>NZ_CP172939.1:3550000-3583732 GCF_050542975.1 Enterococcus sp. DIV1368d | reverse complement strand
AAATTGTCCTCCTATAACTAAGAATAGATATAACTAAAATAGCACGGATTGAAAAAGTTTTCCACAGATTACGATAAAAAAGGTTAGAAAAAAATACTTTTCCACAAAACGGGATAAAAGAAAAATGGAAATGCACATGTTCGAAATTCGACTATCCACAGGTAGAAAAAGAATGTGCATAACTATAAAAAAATCTCCTTTATCCACAGATCGATGTGAAGATCACGCCTTGATAACACTAGGTTTTAGGGTAGTTATCAACAGTTAAAAAAGTGATTGTGGAAAACTTTTCTACAGGCTGTTTGTTTGTGGAAAAAGCCAAAATAACTCTGGGGAAAAAGTTATCCACAAAAATTGACTATAAACAGCAAACCCACACAAATCAAAGGGATTGTGGATAAAGAATGCCTGATTTTGAGCAAACTTCTTATTGACAAACTAGTACTTGACTCGTTATACTATCAAAGTATGTCTGTGCGCATAAGCATTATCCTGATGGAGGTGGAAATAAATGAAAAGAACGTATCAACCAAATAAACGTAAACGTCAAAAAGTTCACGGATTCCGTAAACGTATGAGTACAAAAAATGGACGTCGTGTTTTAGCTAGCCGTCGTCGTAAAGGCAGAAAGGTTATTTCTGCGTAAGCCACTGAATGCCAGTGGTTTTTTTTTATGCCGTTTTTGCGGAATATAGTGTCTGACTTTTGGCAAATATGGTATTATTGACAGGTGAGTGGTTACGGATTCAATCCGTTTCGCGAAGCTTAATTGAAAGAAGTGAAGGAACCGAAGATGAGAAAATCCTATCGAGTAAAAACAGAGCAAGATTTTCAAAAAGTTTTTCAGGCAGGAAATTCTTTTGCAAATCGGAAGTTCGTGGTGTATGTCTTACCTAAAGAGCAATCACATTTTCGAGTTGGTTTATCTGTAGGGAAAAAAGTCGGTAATGCAGTGAAGCGAAATGAGATCAAGCGCAAGATCCGTGCAAGTTTAACGGAAATGAAGCCGCGAATCGAACCAGCGGTCGATTTCATCGTGATCGCCCGTCCAAGTATCGCCACTTGTTCCTCAAAGGAAATCTACTCGAATTTAGAGCATGTCTTAAAACTTGCCAAAATTATTCATTAATGGAAAGGAATTAGTTACGTGAAAAAAGGGAAACGCGTCTTACTATTTTTGGGAGTTCTCTCATTAGTAGTTGTCTTATCTGCCTGCGGTGCAACAGGTGAAGTAAATGCACAAAGTACTGGTCTATGGGACCGTTACATCGTTTATTATTTTGCAGAGGCGATCAAAGCCCTCTCCTTCGGCAATGCCGGGATCGGGATCATCCTCTTTACATTGATCATTCGGGTCATTTTGATGCCGTTGATGCACTTCCAAACCAAAAGCATGCGCAAAACGCAAGAATTACAACCGAAGTTAAAAGCGCTGCAGCAGCAATATGCGTCAAAAGATACAGAAACACAAAGCAAGTTAAAAGAAGAAACACAACGTTTGTATGCGGAAAACAATGTCAATCCTTATGCCGGCTGTCTGCCATTATTGGTACAAATGCCGATTTTGATGGCCTTGTGGCAATCGATCTCACGGGTTCCTGCTCTGCAAGAAGGAAAATTCTTATGGCTGCAGCTGGGTGATCGTGACCCATACTTCATCTTGCCGATTTTAGCGGCGCTCTTTACTTTTGCAAGTACTTACTTATCAAGTATGAGCCAAGTGGAATCAAATGCGAGTCTGAAAATCATGAATTTCGCTATGCCGATGATGATCTTACTGATGGGGATCAACATTGCCAGCGGTCTTTCCTTGTACTGGGTCGTTTCCAATGCATTCCAAGTTGTGCAAACAATGATCTTAAATAACCCATTCAAGATTCGCCAAGAAAGAGAAGAAGCTGCCCGCAAAGAACGCGAGCGTGAACGTGCGCTGAAAAAAGCAATGAGTCCTAAAAAGAAACGGAAAAAATAAGAGGAGGTTGCACTGCAATGCCGATTTATGAAAATCTGACAGTAGATGAAGCAATTCAAGAGGGATTGCAAGTCCTTGGTATCACCAAAGATCAAGCAGTAATCGAAGTCCTGGATGAAGGAAAAAAAGGCTTCTTGGGTCTAGGAAAAAAACAAGCACGGGTCTCCATTGAAAAACGAATCGTTGAAGAACCGGCACCCGTTGAAGAAGTACCAGCAAAACCGCTGGTAGAACCAGATCCTGTGACGACAGAGGATGCAAGCAGTGTGATGGAAGCAGCAGCGAGCGAACCTGTTTTGCTGACGGATCTTTCAGATGAGGAAGCGCTGGCTCAGCTGGGACTCTATCTGACAAATATTTCAAAAGCATTGAATGCACCCGCCTTAGTAAAAACCGCTCGTCAAGACGGCGTGATCGTCTTTCATTTAGAAACGCAAAAACAAGGCATTTTGATTGGGAAGCACGGCAAAACCTTGAATGCACTGCAATATTTGGCGCAAGTGTATATTCACCGCATCGCGAAAAACAAATTGTCGATTGTAGTGAATGTCGGAGATTACCGTGAAAAACGTCAAGCGATCTTAGAACGTTTGGCTAGCCGTACTGCTGAAAAAGTCAAACGAACAGGCCGCCCAGTCTTTTTAGAACCGATGCCGGCGTTTGAAAGAAAGCAGATCCATTCAGTTTTGAGTAAAGATGCGTATGTTCAAACTCATTCTGAAGGGGATGAACCGTATCGCTACTTAGTAGTGGAACCTGCGGACAAACGAATTTAATGAAAAAGGGAAAGGCGGTCTGACAAGCCTTTCCCTTTTTTGATGGGAAAAAGCGATTGACAACAAATTTAAAACCAAGTATCCTTGACTAGAAATCATTCTTATCAAAGTCAACATACGTTACGTAGGTCAGCCTTTGGTATCAAAAAAGAGTCCGTATGCCGCGGACTCTTTTTTGTATTTTTTTGATGATAGAGGTAATTAGCCGCCGATGGTTGATTGAGTAAATTGAACCACTGTACCATAGGCAAAGATCTCAAGGTAGGTTTTGTCGCCTTCGACGATGCGGTCATGTTCGAAATGACAGTTGATCACTGCATTCGCTCCGTAGCTGTGGGCGGTTTCTTTTAAGCGATAGGTCACATCTGCCAACAGGTCGTTCAAATTCACAGATGTATCAAATAGATCTACTTCGATTTTGTCTGCCGCAAAGACGATATCCCGCACGACGTAAGGCCGATTCACGTTTCCTGTCGATAAAATGATTTCTTTAATGCGAGCAGCGCTGTTTGATGATTTGATGGTTTCCATAATAGATCCCTCTTTTCTTATTCTTTGCTTTTATTTTAAAGGTTTTTGCGGACAGATGCAAAATTTAAAAGTTTTTGAAGGAAGCTTGCGACTCACGCAAAAATGTGCTAATCTATTTCCAGAATTTAATTGACAAGCAGTCAAAGTGCTAAGTCTACTCGTTTTTATTGATTTTCAATCAATTTGACGGGTGGAGTGGGCACTTTTTTTATGTGAAAAAATAGGAGGAGCAAGCAACATGGCGAATATAACGCAAGAATTTGATACGATTGCCGCGATTTCCACCCCGTCAGGCGAAGGGGCCATCAGTATTGTGCGATTAAGCGGGGAAGAAGCGATCGCAATTGCGGATCGGATTTTTCAAGCAGGCACTAAAACCCTCGCCCAAGTCCCTAGTCATACGATCCATTATGGTCATATCATAGACCCAGAAGAAAACCGTTTGATGGATGAAGTGATGCTATCAGTGATGAAAAAGCCGCGGACCTTTACCCGAGAAGATGTTGTCGAGATCAACTGCCACGGCGGGATCGTTGTCGTCAATCAACTCTTGCAGCTGGTTTTACGACAAGGCGCACGGTTGGCTGAGCCGGGAGAATTCACCAAGCGGGCCTTTTTAAACGGACGGGTTGACCTTTCTCAAGCCGAGGCGGTGATGGACTTGATTCGTGCCAAGACCGATAAGGCGATGAATCTCGCTGTCAATCAGCTGGATGGCAATCTTTCCCACTTGATTCGGACTTTACGCCAAGAGATTTTAGAGACGCTGGCACAAGTTGAAGTGAATATCGATTACCCTGAATACGATGATGTGGAAGAATTGACGACCCGCTTATTGTTAGAAAAAGCCACGATGGTCAAAGGGCAGATCCAAGCCTTATTAGCGACTGCCCAACAAGGAAAAATTTTGCGAGAAGGTTTGAGTACCGCGATCATCGGTCGGCCGAATGTCGGTAAATCCAGCTTATTGAACCATTTATTAAGGGAAGAAAAAGCCATCGTGACAGACATTGCTGGTACGACTCGAGATGTTATTGAAGAGTATGTCAATGTTCGCGGGGTACCGTTGAAACTGATCGATACGGCTGGTATCCGCGAAACAGAAGATGTCGTTGAGAAAATCGGGGTCGAACGCAGCCGCAAAGCACTGGCAGAAGCGGAGTTGATTTTGCTGGTTCTCAACCAAAGCGAAGGATTGACCCAGGAAGACAAACAATTGCTGGAGCTGACTGCTGGCAGCCGTCGGATCATCTTATTGAATAAGACCGACCTTGAGCCAAAATTAGCACCCGCTGAGCTAGCGCAGTACGCAGCAGATGAACCGATTTTTTCTGTCTCTGTGTTGACCAACGAAGGCTTAGATCAACTGGAACAAGCCATTGCCGATCTATTCTTTGGGGGGAAGACCACTGATAAGGATGCTTCCTATCTTTCTAACACTCGCCACATTGCCTTATTAGAAAATGCCGTTCAGTCGTTGTCTGAGGTCATCCAAGGGATCGAAGCAGGAATGCCTGTCGACTTGGTTCAAATCGATATGACACGCTGCTGGGACTATCTAGGAGAAGTTGTCGGCGACAGTGTCCAAGATGAGTTGATCACCCAATTGTTCAGTCAGTTTTGTTTAGGAAAATAAAGAATGCGCCACTGGCGTAAAAAGGAGAACACCATGCAAGAATATCAAGCAGAAAGTTATGACGTGATCGTTGTTGGTGCCGGCCATGCCGGATCAGAAGCTGCCTTAGCAGCCAGCCGAATGGGAGCAAAAACCCTCTTGCTGACCATCAACTTAGACATGGTCGCATTCATGCCTTGTAATCCCTCCGTCGGCGGACCAGCAAAAGGCGTCGTGGTGCGCGAAATCGATGCTTTAGGCGGAGAAATGGGCAAAAATATCGACAAAACCTACATCCAAATGCGGATGCTCAATACAGGAAAAGGTCCCGCTGTGCGGGCCTTGCGGGCGCAAGCCGATAAACATGCCTATGCGGCTGAAATGAAACGAACGATCGAAAAAGAAGCCAATCTGACACTGCGCCAAGGAATCGTTGAAAAGCTGATCGTTGAAGAAGGCGAATGCCGTGGCGTCGTGACCTCTACAGGCGCTCGTTACCAAGCCCAAGCTGTAGTGATCACTGCGGGAACAGCGTTGCGAGGAGAGATCATCATTGGAGAGTTGAAGTATTCTTCTGGACCAAACAACTCCCAGCCATCGATTGGACTAGCCGATCATTTGAAAGAGCTTGGCCTAGAGATCGCTCGTTTTAAAACGGGTACACCACCGCGGGTGAAATCCAGCACCATCAACTATGAGGTAACGGAGATCCAGCCTGGCGATGAACAACCGAATCACTTTAGTTACAGCACACCCGATGAAGCCTACAATCAAAACCAAGAACCTTGCTGGTTGACCTATACGAACGAAGGGACGCACCAAATCATCAACCAGAATTTACACCGGGCGCCGATGTTTACAGGGATCGTTGAAGGAGTAGGTGCCCGTTATTGCCCATCTATCGAAGACAAAATCGTGCGTTTTGCAGACAAATCTCGTCACCAACTGTTCTTGGAACCAGAAGGGTTGAACACCGAAGAAGTGTATGTTCAAGGGCTTTCTACTTCTATGCCAGAAGATGTCCAAGTCCAAATGCTGCATTCCATCGCAGGTTTAGAAAAAGCGGAAATGATGCGGACGGGCTACGCCATTGAATATGATGTCGTGGTGCCTCATCAATTGCGTCCAACATTAGAAACCAAAGTCATCGAAAACCTCTTTACGGCAGGACAAACCAACGGAACCAGCGGCTATGAAGAAGCGGCCGGTCAAGGCTTGATCGCAGGCATCAATGCCGCTTTGAAAATTCAAGGCAAAGATCCCTTCATTATGAAACGCAGCGACGGTTATATCGGTGTGATGATCGATGATTTGGTGACCAAAGGAACCAATGAACCTTACCGCTTATTGACCTCTCGTGCCGAATACCGCTTATTGCTGCGTCATGATAATGCGGATCTGCGTTTGACCGAAGTGGGACATCAAATCGGGCTCGTCCCAGAAGCACAATACGAAGCGTATGTAGCGAAAAAAGAAGCTGTTGAAGCAGAAATTAAACGTTTATCTAAGATCCGCATCAAACCAACGCCAGAAGTACAAGCGTATTTGACTGCTAAAGGGACGGCTACCTTGAAAGATGGCGTTTTAGCCAATGAATTCTTGCGTCGGCCTGAAGTGACGTATGCCGAAATGCTACAATTTATCGAAGCCAATGAAGCATTGAAGCCAAAAGAGATCGAACAAGTCGAGATCCAAATCAAATACGAAGGCTATATCAAAAAAGCTCTCGAAAAAGTGGAGAAACTCAAACGGATGGAAGCCAAACGCATTCCTGAAAACATCGACTATGCCGCTATCAATGGCTTGGCAACAGAAGCCAAACAAAAACTGCAAAAAATCCAACCCGAAACCATCGCCCAAGCGAGCCGTATCAGCGGAGTAAACCCAGCTGATATCAGTATTTTGATGGTGTATATCGAGCAAGGGAAGATTGCAAAAGTCGAAGCTTAAAGGATTGATATTAAAGGATTAAGGGGTAAAAAGGTATTCTCATAATATTTTTTGATTCCGTTTTTGACCTCGCGTATCATCCGTTCATGTCAGAATCAAATAATTCGACTGTTTCATTTTGCCGATTTTTTGATACTTTAATATAAATGTCCATGGTTGTTTTAGAAGAAGAATGTCCTAGCCTATCTTGTACATCTTTTACTTGAGCACCTGCTTCAAAGAGAAGGGTAGCATGAGTGTTTCTAAAGCCATGGGCTTTGATTATCTTCATATCTGGGAACTTCCGTGCTACTTTATCTATGACATGGTTAGGGTAGCCTTTGTAAAGGAAGTTCCTTTTCTATTCCCTTTGATAGTGCTGATTACAGGTTGGATAAATCAATAATTAAGTAGTAATAATTATAGTTAAAAATATTATTTAATATCCGGTTTTGCTTAATTAACATGTTATGGGTAATTGTTTTGATGGGAAATATCGGGAGAAGTTTTGTTTATTTTGATTAGTGGAAAGTTCATATCAAACATTTTATTTGATAGTTACTATAATGGGTTTTATGGATACTGGGAGTCAACGGATGTTTTAACAGGTGGAAGGCAGTTTAAAAAATGAAAAGAAAATATTGTACTAACTGAATTCGGAGGGTGAGCAGATTAAGTATGGCTTAAGGAAATATGGTTTAGACTATCTCATCTACAAAGAAGATATACCTCAGACGTCATTTATATATAGTATAATTACGTCAAAAATAGAAAAGTCAAGTCCAAATGGGGAGACAGATGTTCTTTACATTACTGGTGAAGACATGAAGTATTCTCATAAATTGCTGATCTATAAAATATATAAAAATGAGTCTAAGTTTAAAGAAAGTAATATACATATAAAAACTATTCTGACTTGTTTAGTTGGTCTTTCAATAGGGAAAATATTATTTGAATAGATGGGATATGGTTTATTACTACTAAAAGAAAATAAAAAAAGTCTACTTTTTTGTTGCTAGTTTGTTTGAAATTGGATATAATTTTTTTGTAGACATATTTGATTTATCTACATTGGGTAGGTACAATCGGGTATAAATAGTTTTTTAAATCGAGAAAGTTGATAACGATTTTTCCACTTTAGGTGGGTTAATCATTATCAACTTTCTTTAGTTTTTTAAATCACCGTGTATTAGCAAATCGTAAGCAAAAAACAACTTTCGGATGAAGCTTTTAAGATTTTGCTGTTTGTATTGGCAGGCCTCTTCAAACATACTTAGGGCTTCATTTAAAATATAAGTTTTTAGCTCTTCTTTATCAAATTCTTTAATATTGTAAGTAATTAAGTTAATTTTCGTGCCCATTGAAAAATTAGTATCTAATATATCTGATATGGATGAGAAACTTTGTTTACAGTTATTCGGAACAGATTCTGTAGTCTTTTCTAAAGTCCCTAATAAATCAATTTTCTTTAATATTTTTTCTTTACATTCATCAGAGATTTCTAATTTATTAATATCTTCATTTTTAATATAACGGGCAAATGGTGTTCTTGTACTCGGATTCTCTTTTGCGATAAATTCCAATGCTACCGTAGGCATAATATCGTGTTCTTCTTTTAGATAGTCTTTTATATAACTTATTAGGTCGGGGAATACATACATGTATTTTCTATTTCCTAATGCTACGACTATGGGTTTCCCATCTTGGATTTGTTGTTCGATACTTTCCAACTGTGTTGAGGAAACAAGAACAGCATCTAGATTTCCTGAAGCCCCGGCAGTATCCACAATTTTTCTAATTACTTTTTGATACTTTCTAACTTCGTAGGGAGTTAAGCCCTCATCAATTTGACTTACTTTATTAAATATCTCTGAATAATTATCTGTACTCACTAAAATATACCCAATATCTAATATTTCGTCTCGATTCATCTGTTCTATAACTTCTTGTTGATTTTTTTGATACTCAACGATAAATATTCTGTTGGACGATTTTCTAACATCTTCTTTCGGTAGTTGAGAAGCGAAGTCTTTTAAGAGCTTCCTCACATTTCTGTCAGTAAGAGAATAACCTAAAAATAAAATAGGAGATTCTATCATGTTCGAAAGAATTTTTGCACTTATTAGTATAGAATTTTCATCATATTTTACATAATCTTCTTGATTGATTATTATTGATTTTGGTTGGCTTACATCTCCGTGTATTTTATATAGCTCTGACCAATCAATAGTTTTATCGAAAAAACCATTTTGTCCTACATAAACTTTTGGATGAATATTTTTTTTGCTTAAAAGAATTTCTGTTAATGTATCATAATTAGTAGTAATTATAACCCTAGCTTTAGCAAGGAAATTAGTATAGGCTTCTAACTCATCTTCAAATCCTGAGTTAAATTCTAAAAGCTTAAACCGATTAGATAGATCGAATTTGAAAGGAGAGATTTCTTGATTGTATGCAGTATCTATGTCTAAACCCTCTATTGTTAATTCTTCTTTGTAAAACATGTCTTCATACTTCTTTTCAATATAAGAAGCTACTAAAGTATTAGCGTAAAAATCTTTCTCATCTGGATTTAAATCAGACTTATCTAATGATTTTTTTGTACTTCTCATATGAGAATAAAAATTTTCTTTTTCTCCTATTTTTTGCCAGTATTCTTTTAATAATTCATCCCATGCTGGGAAATTTTTTAAGTACCGTTTGGACATACCCGATCCAATAAAAATTATCGGATAACTATTATCTCGCACTAAATCGCTTAACAATAAAATACACCTCCGTATTATGTTTTATCATAATTTAGGTCACGCTATTTTATTAAAATTATAGCATAAAACTTTTATATTTAATAAACTCTCAGCGGGATAGTTTGACTCCGTATATGACTTCGGTTAATTGATTTGATTTGAATTCAGATAATTATACATACTTTAAATTTCTCTGTTATGTTGCCATTTGATTTGAACAATGCTGATAGCAAGATTTGAGTTTATATCGAGCAAGGGAAGATTGCCAAGGTTAACTAAAGACGGTTAATATTCTTTGAAAAACCAATTTATAAATGGTAAATAGAGTGTCAAAAGCCCGCTGCGAAAACAATTCGCAGCGGGCTTTTTGTCTTAATAATAAAGTTATTCCACTTTTTCAATCGTAGTGGTTCCCCAATTCATGATGTTGCTGAGATGGACATAGCCATCGTACAAATTCAAGAAAATCGAGAAGGCACAGACGATATAGATCAATACATAAAAATTATTGGCCTTTTTGTTACGCCATAAAACAAAGCCATCTAAGATCAGTCCTAAAGGAAAAAGAAAGGAGCCGATTCCAGCTAACAGTAGCAAGAGCAGACTTTCATCTTTATCTGCTGCCATCGTTCTTTGGAGTAACGACAATTTTTCTTTTTTGTCGTTGATTTCTTGATTATTGGTTTCGATCCGCTCTTTTAAGGCTTCGTTCTCACGTAAAAGCTCATCGATCGAGACTTGGTAGAGATCGCTCAACAAAATCAAATTCTCAATATCTGGATAGCCGCGCCCATTTTCCCATTTTGAAATCGACTGGCGTGAAATCTGTAATTTTTCTGCGACAGCTGTTTGCGACAATCCGGAAGACTCGCGACAGCTTTTTAATTGTTCTGCTAAAGCCAATGTATGCTCCTATCTGCTATTTAACAACTAGCTTCCCATTTGAGATCGTGGTTACGACACTCCCATTGGTAGTGATTATACCTGCTTTTTGCTTAAACGTACAGGTGGCTTTGGTGGACGTGTGAGTTAATGAACTAGAAGTGATACTTCCTCTGTGAGCAACTAAACTTAAATTCGAAGTGCCTGTAAATTGATTGCGGCTATTGACCGTTACATTATAACTAGCAGTCCAATTACCTGTGGATGTTTTTGACACACGATACGTTCCCGCTGCCAGATTTGCTCGGAATGACGGCAGTTTTTCAATGGTCAAAATCACCTCGTTGCCTTCTTCATCTACCGTGACCAGCTGCTCATAGGGACTATCTGATGCTAAGTCATAAACGAGTTCAGGTTCTTCCACTGTCTGGGCGGCAGCTGGGAGAGCAAAGAGGAAACAAAGAAAAATAAACGGCACAAAAAATAATTTTTTCACAAACACCACTCCTTGTACTTTTAATAATTCAAGTATACAAGGTTTATTTAGTTAAAGAAAGTACAAGCTAGTTTACAGGGGTAACGGCTGGTTCACAACTGTTGCTAAATCAGCATTTCATAGACTTATTTTTTAGGATGTCGAGAAATTTTAAACGTAATGGTTCATTCAAAAGGTCTTCGTTTTTTAGGTTTCTGACAATGAAACGTTGCTTTTTAAAAGAAACGTTAAAGAAGCGGTTGCTTTAGTTTTAACCAAACCTAGCTGTAAAAGGAAACAAAAAAGCGAAAGAGAAGGTAACGTTTCGCGCCGTTAAAACGACAAACGTAAGACCTCCTTCCGCTTTTTTGCAGCCAATTTTATTCTCCTAAATCAATATCCTTTTGATGGTCACCATCTTTTTTATAAACGTTCACCACGGATTCTTTGTTTTCGGCAATTTCTTTGGCACGGGCGATGGCCTCTGCTTTCTTATCGAAATGATCACTGGCACGTTTTGCTCCTTTGGAACGGACTTGCCATTTGTCGTCTTCATACACAACTTCTACATCCGCATCCATTAATTTTTCCGCATTCTTATTGGTTTGATGGGTATCGTCTTTTTGCGGATTTTTTTCTTTCTGAAAAGCTTTCTTCTCCTCTTCATCTGCATTGTCATACCATTTTTCTGCTTGACTCGTGGCGATCGGGATCGCCCGATCATCGGAATAGCCATCGGCTAGCAGGGCATTGGCGATATCGATCGCTTTTTTACGAACTAAGGGGTCTAGATTCTTCATTGACGCAGGATAATCACGGACATTCCAAGGCATTGTTTGTTTCCTCCTTTTTCTTGATCCAAGGTCATTTTCTTAGGGGTTCCCTTTTACAGGTACTACCAGTTACTACTTATTAGTTTACCCCCTTCTATAAAAAAGGGAAATCATTTGATTTCTGGTCAAAAATGGGGGCACTTTCTTTTTTCATTTTCTAATAAACGAGGATTTATTTTTGTTAACAAAGCGTTATATTTCCCAAAAAAAAATGAATGGTTTAGAATTTTATTATAGAGAAAAGGAGGACGTAAGAATGAGTGAACCTATTTTGACTGATCCACGGGAACTTTATCACACGGGTAAATACAGCAAACAGGAACAAGATACGCCTGCTTTACAAGAAGAAATGCGACCAAAACCTGATTGTGGTGAAGAATCTTATGAGGGAAGTCAGCAGTTAGAAAACCGGCGGGTACTGATCACCGGTGGGGATTCTGGGATCGGACGAGCAGCAGCGATTGCCTTCGCCCGTGAAGGAGCAGACATTGCCCTACACTTTTTCCCAGGAGAAGAAGAAGATGCCGAAGAAGTTGCAGGGTACATCAAAGAAGCTGGGCGCAAAGTGATCTTGCTACCCTATGACCTGCGAGACGAAGCGGCACCACAAGAGATCGTTGACAAAGCGGTGGCAGCATTAGGTGGGTTAGATACATTAGTATTGAACGCGGCACAGCAAATCACGCGGCCATCGATTGCAGAATTACCGATTGAACAAGTGAAAGACACCTTTATGGTAAACATTATCTCAATGTTTGCATTAGTCAAAGCTGCTGAGCCGCACTTACCGGCTGGGGGAGCGATCGTGACAACAACTTCTGTCCAAGCCTTTAGTCCAAGTGCCCATTTAATGGATTATGCGGCAACCAAATCGGCGATCGCTAGTTTTACAGTCAGCTTGGCGAAACAATTTGCTGAAAAAGGAATTCGCGTCAATGGGGTAGCCCCAGGACCGATCTGGACACCATTACAGTTAGATCATGGCCAACCGCAAGACCAGCTGCCTGAATTTGGTCAGCAAGCGTTACTTGAGCGGGCAGGACAACCAGCTGAGCTGGCACCTGTCTATGTCTTTTTAGCTTCGAATAAAGCTAGCTATGTGACAGCACAGATTTATGGTGTTACCGGCGGAGAAGCCATCAACTTGTAAGCTTATCAAAAATTGGAGAAAAAGGAGGAGGTGTCCTATGAGTAAAGGGTGGAAAATCGTATCAATCATCGTTTCGTTGATCTTTATCACTGTCTTATTACCAATCGTATTAATGAGTAATCCTTATATGCAGCTGCCATTTGGTTTGGACAGCAGAGGCAATGTCGTCACGTATTTCTTTGACAACTTGTTTATGCGTCAATATATGTTTTGGGTAGCTGTTGTCTTGATCGCCTTATTCTTGATCGTGATCTTAGTCGTGCTTTTTTATCCAAAAACCAAAACGACCTTTGTTTTGAAAGAGGATAAGGGCGCATTGACGATCGATAAGAAAGCAATCGAAGGACTTGTACGTACGAAAGTAAATGAAAAAGAATTTGTTGAAGGACCAAAAGTTCATGTCAAGGCGACCAAAAATCGAATTTTGATTAAAATTAAAGGACGCTTGAAACGGACGTCTGCCTTAGTCGGCAAAACCGAAAACTTAATGGCGGAAATCCAACAAGATGTCCAACGAGTGCTTGGTTCAAGTGAGAAAGTCAAAGTCGAAGTCAACTACGCGAATTTTGAACAAAATGAGACTCCGGAAAACCCGCGAGTAGAATAGGAGGGCTATGATGAACGAACTACAACAATACAAAATCCCATTGATTTTTGGAGCAATCGGCCTTGTTCTGGCTGTGTTGTTTGTAACGATCGGTTTTTTCAAAACATTGCTGATTCTACTCCTAACAGGTTTGGGTTTTGCGTTAGGATTGTATCTCCAACGTACCGGTATCATCGACGAATTTTTTAACCAACAATAACGCATTTTAATAGGAGGAATTTTTAATGAATAACGATAAAAACGAATTAAACAATGATAAAAAAGTCAGCGCACATCCAGATCCAGTGGTTCCTAACACCAATCATCAAGCAAATGAAAATGCGATTCCCATGACTGAAGCACCAGATCCAGTCGTGCCAAATGCTGAAAAAGCAGTAGCAGGACAACAAAACGGACCAAAACCAGGGGATCATCCAGCACCAGGAAATCCAAATCCAGCAGGACATCATCCAGCACCGCCAAAACCTGGCCACAACGATTTTGAAGGACCAACTGGTGACGCACCTGTTCATGGTTCATTGACTTATGATGACAAAGTGATCCAAAAAATCATCGGGATCGCATTAGAACATGTGGATGGTCTGTTGACGGTCGATGGTGGTTTCTTCTCTAACATTGCGGAAAAATTAGTCAATACAGACAATGTGACTGCGGGTATCAATACCGAAGTAGGGAAAAAACAAGTAGCCGTTGATTTAGATATCGTGGTTGAATATGACCGCAACATCCCAGAAATCGCTGACCAAGTCAAAGAAGTCATCCAAAAAGAAGTAACGACAATGACCCAATTAGAAGTTATCGAAGTCAACATCAATGTTGTAGATGTAAAAACGATCGCTGAATACGAAGAGGAACAAGAAACGGTTCAAGACAAAGTATCGTCAGCTGCATCTAAAACCGGTGACTTTGCTTCACGTCAAACCAACAAAGCCAAACATGCGGCTTCCCGCGCGTCTGATCGTATCGAAGAATACAACGAGCCCCGGGTGAAATAAAAAAGTTTCATATGAAACAAAAACAAGCATTGATCCTGTGATCAATGCTTGTTTTTTTGAGAAAAAAGCTGACCAGGAGGGTTGGCAGCCTCGCTGGTCAAGGAAAAATGAAAAAAGTTTTTTGGATTGAAATGAGTATAATTCCTCTGCCTTAAACCAACCTTAAAGCCCCAGTTAAAAAATGGTAAATTCTCCTAGAAAGCAATGTCTGGCTATTGCATCACATTGCTTTTTGCGTTAAAGTAGGAACTAGTCTGTGAAACATTTTTCTGTTTCACAAAATAGAAAGGATTCGTTATGCTACCTGAAGAATTTCATGAAGAATTACGCAAAAACGGGATCGTTTTAACCGAAGAACAAATGGAAAAATTCGCTGTCTATTTCGAGCGTTTAGTCGAATGGAATCAGAAGATGAATCTAACCGCAATCACGGAAAAATCAGAAGTGTATTTGAAGCATTTCTACGATTCTGTTTCCTTAGCTTTTGAAGCCGCCTTTGACCCGCAAAGTCATTTGTGTGATGTCGGTTCAGGTGCTGGCTTTCCAAGTATTCCACTAAAAATCGTGTTTCCTGAATTAGAAGTGACGATCGTCGACTCTTTAAATAAGCGCATCACCTTTTTACAAACCCTTGTGACGGATCTACAATTGGAAAATGTCCACTTGTACCATGACCGTGCAGAAACATTTGGTCAAAACCCGCAATTTCGTGGGCAATTCGATTATGTGACTGCTCGTGCGGTTGCCCGTTTGAATGTGTTAACGGAACTCTGTGTGCCATTGGTGAAAAAAGCAGGCTATTTTTATGCGCTCAAAGCTGCCAAAAGCGAGGAAGAACTGGTTGAAGCCAAACCAGCCATCTCACTCTTAGGCGGCAAATTTATTGAAGAAAAAAGCTTTACCTTACCGGTCAGCGGCGATGAACGCCATCTTTTGATCATTCAAAAGAAAAAAGAAACGCCAAAGAAATACCCCCGCAAACCGGGAATGCCAGCGAAACAACCAATCAAATAGGAGGAAAATCAATGGCCCGTATTATTTCTGTTGCAAACCAAAAAGGCGGCGTAGGCAAAACCACCACAACGGTGAACCTAGGTGCGTCCTTAGCATTTGTCGGCAAAAAAGTGTTACTCGTAGATATTGATGCCCAAGGCAACGCCACAAGCGGTGTCGGCATTCGCAAACCAGATGTGGAACAAGACATCTATGATGTATTAGTCAATGAAACACCGATCGTTGAAGCGATTTTACCTAGCAGTCGGGAAAACTTGGATATCGTTCCAGCGACGATCCAATTAGCTGGTGCGGAAATTGAATTGACCTCCATGATGGCACGGGAATCTCGATTGAAATCGGCTTTGAATGAAATCAAAGAACAATACGATTATATCTTTATCGATTGCCCGCCATCTTTAGGTCATTTGACGATCAATGCCTTTACCGCCAGTGATTCGATTTTGATCCCAGTCCAATGTGAGTACTATGCATTAGAAGGGCTGAGCCAACTATTGAATACCGTGCGTTTAGTACAAAAACATTTTAACCCTGAGTTAGAGATCGAAGGGGTCTTACTGACGATGTATGATGCCCGTACGAACTTAGGCGCGGAAGTCGTGGAAGAAGTCCGCCGCTATTTCCAAGAAAAAGTATATGAAACCATTATTCCGCGGAATATCCGGTTGTCTGAAGCACCTAGTCATGGATTGTCGATCATTGATTATGATCCACGCTCAAAAGGAGCCGAAGTCTATCAGACGTTAGCAAAGGAAGTGTTAGCCCGTGAAGAATAAAGGGAAAGGATTAGGGCGTGGGATCGATGCGTTGTTTCAAGACCTGCAAGGGTTAGAAGAAGTCGATATCAAGACAGAAAAAGTCGTTGAACTGCCTTTAAACGAATTAAGACCCAACCCTTATCAACCGCGAAAAACCTTTGATGAGCTTTCATTACAAGAACTAGCCAATTCGATCCAGCATTCGGGGGTCTTTCAACCGATCATCGTGCGGCAATCATCCGTCAAAGGCTATGAGATCATTGCTGGTGAACGCCGGTTTCGAGCGTCCAAACTAGCTGGCAAGGAAACGATCCCAGCCATCATCCGCAATTTTGATGAAGAAGCGATGATGCAAGTCGCCGTTTTAGAAAACTTGCAGCGGGAAGATTTGAATCCTTTAGAAGAAGCAGAAGCTTATGACATGCTGATGAAAAATTTGAAATTGACCCAAGCACAAGTCGCTGAACGCTTAGGGAAAAGCCGCCCGTATATCGCCAATTATTTGCGGTTACTGTCCTTGCCGAAACTCGTCAAAGAAATGGTTCAAGATGACCGTTTGTCTATGGGGCAAGCCCGGACATTATTAGGCTTGAAAAACAAAGAACAGATCTTAAAATTAGCCAATCGTTGTGTCAAAGAAAATCTGACAGTCCGCCAATTAGAACAAATGGTCGCTGAGATGAACGACACGAAAAACGAAAAGAAAAAAGTGCCGCGTCTGATTCGGGAAAAACCGTACTATTTACGAGAAAGCGAAGAACGGTTGATGGATAAATTCGGCACAAATGTCGAGATCCGCGAAAAAGAAGGCAAAGGAAAAATCGAGATCGAATACCTGTCACAAAAAGATTTAACCCGTATTTTAGATTTATTGAACATTCAATTTGATGAAGCTTGAGGTGATAAAGATGTATGATCTTGGGGATATTGTCGAAATGAAAAAACCGCATGCCTGCAAAGCCAATCGTTGGGAAATCATCCGCATGGGGGCAGACATCAAAATAAAGTGTACGAATTGCGGCCACATCGTCATGATGACGCGCCGAGAATTTGATAAAAAGATGAAGAAAATCCTAGAAAAAAAAGAGAAAGAGTGAAGTGAAGCATGGCGTTAACTGCCGGAATCGTTGGATTGCCAAATGTGGGCAAATCTACTTTATTTAATGCAATAACCAAAGCAGGAGCAGAAGCCGCAAACTATCCGTTTGCGACGATCGATCCGAATGTAGGAATGGTGGAAGTGCCAGATTGGCGCTTACAGCGTTTAACAGAATTAGTCCGTCCTAAAAAGACAGTCCCAACCACCTTTGAATTTACGGATATTGCTGGAATCGTCCGCGGTGCCAGCAAAGGGGAAGGATTAGGGAACCAATTTTTGAGCCATATCCGCCAAGTGGATGCGATCTGTCATGTCGTTCGTTGTTTCGACGACGACAACATCACCCACGTGGAAGGCCGCGTGGACCCATTAGCTGATATCGACACCATCAACTTGGAGTTGGTTTTAGCGGATTTAGAATCCGTCAACAAGCGCTATACTCGGGTCGCAAAAATTGCCAAAACCAAAGACAAAGATGCGGTTGCGGAATTGGCCGTTCTTGATAAAATCAAACCGGTCCTAGAAGAAGGGATCTCAGCTCGTTCGATCGAATTTACAGATGAAGAACAGCGCATCGTCAAAAGTTTGTTTTTACTAACGACCAAACCAGTCTTATACGTTGCCAACGTAGCAGAAGAAGACGTGGCAGACTATGAAACCAATGACTATGTCAACAAAGTGAAGGAATTTGCAGCGAGCGAAAATGCGGAAGTGATCGTCATCAGTGCTCGTGCCGAAGAAGAGATCGCTGAGCTGGAAGAAGAAGACAAAGCAGAGTTTTTAGAAGCATTAGGAATTGAAGAATCAGGGTTGGATCAATTGATTCGTGCTGCCTATGATTTACTTGGTCTAGCAACGTACTTTACCGCTGGTGAACAAGAAGTGCGTGCGTGGACGTTCCGTAAAGGCATCAAAGCACCGCAAGCAGCGGGGATCATCCATACGGACTTTGAGCGCGGCTTTATTCGTGCGGAAACTGTTTCCTTTGAAGATCTGAACCAATACGGCACGATGCAAGCGGCCAAAGAAGCCGGTCGGGTACGTTTGGAAGGAAAAGATTATGTCGTGCAAGATGGCGACGTGATGTTGTTCCGTTTTAACGTATAAAGGGCTTTCTTCCCAGTGAATTTGTGGTAAAATGTCCATTGTGAAGAAAACGCAGAAGGGAGAATCAATTCATGGAACCAGAAACTCTGCGAAATTATGTTTCCGAAAATCGTGAATTAGAACAACAATTAACAAAACGAAACCAACAATATATATTTGATTTAAAAAAATCGCTAGAGGCAGCCAACCTTTCTGAAGAAGAAAAAACGATTGCCTTGCATGAGATGCTGCCGGTCTTAGTCAAAGAACAAAAAGGCGGCAAAACAGCCCGCCAATTATTTGGTACAGTGTCTGAACGCACCGAAGCCATCATCAACAAACCCGTTGAGCAAAAAGAATCCGGCCCCTTCTTGATGTGGTTGGATAACACCTTGCTGATTTTAGGGATCTTTGGCTTGATGTTAGGGGTTATGGGGATCTTTACTAGAGGACAAGCACAACCTTATGGCTTATTGACCCTCTTCTTGATGGCGATGCTTGCTGGTTGGGTCTTCTACTTGATGTACAAATACATGTATCAATATGAACGCCCAGGTGCCGATAAGAGCAAACGGCCGAAGATGTGGAAGATCATTTTGATTTTAGTCGCAGCCTTCATGCTATGGATCGTTGTGATCTCGCTTTCTGCGATGATCCAACCACCATTGAATCCACAAGTGGACCCTGTGATCGAAGCCTTGATCGGGGCAGTGGCATTAGCAGCGAAGTACTACTTGAAACGCAAATACAATATCATCAGCAGTCTGTCTGTTCCTAGAGGCTGATGGCTACACGTTGATCGTGCGCCTTCTTTTGTTAAAAAAGACCGCACGATCAGCGTGTTTTTTTAGAAAAAATGGCGAATTATGAGATTTGACCAAAGGTTTGAAGAGGATTATTAAGAAAGCTTTCCGAATGGTTGACTTATGAAAAAATCTTTGCTATTTTTTTTAAAATACCTAAAAACTTTAAGGAGTGGTTACAAAAATGTCCAACTGGGAAACCAAATTTGTAAAAAAAGGGTTAACGTTTGATGATGTCTTATTGATTCCGGCAGAAAGTCACGTCTTGCCAAATGACGTGGATATGAAAGTGCAGCTTGCCCCGAATATTACACTAAATATTCCAATCATAAGTGCCAGTATGGATACCGTAACTGATAGTAAAATGGCGATCTCAATGGCGCGTCAAGGCGGACTTGGCGTGATTCACAAAAACATGAGTATCGCCGCGCAAGCAGATGAAGTGCGCAAAGTAAAACGTTCTGAAAGCGGCGTGATCATCGATCCGTTTTTCTTAACACCAAGTCACTTAGTTGCTGATGCAGAACATTTGATGAGCAAGTATCGCATTAGCGGGGTACCGGTCGTAGAAACGATGGAAAACCGCAAATTAGTCGGTATCATCACGAACCGCGACATGCGTTTTGTCACGGATTATACGATGCCGATCAATGATGTGATGACCAAAGACCAATTGATCACAGCACCTGTCGGTACGTCGTTGAAAGACGCTGAAAAAATCTTACAACAACACAAGATCGAAAAATTACCGATCGTTGATGAAGCAGGGATCTTAAGCGGTTTGATCACTATCAAAGATATTGAAAAAGTGATCGAATTCCCGAATGCAGCCAAAGACACGCATGGACGCCTATTAGTGGCAGCGGCAGTCGGCGTTACCAGCGATACCTTTGAGCGAGCACAAGCATTATTGGATGCAGGCGTTGACGCGATCGTCATTGATACTGCCCACGGACACAGTGCGGGTGTTTTACGCAAAATCTCTGAAATTCGTGCACATTTCCCAGAAGCGACATTGATTGCGGGAAATGTTGCCACTGCAGAAGGCACGAAAGCATTGTATGATGCTGGTGTCGATGTCGTAAAAGTCGGGATCGGTCCAGGTTCGATCTGTACTACTCGGGTGGTAGCCGGTGTCGGAGTTCCTCAATTGACCGCGATCTATGATGCAGCCTCTGTGGCACGTCAATACGGCAAAGCAATCATTGCCGATGGTGGGATCAAATACTCTGGGGATATCGTCAAAGCTTTAGCAGCTGGCGGACATGCCGTAATGCTAGGTAGCATGTTGGCAGGAACCGATGAATCACCAGGTGAATTTGAAATCTACCAAGGCCGTCGCTTCAAAACGTACCGCGGAATGGGTTCACTGGGGGCAATGGAAAAAGGCTCCAGCGACCGTTACTTCCAAGGTGGCGTAAACGAAGCCAACAAATTGGTTCCAGAAGGCATCGAAGGGCGTGTCGCTTATAAAGGCAGCGTTTCTGATATCATCTTCCAAATGATCGGCGGCTTGAAATCAGGGATGGGTTATGTCGGTGCTGGCAATCTACAGCAATTACGTGATGAAGCACAATTCATCCAAATGAGCGGCAACGGACTAAAAGAATCACATCCCCACGATGTTCAAATCACGAAAGAAGCACCAAACTACTCCGTAAAATCATAAAATGTTTCACGTGAAAACCAACGCCCCCTCTGTTCAAAAGTGGACAGGGGGGATTATTTGTTCAAAAAAGGACGTCACTCTCAGCTATCTAGGCAAGAGTGGCGTCCTTTTCTTTAAAATCACTGCTGGATGATCAGCAAATCGCTTTAGCAGCAGCTTATTCGTTTGATTTCAACGCATCGATCATGTTGACATGAGTCAGTTTTACATGGGTGACGTACATCACGATGATCGTAAAGAGAATCGTCATGCCGCCGGCTAAAGCATAAGCCGGCCAATTGATCACTAATGGAAAGACCATGTTTTCCATCGAAGCTTGGATCAAAATAAAGTCAGTCAAGAAGTAACCTACCACGTAGCCAGCGAGAATCCCAAATAACGTAAAGACGATATTTTCCCGTACGATGTACATGGTGACTTCTTTATTGTAAAACCCTAATACTTTAATAGTAGAAAGCTCGCGAATCCGCTCGGAAACATTGATGTTGGTCAAGTTATACAAGACGACAAAGGCTAATGCCCCTGATAGTACAACTAAGATCAAGACAATGGAGTTCAAGTTGCCCATCGAATCATCCTGCATTTTGATCTGAGTGGAAAGGAACGTCGTGTTTTTGACTTTGTCGGTATCTAACAAGGCTGTTGATAAAGCTTCCTCTTGTTTTTTCGTCATCGTCTTGCTTTTGACTAAGAACGCATTCGGTTCAAAGGCACTGTCGGTGATTTCTTCGTAAAGAGTCGGTGACAGATACAGAGAATTGCCTAAATAGTTTTCTGCGATGCCGCTGATAGGTACTTCAAAAGCTTCTTGATCGCTAGTATAGAAGGTCAATGTATCCCCAACCTGCAGATCATACAATTCTGCGTATTTCATAGTCAGTACGGCGCCTTCTGTTAATGGCAGCTTCTGCCCTTCCGTCGTTTTCAAATGGACATAGTCGGTAAAAGCTTCTTGATCTGCCGGAACCATCAAGGTCAAACTTTGTTTTCCTTGGTTAGCTGGTCGAATCTCGATCGTTTCATTGTAGACTAGCATCGAATGGGTCACAAGAGGATCGTCTGTTAAAACCGTTTCAGCGGCAGCAACGGTTTCTTCCTTCGCATCATTTAAGGTCACGACGGCTTGATAATCCGTAATGGGCCCAAATTGTTTCGCAGTCACAGCACTTAAGGAATCTTTCAAACCAACGCCTGCCACCATCAGTCCCGTACAGCCGGCGATGCCAATGATTGCCATGATCATTCGCGATTTGTAGCGGAAGATGTTACGGAAGCTGACTTTTTGATTGAAGCTTAAACGTGACCATAAGGGCGTAATGGCCTCTAATAAAATCCGTTTCCCAGGTTTTGGCGCCCGAACTTGCAGTAGCTGGGCAGGTTTTTCCCGCAATTCTTTGATCAAAACAAAGAGACAGGCACCAAGCGTCGCCAGTAAAAAGGCGATCGCGGCCAAAATAATTGGCGACCAGACATAATAGACGCGAATCCCGTCTAAAAGATACCGTTCGCTGGATAGAAAATAAATCAAACGCGGCAACAGTTCCGTCCCTAATACGGCACCACTGATAATGCCAATGGCCGAAGACAGGAGGGCATAAATCAAATATTTAAGGGAGATCTCGACTTTGCCATAGCCCATCGCTTTTAAGGTACCGATCTCTTTGCGGTTTTCTTCTACCATCCGCGTCAGTGTCGTAAAGGTGATCAACGCAGCGATAAAGAAAAAGAAGACAGGGAACACATTGGCGATCGCTGCGATACGATCAGACAGCCCACCATATTCTTGGAAACCGGGGTTGTCTTTGCGTTGGTTGTAAAGATACGTAGGTTCTGCCAAGTCTTCGATCTCTGTACGTTTTTCTGCCAGTGTTTGTTGGGCATCGGTTAGTTCTTGTTGCTGTTCCTCTAATTGGGTTTGCTGCCGAGTCAACTCTTCTTCCCCAGCGGTCAATTGGCCTTCGAGGGCTGCTTGTTGTACGGGCGGCAGCTGTGCCAGGGCGGCTTGCTGTTGTTCTAGTTCCGCTTTGGCCTGATCCAGTTGGGCTTGTCCCTCAGCTAACTGTTTTTGTCCATCGCGGACTTCTTTTTCTGCAGGCGCTAATTCATCAAAAGCATCTTGCTGAATTTCTGCTAAGCGTTCTTTAGGGCGATCCGCAAACAGTTCCTCAATCGTTTCTTGATGGGCTGCCATCTTGTCGGTGTACGCATCGGAGTATGTTTCAAGGCCTGCGACATCATCAAAGGCGAGATAAAGGATCGATTTGACCTCCATCTTGAACTGTTCTTCCGGTACATAAGCAAAATACGTCACGACACCGCTGCCGACATTCGCATAGCCACGTTCGGCAGCACTGATATAAATGGGAGAGGTGGCGAACCCAACGATCGTATAGTCTTTGTCCGACAGATTATCGGCATCATCGATCGTAAAAGTATCCCCTATTTGCCAGCCATAATTTTTTGCTTCGGTGTCCAGCACGATTTCATCGGCTTTTTCTGGCAGTCGGCCGTCCTTCACCAGTAGCTGGTTGAGTTCCTGTGAGGGATCATAAGAGGTCACGTGCACGACTTCATCTGAATTGGCAGCGTAATAAAATTGATAGGCGGCTTCTGTGTGAGCACCGCTTTTTTCCGCCGCATCAATGTCGTCCTCCGTCAATCCCAGCGTGGAAGTGACTTGCAGATCTGCTAAATGCTGACCGTTAACATATTCACTCGCGGAATGGTTCAGGATCGGTCCCGTCGCTTTGACACCGACAAAGAGAAACGTTCCTAAAAAAATGATCAAGGTGATTGCGATAAAGCGACCTTTTGATTGGCGAATCTCCCGCAAACTTGCTTTAAGATAAGTTTTATTTTTCATCAGATCCTCCTACCAAACGATTTCATCGATCGAGATTGGATGAGGATTCTCTTCAATGGAACGGACAGTGGCATCGTTGATATGGATCACCCGATCGGCGATCGGGGCAATGGCGCTGTTATGGGTAATGATCAACACCGTATTGCCGTTTTTCCGACTGGCGTTTTGCAAAAGCTTCAACACTTGTTTGCCTGTTTCAAAATCCAGCGCACCGGTTGGTTCATCGCATAATAGCAATTTCGGGTTTTTGGCTAACGCCCGAGCGATCGATACCCGCTGCTGTTCCCCACCAGAGAGCTGCGAAGGAAAGTTGTTTTTACGGTTTTCTAACCCTACTTGTGCTAAGACTTCATCAGGATCGAGTGCATTCGGTGAGACTTCTGTTGCCAATTCAATGTTTTCTTTCGCTGTCAGGTTCGGCACCAAATTATAAAACTGGAAGACGAACCCGACGTCTTTGCGGCGGTATTCCGTCAGCTGTTTGTCGTTAAACTTCGCGATATCGACATTGTCGATAATGATTTGTCCTTCATCTGGCGAATCCATCCCGCCTAAAATATTCAAAACGGTCGATTTTCCTGCACCACTGGGGCCAAGGATCACCACTAATTCGCCTTCTTCAATGGCAAAGGAAAGATCGTTGTTGGCAGTGATGGTGGTTTCGCCCATCTGATAGCGTTTATATTCATTCTTTACTTCAACATAACTCATTAATAAAGCCTCCATTTTTTAAACACGTGTTGATTTAATCACATGGTGTTAGTATACTAAGAAAGAAAAGTAAGAGCAATCCTCAATGCTTACCTATTTGTCATTAAATAGACAAATATTGATCAAATGTACAGAGAAAAGGGGAAACGATATGGTGGGGACTGTGGGGAATCGTCGAACGATCTACTCGAAAAAAGTGATCCGACGCGCCTTTCAGGAGTTATTGTTGGAAAAAGAGTACCGCAAAATCACGATCAAAGAGATTGCGGAACGAGCCGATATCAACCGAGGAACATTTTATAAATATTATAAGGATACGGCCGCGTTGTTGGAGGAAATCGAAGGGGAGCTTGTTGAGCAGATCGCATCGAACTTGCAGCAGGAAAATTTGTCATTGGATCTTTGGTTGGAAAAGCTGTTGACGATTTTGTATGAGAATCCTAGTACGACCCATTTGATTTTGTTGAACAACAGCCATTTGCTGAATCTTTTATTGTCAGAGATCAAACCGGAGACCTTGAAACGGTTTGCCCAATACTTTCAAGATGCTTCCGAGGAAGAATTGGAACTGTGTCTTAGCTTTTTTGTCTGCGGGTCTATCGGGTTGATCGAACGCTGGCTCAAAGATTTCTCAACGATGCCGCCAAAAGCTGTCGCTGAACTGTTGATCCAAATTTTTGTGACCAATGTATATGAGGATAAGAAGGGCTAAAAAAAGAGGGAACGATCCAATAACCAAAAAGGAACGCAGCAAGAGACAATTTGCTGCGTTCCTTTTTTTATTTAGTCAACGAGGCGCTCGTCGTTCATCCCAAAGTATTGATGCAATGGTTTTTGCCGTGCTTCTAATAATTGATCGACAGTCACGAATTCGTAGCCTTCGTTTTTGAGCATTTTAATGACTCCCGGTACGGCTTTCACAGATTTCGGGTGAATATCATGGATCAAGATCATGGCACCATTAAAGACATTTTGTTGCACCAAGGCATTGATCTTCTTCGGATCCTTCAATTTCCAGTCTTGAGAATCGATGTCCCATTGAATGATCGGCATGCCAATGGTTTGTGCGCTTTGTTTGTCGATAGCGCCATAAGGGGGCCGTAAATTTCTAGGTAGTAAACCCGTCGCATTATAAATGGCTTTGTTGGTTTTTGTGACTTCTGCCTGCAAATCTTCCGCTGAAAGAGTATTCAGCTGCGGATGAGAGTAAGAATGACTGGCGATCTCGTGTCCAGCTTCTTGGACTTTTTTAGCAGCTTGCGGATATTGCTCTACCATTTGTCCCAGCATAAAGAAGGTCGCTTTAACGTCATTTTCTTGTAAGATGTTCAACAGATCCATGGTGGAGGTACTGTTGGGTCCATCATCAAAGGTCAATGCCACGTATTTTTTATTGGGGTCTAAACTTGGCAAGGCATTGTTGAGTTGGTCAGCAGCCACGAGATCAGGATCAATGAATGGGGCGATCTCGCTGTAAGACAGGGTGATTTCCGTCGCTCCCGTCTGATTTTTTGGCAATTCGATGGTCAGCTTCTCTGGATCGTAAGTAAATTTCGAATCGAAGGTGATCCGCTCCATGGCCAAGACGGCGTCGATGATTTTGGCGGGTTCTTTGGCTTGATCCAGCAGTTTCTGCTGAATGACTTGTTGAATACCTAATAAGCTGCCTTCATCAGGAACCAGTTCTTTCAAAGACAATTCGGTTTGCGTCTTCTCTGATACGAAGATCGGTGCATCCGTTAGGCTGTCCGCATCTTCAAAACGTCCGGTTTCTCGATTCCACACATAGCTGTCGGCTTTCAATGAATAAGTAGACACCTTTGAAGCCGCTGCTTGTGCTTGGATGCGGGCAACGGTGACGACTTCTTTATTCGTTTGTTTTTTACGCAAGTGATCAGCGGCTTGTGTCAACCGTTCTTTGATATCTTTGATGGGAAACGTATCAAGGTCTTGCGGGCGGTAGATCAATTCTTTGGTTGCGCCTTTGGAGAGCACTTCAGGCGTTGTTTTTAACCCATTTTGACTTTGTTCTGCTTGGATTGATGCCAGTAATTTCTCCGCAGCCGCCTCATATTTTTCTTGGGCTGCGACTTCTTGCTGGTGTAACGTGTAAAGGACTGAGCCAGCCGTCGCGATCAAAACGATCAATAATAAGGCGAATAAGGAAAAAATTGCTTTTCGATACGGCTTCTTTCTCGAGGGTGGTCCTTTCGGTCTTTCTTCAGCTGACGCTGTTCGTTTTTGATTATTGTTTGGTTTCTTGTGCAAGTCACTCCGACGGGCATAGGTCTTTCGTTCGGGCATTGGTGAAGCTCCCTTCATTCCATCCTAAATTATGCCCACGTTACCATAAGTCACAGGTACTTTCAACGATCATGCCCGGTTTCTGATAGAGACTTAAAAAGATGAAGGGATTTTTCTAATTATTCATTTAAAAATTACAACCTTGTTGCGTTGTTTCTCTTGCAAGAAATGATCAAGGGCATTAGGGGGTCTTTTGCAACCACTATCTATTAGGTGAACTAGAAAACCCCTTCGTAACAGATCACGTGGAGTGACTGTTACGAAGGGGGTGCAATTAAGGGTACTAAGGCTTAGGCTTTTTCGATTTTTGTCAGTCCGCCCATGTAAGGAACCAGAACTTCTGGTACCGTTACACTGCCGTCTTCGTTTTGATAATTTTCAAGCACTGCGGCTACCGTCCGACCGACAGCCAGACCAGAGCCATTTAGTGTATGCATGTAGTGAATCTTGCCCTCTTGATCGCGGTAACGGATCATGGCACGGCGTGCTTGGAAATCTTCACAGTTTGAGCAAGAGCTGATCTCACGGTACATTTCCTGAGCAGGGATCCATACCTCTAAATCATAGGTCTTCGCCGCAGAAAAGCCCATATCTCCTGTACACAAGCTAAGCACTCGGTAAGGTAAGTTGAGTTTTTGCAAAATATCTTCGGCATTAGCCGTCATCTTTTCTAATTCTTCATAAGAATGGTCAGCATCACTGAATTTCACCATTTCAACTTTATTGAATTGGTGCAGACGAATCAAGCCGCGAGTATCACGACCAGCGCTGCCAGCTTCTGAACGAAATGATGGGCTCAAGGCAGTGAAGTAGGCAGGGAGCTGTTCTTGTTCTAAGATCTCCCCTTGATAGTAATTGGTCAAAGGTACTTCAGCAGTTGGAATCAAAGTCAAATCCGTGTCTGCCAATTGGAAAACATCTTCTTTGAACTTTGGAAATTGCCCCGTGCCAAACATTGCTTGGCTATTGACGATATAAGGGGTGATCATCTCGGTATAGCCATGCTCATAGACATGCTGATCCAGCATGAAGTTGTATAAGGCACGTTCCAAACGAGCACCTAAGCCTTTGTAGTAAACAAAGCGGCTGCCAGAAACTTTGGCGCCCCGCTCAAAGTCGAGGATCCCCAACTCTTCAGCGATCTCCCAATGCGGTTTTGGTTCAAAGGCAAAGGCTTTTGGTTCTGCCCAGCGGCGGATTTCTACATTGTCGTCTTCATCCTTGCCCACTGGAACAGAATCATTTGGCAAATTCGGCAATGTCGTGGCGATCTCTTTGATGTCTTCATCAATTTGAGCAATCTCTTCATCCAATTGCTTGATTTGGCTGCCGACTTCTTTCATTTGGGCAATTTTATCTGCCGCGTCTTCTTTTGCCCGTTTCAAGGCAGCGATCTCACCAGAAACATCGTTGCGCAATTTCTTGCGTTCTTCCGTTTGGACTAAGAGTTCTCTGCGACGTTCGTCAAGCGTTAAAAAGCGGTCCAATACTTCTTTTTGCACGCCTCGTGTTGCGAGTTTGCTTTGTACTTCAGCAAAATTTTGGCGAATCATTTTTACATCTAACATAGTGATACATCCTCCTTTGATTTTTCCATAGAAAAAAGGCCATTCCGATCCCGTGTTGCTTGGGACGAAATGACCATTCGCGGTGCCACCCAAGTTCAGCTTGCGCTGCCCTTGCTGCTCGTATCGTGAGCCAACGATTTTTCTTTCGAAAAATACACGTTAAAGAACTGGATTCTATTTTTTCCAACACTGATTTTCACCAACCATCAGCTCTCTTTACTAGATGAAAAAAATATACTAGGTTCTGTGCCTTGATTATTTTCTTTAGCATACCCAAAAAATGTTGGGGCGTCAACCATAGGTTTGTGTGTTGGACAAATTGTTGCGCTTCAACGGGAGATGAATAATAAAGGACGTCCATTCTGGCGTTGATTTGGCATAGATATAGCCGCCATGTAAGGCGACGATGCTTTGAGCGATCGCTAGACCTAAGCCAGTTCCTCCTGTTTCTTGAGAGCGGGATTCTTCCACTCGGTAGAAACGGTCGAATAGAGAATCAAGGGCTTGCTTAGGAATCATTTGTCCATTGTTTTTGACGGTTAAGATCGCTTCGGTCCCGACTTTCTCGACTTCCATGCGGATCTTATCGGCGCCTTTGCCGTATTTCAAGGCATTTGACAGCAAATTATTGAAAACTCGCACCAGTTTTTCGGTATCGCCATCCATTTCGATATGCTCTGGACGGGTGTAGGTTTCGATCTTGATGCCTTTTCGGCTAGCTTCTAATTCAAAGTCCGCCGCCAATTGTTCAACTAGCTGGGCCATATCGAATTCCATCACATTAATGGGCACGCTAGGCTGACGCACTTTCGTGTATTCAAACAAATCATCGACGAGGGACTTCATTTGTTTGGCTTTGACATACGCCGTATGAGTATATTTCAACAATTCTTCTTCTGAATGGTATTGTCGGTCTTCAATTAGACCTAAATAGCCGATGATCGAAGTCAATGGTGTTCGAATGTCATGACTGACATTGGTGATCAGCTCATCTTTGGATTGCTCGATCCGCCGTTCATCTTCGATCGCCGCCACCGTACTGTCGACTAAGCCGTTGATATTAGAAACGATCCGGCTTAAATCGCCCCGTAACTCGAAGGGGATGCGATGATCGTAGTTGCCTTCTGCGATAAAGTGCAGCTCGCTGATAATGTGGCGTAGCTGCATTTGATGGTAACGTCGAATCAAACGCCAATATAAGACGATCACATCTAATAGGAAGAACATCGGTAGAATGAAGTTACGACCACTGCGGAAGATATCTGTGTTGAAGGCAGCCGTGAACGCATTCTTTGATTCATAGATCGCTTCGACTAAAACCGGTGAGTTTTCTCGTATTGAGGTCAAGATGACCAAAATAGCGACATTTAATAGAAGTAAAAGAACAATCGTTACAATTCCTTCGGCAAATAACTCACTGATTTCCTTTGAGGTCAACGTGATTCGTTTCTTTTTTTCGATTGGTGTGTTGCGCTTTTTTTCAGTTGGTTTACTTCGCATCTATTTTGTAGCCGACCCCCCATACTGTTTGGATGACTTTTTCACCATCCGTGGCTTCTTCGATCTTATCTCGTAAGTGACTGACATGGACCATCACTGTTTTGGCAGAAACGACACTTTCTTGTTTCCAAACTCGTTCAAAAATCTCATCGGCGCTAAAGACACGGTTCGGATGCGATGCTAGTAAGTAGAGGATGCCAAATTCTAATGCGGTCAATTGGATCTCATTGCCATCCACCGTTTTTACTTCATGGGAATCGCGGTTGATGATAAGGGAGCTTACTTCCAGAATCTCTGGTTGATTTGAAGCAGCCTGCATCTTGGTTCTTCTCAATAACGATTTTACCCGAGCCATGACTTCTAATGGATTGAAAGGTTTGGTGACATAATCATCAGCACCGGCGACCAATCCACGAATCTTATCCATATCGGTTGTTTTAGCGGTCAACATAATAATGGGGATTTGGGATTCTTTTCTCAATTCTTTGACGACTTGCATGCCGTCCATTTCAGGCATCATGATATCTAAGATCAATAGCTCGATATCAGAAGTGGTGCGGATCTTGGTCAGTGCTTCTTTTCCATCATATGCTTTGACCGATTCATAGCCTTCATTGTGTAAGTAAATGCTTAATAGTTCTACGATCTCTTTGTCATCATCTGCTACAAGTATTTTCATACTGGGTCCTCCTAGGAACAATATTCTTTTCTCCATTTTAGCAAATATTCCACAAAATAGATAAAATCATACTTAAATTTATAAGAATGATAGGAATTAAGAAAACACAAAAAGGAAAAAGACGAACGATAGTCTAATAATAACGGAAAAAGTCCTTAAAAAAGGCGGAAATCACGGACTAAAAATCATGAATCATCTTTGGAAACGGAGTAACTAGAAACGTTGGTCTATCAATCATTTTATGGTTGACGAATAGCACAAGTCTTGGTATATTATTACATGTGCCAAATGACTAAATGAATTCCTAAAAAGAATTGAAAAAAGTAGTTGACGCACAGCTCGACAGATGATATTATAACGAAGTCGCAATTTTAAAACAGTTAATCAATGTTGATACATCAACAAAATTAATTAAAAAAAGTTGTTGACAAATAACAAATCATTTGTTATTCTAATTAAGTCGCTGAGACAGCCGCTACGAAGTTGAAAAACAACGAGCGAAAAAAACTTTTTAACAAAGAGTTGACAATCAAATGTCACTCTGATATGATATAAAAGTTGCTAACACAGCGCGGTAGACCTTTGAAAACTGAACAAAGCAAGCAAACGAACCAATGTGTAGGACGTTTCAATTTATTGGAACAAATACATGCAAGCAATAGCTAGCAAAGTTAATTTTTATGAGCTTAATGACCGTATGGTCATTCAAACAAATCATTATGAGAGTTTGATCCTGGCTCAGGACGAACGCTGGCGGCGTGCCTAATACATGCAAGTCGAACGCTTTTTCTTTCACCGGAGCTTGCTCCACCGAAAGAAAAAGAGTGGCGAACGGGTGAGTAACACGTGGGTAACCTGCCCATCAGAAGGGGATAACACTTGGAAACAGGTGCTAATACCGTATAACACTATTTTCCGCATGGAAGAAAGTTGAAAGGCGCTTTTGCGTCACTGATGGATGGACCCGCGGTGCATTAGCTAGTTGGTGAGGTAACGGCTCACCAAGGCAACGATGCATAGCCGACCTGAGAGGGTGATCGGCCACACTGGGACTGAGACACGGCCCAGACTCCTACGGGAGGCAGCAGTAGGGAATCTTCGGCAATGGACGAAAGTCTGACCGAGCAACGCCGCGTGAGTGAAGAAGGTTTTCGGATCGTAAAACTCTGTTGTTAGAGAAGAACAAGGATGAGAGTAAAATGTTCATCCCTTGACGGTATCTAACCAGAAAGCCACGGCTAACTACGTGCCAGCAGCCGCGGTAATACGTAGGTGGCAAGCGTTGTCCGGATTTATTGGGCGTAAAGCGAGCGCAGGCGGTTTCTTAAGTCTGATGTGAAAGCCCCCGGCTCAACCGGGGAGGGTCATTGGAAACTGGGAGACTTGAGTGCAGAAGAGGAGAGTGGAATTCCATGTGTAGCGGTGAAATGCGTAGATATATGGAGGAACACCAGTGGCGAAGGCGGCTCTCTGGTCTGTAACTGACGCTGAGGCTCGAAAGCGTGGGGAGCGAACAGGATTAGATACCCTGGTAGTCCACGCCGTAAACGATGAGTGCTAAGTGTTGGAGGGTTTCCGCCCTTCAGTGCTGCAGCAAACGCATTAAGCACTCCGCCTGGGGAGTACGACCGCAAGGTTGAAACTCAAAGGAATTGACGGGGGCCCGCACAAGCGGTGGAGCATGTGGTTTAATTCGAAGCAACGCGAAGAACCTTACCAGGTCTTGACATCCTTTGACCACTCTAGAGATAGAGCTTCCCCTTCGGGGGCAAAGTGACAGGTGGTGCATGGTTGTCGTCAGCTCGTGTCGTGAGATGTTGGGTTAAGTCCCGCAACGAGCGCAACCCTTATTGTTAGTTGCCATCATTTAGTTGGGCACTCTAGCGAGACTGCCGGTGACAAACCGGAGGAAGGTGGGGATGACGTCAAATCATCATGCCCCTTATGACCTGGGCTACACACGTGCTACAATGGGAAGTACAACGAGTTGCGAAGTCGCGAGGCTAAGCTAATCTCTTAAAGCTTCTCTCAGTTCGGATTGTAGGCTGCAACTCGCCTACATGAAGCCGGAATCGCTAGTAATCGCGGATCAGCACGCCGCGGTGAATACGTTCCCGGGCCTTGTACACACCGCCCGTCACACCACGAGAGTTTGTAACACCCGAAGTCGGTGAGGTAACCTTTTGGAGCCAGCCGCCTAAGGTGGGATAGATGATTGGGGTGAAGTCGTAACAAGGTAGCCGTATCGGAAGGTGCGGCTGGATCACCTCCTTTCTAAGGAATATTTCGGAAGACTACACATCGTTTGCCTTTGTTCAGTTTTGAGAGGTTTACTCTCAAACAAAATTTGTTCATTGAAAACTGGATATCGAAGAAATAATCAAAACAAGTAACACACACCGAGTTGAAATGTTAAAAGAGTTTTTTAATAAGTTCAACGCTTATTTTCTTGAGCAACCTTCTATCGCTAGAAGAAGTACTCAAAACCGACCGTAAGGTCAAAGGTTAAGTGAATAAGGGCGCACGGTGGATGCCTTGGCACTAGGAGCCGATGAAGGACGGGACTAACACCGATATGCTTTGGGGAGCTGTAAGTAAGCTATGATCCAGAGATTTCCGAATGGGGGAACCCAGCATCTTTTATAGGATGTTACGTCTGCGTGAATACATAGCGCAGTCGAGGTAGACGCAGAGAACTGAAACATCTAAGTACCTGCAGGAAGAGAAAGAAAATTCGATTCCCTGAGTAGCGGCGAGCGAAACGGGAAAAGCCCAAACCAACAAGCTTGCTTGTTGGGGTTGTAGGACTCCGATATGGTAGTCTATTCAGATAGTCGAAATACTTGGAAAAGTATGTCAAAGAGGGTAAAAACCCCGTAGGCGAAATTTGGATAACACCTAGGAGGATCCTGAGTACGGCGGAACACGAGGAATTCCGTCGGAATCCGGGAGGACCATCTCCCAAGGCTAAATACTCCCTAGTGACCGATAGTGAACCAGTACCGTGAGGGAAAGGTGAAAAGCACCCCGGAAGGGGAGTGAAATAGATCCTGAAACCGTGTGCCTACAACAAGTTAGAGCCCGTTAATGGGTGATAGCGTGCCTTTTGTAGAATGAACCGGCGAGTTACGATAGCATGCGAGGTTAAGTTGAAGAGACGGAGCCG
>NZ_CP172939.1:2475000-3547500 GCF_050542975.1 Enterococcus sp. DIV1368d | reverse complement strand
AAGCAGAGGGTCAGCGGTTCGATCCCGTTAACCCCCATATGAGTCGTTAGCTCAGTTGGTAGAGCATCTGACTTTTAATCAGAGGGTCACAGGTTCGAGCCCTGTACGACTCATAGTAATAACCTATGCGGGTGTGGCGGAATTGGCAGACGCACTAGATTTAGGATCTAGCGCCTTCGGGCGTGGGGGTTCAAGTCCCTTCACCCGCACTTCATTGCCGGCTTAGCTCAGTTGGTAGAGCATCTGATTTGTAATCAGAGGGTCGAGGGTTCAAGTCCTTTAGCCGGCATCAGGAATATGCGGAAATAGCTCAGTGGTAGAGCACCACCTTGCCAAGGTGGGGGTCGCGGGTTCGAACCCCGTTTTCCGCTTTGCCTTAGCAATTTTCAGCCGGGGTGGCGGAACTGGCAGACGCACAGGACTTAAAATCCTGCGGTGAGTGATCACCGTACCGGTTCGATTCCGGTCCTCGGCATTTCATAATATGCGCCCATAGCTCAATTGGATAGAGTGTTTGACTACGGATCAAAAGGTTAGGGGTTCGACTCCTCTTGGGCGCGTAGTCTTTTTATTTGTTTCATTTTTATTATCGGGAAGTAGCTCAGCTTGGTAGAGCACTTGGTTTGGGACCAAGGGGTCGCAGGTTCGAATCCTGTCTTCCCGATTTTTTGATGCCTGAAGCATTCGCTTCAGGCTTTTTTTGTGTTTTCAGCCAGTGAGAAGCCCTGAAAATATGATACAATAGTAAAAAACGAGGAGGAAATTGTTTGAAGGGAAAAATCATCAAAGCGCTAAGCGGATTTTATTATGTGGCATCAGAAGATGAAATCTTTCAAACCCGCGCTCGAGGAAATTTTCGGAATCGAAAAATCACTCCTTTGGTGGGGGATGAAGTGATCTTTGAAAGCAGCAATCAAACAGACGGTTATCTTTTAGAGATCTTGCCGCGAAAAAATGAGCTAGTTCGACCGCCAGTCGCAAATGTGGATCAAGGGGTGGTCGTGACAAGTCTAGTTGAGCCGAACTTCTCCTATAACCTATTGGACCGCTTTTTAGTGACGTTAGAGTATGAGGGGATCGAACCGATCATCTTTTTGACAAAAGCGGATCTTGTGAAAGATCTTGCCGCAATGAAAGCAATTGAGGAGACCTATCAAGCAATTGGCTACCACGTGATCACGTCAAAAGCAGAAGGCGAAGATCTATTGGAACTTCAACGGTACTTTCCTGAGCGGATCACCGTCTTTATGGGGCAATCCGGTGCTGGAAAGTCGACATTGCTGAATCGGATCGTCCCAGAATTGGCATTGGAAACAGGAGTGATCTCAGAATCTCTCGGGCGGGGGAAACATACGACCCGTCATGTGGAGCTCTTGCCGATTTGTGATGGATTGGTTGCCGATACACCAGGATTTAGTTCGATCGACTTTTTGGAAATCGAAGCGGTGGAGTTACCCAAACTATTTCCTGACTTTTTAGCGGTAGCTGCCAACTGTCGTTTTAGGGAATGTAGGCACCTTAATGAACCTGATTGTGCAGTTAAGCAGGGGGTTGCAGCAGATGAGATTGCCGAGACTCGTTATAAGAATTACGTGCAATTTTTAGAAGAGATTGAAAACCGACGTCCGGTTTATAAAAAGAAGAAAAAGTGAGGGAAAAGCATGATAAAACTAGCACCATCTATTTTAAGTGCCGATTTTGCAAATCTTCAAAGAGACATTGAGCTGGTAGAGCGCCATGGCGCAGATTATATTCACGTAGACGTGATGGACGGTCATTTCGTCCCTAATATTACCTTAGGCCCAAACATCGTTAAAGCGATTCGCCCAGTTACCAAACTGCCGTTGGATGTTCACCTAATGATCACCGAACCAGAAAAGTATATCCATGCCTTCGCAGAAGCTGGGGCAGATATCATTGGGATCCACGCGGAAGCAACACCTCATATCCATCGTGCGATCCAAATGATCGTGGCAGAAAATGTCAAAGCAGAAATCGTCATCAACCCAGGCACACCAGTATCAGCCATTGAACATGTTTTATCCATGTGTGATCAAGTGTTAGTCATGACGGTCAATCCAGGGTTTGGTGGGCAATCCTTTATTGAAGAATCACTAGAAAAAATTGCGGTACTGGCTGCTTTAAAAGAAGAAAAAGGCTACCATTATGATATCGAGGTAGATGGCGGGATCGTTCCTGAGACAGCCAAACGTTGCCTGGAAGCAGGTGCAAATGTCTTCGTAGCAGGAAGCTATATTTACGATGCCGATGAACCTGCAGCACAAATCAGAGCCTTGAAAGAAGCTTTGCAATAAATGAAGATTTTGTTAGCAGCAGGGGGGCGCCCTGAAAATTGGCCACCGCTGATGACCTATGACAAATACATTGGGATTGATCGCGGGGCATTGTTTTTGCTTCAGCACCAACGGCCAGTCGATCTAGCGATTGGTGATTTCGACTCTTTGACCGCAGGCGAACTGCAAGCAGTCAAACAACAAGTCAACACAGTGATCCAAGCTCCTGCTGAAAAAGATGATACAGATACCCAATTGGCATTGGTGGAGACGTTGCGTCGCTATCCAAAAGCGCAAATCGACTTGATTGGTGCAACAGGAGGACGTCTCGACCATCTTTTAGCCAATCTATGGCTGCCTTTAGAAGATCGGTTTCGTCCATTTGCCCCAAATCTGCGTTTTTTAGATCGTCAAAATGTCGTTCAGTTCTTTTTACCAGGCACCTATCAATTAGAAAAAGAACCCGAGATGCAGTATTTGGCGTATTGCTGTTTGACGCCGGTAACAGATTTGACGTTGATAGGTAGCAAGTATTTATTAGAAAATGTCCAAGTGCCGTACCCAACTTCTTATGCCAGCAATGAATTTCTGACACAAACAGCAGGTTTTTCCTTTAGCAGCGGGATGATAGCAGTCATTCAAAGTTGTGATTAAGAGACGAAACGTCTCTTTTTTTTGTTGAAAATTTCAGAAACTTAATTACAAAAAAAACATTAAGACGGTCAACTTAGCTTTTGTTTGCAGGGTATTAATGGTAAAATTGGAACTACAGTTTGGAATTATTTGAGGTGTCTTTGTGAAAAAGTTTAATCCTAATAAAAATATTATCATCACATTGATTATTGTGATTTTAGTTGTCACCGTATTAAGCGTGACGATCGCCCGCAGAGCTGCGGGAAACTCCACCAATGTTGTGCAATCAACGGTCAATGACTCCGTTGGCTTTATCGATAAAGTGATTACGGCGCCTTTTCGTTGGATCGAAAATGGTGCGAATTCAGTCAAAAACTTGTTTGTGACGTATGAAGAAAATGAACGTTTAAAAGAGAAATTGGACAGTTTTGATGAATTGGAACAAGCGAAGGACAATGCGCAAAGAGAAATCGATGCCTTGAAAGAAGAGCTAGAGCTGAATGCGACCTTGACGAATTATGAACGGATCTCCGCCAATGTCATCAATCGGTCACCTGATACTTGGCAAGATATGCTGATCGTGGATCGAGGCTCAAGAGACGGCGTTGAGGTCAACATGGCGGTCATGTCGCAAAAAGGCTTGATTGGTCGTGTGATAGAGGTCAATGCAGCTTCTTCTAAAATTGAACTTTTGACTTCTGAAAACCAGAATTCCAACCATTATCCGGTTCGGATCAGCGGCGAAGATGGGTCAAACTTTGGGATCCTAAGTAGTTACGATCAAAAAGAACGTTCCTTAGTCATTACCCAATTGACGGGGGACAATGAGCTGAAGGAAGGCGATGTCGTGCAGACCTCTGGATTAGGAGGAAACTCGCCCGCCGACTTAGCGATCGGAACAGTGATCCGTACCACCAAAGATGAGTTTGGTCTTGATACCCAAGTATTTGTAAAACCGTATGCCCAAATGTATGATATTCAAGCAGTAACGATTATCAAACGCTTGGCAGGTGAGGAATAGCCATGAAAAAGCATGACTACATCAAATACCTGGCAGCGGGCGTCTTCTTTTTGATGATGTTGGCAGATGGACAACTGACGCGTTTTTTGGAAAAATGGACCCAAGACAATTATATCGCCAGTGCGCATCTTTTATTGATCGCCCTTTTATGTGGCGCAAAGTATTTGCCGAAAAACTTTTTGATCACCACGGCGCTGGTGATCGGCTGTCTCTATGACGTGTATTATGTCGGTGTGATCGGCATCTACACGGTGGCGTTTCCCTTGATCGTATGGATCATGTATATTTTGAAAAATACGCTTTATCAAAATGTATTTACCATGTTTTTCGGAATGATCATCTTTGTTACAAGCTTAGAAGTTGTGACATTGGGGGTTCAATTGCTGTTTAAGATCGCATCAGTTAGCACGTCATTCTTTGTTTCCCGCTTTCTAGCACCAACGCTTTTATTGAACATCCTTTTGTTTATCCTTTTAGTCATTCCATTCATGAAGCTATTCAAAGACGAATAGCTTCATTTTTTTTGCGTTTGACTGTATAAAAATAACAGCGATTGAAATGTTTTTGTAATATTCCTTTTATCTCTCTGACATACGGCTGTGTTACAATCACACTATCGTGAAGGACTTTAGGTATTCTTAAGCATTTATACATAAAAAAACCATATTAGGGGAAGCAACAGCCGGAGGAATGAAGAGTGAAAAAGCGAATTTTATCTTTATTGTTAGTAAGTTCAATTGTTCTTACTTCTGCAGCAGCACCGACACTTGTCTTTGCATCAGATTTTGACAATAAAATTGAAGAAAAAAATCAAGAGATCTCTGACTTGCAAAACCAGCAAGCGAGCATCCAGTCACAAGTAGCAGCACTTGAAAGCGACGTGACTGCAATCAATGAAAAAGCCCAAACTTTGTTGCAACAACAAGGGGATTTGCGTGCGGATTCTGAAAAGTTGAAGCAAGAAATTGCCGATTTGAAAGTCAGAATCGAAAAGCGTGAAGAAGCGATCCAAAAACAAGCTCGTGATGTTCAAGTCAATGGACAAAGCACGAACTTTATTGATGCAGTATTAGAAGCTGACTCTTTAACAGATGCTATTGGCCGTGTGCAAGCAATGACGACGATCGTCAATGCTAACAAAGATCTTGTGGATCAACAAAAAGCAGACCAAGAAGCAGTTGAAGCGAAAAAAGCGGAAAACGACGATAAATTGGCAGAGATCGCAGCGAACCAATTTGAATTAGAAACACAATTAGGGGATCTACAAGCCAAACAAGCCGATTTGAATGTTTTGCAAGCGGAATTGGCTGTTCAACAAGCATCTAAAGAAGATGAAAAAGCTGATTTAGAAAAACAAAAAGAAGAATACGAAGCAGAACAAGCTCGCATCGCTGCGGAAGAAGCGGCGGCAGCAGCAGCTCGTGAACAAGCAGCACAAGAAGCAGCGGCTCAAGAAGCGGCAGCAGCTGAAGCAGCTACTCAGGAAGCAGCACCAAGCGAATCTTCAACGTCGAATTCAACGACATCAAGCGCCACAACAAATTCTAGTACGACGACTGATACTACGCAAGGCAGTTCATCACAAGGCAGCGGTTCAGCAAATACGACACCATCGACACCTGCCAATAATAACAATAGCAATAACAACCAAGGATCAAATAATAGCAGCAACGGTTCAAGCAGTACTCCTGCACCCGCACAAACGGTCAATGGTTCAGCAATCGTAGCAGAAGCAATGAAATACATTGGTACTCCTTATGTTTGGGGTGGTACGACACCAGACGGCTTTGACTGTTCTGGCTTTACACAATATGTATTTGCTAAAGTTGGGATCTCATTACCACGGGTAACGTACGCACAAGAATTTTCCGGTACGGTAATTTCGATCAACGAAGCAAAAGCCGGTGATTTGTTATTCTGGGGTAGCCGCGGAAGCACACACCACGTGGCGATCGCTATGGGTAACGGACAATACGTTCATGCACCAACACCTGGTCAAAATGTTTCTGTCAGCAGTTACTCTTATTACTCACCAGATTTCGCGGTGCGCGTAAACTAAATCAATTGAAGCTATTTCAAAAGCTGGCGTTTTACGTCAGCTTTTTTTGATTTCTGTTTTAAAAAACGTATGCTTTTTTTGTTTTCAGTCTTGCCAGAACATCTTATAATAGAAAAGAGAAAGGAAGCGGATAAAATGAACAAGACCTCGTCTTCCAGAGAAAAAATGATAACGGTTAAGTTTTATACGAATTATCTTTCTCGCATGATGATGCCGAATCTAAGTATTTTTATTGCATGGATGCTGATTTCATTCCTGCTGCCTTTGTTTTCAGTCGATCAACAAGTGATCCAGCAAATGGAACAAGGGGTCTTGACTGTGTTGCTGCCCCTCATGATTGCTTATACAGGTGGGCAAATGTTGGCACCTGAGCGAGGTGGGGTCGTAGGAGCAGTGGCGGTCTTAGGGGCTATTCTCGCAACGGATATTCCCCAAGTCTTTGGGGCGATGCTACTGGGTCCACTGGCAGGCTGGCTGTTGTATCGCAGTGATTCGTTCGTGAGTAAGGTCAAAAGTGGCTATGAGATGCTGGTGCGCAATTTTATTGCAGGTGCGCTTGGCGGACTCCTTTTTTTAGGTAGTTATTTCCTATTGGCGCCGCTTTTTAATTGGTTCAGTCTCGGCAGCTATCAGCTCGTGGATTATTTCGTTCGGCAAAATGTCTTGCCCTTTATTCATATCATTGTAGAACCATTGAAAGTTTTGTTTTTTAATAATATTGTCAACCATGGACTATTTACGCCGCTAGGAATCGAAGCCGCGGCAGTTAACGGTCAGTCGGTTTTATTTTTGATCGAGGCCAACCCCGGTCCGGGATTAGGGGTCTTAGCGGCGTATCTTTTCTTTGGTTCAAAGCGAAACCGAACGAATGCCGCAGCATCCATTTTTGTGCAGGCCATTGGCGGGATTCATGAAGTGTATTTCCCGTTTGTTCTGCTCGATCCTTGGGTGTTGCTCGGTCCGATCGTTGGTGGTTTCAGCGGTACACTGATCTTCCAATTTTTAGGAGTAGGCTTGAGAGCACCGGCGTCCCCGGGCTCGATTTTGGCGATTTTGCTCAATACACCGGCTTCTATGATCCTAGGTGTCTTAGCTGGGATTGTCGTCAGTACGGTCGTATCGTTTGCAATTGCTAGTGTGCTATTAAAACGGAAGACCAATACAGAAAATGAGGAGCGTAAGATGCCGAAAATGAAGAAAGTGACGGAGATCGTCGTGGCTTGTGACGCAGGGATGGGGTCCAGTGCAATCGGTGCCAGCATACTAAAGAAAGAGTTAGAAGAAGCCCAGCTAACGTTTCCTGTCCGCTATCAGTCGATTTATCGTGTGACGGATGATCCCAAGCTGTTAGTGATCACCCAACGGGAATTAGCAGCTATTGCCCAAAAGCAGACACCTCACGCACAGCATTATGTGTTAGATAATTTTTTGGCGGCAGATGAGTATACCCCGCTGATCCAAGAATTACAAAGAAGAGAACAGGATCCGCAAAAATCGCTACAAACCGAGGCAGCAAGTTCGCTAGGGTTTTCAACGATCATCTTTTTGTATACTGGAAAAAAACGCGGTTCACAAACGATGGCAGTGGAGATACTAAGAAAAATGGCCCGCCAACAAGCGCTTCCTTTGACCATCAAAAAAATGGCATATGAAGGACAAGCTCTTGATCCTACGGCAATCTATATCCTCCCGAAAGAACTTGCAGAAAAGTGCTCGATCCCAGATGTTCCTTTACTGGTGGTGGATGATTTATTGACGACAGATGCGTATCGTCAGTTACTGACAGAAGGAGTCGACTATGTTTTTGACCAATCGTGAAACACTTTTATTAACGGAATTGATGAATAGTACCGGTCCGGTTTCTTTAGATCGCATGATGCAAGTCTTAAAAGTCAGTAAACGAACGGTGTACCGTGAACTGGCTAATCTAGAAAAATCCCTGGAAACAGTAGGAGCTACCTTAGAGAAGGTCGGTCGTGGTCATTTCCAAATTTTTGCATCAGAAACGAGTATTCGCCAATTGCAAGAAGCCATTATGGCAGATACCGATCAAGAATTCGCGGCTAGTGAGCGGCAACACCGTATTTTGTTGCAACTGACTACCGCCACGAAGTCTGTATCCAGTCATTTTTTCTTGGAGCGTTACCAAATCAGCAATACGACGTTTTTTTCAGACATCAAACAGCTTGAAGAGAGTCTCGCACGGCTGCCGTTAAGGATCGTGCGCAATCAAGGGTATGAGATCGAAGGCTCCGAAAAGTATCGGCGGTTGATCACAGCCAATACACTAGTGATGGAGATCAATGAATACCAATTTTTCCATTTACTGGAAACCGATGATGAAGCCCCGTTTATTTTTCAATTTCTGTCCCGCGACCATCTATTGCTAGCCCAGCGGCTGATTCGGGAAACCATCGAGCCGCAGTTCAAGGAACTTAGTGACCGCAAATTAGCCTTTATCGTCTTGATGCTGGCGCTAGCCATGGATCGGGTAGCTTTGGGCTATACGGTGGAAGAAGAGACGTACCCGAGTCAGATCAACAAAGACTTGCTGAAGGTGGCGAAAAAGATTTTTGCTCAGATCGCCGAAAAGACGAAACTGCTTTATTCCATCAACGAAATCGTCTTTTTTGCCGTGTTACTAGGTGATTTTGCCAATTCCTTTGACCGTGATTTTTTTGATGACAATTTTGATACCGACTTGGCTTATCGTGTAAAACGCTTGATCGAATTGGTCAGTGAGCAAACAGAAGTGGCGTTTTATGAAGACACGAACTTGTATAAAATGCTGCTGACCCATATCTCAGGAGTAATGACGCGGGCTATTTTAGAAGAAGATCATTTGAACAACCCTATCCTAGAAAAAATCATGAACCAGTATGTCGAAATCGCCAGCGGGATTCGTAATCATCTGCCGCAGGTCTTTCCGCAGCAGCAGTTCTCGGAAGAAGAAATCGCCTATATGGTCCTACATTTTGCCAATTCGTTGGAAAAAAATCCGAAAGTGTTAGAAGTCAATATTGCAGGAATCTCTCCTAGCGGATTAGCCTCCATCAGTTTGTTAGAGATGCAGCTGCGGAAACATTTTCCCTTTATCAATCAAATCACCTTCTTTCGAGTGGGGGATGTCAAACGGGAAAATATCGAGGAGACCTATGACTTGGTGATCTCGACTTCATTGCTGCCAGGGTATCAAGGAGAGTACAAACTCGTTTCACCGATCCTGCTGGAAGAAGATATTCAAGAGTTGAAGAAGGCCTTCCAAGCCATTAGTCAGAAAAAACGTTCCGCCAAAAAAGCGCCCTCTGCTTTAGTCAAAGAGGAATCCTATGAAGCGGTCTTGGCTTTTATCGAAGCTATTAACCAGCTATTGGCGCTGTTTCAAGTGCAGGCGATTGATAACCCAGCGGACTTGGAAGAAACGTTGCAGCTGGTGCTGACGTCTTTTGATACACATGTTGTTTTGGATCGTGAGAAAGTTGTTGATCGTCTCTTAAGGCGCTACTTCCAAGCGCCAGTGGGCATTCCTGACACCCACTTTGCCTTGTTTCACGCGGCGAGTTCGGCGATCCTGCAACCTGTTTTTCGTATTTTCGATTTGAAACAGCCGCTGCCACTTCTAGCGATGGATAAAAAAGAAATCGCTGTTACCCGTTTATTAGTCATGCTGGCGCCCTATCCTATCAATGAAACAAGCTCTCAGATGTTAGGGAAGATCAGTGGTTCGATCATTATGAATGATCTAAATACGGAGATTTTTAATTCCGGCAATGATTCGATTATTTATCAGTTACTCTCTTCGCTCTTGATTGAAGAAGTAAAACAATAGGAGGGATCAGCGATGTATATTCCACAGGAGCGGATTTTGTTGGATCAACACTTTACCGATGCCACAGAGGCTCTGACAAAAATTGGCGAGTACTTAGTCAACCAGGAGATCGTCTCTTTACCTTATGTCAAAAGCCTTTTGCGGCGTCATCAAAAAACAGGTGTTTACATCGGTAACTTTGTTGCACTGCCCCATGGGGAAGAAGAAGCCCAGCAATGGATCAAGGAAGAAGGGCTCTTTTTGATCCAAGTGCCGGATGGCGTCGACTTCGGCACGAAGGAACAACCCAAAATCGCTACGATCCTTTTCGTAGTCGTCCTAAAAGAGCAGCAATTAGCTGTTTTGCAAGAAATCGCCTTTTTTTGTTCCGATATGCAAAATGTTCGGGCGCTGAGTGATGCCGAATCGGTTGAAGAGATCCAACAGATTTTGCTGGCAGAAGAATAAGCGGTCAGCAGCAGACGGGCTTGTAACAAGAGAAGCGAACGAAATGAGTGAATGAGCTGCCTCCGTGTGCTCGCTCTTTCTACCTTGTGTAGAAGGAGCGGGTACACTTTTTTTTTTTGCGTTTTGGCAAAATCCAAAAAAATGCTTCACGTGAAACATAACAAAAATAAGCGAGTGTAGGGGCTACTCGTGTTTTTTTGTTCAGTCTGTTTGGCTACAAGTTTTGGCACAGTTTTTTGTGCCAAAGTACGACTTTCGACCGTTTTGGGAAGCGCCTACAATAAGGGTGTAAGCAGACGAGAGGAGAGAAAAAAATGGAACAGACACAAAAAGCAGCCAAATCATCAGTAAAAGCAAAAGTTCAAAAATTAGGCAGTACGTTGTCGAGTATGGTGATGCCAAATATCGGCGCATTGATTGCATGGGGTGTATTAACGGCATTATTTATTCCAGATGGGTATTTACCAAATGAAGCCTTTGCAACGATGGTCGGTCCAATGCTAACGTATTTGATCCCAATCTTGATCGGGTATACTGGCGGGAAAGTGATTGCTGGTGACCGCGGAGCCGTGGTTGGGGCGATCGCAACGATGGGGGTCATCGTCGGAACGGATATCCCAATGCTATTGGGTGCGATGATCATGGGTCCTTTAGGCGGTTGGGTCATCAAGAAATTTGACGAGATCTTCCAAGACAAAGTTCGCGCTGGCTTTGAAATGTTGGTCAACAACTTTTCATCAGGTTTGATCGGTTTTGCCTTAGCATTACTGGGCTTTGTAGCAATCGGGCCAGTTGTGAACACCTTGACAGAAGCAATGGCAGCAGGGGTCGAAGTAATCGTCAATGCCCACTTGATTCCATTAGCCAATATCTTTATTGAACCAGCAAAAATCTTATTCTTAAACAATGCTATCAACCATGGAATTTTGACACCACTAGGCACTGAGCAGGTCAGCGAATTTGGGAAATCGATCCTTTACTTATTAGAAGCCAATCCTGGACCTGGTTTAGGAGTCTTGCTAGCCTTCACTTTCTTCGGAAAAGGAGCAGCGAAATCTTCGGCACCTGGAGCGATCATCATTCACTTTATCGGTGGGATCCATGAGATCTACTTCCCATACGTCATGATGAAACCATTGATGTTCTTAGCAGTGATTGCCGGCGGTGTATCAGGAAGCTTTACCTTCCAATTGCTAGGTGCAGGCTTACGGGCACCTGCTTCACCAGGTTCGATCATTGCGATCTTAGCAATGACGCCATTCAACTCAGTGATGAGTGTCGTTTCTGTCTTAGCCGGAATTGCCGTAGGAGCAGGCGTGTCCTTTATCGTCGCTGCCGCGATCTTGAAAGCGGATGCGAAGGATACGGTGGATAATTTTGAAGAAAAAGTACAACAAACGCAAGCAGCAAAACTCAGCTCAAAAGGCTTGGCGGCTCAACCAATGACTGGCATCAATCGTATCATCTTCGCATGTGATGCAGGCATGGGCTCCAGTGCTATGGGGGCATCGATCTTACGGAAAAAAGTCAAAGAAGCGGGTCTTCCACAAAATGTTTCTAATTCCGCCATCAACAATTTGACGGACGATGCCAATACGCTGATCGTCACTCAAGAAGAATTGCAAGAACGTGCCAAACAAAAAGCGCCAAATGCGACCTTTGTCGCGGTTGAAAATTTCCTGAACTCTCCACGGTACGATGAAATCGTAGCCACATTGTCAGGGACTAAGACAGCGGGGGAGACAGCAAAAAAGTCTGAAGCAGGCAACCAGATAGATGTTCCTTCCGCCAATGACCTTAAGCAAGTCAGTGAAATCATTTTGGCCCACGATGATCGCAAAGGTTCGGCAACGATGGCACAGAAAGTTTTCCAAGATCTTTTAGCCAAAGAAGCTCTGACGATGCCAATCAGAAAAAGCCATATCAATGATCTCCATGCCAACGCCTCTTCACTGGTGATCACAAAAGAAGCCCTAACGCCGCAAGCGCAAACGTCAGCGCCAGAAGCGATCCACCTATCTGTCAATAATTTGATGGGAACGACGAACTATCAACGGATCGTAGCATCGATCAAAGCAGCGAATTAAGAAAGGATGAGCCGAATGCAAGTATTAGAAAAAGACATGATTGAATTGAACAAACAATTTGCGACCAAAGAAGAAGCCATTCGTTACTGCGGCGAAAAATTGCTGGCGGCAGGCTGTGTGGAAAAAGAATACGTCGAAGCCATGCTTGAGCGTGACGAGATGCTCTCAGTCTATATGGGGAACTTTATTGCGATTCCTCACGGCACGGATGAAGCCAAAAAATACGTCAAAAAATCTGGTATCTGTATCGTGCAAGTACCTGATGGCGTGAATTTCGGTACCGCGGACGAAGAAAAAATCGTCACCGTCCTTTTCGGCATCGCGGGCAAAGGGGAAGATCACCTGCAATTGGTCCAACAAATCGCCCTCTTTTGCAGCGATATCGATAACGTTGTCGAATTGGCGGATGCCTTAGATAAAGAAGAAATCGCCCAAAGTTTGACCGTAGCATAAGGATTTAAGGAGGAGACAAGACATGAAGGCAGTTCACTTTGGTGCAGGTAATATTGGTCGCGGCTTTATCGGCGAGATATTGGCTGCCAACAACTTTGAAATCACATTTATTGATGTCAATGAAACGATCATTGACGCCTTAAAAGCAAGACAAGGGTATACCATCGAATTAGCCGATGAGACCCAAGAACAGATCCACATCGAGCATGTGACGGGATTGAACAATGCCAAAGAACCAGAAGCGGTGATCCAAGCGATCGCCGAGGCAGACATCCTTACGACCGCCATTGGTCCCAACATTTTGCCGCATATCGCTGAGCTGATCGCCAAAGGCTTAGAAGCACGTCAGCAACACCCAGACAAGCCAGCCATTGATGTGATCGCCTGTGAGAACATGATCGGCGGATCGACCTTTTTAAAAAGCGAAGTGCAAAAATACGTTGCGGATTGGTCCGCGTTAGAAGCGACGGTTGGTTTTCCAGATGCAGCGGTGGACCGCATCGTACCGCTGCAGCACCATGAAGATCCTTTATTCGTTCAAGTAGAACCTTTTTGCGAATGGGTGATCCAAGAATCAGGGATGAAATCCTCGATCCATCTGCAAGGGGTCCATTATGTGGCGGACCTGGAACCGTATATTGAACGGAAATTATTCAGTGTCAATACGGGTCATGCTACGGTAGCGTACACGGGCGCCCTCCAAGGCTATCAGACGATCGATGAAGCGATGCAGGACCATTTAGTGGTGATCCAATTAAAATCCGTTCTCGAAGAAACTGGGCGGCTTTTAATTGAGAAGTGGGCCTTTGATCCCGAAGAACATGAACGGTATATCGAAAAAATCATCCAACGCTTTAAAAACAAACACATTTCCGATGCTATCACTCGGGTGGCACGGACACCTGTCCGCAAATTAGGGACCGAAGAACGTTTTATCCGACCAGTCCTTGAGTTAGAAAAACGCAACATGCAGCCAGATCATCTCTATGAAACGATCGGCATGATCTTCAACTACAAAGACCCTGAAGATGAGCAAAGCCAACAGTTGCAAGCACTTTTGGATGAAAAATCACTACCGGAAGTCATTGCAGAAATCACTGGCTTACAAGATGAAGACATGATTGAAACGATCCGACAAAACATTGAAAAATATGCGTATGTTGCCGCATAAAAACGAGTAACACACAGAACAAGCAGATAAATTGCCGCATCCGTAAAAGCGAGCCCGACAAGCGAGCTTTTGCGGATGTGGCAATTTCTTTCAACGCTTGTTCTGTATTTTTTTGCTCACTGATTGACCTTTGTTGCTAACTTGACGATAATAAGAAAAGAAATGAGGGAGAGCGATGGAACGATGGTTTGAAGAAGCTCAGCTTCAAGTAATTGAGTTGCCGATCGAATGGCTGGAAAACCGCCCCGTCTATCGGGCCTTTATCCGTGAATTGCCGACGATCCAAGCAGAAGGAACTTCGCGGCAAGCTGTTTATCGGCAGTTGGCAGAAGCCTACGCGGCTTACCTTGCCCAACTTCGAGAGGCCAATGAGACACAGGAAGAAATGACGTCTTCCTTATTATCGACGGAAGAATTATTGCGCTACTATGATGGCGAGACTTTCGATGGTTTTGAGCTGCCCTCTGACGAGTAACGGGGAAAGAGCCATTCACTGAAAACTGAAAAGCTACGCAAGAAAAAACCGCTCAGCTGCAGCTCGATCGATACGAAGGATCGAACGCTGCAACTGGCGGCTTTTTTTCTCTAAGAAACCAAGTCTTATTCGTGGTTAGTTCAATGCCTCGGTAATGGCTTGATTGAAGGCATCTAGGTCATCTGGGTTTCGGCTGGTGATCAACCGATAGGTTTCGTCGATCACGACGGGCTCATCTTTGACGGTGGCCCCTGCGTAGGCTAAATCTGGTCGCACAGAATCATAAGCCGTCAAGGTCAAATCTTTCGTCAGTCCTGTTTGGATAAACAGTTGTGGGCCGTGGCAAATGGCAAAGACGGGACGATCAGATGTCAAAAAGTCTTTCGTCAATGACACATAGCGCTCATCGGTCCGTAATTGGTCAGGGGAGAAACCGCCTGGGATCAACAAAGCATCAAAACTTGCAGGATCGATCGTATCAATGGTCGCATCGACGGTAAATGTTCCACCTTGTTTGCCTTCGACGGTCTCGGCGCCTTCATTACTAATAACGACTACTTCGTGTCCAGCCGCTTCCAGTGCTTCTTTTGGTGACGTCAACTCAACATCTTCGACTAGATCAGTGACAATAACAGCAACTTTACTCATTCGATCTCCTCCTTATTACTTGATGAACAATTTGTTCACCTGCTATTATTTATGCTAACGAAGATTTTCGCTGTTGACAAATCATCTGTTTGTCCGCAGCTTGAAAAAGAAAGAAGGCAACGCCATGGCAACGATCCAACTATTTATCTCTGATACCCCCCTTTGCTTTGAAAAAGCGGAATTCACTTTTATGGAAGAAAGATTTGTCATCGAGAAACAGCAATTATTTGAAAAAGTTGATGCGGTGATGCATCAGGAGGTATCCTCGGCCTTGGTTTCATTGGTAGAAAAAGCCCTTTTGACGCTAGAAGCGATCGGGGAAGAAGAGGATTATTTCGACCTGCTTTATTTGACCTATGAGAATACCTGCCATTCCCTCAGCGGACAGCAATTACTCGCGCAGCCGTTTCCAGCTGTAGAAGCAGCCTTGCAGCCGGTCTTTGATGAGTTGGCAGAACCGATCGTAGAAAAGTTTTATGAGGAGCTGACCAATCAGCTAGAAGAAGTCGCTGATGATGAACTGTTTAGTTCTTATTATCTGGATGAAGAAGAAGCGGTGATCCAAATCGATGCCCCGATCCAACATGAAGAAGTGATCGCCTTGCCTACCCTTTTACGGGATTACCATGGCACGTTGCGGTTGACCTTTGAAAAGTTTTATGAATACCTTGTGTAGCGGCGGCAACTGCCGTCGTTGTTTTTTGTGAAAACAGTTACATGTTTAGATTTTTTTAAATCCTGCGACAGAAGCCTCTGGAATCTTGACCCTTTTGTCAGAAACGATTATAAAGGTAAGAAGAGGCTGAAGGAACCGAGGTTGCCAATGGGCAACATCGGGTAAGAAAAGGATGAGAATCATGCGAAAAGTCCCGCCTATTTTAAAACCAATTGCACTTTTAACGATATCAACGATCATTGCCACTGCCACCGGCGTGGTGAATTCAGGCAGCTACCGCCAACCAAGTCGTGCGACGGAAACGACAGAAACGACCGAACAAGCACCAAGTGAAAGCACACCCTCTTCGATGACTGAAGACAGTCAAAATCAGACACCTGCTAGCACGGACTCACAACCGACGAACGATGACCAGCAGACAACACCGTCATCCAGCAGTGAACCAGCAACACCAGCAACGACTCCGTCTTCTTCGGTGCCTGCAGAAACGACGCCATCAAGCGATGCCAATGTTTCACCAGCACCATCGGAAAACAATCAGGAAACACCTTCTTCAAGTGAAGAGACCACGCCAGATCCACAAGGGATCATGGATGAGAATCAAGGAAATGAGTAGGTGAGAAAATGACGCTTATTTTAGATTTAATCAACGGCATCCATAAATTTTTGGGCTATCTCGATATCAGTCCTAAATATTTGAACCGTGCCTATACCATCCTCAGTATCATTCCAACGGCGTATATTTTGCGGATCGTCTACGGGATGTTTGCGAACCAAAACTATTTTCAAGCGATCCTTTATACGGTCGGCTTTTTGGTCTTAGTCTACTTCTGGGTACTGAATATCTTCTATTATTTCTTAAACAAAAATATGAAGTTCGATGTCACTCAGGCCTTTGTCAAAGTTTTACCAGACGAAGTCTTCAATATTGAAGGAGAAACCATCAGCACCACCGACATTGATCGTTTGACGACTGAAAAAGCGGTGATCCATTTTGAAGAAGACTATCAGCTGGTATTGGCGAATCATTTGCAGACCTTGATCGCTCAAGAAGAATTGGCGATCAAACCGTCATCCAACGGCTTTACGATCCCGAAAAACACCTTGTATCCTTACTATTTTGTTAAACAGCAAGGGGAAAATGAGTACGCATTGCAGATCGGTACTAGCTACACGGAGATGACGAAAGTCGGCACGATCCAATGGACAGGCAAACAACCTTTAGAGCCAGTGGGTTTATTTATCACTGGCGGTGATTTTATCAAAAATGATGTGAAATACCATGAACCATACAGTTTGAAATTGTACGTCAAAAAAGAGATTTCTGAAGAAGAACCACAGACCTCAAGACAGGCGTATCGACGACAAGCACGCAAATAAGAAAAGCAGTCCTCTCAGAGCGTTCTCTGAAGGGACTGCCTTTTTGGTATCTCGGTTATTCGATCGGGATGTTTTTTGCGGGTGCATCTTTGTAGCTGGCTTTTGGTAACGTCAGGGTCAAAACGCCGTCTTCAAACACTGCTTTAATGGACTCGTCATCAATGTCTGTGATGGTGAAGGTCCGTTGATAGGCACTGCTAGAGCGTTCTTTGCGCAAATAATGTCCGAAATCATCCTCGGTTTCCGTGGTCTCTGTTTGAGCCGCTGAAATCGTCAGGGTGTTGTTGACGTAACTGACGCGGATGTTTTCTTTCTTGATGCCGGGTAAATCTGCTTGAACGAGATACTTGTCTTCGTACTCTTTAATGTCCGTATTCATTTGCCGTTCTTGCCAAAAACTGTTCATTAATTTGCCTAATAGTTCTTCGCCGCCTGCGAAATCTCTTGGAATCAAATTTGCCATGTGGTTCCCCCGCTTTCTTTTATCTATTGAGTTGGTACTTCTATTTTACGAGGAACCAAGCCAAAGGGCAACCAAAATGGCAACAATCATAAAAACAAGAGAAATCACTCAACTATCTTATAAGAATCTGCTATGATAGAACTAAATAACTATCAGATGATTGGATGAATGAAGATGGAGATTATTGAAAAAGCGCCAGCTAAGATCAACCTCGGTCTCGATGTGTTAGAGAAAAGAACAGACGGCTACCATGAGTTGGAAATGGTGATGTCTAGTGTTGATCTAGCCGACCGTCTGATAATGGAAGAGATAGCAGAAGATAAGATCATTATAGAAACCAACAAAGCCTTTTTGCCGATCGACAAACGCAATAATGTCTATCAAGCCGCCAGTATCTTAAAAAAACGCTACGGCATAAAAAAAGGCATCCGTATCCGCATCACCAAGAATATCCCGGTGGCAGCTGGGTTAGGTGGTGGCAGTACGGATTGTGCGGCAGCGCTGCGGGGGATGGTTCGCCTCTGGCATTTAGACCTTTCCATGGCAGAGCTGATCGATATTGGTATGGAAGTTGGCACTGATGTTCCCTATTGTCTGTATGGGACCACTTCCCATATTGCAGGAAAAGGGGAGCTGGTGACGCCGCTGCGGCCGATGCCGCAATGTTGGGTCATCTTAGTCAAACCTCGTCTGAGTGTTTCAACGGGGAAAATCTTTCAAGAAGTTGAGCTGGATCAACTGCACCATCCAGATATCGCAGCATTGTCGGCCGCCGTCTTAGCCGAAGATTATCCAGCAATGATCGCTGCCATGGGCAATAGCCTAGAAGCCATCACGATCCCGAAGTATCCGATCGTCCAACAGATCAAAGATCGCATGATGAAATACGGCGCAGATGTTGCCTTGATGACCGGCAGCGGACCGACTGTCTTTGCTCTTTGTCAAAAATATTCGCGGGCACAGCGGGTCTATAATGCCTTAAAAGGATTCTGCGATGAGGTTTATCTTGTACGTACATTGAAATGAATGAGTCAAGGACACAGGCAGGAAGTGCCTGTGTTTTTTTGCATTTTTTTCTATGAAAAACCAGTTCAATAGTAAAGAAAAAGGCAGCTGAAGTGGGGAAGGAAGAATTTAGAAGCTGCCCTACAGAAAAACCCCGACGCAAATAAGGCGTCGGGGTCTGATTCTTAACGTAAAGCAAAGGCTATTCTTTTTGGTGCTGCTTCTTTGCGGATTTTTTCTTTTTGTCTTCTTCATACAATGGTTTGTCGATCGTTTTGCGGATTTCTTCGGTTTGCTGCGATGCAGGATCTTCTGGTAAGACGATTCGAGTCAACAAGTCGCTGTTGTTTACAGTTGGCGGCACAGTTACAAATTCGTTCATCTTCGTTTCCTCCAAGTGCTTTTAGGTTATTATCCTACATACTCTCTAATTTTTCAAGCTGTTACAGCAGGGGCGCATGGCGAATGGTGTAAAATATGGCTAAGTTCCTGAGTGAAGAATCCGCTTCAAATGAACGTTTTCTCCTATGTTTTCCGATTTATCTCGAAATAAAAGTTTTAAATCGTAAAACGTACGATTTGTCTTGACGAACCGGAAATCATTTGATAGAGTAACTTTTGCTAACAAAACGGAGTTGTTCCGTTTTAAAATAAAAAGAAGAGCCAGCAAATGGAAGGGAAATCCCGATGAAAAAAATCTTACTTACTACAGCACTCCTTTTAGGGGGCGTGCTTCTTGGCGCTTGTGGGCAGCAAGAAGCGACAAGCCAATCGAGTGACACAGAGAAGCTGTCGATCGTCACGACGTTTTATCCAATGTACGAATTTACGAAAGAAGTCGTAGGCGACGCAGCAGAGGTCTCCTTGTTGATCCCTGCAGGAACCGAACCCCATGACTATGAGCCAAGTGCCAAAGATATGACCAAAATCATGGATGCAGATGCCTTTGTCTACAATAGTCCTGAGCTAGAAACTTGGGTCGCTAGTTTGACGGATTCCGTCGATCCTGAGCAAACAGCCGTGATCGAAGCGGCCAAAAACATTCAGTTGGTGGAAGGCACAGAGGAAGAGGATCATGACGCGCACGATCACGAAAGCGAAGACACCCATGAAGGCCATGATCATACGTACGATCCTCATGTTTGGACCGACCCAGTCTTAGCGATCCAAGAAGTAGAAACGATCCGCGATGACTTGATTGCGAAGTTTCCTGAGCAAAAGGCAACTTTCACGGAAAATGCAGCTGCCTATATCGAAAAGCTTTCTGCTCTAGATGAAGCCTACCAAGCGGCGTTAAAGGATGCGACCCAACGAACCTTCGTTACGCAGCACGCAGCCTTTGGCTATTTGGCACGGCAGTATGATTTAGTCGAAGAATCGATTTCGGGCATTTCACCCGATCAAGAACCAACGCCAAGTCGGTTGGCTGAGCTGAAAGAATATGTAGAAGAAAAACAAGTCAAAGTTATCTATTTTGAAGAAAACGCGTCATCGAAGGTGGCTGAGACCTTAGCGTCTGAAACAGGAGTGGAGCTGGCGGTCTTGAATCCATTAGAAAGCTTGACGCAAGAGCAGATGGATAACGGCGAAACATACCTGTCTGTAATGGAAGACAATTTGGCAGCATTACAAAAAAGTATTCACTAAGGAGGCGCCGGCGTGCGTTATATCGATGTAAAAGATTTGACCTTTTATTATGATGATGAGCCCGTCTTGGAAGACATTTCCTACTTTGTCGAAGACGGCGAATTCGTGATTTTGACTGGCGAAAATGGGGCGGCAAAATCTACTTTGATCAAAGCAACCCTTGGTTTGTTGAAACCTTCTAAAGGAGCAGTCACCTTGGCGACCAAAAATGCTGCTGGTGAAAAATTAAGCATCGGCTACATTCCTCAGCAGATTGCTTCCTTTAACGTCGGGTTCCCCAGCACCGTTTTGGAATTGGTCCAATCGGGCCGCTACCCAAGAGATCGCTGGTTCAAGCGCTTGACGAAACGAGACCATGAACATGTCCGCCGTGCATTAGATGCCGTCGGGATGTGGGACGTGCGTCATAAACGGATCGGCGAGTTGTCCGGTGGCCAAAAGCAGCGGATCAGCTTGGCACGGGTCTTTGCCACGGACCCTGATTTATTTATTTTAGATGAACCGACTACGGGGATGGATGAACAATCCCGCAATCTGTTTTATGAACTGCTACGGCACAATGCTCATGACCACGGCAAGTCGATTTTGATGATCACCCATGATCACGAAGATATCAAAGAATACGCGGACCGTCAGATCCGTTTAGTGCGGAAGGAGGATTCACCATGGCGTTGCTTTCATATGAATTCATGAGAAGAGCTTTTCTTGCGGCGATTTTTATTGCTGGTATCGCACCGATGCTGGGGGTCTTTCTAGTGATTCGGCGACAGTCATTGATGGCTGATACGCTGTCCCATGTCTCTTTAGCAGGGGTGGCACTGGGCTTCTTTCTAAATCTAAATCCGAGTTTGACGACGCTATTGATCGTAGTCATTGCCGCAATCATTTTGGAATACTTGCGAACACTGTACCGCAGTTATTCAGAGATCTCGATCGCCATTTTGATGTCTGGCGGCTTAGCGTTAGCCCTCGTCTTGATGAACCTTAGCGGGGGGAACTCCGCAACGAGTATCCAATCGTATTTGTTTGGGTCGATCGTTACGATCACACAAGAACAAGTCTGGATCTTAGGCTTTTTGTTTTTAGTCGTTTTTGCTTTATTCTTCTTATTCAAACGGCCCATGTACATTTTGACCTTTGATGAAGATACCGCTCATGTCGATGGCTTGCCTGTGCGAGTGATGTCGATGCTCTTTAATGTCTTGACGGGGGTGGCAATCGCCATGATGATCCCGATTGCGGGTGCATTGTTGATCTCTGCGATCATGGTTTTACCAGCTGCCATCAGTATGCGTTTAGGCAAGAGCTTCAATGCCGTGATTTTGATCAGTGTCGTGATCGGCATGATTGGGATGATGTCTGGTTTGACCAGTTCCTTTTATTTGGACACACCACCGGGAGCGACGATCACGCTGGTTTTTATCGCTCTTTTCTTAGTGATCAATTTGATCAAACGCATCGTGATCCTCGTCCAACGAAAACAACGCCTAAAATAAAGGGCTTTATGAAAAAGAAACGAAGAATTTTCGTTTCTTTTTTTTAAACTCTAATCAAAACCGAACAATATAAGCAATATTTTAGATAATGCTCGCTTTTATCCCGAAAAAGCCTTATAATAAGGCGAATAAACTAAAGGAGTTGTCCGGTGTGAAAATACGTCGAAGTGAACGACTGATCGATATGACACATTACTTGTTGAATCATCCCCATGAATTGATTTCATTGTCCTTCTTTTCTAAACGATATGCCTCTGCAAAATCATCGATTAGCGAAGATTTATCTATTATCAAAAAGACCTTTAAAGAACGAGGAACAGGCATTCTTGATACCGTGCCAGGCGCTGCTGGCGGTGTTTTTTTTGTGCCTGAAATTTCTGAAGAAGAAGCGTATGCGTACGTCGAAGGGCTGGCAGAACGCTTGTCTGAGCAAGACCGTTTGTTGCCTGGCGGCTATGTCTATCTATCTGACTTATTAGGCGAACCGGAATTGCTGCGCCAAGTCGGCCGCATCATCGCTTCCAAATATTTAGGCGAACAAATCGATGCGGTGATGACCGTTGCTACTAAAGGAGTGCCGATCGCTCAAGCAGTCTCTTACTACTTGAATGTTCCCTTCGTGATCGTGCGTCGTGATTCCAAGATCACTGAAGGCTCGACCGTGAGTGTCAATTATGTCTCTGGTTCTTCAGAGCGCATCGAAAAAATGGAATTATCCAAGCGCAGCTTAAAGCGCGGCTCTAGAGTATTGGTGGTCGATGACTTTATGAAAGGCGGCGGCACGGTCAATGGGATGAAGAGCTTGATTGAAGAATTTGAAGCCGAATTAGTCGGTATTACGGTTTTTGCCGAAACGAAATTCAAAGGCAAGCGGGCCATCAGCGATTACAGTTCTCTGCTGTATGTTGAAGATGTCGATACCCAGACCAAAACGATCTCGGTAGTACCGGGAAATTACTTTGAGAAAAAAGCCTGATTTTTTGTGGCTCTTAGACTGGCGCAAGCAGCTGTTTTTTAAACGGCGGCCGCCAGTCTTTTTTTTGATTGGTCTAGGTGGGGATTCCTTAAATCGTTGAAATTTACAAGTACTTGGGCTAAACTGTTTATAGGAAATTCAATGAACAAAAATCGTTCAGATTGATAGGAGTGGAATACGTGGACACACGTTTTGCAATAATTTTAGCGGCTGGAAAAGGCACGCGCATGAAATCGAAGTTATATAAAGTGTTACATCCTGTTTGTGGCAAACCAATGGTGGAGCACATCATGAATCGAGTGGTGGAAACAAATCCTGAAGAGATCGTGACGATCGTCGGTCACGGGGCAGAAATGGTCAAAGAGCAGCTGGGGGATCGCACCAACTATGCCTTACAAGCCGAACAATTGGGTACTGGCCATGCCGTCGTTCAAGCCGAATCGTTTTTAAAAGGCAAAAAAGGGACGACCTTAGTGATCAGTGGGGATACACCGTTATTGACGACGGAAACCTTGAATAACTTGTTCGATTACCACCAAGGGAAAAATGCGTCGGCGACGATCTTAACGGCGCAAGCGGCAGACCCAACAGGCTATGGCCGAATCGTGCGGGATCGTGTCGGTATCGTGGAGAAAATCGTTGAGCAAAAAGATGCGTCGATCGAAGAAGCGCTGATCCAAGAAATCAATACAGGGACGTATTGCTTCGATAATGAATTGTTATTTGACGCCTTGGCAAAATTAGATACGGACAATGCCCAAGGGGAGTACTACTTGACTGATATCATCGAGATCTTAAAGGAAGACGGCAAAATCATCGCTGCTTATCAAACCGAAGATTTTCATGAATCATTAGGAGTCAATGACCGCATCGCCTTAGCCGAAGCTAATCGCTTGATGCGTCAGCGGATCAATCGTCAGCACATGCAAAATGGCGTGACCTTGATCGATCCGGCAACGACTTATATCGACGAAGGTGTTGTGATCGGCTCAGATACTCTGATCGAAGCCGGTGTCACCATCAAAGGGAAGACGACGATCGGAGAAGACTGTGTCATTACGGCAGCTTCTGAAATAGAAGACAGCAAGATCGGCAACCAAGTGACGATCAAGGCATCGACGATCGAGGAGAGCATCATTCATGATGGCGCCGATGTCGGTCCCAATGCCCATCTTCGTCCCCATGCGGAAATTTTGGCCCATGCCCATATCGGGAACTTTGTGGAGGTCAAAAATGCGACGATTGGTGAAGGCACCAAAGTCGGACACTTGTCTTATGTTGGCGATGCGACCTTAGGCAAAAACATCAATGTCGGTTGCGGCGTAGTCTTTGTTAATTATGACGGCAAGAGCAAATTCAAAACGACTGTCGGCGACAATTGCTTTATCGGCTCTGGCTCCAATCTAGTTGCGCCATTGACCATCGAAGAGGAAACGATGATCGCTGCTGGCTCAACGATCACCAAAGATATTCCTAAACACAGTATGGCGATTGCCCGCGCCCGTCAGGAAAATAAAGCGGATTACGCGAAAAAGTTGCCTTATCTAAATTAGAAATAGCGAAATGACTTGATTTCTTAAGGAAAAATGACTACTATTTATTAGGAAGAAGATTCTAGTAAAAGGAGTCATTTTTTTCTAGATGAACGCAAAGAAAGTGGAGGTTCTCATGTCAAATCATTATTTTGATCCAAGATTGAAGATTTTTTCTCTGAACTCAAATCGTCCTTTGGCGGAAAAAATCGCAGCTGCAGTAGGTGTTGAATTAGGTAAGTGTTCAGTCAAACAATTTAGCGATGGTGAAATCCAAGTGAATATTGAAGAAAGTATTCGTGGTGCCCACGTCTACGTGATTCAATCAACCAGCAGCCCTGTAAACGATAACTTAATGGAATTGCTGATCATGATCGATGCTTTGAAGCGCGCCAGTGCGAAGACGATCAATGTAGTAATGCCTTATTATGGTTATGCAAGACAAGACCGCAAAGCGCGATCAAGAGAACCAATCACCGCAAAACTTGTAGCAAACATGATCGAAAAAGCCGGTGCGAACCGCATGGTTACACTGGATTTGCATGCCTCACAGATTCAAGGGTTCTTTGATATCCCAGTTGACCACTTGATGGGTGCACCATTGATCGCCAACTACTTCTTGGAAAGAGGCATTCAAGGCGATGACGTCGTCGTCGTTTCACCAGACCACGGGGGCGTGACTCGTGCCCGTAAATTAGCTGAGTTTCTTAAGTCACCAATCGCGATCATCGACAAACGTCGTCCGAAAGCCAACGTAGCAGAAGTCATGAATATCATTGGTCATGTTGAAGGCAAAACTTGTGTCTTGATCGACGATATGATTGATACTGCTGGTACCATCACATTGGCTGCGAATGCGTTGAAACAAGCAGGTGCTAAAAGTGTTTACGCCTCATGTACCCACCCTGTCTTGTCAGGACCTGCCTTGGAACGGATCGAAGATTCTGCCATTGAGCATCTAGTTGTGACAGATTCGATTCACTTGCCAGAAGACCGCAAGTCGAAAAAAATCGATGAGATCAGTGTCGGTGCCTTGATGGGCGAAGCGATCAAACGAATCCATGAGAACAAACCAGTCAGTCCACTGTTTGAATCAAAATTATCAATTTAATCGTGTCTCATAAGCATGAGAACAACAGCCAATGGTCGGTCTTTAGTCGCTCATTGGCTGTTTTTTTCTGAGGAGTTTCAGGATGTTTTTAGAAAAAACGATCGCAGTCATGTTTCTTTTCACCAATTTATGGTATTCTTGAAAGTGACTTGCGAAATGCAAGCAAAAAATAAAATAGAATCTAATCACAAAGGGGAGTCTGCAAAGGCTGAGAATGAGAGTACTCTAAACCCTTCGTACCTGTTTCGATCATGCGAACGTAGGAATTGTGACGAGTTGAAGTGTCCAACACTTCTCCTTTGTGAATTGTGATGATTCTAAAGGAGGAGTTTTTTTTGAAACGAAAAATGTCGCTGCAGGTCTGGACGGAAGGAACGATGATCGCTGCGATTGGGGTCGTCTTGTCGTATATCCCGATCCAGACAGCCAATTCCAGTATCGACTTGTCTCTAGGTCTCGTGCCCTTGGTCTTGTATTCGTATCGTCGCGGGGTGCTGCCGGGAATGACGGCTGGATTTATGTGGGGCTTGCTGAATATTTTGATTGGTAGCGCCATGCGTAACTTTATAACCGTTCCACAGATTATCTTTGAATACCCCTTTGCCTTTGCTTTTGGCGGGATGGGCGGCTTGTTTGCTAATAAAATCCAGCAAGCGATCCGTCAAAACAGCAAAACCGTTACGTGGTATGTCGTCTTAGGGGGCATCGTGGCGGTGATCAGCCGTTGGTTTTGGCATTATTGGGCTGGGGTCTTTGTCTGGGGAATGTACGCACCGCCAGGACAAAGTCCGTATCTGTATTCCTTGATCTTTAATGGATCATCGGTCATTATCAATATCGTTTATGTAGGGGTCGTCCTAGGTCTCTTAGTCAAGGCAGCCCCGAAATTATTTGTCCCGAAAGCTTAGTTTTAGAAATGGAACCATCAAAAAATGTCTTGATGCTCTTTGAGAAAGAGAAGCATCAAGACATTTTTTTGTCGATAAAGCCAAACGCTAGATCTTCTTGGTCGATTTCCAACGACCAGCTTTTTTTGCTGGCTGAATAGCGTAAAACAGCGATTTGATCCAGCTCTTTTTGATTGACCAGCGTGTTTTTTAAGCCAGCATCTTCTGACAGATAGATCGGGATCGTATAGGTTCTGTCGATCAATTGTTCTTGTGTTAGACAAAAGACGATGCCTTCTTGCATGATTCCCCGCAATTCTTTCAGCAAATTAAAATCGAGCTTTTCCACCGGTGTTGCTTTTTTAAAAAAGGAGAGGCGATCATTGATTTTTTCTAAGACGATGCGGGTGATCCGATCCGCCAAGATCCGATAATATTCATCTAAATAGCGATAATAAACGCGGGAACGTGCATCTTTTAAGTCAAAGAAAACAAAGTTATTTTGCAGTTTGTAAAAGAAAGGGGAGTGGAGGTGTGTCTTCATGTGGCCAAAATATAACAACTCGGAGATCTCTAAAGGCGTCAATTCTTTGACCATCTCGTAATCATTAAAATCGATCCACTTCATTTCTTCGGCAACACGACCTTTGTTGATCTGCTGAAAAAACAGTTGGACGTCTTCCATTCCGCGTATCACTTTTAAGCCCGTATGACCGTCGAATTCGCCGAAATCACTGGAAGGATCAAGCAAGAGCAAATTCTTGGGCTGATGGACGATGCTCTTGTTAAAATCTTGGGGGGCAAGCCCGCGGGTCAAGACGGCATTGCTGGTTGTATCAATATGTACGTAAATCGTGTTAGACATGCCGATCGATCCCTCCTATATACTAAGTTCATTCTACAACAAAGCGCTGAAAATTGCTTGTATCTTTTCGTTTAAAGTTATATTACAAAATAACAGAAAAAACAATTTTTAAGTTCCCTTTTTCGACAAAAAAAGGCAAATCTTGTCTTTTCGTAAAAAAAATGGCCAAAATTGGCGTCTTTATGAGGATTTTGGTATGATAAAAGAAGAAACTAATGGAGACGAAAACCTATGAGAAAAAAGAAACGCAGACTTTCGAATTGGCTGAGCAATCTCTTTTTGCTTTTGCTGTTATTGATTGGTTTAGCATTGATTTTTAATAATCAAATCAAAAATTATTTTATTAAACAAACGGGTGAAGCTTACGCAGTCGGCACCATTGATCGCAGTGATGTGGAAAAAAATATGGAAGCGGAAGCGACCTTTGATTTTGATGCCGTGGAGCCGGCGAGTTCAGAAGCAGTCTTACGGGCGCAGCTGAGCAACAAAGCCTTGCCAGTGATCGGCGGCGTGGCGGTTCCTAGTGTGGGGATCAATCTGCCGATTTTTAAAGGCTTGGCCAACGAGGCCTTGCTGTATGGTGCTGGTACGTTAAGTCCCACCCAAAAAATGGGGGAAGGCAATTACGCACTAGCCAGCCATCGCGCTCAATCGCCAGAGCTTTTGTTTACGCCATTGGATGATGTCGCCATCGGAGCGGCTATCTATGTGACCGATCTGGAAAATATTTACACGTATACCGCGACTTCTTCTGTGCGGGTCGACCCGACCGATGTCTATTTGCTTGACGAAGTGGAAGACCGTAAAATGATCACGCTGATCACCTGTGGGGAAATGGGCGGTGTCACCCGTCGTGTGATCCAAGGTGATCTGGAATCTGTAACGCCTGTCGACGAAGCAACGGATGAGATGCTGGCGGCATTCAACATGGCACAACGAACATTTTAATCAAAAGAATAGCTCGAGTGGTACGGCAGCTGGCGTGTCATTCGTCTATTCTTTTTTGCTTGAGGAGGCGTCTTGATGAAAGTGAAAAAACTGACTTCGATCGATTTTCTTGCACAAAGGGCAGGATTTCAAGAAAGCCGACTCGTCTTTTCCTTTTTTGAGTCGCATTCAAAAGCGCGACGAGCCTTTCTAGCCGATATAGCTCAGCAGGGCTGGCAGATCGACAGCCGTTACGGACGTTTTTACCTTGCTGGGCAGTTTGATTTTGACCAAAAGACACTGACTATCACCAATCTGCTGGTGGAAGCAGCCGCCGATTTTACTTGGAAACAACTGCTAGCCGTGACAGAAAGCTTTGCCCGCAGTCGTTTTGTAGCAGCTGTCTCGTGGCAACTTCCTCATCGAACCCCCTTGGCTGAGTGGTTTATCCAGCAAGGGTATCAGGTGGTCCCTCAAGGGTATCAAAGAGCGCTAGCTTATCAGACGGCGCTGGTTTTAGGCGGTGGCGGTGCTCACGGGGCGTATCAAATTGGTGTTTGGCAAGCGCTGCAAGAACGGGGCATCACCTTTGAATGGATCACGGGAACTTCCGTCGGTGCCTTGAATGGCGCCTTGATTTTAATGAACGATGTGGAAGCGGCCGTCGATTTATGGGCAAATATCTCTAACGAGCAAGTATTGCACTATCCGCTTGCTTCGGTACGTGCCCAAACATTGCGAGATTTGATGAATCAAGCCAATTCGCTGGTCCGCGAAGCGGTCAAAAGCAACGGTGCCAGTACCGAACCGTTGGCAAAGCTTTTGCAAAAGACCTTTGATCAAGAAAAATTCAGCCAAACTGCTTGTCGCTTGCTGATCTGTACGACTCGTCTGCCCGATTTCAAGGAGACGGTTTATGCCTTTGATCCATCCGCAGTAGAGGAAAATCTGCATTGGTTGTTGGCATCCGCTTCATTTTATCCAGCGATGCAGGCGCAAAAAATTAACGACGCTTATTACATCGATGGCGGCTATCGCAACAACCTGCCCATCGATGTCGCTGTCCAGCAAGGGGCAACGGAATGTATCACCGTGGATGTCCAAGGACCTGGCATCAATAAAAGGACGGTTGTGACGGAAGAAACCGCGCAGCTTTCGTTGGGGTCTCCTTGGTCCTTAGGCAGCTTTTTGGTTTTTGATGCCCAGCGTTCGCTGGATAATATGACCTTAGGCTATTTGGAAACCTTGAAAGTGTTCGGCAAATACCAAGGCCATTGGTATACCTTTGAAAGGACGGTTGATTTTCAGCCGTTATGGCGGGGCTTTTTGAAAGAGCTGCGCCAGACAGACCCGCTGCTTTATCAGGAACTAAAGAAAAAAGAATTTTGGAAAAAAATGCGTAAATTCTATCAACAGGATGTGCCATTTGAGCAGTGGGGGCGTATACTGATAGAGTGTACCGCGAAAGTATTGTATCTAGCGCCTACAGTGATTTATGAGCAGGAAACGATTCTAACGGCTTTAGCTGAAAAAATTGCGCTAAAGGCAGTGGAAGAAGCCGATGCCTGGTCGATCACCGAGTGGCTGAGCTATTATCGCGACCGTTTTTTTGTCTTGTCCGAGCAAAATCGCTTTTTCTTTTTTTATCGGACGCAGCAATTGAATCTGCCCGCCCTTCAGCAGATTCGTCGGCGTTACCCACTGACTGCTTTAATGGCAGCGTATAGTCACTATCTTTTGAAAGGAGCAGAAAATGGATAAATTTTCGTATGAAATCGTTGAAGAGATCGCCGTGCTTTCGGAAAATCAAAGAGGCTGGCGCAAAGAATTAAATTTGGTGAGCTGGAATGGGCATCCGCCAAAATTTGATCTGAGAGATTGGGGCCCAGAGCACGAGAAGATGGGCAAAGGCGTGACCTTATCCAATGAAGAATTTGCAGAACTTAAAAAAGCCCTGCTTTCCATGTAAGAAAGCAAAGCGGTGAGGAGTGATCAAATGAAAAGTATGACTGGTTTTGGCAAAGGCAGTGCAGAAACGCCAGATGTGCAGATCGAAATTGAGATCAAAAGTGTCAATCAGCGCTTTTTGGACCTGCAGCTGCGAATGCCCAAACAATTGAATCCTCTAGAAGGTGCTTTACGGCAGTCGATCAAGCAGACCCTCCAGCGAGGACGAATCGAATTGTATGTGACGTTAAAAGAAAAAACCGCAAATACGAAACAGATCGAGATCCAATGGGACTTGCTGGAACGTTTCATGCAGGAAATCGATACCGAAGCCAAAGACCGTTTTGACCTAGCAGAGCTGCCAAAAGCAGCATTGCTAGAACAATTCCTGCTCCATGAGGCCTTTCTAACGATCTCGGATCAAGAGCCAGAAGAAAGCACCTTGGCCGATGGCGTGATGGAAGCATTAGATCAAGCGCTGGCAGCGATCGATCAAAGCCGCTGGGTGGAAGGGCAAGGTATTTTGCTGATCTTGCAAGAAAACCAGCGACAGCTGCAGGAAAAGCTGACAGAACTCAAACAATTCGTGGCCCTCTATGAGGCGGACTACCAAGAACGCTTTGAAAAGAAACTGACTGCTTATTTAGGGGAAGAAGTCGATCGCGATCGTTTACTGACAGAGTTAGCGATTTTATTAGAACGCGGCGATATCCACGAAGAACTGGATCGTTTAAGTATCCATTTAACGACGATGACGGAGCTGCTGGCAGCTGAGACACCGATAGGTCGAGAGCTGGATTTCTTGATCCAAGAGATGAACCGAGAAGTCAATACGATTGGCTCAAAATCAAGTCCGATCCAAATCAAAAACAGTGTCGTCCAAATGAAGACGATCATTGAAAAAATCAGAGAACAAGTTCAAAACATCGAGTAGGAGGAATGAACCAATGAAATATTACGATATCACCTTTCACGAACTAAGCGGAAAAAATGTCATCAAGCGCAGTATTCCTTCTGACAAAGAGAATTTCTCTGCGTGGGAAGATGCTTGCGTAGCCATCGAGCCAGATTTTCTCCATCTATTAGTTGATGGCGTAGCTGTTTCTTTAAATCGTCGGTACATCGTACGTATCGATTGCCAAGAAGTGACGGATCCTACTGAAAAAGCGATCACCGCTAAAGACGAATTGGCAGGGGTCATCAATACCTTAAGCAACATGGGCTTTTAAGAAAGCGGCCAAAGTGTAGACTAGCAATTTCATGAAATTCCCATTATAATAAAGTAGTTCTTGAAAGTTGCTGAAAAAAAGTGCAAAATAGACGTTAAGCAAATGTCAGTGAAAGGACGTCATTATGTCAGAGCGAGGATTACTTATAGTTTTATCAGGACCTTCCGGAGTAGGGAAAGGGACCGTGCGCAAAGCAATTTTTGAGAGTGACGACAACGATTTTCAATATTCCGTTTCAATGACCACTCGTCAAAAACGCGAGGGGGAAGTGGAAGGGGTCGATTACTATTTCCGCACGCGTGAAGAATTTGAAGCCTTGATCGAAGCCGGTGAAATGCTGGAATACGCCGAATATGTCGGCAATTATTATGGAACCCCATTATCTTATGTCCAACAGACACTGGATCAAGGAAAAGATGTGTTTTTAGAGATCGAAGTGCAAGGGGCAAAACAAGTAAAAGACAAAGTTCCCGATGGTGTGTTTATTTTTCTGACGCCACCTGATCTGGCAGAATTACGCTCTCGTATTACAGGAAGAGGAACCGACTCTGCCGAAGTGATCGATGAACGGATGCGTGTCGCCCGTGAAGAAATCGAAATGATGGCTTTGTATGATTATGCCGTTGTCAATGATGAAGTACCTAAGGCAGTCCAACGAATTCGCGAAATTATTTCGAGTGAACATTTTCGCGTTGACCGAGTGATCGGAACCTATATCAAAATGTTAGAGGAGCTGTAAGAAATATGATGTTAAAACCTTCAATCGATTCTTTGTTGGATCGTGTCAATTCAAAATATTCATTAGTGATCTTAGCAAGCAAACGGGCGCATGAACTTGATGCCGGTGCGCAAGCAACACTAGAAAACTTTGATTCAGTGAAAAGCGTGGGTCAAGCACTTGAAGAAATCGAAGCGGAATTAGTCGTTAATGATCCGCATCCAGAAATCAAGCGTGCCCGCTTGAAAATGGAACAAGAAGAGCGCAAAGCGCAAAAAGACCAAGAACAAAAAGAATTAGAAGCGCGTATCCGCGACGAACAAAAGCTATAGACAAAAGCAAGCTAGAGCACGCCTGTGTTCTGGCTTTTTCTTTTGAATGATGATGGTTAAATTTTTGTAAGGGGTACAGACAAACCCCCACCCATTTAGTAAAATAGAACCTAAAAGGAGGAGAAGAAATGGCGTACATAGCAGAAGTGATCGTGGATGTTCCCACGATGCAGACCGATCAGCCTTTTACCTATCTGATCCCATCAGAATTACAAGCCGCCATTGAGACAGGGATGCGGGTCGAAGTGCCATTTGGCAAGGGCGACCGCCATATCCAAGGGTTCGTCGTCGGCCTTTCAGAAGTTGCCGAACCGCAGCAGACCTTAAAACCAATCGTTCGTTTGTTGGATTTGTCGCCTGTCGTCAATGAAGAACTTCTCCAATTAGCCGACTACATGAAGGAAACGACCTTTGCCTTTAAGATCACTTGCTTGCAGACGATGCTGCCTAGTGTGATGAAAGCCGAGTACCAAAAGCAGATCGTTTTGCTGGAAGGAAATCATCCCATCAAAGAATATTTTCCCGAAAACGGCATCCTCAGCTGGCAAGACGCCGAAAGTGCAGGGCTGTTGCCGCAGTTGAAGCCTTTGCGGGAAGCCGCAGTAGTTGAATTGCAGTATCTCGTGAAAAATAAAAACAAAGCGAAAATGACCCGTTACATTGAACGCAAGATCGATCCAGCAGAAATCCCCGCCGTCCAGCAACAGCTGCGCAAAGGGGCCAAACGCAAGCTGGAAATCTTACAGATTTTGACAGAGGAAGCCCGCTTGCCGGTTTCCTTTTTTACCGAACAAGGGATTTCCACCGCGGCTTTGAACCAAGCGCAAGAAGCTGGTTGGCTGACCTTTACGGAAGTTGAAGCCTACCGTGATCCTTACAAAGACCGTCAATTTCAAAAAACGGTCCCGCTTGAATTAAATGAAGAACAGGCAGCTGCAGTAGCGCAAATCACTGCTTGTGCGGATAACCAAGAGGCACAGACTTTTTTACTGGAAGGGATCACCGGCAGTGGAAAAACAGAAGTCTATCTGCAAGCGATCGCCCAATTGCTGAAACAAGGCAAAACCGCGATCATGCTCGTGCCAGAGATCGCGTTGACTCCGCAAATGGTCGAACGCTTTAAAAGCCGTCTAGGCGACGCAGTGGCTGTTTTACACAGCGGCTTGTCCCAAGGTGAAAAATACGATGAATGGCGTAAGATCGAACGTGGGGAGGCGCAGGTGGTGGTTGGCGCCCGCTCGGCGATTTTTGCTCCGTTGAAAAACATCGGGGTCATCATCGTCGATGAGGAGCACGAAGCCTCCTACAAGCAAGATGAAGCCCCTCGTTACCATGCGAGAGATTTAGCGATTTGGCGCAGCCAGTACCATCACTGTCCAGTGGTGTTAGGCAGTGCGACGCCGTCATTGGAATCTCGTGCCCGGGCGCAAAAAGAAGTCTACCGCTTATTGAAATTGAATCAACGGGCAAAAACCAGTGCGCAATTACCGCAGATCGAAGTCGTGGATATGCGTACCGAATTTGCCAATAAAAAGTATCAAACCTTTTCTCGTCCGTTACAGGAAAAAATTACAGACCGCTTGGCCCGCAAAGAACAGATCGTCTTGCTGCTGAATCGGCGCGGCTACTCTTCCTTCGTGATGTGCCGCGATTGCGGGTATGTTTTGCCCTGTCCAAATTGCGACATCTCCTTGACGCTGCATATGGATACCAAAACGATGCGCTGTCATTATTGCGGACATGAAGAACACATCCCCCATCGTTGCCCCAACTGCAATGCAGACAAGATTCGTTATTACGGAACGGGCACGCAAAAAGTGGAAGAAGAGTTGAAGGAACTGTTTCCCGAAGCGCGGGTTTTACGGATGGATGTCGATACCACCCGCAAAAAAGGCGCCCATGAAAAAATCTTGACCTTGTTTGGGGAGAAAAAAGCGAATATTTTGTTAGGGACTCAAATGATCGCCAAAGGCTTGGATTTCCCTGATATCACACTGGTAGGGGTCTTGAATGCCGATACCGCCTTGAATTTGCCAGATTTTCGTTCGAGTGAACGGACGTTCCAGCTGTTGACTCAGGTCAGTGGTCGGGCAGGTCGGGCAGAAAAAACCGGCGAAGTGGTGATCCAAACATTCAACCCTGAGCACTACGCCATCCAATTGGCGCAGTCGCAAGACTACGAAGATTTCTATCAAAAAGAAATGTGGATGCGGCACCAAAGCGGCTATCCACCGTATTATTTCACCGTCAAAATCACCTGCAGTCATCCCGAAGAGCAAGTCGCAGCTCAGAAGATGTTTGCGATCGCGCGGAATCTGCAGCAGGAGCTGTCACCGCAAAGTATTTTGTTGGGTCCGGCACCCAGTGCGATTTTGCGGGTGAAAAACCGTTATTACTACCAATTGATCATTAAATACAAAAATGAACCGCAGCTACCTGCTTTGTTGACCCGTCTGTTGGATCAAAGTCAAATCGATCAGCGCAAAGGATTGTACGTGTCGATTGACCAAGAGCCGTTGAATTTTATTTAGAGGAGAAAATATGCGTTATCCTATTATTATCACCCCCGATGAACGTCTTCGTCGGCAAGCAAAACCCGTCAAAGTTATTACCGATGAGCTCGTTCAGCTACTAGACGACCTTTATGAAACGATGGTCGCCCACGACGGGATCGGTATTGCCGCACCGCAAGTCGGCAAAAACCTGCAAGTGGCGATCGTGGAAGTCGAAGAAGACGACCGCTTTGAAATGATCAACCCTGAGATCATCGCTTCTTCTGGTGAATCCCTTGATGTGGAAGGCTGCTTGAGTATTCCCCACACCTTTGGGACCGTCAAACGAGCAGACGAGATCACTGTCCGCTATTTCGACCGAGAAGGAGAGGAAATGGAAGTGGAAGCATTCGGCTACTTGGCGCGTGCGATGCAGCATGAGATCGATCATTTAAATGGCGTGCTGTTTGTCGACAAGCTCGTCGAACGCATTCCTGAAGAAGACTTAGAAAAGTATATGGAGGAACATGAAAATGACTAAAATCGTCTTTATGGGTACCCCGGCGTTTTCCGTCCCAATTTTAGAAGGCTTGCTTGAAGCTGGCTATGAAGTGGCAGCAGTCGTGACCCAGCCGGATCGTCCCGTCGGTCGCAAAAAAACCATCACTCCGACCCCCGTTAAAGAAGCGGCGATGAAGCATGGCTTGTTGGTTTTACAACCAGAAAAAATCAGTGGGTCGCCAGAAATGGAGCAGATTCAAGCTTTAGCACCTGACCTGCTGATCACGGCAGCTTTCGGCCAATTTTTACCTAGTGCGTTACTAGAAGTACCAAAGCATGGCGCTATCAACGTTCATGCGTCCCTACTGCCGAAATACCGTGGCGGAGCACCTGTGCATTATGCCATTATGGAAGGGGAGCAAGAAACGGGTGTAACCATCATGGAAATGATCAAAAAAATGGATGCTGGCGGTATTTTTGCTCAAGCTCATTTGCCGATCACGGCACAAGATGATGTGGGGACGATGTTTGATAAGTTGAGCCTATTAGGCAAAGACTTGCTGCTGGAAACTGTGCCGAAAATCTTGTCAGGAGAGCTGCAGCCTGTCCCGCAAGAAGAAGCAAAAGTCACCTTTTCACCAAATATCAGCCGTGAACAAGAAGCCATCGACTGGCAGAAAACGGCGGTGCAAATCGATGCCCAAGTCCGAGGCATGCGACCATGGCCGATCGCCTTTACGACACAAAATGGCAACCGCTGGAAACTTTGGCAAGTGACACCGCTGGAGCAAACGACGACAGCCCAACCAGGAACGATCATTGAACGGACGAAAAAAACGTTGCTGATCGCTTGTGGGGAAGGCACGGTATTGGCTATCGATGAATTGCAGCCAGCTGGAAAAGGCCGACAAGACATTGCCGCATTCTTAAACGGCAGTGGACAACAGATTCAAAAAGGGGATCAGGTAGGTACCTATGAAGCGTAATCTTGGAGACATACAATATACAGTGCGCTTTGTGGCACTAGAAGCGTTGTTGCGAATCGAAAAAGGCGGCGCTTATTCCAATCTACTGCTGCGGGAATTGATGAATCAAGGGCGCTTAAATGACAAAGACGGTCGCTTATTGACTGAATTGGTGTACGGCACCATCAGTCGTCAGCTTTTATTGGATTATTATTTGGACCGGTTTATTAAAAATGCCCGCAAAGTCGACCCGTGGGTCAAAACGCTGCTGCGGCTTTCCTTGTATCAGATGCTGTATCTCGATAAAGTACCCGCCCATGCCATCATTCATGAAGCCGTGGATATTGCGAAAGCCAAAGGCAATCCGGGGACTGGTAAGTTCGTCAATGGCGTGCTGCGCACGATCCAACGACAAGGAGTGCCAGACTTGGCATTGATCAAAGACCCAATGGAACGTTTAGCAACGGAAATCAGTTTGCCCCTGTGGCTAACGAAGAAACTAGTCAAACAAATTGGGATCGAAGAAACTAGCGAGCTGGGTTATGCCCTATTTGAACCCAATCATGCCAGTGGTCGTATCGATCTGCAGCGCATCTCGCAAGCAGCAGCGATCGAACGGCTACAAGAAGAAGGCATCGACGCACGACCAAGTGAGCTTTCCCCCTATGGGGTTGTGGCTGACAAAGGCTTTATGGCGGGCTCGTCCCTCTACAAAGAAGGTTTACTGACGATCCAAGATGAAAGTTCGATGCTGGTTGCCCCCGTTTTACAAGTAGCCCGAGACCATCAAGTACTGGATGCCTGCGCCGCACCAGGAGGCAAAACGACCCATATCGCTGCCTTCTTGTCTGCCGCAGAGGGCGGCAAAGTGACAGCACTGGATATCCATGCCCATAAGGTTAAGCTGATTCAGCAAAATGCCCAACGGTTAGGCGTCGAAGCAGTTGTGGAGACCCGCGTGATGGATGCGCGGGAGACGGCTCAAACCTTTGCACCCGAACAATTTGATCGCATCTTAGTGGATGCCCCTTGTTCTGGATTAGGATTGATGCGCCGTAAGCCGGATATCAAATACAGCAAGACGGAAGCCGATTTCCAACGCTTGCCGCAGATTCAGCGAGAGATTTTGGAAAGTGCCGCCCCAACCTTGAAAAAATCGGGTATAATGGTCTACAGCACATGCACGATTCTAGCGGAAGAAAATCAACAAGTCGTGGCAGCGTTTCTCGCTGACCATCCTGAATTTGAGCAAATGCCTCTTGCGGTAGGACCGCTGGCAGCCGAAGCGGTTCAAGAGGATATGTTGACGATCTATCCGCAAGATTTTATGACAGATGGCTTTTTTATCAGTTGTCTACGCAAAAAGTAACGAGGTGAAAGAAATTGGAGATTCGTTTTCAAACAGATGTCGGCAAACGTCGCAACACAAACCAAGATTTTGCAGCAACCTATGTAAATAAAGCCAATGTGACATTGGCCTTGCTTGCCGATGGCATGGGGGGCCACCGGGCCGGAGATGTCGCTAGCCGTCAAGCAGTCAGTGAGATCGGCACCGCTTGGGAACAGACAGAGCTGACAGACAGTGAAAAAACTGCCCAATGGCTGATCCAAAAAATCCAAGCGGAAAGCCAAGTGATTTTCCAAAAAGGACAAGAACAAGAAGAACTTAGCGGCATGGGCACCACGATCATTGCTGTGGCCTTATTAGGCGACCAGTTTACGATCGCCAATGTCGGGGACAGCCGTGCCTATCTTTTACGCAATCAAGTGCTGACTCAAATCACAGAGGACCATTCACTGGTCAATGAATTGGTGAAGTCGGGACAAATCACGGCAGAAATGGCCTTGAATCATCCTCGCAAAAACGTTTTGACCCGCTCGATCGGTATGCCAAGCGAAGTCGAAGTCGATGTGGCGATCCACTTTATTGCAGACGGGGATTATTTGCTGCTGTGTTCAGATGGATTGACCAACATGGTCTCAGATGAAGAGATCACAGCAACGATCCAAGAAAACCCTGTGCTGGAAGAAGCAGTGCAATCATTGATCGATCAAGCCAACGAACGCGGTGGTGTCGACAATATCACGGTATTATTGATTAAAGTTGGAGGAGAGCGCCCATGATCGAAATTGGGAAGAAGATAAACGGCCGATACAAAATCATCGGCAATATCGGCAGCGGCGGAATGGCAAATGTGTTTTTGGCGCATGACTTGATCTTAGACCGTGAAGTGGCAATCAAAGTGCTTCGTTTTGACTTCCAAAACGACCAAAGTGCGATTCGGCGCTTTCAACGAGAAGCCTTGGCGGCGACTGAGCTGGTTCATCCAAACATCGTAACCGTTTATGATGTCGGCGAAGAAGACGGCATGCAGTTTTTGGTGATGGAATATGTCAAAGGGATGGATCTCAAGCGCTATATCCAAACGCACTATCCCGTACCTTATTTGCAGATCGTTGATATCATCCAACAAATCTTATCAGCGGTGGCATTGGCCCATCAGCACCGCATCATTCACCGGGACCTAAAGCCCCAAAATGTGCTGATCAATGAAGACGGCGTGGTGAAAATCACCGATTTTGGGATCGCGATCGCCTTATCAGAAACATCGATCACCCAAACCAACTCGATGCTAGGCTCGGTGCATTATCTTTCACCAGAACAAGCACGAGGCAGTATGGCCACCAATCAATCAGATATTTATGCGATTGGAATTATCCTCTATGAAATTTTAACCGGCAAAGTACCCTTTGATGGCGAATCAGCCGTAACGATCGCCTTGAAACACTTCCAAGATGAGATCCCTTCGATTCGGATCTATGACAAAAATGTTCCGCAATCGCTGGAAAACGTCGTATTGAAGGCGACCGCCAAAGAACCGGCGGATCGTTACAAGACCGCCGATGAAATGCGGGCAGATCTCGATACCGTGTTGTCTCCTGACCGCCTCAATGAACCGAGATGGGAACCTCATGCCCTGATGGATGAAACGAGAGTGCTGACTCCAGTGGAAGCAGCCCAAGTCGAAACGCCGCCAGTGGAGGAACCCGTAGAAGATGAGGTTGCGGATCAAGCCGAAGAACCAGCGCAACCGAAAAAGAAAAAACGCAAACGCTGGCTGTTGCTGCCCATCATTATGGTGATCGCACTGTTAGGGATAGGCAGTTACTTCCTATTCGGCGGTGGTCGAGGAGATGTGGCGATTCCTGAAGTCAGTGGTCAGACGGAAGCAGCTGCCCGTGCCGAGCTAGAAGCCGCCGGCTTGAAAGTAGCAGATGAGGTGGAAGAAATCGAAGACGATGAAGTCGAAGCAGGCAATGTCGTCAAAACCGATCCCCCAGAAGGCAATGAAGTCAAAAAGAATTCCGTCGTCACTCTCTACATCAGTAGCGGAACGAAGAAAATCACCCTTGATGACTATGAAGGTCGTTCCTTCGATGATGTCAAAAAAGAATTGATCGATTTGGGCTTTGATGAAGACAGAATCAAAGAAGAGTTAGAGTCGTCAGATGATGTCGACGAAGGGGATATTATCAGTCAATCACCAGCAGCAGGGCGGGAAGTTTCCCCAGCAGAAGACGAAATCACCTTTAAGGTCAGCTCCGGACCAGATAGCTTCGCAATGGACAACTATTATGGTATGACAGAGGCAGATGCACGAGCAGCATTAACTTCTCGCGGGGTAAGCCTTTCACAAATCAATGTCACTTACGAATCCAGTAGCCAACCGGAAGGTACGATCATTGGTCAAGCACCAGCGAGTGGCGAGTCCGTTGTGACTTCCAGAACCATCATTACATTAACTGTCAGCAGCGGGCAAGAAATGGTCAATGTACCAAGAATCGTTGGCAAAAGCCAAGCCGATGCAGAAGCAGATTTGAATGAAGCAGGATTGCAGTATACGATAGAACAAGAATCTGATTATAATGACTCTGTGCCTGCTGGAGAAGTAGTGCGCGTTACGCCGGGAGCAGGTACTTCTGTAGCAGTAGGAAGTTCTGTCACCGTGACGGTTTCCAGAGGTCCTCGACCACAGGATTCTTCTTCGTCAAGCAGCTCATCCTCCTCAAGCAGCAGCTCGTCAACGAGTGAAAGTAGTTCAGAAAGTACGCAATAAGATGAACGTTTATGTTAGAAGAACAAGCAGCCTACGGGGACCAAAGAATTTTCTTTTTGTTCCCCGACGAGCTGCTTGTTTCTTTTTGTAGCTAAAAAGCTGAAGCGAGGGATAAGTGTCTTTAAAATTTCCTTTAGACCTTCCTTTTGTGCAAGCGTACATCTTTCCAAGGATTCAAAAATTGGGTATAATGAAGGTCAGAATTAGTCAAGGGAGGGAATGAATTGAGTCATCACAACACTTCCGATTTGATTGAAGCATATTTGAAGAAAATTCTTGAAGACAGTGAAACCATTGAGATTCGTCGCGCAGAAATGGCAAATTTGTTCAACTGCGTGCCCTCACAAATAAATTACGTGATCAATACCCGCTTTACCGTTCAAAGAGGCTATGCGGTTGAAAGCAAACGCGGCGGGGGCGGCTATATTCGGATCGAGAAAGTCAAAATTACTGATAGCCACCACTACTTAAAAGAAATGAATCAATTATTCGATGAAACCATCTCGGAAAAAGATGCATATGCAATAATCCAGAAACTTTATGAGGAAGGAATCCTGTCCAAGCGAGAAGGCAATTTATTGTTGACCGTCATCGCGAAAGCAGTTCTAGGACGTTCTCCTTATGAAAATAGAACACGAGCTGATTTGCTCCATGCAATTCTAGAACGATTAAGTTACGAAGACAGGAAGTGAAAGAGATGGATGAATTATTCACCCAACGCGCGAAAGCCGTTTTGGCTATCGCCCAAGAAGAAGCAAAATACTTTAAGCACCAAGCAGTAGGTTCTGAACATATTCTATTGGCACTGGTCATTGAACAAAACGGGATCGCTGGCAAAACGTTACGGGAAATGAATATCACAGAAAACGATATTCGTGAAGAAATCGAGCATTTAACAGGGTACGGCACCGTTCGTCAATACCCAGAAAACGCCTATCTCGCGTATTCACCACGAGCAAAACATACATTTGCTTATGCAGGGGATGAGGCCAAGCGTTTAGGGGCACCACAGATCGGTACCGAACATCTATTATTAGGCTTATTAAGAGACGAAGACATTTTGGCTTCACGAATCATGCTGAATCTCGGCTTGAGTCTCGCGAAAATGCGTCAGCTTTTGAAGAAAAAAATGGGCTTCAATGAAAGCAAAACCAACGGAAGTGCTGGTCGTCGTCGTCCAGCCCAAGCCAAAGCGCAGCAAGGAACACCAACCTTGGATTCCTTAGCCCGTGATTTGACCAAATTAGCCCGTGAAAAACGGCTAGATCCTGTTGTCGGTCGTGCCAAAGAAGTCAAACGGCTGATCCAGATCCTTAGCCGTCGGACCAAAAACAACCCTGTTCTCGTTGGGGAACCTGGTGTTGGGAAAACCGCGATCGCCGAAGGCTTAGCCCAAAAAATCATCAATGGGGAAGTCCCAGAAGACATGCAAAACAAACGTTTGATGATGCTGGACATGGGGGCTTTAGTTGCTGGAACGAAATACCGTGGAGAATTTGAGGACCGAATGAAAAAAATCATCGATGAGATCTATCAAGATGGTCAAATCATCTTATTCATTGATGAATTGCATACACTGATTGGGGCCGGCGGAGCCGAAGGGGCGATTGATGCCTCGAATATTCTGAAACCAGCCTTAGCCCGTGGAGAATTGCAAACCATCGGTGCCACGACATTAGATGAGTACCAAAAATACATTGAAAAAGATTCTGCGTTAGAACGCCGTTTTGCCCGAGTGCAAGTCGACGAACCAACACCAGAAGAAGCGGAAGAAATTTTGCGCGGCTTGCGTCCTCGTTATGAAGAACATCATGGGGTGGAAATTTCTGATGATGCGTTACACGCCGCTGTGCAATTGTCCGTGCGTTACATCAATTCGCGCCAATTACCAGATAAAGCCATCGATTTGATGGATGAATCAGCAGCCAAAGTGCGTCTAGACAAAACCGATGAAAGTTCGGAATTGGCAGATCTACAAAACGAGATCGCTAACTTGATCGAAGAAAAAGAAGCAGCCATTCGCCAGCAAGATTTTGAAGCAGCAGCTCGTCTGCGAATCAAGGAAAAGAAATTGACCCAACAACTGACGGAAGTGGCGTTTATGGAAGTCAAAGAAGCGTCAGGCTATGCCGATAGTGTTACTGCAGAAGATGTTGCCACGGTCGTTTCCCAATGGACTGGTGTACCTTTGCAACAGATGGAGAAAAAAGAAAGCGAACGCTTGTTGGATCTTGAAAAGATCTTGCATCAACGGGTAGTTGGCCAAGAAGAAGCGGTCAAAGCAGTCGCTCGTTCGATCCGTCGTGCCCGCAGTGGGTTGAAAGACCCCAACCGCCCAATTGGTTCCTTCATGTTCTTAGGCCCGACTGGTGTCGGGAAAACCGAGCTTGCCAAAGCCTTAGCGGAAGCGATGTTTGGTAGTGAAGATGCCTTGGTTCGTGTCGATATGTCCGAATTTATGGAAAAATACAGCACGAGCCGTTTGATCGGTTCACCGCCAGGCTATGTCGGCTACGATGAAGGTGGGCAATTGACGGAAAAAATCCGTTCAAAACCTTACTCCGTCATCTTATTGGACGAGGTGGAAAAAGCCCATCCCGATGTCTTCAATATCCTCTTGCAAGTGCTAGATGATGGACATTTGACGGATGCCAAAGGTCGGAAGGTCGATTTCCGCAACACGATTTTGATCATGACTTCTAATATCGGTGCCCAACAAATCCGCGAAGAAAAAAGCGTTGGATTCAATGTCACTGATTTAACGAAAGATCACCAAGCGATGCAAAAACGGATCTTAGAAGAGCTGAAAAAAGCCTTCCGTCCAGAGTTCTTGAACCGTGTGGATGAAACAGTGGTCTTCCAATCCTTAGGTGAAGGGGAGATCCACGAAATCGTGAAGATTATGAGCAAAGCGATCATCAAACGGTTAAGCAACCAAGACATCCAATTGAAGATCACGCCATCTGCCATCGATGTGATCGGTAAAGCTGGTTTTGATCCAGAATATGGGGCACGGCCGATTCGTCGAGCATTGCAAAAAGAAGTCGAAGACCGTTTAAGTGAAGCGCTCCTATCAGGACAAATTCATTTAGGTGACAAAGTGACGATTGGTGCTTCCAAAGGATCGATCACTCTCAATGTCAAAGAGGGACAAGCACGGGTCTTGCAACAAGTTTAAGTCGAGCCAATAACGGCAGCGGCGTTTCTATGGTCGAGCAATCGGCACCCATAGAAACGTCGCTTTTTTGTCTTGCTATGTCTAGTAGTGATCAAGTGATCTCTATTAATTATGATTGATGATTCACAAAAAAATATCCTTCTAAATAGCTTTATGACAACGGTTGATTAACGGAAAAAGCGATATTCGTGAAAAAAAGAGTAACGAGACCTCTTGGAAAGAATCCTGCTGTGTGATACTATGAATGAGTTGAAAAAAGGAGGAGTATTATGGTTGAGATTATCGCCACGGTGGAATCGATCGAGCAAGCACAGCAGCTCATCCCTTATGTTGATACATTGTTTTTTGGAGAAGAGACATTCGGGCTGCGCCTACCGGCCTCTTTTTCTCGTGAAGAGCAAATCAGACTGATCGACATGGCCCACGAAGCTGGAAAGAAAGTGACGATCGCAGTCAATGGCATCATGCATCCAGAAAAAATGAAGCGGATTCCAGAATACCTAGCATTTCTGAAGACCAATCAAGCCGATCAAATCGCTCTCGGAGATCCTGGGATCATTTACCGCATGAAGCAAAATCCAGAATGTGCCGTGCCATTTATTTATGCAGGGGAAACCTTAGTAACGAGCGCTCGTCAAATCAATTTTTGGGGACAAAAAGGAGCAAAGGCAGCTGTTTTAGCGCGAGAAGTTCCTTTCGAGGAAATGAAAATCATGGCACCACAACTAAATATTCCTGTGGAAGTATTGGTTTATGGTGCGACCTGCATTCACCAATCGAAGCGTCCGCTTTTACAAAATTATTATAACTATACCCAACAATCGGAAGAAAAGAACCACGACCGTGGGTTGTTTTTATCCGAACCGAAAAAAGAAGAAACTCACTATTCCATTTATGAAGATAGCCACGGCACGCACATTTTTGCCAATAACGACATCAATCTGCTGCTGCAACTGGCGGAATTAGCCGCAACAGGCTTTCAAACTTGGAAGCTGGACGGAATCTATACACGAGGGGCTGCCTTTGTGGCAATTGCTAAGCTGTTTGCCCAAGCCAAGACCCTTGTAGAAAGTGGGAAGTGGCAAGCAGAGCAAGCAGCTGTGCTCAGTGAACAAGTTGCCCAACTTCATCCAGCAGAACGTGGGTTAGACACTGGATTTTATGCCATCGATCCTGACGATATCAAGTAAGGAGCAAGAACAAATGACCGTTAAACAAGCATTGAAACGACCAGAAGTGTTAGCACCAGCTGGTACGTTAGAAAAATTAAAAACAGCGATCCACTATGGCGCTGACGCTGTCTATATCGGCGGCAATGCCTATGGTCTACGGAGTCGCGCGGGAAACTTTACCTATGAAGAAATGGCGGAAGGGGTGGCTTTTGCCAAAGCCCACAACGCAAAAGTCTATGTAGCAGCCAACATGGTGACCCATGAGGGCAATCAAGAAGGTGCAGGGGAATTCTTTCGGGAATTGCGAGATGTCGGTATTTCGGCAGTGATCGTTTCTGATCCCGCTTTGATCCAGATCTGCGCAACAGAAGCGCCAGGTCTACCGATCCATTTGTCCACCCAAGCCAGTGCCACGAACTATGAAACATTGGAATTTTGGCGGGAAGAAGGTCTAGAACGGGTCGTTCTCGCCCGAGAAGTGTCCATGGAGGAAGTCGCTGAGATCCGCAAAAATACTAGCGTGGAGATCGAAGCCTTTATTCATGGCGCCATGTGTATTTCTTATTCTGGCCGTTGTACTTTGTCCAATCATATGTCGATGCGAGACGCCAATCGCGGCGGCTGTTCGCAATCTTGCCGCTGGAAATATGATCTGTTTGACATGCCCTTTGCAACGGAACGAAACAGTTTGACTAAAAACGGGACAGTGGAAGAAGAGTTTTCCATGAGTGCTGTGGATATGTCGATGATCGAACATATCCCTGATTTGATTGAAAACGGCGTGGATAGTTTCAAAATCGAAGGCCGCATGAAATCGATCCACTATGTTTCAACCGTGGCGAACGTTTATAAAGCAGCCGTGGACAGTTACATGGCCGATCCAGAGAACTATGTCTGTAAACAAGAATGGATCGATGAACTGTGGAAAGTTGCGCAGCGAGAGCTTGCCTCAGGCTTTTACTACGATACCCCAAGTGAAAATGAGCAGTTGTTTGGTCCGCGTCGGAAAATTCCGCAATACAAATTTATTGGGGAAGTCATGGCGTATGATCCGGCAACGAAAACAGCTACGATTCGGCAACGGAACCACTTTTCCGTTGGCGATGAAATCGAATTTTACGGTCCCGGATTCCATCACTTTCACCAAACCGTCGAAGTCATGTATAATGAAGACGGTGAATCCATCGATCGTGCACCAAATCCTATGATGCTGTTGACGATGCCGGTCAAAGAACCGGTGGAAGTCGGAGACATGATTCGGAAGAAAAAATAAGGTCGAGAGTTTCTCTCGGCTTTTTTTGTTGAATCAATCCAGCCAAAAAGGATCGATGAGAACATAGACAATCTTAAGGAGGAAACAACAAATATGGAAACATACGACTACATAGTAATTGGTGGCGGTAGCGGCGGAATCGCCTCAGCCAATCGGGCAGGGATGCACGGCGCCAAAGTATTGTTGATCGAAGGCAATGAATTAGGCGGCACCTGTGTCAATGTCGGTTGTGTACCGAAAAAAGTCATGTGGCAAGCTAGTGAGATGTTAGAAATGATCAAACGGGACGCAACTAGCTACGGAATTTATCCACATGTGGATAAATTTAATTTTACTGATCTTGTGGATAACCGTGAAAAATACATTGATTTTTTACACACAGCCTATCAAAAAGGCTTAGACAGTAACAATGTAGAAGTTATCCACGGTTATGCACAGTTTGTGGATAACCACACGGTTACCGTCAATGGGGAAAACTACCATGCAACAAACATTTTGATTGCCACCGGTGGAAAACCTAGCGCGATGAATATTCCCGGCGGTGAGTACGCCATTGACTCGAATGGTTTTTTTGCGTTGCGAGAAGCACCAAAGCGTATGGTCGTCTTAGGGGCAGGCTACATCGCAGCCGAAATCAGCGGTGTCAGCCAACAGCTGGGCAGCCAAGTGGCTTGGGCGTACCGCAAAGAGCGGCCATTACGAACCTTTGACAAGATGCTTGCGGATAATCTCGTGGAGATGTACCAAGAATCAGGAATCGAAACTTATGCAGGCTACGTTGCCTCTCGTATCATTAAAGAAGGTGACGAGTATCTCGTTCACTTTGAAAATGGCGAAACCTTGACCGGCGATTGCGTCCTTTTTGCTGGTGGTCGTGTGCCGAATACGGATAAGTTAGGTCTGGAAAACACCGATGTCCAATTGGATGAAAAAGGGTTTATCATTGTGGACAAATATCAAAATACCACAGCTGACTCGATTTTTGCGGTGGGCGATGTCATCGGAAAATTGGATTTGACCCCGGTTGCGATCGCCGCCGGTCGACGCTTGTCTGAACGCTTGTTCAACGGTCAAAGCGATGCGTACTTGGATTATCACTTAGTGCCGACGGTCATCTTTACTCATCCACCGATTGCCACGATTGGTTTATCCGAAGAAGCAGCCTTGGCAAAATACGGCCAAGAGCAGATAACGGTGTATCGCTCGCGCTTTACACCGATGTACTTTGCTTTAAATGAGTATCGCCAAAAATGTGAGATGAAATTGGTGTGCTTAGGAAAAGAAGAAAAAATCATCGGTCTGCACGGCATCGGGATCGGTATCGATGAAATGCTGCAAGGCTTCGCTGTAGCCATCAAAATGGGTGCTACAAAAGCAGACTTTGATCAAACCGTTGCCATTCATCCGACGGGGTCAGAAGAATTTGTGACGATGCGTTAAAAGAAAAAAAAACCTCAACTGACAGATGATTTGTCAGTTGAGGCTTTTTTTGCGTATAAAATTCTATCTATCAACTAAAAAGCCCCCAAAGGTAGATCAAAAATCTAATCTTGGGGACTTATTTCAGTATGATTCCAGCTGCTAGGCTTTTGCTAGATCCTTGATCAGTTCTGACGCCCAAGGATCTGAGCAGTGATCTGGTAAAGATACGTTTTGGTTTCATCTTTGGTCTCAGGTAATTTCTGGATCGCCTGCAAAGCTTTTTTCGTATAGTCGGCTGCGAGTTTCTTGGCTTCCTCGATCCCAGCACTTTCTTGGACGATCCGATAGACTTCGTGGGTGTCGGTGTCCGTCATGGCGTCTTGTTTTTCCAGCAATGGGAGCAGCTGTTGGCGGTCACTTTTCAATGCCATCAACAGCGGCAGGGAATAGACGCCTTGCCGAACATCTTCCAATACTGGTTTTCCTAAAGCAGCCGCATCTTGGCTGTAATCTAAGACGTCATCCATGATTTGAAAGGCAAGGCCAATGGCTTCACCGATCTCACGGGCTTGATTGGCAAAGCGCAAGGAGGTGCCGCTTTCGTAAGCCCCTATGAAGCAGCTTAAAGCAAACAACTCAGCGGTTTTGCCGCGAATGTTTTCTAAGTAATCCTCGACAGTGACGGACAAATCGTATCGTTTGCTCATTTGTCCTAATTCGCCGGCCAGGATTTTTTCCATACTACGGGAATTCATCTGCAAGCTTTTCATGGAGCTGGCATAATCCGCCATCAATTTAAAGCAGCAGACAAAGAGGTAATCACCAGCATAGACAGCGACATCGTTGCCAAATTCGGAACGAATGGTCGGCAGCTTGCGGCGGGTGTCCGCATGATCGACGATATCGTCGTGGATCAACGAGGCAGTGTGGAGCATTTCGATCGAGGCCGCCAATGCGACGGCTTTTTCACGATCTTTGTCGCTGCCATAAGCAGAAAAGAGCAGCTGATAAGCAGGACGCAGCAGTTTCCCACCTGAATGGATCATGGACAGGATCGCTTGTTCGACCTCTTTGTTTTTTAGTTTTAATGATTTTTCCATCAATTGCAAGGAGGCAGATAAGTCAGCTTGCAGTGCTGGATACTCTTGCCACATGGAATGAAGTTTCATAATTAACTCCTTTATTCTGAATCCGAGCGCCATTTGACTTTGGTCTGGCGTTCATAATCAATTTGAAAACGGCGCAGTGTTTCGACACGGCGCAGCAAGTAGTTGGCGGCGATTCCGATAGCGATCCCGGACAAGATCCCAAAGAAAGACAGGACCGGCAAGTAGAGCATCACGCTCCAGGATTGAGCGATCCATGAGGCAGTGATCAACTGTCCGACGTTGTGTAAGAACCCGCCGGCCGCACTAATGCCGATGATACTGACACGCTTAGGCCCCAACTGTTTCACCAAAGACATCCCAAAGTAGCTCAATAAGGAACCGCTCATACTATATAAGAAGGTCGAAACCGTTCCTCCTAGTAACGTCGTTAAGATCAGTCTTAGCCAAATCAAGAGAAAGCTGTCTTTTTTTGGCATGGTGAACAAAGCAATAATGGTAATTAAATTTGCCAAACCTAGTTTCGCACCAGGCGCAAAGGCAAATGGATAAGGGATCATATTTTCAACTAAACCAATCACGACCCCTTGGGCGACCAGCAGTGAGATGAAAATTATTCGTTGTAATCGACTCATAAGCAAACGATCAATAGATTAGATCGTCGGTCTCACTCCCATCTGCGGCTTGGATTTCGATCACTAATTTATGAGGCAGACAGACGATGGTTTCCCCATTTTTACTAGCCCAGCCACGGCGGACACAAATCTGGTCGCCGCAATCGGCTTCCTTGATTCGGATCCGATCCCCTTCGATCTCCAGTAAATTGGTATCGCCATCTTCATCTTCATAAAGATAGGTGTACGTTTTTTGACCTTCAACTAAGTCAAAACGCTTGATTTCTGTCCCATCGACCCGCAAGACGGCTTCTTTGTCCGCTGTTTGCGTCTGGCCAAAAATAAAAATCGGTAAAAAAGAGCTGAGGATCAAAACAAGTATGATGACGCCATCCCATGGTTTTAAATGGGCATCGCGGATAAATTCTTTTAATTTCATCAAAAAAGACTCCTGTTCTTTCATGTGATGTGTCTCATTCTAGCATAAGAAGACAAGATTCTACTAGCTGAATCCTCAATAATCCACCGATTTCTGTGCAAGGACGATCAAGAAAAAGTTCTGTACTTGGAAAGAGACCAAGACACTGATTGAAAATCAGAATGTCTTAGTCTCATGAAGTCGTACAGGTATTCTATTTTGCTGGCTTATTTATTGCCGTATAAGGAGCGAGGGGTACCGTACCACCATTTTCCAAGGGTACGTTGCAACCATGGGATTACCCAACGGTCTAAACCGACTGCGCGTCCTGAACCGTTCATCAAGGCAAATGCAACTGGAATGAACCAGATGTTTACCCAGTAGAACATACCAGACATACAGAAAGTCAACACTAAAACGATAGTCGTTGCGTTAACTAACCAAGTGAAGAGACCAGCCATCAATGCAAGAGCTAAAGCAATTTCAAAGAAGACCATGAATTTTTGGAAGAACATTGCAACGTCGTTGTTTGGCATGATAAATTGCATAACTTTTGTGAACCAGTCAGGTGATTTTTCAATCACGATCATTGGTTGCTCACCGTAAGCATAGCTCAAACCGAAGTGTGCGGCTTGTGTCGCTGCATCGGCTGCTTCACCGGCACCACTAGCGGCACTTGCTGCATCGGCTGCTTCACTAGCACCACTTGCTGCATCAGCGACTGTTTGGTATTCCCAAGTCCAAGGGAATACGCTGTTGCCTTGGAACCAAGAACCTTCACCGAACCAAGTACCAGGTTTGAAGACTTCCCCATTCGTACCCAAAATTTTCTTGAAGGCTTCAACGAACCAGACAAGACCATAGAAAATACGAAGCGGAACACTCCACAAGACGTTTCCGTAACGAGACGTGTGACCACGGGCTACTGTCCGGTCATCTTTGATGTGGAAGATTTCATGCATCAAGTATTGGAACATGTAGTAACCAGAACGAATATCAAAGAAGTATTTCAAGTTAACGATATGTTTCATAATGATCGCTAAGAAACCGCTCAGGTGAATCTTATTGAATAAGTTCGCCACGCCCCATTTGGCACCGATGGAAACCATAAATCCTTGGTAGTTTCCTTTGAATTTATGTTTTTCGCCGCCTTTGATGGCTGAAACGATATTCGTTGCTGCAGTGTGCCCAGTTTGTTCAGCTGCTTGCACGATTTGTGGTGTTGGTGTGTTCGGGAATTCTTCGAAGTAAACCAAGTCACCAATAATATAGATGTTTTTGTCTTCGTAGCCTTTTGCTTCCATGTACTCATTGGCAACTAGACGGAACCCACGCGCGGTTTCTAAACCGAAATCAGCAGCATCGCTAGTTCCTTTGACGCCGGCAGTCCAGATCAATGTGTGGGTTGGGATCGTTGAACCATCTTTTAGTTTGATGTGGTCAGGTGCCACTTCAACGATAGGTGCATTCAAGACAAGATCAACATTGTTTTTCTTCAAGTAACGTTCTGCTTTGGCTGCATCGTTACGATCAAGCATGTTTAAGATCGTTGGCATTGCTTCAACGACTTTCAAGCTGATTTCACTTGGGTCCAATTTATAATCGGAAGCTAAACGATCTTTCCAATCGATCAGTTCACCGATCATTTCGATCCCAGTAAATCCAGAACCACAAACGACAAACGTCAACATTGCTTTACGTAATGCTGCATCTGGTTCGATCGCTGCTTTTGCGACAGTTTTTTCAATGTGTTCGCGAATGCGGACAGCATCGTCAAATGACCATAGAGTAAAGCCATTTTCTTTGACACCAGGTGTACCGAAGTCATTCGGTTCGCCACCCATCCCTAAGATCAAGTAGTCAAATGAATAGCTGCCTAATTTTGTTTGGACGGTTTTATTTTCTTTATCGATCCCAGTTACTGTATCGGTTACTAAACGAACATTTTTCTTGCGTGAGAACAAGCGCTGCAAGTCATATTGAATTGCGGTAGGTTCTACACGTCCTCCAGCGACTTCATGCAGTTCAGTCATCATCGTATGATAAGAGTGACGGTCGATCAATGTTATCTCAACATCATTGTCTTTTTTCAATTTCTTTGCCATGTACTTCGTAGCAGAAACGCCTGCATAACCGGCACCGACAACGACAATGTTTTTCTTTGCCATTGCAAATCTCTCCTTAATAAAAATAATCTATGATAATAATTACACAATCGTTCCTATTATATAGACAAATGGTTCATTTGTCTAACGATTCTGATGAAAAAAACGCATATTTCCTGAAATTCGTGAAAACTTGCGAAAATCAAAAAATAAGTCATTTTTTATTGAAAAAGCGGAAAGGAAGCGGTTGACATCTCGTAAATTTACTTTACAATGTTAGATGTATCACAAACTTTTTTGTGGGGAAAATAAACAAGTAAAAGGTGGATAATTATGAAAGCAAAGAAATTGATTGTAGGTATGGCGGTATTTTCATTCGCAGCATTATTGTTAGGGGGATGCGGAGCAGACGACAACAATACAGGTTCTTCGTCAACTAGTGAAAGTACATCACAAACTTCTGCAAGCGATTCTGCAACTACAGAAAGCTCAGAAGCAACCGTCGTTGCAGGCGAGCCAATGCAAGATGGTACGTATCGTTTAGAAGAAAAGAACTATAAAAACGACTACCGTGTCACATTTGAGATCACAGTCAAAGACGGCAAAATCGTTGAATCAAAATATGACAACGTCAATGCGGATGGCGAATCAAAAACAGAAAACACTGAATACAATGAAACAATGAAAGAAAAAGCAGGCATCAGCCCAGAAGAATTTATTCCTAAATTCAATGAAGAGTTAGTTGCCGCACAAAGCCCTTCTTCAATCGAAGTAGTTTCTGGCGCGACTCATTCCTTTGATTCCTTCCAAAACTATGCACAACAATTGATTCAAGCGGCGCAAGCAGGCAACACGGAAACCATTGAAATCGACAATGGTGCAGACTTGAAAGACGGAACCTATACATTAGAAGAAAAGAACTACTCAAACGGTTACCGCGTAGTCTTCTCAATGACTGTAGCTGACGGCAAAATCTCTGAATCAAACTACGACTACCTAAACGAAGCAGGCGAGTCGAAAAAAGATGATGCATCATACAACGAAAACATGGAAGCAAAATCTGGTACAAGTCCAGAAGAGTTCATTCCAAACTTCAATGAAGCCTTTGTTTCTGCAGTCAATGCTGAAGATGGTTCTGTGGCAGACATGGATGTAGTTTCTGGTGCAACCCACAGCTTCCACAGCTTTGTTATCTATGCACAACAATTGTTGAATGCCGCTGAAAAAGGCGACCAAACAACAATCGAAGTGGATAACTTCGTTACTGAATAATCACAACTTCTTTCCATTAAGAGGACAGCATTCGTTTTGAGTGCTGTCTTTTTTTCGTGGACAACAAGGTCACAAAAGCAAGTTCGTGCAAAAGGAAGCAATCTGGTGGGAAGGTTTTTTTAAAAAAGAACTGTTTTTTACAAAGAAGAAAAGGTTCGATTAAGGATTCCTAAAATACGTTGAGGAATCACGGAATGCCCCTTTTCATTCTGCCAAAAAAAGGCTATTATATGAAGGTTGAAGACAATAGAAAAGAGGAAAATCATGAAAAAGAAAGTAACGTTTTTTCTGATGTTTGTTTTTTTAGGCACAATGTTGGCAGCCTGTGGCAGTGATCAGGAAGCAACGACGCTGCGAGAAGAACCATATTTTCAAGAAGAATTTTTATTAGGTACGTATACTCGGATTCGCATTTATGATGAAGGCAAAGAGGACGCTATGAAGCCTGCCTTTGACCGCATCAGAGAGTTAGGCGATAAAATCACCATCAACCAAGCAGGGTCAGAGATCGATGAAATCAATGCGCAAGCTGGCATCAAGCCAGTGAAGGTCTCAGATGATATCTATTATTTGTTGAAAGAAGCCTATGATTATAGTGTGAAATCAGAAGGCGGCTTTAATATGGCCATCGGTGCGATCACCCAATTATGGCGAATCGGCTTTGATGATGCCCGCAAGCCAGAGCAATCTGAGATCGATGAAGCGTTGAAACATATCAATTATGAACAAGTCGAGTTTAACGACGAAGACCACACGGTGTATTTAAAAGACAAGGACATGATCCTTGACCTTGGGGCGATCGCCAAAGGCTACATCACGGATGAAGTCGTCAAAGTGCTGAAGGACAATGGCGTGACTTCCGCGATCGTCGATTTGGGCGGGAATGTCTATGTGTTAGGTCATAGCAACCGCGGTGCAGATGAGCCATGGAATGTCGGAATCCAAGATCCAAACAAATCTCGCGGCTCGATTATCGGCAGTATCAAAGAAACCAATAAAACAGTAGTTACTTCAGGGATCTACGAACGCTACTTAGAAGTAGACGGCAAAACGTATCACCATATTTTTGATTCTGAGACTGGCTATCCTTACGATAGCGATGTAGCAAGTGTGACTGTGATCACTGACAAATCCATCGATGGTGACGGGTTGACTACGGTGGCGTTTGATAAAGGAGTCAAAGAAGGCTTGGCTTATATCGAACAGCATACCGAAAAGGGAACCGATGCGATCTTTATCACAAAAGAAGATAAAGTGTACGTAACAGACGGCATCAAAGATACCTTTGAGCTTTCAGAGGAATCAGGCTACACGATGGGTGATCGTGCGGATTTAGAATAGGAGGAGTGAAAGATGTCTCTTTCAGTGTTTTTAGAAGTGGTGGAGATCCGCACCAAGGTGGCGAGTGTCTTCCCCTTCATTATGGGTGTGTTGTTCTCGTTGGTGTATTTTCATGAATTTCATCCGTTGAATACTGTAATTTTTTTTCTGGGGATGCTGCTGTTTGATTTGACGACGACGTCCATCAACAATTATATGGATTTCAAAAAAGCCAAATCAGAGACCTACAAATACCAGCACAATGTGATCGGGCGCGAAAACATCTCAGAAGCTACTGTTCGCAATCTGATTTTTGCGATGCTGGCAGGAACCTTACTGATCGGTCTTTACTTGACCTTTGTTACCGGCTGGCTGCTGCTAGTGATGGGGCTGGTGGTTTGTTTTATCGGGGTCTTTTATACCTTTGGCCCCATTCCGTTATCGCGGATGCCTTTAGGCGAGGTATTCAGCGGTGTAACGATGGGATTAGGGATTTTTGCCATCACGATCTATATCAATACCATTGATCAAAAAGTGTTTTATCTGGCACTGGATTTTGCGAACGGAACCTTTGGCTTAGTGGGGAATCTCTGGGCTGTGTGTGCCATCGTGTTGGCATCCTTGCCATTGATTTTCACGATTGCTGACATCATGTTAGCCAATAACTTACGGGATCTGGAAGCTGATATCGAAAACCATCGCTACACGCTGGTGTACTACATCGGTCGCGAAGCAGGTATCCGTCTGTTTCAAGGCATGATGTTGGCGTCTTATGCCGCTATTTTATTGGGCCTCTTGTTTGGACTCTTTCAATGGCCGATTTTGCTCGTGTTTCTGACACTACCGAAAATCCGCCAAAACTTGAAGGAGCATCAAGCCAGCCTGCCGCACCCACGTAGCTTCGGCTATTCGATTAAGAACATGATTTTATTCAACAGCAGCTATGCCTTGGGCTTACTTTTGTGTCTGCTGTGGCAATTGCTGTAAAAGAAAAGATCGACCTGCTCTTGAAAGAGCAGGTCGATCTTTTTATGTGGGAATGAAAGAGCGCATAAAAACTGTAGAAAAGACATGATAAAAGAACGAGCATCCTACTTATTATGAAAAGATGAGGTTCGCTTTCTCTGCGATCCTGATTGCAACAGTAAAGTTTTAGTGACAGTGGCTAAACCCGATAGAAAGGGGAGCTGCCTAGGTTGTTCTTTTGTATGACCCCTCGGAATAAGCAGGTCTGTTTATAGAGCATTTATGCTTGACTGATTCCTTACGAAAGCAGCGAATCAGCAAGCGGATTTGCGACTTTTTGCAGCATCAATACCGTTCCAAACTGATTTCTCCAGAAGAAAGCACCTTGCGCTCCGTTGCTGTTTCCACCACTAATTCACCGGTGTTAGTAATGTCTTTGGCGATTCCTTCATAGGTCACACCTTGTTGTGTAAACTGAACGGTGCGGCCCAAAACGAAGGATTTCTGCCGATAGCGGGCCATATAATCCATGTCAGGCAGCTTTGCCAATAATTGGAAGAACCGACGCCAAATTTCTTGAATCAACGCGGCTCGAGAAAAGGTTGGATACTCTTCACCAGGAAAGAGTGAGGTCGCTTTTTCCCGAATCTCTGCTGGAAACTGCTGTTGCGGAATCGAAAAACTGATGCCGATACCGATTACAACCGAGGTAATGCGGCCTGTTTCAAAGTCACTGGTTGCTTCAGACAAAATACCGCAGATTTTTTTTCCATCTAAGTACAGATCGTTGACCCACTTAATGGCCGTTTCCTTCATTAGAAGGGCATCGATGGCTTCTGCGACTGCCACCGCCGCCAAAACGGTATATTGCGGCAATTCTTGAAACGCTTGGTTTGGTTTTAAGAGCAAGCTCATGTAGATCCCTTGTTTTTTCGGTGAGAAAAACGGTCGTTCGAAGCGGCCATGGCCGCCTGTTTGTGTTTCGGTCAAAAAAAGGGCGGGGGTTGCCAGTCCACTGTCCAAAGCGGCGATCTTGGCTTCTTTCATGGTGGACTCAACAGCATCCTTGATTTGAATCGTGGGGATCATCGGCAAGGCGGCTGCAAGTGCTGCTTGATCGTAGCGGTCAGCGGAGACAAAGCGATAGCCGTTGGCCAAGTGTTCGAAATGATAGCCTTCTTTCTCAAGTTCTTTAATGGCTTTCCAGACTGCTGTACGAGAGATCGACAAGGCTTGGGCTAGTTTTTCTCCGGACAGTACAGTATCTTCTTTTTGTAATAAGGTCAGTATTTTTTCTTTTGTCGTCATAAGGATATCCTTCCTAATGTTTCACGTGTAACGTTTTCGTTAGCATAGCAAGAAATCGGCAAAAAGCAAAGTAGTTTCTTACGAAAAACAGTCCTTACCAGCCTTGTTTTTTTCTTTAGAAAATCTTAGGAAATGGGTGCGTCAGAAAAGCATTGGAACTTCCAATGAAAGCTTGACAGAAAAGTACTTCATCTGTATAATAAGGAGTTGCAAAAACTATCTGAACGAAAAAGGCAGAAACGAAATATTGTCCGTTTCGGCTTAGGAATAAGGAAACAAAAGTAGAAAATGCCCAATGCATCCGTTCTATTTTTGGTTTTTTTTTGCCTAAAAGCCGCAAAAAATGCTTTCTGTAACCTATATTTAATATTTGTTACAGTTTTGTAAATAATCGGATAGCCTTTTTGAAAGACTTTATGAAGAGGTGAAGAGCTTGGCTGGACACGTAGTAAAATACGGAAAGCATCGCGAACGTAGAAGTTTCGCACGGATCAGTGAAGTATTAGAATTACCGAATTTGATTGAAATTCAAACCGACTCTTACCAATGGTTCCTAGATGAGGGCCTAAGAGAAATGTTTGAAGATATTTTGCCAATCGAAGGATTCAACGGTAACTTGTCCCTAGAATTTGTGGATTATGAATTGAAAGAACCAAAGTATACAGTAGAAGAAGCCCGTGCCCATGATGCAAACTATTCGGCACCATTACATGTTACTTTGCGTTTAACGAACCGTGAAACCGGGGAAATCAAATCCCAAGAAGTATTCTTTGGTGATTTCCCATTAATGACTGAACAAGGAACCTTTATCATCAACGGGGCAGAACGGGTTATCGTTTCTCAGTTGGTCCGCTCTCCAGGTGTATATTTCCATGGCAAAGTCGATAAAAACGGCAAAGAAGGCTTTGGTTCAACTGTTATCCCTAACCGCGGTGCGTGGTTAGAAATGGAAACTGATGCCAAAGATATCTCTTACGTACGGATTGACCGTACCCGTAAAATTCCTTTGACGGTCTTAGTCCGTGCCCTAGGGTTTGGTTCTGATGATACGATCTTTGAAATTTTCGGCGACAGTGAATCATTGCGCAACACGATCGAAAAAGACTTGCATAAAAACGCAAGCGATTCTCGTACCGAAGAAGGATTGAAAGATGTTTACGAACGTCTTCGTCCAGGCGAGCCAAAAACAGCAGACAGCTCACGCAGCTTGCTGAACGCACGTTTCTTCGATCCAAAACGTTACGACTTAGCAAATGTTGGTCGTTACAAAGTAAACAAAAAATTAGACTTGAAAACACGTCTATTGAACTTGACCTTAGCAGAAACCTTGGTTGACCCTGAAACAGGCGAGATCATTGTTGAAAAAGGCACTGTTTTGACTCACCAAGTCATGGAAACACTAGGCGCATTTATCGATAATGGCCTAAACAGTGTAACGTACTATCCATCAGAAGATGGGGTCGTGACCGAACCAATGACCGTCCAAGTCATCAAAGTCTTTTCACCAAAAGATCCAGAACAAGAAGTCAACGTGATCGGTAATGGCTATCCAGATACTGCTACACGTACGGTTCGTCCAGCAGACATCATTGCTTCAATGAGCTACTTCTTCAACTTGATGGAAGGCATTGGCAATGTCGATGACATCGACCACTTAGGAAACCGTCGGATTCGTTCTGTTGGTGAATTATTGCAAAACCAATTCCGGATCGGGCTTGCTCGGATGGAGCGTGTCGTGCGTGAACGGATGTCGATCCAAGACACCGAAACCTTGACACCGCAACAATTGATCAATATTCGTCCGGTTGTCGCAAGTATCAAAGAATTCTTTGGTTCTTCTCAGTTGTCACAGTTCATGGACCAAACAAACCCACTGGGTGAGTTGACCCATAAACGTCGTCTATCTGCCTTAGGACCTGGTGGTTTGACCCGTGACCGTGCCGGCTATGAAGTCCGAGACGTTCACTATTCCCACTATGGCCGTATGTGTCCGATCGAAACGCCTGAGGGACCAAACATCGGGTTGATCAACAGCTTGGCCTCTTATGCCAAAGTCAACAAGTATGGCTTCATTGAAACACCATACCGTCGAGTTGACCGCGAAACAGGCCGTGTTACTGACAAGATCGATTACTTGACTGCCGATACCGAAGACCACTACGTTGTGGCCCAAGCAAACAGCTTGTTAAATGAAGACGGCTCTTTCGTAAACGACGTTGTTATGGCGCGTGCTACTTCTGAAAACTTGGAAGTTTCGATCGATAAAGTCGACTACATGGACGTATCACCAAAACAAGTAGTCGCAGTCGCAACCGCATGTATTCCTTTCTTGGAAAACGATGACTCCAACCGTGCCTTGATGGGTGCCAACATGCAGCGGCAAGCAGTACCATTGATCAATCCGAAAGCACCTTGGGTTGGTACTGGTATGGAATACAAATCAGCACATGACTCAGGAGCTGCTTTGTTATGTAAACATGATGGGATCGTAGAATACGTGGATGCAGCCGAAGTGCGCGTTCGTCGTGACAATGGCGCATTGGACGTTTATTCTGTTACCAAATTCCGTCGTTCAAACTCAGGAACCAGCTACAACCAACGTCCATTAGTAGCACTTGGTGAAAAAGTCGAAAAAGGCGACATCTTAGCAGATGGCCCATCTATGGAACAAGGCGAAATGGCACTAGGACAAAACGTCTTAGTCGCATTCATGACTTGGGAAGGGTACAACTATGAAGATGCCATCATCATGAGCCGTCGTTTGGTGAAAGATGATGTTTACACTTCTGTCCATATTGAAGAATATGAATCAGAAGCCCGCGACACAAAATTAGGACCTGAAGAAATCACTCGCGAAATCCCGAACGTCGGGGAAGACGCATTGAAAGACCTAGACGAAATGGGGATTATCCGCATTGGTGCGGAAGTCAAAGATGGCGATCTGCTTGTTGGGAAAGTCACGCCAAAAGGGGTAACGGAACTTTCAGCAGAAGAGCGTTTATTGCACGCAATCTTTGGTGAAAAAGCCCGCGAAGTGCGTGACACTTCTCTACGCGTGCCTCACGGCGGCGGCGGAATCGTACACGATGTCAAAATCTTTACCCGCGAAGCTGGCGATGAATTGTCACCAGGTGTGAACATGCTAGTTCGCGTTTATATCGTTCAAAAACGGAAAATCCATGAAGGGGATAAAATGGCCGGACGTCACGGAAACAAAGGGGTCGTTTCTCGCATCATGCCAGAAGAAGACATGCCTTTCTTACCAGATGGCACACCAGTCGATATCATGCTGAACCCATTAGGGGTACCTTCTCGGATGAACATTGGACAAGTATTAGAGTTACACTTAGGAATGGCTGCGCGTCAACTAGGCATTCACGTGGCAACACCAGTCTTTGATGGTGCCAGCGATGAAGATGTTTGGGCAACGGTTGCTGAAGCAGGAATGGCCAGCGATGCCAAAACAGTGCTTTACGACGGACGTACCGGCGAACCATTTGATGGCCGTATCTCCGTTGGTGTCATGTACATGATCAAATTGGCCCACATGGTCGATGATAAATTGCATGCCCGTTCCATTGGACCTTACTCATTGGTTACTCAACAACCATTGGGAGGAAAAGCCCAATTTGGTGGACAACGTTTCGGAGAGATGGAAGTTTGGGCACTGGAAGCATACGGTGCTGCTTACACCTTGCAAGAAATCTTGACCTACAAATCAGATGACGTGGTTGGTCGTGTGAAAACATACGAAGCGATCGTCAAAGGGGAACCAATTCCAAAACCAGGTGTACCAGAATCATTCCGCGTATTAGTAAAAGAATTGCAATCACTGGGTCTAGACATGCGTGTCCTAGATATCGATGATGCAGAGATCGAACTACGTGATATGGATGATGACGATGATGATTTGATCACCGTTGATGCCTTAACAAAATTTGCGGAGCAACAAACAGCCCGTGAATTAGAACAAAAAGCACAAACAGAAGCTAAAAATGCCGCCGACGCGTTGAACCAACAAATCGAGACAGCAGAAGATCGCTTGCAATAATAGACGGCCCTCGCTATTTCCGCCACCAGCGGAAATAGCCCCCGTTCTATCGGATATGTCCATGAAATGAAATGGAGGGAACCTTTTTTGATCGATGTAAATAAATTCGAAAGTATGCAAATCGGTTTGGCTTCTCCTGAAAAAATCAGAAGCTGGTCTTATGGTGAAGTAAAAAAACCAGAAACCATTAACTACCGTACGTTAAAACCTGAACGCGAAGGGTTGTTTGACGAGCGTATTTTCGGTCCAACCAAAGACTGGGAATGTGCTTGCGGCAAATACAAACGGATCCGCTATAAAGGCATCGTTTGTGACCGTTGCGGCGTGGAAGTAACACGTTCAAAAGTGCGTCGTGAACGCATGGGACACATTGAACTAGCAGCACCAGTATCACACATTTGGTACTTCAAAGGCATTCCTTCACGGATGGGTCTTGTTTTAGACATGAGCCCACGTGCATTGGAAGAAATCATCTACTTTGCTTCTTACGTAGTGATTGAACCAGGAAACACCAGCCTTGAGAAAAAACAACTATTGACTGAACGGGAATACCGTGAAAAACGTGACCAATACGGTCAAGAATTTTCAGCAGCGATGGGTGCCGAAGCCATCAAACAATTATTAGATGGCGTTGATCTTGAAGGCGAAGTTGCTGAATTAAAAGAAGAATTGAAAAACGCAACTGGTCAAAAACGGACCCGTGCGATCCGCCGTTTGGACATCTTAGAAGCATTCCGTGCTTCAGGAAACAAACCAAGCTGGATGGTCATGGACGTTATCCCAGTTATCCCGCCTGATTTGCGTCCAATGGTGCAATTAGAAGGTGGACGTTTTGCCACAAGTGACTTGAACGACTTGTATCGTCGTGTAATCAACCGTAACAACCGTTTGAAACGCTTGTTAGACTTGAATGCACCAAACATCATCGTTCAAAATGAAAAACGGATGCTGCAAGAAGCAGTCGATGCCTTGATCGATAACGGTCGTCGCGGCCGTCCAGTTGCAGGGCCAGGGAACCGCCCATTGAAATCTCTTTCTCACATGTTGAAAGGGAAACAAGGTCGTTTCCGTCAAAACTTGCTAGGAAAACGGGTCGACTACTCAGGTCGTTCAGTTATCGTCGTTGGTCCATTCCTTAAAATGTACCAATGTGGTCTGCCAAAAGAAATGGCGATCGAATTATTCAAACCATTCGTGATGCGGGAACTTGTTTCTCGTGAAATCGCGTCAAACATCAAAAATGCCAAACGCAAAATCGAACGTCAAGAAGACGAAGTTTGGGATGTCTTAGAAGATGTTATCAGAGAACATCCAGTGCTATTGAACCGGGCACCTACGCTTCACAGATTAGGTATCCAAGCATTTGAACCAGTCTTAGTTGAAGGCCGTGCCATTCGTTTGCACCCACTTGTTTGTGAAGCCTACAATGCCGATTTCGATGGAGACCAAATGGCCGTTCACGTACCATTGAACGAAGAAGCGCAAGCAGAAGCACGTATGCTGATGTTAGCAGCCCAAAACATTTTGAATCCAAAAGACGGAAAACCAGTTGTAACACCATCTCAGGATATGGTCCTAGGGAACTACTACTTGACGATGGAAGAAGAAGGCCGTGAAGGGGAAGGCATGATCTTCCGTGACATGGACGAAGCAGTTACGGCATGGCGCAATGGCTACGTGCATTTACACACACGGATCGCCATCAATCCAAACACTTTAGGGGACAAACCATTCACGTCTGAGCAAAAACAACGCTTGATGGTAACAACGGTGGGTAAAGTGATCTTTAACTCGATCATGCCACCAGAATTCCCATTCTTGAACGAACCGACAGACTACAACTTGACGGTTCAAACACCAGATAAGTACTTTATTGAAGCTGGTACAGATGTGCCTGCCTTCATCAAAGAACAAGAGCTTGTTGGCCCATTCAAGAAGAAAAACTTAGGAAACATCATTTCAGAAGTCTTCAAACGTTTCCGCATCACTGAAACGTCACGCATGCTTGACCGCATGAAAGACTTAGGATACAGCCATTCAACAATGGCAGGTATCACCGTTGGTATCGCTGATATCATGAACTTGCACGAAAAACATGAAATCATCGACAATGCCCACAAACAAGTTGAAACGATCACGAAACAATTCCGTCGTGGATTGATTACCGATGACGAGCGTTATGAACGAGTTATTGGTGTTTGGAATGCAGCCAAAGATGAAATCCAGTTAAAACTGATGGAATCATTGGAAGCGAAAAACCCAATCTTCATGATGTCTGATTCCGGTGCCCGTGGTAACATCTCCAACTTTACTCAGCTTGCTGGTATGCGTGGATTGATGGCCGCGCCTAACGGACGAATCATGGAATTGCCGATCATCTCAAACTTCCGTGAAGGTCTATCTGTCTTGGAAATGTTTATCTCGACCCATGGTGCCCGTAAAGGGATGACCGATACCGCCTTGAAAACAGCCGATTCCGGTTACTTGACACGTCGTTTAGTTGACGTTGCCCAAGATGTCATCATCCGTGAAGACGATTGTGGTACTGACCGTGGTTTAGACATTCAAGCAATTCGCGAAGGAAACGAGATCATCGAATCCTTAGAAGAACGTTTGATTGGACGTTACACACGTAAATCAGTGATCCATCCTGAAACTGGCGAAGTCCTTCTAGGGGTCAATGAATTGATCACTGAAGATTTAGCTAAAGCCATCGTGGACGCTGGTATCGAAACAGTATCCATTCGCTCTGTCTTTACATGTAACACCAAACATGGTGTATGTAAACATTGTTATGGCCGCAACTTAGCCACTGGTTCTGAAGTTGAAGTTGGGGAAGCAGTCGGTACCATCGCTGCCCAATCAATCGGTGAACCTGGTACTCAGTTGACCATGCGTACCTTCCATACCGGCGGGGTTGCCGGAGACGATATCACGCAAGGTCTCCCTCGTGTCCAAGAAATCTTTGAAGCCCGTAATCCGAAAGGACAAGCGGTCATTACCGAAGTTACCGGAGAAGTCATCGATATCTCAGAAGACCCTTCAACTCGGACCAAAGAAGTGACCATCAAAGGGGAAACCGATACGCGTACGTATACCGTTCCTTATACTGCCCGGATGAAAGTAGCAGAAGGCGACTTTATCCATCGTGGTGCGCCATTGACGGAAGGATCGATCGATCCAAAACAACTGTTACAAGTTCGCGATGTCTTGTCTGTTGAAAACTACCTATTACGGGAAGTTCAACGCGTTTACCGGATGCAAGGGGTAGAAATCGGCGACAAACATATCGAAGTAATGGTTCGTCAAATGCTGCGTAAAGTCCGCGTCATGGATCCAGGTGATTCAGGCATCTTGCCAGGAACATTGTTGGATATCGCCGACTTTAAAGACCGCAACTACGACACATTGGTAGCCGGCGGCGTTCCTGCAACTAGCCGTCCAGTCCTATTAGGGATCACGAAAGCATCCTTGGAAACCAACAGCTTCTTATCTGCTGCGTCCTTCCAAGAAACCACTCGTGTGTTGACCGATGCAGCGATCCGCGGCAAGAAAGATCCACTTCTTGGATTGAAAGAAAATGTTATCATCGGTAAGATCATCCCAGCTGGTACTGGTATGCCTCGTTACCGTGAAATGGAACCAAAAGAAGTAACAGTTGCCAGCGAAAATGTCTACAGCATCTCAGACATCGAAGCACAAATGGCTGCTGAAGACGCATTGAACAGCCAAAACTAATCAATGCCAGCACCTGATTGACTCAGTGTGACGGAAAAGCTTGTCATTCTTCGGAATGGCAAGCTTTTTTTGTTTATATTATAGAAATTCATGTTGTTAGGTCATATGTGCAAAAGAAATCACCTTCGAAAGTATGATGAATCCCGACATGCGTTCAAATTGTTCTTTGGCGTACGTCATTCAACTCTTTCGAAGGTGATTTTTTTGGTTTATTAGTTTTCCTCTTGCCGTTCTTGCAGCATCCGAATCCCTTTTTCCTGAATCTGCTGCGCAATAAAAGCCAAGTCATTCGAAGTCAGATTGATGTCTGCATAATGAAACAGATTTTTTTTGCAGGAGGGGGTCAGATTGCCGATGATCAAATCATAAGTCTCGTCCAGTCTGGTCAGAGAAAACGAGTCCAGAGGATTTAAAATCGTGATGGTTAGCTGATAAGGAATAAACTGTTGGATTTTCGTTTGGATAAATTCCGTATGATAACTATTCGTATCATAAAACAAAGCTAAGCGAAAGCCAGCATTGGCATCGATGATTTCTTTAGCGAAATTTGGGAAAGATATATGGAAAATATAAATCAGGTAATTGATCGTACTTGGTCGAATGATCGGTAAATTTGAATGGGTCAAAAGGTGAACGATGTCTCGATTAACTGCCTGTTGGACCAAATCACAATTATCAACAAAACGAGCAAAGCGATCATCCAAGATGCAGTAAGGAACCTGCAAGTTGATTCCAAGAAAATAGGAAAAGACGACGGCATCCAACTTCTCTTCAAAATTGGCTTCATGATAGTTGTATTTTTTAAATATACGCTTGGTCATTTGATAAAACTCTTGTTTGGTCTCGCGAAATACAGCGGGGTCTTGACCGATATGGGTTGTGATATAGCCGACCATTTTCTCGACGTAAGCACGACTGTAGCCAGTAAATTCGCTTAAATCGATTTTTTCTAAGAAATATTCGATGTGGTTCCCATTGGGATTGGAAGCGTATAAGCGATCGCGCTTCGTGTTGATATAGATTACAAAGGCAATTTTTTTGATGTCGGAAAAATAAAGTTTTAAGGGTGTCGCAGCCGCCATGATACGGGCGATCTTCAAGAAATCCTGCTCTTGGTTAATGTTGGCATCCACAAATTCATACTGGTACTTCTCTAAGAAGAAAATCAGAAAAAATTGGCGAATATTGTTTTCATTTCCTTTTAACTGGATGGGTTTGGTTGCGATGAAGAAATCATACGGTGCCAGAACCAAATTGATCCTCTTGATCAAACGAATGATCGATGACTTGCTTAAATTTAATTCTAGTGCCAGCATGTCATAACTAGTGAAACTCGATGAGAAGAGTAGTTCCAATAATTGAAATGCAGAAGAGCGTGTCAAAAACTGGCTGTATACGTCTAGCCGAGTAGCAAAGGGATGCAAGTGGAGGCGAACAGCTGAATAATCGTCAAATTGTAAGTCCAGAAACGAAAATTCATTGTCGATTTCCGCGATATAGGTTTTTGCTGCAGACATTGAAATGGAAAATTTTACTGCCAAATCGTGAAGACTCGTTCCCTGATCGTCTAATAAATACTCAATCAGCTGTAGTTTCTTTTGTGTCGTAGATGATAACAATTTCCGTAACATGATTGCCCCTGAGCCCCCTTTTAAGTAAATAGTATCACGTTTTTACATGTATTCAAAAAAATTGCGTGTTGTATTTTTTTTGAATACATCCCACCCCAAAATTTTGGGAAAATAGAAGTGTGGAATAGTAGTAATACGTTTGATACAAGTAGCAAAGACCAAAATTTTTGAATCATGGGGAGGAGGCAAAAAGCAGTTGTTTGTTGGGATATCTTGCTCACTGTTGAACAATGTTATTCGTCGAGCGTTTCCGAGATCAATTGAAAAAATTTAAATAAAAAAGGAATGAACAATTATGAAAAAACAATTTTCTATCTATATATGTTTGCTAGTCTTGCTTGGCTCCATTTTTTGTGAACCAACGATCATACTGGCAGAAGCAATCAACGCAACCGAAAGCACCGAAAGAACGACCGAAACGTTAGAAAGTAGCGAACCTGTGACCGGAACGATCGATACGGAAAAAGCACCTACGGATTCATCGACAGCGGGAGCAGTTCAGTCAGCAACGAGTCAAGCAGAAGAAGAACAAGCAACCGTTCCTAGTGAAAGTCAAGCAACCCAAGCATCTTCGACACTGAATCAAAACAGCATTCAACCCCGAGCACCAGATGCTGAGACGGAAACGGAAGCTTCTGCTACCGCTGAAAATCTTAGTGCCAACCTGAATGAACGGGGCGTGCAGCTTTTTGACAATGTCCGAATCACTGACTTAAACGATCAGCCTTTCACTGCCGAAAATCCACCGATGTATAATGACAATATCAAAATTCATTTTGACTGGTCGTTAGCAGATACGGAAGAAATTCGTGCTGGTGATTATTATACGTATCAATTGCCGAATTATTTTGCCATTCATAACACCGTCAGTGGTGAATTGACTCGTTCTGGCGGACAATCGATCGGAAGCTTTACCTTAGCACTCGATGGTACATTGACCGTTACTTTTAATGAGGCAGCACAAACACTTTCCAACCGCTCAGGGACTATTGATCTGATCACTGAATTAAGTGTAAGCACCGTTACTGAGGAAGTGACCATTCCTACCGGGATTTACGATGAAGATGGCCATGAGATCATCATTACATTACCTATTTATGAGGTCGATATCATTAAGACGGGGAACGTGACTTCCAGCGGTTCAGTGGTTTGGGAAATTATTTTTAACCAAGCCAGTCGTGAATTGCATGATGTTGTGATCACCGATAAGATGCCACAAGGATTAGCTTATAGTACCTCGACAGGCTACTTGTACGATGAATCCACCGATGAATGGATTCGTACTGATGGCTTATATACGTTTAACAGTGTTAACAACACGTTTACCTTCAATCAAACGGTTAATCAACCGGTTCGAATCGTGATCAATAGTGCAGTCACCGATCCAACGGCTTCTTCTTTCAAAAACACGGCAACAATCAACGGTAGCGATTTTACAGAAAAAACTGCAGAAGCAACGGTTACTTACGATGAGCAATCGGAATACAAACGGTTCAAAGGCTATGATCAAGAAACGAAACGAGCATCATGGGAAATTTCCGTCACATTGGACAAAGACCAAGCCAGAGTTTTGGATCAGACCTATTCAGGAACGGATCCTGAAAAAGCCCTACACTTTTTTGTTCCAGAGACTTTGGTGATCACGGACAAAGATGGTAACTCGATCCCAGCAGAAGATTGGTCCTTTGATGGGACGTACCAGCTGGATAAAGAGGGGGAAATCGTCCGCTTTGGCATCACGTTTGCCAAAGCTGGTTACTACAAGATCCAATACGATACCCAGTTGTATGAATCTGTTCTAGCTGATACTCGTATTTACAACTACGCTTCGATCCGCGACAATCAAAATACCTCATTGACGGGCAGTGGGACAGTGACGCCAACCAAAACGATCGGTGTCGTGAAGACAGCTGGCACCAAAGACTATGAAACGAAGACTGTCGCATGGAAAATTGATGCCAATACCAATCAGCAAAAAGTTAGCGACCTGATTATAGAAGACCGCTATCAATTGATCTCTGGCGCAAACAGTAGTGCGTTAGCTTTATTGGCGGATACGCTAGTAGTGACAGCCAGCGGCGTGACTGTGCCTTTAGAGCTCAATACCGATTATACGCTAGAGCTAATCACAGAAACGAAAACACTAGCCGATGGCTCAACGAAGGAACTTGAGACTGGTTTTCGGATCAAGCTGCAAGGGGCGTACCAAACGACCTCGGCAACGATCACGGTTAATTTCAAAACTAGCTTCGATGTTTCACAGCAGATCGCATTAGGAAGTTCTAGCAGTCGTTTTAGTAATGCAGCGTTTGTCCATTATAAAGATGAAGCCGGCAATACGTTCACGGAAGCCTCTGAATCCAATACTTGGATGGATACCAACTGGTTAAAAAATGCCTTGAAATACGGCCTATTTATTGGTGAAGGGGAAGATGTCGCCAAAGCGATTACTGCCGTATTAGGTCGGAACTTAGGAACTATTTTTGATGAGCAGACCGCCTCTAGCGATCAAGTCTATTGGATGGGGCTATTCAATACGTACAAAGAAAAAATCAACAAAGATGCAACCATCACGGACCAGCTGCAAGAAGGCCAAACCTTAAAAGACTTGGCGCTTTATACGGTCACAGTAACTGGGTATACGACGCAAGTCAGAGCGCTGAAAGAGCAATTGGTGCTAAACGAGGATTACAGTTACACTTATGACCCTGACTCGAAGACAGTTACGATCACCTTGCTGAAAGAAACGTCAGAAACACTGGCGGTCTTCTTGGCAACGGAAGCAGCGGAAGAAGTATTTACCTACAAAAATACTATTACATTGACGGACAATGACACAACGTTGACTGCCGATGGCCAAGTCGACAAGTCTGCGAAAACGGATTGGTTGATGAAAAATGGTAGCCAGAATGCCGACAACAATCGGTTGATCGATTGGGAAATCATGATCAACGCTGACAGTCGCAAAATCCACAATGCGGTGGTCACCGATACCATCAACTACAATCAGCACACCTTTTTACGCGATGCCAACGATAACGTGATCGTAGATGTGTATGAAGCGGTCTTAAACAATGGCACTTGGGAAAAAGGGGAAAAAGTCACCTTCATCAACGAAGACAATCCGAAAATCACCTCGGATGTGGTAGCAGGTACGCAATCGTTAGTGATCGCTTTTGAAGAAATGATTGATAAACCGTACTTTATCGTTTATCAAACACAGCTTGATCCTGGGATTTTGAACAATGAACGGGTGGCCAATAGTGTCAATTTAACGGGTAGTGAGATCGAGATTCACACAGTGACCAAAGAAATCACCATCAAATCGACAGACGGCAGCGGAACCTCTTCTGGGACGAACGGCTCCTTGACGATCGTGAAATACGATGCCGATGGCACCAAAGAACGAGGGATCGATGAAGAAGCAGTTTTCCAATTAAGCCGCAAAAATGCGCAAAATGCCTATGAAGTCATCTTGTCGAATCTGGTGGTCAAAAACAATCAGATCATGGAAAACGGCAACGCCATTGATCGGATCGACAATCTGCGTTACGGCGATTATATGATCCAAGAAATCACCGCACCAGAAGGATACGAACGAGATGCGACTCAGTACACCTTCACTATCTCTGATAAAGAAGTCAATTATGTCTTTGAGCTAGCCAACAAGCGAGAAATCAAAGAAACGACCCATGCTTTGAATGTCCAGAAGCTGCTTCATGGACGCGAGCTGAAAGACGGCGAATTTACTTTCTACCTGGTGGATGAAGCTGGCTCTGTGATTCTAACCCAAACCAATGACGGTAACGGACAAGTCACCTTTGACGACATCACTTACAATGAGCCCGGCGAGTACCATTACACGATTCGGGAAAAAGCCGGCGATGATCCAACCATCACCTATACTGACAAAGAACTAAAGGTAACTGTGACCGTCACGGAAGAAGACAGCCAGTTGATTGCGACAGCAGTCTATGAAGGCAATCAAGTCTTTGAAAATGACTATACACCAAAAGCTGGCAGTGTCGTTTTGAATGCTGAGAAAATTTTGACGGGTCGAAGCTTGCAGGCAGAAGAATTTGACTTTGAACTAGTTGATGAAGCAGGAACTGTGCTTCAGACAAAAGCCAATGATGCCACGGGCAAGATCTACTTTGACGCTCTTCCTTACGATAAAGCAGGTGAATACCGTTACACCATCCGTGAGAAAGCAGGAACTGACAGCACCATCACCTACGATACAAAAGAACTTGCAGTAGTTGTGACCGTGACGGATGAAGACGGACAGTTGACCGCAGTTGCCGAATACGAAGGCGATCAAGTTTTTGAAAACAGCTACCAACCACAAGCTGGCAGTGTCGTACTAAGTGCCGAGAAAGTCTTAACTGGTCGTACGCTACAAGCAAATGAATTCGATTTTGAACTAGTGGATGAAGAAGGGAACGTTCTTCAAACAAAAGCCAATGATGCAACCGGACAAATCAGTTTCGATGCTCTTGCATATGATAAAGCAGGTGAATACCGCTACACCATCCGTGAGAAAGCAGGAACTGACGGTACCATCACCTACGATGCAAAAGAACTTGCGGTAGTTGTGACCGTGACGGATGAAGACGGACAGTTGACTGCAGTGGCGGAATACGAAGGCAATCAAGTCTTTGAAAATGACTATACGCCAAAAGCTGGCGGTGTGGTGCTGAATGCTGAGAAAGTATTGACAGGCCGCACACTGAAAGCCAACGAGTTTGCCTTTGAACTAGTCGATGAAGCAGGCGATGTAGTACAGACGAAAACCAATGACGCAACTGGCCAAATCTATTTCGATGAATTGACGTATGACGAAATCGGCGAATACCGCTACACGATTCGAGAAAAAGCTGACGCAGATAGTACCATTACCTATGACATGAAAGAAATTGGCGTTGTCGTGAAAGTCACCGATGAAGACGGGCAACTGGTGGCAAAAGCAACGTATGATGGCAATGCGATCTTTGAAAACGACTATACGCCACAAGCTGGTAGTGTCGTACTGAGTGCCGAGAAAGTATTGACCGGACGCACCTTACAAGCTGACGAATTTGCCTTTGAACTGGTAGATGAAGAAGGAACTGTTCTTCAAACAAAAGCCAATGATGCAACTGGCAAGATCTACTTTGACGCGCTCCCTTACGAGGAAGCCGGTGAGTATCACTACACCATTCGTGAGAAAACAGGAACTGACGGCACCATCACTTACGATGCAAAAGAACTGGCGGTAGTTGTAACCGTCACTGATGAAGACGGACAGTTGACCGCAGTGGCGGAATACGAAGGCAACCAAGTCTTTGAAAACAGCTACCAACCAAAAGCTGGCAGTGTCGTACTGAGTGCCGAAAAAGTCTTGATCGGCCGCACGTTACAAGCAGACGAATTTGCCTTTGAACTAGTGGATGAAGACGGAACTGTACTTCAAACAAAAGCCAATGATGCAACCGGACAAATCTACTTTGACGCTCTCGCCTATGAGGAAGCTGGCGAATACCGCTATACCATCCGTGAGCAAGCAGGAAACGATGGCACCATCACTTACGATACGAGAGAACTAGCGGTAGTCGTTACTGTGACGGATGAAGACGGACAGTTGACCGCAGTTGCCGAATATGAAGGCAACCAGGTCTTTGAAAACAGCTACCAACCGCAAGTTGGCAGTGTCGTGCTAAGTGCCGAGAAAGTCTTAACTGGTCGTACGTTACAAGCAAATGAATTCGATTTTGAACTAGTCGATGAAGACGGAACTGTACTTCAAACAAAAGCCAATGATGCCACTGGCAAGATCTACTTTGACGCGCTCCCTTACGAAGAAACAGGTAAGTACCACTACACCATTCGTGAGAAAACAGGAACTGACGGTACCATCACGTACGATACAAAAGAGCTTGCAGTAGTCGTGACCGTGACGGATGAAGATGGACAGTTGACCGCAGTTGCCGAATACGAAGGCAACCAAGTCTTTGAAAACAGCTATCAACCAAAGGCTGGTAGTGTCGTATTGAATGCCGAGAAAGTCTTAACTGGTCGTACACTACAAGCAAATGAATTCGCCTTTGAACTAGTCAATGAAGAAGGCAACGTACTTCAAACAAAAGCCAATGACGCAACCGGACAAATCAGTTTCGATGCTCTTGCATATGACAAAGCAGGTGAGTATCACTACACCATTCGTGAGAAAACAGGAACTGACGGTACCATCACCTACGATACAAAAGAGCTGGCGGTAGTTGTGACCGTGACGGATGAAGATGGACAGTTGACCGCAGTTGCCGAATACGAAGGCGATCAAGTCTTTGAAAACAGCTACCAACCACAAGCAGGCAGTGTCGTACTAAGTGCCGAGAAAGTCTTGACGGGTAGAGACTTGCAAGCCAACGAATTCGCATTTGAATTAGTGGATGAAGCTGGAAAGGTTCTGCAAACCCAACGCAATGACGCAAATGGAACGATTACCTTTGATGCATTGACGTATGACGATGCTGGGGAACATCGTTACACGATTCGTGAAAAAGCTGGCAACGACGCCACGATCATCTATGATGAAACCACCTATCAAGTAACGGTCACCGTCAAAGAACAAGCAGGAAAATTAGTAGCTGAAGCGGAACAAACGGCAGAGATGGTATTCAACAACCATGTCAAAGAAGGCAAAACACCGAAGCCGGGAACTGACAACTTACCGAAAACCAATGACACTACGACCGCTGGTTGGGTCGTCTTGGGACTGTTGTTAGTAGTGATCGCAGTAGGCATCTACCTTGATCGCAAAAAACGGACGCCGTTATCATAGGCAGGGGAAGCAACAAAGCAGAAAGAGAAAGCGGGATGAGGCCAACTTGTCCCGTTTTTTCCTGTCCCGTTTTTCTTCACTTCAAAGAAAAAAACCGTCAAAAGTATGAAACGCTAGAAAGCGAACAATCAGCAAACCCAGACTCAAGCAGGGGACGAAGGGCAACTGCGCCAATCGTTTCTTCCAGATGCCTTGATAGCTAAGAAAAGCGAGGAGCCCAAGACTACTGGCTACCAATAAGAGGGCCAAAAGGGTCGTTGGCGCTAGCCAAATGCTCCAACCTGCCAGCACTAAGAGATCGCCGCCGCCCATTTTTTCCTGCCAGACAAAAAAGACCAGTGGAACCAGCAAGCCTAAAGACAGCCATTGAAAAGAAGCGCCGCTTCTAAGCTGTGCTAGCGCGAGAAGTAGGTGGGCGGGGTACAGCAGTTGCGGGTAGACGCTATAGTCTATCAAGTCGGTCAAACTGAGTAAAAAGGCACTGGTCAGCCAGACAAAAGCCAGGAAGCTTTCGGAATCATGAAAGGCAACCCCACAAAGTCCGCCATAGCACAAGCAGGTGAAGGCCCAATAAAGTAGGGGTGAAAGCCATCTTGTAGGAAGGAGAAAAAACCAATGGTTATCCGAAACTTTGTTCACCTTCTGGTAATGAGAACGAGAATCACTTTTTAGCGGATTCCAAAACAGGGTTTGCAAGAGCAAAAGCCAAAAGAAGCCGAGTAAAGCGCCTAAAAAAAACACGAAAATCGTCATTTTTCGATCCTCCTTATAAAGAAATACGTAAGAGAGTGAGAAATTTTCTCAAATAGATGATTTTGTTGTACTTTTTATTTGTTTCGTATTATCCTTAAAATAGATAATTTAGAGGAGGAATCGTTATGAAATTTGAACAAACAAAAGAAGTATTAAACCAACTTGTTGCTGATTTAAGCCAAATGGCTATGGTCGTTCACCAAACACACTGGTACATGCGTGGACCTGGCTTTTTGACATTGCATCCAATGATGGACGAATTCATGGATGATTTAAATGAGCAATTGGATGAAGTTTCTGAACGCTTGATTACATTAGACGGTTCACCATATTCAACTTTGCGTGAAATGGCAGAACACACTCAAATCCCTGATGAAGTCGGTAACTGGGACCGCACGATTCCAGAACGCTTAGCTACATTGGTGGAAGGTTACCGTTACTTAGCGGACTTATACCAAAAAGGGATCGAAGTATCTGGTGAAGAAGGCGACGATCCAACCCAAGATATCTTCATCGGCTTCAAAACAGCCATCGAAAAACGTATTTGGATGATCCAAGCGCACTTAGGCGAAGCGCCATTGATCGATCCAGCGAAATCTCGCGTACGTCATTAATCAACAAAAAACCAGCGAAGAATTTTCTTCGCTGGTTTTTTTACTTGCCTACCAATAATGCTTTGGCGGCTTCAATTTGCTGTGCCACTTGATTAAAACCGGTGCCGCCATAGGAATGACGATTTTTGACGGCGGTATAGGAGTCAAGTTTTTCAAAAATATCGCTGTCGATGGCAGGATGGATCGCTTGGTAGTCTTCCAAGGAAACATCTTGCAGATAGATGCCTTTGGTCAAGCACTCGCTGACGAGCTTGCCGACAATCTCATGTGCTTGTCTGAAAGGCACGCCTTTGCCAGCTAAGTAATCTGCTAATTCTGTTGCGTTGGAAAAATCCTTTTCAGTGGATTCTTGCATCCGTGCTTGATTGACCTTCATCGTTGCGATCATGCCCGTCATGATCTGCAAGCTTTTCGTGAGGGTTTCGGCACTGTCAAACATGCCTTCTTTGTCTTCTTGGAAATCTTTGTTGTACGCCAGCGGCAAGCCCTTCATGACCGTCAAAAGACCAAAGAGATTCCCATAGACACGTCCTGTTTTTCCACGGATCAGCTCCGCCATGTCAGGGTTTTTCTTTTGAGGCATGATGGAGCTGCCGGTGGAGAAGGTATCGGTCAGTTCCACGAATTGGTATTCGTGGCTGCACCAAAGAATCAGCTCTTCACAAAAACGAGACAGATGCATCATCAATAAAGAGGCGTTGCTTAAAAATTCCAAGATAAAATCACGATCGCTGACCGCATCTAGGCTGTTGCTGTAAATATTGCTGAACCCCAATTCTTGAGCGGTGAAGGCACGATCGATAGGGAAGGTGGTGCCTGCCAAAGCAGCACTGCCTAAAGGCATCACATCGATGCGGCTCAAACTCTCACTGAAACGCTCCTGGTCACGCGTCAGCATACTGTAATAGGCTAAGAGGTGATGGGCAAAAGAAATCGGCTGTGCATGCTGCAGATGGGTATAACCGGGCATGATGGTGTAGATGTTGGCTTCGGCTTGTAAAACAAGCGCTTCTCGCAACTCAGCGATCAAAGTGATCACGTCTTGCACGACTTCTTTCAAATACAAATGCATATCGGTCGCCACTTGGTCATTACGACTACGGGCAGTATGCAATTTGCCTGCCACTGGTCCAATCAATTTATGCAAGAATGTCTCGATGTTTAAATGGATGTCCTCATTTTCAATCGTGAAGGTCAATTCGCCAGCGGCTAATTGCTGCTGAATCGTGGTCAAGCCGCCAATGATCGCTTCGCCATCGGTTTGACTGATGATGCCCGTATGGATTAGCATTTTGACATGTGCCAAACTGCCAAGAATGTCTTGCTTTGCTAACTTTTGATCAAACGTGATGGAAGCCCCAAAAGCATCGATCCATGCTTCGTTTTTCCCATCGAAACGTCCGCCCCATAATTTTGCCATATTCTCACCTCAAAAAAAGATTACGGCTGAAGCGGCAGCTTCAGCCGTGCATACTTAAATCAATGTTTCTGTTAGTTGCTGTTGTGCTTGGATCTCAGCGTGCACTTTGCTTGGCAGCCCCCATAATTTGATGAAGCCGATGGCCGCATGCTGATCAAAGGTATCTGCAGAAGTATACGTTGCTAAGTTTTCATCGTACAGGCTGTTTTCAGATTTCCGTCCTTCACAAATGACGTTGCCTTTGAACAATTTCAAACGTACGATTCCGTTGACGTAGACTTGCGTGCTTTTCAGGAAGGTAATCAAGGCTTCCGTCAATGGATTGAACCATAAGCCGTCATAGATGACTTGGGCTAATTGCTGCTCGATGATTGGTTTGAAATGCGCCAATTCCCGTACAAAGACCAAATCTTCCAACTCTTTATGAGCCGTCATCAAAGCGATCGCTCCCGGACATTCATAAACTTCCCGTGATTTGATCCCCACCAGACGATTTTCGATATGGTCGATCCGACCAACGCCATGCTCGCCAGCCATCCGGTTCAGTTTCATGATCAATTCTGCTAGATTCATCGTTTCGCCATCAATGGCGGTCGGTACCCCTTGATCAAAGGTGATCTCAACGATCGTTGGTACGTCAGGAGTATCTTCTAATTCTTGCGTGATGGCGTAGGCTCCTTTTGGCGGTGTTGCCCAAGGATCTTCTAAGACGCCGCACTCACAGGCACGTCCCCACAAGTTTTGATCGATGGAATACGGATTGTCCAAGTCAGCGGGAATCGGCACTCCTTTTTCCGCTGCATAGGCAATTTCTTCTTCTCGGGACCATTTCCATTCCCGAACCGGCGCGATGACTTTCAAGTGAGGCGCTAAAGCAGCGATCGCTACTTCAAACCGAACTTGGTCGTTGCCTTTGCCGGTACAGCCGTGGGCGACGGTCGTTGCGCCAGTCGCTAATGCCAACTCCACCAATTTCTTGGCGATCAATGGACGAGACAAAGCGGAAACAAGAGGATAAGAATTTTCATAAAAAGTATTGCCTTGTAAAGCGATCAAAACAAAATCTTGGGCGAATTCTTCGCGAGCATCGATGGCATAAGATTCAATCGCACCAACTGCCAAAGCTTTGTCTTTAATGGATTGGGTGTCGCGACCTTCACCGATATCTAGGCAGCAAGCCACCACATCATATCCTTGGTCCGTTAACCATTTAATTGAAACGGAGGTATCTAATCCTCCAGAATAGGCCAATATTACTTTTTCTTTCATACTTATTAACTCCTTTTCCGCGTGTTTTCAAGTGATTGAAGCTATCTTATCAGAATAAAAATAATAAATCAAGGGTAAAATTAAATATTTATACATAAAATTGGTGATTATCAGGTTTTTATACTATTATCGGTGATTGAGGAAAAGAAGTGGATGCTCACTTTGTTGATGAAAGTTTATACATAATATTCATAAATCTATTCAGTTTTAGCAGTCTGCAACAACAAGTTTCGTTTTTCAGAGAAAATGGCAGAAAATGAATGGAGAAAATTTTCAAAAAGAGGCGGAATTACGTTGACATTAGGCTTTATAGAAGGTATTATGTTATATGGTATTGTTTGCCCCACAAGAGCCCCGGAAACTCAAGTGTATGTCAAACATTCGTGAAATTGAATTGGAGGAAAAAATTGTGCGTACAACATATATGGCCAAACCAGGCGAAGTAGAACGTAAATGGTACGTAGTAGATGCAACAGATGTTCCTATGGGTCGTCTTTCAGCAGTAGTAGCATCTGTCTTACGTGGTAAAAATAAACCAACATTCACACCTCATGTGGATACAGGCGATTTCGTAATCGTCATTAATGCAGAAAAAATCAAATTAACAGGTAACAAAGCAAGCGATAAAATTTATTACCGTCACTCAAACTTCCCAGGAGGATTGAAATCAGTCTCTGCTGGAGAATTACGTGCTAAAAATTCTCGTCGTTTGATCGAAACTTCTGTAAAAGGCATGCTTCCTAAAAACACTTTAGGCCGTAAACAAGGAATGAAACTTCATGTTTATGCTGGCGCTGAACACCCACATGCTGCACAACAACCAGAAGTATTGGACATCACAAACTTAATCTAATAGGAGGGAATTTCATTGGCACAAGCTCAATATATCGGCACTGGCCGTCGTAAAAATGCAGTAGCCCGCGTACGTTTAGTACCAGGTACTGGTAAAATTACTGTTAACAAAAAAGATGTTGAAGAATACATCCCACACGCAGACTTGCGTGAAGTAATCAACCAACCATTCGGCGTTACAGAAACTAAAGGTTCATACGATGTTTTTGTAAACGTAAATGGTGGTGGATACGCTGGACAATCAGGTGCAATCCGTCACGGTATCGCACGCGCATTGTTACAAGTTGATCCTGATTTCCGTTTAGCTCTTAAACGTGCTGGCTTACTTACTCGTGACGCACGTATGGTTGAACGTAAAAAACCAGGTCTTAAGAAAGCTCGTAAAGCTTCACAGTTTTCAAAACGTTAATCTTTTTATATCGATATTTTCAGACGCTTCGCAATTTAGATTGTGGAGCGTTTTTTTGTTGGTGTGAAGAATATCCAAATAATGCAATGGATGGATACTATCTAGTTGGGATAAATAGTATGAATATATGATATTCATAGCTGAGTAGATTAAAATTATTAATACTAAATTCTACAGAATATATGTAAACTTATTACGCAGGATCATTAAAAAAATCATACAATGATCTTCCTGAAATCAATAACTCTATGACATTATGATCATCTATGACTTCAATACCATGTCTATTTAAAAACATCACAAATTGGGGTAAAAAATTTTTAAATGAAGCATCGAAATCAAGATTATATTGGCCATCTTCAGATGATATTTGCAGATAGAACATATCGAAACCAAAATCAAAGGGTGATAGCCGTACTTTTTTTTCGTAAATAATTTCTGCTGATAAGAGACCATCATAGTTGATTTTTTTGCTAGTTTTTTTATTTGTTAATAAATCTATTAGCTTACGCAAATCATTATTTGAGTATTTTTTGATTGAAATACCATCACTTTCGATAACCCAATAATCATTAAAAATTGTGGGCAAAACTACAAATATTCCTATAGAAAAAATAATAAGAAATATCCAGAATGGCTGATATCCAAAGCCTGTGAATAGCAAACTAATAAATAACCAAACAGTCAAAAAGAGTAAACCTTTTTTTTCATTATATTTGTTTCCAACAAGATAAGGCTTTTTAAAATATGGACTGCCTTGAACCAATTCATCTAGTGAAATATCATACAAATCAGATAATGCTAATAAATTATCTATCGATGGAACAGAAGATCCCTTTTCCCACTTAGAAACAGCTTGTGTTGAAATAAAAAGTTTGTTTGCAATTTGTTCTTGAGTATATCCATTTGTGTTTCTTAAGGTTTTCAAAATATCTTGTAGTAACATTTCAATCCCGTCCTTTCTCTTTTCATTGTTAGAGTATTATTTTTTCTGATTTTTATCAATCAACTAGTGGTTGATGCTTGATAAAATAAGCTTATACTTATTAGTAATGTGGTAATTTGTCATAGGAAAGATGATAAGTAAAAATGATTAATGTATGATACCCTCTTTTGTGATATGATTAACAATAAAATTATTGGTATTAAGGCAATTATTTTGTTTATCTTTATTGTTTTTTAAAATTATTTATTATAAAATTATTGTAAAATTGAATAAATGCACTGTAATCGCGTCTTTATTGATTAAAATTGGTTCAAGGACTCTCGGCGAACATCTAATTTTATCTAATAAATCCATGCATGAGTGATCGATATTAAGGAATTTCCGTGACTTTAGATTCTTAATTGATATTGAGTATTCTTTTTAAAATGTTAATCTTTGATAAATATTGAAAAGTTTCTTGTTATTCATAGTAACAAATTTAAAATGGAGAATTTTTCATTCAAATCGTTGTTAATCTAAATAAGGGATATATTGCGCCATTTGCTACTGCAAACTAATAGGTGATAATGCTAATTGACTAATGTACTAAATGCTAAAATCTCTTCCCATTGGTCTTTGTTAATTTTGAATAAACCTAATAGAAGGACATTTCTATTATCTCTTGTTGATTATCTAATAAGTATTTTTCAAAATACTTATTTCCAGTATGAAACTGGTTAAAGCAGCTTACATACAAGATATTAATTAATGTAGCTGATTATTCTTTCATACTTGTATCTGTTTGCTGAAAAGAAAGAAAAAAATAGTATAATACTTTTATTATTTAAAAAATAAAATAGGAGAAAGAAAGATGGAAAATATAAATATTGAAAGAGTAGTCTCTGTCAATGAAAAAAACGCATATCAAAATTTAAAGAATTATGATAATGGTGAGTATGTTCCTCGAAATTATTTTAAAACAGAAGAGGTTCTCGAATACAGTGACTTTTCTTTAGAGGAAGAGTTGTTTTTAGATGATGATTTGTTAAATAAATATCTATTGTATGGGAAGATTATTAATTCAAGACATTCTAATTTTAAACCCGGAGAATACGCAGATAAACATAGTTATGAAGCGACTTTTTCAAAAAAGTGTTACTATAGTTCTGAACTAGAATTTATAGTTGAATTGTTTATTGCACATCACAATGTCCATGCTTTTATGGACGGGAATAAACGAAGTGCACTAAATTATTTTTTAGATTTAATGTACAAGTATACAAAATTCTATATAAAAGATGTCTTGAAAATACAAGATGGACAAATCTACTATCTGACAAATGAAATATCGAAAGATATATTTAAACAGATTATTTTAAATGAGGTGAAAAGAAAAGTGATTAAGAAAAATACAAAGTGTCAATTAGAGCATCTAATTCCGCGAGTTGAAATAGATGAAGAAACAGAATCCGCTAGTATTGCTCAAGCAGATAGAAGATCTAGCTTTACTTTAACAGATTTAGAAAAGGGACAATTCTTTTACCAACAATTAAAAAAGCCATATTTCCAGCGAGATACAAATGAGTGGAGTGTGGACAGAGTTGAAAAATTGATAGATACGTTTTTAGAAGATGGATTGATACCAGCCATAATTTTATGGGAGACAAATGATGGCGATACGCTGATTATTGATGGCGCACACAGGGTAAGTTCACTTATTGCATGGGTTAACGATGATTATGGGGATATTAATGTATCCTCATCTAATAATCATCATGCCTTATCAGAATACTTTAATCAAAGAATAGGGAATTATAGTACTATAAAAGCCAGCCAAGATGAAAAATATAAGACAATTAAGCAAGTCATTGCCAAAAAATCAATACCTCTCCAATGGGTTGCGGGCGACTACGATAAAGTAAAGGATTCATTTATTAGAATAAACGAGCAAGGGGTAACTTTGTCCAATGATGAAAAAGAACTAATTCAGAAAGATAAGTTACCTACCTCAAAATTAGCTAGAGCGATTTTATCTCATGGAACAGGACAAAATTCAAAATATAAAACAGAAAGTAATTTTAGAATATTTGAGTTGTTCTTTTTACCTACTTTAATAAAAGAAAACCTCGTCTACCCAATGCTTGGAGCTGTTGATGAAGATTTTGTAATTTCAAAGGTTTATAATGTTTTAAAAATAATTGATGAAGATCAAAGTGAGAGTGTTGCAGATTTAGAATCAGTTATTTTAAAATTTAGTAATTTCTCTCAAAATTTTCTCCAAATCAGTAACAAAGTATATTTTTATGGAGCAAATCAGCATTACAAAACTTCTTCTTTGTTTGGATTTACTTTGTTCACTAAAGAGCTAATGTCCGATAATGTACTATTAAATAAGTATTTAAAACATCGAAAACCATTTGAAGAATTTTTGGTTGAGAATGAAAGATTTGTTCAAGCAATTGCTAGAAAGAGACGCCAGTCTTCAAAAGCATATAGTGAGATATCGGACTATTACAAAACGGTGCTAGAAGCAATTACTTTGAATAACGAAAATTATATTTTTGAAAAATTTCCATACTTATCCAAAAATAAGTCCAAATTAACTCCGAGACAGATGGAGATCGATAGAAAATACAAAGTATTTCTTTCCGAAATTCCACGTTGTACTGTTTGTCAGGGTTATATTGATGGTCCAAAGGATGAAGATTTAGTACATGAATGTTGCAAAAACAATAATTAACAATAGTATTTTATGATGTGCAATAAATTTGTTTTGGCTAGCAATTTTTACTAACAAGCATCTAAAATTTGATGAATTCTGATGAAACTATTTGCCTTAAAAGTTTTCTACAAACATCCATAATAAAGATGACTTTTAAAATACGTAATGTTCAGAATTGTCTAACTAGATCTTAATATAGTTTGTAGAACTTCACATCTCTAAAATGTTAATCTTTATACATTATATATCGATATGTTTGGGCACTTCTAAATTTATTTTTGGGAGTGTCCTTTTATTAATGAACTTTAGCCAATTTAAGTCACTCAGCATAAGAAATAAAAAAACGGGTTTCTTTAAATGGTTAAAATAGATCTAGCGATAAAAATCTCCTGTTTAATAAATCGTATAAAGAAAAAAAGCGTATATAAAAAGTAAGAGAGCTAACTATGAATTAAATGAAATAAATGTATAAAAAAGAATTATATATGGTTGAATGAGAAAGGAAAGGCGTAAAAAGTTATTTATTGATAAATATCAAATGAACTTATTAAACAATTATTTGGGAAAATAAAAAAGTAAATATACTAACAAAAAAACACTTACTGAAAACAGTAAGTGAAAAATACGGTTTACCAATATGTCGATATGGATGTCAAGGAACTAGGTGAACCAATTAGTTGTATATCAAATTTCAATGAAGGTTCAATTTTTGAACTTGCATTGTGTAGCCTTAATGATAGGGCCCAACCTTCATCCATAGTTACTTTAATCGTATTTCCGTTTGGTTTAAGAGAAATATCGAAAATTTTAGTAGGTAATTTACGGCTTAATGATAGAGCTCTAGGACTAGCTTTATGAGGTCCATAATTTTGTGAAAGAGAATCATGTATATTGAAAGCTTGTATAGTTGTTCTTTTTTCACGTTCGTTAGCAATCACTTTATAAAAGTCTTTTCTTCCCAGAAGATATTCAACTAATTTGCTAGGAACATCAGGATAAAGATCAGCTAAACGAATTAATTCATCACTGAAGGCATTAAGTATAGGTATATAAATTAGTTCAGCTTTTTCTTGAGGTGTAGCAGCAATAGAGCTCCATGTAGGTCGTCGGTCTTTAGGAAGATCGGAAATGAAGCTGCTGAAATAATTGAATTGAGGTCTTACAACATTCCAATAATTGTCAGAGCAAGAGTATCCTAACCAGGACTTACCAAAATCGATTGTGGGAGATAATCTGGAATGTTTAAGTGCCGCATGATTATGCTTGCAAGAAATTCCGATTCTCCAATTTAAAGACAATTTCTCAATAACGATATCACTGACATCTCCAGCTGTACCCTTATTATCTTCTAAAATAGATAATCTAATTTCTTCATCTCCATATTTTAAATTAGGTTCAAAGCCACGAATCGTTTCAATACTTGCTAAAGCTGCACGTCTCATAGTCAGCTTTACTTCATGAGACAGCGAATTGAATTTATTTTCAGCAGTTCGAAAAGCTGGAGAAGGATTTAAAGTAACATTAAATCCTTCATTTGTTAAAACTTTAAAAAAATTTGTTAGAACAGCATATTCAAATGCTTTTCCGTTACTAGTTTGTATCCCTGGCATTATCAAGTACCCTCCTATTACTAATTCTTTAAGGTTATTGTCTCATAAAATAAATAAGTGGCCAAACAAATCATTGTATGTTAAAATGTTTCATATTAGTAAGAACAGCACTAATAAAGCGAAAAGAGGTAAGTTACATGAATAACATTAAAGAGTCTAAAATAACTCCAGAAGTTACGGATATCATTACTGATATTGAGATAGAAAAGAAATTTATATCCTCTTTAACACTTGACGAAGCAACCGTTCAGTCAGTACTAAAAGAAAAGATAGATGAAGAAAATTCAATAGTGTTAAAAAACACAACTAATGAAAACATTAAGTTTGAAAAAGAGTTGTTTAGTAATATTAATCATATAAATGGAGCTATAAATGTTGTGTCACTATTTAGTGGTGCTGGTGGTCTTGACTTAGGGGTGGAATTAGCAAACCTTGTTGTTGAATATGGGGAAAAAAAAGCTTACCAAATTTTTAAAGATAAAAGAAAGTTTGAAAAAAGTTTACTTAAACAAAATACAAGACTAAATGTGATTTATACAAATGATATTTTTGTTGAAGCAAATCAATCTTATCGAGCAAACTTTATGAATACTGTTGTGAGCGATAATAGGGACATAAGAAAGGTAGCTAATTTTCCAAAAAGCAACTTGATGTTGGGCGGGTTTCCATGTCCAGGCTTTAGCGCAGCAGGACCCAGACTATTAGATGATCCTAGGAATTTTTTGTATATTCATTATATTCGAGCCTTAATGCAATCAAATCCAGCGTTCTTTGTAGCAGAGAACGTCAAAGGTCTGATGACAATGGCGAATGGTCAAGTTTTGAATCAAATTGAACAAGACTTTAGTGCAGCAGGTTATAAAGTCTCCACACAGTTAGTCAACGCGCGTGATTATGGTGTACCTCAATCCCGTGAACGAGTTTTTATTGTTGGTGTTAGAAAAGATATAGTTGATACATACAATTTTGAGTATGCTTGTCCAAGTGCTACACATGGAACCTCCGAAAAACCTTGGGTTAACTTATATGATGCTATCGGAGATCTACCTTATGAAACTGATGATTATTACAGGGGTGATTATAGTTCAATGTATATGTCAAGGAATAGGAAGAAGACATGGAACGACCAATCATTTACAATACAAGCTTCTGGTAGACAGGCACCACAGCATCCTGCCGGCGAGCCAATGGAGCATGTAGGCAAAGATTTATGGGAATTTAGAGGTTCACAAAACAGAAGACTATCCGTAAGAGAAGTTGCGAGAATTCAAACATTCCCTGATTGGTACAATTTTTCTGATGGTAATAATGGAAATGCTACTCAAAACCACAGATTGAATCAACAGTATAAACAAATTGGTAATGCGGTACCTGTGTATTTAGGTGAGAAAATGGTACGTCCTATTATTGAATTTTTCCACAATCACCCAGAACTGCTAAAGCAATAAATGTATTTTAAAAAATGGATTATCTAAAAAAGATTCAATTTTTTCTAGTAATTATGCTGATTATGAACTGTTTACCGAGATTTGGTAAGCAGTTTTTTATTTTTACGTATGTTATAATGTTATGGCTAAAAAAACGTTGAAGAATCGTAATATAAATTGATAGTGAGAACTAATGATATTATTTTTTAGATCAGGTTGAACCTTAGAATGATTGCATTAGTGAATATGCTTTTTGTTATCAGAACAAATTTTAACGATCAGTGCAGATTTGCTGTTTTAAAACTCGTCTTGTTTCAATGTTAGTAAAAAATTCTATAAAAATTTTTTAACTTCAATTGTGAGCAAAGAATGAACATGGAAAGATATTAAGAACTTGTTAGATGTATTGAAATTTCAGTAGATAATAATTAGTTCATTTTGCTCTGTAACTTCGAATTTTACGCATTATATTAAAATAATTTAAGAGAAAAATTCAATAAGCGGTTAGATTACTTGCTTAAAATCTCTCCATAAGAAGTTCTTACATCAGTCATATTTACCAAATAATCAATACTAGTGTCATAATGACTTGCTAACTTTATCAACGTTTGAATAGGGATATCCAGCGCACCGTTCTCGTACCGAGAATACGTTGACTGTGAAACATTTAAAAGAGTAGCAATTTGGCGTTGGGTTAAATCGTTGTCTTCTCGCAAATCACGGATTCTCTGAAACATAGTTATCACCTCGATAACATTCTACTTTATGCGAAAAATGCATATTGACTTCTATGCGTTTTTCGCATAAAATAAGATTAGTTACGAGGATAAGGCTTTTTGTAATCTGTTAGATTGAGTAAATAATCAACGCTAGTAGAGTAAAAGTCTGCTAGTTTTATCAAGGATTGTGTCGGTATGTCTAGCTTTCCTGATTCATATCTAGAGTAAGTAGTTTGGCTAATGTTTAATAATTTAGAAAGTTGTGCTTGATTCAAGTCTTTATCTTCTCGTAAATCACGAATTCTATAATACATAAAATCACCTCACTTATATTTTAGGGGAGGAGATTTATGTTGTGACATTATATGCGATAAGCGCATAAAATAATTTGCTTTTAACAACACACCTTAGACTTTCCTAAAAGAACCAATAATAAAACTACAATCGTAGTAAACGAAAGGGGGAAAATTACTACGAGTTTACTACTTTATTTTCAGACCAAGTGTATTAAAAAGTTTTAGATTTTAGTTGATTTTCAACCAAACAATTATAAGGAGGAATTTATGTGAGAAAAAGATTGTGTTTGCTAGGGGTAGTTTGTTTTGTCAGTATCCTGTTTCTATCGGCTTGTTCCAATGAATCAAATCAAGGGGAGTCTGGCAGTAACGAAGGAAAAGTTTCGCTAACCATGACAGCCTGGGGAAATCCCGCAGAACAAGAAGTATATCAGCGAGCGATTGATGCCTATATGAAACAAAATGAAAACGTATCCATCGAACTTATTCCTGCTCCTGGTGATACGTATGCGCAGCAATTACTCACGCAGTTGCAAGGAAGTCAAGCTCCTGACTTATTTTATGTAGGGGAGGTACAAATGGCGCAACTGATTGCGACTGGACGATTGATTGAATTAACAGATTTCTTGGAATCAGAGGATAGCTATGTCAAAGTTGATGACTTTGCCTCAGGAATCTGGGGACCTGCTCGAAGAGGGGAGCAAATCTACGGTGTTTCTGTCGATTCGAATCCGATGTTGTTGTATTACAACAAAAAAGTGCTAGAAGAAGCAGGACTTGATCCTAACGAACCGCAAAAGTTATATGAATCTGGAAATTGGACCTGGGATAATTTCCAAAGGATAAATGAGACGGTCACTGCTAATGGAAAATATGGTCATGTCCTAGAAAATGGTGCACATCACTACTTCAGTTGGCTGTGGTCAAATGGTGGAGAAATGTATGGGGAAGATGGTTCGTTTATTTTACCTGAAAATGAACGAGGAATAGAAACCTTTGCTTATTTGACGAAAAATGTAGTTGACGGGAATTTTACCTATGCAGGGGCTTTGCCAGAGGGGCAAGGTGGGGATGCCATGTTTATGTCCAACCAAACAGCCTTTGTGTCAGCGGGACGGTGGTTTACACCAATGTTCAGCGAAAATGAGGCATTAGAATTTGATTACATTCCCTATCCTACTAATACAGGTGAACAAATCGAGCCTAGCTTTATTGCAACCGCGTATTTAGCAGTAGGTGATCATTCAAAAAATAAGGAAGAAGCGTTGCGCTTTCTATCCTATTATACTTCGGAGCAAGGACAACGGGATCGATTAGAAGATGAGGGGAATGCTGTTCCTTCTGTGACGACAGCAGATGACATCATTGAAAATGCCACGATACCTGAGCATGCCAACTATTTAATCGATGCCAGAGATATCGGTAAAGTAGAAGATAAACAGGCATTGGTTCCAGGACTAAGTGATCAATTAGAAAGTATTCTGGATCTACTCTTCTTAGGGCAGTTAGATCTTGATGAAGCTGTAGTACGCTTGGAAAACACAGCCAATGAATTGATCGAAGCCAATCAACCGTAGCAATACTTATTATATGAGGAGGTGGTAGGATGAGGAAAAGCACAACAAAATGGGCCTGGTTATTTCTAACGCCACAATTAGTGGGGCTCATCATTTTTTCTCTGATTCCTGTGGCAATAGCAATTGGCTTGAGCTTCATGTCATGGGATGGATTTGGTGCTCGGACGTTTGTAGGGATTCAGAATTATGTCAATCAATTTGCCAATCCTGATTTTTGGACAGCAACATACAATACATTTCTCTATACCTTATTCACTGTTCCGATCGGTCTGAGTTTGGCGCTGGTTTTAGCGGTCGTTTTGAATAAACGTACTGGAAAAAATGTGTATCGATTGTTCTTCTTCATGCCGGTTGTGACAAGCTCAGTCTCTGTGTCCGTCATGTGGATGTGGATTTTAAATGGTGATATTGGGATATTGAATCAGGTATTAGGGATGATCGGTATCCAAGGACCTAATTGGTTGACGGATACTCGGATCGTGATGCTGTCTATCGCTATGTTAAGTATCTGGTGGCAGCTAGGTTACAATATGGTGATTTTTTTAGCAGGTATTCAAAATATCTCCAAATCCTATTATGAAGCAGCAGAAATGGATGGTGCCAGTAAGTTGCAACAATTTTTTAAAATCACTTTACCGATGCTTTCACCAACCACATTCTTTCTATCCATTATGGCGATTATTAGTTCGTTTCAAGTGTTTGACCAAGCGTTTGTTCTTACTCGAGGTGGTCCGGGGAAAGCCAGTTATACACTTGTTTATCACATTTATCAGCAGGCCTTTATTGATTTTCGCTTTGGGTCAAGTGCAGCAGGCGCGGTTATCCTGTTTGTAGCGATTTTGGTTCTTACATTGATTCAATTTTATGCGCAAAAAAGGTGGGTTCATTATGAAGAATAAGAAAATTAGCGTAGGCAAATTGTGCTTACACGGATTACTAGCAATTGGTTCTTTTTTGATGGTCTTTCCTTTTCTCTGGACGATCGGCAGTTCCTTAAAAAACATGACACAGATTTTTGCAATACCACCTGTTTGGTTCCCGAATCCGATTGTTTGGCAAAATTACCTTGATTCATTGCAAGCGATGCCTTTTGGTCGCGCCTATTGGAACAGCTTCTACATTACGATCATCGTCGTTGTTAGTCAGCTTTTCACTGGATCGATGGCTGCTTATGCTTTTGCAAAGTTGAAATTTAAAGGCTCCGAGGCTCTGTTTCTGCTATTTTTAGCGACAATGATGATTCCTAAGCAAGTCACCATGATTCCATTGTATTTGATTATGGACAAGCTCGGCTGGTTAAACACGCATTTGCCATTGATCATTCCTGGTGCTTTATTTAACGCCTTTGCAGTTTTTTTATTGAGACAATTTATTCGAGGAATCCCCAAAGAATTAGAAGAGGCGGCAGTGATGGATGGTGCGAGCATCCCGCGTATTTATTGGAGTGTCATATTACCATTGATCAAACCGGCGCTTGCAGCCATGACGATCTTTATCTTTATGGGCACGTACAATAACTTCATGGATGCATTGATTTATCTTTCAACGCCTGAAAAATTCACGGTTCCTTTGTTGCTAAATAACTTTAAAGGACTCTATGTGACAAATTGGTCGTACATGATGGTAGGTGCCACGATTTCGGTGATTCCAATTATTCTGGTCTATTTGTTTGCCCAACGCTATATTATCGAAGGAATCACATTGACAGGGATTAAGGGATAGATAAAAAAGGATGATTAGTAAATGAAAATCAATCAACTGGCACAGTATTTAGAGTGGATAATGAAATTTGCGTACCTCAACATTCTCTGGCTAGGGTTTACCCTTTTAGGGGGTGGTCTCTTTGGATTTTTTCCAGCTACGATGACTAGCTTCATTCTGTTAAAGCGCTTCGTCATTGATGGTGAAACCGAATGGACAGCGCAGGACTTCTTTATTTGCTATAAAAAAGTATTTTTTCGTAGTAATAAGTTAGGATGCATCTGTTGGTTGATTCTCGGTAGCTTAGGGATCAATTCTCACATAGTTTTAACCTCCGAAGAGCCGCTGTTTATCGGTCTACGCATTCCCATACTATTAGCGATTATTGGTACTTTATCCATGCTTGTCTATGTGTTTCCTATCAGTGTTTATTGGGAAAGATCGATGTATCAGACCTTTTTTTCGGCAGGATGCTTTGCACTGGCATTTCCAGTTCAAACAGCTAAGGTCTTGGCTTTGCTTATTCTCATAGCGTGTATAGGGTTTCTTTTTCCGATGTTTCTGTTGTTTTTTTCTGGAAGTGTATCAATGTATCTAGTGTTGAAAAATTATGTCTTGCTACAGATGAAAATAGACAAACAATCGATGGAGTAAATGTTGCCAATAGGAAAATAGAAGATTGATTTTGCGAGGAAATATGAAAGAGATTGAGAGGAGCAAGTATATGGTTAAAATTACATTTATTGGTGCAGGAAGTACGATATTTGCAAAAAATGTGTTGGGGGATGCGATGCTGACCCCAAGTTTATCTGAGGCTGATATTGCATTATACGATATCAATGAACAGCGGCTTAGAGAATCGGAGCTAATGTTGAGAACGATCAATAAAAATGCCAATCATGATCGGGCAAAAATCCGAACCTATCAGAATCGCAAAGAAGCTTTAACCGACGCAGATTTTGTCATCAATGCAATCCAAGTAGGCGGCTACCAGCCATCTACAGTGATTGATTTTGAGATTCCCAAAAAATACGGTCTAAGACAAACCATTGGTGATACCATGGGGATCGGTGGGATTTTCCGCACCCTACGGACATTGCCAGTGATGCTAGAGTTTGCAAGAGAAATGGAGGAAGTCTGCCCTCAAGCTTGGTTATTAAATTACACCAATCCAATGGCGATGTTGACGATGGGGATTTTGAAAGGAACGAAAATTAAAACTGTTGGACTCTGTCATAGTGTGCAAGTTTGTGTGTCAGAGTTGTTTAAGCAACTTGGGATTTCAGAACAATATAATGCTAATGAATTTCAGTGGAAGATCGCCGGGATCAACCATATGGCTTTTTTACTGGAATTGACAAAAGATGGGAAAGATTTTTATCCAACAATCAGAGAACTAGCAGCAGCAAAACCACATCCTCATCAAGATTCGGTGCGTTTTGAATTGATGAAACGTTTTGGCTATTATATTACTGAATCTAGTGAGCACAATGCGGAGTATCATCCTTACTTTATTAAAAAATTGTACCCGGAATTAATCGATAGTTTCGATATTCCACTAGATGAGTATTTGCGCCGCTGTGAAAATCAAATTAGTGACTGGAATCAGATGAGGGAAAGTATTGTTATGAATGGGGAATTAACCCATACTCGCAGTAATGAATATGCGTCATATATTATGGATTCAATTGTAACTGGTACTCCTTCTGTTATCGCAGGGAATGTTTTGAATAAAGGCCTCATAACCAATCTTCCTGAAGACTGCTGTGTCGAAGTTCCCTGTTTAGTGGACAAGAACGGCGTTCAACCAACCTATGTAGGTCAACTACCTACCCAGTTAGCAGCGTTAAATCGAACAAACATCAACGTACAAGAATTAACAGTCGAAGCTGCATTGACATTGAACCGGTCGAAAATCTATCAAGCAGCTTACCTAGATCCGCATCTTTCTTCGGAACTCTCGCTAGAAGCAATTACTTGCCTAGTAGACGAATTAATTGAAGCCCATGCAGGTTATTTACCAGAGTACAAATAGAGAAAGTTCGGCTTTAGTCTATTGTTATGTTGCTGGAAGTTTATAAAAAGAAGCGAACTCAAAAATTGTAAAATAATTTTTGGGTTTCACTTCTTTTTTATTGTTATATTAGGAGTTATGTCACAAAGATGTTCACTTTGTTGATGAAATTTTTTTGTCCTTGCGTAGAAAATGGTCCAACACAAAAAGTTCGTTCAATAGAAAACCTGAGAAATTTTAGACCGAATCTTTCTTTTAATACTAATCTGAAATGATACGAAAACAAGTACTTCGTTATCTAATCACAGATCATTCATATGCAAAAGTATTATGTGGCTGAATATTGAGATTGACTAAGTATGGGGCTGCTATAGGAGGAAAGCGCAAGCGTCTCTAAAGAAACTTGATTACTTGAAAGAAAAGCTTTGTATTGATTTGGAGTAAATTCACAATTTTTTGAATATCTTTAGTTTTCCGAGATTCCCCTAAAAAGCTCATCTAACAGCTCTTAACCTTATATACATTTACATATCTAACTCTTATCTTTTCGCTTTTAGTTAGTTAAAACGCAAAAAATAAATGTGAATCCGAACTATTTTTAAATAATTAACCAGATAATCTTCCGATTGGAACGGTTAAATAGTGCATGATTGTTAGAAAAGAGAATAGGGAATGCAAGTTGTGATAAGTAAACTCATAAAAGAAGAATGCTAGAAAAGTAGAGAAAAAATAGGATTAATGAAATAATCGAGATCCTTAATTTTTAACAATTTTCGTAAACCATAAATGAATTGAAGGAAGCTTAGTGTGGGTGAAAGAATAATTACAAAAAAATATTGACTTAAAAAAATGGCTATGGTAATCTATAAACGAAAATAGTGGGAACGTTTCCAAAATGCATCTTCGTTAAATTTTTATTTTTTTAGACGAAAATGGAAACGTTTCTAAAATGTATTGGGAGGAGATTGAATTGGAAAAGACATTGGGACCAGGTGGTGAGATAAGGGCGGTACAACGGGATAAAAAAAATATCTCGAAGTGGGAAAAATTAAAGAAACAGTTGCGGCGTGATAAGTGGATGTACTTGTTGCTCTTACCAGGTATCATCATGACGTTTATCTTTAAGTATGTGCCAATGTACGGTGCTGTGATTGCATTTAAAGACTATAATCCTATGCTAGGAATTTTGGAAAGTCCTTGGGTAGGGCTAGATCACTTTAGGGAATTTATCAGTTCACCAAATTTTACGCTTTTGCTGAGCAACACATTAAAAATTAGCATTTATGGTTTATTGTTAGGTTTTTTTCCACCAATTATTTTAGCACTGAGTTTGAATCAAATTATCAATAAAAAAATAAAACAGAAAATCCAGTTGATTCTATATGCGCCGAATTTTATCTCAGTAGTTATTATCGTGGGGATGCTGTTTTTGTTCCTATCCGCAAATGGACCTATTAATGGGTTAGTAGAAAAGGTTACGGGGCAACCAATTATGTTCATGTCTAATCCAGCTTATTTCAGAACGATTTATATTTTATCGGGAATTTGGCAAGGAATCGGCTGGTCATCCATTCTTTACACCGCGACGCTGGCGGGAGTCAGTACCGATTTATATGAGGCAGCAAATATCGATGGGGCAAATATTTTACAAAAGATTTGGCATATCGATTTGCCTGCATTGAGGCCTGTGATGGTGATCAGCTTCATCTTGGCCGCCGGCGGTATTATGAATGTAGGATATGAAAAAGCCTACTTGATGCAAACTTCAATGAACATCCCTGCCTCAGAAATCATTTCCACTTATGTATACAAAGTCGGCTTGCAATCAGGTGATTATGCCTACTCTGCTGCTGTTGGTCTGTTCAATATGATTATTAATGTCGTTTTATTACTGATTGTCAACAATATAACCAAGCGGCTAAACGATGGTCAAGGCTTGTAATGAAAGGAGAAAATTATGAATAGTGCTTTATCAAAAATCGACCGTCAAATCTTATGGTTGAATCGAGTGATTGTAACTTTTTTAATCGTCATCACCATTGTTCCGCTGATTTATGTACTGGTAGCTTCTTTTATGGACCCAGCTACTTTGATCAATAAAGGTATAAGCTTCAATCCGAAAGATTGGACAATACAAGGATATCAACGGGTATTTGCAGATGATTCCATTTTACGCGGTTTCGTAAATTCGTTGTTTTACTCTTTTAGCTTCAGCTTATTGACTGTATTTATTACGATGATCACTGCGTATCCTTTATCTCGACCTAACTTGGCTGGGAAAAAGATTATTATGACTTTTTTTGTCATTACAATGTTCGTTGGTGGCGGCTTGATACCTACCTATTTATTGGTAAAGAACTTGGGCATGTTAGATAGTGTATGGGCGATTATCATACCAGGTGCTATAAATGTGTGGAATATTATCTTAGCGCGTACCTATTTTAGTGCTTTGCCAAAAGAACTTTCTGAAGCTGCTACTATCGATGGCGCCAATGACTTGCAAATACTGTTCAAAGTCATGCTTCCATTAGCTAAACCAATTATGTTCGTATTGTTTTTATATGCCTTTGTTGGGCAATGGAACTCATATTTTGATGCCATGATCTATATCAAAGATCCCGACTTACAGCCGTTGCAACTCGTATTAAGAAATATTTTGATCCAAAACCAACCCTCACAAGACATGGTGGGAGCCAATACAGCCATGGCAGAAATGAAACAAATTGCTGAGTTGATCAAATACGCAACGATTGTCATTTCTAGTCTGCCATTAATCATAATGTATCCTTTCTTCCAAAAATATTTTGATAAAGGTGTTTTAGTTGGTTCTGTTAAAGGATAAGTATTGTTCACTATTTGTATGAATAAAAATTATAAAGGAGATTTTAAGATGAAAGCAAAATGGATGCTGCCAATCGTTTTTACTTCCGTACTAATTTTGGGGGCTTGTGGAGGCTCAAAAGAAAAGAGTACATCAAGCCCTGATTATGAACTAGAAAATGTCTCTTTTCCATTGAAAGAAAAAGTATCTTTAAAAATGATGTCTCAAAGTGCCCCTTTGGCTCCCAATGATCCTAATGACAAATTGATTTTCCAACGGTTAGAAGAAGAGACCAATCTCCATATTGATTGGACAAACTACAGTAGTGATTTTGCCGAAAAAAGAAATTTGGATATCGCTAGTGGGGATTTACCAGATGCCATCTTCAACGCCGCTGCAGGTGACTATGATTTATTAAACTGGGCGGAAAGTGGCGTTATTGTACCGATTGAAGATTTGATCGAAGATTATATGCCAAATCTGAAGAAAATTTTTGATGAAAACCCCGAATACCGACAAATGTCTACTGCACCTGATGGTCACATTTACTCTATGCCTTGGATTGAAGAATTAGGCGAAGGAAAAGAGTCGATTCATACAGTAAATGGGATGGCTTGGATCAACAAGGAGTGGTTGGATAATTTGGGTCTTGAAATGCCGCAAACCACTGATCAGTTGATGACTGTGTTGGAGGCTTTCAAGACGCAAGATCCAAATGGTAATGGTGAAGCAGATGAAATTCCTTTTAGCTTTATTAACAATGGAGGAAATGAAGACTTAAAATTTTTAATGGGGGCATTCGGTCTAGGTGATAATGATGACCACTTAGTCGTTGATAACGATGGCCAAGTACAATTTACTGCTAACAAAGAAGGGTATAAAGAAGCCATCAAATATTTCAACGAAATGAATAATAAAGGTCTTATTGATAAAGAGGCTTTCGAACAAGATTGGAATACGTATGTTGCCAAAGGGAAAGAACATAAGTATGGCGTGTACTTTACTTGGGATAAAGCAAATATCACGGGTGCAGATGATAGTTATGACGTCTTGCCAGTCTTAGCGGGACCAGATGGAACGAAACACGTTACTCGTACGAATGGCATGGGTTTCTCAAGAGATCGTTTCGTAATTACTAGTGCGAATAAAAACTTGGAACTTACAGCTAGGTGGATAGATAAAATGTATGAACCGTTACAGTCTGTCCAAAATAACTGGGGAACCTACGGTGATGAAGCACAGGCGAATATTTTTGAATTAAAGGATGGTATGTTAAAACATTTGCCTTTAGAGGGGACAGCACCGGGGGAACTAAGACAAAAAACCGAAGCTGGAGGACCATTAGCGGTTCTTGATTCTTATTACGGCACAGTCACTACTATGCCAGATGATGCGAAGTGGCGTTTAGATTTGATGCATGACACGTATTTGCCATATATTACAGAAGACAATATCTATCCACGTGTCTTTTTAGAAAAAGAAGAAACAGATCGATTAGCAAAAATTGAAACAGATATGTGGGATTACATCTATCGCAAAAGAGCAGAGTGGATCACCGGCGGTAAAATCGATGAAGAATGGGAAGAATACCTTGCTGAATTGGAACGTGTAGGTTTGGAAGAATGGATTCAAATAAAACAAACTGGCTATGATAATTTTTTGAAGGGAGCACAATAAGTGTTAGTAGAAGAAACGGCGATTTTGGATAAAGCAAATCGATTTATTGAAATGATGCGAGGAAAAGTTAACCCTCAGTATCGACAAAACTATCATTTTTCCGCACCCATCGGGTGGATAAATGACCCCAATGGGTTTATATATTACAAAGGGCATTACCATCTCTTCTATCAATACTATCCTTACGATAGTCGATGGGGGCCCATGCATTGGGGGCATGCGCGCAGTAGTGATTTGGTCCATTGGGAAGATCTACCAGTAGCGTTAGCCCCAGATCAACCTTATGACAGCGGCGGGTGTTTCTCAGGAAGTGCAATTGAAAGAGACGGAAAACTATATTTATTTTATACAGGCTGTCAAGAAATTGATGGTATTAGCCATCAGCATCAATGTTTGGCGGTCTCTGAAGATGGTATTCATTTTAGCAAATACAGTGGTAATCCTGTGGTAGCAGAAAAACAGCTAGGTGAAAATGGGCTGATACAAGAATTTCGTGATCCTAAAGTAATTGTTCACAACGATGCTTACTATATGGTAGTAGCTACTAAATCTACACAGTCTACTGGTAGAATAGTGATGTTTCAATCGTCAGATTTGTATACTTGGCACTTTTACTCTGTGTTGCTAGAAGGGACTTCAGAGCAAGGAATAATGTGGGAATGTCCTGATTTATTCCATTTAGACGGACGAGATGTCTTAATCATGTCTCCGATACAAATCAAGAAGAACGGACTGGAATATCATAATATCAGTTCTACCATGGCTTGTATTGGTGAGGTAAACTGGGAAACAGGTCAGATGATAGTTGATAATTTCCATGAAATGGATTTTGGAATGGATTTTTATGCACCACAAACAACAACAGATCCTAATGGTGGACGGGTGATGATTGCTTGGATGCAGATGTGGGATCGTACATTGCCTACACATGAGTTAGGCCATCTTTGGGCAGGCTCTATGAGTTTGCCCCGAGAGTTAAGAGTGAAAAAAAATCGATTGGTACAAAAGCCCATCTCAACTGTATATAGTCATTTAGTTTATCAACAAGGCAGTGAAAATATCGCAGTGACTGACACATCAGTCGTATTTCGAAACGCACTGTCGGATTCTTCATATTTACATCTAGTCGCAGATTTGGAGAAAGCAGAAGTTTTTACAATTGAATTACTGCGGTCTAAGACGGATTGTCTCAAACTAACTTATGACACTGCTAAACAGGTTTTTGAATTGGATCGTCAGAAACTAGGAAGAGAGCTTACAGGGGCGGAAGAAGAATCTCTGAATGTCCGAAAAGTTGAAGTACCTTTGATTGATAATCAGCTCGTTCTTGAGATTTTTAGAGATACCTCATCAGTTGAAGTCTTTATTAATGGTTTAGAAGTTATGACGGCTACTTTTTATGAGCTGGAAAAAGCTCGAGATATCTTGTTTCATTCGATTGGAGAAAGTCGTATTCAAGCTTTTGAAACAGCGAGTGTGAAATAAATGTTTGATTGCTTAGGCGGTGTATCAATTATTTAATAGGTTTTGAAGGATAATATTTTTAGAAAAGAACAGATAGCTAGATTTCCCATGGCTTTGCTATTAGTATTTTGAAAAAATTAGTAATTTATGACAAAATTCATTATACTAAACTTGTGCAGAAATGTGAGGGATCAACTATGAAAGCAACAATGAAAGATGTCGCAAAATTAGCAGGTGTCGGAGTAGGAACTGTTTCCCGGGTATTGAATAACGGCTCTGTTAAAGCTTCTACTAGAGAAAAAGTTGAAGCAGCAATGACAGAGTTAAACTATCAACCAGATTTTTACGCCCGGGGGTTAAAGATGAAGCATACGAACACGGTTGCTTTGATTCTACCCACTGTATGGCATCCATTTTTTGGCGAATTTGCCTACCATGTAGAAACAGCATTAGAAAGACAAAACTACAAGCTTTATTTGTGTAACTCCAGTGGGAATAGTGAAAAAGAACAAGAATATATCCAGATGGTCAGCCAAAATAAAGTAGATGGCATCATTGGAATTACTTATTCAGATATCGATGAATACATTTCGAGTAATCTGCCTTTTGTTAGTATTGACCGTTATTTCACTGAAGAGGTGATTTATGTGACCGCTGACAATGCGGCCGGTGGACGTTTGGCTGCAAATGAACTTTATCGCCGAGGATGTCAGAATGTAGCATATATCGGTGGGTACCAAGAAACACCGAATGAAACGAAGAGTCGTCGAAAATATTTTGAGATTGAGTGCCGTCAATTGGGGATTTCCTATAAAGCGTTAGATATGTTAGAACCTTTAGACCATCTCTCAGAACGTGTAACAAATTTTTTGTTAGAGAATCCCGATATCGATGGTATTTTTACGATCAACGATCCAATGGCATTAGCTGTCATTGATATGCTTGAAAAAATAGGGAAAAACGTACCAGAGGATGTCCAAGTTATCGGATTTGATGGTCAAAAGATGACAGAAGGAGATCCTTATCTAGTCTCAACGATTGCCCAACCTACAAAGCAAATGGCGGAAGTGGCAGTGGCAAAATTAATTGCTGTCATTAATGGAGAGACAGTAGAAAAACGTACCGTATTGCCGATTGAATTTGGCGAAGGTGGCACAACGAAACCTTTAGTGAGAAACGATTTTGCTTAGTGCAAATACGTTTCTTTTTTTGAAAATGAGTGAATGAAAGGTGTAGATAAAATGTTATATGGCGGGATAGAAGCTGGTGGAACAAAGTTTGTCTGTGGGATTGGTAACGAACAATTACAAGTGATAGAACGGAAAAGTTTTCCTACCACAACACCAGAAGAAACGATGAAGCAAGTGTTTGATTTCTTTGATAAGTACAAAGGAAATATCGCATCAATTGGTGTAGGATCATTTGGGCCTATTGATATTCAAATCGAATCAAGAACTTACGGATATATCACCAATACCCCGAAGTTAGCTTGGCAAAATTATCATTTTGTAGGAGCTTTGGAAAACGCCTTGTCGGTTCCCATCTATTGGACTACCGATGTAAATGCTGCTTGTTATGGAGAATATATGGCAGGGTATGGAAAAGGTAAAAATAGTGTTCTTTATTACACCGTTGGTACTGGTGTTGGTGGTGGTGCTGTAGTCGATGGAAAAATAGTCACAGGTTTCAGTCATCCTGAAATGGGACATATGCTCTTACAACGTCATAATGAAGATCAATTTGAAGGAATCTGTCCTTTTCATCATGATTGTTTGGAAGGGTTAGCCTCAGGCCCCGCGATTGAAAAACGCTTTGGAAGAAAAGCCCAGACCATTTCATTTGATCATCCTTATTGGGCGATTGAGGCAGATTATCTTGCTCAGTGTGTGTATAACACAACTTTACTATATGCACCGGAAGTAATAATTTTAGGTGGGGGTGTAATGAAACAGCCGCAACTACTCGAGTTGATTCGCCAAGCGTTTAAAGAAAAAATGGGTTCCTATGTGGATATCCCTGCTCTTGAAGAATACCTACTAACTCCAATGCTTGCTGACGATGCAGGTTTGATCGGCTGCTTAGCTTTAGCAATAAAGAAGTTCGAACAATAGCAGCATGTTAAAGAACGTGTGAGAGAGTTTTTATAGCAGTTAGGATAGATAAAAAGGTTAACTAAAATGAGAGCTAGTAAAAAGGATGGCTAATAATAGATGTTCATATATATTTTTTGCGTAATCGAATGTCGCAAATAAGAATTTTTTCTTTCGTTCTATACTATTGTCTAGTTGCCTCAAATTGCTTCTTAATGCTTGGGTTTTGTTTTATCATAGATATTCAGTATAGAAATACACGATGTGAAAATCTATTATTCTTCTCGGTAGTTTATTGCTTCTAGTTGGGATGATTGCGTAGAAACTTAACGTCAGTTAAAGCGCGTCACGAATAGTAGTAACGAGAACTAATGAGACATTAGAATGTTATAAGAAACCCGTCAGAAGAGTCTGCCTGACGGGTTTTATAATTATTAGAAGGCTTGCTATTCCTCACATCTCCGCAATCTTCCTTACGGTATTGATGGTCCGGATCGTAATCTGCTTGCCGACGCTGGTGCTGGCTGTTTTTTTCCACCAATTGGTTTTTTGATAGTCTTTGCGGATGTAGGACCAGAAAACGACGTCTTTGTAAGGGAAAACCTGTTCAAGGTCGGCATTTGGAGCCCCGAGTTTTTCAGATAACACCTCGTAGGTCAGTGAAGGCATCAAAAAGATCAGGTTGTCATAGATGGTTTTATCTTCCGTTCCTGACCAGTCAGGTATATGGGTCAAGCGTTCCTGCAGGTCTCTTTGGCGAATGATATAAATAGCGATATCAAAGGAAAAGTACCGTTTGATCATTGCTTTAATCATTTCGGCAAGGGCTTGTGGATCATCCCCTTCACTGGAAAAAATCACATTGCCGCTATTCAAATAAGTGACCACATTGCTAAACCCCAGTTCTTCAAAACCGGCTTTCAATTCTTTCATAGAAATTTTATTTTTTCCACCGACATTGATGCCTCTTAATAAAGCGATATATCGTTGCATGGCTAGACCCTCCTTTAAAACGCTTCTTATAGCTGATTATAGAATGGATGGAGCGGAAGCACAATCCTGGCTTCTCAGAAACAAATAAGCGCTCATCGTTAAACGCTTCGCAATGTACCTCGTAAAAAGTTTTATATTGTTTATCAGATACCTACAATATTCGTTTGTGGGTATCTGTTTCATTACTTGGTTTAGCTAGAATGATTCAATCTTAAAGGACCAATCAATCGCATTTGATTGAAGAGGAGTTGAAGATAGATTCTTCCTTTACGAAGTGGAGAAGGCAGAAATTTTTCGCTTTTTTTATCGAAGGATGGCGACAAAAGAAGTAAGGAGAACGACCGAGTCTGTCGTGTTGCTCCTTTGAATATAAATTATAATTAGAGTACTAGTGTTATAAATAATAATCATTAAAAGGTCCTAGAAAATATTCCTGTGCATCATTTCACGAACGTTAAAAAGGGCGAGTAAATGGTTGATCCACTTGGGAGAGAAATGGAGGGAAAACATGAAGAAAAAACTAAAGATTTCCGTTCGTAGTGTGGTTGCGGGGGTATTGATCCTGTTTATGTTAGGAATTGGAACGGGCTACGCATTAGTGAATTACTTTGGTGTGACCAGTTATACAGAAGATACTGATAGTCCAAATGTAGAAAAAGTTTATGAGAAGAGCAATGAGGTAGTAATCTCAGACATTAAACCAAAAAGAGACGGAAAGTAAGAGGAGTAGAAAATGAAAAAAAGGGTAAAATTATTGAGTTGCTTATTTGCTGGGATGATTTTTTCCGAGAGTGCTCTTGCACAAGAAGTATCGGTAAGTGATGAGACTTTGAGTACGATGCAATCTTCTCAAAGTGAAACGAGTCAGTCTGTGATGGATTCAAGTGTCTCTACGGAGTCGGAAAATGTACAGACGTCAGAAGAAGGAACCCACGATTCTATACATATAGAGAAAAAGCAATCTAAAACGAGCACAAGCAATATGAGTGATGGTAAAACCACTTCATCCGTGAAAGACAATGCTATCGGCTTTGATTTCGCTTCGATATTTACGAATGAAACAAGTGGCGATCTGGCGGATACAGCTGTAGGGGATATTATTGTCCGTACGATCACTATGAGTAATCATTCTGCATCTGTGATGGGGATCAATGTGCGAAGTAGTATTGAAAGTGCTAAAAGTCAACAAAGTAGCGTCCCAACAGTTAAAGAGATCGGGGTGGAAACGCTGACTTCGTTATCTGGATCAGAAGAGGTCAATCAAAATAACTATGATAACGCGCGTGACTTTAAATTATTGCCTGGAGATACGATCACTCTCGTTCAAAAATACGAAATTATCTCACCAACCGGGATCGACAATTGGCGGGGTGGGGTGAGTTCTCTAAGCAATAACTATGAGGTCTATGCGTATTCTTTTAAGGATGGCACTTTCTCAGTTGACGCAACAGGCTTCATCAATGCAGAACTGGTAGATAGTGAGCAGCAAAATGCTTCGTACTTTATCAAATCAGCAGAGCCTGAGTTGTCTGTCGAAAAGTCAGTGACCAATTTGACGGGTAAGGGTTTTTATGTCGGAGACCGTTTAGAATATCAAATCAAAGTGACGAACACTGTTGAACGTTCAATGCTGGTGTCAGGTGTAATGACGGATCAATTGGATCAATACCTCACTAGCCCTACTGATATCAAATTAACCTATAGCGATGGCACGGTAGAGCATGTGGCAGTAGAAGAAGTGTATGACCAATCGACGCATGAACTGAATGTACCGATTACTAAGAGATTGGTCGGCGGCGATTCTGTTGTTGTTTCTTTCGAAACAACAATCAACGATGGTGCAGTGGGAGAAACGGTTGAAAATACAGCCTATGTCGATGGTAAGGGACTTGTGGGTGGCTATACTTCTGCCGATTACATTTTTGATACGGCACAAGGAACAATTTCTGAAATTTTAACGCAGGTTGATGGAACGGAAAATAAAGATGTGCCAACAGCTTCTGATTACTTGTCATTGATTCCGGATGCTGAAGATACTGTTTCGACGGATGAAGTGAAGAAAATCGTCCATTTTGTCGATGAAGAGGGCAATGAATTAGTTGCGCCAGCTGAGGTATCCAGTGGGGAGCTAAAGAAAATTGAAAATGGACCAACCGGCACCATTACCTATGAACCTGAAACGGGAACGCTGGGAGCTGTACCAGTAGCAGATATTCCTAATTGGGAAATAAAGGAATTACCGCAAGAAGTTTTTGAAGAACAAACAGTCAAATTTGGAGACGATGACTTGCATTATAAGGTAGTTTATATGCATCATAAGACTATTTCCACGGATAGCGTCAAAAAAATCGTTCGCTATGTTGATGAAGAAGGCAATGAACTGGCACCAGCGACAGTACTCAATAGCGATGAGCTTAAAAAAATCGTGGATGATGTAACGGGCGCTGTTAGTTATGAACCAGAAAGTGCTAGTTTAGGGCATGATCCATTACCTAAGCTTGCAAATTGGGAAGTAAAAGACCTTCCAGAAGAAGTGTTACAGGACCAGGTTGTCAGGTTTGGTGATGAAGATTTAGAATTTACCGTTGTTTACCGTGAACGTCCGACAGAAACCAGTACGTCTGAAACAGAGACGAGCACGACAGAAACTAACACATCAGAAACAGAAACGAGCACGACAGAAACCGGTACGTCTGAGACAGAAACCAACACGACAGAACCTAGTACATCAGAAACAGAAACGAGTACTTCAGAATCTAGTAGTTCTACGACGGAAGATACGGCATTAAGCAGTTCAAAAAATGAGACAAAAGACACGACACAAACGAGGGATTCTTCCTCAGATGCTAAAAAGCTACCAGCTACTGGAGAAAGATTGACACCTGTTCTAACGATTGCAGGTATTGTTATTTTGGGATTAGCTATAAAGCTCAAATGGAAATAAGTGAGTAACCAAGGAGATAAGTGAGGAACAAAGAAGAAATCAGCTGAAGGATAGCTGATTTTTTCTTTGTTGAAATCACGTACATAAGGAGAAGACATTGAAAAAAAATTATGCATTTTTAGCTGCATTTCTTTTGCCATTACTTAGTTTGTTGATCGTGTATCAGATGATGGGCTTTTATCCTTTTGGCGAAAAAAGTCTTTATATTTCTGATTTATTCGCTCAATATCGTGGCTTTATCATGTATGCAAAACAAGTTTTTTTAGGAAATGAATCATTGCAATATAGCTGGGATTTTTTTGGTGGGAGTAATATGATGGGAAATTTTGCCTATTATATGGGAAGTTTGTATAATCTGCTGTTTCTTTTTATTCCAGACAGCTATTTTTATTTTGGGATCGTTCTAGTGATTGCTTTGAAATTTGCTAGCATTTCTACTGCAATGTATTACTTTTTGATCCATACATTTAAAAACAAGCCAGAAATTGCGTTGCTACTAGCCCTGAACTATACTTTTTCGGGCATGCTCGTAGGCTATTTCTTTAATATTATTTGGCTAGATGCGTTTATTTTCTTGCCATTGATTATTGGAGAGATTCATTTTTTTCTCGGAAACTATGTTTTGCGGAAACGATTTGTTGTACTAGTATTTCTTCTATTATTGGCAAATTTTTATATTGCTTATATGGTTGCGCTCTTTTCAGTGCTTTATTTTTTTGCTGAAGGTTCTCGTAGAAAAATACGACTGGCAAAGCTCGGCAAATTACTGCTTCGGCTATCGGGTTATGCACTTTTGGCATTGCTGATGGCAGCAGTAATCATCTTACCGACTTTGTTTTATTTAACCGAGGGGATCAGAAATACAATACATATAACAGAATCAAAGTTCTCTTTTACTAAATTGTTAGCAAAACTTTTTAATGGAATCTATTATCAGCGTTCCTTTGTCAATACATCAAAATCAGTATATCCACATATTTACAGCGGAATCTTAACGCTAGTTATTACGCCGCTCTTTTTTTCAAAACAGATTTCTCGCCGAGAACGATTGATTTATGGTGTCCTTTACTTATTCCTCATTATCAGTTTTTGCGTACCAATAGTGGGAAATATCTGGCATGCATTCGTTTATCCAACGGGGTTTCCTTATCGTTTTGCGTTTCTTTTTAGTTTTCTAAGTATTTATCTCACTGCAAGAGCATTAGAACAAGGAGTATGGAGAGTGAAACCTGTGACATTTAGCTGTCTGATTTGGTCCTTGGTTTTAGGATTTTTGTTAGTGATACAAGAAATTAACTTTACATCGTGGTTTTGGAATCAAGTATTGCTGACCCTGCTTGTTTTGATTGCCTTGTTTACTGAAGGGGAGAAATGGCGAACCTTCATTGGCCTGCTTTTCGTCGCTCTGACGTTTGCAGAAGTTACAGTTCATCAGCTAACGACAGTAAAAAAAATGGATCAGGTAACTCCTTTCACTTTGTATGATCAAACAATTACTCAGGCAGAAACCGAATTTATTGCGTATCGAGAAAAGTGGCAGCCGTTAAAAAAAGTAGTTTCTAATTACATGACGTTTGATACGGATAATTTGTATTATCATTTTCCTTCTGTATCAGGTTTTAGTTCAATGAATAATAAGCAATATTTGCTTATGCTAACGGAGTTAGGGTATTCAACGAGTGCTGTACGAGCCAAGCGAGGCGGCGGAACAGCGATTACTGATATTCTACTAGGAAATCAATATCAAGTGATCAAGAATGACCAAACGTCTGAAGTATCGGCAAACTATCAGCCGATAGCTTTTGCGGATCAGAGTACATTATTTCAAACTGTATATGAGAATCCAACGGGTCTTTTTTTTGATGATGCGCAAGTAACAGCCGAGGTTCCTCGGAATTTGCAGCAGCGAATTATTACAAGTCTTGGAGGGGATCCAGCTGAATATATTCGGTATGAGAAGGTTTCTCACAAACTAACAGCTGGCGTAAAAATTGAAGCAAATGAAGTGAACCAAATTGCTGATGCGGCCTCTTTTTCATTTGATGTGCCGAAAGGAACAAAGGAAGAGTTGCTATATGTCTATTTTCCTCATCAATTAGCCAATAACTTACGCTATGTGACTCACTTAGAAAGCCGTCAGGTCGAGCCTGGGTGGCATCAAATAGATCCAGAAAGCAATGAGTTCGTTTTGGTGTGGGAAGAGAATCAAGTGGTTCGTGATTTTTCGCTGTATTTTATGATGATCAATCAGGAAAAATTAACGACACTGATGCAACAGCAGACCAATGACGGGGTGAGAATCGATACGATCGATCAGACAAGTTTTACAGGAGAAATTCATGTAGGAGAGCGAACCAATCTGGTCTTACCAATCCCTTATGAGGCAGGGTGGAGCTTCAAGATAAATGGAGAAGCATATCCTTATCAAGCAGCTTTTGGCGGTTTAATCCAATTGGCAAATTTGCCAGCAGACAGCACACTAACGATCACTGGGAATTTCAACGCTCCTGGCTATACCGTCGGATTGATAATTTCACTCTTTGCCACAAGTATTTTTTTGATCATTGTTTTCCTTGATTGGTGGAAAAGACAAAACCGTAACTAAACAAAGCGGTTCTTTGAAAAAGGACGATCCGATTGCAGCCAACAAAGCAGCTAGCGCTAGTAAAAAAGTTAGGTATGCGGAAAGGGTGCCACACACTACAAAGCAACCAGCCAAAGCTTGTTAATGATAAGCAGATAGGATTAATAAAAAATAACATTAATTGCCTAAAAAAGAGGAACAGTTTTTCGCTGTTCCTCTTTTTTAGATTTTTAGTTAAAGGCAGTCGGAAGCTGGAACGGTACCTTAATCCACCGCAATCCTCACAGACACGGTCTGTACGGGGACATCATAAAAGGGATCTTCTCGTCGGCCTAAAAAGTCTTGGGCTTGCTGAGGGAAGAGGGCGTACATCAGCACGTCTTCTTCGCTTTTGGCATACTCAGCGATTTCTTCCTTGAAGGCTGGCAATTGCGGTGCCAGTAGATCAGCTGGTCTGGCAGTGATCACTTCAGCATCTCCGATAATTGTTTCTTTGATTTCGTCGCTGATGGGTGCTGGCGATTGTCCATAAAGTCCTTTGACGTAATCTTTGATCTCACTTGGGACAAGTTTGTAGCGTTCTCCTGAAATTACATTCATCAAGGCTTGAGTGCCGACCATTTGCGACAATGGGGTCACTAGCGGTGGATAACCCAAGTCCGCTCTGACTTTTGGTACCTCTGCTAGGACTTCTTCATACTTGTCTTGCAATCCTTGTTCCGTCAATTGGCTGAGTAGGTTCGACAACATGCCGCCAGGTACTTGATAGATCAAGGTTTTGGGTTCGATGTCTTTGACTTTCGGATTCAGCAGCCCTTCTTCACGGAAGCGATCACGAACGGGATTGAAATGTTCTGCAATCTCAGCGACTTTCTGCAAATCAAGTCCCGTAGCAAAGCCGCAATCTTCTAAGGCGATCGCCACAGATTCGGTCGCTGGCTGACTGGTGCCGCCAGCAAAAGAGGAGATGGCAGTATCAATGATGTCTGCGCCAGCTTCCGCAACTTTCAAGTAAGTCATCTCAGCAATGCCGCTGGTGGCATGGGTATGGACTTCCAGCGGCAGATCGACCGCGTCTTTGATTCGGCTGACCAACTCGTAGCCGGTCTGCGGCGTCAAAACGCCTGCCATATCTTTGATACAGATAGAATCTGCGCCGAGGTCTGCCATTTTGTTGGCAAGGTCAACGAAGTAATCCACGGTATGGATCTGGCTAGTAGTATAAGAGATCGCCGTTTGACAGTGTCCACCCGCTGCTTTTGTGGCACGGATGGCAGTTTCCAAATTGCGGACATCATTTAAGGCATCAAACAAACGAAGAATGTCGATGCCGTTTTCGACCGATTTGGTCACAAAGTCAGCAACGACGTCATCGGCATAGTTTTTGTAGCCTAAGAGATTTTGTCCCCGTAAGAGCATTTGCAGTTTGGTCTTTTTCACTTCTTTGCGGATCGCCCGCAATCTTTCCCATGGGTCTTCATTTAAAAAACGCAAACAAGCATCGAAGGTTGCGCCGCCCCACATTTCAAGGGCATGATAGCCTGCTTGATCCATGGTTTTTAAAATCGGCAGCATATCGCTGGTAGGCATTCGTGTAGCGATCAGACTTTGTTGGCCGTCCCGCAAGACGGTTTCGGTAAATTGGATTTTTTTCATTCTTTCACTCTTTCCTGAATGATTTTACGGATCTGCCGCTGCATGTCTGCCACGCTATGAGTTCTAGAACGGCCACAAACTTTGGCGTCTTGTTCACAGACGTAGCAGCTTCTTGCAGGCAGTCCAATTTCGGTGCGGCTGATAGGTAAAAGCTGGTCTTGAGTTTTGGTTAAGACATCCAGATCCACCAACCGGCCGTAAGGATGATTGGTCTCAATTTGAACCATCATTCGTTTTAGTTCATAAGGATCTGTGGGCAGTACGAGATAATATTCTGGTCCGGTCTCCAAACTGCGGTAGAGGTTTGCCAGTGGAATCAGTTCCTTGACGACCTCTTCGATTTCCGTAATGAGTTCTTCAAAAACGGCGGTCAATGAGGCAGAATTTTTCACGGGACCAGGAATATTCATGGTGGCAACAAGCAATGCCGCTTTTTCATCCGCAGCGAGAAGCTCCCGTTGAAGGGAGCTTCTATTTTCTCGCGCCTGCAGCATGTCGGTTAGCGTCACAGGGGTTCCTGAAAATAGGGCATCAGACATTTTTGACCACATCAATGATCGTGCCATCGCGGTATTCGATCAAAGCGACGGTTTTTTCCCCGTACTTGATGGGTTCGGGTTGACCCACGATACTGTAGGCTTTTTCTTTTAATTCTTCAATGGTGTATTGGGGAATATCCAATGCTTCAAAATGGCTGATCAGGTCTTCGCGAGCAGGATTGATGGCGATCCCGATTTCTGTGACGACGACATCAATGCTGGCGCCTGGCGTGACGATCGTGTTGACGGTATCGACGATCGTTGGGATCCGTCCCCGCACGAGAGGAGCGATCACTAAACTCATTTTGCACGCCATACTAGTATCTGAGTGGCCGCCAGAAGCACCGCGGATCACACCGTCAGAACCGGTGATGACATTGATGTTGAAATTCGTATCAACTTCCAGTGCGGAAAGAATGGCGGTATCCAATTGATTGATAAACGCCCCTTTGCTTAATGGTGAGGCATACATATTGGCATCGATCTCGTAATGATTGGCGTTTTTTCCTAGCGATTGTGCGGAAGGGTGATCGAAGTCTTGGACATCGATCAGTTTTTCCACTAATCCTTCTTCTAACAGTTCCACCATGGCATTGGTAATGCCGCCGAGGGCAAAGCTGGCTTTGATCTCATCTTTGATCATTGCTTCGCGTAAAAAACGAGAAACGGCTAATGCGGCACCGCCAGTTCCAGTTTGGAAGGAGAAGCCTTGTTGGTAGTAAGGCGAGCTGGTAATGACCTTGGCTGCATACTCAGCAATCAGCAATTCTTTTGGATTTTTGGTAAAGCGGGTCGCACCTTTTGCGATCCCTGCAGGATCACCGATGGCATCGACTTCCACGACATAATCGACATCCGTTTGGGGAATGCTGATTGGGGTATTTGGAAACGGCACAAGGGTGTCGGTGATGATCACGACTTGGTCGGCGTATTTTGCATCGACCATCGCATAGCCCAATGAGCCGCAAGTTGCTTTTCCGACGGTACCATTGGCATTGCCATACGCATCTGAGCTAGGCGCTCCTAAGAAAGCGACATCGATGTGGATATCGCCGGCGGCAATCGCACGAGCCCGACCGCCATGAGAACGGATAATGACTGGGGCATCCATAATGCCTTCGGAGATTGCGGCACCGACTTTGTCCCGCAGACCGCTGGAGGTGATATTGGTCACGACCCCAGATTTGATATGTCCGATCAATGGTTCATGGACATTGGCGATGGAACTAGGGGCAATCGCAAGATTCTTGATACCCATTTTTGCGATCTCGTCCAAAACGAGATTCATGATAAAGTCCCCTTCGCGAAAATGATGGTGGAAGGAGATCGTCATGCCGTCCGTTAGCCCTGTTTTTTCAATGGCTTCACGGATACTGCCTAAGACCTTACTTTTGCCTGGCAGGACTGGCTCGATCTTGCGACTCGCTTCTTTGTAGGCATGGATATTGGCCGTTTCATTTTCAAAGACCCCGTATTGGTTGGCATAGCATTCAGGGATGTCTTTTCCTGCTTTGTTTAACACCATAATTACACTTCCTCCTCGGTAATCAATTTCGCTGCTTTGGCAAGGGCGATCACGCGTTCCGCTCGCTCAACGATTGGCTTATCGACCATTTTGCCATTCAAGGAGATCACACCAGAGCCTTTGCTTTCGGCTTCGCGAATGGCCCAGATCACTTCTTTGGCCTGTTGGATCTCGGCTTTTGAAGGCGCATAGATCCCATTGACTAGGGGAATCTGCCGTGGATTGATCACTGATTTTCCGTCAAAACCAAGCTGCTTGATGCGAGTCGTTTCAGCAATAAAGCCATCGGTGTCATTGATATCAGAAAAGACGGTATCGATGGCGGCGATCCCTGCAGCTCTAGCTGCATGCAAAATCATACTGCGGGCAAACAACAATTCTTGCCCATCTGGGTAGCGACGAGTCTTCATATTGGTGACATAATCTTCTGCCCCTAAAGCGATCCCGATCAAACGGTCGGAAGCTTTAGCGATGTCTCGGGCATTTAAAACGCCTTCGGCAGACTCGATGGCAGCCATCATTTTGGTGGTTCCTACAGGCAGATCGTTTTCTTCTTCTACTTGTGTGATCACAGCGGCAACGTCAATGATGTCTTGGGCGGTTTCGGTTTTCGGTAGACGAATGACGTTGACCCCCGCTAGGACCATCGCTTCGATATCAAGGGCACCCACCGTGTCGAGGCCGTTGATGCGTACGACGGTTTCGATGGCAGAATAGTCAAAGGTTTTTAAGGCAAAATGCACCAGTGTCCGAGCGGAGTCTTTTTCATTCAAGGAGACCGCATCTTCTAAATCAAACATAACGGAATCGGCGCCATACAATGGTGCATCTCGTAGCATGGCAGCATTGGCTCCTGGTACAAACATCATCGTTCTTCTTAAACGTTCCATGTGTCGATCTCCTTCCAAGCATACTGTTCTTGTTCGGCGGCCCGATGAACGGCGGTCAGAGTTCGGGCTTTGATGGTACAGTCCAATGCGCCTTTATCGGTGGCGGTGATTTTGGTCTGTGTCACGCCTAGATGGTTCAGCGTCTCAAGGATGACGGCGCGAATTTGTTTGCCGAATTGTTTTTCGACACTGCTATCGAGGGTCAGCTCGATGGTTTGGGTTGTGGTAGGCTCGATCGCGATCAAGATATCACTGGATTCAACAGAGCCAGCAACCGCACTTTTTTTGATTTCCACTTATTATCACCTCTAAATATAGTTATGCTGCATTAAAAATGAGAACGTTGTTTCTGGTAAAAATTGCTGCAAAGAAAGTAAATCTTTTTCTGCAATCGCTTTCCGAACGTTTGTAGCCGAAACGGTTGATTGGTTGATCTTCAGACGGTCGATCACGATCAGTTCAAGCTCGGGTGAAAAAACGGCAGCCATTGCCTCGTTGTAGAGTTGGGTCACGGGCGAGTAAGGCTCTGAGCCTACAAAACGCGTAGTGATCGCCAACAGCGGGGCAATTTTTTCTTTGAAGAGGGTTGCATCAAAGGCGGCTTGTTTTTTGGCGATCGCCTCAGGTGCTTGCTCTTTCAAGAAATAACTGGGAAAGACCGCCGAAGAGACGAGATAGTTGTTGGTCGTCAGCACCGTTACATTTGGCAGATGAGCCACACCATCCGTCACCATCTGCAGCCGTTCGCTGGCAGAAAATTGCGAGCGGTCTTCTGATAAAACGAACACATAAACCTGTTCTTTTTGACTCGCAGCCGTTTCGACTAAGTACAAATGTCCTTTAGTAAAAGGATTAGCGTTCATGACGATCGCGCCGTTGTTTTGTCCAATTCGCTGCCGTTGCAGCTGTTGGGCATAGCTTTCAAAAGAAGGAACGCCTTGTTCCATGAACAAGATGTCTTGTGCTGCCAGCACTTCACGAAACCCGAGGGATTCAAAAAACAGGCGGTTTTTCGGTGCTGTATAGACGAAGGACTTGGTGAAGCCTTCGTCTTTGATATGATCGCTAAGGTGTGAAATCAATTGCGTCAACAGCTGTTCGGAGCGTCTTTTTTCACAGACCACCACATACTTGATGATATTGGCATAGCAAGAAGCAGTAGCAATCAAGGTTTGCTGGTCAAAAATGCCAACGGTATAGGCTACTTCTTCACCGACGGCTAAGCCAGCAAGGGTGATCAATTTTTGCCATTGCAAAAAGACTTCTGGATCTTTTTGCAGCCAGATTCTTTTTAGGGTATACATACAATGCCTTCTTTATTTTTTTACTGGGAAGAGCTTCGACAAAAGCAAGGATGCGAAGTAGATGATCAGGATCACGACAAAGACGCCGCCCCAACCGAATAACAACAATTCAAATGAAGTCAGTAAATCTTGACTCATAGTTTTCCTCTCCTTTCTAGTGACCTAAGCAATCAGTGCCAGCAGTAAGCCACCGGCGATGACCGAAGCAATCTGTCCTGAAACGTTGGCACCGGCTGCATGCATCAAAATAAAGTTTTGCGGATCTTCATCTGTCGCCATTTTTTGGATGACCCGACTAGACATTGGAAACGCAGAGATACCAGCGGCACCGATCATTGGATTGATTTTTTCTTTACGGAACAAGTTCAGCACTTTCGCAAACAACACGCCGCCGACGGAGTCCATAATGAAGGCAACCAGCCCTAAACCAATAACCATCAATGTATCGACTTGTAAGAATTCTTCATATTGCATTTTCACAGAAATTGATAAACCTAGGAGGATACTAATGATATTCACTAGTTCGTTTTGAGCAGTGATGGACAAACGATCCAAGACACCACATTCCCGCAAGAGATTCCCGAACATCAAAAATCCGACCAATGGCAATGAAACAGGCGCAATCAACCCTGCTACGATCGAGATCACGATCGGGAACAAAATTTTGGCCGTTTGCGAAACTTCGCCGGCACGATACGACATACGAATTTTTCGTTCATGCTTGGTCGTCACTGCTTTGATGGCAACCGGTTGAATGATCGGTACTAGCGCCATGTAAGAGTAAGCTGCTACCATGATCGCACCCATATATTTCGAGTTCAGCGTATTTGCGACAAAAATCGAAGTCGGACCGTCAGCAGCGCCGATGATCCCGATGGAAGCTGCGTCGTTTAAATCAAAACCAAGCAACACGGCAACGATGATCGTAAAGAAGATCCCGAATTGCGCAGCAGCGCCAAACAACAAAAGAAATGGATTTTGCAGCAAGGGACCAAAATCGATCATGGCGCCAATCCCGATAAACAAAAGCAAGGGGAACAATTCAGTTGAGATCCCCATATCAAATAATACTTGGAACGGGCCAGCTTCTCCGCCAGCACTTAACACACCTGAGTTCGGGAAGTTCACTAACAACGTGCCCAATCCCATGGGTACTAATAAGGTCGGTTCATATTCTTTCTTGATCCCCAAATACATTAATAGACCACCGATGAACATCATAACGATCCGTCCCGGCTCCGATCCTAACCCGACTACACCTTCAATTAACGTTTCCACTACGTCACTTCCTTTTCAATAAATTAGCCGATCGTAATCAGCAGTTCTCCTGGGTTGACCATGTCGCCCGCATTGACTGCAATCGCAACCACGGTTCCTGCTTTTGGTGCCACGATCTCATTTTCCATCTTCATGGCTTCTAAAATCATCAACGACTGATTTTCTTGTACAGTATCACCTACATTGACCAAGAGACGTAAAATCGTTCCCGGCATCGGAGAATGAATCGGCTCGCCATCAGCAGGAAGCGTAGCTGGCGCTGGCTGCGGTGCTACTTCTTGTTCTGGTGTGCTGACTGCCTCTGGTTGAGCAGGTACCGCTGCAGGAGCCGGTGTTGGCACTGCTGGGGCAGGAGCGGTAGGTTGCGGCGCACCGATTTCTTCCATTTCGACAAGGTATTCTTGCCCATCGATCGCTATTTTAAATTTACGTAACATGTTTTTCCCTCACTTGTTTTCATTTTTTTTTGGCTATTTTTTTGATTGTGAACTGAGAATCAGGCAGCTCTCCTGCGGCAATACTGGCAGCAATCAGGGCGACTCGCTTAAATTCAGGATTGCGTTTCTCAATTCTTCGAATGACAAACTGACTTTCAGGGTAACATTCAGCCCCTAGTGCGGCGGCTATCAGACTGACTAATGGATAATCTTCTGCAGGCGCTGGCTGATAGCTTGACACTTCTTGCCAATCAGACGCGGGTGGATCCGTTATCATTTCCTGTGGCTTCAAAGGGGAGCTGACAGGCGCATCAGGTTCATCATGCGTTTTTTTGAACAATCTTTTAATAAGATTCATGGGTTTCTCCTTTCTCAATGATTCGTTCCCTTTCATTATAGAAACTCCCGTTCAATCAGCGAGATTTATTTCGGCTAAAAATTGTTTTTTCAGTGTTCCTTTTTTTAAAAAAGAGCAAAAAACATCGATAAACGTTGATTTATCAATGTTTTCCTTGCGTTAATATTCTGTTAAGAACTTTTTAAACGAAAAATAAGATTTGAAAAGAGAAATTGTTTTTTTGCTGTTCTTTTTTTAAACGGGTCTTTTTTTCTATTTCTTGATTGTTTATTCTTAGACGTGTAAAGCATTCAATAACATTATTTCCTTTAAGAAAAGAAAAAGATTCACAAACTAGTGACGCTTGTCGCTAACAAATTACGGGCCTGTAATTTTTTTAAAATGTTTTTTGATAACGCTTACACATTTCGATGCATGAAAGGAAGAAGAAAATGTTCTTAACGATTTTATCCTATGCTATGATTATTGTCTTCATGTTCGTCATCATGAAGAAAAAAATGTCACCCTTTACATCCTTAGTAATTATCCCATTACTATTTACCCTCGTTGCGATGGTTGCTGGTGTTTCAGAAAAAGGCAATATCGGTGATTTTGTCCTTGAAGGAATCTCCACCACAGCCAACACAGGGATCATGTTGCTGTTTGCAATTTTGTACTTTTCCATTATGTTGGATGCGGGATTGTTTGATCCAATCACGAAAAAAATGATTTATTTTGCTAAAGGCGATCCGATGAAAGTCTTGATGGCAACGGCAGTCGTTGCCGCTGCAGTCTCTTTGAACGGTGATGGAACGACCACGACCTTGATCTGTTGTTCTGCGTTTATTCCCATCTATAAGAAGTTGAATATGAAAATGATGAACCTTGGTGTCTTGATCATTTTGCAAAATACCATCATGAACTTGTTGCCATGGGGCGGACCAACTGCTCGGGCAATGGCCGTGCTGGAAGTCGATGCGGATATTCTTTCTTATCTGCTGCCAGGAATGATCTTGTCTCTGCTCTATGTGGTTTTCTTTGTAGCTCGCAGAATGGGGATCCAAGAACGGAAACGTTTAGGGGTTACCGAGCTGACGAATGATGAGATTTTAGAAATGACAACTGTGACTGATCCTGATACATTAGCGATCCGCCGTCCGAAAAACTTTGTCTTCAACGGTATCTTAACAATCGTCTTGATTGGCTGGTTAGTAGCAAGTTCCTTTATCTCTAGTATCGCTTTACCACCAATCTTGTTATTCCTTGTAGGTACTTGTATCGCATTGATGGTCAACTACCCAATTTTGAAAGATCAATCGTCACGAATCGGTGCCAACGGCGGCGACGCTGTGCAAGTCGTAATTTTAGTTTTTGCAGCAGGCGTCTTCATGGGCTTGTTCCAAGGCTCAGGGATGGCAACGGCTTTGGCGAATAGCTTCACGCAAATCATCCCTAAACAATTGGCTGGTTTCTGGGGCATAGTTATCGCCCTGATCTCTGCACCTGGGACCTTCTTTATTTCCAATGATGGGTTTTACTTTGGGGTTCTACCGGTCTTAGCAGAAGCGGGTCGTTCGTATGGCTTCACCAATATGCAGATGGCCTTGGCGTCCTTAATGGGCCAAGCGTTCCACTTGTTAAGTCCATTGGTTGCCTTCATCTACTTGCTATTGCGCTTGACTGGCTTAGATATGGGGCAATGGCAAAAAGAAGCGGCGAAATATGCACTGGGGATTTTCGTGATCTTTGTCGTTACGATCGTACTATTAGGTCATATGCCGTTTTATATTCCACAGTAACTTCATAAAAAAACTATCGAGCAGGCTGCCATTTTGCTCGGTAGTTTTCCTTGTTTATCGATATATCTTTTTTTTCCCAAAAATCTCATTTGTTTTTAGTATGATAGGAGTAAATCATGAATCCAATTATTGATGCAGTAAATAGAAATCTGGATCTGACCAAAAATAAACCATTAAAAGATTTGATCTATGAAGCGTTCAAAAAAACCATCATTTTAGGAGACATTCCCGCAGGCTCTCGCATCAATGAGAAAGAATTTTCCGATACGCTAAATATCAGCCGTACCCCGATTCGTTACGCCATGACTCAGCTGGTGGCTGAAAAACTCGTGGAGCATGTGCCCAAAATCGGCATCGTCGTAAAAGGGATCAGTATCAAAGATGCTTATGAGATTTACGATATCCGCAAATCATTGGATACGTTAGCGACCATCAAAGCGATGGACTTGATGACTGAGGAAGATTTCCAGGAGATGCGCTGCTTGTTAGAACATGGCGAACAGCTGAATCGTGAGGATGATGTGGATGGGGTCTTGAAAAACTTTTCTGACTTCAATGCGTTTATTTACGAAAAAAGTCAAATGCTGCGGTTAAAAAGTATCGTGCTGGATCTGCAAGCGTACCTCGTGTATTTTCGTGACATTGCGATTCGCTCTTCTAGAAGAAGGGATGCGGCATTGGCGGAACATTGGCTGATTTATCGCGGCATGAGAACCAATGACACGGAACAGATCACGTTGTTGACCCATGAACATTTGGATCACTCCCTGCAATTTATTCTTGCTGAAATGGAGCGAAGAAAAATTGACTGATTCCCGTCTTTTTACCGCCAGCAGCTATGCAGTCAATGCGCTGCATTATGAGGTAGCGTTAGCACCCAAGCCTGGTTTAGTAGATCCTTGCTCCTCTGGTGCGCATCAGGACATGAATGTGTTTACCTTTATCAACAGTATCACATGTTTGGCACCGTTTTTTCAGCGCTATAGCCAAGCGGGCTTTGCCCATACAGGCTCGCTGATCCAGCTATTTGACCAGTTACGAGGGATCGGTCAAGAAGCAGAAGAAGCGATGCTTCGGGCAACCAAAGGCATCAATACCCACAAAGGGGCAAATTTTTCCTTTGCAGTTTTGTTGGGGGCGACAGGAGTCTATTATCAACAAAATGGCAAGGCGGAGCTGACGGCTGAAGATACCAATCAGATCCTGCAGCTTGCCGCTGATATCTGCCAGCATTTGGTCAAGCAAGACCTGCAGCAAATCACTCACAAAGACCAATTGTCTTACGGGGAAAAAAGTTATTTGACCTACGGCACTATGGGGATTCGTGGAGAAGCTGCAGCTGGGTATCCAACGGTCAAAAAACTGCTGGAGTACTTACGGCAGCAACCGCAAAAAACCTCCGTTTCCTTGTTGCGCGGGTTGGTCTATCTAATGAGTGAAACCGAAGACAGCAATCTCGTCCATCGAGGAGGTTACGAGGCGATGAAGACGGTACAGCAGGAGATGCAAAAAATTCACCAAGCCAATCTGTCAGAGACAGACTTGCTTCGTGAATTAACGATCTATGATCAAGTATTGATCGCACGCCATTTGAGTCCCGGCGGCTCGGCGGATCTTTTAGCATTGGCGCTTTATTTCTTGCAGCTAGAAGGCGTCTCCTTCTGGTAAAAAGGTATAGCCGATCCCCCAAACGGTTTTCAAAAAACGGGCTTGCTTCGGCTCATCTTCAATTTTGTTTCGCAGATGATTGATAAAAACCATCACGGTATTGGCATCGAATTGGCCATCTTGCCAAACATTGCTGTAAATCTGTTCTTTCGAGAACACTTGATCCGGATTTTCCATGAAAAAGCGCATCAGCATGATTTCTTTTGAAGACAACTTGATGGGCTGATCATTTTTGAAAAACTGATAGCGTTTTTGGTCAAAACGAAACATGCCGCTGCACAGATCTCCTTCCGGTTTGGCGATCCCTTTTTCTCGCAGCACGTTGCGGCGATCAAGAATCGAAACGATTTGTGCTTTTAAGAGTGCCGGTGAAAAAGGCTTCGTAATGTAGTGATCAGCGCCAATCTCATAGCCGTTGATCATATCTTTTTCGTCACTTTTACCGCTCAAAAAGACGATCGGCACCGTGGGGTTTTCTTCTCGAATCAGTTGTGCCAAATGATAGCCGTCATTTTCATGCTCTAAACTTATATCCAGTAAAAAAAGATCAAAGCTGACACGAGAGTTGATCGCAATCGTTTTTTCAACGGAATCGGTCTGGTAGATCAAAATACCCGTCGACTGTAAAGATTTCCAAATCAGCCGCCGAATGGCAGGGTCATCATCAACGATTAAAATTTTTTCATCTCGCAAAATATCCGCCTCCTGTATCAATAGTATTATAGTAAATATGAAAGGGGTTTACAATGAAACCGCCATCAAAGTTTTGGCTGTATTTAAGTGTGGTCGCTACCTTATTCATTACACTGATTGGACTTATTTTTACCTTTACAAGTTATAAAAGCGCACAAAGACAAGCTGAAACCGTCGGGTTGCGGCAGTTAGAAACGGTCAACCAAGCGGCGATCAAGCTGATCAGCCGTAGTATCGAATCGTACCACATGGCTCTTGCCAATTATGCCGATGACCACCTCGAAGGTGCCGCCTTGGCTGATTTGCAGCGCCCCTTAACGTTACCAGTAATCAATTCCGCGAACAATGCCATGGTCGGATTGTTTTTGATCGACCAAACGGGGCAGGTCATCGCCCAAAATACCGTAACGGCGGTCAATAAACCAGAAGACCCGCCGGTGCAAGAATTGTTATTCAAAGACCCATCCTTAGACAAAGTATTGGCAGGACGACAAGTACAAAATGGGCAAGTCTATTTTGATGGCAAGCAGGCCTATTTAAATGTGTATCAGTCCTTAACCCTTGACGACAAAGAAGCGGTTCTTGTGATGCCTTTGAATCTGCAGCGCATGTATCATCATGAATTTACCACCGATCGCAATGTTTCCGGCTATACGATGGTCAAAAACGCCGATATGCGGATCGTTATGCACCCATCGGACGAACAAATTGGTTTTTCCATCGTTGAGAGCCGCAAAAAAGAATTTCCAGAGCTGGATTTCACCGATCTTGAGCGCTTGGAGCAAGAACAAATCGACAATGAAGAAGGCACCTCCGTCTATTATTCTTATTGGTGGAACGAAGAAACACTGCAAAAAGTGCTGAAATTGGCTGCTTATCAATGGATCACCATCGGCGACAGTCGGCTGATCGTCGCTAGCAATGCCGATTTTTTGGAGCAAAGCGGTCTCTTCTTACAAGACAACTTGATTTTGATCGGCCTACTGGGTTTGTTGTTTGTCATTATGATTTTATTGACCGTCCTGATCAAAAACTACATGAAACGCAATCAAGCCTATGTCGAAAACCAAGCATTGAAAGAACGACAACGGCTGTTAAAAGAAAAGCACGAAATCGAAAAAAACATTTTGCAAGAATCAAAACTGGAAACCATTGGCTTGCTAACGACCTCAATCGTCCATGACCTTAACAACTTTTTGACGCCAATGATTGGTCATCTGCAATTGCTGATCGAGGAAAACCAACACGATGAAGTCTTAGTGGAGGACTTGCAAGAAGTCTGCAAAGCGGCGGAAAAAGGCAAAGAGTTATCCAGCAATGTGCTACGTTTTTCGAAACTCGAAAGTGCCGATAAAACTGTGCAGTCGATCACTACTACCTTGACAGAAGCCATCGATACTATGCGCGCACTGTTGCCAAAAGCCTTTTCCCTTACGTATGATATCCAAGAAGTAGGATATGCCGTCTACGAGAAGATCGATCTGCAAGTCATTATTTACAATTTGTTGATGAATGTGTACCAAGCAAATGCCGATTGCAGCATTCGATTGAGTCGCACTTCGACAGAAAGCGCCACCTTTCCGTTTCGTAAGCAAGCTTTCTCCGCACAACAGGAGTTTGCTTTGATCGAAATCGTCGACAACGGTCCCGGCATACCAGAAGCGATCCAAGAAAAAATCTTTACCCGCTTCTTCACGACCAAGAGTGCCACTGGCGGTACTGGTCTAGGACTCTTTACTGTCTCTTCGATCGTGGAAAAAAACGACTGGTTGATCGATGTTACAAGTACGCCTAAAGGAACCACCTTTTATATTGGTATTCCTCTAACTGATCCCGAAAAAGCCACTGAACTCAACTGATCCGACGGGCTAGTTTCAGTGGTCTTTTTCTTGGGCATGCTGGAAGGCATTGATTTTTTGCAGGACTAGCAAGACCAGTACCAAGACAAAAATCGCTAGAGCAAAAAATAGGGCATCGTTCGCCATGCCTTGCGTCAACAATAGCTCGCGCAAAATCGCAGTAATACTGATCAAAATCAAGTAACGGACGGGAATATGGTGTCCGTCCTTCATATACCGCAGCAACATCAAAATGATTTCTAACAAAATGAATAACGTGGCAATTTCTTCAATCAAAAAGGACAGGTGGGGCGCTTCACTTAAAGGAAAGAGCGTCGTGCTGATCATAAAAATCGCTTTTCCCATAAAAATCAAGACGACAACGACTAAGATCGCTAACATGCTATCAATACAGATACTGATCACTCGCTCGAACATCCGGGTCAATTTTTCCATTTGCCACTCCATTTCTGCTTTTTCTTTTATTATACAAAAGAAGGCGCAGGACAAAGAGAAAAGAACAGTGAAAGAACAATCGCGGCAATATCTTTTTGACCGCGAACTTAACGGTCATTCTATGAGCGGGACCTTTGTGGCAGCTTTGAATAGAAGAAAGTAGCGAGGAAAATATAGTATCTTTTTCCAATAAAATTAGAAAAAGATGAGAATGGATAGTTAAAATATACACAAATTATTACGAGACACTTAGTTTCTTTTTTTGTTACAATGGTTAAATAAAATAGAACTCTGTTGAAACGTTGCTTAAACAATGTTTTTATCGCTATCGAATAGAAAAATAGTCCGATCGCAAGATGTTTACCATTGTTAATAAAGTAACAAGTTAAGCAGGGTTCGCAAGAAAAATGCTTCTTTTCTTATCATATATGACGGGGATCAGTGAGGAGAAAAGAGCAAGAAAAACGGAGGGAAACAAATGAAAAAAAGTGGATGGTCAAAATGGGTGATTGGGGCAGCCTCATTATTGTTGCTTAGTGCATGTGGTGCCGATGGCGGTACAAAAGCCAGCAGCAGTGCGGCAAGCTCTTCTTCAGAAAGTGAAGTCACTTCAGGTGCTTCCCAACAAGAGTATACCGATCCAGCAGAGTTAAAAGATCAATATGATATCGTCATCGTTGGTGCTGGCGGTGCAGGGATGGCAGCAGCCTTGTCGGCTAAAGATGCTGGAATGAATCCAGTCATTTTAGAAAAAATGCCGATCGCAGGCGGAAATACCTTGAAATCTTCTGGCGGAATGAACGCATCAGAAACCAAATTCCAAGAAGCCCAAGGCATTGAAGATTCGAATGAACAATTTTTTGAAGATACCCTTAAAGGTGGTAAAGGAACCAACGATCAAGAATTGCTGCATTATTTAGTAGACAACTCTGCTTCAGCGATTGATTGGTTGGATTCAATGGGGATCACTTTAGACAATATCAGTTACAGCGGCGGTGCCAGTGTAAAACGGATCCATCGTCCTCACGACGGTTCAGCAGTCGGTACGTATTTGGTGGATGGCCTGTTGAGAAACATTCATGAGCAAGAAATTCCTTTATTTGTAAATGCTGATGTGACAAAAATCAATGAAACAGACGGCAAAGTCACTGGCGTCAACGTGAAAATCAATGGCGAAGAAAAAGAAATCGCTGGTGATGCAGTGGTTGTTACTACTGGTGGTTTTGGCTCCAACAAAGAACTGATCGAAAAATATCGTCCAGATCTGAAAGGCTATGTCAGCACGACTTCTGAAGGAAGTACAGGCGATGGCATCAAGATGATCGAAGAATTAGGCGGCGCAACGGTTGATATGGATCAAATCCAAGTCCATCCAACAGTGGTTCAAGATACAGGTATGTTGATCAGTGAAACCGTTCGTGGAGAAGGCGCCATTTTGGTGAACCAACAAGGAGAACGTTTCTACAATGAATTAGAAACCCGCGACAATGTTTCTGCTGCTATCACAGATCTGCCAGAAAGCTATGCCTACTTGATTTTTGACAATGCGTTAGCAGGCAGAGCCAAACAAGTCGATTACTACAAAGAACAAGGTGTAGTGGTAGAAGCCGACACCATCGAAGCCTTAGCTGAAAAAATCGATGTCGATCCAGCAACCTTGAAGAAAACCTTAGATACATGGAACCAAGCAGTGGCAGACAAAGCCGACAAAGATTTCGGTCGTGAAACGGCGATGGACTATGATCTGACGGAAGGGCCATTCTATACGATTCAAATCGCACCTGGGATCCACCACACAATGGGCGGCGTCAAAATCAATACGAAGACCCAAGTATTGAAAGAAGATGGCACACCAATCACTGGCTTGTATGCAGCAGGTGAAGTGACCGGCGGTATCCACGGACAAAATCGAATCGGCGGCAATGCTGTAGCCGACATTATGGTCTTTGGTCGCCAAGCAGGCGCGCAATCCTCTGACTATGTGAAAGAAAACGGGAAATAAGCGGCTGTTTTTTCCTAAAAAAGACCGTATATAAAGAAAGAAACTTGGAACGAATCCTCTTAAGCGATTAGGAGGAGAATCGTTTCAAGTTTTTTTGTATTTCTCACTGAAAGGACGGAAAACTAGTCATTATAATCTTATAATGATTTAGTCGTTTATCATACATATATAAATAAACTATTTTTAAATAGAGGGTTTGCTTTTCACTGAATCGGAATCAAGGAATAAACTGATAAGTTTGGTTTATTCGATGATAAAAAATTTTAGGAGGCAGAGTATGAAAAACGCATTGGTAAAATGGTCGGTCGGGGTGGCAATCTTACTTGGAGGGACCTTGTTCTTCACGGGGAAACAAGTATTTGCTCATGGTTATGTGGAATCACCGATCAGTCGGGGCTATCAAGGGTCTTTGGATCGCAATACGTTAGGGTGGAGCGCTGCGTTTGAAAAATATGGCAATGTCATTTCAAACCCACAATCATTGGAAACCAAAAAAGGCTTTCCAGAAGCAGGACCAGTAGATGGTCGCATCGCTTCGGCAGATGGTGGACTCGGACAAATCGGGGACTTTGTTCTTGATGAACAAGGAACCAATCGTTGGACCAAACAAGACATCAATCAAGGACCATTGCGGGTCAACTGGCATTATACAGCGCCTCACAAGACCACAAAATGGCATTACTATATCACGAAACCAGGATGGGATCAAAACGCGCCACTTTCAAGAGATAGCTTGGAATTGATCGCTACTGTGAATCACGATGGATCGGCTGCCAGCAATAGCCCAAGCCATACCATTACCATTCCAGAAAATCGTCTCGGTTACCATGTCATTTTAGCGGTCTGGGATGTTGCCGATACGCCAAATGCCTTTTATAACGTGATCGACGTTAACGTTTCTGGTTCAACAGTCATTCCTGAAAAACCAGCAGCACCGGCAAATGTCCGATCAGAACGAGTGACTAGCAGCACGGTGGCTTTAGCATGGAACGGTCAAACCGATGCGAAAGAATACAACGTGTATCGTGATGGTGCCTTAGTGGCAACGACTACTGAGCCAACCTTTACCGACACGCAATTAAAAGCCAACACGACCTATAGCTATCAAGTAGAAGCAGTCGGCTTTACGGCGTTAGTTTCAGAAAAAAGTGCTGCAGTGAAAGTGACTACCTCAGCAGACAATCAAGTCGAAACCCCTTCGACACCAGGAAACCTACACCAAATGAGTGTGACAGACAGCAGCGTGTCCTTAATGTGGCAAGCATCCACTCATACAAATGGGATCGCTGGATATGATGTTTACCGCAATGGCGTCAAAATCGCTACAGCCACAGGAACAACCTATGAAGACACGAATCTAGCAGCGGATACAACCTACAATTACCAAATCAAAGCAATCAGCAAAACGGGCGAACAATCCGCCTTTAGTAACCAGCTGAGCGTGAAAACCAATACCAAAGAAGAAACGGAAACACCTGGAGGCGGGGAGTCAGAATACCGTGTGTGGAAACTAGGTACTTTCTCTTCACCAGAAGTGTATACAAGCGGTGAAAACGTGAGCCATAAAGGCAGCAACTATGTCGTGATCAACACCCACTCAAATTACGGGGACACAACATGGTCTCCTGATCAAGCACCAACCTTGTTTAAGAAGCTGTAACCCTTGAATGAATCAGTAAAGCAAGAGCAGTGCGGAGGCACTGCTCTTTTTGACTCTTTTATGAGGAAATGATTGGACCTTTGTTTGATTCGTGCAACCAATTGGCCGAATTCGTTTGATAAATGCAAAAAAGTGCTGCTATGCGTCATGCACAGCAGCACCTGTTTTTTTGTTTTAGATCAAGAATAGAAGAAACGGATCAAGATCCCACCTAAAATCAGCACGATCGCACCACATAAACGGTTGGCCATTTGGGCAAAAGCAATCATTTCCATTCTATCAGAGGCAGACAATACAGCGATATTGCCTGTTCCCCCCATGGAGTTGTTGATCATACCGGCGCCAATTGCGGTTTCAACGGGGTACATCCCCAATACCATCCCGAAGAACCAGCTGGCAGCCCCCATAGATACGACACTGGTTAGGCAAAGCACGACAAATTGCCAAGTAAAGGCAGATGCCAATGTTGACAGATCAATCAATGCCAAACCAATCCCCGCCAAGACCGCATGGGTCAAATTCGTCATCACAACATTGTTGAACATCACCACAGAATCTTCAAGTTTCTTAGGGACAATGTTCAAGGCTTTCAGAATAAAGACAATCACGATCATAAAGGCATACTCGTGAATTTTAGGGAAAAAGTCACTTAAAATCGCACCAACGACCAACAGTGAGAAGGAAAAGAGCATCCCGACCCCGATTTGTTGGGCATCAAGCGTAATTTTTGGTTTTTCTAATTCTTCTTTCGTGGCATTAATCAAGGTGCCATGGCCATTGTATTTGGTTTTAGCAAAAGCTTTGGCGATAAATAAAGCACCAATAATGGCAAGAATATTCCCGAAAGTAACTGCTGGCGCTAATTGAGAAAAGATGGCAGCTTGATTGCCGTTTGCCAAGCCATCGGCATAAATTTGTGAAAGTGGGGTGATTCCCGCTCCCATCCCGCCAGACATCATTGGTAGAGATACATACATCACCGAATCAGCAAAGCCATTGCCTAGCAGCATACCGACAAGGCCGACGGAGAAAAAGCCTACTACCATAGTGATCAAAGCAACGGGAATGAATTTCGTAGAAGCTTTCACCAACAAATTACGGTTCATCCCTAAAATCGAGCCGCAAATCAAAGCGGCAATATAGAAATCAAGAAAGCCAAAACCGCCCCCCATGAAGTCACTGACCGCGTCAATGACTTTCGTGGGTACGAGATGGAAGGAGGCTAAAAGGGTGGCACCAAGCAGGGTAAAAACTGACCCGCCGCCAAGATAAGAATTCATGATCGGGAGTTTTTCCCCAATGAAATACAGCAGGTGTCCTAAGGCAACCAGTAAAATGGTGATCCCAACCATATTTAATGGCAACTTGTCTAAGGCAATCGCACTGAATATGACAACCATGAAAAAGAGATACAAGGGAAGACTAATTCCCGAAATCGTCATCGTTTTTAATTTATTCATTTTTCAGACCTTCCTAGTATGTTGGATACCATTTAAGATTTTGGACAGCTTTTGCCATATCGGTTTCTTGCGCTTGGGCTAGTCCTTGTTCTTTGGCTTTATTGGCAACTGCTTCAGCCACTTTGATAGAAACGTCCGCAACGTATTCAAATGGTGGGAGAACAGGTGCACCGGGTTGGCTCAAATCAACCAAACCACTTAATGAGTGAGCAGCGGCACCAATCATTTCGTCGGTCAAGAGAGAGGCTTCTGAAGCCAACATACCTAACCCTAGACCAGGATAGATCAAGGCGTTGTTTGCTTGACCGATTTGGTAGTCGACTCCTTTGTATTGGATCGTTCCTGAAGGGACACCGGTTGCCACAAAGGCTTTTCCATCAGACCATTCGATTACTTGTTCAGCCGTTGCTTCTAATTTTTTGGTTGGATTAGAGATAGGGAAAATCACTGGACGAGCTGTGTTTTCACACATCGCTTCCACAACTTCTTTGGTAAAGGCACCGGCATTGGTTGAAGTACCGACCAAAATCGTTGGTTTTGCGACTTTAATGACATTGATCAATTGCGTCATATCGCCAACATTGGCAAAGTCAGCCCGTTTTTTGGCAAATGGTTTTTGTGCAGGAGTCAAATCGGACATATCATCGAACAAAAGCCCTTGTTTGTCAACCATAAAGAAATGATTGTAGGCTTCTTCTTCTGAAAGACCTTCGCTGACCATTTCGGCATGGACTCGACTGGCAATCCCAGCACCAGCGGAACCACCGCCATAACATAAGTAGACTTGATCCGTTAATTTTTCACCTGTAATATCTAATGCGCCGAAGATACCGCCCAGTACAACGATTCCCGTTCCTTGGATATCATCATTGAAAGTTGGAATCGATTGTTTGTATTTGTCCAAAATCGTTGCAGCATTTGAACGGCCAAAGTCTTCCCAATGCAAGTAAAGTTTAGGGAACAATGATTCTGCCGTTTGAACAAATTGATCGATGAATTGGTAGTAAGCATCACCGTAGACACGTTCTTGACGATTGCCTAGATACAAATGATCCTCTAACAATTCTTTACGGTTGGTCCCAGCATCGATCACGATTGGTAAAACAGAAGCAGGGTCGATCCCAGCAGCTGCTGTATAAATCATCAATTTACCGACAGAAATATCGACACCTTGGACACCCCAGTCACCAATCCCAAGAATTCCTTCAGCATCTGTGGCTACGATCAAGCGAATGTCCCGATCGCCAGCGGCGTTTTTCAACGTTTCTTCGATGTTTTCTGGATGATTGATATCTAAGTATGCTGCATATTGAGGATCAACGAATAGGCGGCTGTAATTTTCAATGGTATCAGCAATCGTTGGATCGTAGACGATCGGATTGAATTCAACGATATGTTGGTTGAACAAATAGTAGAACAATGTCCGATTGGTATTAAAGATCTCCATTAAAAAGTGACGTTTTTCAATGTCGGATTCTTTGGTGACATATTGCAAATAGGCTTGTTCTGCTTGTTCTTCGATCGTTTGCACGTGAGGGGGCAATAAACCGATCAACCCTAGTTCTTTTCGTTCTTCTTGCGTAAACGCGGTTCCTTTGTTTAAAAATGGGTTATTTAAAATGTCATGTGCTTTCATTATGTTCCTCCAATGGATATATTTTGAGTACTCGTTCATTTCCATTAGCTACTTTAATCCTCGGACAGAATTATAGTCAACTATCGGTGGTATAATAAAAATTATTTATAACAAAACCGATGCGAGCTTGAATCGGCTAAGGGAGAAATCAGACGATGAACATACGAGATTTAGAATACTTTAACGCTTTGGCAGAGATGCTTTCTTTTACGCAAGTGGCGCATAAATTTGCTGTCAGTCAACCAACCGTCAGCTACGCTATCAAACGCTTGGAAGAGCATTATGGCTGTGATTTGATCGCTCGAGAAGCCTCTCATCGCTCCATCTCATTGACGACAGAGGGGGAAATTTTGAAGGCTCATGCGCAATATATCTTAGATGAATTTGTGACCTTGGACCGAGCCATCGACCATGCTAAAAACAATCGGACCCACATCGGTTTGCCGCCAATCATTCGTTCCAAAGTCTTTTCAAAACTCTTAGATGAAAAAGAGATCATCCGCTTTATTTCGAATTTCCACTTAGTATCTGGGGGATCCAATGAATTGCTTTCGAAACTATTATCAGGAAAAATCGATTTTAGCTTGCTGGGCAGTGTCAATCCCCTCGTCCACCCGAATCTGCAGGTGAAGTTGCTGCATCAACAAGAGTTTTTTATCTTTGTGTCAAAAGAAAACCCATTGGCAGAAAAAAAGGAAATCTCATTCGAAGAAGCTGCCGAATATCCCTTTATCCTATTGGAAAAAGGCTATACCCATATGCGGGCCTTTCAGAATTTAAGTGAGAAATCAAAGAAGAAGCCAGAAGTCCCCTTTTATTTTTCAGACGTCCAGACGATTGGCCAGCTGGTCAGTTCCAATATCGGCATTACCTTGATGACGGAATTTCCCGTGTTTCAAGAAATGGAAGGCATAGTGAAAATACCATTGGTCCCTGAAGATAAGGAAATCTTTTATATTCAATATGCCTATTTAAAGAGTGCGATGTTGAATCAAGAAGTCCAGAAGTTGATTAGGATCTTGGATGAGCTGTCTTGGGAGGAGGAAGGGTGAGGAATGGGGATTTCTTGATGTAAGGGCAGAGAAAAAATGGACGTTTGGGGAGGGGTAACCGTCCTAACTTGGAGAAGTATTTGGTTCACTAATGGTGTTTCAGAATCAGGGAGAACTACTACCAGTATCAAAAGAGGACTTTGGTTTGACACTTATTATTATACATGGAGTTACAGAGTTTGGTAAGAAATCTAATACTACTTTATTCCTTCTATTGCAAACAGAAGGAATTTTTCTTTTTTAGAAAAAATGATCGTCTTGTCTACAAATACGACAGATAAAAAAATAGAAACCCTGAAAACAATTTTTGCTCAAGATACCATAATTTCAGCTGTTAGACATATCATAAAGTTAAGCACTGAAAGAAACTATAGAATTTAGCTGAATTTATATATAATGCTATTTTTAAACCGAATCGTTTCATAAATAGTGTGTTTTATAAATTTATTGAATAAACTTATTTGTATTTTGTTATTGACTTTTAATGTTTTTATATGATATCGTTTTATTATGAAATAATGAATAAAATATAATGTGCAAGGAGGAAATAATGGAAATGATTAGTGTTGCTAAAAAAAGTATCAAAGGATTATTTTTAGTTGGTGTTGTATCATTAGGTATTATTGCGTATCAACCCAATTCCGCTGTAGCGTCAGAAGCTACGTCTGAGTTTTCTGGTGGCTGGATAGAAGGAGAAGGGGAGTTTGGAAACAAACCAACAAATGCAAACTCTTTAATTTCAGCAAGAGCAAAAGATTTCTATCATAATAGTGGGAACAAGAATGTTACTACCCGACAAAAAACTGGATGGGCTGAGACTTACTGGCGTAATGTTTACCACTATTCTCGTGTGCAGCTAAAAGCCCCTATACTTAAAGATGTACGTGTAGATTCGGGAAGAAAATACGGGCAAGCTTATTCATATGCTGAAGCAACAGGGGTTCGAGATCTAGTAACTTATACTTACTGGGGAAGCTGATTGCTAAAAAAATCTAATGTTCGAATTAGGATACCCAACTCTTGAAGTTGGGTATATTTATTTAGGCCGATTAATTCAATAAGCGCCAAAGGTTATGCTAACATTAGGAAAGAGAAAAGAGGGAATTTTTTGAAAAGAACACTTTTTTTCGTAACAAATCTAATTTTTCTGATTGCAACACTCATAAATGCTTTTTCCTTTTTTTATTTTTTTTATCAAAGTAATTTAGACTTTGTTTCCAATAATTTTACGTCTAAAGAGTCAGTACGTCTTATTGTTAATAATAATCTATCTTCCGAAACATGGGGAAATTTGCTAGGTGATCAAAAGAAAATGCTTGTTGTAAAAAATTTAGAAAGTAATTTTTACTATAAAGCAATCTATACTAACTACGACTGGTATCTTCCACTTTCTGAGGGGAGAAACTTTGTTAAAGAAGATTTCTATGATGGGAAGAACAGAGCGATTGTCGGAAAAGAATTGGCTTCTAAAAATAAAAACAATGTAAATATTGAAGGAAAAAATTACGAAGTCATTGGCGTATTAGACGGATCCTATTCAAAAAATTTAAACAAAACGGCTTTAATTAACATTGATTCACTGGAAGGAACTCAAACTCAAGGTGTTTATCAAATTAACTCAAATGAATCAGCGATGGAAAAAGTAAAAAAACATTTGATCAATGATATTTCCGCCATTACGTATTCCGATGATACCAAAATATATAATGCGAAAAATACAGAAGGCAATAATAATTTGTTGCGCTATTCTTTTCAAATACTCTGCTTGTTAGGGGTAGGAATTTGTATATTTTTCTACCTTACTTTATCTCAATCTACAAATTATTTAAAAAAAATTATAGGGATATCTAGAAATACGGTTCTTATAGAAGAGATAAAACAGTTATTAGCTGTATGGTTGGTTGAGAGTGTTCTAGTTTTAACTATTCTATATTTTCCTTTTAAAAAATATATTTATGATTCGATACATTCATTTACAACTAATTATATATCTTCTCAGTTTCTTATCATATGTAGTGCAGCTACCCTATTTATTCTTCTTTTCTTGAGAAATTGGAGGAAGCTTGATGAAATTTAGTAATTATCTGTCAGAGATTTTTGAATCTGTTAAACGAAAAAAACATTTGTTATTTTTCTACAGTTTGTTTTTGTTGTTTTCATTTCTAACACTTTCAGTTTCTAATGTTATGTCACAAGAAAATAGTAATGAAGAGAAAAGGATCTCCACTGGAGATACTAAAACGTTCAAGTTAGTTGATAATCTAATTGGAGAAGACGAAGAGAACTTTTTAAAAAATCTTCAGAGTGTAAATTACCTCTCGTCTATGTATAACGAATTATTGGGAAGCACAATAGGAGAATACCAAGTGATTGGAAGCCAAGGTATAAACTATTTAGAGGAAAACAATTTGGATACTCAGTTTATTGATAACTATGAACATATTGTTAATGTTATTGATAATATGAGTAGTGATGAAATTCCATATAAATCACTGCAAATAAACAATAAGGTGCTTCAACGTTTTAAACTTAGGTTATCACAAGGAAATTTGTTCTCACAAGAGGATTATCAATACAATGACAATAAAATTTCGGTGATATTAGGAGACAATTATTCAGAATACTTTTCTGTTGGAGACAAAATTCAAATTTCTTATTTATTTAAGAATTTCGAAGCTAAAGTAATCGGTTTTGTTGAAAAAGGGGAAAGAATTGTTTTTAATGAGTATGATGATTATGTATTAGATGATCGTATTATTCTTCCTTTCATCGAAAAGGCTCCCCAACAACTAAATAAAGAAGATTTTTCATTTTTTCAAAAACATTTTTTAAACGGAATTAATGGATACTATCAGGTGCCTGATTCTTTATCGCAAGAACAAATGTATAAATTCGTGAATGAACTTTCTCAGCCTTACCAAGTTGGTACAATTGATTTGATAGGAGAATCAGGATTTCATCTATCTTCTATTCTATATACGATCACTAAAAACAATAGGTTACTAAAACTAGTTGCTTATTTTTCAATTGTTGTATTAATAGCGGTAACGATAGTATTTTCTTACTTAGAAATGTTTCGTGATAAAAAGGTTTACCATTTACATTTGTTTTTAGGTGCTACAAAAAAAGAAATTCGCCAGTACTTCCTTGGAGAAAAAATATTACTTTTATCTAGTGTTGTAATTATCAGTGTGATTATAACCAATTACTTAGGGGTAGTTACCAGTAGCTTTCTGATATCATTACTATGCCTGGCGTTATTACTATTTTTATTATTTTATCTCTCAGTAACCATAATTCTTAAGAAATGGAGAATTACAAATGATTAGTATTCAAAACGTTGCACTTCAAATAAAAGATGGTCGGAATAAAAAAGAACTTTTTGAAAATCTTAACTTAACTTTAAATGAAGGCCAAAAAGTCGCAATCATGGGAAAAAGCGGCAGTGGCAAAACAACATTGTTAAAACTAATTGCGGGATTGATTAAAGCAGAAACAGGAGCTATCATTTTTGATGGAAAGAATTTAAGCAGTATGAATGCGAATGAGCGAAGCTTCAATCGTTTAAGGAATATTGGATTTATATTTCAAGATAATCCGATGATTGAAAGTAAGAATGTTTTTGAAAATATTGCTTTACCACTAAAATATTTAGGTGTGGAGAAAAAAAATGTGGAGAAAAAAGTTCATGTTATGTCAAAGCGCTTAGATATTTCACACTTACTATCTGAGAACCCTAGCTATTTATCTGGCGGTGAAAAACAAAGAGTAGGAATTGCTCGAGCACTGATTACTGATCCAAAACTTATTTTGGCAGATGAACCAACTGGTTCACTAGATTCAGAGACAGAATTAATGGTATTAGATATTTTTCAAAGAATTGAATGGAATAATACGAGCTTTGTAATGGTGACACATGACGCTTCCGTAGCAAATATTTGCGATGAGCTATACATGTTAAAAGATAGAAAACTAGAGAATTTTCAAGACTTTAGAAATATCTAAAATAATTTTGAATTCTACTATCAGCCGTAGCAAGAGATATTACCAGCGAATTTTGAAATTGATTTAATTCATAATGGAAGGGGTCAGAAACTTTTTAGTTTTTGATACGCGGGTAAACTCTCGGTATAATAGGCTTGAGATCGTTCCATAAATTTATTTCATAAAGTTAAGGGGATTTTGCATGATTTTAGATAACAATTTGGGTTTAACCAATCAAGCTACGTTAGACAAGGCTGAAGAAAAACTCAGCAAACAAAAAGCGAAGGAATTATATGATTCTGGGAAAATAAATGAAAGCGAAGTAGGTTCATTCCCTGTTGTACTAAGCAATCAGTCTTTATGAATTTGATTTTGAAATTAGGAGAAATTCGGATAGTATTTCTACTTGGAATGATTGTAAAAGGAGAGTACAGAGAAGTTTTTCTCGGTATTCTCCTGCTTTTTTTGAGAACAGAAACAACAAGCTTATGCCATGCACCCATTTTCTAAGAGTGAGTAAAAAAGTAAACCAAGCTCATTATTGTTGCATATGCAACAATAATGAGCTATTATAGTGCTAGATAGGGAGGGGATAGTTCGTGGAGGATATACTTCGTGAGATAGGTTCGATCAGTAGAATGTTGGAATCCATTGCTAATATTGAATTTAAAGAGGTTCAACTCAGTAAAGGACAATACATTTACTTAGTTCGTATATTTGAAAATGAAGGAATTATTCCTGAACGATTAGCCGAACTCATCAAAGTTGATCGCACGACTTTGTCCAGGGCAGTAAAAAAGTTAGAGGAAAATGGGTTCATTCTAAAAGAGTCAGACAAAGAAAATAAAAAAATCAAACACTTATACACAACCATCAAAGGAAAACAGGCGGTTCAATTAATCATAAGAGAAAATAACTATTCAAATAAAGTAGCGATTCAACAGTTATCTGCTTTAGAAAGAAAAAATCTTGCGGAAATGCTGGCAAAAATAAAATCTTCGGTAGAAGTTGATTGGGTCAACGTCAAGAATGGGATCAAAAGAGACTATTGAACGAATAGCGCCGCTAGGGAGATTGGCTCTGATTGAATGTACATTCATGTTACCTAGGAAAGGAAGCACAGGTAGCTGATATTTTGTTAAAAAGGATATAACGAGGATGTCTGCTGAAAAAACAAAGAGCCTGAAAAATAAAGGACAGGAAGTTGTTCAAATAAACTTAGTAGGAGTGTAGAGAAAGTGAAGAAAATAATGATCGATCAAGAATTTTGGGCGCTGTTTCCAGAAGCACAAATCAACTGCCTTGTTGTAAAAAATATAAACAATGTTGCCGATGCTGCACAAGAAACGTTTTTTACTGACTTGCTAAAAAGTAGTAAAGAACAAGCAAAGCGCTACTTAACGACCGATACCTTCAGTGAAAATCAGGTGATCCAAGAATGGCGAAGTGCTTTTCAGCAATTTAAAACGAAAAAAGGGGTACGCTCTTCCATCGAAGCACTGTTGAAACGGGTGAATCAAGACAGAGAATTTTCTCCCATCAATCCCCTAGTAGATATCTATAATAGTATTTCCTTGAAATATGGTGTCCCTTTAGGTGGAGAAGATCTCGATACAATCGTTGGCGACCTTCATTTAGGCGTTGCAAAAGGCGGCGAATCCTTTTTCCCTTTAGGTGCAGAAATTGACTCCCCAGCCTTGGCAAATGAAGTCATTTATTATGATGAGAAAGGTGCGATTTGCCGATGCTTGAATTGGCGGGAAGCCCAACGTACGATGCTAACAGAAGAGACCACCCATGCTGTTTTATTCATTGAGTCGATCAATGAAACGCAACGGGCTCGGGCGAATGAAGCAATCAAAGAATTAAGTCTGTTGATTCAAGAGTATTTTAACGTAACAGGTGATGATTATGTGCTAAGTAAAGAAAGTCCTGAAATCATTTTGTAGGGATGAGCTTGTTGTCTATAGGATAAGATTGATTTACTGAATGCTTGAAAAATTCTAATAGAGAGAAAATCTACTATTATCAAATTTTCTTGAAAAACGAGAGAGGGACAAAACTGAGAAGTTTTTGTCCCTCTTTTAGTCATTTGCACATGTTTCTAATTTCTGATTTAACTGTGTCTCATTGGACAATATTTAGAAGGTAATCAGAATAGGTTTCCTATAATGCACAGCAACTATTGTTGTAAGGAAGGATTCGGTAGTATGTTTCAGGCAAATCGCCAGAAATAGCTAAAAAGCCACTCTATTCTACTCTCTTTTTCAAGAATTCCTGTTAAATGGTAGGTTTTATGTCAAAATGAAAGGTAGAAATGAATGAGGAGTGGTTGATATGAAAGAAACGATATTAGCAATGAAGCTGAAAGAATATAGAGAAAAAAACAAGCTAACGCAAAGTAGGCTAGCAGAATTATTAGAAGTAAGTGACAAGACGATCTCAAAATGGGAGTTAGGTGCTACGTACCCTAGCAAAAAAAATATGATCAAAATAGCCGAAGAATTGGATATTTCATTAGAAACATTACTTTTGGAAGAAACTAAGAAAGACAATGAGGATCTAAAAGTAAGCATCAAGTATGGGGTGATTAGTTTTTGCTTGATCTTTTTTGTCACGATGATCGTAACTTCATTCAATCAAGACTTCAGCACGATTATGAATCTTTCTATTCAAGAAAAGTTAGGAGTATTTTTAACCACCGCTTTAAAATTATTGAGCATCTCTGTGCCGCCAGCGATCATCATTGGCTCCGCGTTTTATTTTTATATCTTCCCAAAAAATAAAAAGGAGAACTAACCATTTCCTCGATTTCGACGGAAATGGTAGATTAGGGTATAGGAATCAAGTCATGGACAGAAAAACGGCATTTTAGGTTCAGTACGACTAGTGTAAAAAGCGTGTAAATTTTACAAGAAGGAGAGAGCAGGATGGGATTATTTGGTAAAAAGAAAGAAGTCAGAAATTTAACGAAGGAAGAAGAAGCAGAAATCAAAGAAGAAATGGCACGACAAATGCTTTCAAAAAACGAAAATGATATTGGTATGGTCAAGAAAATCAAAGACCTGACAAACATGAGTACAGGACAAGCGAAAGAGCTATTCCTGAAATTCAGGGATGAGTTAACCGAGAGATAGCGGATAGGGAATCAGCCAACAACAGCCTTTCAAATGCGAGGCAGATTCGCTTCATTGACAGTTTATGCGGTTGAAAAGGATACGTCTTCTGGTCAGTCAGTATTACAAAATTCGGTTACGCCATAGCACTTCTATTACAATCAATTTTTCTTCAAATGGAGGGGCACAACGATGTCAAAAGATTTAAAAAAGGTTTACAGTATTACGATTATTCAGGTAGTGATTTACGTGATTGCATTAGCCATGGCTTTTCTCAATCGTGGGATCTCACCGAACTGGCCCTTCTACTTGGTCCTAGTAGGAATATTAGGAGGATTTTTTATCCCCAAAAAATATCGCTCACAATTTTCTTCGACTGCTCCGGGTATTTTTTTAAAGAACCGTACGCGACGTACAGAAAATATAATCGAACTGACCGTCACTTGTTTTGTCATTTTTCTGGTTATTTATTTAAATATTGTCTAGAGGGGGTGTGCCTATAGAGAATATGAAAAAGAAGTAACTGTTAGTGTTTGTAGATCTTTATTTACTTTAGTTGATGTAGAAAAAAGTTGAATAGAGCATTATGTATTCTTTACGAAGTGCCATTTATAAATCGGTAAATTGATTTGTATTCAATAGATCGAAAACCTCTCATCCATTTGAGAGGTTTTTTTAGCGAGACAAAAAACAATCACGAATCAAAAACTGAACAGCGGTTGGTCACGTTGCGTATTCTTACGAATGTTGTAACAACCCATTTACGTATCTTCCTTTAGCGTAAAGAAATAAATTAGATCACGGCAATCCGCACCGTGCTTTTTTTATTTTGAAACGCTTTTTATAGAAATGTACAACATTCTCTATTCTTTACCAACAACCGCTATTCTCCGAGCTGTCACCACAATTAAGATAATATTGGAAGTTATAAATCGATTGTATCCGTCATTTTTAAAAACGAGAATTTAATGGAGTTTATAGATATTTTCTTTATCAAAGAATATATACCAGTTTTTCACTCCGTTCCTTAGGTGTGAGTAAATCGATATCAATATAGTGTCGGATAACCACACAGTCAGTCAAGAACCTATGAAAAAAGTAAACAATATACATGGTTCTAAAACACCATTCTCGTGCACTGTTATACCAAAATGTCAGTTCTCTAGTGAGAAGCATCCAAAGTCTGCCGTTCTAATATTTTAATCCCATGAAAAAAATAGAAATTCCTATACACACAAAAAAAGGATAATAGAAAAAGTACGATTATTGTTTTTGATTAAATAATTATATGGATGAGAGGTTTAAGATGAAGAAATAATCGATAGTAAGGCCCTTTGAATTGTAGGTTACGCACTTTTAAGATACACATTATAAACCATAGCATTTAGCAAATAATTTTATGTAATAACCATAGTTAGGTGGTTTTTTTAATAAATTAAAATGCGTAATTTAATGCTAAGATGCCGTTTGTTAAATCGAAACGAGGAGAAAAAAATGAAAAATAAACATATGCACCTTTTTTTAGTTGGATTATTGTTTGGGTCAATTGTAATGAATCCAGTACAAGCATTGACAGATACGCTTGGAATAGCACCCGCTCAAGAACAAGAAGCTGGCAATCTTTTATCGGAATCTTTGAATAGCTTTGAAAAAAGTGAAAATCAGGAACAGACGCCTGATAACAAAGATGTACTTTCTGAAAGTGAAACAAAGGAAAACCTTTTGGAGAATGAAACGTCAAGCAGTCAAGAAGATAATGCTGCTAGTAATGAGGAGCAAGCGAATAATAGTAAAGAACTATCCGATAGCCAGTCATCTGAATCCGATACGAGCGAAAGTATGACAGATAATGCTGACCAGAATCAAATACATAAAAAAGACTCGAAGATGCTTATGACTCCAACGGAAGCTTCAGAGACGTTCACTTATGATTTAACAGTCGAATATGATCCTTTAAAATATATTTCATTGGATGTAGATTTACCAATCCCTGAAGAGTATAAGCAGGATGAGCTATATTTTCGTCTTACATTGGGTGGCGATTATGGTAATTTTTACGAGTATAAATCAAATGAAAAATTTCTTGTCCTAGGATCATCACATAATAATCCAGTAATAGGTGTAAATCCATTGCATATATCATGGGATAGTTTCCTCCAGGGATGGGGGCTTGAGGGTTTTAATTTTCTCGGTTTTACTGTAGTTATTCCTTATAAGGATGCTAACGGGAATGACCTATTTACAGGTACGTACAATATCCGTTTTACAAACAGTCACTTAACCATTAAGTATGTAGATGAATCAGGTAATGAAATCTACCCTTCACGTCGAATTGATGATAGTACAAATCAGCCCTATGACGTTTCAACTAGTGACTATATTCCAGAAATTCCTGGATATGAGCTAGATACAAGTAAGTTACCTGTCGATGCTATTGGAAAATTTAAACGTGGTGAGTTTACCGTTACCTATGTTTATCAGAAAGCACAAATTGATTATACCGATATTTTGATTAAAGATAGTACTATTTATACACAGGAAACATGGTCACCAGTAGATAACTTTATCGAAGCTTCATCAAAAGAAGGAAAACAGCTAACCTATGAGGAATTTTTGGCAAATGGCGGGATTGTTTCTGGTACAGTAGACACACAGACAGCGGGTACTTATACGGTTAGTTATACTCTCAATAATCTAACCAAGGATGCAACAATAGTTGTCAAGCCTCGGCTGACCGCTATAAATGTCTCTGATTCAATAATCTATGTGGGTGATCCATGGCAAGCAGAGGATAATTTTGAGAGTGCATTAGACAAAGATGGCCACGATGTTGATTTTTCAGCCCTAACGGTCGATGCTAGTCAAGCAGATACAAGTAAAGCAGGTAGCTTTAAAGTCACTTATACGTATGACGGTGTGACGAATACAGCGGTTGTTACAGTCAAAGAAAAACAAACTGCGGTGAACGTCCATGATTCTACGATCTACGTGGGAGATAGCTGGCAAGCAGAAGATAATTTCGATAGTGCCTTGGATAAAGATGGTAATTCGTTAGACTTTCAAGATATAACGGTAGAAGGCAGCGTAAATACCAACACTCCGGGGACATATCAAGTGAATTATCGCTATGACGGCGTGACTAGTACGGCTACGATTATTGTCAAAGCGAATCAAACCGCAGTCAATGTACATGACTCCACGATTTATGTGGGCGAAACCTGGGAAGCAGAAGATAACTTCGACAGTGCGTTAGATAAAGATGGCAACGACGTTGCACTTTCAGATCTTACGGTTGATGCGAGTCAAGCAGATATGAGTAAAGCAGGAACTTTCGAAGTTACCTACACGTATGATGGTATAACCAGTACAGCGATTATTACGGTCAAAGAAAAAATGACCGCCGTCAATGTCCACAATTCTACGATTTATGTGGGAGACAATTGGGAAGCAGAAGATAACTTCGACAATGCGTTAGATAAAGACGGCAACGACGTTGCACTTTCAGATCTGACGGTCGATGCTAGTAAAGCCGACACGAGCAAAGCAGGGAGTTTTGAAGTCACGTATACGTATGATGGTGTAACGAGTACAGCGATTGTTACAGTCAAAGAAAAAATGACCGCCGTCAATGTCCACGATTCCACGATCTATGTGGGAGATAACTGGGAAGCAAAAGATAATTTTGATAGTGCGTTAGATAAAGATGGCAACAACGTTGCACTTTCAGATCTTACGGTTGATGCGAGTCAAGCAGATACAAGTAAAGCAGGCAGCTTTGAAGTCACGTATACGTATGATGGTGTAACGAGTACAGCGATTGTTACAGTCAAAGAAAAAATGACCGCCGTCAATGTCCACGATTCCACGATCTATGTGGGAGATAACTGGGAAGCAAAAGATAATTTTGATAGTGCGTTAGATAAAGATGGCAACGACGTTGCACTTTCAGATCTTACGGTTGATGCGAGTCAAGCAGATACAAGTAAAGTAGGAACTTTCGAAGTTACCTACACGTATGATGGTATAACCAGTACAGCGATTATTACGGTCAAAGAAAAAATGACCGCAGTCAACGTTCATGATTCTACGATTTATGTGGGAGATAATTGGGAAGCAGAGGATAACTTCGACAGTGCGTTAGACAAAGATGGGAATGACGTGGCGTTTTCAGCCCTAACGGTTGATGCGAGTCAAGCAGATATGAGTAAAGCAGGAACTTTCGAAGTTACCTACACGTATAATGGTATAACCAGTACAGCGATTATTACGGTCAAAGAAAAAATGACAGCCGTCAATGTCCATGATTCTACGATCTATGTGGGAGATAACTGGGAAGCAGAAGATAATTTCGATGGTGCGTTAGATAAAGCAGGCAACGACGTCGCATTTTCAGCCCTGACAGTAGATACTAGTCAAGTTGATCCGAGCAAAGCAGGTAGTTACAAAGTAACGTATAGTTATGATGGAATTACAGTAACGGCCACCATCACAGTAAAAGAAAAACCTAGCCCAGAAGAACCTGCAGATGATTCAGAGCATACATCACAAGAACAAGAGAAAGAGAATCAGAAAAAGATAAACTCTGATAGTAAGAAACATGAAGCACTTCCGAAAACAAACGAAAGTAAATCAATGGTTGAATTAGCAACAGGGTTCATAATTGTGTTATTGGTAGGTGTAATTTTCTTTTGGAAAAAAAGAAAAGCGAATAAATCGTAATGATTAAATAAAGTACTTGGGAATGGATCCCAAGTACTTTATTTGTGTATGATAAATTTTTATCAGAACTAAAGGTACAAATGTAACCTAATAGTCGCAAATTATTATTTATCGAAAATGATTGGCATAAGACTCTCAGAAATTAGTATCAATTTTAAAGAGAATATTGAAAAAATCGTACCAAGAAAACGAGCAGTGTATGAGCATGAACTAAGCCGTTCTATTATAGATGTATCACTTCAATAGATAATTCATATGCTTTATTGAAAAAGGAATTTCTTCCTAACAATGAATGAATAGATTGGATGTTGAGTATTTGTACCCGAGAAAAATGCACATCTATAACCTTTACAAACTGAATTTTTCCTTTTGGATGTGCTGTTTTTCCAAATAAACACGTTGAATCAGAAAAAGTAACTCAGCCCATCGTCCGTCATTTTCTATCGAGTTCAAATAAAACACTTTTTTCTTAGGATCGGATCGCACTAATGTATCAGTAACGACGATATCGGCTATCTCGTAATTATCGGTAATATTGATGTGTTCTTTATTAAAGAAGTTCATAAGACTATTTTCAATATAAAAACTGGCGGAATAGTCTTTTACTAGTTGTAAGTAGATTGTAACTTCTGTCTTTATATTAGCGGTGTGGAGCGTATAGAGCAGACTTGATAAATATTTGGTGTGATTTTCATCTTTGGTGTAGATAGAAACAGTTTTTTTTATGACATTCATATAGTCATTTTGAACATTTGATCGAAAAAATAAAGGTGGAATAAATAGTTGGGCGAAGCAGTCAATCGTATCTCCTATCAAAAAATAAAAAGCGTTGAATAAGGTTAAATAGTAGAGAACAAGATGCCTGTTCTGATCAGAGAGTTTGTCGTTTATTAGAACAGAACTAGCTGCCAAAACGTCGCGAGAGAAAGTGCAATAAGAATGATCTGATTCGAAAAAAGTTTTTCCTAGTTTTATCTTTTCTTCTATAGGGATAATGTCTGAAATGAAAAGATGGGAAAGAAAATTAAAATAGAGAATCTCGTTATTTTTCGTACTATCATCAAGGGATCCGAAGCTGTTTTTTTAAAAGATTACTGCTGCATCAAAACTTTCAAAAATAATTGTAAACAAAGTTCGAGTCAATAAGGATTCTGGTTGAACCAAACGATGATTACTATGGATTCTTGTTTGCAAAATAGCATATAAAATATAAAGTGATCTATTTTTTGTAAAAGAACGTTTGTAAGATTCTTCCAGGATTTCTTCGGGAACTGATGCGCGAATACTGTGAAGGGAGATATCTTGAAATGGCCACTCTAAATCATGAAAAGAATCTTGCAAGTATAGATAAGAGAACAAGCGAATATTCATTTCATCTCCAACTAAAGTATAGTAGCCTTCCCTAACTGTAATGCGGAAATCAAAACTTGAGAAAAACTCATTTAATTTTTGGGTTAGTATGTTTAGGTAACTAGGGGAGATAAAGAGCTCATTTAATATATGATCTTTATTCAGTGAGCTTCTAGTGAGCAATAACACTGTATAATTGAAGGTTGCATTATTTTTTAATAGTTGCAGTTTCAGCGAGTATGCCGAAGAGACTGAATGTTCTTTAAATTCAGAGTTGATTTTTATCATCCCAGAGTTTTTTATGAGAATAAAACTGCTGATGCTATGAAATTCCTCAAAATGCTTGTTGATGATGGTTAAGGTATCACGTACTTTTCGAGGAGTGATCTGCAGGCTTTCGGCAATTTCTTTTGTGGTTGTTTGTTCTTTGTTTATGATAAAAAATAAAACAGATATTTCCCTTCTTAAGTAATCAGGTATCACATAATCCTCCCCTTTTCTCCAACACAATTTCCGTACATTGGTATACCAGAATTGTAGATAGCGAGCGCTTTTTCTGTGTGCTATCATACCACCATGATTTAAAAAACGCAAAATAATCTAACGTTTTTTTATTGCTAATAAATTTATTAATTACAAATAAATGTTGTGCGAAAATAATTTTCATTAATAAATTGAATATGTGATAAATGTAAGAAAGAAAGGCAGCGCTAAAAATGAAAAAAAGATTAGTAATACTTTTTAGTATGTTTATATTGACAATCCCTTCTGTGATAAATTCCAGCCAAGTCGTAGCTGATGTTATTGAAAATCGGCTAACACAAAATGAAGAAGATCTTACTCCAAATGAAACAAGCATCGATGATAGTGGAGAAAAAACTTGTGAAAGCAATACAATGAGTAAAGAGACCGTTATTAACAATAATACTTTAAAAAGTGGATCGCAGACCGATGGGGCTGATTTTGTCAGTGAAACCGTTGCAACTAAGGAGAGCGTTGAACATACTGAACCAACGGAAAGTAAGACAGTTTCGAGCGACCAAAAATTAAGTAGTAAGGAGGGGGGCAATGACAAGGAGAAGCAAGCAAATAGTTCCGCTGTTGGCGACATAGCTACGGGAACAAATGGAACGAGTGCTTGGGTAATTGATGAAAATGGGATTTTACATATTTACTCAGGGAAGCTTCCTGAATTTCCAGCGGGAGGTGATAAGCCATCGTGGTTTGACTACAGACAGTCAATTAAAAAAGTTGTGTTGGAGGGAGAGGTGATTGCAGGCACTCACCTTGACTATTTTTTTGCGTACCTTACAAATGTAACTCAAATTGATAATTTAAATTTCTTGAATACGAATGCCACAACAACTATGATAGGTACTTTTCAACATCTGCCTGCACTTAAACAAATAGACGTATCCGGTCTTAATACGGCTAGTTTAGTTTCAATGGATTCTATGTTTTTTGGTTCAAGTGCACTTACGACTTTAGATATTTCAAGTTGGGATATGTCTAATATTGATACGTGGAAGTATGACACTAGCGCATTTCCTCCTAACTTGAATTATATAACTTTAGGTAAAAAAACAGTACTTGGCGGCTATTATTTAAATGCGCCACCGAATGACGGAGTTTACGGTGGTGTTTGGATAAATGTTGAAACTAAAGCTAGGTATGATAGAGAAAAACTAACTAAAACCTATGATGGTGATACGATGGCTGGCGACTATATGTGGGCGAAAGTTCCTAAATTAAATGTAAGGAACATTACCTTATATACAGGGGAAAGCTGGAACCCACAAGATGGTTTTATTTCTGCCTCAGACGATTTGGGAGATGAACTATATTCTCTGACTAATGATATTAAGATCCTTGGTGATCAAGTAGACTTAAGTTACCCAGGCGTTTATGAAGTAGAATATCGGTACTATTATAATAGTGCCAATACTACTAATTCTGTCAGCGGTATCTCTAAAGTGACAGTAAAAGATAATAAAACGACAGTCAATGTTCATGATTCCACGATCTATGCAGGAGATAGCTGGCAAGCTGAGGACAACTTTGATAGTGCATTAGACAAAGAGGGCAATTCGATATATTTCCAAGACCTTGTGGTTGATGAGAGTAACGCCGATACGAGTAAAGCAGGGACCTTTGAAGTCAAGTACACGTATGATGGTGTAACCAGTATAGCAACCGTGACAGTCAAAGAAAAACAAACGACAGTCAATGTTCATGATTCCACGATCTACGTGGGGGATAACTGGCAAGCAGAGGATAACTTCGATAGTGCGTTGGATAAAGATGGCAACGATGTTGATTTTTCAGCTTTAACTGTCGATGCTAGTAAAGCCGACACGAGTAAGGTAGGTAGCTTCGAAGTTGCCTATACGTACGACGGTATAACCAGTACAGCGATCATTACGGTCAAAGAAAAAATGACATCCGTCAATGTCCATGACTCAACGATCTACGTGGGGGATAACTGGCAAGCAGAGGATAACTTTGACAGTGCATTAGATAAAGATGGTAATTCAGTAGATTTCCAAGATCTTGCAGTCAATGATAGTGAAGCCGATACGAGTAAAGCAGGCAGCTTTGACGTCACCTATACGTACGATGGTGTAACGAGTACAGCGGTCATTACGGTCAAAGAAAAAATGACAGCCGTCAATGTCCATGATTCTACGATTTATGTGGGAGATAATTGGGAAGCAGAGAATAACTTCGACGGTGCTTTGGATAAAGATGGCAACGATGTTGACTTTTCAGCCCTGATGGTGGATGACAGTAAGGCAGATACGAGTAAAGCAGGTACCTTTGAAGTCGCGTATACGTACGATGGTGTAACGAGTACAGCGATTGTTACAGTCAAAGAAAAAATGACCACCGTCAATGTCCACGATTCCACGATTTATGTGGGAGATAAATGGGAAGCAGAGGATAACTTCAACAGTGCGTTGGATAAAGATGGTAATTCGATAGATTTCCAAGAACTGACGGTCGATGCTAGTAAAGCAGAAACAAATAAAGCAGGTACTTTTGAAGTCACATATACGTATGATGGTATAACGAGTACAGCAATTGTCACAGTTAAAGAAAAAATGACTGCCGTTAATGTTCATGACTCAACGATCTACGTGGGGGATAACTGGCAAGCAGAAGATAACTTCGATAGTGCGTTAGATAAAAATGGTAATTTAATAGATTTCCAAGATTTGACAGTTGATCCCAGTAAAGCCGACACGAGCAAAGCAGGGAGCTTTGACGTCACGTATACGTATGATGGTGTAACGAGTACAGCGATCATTACGGTTAAAGAGAAAATGACAGCCATCAATGTCCATGATTCTACGATTTATGTGGGAGATAAATGGACGGCAAAAGAAAATTTTGACAATGCATTAGACAAAGCAGGAAAGAAAGTCGTGTACGAAGACTTGACAGTAAACGCCAGTCAAGTTGATACGAGCAAAGCAGGTAGCTATGAAGTATCGTATAGTTATGATGGAATTACGGTAACGGCTACAGTCACAGTAAAAGAAAAACCTAGCCAAGAAAAACCTGCAGATGATTCAACGCATACGACACCAGAACAAAAGAAAGAGAATCAGAAAAAAACAACTTCTGATAGTAAGAAACAGGTAACACTTCCTAAAACAAATGAAAATAATTCAGTAGCTGAATTAGTAGCAGGTGTCATAATTGTGCTTCTGACAGGTGTAATTGTCTTTTGGAAAAAAAGAAAAGCGAATAAAGCATAATGGCTAAAAAATAAAGTATGCAGGATTTATTTCTGGGTACTTTATTTTATTTGAAAAAGACTTCAGCCAAGTTTCTCTTTCTTACTAGGTTAGAGAGAGAAACCTTCACAGAGGCCATGTAGATTACATAAAATCAACTCCCGAACAACAGAAAATAGATGATGAATCTATTAAATTTACTGTTCAGAAATGACTTTTACGAATTTCTTTATGCAATTTTTGCAAATCATCCGATATAGTGTAAGGGACTATAATACCCTGGATTTTGTTACATTTCTTGTATAATTTATTCGTTTTATTATTCTCTCTAACATAGAAAGAAGCTAATCAAAGAATCGTTTCTTATAATTAGCTTCTTTTTTATTACTTAGCTATTGTGGAGAGATATCATGTTACCATTTTATTTACTTATTCCTAGATAGTTTTCTTATCATAACTTTTTGTTTGTCTGATTTTCTTATAACGATAACCAAGAGTCTTTTTAGCAAAATATCAATTTTGACTCCGATTCTATTTTCATCAAAAATAGTATAGTAGGCTCCTGATAGAATCGTTTCTTCTGGAAAGCTAACAATTGGAATCTGGATACCCGTGCCGCCAGGAGAGCTATGGATAGATTTTTAATGGAAATTTATTTCACAGAGAATCATATCTTCTTACATGAAGGATGGTAAGAAGGTACTGACACCATTCTCATCAAAGAGAGGGTCACCTTTCAATTACTAATTATACTAAGTAGGAATTTTCGTAAGTAGATTAGCGTTCTTGAGAAAATTATATCTCCCTAAAATCAACCTTTGATCAACTCTACCAGCACATCAGCTGTTTCTTGCGGATGGCTGATTGGAAAATGATGACCCAATGGCAGATCGACTATTTTAGTCGTTTCTCTTGGCGGTAAATAGCTTTTATCCTCGGTTCCCCATACGATTGGAATCGAAGGATCTATTCTTTGGTGAAGGGACATTTCTTTTAACAACCAATTTAGTTGAAGTGTTGTGTTGACTATCCGTGAAGAACGAGCACTCTTCTTCACTCTTTTTAAATATTCACTAGAAGAGGCTGCTTCGTCTATCAGCAGTCCTTTTTTTGTGAAATAGGCGAGTAATTGTCGTTCAGAGGCATGTCTTAAAGCTAGTTTACTGAGCCATGTTGCAGGGACCGAATCGGTTTTATGAATAGGTGGTTGTAAAAGAATCAGTTGATCGTTCTCTGAAAAGAAGCGCTGTTCAGCGGCTGTTAATAACAAGGCGGCACCAAAAGAATGGCCGATAAAGACAGAGCCGTCAGGCAGGATATTCTTTAGTGAGCGTATCAACTCAAGATATGGTGTCACCAGCTGTTGCTTTTTAATAAACGGAGATCTTCCGAATCCTGGTAAGTCTGCAATGATAATTTTTCTACCTGTTTGTTTATTCAATGCTAGTCCCAGTTGAAAGAGATCGGTGCCATCGCTAAATAAGCCATGCAAAAGCACGAGAGGAGTAGCAGAGCCCTCCAATTGATAGACCGTCGCTTCGTTGACAGCTATGCGTGTGTAGGGTGTTAGGCTTTCTTCCCCATAGGTCAAGCGAAAATCAATGTCAGCTACTGCTAATGGGATGTTTGATGCTGCTATTTTTTTTATCAGTTCCGATTCAAAATCGCGTTTTGTCAGCCGATTGTCAAACGTTCTATTGGTTAAAAAGTTTAAACTACTTTCAGGAATACCCGTTAATTTGCTTCCGCCAGCTGCCATAACGAACTTGAGTAAACCAAAAGGAACAGTCAGCCGAGGTTTGTTTCGATTAAGACTTTCAGAAATCAGCCCCATCAGTTGAACGATCTCTTTGTCGGCGTGTTTATCGGCAACAAGGGGATACGTCATTTCGTCTTTTGTCTCATTGAATATGGTTTTGACAATAAATTGAGCGAGTACATTTTTATTGATCAACGGTAGTCGATAGTCACTTCCTCCGGGGATAACAGGTAAGGCTCCACTTCGGATTATTTTTATAAATAAGCCAAAGCCTTCGAGTTGTTCGGTGCTGCCTGTTTGCTCATCACCGATGACGGTTGGCGGATTGATTACTGCTAAAGGAATATGGTGCTTTTTCGCTTCTTGTCGAATATAAATATCAGATAAAAACTTCATCTGCTCATAGGGCGGGGTTCCAAGTAACGCTGGATGCACCTCTTTGAACACATCCGTCGTTTCCCAGACAGAAGCATCATCCGTGAATGGGCTCATGTACCCAGCTACGTGGATGATCTTTTTCAATTTGTTTCTCTTGTTGATTTCTGTTGCAAGGGTCATGAGGTTTTTGCTGCCTTCTAAAAAGGAGTTCTTCGCGGCTGCTTCTGATAAAGTGATATCCATCGGACCGCCGCAGTGAAGAATCATGTTGCAGTGCATTGCTCGTTCGTGGTCGATCGCATTTAGGCCTAAGTTCTCTTTTGTTAAATCGCCTGTTACCAATGCTATTTTTTCAAGGGCTAGTGCTTGTAATGGTCTTGCTTTCGCTGGATTTCTGACAAGTAATGTTAAAAAAACATCTTCCCTTGCGAGTTGTTTGACGACTTCTTTGCCAATAAACCCAGTTGCCCCGATAATTAAAATATTCATTATTTTCTCCTTTTTTAGAACTATTTAGTCCTAATTTTTATATAAAAAAATTACTCTTAAACGAGTAATTTAAATAAATTTTTGGCTGTAGTAGTGAGATACTGACTCTCTTTTTTTACTTCTGCTAAAAAAAGTGCCCCTTCAAGGTTGTTCACAAAAATCTCCGCCGTTTCTTTGACGTTGATGTCTTCACGAAATGCTTTAGTATTTATTCCTTCTTGAATCAATCCTTCGCAGATACGCGTTAAATAATCAAAAAAATGATTGATTTTTTCTTGGACCTGCCGATCATTTTTCGGCGCTTGCATAATGAAAGTAATGAAGGGACAGCTGCCTTGATAGTCCCGCTCTTCAATTTCTTCAGCCAAACTTTCTAGAAAGGTCAGTATTTTTTCTTCCAAAGTTAGATTGGTCTGTTTCAAAATGTCTGCTAGTTTTTCTCGGTATATAGTGATCCAAAAATCAATCACTGCTAGTAATAATTCCTCCTTACTTGAGAAGTGGTAATAGACATTTGATTTTGACACACCGCTTTGCTGCACGACCTCATCCATACTGGTATACGTGTAGCCGACTTTGAGAAAAAGGCTGGCGGCTGTTTCGATCACTCGGTTTTTATTTGAACGTTTATAATTTGTCATAATAGAACTATATAGTACTAATTGAGTCTTGTCAATTTTTTGTTTACCGATTGATTCATTTTCTTTTTATTGTTGTAAAATAAATGTTAAAAAATAATTTAAGGTTCTTTTTTAATGGTTGATATGTATAATAAGAACATACAGTAAGAAAGTGTATGTTGAAAAGAGGACCCTTATGAAAAAATTTGCAATTGGCTGTTTTGGGATCAGCCTTTTTATGACGATCGTTGGCCTTTTTTTACAGACGATTTTGATCCCTATTCAAGATTTTGACACAATCAGCAAAGAAGAACTTAAGAATATCCAACTTGATCTTGCTATTAATTATCCATTAGGAACTGGTATGCTCTATGTCGGGCTTCCTTTGTTAGTATGCTCGAGTGGTTATTTGGTTTTTTGTTATTTTAGAGATAGGAAGAACTGAAAGAAGAGTAAAAATATCTGGAGTATAAAGCTTTCGTTCATTAGGAGGGATAAGTTGAAAAGAGGGCTATTTTTATTGTTTTATGTCTTATGGAAGGGGCTAGCAATACGTGGCATTCCTTCTTCTTATGCAAGATATTTGATGAGCTATAATCATTTCGGAGTAAAACTATTGTTCGTTTTACTTGGTATCCTCCTTTTCCATAACTATTTAGTAGAGAGTTATCAAAAGCTAAATAAAGTTAAATTAATAAAAATCGGTCTCATCGTACCAACTAGTATCATCCTTACCATCGGGTTAATTAATATTCTTTTATTTCGTGATCTCAATGCGTTGATTTTTGTTTATCCCAACAATCAAAGAACCCTTCCCTTTGTATTTGATGCCCTTTTGCTAGCACCTGTTTTCTAGGAAATGCTTTATCGCTATACACTGATTTATGTTGGAGAAAAACGATGGTTGAGAATCATCACTGCTGCCGGAAGCCTCTTGCTTTTTACTGAAAGTCATATCGTAAATGCTAACGGGAATCTTTTTGCTCTTTTTCCATACTTTGTCATAGGGTTTTATTTGACGAGCACCTATTTACGTAGGGGAAATATTTGGGAATCCATTTTTGCACATAGCTTCTATAATTTCGTTGTGATGGCAGCAGCTATCTTGATCTAAAGATTTCTTTTTATTGTTTCCCCTTAAGAGTAGAAGAATTGGGGGCAATTTATCTATATGTATGTATAGAATCTCTAAAACATATTTGGTTAAAGTAAATTTGAGAGGCCAGATAAACGTTTTAGGCTTGTTGTTTTGCACAGTTCTTATCTACGAATGACTGTCCTTCGTCATTTTGTAGGTCATCATTTAGGTCCCACTATTAATATGAAAGGCAGTTACTTGATCAGTGCAGATTCACTAGCCGGAGTTCCAAAAACAGTTTCATTTTTACAAAGAAAAGTGACGACCTACCATTCAGTAAGAAACAATATAAGTCCGTCTCCTTTTGCAAGGGGAGCGGACTTATATTGTTTTCCTTATTAGCTTTCAGTATCTAACATCCGATTCATAAACCATTCCACTTGTTCGGGGGCATCGTGGTCAAAGAATGCGGACTCTTTTTTATCTAAAGCGGCTATTTTTTCAATGTCTTCCTGGGAAAGCTCAAAGTCAAAAATAGCAATATTTTCAGCCATCCGTTCTGGACGAACTGTTTTTGCTAAAGCGACGATCCCTCTTTGCATCAACCAGCGAAGCACAACTTGACCAACCGTTTTGCCATATTGCTTGCCAATTTCTGCTAATGTCGGATTGGTAAATAGGTCATGGCGTCCTTCTGCAAAAGGTGCCCAAGCTTCAACTTGAACGTCGTATTTTTCATGCCATTCCTGATCTTCCACTCGTTGATTCCAAGGGTTCACTTCGATTTGATTGATTTGAGGTTTCACCTCATTCAAGCCGACAAACTCGATCATCTTAGCTGATTTGAAATTTGAAACGCCAATTGCACGTAATTTCCCTGTTTTTTGAGCGGCAACCATTGAGCGCCAAGCACCATAAATATCTCCATATGGTTGGTGAATAAGGTAGAGATCAAGGTAAGTTAATCCCATTATTTTAAGCGAATGTTCAATCGTTTCTTTAGCTTTACCTTCGGAAGCTTGGAGAATAAATAATTTAGAGGTAACAAAAAGTTCTTCTCGAGTGACTAGACCTTCAGTGATGGCGCGCTTGATTCCCTCGCCTGTTTCTTTTTCATTTCCATAAATAGAAGCAGTGTCGATCAGGCGATAACCAGCTTTGATTGCTTGGTAAACAGCCTCAGCTGTTTCTTCCAAAGGAATTTGATAAACGCCAAATCCTAGTTGCGGCATGGTGACACCATTATTGAGTGTGATTGTTTGCATAGTGTTTCCTCCTCTAATTTTCATTACATGTTCTATCCTAAACCTTGGAGTTAAGTCCATAGCAAGTAAAAGATTTTATTTCTTTCGTTCCCATAATTTTTCCACTTTATCAGGAGTCATATTTCCTGCTTTGAATTTTGCGATATGCTCATCATACGTTTCTATCTTATAAATAAGCAGGTCTCGTACTTCCTGCATTTCTGCTAACTTTTTCTCTAATTCTTCGAGTTGATCGGATAAAATCTGTTTTTGAGCTTTTTCGACATTTTGACTTTCACGTACTTGTGCCAATTGAGCAAATTCAATTAGCGATTCGATGGACAATCCTGCATTTCGTAAATGTTTTGCTAAATAGATCCAGTTTAGATCATTCGTTGTGTACACCCGATAGCCACTCTCATTGCGTTGAACAGGTGGGATCACACCGACTCGTTCATAATAGCGCAATGTGTCTACGCTCAAATCAAACATTTCCGCTGCTTTTTTTATATTCATCGTTGGTTCTCCTTACCTTTTTCTATAAGTAATCATAAACCCTGAAGTGGACTCTAAGGCAAGTGGTTTAAACTCGTTTATTTAAAAGAGTATATTTTGTTCGTTATGGCGACTATTCGGGAAGAAAAAGCTTCAAGCATTTTTATTTCAACAGAATGATTTGAGCAATCATCAGTATTGAAAGCTCCTTTTTTAGTGTGTTTCAAAGCATATCCTACTCTCTTGGAATTCAGAAATACATACCTAGATGATTGTTTTGCTATCTATATGAGCAAGGCATTTTTTTCCATAGATTTTAAATAAATCCATCTCATGGTATGATGATGATGAAAATTCTTAACTTGGATCAAGGAAACAATCGGTTCTTGTTATGAAAAACGAAAATAAGCTGATGAGAGTGTGACTATCCATGAATATAAAAGAAGTAAGTAGTATGAATCAAAAGTTAGAGCAACAATTAATTGAAGTTTGGGAGAGTTCTGTTAAGGCGACGCACACCTTTTTGTCAGAGTCTGAAATCCAAGCCATTAAGCAATACATTCCAGAGGCATTGCATCATGTGCCGCATTTGATTGTCGTAGAAAGTGAGCATGGAGAGCCAGCTGGTTTCATGGGGATCTCGGATCGAAATCTTGAAATGCTTTTTATAGCAAATGAACAAAGAGGTAAGGGACTAGGGAAAAAACTCTTGGCTTACGGGATGGAAAACTATGCTGTAAATGAACTGGGAGTAAATGAACAGAATCCTCAGGCGAAAGGATTTTATGAGCATATGGGATTTGAGGTATACAAAAGAAGCGAGTTGGACGAACAAGGAAATGCTTATCCGATTCTTTATATGAAGAAAGTTGATAAAAAGTAGCTGTTTTTTTCATTCTTTATTTTTGAGGATTGCTGGGCTGTATGCCTAGAAGACCTAAAATTAGGTTGATTGAAGACGATTTTAGAAACAAGATAAGCGTCACAAGCTTTTTATTTTCAGCAGTCGTTATATACGACTGTCTATCATTCATCATTTTATAGGTCGTCATCATTTAGATTACGCTGGTAATGTGAAAGGCTACTATTCAATCAAGCCAGCTTCATTTGCTATGCCTCCAAAAAACTTTCCGATTTGAATGAAAAGCTCACCCCAAGCAGCCTCCGAAACTGTTTTTCGGGGGCTGCTTGGGGTTTGGGGGGCTTAGCTAGCTAAGCAATGCTCGATCACTAAAAAATGATCAAAACAGAATAGGCAATTTTTTGTTTTCAATCAAAAAATGTTGATCGTTTTATCAAGCAGAGGATGGCACAAGTAAGTGGAAAGTAGGTAGTGGCTATTTTTTGTGTTCAGGATGGGGAAGTAGATTTGTCTAGGATACACGTGAGGACAAACGTTTGAGGATCATTTGTTTTTGACTTACCTATGTGCCATCACTGCGAAAACCCTGTGGATGAAGGCGTCGTGTACGACACCAGATACTCGGATGAGAACTAAGGACGGTTGATTGCCCGTGCCTGACAAGTTTTTTCTAACCGCAAAGTCGTAAGGGCTGAAGCGCTGCAACGCTGAGTAAGTTGGCTGCCCCGTGCGGTTTTTGGGGTTTTTTGAACCCTGCAAGCTGCTGTTGCTCCTCGTCTATTCGTCGCAAGCTTGGAAGGCTTTCTCAGAAAATGCCCGTCAGCTGTCATCAGGTTGTCTTTTCCATCAGGAAACATCAGCGTTCCAACAAACCTTTGTGATCCAGCAGGTGCCCACTCATTTTGGGCAACTTCTATCCGAGAAATCGTTGCGTTAGAAGTATGTCTGTCCGTCCTTTCCAGATAAAAGTCAGCTGAAAGAGGGCTGATACTTAACAAAACGGCAGTTAGGACGACCACAAGCGCTCTCAAAAAAACTCAGTCCTTTCTTTTCAATGGTCATTGTTCTTATCTGCACTTCATGATAGCACCGAAACGCGAATTATTTTTCGCGTTTTTTTGTTTTTAAAATAAAAAATTAGGTATTCGCTTTTTTGGGTTAAATGGTATACCTGAGATGGAATAAAAATAATAAAAGAAAGGACAGGATTTACAATGAAGAAAACATCATTAGTTGCAGGTTTCGTTTTAGGTGTAGGCGTTTTGTTTACTCTAGGTGCATGCTCAACAGTGGAAGAATCAGGGGAAGTGGTCTCTGGGTCTGGAACGGAAACGTTGATCAGCGATTCGTCAGATGAAGTAGTTGTGGGAAGTGAAAAATTGAGTGATGACGGGTATTTTGAAGAAATCGTAACTAAGGGAATCGATCCGAAAATCAAAGACGTCGTTTGGTATGAAACGAATTATGAAAATGCTGGTTGGGACCACATTCGCTTTTTAGTGAATCATGTAAAAATCGTGAATGTAGAAGAATTCAAAGACAAAGACAAAGAATACAAAACATTGCTTTCACTGAAATATCAATTGTTTAATGAAGATTCGAAAGACAAAAAAATCAAACCTGACAAAGCCTATTTGGTGTTGAATGATGGCAAAAAAGTAGAAGCGGAAGTGTTTGTGGACTACTTAGATGATGAGATTTTGACCCATGACAAACATAAAGATGGCTTTATTCATTTTAAAGTGGCGCAAGAACAAAGTTTGCCAGCGATCAAAGCGGTCGAAATCGAATTTAAAGCAGATGGAGATTTGACACATACGTACCATATTGATCTATCTTCCGCTGCTGAAAAATAGTATCTAACGATAGGAGGTAAAAAAAATGGATACTAGCAAGAAAAAACTATCATTGTTGAGTTTTTTTGCAATAACTGCTTCAATGGTGATGACGGTATATGAGTATCCAACCTTTGCGACATCGAAGATGAATCTAGTTTTTTATTTACTCGTCGGCGGTTTCCTCTGGTTTATCCCTGTAGCCCTTTGCTCTGCGGAGATGGCTACTGTAAAAGGATGGGAAAAAGGGGGACTCTATACCTGGGTCTCAAAAACATTAGGGAGAAAATGGGGCTTTGCTGCCATTTTCTTCCAATGGTTCCAAATCACGGTAGGCTTTATTACGATGATTTACTTTATTGTCGGGGCGCTTTCCTATGCCCTAAATTGGCCGGCTCTTAATACCAATGTTTGGCTGAAGCTGATTGCCACTTTAGTGATCTTTTGGTTGATTACGATCTCGCAATTTGGCGGAACAAAAAATACCGCGAAGATTGCCAAAGTAGGGTTCTTTGTGGGGATCGTCGCAACTGGGATCATACTTTTTATCCTAGGAATTGTCTACATTGCTCAAGGAAATCCCATCAAAGTTTCCTTTGGCTCAGGCGCTTGGATTCCTGATTTTACGAAAATCAATACGCTGGTCGTTTTTGTTTCCTTTATTTTGGCCTATGCAGGGGTTGAATCTTCTGCCAGTCACGTAAAAGATATGGACAATCCTGGAAAGAATTACCCGAAAGCCATTTTGATTTTAGTCGTAGCGACGATTCTTTTGGATACGCTCGGCGGAGCAACGGTGGCTGCCACGATTCCCCAAAATCAATTGTCTCTTGATACTGGTGTGATCCAAGCCTATTCTTATTTGATCCATCATTTTGGCGGCGGGGAATGGCTGGTTCGTTTGATTGCCGTGGTCATCTGTTTAGGTGTCATTGCAGAAATTGCCGCTTGGGTAGTCGGCCCATCGACGGCGATGCTTGAAGCAGCTGAAAATGGCTTGCTGCCAAAACAAATGGCCAAAGTCAATCAACACAATGTCCCAATCAATATCGTTTTGGTGCAAGGCATCATTGTTTCTATTTGGGCGGTTGTCTTGACATTAGGCGGCGGGGGCGCCAATCTATCCTTCTTCGTTGCGATGGCTTTGACGGTCTGCATCTATCTGGTTGCTTATGTCCTCTTGTTTCTTTCGTATATTAAGTTAGTCAAGGAAAAAGACGACTTAACAAGAACGTATCATATTCCTGGTGGGAAAAATGTGAAAATTGGTGTTGCGATGGTTGGTTTGCTTGTTTCTATTTTTTCTTTCTTTATTTCCTTCTTTCCACCGAGCGATATCGGATCGGGAAAAGGCGGAACCTATTTAGCCATCTTGATCATCAGCTGGCTGATAATTGTTGTGATACCGTTTGTCATCTATAAATACGTAGGTGAAAAAGCAAGCGATAAAAAATAAAAAGCACAACCTATGAGGAGGAGAGCTGCATGTTATTTAGTAAAAAAAATCGAAAAGAAGCCCAATATTTGGAACCTATCTATGGGAATGAGGCAATGGATCGGGCGATCCCTATGTACAAATTGCCAAAAGAGTCCTTGGTACCGCGGGATGCCTACGAATTAGTCAAAGATCAATTGATCGATGAAGGGGTCTCAAGACAAAATTTGGCGACGTTTTGTCAAACCTACATGGAACCAGAAGCAGTCAAAATCATGAGTGAAACCCTTGATAAAAACGCCATCGATAAAACCGAGTACCCACGGACAGCAGAAATTGAAAACCGCTGTGTCAACATGATCGCTGATTTATGGCATGCACCAGAAGCGTCTGATTTTATCGGTACATCAACGGTAGGCTCAAGTGAAGCGTGTATGCTGGGTGGATTGGCCTTAAAATTTGCTTGGCGCAATCGGGCAAAAAAACTTGGTTTAGATATCAATAAACAAAAACCAAACTTAGTGATTTCTTCTGCCTATCAAGTCGTTTGGGAAAAATTCTGTGTCTACTGGGACATTGAAATGCGGACGATCCCTATCGATGAAGAACATGGCAGCATCAATGTTGAAAAGGTCACAGACTATTTAGATGAATATACGATCGGGGTCGTCGGCATCTTAGGGATCACTTACACTGGACGATACGATGACATCAAAGCACTAGATAAGAAATTAGAGGAATACAACAAACACACCGACTACAAAGTCTACATCCACGTGGATGCGGCTAGTGGTGGATTGTACACACCATTTATGGAACCAGAGCTTGAATGGGATTTCCGTTTGAAAAATGTTCGTTCCATCAGTACGTCTGGACATAAATATGGGTTAGTCTATCCTGGTATCGGTTGGGTGCTTTGGAAAGAAAAAGATTTCCTTCCAGAAGAATTGGTCTTCAAAGTAAGTTATCTTGGCGGTGAAATGCCAACGATGGCCATCAACTTTTCAAGAAGCGCCAGCCAAATCATCGGACAATATTACACCTTTATCCGCAATGGGTTTGAAGGCTACCGCTTGATCCACAAAAAGACCAGTGATGTTGCCCAATATTTGGCAAAAGAAATTGAAAACATGGGTTACTTCGATATTTATAATGATGGGTCACGGTTGCCGATCGTCTGCTACAAATTAAAAGAAGATGCCGACATTTCTTGGAATCTGTATGATTTGACGGATGAATTTGCCATGAAAGGCTGGCAAGTCCCTACCTATCCATTACCTGATAATCTATCACATATCAATATCCAACGCTTTGTCTGTCGGGCAGATTTAAGTATGCAAATGGCAATGGATCTGGTGCAAGACATGAAAGAAGGAATCGAGCGCTTGAACAAGCGACCAAGCCGTCATGTTTCATCCGACCAAACCTATGGCTTTTCACATTAAGAAACGGTATCGCTAGAAACCCGTTCATTGCTTTTTTCAATGAATAAAAAGACCCTTTATGAAACGTTTTTTGCAATTCTGAATGAACAATGGTTTATAGAAAAATCAAAGGCGGTTGCATCGACTGCCTTTGATTTTTTTGTTTATACGAACGGGTAAGCACTTGATAGTATTATTTTTTAAGAGAAAGTAAAAAAATGGCGCTTGATAATTTCATTTATTGACATTTCTAGCTTGTGATAGTATTAATTATTATGGTCTAAATATATTTTTTTAGAGAAGAATGTTTTACATAAACAAAAAGAAAATCCGAGAACGTTGTCGCGAGGAAACTCTGAGGAAAGTTCGTCTGGCAGGGCGCATTTTTGTTCGTTCGTTTTGGTTTATTTGGGGAGTAAGTGAAGGAAAAGTATGTGTAGAAAGGGCATGTTTTTACTACATTTGTTTGTTTCATAGGGAATGTACTGCTATCTTTTTCTGTAAATTGGTTGTAACTATTCGAAAAGAATAAGGATTTACACAGGAGGAAAAACAGTCATGTATAAAGAAGACTTACTGGATAAAGACTTGAAATTGGAGTATATCTTGCTCAAATTCTTGTATTTATCGACGGGTCATATCAAAAAAAGTGATGCGTGTCGGGAATTAGAGATTACGATGCCAACCTTGACGAAACTATCAGAAAATCTTCAGCAACAACTAAAAAATGAGAAGGTCTCTTTTGCAATCAACCGTTATACCCTTGATCTGCAAGTAAACGACAGCGTCTCATTGGATGATTTGACCGACACGTTATTGAAAAAATCTGTAAAATATCAAATCATCCATTATTTGTTTCAACATGCAGGCTATGATGCTTTTGTATTAGCCGATGAATTAAAAATAAGCGTCGGGACACTGAATCGTGTGATTGCAGAGTGCAATCAGCTGCTGCAGCATTTTGAATTAAAGATAAAGAACAAAAAGCTAGCGGGAACGATGACGCAACGCATTTATTTTTACTATAATTTTTTAAAAATGGGGGAAACAGCGATCGATTCTGTTTTGATCGATGAGCTGGTGGCGGAGTTAGCGAAAAAAATAACCCTCTCGATTGCGCAACAAAAGCAGTTGAAGATCTGGCTATTTGTGATCATGAAAAAAGTCACACCTCACACAACCTTGGGAAGCTTAAGTCCGGAGGAACAAATCAAAATCAACCGCTGCCAAGAAATGCCGATTTGTCGCTTTATTCGACAGGCCTATGTGTCGAAAAAAAGCATCTGTTCAGTAGACGAAGCCAAGATCGTCCCCTTCTTTATCTGTCTTTTTCTCGTTACGGTAGGAGGAATTCCTTACGAGGAGCTTCGCTTAGGGTTGTATACCAATAAAAATCCTGTCTTTGAGATCACCGATGAAGTCATGGCAGCGATCCAGTCCATTTATTGTCTTGAAGCCTCCCATACGACGATCGATATTAAAGCCAGTGTCTTCTCCTTGATCGCACAAGTCTATTACTTTCATGGGGTAAATTACTCCATTGACAGAGTCACCTTGAATTATTACCACAAGCTATTTCACAATTCCTTGCGAGATCAAGTGATTACAGACATCCTGCAACACATTATTGCACCAACTAACTTGTTTACGCCCACGAAACTCAACTACCTCAAGAAACGTCTGGTCTTTTTAATCTATCTGTTATCACCGAAAGAGGAATATCGAGTACGGATCGGGGTCCTAAATATGGGCTCCAGTCTTTTGGCAGATGCTTCCATTTACTTGTTAAAAAATGAACTAAAAGGGAAACAAAATGTGACTATTTCTCCTTACAACAATGAGGAAGAATATGATTTGCTGATTTCAAACGCCCGTGTCCCTCAACTTGGCAACAATTATGGTCAATTTTATCAAGTGACTGCCATCGGTGCCGATTTAGATGTCAATCAGGTTTCTGCGATCGTCGATCAAATTGCTTACTCTAAGTACCATTCTTTTGTGGTGTGAGCCATTACTTGTTAGTTAAAAAGCAGTGAGTCAACGGATAGGTGATTCGCTGCTTTTTCAATTATCTGCGAAGGAGGGAAAGGAAAAGGAGCTTGAATTGCTCTTATCATTGATGACGGAATGAAAACAGGGATCAGTCAAGCAGCTTTCTGCTAAATAAATGTGCCCAGTATCCTTGTATAACGTATCGCAACAGAGCAAAAGACATCAATGAAACTAACAGAAGAGATTCAAAATGCTGATTTTGGAAGGAGGTAAAAAAAGACCCACATAGAGATGTGAGTCTGCAATCATTAGTTCTGATTTTCTAATTTCTCTAGAACCTTTTTGGGAATTTCGTCTTTTTCAACGCCATTCGGGCCTTTTATTGTACGCTTTTCACTGATCACCGCTTTTACATAAGAATTTGGTGTTAAGGGTTTTGCGTTATCTTCTGATAATGAAACCTCAAGGGTTCGGGTACTGCCATCTTCTTTTACAAAGTTTAATGTGTAATCGTAAGAATACCAAGGAGACTGGTCACCGATGCCGCTCTTACTTTCGTGTTGGACTTTAGGCGGAATCTCAGACGGGACATACGCGTAAGCTGTTTGTCCTGAGTAGGTGGATTGATAATATTCATATCCTTTGTATCCAACAAACCCTAAAAGTACGACTAAGATGAATCCGATTATTTTTTTCATATAAACCATCCTTATCCTCAAATATGGAGCTATTATAACAGAATGGTTCTATAGATGACCTTTCATCAGACGAACAGTTTTGCAAGGAGAAACGTTGCTAGCCAGTCGTGGAAAAGCAGGGAACGTCGCTAGTAAAGGGTTCGATCTATGAATCGTCAGGGGATTGGTGCTTAGAGCGACTAGAAATAAGAGGGGAAGCAGACGGTAAGACCTTAATTAAAAAACACAGTATGGAAAATGCTTCTTTTTTATATCCCTAGCAGCAGACTGCTTGATGTGACGTGCCGTTTGTTTTTTCACTATAGAAAGGCGAAAGAGGGCGCACCAGTTTCATAAAAAACCAGCAAAGGCGCTCCGTAAGAGACCGTCTTTGCTGGTTTTTTCTACCGAAAATGCTTGAGAGCAGTCCATGGCAGCTTTTTATGGTTCGATTTTACTATACAAATCGAGGGCTCTTTTTCTGGCTTCGTTGTGGTCGACTATAGGCAACGGATAGTCGGTGCCTAAAACTACCTTTAGGTCGGCTTGTTCTTCGTCAGTCATCAAGTAGGGTTCATGGATGAATTTTAGCGGCAACTGGGCGAGTTCGGGAACAAATTGTTTGATAAACGTCCCATCCTTGTCGAATTTTTTCCCTTGTGTAATGGGGTTGAAAATTCGAAAGTAAGGAACCGCATCGGTGCCAGTCGAAGCTGCCCACTGCCAGCCGCCGATATTGCTGGCAGCGTCGTAGTCGATCAATTGTCGAGCAAAATAGGCTTCTCCTTGCCGCCAGTCGATTAATAGGTCTTTGGTTAGAAAGGAAGCGACGATCATCCGTAGACGGTTATGCATCCAACCGGTTTGATTCAGCTGCCGCATCGCGGCATCAATGATCGGATAGCCGGTTTGCCCTGCTTGCCATTTGGTTAACTCCTCTTCATTCTTTCGCCAATCCATGTTTCGATATTTCTCAATGAGTTCATAGTTTTTTTGTTCAGGATGGCTGAAGTAGATCATATGATAAAAATCTCGCCAAGCCAGTTCTTTTAAAAAGGTCGCTTTGCCAGTGCTTGATGGCATTCCTTGGCAAGCGGCCCAAACCTTCCGAATGGAGATTTGTCCAAAAGACAAGAAAGGGGACAGGCGGCTGGTTCCTTTGATCGAAGGGATATCACGGTCTTTTTCATAGGCGGCCAAACGCTTTTGCACAAATGCCTGCAATTGCTTATGCGCATAGTCTTCCCCAACGATCGTTGAAAAATCGGTCTTTCTATTTTCTAGCAGCTTAGTAAGCAGTGCTGTCCCTGCTTTGAAGTGAGGGGCATCATCAAAATGAACGGCTTTTTCAAAATCGAGGTCCTGCTTTTGATACACCGGTTTGGGCAATTGAATCCATTTCTTATAGTAGGGGGTAAATTTTTTGTAGTACGTCCCATCCTCTTTGGTGACTTCTGTTGGTTGATGCAGATGATGGTCTTCAAAAGAATGGACAGTGATGCCTTTTTTCTCGACCAATTCTTTTATGTAGAGATCACGTTTACGACCAAATCCACGGTTATCAAAGTTGAAGTAAAGCTGGCTCCATTCTGGATAGCAAGCGAACAACTGATCAAAGGCTTCTGTCAAAGTCCCCGTCAAGAGGTGGATCGTCAGATTTTGCTTTTTGGCAGCCTCGATAAAGTGAGCAACCGCGCTAAAAAAGTAATCATGGCTTGGTGCATCGGGGAGAAACTGCTTGTCATTGAGATGAAACACACACAACAATTGGTCGTTTGCTTGAAGAGACGCAAGCGCCTCAGTAAGTGCCGTGTTGTCCTCTAAGCGCAGATCCTTTCTAAACCACATCACATGAATTGCCATACAAACCTCCTTGATAGTACAACCGTGCAAAAAAAACGATCGGATTTCGTTTATAGTAATGGAAAGATGGGATTTATTCAAATTTGGCGATTGCGTCAGCTAACCAGAAATCTTGGCAATCGTCCGTGTTTATAGAAAGTGTATGGAACAAGGAGATGTGTCGCTTTTCAATAGCCGATCTTGTAAACAAAAAAAATCGAACACAGAACAAGAGTCTGCGTTCGATTCTAGCAATCAACAAAATTATTTCATTTTCCGTTCATCTGGCACGATGTCTGCTTTTAACAACCAGATGTGGAAGAACCATTCTGCCACACCGATCAATACTGCTGGGATCAATACTAACATCCAGATGTCATTTGTATAGTCCATATAAGTCAGATACAGCCATAGGATAAGGGCTGCTGCGCCGGCATCTGCGATCGTTGCCGCAATGTTACCGATCTTGCGCAAAATGACCAAGTCGCCTAGCACATAGATCATCACCACAATGATCACACCGACGATCGTCGAGTCCATAAAACTGACATCGTAAATCCCTGACAACACAATCCACAAAATCGCCCAAATCATTAGTGCTTTAACAACCAACGCTTTTAGATGTTTCATTTCATACACTCCTTTTTATTATTTATTCCAAAAGCAAGAAGGTCATCTTAGTGATAACCTTCTATTTCAAGGCTATCATCTGACATTTTTTGTGTCAAAAAAAATGATTGGAATGGTTTTTTATACTATTTTAAGCATAATTGCTTGACGAATAGTCGTAAATAGTTTAAACACTTTAAGGAATGATCAGTGGGATTAATTTGTGAAACGAAAGAAGAATAGAGGGGATTTTGTAAGGAGATAAAGTATCGGTACAGTATTTATTGGAATCAAACAATTTAACAAGGCAATTTAAATGAAGCGACCCGCAAAAGTCAGGTTTTGATCTGTTTTTCGAGGGTCGCTTTATGCCTTCTTCTTATTTATTTTCTCCTAACAGCTCGAAAATAATTGAGCCCGGTTCCTGCAAATACTACGAAACTAGCCAATAGGAACAAAAATCCTACGGGGATTAGATAGAAATTTTCATGTAAAATGCCGGATTGATCGATGTATTCCACGGAGCTAGCTTTGATGAAGAAGCAGGCAAAGCCGAAAAGTAGTAAAAATGTTCCGATCAAGGTCGTGATCAAATTGAGTTTGGCGCGTCGGGTCTCGCTGCCGTCTTTGATTAGTTTTTCAGTGATCTTGTTCACTTGAGTTCCTCCTAAAATCAATTCATCAAGCGAGAGTTCAAAAATCGTGGCGATGGCAATCAGCATTTCTAAATCTGGTAGATTGCGATTGTTTTCCCAGTTCGAAACGGCTTGTCTTGTCACGTGTAGTTGAGTGGCAAATTGTTCTTGGGTCAAGTTATTTCTCGTACGTACTTCTTTGATTTTTTCGCCAAATTCCATCTTTTCTTCCTTTCGCTGATGTGACATAAGCATAGTCGAAACCCACGCTGATTCCAAGAAAGCAGGGCTTGCTGCTTGATAAATCAAGGGAAAGTGGTGCTTGCGTCGCTTTATTGTCCGCTATTGTTTAGGGCGGGAGCCAATCTTCTTTAACAATCGAAGCGATCAGCTGCTAAGTAAACGATTTGATACGTGTTATTTTTACAATGTATCTTTTCTTTTATTATAGCATTGTGATCGAGGGGAGGGAAATGTGTGATACGGGTCTTTCGCTACTTGATTGGTAGATGTCTAACAGCTGTCGAGAGTATCGAGTGGGGGGTAGCGCAACAGCAAGTTTCTTTTCTTAAAGAAAATCACTTAGTTGACAAAAAGGGAAACATCTTGTTTAATATACCCCAAGGGGTATACGAAAGGAGCAAGAAATGTTTTCACTATTTAAGCGCATACCAAGTATGTCAACAGCAGATTTACAAAAAGAAGGAGCCAAAGAATGGACGGTTCTGGATGTACGCACGCCGGCGGAGTACCGCAGCGGGCACATTGCCTATGCGAAAAATGTACCGTTAAATAAGGTTGCTGGATTTACTCAAAAAGGCGACAAGAAACTGGCAGTCATTTGCCAATCGGGGATGCGAAGCAAACAAGCAGCCAAAATCCTAAGTAAAAAAGGTTTTGATGTGGTCAACGTTCGTGGCGGCATGAATCAATGGCGCGGAACAACCAAAGGAGGAAAGTAAGGATGGAAAAAATAGTTATTGTCGGTGGGGTAGCAGGGGGAATGTCGGCAGCCACGCGCTTACGTCGGCTTAAAGAAGCAGCGGAGATCATTGTTTTTGAAAAAGGTCCTTTTGTCTCTTTTGCGAATTGTGGGCTGCCGTATGCTATTTCTGGTGAGATCGAAGAGCGGGACGCCCTATTGGTCCAAACACCTGAAGCATTAAAGAAACGGTTCAACTTAGATGTGCGACCTTTTCATGAGGTACTGGCGATCGAGCCAGAGGAGAAAACGGTGACGGTCAAACATGGTGAACACGTCTTCACAGAATCTTATGATGCGTTGATTTTATCGCCGGGGGCAAAACCGCTAGTACCGGCAATCAAAGGGCTAGAAGAAGCAACCAACGCCTTTTCTTTGCGCAATGTTCCTGACTTGGACCAAATCATGGCGCATCTTGAAGACAAAAAGCCTCAAAAAGCGACGATCATTGGCGCTGGGTTTATTGGTTTAGAAGTCGCTGAAAATTTACATAAAAAGGGCCTAGAAGTAACGATTGTGGAAAAAGCACCCCACGTATTGCCACCTTTGGATGAAGAAATGGCGGCGTATATCAAAAATGAATTGATCAAGCAAGGGGTCAATGTTTTGACCTCGCAGTCAGCGACTGCTTTTGAAAAAGCAGGGCAAGAAATCGTTCTGGAAGATGGCACGGTCCTGGCTTCAGATATCACGATTCTTTCGGTGGGTGTCCAACCAGAAACGGATTTGGCGAAACGTGCCGGTATTGAACTGGGACACCGGGGGGGTATATTGGTAGATGGCCAATACCAAACCAGTAAGAAAGATATTTACGCGGTGGGTGATGCCATCGTTGTGAAACAACAAATCACCAACGAAGACACGCTGATCTCCTTGGCGTCACCAGCCAATCGCCAAGGTCGGCAAGTTGCTGATGTATTGGGTGGACTGACTCGCAAAAACAAAGGCAGTATTGGGACGGCGATCGTGCGCGTATTCGATCTTGCGGCAGCGTCCACAGGGTTAAGTGAGCGCAGCGCCAAACTGGCGGGGCTAAATCCCCAGGTGGTTCATCTTTCAGGCAAAGACCATGCTGGGTATTATCCTGATGCGACGGATATTTATTTGAAGCTGATTTTTGATGCGGATACTGGAAAAATCTACGGTGCGCAAGGCATCGGTGCCAAAGGGGGCGATAAACGGATCGATATTTTGGCAACGGCGATCAAAGGCGGCTTAACGATCTTTGACTTGCCTGAACTGGAATTCACCTATGCACCGCCTTTTGGCTCAGCCAAAGATCCAGTGAATATGATTGGCTATGCAGCGATCAATCTGGCGGAAGGAATCAGTGAGAATATTCAGTGGCACGAATTGACGGATGCCTTAGAAAACGGTAAGCAGTTGTTGGATGTTCGTTCAGAGATGGAATTAACCAATAATGGGCGTTTTCAACAGGCACTCCATATTCCGTTGGATGAATTGAGAGATCGGTTGTCTGAATTGGATCCAAGCGTTTCGTATGTCGTTACGTGTCATAGCGGATTGAGAAGCTACATTGCCGAACGCATCTTAAAACAAGCGGGCATCAATTGTCAAAACCTCGATGGTGCCTTTTCGTTGTATAATACTATTAAGCCGGAGATGATTATTCATGATTAAAGCAATATCTATGGAGGAATTTGCCCAAAAAGAAAAACGTGAGGCGCTTGAGATCCTTGATGTCAGAGAAGTCGATGAGTTTGCACAAGGACACATCAAAACAGCACAAAACTTACCGTTGAGCGAGCTGACAGAACAAATCAGCGACTTAGAGAAGGATAAAAACTACTATGTCATCTGTCATTCAGGGGCTCGTTCGCAAATGGCATCTGAGTTTTTGAGCCAGCAAGGGTTTCAAGTGACCAATGTCCTCGGCGGCATGTCAGCATGGAGAGGAGAAATCAAACGATGACCGCATGCAACAAAGATATTTTGAATCGGTTAAAACGAACCGAAGGCCAGTTGCGGGGGATTCAAAAAATGATCGAAGACGAGAAAGAATGCGTCGATGTCATTACGCAATTGTCCGCTGTCAGTTCCAGCGTCAACCGTATTATGGGGATCATTGTCGCTGAAAATTTGAAAAATTGTTTGGAAAATCCAGACAGCGACACGGAAACCCAAAAGCAGAAAATCGATCAAGCCGTTCAGCTGATCGTGAAGAAATAACGGGATTTTTGAAAGGTTTGTCGCGTTTTTTCATTTGAAAGAGTTTATTGTCAACCAGTTTGAAGATTCGAAGCTGACCGCAAAAGAAGGGAAATACCTATTTTGCGGTTTTTTGTACATTAAAAAAATGATTGCGTTTTCTTTTTTTGGATGCTATGATTAATTTAAGAAATAAATAATGATTTTTTTTATGTGTATGTGACTGTACGGCAGGCAAGGCATAATAAAATCAATTTTGCGAGGATTCGCAGATTTGATTTTATTATGCCTTTTTTTACGCTTAGAAAGGAGGAAGGAGAAGAATACATGTATTTGATTAAGAAGGTTTTGAATGTAAACGTTATTATTGTTGAGAAAGACAACAAAGATGTTATTGCTTTTGGCAAGGGTATCGGTTATCGGCAAAAGAAAGGTCAATTGATTTCGGAAGAGAAAATCTCTAAATTCTATCTTCCGATTGAAGATAATCGAATGGAGTCCTTGATTACGTTTATGAACAATGTACCTGTAAAGTATATCGAGCTAGCGTATGAAGTCATTCAAGAAGCGGAGAAATATCTAGATACGGAGTTATCTGCTAATACACTCTTTTCACTGACTGATCATATTTATTTTACTGTCGAGAGGATCAGAGACAATGTCATTATGACTTCTTCAATGTATTGGGAGTTCAAACGATTTTATCCTGAAGAATTTCAGGCTGCTCAAAAAGGTGTTGCCATTATTGAAAAAGCACTTGGTATTTCTTTGAACGAACAAGAAGCAGCGAACATTACTTTCCATATCATTAACGGTAATAGTCGCTCAGCAATTCATGCTAATGCTATCCAAATCACAAAAATCGTGACAAATATTTTAAAGTCTGTACAAATGTTGGTGAAGAAAAAATTGGATAGCCACAGTCTGCACTATGAGCGTCTGGTTACACATGCCAAATTTTTTGCAGAACGCTATTTAACGAACACGATGTTAAACAATGATGCAGTTTTAATAAAGACAGTCTCTACGCTGTATCAAGAACCGATGGCCTATAGTCAGCGAATAAAACGGACTTTAGAAGAAATCTATGAGAAACCAATCACTGAAGAAGAAATTGCATATTTAGCTATTCATATTAATAGACTATTACTATCACAAAACGAGGAGTGAACCAAATGGTTGATAAAAAGAAAGAATCAGTAGACAAAATCATTCAATCGATCGGTGGAGAGAAAAATATTAACGCGGTCTATCATTGTGCAACTCGCCTTCGCTTCCAGTTAAAAGATACCACGCAATTCAATCAAGCACAGGCGAAGGAAATTCCAGGAGTACTAGGGACCAAATTGACCGGAGATGAAGTACAATTTGTGATTGGTGGAGAAGTAGGAAATTACTATTCGACTGTAATCAATCAGTATAAAATCACGGAAAAAAACAGTGCTGAAGCTGTAGATACACCTAAAAACGGACTTGTGAAACGAATCGTCGAAAACATTGTTGGTGTAATGGCGCCAATCATTACAGCATTGATCGGATTTGGTTTAATTCGGGCGGTTTTAGCTTTACTGGTCCTTTTGGGATTGAGTAGAGAAAGTTTAAATTATCAAATCATCAATATGATTGGAGACGCCGCCTTTTACTTTTTGCCTTTTTTAATTGCGGCTAGTGCGGCAAGACAATTCAAAACCAATCTTTATTTAGCATTGGGGATCACAGGCGTCTTACTACATCCAACATTTCAGAGTCTGGTTGCCTCGGATGTTTCTATGCAGCTATTTGGGCTTCCGATACGTGAAGCCGCTTATTCAGGAACGGTTATCCCAATCATCTTGATCGTCTGGGTTATGAGTTATGTTGATCGTTTATCTGAAAAGATCATTCCGAGTGTACTAAAAACCATGTTGAAACCGCTTTTCATCGTGATCATCATGGCCCCGCTAGCACTGATGATCTTAGGACCTATCGGCGCGATTTTTGGAGATGGATTGTTCTTTGTTGTGGATTATCTGCGAGTGACTGTTCCATGGCTCGTGCCGACACTGATGGGCATCTTCACGCCTTTATTAGTAATGGTTGGTATGCATACGGCTTTGACTCCGATTGCGCAAGTCTCCTTTTCAACCGTAGGCTTTGAGATCGTCCAAGGACCAGGTATGTTAGCAAGCAACATTTCGCAAGCGGGGGCCGCCTTTGGGGTATTTGTTAAAACCAAAGATAAACAGATGAAACAAATTGCTTTTTCCAGCGGTATCACGGCGCTTTCTGGTATCACGGAACCTGCACTGTACGGGGTTAACTTGAAACTGAAAAAACCACTGATTTATGTGATGATTTCAGGTGGAATTGCTGGTTTTTATGCGGGGATCAGCGGACTAGTCCGCTATTCATTCGGATCGCCGGGGCTTTTGACCTTGCCGGTATTTTTCGGAGAGGATGCCTCTAATATTGTAAAAGCAGCCATAACATTGGCGTTAGCTTTTTCGATATCGTTTGTTTTGACAGTCATTTTTGGTTTTGAAGAGAGTATTGAAGAAGATATGAAAACGTTGGAGAATCCTTCACCGATTGCTTCAGAAAAACGGACAGCGGCTGAAGAAGCATTGATTCAAGGCTTCGTCCGTGGCAGCGTTTTGCCGCTGAGTGAAGTAGCTGACGAGGTTTTTGCTACCGAACAAATGGGACCAGGGCTAGCGATCGATCCTGCGTCAGGAGAATTCCATTCACCGATTGAAGGCACGATAACGACTGTCTTTCCAACAAAACATGCCATCGGGTTGCGACATGATAATGGATTAGAAATGTTACTGCATATTGGATTAGATACAGTGAAACTGGATGGAGAAGGATTTGAACTTTTTATTGAGGAAGGTCAGCGAGTAAAGGCGGGTGAGTTGCTAGCCCGTGTTGATATTGATTTTATCAAGTCTAAAGGCTACGATCCAACTTCTGTTTTGATTTTTATGAACAATCAGAATGAACCGGTATTTTTTGAGCACGATGAATTGATTGATTACTCGAATAAATTAGTAACAATTATTTAGAAGAAAGAAGGGGAAAAATGAAAACAAAATTTCCAGATGGATTTTATTGGGGTGGGGCGACAGCTGCCAATCAATTAGAAGGAGCGTATCAAGTGGGCGGCAAAGGAATGTCAATCAGTGATCTGCTTCTGGGAGGCGATGTGAACACGCCTCGGCGAATCACCACAGAAATTGAAGAAGGTGCTTTTTATCCAAGTCATGAGGCGATTGATCATTTTCATCGATACAAAGAGGATATTGCTTTATTTGCAGAAATGGGATTTAAGCTGTATCGCTTTTCTATCGCATGGACTCGTATTTTTCCGACCGGTTTAGAGAAAGTACCAAATGAAGAAGGGTTAAAGTTTTACGATGATCTGATCGCAGAATTAAAGAAGTACGAGATAGAACCGATGGTCTCATTGTCTCATTATGAATCACCGATAGAAATGACAAAACAGTTCAATGGCTGGGAAAGCAGAGGAATGATTGAATCGTATGAAAGATTCGCCAAGACGGTCATTGATCGTTATCAGGATGATGTGAAATATTGGCTAACATTCAATGAAATCAATATTTTATCCAGAGATGTAGGGGTGGGTACGTATTTAGGAGGAGGAATGTATCCAAAAGATATTGATGATTTTTTGAATACACAAAATATCGATAACAGTCAGCAACGGTTTCAGGCGCTCCACCACCAATTCGTTGCAAGTGCTCGAGTGATCAAGTACGCAAAAAGTCTACACAAAAATTTGCAAATGGGCTGTATGATTGCCTATCGAATGATTTATCCGTTGTCTTCTCATCCAGAGGATATTCGTTTCGCACAAGAGATGACTAATATCAGTAATTTTTACTGTGGTGATGTTCAAGTGAAAGGTCGCTATCCATATTTTGCTAAAAAGTTTTGGCAAGATAGAAGGATAGACCTTACTATCGAAGCAGGAGATTTAGAAGTACTGAAAGAGGGCACTGTTGATTTCTATACGTTTTCTTACTACCAATCTTCTACTGTGACTAAAGTAAATGATCAAGCCGAAAAGCAAACGGGGAATTTTTTCAATGGGGTTAAAAATCCGCATCTTACAGCGAGTGAATGGGGCTGGGAAATCGATCCATTAGGATTGCGCATTGCGTTAAATCAAATTTATGAACGCTATGAAATTCCCTTGATGGTGGTCGAAAATGGGTTAGGTGCAATGGATACCCTGATTGAAAAAAATGGTGAATATACAGTCGAGGATGATTATCGTATCGACTATTTACGAAGACATATTAAGGCAATGGCTGATGCTATTGCAGATGGTGTTGATCTTATTGGCTATACTTCTTGGGGGCCCATCGATCTTGTTTCAGCAGGAACTGGACAAATGGCAAAACGCTACGGGTTTATTTATGTAGACAAGCATGACGATGGGACTGGCTCGTTGGCTCGCTATAAGAAAAAGTCCTTTTATTGGTATAAAAAAGTGATTCAATCAAATGGTGAAGGAAATTAAATAGAAAACTGCAAGCTCAAGTTATTACAGAAAAAAGCGAAGGTGCTGCTGATCCTTCGCTTTTTCGTCGCCTACAATTGGAAAGGGGGATTAAGTGTGGCTGACTTCTTCGTAAAAAATAGCGTTACGTTCTGCAAACAGTTGGGTTTCCCTCCTCTCTAATTCAAGAAAGGTTTCGTCTACCAGCAATTCGGCAGTGGCCCATGGAAAAGGTTCAGAAGAGCGCCATGTTATTCTGAACCTTTTTACTCTTCATCAGTGATTGCTTGTCGACACCAATAGAGGAAATAAGCGGAGATTGTCGGTATGTTTTGTTTTTTAATTACGAAGGAATATACACCGAGAAGGCTGTATGGTTAAATGGAGGGAGAAACGTCAAAACGCCCGATGGGTCGTTGAGTATTTATAGCGACCAACGATCGCTTTTCTTGTGACTAAAATCACAATAAGCGAGTGGATGTTGCGTAGTTATGACGAATGAGAGAGGAGAGCTTTTTGAACAAAAAAATACAGTCTTTTACATTGCCTTTAATTGCTTCCAATTTGTTTCAAATCATTATTGCGCAAGTTTCCTTAGCGATTATTTCAAGAAGATCCACGGAAGCGCTGGCGGCGATCGCACTGATCGACGGGTTTCTCTATGCTTTTGCGGGTATTTTAGGTGCGATTGGGCTGGCTTTTAATATTTATGGCGCAAAGGCAGTCGGGCAAAGAGAAGAGACGCAGTTAAATGATTATCTGTCGTCGATTCTTTTTCTAGTAGTCGCGATCGGCGTGAGCTTTTTCTTGATTTTCCTGCTTTTTGGACGCGGCATTTTGCAAATTGTCTACGGATTTAGCGGGGAGCTGCTAGGAACTGCGACATTGTATCTTGCAATCATGTCTCCCTATATTTTACTTACGTTAGTCACGTTTGTTTTTACTAGTCTTTTAAAAATTGAAAAGAAAACGAATTACATCCTCGGTGTTTCCATTATTAGTGCGTTGGTACAGGTGCTGCTTAGCTATCTATTGATCAACGGCAATCTCGGTTTTCCCGCAATGGGGGTCTTAGGCAGTGGCATCGCAAATATGCTTGCGACTTTGTTCTTGCTGGGGATTTATGGGGTTCTTTTAAGAGAAAGTCTAGCCAGGGGGCTGAAACAAAGACCACGAAAACGCACCTTCTTATTGAAAAAATCGGTCCCCTTAATGATTCAGGAATGCTTTGAGGGTTTAGTCTTTATTATTGCATTTGAGGCTTTCGTCTCACGATTGGGTGTCAGTACGTTGGCAGCCTATGCGATCGGCAGCCAAGGATTGATGATCGCACGTTTGCCTGCTTTGATGTATGGCAACGCAGTGACCGTCTTTGCGAGTGAGGCGAATGGTCAGAACAATCGTCAGAAGATTTTAGCAGTGGGGAAAAGTGCCTTCGTTTCTTCTTTTGTGGCTTATGTTGGAATCGCCAGTCTGATCTGGCTCTTTCGTCCTGCTTTTTTTCAGTTGTTTACTACAGATGTCGCTGTTTTAGACTTGTTGCCAGCTATTCTACCAATCATGCTGGGGATAATGCTCGTCAGTCCGTTATATGAGATCACAAAATACCTATTACAAAGCTTGGAGTGCAGTCGCACGGTTTGTGTGTTGACAGGATGCGTCAACACTCTGGTTTTAGTGGGAATCATGGGCTTTTGGCGCAGTGGGCAGCTGAACTTTTTCTTCCTCTACTGTCTATACGGCATGAATTTCCTGATTCTCGGTGGTTTCTTTGCAGGACTGTTTTATTGGACGATCAAGCAGCGTGATCCTCAGGGCAAAGAACGCCTTTGAGGGTTAAAAAAGCGAAGGTGCTGCTGAGCCTTCGCTTTTTCGTCGCCTACAATTGGACAGGGGGATTAATTGTGGCTGACTTCTTCGTAAAAAATGGCGTTGCGTTCTGCAATCAGTTGGGTTTCCCTTCGCTCTAATTCAAGAAAGGTTTCATCTGCCAGCAATTCGGCAGCAGAGTAGCCGGCAGCCAAGAAATTTTCGGCATAGGTCAATTTTTGATTCGTAATGTTTCTTCGTTGCTCGGCAATGACGAGTAGCTGTTTTACATTCATATACACACTCCATTCTTTTATAAAAAGCAAGTACTAAAAAGAGGACAGCTAAGGCAGTACTTGCAAGTCAACGGTGAAGGTAGGGCTGCGGCGCTTGCTCGGCTATTCATCGCTCATGAGGAGAACGTCCGGTTTGTTTCTGATTGGACGTTTTTATACGGAAGCTTTGTACTAAGTATAAAAAAATTTCCCCCGAAGCAACAGAACCTAGTCGTTTACATAAAGCAACCATTGGTTTACATCCCTCGGACAATTGGGTATTACAAGAAAATCAAGTAATTTTTCCAAGAAAACGGTGGGATTTGACGACAAAAAAAACCTGCGACCAGCCTGAAGCGGTCGCAGGTTTCGTAGATAAGTAGAAATAGATTAAACGGTTTGTTTTGCTGGGCGCAGCAAGACTTCGCTGATCGCCACATGTTTGGGCTGTTGAATGGCATAAACCACTGCATTTGCTACATCTTCTGGCGTTAGGCTGTTGCCTTCTACGCGAGAGGTTTCTTTCAAGGCTGCTTCTAGTTGAGCATTGCCGACGGTTTCAAACAATTCCGTGGAGACCATTCCTGGAGAGACGATGGTGGAGCGAATGCCATGTTCACGTTCTTCTTGGCGCAAGCCTTCCATGATTGCACGAACTGCAAACTTTGTCCCGTTGTACACGGCAGAACCTGGGTAAATGACATGTCCGGCAACTGAGTCAGTGGCGATGATCAAACCGTCTTGTTGTTTTTGCATGATGGGCAGCACAGCGCCGATTCCGTTCAATACCCCCATGATATTGATATCCAGCATTTTTTGCCAGCTGTCATAGTTCAACTCTGCCAAGTTTCCTTGAGGCATGATGCCAGCATTATTGAAAGGGACATCAATCCGACCAAAGGAGGTCATGGCTAAATCAATGACTTGTTGGACTTGTTCGCGATTGGTGACATCGGCTGTTTGATACAAGACATTTTCTCCTAATTTTTCAGCCAGTGCTTTGATGCGCTCTTCACGGCGGGCAGCGATCACTACTTTTGCCCCTTGTTCGGCTAGTTTAACGGCGGTTGCTTCCCCAATTCCTGAAGATGCTCCCATAATTACGATAACTTTTTCTTTGATTTCTGTCATTTGTATTTCCTCCAATGAATGACTTTTTCAGCGAATCCTGCTACTGCCAATGGTGAACCTGTGAGACGATAGGTGATTGACAGTACAGTGCTTGCGGTGTATTTTAATTGTAGAACCTGAAGTTAGGTTTAGGTCAAGTAATAAACAAAATTTTTTTTAGGAGCGATGCAAGTGAGTTACTCGATTGGCGAAGTATCACAAACGACCAATATCCCCATCTCGACTCTGCGTTATTACGATCGAGAAGGGATGTTTCCGAAGCTGGCCCGTAGTAATGGCGGCATTCGGGTGTTTTCCGAAAAAGAAGTAGCGACGATCAAAGTGATCGATTGTTTGAAGAATACTGGCATGCCCATCAAAGACATCAAGAATTTCTTGGATTGGGGCGAGGAAGGCGATGCGTCTTTGCAGAAACGGCAGCAGCTGTTTCATGAACGTCTGGAAGAAGTCACAAAGCAAATGGCAGCCTTACAAGAAACCATGAATACGATCAAATACAAATGCTGGTACTACGATACCGCGATGGCAGCAGGCACCGAAGCGGTGGTAAAAGAGTTGCCACTAGAAGAAATACCAGAAGAAGTCCGAGCATACAAACTGTAAGTCCATCGAAAAACCACCTGCTGTTTTTGCAGGTGGTTTTTCGATTGTACTAGTTTTGCTGGGAAAATCAACCTTGCCAGTTTCTAATGAAAGACTGACAACCCCACGAAAAATGAGACCTGTTACTCAGTAGCGCTACTCAATAACCCCTACAGGAATCAAATAGCGGGGTTCATTTTCCGTTGGCAGTTCTAATAATTCTTTGAGTTCATGATCCGTGAAGGCGCCGATCGGCACAGCACCTAAGCCTAACGCTTGGGCTTGCAAAAGGACGTTTTGGGCGGAATGACCGACTTCGATATAGGCATAGCGTTCGATTCCTCGGTCCCCATAGCGCTCGATCAGTCGTTCATAAACCACTGTATAAAGCAATGTGGCAGGTGCTTGTTGAATCGCTTGCTGATCCAACGAACCTTCCGCCAGTGCGGTCCGAAAATCGCCGGCAAGAACTTTTGCTAAGACATGTTGCTCAGGTTGATACAGATAAAGCCCTGGCTCAAGCCCCGTTACCTGTGTGACCACGACATAGAGGTCTAAGGGATACAAGGCACCAGCCGAAGGCGCTGTCCGGCGACCATCTTCTGTAGTGACACCGGCAGCGGCCCATAAAAGCTGTGCCAGCTGTTCTTGTGTTAGCTCAGTGTCTTGAAAATCCCGTTGCGAGCGCCGCTCGAAGAGAGCTTCCGACACACTGGTTTCCCCGTCTAAGATTGGTTGCGGCAATGGAAAGGTTTCATAGGAAACCGCTGGTTCAGAAGAAGTGGCGGTGTTGGTAGTCGGTTGTTCTTCAATTGGTGCCGTATCCGCACTGCAGCCAGTGAGGAGTAAGCCCAACACCAAAAGAGCGCCTAAATGAACAAAGCGAAATCGTTTGTAACGGGTCATGAGGGTTCCTCCTTTTTCTAAGGAATTCGTGTTATTTATAAGTATAACAAGGATTGCTTTTCCATGCGCTTTTATTCACAAACGGGTGAGCAGTGACAAGCGTATCAGCTCAATCAGGTCATAGGAAAAGCAGACTTTTTAATATTTTCTAAAGGCTTAAAAAGTATTTGCCATCGAGACATCATCAAGATTCTGTTATGGCTCTTTCAATCAATGATCATTGGAGAAGGATGCAGCAAAGGCCAGAGTGTTATCTAAAGGAAGAGAATCATCAGAAGATGGAGAACTGCCCTTTAAGGAGCTTTCTGGAATCAATAAAGCCCCTTTGTCTCTTGCGACAAAGGGGGCGGGGCTAACTATTCATTTCTGCGACTTCTTCCTCCATATCAAATTCCAACTGTTTGGCAGCATTGAGCTGGTCGCTATAGTAGCTGGCAAGCTCTTCAGCAGATTGCGGTGTTAGATTGTTGAAGGCAAAAGTCACATAGGTGCCATGATCCTCCAGACAGATCGAATTGATGGTGAAGCGGTGTTTATCATCGTAAAAGGTATAACTTTCACCTGGTACGAATAGTTGCTCGGGATGAGTACGGATACGGAAGCCGTTGAAACTCATTTGATACATTTCGAACGTCTTCGCATCATAAGAAAGCTGACGATTGATGGCGATACTCAAGGCTTCACTATCACTTTCGATAAAACGGTTTTTCCCGATCAAAATGGCATAAAACAAGCCATAGAGGTTATAGAGCGACCAAATCAAGGTCACGATATAGCCGAATTCATAGCCTTCTCCTCGGTACAAACGATACCCAGCCACCAGACAGGCAAAGGAAATCCAAGTAAAGAGGATGATGTGGGGCAAGACGGTTCGCCAATCAAAGGCGTTGCTGCCGACGATCTCTTTTTTGGTCACGTTGAATTTTTTCTGTGATTTCATAAATTCTTTGATCAATGCCCCAGTGTGGATAGGAGCGACAAAGCAATCATAGATGTGGGAGCTTGTCAGGTTCCTGATCTTAGGGACATACAGCCGAAACGACAGGGAAATCATAATGAAAGGCGGTAAAAAGAACAGCAACAATTGGTGATTGTTGCTTCTGACGATAAAGATATCAAAAACCATAAATAAGGTTGGTGCCAATAAAAAGATGATTTTTTGGAAAGAGGTAAACCAATACAAATAGGAGTTGTAATAACAAAGTTTTTGCATGAACGACAATCCTTTTAAGCGGCGTGGTTTGAAGTGGTCAAAAATTTGTTTCGTTCCTTGCGCCCACCGAGTCCGTTGTGAGGTCAGCTCTTTGGCAGTGTAAGGAGTGATCCCCAAGGCATAGGCTTTATTGATAAAAATCGTTTCATAGCCGGCGTCTTGTAAAAGCATCCCGGTCGCCATATCTTCGGTGATACTGCTGGTAGGAACGCCGCCGATCTCTTCAAGGGCACTGCGACGAATGATGGCATTGGTACCGATATGGATCAAAGCATTCTCACGAGAAAGTGCGGGTTCTAGAAAGCGCATGAATAATTCCTGTTCGTTGTACATGGATTTGCGCAGTAATTGAAAAGGATCTTTGTTATAAAATGTTTGTGGATATTGCACCAATGCAACTTTAGGATTGCGGAAATAGTCGACAGCTTCAAAAATAATGTTCTTTTTGACGATAAAGTCAGCATCCAGAAGCAAAATCAAGTCACTGCTGGTTTGGGACAAGGCATAGTTGATATTCCCAGCTTTAGCATTGGCATTTCCTTCGCGGGTCAAATAGCCGAGGTTCATTCGCTCGGCCATTTCTTTTAGTTCCTCTCGATGGCCATCATCGCAGATATAGATTTTTTTGTTGGGGTATTTCAAGGCTTTGACAGCCAGTGCCGTGGCGATCACCAGCTTGATGTCTTCATTGTAAGTACAAATAAAAGCGGCGACACTTGGCAAGAATTCTTCTGCTTCATCCCCCTCGTAGCGGTATTCTTTTGAGAGCTTGTTGGAAAAAAGGTAAACAAAAAAGCCATAGACAAACAAACCAATGACTTCCGCAATATAGAGAATGATCCCAAATACTAGTGAAGCAGAACTATCCATAGGGATCGTGAAAAACAAACGCCAAACCAAGTAAATAAGCAGAAAAGCAATCGTGATCTTCGAAAATAACTGTTTGATGCGATTATTTTTCTTTGCCAGAAAATACAACAAGAAAATGACCAAAAACAACCCAGATAAATAAACCAATTCCAAACCAATCTCCTCCTTTGTTATACTAAAATAGTAATAAGTTTTTAAAAATAAATCAAAGTAAACGATTGCATGTTTTTTAACATGTAAGAAAGAAGAAGGAGGAAAAGTACGAAGAAGCGAAAAAAAGGCCATACAAAAACCCTCCAGCAATTCGTTGCTGGAGGGTTTCATTTAATTGGCAGCTGCCAATGCTGCTTGGTTTTGTTTGGCATGATAGGCTTCCACGTCTAGGATGGCTTGTTTGAACATTTCTCGCGTGATCTCATAAGGCACGTGGACGATGTCATTGGTGGTCATTGCTTTGTCTAAGATTGCCTCAAGATCGCTGGTGTCGTTAAGGCCCATATCCACTAGGCAAACCGGCAGTTTGTTTTCCTTCATAAAGGCGTAGATGCGCTGGAAGAGGGCATCTTGCTGATCAAGCTGCAACAAGGCCAAAACGCCGTAACTAACGGATGCGCCGTGTAAATAGTCTTCCATTTTTTCCAAAACGGTCGTTCCGTAGTAAAAGGAATGAGCAAGGGCGGAGTTGTAATCATTGATGACTAAGACGGAAACTAAGCCGGTGGTTACGATGATATCCAAGACGACTTGCTCAATGGCATAAGACGGCTGATTGGCGGCACTGTCTTTCAAGGCTTGTGTGCCGTATTGCAATAAGCGTTCTGTGCACATTTTGCCGATTTGGATGCCTAACCCATCGGTGTAATCTAGCTGATCGCCCCGCGCTGAAAATGTTGATTCGATCTCTTTGGAGAGGGCATCGCCGATTCCTGCCCATAAGTACTTGTCGGGGGCTTGGGCGATGATCTCACTGTCGATAAAGGCATGGGTCGGCGGTTGCGAAGGGAAAAACAACCCTTGCATCTCGCCGTTTTCTTTATAGATGACACAAACCGCGGTGACTGGTGAGCAGTTGGAGCCGATCGTTGGGAAGGTGAAGACTGGTTTGCCAGCTTTTTCCCCAACCACTTTGACGGTATCGCAGACGCGGCCGCCACCAACGGCGAATAGAACATCGGCGGCTTGGACACTTGGAGTAGCGAACAGCTGATCGACGTTTTCATAGGTCGAGTTGCCGCCGTACCACAAGGTATCCGTCACTTGGACTGCTGACGTTAAAGCGGCTTTAATCTTGTCTTCGGCTTTTTCAAGGGCGGTTTTTCCGCCGATGATCACGGCATTGGTGCCGTATGGTTTTACGATGTCATTTACTTTTTCGTAGGCGTCCGCCCCGATTGTGTAGTTTGGCAAAAAGATACTTTGACTCATACTTTTCTCCTTCTTTCTTGGCCACGAGATTGGCTAAAATTGGTCCGGTAATTTGATGGATCACCATGCCGACTGCGGCAGGGGTAACGGCTGCCGCAATGGCGGCAAAGTGGGCATTGGCTAGCGAGATTGCTAGGCCAGTATTTTTCATTCCTAATTGAAACATGATGGATTTGGCTTGGGTGGCACTGACGCCCATCACACGGCTCAGACCATAGCCTGCGCCGTAGCCGATCAAGTTATGGAGCAAGACTAAGAAAATCACGATCAAGCCAGATTGGACGATGACGGCGCCGTTGCGAGCGACAGTTCCTGCAACGATCAATAAGATACTGACGGAAGAAATCAACACAAATGATTGCAGAAATCGCTCGATGTGCTTGGCAATGAGTTTGTGGACGGTCACCCCTAAAATGATCGGCAAGAGCACCATCTGCAAGACAGACAAGAGCATTTCCCAGAAGGAGATCTCGGTGTACTGACCAGCCAAGACATAAACCAAAAAGGGTGTAACGACGGTCGCTAACAAGGTCGATACCGTGGTCATGGAAACGGTGAGGGCGACATCGCCTTTGCCGATGAAGGTCATGACATTGCTGGCGGTTCCACCAGAAACGCAGCCTAGTAAGACAAAACCGATAATCAAACCGGAAGAAAGACCAAACAGCTGCGCTAAGCCGTAAGCCACCAAAGGGCTGATGGTGAACTGGAAAAGCACCCCTAAGATGAATGCTTTGGGCTGTAAGACGACCATTTTAAACGCAGCAACGTTTAGAGTCATCCCCATACAAAACATGATGATGCTCAAAAGAATCGTTGTACGAGGTGGAATCCATAAGAAGGGTTGCGGGAAAAAATAAGAGACGATCATCAATAAAATCATGATGTAGATCAAATACTTGTTTACAAAAGCAGCGATCGTGTTGACGGTTTTCATAATAAAAAATCATCCTTCCTTTTTCTGCTTGACCAATCAAGTGTCCAAACAGAAGGGGTCTTTAGAATAAGTGCAGTGCATAACCGCGGGGAATCGGCAGCAGTTGGTCAACGAGCGTTTTGGATCTATCTGACATCAAGGTGTCAGCTTGCAAAAGGCAGCTTTCTTGAAAATGGGTATAAAAAAACACTCCATCTAAAGAAGCTGTTCTTCTTTTTGGATGCAATGTGAATAGGGACTCTTTGAATGTATAAAATCAAACAGTCCCGACTATAATAATAAAATAATTCGTTTGCTAACATTGGTGCGGGTCATATACGCCACCGTCCTTTTCTTTATTTTGAATTTTCTAAATATTTAAATTATTTCTACCTAGTCTACAAAAGAGTCAACGCTTTGTCAATCGTTTGAGAAAATTTTTTTCATTTTTTTGGGTGTTTTTTAAAAAACATGGGTTTCTATGGGGAAAAACAGCAAGAATTGGTTTGTGCTGTGCTTTTTTCCCCTTCGTTTAGAAACAGAATAGTTGTTGGATCTTGGTTTTTGTCCTACGATGATACTAGCAAGAGTTGGAAAAAGAAACGAGAGGAGCAAAGAAAATGAAAATTTTTGTCGTTGGTGCTACTGGACGAGTAGGTCAAAAATTGATCACCTTTCTAGAAAAACAAGGACACATCGTTTATGCTGGTGCGCGCAGCAGTGAGAAAATCACAGAAACGGAGACGATCAAGCCCGTGTTCTTTGATTTACACACAGAACCGGAAGAGATGGCAGCGAAATTCGCAGATGCGGAAGCGGTATACTTCGTGGCGGGTTCCCGAGGCAAAGACTTGCTGCAATCCGATCTGTATGGTGCGGTCAAAGTGATGCAAGCCGCTGAAGCAAAAGGAATCAAGCGCTACATCCACCTTAGCTCAGCCTATGCCTTAGAACCTGAACAGTGGCAAAGGGAAGGCATGGCGTCATTGATGGATTACACGATCGCCAAATTTTTCTCTGATCGCTGGCTGATCGACAACACCGCACTAGACTATACGATTTTGCAGCCGGGTGCGTTGAAAGAAACACCAAGTTCTAGTTTGATCGAGATCAGTGAAACGACCTCTGGTGCGATCCCCATCGAGGATGTCGCCATCTTGTTAGGTGAAATGCTGGAACGTCCAGCAACTTATCAAAAAGTCATCAAAGTCCAAGCTGGGGAAACCCCCATCAGCGAGGCACTGGATCAGCTTTAAGGCGAGCCTTTGGGCTTGAAGAGAATGTACTGAAGGAGCTGCACGGCGATGAATCGTTGGCGTGCGGCTTTTTTTTGTGAAGAAGCCAGCCACTTTTCATTTTTGAAAGCGGTGACTCTTGACTTTGGAAAAATAGTTTGTTACGCTTATTGCTAACTTTAGAGGGGGTGGTAAACGAATGTCAAGCGACTCGAGTGACGGTGAGCAGAAACACTATTTTGACTTGCCTTACTTTTTAATTGAATAGGAGACAAACAACAGCGCGTTATTTAGGAGCAGTTTCTAAATAAGGGGCTTATTTGTGTTATCCATCAATGAAAAAGAAAAGGAAGAAGAAAAAAAATGAATAAAAAAGAGTTTCAGTTATCAGTGTCAGAAACAATCGAACAGTATCAGGTCCCCTCTATCGATCAAGGAATAGATGAGGCGCAAGTAACCGAGCGGTTAGAAACCTACGGATTGAACCAATTAGCGGTTAAAAAAACCGCCAAGTGGCGTTTGCTGCTGCGACAATTCCATAACACGATCATCTACATTTTGATTTTCTCCGCCATCTTAACGCTGCTGATGGGGCATTTCTCTGATGCCGTGATCATTGGCATCGTCGTGCTGGTCAATGCGTTGATCGGTTATTACCAAGAAGCGAATGCTTCCGATGCATTAGAACGGATCAAAGAGATGCTATCAGCAGAAGCCACGGTCTATCGGAATGGGATTCGTCAAGATATTCCAGCTGCCGAAGTCGTTCCAGGGGATGTCGTATTCCTAGAAGCTGGTGACAATGTGCCCGCAGATCTGCGGATCATCGAAGCCGACAACTTGCGTATCCAAGAATCCGCCTTGACTGGTGAAGCCGATTCGGTGGAAAAAATAACAGATGCCTTAATGGATGAAGCAACTCCATTAGCGGAACAACGGAATTTGGCGTTTGCTTCGACTTCCGTGACGTCAGGAAGCGGGAAAGGGATCGTGATCGCTACTGGCGTCAAGACTGAGATCGGGAAAATCTCAGCTGAAGTCAATCAAACGGAAGAACGAAAAACGCCGTTGATGAAAGAGATCGATGGACTGGGGAAAGGCATCACCTATGTGATTATGGGCGTGGCGGTCTTGCTATTTGTCGTCAGCTTGTTCCAGCAGACCTATGCGATCTCTGTCTTATCCTTAGCCGTTGTCACCATGATCGTCGGCTCGATCCCAGAAGGATTGCCAGCAACGACCTCGGTGGTTTTGGCGATGGGTGTCAGCGACATGGCAAAAAACAAGCACACCATCATCAAAACGCTGCCAGCGGTTGAAACGCTAGGCTCAGTGGATGTGATCGCGACGGATAAAACAGGTACCCTGACCAAAAATGAAATGACGGTCAAAGACATCGTATTGGCTGAGCAGGAATATGAAGTGACGGGTGACGGCTATGCGCCGGTGGGAGAAATTCGTTTAAAGCAGGAGGACGTCCACGCGCAAGACACCTTGCAGTTGTTTTTGGAAGCTGGTTACGAAGCCAACGATACGGTACTGGTCCCAGAAGGAAATCACTGGACGATCAATGGGGAACCAACAGATGGCTCCTTCTTGACGCTGTATCATAAGCAATTTGCCTATCCGCAAGCACCTGCTTACCAAGAGCTGGATATGCTGCCCTTTGATTCGGACAACCGCTACATGGCGAAACTAGTGGCAAACCCTGCGGGGGAACGCTTGCTATTTGTTAAAGGCTCCCCAGATAAATTGTTTGAAATGGTGCAAAAACAAGCGGCGCCTTTTGATGAAGCCTATTGGACAGACCATGTCCGCCGCTTGTCGGCAGAAGGCAAACGAGTGGTAGCGGTGGGCTATCAGAAAGTTTCGATTGATCACATTGATGAAACGATTTTTGAGCAAGGGCTGCAATTACTAGGGATCGCTGGGATCATCGATCCGCCGCGAGAAGAAGTGATTGCCTCCCTGAAGGAAATGAACCAAGCCGGTGTTCAAGTGAAAATGATCACTGGCGATCACCCTCTGACCGCCAAAGCGATTGGGGAAAAGCTTGGCTTAGCGGATGAGATTCACGTCGTGACTGGTGCCGAGTTGGATCAGATGAGTGAAGCTGAATTTCAAGATGCTGCCTTGACGAATCAAGTCTTTGCACGAACCACGCCGAAAAATAAATTGGACATTATCAGAGCGCTACAAGCCAAAGGCAAAGTCACGGCGATGACAGGGGACGGAGTCAACGATGCCCCTGCGTTGAAGCGGGCGGATATCGGTGTAGCGATGGGGATCAGCGGCACGGATGTAGCCAAAGACTCTGCTGATATGATCTTGACCGATGACAATTTCGGTACCATGTCCTTAGCGATTCGCGAAGGACGCAGGATCTATGACAACATCAAAAAGAGCATTCTGTTTCTGTTGCCGACATCTTTTGCCGAAGGGCTGATCATTGCCTTTACGATCATGATGCAAAAAGAATTGCCGCTGCAGGCGACGCAACTGCTGTGGATCAACATGGTTTCTGCTATTACGATCCAGTTTGCGTTTATCTTTGAACCAGCAGAGTCTGGGATCATGAACCGCACACCGCGAAAGACAGGCAATAAATTGTTGAATCGCCACGATATTTGGCAGATGGCGTATGTATCGATCTTGATGGCAGTCATCAGTTTGATCGCTCATGACTGGCTCTTGCTGCAAGGCGTCAGCGAAGCCGTTGCCAGTACCATGATGGTCAATATCGTGGTCTTGAGTAAGATTTTCTATTTGTTCAACATCCGTACAAGTGCACCAGCGTTTTCTAAAGCTTCCTTCACCAATCCAAAAGCATTCGTGATCATTGGTGTGATGCTGGTTCTGCAACTGTTATTGACCTATGTTCCATTTATGCAAAGCGCCTTTCATACTGAGGACATGTCCTTGATCGGCTGGGTCATCTCAGCAGCTTCTGGGATGGTCGTCTTACTCGTGACGGAGTTTGATAAATGGCTTCGTTCGAGAAAAAATATTTAACCTAGGTTTTCTCGTGTTTTTCACAGGCAAAACCGCCTTGCTGCAGCTTAGGAAAATGGCGGAACGACAAGAGATTTCTGCTGTCGCTGCTTTGGGGTTGCCAAAAGAAAAAGCCAAGAGGAATTCCTATCGGCTTGTAATCAGGCCTATTGACAAACAAAAATGGTCGGGCTAAAATGCACATGAATTGAATAGTATTCTTCGGGGCAGGGTGTAATTCCCGACCGACGGTGACAAGCGCAATGCTTGAAGTCCGTGACCCGCATAGCTATGCGGTGGAGCCAGTGTGAATCTGGCACCGACAGTGAAAGTCTGGATGGGAGAAGAAAAACCACAAAATTTCAAGGGGCGCAGTGCGTCTAAAATTGATTTTTTGCCGGTCTTGTTTGTCTATGCCTCGTGAGATTCTCACGAGGCATTTTTTTATTGAAAGGAGGAAGGAAGATGCATAACGAATACATGCGTTTGGCGATCGCAGAAGCCAAAAAAGGGCGCTACCAAACCTTTACCAATCCGCTAGTGGGCGCTGTGATCGTCAAAGAGCAACGGGTCATTGCCAAAGGGGCTCACTTAGTCTATGGGCAGCCCCATGCGGAACGAAACGCCATCGAACAATGCCATTCCTCCGAAGACCTAATCAATTCGACTTTATACGTGACATTAGAACCTTGCAACCATCAAGGAAAACAGCCGCCTTGCACCCAGCTGATCATCGACAGTGGCATCAAAAAGGTAGTCGTCGGCCAGTTAGACCCTAACCCAATCGTGGCTGGACAAGGCAAGCGCTTTTTAGAAGAACAGGGCATCGACGTGTTGGTGGGCATCGAAGAAACAGCGGTGCGCCGTTTGAATCCACACTATAATTTTTACCATCAGCATCAGCGACCTTACGTGGCGTTGAAGCAAGCGATCACTTTAGATGGCCGGATCGCTCATGATGCGTTGACCCGCAGTGCGATCACTGGTTCAGCGGTTTGGCAAAACGTCCATCAAGAACGTGGGGACTATCAAGGAATCTTAGTGGGCAGTCAGACGGTGTTGACGGATGATCCCACCTTATTGACCACGGTTGAAACCAGCTTTCCGCCGATTCGCATCGTGTTAGACCGTCGGGGGCGAACGCTGTCGCAACCCCATTTGGCACTGTTTGTCGATGATTCGGCACCTGTGTGGATTTTTACGCAGCAGACAACTGTCAGTGATTTGCCAGCTCATGTGTCAGTGATCCAGCTGGAAGAGTTGACAATTGTTTCATTGCTGAAGGAGCTTGCCGCACGACAGGTCCAATCGCTTTACGTAGAAGGAGGCGCTGCGATCCATGATGCCTTTTTAGCCAGCGGACTGTGGCAAGAAAGCATTACCTATGTGGCGCCAAAGTTTCTTGGGGGCAATAGTCTCGCAAGTTTTACCAGTGAGCGTACCCCGAAACAGCTGCAGCAGCTAACAGAAGTGACGGTGACTGCAGTTGGGGAAGATGTTTGCATCCGAGGAAGGAGACCAGAGGAATGTTCACAGGATTGATTCAGGAAAAAGGCCGCATCAAAGAGATCCGCAAGCAAAGCCGCACGATCCAGCTAACTTGCAGTGCGTCCGAAGGATTACTGGCGGATTACCAGATCGGAGACAGTATGGCGATCAACGGGACGTGTTTGACGGCGATCGCCAAACAAGCGACGACGTTTACGGTGGATATCATGCCAGAAACCTTTCAACGAACCACCTTTAAACAACTCTCGGTGGGTGCCGAAGTCAATTTGGAGCGAGCGATGGCAGCGACGCAGCGTTTTGAAGGCCACTTTGTCGCAGGCCACATTGATGTAACGACCCGTTTGATCCAGAAAAAGCAGTTGGAAAATGCCTTGATCTTGACGTTTGCTTATCCTGTCAGTGTGCAAGGGGAAATCATTCCGCAAGGGTCGATTGCGATCAATGGCGTCAGTTTGACGGTTACCCAGACGACGGCACAGGCATTTTCCGTTAGCTTGATCCCCCATTCCAAAGACCAGACGACGCTGGGGCAGTTGAAACAAGGGGAGTGGGTCAATATCGAGACGGATATGATCGGGAAATATGTCAAATACCAACGAAAATGAAAGAAGGCAGACGATGCATAAAGTAGAACAAGCAGTGGAATGGTTAAAAAAAGGCGGCTTAGTGATTGTCGCCGATGATGAAAATCGAGAATCAGAAGGAGATTTGATTGGGATCGCTGAATACGCAACGCCAGAATCTGTCAATTTTATGGCGACTTATGGCCGCGGCTTGATCTGTGCACCCATCTCACAAGCGATCGCTGAAAAGCTGGCATTGCCTGAGATGACCGCCAATAATACGGATGCCTTTGGCACCGCGTTTACCATCAGTGTCGATCACGTGACGACGAGTACGGGAATTTCTGCGAAAGACCGGGCAGTGACGATTGAAAAGTTGGCTGATCCTGCGTCACAGGCTGCGGATTTTTATCGCCCTGGCCATATCTTCCCATTGACCGCTCAACCTGGCGGCGTGTTGGAACGCAGAGGACATACAGAAGCGGCGGTGGATTTAGCAAAGCTTGCTGGCAGCGTGGAAGCAGCCTACATTTGTGAGATTTTAAAGGAAGATGGCACGATGGCTCGGGTCCCAGAATTGAAAAAATTAGCAGAAAAATGGCAGCTGCCGTTTTTGACCATTGATGAGTTGGCGGAATATCTACGAGGAACCACGCCTATCACGGTGGATCTGCCAACGGCTTATGGGGCGTTCCAATTGTCCTTATTTGAAGATGAGTTCGGCAATGAACACCTTTTACTAGCCAAAGGCGAGATTCAACATACTACCGAGCCGCTGTTACTACGGATCCATTCAGAGTGTTTAACAGGCGACGTCTTCGGCTCTCATCGCTGTGATTGCGGCGAACAGCTGCAAGAAGCGATGCGGCAGATCGAAGCAAAAGGCCGCGGTGCGATTTTGTATCTACGCCAAGAAGGCCGCGGTATTGGCTTGCGGAACAAGCTCCGTGCCTATCAGCTGCAGGAACAAGGCATGGATACTTATGAAGCAAATATTGCATTAGGGTTTGCAGCAGATGCTCGTCATTACACGTTTGCCGCCGATGTTTTACGTTCCTTAGAAGTGCAGGAGATTCAACTGATGACCAACAACCCTGACAAAGTGAAGGAATTAGAAAGCTTAGGAATTAAGGTAGCAGAACGAGTACCGCTGGAGATGCCTGCGCATAAAGAAAACAGCAGCTATTTGAAAACGAAGAAAGAAAAGTTTCACCATTACCTATCTATTTAATCAGCCAAAGGAGAATGAACGATGACAGTATTTGAAGGAACGTTTCAGGGAGAGGCAGTCAAAGTAGGGATCGTAGTCTCACGATTCAACGAGTTTATCACTTCCAAGTTAGTGGAAGGCGCCAAAGACAATTTGTTGCGTCATGGAGTCAAAGCAGAAAACATCGATGTGTATTGGGTTCCAGGGGCTTATGAGATTCCGTATATTACCAAAAAAATCGTTGACCACAAGCAATACGATGGGATCGTGACATTAGGTGCCTTGATTCGCGGAGCAACGACCCACTATGAATTGATCTCAAATGAAGTGGCGAAAGGCGTAGCCCAAATTGGTCTGAATGCCGACATTCCGATCATGTTTGGTGTGTTGACGACTGAAACGATTGAACAAGCCATTGAACGGGCGGGAACCAAAGCTGGCAACAAAGGCAGCGAAGCCGCTCAAGGTCTTTTGGAGATGATTTCGTTGAATCAGCAAATCCTTGGCAACGCATAGGTTTCACGTTCGAACAAAGGGAAGCTAGCAAGAACAAGCCTGCCTGAGCATAGGCATCAGACTGGAGACAGACTTCGTACAAAATGAAGTCTGTCTTTTTTTCATCATAAAAAAAACACTTGATTATTATGCCAAAGGATTCGCTTCTTCACGGGTACCGTATTTTCGATAGGTTAATGGAGAGGAAAACGCCCAATCAATCACGAACATTAGAATAACTCTTATTTAAGGAAATTTTCAGAAAATTATTTACATTTCACAAAAGGTTCCTTATAATGACTCTATTCATTGAGAGTGATTCTCATTTGCAAATAGATGTCAAAGCAGCACATGGCTTTGGCGCTTTTCATGAGAAGAACTGTTATAAGCGAAAAAACGCACAGATGCTTCTTTTATGATGACGGCGAGGCAACAGTCAAGGTTGTTTTTGCTGTGAAATCAGGAGGGAGTCGTGCTGAATAAAGGAGAATCACATGTCGGTAGGGTTGATTAAATCAAATCGTTGGATGGTTTCGACAATCATTTGCTGTGTTTTAGTTGTCGCCATTCTCTTATCTGCAGGAGTTGCTTTGGCAAACGGTCAAGCCAATATCACCCTTGGCGAAGTTTACCAAATTCTCTTCTATAAAATCAGCCATGGATTGGTTGGTGATCTTTCAGGCATTTCAGACGCAAACATCAATATCGTCTGGTTTGTTCGGGCACCGCGGGTCTTGCTCTCTATTTTTGTAGGCATGGGGTTAGCGATCAGCGGGGCAGTGATGCAAGCGGTGGTCCAAAATCCGCTGGCAGATCCCTATATCTTAGGAATCTCTTCTGGCGCATCCTTAGGGGCGACCTTCGCCATCTTAGTCGGTTTTGGCGGCTCGGCGCTAGTCTTACAACTGGGCTTATCGTTTGGTGCCTTTGCAGGAGCGGGGATTGCCACTATTTTGGTGCTGCTGCTTGCCAGTATCGGTGGGAAAATGACTTCCACAAAACTTGTGCTGTCGGGGACGATCGTCAGTGCCTTATGCAGCTCTGTTTCAAACTTGATCATCTATCTGGCTAGCAATGCAGAAGGGATGAAGACTGTGGCGTTTTGGTCGATGGGCAGCTTAGCCTCGGCTTCTTGGAACAAATTGGGCTTTATCGTGGTTCTGGTTTCTTTGATCACGCTGTTCTTCCTGACGCAATACCGTGTTTTGAATACGCTTTTGCTGGGAGATGAAGTTGCCTCCACCTTAGGGGTCAAGCTGACCTTCTATCGTCGTTTTTACATGCTGCTAGCAGCGCTATTAACCAGTATCATCGTTGCGAATTCTGGTATGATCGGCTTTGTCGGCTTGATCATTCCTCATATCGTACGTGGAGTCAGCGGGGCGGATCATCGCCTGTTGATGCCTTTGACCGCTTTGACAGGCGCGTTGTTTTTGATTTGGGCGGATGTGATCGCCCGCTCGACCCTGCAAGGAGTCGAACTGCCGATCGGGATCATTACAGCGCTGATCGGTGCACCGATCTTTATCTATATCATTGTCAAACGGCAATACAACTTTGGGGGGTGACGGAATGAAATTAGCAGTTGAAAAGCTCAATCTGACGATCGGGGATCAGCAGATACTAAAAGACATCTCCGTCCAAACCGCACAGGGGCAATTTGTCGGCTTGATTGGTTCCAACGGCAGCGGCAAATCTACATTGTTAAAAGCTATCTACAAAACGTTGAAACCTGACAGCGGCGACATTTATTTGGGTGAGATGAATATTTTGAAAAGTTCCGAAAAAAAAGTCGCCCAGCAAGTCAGCGTCGTCAGTCAGTTCAATGAGTTGAGCTTTGATTTAACAGTAGAACAGATGGTGCTTTTAGGCCGCACGCCCCACAAGGGTTTGTTGGAACAAGACACCAAAGCCGATCATGAGCTGGTCACCGAAGCCTTAGCCAAAACAGGGTTAAGTGCCTACAGAAAACGCAGCTACCTCTCATTATCAGGAGGCGAAAAACAGCGGGTCGTCCTTGCTCGTGCCATCACCCAAGAACCGAAATTTATGATTCTCGATGAGCCGACCAATCATTTGGATATCCGATATCAACTGGAAATCTTAGAGACCGTCAAGCATCTGAAGATTGGCTTGTTGGCGGCGCTGCACAATTTGGAACAAGCAGCCAACTATTGCGACATCATCTATGCCTTAAAAGATGGTCGGGTCGTAGGGTATGGCGAACCAGAAACGCTGCTGACAGAAGAACTGATCGAAGAGATCTATGGCGTGAAATGCAGTATTTACCATCATCCGATCACAGGCGGATTAGGGTTTCATTATTATTTTGAAAAGGAGCAAACAGATGAATAAATGGGGAAAAATGATTGGGGTAGGATTGGCAGTCTTTACATTAAGCGCTTGCGGCAATACGAAGGATGAAGGAACTTCGGCTTCTTCCTCGCAGGCAGAAAGTACGTATCCCTTAACCATCAGCAACTACACCAAAGCAGAAGGCGGCACGCAATGGACCGTCAAGGACCAAACCTTTAATGAGGCACCAAAAAAAGTCGTAGCCAACACACGACCAGCAGCGGAATTGCTGCTGCATCTCGGCCTCAAGGATCAGATTGCGGGTGTCGGTGCAACCTTTGGTGCCGCCGATGAGGAAGTTGCTGCTGATTATGCAGAACTAAACGACCTGGGCAGCGACTATATCAGTAAAGAAACGGCGCTCAGTGTGGATCCGGATTTGATTTTTGGCCGCGGGGGACTTTTCGATAATCAAGATTGGGGCGTCGGCACCGTTGATTCCTTGAACGAGATGGGCATTCCGACTTACGTCCAAGAAACCTCTGTCACTGGGGCGACATTTGATTCCGTTTATCAAGACATTGAAAACCTTGGTAAGCTCTTCAATGTCCCTGAGGCAGCCGCTGCTTTTGAAAAAGAATTAAAGGATCGCCAGAGTGCCTTGGAAGAAAAAGTGGCAGACAAAGAAGAGCAAACCTTTGCCCATCTCTTTATGTCTGATCCAAGTGTGGTCAGTGTCTATGCCGCTCAAGACGAGTCTTTTTTCAACAGCAACTTTGATATGATCAAACTGAACAATGTGTTTCAAGACTATTCAGGAGAAGTCAGTGTCGAAACCTTGATCGAAACGGATCCCGATGTCTTGATCGTCGGCGACTGGTCAACGATCGAAGGCAGTGTTTCTGGTCAAGAAATCATTGAAGGCTTGTACAAAAATGACAAACTCTCCAGCATGAAAGCCATCAAAAACAAACAAGTCTACAGCATGGACTACAATTATCTCTTTGGCTACGGCTACCAAGCCTTGACTGGATTGGAAGAACTGGTAGAGCAAATGGCACAATAAGCACCTCCTATTGCATAAAAAGGAGAACCAACTTTTTATATAATAGAAGAAAACCAACGTTTCACTGGCCAATTGACCACAGAAACGTTGGTTTTTTGTATTGGGGAAAAGCAACCTTTGCCGCTGCCCGTTCCACAACAAGTAGCCCGTTAGCTGTTTTTTTCTGTCACGTGGTCCATTTGATAGCGAGACAATAGCTTCTCTTTGTGTTTTTGCATGATCGTCTCTAAAGAAATATCGTATTTATCGGCGAGAATAAATAAGTTATCCAGTACATCGCCCAATTCTTCCGTCAGGTTTGCCAGTTTTTCTTCTGGCAAGCCTTCTTGTTCATCGGGACGGTCACGACCGATCTCCAATGTCCGAATGGCACGGCTCACTTCCCCGACTTCCTCTGCTAAAAAATTCGCCCGAATAAACGGATCGTACTGATACCAGTTGCGGGCTTTGTAGAAGTCACTGATAAATCGTTGATACTCCTCAATGTTCATAAATTTTTTTCCATCCTTTCCCAGAACCTTTATCAGAATCATGATATACTATTTCAAAATGATTGAGAAGGATGATGGAGAGTTTTATGAAAATTGCAGTCTATTGTGGTGCCAGTGTCGGTAATGAACCTAGTTTTGCAACAGCCGCCCAAGAATTGGGGCAGTGGATCGCTTCACGGCAAAATACGCTGGTCTATGGCGGCGGAAAAGCGGGCTTGATGGGCGTGCTGGCAGATGCTGTCTTAGAAAATGGCGGTCAGGTGATCGGGGTGATCCCAACCTTTTTAAAAGATCGGGAACTAGCACATCCTGGATTGACCGAACTCCATGTCGTCGAGACGATGTCAGAAAGAAAACGAAAAATGTTCGAATTGTCGCAGGCGTTTGTCGCACTGCCAGGTGGTCCCGGGACGCTGGAAGAAATCACGGAGATGATCTCGTGGTCAAGAATCGGTCAGAACCCGAATCCGTGTGCTTTTTATGATGTGAACAATTTTTACCGCGCAACGAGAGCTTTGTATGACAATATGGTGGAAAACGAGTTCTTGACACAAGCCGATCGCGAAAAAATCGGCTTTGCACAAACAACGAAGGAGCTTGAAGCTTTTATTCAAGCCTACGAACCACCAGTTATGCGGCAGTATTAATGAGCAATCGGTTAAATCCTATCATAGTTCTCTAGTTTAATGAATGAGGAGGAGAGAAGCAATGCTTGAATGGCAAGATTATTTTGAATCCCATATTTTGGAAAGAGGAAAAGAATATTATTTAAGCGGTTGTGTGGCGCGACTGAGAGCGGATGATCAGCTTATTCTGGCCGAAGTATTCGGCACAGAGCTTTATGAAGTAGAAATTGCGCTAAAACAGGGCAAGGTCGTGGAGGAATTTTGTAATTGTCCTCACTTTGCGGCTGGTTTTAATTGCAAACATCTTGCGGCTGTTTTATTCGCCTATACGAGAGCGAAAGAAAAGAATAAGCCGCTGACTCCCCCAAAACGTAAAGGACGCCGTGAGGTCTATCAGAAGCTGGTGGATCAGCTAGATGAAGCAGATATGCGGCAGATTTTACTCAGTTTGATGGTTGAGGATACTTCTGTAGCCCTTTTTGTGAAGAACGTTGTATCGGATAGCGAAGATGATTTCGCTGAGGAGGAAGAAGTAGAAGCTTGGGATGACTGGGATGAAGAAGAGGAAGATTGGGAAGAAGAATGGGAGGATGACTGGGAAGCTTAAAAGGAAATTTCGTACTAGGTCTGATACGCGTATCTTGCTCTTTTGCTTCTTTGACGCATTCTTAGTATAATGGGGTTTGTTTTGCAAGTGGGGTCATAAAATAAGATCCTTGGACAAAGAAATGGAGCGTAAATCATGACAACAAATTTTTGGGCTGAATTGCCGAAGCCTTTTTTTATCCTAGCACCAATGGAAGATGTCACCGATGTCGTTTTTCGGCATGTCGTTCAAGCTGCCGGCGCACCAGATGTTTTCTTTACGGAATTTACCAACTCCGATAGTTATTGCCATCCAGAAGGACGCGACAGTGTGCGGGGACGTTTAGTCTTCACCGAAGATGAGCAACCGATGGTAGCCCACATTTGGGGCGACAAGCCAGAGTATTTCCGTGAGATGAGTATCGGCTTAGCGGAGATGGGCTTTAAAGGGATCGACTTAAATATGGGCTGCCCAGTGCCAAACGTTGCTGGACGAGGCAAAGGCAGCGGCTTGATCTTGCGACCAGAAGTTGCTGCAGAGCTGATCCAAGCAGCCAAAGCTGGCGGTCTGCCGGTCAGTGTCAAGACCCGCCTGGGCTATACCGAACTAGGAGAAATGGAAGCTTGGTTGACCCATGTCCTGCAACAGGATATCGCCAACCTTTCGATCCATTTGCGAACCCGCAAAGAAATGAGCAAGGTCGATGCCCATTGGGAATTGATTCCTGAAGTGGTTGCCTTGCGGGATAGAATCGCCCCACAAACGAAGCTGACGATCAACGGCGATATCCCTGATCGTACCAAAGGTTTGGAGCTAGCAGAAAAATATGGCGTAGACGGAATCATGATCGGCCGGGGTATTTTCAAGAATCCCTATGCCTTTGAAAAAGAACCGAAAGAGCATACCTCAGAAGAGCTATTAGGCTTGTTGCAGCTGCAATTAGATCTGCAGGACCATTACGCCAAAATGGTGCCACGCTCGATCGCAGGATTGCATCGTTTCTTTAAAATCTATGTCAAAGGCTTCCCTGGAGCCAGTGATTTGCGGGCAAAATTGATGAATACCAAATCAACGGATGAAGTCCGGCAACTGCTGGCAGAGTTTGCGGAGAAAAAGAACCACGAGGAAAGTATTGAAGCGTAAGTTTCAATGCTTTTTTCGTTTTTGGTTGCTGTACCCGCTCTCATTGTCAATCCTTCCTTGACAATAGGTAGGTACCTATGTAAAATGGAGAACAGACTTTTAATTAGGTACCTATCTAAATAGTGAAGAGGCGAAAGGAGCTGAAGGTCGATGGTTTCCGAACAAGAAATCGTGGAACGATTGTTTGAAGTGTATAAATTAAATCGGCGGTATGCGGAACAAAAATATGGGCGTTTTATGCCAGGTCGGGGACAGTTCAATTGCCTACTGGTATTGGACGAAAAAGGGACGTTGACCCAAAAAGATCTCGCCGCGTATTTAGCGATTCGCTCGACATCCACTGGCGAACTACTAAAAAAACTGGCTGAAAAAGGGCTGATCCAAAAAGAAGTCGATCCGAAAGATAAACGCAGCCATCTGATTTCGCTGACGGAAGCAGGCAAGGAAGAGGCACAGCGAATGAAAGAAAAACGCAGCAAGGCGCACCAAGAAATGCTGACCTATTTGACGGCAGAAGAAAAACAAGCCTTTGGTCAAGCCTTAGCAAAAATCGAACAGTTTTATCTTGAGAAGGAGGCGGACGTTGATTGAGTGAAACAGTCCAACGAACGGAACGTCAGCGGACGCTGATTTTTATTAATTTAATGATTACATGTGTTGCCGTATCCATGTTGGCGACCGCCTTGACGACGGCTTTACCCGCCATCGTCACTGACCTGCAGATTTCCGTCACTACGGGACAATGGCTGACTAGCGGTTATTCCTTGGCGATGGCGATCGTTATGCCATTGACGGCATATCTTATGAATCGTGTGCCAACCAAAAAGCTGTATCTCGCTGCCTTAGGAATTGCGTTGGTGGGCTTGCTGCTTTGTGCTACAGCGCCCAATTTTCTAGTCATGATGCTTGCTCGTATTTTGCAGGCTGTGGGTAACGGGATCTTGACCGCGATGGCACAAGTGATCCTCTTATCGATCTATCCGATCAATCGTATCGGTGCCGTGATGGGCTGGTATGGACTATCGATCACCGCGGCACCCGTGATCGCACCGACTCTTGCTGGGGTGATCGTGGACCGCTTGAACTGGCATGCGATTTTTTATATCGTTGCCGTGATTGTTTTGATTTCACTGATTTGGGCCATAAAGGTTTTTGATGATGTGTTGCCAGTAAGCAACAGCAAATTTGATCAGACCTCTTTTGTTTTGAGTGCCTTCGCTTTTGGTGGGATTACTTTAGGCTTTGGCAATATCGGCAGCTATGGCTTTTTCAGCTTACCCGTTTTAGGAACCTTAGGGCTCGGTTTGGTAGCAGGGATCTTCTTTGTCTTCCGTCAGTTAAGAGCGAAAACCCCATTTTTGGATCTGCGGGTCTTAAAAACAAAAGAATATGCCATCAGTGTCTTTGGCAGTATCATGCTTTACTTGGTCTTGATGGGTTCGGCGATGCTGATGCCACTTTACGTGCAGTCGATTTTAGGCAAATCAGCGACGATCTCAGGGTTAGTCGTTTTGCCAGGTTCCTTGGTCTCGGCTTTTTTAAGTCCGGTGGCTGGACGAATCTATGACAAAGTCGGCATCCGTCTGTTGACGATTTTCGGCGGCGGCTCACTGGTCTTGAGCAACATCGGCATGTATTTCATCCATATGCACACGGGTATTTGGGTAGCAGTGGTTTTGAACATGCTGCGCTGTGCCGCCACAGGCTGTTTGTTGATGCCCTTCGTGACGTGGGGAAATAAAAATATTCCGCCGCAGTTGACGGCGCATGGAACAGCATTATTGACTTCTTTGCGAACGGTGGCAGGCGCCATCGGGACAGCATTATTTGTCGGGATCATGAATAGTGTGGCGCAAAACAGCACGACCTTAACGGGGACGAGTGCACTGCTTCATGGGATGAATGTTTCTTTCTTATTGATGACGATCGCTTCTGGTCTGCTGTTTGCAACGGGGCTATTTTTGATTCGTGATCAGAAACCAGAAGCCGTGTGGCTGGAAGGTGCGGAAGAACCGCTGGAATAAAGAGGGGCACCTTTCTTTGAAGGGTGCTTTTCTTGATTTATTTCATGAAACTCTATGAAAAGCCAAAAAATTCGATATAATAAGATAACTTATGGTTTAGGAGGAGTATTTTTTTTCAGGAAAGACTTGTTTTAATGGAAAAAAATCAGGGAGAAAATGAAGAATAAAGGCGTTTATTTTGGGTTGTCTGCCTATGTCTTGTGGGGCTTGGTCACACTATATTGGAAAATAATCGTTGGGGTTTCGCCATTAGCAACGATGTGCTACCGAATCGTGTGGTCCTTTGTTTTTATGGTGCTGTTTATTTTGCTTTCCGGGAAGAAAACGCAATTTTTACAAGAAGCGCGTCTGCTGTGGAAGAACAAAGTGTTTGCTGGACTGATCGTTTTAGCGTCTGTGCTGATCTCCATCAACTGGTTCACCTTTATCTTCGCGGTGAGTGCGGGCCACGTGATGCAAGCCAGCTTAGGCTATTACATCAATCCGCTAGTCAATGTCTTGTTAGCGACCGTTTTTTTGAAGGAACGTCTTAGTCGTACTGGCATGCTGGCGTGTCTGCTGGCAAGTATCGGGGTGATCTTATTATCGATCCAAACAGGAACGATTCCTTATGCCTCACTGATCATGGCCTTTTCCTTTAGTACGTATGGCTTGATCAAAAAAAGAATCCCCATTAGTTCGGTTACTGGGTTAACGATCGAAACGATGGTGATTTTCCCCTTTGCCCTCGTGTATATTTTAGGATTTTCAACCGTCGGCTTTATGAACTATCCCTTGCAAACCAATCTCTTATTGATGGGTGCTGGGATCGTGACGGCTATTCCGCTGTTACTGTTTGCGGAAGCGGCGAAAAATGTTTCTTACATTACGCTTGGGTTTATTCAATACGTCAACCCGACGATCATGCTTTTGTTAGCCATCTTTTTGTTTCACGAAACCTATTCACTGGCCCAATTTTCCGCCTTTGCGTTTATTTGGCTAGGGATCGCTGTCTTCACCTATGGTACGTTAGGGACGGCGATGAAAGAGCGGCGCATGGGACAGCAAAGAAAGCAACTCTGATACATCAGGAATGGCTGCAGCTGGGCCGTTCCTTTTTTTATTAAAAAACAAAGCATTTTAGGTAGTGAAGGATGTTGCAAGGAGAACCCTTCAATGGTATAACAAAGGAAAAACCCGTTGCAGAAATTTTATTTGAAAAGGGTTGCATCTGCCACAGGGGTGTGTTATTATTCTTTCAGTTACAAGGATTGTTACTGTTCGGCAGGCAAAACCAGAATTGACCGTAGCGCGCTAACGGGGAGATTCTAGGTTTTTTTATTTTGGAGTGAGGGAAAGCGATGGTTATTGGAAAAATTTTAAATAATAATGTCGTCATCTCGACCAATGATGCCGGTCAGGAAGTGATCTATATGGGTCGCGGCATTGCGTTTAAGAAAAAAGTCGGCGATCCAGTGGATGAAGCCTTTGTCGAAAAAGAATTTGTGTTAAAGGATACCTTTACTGCAAATCAGTTTCAGCAATTGTTTTCAGACATTCCTGTGGAAGAAGTCGAAGCCGTCAAGCAAGTGGTGGATGATGCGGAAGCATCCTTGGGGATCGAGCTGTCGCCAAATATTTATTTGACCCTGACCGACCATATCCATTATGCGCTGGTTCGGGCACATGAAGGCATTGAGCTGCCGAATCCATTGTTGTTTGAGACCCGCAAGTTTTATCCGAAAGAGTATGCGGTTGCAGCAGATGCCGTTGCTTATTTTGAAAAAGTCTTCGGGATTACATTGCCAGAATCGGAGATCGGCTTTATCGCCTTTCATATCGTCAATAGCGAACAAGCCAATGGCACGATGGAAACCACGATGCAAGCGGTAGAAATCGTACGTGACGTACTGGCGATCATCAGTCGCTTTTATGGACGGGTCTTTAACCCAGATTCCTTGAATTATCAACGGATTACCACGCATTTGCAGTATTTTGCGCAGCGTTATTTAAGCGATGAACTTTCAGGGGAAAAAGATGAGTTTTTATTTGCCCTTGTGCAATCGAAGTACCCTAAAGCGTTTCAAACGGTCCAACGGATCAACGAGTACTTGATCAAAACCTACGACAAATCGATCGGTGAATCAGAAATGATCTACTTAACGATCCATATCGAACGTGTCGTCAATGATCAAACCAATTAACATTCAATCATTAACGGATTGTTACTGTCAGGCAGGCAATACCCAGATTGAAAAGACAACAGTCAGCGAGGAAAAGACTCGTTGGACGGTCGTTTTTTCAATCTGGGTTTTTTTATTAAAAAAGGAGTGTTGAAAAAATGAGTTCAAATAAAGAAATTGCAGTTCGCGTCCTCGATGCGGTGGGCGGCAAAGAAAATGTCAACAGCGTGGTGCATTGTGCGACCCGCTTGCGTTTCAAATTAAAAGATGAGAACAAAGCGGATACGGCACGCTTGAATCAAGACGACGACGTGATCCAAGTCGTTCAAAGCGGCGGACAATACCAAGTGGTGATCGGCAGTCATGTCAGCGATGTCTATCGTGAATTGAATGGGGTAGCGAACTTCGACGGCGAAGCAGACAGCAAAGGCGACAAAGGCAACCTCTTGAATCAACTGGTGGATATTATTTCGTCGATTTTTACGCCATTTTTAGGCGCAATGGCAGGTGCTGGGGTCTTAAAAGGATTCTTGACGCTGGCAGTCACCTTGAATTGGTTAGCAGCTGATTCTGGGGTCTACACCGTATTGTATGCGATTGCTGATGGGCTGTTTACTTATTTACCAGTGATGTTGGCTTTTACTGCAGCGAAGAAGTTTCGTACCAATGAATTTCTAGCGGTTTCCTTAGCGATGGCGTTGGTTCATCCAGACATTACCGCTTTGGCTGGGCAAACGTTGAGTTTCTTAGGCCTTCCGGTCATTATTGGTGCGAGTGCTTATACGTCTTCCGTCATTCCGATTATATTAGCGGTCTTTTTACAAAGCTATGTGGAGCGTTTCTTTAAAAAAGTCATTCCTAGCTTCTTACAGATCATCTGTGTGCCTTTAGCGGTCTTCTTGATCATGGCGCCATTGACCTTTATTGTCGTCGGTCCACTAGGAACGATTTTAGGAAACTTGTTAGGTAGTGCCTATGACAGCATTTACCACTTCAGCCCACTGATCGCTGGCGCTGTCATGGGTGGTTTATGGCAAGTCTTTGTGATGTTTGGCATGCACTGGGGCTTTGTACCGATCATCATGTTGAATCTCAGCCAAACCGGTGTCGATACCATGGTACCAATGCTATTGCCAGCTGTCCTTTCTCAAGGGGGTGCAGCGCTAGCAGTGTTCTTTATGACAAAAAATGTGAAATTGAAAGGCTTGGCCCTTTCTTCAACGATCACCTCAATTTTTGGGATCACAGAACCGACGGTGTACGGGGTGACTTTGCCATTGAAAAAACCATTTATCGCCGCGTGTATCAGTGGTGCCCTCGGTGGTGCCTTTATTGGCTTCAGCCAAGTCGAAAACTATACCTTTGGGTTAGTCAGCTTACTAAGTCTGCCGTCCTTTATCCCACAAGATACGAAAGATTTAAGTGGTCTGATCGCAGCTTCGATCGGCACGGCTATCGCTTTTGGCGCAGCGTTTGTCTTGACCTTCTTCTTACGTTTTGAAGATCAGCCAGCAACTGATGCCAGTGCAGCACCAGCAAAAGAGCCAGCAGCACCCACAGAGAGTTCGTCTAAAGAACGAGTGATCCTCAGCAGTCCGTTAGAAGGCAAAGTGGTTCCCTTAGCAGAAGTCAAAGACCAAGTCTTTTCTTCTGGTGCATTAGGAAAAGGTATCGCTATCGAACCAACTGTCGGGGCTTTATATGCGCCAGCAGATGGCACCATCACGACGCTCTTTCCTACTGGCCATGCCGTTGGTTTGACCACCACGGATGGAGCAGAAGTTCTGATGCATATTGGTATGGATACTGTGGAACTAGAGGGCAAAGGCTTTGAGGTCTTTGTTAAACAAGACGATCAAGTCAAACGCGGTGATTTGTTAGTGAAGTTTGATCTAGATACGATCAAAGCAGCTGGCTTATCCACGATCACACCGATCGTTGTGACGAACACCCCGCAATATTTAGATGTGATGGATATGAACCAAACCGATGTCTTGCAAGGAGAAGACTTCTTAGCCATCGTAAAATAAGCAAAAGAAACCCGATCCTCGACTGAATATCAGCAAGGATCGGGTTTTTTGTAAGAAAATAAGGCGCAGTTGCCCTTCTCGCTTGCCTGACACGGTAGAAAATGCTTGTCACAGCGCGAGTTAAGAGCAAGACCAACATCAGGAACGCTTACTCAGGGAAAACCCGAACATTCTTGGGGACTGCTCCTTACACATGGCTTAAATTTTCGGCAAGCGACTCTAAAGCGGGGAAATCGAGAATCGCATAGCCCTGTTTTTGTTTTTCAATCAGCTTGTCTTCCCGAAAGCTGGTAAAGGTTCGCAGCAGGTGGCGATAGCTGACATTCAAGATCGCCGCACAGGTGGTCAACTGAAAGGAGAAGTGTTGATTTTCTTGATGCGCAAGAATGAATTTGGCCAACCGTGTCTCTACAGGTTCCGTCAATGAATTCGCTAAGTTGATCCCCGAATTCAAGCGGGAACTGAGCAACTGACAGATGGTTTGCAAAAAGCGGACGTCTTGTTGCAAGGTGTTGCGGTAGCGATTCAAAGGGATGCAGACACAGACGCAAGCAGAAGCGGCTTTGACACTGCTTTTCGGCAAGAGTTCCCATAAAGAGGAAGCTTCTCCTAATGGTGCAGCTGGCTTGGCGTAATCAATACAAATCGTTTGGGTATCCGAAGAGAAGGAATAGACCATCACCGTTCCTTCTACGAGAAAATACAAGTATTCAGAAGGCGTGCCTGTTCGAATCAGGTGCTCTTCTTTTTCAAAGGAATGCAAAGTGGCCATCGCTAACAAATCATTGTCCATATAAGATTGCAGATCGTATGTGTCAATGTAATTACTGAGGCGTGCGGTATCATCGATTTTTTTCATGGAAATCAGCCACTCCTGAATGGTTTTCTTTAAGTATAGCTTAGTTCCCCTTTTGACTCAACACGAACGATAAATAAAATCTAATGTAAATTGTATGTAAAAATAAGGTAAAATAGGACATGTGTCACTTCATTTTGACGGGATACTTGGTATGATTTGAATGTAAGAAAGCTTCAAACCATTAGGAGGAGAAAAAATGCCATTGAAACGAATTGTTAAAGGAATGTTAGGAATTGCGTTAGTTGCCGCATTGACCGGCTGTGGGAATGGGAGCAGCAGCAGCGACAGCAGTGCCGCAGCCGAAAAAGAAAAGCTGGTGGTACAATTCGTACCGACCAATAATGACGGCTCGATGCAAGCCAAAGCAAAACCGTTTGCTGAGTATTTATCAAAAAAATTAGACCGTGAAGTAGAAGTAACGTTAGCAACGGATTATTCGACGATCGTAGAAGCGATGGCTTCTGGACAAGTTGATTTAGGGATCATGCCGCCAGCCGCTTATGTTCAAGCCAAAGACATGGATGCAGCTGAAGCGATTTTGACTTCTCAATTAGGTGCTTATGATCCAGAGACGGGTTTGCCATTAGAAGGGGAAAAAACCAATACCTTCAAAGGGGAAATCTTGGTCCGTGCGGATAGCGACATGACAGAATTGACGGACTTAAAAGGGAAAAAAATCGCCACATTGAGTCCAAACTCTGCCAGCGGCTATATTTATCCAGTTGCCGAGTTGAAAGATGCAGGAGTTGATCCAACGACGGATGCTACATTAACGACGGTGAATGATATTCCAAGTGAGATCACTGCAGTCTTGAATGGTCAGATGGACGCCGCCTTTGTGTTCCAAGGGGCACGAAATGTCTTTGCGTCAAGCTTTCCAGACAACGACTTATTCAAAGACCTAAAAGTCCTTTACTTGACTGAAGGGGATATTCCAAATGACGCCATTGCCGTTCAACCATCAATGGATGCTGAACTAAAAGAGCAGATCAAAGAAGTGTTCTTGAACATGGCAGATGATGAAGAAGGCGCCGAAGCAATGAGCTTGTGGGGACACCAAGGGTATGAAGAAGCAGCTGATTCTGCTTACGATACCATTCGCGATTATACACAACGAGCAGCAGAGTAAAAAATCAGGGATTGCGGTAGAAGGATAACAGGACACGGAGATGTGCAGCGATTTACTAGGGGAATAGGTGGAATACGCAGTACCAGTGCATTTTTTAGTGAAATAGACCGTGACCGATTGGGGAAACTTTGCCGCGGTCCCTACATAATGGAGAAAACAGATGATAACTTTTGAGAATGTATCCAAAGTCTACCCAAATGGGGTCAAAGGATTACAGAACATAGATGTAACGATTGAGCAAGGTGAATTTGTGGCCATCATTGGCTTGAGCGGTGCTGGTAAGAGTACCTTTTTGCGCTCGATCAATCGCTTAGTGCCAATCACTGAAGGAGATATCCGGATAGACGGCAAATCAGTCACGAAAGCCAATAAAAAAGAATTGCGCTTGATTCGTCGACAAATCGGATTGATCTCGCAAAGCTTCAATTTGGTCAAACGCAGTACCGTTCAAAAAAATGTTTTGTCTGGGCGCTTGGGGTATTACGGGACCTGGAAAAGTATTTTAGGGTTGTTTACGAAAGAAGACTACGAAAGAACGAAAGAAGCGCTAGCGACTGTCGGCTTGTCAGACAAACTGCAAACGAGAAGTGACCAGTTGAGTGGGGGGCAACAGCAGCGGGTATCCATCGCCCGTGCCTTGGTCCAACAAGCGCCGGTGATTTTAGCAGATGAACCTGTGGCATCACTAGATCCCATCACGACAGAGAAAGTGATGGAGGATCTGAAGAAGATCAATCAAGAAATGGGCAAAACGATTGTCATCAATCTGCATTCGATTCCCTTGGCTCGTCAGTATGCGACAAGGATCATTGCCTTAAAAGCAGGTGCGATCGTTTTTGACGGCAACGCAGCCGCTTTGACAGATCAGCGTTTAGAACAAATCTATGGCAAAGCAATTTTTGAAGAAAAGGCAGGAGAAATCGATGAAACTGAAAGAAACAGTTCATTTTAATTGGTACAAACACCTGCTGCTGGTTCTTTTATTGCTGCTCTTTTTTCAAAGTAGTGCCTGGATCACAGGGGCTGATTTTGCACAAGTGTGGTCGAATCGCAGCCAGATGACGGCTTTCATGGCTCGCTTTTTGCACCCAGACTTTAGTTATCTACCGCAACTGATGATGCCCTTGATCAAGACATTGCAGATGTCCTTTTTAGGCACCGTTTTAGGAGTAGTCGCAGCGATACCGGTGAGTCTGTTGGCGACAACAGTCGTGACAGAAAGCCGTTGGGTCTCGGTGCCGATGCGTTTTCTCTTAGGGCTGGTGCGGACGATCCCCAATCTATTGTTGGCGGCATTGTTCGTAGCGATTTTTGGGATCGGTGAAGCCACTGGTGTTTTGACCATTGCGGTCTTTACCTTTGGTATGGTTTCACAGTTGATGTTCCAAGCGATCGAAACCATTGATTTTGCGCCGATCGAAGCAGCAGCAGCGGTAGGAGCGAATAAATTTCAAGTGACCGTTTGGGCGATCATTCCCCAAGTCATCAGCCAGTTTGCCAGCTATACTTTTTATGCCTTTGAAGTCAATGTTCGAGCTTCGACGGTGTTAGGGTATGTGGGTGCCGGCGGGATCGGGGTCATCTTGAACGCCTCATTGGCATTGTTGAATTATGAGCGGGTCTCGATCATTATCTTGACGATTTTGCTGACGGTAGCGATCGTTGATTTTCTCAGTGAGCGGGTAAGGAGGTCTTTCCTATGATGATCAGAGAAGTGAAGAAAACGACTTGGCTGTTATGGGGACTCTTTGCTGTTTTACTAGTTTTATCCGCTGCGACGCTGGATTATTCCGGATTGAGTACTTTTTCCTTAGCAATGGGAAGAGATGTCTTGCAAGGGCTGAGTCAGCCAGACTGGTCCTTCTTTTATGACGGCAGTGGGGAAGATCTGTGGAGCTTGTTGTTACTGACGATCGGGATCGCTTGTCTAGGAACGATGATCGCAACAGTCTGCGCGATTCCAGTGACCTTGCTGAGTGCCGCCAACCTATGGACCTCGACACCCTGGGTCGCAAAAATCGGCAAAATGATCTGCAATATCTTGCGGGCATTTCCCGAGCTGGTTTATGCGATTATTTTTGTCCGTGTGGTAGGTCCAGGACCTTTTGCTGGAGTTATGGCGATCGGTGTCCACCAGATCGGTATGCTGGGCAAGTTGTTTACCGAAGAAATGGAAGCCATGGATGAGCGCTTGACGGAAGAGATGCAAGCAGTCGGTGCCAACTTTTGGCAGACGATGTTTTTCGTGCGAGTCCCTTACTTAGCACCCATCTATAGTTCTTTTGCATTGAATCATTTTGAAATTGCGGTCCGCAGTGCGGCAACGTTAGGGTTAGTCGGTGCTGGTGGGATCGGTGCACCATTGATTTTTGCTATTCAAACCAGAACCTGGAGCAAGGTAAGTATTATTTTGTTGGGCGTCGTTGTGACCGTCTTCTTATTAGACCAGTTGACTGGAATCATCAGAAAGAAATTGAGATAAACCTATGAATGTATTGCATATATCAGATATCCATTTTCGAGAAAGTTACCTGCCTTGTGAAGAAGGGTATCAAGGAATGCTGGCAGCCATGCAAAATCCCTTGATTCCTCTTGAAGAGTGTATCCAAGATGCCAAGGCGCGAGCAGCGATCGATTTGGTGGTGATCAGCGGCGATTTGACCGAAGATGGCGCGCCTGCCGATTATGCCTCTTTGAAGCAATATTTAGAAAAAGCCTTTGGCTCAGTGCCCATCGTAGTAACGCTAGGTAATCATGATATCAAACGGCATTTTCGCCAAGGCTGGCAAGGCAAGTCAGTAGAAACCGCCAGTGATACGCCTTTTAATCAAGTCTATGAAACGGAGACATTGGCGATCGTGACTTTCGATAATTCCTGCTATGGCTATGCCGACGGTATCGTAGATGAGCGACAGTTTGAATGGCTGCAAGCCACGCTGGCGCAGCTCAAAGAGAAAAAGATCGTTTTTGTGACGCACCATCATTTGTTGCCCGACCAAGCAAGCACGCCGGCATGGGCCGGTGCCAATCGTTTGGTGGCATTATTGCAGCAGTATCAAATCTCTTGTATTCTCAGTGGACATACCCATCATGCGTTTACGGGAACGATCGCAGGGATTCCTTACTATACTGTGGCAAGTATGTCGTTTGTCGGGGAAGATGAAGGTGATGGAATGGTCCGTTTTGAAGAACGCTATGGATACAATTTGTATCGTTTCGAGGAAGGTGCGCTGGTTCATCAATCCTCAGAAAACTATCGACCGAACCGTGTATTGATGCGGGTCAACATGCAAGGATAAAAAACAGACGTTCCGTCAACGCTGCACTTAGCAGCAGGAAAGGAACGTCTGTTTTTGTGTGAAAAAGGCTTAACTTTGATTGCCAAAGGTTTTGACAACTTCAATCGTGCCGTCGATATGGAAAAACAAGGTATAGTTCTCTTCGGTTTTGATACCGTCAAAGCGGCGAGCATAATACGTGACCGCGTCTTTGAAGGTTTGTGGGGGAACCCCTAAATAATCAGCGCATGCCGCCAATGTTTTGCAGCCTTCTTCAAAACAAGCGATGATATCATAGGGCGTGACCACGATCGCAGAACCAATGTCGCGGGCTTTGCGTTCTTGTTTGCGTTTTTCGTTGGTGTCTTGGGCGGTAATGTCGCCAGCACTGGTCAGATAATGACCGATTTCTTCACCGATGGTGCTCAAGAGGTCTTCTTGTGATTGGTCAGGGTTCAAGTAAATATGGTGATCGATGTACAATCCTTGCTGACCATCAGGCATATTTTTATCGAAAATAAAGTGCAAGTCTGGGTAGGCGGCCATCAGTTCTTCTACTTTATCCATTTCCATCATTCCTTTTGGGCGTGCCGCTGTTTTATAAATTCAATATAGCTGAGGATGTCTTCCATCTGCTCATCGGTGACGTCATCATCAATATGGGCCGCAACGGTTTGAACTTTTGCAGAGGGCGGCGTGAAGCCTGCCGGGACTTGTCTGCCTAATAAAAAATCGGTGGATACTTGAAAAATCTCCGCGAGTTTGACGATGGTCTCGCCATCGGGTTCGTTACGATCATTTTCGAAATGCGAATACGCTGCGCGGGTGATCCCTAGCTGATCTGCGATCTGCTGTTGTGTTTGGTTGGTTCGTAGTCTGAGTGTTCTTAGCCGTTCGCCAAGCATGAGTGATCGCCTCCTTTTTTGTAGTATAGCACGTTAGATATAATTTGTATCTATTTTTGTATTATTTGATATAAAAAATATCACATCAGTTGACGATACGAATCGTATCTTTTATACTGGAAACAGATGATATGAATCGTATCAAAAAGAATGGGGGAGGATCATGGATACATCGATCGTAACAGTTGTCTTGCCGTCACTCATTACTGGTGTACTTACTTATTTGGCTACCCGAGTATCCAGCAAAGCGAATTTGGAACAAACGAATATCGAAAATGCCCAAAAGCTTTACCTAAAATATGAACAGATCAATCAAGAATTGACCCATAAAATCGACCAGTTAGAAGAAGAAGTCCAAAAGACCGCCAAAACCTACCAAGAAGAAGTCTTAGTCTATCAAGGAAAGCTTGCTACTGCCCAAAGCGAGCGGGATTTTTTGCGGGCAGAAAATCAGGTGCTGAAAGAATTACAGCGAGTAAATCAAGTGCCTGTAACGCGTGAAGAAAAGCAACATTCAGCCGTTGGCTAATAGAAAAAAACTGCTTATCCGTCAATAAGCAGTTTTTATTCTTTAATTGATCATTTGTTCATTGACATAGGCGGCATAAAGCGGGTGGTTGTTGATTAATTGTGCATGGGTACCTTGACCAGTAATGGTGCCTTTTTCTATAAAGTAGATTTGGTCAGCATCCACGATGGTCGATAAGCGATGAGCGATCACTAATGTCGTGCGCCCTTCCATTAAATGATCCAACGCCCGCTGGACTTTTTCTTCTGACTGAGAATCTAGGCTGGCGGTCGCTTCATCTAGCATCAGCAGCTTGGGGTCTCGCAAGAATGCTCGAGCGATGGCGATCCGTTGTTTTTGCCCGCCAGATAGTTTGACGCCGCGTTCGCCGATTTGTGTTTCTAGTTTTTCGGGGAACTCTTGGACGAACTGATCGGCATAAGCCAATGCCAGTCCTTGCCACAATTCCTCCTCTGACAGTGTTCGGCCCAATCCGTATTGCAAGTTTTCCCGAATCGTACCAGCAAAGACCGCACTGTCTTGGGAAACATAGCCGATCTGTGCCCGCCAGTTTTGCAGATCAATATCAGCTATCGGCTGATCTCCAATCAGCAAGCGCCCGCTGGTGGGTTCATAAAAGCGTTCCAGTAAAGCAAAAATCGTGGATTTTCCGCCGCCGCTTGGTCCCGCAAAAGCAATCACGGTGTTAGGTTTGGCTTCAAAAGAAATGTTTTGCAAAATCGGCCGTTTGGGATCGTAACTGAAATCGATCTGTTCTGCCCGTAAGACTGCTCCATCGATGGCGGCTTTGGGTGCTGCTTGAATTGGTTCTAGCGGCGTATCCAAAATTTCTTGGATCCGTTCCGTAGCACCCATCGCTTTTTGGACTTGCGAAAAGAACATCGCAAACGTCGTCACAGGCGCAATAATATTAAAGAGATACAGTAGAAAAGCGATCAATGCGCCACTCGTCAAGGTGCCGGCTTGCACACGGATCGCGCCATAACCGAGGATTCCTACGAGTAAGCCCAGCATGGCCGTCGTCATGATTGGCTGCAAAATCGCACTGACTTTCGCATCCTTGACCCCGAGGGTAAAAATTGCCCCAATGTTGCGCCGACCGTTTTCTTGTTCACTGGCTTCTCCGTTGCTGGCTTTGATCAAACGGATCTCTGAGAGTTTTTCGCTGGCATCCGCATTGAAATCGGCGGTCGCTGCTTGCAACTGGCGTCCTAGTTTCGACATGATCTTGCCGATTGGCCACATGATCAAGGTGATCAAAGGCACCGCACTGAACATGATCGCAGCCATCTTCCAGTCCATCAAAAACAAGATGATCATCGAACCGATCAATTGGATCAAGCCAGTGACAAAGCTGGGAAATTGCGAGGTGACTAGTTCTTTGATCACGGAAGTATCATTGACGAGTCGCGAACTGCTTTCCCCCGACTTGTGGTCATCAAAATAGCTGACTGGCAAATGCAGCAGATGTTTCCAAAGACGTTCCCGCAACGTTTTCACTGCACTTTCTCCCACATAGCGCAAGAGAAAGCCGCCTAAAGTCCCTACGCCTAATTGCAGCACAAAGGCTAGAATCAAAACGACCAGCATGGAGGTGCTGAACGTGGGGGTGCCGCTGGCATCGACCAGTGTTTTCGTCAGCTGCGGCACGACCAAACTGGCGGCACTTGTGATCAGGCTAAAGAGCATCCCTAAAAGAAACAAGCCTTTCTTAGGATTGACACTGACGATCAGGTGGATAAAGTCTTTCATTTTAAATTTGTTTTTGTTCACTGTTGGTGTCGTTGTTTCCATTCGTTTTCCTCCGCAGCAAGCAAGATTACTCACCGCTTTTTCTTTTTAATTGGGTGCTATTAGAAATCCTGCCAATCATCTTCGGCTGCTTCGTCTTTAGAAGTGGAAGTCGGTCTTGCTTTGCGGCCTTGTCCAAACCCGTAGGCATCAAAAAAATTGCCTTTTACCCATGTGTACCGTAGATCATTCGCCTCGCTACTATCAAACGGCCCAAACGGCCCAAACGGCTCAAATGGTCGATTGCCAAACATGCCGCGATGTCCAGTAAACGGCATTTGCCGCATGGCTTCCTTGATCTGTTTTTTCATTTGGCGCCGCTCGTCAACGCCCATTTCTTGCCAAGTATCTTTCATTTGTTGCCTCATTTTTCGACGCTCGTCATTCGTCATTTCCTGCCAATTTCCGCCCCATTGCTTCATCATTTCTTCCCGAATCTCTTGCATGGCTTGCAAACGATCCATTGGGTCAATAAAGCGTTGTGCCTGCTGTTGGAAGTCCGTCTCCCACCCAGCGGCGATGTTTTCAAGCAGACGAGCAAACTCGGTTTGATCCTCCTCTGAGAGCCCAGCAAAAAACGACTGACTGCTGGTGGCTTCTTTTTGTGCTAGTAATTTTTCCGCTTTTTTTCTTCCAGTTTCTGTCAGGTAGATTCGTTTGATCCGTTTGTCAGCAGCATCTTCTTTGCGCTGAATATCGCCACTATTTTCCATTTTCTTCAATAGTTCCGCTAGAGAGCTTGGCCGCAGGTCTAAGACTTCTGCAAGATAACTTTGCACCAAGCCGTCTTCTAAATTTAAAACGGCCAGGACACGTTGCTGTCCAGAAAGGCGCTGGTTGTTTTGACTCATAAAGGCATTGCTGGCTTCGCTGATAAAACGAAGCTGTTTCATTAAGTGGTCGGTCATTGTACTCATGGTGTACACTCCTTTTGGTTCATCGTTCGGTACCTAACGATATCGATGAGTTGATTATAGTTCGGTACCGAACGAATGTCAATAAGAAGCAGCTGAGATTTTTTTCTAACAAAAAGTAAGCAGAATGATTGACTTACTAAAAGTAAGTTTGGTATGCTGAGTCCATCGTTAAAGAAACCACAACAAAAGGAGTACAAAAGAATGGTCTTTGGATTTGGGAAAAAAGAACAAATAATTGAAAAAGAAGTAATTAAAGAGGTGTATCGCACCCCTGAAAAGAAAAAAGCGCAAAAAATCGGGATCATCGTTGGCAGTACGAGAGAAGGCCGCGTGAGTCCGCAAGTAGCCAATTATGTTTTACAAACAGCACGCGCGCATAGCGACCGCTCGTTTGAAATCATTGATATCAAAGACTATGACTTGCCATTTATGGGTACAGGTGAAGTGAACCAAGCGTGGAACGAAAAAATCGCTGAGTTAGACGGCTACCTCTTCATCGTACAAGAATACAATCATGGCATATCAGCTTCCTTGAAAAATGCGTTGGACAGCGCTCGAGAGGAATGGTTCAACAAAGCAGCAGCGATCGTCAGCTATGGTTCGGCAGGAGGGATTCGTGCCGCTGAGCAAGTTCGCTTGATTTTGGCGGAACAAAAAGTAGCCACGGTGCGCACCAATCCTGCCTTCAACTTATTTACTGATTTTGAAAACTTTACCACCTTTACCCCTGGCGAGCATATGACTGCAGGAATGAACGACATGTTGACGGAATTATTGGACTGGGCAGACACATTTGCCAATCGTTAAAAAAACAAACGAAAACAATCTTAGGAGGAACCTATCATGAAATTTGGTATTATTTTAGGCAGTACAAGAGAAGGACGCGTAAGTCCGCAAGTCGGAGCATATATTCAAGAAATTGCTACTCAACGGTCAGAGCATCAGTTTGAGATCGTTGATGTAAAGGCATTTGATTTACCGTTTATGGGAACGGCTGAGCCAAACATGGCGTGGAACAAAAAAATCGCTGAGTTAGATGGCTATATCTTCATCGTACAAGAATACAACCACGGTTTTGCGGCTTCCTTGAAAAATGCCGTAGATTCTGCCCGGGAAGAATGGTTTGATAAAGCTGCTGGGATCGTCAGCTACGGTTCTGGCGGTGGGATTCGGGCCGCTGAACAATTGCGCAACGTATTAGCTGAACAAAAAGTTGCCACCGTGCGGACCAACCCAGCCTTCAACTTATTTACTGATTTTGAAAATTTCAGTACCTTCAAACCCGGTGCGCACATGGCTGCGGGTGTCAATGATATGCTAGATGAATTGTTGTTGTGGTCAAAAGCTTTTGCCACGATTCGCTGATCTGTTTTCAAGACACAATCATTTATAAGCGATCCTTTGCTGTTTCATCCCATGGATGGAACAGCTTTTTTGGCGTCTGCCAATCAAGGGTTCGATTGGCAAGGGTGTTTCACTGAAAGAAAGACCAAAAATCGGGTATACTAGAAGAACAGAAGATGCGGGCAACTGCGTTCGATTTTTCCAAAAACGAGCACGCAACCAGTAACAGAGGAGTGAACAAGAGCATGAATCTACTTTTTGCGATTGATGATCGATTCAGCGAACAATTAAAAACAACGTTATATTCAATCAAACGTCATACGACAGCAGCATCTTTCGATGTCTATGTCTTACAAGAAAAAGAATTGAAACAAGGTGTAGAGCTGGAGGCCTTTTGTCAAAAATTGGCGATGACCTATCATCCCGTCATCATCGGTTCTGGCTCGATTTTTAAAACGGCGCCAGTCAGTGACCGCTATCCAGAGTCGATCTACTATCGATTATTGGCACAAAATTACTTGCCGCAGCAAGTGGAAAAAATCCTGTATCTGGATGCGGATATTTTGTGCATCAATGATTTGCGCCCCTTGTATGAGCTGACGTTAGGGAATTTTCTGTATGCCGCCGCCAGCCATTCTAAGCTGACAGAAGTGACGACGGTCATCAATAAAGTCCGGTTGCGCAATTATGAGTCGGAAGGCTACTATAATTCAGGCGTTTTGCTGATGAACGTGCAACAGCTGCGGCAAGAGGTCAAAGAAACAGAGATCGCTGCGTTCATTGAGAAAAATCATTTGAACCTCTTTTTGCCAGATCAAGACATTTTGAATGGGTTATATGGCGATCGGGTGCTGGCGATTCCTGATCAGCTCTATAACTATGATGTACGGAAAAACCGTACGTATGAGACGATTAGCCTAGGGGAATGGAGTTTGGATTGGGTCATCGAACATACCGTTCTGCTGCATTTTTGCGGCAAAGAGAAACCATGGAAAAAAGGCTATCGCAGCCGCTACGGGGCGCTATACAAATATGTAGAAAATGAACGCCGGAAGTTTGAAGAGGAACAATCAAAGAGCGTATGATTAAAAAAGCTTTACTTGGACAAAAGACAAGTAAAGCTTTTTTTTCGATCATTTTTTGAAGGGAATTCTTGTAAAATCAAGTAGACGCATCTAGTTTGTTTCCGCATCGATAAGGAAACACCTTGTGTTCAAAAAGAAAGCGCTATCTATTATGATGGCATTATCAACCCATTGCCATGCTAAATCAGGTTAGCAACTGTTTTATTCAAATCAGTTCTACACCAACATTTAGCAGCTACTGAACATAGATAGTGAAATTGAGTGTAATCGTTAAGGAGGAAAACTATATGAAAAAAGCATTAATCATCTGTGCAGGCGGTATGTCTTCATCGGTCATTGCCAAAAAAACGACGGAATATTTTAAAGAGCGAGGAAAAGAAATTGAACTAGATGCAACGTCTGCCTCTCAAGGAGCAGCCACGATCGCCAAAGATGAATACGACTTATACTTAGTCAGCCCGCAAACCAAAATGTACTTTGCGAATCTTGAAAAAGCTGCCATCAAGTACCAGCGACCCATCGTAAATATTCCGCCCCAAGCCTATGTACCGATACCAATGGGCATTGAAAAATTAGCTGCTGTAGTAGAACAAAATATCAAATAGCAGTTCAAAGCAGTTCAAATAAGTAGCTAGATGAAAATAGGTTGATGAAAAAGGTTGATGAATAATGTTGAGTAAAAAAGAAATCATCATGCTAAAGATGCTCTATCAAAACCGCAACACATACACTAGCAGCAAACAGATCGCAAAGCAACTGGGGGTCTCGGATCGGACTGCTCGTAAGTACGTTCAAGGTCTGGGCCTTATCCTGAAGAACCATAAGGTTGGTCAAATTTGTGCCAAGCAAGGGCAGGGCTATCGGCTGAACATCACCGACCAGCGTTCCTTTGATCGTTTTTATACAGAGAAAACCAACACCAGACCAACAGCTGCCGACCTTACGACGATCAATGAAGCCAATGACCGCCAATATTTTGTGTTAAATCAATTGTTATTTGGGCAAAAGCCTGTTTTTGTTGATGACTTGGCGGCGGATCTATGTGTTTCTCGTTCAACGATTTCCAACGACATCGTTGAAATCAAGCAATTATTAAAGCCTTATACGATCGAGTTGAAACATCGAACCAGTCAAGGCATTTATGTTGAAGGATCTGAAAACAGTCTGCGGCATTTCATCATGAATTACTTTTTCATGAATCGCCTGCAAGACAATCTGTATGCATTCTCAATGTACAAACATCTATTAGAGGGGATAGCGATCGAGGAAATCGTGATCATCGTTTTGGACACCTGTCGTAAATACTTTTTGAAACTCTCTGATTTTATGATCTATACGATCGTCCTGCATATAGGCTTAGCGATAAAACGGCTGCAGGCGGGCTTTGAGATCCAGCTGCATCCGCAGGATCCTGAATTGGAACAAGAAGCAGAATACCAGTCGGCTATAGAGATCGTTGAGAAGATCCGCCAACAGATGGGCATTGCTTTGCCGCCAGAAGAGGCTTTTTATATCGCCATTCACTTAAAAAACAAACTAGTTTCCGAAACTATCCGTGAACAAATCGATTTAGATGACAACGAGGTCAAACAGCAGCTCTTAGCTGTTTTGCATAAAATCGATCAAGAAACCGGCTTTTGCTTAGCCGAAGATCCATTGTTGATAGAAGGGCTGATGATGCATATCACCCCCTTATTGCAACGATTGAATAACGGTACGAGTATGGAAAATCCTTTGTTAGAGACCATCAAAAAAGATTACAGTGACTTTTTTCAGCTAACGATTCGGCATTTTTCTGATGTTCCCTTCTTTGCCTCCTATAAAGTGACCGAAGGAGAGCTCGCCTACTTGACGATCCATTTAACTGCTGCGATGGAACGCTTAGCGAATCAACAAAAAGCCAAGGTCTTAGTGATCTGTGCAACAGGAATCGGTAGTTCGCAAATGTTAAAAAATCGTTTGGAACACGAACTTGGTTCAAAAATCGTGATTGAAGATATGATCAGTTATTACGAAATCAGTGAACAAAAACTAGCAGGGATCGATTTGATCATCTCGTCCATCAAAGTACCAGATGTGGTTTTAAATATCCCCATCGTCACCGTCAGTGTCTTTTTAGATAAAAAAGATATCCAAAAAATCAATCGCCAGTTGCAGCAATATAAAATCAAAAAACAGTATGGCAGCATACTGAAACAACAGCCGAAATCTTTATCTGACAAAGAGCGGGAATTGATTGAGACCAGCTTTCACTCAGAACTTTTTCTGCGGATAGAGGAAGAGACTGACAAAGCGACTGTTATGGATCAGTTGCTGACAAAAATTGAAGACTTGGAAAAACGCTCAGTGAAAGAAGCGCTAGGTAAGCAGCTTGCTTTGCGGGAAGCCTATAGTTCAGTCGCTTTTTCTGATCATTTGGCGGTGGCACACCCCATTGAACCAATTACCAATGATGCGTATGCCGCCGTTGCTATTGTGAAAAATGGCATAAAATGGGATGACGAGCATGACCAGATCCAGCTGATTTTCTTGCTTTCTCCAGATCGATTGGGGCAAGTGGAATTGAATAAAATCAGTCAACTGTTAGTACCCATTATTGAAAATGAGTCATTTAGAGATGCACTCATAGCAAGTGGTGATTTTGAACATTTTATGAAATGTTTTATTGGGTATCACCTAGAAGCACATATATAGCACATGTAAGGGAGAAAGAACAATGGAATCAGAAAAATTACAAGAGACCGCTTTTCAAATCATTCTTAGCAGCGGGGATGCCCGGACGATCGTTCATGAAGCCTTTCAAGCGATGCGCCAAGGGACTTTTGATACAGCACAAGCAAAACTGGATCAAGCAAATGAAGCGTTAGTAGAGGCCCATAAGGCACAGACTGGCTTATTACAAGAATACGCCAGCGGTGAAAAAATCGACATGGAGATCATCATGGTCCATGCACAAGATCACTTGATGACAACGATGACTTTACGAGAAGTGGCGATTGAAATGCTGGCGTTATACCAGCGAGAGCGGTAGAAAGGAAGGGAACAAATGACCAATCAAGAACAACAGAAAAAAATGGCAGAAAAAAATTTTCGGTTTAATCGCTTTTTATTTCTAAGGTATGTATTAGCAGTGTTTTTCTTTGCAAATCTTTATTGGTTATTGGCTGCGATTGCCAGCAATGCCCTACTCTTGATTCTTCCGCTGTCGCTGTTGGTTTTGGCTATTTTGGCAATTGGAGAATACGTGCGTCTTTATGGCAACCACTCAGAGCAAATAGCAGAAAACCTACGATGGACGTGCTTGTTTTATCTTTGTCAACTGACGATGAATCTCCTTTTATACGTCGTTTGTTTCTTTTCTCCTCTGTTTTCATTCGTTTTTCCTTTTCTTGATAATACACTGATCAATCGAGGGGTTCTTGCGCTCTGGCTGGGTGTGGGATTGACATTAGCTGCGTTATGTTTGCAACGTGTCAATAAGATCCGCCGCAAAAAAGATACGTATTACGGATATATCAAAGAATACAAAAAACTCATTGAAGGGAAGTAGTTACAATATGGAACAATCAAATAGCAAGTTGTTCAGTCTCTTAGAAACGGCTGTCATGGGTCCGTTAGGAAAAGTGGCACAGTTCAAAATCGTACGTGCCATCATGGCTGCTGGGATGGCTTCGATTCCTTTTACGATCGTTGGCTCGATGTTTTTAGTTATCAATGTGCTGCCGCAGACCTTTACCTTTTTAGAAGATTTCTTCAATAATACTTTTTTCAGAGTCAGTGATTTGTATATGCTGGCAAACAGCACGACAATGGGACTTTTGGCCTTATATTTTTGTATCGTCCTCGGCTATGAATACACCAAGATCTATGCGGAAGAAGAAGAGCTGGATCTTGCCCCTATGAGTGGGGCGTTACTATCGATGTTTGCCTTTTTCATGTCGATCCCACAATTGATGATCGTGGATGGCAGCATGTCACGAATCACCGATCAAGAAAATGCCATCATCAATGGCTGGGCGATCGGTGGCGACGGGGTGGAGCGTTTAGGAACGACCGGGATATTTACCGGTATTATCATGGCGGTGTTGGCTGTTCAGTTGTACCGCTTGTGTGTAACGAAAAAATGGGTCATCAAAATGCCTGAAGAAGTCCCATTAGGTGTTGCCCGTGCCTTTACAGCATTGATTCCCGCTTTTGTTGTGGCCTTCACGGTCCTTATCATCAATGGCGCATTAGTTGCAGCAGGAACGGATATTTTCCAAATCATTGCGGTACCTTTTGGGTTTGTTACCAATTTGACCAACAGTTGGTTAGGGTTGATGGTGATTTACTTTTTAGTCAGTGCATTATGGTTAGTAGGGATTCATGGTGCAAATATCATTTTCTCTGTCTTGACACCGATCACCTTAGGAAATTTGACAGCGAATGCCGAAGGCGCCAACTTTGCATTAGCAGGCGAGTTTAACAATGCGTATGTGACTGTTGGCGGTTCTGGGGCAACATTAGGACTTGCTTTATTCTTGGTTTATCTGGCAAAATCAAAACAATTGAGAGTGTTAGGAAAAGCTTCGATCATTCCAGCATTATTCAATATTAACGAGCCGTTGATTTTCGGGATTCCTTTGATTTATAATCCTTTCTTAGCGATTCCCTTTTTCTTAGCACCGATGGCATCCGCATCGATTGCCTATTTTGCGATCGAATTGGAGATCATTCGACCGATGATCGCCCAAATGCCATGGCCTTCTCCAATCGGCATCGGCGCATTCATTGGAAGTGGAGGCGATTGGAAAGCCGCAGTTTGTGCGTTCTTATGTGCAGGGGTTGCCTTTTTGATCTACTTCCCATTCGCTCGTTCTTATGATGCAGGCCTAGTCAAGCAAGAAGCCCAAGAAGGGGAGCAAGCAGCATAAATTGAAAGGAACAAGAAAGAAACGTCCACACGGGCGTTTCTTTTTTTAAGCGTTCTATTCTGCTTTTTTTCGATTCGATGGTACGATTAAATGAGAGAGTCATGAAAAAAAGAAGGAGTGGAGAACATGAAATTTTTGATTTGGCTGGTCTGTGTGATCGGCATCGAAGCAACAGGAATCATCTCGAGTTTGTTTGCAGGAGACATCGCTGGAACGTATGCGCAAATGGAAAAACCCTTTTTAGCCCCTCCTGGTGGGATCATTGGGATCGTTTGGACGATTTTGTATGCCTTTATGGGAACAGCGTTGTATCTGTTGATCGTAGCCAAAGTCAATCCAGCGCTTAAAAAGAATGCCTATATCTTCTTTGCGATCCAGCAAGTACTAAACTTCTTGTGGAGTATCGTTTTCTTTGGCTGGAATGCTTACTGGGCAGGAACGGTCATTATTGTCTTGTTAGTCCTATCAGTGATTATTTGTATGATCCTCTTTGCTCGCATCGACAAAAAAGCAATGTACTTGTTTATTCCTTATTTGATTTGGTGTCTGTACGCAGGCTACTTAACGATTGGCTTAACTTTATTGAATGCCTGATAGAAAAACCCTCTTCCAAACGTCGTGTTGGAAGAGGGTTTTTTCTTTTAGATATAGTCTTCAGTCAATTCCATAAAGCTGGCAACATCTTTTAGGACCATGTCGATCCCTGCTTGCCAGAAGTCTGGTTTTGTTAAATCAACACCAAGGTGCTTTTGCGCCAGTTCTTCCGTCGTCATTGAAGCAGTATCTTGCAATAAAGCAATGTATTCTTCTTCAAAGCTAGACCCTTTTTCATTGGCATACGCGTAGATCCCCATGCTAAAGAGGTAACCAAAGGTGTAAGGGAAGTTGTAGAATGGCACATCATCAATAAAGAAGTGCAATTTGGCTGCCCAGAAATGCGGGTGATAAGTCGCTAACCCATCCGCATAGCTTTCTTTTTGCGCCGCTGTCATCATTTCCGTAATTTGTTCCGCTGAAACCAAGCCCTTTTGACGAGCTTGATAGAAGCTGTTTTCAAAAATAAAGCGTGCGTGGATGTTCATGAACATCGCGATCGCATTTTGCATTTTGGCATCCAATAGATTGATTTTTTCTTCCTTCGTTGTCGCTTCTTTGAGGGTTGCATCAGCAACGATCAATTCAGCAAAGGTACTTGCTGTTTCGGCAACATTCATGGCATAGTTGCGGTTTAATTCTGGTAGCTCCCAAAGAACGCTGCTGTGAAACGCGTGACCTAACTCATGGGCAAGCGTCGCTACTTCGTTGACTGAATTGCTGTAGGTCATGAAAATACGTGACTCTTTGGTTTCTGGCAAGCTGGTGCAATAGCCGCCAGGACGTTTGCCAGGACGATCTTCTGCTTCGATCCAGCTTTTTTCAAAAGCAACTTGGGCAAAGTCAGCCATTTTCGGACTGAACTTACGGAAGTTGGTCAAAATAAAGTCAGCTGCTTCATCAAAGGTGTAGGTTCTTTCTTCCATGTCCCCAAGGATGATCGGCGCATCTTGATCTTGCCATTCCATTTTTTCTTTGCCGAAAAGCTGGGCTTTGCGGGTCAAGAAATCAACGATCGGCTGTTTGTTCTTTTGGATCGTGCCCCACATAGCATCCAATGTCGCTTTTTGCAGACGATTGTATTCTAATGGTTCTTTCAAGTAATCAGTGACCCCGTGAAGCTTGAAGGTAGAAAGGCGGAAGCCGTCTAAATGGTTCAAGGTATCTGCAAAGAGGTCTTCTTTTTCTGCCCAAGTCTTTTCCCAAGTGTCAAATAAACGTGCACGAACTTCTGGATCTGGATCACCCATCATTTTATTGAAGGCTTGACCAGCGGACAAGTTGATCGTCGTGCCGTCTTCTTGAAGGAAAGGAATTTCGATCGAGGCAACGATCGTATCATAATGTTGGCTCCAAGCATTTAAGCCATCTAAATTTAACGTGTTGATGATGGTTTCTTCTGCTTCAGATAACAATTCTTTGCCGTCGCGACGAATTTCGCTTAGACGAAAGGCGATTGGTGCTAAGTTTTCCGCTGTAAGTAACGCAGTCCAATCATCCTCAGAAATTTCTGTCAATTTTTTCGAGAAAACGGTTTGTGCTGCTTGCAGTGCTGGCAGTTTTGCGTAGAGGTCGCCAGTCAGGATTTTGGCTTTGCTGTCGTTGACATTCGCTGAAAGCAAGGCATTGATAAAGCTGCCACATTGTGAAAATCCTTGATTGATTGTGCCAGAAAGTTCGATTAATTCCTCTAATTTTGTCGCATTGTCTGTAGCGTTTGGTACCCAAGCGTCAACTTTTTCACGGTAAGTTTTGATTTCTTCTTCCAGCTGGCTCATGCGTTCTTTTAATTGAACAGAATCACTGCCTCCTGGAAAAATTGTTTCTAGATCCCAATTGATTGAATAGGTCATTCCTATCAAACCCCTTTCTTTTCCTACGATCTTATTAAGTATAGCATAGCCACATTTAGTCGCAACCATCGGATTTTTTTAATCAAAAAGGAAAGCTGTTGGTTGAAAAAGTTCTTTTCTTTCGTAAACTTTTCCTGCATTGGTCGGGGACGTCAAAATTAAAGAAAAGAACAAAATCGATCATTTTTTCATTCTCATCAAATTCTTATTTAAAAATTGCTGAATAAATATTACATAAAAAAAAATAACAACGAGTAAAAAAACGCTCGCAAGAAGATATTCACTCTTTATTGCATAATGACAAATTCTTTGCATAATGAAGGCGAAATACGTCGCTTGGTAAGCGCATACATTCTTGTACTATGTAGGCGTAATCAAAACAAAGGAGGATGTAAAGAAATGTCAAATGCTATTCATGTTTTTTCAGAAATCGGCCGCTTGAAGCAAGTCATGCTCCATCGCCCTGGTCGAGAATTAGAAAACCTCGTTCCGGATCATTTAAATCGCTTGTTATTTGATGATATTCCCTTTTTGGAACAAGCAAGGGCTGAACATGATCAATTTGCCGATGTATTGCGTAATAATAATGTGGAGGTGTTGTATTTAGAAGATTTAGCAGCAGAAGTGTTAACTAGTCAAGAAATCAAAGAGCAGTTTATCAAGGAATATTTAGAAGAAACAACGTTACAAAGCCCAGAAATCATTGCTGAAATTACCGATTATTTCTTATCTTTTGAAGATAACCGTCAATTCATCGATAAAACGATGGCAGGTCTAGCGAAAAATGAATTGAAATTGCCCCATAGTCAAAGCCTAGCTGGTGCTGTGGATGACCAGTATCCGTTTTTGATCGATCCAATGCCGAATTTGTATTTCACTCGCGATCCGTTTGCGACGATCGGTAACGGGGTTTCCTTGAATCGCATGTATTCAGAAACAAGACGTCGTGAAACGTTGTATGGCAAATACATTTTTGCTCATCATCCAATGTTCCAACAACAGCCACCGCACTTGCTTTATGACCGTGATCAGCCAACACGAATTGAAGGTGGCGATGAATTGGTTCTGTCAAAACGAGTGTTAGCGATCGGGATCTCCCAACGAACAGATGCCACTTCCATTGAACAGTTGGCTCGTAATGTGTTCCAACATGAACCAAGTTTTGAGTACGTCTTAGCTTTTGATATTGGTCAAGAACGCAAATTCATGCATTTAGATACGGTATTTACAATGGTTGATTATGACAAATTTACGATCCATCCAGAAATTGAAGGAGAACTGACCGTTTATTCAATCTCACGTGACGGGGATGGCGTAACCATCAAAGAAGAAAAAGATACGTTAGAAAACATTTTGTGCCGCTACTTAGAATTAGATGCAGTGGAATTGATTCGCTGTGGGGGGAACGATTTGGTCGCTGCAGCTCGGGAACAATGGAATGACGGTTCCAATACCTTGACGATCGCACCTGGCGAAGTCGTGGTCTATGACCGTAACACGATCACCAATCAAAAATTAACTGAAGCCGGCATCAAATTGCATAAAATCTCCGGCAGTGAATTGGTTCGCGGCCGTGGCGGCCCTCGCTGCATGAGCATGCCATTTATCAGAGAAGATATTTAATCTAGAGGAGGAATTACTAATGAAACAAGTATTTAAAGGAAGAAGCTTCTTAGCAGAAAAAGATTTTACGAAAGCCGAGTTAGAATACCTTATTGATTTTTCCATCTATTTGAAACAGTTGAAAAAGCAAAATATTTCTCATCGCTATTTGGAAGGCAAGAACATCGCCCTCTTATTTGAAAAAACGTCGACTCGGACACGGGCGGCATTTACGACGGCTGCCATCGATCTTGGTGCCCATCCAGAATTTTTAGGTGCGAATGATATCCAGCTGGGCAAAAAAGAATCCGTTGAAGATACCGCCAGAGTTTTAGGCAGTATGTTTGATGGCATTGAGTTCCGCGGGTTCAGCCAACAAGTCGTTGAAGATTTAGCCAAATTCTCTGGCGTTCCTGTTTGGAATGGCTTGACCGATGAATGGCATCCAACCCAAATGATCGCTGACTTCATGACGATCAAAGAAAACTTCGGTACATTAGAAAACATTACGTTAGTCTATGTGGGCGATGGCCGAAACAATATGGCGAATAGTTTGTTAGTGACGGGGGCGATTTTAGGTGTCAATGTTCGCATCTGTGCACCAAAAGAACTTTTCCCAGCTGAAGAAGTGACAGACTATGCCAACAAATTTGCCAAAGAATCTGGCAGTCAGCTGATGGTAACAGACGATATTCAAAAAGGCGTCAAAGATGCCGATGTTCTGTATACCGATGTTTGGGTTTCAATGGGGGAAGAAGACCAGTTTGAAGAACGGGTGAAGCTGTTGAAAGATTACCAAATCAACCGCGAAATGGTAATGGCGACTGGAAAACAAGACGATGGCTTGATCGTGCTTCACTGCTTGCCAGCGTTCCATGATACGAATACGACGTATGGAAAAATGATCGAAGAAAAATTCGGCATTTCTGAAATGGAGATCACAGACGACATTTTCCGCAGTCACTGGGGCCGTCAATTTGAAGAGGCTGAAAACCGAATGCACTCGATCAAAGCAATCATGGCAGTAACCTTAGGCGATCTCTTTATTCCTAGAGTGTAAGAAGGAGCAGTGAGCAGATGAGTGAAAAGAAACCAACGATCGTTGTCGCCCTTGGCGGCAACGCTATCCTAGCAGATGATGCTAGTGCCAAAGGGCAAAAAGAACGGCTTAAACAGACCGTCGAGTATTTAATTCCCCTGATCCAAAAAGACGTTCATTTGATCATTACCCATGGGAATGGGCCTCAAGTGGGAAATTTGGTTTTGCAGCAACAAGCCAGTGATTCTAGCAAAAACCCAGCGATGCCTTTAGATACTTGCGTGGCAATGACGCAAGGCAGTATTGGCTATTGGCTGCAAAATGAGCTGAGAATCCAGTTGAAAGAAGCCCAAATGGCTAAGCCGGTGGTAACAGTGGTTACGGAAATTACAGTCGATGCGCAAGATCCAGCATTTGCCCATCCGACCAAACCGATCGGTCCTTTCTTAACGGAAACAGCTGCCAAAGAAGCCATGGCGGCAACAGATGCCATCTATCGGGAAGATGCTGGTCGTGGTTGGCGGAAAGTCGTTGCCAGTCCTGCACCACAAGCGATTCAAGAAGTTGCCAGCATCAAGGCGCTGATTGAACAAAACACGATCGTTATTTGCGCAGGCGGTGGGGGCATTCCCGTGTTAGATAATGGGCTGGGGGTTGAAGCCGTGATCGATAAAGATTTTGCTTCTGAAAAATTGGCTCGTTTAGTCGATGCGGATCAGCTGATCATTTTGACGGGCGTGGAAAAAATCGCTTTGAACTTTGGCAAGGAAAATGAGCAGTGGTTGGATCATGTGACCGCCGCTGAATTGGAAACCTATGTCGATGAAGGGCATTTTTCACCGGGAAGCATGTTACCGAAAGTACAAGCAGCTTTGAATTTTGTCAAAATGGGCACAGAGAAACGGGCAGTGATTACTTCCTTAGATAAGCTGGCAGAAATTGAAGACGCTGGTACACAGATCACCTGGAAATAAGCGAAGTAGCAAAGCAAGTCCAAAACATTGGAGTGAGAGAAATGATCGACTACCAAATAAAAGATCCGTCAACAAGAGCGAATAGCTTTCAATGGCTGGAAGAAGAAAATCAACAGCGATTGAAGGAGCATATTTACTGCCGTACGTACAAAAAAGGCCAAGTGCTTTTTTATGAAGGCGACGTAAGAGATCGGATATTCCACGTGATCGAAGGTCTCGTACGGATCGAAAAAACCGACGGAACTGATTCCTATTGTTATGTAGATTTTGTTGGGCCTGATCAGTTATTTCCTTTGATTGGCTTGTTTGAAAGAGACAACTATGATGTATCGGCATTCGCTGCAACAGACATTGTCGTGCAGTTTGCAGCGATGTCGCTGTTTGAACCGCTGGTTGTTTCATCTACAAGTCAGTTGCTGTGGCTGAATCAGCAAATGAGCCAGCAGTTGGAGAAGCAAAGACGCCGAGTGGAGTACTGTGTCACCTCTAGCGCGCAGACAAGAGTCGTCAATACGATCGGTCTCTTGATGATCGAGCACGGACAGTCACAAGGAGAGCAGATTCGCATTCCTTTTCCAGTTTTTATCAATGATATTGCTAAATACAGTGGAACGACCCGAGAGACGGTCAGTCAAACCATCAAGGCGCTCGTGCATAAAAGAAAGATTTATTATCGTTACAAAGAACTCATTATTTATGACAAAGATTATTTTTCCCATGTTGCGAATTGACCACAGACAGACTAGCTGTTGGCAATTTGCACCTAAGACTGATTCAATAGAGGAGGAACGAAGATGAAAAAAAAGCAAAAAGAAAAAAAGTCGCTGACATCTTTCAGTATCTTATTTCTGATCATTATTGCGTTGACGGTCGCTTCTTGGCTACTAGCCGGTCAGCCCTTTGCACCTTCATTACCAGCAGGCCAAGAAGAGATGGTCAGCCAAGTCGTCGGTGCCAAGTTTTCTGATTTCTTTATGGCGCCTTTTAACGGATTTCGTGATGCGATCGAGATCTGTGTGTTTATTCTTTGTTTGGGTGGCTTTTTGAATATTGTCACACGAACAGGCGCTTTAGAAGCTGGTATTCAGCATTTGGTCAAAAAACTCAAAGGCAACGAGTTGATTTTGATCCCGATTTTGATGGTGTTGTTTTCAATTGGTGGCTCAACTTATGGAATGGCGGAAGAAACGATTCCGTTCTATTCCTTATTAGCAATCACAATGGTGGCATCGGGCTTTGATACGATCGTCGCAGCAGGAACCGTCATGTTGGGGGCGGGTGCTGGTGTGATCGGCTCCACCGTTAACCCCTTTGCTACGGGAGTGGCAATGGATGCCTTACGAAGCATCGATATTGCTCCGAATAATGGCACGATCCTAGTAGTTGGCGCATTGCTTTGGCTAGTCACGACCGCGTATTGTATCTTTGTGGTGATGTCTTATGCCAAAAAAGTTAAAGCCGACAAAGGCTCCACGATCTTATCGCTGCAAGAGCAAAAAGAAATGGAAGAGCATTTTGTCAAAGACACGAACGAAGCCTTGGCGTTTACGCAAAAGCATCGCCTGATTTTGACGATTTTTGGCTTATCCTTTGTGATCATGGTGGTTTCTTTGATTCCTTGGGGCGACTTTGATATCCATGTGTTTGACGGTTGGACCGCCTTTTTGACCGGCAACAGCTTTGGTGAATGGTATTTTGGTGATTTGGCTATGTGGTTCTTCTACGTCAGTATCATCATTGCGTTGATTCAAGGATTCTCAGAAAAAGAAATCGTGACCAACTTTATCGATGGGGTCAAAGACATTTTATCCGTTGTCTTGATCATCGTTGTGGCACGGGGGGCTTCCTACATTATGCAAACGACGTACTTGGATCTGTTTATTTTGGATCGGGCTTCCCATCTTTTAGAAGGGTTATCACCTGTCCTGTTCGTAATTGGCGCCTATATTTTGTATCTGCTCTTATCGTTCTTGATTCCATCGACTTCAGGACTGGCATATGTATCGATCCCTATCATGGGTGCCTTGGCGCAAAGCATCGGACTCAATCCGAACGTCATGGTCATGATCTTTACTGCTGGTTGCGGATTAGTGAATTTGATCACACCAACTTCTGGCGTCGTGATGGGCGGATTGGAGCTGGCTCGGGTCAACTATTCTACTTGGACTCGCTTTATGCGCAAACCGTTACTGGTTATCGGAATTTCCAATCTTGCCATTCTAATCTTCTCGATGTTGTTCTTGTAAGCTGCGTTTCAAGAAGTGAACGAGACGGATCAACTATTTCAGTAAGCGAGGCGACTTGAGAGGAGCGGATCAAGTAAATGAAAAAAAAAGAGCGACAAGCAATTATCAAAAAACTTTTTGTCCTACATCGGATTGAGTCTCAAGAAGAATTGATGAATTTATTAAAAAAAGAAAATGTTTCAGCTACCCAAGCCACGATTTCTAGAGACATGCGGGAAATGAACATCGCTAAAACGTATGCCAAAAATGGGCGACCGTATTATTCAATCTTTGAATCCAAAGAGCAGGATCTAGAAGACAGAATTGCGTTTTCGATGTATGAGTATCTAAAAAAGATTACGCAGATTGACTTTTTAGTTGTCGTTCATACGGCTGAAAATGGCGCCGATGTGATCGCTAATTATCTTGATGAAATGGAGCTGCCAGAAATTGTCGGCACCATTGCAGGGTTTGATATTTTATTGATCATCACGCCGTCACAAGAAGCGGCAGCAGAGGTCGTCGAGCGGTTGAATCATTATGTAGAAGGCTACGAGATGGGTTCGTCATTATTTACTGGAGAAAAAAACGCAAAACAGCCCTGAGAATCGTTGAGGAAGCTGAACGTCACAAGCCCAAAGATCTCACAACCAAACGGGTGACGGCTTTTCATACCGATGGCTATTTTTAAAAAGAAAGAGTGCTTCTAAACTTGACGGAAGCACTCTTTTTGTGTGTGCAATGTCTCCACGGTTTGCTGGAAAAACAGTTGCATCACCAAATGAAAATGGTAAGATAGGAAAATGAGGAGTGAAAACTATGAAAAAATTACTGAAAGAACCGAACTTTTACTTTTGTATCGCAATTGCGGTAATGGTCATCCTCTTTATCAGCTCTTCACAAACCTATGAGCAGCAATCTCAAATCGGGTTGCTTTCACGTATCTTAAAAAACGAACCATTGAAAGATTGGTTGGAGACGATCTCTTTTTCCTATGCTGGGTCGGAGATCAGTATTGCGGAAAAAGGCTATTTCTCATTTGTGGAATTTTTCATTCGCAAAGGTGCGCATTTCTTTACCTATTTTGTCCTAGGTGGCAGTTTGTTCTTAACGCTTGTTTTTCGAAAACAGCCGTATTGGCTAGCCGCTTTTTTTGCTTGGTTGGCAGCCACCGGCTACGCTGGGATCGATGAATACCATCAAATGCTGACGGGAGGACGGACGCCGCTTTTTCAAGATGTCATGCTGGATTCAGCGGGAGCACTGACCGCCGTTCTTTTGGGGTGGTTGATTTGTCAGCTATCGAAAAAGTCACCTAAACGCCGCAAAACATAATGAGTTGTCGGCGTTTTTTAAGCAGTAAGCTGTCAGAAAGTATAAAAACAAGAGGCGAAACCAATGGAAAAAAGTTTGAGCAGTGTCAAAAGCAAATCGGAGTTTGTCGTGCATGAAAGTTTACCGGTGGGGATTCTTCTTGCTATGGCGGGCGGTTTTTTAGATGCGTATACCTACTTGTTTCACGGGGAAGTGTTTGCAAGTATGCAGTCGGGGAATGTCATTTTGTTAGGGATCAATCTTTCAACGGGGCAGTTTGAACAAGCCTTTCGATATCTGCCACCAATCTTCATGTTTTTAGTGGGGATCGTAGTGACGAATTATCTGCAGCATCATTTTCCGACAGGGGGCTGGATCGTTTGGCAAAATGCCGCATTAATCTTTGAAGCGATCGGTATTTTGGTTCTGGGCTTTTTTGCTCGATCATTACCCAATGTCATGATCGATTCGGGGTTATCTTTTTTTGCAGCGATTCAATATGCCGCCTATCGTCGATTGGCAGGGATGCCCTATGCCACCACGATGACCACCGGCAACTTACGTTCACTGGCTGATTATGTGTACATGCGCTGGTTTAAAAAGGACCGATCAGTGACACCTAAGATTATTTCTATTTCCTTGATCATCGGCGGCTTCTTTTTTGGTGCAGTCTTAAGCAGCTTGCTAGGGATTTTCTTATTCCACCGCACTATCTGGGTGGTTTCAGGGATTTTAGCCTTGGTGTTGGGGATCACGATCCATCATCAAAATAAACAATAGAAAAAAGACATTCGCTGGAATGTCTTTTTTGTCTTACTTTTTGGTGCTTGTGCGTGAATCTTTGAGATACAGTGCCGTTTCTACGAGTAACGCTGCTAGAAGATAGCTGCCAAAAACGGCTACTTGGTAAAAAGCCTCTGCGATCAGCTCGTTGCGCTGCAATAAAACGACCCCGCCTAGAAAGAGCATCGCTAACAAGGAGAACCACTGCTGGGCAAAACGCCAATTGCTGACACTGGCTGTACTGCGCTTGGTGCGAAAGCCGAATACATAATTGGGTTCTTCTCGGTAAAAGCACCAGAAGACGATGAAAAAAATACCCGTAAAAATCAACAACAAAAGTCCAATATCGATCGAGATCACTACCTTTCACGTGCGATTTGTTGGATAAGTAAGTGAAGCTGCTAAAGATGAGTACATACTTATTGTATCCGCTATGAACGCTTCTATGAAGGGGAACAATCGAAAAATACGTGCTTCTAGCAAAAAAAACGGATGGCGATTTGCAGCGCCATCCATTTTTTTATCCCCGTTGAAAAGGGCCTTTTGGTGCAATCAATTCAAGATTGGTGCCGTCTGGATCTGTAAAGTAGGCGACGCCTGTCCCAAAGCCGCTTTTCAAACCGTCTTGTGCTTCAAAAACGATGGGGGTGCCGTCAGGCTCAACGCCAATGGCTTTTAGACGAGCAACGGCTTCATCAATATTTTCGACTTCAAAACAAAGATGCATCGCGCTGATTTGCTCATTGGAATAGCTAGCTTTGTTGGATCTTGGTTCGACGTATTCTAAAAGATCAATGTTGAGATTGTCTAAATGAAGATTGGCATATTTGATCAGTGTATCTGCTAATCCTTGCGTTTGCGCCATGCGTTTGCCGCCAATCGTATCTTGATTGGCGATTTTCTTTCCCGTTAATGCTTCATAAAATTGGATGGAACGTTCGAGATTGCTGACGGTGATTCCCACGTGGTTAACCATTGAAAAGCCTGTGTTTGTGTTTGTCACTATACTTCCTCCTAAGGTTTTGTTTAGTATATCGTTTGGTTAATGAAAATCGAATGTGTCTGGATCTGGACCCACTCGCAAGTCTTCATTTAATGCGTTCAAGCGGGCTATGTCAGCTTCTGATAAATGGAAATCAAAAATCGCTGCATTAGCGATCATTCGCTCGGGGTGTGTCGATTTGACATTGACTAAGATCCCTTGTTGAATAGCCCAGCGTAAAAGCACTTGTGCCGCTGATTTTTGCTGCGCGTCGGCGATCGCCAAGACGGTGTCATCTTTCAGCAGTTTGCCTTGCATCAATGGCGACCAAGCTTGGATCGCAATTGCTTTTTCGCCACAAAAAGCCCGCAGGTCTTGTTGCGTCAGTTTGGGGTGCAGCTCGATCTGATTGATAACAGGAACGACCTTAGCAATGGCCAATAATTGCTCCAGATGATGGATCTGGAAGTTGCTGACCCCGATCGCTTTGATTTTTCCTGCCGCATAGAGGTCTTCCAAGGCACGCCAGGACTCTTGAAATGCTTGATTTCCTGGCCAATGGATCAAGTACAAGTCGAGATACTCGAGGTTTAAGCGGGCCAGACTTTCATTGAAGGCGTGGATCGTTTCATCATAAGTTAAATGATCGTTCCAAAGTTTGGAAGTGACAAAGAGTTCTTCACGAGCCAACCCCGTTTCTTGTAAGCCTTGTTTGATTCCTGCCCCTGTTCCTGTTTCATTGCCGTAAATCGCTGCTGTATCAATCAAGCGATAGCCATTGATAATCGCTTGCTTCACGACCTCTGCTGTGTCAGCTTCAGGGATTTGAAAGACACCTAACCCCAACCCGGGGATTTCGCTGCCGTTGTTCAGGGTGACGGTATCTGATAATTTTTCGATCATAAAAACATCTCCTTTATTTTTTTCTGGTATTATCATATAATGAGGTGGTAATACTGTATAGTACGTACTTTTTTGTTTGATACCCACCTTTTGGTAACCTTTGTGTGATATCAAGCGTAATGAGGTGAAAAAAATGGCAGAAAAAATTTATAATATCGGTGTTGAAGCAACCATGGATGTCATCGGCGGGAAGTGGAAACCAATCATTCTTTGTAATTTGCGCCATGGGGCATTACGTCCCAGTGATTTACGGCGGAAGATCCCTGGCATCAGTCAAAAAATGTTGACCCAGCAATTGCGGGAATTAGAAGAATCTGACATCGTTACTCGCAAGTCCTATAATCAAGTACCACCTAAAGTTGAGTATTCCTTGAGTGAATATGGAGAAACCTTAGGCGGCTTATTGGATACTCTTTGCCAGTGGGGCACGATGCACGTTGCTGCACTGCAAGACAAAGGAGAGCAAGTTACTTTGTTAGAACAAGAAGAAGCGATTGTCTAACAAAGGGGAAGTGGCATGAGAAAAGGCGGCAGAAACCATTGGTTTCCGTCCGCCTTTTTAGGTTATGCTTGTTGGATCAATTCTAGAATGGCTTCAGTATTCATCCCGCTGTAATGATTGACGGGAAACGAAAGGCGCTTGATGCGTGGTGGGATGGCCTGCTTGATCATCGGATCTGTTAAAGAAAGCAAGGGATCGACCAAAACGAGTTTTTCTTGCGCAAAACGATAATTCGCCAGACGTTCTGGTGTCACAACAGTTACGCTGATTTGATCCTCGGACAACAATTGGATGTTGCGGGCGAAAATTTTGATCAGACTTCCAGCCAAAGTAGAACGATCAATAAAAACGACTTTTTCCAAAATGATTCTCCTTATTAATTGAAGTGATTAATTAAGTATATTAATTAAAGAGATCTTTGTAAATAGGAACATTTGGGAGACAACAAAAAAGCCGCAAAAGATCTTTCTTTTGCAGCTTTTGGTTCGTCTATAAAAAGGTTTGATTCTTTTTTTGATTAAATCACGATCACGGGTGTACCGACTTCGGCTTTGCTGTACAATTCTTTCATCACGCCTGGCGGAGTATTGATACAGCCGTGAGAACCACGGGTTTTCCAAAGATCGCCACCGTATTCCGTCTGCCAATCAGAATCATGGATACCGACACCGGTCCAATCGATGGGCATCCAGTAATCAACAGGGGACGCATAATCTTCACCAGTCAAGGTTGCATCTTCTTCTTTGTTCCAGACATAGAAGACGCCAGTTGGTGTTGGTGTGGCTGGTTTCCCAGAGATAATTTTCGTATCCAACACTAACTCGCCATCTTTGTAATACCACATATGTTGGTTTTTTAGATCAACTTCGATATAGGTGTTGCCAAACAGCGGGCTGCCTGCATCGGTGCTTCCTTGAGCGATCGGTGTGCGGGTGAAGTCTTCGCCTGCTTTTAACGCCTCGATCAATGCTTCTGTTTCCGCATCGGTTTGGATCGTCCAGCTAAGAGTACCAGCTGGGACTGTCACTTCACCTTGCTTGGTACTTTGGAAGGTCGAAGAATTGGTGCTAGTATTGTATTGTTCGCCGATCGATGTGACATAGCTTCGTACTTTGTCTTCGTCGATCGTTGTGTTGCCGTCTTTATAAGAGAGCCAATCCATGATCGTTTCTCTTGGGATTTGAAACGTATTTCCGTTGATCGTATAATTGCCGGTTACTTTGGCGATTTTATTCAACGAATCCATTTCTTTCGTTAAGTCTGGATCATCGGCGGTCACACTTGGTTTTGTGACATAATCAACGAGATTCAATTCCTTTTCGCCGCTGACGATGGCTTCTTGCAAGTCTGCCACTGCTTTGTCAACATCGATGGCATCGCCGTCAACTTCTGGTTTGATAGAAAAGCCGTCTTCGCCTTTTTCCAACGTGGCATCAGCCGATTTGGTACGATCTTCATTTAAGGTTTCGAGTTCTTTTTGGATCGTGTTGGTCTCGCTAGTCAAGGTGTCTTGGTCTACTGAGAGATTGTCTAGCTTCTTTTCTTCGGCAGCCGAAACGTAAGCCATTCCCCAGCTCCACTGATTTTGTTCATCTTTTAAAGATTGCAGCTCATCGGTGAAATCCGTCTGCAAACCAAATTGAGCAAGGTTGACTGTTTTCCATTCGCTATCACCATCTTTGATGGTAAAGTCTTCTTGTGAATAGCGATCATGCAGCAGGTCGTTGGCCTCGGCAACGGTTTTGTTGCTGATGTCGATCCCATCGATTTCAGTCTTTGGTAGAAAACGGTTTGCATAATATGTACTTCGGTAGGTATAGCCGCCAGCGATCACGACGAGTAAAGCAGCCACAACGATCAGAACAATTTTCTTCGTATTATTCTTGGCGTCAGTATGTTTGTTTGAACGAGTCATTCAACTACTCCTTTTTTCTAATGGCATAATAGATAATAACGCTTAAATCATACCATATTCCCACGGGAAAGCGAATATGGCAAATGAAACTTCCATGAAAAATAGAAAATTCTTAAACTATCTTTAGGCAAGCTGTAGAAACGCATTTCTTACGATAAAAAAACTGAACGAATCGGCAGCAAGCCATCTTGATCAAAGGATTCTGAAAAAGAGTGAGCTGGAGGATTCGTTCAGTCGCATAATTGACTAACTAAAATTGACTATTTAACACGAGGGAAAAGAAATTATTGATTGTCTTCCGCATCTAATTTTGCAAAAGCTTCATCAAGAATATCTTTTAATTGTTTTGCCGAAGCGGCCATCCGGTCTTTTTCACCATCTGTTAATGGGATCTCAATTACTTTTTGAATCCCTTGGGCATTGATGACTGCAGGCGCACCGATGTACAAGTCGTTTAAGCCGTATTCGCCGTTCATGTACACAGATAATGGGAGAACAGCATTTTCATCGTCTAAGATCGCACGAGTGATCCGTGCTAAGGCTACCGCGATCCCGTAGAAGGTCGCACCTTTTTTCTCGATGATGGTGTAGGCTGCATCACGAACACTGAAGAAAATGTTGACCATTGCTTCTTCATCGATGTCTGGGTTGTTTTTGACCCATTCATAGATTTGTAGGCCAGCTACGTTGGCATGAGACCAAACAGGGAATTCTGAATCGCCGTGTTCCCCTAAGATATAGGCATGGACGTTACGGGCATCGACATCGACCAATTCAGCCAATGCTTGACGGAAACGGGCAGAGTCTAATGAGGTACCTGAACCGATAACGCGTTCTTTCGGGAAGCCTGAGAATTTCCAAGTAGAATAAGTCAAAATATCGACTGGGTTTGCTGCAACTAAGAAAATTCCGTTAAAGCCTGAATCAACGATTTGGGTAACTACTTCACGGTTGATTTTCAAGTTTTTATGAACTAAGTCTAAACGGGTTTCGCCTGGTTTTTGAGGCGCACCAGCAGTAATAACGACTAAATCAGCATCATGTGCATCTTCATAAGAAGCGGCATAGATTTTTTTAGGGGAAGTAAATGCCAAAGCATGGGACAAGTCAATTGCGTCGCCTTCTGTTTTTGCTGTATTTATATCAATGATTCCGACTTCTTGCGCAATGTTTTGGGTCACCAGCGCAAACGCGTAACTAGAACCAACCGCACCGTCTCCAACAAGAATTACCTTTTGGTGATCTTTTTTGTTCGTTTTTGCAGTCATCTGTGTATCATTCCTTCCGCATAATTGTTTTACTCGCTATCATCCTACCATTTTCAAGTATGTTTGTCATGTGATTTGCACAACAATATTACACAAAATATCGCTGTTTCAATTGTAAATGCTTTCTTTGTTATTACGTCAAAAAGGAGATATATCAAGGTTTTATTAAGATTCGTTAAGAAAGATAAAAACTGAGCAAGAGGGTGCCACCATAACAGTCCATTTCGTGTTATAATTACCTAAGCAAAAGAACTGGGCGCATTTGTGTGCCCAGTATTTTGTGTTTGGATAAGAAAACCGATAAAATAGATGAAGAATCAGCTTGAAACTAGAAATAATGGAGCGTAAATAAAAAATGAAAATGATTGTAGGCTTGGGAAATCCTGGCAAAAAATATGAAAAAACCAAACATAATGTTGGCTTTATGGTAGTGGATGCGTTGGCACAAAAGTACCAAGCAACCTTTAAAAAGTCGGCTTTTGAAGCAGAGGTGGCAGAGTTTTTCTTGAAGGGTGAAAAAATCCTTTTGGTCAAACCACAAACCTTCATGAATGAATCCGGTCGTGCGGTAGGCCCGTTGATGACCTATTTTGGCATCTACCAAGAAGAACTAGTGGTGGTCTATGATGACCTCGATTTAGCGTTAGGGAAAATTCGTTTGCGCCAAAAAGGCAGTGCAGGTGGCCACAATGGAATCAAGAGTTTGATCGCTCATTTGGATTCAACAGTCTTTGACCGTATCAAAATCGGGATCGATCGTCCACGTCCAGGACAAACCGTGGTCAATCATGTCCTGAGTCCTTTTGCAAAAGACGATCTGCCCATCGTTTTACAAAGTATTGATAAAGCGGTCGAGGCAAGTAGTGATTACTTGACCAACGGCGACTTTCTTGCCACAATGAATCGATTTAACTAAGGAGGGCCGAGATGGATTTAATTGAATTAATAAATAAAGTGCCGACAGTGGCGGCTTGGCATACAGGTTTACGTGAACAAGCCCCCCGGCAATTACTGACCGGTCTAGCTGGATCGGCAAAAACATTAGCGATCACTGGTGTGTATCAGGCATTTCAAAAACAAGTGATCGTCGTGACACCTAATCTCTATTATACAAATCAACTAGCCGAAGATCTGCGCAATGTGACGGAAGATGTCTACGTTTTTCCAGTGGATGAAGTGTTGTCAGCCGAAATGGCTTTTTCTTCACCAGAAGCCAGAGAAGAACGCGTGGCAGCGCTGAATGCTGTTTCTCAAGGGAAAACGGGGATCTATGTGTTGCCGGTGGCGGCTTTGCGAAAGTATTTGCCTGAAAAGAAAACCTGGTTAGCCAATCAATTTCAATGGCAGATCGGCGATGAGATCGATTTAGAGCGTTTGCCGCAACAATTGATCTTGATGGGTTACGAACGTCAGTCAATGATTGGCAAACCTGGCGAATTCAGTATTCGTGGGAGCATCCTCGATATTTATCCATTAAACGCCGAATATCCCGTACGGATCGAGTTATTCGATGTAGAAATCGACTCGATGCGTTCTTTCAACGTGGAAACGCAACGCTCAGTGGAAACGCTGCAGCAAGTGGCTATTTTACCCACTACCGAATTGGTTTTCTCAGCGGAAGATTTAGCTGCGGGGCAAAAGCAGCTGCAAGAATTATTGAACAAACGGTTGGCAGTCACCAAAGAAGCAACCGATCGCGCCTTTTTAGAAGATTATTTTGGCCAGTTGGCTTCTCAATGGCAAGCGGGGATTCCTGGTGAAAGTGCCCGTTATTACACGGATTTACTGTATCGTCAGCAAACGAGTGTCTTAGATTATTTTTCTGAAGATGCCTTTTTGATGATCGATGATTATGCTCGGATCATGGAGACCAATCGTGAGATCGAACGGGAAGAGGCGGAGTGGCATACCCAAAAATTAGCGGAGCTGCGGGTCTTTTCTGAACAGCAATTCGGGATCGATGTCCATCAGCTGCTGCAAAAAGAAACCTTTGTGACCAGCTTCTTTTCTTTATTCCAAAAAGGAATGGGGAACATTCGCTTCCAAGCGATCCATCAATTCCAATACCGGCCGATGCAGCAGTTTTTCAGCCAAATGGGTCTCTTGAAAGTTGAAATCGATCGCTGGGAGAAGCAGCAGCAGACGGTGATTTTTCTGGTCAGTGACCAAGAGCGGGCCAAGAAGTTAGAGCAAGATCTGCGAGATCATGATATCTATGCCGTGCAGACGCAACAAGACCGCCTGTTTACAGGACGCACCCAAATCGTGGTGGAACGTTTGCAAAGCGGCTTTGAAATGCCGCAAGACAAGCTAGTGGTGGTTACGGAAAAAGAAATTTTCCAAAAGATGAACAAAAAAAGAGCCCGCAGGCAAAATGTCACCAATGCGGAACGGCTCAAAAGCTACAATGAGTTAAAAGCGGGCGATTATGTCGTCCATGCGAATCATGGGATTGGGAAGTACATCGGCATGGAAACCTTAGAAGTCGATGGCGTCCACCAAGATTACATGACGATCTTGTACCAAAACGAAGACAAGCTCTTTATTCCAGTCACCCAATTGAATTTGATTCAAAAATATGTGGCTTCCGAATCGAAAACACCGAAAATCAATAAATTAGGTGGCAGCGAGTGGGCGAAGACCAAGCGCAAAGTGACGGCTAAAATTGAAGACATTGCAGATGATTTGATTTTATTGTATGCCAAACGCGAATCAGAAAAAGGCTATGCCTTTCAACCAGACGATGCCTATCAAAAAGAGTTTGAAGATGCCTTTCCGTATTCGGAAACCGATGATCAGCTGCGCAGCACGGCAGAGATCAAGCGGGATATGGAAAAAGAAAAGCCGATGGACCGTTTGTTAGTCGGGGATGTTGGTTTTGGGAAAACAGAAGTGGCGCTGCGGGCTGCTTTTAAAGCGATCAAAGAAAGCAAACAAGTGGCTTTCTTAGTACCGACAACGATCTTGGCGCAGCAGCACTATGAAACGATGGTCGATCGTTTTGAAGGATTCCCCGTCAATGTTGGGGTACTGAGTCGTTTTCGGACGAAAAAACAGCAGAATGAAACGATCGAGCAAGTGCGCAAAGGGCAAGTCGATATTTTGGTGGGGACCCACCGATTATTGTCAAAAGATGTCGAGTTTGCTGATTTGGGCTTGTTGGTGATCGATGAAGAACAACGGTTTGGGGTCAAACACAAAGAGCGCTTGAAACAACTGCGTTCGCAAGTCGATGTGTTGACGTTGACGGCAACGCCGATCCCACGAACATTGCATATGTCGATGCTGGGGGTACGGGACCTATCTGTGATCGAAACACCACCAGAAAATCGTTACCCGATCCAAACCTATGTGATGGAGATGAATCCAGGAGCAGTGCGAGAAGCGATCCAACGGGAGATGGCACGGGGAGGTCAAGTGTTTTATCTCTATAATCGTGTCGATACGATCGAGCGAAAAGTCGAAGAACTGCAGGCGTTAGTGCCAGACGCACGAATCGCGTATGCCCACGGGCAAATGACCGAGATTCAATTGGAAAATACCCTGTTTGACTTTATTGAAGGGCAATACGATGTGTTGGTGACGACGACGATCATTGAAACCGGTGTGGATATTCCCAATGCCAATACGTTGTTTGTGGAAAATGCCGATTACATGGGGCTTTCGACGTTGTATCAGCTGCGCGGCCGTGTCGGTCGGAGCAATCGGGTCGCCTATGCGTATTTCATGTACGAACAGCAAAAAGTGTTGAATGAAGTCAGTGAAAAACGGCTGCAAGCCATTAAGGACTTTACCGAGTTGGGGTCAGGTTTCAAAATCGCGATGCGAGATCTTTCGATTCGTGGAGCGGGTAATCTATTGGGGGCGCAGCAGCACGGCTTTATCGATGCAGTCGGGTTTGACATGTACTCGCAAATGCTGTCTGAAGCAGTCACTCGGAAACAAGGGAAAAATACCCAAACAGAAAAAACGACCGTCGAGATCGATCTGGGGATCGATGCCTACTTACCGACTTCGTATATTGAAGACGAACGGCAAAAAATCGAGATCTACAAACGAATTCGTGAGCTGGAATCCCAAGAAGCAGTTGATGAACTTCAAGATGATCTGTTAGACCGTTTCGGTGAATACCCTGTAGAAGTGGCGCATCTCTTAACGGTGGGCGAGATCAAGATGAACGGCGATCGTGCCTTGTTAGAAACTATCCGTAAGCAGCAGCAGACGGTGTCGTTTATTTTGAGTAAAGTCGGCACGAAAAATTATTCGGTGGAGCAGCTGTTTGAAGCATTGAAAGCTACTAAATTAAAAGCCACGATGGGTGTTGATCATGAGCAAATGACCATCAAATTACAGATTCCGCCAGTGATGAAGGAAAGCACCTGGCTATTAGAAATCCAAGATTTTGTCAAAGCGTTACGGGAACAAAAATACGCCAGCCAAGGCTAGAAAGGAACCAGAGGGATGCCGAAATCACAATTGAAGCGTACGATGGAAGGGGCGTTTATTTTAACGATCGCTTCCTTTATCGCAAAAATCTTAAGTGCCGTTTATCGGGTCCCTTTTCAGAACCTGGTAGGGGACGAAGGGTTTTATGTGTATCAACAAGTCTATCCGATTTATGGATTGGCGATGACGTTAGCGTTGTCAGGGTTGCCACAGTTTATCTCCCGCATCGTCGCTGAAGAACCCGATCCTTTGAAAAGCAAGGAACGGCTGCAAGCGTTGACGCCTTTCGTGCTTTGGTCTGCGATCGGTTTATGGGCGGTGACCTTTTTATTTGCTGGTCCGATCGCACAAGTGATGGGGGACCACCAACTGGCGGGCTTGATTCGAGTCGTTTCTTTTACCTTCTTATTTGTCCCGCCTTTGACCTTTTATCGAGGAATGTTTCAGGGAAATTTGCAAATGGTGCCGACAGCAGTTTCCCAAGTCGTAGAGCAGCTGCTTAGAGTTGGTGTGATTTTAGGTGCTGCGGCAGCTTTCCAGCAATTGGGCTGGACGATTTATCAAACGGGGACTGTCGCCATGATGGGTGCCTTAGTCGGGGGCCTTGCGGCGTGGTGGATCTTAAGTTATTATAGCCGACAAATCAACGGCAAACGCCTATCGCTATGGCATAAACCAGTCACCAGTACAGGAGAAAATCCCGCTGGTTTATCCGCCTCGTTGAAGAAACGGTTCTTCTTAGAAGGCGGTCTGTTGACGATTTATAGCGGCTATTTGATCTTGTTCCAGTTAGCGGATTCGTTTTTATTGACCAATGCGCTAGAAGCGGGGGGGCTGACGGCACAAGCAGCCCGAATTTCAAAAGGGATCTATGATCGCGGACAACCCCTCGTCCAACTAGGTCTTGTGGTGGCGATGGCGTTAAGCTCGACGTTTTTGCCAACGTTGACCAAGTATTTGACGGTAAAAAATCAGCAGCTGTTTGAAAAGTCGGCAAAAATGTATTTGCGCCTGACGATCGGGATTGCTTCGGCTTCCGCCGTGGGCTTAGCGATTTTGCTGCCTTATATTAACTTTGCCTTATTCAAAGACGGTTCTGGCAATGCGGCGCTGGTATTGTTTGTCTTTTCTATCGCTCTGATGGCGACGATCCAAGCCTATCAAAGCATTCAACAAAGTCGCAATACCTATACCTTCGGCTTGCTGGCTGCGGGGATCGGTCTTTTGATCAAATGTCTATCGATGTGGCCGCTGACTGCTTCGTATGGGACTGCAGGAGCGAGTATCAGTACACTGTTGGGGTTGGGCGCGACCTTATACTGTTTTGTGGTTTCCGAACAGCGTCGAGCACAAAGCAGCATCAATCACTTTTGGCATGAAGGAAATTATGGAAAAAAACTATTTATTTGTTTAGGGATCATGGCAAGCGTGCTATTCTTATATTATAGCTTCGTTGCGATCTTATTGAATGGTCCTTTGACCCATCGACTACAGGCACTGCTTTTTTGCCTAGGCGGTGTCGGTCTGGGAGGCGCAGCCTTTATCGGGGCAGCGATCAAAATCAAATTGTTAACGATTCGCGAATGGCTGTTAGTTCCATTTGGAAAGAAACTATTAAGAAGAGGTGAAAAACATGAGATTAGATAAATTTCTTAAAATCTCCCGCATCATCAAGCGTCGCTCTGTGGCCAAAGAAGTGGCAGACAAGGGACGCATTCAGATCAACGGCAAATTAGCCAAGTCAAGCAGTGACGTCAAAGTAGGCGATACCATGCGCATTCAATTCGGGAATAAGGTCTTGGAAGTAAAAGTCAATGAATTGCATGAATCGACGAAAAAAGAAGACGCTGCAAAAATGTATGAGATCGTTTCAGAGGAAAGAATCTCAGAAAATGCTTGATTTTTACGGCATTTTCAGTTAGACAAGCTTTGCGGATGTTGGTATAATGTAAAAAACAAAGACAGCGACGGGAGCGAGTTCAGGTGGCAAAAGAATCAAATAAAAAAATAGAACTATTGCAGACCGATTATGCGAAAGAGCAATTTGCCAAGTTTGAAAAAGAGCGGCGGCAAGTCGTGTTTCGCCGACGTCGGCTGGTGGCGTTTTTCGTGGCGGCATTAGCGATATTTGCGATCGTAGGGATTCAAATGTTCAACGATCAAATGCGCCTGCAAAAGCTAAAGGAATATAAGACGGAAACAGTCGCCGAACAAAAAGAGGCAGAACAAAAGGTGGCTTCACTGGAGCGAGACGTTGCCTTGTTGCAAGACGATGAGTATGTGGCAAAATTGGCCCGCAGCCGATTCTTCTACTCAAAAGATGGCGAAAAAATCTATCCAGTCTTGCCAGACGGGACGGATTCTCAAAACACCAATGAGCGTTCTTCGCAAAGCGGACAAGAATCATCATCCACAGAGTCACAAGATTAAGCAATGTCATACCTACTCAGCGCAGTAGTTTGAATTATTTTAAATGGGTAAAAATTAGGAGGAACATTTTTTATATGTCAATCGAAGTTGGAGCGAAACTAAAGGGCAAAGTGTCTGGTATTACAAATTTTGGTGCGTTCATTGATCTTGGTGAAGGGAAAACTGGTTTGGTGCATATCAGTGAAGTATCAAACGGATTCGTCAAAGACATTCACGACGTGTTGTCTGTTGGGGATGAAGTGACAGTACTTGTTACGGCAATCGGCAACGATGGAAAAATCGGCCTATCGATCCGCAAAGCAGAAGATAAACCGGAAGAAAAACGTGAATACCCGAAAAAAGAATTCAATCGACCAAATCCGAAAAAATCTTTTTCACGCAATCAAAATACGAATGTAAATAAACAAGACTTCGATTCATTGATGAGTTCTTTTCTAAAAGATAGTGATGATCGTCTTTCGTCATTACGTCGAAATACAGAAGGAAAACGCGGTGGCCGCGGCGGACGCCGTAACTAAACATGAATAGCAAGTTGGAAAAAGCTGGAACAAAACTGTTGGTTCGTTTTGTTTCAGCTTTCTTTCTTGTGGGATTACCAAATGAGAAGGAGGTCAAACGATGGTCATTCAAACCGTTCGAGGGCAACTCACTGCCATCGATCCTGAAAAAAAACGCCGCTTTTTGCTGGCGGTATCGACGGGCGTCGATTCGATGGTCTTGTTGCAGAGCTTTTGTCAGTTGTTTCCTGAAATGCAAAAAGAGCCATGTTTTGGTGTGGCACATGTGAACCATCAATTGCGTCCAGCATCTGCCAAGGAAGCGGCTTTTTTACGGCAGTACTGCCAAGAACGCGGTATTCCTTTTTATGAACGGTGCTGGGAAAATCCGCCAGAAACCGGCGTAGAAGCTAGCGCTCGAAACTTTCGCTATACATTTTTTGCCGACGTCATGTCTCAAGAAGGCTATGATGTTTTGCTGACTGCTCACCACAGTGATGACCAAGTAGAAACGATGTTGATGAAGATGATGCGAGAAGGTCGCTTGCGATCGGCTGGCGGGATGAAACAGCAGCAGCCTTTTCACACAGGGATCTTGTTGCGTCCACTGCTTACTGTCAGCAAGGCAGCGATTTACGACTATGCGCAAGCACAGCAGATTCCCTACTTTGAAGACGAAAGCAATCACGAACCGCTGTATTTGCGAAACCGACTACGCCAGCAAGTAGTGCCAGCCTTAAAAGTGGAAAATCCGCAGCTGCTGCCGCATTTTCAACAGCTTTCTGAAGAAGTACAGTTCGCCAATCAGCTGATCCAACAAGAGCAGCAGCAATGGTTGTCTGCGTTCGTTCAACAGCAAGCTGCTCGCTTAGTGATCGATCTGCAGCAGCTGCCGACATTTTCGCCAGCGCAACGCTATTTTTTCTATGCGGGTTTTTTACAGCAAGCAGAGGCTTTTACGAAGCAGCCCCTCAATCAAAAACAGCTGCCGCAGGTATTGCGTTTGCTGGATGAAAAGAAAGGGCAATGGCAATTGGCGTTGCACAAACAGTGGCAGCTGCGGCGCAGTTATGACCAATTGTTATTGGAACCTGTTACTGTTCCCCAAAAGCCTGCAGCGCCGTTGACAGAAGTCAGTCAGCGACTGGTTTTAGGGGAGGGGATCTATCTTTCTGAAAAGGAATGGATTGGGTATTTCCCGATAAATGAACAGCATATTCCCAAAAAAATCACAAATTGGTCAGAGTTTTCCCAAGATTTACCGCTAAACTATTCCTCTGAGCTGGTGGTGCGTAAGCGCCAGCCGGGAGACCGAATCCGCTTGGCGCGTGGTCTGACCAAAAAGATCAGTCGTTTTTTTATCGATTCAAAAATTCCTAATGAAGTGCGAGAAAAAAGTTGGGTCGTCACAAACCTTGAAAAAGAGGTGATTGCCTTACTACCTCATACATTTTCCTATTTGAGTATTGCGCCAGAAACTGATAAAATACACTACATACTTCTTTATAAATACCAGGAGTAAGAGTTGGAAGGAGAACTTTATGCTAGATAAAGATATTGAGAAAATTTTGATTTCCCGTGACGAAATCAAAAATCGTTGTGTGGAACTTGGTCAAGAATTAACGGCGGCTTATGCGGATAAAAATCCTCTAGTCGTAGGTGTGCTGAAAGGTGCCGTTCCTTTCATGGCAGACATCGTTCGTGAGATGGATTGTTACTTGGAGTTAGACTTCATGGATGTCTCAAGTTATGGCAATGCCATGATTTCATCTGGGGAAGTCAAGATCATCAAAGATTTAGATACAAATGTTGAGGGCCGTGATCTCTTGATCGTTGAAGACATCATTGACAGCGGTCGCACATTGGCTTATCTGGTGGATCTATTCAAATACCGTAAAGCGAAATCAGTGAAAATCGTAACGTTATTAGATAAGCCAGAAGGTCGTGTCGTTGAGATCGATGCAGATTATGTCGGCTTCGATGTGCCAAATGAGTTTGTTGTTGGATATGGACTGGACTATGCAGAGCAATATCGAAACTTACCTTACGTTGGCGTCTTAAAACCTAGTGTTTATCAGTCAAATTAGTGACTGTTCTAAATCAATTGTGATACAATTAAATGGTCAGGATTGATAAAACAAAATAGCCAGGGAGGTACGCATGAATAAGAAAAATAACGGTATGGTAAAAAATACCTTATATTATGTACTTGTCTTGTTGGCGATGGTCATGGTCGTATATTTCATTTTTGGAAATGGCAATCAGCAGACCCCAACGATCGAGTACTCCACGTTTACAGAGCAGCTGAAAGACGGGAAGATCAAACAGTTTACTGTTCAACCCGCTAACGGTGTGTATCGAATCGTGGGTGAATACAATGAAGAACAAACCGTCAGCAATGACAACAGCTTGTCTGTTTTAGGTAATACACAGGCGAGTTCGACCCGCTTTTCAACGATCATTTTACCGAATGATTCCACACTAAGCGAAGTCACCAGTTTGGCCTCGGCAGAAGGGGTCAAAACCACGATCGAAGAAGAATCCAACAGCGGCATTTGGTTATCGCTTTTGGTTAGCTTCTTACCACTTGTGATCATCATTTTCTTCTTCTACATGATGATGAGCCAACAAGGTGGCGGCGGTGGCGGTGGCGGCCGTGTGATGAACTTTGGCAAATCAAAAGCCAAAGAAGCGGATAAAAAAGCCAATCGCGTACGTTTTTCAGACGTAGCCGGTGCAGAAGAAGAAAAACAAGAGCTTGTCGAAGTCGTGGAATTCTTGAAAGATCCTCGACGTTTCGTTGAATTAGGTGCTCGTATCCCAGCAGGTGTCTTACTTGAGGGGCCTCCAGGAACCGGGAAAACATTACTAGCCAAAGCCGTTGCTGGTGAAGCTGGCGTACCGTTTTACTCGATCTCTGGTTCAGATTTCGTTGAAATGTTTGTCGGTGTCGGTGCAAGCCGGGTGCGTGACTTATTTGAAACAGCGAAGAAAAATGCACCAGCCATCATCTTTATCGATGAAATCGATGCCGTCGGTCGCCAACGTGGTGCCGGTATGGGTGGCGGGCATGATGAACGGGAACAAACATTGAACCAATTATTGGTTGAGATGGATGGTTTTGATGGGAATGAAGGCGTGATCGTCATTGCCGCAACGAACCGTTCGGATGTTCTAGATCCAGCGTTGCTGCGTCCAGGTCGTTTTGACCGTCAGATTTTGGTTGGTCGTCCAGACGTGAAAGGTCGTGAAGCGATCCTCCGTGTCCATGCCCGCAACAAACCATTATCAGATGATGTTGATTTGAAAGTCGTTGCCCAACAAACACCAGGCTTTGCCGGTGCGGATCTGGAAAACGTCTTGAACGAAGCGGCCTTAGTTGCTGCTCGTCGTAACAAGAAAAAAATCGATGCTTCAGATATCGATGAAGCAGAAGACCGCGTGATCGCTGGTCCTGCGAAGAAAGATCGGGTCATCAACAAACGCGAACGTGAAATGGTTGCTTACCATGAAGCAGGACATACCATTGTTGGTTTAGTCTTGAGTCGTGCCCGTGTGGTACACAAAGTAACGATCATTCCTCGGGGACGTGCGGGTGGTTACATGATCGCCTTGCCGAAAGAAGATCAATTCTTGATGACCAAAGAAGATATGTTTGAGCAAATCGTTGGGTTGCTTGGTGGACGTACGGCTGAAGAAATCATCTTCGGGGTACAATCAACGGGTGCTTCTAATGACTTTGAACAAGCAACTGCGCTTGCAAGAAGCATGGTGACAGAATATGGAATGAGCGACAAATTAGGTCCAGTTCAATATGAAGGAAACCATCAAGTCTTTGTCGGTCGTGATTATGGTCAAACAAAAGCTTACTCTGAACAAGTTGCCTTTGAAATCGATCAAGAAGTTCGCAAGATTTTAATGGATGCCCATCAAAAAGCCCATGAAATCATTGAAGAACACCGTGCGCAGCACAAATTGATCGCTGAAAAACTGCTTGAACATGAAACATTAGATGCCAAAGCAATCAAATCCTTGTTTGAAGAAGGCAAAATGCCTGAAGGAACCGAAAGCTCTGAGTATCCTAGCGAAAAAGCCCAAACGTTTGAAGAAGCGAAACGTGCGCTGGAAGAAAAAGATGCAGAGAAGCAAGCTGCAGAAAAACACAGCGAAGATGCACCATCAAACGATTTTGATCAACAATTGGAAGATGTTCGCCGCAATAGCGAAAGCCAACCGACTGATCAAGAAAACAAAGATGATAACGCCTAAAATAAGACGTATCAAGGCACCGAGGAAACTCGGTGCCTTTTTGTTTCTATTTAAGAAGACTTTCCTTAAATTCAAACACATTCAGTTGAAAAAAGCGGCGCTTCCTAGTATGATTCATTAATGAATAAAAAGGAGAATCAAGATGAAGGATTATTTAGTAAAAGCACTAGCATATGACGGCTTCGTCCGAGCATACGCCGTATCGGCAACAGAAACGATCGCCGAAGCACAACGACGCCATGAAACATGGAATACTGCATCCGCTGCTTTAGGGCGAGCGATGGTGGGAAGTTTGTTATTAGGCAGTACCTTAAAAGGGGAAGACAAATTGACCGTCAAAATTCAAGGAAATGGTCCTGCTGGGGCAATCGTCGTAGACAGCAATGGCCGTGGGGACGTAAAAGGATACATAAAAAATCCGCAGATCAGTCTGCCGTTGAACCCTCAAGGAAAATTGGATGTTCGGGGCGCAGTGGGTGACCAAGGGATTTTTACCGTGATCAAAGACTTAGGGCTAAAAGAACCCTTCTCTGGACAAATACCGATCGTCTCTGGGGAGCTTGGGGAAGACTTTACTTATTATTTAGCAGTGTCAGAACAGATTCCTTCTGCTGTTGGTCTGAGTGTATTAGTAGAAACCGATGATTCGATTCGGGCAGCCGGTGGGTTTATGCTGCAGATCATGCCTGGTGCTAATGAAGAGATCATTGATGCCATCGAAAAACGTTTGGGAGAATTGCCTCGAGTATCAACCTTGATCGATGAAGGACAATCACCAGAAGAGATCTTAGCGACATTGTTGCCAGATACGACGATCGAAGTACTAGAAAAAATGCCCGTCCAGTTCCATTGTGATTGCACGAAAGAAAAATTTGCGACGGCGATCATTACCTTGGGGGCTGATGAGATCCAAGCGATGATCGATGAAGACCACGGGGCAGAGGCAGTCTGCTCGTTTTGTGGCAACAAGTATCATTTTGATGAAACGGAATTGGCGACATTGAAGAAAGAGGCGGAAGCGTAAGTGAAAGATAGACAGACATGGCAGATCGGCTCGGTTGAGATTCCTAACCGCGTCGTCGTTGCGCCAATGGCAGGGATCACCAATTCTGCGTTTCGTGTGACAGTCAAAGAATTTGGTGCGGGTTTAGTCGTCTGTGAGATGATCAGCGATCGAGGGATTCAACTGCGGAACAAGAAGACCCTTGAGATGCTATTTATTGACGAGACCGAGCATCCTCTTAGTATTCAGATTTTTGGTGGGAATAAAGCATCCTTAGTAGAAGCAGCGCAATTTGTCGCAGAAAACACAACTGCCGATATCATTGATATCAACATGGGGTGTCCTGTAAACAAAATCATCAAAGCAGAAGCTGGTGCGAAGTGGCTTTTAGATCCCGACAAGGTTTATGAAATGGTCCATGCTGTTTCCAGTGCGATCGACAAGCCCGTTACCGTCAAAATGCGGATCGGTTGGGATGAGCAGCACGTCTTTGCGGTTGAAAATGCCCAAGCCGCAGAAGCAGCGGGTGCCGCAGCGATCGGTATGCATGGCAGAACCCGTGTACAGATGTATGAAGGATCGGCAGATTGGGACGTGTTGAAACAAGTGAAGCAAAGTATCACGATTCCCTTTATGGGCAACGGTGATGTCAAAACCCCTGAAGATGCCAAGCGAATGTTGGAAGAAGTCGGTGCAGATGCAGTGATGATCGGACGGGCAGCGTTAGGCAATCCATGGATGATCCACCGCACCAAGCAATACTTGGAGACAGGCGAGTTATTGCCAGAACCAACACCGCGAGAAAAAATTTCGACAGCGAAACTTCATTTAGAACGTTTGGCTGATCTAAAAGGGGAAAAAATCGCTTCGCGAGAATTTCGTCAACATGCTGCGTACTACTTAAAAGGTATTTCGCGGGCAGCCAAAGTGAAGGCAGCTATCAACCAAGCGGAAGATAAGCAGACGATTTTTGATTTATTAGATGCATTTGTGGAAAAGACCGAAAAACAGCCGCTAGCAACTCTTAAGGAATAAGAAACAAATCAAGTCGATTCGAAAGTTCGGCTTGATTTTTTGTGTCATCATTGGCATTATAAGAAGGAAACCCAAGTTAAGAATGGAGGAAAACTCGTGACAGAGGAACGACAAACACAAGAAGAATTGAATGATCAAATGTTGGTTCGCCGTGAAAAGATGGAAAAACTACGGGAAGAAGGCATTGATCCTTTTGGCAAGCGATTCGAACGCACCCATAATTCTGCCGAGTTACATGAGTTATTTGATCAAAGAATCAAAGAAGAATTAGCCGAAATGAATCTTTCAGCAAGCATTGCAGGAAGAATCGTTACAAAACGTGGAAAAGGTAAGGCTGGTTTTGCGCATTTACAAGACCGCGAAGGCCGTATTCAAATATATGTACGTAAAGACCAAGTAGGGGATGAACCTTACGAAGTATTCAAACACGCAGACTTAGGTGATTTCTTCGGCGTATCTGGTGAAATCATGAAGACCGATACCGGTGAAGTGACCATCAAAGCCAAAGAAATCGTGATCTTATCAAAAGCATTGCGTCCATTGCCTGACAAATACCATGGCTTGACGAACGTAGAACAACGCTACCGTCAACGTTACTTGGATTTGATCAGTAATAAAGAAAGCTTTGATCGTTTCATGAAACGAAGCCAAATCATCAGCGAAATTCGTCGTTACCTTGACGGTCATGGGTATATCGAAGTCGAAACGCCAGTATTGCATAATCAAGCAGGTGGTGCAGCGGCTCGTCCCTTCATTACCCACCACAATGCCTTAGACATGGATCTGTATTTACGGATCGCTCTTGAGCTTCACTTAAAACGATTGATCGTGGGTGGCATGGAAAAAGTCTATGAGATCGGCCGCGTTTTCCGAAATGAAGGGATCGATACGACCCATAATCCTGAGTTTACGATGTTAGAAGCGTATACTGCATATACAGATTTCAAAGATGTGATGGATCTGACCGAAGGCATTATCCGTAATGCTGCTGAAAAAGTCTTGCACACGGCAACGATCCAATACGATGGGCAAGAAGTCGATCTAGCTAGCGACTTTGCACGAATCCATATGGTCGATGCAATCAAAAATCAAACAGGTGTTGATTTCTGGCAACCAATGTCCGTTGAAGAAGCCCGCAGCTTAGCGAAAGAACATCATGTTGAAATCAATGATGCCATGACTGTTGGTCATATCATCAATGAATTCTTTGAGACATTTGTTGAAGAAACGTTACAGCAGCCAACCTTTGTCTTCGGTCATCCAGTGGAAGTTTCGCCATTAGCGAAAAAGAATCCAGAAGATGAACGCTTTACCGACCGCTTTGAATTATTTATCGTTGGTCGTGAATTTGCGAATGCCTTCACGGAACTAAATGATCCAATCGATCAAAGAGAACGTTTTGAAGGGCAAGAAAAAGAGCGCGAAGCAGGAAATGATGAAGCCCATGGGGTGGATGAAGATTTCTTAGAAGCACTTGAATACGGTATGCCGCCAACTGGTGGATTAGGGATCGGGATCGATCGCTTAGTGATGCTGTTGACAGATGCGCAATCGATTCGCGACGTTTTATTATTCCCGACAATGAGATAAAAAAACTCCGTCCACTCGCAAGAGATGGGCGGCTTTTTTTCTTGTCTGCTGGATCAGGGAGAAAAACAGCGAGGAATTAGAGGGGAAAACGCCACGATAGTTGCCAGAAAACGGATTAAATGCGAACGATAAAAGCTGGATCCAATGCGATTAGACGGGTTTTTAAAAATTGAAAAAAGCCATAGAAAATGATTGACCGCAAGGGATTTAGTTGGTATATTATTACATGTGCCAAATGACTAAATGAATTCCTAAAAAGAATTGAAAAAAGTAGTTGACGCATAGCTCGACAGATGATATTATAACGAAGTCGCAATTTTAAAACAGTTAATTGATGTTGATACATCAACAAAATTAATTAAAAAAAGTTGTTGACAAATAACAAATCATTTGTTAATCTAATAAAGTCGCTGAGACAGCCGCTACGAAGTTGAAAAACAACGAGCGAAAAAAAACTTTTAAAAAAGAGTTGACAATCAAATGTCGCTCTGATATGATATAAAAGTTGCTAACACAGCACGGTAGACCTTTGAAAACTGAACAAAGCAAGCAAACGAACCAATGTGTAGGACGTTTCAATTTATTGAAACAAATACATGCAAGCAATAGCTAGCAAAGTTAATTTTTATGAGCTTAATGACCGTATGGTCATTCAAACAAATCATTATGAGAGTTTGATCCTGGCTCAGGACGAACGCTGGCGGCGTGCCTAATACATGCAAGTCGAACGCTTTTTCTTTCACCGGAGCTTGCTCCACCGAAAGAAAAAGAGTGGCGAACGGGTGAGTAACACGTGGGTAACCTGCCCATCAGAAGGGGATAACACTTGGAAACAGGTGCTAATACCGTATAACACTATTTTCCGCATGGAAGAAAGTTGAAAGGCGCTTTTGCGTCACTGATGGATGGACCCGCGGTGCATTAGCTAGTTGGTGAGGTAACGGCTCACCAAGGCAACGATGCATAGCCGACCTGAGAGGGTGATCGGCCACACTGGGACTGAGACACGGCCCAGACTCCTACGGGAGGCAGCAGTAGGGAATCTTCGGCAATGGACGAAAGTCTGACCGAGCAACGCCGCGTGAGTGAAGAAGGTTTTCGGATCGTAAAACTCTGTTGTTAGAGAAGAACAAGGATGAGAGTAAAATGTTCATCCCTTGACGGTATCTAACCAGAAAGCCACGGCTAACTACGTGCCAGCAGCCGCGGTAATACGTAGGTGGCAAGCGTTGTCCGGATTTATTGGGCGTAAAGCGAGCGCAGGCGGTTTCTTAAGTCTGATGTGAAAGCCCCCGGCTCAACCGGGGAGGGTCATTGGAAACTGGGAGACTTGAGTGCAGAAGAGGAGAGTGGAATTCCATGTGTAGCGGTGAAATGCGTAGATATATGGAGGAACACCAGTGGCGAAGGCGGCTCTCTGGTCTGTAACTGACGCTGAGGCTCGAAAGCGTGGGGAGCGAACAGGATTAGATACCCTGGTAGTCCACGCCGTAAACGATGAGTGCTAAGTGTTGGAGGGTTTCCGCCCTTCAGTGCTGCAGCAAACGCATTAAGCACTCCGCCTGGGGAGTACGACCGCAAGGTTGAAACTCAAAGGAATTGACGGGGGCCCGCACAAGCGGTGGAGCATGTGGTTTAATTCGAAGCAACGCGAAGAACCTTACCAGGTCTTGACATCCTTTGACCACTCTAGAGATAGAGCTTCCCCTTCGGGGGCAAAGTGACAGGTGGTGCATGGTTGTCGTCAGCTCGTGTCGTGAGATGTTGGGTTAAGTCCCGCAACGAGCGCAACCCTTATTGTTAGTTGCCATCATTAAGTTGGGCACTCTAGCGAGACTGCCGGTGACAAACCGGAGGAAGGTGGGGATGACGTCAAATCATCATGCCCCTTATGACCTGGGCTACACACGTGCTACAATGGGAAGTACAACGAGTTGCGAAGTCGCGAGGCTAAGCTAATCTCTTAAAGCTTCTCTCAGTTCGGATTGTAGGCTGCAACTCGCCTACATGAAGCCGGAATCGCTAGTAATCGCGGATCAGCACGCCGCGGTGAATACGTTCCCGGGCCTTGTACACACCGCCCGTCACACCACGAGAGTTTGTAACACCCGAAGTCGGTGAGGTAACCTTTTGGAGCCAGCCGCCTAAGGTGGGATAGATGATTGGGGTGAAGTCGTAACAAGGTAGCCGTATCGGAAGGTGCGGCTGGATCACCTCCTTTCTAAGGAATATTTCGGAAGACTACACATCGTTTGCCTTTGTTCAGTTTTGAGAGGTCTACTCTCAAGTAAATACCCGGGGCCTTAGCTCAGCTGGGAGAGCGCCTGCTTTGCACGCAGGAGGTCAGCGGTTCGATCCCGCTAGGCTCCATTAACGACAATGGTCGTTAAACTTTGTTCATTGAAAACTGGATATCGAAGAAATAATCAAAACAAGTAACACACACCGAGTTGAAATGTTAAAAGAGTTTTTTAATAAGTTCAACGCTTATTTTCTTGAGCAACCTTCTATCGCTAGAAGAAGTACTCAAAACCGACCGTAAGGTCAAAGGTTAAGTGAATAAGGGCGCACGGTGGATGCCTTGGCACTAGGAGCCGATGAAGGACGGGACTAACACCGATATGCTTTGGGGAGCTGTAAGTAAGCTATGATCCAGAGATTTCCGAATGGGGGAACCCAGCATCTTTTATAGGATGTTACGTCTGCGTGAATACATAGCGCAGTCGAGGTAGACGCAGAGAACTGAAACATCTAAGTACCTGCAGGAAGAGAAAGAAAATTCGATTCCCTGAGTAGCGGCGAGCGAAACGGGAAAAGCCCAAACCAACAAGCTTGCTTGTTGGGGTTGTAGGACTCCGATATGGTAGTCTATTCAGATAGTCGAAATACTTGGAAAAGTATGTCAAAGAGGGTAAAAACCCCGTAGGCGAAATTTGGATAACACCTAGGAGGATCCTGAGTACGGCGGAACACGAGGAATTCCGTCGGAATCCGGGAGGACCATCTCCCAAGGCTAAATACTCCCTAGTGACCGATAGTGAACCAGTACCGTGAGGGAAAGGTGAAAAGCACCCCGGAAGGGGAGTGAAATAGATCCTGAAACCGTGTGCCTACAACAAGTTAGAGCCCGTTAATGGGTGATAGCGTGCCTTTTGTAGAATGAACCGGCGAGTTACGATAGCATGCGAGGTTAAGTTGAAGAGACGGAGCCGTAGCGAAAGCGAGTCTGAATAGGGCGAATGAGTATGTTGTCGTAGACCCGAAACCATGTGATCTACCCATGTCCAGGTTGAAGGTGCGGTAAAACGCACTGGAGGACCGAACCCACGTACGTTGAAAAGTGCGGGGATGAGGTGTGGGTAGCGGAGAAATTCCAAACGAACTTGGAGATAGCTGGTTCTCTCCGAAATAGCTTTAGGGCTAGCCTCGGAATTGAGAATGATGGAGGTAGAGCACTGTTTGGACTAGGGGCCCATCTCGGGTTACCGAATTCAGATAAACTCCGAATGCCATTCATTCATATCCGGGAGTCAGACTGTGAGTGATAAGATCCATAGTCGAAAGGGAAACAGCCCAGACCACCAGCTAAGGTCCCCAAATAACTATTAAGTGGAAAAGGATGTGGGGTTGCACAGACAACTAGGATGTTGGCTTAGAAGCAGCCACCATTTAAAGAGTGCGTAATAGCTCACTAGTCGAGTGACCCTGCGCCGAAAATGTACCGGGGCTAAATAGTTTACCGAAGCTGTGGAGTGCACCATTAGGTGCATTGGTAGGAGAGCGTTCTAAGGGCGTTGAAGGCAGATCGTGAGGACTGCTGGAGCGCTTAGAAGTGAGAATGCCGGTATGAGTAGCGAAAGACAGGTGAGAATCCTGTCCACCGAATGACTAAGGTTTCCTGGGGAAGGCTCGTCCGCCCAGGGTTAGTCGGGACCTAAGCCGAGGCCGACAGGCGTAGGCGATGGACAACAGGTTGATATTCCTGTACCCGTTGTTTTTGTTTGAGCAATGGAGGGACGCAGGAGGCTAAGAAGTGCAGACTGATGGATATGTCTGTTCAAGCAGTAAGTCTTGGTAGGAGTCAAATGCTTCTACCTATACGGACAAGCTGTGATGAGGAGGGAAATAATAGTACCGAAGCTTCTGATGTCACACTGCCAAGAAAAGCTTCTAGTGAGAAAACAACGGCCCGTACCGCAAACCGACACAGGTAGTCGAGGAGAGAATCCTAAGGTGAGCGAGAGAACTCTCGTTAAGGAACTCGGCAAAATGACCCCGTAACTTCGGGAGAAGGGGTGCTGCTCTAACGAGCAGCCGCAGTGAATAGGCCCAAGCGACTGTTTATCAAAAACACAGGTCTCTGCAAAATCGAAAGATGACGTATAGGGGCTGACGCCTGCCCGGTGCTGGAAGGTTAAGAGGAGTGCTTAGCGTAAGCGAAGGTACGAATTGAAGCCCCAGTAAACGGCGGCCGTAACTATAACGGTCCTAAGGTAGCGAAATTCCTTGTCGGGTAAGTTCCGACCCGCACGAAAGGCGTAACGATTTGGGCACTGTCTCAACGAGAGACTCGGTGAAATTTTAGTACCTGTGAAGATGCAGGTTACCCGCGACAGGACGGAAAGACCCCATGGAGCTTTACTGTAGTTTGATATTGAGTGTCTGTACCGCATGTACAGGATAGGTAGGAGCCGTAGAGATCGGGACGCCAGTTTCGATGGAGGCAATGGTGGGATACTACCCTTGCGTTATGGCCACTCTAACCCGCAGCCCTTATCGGGCTGGGAGACAGTGTCAGATGGGCAGTTTGACTGGGGCGGTCGCCTCCTAAAAGGTAACGGAGGCGCCCAAAGGTTCCCTCAGAATGGTTGGAAATCATTCGAAGAGTGTAAAGGCAGAAGGGAGCTTGACTGCGAGAGCTACAACTCGAGCAGGGACGAAAGTCGGGCTTAGTGATCCGGTGGTTCCGCATGGAAGGGCCATCGCTCAACGGATAAAAGCTACCCTGGGGATAACAGGCTTATCTCCCCCAAGAGTCCACATCGACGGGGAGGTTTGGCACCTCGATGTCGGCTCGTCGCATCCTGGGGCTGTAGTCGGTCCCAAGGGTTGGGCTGTTCGCCCATTAAAGCGGCACGCGAGCTGGGTTCAGAACGTCGTGAGACAGTTCGGTCCCTATCCGTCGCGGGCGTTGGAAATTTGAGAGGAGCTGTCCTTAGTACGAGAGGACCGGGATGGACTTACCGCTGGTGTACCAGTTGTCTCGCCAGAGGCATCGCTGGGTAGCTATGTAGGGAAGGGATAAACGCTGAAAGCATCTAAGTGTGAAGCCCACCTCAAGATGAGATTTCCCATTTCTTTAAGAAAGTAAGATCCCTGAGAGATGATCAGGTAGATAGGTCAGAAGTGGAAGGCCAGTGATGGTTGGAGCGGACTGATACTAATCGATCGAGGACTTAACCAAAAAGAAAAAAGCACGTAAACTCGTAGAGTTTTGATTCTTCGATCCAGTTTTGAGTGAGCAAAACTTACTCAATTGAATAGTGTGGTGGCGATAGCAAGAAGGATACACCTGTAACCATGCCGAACACAGAAGTTAAGCTTCTTAGCGCCGATTGTAGTGAAGGGTTTCCCTTTGTGAGAGTAGGACGTCGCCACGCGTTTTTTTTACCTTATGGGGGTTTAGCTCAGCTGGGAGAGCATCTGCCTTACAAGCAGAGGGTCAGCGGTTCGATCCCGTTAACCCCCATATGAGTCGTTAGCTCAGTTGGTAGAGCATCTGACTTTTAATCAGAGGGTCACAGGTTCGAGCCCTGTACGACTCATAGTAATAACCTATGCGGGTGTGGCGGAATTGGCAGACGCACTAGATTTAGGATCTAGCGCCTTCGGGCGTGGGGGTTCAAGTCCCTTCACCCGCACTTCATTGCCGGCTTAGCTCAGTTGGTAGAGCATCTGATTTGTAATCAGAGGGTCGAGGGTTCAAGTCCTTTAGCCGGCATCAGGAATACGCGGAAATAGCTCAGTGGTAGAGCACCACCTTGCCAAGGTGGGGGTCGCGGGTTCGAACCCCGTTTTCCGCTTTGCCTTAGCAATTTTCAGCCGGGGTGGCGGAACTGGCAGACGCACAGGACTTAAAATCCTGCGGTGAGTGATCACCGTACCGGTTCGATTCCGGTCCTCGGCATTTCATAATATGCGCCCATAGCTCAATTGGATAGAGTGTTTGACTACGGATCAAAAGGTTAGGGGTTCGACTCCTCTTGGGCGCGCTTTTTAATAACGGGAAGTAGCTCAGCTTGGTAGAGCACTTGGTTTGGGACCAAGGGGTCGCAGGTTCGAATCCTGTCTTCCCGATACTTTTTCAAAAGGGGCCTTAGCTCAGCTGGGAGAGCGCCTGCTTTGCACGCAGGAGGTCAGCGGTTCGATCCCGCTAGGCTCCATATCATTTGAATAAATGATTCTTTTTTACGCGGTGTAGCTCAGCTGGCTAGAGCGTCCGGTTCATACCCGGGAGGTCGGGGGTTCGATCCCCTCCGCCGCGATTTTTAAGAGCCTGGACCTTTAGCTCAGTTGGTTAGAGCAGACGGCTCATAACCGTCCGGTCGTAGGTTCGAGTCCTACAAGGTCCATTGTGGCATTGTATCTGTTTTATTATGGAGGATTACCCAAGTCCGGCTGAAGGGAACGGTCTTGAAAACCGTCAGGCGGGTAAAACCGTGCAAGGGTTCGAATCCCTTATCCTCCTTAACTGTCTCTTTTGTTGCGAGCAAAAGAATCACAGTCTTTTAATTACTGTAAAGTAATTACTTATCGCGGGATGGAGCAGTCTGGTAGCTCGTCGGGCTCATAACCCGAAGGTCGTAGGTTCAAATCCTGCTCCCGCAATTGCTTTTGTTTTCAAAAGCGCAATAAAAGCTAAATATGGTTTGGTAGTTCAGTTGGTTAGAATGCCTGCCTGTCACGCAGGAGGTCGCGGGTTCGAGTCCCGTCCAGACCGCCATGCGGGTGTAGTTTAGTGGTAAAACCACAGCCTTCCAAGCTGTTGTCGCGAGTTCGATTCTCGTCACCCGCTTTAGCTTTTATTTTTTGGGGCCTATAGCTCAGCTGGTTAGAGCGCACGCCTGATAAGCGTGAGGTCGATGGTTCGAGTCCATTTAGGCCCATCAAAATGTAGTCATACATTTGGGGAAGTACTCAAGTGGCTGAAGAGGCGCCCCTGCTAAGGGTGTAGGTCGGGAAACCGGCGCGAGGGTTCAAATCCCTCCTTCTCCGTTTTTTATTGGTCCGTTGGTCAAGTGGTTAAGACACCGCCCTTTCACGGCGGTAACACGGGTTCGAATCCCGTACGGATCATTTGTTACTTTTGGAGGATTACCCAAGTCCGGCTGAAGGGAACGGTCTTGAAAACCGTCAGGCGGGTAAAACCGTGCAAGGGTTCGAATCCCTTATCCTCCTTAACTGTCTCTTTTGTTGCGAGCAAAAGAATCACAGTCTTTTAATTACTGAAAAGTAATTACTTATCGCGGGATGGAGCAGTCTGGTAGCTCGTCGGGCTCATAACCCGAAGGTCGTAGGTTCAAATCCTGCTCCCGCAATTGCTTTGTTTAACGGCAAAGCAGCAATACAAAGCTTCTGGTTTGGTAGTTCAGTTGGTTAGAATGCCTGCCTGTCACGCAGGAGGTCGCGGGTTCGAGTCCCGTCCAGACCGTTGTTTTTGGCTCGGTAGCTCAGTTGGTAGAGCAATGGATTGAAGCTCCATGTGTCGGCAGTTCGATTCTGTCCCGCGCCATAGGAATGCGGGTGTAGTTTAGTGGTAAAACTACAGCCTTCCAAGCTGTTGTCGCGAGTTCGATTCTCGTCACCCGCTTTGCATTTTTTATTTGGGGCCTATAGCTCAGCTGGTTAGAGCGCACGCCTGATAAGCGTGAGGTCGATGGTTCGAGTCCATTTAGGCCCATTACATTTTTAAACTGGTCCGTTGGTCAAGCGGTTAAGACACCGCCCTTTCACGGCGGTAACACGGGTTCGAATCCCGTACGGATCATGCAAACACTCTTGAGAGTGTTTTTTTATTGCCCAAAAATGATCTTTTTATCATTTTCTCAAGCATGAGCAGTCAAAATTTGTTATAATCAGTCCGTTGCAAGTTCCCGAAAGGATTCGCAGCTGCGAAGATGCCTTGTAACCGAAACATATATTAGGGGGAATACAAAAATGACAGAGAAACACTTATTTACATCAGAGTCCGTTTCAGAAGGACACCCAGACAAAGTAGCCGACCAAATCAGTGATGCCATCTTAGATGCGTTGCTTGCCGAAGATCCAATGGCACGGGTCGCTTGCGAAACGTCAGTTACTACCGGATTGGTTTTAGTCTTTGGAGAAATTTCTACTTCTGCTTATGTAGATATTCAAAAAGTCGTCCGAGAAACCATCAAAGAAATCGGCTATACACGAGCAAAATTCGGCTTTGACGGCGATACGGTTGCTGTTTTGGTAGCGATCGATGAGCAATCACCAGATATCGCTCAAGGCGTTGACGATGCTTTAGAAAGTCGTGGAGAAACGGATAAAGAAGATATCGGTGCCGGCGACCAAGGCTTGATGTTTGGTTTTGCTGTTGATGAAACACCTGAATTGATGCCTTTACCGATCGCGTTGAGCCATCGGCTGGTACGTCGCTTAGCAGAGTTGCGTAAAAACAACGAACTAAGCTACTTGCGTCCAGATGCAAAATCACAAGTAACCGTTGAATATGATGATAACGATCAACCACAAAGAGTGGACACCGTCGTTATTAGTACCCAGCATGATGATGCGGCTGATAATGAAACGATCCACCGTGATGTCATCGAAAAAGTGATCAAAGAAGTGATCCCTGCCGATCTTTTAGACGAGCAGACAAAATATTATATCAATCCTACTGGTCGTTTTGTGATCGGCGGTCCTCAAGGGGATGCCGGTTTGACTGGCAGAAAAATCATCGTTGATACTTATGGCGGCTATGCACGTCATGGCGGCGGTGCGTTTTCTGGAAAAGACGCAACCAAAGTTGACCGTTCAGCCAGCTATGCGGCTCGCTACATTGCCAAAAACATCGTAGCAGCAAAGCTAGCCAAAAAAGTGGAAGTACAATTAGCCTATGCGATCGGTGTGGCACAGCCCGTTTCGATCAGCATCAACACTTTTGGTACAGGAACCGTCAGCAACGAGCGCTTGATCCAAGCGGTACGGGAAAACTTTGATTTGCGACCAGCAGGAATTATTGAAATGTTAGATTTGCGCCGTCCGATTTATCGTCAGACTGCCGCTTACGGACATTTCGGTCGTACAGATATCGATTTGCCATGGGAACGCACCGACAAGGTGGCGGCACTTTTGGCAAGTGTGAAGGATTAAAAGAGGCGACCTCTATTGATGACTATCAATAGAGGTTCTTTTTTTTGGAGTAAAAGGAGGAGTTATATGCGAACCAATGTAAAATTAGTCACCATTGCGGTCTTTGTCGCAACGTTTATGACCGCGATCGAAGGAACGATCATTACGACAGCGATGCCTACCATCGTCAGTTCATTGAAAGGGATCGAGATCATGAACTGGGTCTTCTCGATCTATCTTTTGACCAGTGCGATGTTGACCCCGATCTACGGCAAGTTTGCCGATAATATCGGCCGCAAACCAGTCTTTTTATTTGGGACGTTGCTGTTTATTATCGGGTCGGCGTTTTGTGGGATGGCCAACACGATGTTGACGTTGATCATTGCCAGAGCGTTGCAAGGATTAGGCGCAGGGGCCATGATGCCCGTTGCCCTAACGATCATTGCGGACCTGTATCCCGTTGAAAAGCGGGCGAAAGTCTTAGGGCTCAATAGTACGGCTTGGGGGATCGCCAGTGTTGTTGGTCCTTTAGCTGGTGGATTGATCGTAGATACGATTGGGTGGCATTGGATCTTTTTTATCAACGTGCCCATCGGATTAGGGCTGATTGCTTTGATTTGGTTTTATTTTCATGAAGAAAAAAAGGCCTTTGCTGCAGTCAACATTGATTATGCAGGCAGTCTCTTGTTGATGTTGACGCTAGTAGGCCTCTTGCTAGGCTTCCAGTTGCTGGGAGATTATGGTGTGAGTCTGCCTGTCATCGGGCTATTCGTTTTTTCTGTCCTTACGTTTATCGGCTTCATTCGGGTGGAGAAAAAAGCAGCAGATCCGATTATTGATCTGAAGCTGTTTCACTCAAAATTATTTGTGGTGGTCAATATCGTAGCAGCTTTGGCTAGCGGCTTCTTGATGGGGATCGATGTTTATATCCCAATGTGGATGCAAGGGGTCTTAGGCATGAGTGCGGGGATTGGCGGGCTTGTGTTGGCACCGTTGTCGATTTTATGGATGATTGGTTCCTTCTTAGCCAGCCGTTGGTTGACACAGCACAGTGTCAGCTGGGTCTTGACGGTTAGCTTGTTGATCACGGCTACCGGTGCTTTGTGGCTGTTTTTGACACCGGCACAGACCTCATTCTGGTTGTTCTTGGTGATTTCTTCTATTACGGGCGTCGGGTTAGGGGCAACGATGGTGGTTTGTACGGTTACTGCCCAAACCAGCGTTGGCCCCACACAAGTCGGCGTGGCGACTTCTTTCAATACCCTGTTGCGAACGATCGGGCAAACCATCATGGTAGCGGTCTTCGGTATCGTTTTAAACACCAGTAATAGCGTAGGCTTAGCACAGGCACAAGTCAATGATAGCAGTGTCATGAATCAGCTAGTAGATCCAGCCGCTGCGCGCCAGCTGCCAACCGCATTATTAGAGCAATTACGGGAGATTCTTTATAGCGGTCTACACTGGGTTTTTGGGATCGGTGTTCTACTTATTGTGCTAGCGATTGGTTTGACCCGCACGATTTCGCGAGAATCTGGTACAATATAAAAAAAGGATCGCAGGTGATTGTATGGCTTTTTTACAAGCAAATATCTATTCAAATGTTCTTGAAATGGAGGTAATGATCGATGTGATCTTGCCTCAAAGTACCAAGAAAAAAATCGGCACGCAAAGCCAATCAACGGGCACAGATCTCCCGGTGCTTTATTTGTTGCATGGGATGAACGGAAATCATAGTGTCTGGCAGCGACGGACGTCGATCGAGCGGTATGCCGCAGAGTATCAACTAGCGGTCATCATGCCGTCTACTGATCTGGGTTGGTATACCGATACGACCTATGAGATGAAGTATTGGACTTTTATCGCCGAAGAATTACCACAGATTTGCCATGAGCTGTTTCCTCAGCTGACGCAAAAACGAGAAAAAACTTTTGCGGCTGGGCTTTCGATGGGGGGCTATGGGGCAGTAAAACTCGGGCTGAGAAAGCCTGACCAGTTTGCGGCGGTAGCGTCTTTGTCTGGGGCATTAGCGCTGGCTGAAAGCATGGATTCCTTGCTGCAGCTGCGAAGCCAAGCTTATTGGGAAGGAATTTTTGGACCATTAGAGCAATTCAAAGGGTCAGAAAATGATTTGATCCATCTGATTGAGACCATCGATCCAAGCACAGCGCCGCGCTTTTTTATTAGCTGCGGAACCGAGGATCAGCTGTATCCGGCAAGTGAATATGCGGTGGATAAGCTGCAAAAGCGCAAACTAGCCGTAACGTTTGAATCGGGAACTGGGGATCATGATTGGAATTTCTGGGATCAATGGATCCAACGAGTCCTGCAATGGCTTTTTAGTGAATAAAAAAACCATCAGTCGATCGACACCTTAACGTGCCGAGGACTGATGGTTTTTTCGTTCGATACAAAATAAGATCGGCGGTTGGTTGCGCTGATTGATAAATTGATAGGAAAGGACATTGAACTTCTCTTGCGGCAGCTGCTGACAAAAGGAGTGTACTTCTTTCAGCTCTGCTTCGCCGCCAGCGTGTCCATAATAGCAGACGAGGATGATTCTACCTTTCGGGGCTAAACGTGTCAGTAAAGCTTCTAAAGCCGTTTTCGTTGTATCAGGCAGCGTGATGATCGCTTTGTCCCCTTGCGGCAAGTAGCCTAAATTGAAAATGGCGGCGTGAACCGGACCACTCACAACCTCTGCCAACGTCTCATGGCCTTGATGGATCAGCTGGACTTGTGCCAACAGCTCTTTTTCAGCCAAACGCTTTTTGGTAGCTTGCAGGGCTTGTTCTTGAATATCAAAAGCAAACACCTGACCAGTCGGGCCAACTAAGGAAGCCAATAATTCCGTGTCGAAGCCGTTGCCCATCGTGGCATCAACAGCGGTTTGTCCCGGCTGCAGAACTTCTTTTAAAAGGGTGTGGCTATAGCGCATGGCGGTCGGCAGCATTGACAGGCTCCTTTCGCACGTTGAATTTTCCTTGATAGGAGTTGCGGCGCAGCATTTCTTGATCGATCTCATTCAAGACTTCCCATTTTTTCAAACTCCACATTGGACCTACCAGAGAATCCCATGGTGCATCGCCTGTCAGGCGATGAATGATGATCTCTGGGGGGATCATTTCTAACTGATCGCAGATCAATGACACATAGGTATCGCGCCGCATCAATTGCAAACGTCCTTCATGATAATCCCGCAGCATCCGAGTATTGCGCATCAAATGCAGCAGGTGCAGTTTGATGCCTTGGATATCAGAATCTTGAATGGTGCGGCGGACATTTTCTTGCATCATCTCGATCGTCTCGCCTGGCAGGCCATTGATCAAATGGGTACAGACACGAATATTGTGTTTGCGCAGGCTGGCGACGCCGTCTAAGTAAGTTTGATAATCATGGGCGCGGTTGATGGCATTGCTCGTGGTTTCAAACGTCGTTTGCAGTCCTAATTCGACCCATAAATAAAAGCGTTGATTGAGCTCTGCTAGATAGTCAACGACATCTTCTGGTAAGCAGTCTGGTCGGGTCCCAACGGAGATCCCGACAACACCAGGTAGTGTCAGCACTTGCTCGAAGCGTTCGCGGATCACTGCCACCGGTGCGTGGGTGTTCGTAAAGTTTTGAAAATAGACAATGTATTTGTCCACTTGCGGCCACTTTTTGTGCATCATGGCGATCTCTTTTTCAAACTGCTCTGGCAGTGGGGCTTCAGGAGCTACGATCATATCGCCAGAACCGGACACACTGCAAAATGTACAGCCGCCTTTGGCAACGGTGCCGTCACGATTGGGGCAGTCGAAGCCCGCATCGATGGGGACTTTAAAGATTTTTTCGCCAAATTCTTGCCGCAAAGCAAAGTTCCACGAATGGTATCGTTTGTTTTTATCTTCTGCATAAGGAAATGGATTCATTTTTTTACCTTCTTTTATAATTGTTTACGCGTGAAGCGCCAGACAAAGCGTTTTTGCAAGTAGTACGGATAGGTCAACAGCAGCCAAGACAGGCCAACACAAAAACCGCCTAACACATCACTGGGAAAATGCACACCAACATAAATACGGCTGATGCCGATGCAGCCAATCAAAAGGCCCAGCAAAAGGCGGATGCCCCATTGCCAAAAAGGCTGCTTGAAGAAAACTGGGACCAAGAAGAGCAAGGTTCCATAAAAAATCATACTGCCCGTCGAGTGTCCACTGGGGAAACTGAAACTTGATTCCGTGACTAAGTGTTCAAGAGTTGGGCGCTCCCGTAAAAAGACCAGTTTGATCAATGGATTAAAGAGCCCAGCAATCCCGATGGTACCAATACTGAGCCATATAGCTTCAGCATAATACTTGTTGATCACTAAGACAGCTAAAACAGCGAGAAAGAGCAAGATGATCGTGGTAGGATTCGCAAATTTTGTGACCCATAGAAAAAACGGTGTCCAAAACGGGTAGCCGCTGCGGATGATGCGAGTCAAGGTTTCGTCAAAGGAGACCAACCAAGTAGGGTAAAATTTCACGACATAGCCGAGAAAAACGAACAGCAGTAAAAAGCAACTGCCCGCAAATTGAAAATAAAGTTTTTTATGCATGGATAAGCCTCGTTTCTAGAGAATTTCTGTCAATTATTGTCATTAAGTCAAAGAGACATCTAGAAGGTATTATAGCATTTATCACAAGTCGGAAAAAGCGCGGAACGAGCAAGGTGTTACTCGTCTGAGCAAGCGATACGTTTATCGGGAGCAGGCCAATTGCTTCATTGCAATAAATGTTCGTTTGATTACAAAGAGTTTACAGTTTCTGAAATCGGCTCAAATACCTTTTATAAATTCTTAAGAAATTGTATACTAAACCTACGTTCACTATAAGGAAAAAACGGAGGAATAACGGACATGAACACGAGTCAATCAAGAAAAGTACATCGTCAAGCAGACCAATCGGGCGATAAGTATCGAGTGATCAAAAAAAGTGCAGTTGTTTTAGGAACAACACTGACTGCTTGCTCTGTTGTAGCTCCATTGGTGTCATCGGTTCAAGCAGAAGCCGTAGAGACCTCGATCGCCCAAGTTTCTACTAGCAATTTTGCCGCGCCGAATACTTCCGCGTTTATTGCTGAAATCGCTACGTACGCCCAACCTGTGGCAAACGCCAACGATCTATATGCTTCTGTGATGATCGCGCAAGCCATTTTAGAAAGTGGTTGGGGCCGAAGCAGCTTATCAAAAGCACCGAATTACAATCTATTCGGAATCAAAGGCAGCTATAACGGTCAAACCGTTTATATGAGTACCTTAGAATATTTGAACAACCAATGGTTGACTATGAATGAACCCTTTAAGCGTTACCCATCTTACACGCAATCATTTGAAGATAACGCACGTACTTTACGCTCAACTTCTTTACAAAGCGGTGTCGCGTATTATTCTGGCGCTTGGAAAAGCAATACGACTTCATATCTTGATGCAACCGCATGGCTAGCAGGCCGTTATGCGACTGCACCAAACTATGCCTCTTCACTGAATGCCGTGATCCAGCAATTTGGGTTAACGAAATATGACACGCCAGCTTCTGGCAATGCCGGTGGAGGCGCCACAGCCAGTGCTTCAACGAGTACGACGACCACGACATCAGCTGTCAGCACGAGCGGCAGTCAAACCTATACAGTCACTTCGGGCGATTCGGTCTGGTCGATCGCCAACAAACATGGCATCTCCATGGATCAGTTGCGCAGTTTGAACAATATCAAAAACGATTTTGTTTATCCAGGACAAACCTTGAAAGTCAACGGCAGCGCCCAAAGTACTTCGGCAACTTCAACGGTATCGATCGTCAATCGCAATGCTTCAGCAACTACATCAGGCAATACCTACACCGTAGTTTCTGGTGATTCCGTTTGGTCGATCGCCAATAAGCATGGCATTTCGATGGATCAATTTCGCAGTTTGAACAACATCAAAAATGATTTTGTCTATCCAGGGCAAAAAGTTGTCGTTAGCGGTGGTTCGTCTACGAATACCAGCAGTACTACGACCGTCAGCACGGCATCAACGGCTAGCCAAAGCAGTGGCGGCACCTACACGGTGGCAGCTGGCGATTCAGTCTGGTCGATCGCTAACAAGCATGGCATCTCGATGGATCAGTTCCGCAGCTTGAACAATATTAAAAATGACTATGTTTATCCAGGTCAAAAGGTGGTTGTCAGCGGTAGTTCTACCCGTACAAGTACAACGACGAGCACGACCGTCAGCAGCCAAACCAGCAGCAGTGCTGCAGGCAACACCTATACGGTGGCTTCTGGTGATTCAGTCTGGTCAGTTGCCAATAAACACGGGATTTCGATGGACCAATTCCGCAGCTGGAACAACATCAAAAATGATTTTATCTATCCAGGACAAAAGGTGGTCGTCAAGCAAGGCGGCACGGCAGCTACTACCAGCACTTCAGCGACAAATGGTACCTACAAGGTCGCATCGGGGGATTCTGTTTGGGGGATCGCAGATAAGTTCGGCATCACGACGGATCAATTTATCCAATGGAACAATATTCAAAATAACTTTATTTACCCAGGACAAACAGTTAGGGTAAAATAGATTGCTATTCCTAATGATTTTTGTTAGGATAAGTGCAAAGAAACTTTCACGTTTGAGAAGGAATAGTAGAAGTACGGTGGGACTTTTAGAGAGTGCATGGTTGGTGGAAATGCACAGCACACCTTTCGAACTCGTCTTCGAGTGATATCTGACTGAACCTGATTTGGCTAGGCAGATACGGCGATGGCCGTTAAAACATCGAGGTCTGCTTTTTTGAGGAGCAGATAAACTTAGGTGGTACCACGTTGATAACGTCCTATAAAAATCATAGCGATTTTTATAGGACTTTTTTTAAGTTTTGCTGGTTGATTTGACGAGCAAAACACCAATTTTTTAGGAGGAGTCCATCGTGAATTACAATCACAAAGAAATCGAAAAAAAATGGCAAAAATATTGGGCAAAGAAAAATGAATTCAACACCCATGATGAGCCGGACAAACCAAAATTTTATGCGCTAGATATGTTCCCATATCCATCTGGACAAGGATTACATGTCGGACATCCAGAAGGCTATACAGCTACGGATATCTTGAGCCGCTTCAAACGCAGCCAAGGGTACAATGTACTGCACCCAATGGGCTGGGATGCCTTTGGTCTGCCTGCCGAACAATATGCATTAGACACTGGAAATGATCCAGCGGAATTCACGAAGAAAAATATTGAGACCTTCCGCCGTCAAATCAATGCGCTAGGATTCAGCTATGACTGGAATCGTGAAATCAATACGACAGATCCCGAGTACTACAAGTGGACGCAATGGATCTTTACCAAGCTTTATGAAAAAGGGTTAGCTTATGAAGCCGAAGTTCCAGTAAACTGGGTACCAGAGCTTGGGACCGTGATCGCCAATGAAGAAGTCATTGACGGCAAAAGCGAACGGGGCGGCTACGATGTGATCCGCAAACCGATGCGCCAATGGATGCTGAAAATCACAGCGTATGCTGATCGTTTGTTGGACGATTTAGAAGAAGTTGATTGGCCAGAAAGCATCAAAGAAATGCAGCGCAATTGGATCGGACGTTCGGTCGGAGCCAACGTTACGTTTAAAGTGGCAGGGATGGAAAAAGACTTTACCGTCTTTACGACTCGCCCAGATACCTTGTTTGGTGCGACCTACGCCGTATTGGCGCCAGAACATGAGCTAGTGGCCCAAATCACTACACCAGAACAAAAAGCAGCCATTGATGCCTATGTAGAAGAAGCGTCGAAAAAATCTGATTTGAACCGAACAGATTTGGCCAAAGAAAAAACTGGTGTCTTCACAGGTGCCTATGCCATCAATCCCGTGAATGGTAAAGAGATCCCGATTTGGATCGCCGATTATGTTTTGGCTTCTTATGGAACAGGTGCGATCATGGCGGTTCCTGCCCATGACGAACGTGACCACGAATTTGCCAAAACATTTGGCTTAGAGATCATTCCTGTATTGGCAGGGGGCAACGTGGAAGAATCTGCCTATACCGAAGATGGACTGCATATCAATTCAGACTTTTTGGATGGGCTAGACAAAGAGACAGCCATCGAAAAAATGGTCGCATGGTTGGAAGAAAACCACGTTGGGAAAAAAGAAGTCAGCTATCGTCTTCGCGATTGGTTGTTCTCTCGCCAACGGTATTGGGGAGAGCCAATCCCAATCATCCATTGGGAAGATGGTACGACTACGACGCTTCCTGAAGATCAGCTGCCGTTGCGTTTGCCAAAAACCGACAATATCAAACCAAGCGGTACTGGTGAATCGCCATTAGCCAATGTCACAGATTGGGTCAATGTCACCGACCCTGAAACCGGGAAAAAAGGACGTCGTGAAACCAATACGATGCCGCAATGGGCTGGAAGCTCATGGTATTTCTTGCGCTTTATCGATCCTCATAATAAGTCTGTTTTGGCAGACTACGACAAATTGAAACGCTGGATGCCAGTCGATATTTATATCGGTGGCGCAGAGCACGCTGTCTTGCACTTGCTTTATGCTCGCTTCTGGCATAAATTCTTGTATGATATCGGTGTCGTGCCAACGAAAGAACCATTTGAAAAATTGTTCAACCAAGGGATGATCCTTGGGGAAAACAATGAAAAAATGTCAAAATCCCGCGGCAACGTCGTTAATCCAGATGATGTCATCAATCAATACGGTGCGGATACTTTGCGTCTATATGAAATGTTTATGGGACCATTGGATGCATCGATCGCTTGGAATGAGAATGGTCTTGAAGGCAGTCGTAAATTCTTGGATCGTGTGTGGCGCTTGATCGTCGATGAAAATGGCAAAATGCGTGACCGCATCACGACATTCAACGATGGCAAATTGTCGAAAGTTTACCATCAAACCGTTAAGAAAGTGACGGAAGATTTTGAGCAGCTGCACTTCAATACGGCGATTTCCCAATTGATGGTCTTTGTCAATGAAGCGTACAAAGCCGATGCTTTGCCTTACGAATATGTCGAAGGATTTGTGCAGCTATTGGCTCCGATCGCACCGCATATCGGGGAAGAGCTATGGTCGATCCTCGGGAATGACCATGGGATCTCTTATGTGCCATGGCCAACCTATGACGAAAGTGCCCTAGTGGAAGACGAGATCGAAGTCGTCTTTCAAGTCAACGGCAAAGTTCGCGCCAAAGCAATGGTGCCAGCGGATGCCGAAAAAGCAGTGCTTGAACAATTGGCGCAAGAAAACGAACTTGTCCAAGAACAGCTCCAAGGAAAAACGATCCGTAAAGTGATCGTCGTACCGAACAAATTGGTCAATATCGTTGCAAACTAAACGCTAAAAAATAGCTGCCTAGCAGATCGAGGGTCTGTTAGGCAGCTTTTTGGTGACGACAAAGAAAAAAAGTGTTACTGAGTGGTTCTCAGCAACACTTTTTTGTTATTTTTTGCGAATGATCCCATAGAACAAAGCGGCTGTTGCGACCAATGGAATCAAGATCACTAGTAGAAAGCCGTTTGGATACGTAGCGCGAGTGAAAATTTCTGATGAAGCATCACTTCCGCCAAATAGATGATTGGAAATCATGAACTGAGCCATCATAGCAACGATTGCGACAAAACCAATTGCAGCACCAGTACCGACGAAAATTTTTTTCTTTGCGTTGTTCATTACATTTGCCCCTTTTATAGTCTCTATGTATCATTATACAAAATTTGGATGCGTGTTCAATCTGATTTTGTCAAATAATTGATTCGTAATACACTTGAAATGTTTCTGACATATTTAAGCACCAGAAGAGTAAAAATTCCCCTGAAGACCGATCATATTATTCGCTGATCCTCACGGACTCTCGTATAATAAAGTAAGAGAAAAGAAAGAGGGGACTTACATGGAGTATCAATCATTTGAAGGCCAGTCGGCTTTTTTTGAAGATTATGCACGGATTGCCAAACCTGGCTATGAGGAAGAGGCAGTCACTGCCGATGTCTTGGAACAGTTGAATCAACAATTAACAGAAGAAGAGCTGTTTTACCGTTTAGCAGCCGAAGATGCCAAAGAAGGGCAAGTCTTTTTGTTTCCTTTCAGCAAACGAATGTTTACCGAAGACCTTGACGCCGCCATTTCAACAGAATTCCGTTATGATGGCGCACCCTATGTCTATGAGACTTACGAAGACGAACAACCTTAGTCACGCAGAAAAAAAAACTTTCAGATGATCTGTTAAATCATCTGAAAGTTTTTTTGTTGAGGCAACTTGTTGCTATTGGTGTTTGGCTTGCTGCTGCGCTAAGGTCAAGTCACCGATGTAAGGGACTTTTTTTCCAGCGACTTTCAAGTATTGTTCGGCGCCTTTGCCCGCAATAATCACGATATCCTTACTGTCTGCATCAGCAATCGCTGATTTGACGGCTTGAGCCCGATCCATCTCATGAATGATGGCAACTTCAGGATTGGTGATCGCAGCTGCGATTTCTTTTGCGATTGCGGATGCTTCTTCAAAATCAGGATCATCGCTGGTCAGGTAGACTTTGTCCGCATATTCTCCTAGCGCTCGTCCCATATCTGCTCGGCGAGATTGGGCTTTGCCGCCAGCACTGCCAGTGACAAAAAGCAGGCGGCCTTCTGGGCGCAATTGGCGGGCAAGTTCACTTAATGATTGGAAGCTAAGGTAATTGTGGGCATAGTCAACGATCATGACTGCGCCATTTTCTTTTTCTAAAACGATCATTCGTCCAGGGATGATCACTGTCGGCAGGACTTTCTGAGCGTCTTCACGAGAGGCACCCGCTAAGCAGGCAGCTAAAATCGCCGCTGCGGCGTTCTCATGGTTGAAAGAACCTAAGATCCCCAGTTGATATTCACCAGAGACTTGCAAGACATCAGAAGCAGCTGACAGCGCAAAGCCTTTTAGATCTGCCCCTTCTTGGACGACATAATCGGCGTCTGAACGTCCGTAGGTGATATAAGGAACTTGATGGACTTCACAAGTTTCTCGCAGCAAGTGGTAGTGATCGCTTTGGCGATTTAAAATCATCTGTTTGCTGTTGCGGATCAGTTCCCGTTTGCAGTAAAGGTAATCATCATAAGTTGGATGTTCCACTGGTCCAATGTGATCAGGCGAAATATTCAAGAACGCGCCAATATCAAAGGTAATACCGGCGACCCGTTTGGTTTTATAGGCTTGGGAAGAAACCTCCATCACAAGATGGGTCATGCCGTTTGCGACAGCCTCGGCCATCATCTTATAAAGATCCAGTGTTTCGGGGGTCGTCAACACTGCTTCATTAAAGGTTTTTCCGTCGACTGAGTTTTCCTCAGATGAAAAGAATGCTACTTTTTGACCCGTCGATTCTGCTAAAATCGCCCGAGCAAAATAGGCGCAGCTGGTTTTGCCTTTTGTTCCCGTGATGCCGATGGTCACCAACTGTTCTTGAGGATGGCCATAAAACGCTTGAGCGATCACTGCCATCGTTTCTCGAATGTCGGTGACGATGATTCCATAAGTTGCAAAGTTGTCATAGGGCGTTTCTGAAATGTAGCACTGAATCCCTTGGTCAATGGCGGCAGCCAGGTAGCTTTCTTTAAAAGAAGCCCCTTTACAGAAAAAAAGCGTCGCCGCATCGGCTGTTCGCGAGTCGTAGCTTAATGAGGTAAAGGCAAGATCAGTCATTTCTTGCGGCACGGTATAAACCCAATCAGTGGGGGTGATGATTTCTTTCAATAGGTTTTCCTGCAATAAGAGCTTGCGGATCTGTGGCACGGTAATGAGTTCCTTTTGCATCGTTGTTCTCCTTCATTCCTCTAAAGATTTCTCTTATTATAGCATAACTCCTAAAAACCGCCGTTTGGGAGGGAAAAGTTTTCTTTTTTTTCTCCTTATTTTGAAGAAACTTTAAGATGTTGCAAAAATAGATTGCGACCAACCCTTTTTCGAATTAAAATGGAAGGGATATGTTTGTAGAAAGTTGGAGATAATGGCGATGGATAAACACATGCGTTCAGTGTCAAAAGAATTAACTACACAAGAAAAAATGGCTCAAGGATCTGCTTGGATGACGATGGGAAATATCGGCTCACGTTTGCTTGGCGCCATTTACATTTTACCCTGGTATTATTGGATGGGCGCAAATGCGGATAAAGCAAATGCGTTGTTTGGAATGGGCTATAATGTTTACGCCTTATTTTTAATGATCTCCACTGCGGGGATCCCTTCAGCAATTGCCAAACAGATTTCTTTTTACAATTCTCGCCAAGAATACCGCACGAGCCAGAAGCTCTTTTTAAGAGCGTTTCAATTGATGGCAGGTTTTGGCGTGGTGACCGCTGGAATCATGTATTTGGCAGCCCCATGGTTGGCAACGGCTTCAGGCGGAGGCGCAGAATTGATTCCTGCGATGCGCTCATTGAGTATTGCTTTATTGGTTTTTCCTTGTATGAGTGTCATGCGAGGGTATTTCCAAGGAAACCAAGACATGAAACCTTTTGCGATCTCGCAAGTCGTTGAACAAATCGCTCGTGTCTGTTATATGCTTTTGGCGACCTTCATCATTATGCGGGTCATCGAAGGCGAATACACGGCAGCCGTGACGCAATCGACCTTTGCCGCCTTTATCGGTGTCTTAGCCAGCATTTTGGTATTAGGCTATTACTTCCAAAAGCAGCGGGTGCGAATGGATGTTTTAGTCGATATGAGCAAAGAAGAAACGGTGCTGCAAACCAAAGAATTGGTTTTAGCGACCATCAAAGAAGCGATCCCTTTTATTATCGTAGGCTCAGGGATCACGATTTTAAAATTGGTGGATCAGTACACCTTTGTTCGAATGATGAGCAGTTTTACCGAATTTTCAAATGATCAGCTCTTAGAACTAATGGCGATTTTCGGCAGCAACCCTGATAAGCTGACGATGGTGGTTATCGGATTAGCTACTTCCATGGCTTCAACGGGACTGCCTTTGATCAGTGAAGCAGTCGCCAAAAAAGACAAAAAGAACTTAGCCAAATTGATCAGCAACAACTTGCAATTGTATTCCTTTGTAATGTTTCCAGCGACTTTTGGGATGATCGTACTGTCTTATCCTCTATACACCTTGTTTTATCGTCCAGATGCGTTAGGGGCGAGCGTCTTAGTCGCTGCCTGTCTGTCTGGTCTGGTCTTGGGCTTGTTTATGCTTAGTTCGAGTATGCTGCAAGGGATGTACCACAACAAAGAAGCGGTTGTTTTCTTCTTTGTAGGATTACTGGTGAAAGTGATCTTGCAGTATCCAGCGATTCGTTTGTTCCAAGTCTACGGTCCATTGGTTTCTACCACGATTGCCTTAGGGATCGTCTGCTGGTTAAATATTCGCAAAATGATTCGCAAAGGCCATTTCAATGTAAACTTAACGTTGCGACGGACATTATTGATTGGGGCGATGACGATCATTATGGTGATCGCAGCGTTGATCGCTCGCCAACTCTTTGGGCTTGTCTTGAGCTCTGAAAGAAAAGTCCAAGCCTTTATCTTGAGCTTGCTAGTAGCAGGAGTCGGCGGCAGTGTATACATCTACATTGCGCTGAAATTGCGTTTAGCTGAAAAATTACTCGGCTCATCAATGGTTCGTTTACGCCAGAAATTACACATCAAATAAAACTAGAAGCAGCCGCTGAGCCTCCTTTGCGAGACCTTGGCGGCTGTTTTATATGAAAGGAAGAAACCGATGCGTTTAGACAAGTTTTTAGCGGATATGGGTTATGGCTCCCGCAAAGAAGTGAAACAGTTGATCAAAAAAGGTCTCGTGACCGTCAATGGACAAGTCATCAAGAGTGACAAAGCGCAAGTACTAGAAACACAAGATACCGTTTGTTTTGAGGGGGAACCCATCGTCTATCAAAGCCAGTTTTATTATTTGCTGAATAAACCCGCCGGCGTGATTTCGGCAACTGTCGATTCCTATGAAGAGACGGTCTTAGATTTGTTTTCTGAAGAAGCGTTTCGCGAAGATTTGTTTCCAGTAGGACGGTTGGATAAAGACACCGAAGGCTTTTTGCTGATTACGAACGATGGCGGATTGGCGCATCAATTATTGTCGCCTAAGAAGCATGTGGAAAAAGAATATTATGCCCAAGTCGAGGGAATCATGACAGCGGAGGATCAAAAAACCTTTGCCAAAGGCATCAAATTAGACGGCGAGTGGACCTTGCCGGCTGAACTGCAGATCCTCAACGTCGATGAAGAAGAAACGCGCAGCGAAATCAAACTGATCCTCCATGAAGGCAAGTTTCATCAAGTCAAACGGATGGTCCATGCAGTAGGAAAAGAAGTCGTTTATTTGAAACGGATTCGCATGGGAGGCCTGTCCCTGCCAGATGATTTGGCATTAGGCGAGTATCGGGAATTAACGTCTGAGGAATTGGCGAAGCTGCAAGAGCGAGGATAAGGCGGTTGGCGAGCTAAAGAAATTCTTATGAAAGTTGTTATTTGGCTGCAATATTTGTAAAAAAAGCCCGTTTTATAGGTAATTTACATGAAAATTTGCAACAATAGACTTTAAACTGTTGGAAAAACCCTCTTTTTTTTCATGAATAAGCATGTTAAAGTAGCCAAGCTACTAAAAAAAAGAAGGAGTTGCCTCATTGAAGAAAAAGATTTTTTTATTGCTCGCCCTTACGTTGCCGCTTTTCCAGCCAGCTGTCAGTTATGCTGCTGAAACGAAGAGCACTGAGGAACTGACGGTTTTGACTGCAGAACTTGCCACGTATGAAGAGGAAGTCACCACTAGCCAACAGAAAGTCACAGCGCTGGAAAGTCAATTAGCGGATTATCAGGAAGAATTAACCCAATTAGCACAAGAAAGCCAGGAAGTTCAAACGCAGATCGCTGCTCTGAATGACCAAAAAGCCCAGCATCAAGAAAGCCAAGCGCCAAGCAGCCTGGTAGTCGACGGACCACAAGCCACGATCCAACAACTACGCAAGTTTAGTGAACAACAAGCGGCTTTACGGGAAGTGAACCAACAATTGGCGGAAAAAGAAGCCGAACAACAACGAATCACTTCGTACCAAACCTTGACGCAAGCCCAATTAGTACATAGCGAAGAACAATTAGCAACAGCCAAAAAAGAATTGCAGTCCCAACAAGAGCAGCTGCAGCAGACGCAAGCCCAAGTGCAAGACCTACAAGAAAAAGTGGAGCAAGAAGCAAAAGCAGCTGAAGAAGCGAAACAAAAAGCCAAAGAAGCAGCGGAGAAAGCGGCAGCCAGTGAATTTTCACTGCCAATCACTGGCTCCGTGTCGATCTCCAGCGGTTTTGGTACTCGAGCAGACCCGACTGGTTTTTCAGGGACGCAGCATGACGGGATCGACTTCACAGGTCAAGCGGGGGAGAAGATCGTCGCCGCTCGTGATGGACAGGTAGAAGATGCTGGTTATGGTCCAAGCACGGGGAATTACGTGATTTTGGCTCATGATAACGGCTTTTACTCGTATTATTTTCACTTAACAACTATCAGTGTCTCGAAGGGGGCAACCGTTGCAGTCGGCGAGCAAGTCGGTACGATGGGGACGACTGGAAACTCGACTGGCGTCCATTTGCACTTTGGATTGAGTAAGACGTTGTGGTCAGATTTCGTTGATCCAGCAGCTTACTTACCGCTATAAGCCGAAGCACCGAGTAGAAACATTGAAAAAAACATCTGAAACCAAAAAGCATGACTGACAAGAGGGGTTCCTCAAGTCGTCATGCTTTTTTTGTTTACCACAAGCCCGGTTGAGCGATGATCACTAACTGTTCTTTGGTAAAGGGATGCTCCAGATGCAATTCATAGCCATGCAGCAGCAAACGCGGCGCTGGTTTGTTTTGGTAAAGCGTGTCACCGACGACTGGATGACAGATACTGGCAAGGTGGACGCGAATTTGGTGGGTCCTCCCCGTATCTAACACACAATACACATCGGTCGTCTTTTGTTGGGTGTGGGCGATGGTTACATGGGTGACGGCTGACTGACCGTTGCGGGGGTCAATGATTCGCTTGCGACGATCGTGACGGTCACGACCGATTTTTTTGGCGATCGTTTGATCTTGCGTAAGTTTACCCCAAACTGTGGCTTGATAGCGGCGGAAAATCTGTTTGTTTTCCAACATTCGACCCAAGATCGGCAACACCAAAGGATTTTTTGCGAATAAAACGACACCGCTGGTTTCTTTGTCTAGACGATGGACCACATAAGGCTGCTGCTGTTTCGGCGCAAGGTAAGCAGCTGCATCATTCAATAGGGTATCTGCTTCTAATGGCTGATTGGGGTGCGTCTTGACCCCCGCAGGCTTGTTCAGCACCAATAAGTGCTCATCTTCAAAAAGTACGTCGACTTTGTCTGCTTGGCCTAACTGGATCGGCTGATAGCTGTAATCACTGTCTTCAATGATCAAAGTGATTTGATCGCCGCCACGAACTTCTTGATGAAACATCGCGGGCTGCTGATTGACGGTAACATTTTTCCGTGTGCGCAGAAAATGGCGCACTTTTCGTGGGACGAGCCACTCTTGTTCCAACAACTCGCGAAGCGGCATGGGCGGGTGATTTTCGGGTAAAGTCATGGTGTATTCCATAAAAACGTCCTTTCTTTGCTGTTCGCTATCGACTATTATAGCATCTTTAAGCTTTTCTTATAAAAAAAACAATAAAAAACAGAGCATTCAATGCTAGAATAATAAAGCATTCTTTTCGAATGAAATTACGTCTAGAGCCGTATAACAAAGAAAGTCATTTATGCTACACTTAACCAAAGGAGCGTGAAGTAATGGATTGGAAACACATCCTTCACAAAATAAAGACCGGTTGGCTGACCTTTTGGCGCTGGTTAAAACCGTATTTGCAGCAATTTCATCAATGGCGCAAGCGGGTTTGGAAAAAATACCACGTAAATAAAATTTTTATTTTACTTAGTTTAGTTGCTATCTTAATCATGAGCGGGTATTTATTTTATATTGCCAAAAATACGAAAGTCAGTGAATTAGAGTCAGGTCTGAAAGAATCGACGGTGATTTTTGATGCCAATGGTGATGAAGCAGGGCAGTTGTACTCGCAAAAAGGCACGTACGTTTCTCTTGATGCCATCTCCAGTGATGTGGTCAACGCCTTGATCTCAACCGAAGACCGCAACTTCTATAATCACCACGGGTTTGATATCAAGGGGATCGCTCGGGCAGCCCTGCGCATGCTGGTCAACCGCAGTGCCGAAGGCGGTGGGGGAAGTACCATCACCCAGCAGCTTGCCAAAAATGCCTATCTGTCCTTGGATCAAACCTTTAGTCGAAAAGCCAAGGAGCTTTTCTTAGCGATCGAGATCGAGAAGAAATATTCCAAAGATGAGATTTTGGAAATGTATTTGAACAGTTCCTATTTCGGTAACGGGGTTTGGGGCATTCAAGATGCCTCGCTAAAATATTTCGGTGTCAATGCTTCTGAACTAAGCGTGGGAGAAGCTGCGACGTTGGTGGGGATGCTCAAAGGTCCTTCGATCTATAACCCGATCGACAATCTGGAAAACGCCACGAACCGTCGCGATACCGTCTTGAGTTTGATGGTGGATAACGGCAAGTTGGACCAGTCCGTTGCTGACCAAGAATCACAAGTTGCCTTAGCCAATTTACTGTATGATGGATTTGGCAATTCAGAATCTGGCTATAAGTATCCTTATTATTTCGATGCGGTCATCGATGAAGCTGAATCCTATGGGTTGGACGCCGATGATGTCATGAATCGCGGCTACAAGATCTATACAGCACTGGATCAAAACTACCAAGCGCAAATGGAAGCTGCCTATAAAAACGATGCCTTGTTCCCTGAAAATGCCGCTGATGGCACGATGGTGCAATCAGGCTCTGTCGCACTTGATCCGAATACCGGTGGGGTGCAAGCGGTGGTGGGTCGTCGTGGCGAGCACGTCTTTAGAGGCTTTAATTTTGCCACGCAAATGAAACGTTCACCAGGCTCCACGATCAAACCGATCAGCGTCTTCGCCCCTGCCCTAGAAGCTGGGTTTGAACCCGATAGTATCCTGAAAGACGAGCCCCTCGATTTTTATGATGCTCAAAACTTTGATGGGACCTATGCTGGCGAAGCAGTCATGTATCAAGCCCTCGCCCAAAGCCTGAATCTGCCAGCAGTTTGGCTGTTGCATGAGATCGGCTTAGATCGTGGGTACAGCAAAGCACAAGAGTTTGGACTTTCCTTGACCGAATCCGACAAATATTATGGCTTAGCATTAGGTGGTTTGGAAAAAGGGGAATCTCCAATGACGATGGCAGCAGCGTATGGCGTTTTCGCAAATGGCGGGTATTACTACAAACCGCATTTGATCACCAAAATCGTTGATTCTACTGGTGCCGTGATCGTTGACAATACGTCTGTGCAAGGCAAACGGGTGATTTCTAAAGAGACCGCTGATAAAATGACGAGCATGATGCTGGGCACCTTCTCTAACGGGACGGGTGTTAGTGCCAGTCCGTACGGCTTTACGATCGCCGGTAAGACGGGTACGACAGAGACCAACTTTGATGCTTCTAAGGTCAATGACCAATGGATCGTCGGCTATACTCCTGATATGGTTCTTTCAACTTGGTTAGGATTTGAGCATGTGAGTGAAGATCATTACTTAACAGGAACCAGTGGGCAAGTCGTTGGGAAAATATTCAAAGCAGAGGCCGAAAGCTTACTGCCTTATAGTCAAGGCACCCAATTCCAAGTTGCAGACGCTTATTGGACAGGCGGAAAACTGATGGCGGCCGATGAAGTACCAGATCCTGAGAGCAGTACGTCACAAAATGGCAATGATTGGCAGAAAACCATCGATGACTTTGCCGAAAGCGCCAAAGAAGGCATGAAGGAATTCGGCAGCAAGATCAAAGAAGGAACGAAAGAACTGTTTGGCGGCTTATGGAATTCCATCAGCGGAAATTAAAGGAATTAGGCAACTGCTAGTCTAGAACCTGAGAAGAATGGTATACTAGAAAAAAAGAGGAGGCGTCAAAATGGCAAATATTTATGATACAGCAAACCAATTAGAACGTGAATTACGCGAGTCAGAACAGTTTCAAGATTTGAAAGGTTCTTTCGACCGCTTGAAAGCAAATGAAGAAGCGTATGCGTTATTCAAAGAGTTTCAAGAGTTGCAACAAAGCCTGCAACAAAAAATGATGGCTGGCGAAGAAATGACAGAAGAAGAAGCGCAAAAAGCCCAAGAATTATCGCAAAAAATTCAACAAGACGGCATTGTTTCTGACTTGATGCAAAAAGAGCAAGCCTTCAGCTTAGTAGCCAATGACTTGAACCGCATCATCATGGGTCCTGTAAGAGATCTATACGAAGCGTAATCGCCAACAAACAAAGACCAAAGAAGCAAGTGAATCTTCAGAGCAATCGGCTGCAACTGCAAGAGCCTTTTCCAAAGAAGTTTCAAAATCGCTTCTTTGGTTTTTTTTATGAGAAAGGCGAACAAATTTTCGTATTTTGCTGACGAAATGCCTGAGAAATGTTATGATAGAAGCATTAAGGAGGGAGAAAGAAATGCGATTTTTACATAGTGCAGACCTGCATATCGACCGGTCATTTGAAGGGGTTCATTTGTTATCTGAAAAAGTGAAGACCCAACTCCCTGCCATCAATCAAAAAATCATCCGTAATTTGGTGGATGTTGCCTTAGAAAAAGCGGTCGATTTTGTTTTGCTGGCTGGGGATACATTCCATCAAGCACGGCCGAGTCTAAAAGTGCAGCATGACTTTTTTGCCCAACTGCAACGACTAGGGGAAGCACAGATCCCTGTCTATATGATTTTCGGCAACCATGATTATTATGATCCGCAACGGTATTGGTTTGCTTTTCCAGAAAACGTCATTCTCTTTTCATCAGAAGAAGTTCAAACGGTTCAAGGAACAACGAAAAACGGTGAAACCTATGCAATCAGTGGATTTAGCTACCAACATCCTTGGATCACTGAAAATAAAGTAACAGAATTTCCTGCAAGAGCAGCGGTGGATTACCATATTGGGCTTTACCACGGGGACCAAGCTGGTGAACGGTATGCCCCCTTTTCAATCAGTGAAATGAAGCAAAAAGGCTATGATTATTGGGGCTTGGGGCACATCCATGTACCTAAGACGCTCTCAGAGCAGCCACCGATTCTCTATCCCGGCACACCTCAAGGAAAGACCAAGAAAGAACAGGCGACTGGGGTGATTTTGGCAGACTTATCACCGCAGGGACCAACGATCGAGCGCTTGGAGATCGCAGAGATCGCTTGGCAAAAGCAAGTGGTCTCCTTAGCGGATGTGACTGCCTCGAATGCCGTATTGCCAGCGATCATTGAGCGCTTAAAAAGCCCTCGTTCGCGCTTGCTGCATCTGGTGTTGACCGATGTGCAGCAGCTGCCGCCAGATTGGTTTCCAGCTGCGGAAAAAAATGAATGGCTGACCTACCTCAATGAACGGTTGGCACAAACAGAGCCGCTGCAAGTGATCTATGCCCTTGAAGTCGAGCAAGCCAATGAAGACAAGATCGCATTGGCGGTATCAGAAGATTATATGCTGCAGTTTTTAGCGATGTATGAGTCACCAGAGATGTTTGCGGACCGACTGTCGGATCTATTGCAGCATCCGCTGATCCAGCGGGGGATCACCCATGAATCATTTCAAGAAGAAGTCTTGCAGCAAGCCAAGCAATTGTTGAAAGACGACTTTCAATGGGAGGAGCAGTCATGAGAATTTTAAAAGCAGAGATTACCGGTTTTGGGAAATACCATGAACAAAGCTTTGCCTTTCATCCGCAAAATCAGCTGCTCTTTGGGCACAACGAGATCGGAAAATCGACGTTGTATCAATTTATTGCCGCCATTTTGTTTGGCTTTCCGAAAAAGACAGCCAAGAAAAAAGACTATACCCCCAAAAACGGTGCTGCTTACGGTGGCAAGTTATGGTTGGCGCTGGAACCCTTCGGCGAAGTGATCGTGGAACGCTATCGGCAAGTGGACCGTGGTCGTGCCAAAGTCCATGTCGCTGGCCAGACGGTCGATGAGCAATGGCTGGCACAACACCTGCAGCCCCTCAATCGAGCATTGTTCTTCGATGTCTTTACTTTTCAGCAAGAGCAATTGACCCAGATCGATAAGCTAGAAGAAAATGAGCTGCACCAAGCGTTGATTTCTCTAGGGATCAGCGGCAGTCAAAAAATGCTGCAGCAAGTGGCGCAATATGAAACCATCAATCAGCAGCAATACAAGCCACGAGGGCAAAAGCTGCCTTTGAATCAAGCGTTAAAACAATTAGAAAAACTGCAAAAAACGATTGCGGAAAAAGAAAGCGAAGAAAGCCGCATCCAACAGCAGTATCAGCAGATCGCCCAGCTGCAAGAACAGATCCAAGACTTGCGGCACCAGTATCAAGCATTGAATGACGCTTATCAGGAAAATCAGCAACAGCTGAGTCACTGGGGCCTTTATGAAGAGTGGCAGCAAATGGCACCAGCAGATACGCTAGCCGATCCTCAGCAAGTCCAAGCCATCAAACAGTTTTATCAGCAGTATCAGCAGCTGACGGAAGAAATTCGCAAAAAAGAAGCCGAATTAGATCAGTTGGAGCAAGGAAAAGAATCAGACAAGTATTTCTTTTACCTTGATCACGAGCATCAGATCAATCACTTGCTGCAGCAGCAAGTGACGATGGCGCGTTTGGCAGATCGTGAAGCAGCAGCCAATCAACAAGAAACTGTCGCCATCACAGAGTTGAATCGCTTGATTGAAAAGCGCCAGTGGAGCAGAGAATCGCCGCCGCTAGTAACGGCTTCGATCCATGAACAAACCACACGTTTACTGCAAGAACGTGTGCAGTTAGAAGAGCTCGAAAAGCGCATGAGGCATTTAGAAGAAAAAGCGCAACCTTTGCAAGACACCGCGGCCCGCTTAGAACAGCAGCATCCTCAATTGATTGGCCGCAAGCCCGTTTCTCGCCCACTATGGCCGCTAGGGATCGTCGGTGGGCTAGTCGCAGTGATCGGTATCTTTTTGCCAAGTCCGTGGCGCTGGCTTGCATTAGGTGCGGGGATCGCAGCGATCACCGGCAGTATTTTGCCGCTGATGAAAGCAGCACCAAACAAGCAGCAAGGCATCAAGCAAGAATGGCAGACGGTCCTCATGCAGTTGGATCTACTGGGCGAAGAGTTGGCACAGCTGGAAAATGAACAGCAGCAAAAGCAACAGCAGATCAGCCGTGCCCACCAAGCGTTGACACCCTTTTTTGGTGATTTGCCGGTGGAAAACTGGCAGTCGTATCTATTGGCCTATGATGAAGATGTTGCTAGCTATCAAGCCTACTCGCAGCAGCGCAAGCAAGCCTATCAAGAACGGCAAGCGGTCACGGAAGAATTGGCCCCCTTTGAGGAGCAATTCCGCCCGTATGCGGAGTGGCTGCCGCTGCAAAACAAAACCTTGTTAGAAAAAGCGGCGATGTTGCAGAAGTTTCATGAAGAGATGCAAACGATCAAGCTTTCGCGGTTGCAACAACCTAGCACGTTACTGGCCCAACAATTGACCCGTACCCGCAACGAACGCGACCAGCTGTTTGCCCAAGCCAGTGCGCTCTTGCAGCAGCAAGGGTTAGATCACCCTGCAGAAATCAGCCTCTGGTTGAAGCAATGGGAAGCAGCGCAGCGCACGCAGCAGCGAGCAGAAGAATTGGCGGGGATGTTAACACCGATCTATCCCAAACCAGTCACACAAGCAGAATTGCTGCAGCAAAAAGACCAGATCAAGCAGCAGCAAACACAGCTTCAGGCACAAATGCAGCAGTTGACGGAGCACAAACAGCGCTTGGAATTAGAAGCAGCAGCCAGTCAAAAAAACGGCACCTTGAATCAGCTTTATCAAGAAGAAAGTGAGCTGAAGGCGGTCATTGAAGAACTCGCTGTGGCATGGGGCAGTCGTCAGTTGGCGGCTTCAATTTTGACGGATGTCACGACTGAATTGTCAGAACAGCAATTGCCGCAGCTATTGTCAGCCGCTTCGACTTATTTTGAACAGCTTTCAAACGGACGTTATCAAAAGATTCTTCTGGAAAATGGTCTGTTAGTAGCGGCAAATGCCAGCGAGACCTTTTCGATCATTGACTTGTCCACAGGAACGAAGGATCAGTTGATCATGGCGTTACGTTTCGGTTATCTAGCGCTGCAAAAAAATCACCCGTTGTGCCCGATCATTATTGATGATGGTTGGTTGCATTATGACAGTGTTCGTAAGGAACGCTTCGCAGCACTATTAAAAGAGTTTGGACAAAGTTATCAAGTAATTTGTTTGTCTTCTGACCAAGAAATGGTAAGCTATTATCAGAAGTACCAGCAGCCTATCCAGGATCTGAGTAAAGGAAGTGAAAGATTTGGCTGATCGGCCAAATAAGCCCATGAAAAAAATTCGTGAATTAACTGTTGATGAAACGTTTCAACTTTTCTTACTGATCAAAAATGCCGATGTACGGATCGCGAAAAACGGCAAAAAGTTTATTGCCTTCACGTTTCAGGATACATCTGGCACGATCGATGGAAAGTTTTGGGATGCATCAGATGAAGAAATCGCCCGTTTTGAACCCGGGAAAGTGGTACTACTAGATGGGAAACGAGAAGTTTACCAAGGCAATCCGCAAGTCAAAATCATGCATTTGCGTTTAGCGAAGCCGGAAGAACCCCACGAACCAAGCCAATACATGGAAAAAGCGCCCTTGCGAAAAGAAGAGATGGAAGAAGAAATCAGTCAAACCTTGTTTGAGATCACAAATCCTCACTGGAATCGCATCGTCCGTTTCTTGTTGAACAAGTATAAAAAGGAATTCTTTGATTTTCCAGCTGCGAAGCGCAATCACCATGCCTTCGCCAGTGGATTGGCGTATCATACGACAACTATGCTGCGCTTAGGAAAAGCGATCGTCAAAGAATACCCTGAATTAAATGCGTCACTGCTGTATGCGGGCATTATTTTACATGATTTAGGAAAAGTGATCGAGTTGACAGGTCCCATGACGACAGAATATACCTTAGCGGGGAATCTAGTAGGGCATTTGGTCTTAGTGGATGAAGAAATCACGCAAGCCTGTATTGCTTTGAAATTTGATGACAAACAAGAAGACATCGTTGTTTTGCGGCATATGGTCTTAGCCCACCATGGTTTATTAGAATATGGGTCACCTGTTCGGCCCCGCATAATGGAAGCGGAGATCCTCCATCAGATCGATAATTTGGATGCTTCCATGCAAATGATGCTGACCTCGATCCGCCTGACAGAACCTGGTCAATACACAGACCGAATTTTTGGCATGGACAATCGGAGTTTTTATGTACCGAAAGAAGTGTAGCAGTGATGTTGCAGCTTGATCGATCAAAGTGAATGATAGAAAGAATAAAAACCACGCTAGGCTTGCTTAGCGTGGCTTTTTTAGCTGCTGGAAAAGCAGTTGGATCGTAGATAGAAATCTAATCGGCACAAAAAAAGAAGCACCGCTATGACGGCACTTCTTTTTTTTGTTTATTCAGCAGAAGAATCTGTAGCACTTTCACTTGTTGCAGTAGAATCATCGGTTGCCTCAGTAGCAGAAGAATCTGCTGCAGAGCTGTCTGTTGCATCCGTTGCAGAAGAGTCAGCAGTTGAATCTTCTGTTTCGGCAGCTGTGATGTAATCAGAAAGCAAGTCTGCTAAGTCAGAGTCTTTCATTTTCACGTTGGCTGCTTGCAATTCTTGACCGATCGTTGCTGCCACAAAGGTTGAATCATTCAACAACGTGTTTTGAGCAATTTCCGTCAATTCATCTTTGTATTTATCCATATCGTTGCCTTTGTCTTGGTTTTTCACCATTTTCACGATATAGTATTCCGTCGTATAAGTCGACGTGTTGGTTGCAGAGATCACTTCAGAGATTTCACCATCTTTTAAATCAAAAGCGGCTGTTTTCACTTCGTTTGGCACAGCAGTTGACGTTGAATCAAATTTGATCGTTCCGCCATCTTCTTTTGTTGCCGCATCCGTTGATTTTTCTTTAGCGATTTCGCCAAAGTCAGCATCATCTTTTTTCGCTTCTTCTAAGACATCTTTGGCATCATCTTCACTTGCTACTTTGATGATTTGTGCTTCTACTTCTGGGTGGAAAGAATCCCAAGCAGTTTTCATTTCTTCATCAGTAATATCCATGTTGGCTTTTAACCCTTCTGTTAAAGAAAGCTGTTCTTTCAATTCTGCACGGTAAGATTTCACCGTATAACCAGAAGCAGTCAAGGTTGATTCAAAAGAATCACTACCGCCGTATTGTTCAGCCACGTTGTTGAATTGTTCGTCGATCATTTCTTCAGTCACGTCATCGCCGTATTTTTCATTAAAGACTTTTAAGACGATCATTTGACGCAACGCTTGTTGGTTTTCTGAACTTGTTTTTGCTTTGTCATAAAAATCTTGAACAGTGATTTTACCGCCCTTCATTGTTGCGATTTCCTCACTTGAGTTTCCACAAGCCGCTAATGCAAAAAGACTCATTGCACTGACTGCTACTAAAAGTAATTTTTTCTTCATTCGTTTAAGCACTCCTAATTCTAAAAAGATTCATAATAATCACTGCACCTACTATACCACTTCTAGAAATGGTTGGGAAGAAAACAGTGGATGTTTCAAACAAAATTCATAAAAACTACAAATTTTCGATTTGTTTGTTATCCTCTGCGCTTTGGGCTTGAATCGTCGTGATGTGTTGATTCAATTGCTCCATTTGGGTCTTGATCCGAGCAAGGCGCGGTTGGGCTTGGAATTTGAAGGCTTCCAAATCTTTCGTGAAAGACTCCGTAACAACAGGGATCGTTTCGTCGATCGTTTTGCGGGTCACCATTACGGCATCTTTTAGCTGTTTGACGCTGTCATTGAATTCTAAGGTCGCTTCTGTCGTGTCATCTAAATAGCGAATCAATTCTTCACGGGTTTCATTGCCGCTTTTCGGTGCAAAAAGCAAACCGCCTAAGCCGCCGGCGATGGACCCGAATAATAGTCCTTTAAGAAAATTGCCGATCATTTAGTCCACCTGCTTTCCAATTTTTTCGGCGATTGCCGCTAGTTCTTCCCCCGTGTAATTGTCTGCGTGATTGCCAAAATGGATCTTGAAATCATCGTCTTTGCTGTAACGAGGAATCAAATGGACATGGGAATGGAAGACCGATTGGTACGCCAATTCTTTATTGTTGTTGATGATATTTAAGCCTTCGATCTCAGGGAATGCTTTTTCGATCGCCCGAGCAATCTTAGGGATGCGGGCAAAAACCGCTGCTGCCAACGTTTCATCGTACTCAAAAATATCCGTCACATGGGTTTTGGGAATCACCAATGTATGACCAGGGGTGACTTGGGAAATATCTAAAAAGGCATAAACTTGCTCATCCTCGTAGACTTTGTAGCTAGGGATCTCACGATTGTTGATTTTACAAAAAATACAATTTTCCATTGTAAAAAAACCTCCTTGATCTATTACCTCTACTTTACCATATTTTGCTTTTTTTCGTCTGGTTTCCTCTTTGAAAAAGTCGGAACAAGGCAACTGTTCCTTCAACAAAGGCGCTTTTTTAAAGAAATGCGAAAAGCGAGCGAGAAACGCTTGCATTTAGATTCCAACAACCCTAGACTTAATATCAGAAATCAATTGGAAAGAAGGAACCTATGAAACCAATCATCAAAGAAACCTTACAGAAAAAAACAACGACTTCAGCGAAGCTCCGCTACTTGGCTTATGCCTATAAAGAATGGTTGATTGCGATCACGCTTTTTGTGGTGTTCGCAGGTTCGATCACCTATTCGCTAACGCGCCCAAAAGAAGAAGTAGTCAATGCCGCCATCGTCACTGAAACAGTGATGGACCCTACGGTCCAAAGTGAATTAGAGACAGCCGTTGAGACCTGGGCGATCGACCAAGGGTATCAAAAAGAAGAGTTGAGGATCAGTCTGGTTTCCTATGCTGAACCTGCTGCTGTTCAAGCCTTTACCACCCGTCTTGCCGCCGGTGCGATCCAAATGGTCATTTTTCCAGCGAGTGATGCACAACTGTGGCAAGAACGCTTTGGCAGCCAAGAATTGCCGCAAGAAACCATTACAGTGGGAGAAAACGAATTTATCTTACAAGTCACGAATAAAGAAAAATAAGCAACGGTTTTGCTAGCGGATTGAAAAAAAGAGCCTACGTTGACAGAAAGCCGTAATTAGGCGAATCGGAGGAAAAGAATGACTTTACAAGTAGCAAATGTGACAGGCGGTTATAACCAGCTGCCAGTCTTAAAAAATATTGATTTTACGATCGGCGATGGTGAGCTCGTTGGTCTGATTGGCTTGAATGGGGCGGGGAAGAGTACGACGATCAAAGAAATCATCGGGTTACTGCAACCTCACAGCGGGACGATCACGATCGACGGCTTGACCTTGAAGGAGAACCCAGAGCAATACCGCAAACAAATCGGGTATATTCCCGAAACCCCATCTTTATATGAAGAATTGACCTTAAGAGAGCACATTGAAGTGACAGCGATGGCCTATGATCTTCCGCAAGAAGAAGCCATGAAGCGAGCGGAGCGTTTGTTAAAAACCTTTCGCTTAGAAAACAAACTCGATTGGTTCCCAGCAAACTTCTCAAAAGGGATGAAACAAAAAGTCATGGTGCTGTGTGCCTTTTTGATTGAGCCAAGCGTCTACATCATTGATGAACCTTTTCTAGGATTAGATCCTTTAGCGATCAATGCGTTATTGGAACTGATGAATGAGATGAAACAAACCGGGGCATCAATTTTGATGTCCACCCACATTTTAGCAACCGCAGAGAAGTATTGTGACAAATTCATCCTACTGCATAACGGTGAGATCCGCGCACAAGGGACATTGGCGCAGCTAAGAAGCCAATTTCAAGCACCAGAAGCCTCCCTTGATGATCTGTACCTCGCACTGACAAAGGAGAGTCAAGCATGAAGCAGTTTTTCTCGCAACGCTTACAGCGGCATCAAAAACAGATGACACGCTATTTGCGCTATGTCTTCAATGATCATTTTGCTTTGATCAGCACCTTCTTAGTGGGAGGTCTGGGGCTGTATTATTCAGAATTGCTAAAAACATTGCCGCGGCCGTTTCCATTAGGCGGCATCATCGTGGTCGCTGTTTGGCTCTTCGTTTTACCGCTGGGACGCTTAGCGACACTGACGAAACCGGCAGATTTGATTTTTCTGTTAGCCAAAGAAGGGCAAATGAGAAGTTACCTCAGTCAAGCCCTGCGTTATTCCCTCTGGCTGCCCTTTGGGGTCTTATTTTTAGCCGTAGGAGCAACGATGCCTTTAGTCGTGGTCACAGCAAACAGTACATTTGCTTCCTTTCCCTTCTTTTTAGGAATGATGTGGCTGTTAAAACTGGGGGATCTTTCACTGCAGCGGATTCGGTTGTATCAAGAAACACATCAGCAAGTCAAACAGCAGCGAGGAATCTGGTTCGCCAGTGCGTTAGCTGCCACACTTGCCAGTATTTATGTAGCACCTTGGCTAGGGTTGGTGATCAGCATCCTCCAAGCAATCTGGTTCCTCTTTGGCGTGAAATCTAATCGTCAGCTCTTGGATTGGGACTATATGATCCAAGCTGAGCAATCACGCTTATTACGGATCTATCGGTTTATCAACTTGTTTACAGATGTTCCCCAAATCACGACGGAAGCCAAACGGCGCAAATACCTCGACTGGTTGCTGGCAAAGATCAAACCAGCCCAAAGCAATACGTATCTTTATCTTTACTTGCGCCGAGTGATTCGTGGTGGGCAATACGGCGGTCTTTATGTTCGTTTATCCTTGATTGGTGGCTTCGTCTTATTCTTTGTCGATGAGCTTTGGATCAGTCTGCTGATTGGCTGCTTGTTTCTTTATCTGATCGGTTTCCAACTGATCCCTTTGATCAATGAATTTCAATACATGGTTTTGACCCATTTGTATCCCGTGCCAGAAAAACAAAAAGCCGCAGCAATCAAAAAAATTATCGGGTCACTTTTGCTTGTGACGACTGTTTTTTTCGGCGTGATCTGTTGCTGGCGCTTGCCCGTTGTTTGGCAAGGGGGCATCGCTTTTGTGGGCTTCTTCCTCTTTGCGGGTCTTTTTTTAGGCATCTACTTGCCAGGGCGATTAAAGAAAATGCACGCCTGATCCTCAGGAAACCTCTCTTACAAAAAGCGAACGCATATGCGCTTGACGGCAACCCTTTAGGAAGCTAGAATAAGAGGTACTGCGAAATAAGGAGAGAAGCTAGGATGGATATTCGCTTGGATCAAGATTGGCGTATGCGGCCGATCAAAGGCGACACCGGGAAAGCCTATATCGGGCTCAAGGACAACGACAAAGTCTTTATCAAACGAAATACGACCCCGATGCTTGCGGCACTCTCTAAAGAGGGCATTGCACCCAAACTCGTCTGGACGAAACGGACGGGAAATGGGGATACGCTCTCCGCACAAGAATGGCTGGATGGACGGGTCTTAGATCCCGATGAGATCGGCCAAAGAAATGACGTCATTGATGTGTTGTATCACTTGCATCATTCAAAAACGCTGGCACAGATGCTAAGCAAAATCGGCGGACAAGTCAGATCGCCTGAACAAATGCTGATGGATTATCAAGATCAGCTGCCTTCTGCGGTGGCTCAAAACCGTTTTATTCATTTGGTCACCGAGTATTTAAAAGCCAATATTCCAGCTTTTGACGAGCAAAAAGCCGCGGTCGTCCATGGCGATGTCAATTATCGAAATTGGCTGGTTTGTCAAAACTATTTGTATTTAGTCGATTGGGATTCCGTGATGTTTGCAGATCCAGCAATCGATATCGGGACTATTTTAGGTCACTATGTGCCGCTATCCAGCTGGTCCCATTGGCTGGTGCGCTACGGTATCCATAGCAGCAGCGAAGTGATCGAAAAAATTTATTGGTATGCATTGTTGAGTATGCTGCAAGAGGTCAAAAAATATTATCTGCGGGGCGATTACAAAGCCATGAATGCAGAGATTTTACAATTAAAACGAATTTATAGTGAATGAAGAGAAGATGGAGCGAGGCAATTTGGTTCCATCTTGTTTTTTCGGAAAGGAAGAAACATGAGAGTAAGAAAACGTGCAGGTGCAAAAGAGCTGATTGAAGCTCATCCACAATACGTCGTTGCAGAGCCTACCGAATGGAAAGGGCGTTGGCATGAACGCTTTGGCAATGATCATCCGCTACACATCGAGATCGGCATGGGAAAAGGTCAATTTATTACGGAAATGGCGAAAGCTCATCCCGAAATCAATTATATTGGGGTAGAGATGCAGATCAGTGTCGTTTCGATCGCATTGGATAAAATGATCGAGCAGGAGATCCCAAACTTGCAGCTGCTGCATGTGGATGGTTCGGCTTTGACCAACTATTTTGAAGACAATGAAGTAGACCAGATCTATTTGAATTTTTCTGATCCATGGCCTAAGAAGAAGCATGAGAAGCGCCGTTTGACTTCTAAAGCCTTTTTAGCGGTGGACGAGCAAATTTTACGACCTAATGGCGAAATCCATTTCAAAACGGACAACCAAGGATTGTTTGAGTATTCCTTAGCGAGCTTTTCTCAATATGGCATGATCATCAAACAAGTTTGGTTGGACCTGCATAACAGTACCTTTGAGAACAATATCATGACGGAATATGAAGAAAAATTCTCAAGCCGCGGGCAGCGAATCTATCGGGTGGAAGCCCAATTTGTGGCAAAAGACCCGCAGGAATAAAGAAGTGACGAAAGACGAAGCAAATTTGCTTCGTCTTTTTTTTCTATTCTCAAAAGGCTTGCGTATTTCTTTTTAGGAGGGATAAGTCGTGGATATTCAAGCATTCTCAGATGAGTTGATTCATTATGGCAGACAAGAACGCATGCAGGATCTGGCCATTTTGCCGAGCGGTACACAGATGGAGGTGATTTTCAGTAAAAGCTATCTCAGAAAGACCTATCAAGTACTGACCAACGAAGAAGCCCAGCAGCTGATCACTCGCTTCAAATTTTTAGGAGGAATGGAGGTGGGAGAACGACGCAAAGCTCAGTTAGGAGCAGTCAGTTATCCGTTAGGCGATCAGCTGCAGCGGCTGCGCATCTCCACAGTCGGTGATTACCAAGGGCGTGAAAGTCTCGTGATGCGGTTTCTTTATCCTTTGACTCAGGAGCATCTGCGCTATTTTTTTGCAGAAGACGTCCAGCAGATCCAACAGGCAACCAAACAAAGAGGGCTGTATTTGTTTTCTGGCCCCACTGGCTCAGGGAAATCGACCCTCATGTATCAATTAGCTCGGGCAACCAAGGGGCAAATCATTACCATCGAAGATCCTGTGGAGATTGAGGAGCCGCGCTTTTTACAGCTGCAAACCAATTTGAAGATCGAACAAGACTATGATGAATTGATTCGCTTGTCCTTGCGGCATCGTCCAGACCTGCTTTTGATTGGCGAGATTCGTAACAAAGAAACGGCGCAAGCCGCTGTACGAGCCGCTCTGACAGGTCACCGAGTATTTGCCACGATCCATGCCCGAGGTGTAGCAGAAACCAAGACGCGGCTGCTGGAATTGCTCGGGACAGACGATCGTCTGGCACATGCGCTGCAAGGGATCATTTATCAGCGATTGTTGCCAAATGAAGCGAATGAACCTCATGGATTGCTGGCATATCACTTTTATGAGGGGCAAGTGGAAAAACAGTGGCAGCAGGTATTAAAACAAGTGAAAGAAAGTGGGTGGATCAGCGATGAAGTTTATGAAAAAGAAGCTCCAGCTACCACGCCGTGCAACTGAAGCCCTCTTAGTCACCTTCACGGTGTTATTGGAGAGTGGCTTTTCCCTACAAGAAAGCCTCCAAGTGCTGCTGCGCAGCCGCCAGTTTTCTGAACCTGTGATCGAACAGCTAATTGTCCATCTCGCCCAAGGGCAAAGCTTTGCAGCAGCGGTAGCGCCGTTGTCGTTATCGGCTACTGAAAAAAGTCAGCTTCATTTAGCAGAAAGGCATGGGGATCTCACGGCGACCTTGCGGCGGATGGTCGACTACCATAAATTGGTCAACAAGCAAAAACAGCTGCTGTACAAAGTAGCTGCCTATCCGCTTTTGTTACTGGTCTTTTTACTAGCTGCGCTTTTTGGGATGCACCGCTTTTTATTGCCCCAATTGCTAGCCTCTGGCATGATCGACGAAGGTCATTGGGGCATTCGCGCCATCACTTGGGCACCAGCAGTACTTATCCTCTTCTTGTTGTTAAGTGTGCTGATTTTTGTGATCAGCCGCTGGGTGTTTGCCCGCCGCACTGCCTTGCAAAAAGCTGTGTTTTTCAGCCACCTGCCATTGTTCGGAGCATTGTACACGAGTTATCACACGAGTTTTTTCGCATTGGAATGGGGCAAGTTGTTTCAGCAAGGGTTAGATATCCAACAGATCATCGAGTGTATGGAGCACACCAATAAAGCTACCTTGATCCAAGAATTAGCACGAGAACTGCGAGTGACCTTGACACTTGGGGGCGAACTCCCAGAAAAACTTCGTCATTTCTCGTTTCTCACACCCGAATTTTCTTTGATCGTCTTTCAAGGAGAAGTACGAGGAAAGTTAGGAGAAGAGCTTTTTTTATACAGTCAATTATTGATGGAACGCTTGTTTCAACGAATCGAAAAAGCCATTCACTGGGTTCAGCCTCTGATTTTTTTGTTGGTTGCTTTAATGATCGTTGGGATCTATGCCGCTATGTTTTTACCAATCTATGGAAATATCCAAGGAGTGATCGAATGATAGAAAAGAAAGTAGTATCTCCTCGCAAGCGGGGGATTTGGCGTGTCAAAAAAGGCTTTACATTGGTTGAAATGCTAGTCGTTTTATTAGTGATCAGTATTTTGGTTTTGTTGTTTGTCCCAAATCTTGCCAATCAAAGAGGAATCATTGATGAGAAAGGAAATGCGGCGATCGTGAAAGTAGTGGAAACCCAGATCGAACTCTTTCGTCTAAATGAAGATCGGGTGCCTTCGAAAGAAGAATTGATTGCAGAAGGGTATGTATCTGAGGAACAATATGCGATTTATGAGCAGGGAAAGTGAGAACAATGGCACTAGGGGATTTTCTGGGTTTACCTTGATGGAAAGTCTCTTGGTACTCTTGGTCAGTAGTCTCTTTCTCTTTTTCCCCGTCGTGGCCATCGAGTACTATCAACGATCTGCGGAAGTTTTCGGCTTTTGTGCTCGCTTAGAAAAAGGACTCTATACCTTGCAGCAATCGGCCATCATCGATAACACACAAACCCGAGCAATCTATCAAGCAGAGCCAACACCAACTGTTTCATTTTACGGCGCTGCAACTGAGCCAGTCACCAAGATCGACGTTCCTCCTCAACTAGCGATGCAGGCGTTTCCCGATATTCTTTTTAGTAGTCAATCCGGCAACAACAGCAGTCTGCGAAGGATCATTTTCTATTGGCAGGAGAAAAAGCAAACCATCAGCTATAAGTTTTTATTTGGGAGTGGCCGTTATGAAAAAATCGTTGAATAGTGGGTTCATCTTAGCAGAAAGCCTGATTGGCTTTGGGGTGTTGGCAACTTGTGTGTTACTGTTTTTAGCAATGCAGACCGCTTCACTGACGCAAAGTGCGGCATTGCAAGAAAAAGCCCAAATGCTGCGGGTGCTGTATGAAGAAGTCCAGAACCACTCTTTTGATGCGTCAACCATTACCTACACGACGCAGCGTCAGGCAGTCTATCAAGTTCGCTTTTGGCAAGCAGCGCAGCATCAACAGGCACGCATCCAAAGCTGTGAACAGCTCTGGGAGATCGTGTATGAAGAGTAAAGGCTTTACTTTGTTGGAGTGTCTGTTGTCTTTATGGGTATTGGCGATCTGCTTATTGCTGATCAGCGGGATCGTCAAGCACCTCGCACCCGTCAATCAGCAGATCATGGCTCGCAAAGATCAAGAATGGCATGTGTTTTTGTTTCAGCTGGAACGGGAATTAAGTACCTGTACCTATCTATCGGTCAGTGAGACCACACTGTATTTGCGAAGTAGTCAAAACAATTCGGTCACCATCGATCGCATCAATCGCGTGCTGCGAAAGCGGGACAACAATGGGTATCAACCACTATTGACAGAAGTAACGGATGTGTCTTTTGAGAAAATTGGCGCAGCGATCCGCTTTACCGTTTCCTTTGAGAATGGAGAGCAGAAAATTGGACAATGGAAAATTCACACACAAGAGGCGGCATAAAGGCGGTATTTTACTCACAGCATTGTTGTTTGTGCAGCTGTTGAGCTTGATGTTATTGCTAGTGTTAGAAAACAGCCGCACAACAGCCCTTTTTTATACAAAAACCATTGAAACCTATGAAGCCCGCATCATGAGCGAACTGTTTCATGCGGAATTCTTGCAAAACGAATTGGCAGATCAAGGGTCACGACTTTATAATGTAGGAAAGTTGACCTATGAACGGCAAGGACAACTCTTACAGATCGAGTGCCATGTCAAAAGCCGCCGCTTTACATTTGCCTTTTTGTTACCCGAAGAAGAGCCTGAAATAGACACAGATGACCAAGAAGAATAGTACAGGAAAAGGATGGTTGTTTCGACCATCCTTTTTCATACAGAAATAGAAAAAGAATGTTTACAGCTTCACAAATTATTCTAAACGAAAGCGATTGATTATTTTGGATGAATCGGCTAAAATTAAACAGGTATATATGTTGTTATAGTTTTGAAAAGAGGTGCAAGATGTCCGCAGAAAAAATGGAAACGTCTTTTCATTTGACCGTTGAAGCGATCCAACTGCTTCAAAACGCATTGGAAACGTCTTTTTTTGATGCTTACGTAGAGACGATCGAAAATTTTGTTGATCAATACCAAGTTCGCGTGATCGATGGGGTACCAGATGAAGCAACTGCTGCTCGTTTAGAAACCATCTATCAAGAAATTCGAGCAATGGAACTATCGGCAGAAGAAAAACGCAAGCTTGCGCAGTTGGCTTTGTTGAAAGGCAGCCAAACGGAGCGCCTGCAGGCCAATCACCAACTGACACCAGATAGTCTTGGGTTTTTATTCGTCTATTTGATCGAGCAGTTGAGTAGTGCCGACCAACCAGTGAAACTTCTTGATTTATCGGTAGGCATGGGGAATCTCTTATTGACAGTCTTGCTGAATCTGCAATTAGCGAAGCGTCCAGTAGAAGGAACCGGTGTGGATATTGACGAAACCTTGTTGGCGATCGCAGCTGCGACTGGCGAATGGACCAAAGCGCCCTTGCATTTGTTCCATCAAGATGGCTTGCAAGAGCTTTTGATCGAACCGATGGATCTGGCGATCAGCGATCTACCGGTGGGCTATTACCCACAAGATGACAAAGCCCGCAGCTTCATTACGGCGGCTCCAGAAGGGCACAGTTACGCCCATCATTTGTTGATGGAACAAGCGATGAACTATGTCAAAGCTGGCGGTTACGGTTTGTTCTTAGTACCAAGCAACTTCTTGGAAACGGAACAGAGTGAATTTTTGAAAAAATGGCTGAAAGAAAAGGTTTATTTGCAAGGAATGATTCAGCTTCCTGAAGAACTCTTTAAAAATGAACATTCACGTAAAAGTATTTTGCTTTTACAAAACCATGGAGGGACAAGCAAACAAGCAGACGAAGTCTTGCTGGTCAAGCTAGCCTCACTGAAAGAACCAAAGAACATCACAAAACTTTTTGAACAATTTGCGGCTTGGAAAGCAGCAAATCTGTAATATAATTCGGATAAGGAGATCATCATGTCAAAAACAATCGCAATCAATGCTGGAAGTTCAAGTTTAAAATGGCAATTATATCAAATGCCAGAGGAAACAGTTGTCGCTAAAGGAATCGTTGAACGAATCGGTTTGAAAGATTCTATCTTTACCATCAAATATGGGGAAGATCAAAAATTCGAACAAATCATCGACATCAACGATCACGAAGTAGCTGTAAAAATGTTATTGGATCAACTGATCGAATTAAACATTTTAGGTGCCTATGATGAAATCACTGGCGTCGGTCACCGCGTCGTTCACGGCGGAGAAGATTTCCCTGATTCAGTTGTGATCACAGACGAAGTGATGGAACGCATCCAAGCATTGGCTGAATTTGCGCCATTACACAACCCAGCAAACTTGATGGGGATCACTGCTTTCAAAAAAATCTTGCCAGAAATCATCAGTGTCGCTGTTTTTGATACTTCTTTCCATGCAACGATGCCAAAACACAATTACCTATACAGCTTGCCATTAGAGTACTATAACGAATTTAAAGTACGTAAATACGGCTTCCACGGTACAAGCCACCGTTATGTTTCTGAGCGTGCAGCAGAAATGTTAGGTAAACCAATCGAAGAATTAAAAATCATCACTTGCCATCTAGGGAACGGTGCGTCGATCACTGCGGTTGACGGCGGAAAATCAGTAGATACATCAATGGGCTTCACGCCATTAGCTGGTGTAACGATGGGCACACGTTCAGGTGACATCGATCCTGCTGTTTTGCCTTACTTAATGGAAAAATTAGATTTGAATATCGATGAAATGGTGGATGTTTTAAACAAAAAATCTGGTTTATTAGGCTTAACTGGTATTTCCAGCGACATGCGTGATCTAGAAGCAAACTACGACAAAGAAGAAGTCAAAGTTGCTTATGACGTCTTTACTGACCGCATCCGTAAATACATCGGTGGCTATGTCACAACCATGAACGGTGTCGATGCGATCGTCTTTACTGCTGGTATCGGTGAAAATGATGCCCACGTCCGCAGCGAAGTTATCAAAGGCATGACTTGGTTTGGTTGCGAATTAGATGCCGATCAAAATGCAAAACGCGGCGAAGAATTAGTGATCTCAACTGAAGAGTCAAAAGTCAAAGTACTTTTGATCCCAACAGATGAGGAATTAATGATCGCTCGCGATGTGGAACGTTTACGCGGCTAAGCGAAAACCTTCCTTAGAATAGAAGCTGAAACACATGCAAGAGAAATGCTTGCATGTGTTTTTTTTGTAGGAAAGTCCGCAAAATGGGGCTAGAGAGAAAAATTGGTGAAGACCATTTTCTAATTTTTTAAACAGAAAATTTAATAATTATACATATGGAAATTGGCTCATACTGCACCTAGGTGGAGGGCTTCTCATTTTGCTTTCATTTGAATTTAAATTTCCCACCTTTTTTACAAGATGTTCTCAGGGAAATACCCTTGTAAAAGTTGCCAAATGGGAATAAACTGGCATTTGTGAATTTTCAGAAAAATTCCGCTATTTTATTTTCATTAATTTTTATAAGGGGCCATTACATATGGAAAAAGAAAAAACATTCTTAGGTCAGCCGCGAGGGCTGTCAACTTTATTCTTCACGGAAATGTGGGAACGATTCAGTTATTATGGTATGCGGGCGATTTTGGTGTACTTCATGTACGATGCAGTTGCCAACGGCGGCTTAGGGTTGCCAAAAGGAACGGCTGTGGCGATCATGTCGATTTACGGTTCCTTAGTGTATATGTCAAGTATTGTTGGCGGTTGGATCTCGGACCGTCTGTTAGGATCAAATAAATCCGTCTTTTATGGTGGGATCTTGATCATGTTAGGACACATCGTTTTGGCAACACCTTTAGGGATTCCAGCGTTGTTTGTGTCCATGATGCTGATCGTCATCGGAACCGGACTCTTGAAATCTAACGTGTCGGGTATGGTGGGGCATTTATACAGCAAAGACGATATCCGTCGGGATGCTGGTTTCTCGATTTTCTATATGGGGATCAATATTGGCGGCTTGTTAGCACCGATCATCGTCGGGATCTTAGGACAAGAGGTCAACTACCACTTAGGCTTTTCGATTGCTGCCATCGGGATGTTCATCGGTTTGGTGCAGTATTATGTGCAAGGAAAAACCACGTTGAAAAGTGTAGCGATCGCGCCAACGAATCCCTTATCGGCAGCCGAAAAGAAAACCTTCTTCCGAGCAGTCGTTCTGGTTCTTCTCGCATTGGCAGTGTTGTTTGGCGCAGCAGCTGCAACTGGCCATCTGACGGTGGATTTCTTCATCAACTTTATCAGTGTTTTAGGTATTTTCTTACCGATCTACTACTTTACCAAAATGCTCCGTTCGAAAGATGTCACACCAGATGAAAAGAAAAAAGTGTTGGCCTACATTCCGCTGTTTTTGTCAGCGATCGTCTTTTGGTCATTGGAAGAACAAGGCTCATCGATCTTGGCATTGTTTGCCGCTGACCGTACGCAATCAACGTTATTCGGCATCAATATTCCAGCAAGTTTGTATCAAACCTTAAATCCACTTTTTGTCGTCTTATTGACACCTGTCTTTGTCTGGTTGTGGACCAAACTAGGCTCTCGTCAGCCACGGACAGAAGTGAAGTTTGCCATCGGTTTAGTCTTAGCCGGTTTGTCCTTTCTATTGCTAATGCTGCCAAGCCTCTTGTTTGGAGTAGAAGAACGGGTCAGCCCATTATGGTTGGTATTGAGCTTCTTCATTATGATTGCAGGGGAAATGTGTCTTTCACCGGTGGGCTTGTCGGTGACGACCAAACTAGCGCCGAAAGCCTTCGAAGCACAAACCTTGGCGATTTGGTTGTTAGCAGACGCTTCTTCACAAGCCATCAATGCGCAAATCGCTCGGTTCTACACACCGCAAACAGAAGGGATGTACTATGGCATCGTCGGCGGAGTAGCCGTTGTTGTCGGTATCATCTTGTATTTAGCTAGAAAACCGATCCGCAACTTGATCGGCAACATTCATTGATCAAAAAATAAAAACTTGATTTTCCGCCTATGCATGGATTGAACAACCCATGCATATCGTAGGAAAATCAAGTTTTTTTGTTGCGAATCAATCTCTTAGTCAATCAAGGGGCTCAGGGACTGGCGCGTGATCTGCTGCTGTGCAATGACCAGGGCTTCTTGGAAGTGCTGCTGTAAAAAGTAGCGGTCATGGCTGACCGCCAACAGGGTCCCTTGATAATCTTGCAGCATTTCTTCAATTTCTTCTCGGGCATAGCTGTCGAGGTGATTGGTTGGTTCATCCAAAATCAGGACGTTGATTTTTTCTAAAAAGAGTTTCAGTAACGCCAAACGGATTTTTTCACCACCAGACAAATCTTTGATTCGTTTGGCCACATCACTTTGATAAAACCCGCTTTTGGCCAATTGCCGACGAGCAGCCTCTTCGTTTCCTGTCAACGTCTGTACGTAGGCCAACAAGCGGCTCTCAGGATCGGCAAACTGCAGCTGTTGGGGCAAATAGCCGATTTGTAAGCTGCTGCCGCGCTTGATGGTGCCGCCGCTAGGAAGCTCCTCACCGAGAAGTAATTTGAGTAAGGTTGATTTTCCGGTACCATTGTCGCCGATGATGGCTAGATGCTCCCCACGGTAGATTGCAAAACTACTGTCTTTGAATAGGAGCTGATCGGCATATTGCTGGTGCAAATCATGAACGATGAACACCTCTTTGCCTGATTTTCCGCCATTTGCCAAGCCTTGCAGCCGATTTTTCGGGGGCGCTGGCGGTTTGACCAGCGTTAGTTTCGCTAGGCGGCGTTCCAATTCTTTGGCTTTTTTGAAGAAGGATTCATTGTCTCCTTCATGGGCCCACTGACGAAACCGACGAATCATGACTTTCAGCCGCTGGACTTCTTTCTGCTGCAGTTCGTAATTTTTGGTCAGCTCCGCCAAGCGAGCTTCTTTCAAGACACGAAACCGGCTGTAGTTCCCAGGATACTCAACCAAGGCGCCTTCTTCTAGTTCCCAGGTCTTGGTGGTGACTTGATCGAGAAAGTGCCGATCGTGAGAAACGACTAGAACCGCTTTTTTCGTATTCTGCAAATAATTTTCCAACCAGCGGATACTTGAAAGATCCAAGTGATTGGTTGGTTCATCCAGTAACAGCAGGTCAGCATCGGCAACTAACACTTTGGCTAAAGCGACTTTGACCCGTTCACCGCCGCTAAGCTCTGTTAAGCGTGTGTTCTGTCGATGGGGAATTCCTAAGCCTTGTAAGATCGCGGAAATTCGGTCTTCCAATCCATAGCCGCCCAGCTCTTCAAAGCGCTGCTGCAGCTCGCCATAACGGATCAGACACTTCTCTAAATCAGTATCGGGTTCTGCCATCAAGGCTTCGTAATGGCTCATTTGCTGCTTGAGTTCTTGAATGGTAGCAGCAGAATGGAGCAGGTAGTGGGTAACGGTTGCTTCAGAAACTGTCAGCTCTTGCTCGACCGTCCCGATCCTCAAGCCTTTTTGGCGGCTGATAACGCCGCTATCGACGCCTTCACTGCCAGTCAAGATTTGTAAAAAGGTTGATTTGCCCGTTCCGTTGATGCCGACTAAGGCAATTTTTTCTCCAGCTTCGATTTGGCAGGCTAACTCCTCAAATAACGGATTCCCGCCGATGGTTTTTTTAATAGCAATTGCTTGTATGATCATGATCTCTCTCCTTGAGACCACTCAAAAAGGCCATGGATATCCATGGCCAGTGTTATTTAAACTCAGATTTTCTTGAGAAAAATACCTTGAGATGGCCATTGATTTTACGTAAATGTAACTGTTTTGGACAGACTCGTCCCGTCAACAGCAACTGTAAAACCAATTGCATGGCTAAATGCGATATGGTATCGTTGGTAATTTTCATTACTTGTTATTTTAGTCATGCGCATCATGGTAGTTTTCCCTCCTTTGTGTCTTTGTCTTTTCAGTGTACCTGAAAGTATCAGAAAGTTCAACCAGTACTGGCGGTTTCTTAGCGTTCCTCGATGCGTAATTCTGTCAGGGAGCTTTCTTTCATCTGACCGATGACCAATGGAACGGTCTCATGAACCACATCACTGTATTCTAAGCCGAACCAGCGTTCAGGTGAAATGGTATGGCGTTTGATAAAAAGCTTCGTCTGCATGACTTGCTTCTGCCATTTGCTTAATGCAGTTGCATTCGACAGCTCTTCTTCGATCATCACGAATTGGAAATCGCCCACATTGCGTCCAGGCGTTAAGGAGTAGCGTTGCGGCTGCAGCGGCAAGCGACCATCTTTCATTAATTCTTGAATGATTTGGCGAATGTAGAGATTGACTTCTTGCGGCACCCGAAAGCCGAGATAAAGCTTTAGTTTAACGATAAAATCGGTATCTGCCATCGAAACTTCATATTTTTTCGTATAGGGTTCATCGGTGACTTCCACATTGACGAACCAATACACTTTGGCACGTTTTGGCCGTTTGTCTAAAATGGAATAGATGAACTGCTGACCGATCTGATCGTCTTGCAGCTTAGGAACCATGAAGACGACGTTCGTCTGAGATAACGGCAAAGAATCATCTTCCCGCAACTGTTTCAATTGAGGGATGTAGGTAGAAAGTGCAACTTCTTCGGCAGCATTTTCTTGAATACGATTGCCCCATTCCCAAATCAGCATCACGCCGATGATCACGCTGGCTAACAAGATGGCAACGTAACCGCCATGGAAAAATTTGGTCGCACTGGAGATAAAGAAAATCCCCTCGATCGCTGCAAAAAAGAGCGTGATGAACGGTGCCAAGAAACGGGTCTTCTTGTTTTGATGCAAGTAGAAATACAGCAAAATAGTGGTCATCAACATCGTTACCGTAATGGCCAATCCATAAGCAGCTTCCATCCGAGTAGAGGTCTGGAAGAACAAGACCACGCCAGAACAGGCGATCCACAGCAAGGTGTTCAAGGCAGGAATGTACATTTGCCCGATAGACGCCCCCGGATAGATGATTTGCATCCGCGGCAATAGTTTCAACTTGATGGCTTCAGAAACCAAGGTAAAGGAGCCAGACAGCAGGGCTTGCGAAGCAATGATGGCAGCGAGGGTGGCAAAGCTGACGCCAAAGACTGTCCACCCTTGCGGCAATGCTTGGAAGAATGGATTCAAGTTTTCGATTTCTTGATAAGTCGGGTTTTGATAGACTTGCAGCAACCACGCAGCTTGACCAAAGTAATTCAGCATCAAGCAGATTTTGATATAGGGCCAGCTGGCATAAATGTTTTTCTTGCCCACGTGACCTAAGTCTGAGTAGAGGGCTTCCGCACCAGTCGTTGCCAAAAAGATATTGCCGAGAATAAAGAGACCGGCGCTGTTATCGGGACTAAAGAGCAGATTGATTGCATAACGGGGATCAAGGGCGCGAATCACCGAAAGGTCACCAGCAAAGTTCATCACACCGACGATGCCTAAGAAGGTGAACCAGCCTAGCATGATCGGTCCGAAGGCTTTGCCGACAAACTCAGTCCCAAAGCGCTGCAGGGCAAAGAGGACCAATAAGATTGCTAAGGTGATGCCGACGATGATCGATTGATCATTGCCGAAGCGATCAAAAAAGACTGGAATCCCCCGTAATCCTTCGATGGCAGTGGTCACCGTCACGGCTGGCGTCAACACGCCATCTGCTAGCAGGGCTGCGCCCCCGATGATTGCTGGAATAATAAAATAGCGGCTGTTTTTACGAACGAGAGTATAAAGGGAGAATATCCCGCCTTCTCCATGATTATCCGCGTTTAATGCGATCAAGACGTACTTGATCGTCGTTAGCAGCGTTAGCGTCCAAAAGACGAGCGAGACGCTGCCTAAGATAAAATCGGGTGTTAAGGTGCGTAGTCCGCCATTGTCCTCCACCAAGGCTTTCATTACGTAAAGCGGGCTCGTACCGATATCACCGTAGACCACCCCCATGGCGACTAAAAGTCCGCCGGCGGTCACTTTTTTCATTTTACTTGAACTCATTGACTGTTTTCCCTCCATTTTAAACTGCAAAAAGACCTAAGCGGCCCCTTGCCACTTAGGTCTTGCAAGAAACATCTTAAACCAGCGGATTCCCGCTTGCTGTTGATCTAAGATCATGGAACGATCCATGTGCTACTCCCCTAAAGTGCTCTTATTATCTTTGTTTTTGCAGCTCCTGTCAATTGATTTGTTAAAAATGGCAATAAACATTTTTCATTTCCTGCTTTTCAGCGTAAGATAACAATAGGTATGGAATAAGGAGGCAGGAAAATGATTGAGATCAAGAATCTGACGAAACAGTATGGACCAAAAAAAGCGTTGTCTGATCTTTCCCTGACGATCCGTCAAGGGGAGATCTTTGGCTTTCTGGGACACAACGGAGCAGGGAAGTCGACCACGATCAAAAGCTTAGTGAGTATTTTGCAACCGACGAGTGGGGAAATCTATTTTGATGGCCAATCCCTCGTGGAACATCGCGAAGCGATAAAAAAACAAATTGCTTATGTACCGGACACGCCAGATTTGTTTTTACAGCTAACGGCAGGGGAGTATTGGGACTTGATTGCCGCCGCGTATGAGGTGCCAGCAGGGGAAAAGGCCGAGCGTTTGCAAAAATTAGGGCGCTTGTTTGATATGCTGTCTCATGAAGAAGAGACCATCGCCAGCTTTTCCCATGGAATGCGGCAAAAAACGCTGCTGATTGGGGCATTGATCCCCGATCCAGACATTTGGATCTTGGATGAACCATTACAAGGCTTAGATCCCCAAGCGGCGTATGATTTAAAAGAAATGATGAAACAGCACGCTGCCAAGGGCAAGACCGTGATTTTTTCCACCCACGTCTTGGACACCGCCCAGCAGTTGTGCGATCAATTGGCGATTTTGAAAAAAGGTGAGCTGCTGTACAATGGCTCAGTGGCAGATTTGCTGGCACAGCATCCGTCGCTTTCTTTGGAAACGATCTATCTGCAAATGACTGGGAGAAGTCAAGAAGAAGCGATTCTTGCAGAAGCGGAGGAAGCGTAGATGCGAAAACAACAATTTCTGACGATGACCTCCGTTAATTTGCGGTATGCCAATCCCCAATTGACAGACAAAGCCCGCAAAAAAGGCAAGGCTGGTTCGACCTTGACCAGTTATTTGTTGTTTCAATATGCGCTTTCTGGGGTAGTGTTTCTGCTAGTCTATGGGTTGACGATGATCACATTGGATTTTAGTCAGATGCCAGGCTTTTTTACCGCTTATGTCGCTTTGTTCGGGATCTTAGGCTTTTCCCAAGGGATTTCGTCCATTTACAATGTCTTTTTCGAGAGTCAAGATCTGCCAGCGTATTTGCCGCTGCCCTTTCGACAGAGTGAAATTTTTTTGGCAAAGATCGTGGTGGTATTTCTCACCGTTGCGCCGTTTATTTTTCCTCTGTTGGTCTTATTTCTCCTGACAGGGATTCGGGCAAATGTCTTTTTCTTGCTGACGATCTTATGGGCGTTCTTGCTGTTCGGCTTGTTTTTAGTCTTGATCTTCAGCATTTGCAGCTTGATCGTCTTCAGCCTGACGCGCACCAAGTTTTTCTTGAAGCATAAAAAATTGGTCACTAGTTTATTGCTAGGCGTGACGATGCTGGTTGTTGTGATCGGGGTCTTAATGATGAATCAGGTGAATACTTATGAGACAGACGTGGTAGATCGGGGAGCGATCAGCTTTTTATTGCCCTTTTATTATGTGATGGTGGCACCGTTTCAAACGACTGGTTTGCTTAGCTTGCTAGGGATCATCGCCACAGCAGGCGTGTTGCTTTTTGCCCTCTATCGATTGATCTTGCCGAAGTTTTATGAGCAAGTGGCAGCCGCGGCGCCCAACCAAGGGAGTGTTCGTCGGAAGCATAAACCCAATCAAGGCTTGGGCCAGCTGTTGTTTAATTACAATTCGCAGTTGATCCGAGATCCGAATTTGATCATGCAAGTCTTTTCTTCTTCGTTGCTGATGCCCATTATTTTCTTAGTGTCCTTTGTGTTTACAGGAGCGATTCAGTTAAGTGAATTGGATGAGCGGTTTATCGGTGTCGTTTTTGTGGCGGGGATCGCCTTGGCAGCATTGATGGTCAACCCGACTTCTTTTATCAGTAATTTGATCTCACTGGATCAGGAGAATTTCTTGTTTGTCCGCTCCTTGCCGCTATCGATGAAGCGCTACTTGCGGGAAAAATTCCGCTTTGGGGTCGTTTTGCAGCTGAGCTTAACGGCAGTCATCGTGCTGGCAGCAGTCCTTCTGTTCAAAATGCCGCTGATTTTGGCTGTCTCTTTTCTAATCGGGGCACTTTGGAGCAGTTTTCTTTTGTGCTTGAAATATTTTGCTCGTGATTATCGGCTGCTGCTTTTGGATTGGACCAACATCAGTCAATTGTTTACGAGAGGGGCGGGGAGTCTTGGGTTAGCCATTGGAACGATCGCAACGCTGTTTCTTTCCATCATTGTTATCATCCTTTACGGCTTTGCTGCGACTTCGGTTGATTTTTGGTTATTGAATGGTCCGGTTTTCTTTGTGATCCTCTTGACCAGCGTCCTTTGGATAGCCCATTATCACCATAGATTTTGGCGTCGTTTTTCCTAAGGGAAGCGACGCTTTGCTTTTTTTATTTAAGGATGGGTAAATTAACTATTTATTCAGAAAATTCAGAAAAACTATTTACAATCAAGCGGAAACATGGTTAGATAGGAGTACCTATTACTTTGCTTTCATTTTTTGCTGTACAAGTTTGGATAACCGACTTGTCAAAGAGCTGTGACCAAAGTCAAAAAGACCAATGAGACCTGAGCGCTCGTTGCCTCTTTTGCTTTTGTCACGGTTTTTTTTGTACAAAAAAAACCTGCCAAGCAGCGGCAGGTCGTCTCACTATTAAGCTTTCGTGTGGTCTTTTGCTGGGACTTTGTTTTCTAGGTCTGTCCGTACAACTAACACATCACAGCCGGCATGGCGAATGACATACTCAGAAACGGAACCGATAAAGATTCGTTCCACGGCATTTAAACCAGTGGCACCGATCATAATCAAATCGATGTCGTGATCTTCTGGCAATTGTTTGGCAATGATCGGTTTTGGCGAGCCGTATTCGATCACCGTTTTGACCGCAGTTACTTGATGCTTGCGGGCACAATCCTCATAGTCTTTCAAGGTTTGTTTGGCCATTTCGGTTGCTTGTTCAGCAAGCATGCCGTCAAAAGAAGAAACGGTTTGAAAGGCACGAGTGTCGATCACATGTGCTAAAACCAATTCAGAATCATTCCGCTGTGCCACGTTCACGGCTTTTTTGAAGGCTAATTCTGACTCGCTAGACCCATCGACGGCTACCATGATTCGTTGATATTGTTGTAACATAAGAAACACTCCCATCTGTTATCTTCTACTTTTATTGTAATGCTTTTTTCTGGAAAAAGAAAACCTAATCTTTCTTTTTTTTCATTTTTTGTGCCAACAAGATGCTGAAAGATGCGGAAGAGAGCAGCAATAAAGCCAAATAAAACAAGGCAATCAGCTCCTTATCGACAAAGCCCACAACCAATGCCACCACGCCTAAAAGGAAATGAATGAGACTATAGGTTTTTAAGAAGACCTTATTCGCCTCGGTGGTAGGGATCAAAGTGAAAAAAATCGCTTGTTTGGCATAAAGCAAATAACTGGTGCCGAATAATACGAGTGCCACGATCGTAAATAATAGAAGAATCATAAACATACGCCATCCTGTCCTAAGTTGATAAGTTTAGTATAGCGAACCCTAGAAAGAATAGCAAAAGCCACCCTTACTCTGATGTCAGGCAAGGACGTTTCACTGTTGCTATCGGTTAGAAAACGCAAAAAAGCCATCTGTTAAAAACAGATGGCACATTCTAAAAAGAATGGGTAATATCCGTTGATGCCGTTCTTTTTCCCATAGTATTGATCCCGCAAATTCTAGCAGGTGGGTTCCACGGTCTAAGCTTCGAACTACCAAAGGAAAAGGCATGTTACCAGCATTGACACAAGACGGATCCCAAGATATCAATAAAAATGTTCGGTCAACACACAAAAGGGACAACTCGTACATCACAGAATTCCCACCCTTATAGTAGCATAGGAATGACGAAGGTGCAATAAAGTTGTTTGAAAACGATACCAAAAAGTCGCTATTTTTTTTAAGTACCTAGTTTTTTTTCTTTCGCTGCTGCAACTGTTGGTACCGTTGACCTAAGGCTTGCTCATATTTACCAGTGGCTTTTGGTTGGTAATAATGAGTATTTTTCAGCTTATCAGGTAAGTATTGCTGATCGACCCAGGCATCATCAAAATTATGTGGGTATTGATAGCCGACACCCCGATTCAAGCTTTGGGCACCCTTGTAATGACTGTCTCGTAAATGATCTGGGACACCGCCAGCTTTACCGCTGCGAATATCTGCGATCGCTGCATCCAATGCCATGTAAGCAGAGTTGGATTTTGGTGACAGACATAGATCGACCACTGTATCGGCTAACGGAATCCGAGCTTCTGGCAAGCCCAAACGTTCAGCGGCTAACACAGCATTGACGGTTCGAGCAGCGGCTGCTGGGTTAGCTAAACCAATGTCTTCATAGCCGATGACCATCAAGCGCCGACAAATGATCGCCAGATCGCCTGCCTCTACTAAACGACCTAAGTAATGCAGCGCACCATCCACATCGCTGCCGCGAATCGATTTTTGAAAAGCAGAGATCACATCATAGTGCGCATCCCCATCTTTATCGTGGGTCAATGCTTTACGCTGGACGCACTCTTCGATGATCGCTAAGGTCAAATGAATAATGCCGTCTGGTCCTTTTGGGGTGGAACGAGCAGCGAGCTCTAAGCCGTTTAGCGCACTTCGTAAATCACCGTTGGTCGCTCGCGAGAGATGCAAGCGGGCATCATCGGTCAATACGATGGTTTCTGATCCAAGTCCGCGAGTTTCATCTGCTAAGGCTTGATCAATGGCGGTCAAAATGTCTTCTTCTTGGAGCGGTTTGACTTCAAAAATCTGTGTCCGACTGCGAATCGCTGGATTGATCGTAATGTAGGGATTTTCCGTCGTGGCACCGATCATAATGATCTTGCCGCTTTCTAAATGGGGCAGTAAAAAGTCTTGTTTTGTCTTGTCTAGTCGATGGACTTCATCAAGCAGTAAAATGACAGTACCGCTCATTTTGGCTTCCTCTGCCACGATCTGCAGGTCTTTTTTTGTATCTGTGGCGGCGTTCAGCATGCGAAACGCATAGCGTGTCGAGCCGGCGATCGCACTGGCAATGCTGGTTTTTCCGGTTCCCGGCGGTCCGTATAGGATCATCGAAGAAAGCATTTTGGCTTCGACCATTCGGCGAATGATTTTCCCCGGGCCAACCAAATGCTGCTGTCCGACGACTTCATCTAAGTTCCGTGGCCGCATTCGATAAGCAAGTGGCTGCTGCATAAAACGATCCTCTCCTTTTCCTGTAAGTATAACATAAGAACGTATATTCTCATAAACAAGCTGATTTGCGTCTTTGCAGAAACAAAAGGGCGCTTATTTTCCACTCAGTCAGCAAAAATCAGTTTCGTTGAAAAGAAATCGTTGAGATCGTCGTAACTCTGTAGTCAAAGATAGTAAGTTCGCCGAGAATTGTGTAGAATAAAGAGGGTGATGAGAATGGATGAATTAATGGCACTTTTTGCGACACAGCCGACAACGACCATCGCACGTGCCTTATTAGGAATGTATTTGGAACATGAGACCCCAGAAGGAACAGTAGGTGGGTATATCGTGGATTGTGAAGCGTATCTAGGTCCCGATGATCTGGCGGCTCATAGTGTGGGCATGCGAAACACACCAAGGGTTCGGGCGATGTATCAGGAGCCAGGTACGATTTATTTATATACGATGCATACGCATCGAATCGTCAACTTTATTACGCAGCCAAAAGGCATCCCGCAAGGAATCATGATTCGCGGGCTAGAACCGGTGGATGGGATCGCTTTGATGGAGCAACAACGACAAAAAACAGGACCGGATGTAGCCAACGGCCCCGGGAAACTGGTACAGGCACTGCAGATCCCCGCTGAGCTTTATGGAGAATCGATTTTTACAAGCCCACTGCATTTGGTTCCTGAGCGCCGACGTACCCCAAAAGAAATTTTGGCATTGCCTCGGATTGGTATCCCAAATAAAGGGGAATGGACCCAGATGCCGCTTCGTTTTGCGGTGGCTGGCAATCCGTATTTGACAAATATACGAAAAACCGCTGTTCAGCAAGACCATGGATGGTGTTAAGAAAGAAGGAATAGTGATGGCGAAAGAAACGATATTGACTTACTTAGATCAGCGATTAACGAAAAAAATCACCGACTATGATGTGGCGATCGATTGGGATGCCAAAAATCATACGATCGAATTGGTGCTGCGCTTGTTTGCTGAAAATCCTCACCACGTGCAGATCGACGATGCACAAGGTGTGGCATCAGAAGAAGCGATCATTGAATTTGAAGATGGGATTTTGCTGTATGATCCACAAAAATCAACGTTTGATGAAGAAGATTATTTAGCGACGATCCCTTATGCAGGGAAAAAAGGGATCCAAAAAGCCTTGTTAGACGGATTGGTTGATTACATTCAAGAAATTTTAGAAGAAGGCCAAAGCGATCTGCTTGATTTCTTGAACGATGACAGTGAAGAAGCGATCTTTGAATTGCGATTCAACGAAGAAGAATTTGTGGAGAAAATGACGAACTATCAAGCGGGAGCTGGGGAAACCATGATCCCGTACCCTAGTTACTAAGGAGAACGAACATGAAATGGAATGAAGTAACCGTAGCGACAGCTAGCGAAGCAGTGGAAGCAGTCGCCAATATTTTAATGGAACACGGAGCAAGTGGGGTAGCGATCGAGGACGTTTTAGATATCGAAAATTTTAAAAGCGATGCGTATGGCGAAATTTTGGATAAAGAAACCTATACGACCTTAGATGAAGGCGCCCAAGTCAGTGCCTATTTCCCAGAGACGATCTTTTTACCAGAAGTGCTGCCGACGATCAAAGCAGCCATCGACCGTCTGCCAGAATATGGTTTGGCGATCGGCAAAAACACCATCACAACGAGCGAGGTCGTGGAAGAAGCATGGGCGACGGCCTGGAAAAAATATTACCATCCAGTCCGTATCTCCCGCTATCTGACGATCGTGCCGAGCTGGGAAAACTATCAACCGCTGCAAGAAGAGGAAAAGATCATCACCCTTGATCCGGGGATGGCTTTTGGAACCGGCACGCATCCTACGACACGCTTGACATTACAAGCCCTAGAAGTCTACTTGCGAGGCGGTGAAACCGTCTTAGATGTCGGGACGGGCTCAGGCGTGTTGAGTATCGCCAGTAAATATTTAGGTGCCAAAGACGTGTTCGCTTATGATCTAGATGAAGTCGCTGTGAGGTCCGCCCAAGAAAATATGGCGATGAACCCTATTGCTCACGATGTGACCGTGCAGGCCAATGATCTCTTGCAAGGAGTGACGGTCCCTGCTGATCTTATCGTTGCTAATATTTTAGCGGACATCATTTTATTGATGATCCCTGATGCGTGGCGTCTATTGAAGCAAGAAGGGACCTTGATCGTTTCTGGGATCATTGAGACGAAAAAACAATTAGTGATCGATGCCATGATCGCACAAGGCTTTGAGATCGATCAATTGTTCAATCAAAAAGACTGGTATGCGATCGCCTTTAAAAAACCAGAGGTAGAGTAAGATGCAGCGATATTTTTTACAGGATCCTTATGAAGCAAAAGCGGTGTTTGCCGTTTCGGGAGAACCCTTCCACCATATGATCCGAGTGATGCGCATGACTCCCGGGGCAAAAGTCGGTTTAGTCTTTGAGGATCATTTGGCGATCATTGCCAAGATCAAAGAAGCCGATGAAGAAACGGTGTACTTAGAGGAAGTCGAAAAAGAACAGCAGGACAAGGAATTGCCGCTGCAGGTCACGATCGCTAGCGGCTACCCGAAAGGCGACAAGCTGGACTTGATCGTTCAAAAAGGAACGGAACTGGGGGCGGCAGCCTTTATCGGTTTTCCTGCGCAAACTTCGGTCGTGAAATGGGATCAAAAGAAATTACAGAAAAAGCAGCAGCGGCTGCAAAAAATCGCCCAAGAAGCGGCGGAGCAATCCCAACGGCAGATCGCACCAGCCATCACGCTGCTGGATAACGCCAAAGCATTTTGGCAAAGCCTCAGTCAGTATGATGCGGTCCTAGTGGCTTATGAAGAATCAGCCAAACAAGGAGAAGCAGCGATGCTGCTGCAAGTGATCACCGCATTGCCTGTTGGCAGCAAAGTTTTAGCGATCTTTGGTCCAGAAGGCGGTCTGACCCCCTCCGAAATCGAAGAAGCCCAGCAAAACAACGCCAAATTATGCGGGTTAGGCCCTCGAATTTTACGAACAGAAACAGCACCGTTTTATTTTTTAAGTGCTGTCAGTGTGCTAACGGAATTAAAGAGGATGTGAGTTGATGAATAAGAACCAAGAAGCAATCAGTGTCCGTTTGTTGACGGCCGATCTGACCGACTGGGTCTTGAAGGATTTTATCAATCAATATAAGACGACCTTAAAGGAAGTCGTCGTTTTGCCTAGTGCCATTCGGCGAGCGAAAATCTTGGCACAAGGCTCTTCCCTACAAATCGGCGCAGTGATCGATTACCCCCTTGCCCAAGGAACACTGGCAAAGGTGGCGTTTGAAATTGGTCGGGCGTTTATGGAAGGCGCCGATTTTTTGGAAGTCTGGCTGCCAGCTTCTTCCTTCATGGAAAATGATCGTGGCTTTGCGGAGCTGACTGAAACGATCCGCTCCTTGACCTTGACAGGAGGAGAGATCCGCTTAGCTGTGCAAACCGAGATCATGAATGAATTGACGAAGATCCAAGTAGCACAACGCTTGAAAGAAGAAGCTTGGCCAAAGATTGTGTTAGGGCAAAAACAACCACTAGCAGAAGCATTGCATGACGTGAGCTTGTTTTCCTTAGATGGCGGCAGTCAACTGTCGATCCAGATCAATCCTGACACAGTAGATGAACAAGCGCTGCAATCACTACAGGCTGCTGGCGCTGAGAAAATCGGGCTCTCGTATCATGTTTTTGAAGAATTGCTTAAGGACCAGCCGTCGCCCGATGTGCTTTGAACAACAGCGATTGAAAAATAGCTGAAAAATTTGTATAATAATACTACTAAATAAGAACTGCAGGTTAGACAGGAGTCCCATGCTTAGAACGTTTGTCCGCAAGGCTTTGGGTGCGTGACGAAACGTTAACAGCGACTTCTGTCTGCCTTTTTGATAGCACAAAAAAGAAAAGCAGGAGGCGGAATGAATGGCAAAAGAAGTTATATTGACCGGGCCCAATGTCATCAAATTGGTCGCTCATTATATGAGTGAAGAGCATGTTGCCTTTGTCCAAAAAGCATTAGATTACGCGACAGAAGCCCATAAAGAACAATTCCGTAAATCCGGCGAGCCTTACATTATTCATCCAATCCAAGTTGCGGGGATCTTGGCAGAATTGCAGATGGATCCTCATACCGTTGCAACTGGTTTTTTGCATGATGTCGTCGAAGATACCGATGTGACGTTAGCCGATCTGAAAGAAGAATTCGGTGCAGATGTAGCGATGCTAGTGGATGGCGTGACCAAGCTGGGTAAGATCAAGTACAAATCTCATGAAGAACAATTAGCAGAAAATCATCGAAAAATGTTGATCGCCATGGCGCAAGATTTACGGGTCATCATGGTCAAACTGGCTGACCGTTTACATAATATGCGCACGTTGAAACATCTGCGGGAAGACAAACAGCGCCGCATCGCCCAAGAAACGATGGAAATCTATGCCCCATTGGCTCATCGTTTAGGGATCAGCCGCATCAAATGGGAATTAGAAGATATTTCTTTGCGTTATTTGAATCCACAGCAATATTACCGAATCGTGCATTTGATGCAGACAAAGCGAGAAGAACGGGAATCCTACGTTTCTGAAACCGTAGAAGAGATTCGGATCGCCACCGAGGAACTAGATATCTATGCTGAGATCTATGGCCGACCAAAGCATATTTACTCGATCTATCGCAAGATGAAAGACCAAAAGAAACAGTTCAATGAAATCTATGATTTGTTGGCGATCCGAGTGATCGTTGACTCCATCAAAGATTGTTATGCGGTTTTGGGAACGATCCATACAAAATGGAAACCAATGCCTGGACGGTTCAAGGATTATATCGCGATGCCAAAAGCCAACATGTACCAATCGCTGCATACGACGGTCATTGGTCCCAAAGGCAATCCTGTCGAGATCCAAATTCGGACCCATGAAATGCATGAGATCGCTGAATTTGGGGTTGCTGCGCACTGGGCCTATAAAGAAGGCAAGACCGAAAAAGTCAGAGCCGACAAGATGACCCAACAAGTTGGCTGGTTCCGAGAAATCTTGGAACTACAAGATGAAAGCTATGATGCTTCTGAATTTATGGAAGGTGTCAAAGGCGATATTTTCAGCGACAAAGTCTATGTATTTACGCCAAAAGGTGATGTGACGGAGTTGCCTCAAGGCTCCAGTCCCCTGGATTTTGCCTATAGCATCCATACCGACATCGGTAACAAAACCACCGGCGCCAAGGTCAACGGCAAGATGGTCCAATTGGACTACAAGCTAAAAAATGGGGACATTATCGAGATCTTGACCTCACCAAATTCCTTTGGTCCAAGCCGCGACTGGGTCAAACTAGTGGCTACCAGCAAAGCGAAGAACAAAATCAAACGATTTTTTAAAGCCCAAGATCGTGATGAAAACATCATCAAAGGGCATGAGGCAGTGGTTCGTACCTTACAAGATATGGGCTTTGTGCCAAAAGAATTTTTGACGAAAAGCAAAATGGCGGAAGCTTGCGAACGGTTCAACTACCAAACAGAAGATGATCTATTTGCCTCTGTCGGCTATGGGGAAGTTAGTCCCACGACTTTAGCCAACCGTTTGACCGAAGAAGAACGGCGCGAGAAACAAATCGAGAAGCAAAAGCAGCAAGTCCAAGAGATGATCAATCAACCGACGAAAAAAGAACCAGAAAAAATGAAGGTTCGTCACGAAGGCGGCATTGTCATTGAAGGGGTCGATAACTTGTTGATCCGTATCTCCCGCTGCTGCAATCCGGTCCCTGGAGATTCGATCGTCGGCTACATTACCAAAGGTCGAGGAATCTCGATCCACCGTAGCGATTGTCCCAATGTTCAAAACAAAGACGCCGCGAACCGTTTGATCGATGTTGAGTGGGAAGATGCCACCGACATCAACAAAGAATACGATGCCGATCTTGAGATCTACGGCTATGATCGTTCTGGGTTGCTCAATGATGTCTTACAGACAGTCAACACTGTCACGAAGCGCTTAGTGAGTGTCGAAGCCAAAACCAACAAAGACAAAATGGCAACGATCCGCATCACGGTGGCGATTCAGAATTTGACTCATTTGAAATCGATCGTTGATAAGATCAAACAGATTCCAGATGTTTACAGCGTCAGACGTACGAAGGGATGAGAAAGAATGCGGGCAGTGATCCAGCGAGTCAGTCAAGCAAGTGTGTCGATTGAGGAGAATATCGTCGGTGCGATCCAACAAGGGTTTATGGTTTTATTGGGGATCACCCATGAGGATACAGGCGACGATGTGGCTTATCTCGTAAGAAAAATCAAAAATCTGCGGGTTTTTGAAGACGAAGAAGGTAAAATGAATCGGTCACTGGAAAGTATAAATGGCGCCGTCTTGAGTATTTCACAGTTCACCCTCTATGGGGAGACCAAGAAAGGCAATCGCCCCAGCTTCATTCAAGCGGCACCGCCAAGTATTGCGATCCCGCTTTACGAAGCTTTTAATGAAGGCTTAAAAGCCGAAGGGATCACTGTTGCTACTGGAAAATTTGGTGCAGATATGCAAGTCGCCTTGGTCAATGATGGCCCGGTGACGATTGTGATCGATACGAAAGAAAAATAAGTGATACAAAACGAAGGATTTTCTCGCTGGGAAAGAGTGAGAGAATTCCTTCGTTTTTTTATACTCTCGAAAGCGCCAAGCATTTTTGATGGAATTTAAGTAAAATTTAAGTTGAAATCGGGAAATCTTACAAAACTGTTAGCAAAAATCCCATTCTTTTATTTGTTATTTAACATCTTTTTCTTGTTCTTTTATAAGGGTTTTTAAATGGAAATATCGTTTGTATTCGTTTTTTAATATTTCGAATTCGAAAAACGACCCTTTATTGCGATTGTTCTTGAAGGAGAAGTATGGAATAATTGTTTAAAAATAATGTCACTGGAGGAAATAACAATGAACTTTTGGCAGCGTGCATTAAAAAGTATCACCAGAAGAAAAGGGAAATCATTTATTTTATTTTTAGTTCTATTTATTCTAGGCAATGTGATCGCTGGTGCTGTAGCAATTCAACAATCCACTGCCAACGTGGAGCGAGAGACGAAACGCAAAATGGGGAACGTAGCTACGGTGGAAATGGATTGGGAAGGTTTTGATAAAGACCATGCGGATGTTTCGGAGGAAGAACGGTCTCAAGAGGATTTTTATCCGAAACCACCAGCGCTGGATGTTTATAAGCAAATCGGTCAGTTAAGCTATGTCAAACAATATGACTATCAAATGATGGGCAGTTTAGAAACGAAAGAACTGAAAGCGTATGTACCAGAAGATGGTTCAATACAGATGGGCGGTCAATATTTCACATTGAAAGGCGGCAATTTGACACAGCCAATAGATATGCAAGAAGGGTTGATTCGTCTCGATGAAGGCGAAGGCCTAACGGAAAAAGATTTAAATGAACTGACGAATGCGGTATTGATCAGTAAAGAAGTTGCTGAACTGAATAACTTGAGCGTTGGTGATCAGTTGGTTTGGGATATCCGGACAGATATCATGATGGGCGGTGGAAGCGAGATCGTGGATGACGAAGAAAACGATGGCACAGAAGAAACTAGTGATGACAGCAACAGTGCCAGCTTTGATTATCCTGTGACGATCGCTGGAATTTTTTCGGTAGTTAAAAAAGATCAGAGCAATCAAAATGATTCATCGGATCAAAGTGGTAGTCAAAACTCCGATACGATATGGCAAGTGATGGATCAAATCAATACGTTTTATGCTAGTAATAATCTAGTCCTCGATTACACTAAGATTCAAGCAGAGAAGGTTTGGGGTGAAACAATCGATGAAGATGCAGATAACTTTTATCAACCGATCTTTGTCCTAAATTCAACGGATGACGTCGAAGCCTTTAAACAAGAAGCTGGTGCGTTATTGCCCCAATATTACCGCGTCGTTGCCAATACGGATCAATACGAGCAGATCGCCGGTGGTTTTACTCGTTTAGGAGTGATCGCAAATTACATCGTGATCATTGCATCGATCGCTACCATCTTTATCATTTCCTTAGTGGTCTTGCTTTTCTTACGAGATCGGAAACAAGAATTAGGCATCTATCTTTCCTTGGGGGAAAGTCGTGGGAAAGTCATTGGTCAGATCGTGATTGAAGTCTTGCTGGTTAGTTTAGCCGCACTGCTATTGTCCTTAGTGACCGGGAACTTATTAGGTGGTGCCGTTTCAAATACCTTGATGCAAAACGATTGGATGAGCAATCAAAATGAGATGGGCGGTGTTTATTATGGCAGTATGATAGCAGCTAATATTGATTACATGGATATCAAAAATGCTTATCAAGTATCCTTCTCAGCCGGCTACATCATCACGTATCTGCTGTTAGGTCTAGGAACTGTCTTACTCTCAGCGATTTTACCGCTATTGTATATTTTACGCTTGAATCCAAAGAAAATCATGATGTAGGAGGAACCAACGATGACTTTATTAGAAACGAAAGCAGTCGATTACTATTACCAAGACGGCGATCAGCGCCGCTATATACTGAAAGAGACCTCTGTTTCTTTTGAAAAAGGGACTTTCTATGCCATCTTAGGACAATCTGGTTCGGGAAAAACGACGTTTTTATCCTTGATCAGTGCGTTGGATAGTCCGAAAAGCGGTCAAGTACTTTATGAAGGCACCGATATCGAAAAAATCGGGCATGAGAATTATCGCCGCGACGACATCAGTATCATTTTCCAAAGCTATAATCTGATTCCCTATTTGAGTGCAGTCGAAAATGTCTTAGTGCCGATGGCGATCACGAAAAATCAGCTACCAGACAATCAACGAGAAGTGGCGTACAATTTGCTGGATTATATAGGCATCACTAAAGAAAAAGCCGATCGTCTCGTCAATCAATTATCTGGTGGGGAACAACAACGGGTAGCGATCGCCCGGGCGTTAGCCACCAATGTCGATATCATTTTAGCGGACGAACCAACCGGGAATTTGGATGAAGAAATGGAACAAGAAATCATCGATATCTTTAAAGAGCTGGCACACGTCCACAACAAATGTGTGATCGTCGTGACCCACGCCAACGAGATCGCTCAACAAGCGGATGAAGTCTTGTATTTACGTAAAGGTGTGTTGAGCAAACATGAGTGATTTTTTATCAAATTTTAGCCCGGACAACTATGATGGCAAAAAGAAACCCACGCCTGATCGCGAGAAAAAAACCAGCGAACCTGTCGTAGATCAAAACGCAAGTGGCGCGGAGCAAGCGGGCAAACCAGCAGAGCCGACTCCGGTTCACCAATCAGAAGAGTCGACCGCTAGTGAGCCACTGAGTCGTTCGGCAGCCCGTCAACAAACACAGACGACTGAAGCAAAAGCGGCGAGTTCTTCGACGGAGAAGGTAGCATCAAAGGAACCAGTCAGCCGGTTTGGGAAAGAAGAAACGGAATTTGATCCGACCTACAAAAAGCGTAAGCAGAAAAAAATCTTGCTGATTGCCCTACTGACCGCCTTGGCGGTTGCCGTGATTGGGATCGTCTACTATCAAATGACCCATGTGAAGGTGCCAGATTTCACTGCCCAAGATCTGTCAGAAGCGCGGACGTGGGGCATGGAAGAAGGCGTCGCTATCAAAGTGGAGCAAGAATATGATTTTGACAAAGACGTCAACCAAGTGATCGACCAAAGTGTTGACCCTGACAAAAAGATCAAGAAGGGTGCCACATTGACACTGACGGCGAGTCTCGGGCCTGATCCTGAAGAACGCTTAGAGCTGCCAGATTTTTCAGCGATGCAAGTGACCGAAGCAAAAGAATGGATCGCCAGCAATAAAGCCGAGAACCTCTCTTTGATCGAACAATTTGACGACAACGTAGCAGCAGAAGCCTTTATTAAACAAGAGGCGGTCAACAAAGAGCTTGATTTGGCGGAATACAAACGCAAAGACCGTTTGAGTGTCTATTATTCAAAAGGGAAAGAGGTCTTTGAAAAGAATATTGAAGTACCTGATTTTACGGGCAAAGCCAAGAGTGAAGCTTCTGAATGGGCGAAAAAGAATGACTTGAAATACAAAGAAGAAACCGTCTTTTCTGACAGTGTCGCCCTGGATCTGGTGGTTTCACAAGAACCAGTCAAAGGCAGCAAACTCGCGAAAAAAGATGAATTTGTGGTGAAGGTCTCAAAAGGCCAAGCATTGACCGTTCCAGATTTTTCACAATACACGATCGAAGAAGCCCAAGGACTAGAATCGAAAATCCCGCTGCAAGTCAGCACAGTCTATTCCGATCAAGTGGCGTATGGTAGTTTCTTGAGCCAGTCGGAAGAAGCAGGCAAAGAATACAGCGAAAGCGATACTTTGCCAACCGTCAAAGTCGTCTACTCATTAGGCCGACCATATTTAAAAGACATCCGTTTCCAAGCAACGGAAGGCGACTTGCCAAAACTATTCTTTGATGAATACAAATCAAAAGGCGCCAACGTCTATTACGAAATCTACTATGTCGATTCGGCGGAACCAAAAGGAACCGTTGTTGAAATGAGCCGCTACGGCGAGTTTATTCCCCTAGAAACGTGGATCACCATCGGGATCAGCCGCGGCAATCTGCAAGGCAGTACCCAAACACCGCCGGCAGATGATGGCGGTGACGATGTCGATGAACCGATCAGTACCGCTGGTTCAAACGCTACCGAATAATCCTTACTAAGTGCTTTTTCAAACCGCATCAAAAAAGCAAGCACCCTTCTTTTTGGAAGGGTGCTTTTTACTTACTAATTGTAAAAAAAACACAAGCGAGCCGCTTGAAATCGCTGGGTCGATAAAGTAAACTTGATGGTAACGATAAAAAATGGCTCCGCAGTGCCATCTATAGAAGGGACGAAACAAATGATAAAAAAATTACTCGCGAATGTTGGCAGCTATAAGAAGGACAGCTTGCTGACCCCTGTGTATGTAGCAGGAGAGGTTGCCTTAGATGTCATTATGCCCCTGATCATGGCCATGATGATCGACCAAGGGATCGAAAAAGGAGACGCCGGTGTGATTCTAAGAGATGGCGGCTTGCTTTTTTTATGTTCCTTGATCGCATTACTTTTAGGAACGCTTGGCGGACGAACGGCAGCGATCGCTTCGGCTGGTTTTGCCCGCAACCTGCGGCACAATCTGTTTCGCCGAATCCAAGATTTTTCCTTTTCAAACATTGACCGCTTTTCTTCCTCCAGTTTGATCACCCGCTTGACCACTGACGTGACCAACGTCCAAAATGCTTACCAAATGATTATTCGTATTCTGGTCCGTAGTCCGTTAGTTCTGATTTTTTCACTTGCAATGGTTAGCACCATCAGTCCAGAACTTATGACGATCTATCTGGTTGTTTTACCGATCTTAGCGATTGGTCTGGCTTTAGTTATACGTTTTGCCCACCCGCTGTTTTTAAAAGTATTCCGCATTTATGACCGCCTGAATAATGTGGTGCAAGAAAATTTACAAGGGGTTCGCGTCGTGAAATCGTATGTCCGGGAAGAACAGCAAGAAGAACTGTTTGGCGAAGTGTCCACCGATGTTTATCGGAATTTCACGCTTGCGCAACGAATCGTCTCTTTCAACATGCCATTGATGCAATTTTCTGTCTATACGTGTATGCTGCTCCTGTCATGGTTTGGTGCCCAGCTGATCGTGGAACAAAGTAGCCTGACCACTGGTGAGTTAGTCAGCATGTTCAACTACACGATGCAGATTTTGATGAGCTTGATGATGATGTCGATGGCTTTCGTGCAGATTTTGATCGCACGAACGTCTGCCGAACGGGTCGTAGAAGTATTAGATGAAGAAAGTGACTTGAAAAATCCCGCCGATCCAGTCAAAGAGATCAAAGACGGCTCCATCGTTTTTGAGAATGTCGGCTTTAGTTACGCCAATGACAAAAACAAGCTGGCGCTGACGGATGCAAATCTGCGTATCGAATCCGGGGAAGTCATTGGAGTCATTGGCGGGACCGGGAGCGGAAAATCCACCCTCGTCCAGCTGATCCCGCGCTTATATGATGTGATTGAAGGGCGTGTCATCGTCGGCGGTCATGATGTTCGCGACTATGATTTAGAAGCATTGCGGGACCAAGTAAGTATGGTCTTGCAAAACAATGTCCTTTTCAGCGGCACCATCAACGACAATTTACGTTGGGGCAATGAAGAGGCGTCGGATGAAAAGATCCAGCGCGTGGCAACGATCGCACAAGCCGATCCCTTCATTCAAGAATTTCCTGATAAATATGAAACGCAGATCTCACAAGGAGGAAACAATGTTTCTGGTGGACAAAAACAACGGTTGACGATTGCTCGTGCCTTGTTGAAGAAACCGAAAATCTTGATCCTCGATGATTCTACCAGTGCCGTCGATACCAAAACCGACCGCAGTATTCGTGAAGGCTTGAAACGAGAAATCCCTGGAACGACGACGATCATTATTTCCCAACGGATCAATTCGATCGAAGATGCAGATCGGATCATCGTAATGGATGATGGCAAAATCAACGGCATCGGTACCCATGAAGAATTATTGGCAAACAATGCCATCTATCAAGAAGTGTACCATTCGCAGCAGAAAGGATTTGGTGAAGGTGAAGAATAGACAAGCAGCAAATCCCAAGCGCACATTGAAACGCTTATTGCGGACGATGTTTGGCGACTACAAAGGACAACTCCTATTCGTCGTTGTTATGATCTTATTAAGTGCCTTTGCCAACGTTCGCGGTTCGTTGTTTTTACAAGTCGTGATCGACGATCATATCACACCGCTTTTAGGGCAAGCCAATCCTGATTTTGGCGGTTTGTTTCGGGCGATCGTTCAAATGGCGATCATCTACCTGATTGGGATCTTGGCCGCACTGATCTATAACTTTATGATGGTCAAGATCAGTGAGGGGACGCAGAAAAAAATCCGTGACCAAATGTTTACGCATATGCAGTCTCTACCCGTCGGTTACTTTGATGCCCGCTCAGATGGCGACATCATGAGTCACTTTACCAACGATACGGATACGTTGCGCCAAATGATCTCCCAAAGTATTCCCAACTTGATGATGGCGGCGGTAACCTTTTGTTCTGTCTTTATCGCTATGTTCTCCATCAGTGTCCCATTGACTTTGTTCGTGATGCTGTCGATTATTTTGATGCTGAATGTGATCCGCATCATTTCTCGCCGCAGCGGCCGCTTCTTTGGCGCACAGCAACGAGATTTAGGCGCTGTCAACGGGTATATCGAAGAAATGATGCACGGGCAAAAAGTCGTCAAGATCTTCAATCATGAAAAAATCGTCATGGAAGAATTTGATGCCTTAAATGACCAACTACAAGAAAGTGCCACTAAAGCCAATGTCAATGCCAATACCTTGATGCCGATCATGATGAACTTACTGAATGTCCAATATGTCTTGATCGCCATCATTGGGGGCCTGTTTGCCATCAATGGTGTTTCTGGCCTAACGGTCGGGATGATCGCTTCTTTCTTGCAGCTGAGCCGTTCATTAAATGGTCCTATCAGCCAGGTGTCACAACAAATCAATTTTGTGATCATGGCGTTAGCTGGTGCCGAGCGGATCTTCCATCTATTAGATGAAACGCCAGAAATCGATCATGGCTACGTCACACTGGTCAATGCCAAATGGTCGCAAGGTCAGCTAGTTGAAACCAAAGAACGAACAGGCACGTGGGCGTGGAAACATCCCCACGAGGATGGGACCATTACCTATACGGAAGTGACGGGAGACGTGCGATTTGAAGATGTTGATTTCGGCTATGTCGACAATCAACTGGTCTTACATGATATCAATCTGTATGCAGAGCCTGGGCAAAAAGTTGCTTTTGTTGGTGCCACAGGTGCTGGTAAGACAACGATCACCAATTTGATCAATCGGTTCTACAACATCCAAGACGGGAAGATTCGTTATGATGGCATCAATATTGAAAAAATCCATCTTGAATCCCTGCGCCGCTCCTTAGGGATCGTGTTGCAAGACACCCATTTGTTTACTGGAACGATTCGCGAGAATATTCGCTTCGGAAAACTGGATGCTAGTGATGAAGAAGTGCTGGCAGCTGCGAAATTAGCCAATGCCGACATGTTTATCAACCACTTGCCAGAAAAATACGACACCGTGATCACGGGCGATGGCGAAGGGCTTTCCCAAGGGCAACGTCAGCTGTTGGCAATTGCGCGGGCAGCGATCGCTGATCCGCCAGTGATGATCTTAGACGAAGCCACCTCAAGCATCGATACCCGTACAGAGCGGATCGTCCAATCAGGGATGGACCGTTTGATGTCTGGACGGACCGTGTTTGTGATTGCTCATCGATTGTCTACGATCCAAAACTCCGATGCCATCATGGTGATGGATCATGGCCGTATCATTGAGCGGGGGACTCATGAAACGCTATTGGCGGAAAAAGGCACCTATTATCAGCTCTATACTGGAAAAATCGAATTGGATTGATCCTGCCATGGCTACGGCTTGAAGCTGCAGCGACTGGCGATCTACCTATTTTTCCCTTGTTTGCAACGACCGATTGGCAGTAAGCCAGTCGGTTTTTTTGCGCAGCTCGAAAAAATGGTATACTGTCACTGAGACATCCGCACAACGGCGGCAGCACGTCAGCAGTTGTGCTGCGAAAAATGGATTCCATGAGGTGAAAACATGAAACTAGCATTGGCAAAGATCGTTTTAGATGATGAGTGGTATGAAGTGGTCCAATCGGAAAAAGGGTTAGTTTATTTTGGTCGGCAGCAGGATCATCATGAATTACTCAAGTTCTTTCCATTGGCTGAAATCAGTAGTACAGCTGACCTTGACCCAGTAATTGAAGCGCAGCTGCAAGCGTATTTTGCAGGGGAACCAGTGACATTTACTTTTGCGTTTGATTTTGTCGGGACACCGTTTCAACAAACCGTTTGGCAAGCACTGACCCAAATTCCTTATGGGCAAACCACTACGTATAGTGACTTGGCGCTGCGCATTCAACGTCCGACCGCTGTCCGAGCTGTCGCCAACGCAGTGGGGCGTAACCCAATGATGATCGTGGTTCCTTGTCATCGGGTGTTAGGAAAAAACGGCCGCTTGACGGGGTATCGGGGCGGGTTAGCAACCAAACGCCGACTACTGCAACTGGAAGGGATTCCGTTTAAAGAATAAGGAAAGTAAACTATTTATAGTAAAAAATACTAAAAAGCAATTTCATTTCCTTTTTTCTCTGGTATAATAAAATTGATTCCGGTTACAAGAAGGGGTGGAGGAAATGAACATCGTTGATTTGCAAAATGGTTCTGATATTCGAGGGATTGCGATCGCAACAGAAAAAGAACAGGTGACGCTGACGGAGCAAGCGGTTCGGCAAGTTGCTTCGGGCTTGCGCAACTGGTTGGAAACAAAGGGCAGCGGACCTTTTCGCGTGGCAGTCGGTCGTGACAGTCGCTTGAGTGGCGAAGCACTGCAAGAAGTGTTGATGGCACAGCTGCAGCAAGAAGGCGTGGCAGTGATCGATTGTGGCTTGGCAACGACACCAGCCATGTTTATGAGCACACAGTTTGCGGATTTCGACTGTGATGCTGGTGTGATGCTGACAGCGAGTCATTTGCCTTATTACTTTAATGGAATAAAAATTTTCAGCCGCCAAGGCGGTGCCGAAAAAATGGATATCCACTATATTTTGACCCACACTACCGTTCATGAGGCAGCGGAAAAAGGAAGCTATCAGCAAAAAGACCTGCTGACGCCTTATGCCCAAGATCTACTGCAAAAAATTCGCCAAGGGATGGGAACCAATGAGGAAAAACCCTTGGCTGGATTAAAGATCATTGTTGATGCAGGCAATGGTGCCGGCGGCTTTTTTGCTGAAAAAGTGTTGCTGCCGCTAGGGGCAGATACGAATGGCTCGCAATTTTTAGAACCGGATGGGCATTTTCCCAATCATATCCCTAATCCAGACAATAAAGAGGCGATGGCAAGTATTCGTGAAGCCGTCTTACGAGAACAAGCCGATCTAGGCATTATTTTCGATACCGATGTCGACCGCTCGGCTGTCGTGACCAAAAGCGGTGAGCCCTTGAACCGCAACAATATGATTGCTGTATTAAGCAAGATCATCTTAGCGGAACACCCTGGCACGCGTATCGTCACTAATTCACCAACCTCTAATCATTTAAAAACCTTTATCGAAGCACTGGGAGGGCAGCAAGTACGCTATATTTCTGGCTACCGCAATGTGATCAACAAAGCGATTGAATTGAATGAAGCAGGACTGGACACACAGTTAGCCATCGAAACCAGCGGGCATGCCGCGTTTAAAGAAAATTTATTTTTAGATGACGGGGCGTACGTGATCGCCAAGCTCTTGATGATGCTGCCACAATTGCAACAGCAAGGCACGACACTGGATGAGCTGATCGCGGCGTTGCAACAACCCGCCGAGACCCAAGAATTGCGCTTTGCGATCCAAAAAGCCGACTATCAAGACTATGGTCGCCAAGTGATCGCGGATTTAGCCGATCATTTGCTGCCAGGCTGGCAGATCGATCCAGAAAATGAGGAAGGCATTCGCATCAACTTGACAGCGCCCTATGGCCAAGGCTGGTTCTTGCTGCGAATGAGCTTGCACGAACCACTGCTGGTGCTGCAGATCGAAAATGATGAAGCGGGTCATCTACCGGCAGTCGTTCAAGCAATCGGTCGCTTCCTATCGCAGTATGAAGCCATCGATCAAAGTAAACTGACACAGTTTTTAGCACAGCAACCAAAAATTTGAAGAAAAGCAGGGAACTAAAATGGTGATCTTGATGCTGCTGATCATGGCAGTGACGTATGGTGTGAATTTTTTCTTGTTTCGTTATTTGAACAAACGACCAAAAATCGATGTCGTTGAACGGTTATCAATGCTATTAGGTGTCAACATGAGTGTGCTTTTTTTCGATGGGATTTTATTGTTTATCGGAAAACTACTAATTGAGACTGTTGAGATCATCGAGTAACCTAGTCGTCCGTTTTTTGTTTGCCTCTTCACTGATTCCTCAGGACAGTGAAGAGGTTTTTTAGGGTTTGCTAAAAACGGCGATTAATGTTCGCATTCGTTTTTGATATTTGATAAAGTAAAGAGGAGAAAATTACACAAAGTGAGGGAATTCACGGATATGGCAAAAATAATGGTAGTAGAAGATGAAGCGGTGATTCGCCAACTGATTATCGAAGAACTAGAAAAATGGCAGTTTGAGACCTTTGGCACGACGGATTTCCATCAAGTGTTGACTGACTTTGAAGAACAAGAGCCCCAACTGATTTTACTGGATATCAACTTGCCGGTTTTTGATGGCTACTATTGGTGTCAAAAAATCCGCGAAGCTTCCAAAGTACCAATCATTTTTATTTCTAGCCGCAACACCAATATGGATATGATCATGGCCATGAATATGGGAGCGGACGATTTTGTGACAAAACCTTTTGAGATCGACGTTCTGATTGCAAAAATCAATGCGCTGCTGCGCCGTTCCTACAACTATGTAGAAAGTAGCAGTGAAACGTTAGTGCATAACGGTTTGACCCTCAATATCGACAACAGCAGCATGTATATCAATGGCGAAAGCATCGATCTTAGCAAAAACGAATACCGCCTGCTGTATATTTTGATGAAAAATCACGGCAAGATTTTAAGTCGGGAAAAACTCTTGCGGGCCTTATGGGATGACGAGCGATTTGTAGACGACAATACCTTGACGGTCAATATCAATCGTTTGCGACGAAAAATCGAACAAGCGGGGATGAACGGCTACATTGAGACCAAGGTTGGTCAAGGGTATATCGTACCATGACAAAGTGGCGAGTTTTGCGCAGTTTTTTGAAAGATCGTTGGCTGCTGTTTATCGGTTGGCTAGTCTTTTTCGTGTTGACGGTCTTAGTTTTTTGGCTGACTCCTCATTCCCCGATGGATTGGGGCACAGTCGGCTATCTCTTTTTGATGCAAAGTGTCTTGATGGTGTTCTTTTTAGCAGTCAGCTACTTATCTAAGCGGCGTTTTTGGCAAAAAATCACCCCCAAGCCTGGAGACAGCTTGCTGCAAAACTACTTGCAAGGAGCACGCTCGGCGGAAGAAGAACGGATCGAATCCTACATCAATCAGTTGATCCGAGAGCACCAAGAATTGATGCAGCAAGTCGTCAGCAATCAAGAAGAACAAAAGGAATACATCGATTCGTGGGTCCATGAGATCAAAGTCCCTTTAGCTGCATCACGATTGCTTTTGCATTCGATCGAATTTGATATTCCCGATGAAAAATTCATCTTACTAGAAAATGAATTGAACCGCATGAACGAATACGTCGAGCAAGTCTTATACGTCGCCCGCTTAGACAGCTTTTCAAAAGATTATCTGGTCCAAGAAATTTCATTGAAAGCCGTCATCCAGCCAGTTTTACGCAGTCAGGCCAATTATTTTATCCAAAAGAACCTGCACTATGCCGTTGAAGGCGAGGATCAGCAAGTGTTGACCGATGAAAAATGGCTCGGCTTTATCTTTCGACAGCTGGTCAGCAATGCCGTGAAGTACACACCACAAAATGGGCAGCTGACGATTCGGATCGAAAAAGATGCCCAAGGGACCTATCTCCACTTGCAAGATAGTGGGATCGGCATTCCTAAAGAAGACATGCGGCGCATCTTTGATAAAGGCTTTACGGGCGAAAATGGGCGCCAAACGGACACCCACTCGACGGGATTGGGGCTCTTTTTAGCGAAAAGTTTAGCGAAGGAATTAGGCATCGAGCTAACGGCTTCGTCGACAGTTGGAAAAGGAACCACGATGACGCTGTTCTTTCCGTTGTTGAGTTATTATGAGGAAAAACGCTAATCTGTTTTTTTCGAGTATCTTTTTGTGTTTTTTGACAAAAATCACTTGTCCCTAGAACGTTTTCACTGATACACTAAAGCCTGTGTTTAAAATTGAATGGTAAGGATGAATGAAATGGAGATACTCGTTGCATTAGTACCAATGTTTGCGTGGGGCAGCATTGGTTTAGTAAGTGCCAAACTTGGCGGGGATGCGAACCAGCAAACGCTAGGAATGACGATTGGTGCCTTTTTCTTTTCGCTGGTCGTATTTTTTGTGACGATGCCAGTGATTGATGGAAAGGTGATTTTGATCGGTCTTTTGTCTGGTCTTTTTTGGTCCGTCGGTCAAAACGGTCAATTCCATGGCATGAAATATTTAGGTGTGTCTGTTGGACTGCCGCTTTCAACCGGCATGCAGCTGATTTTAAATACAGTCGCAGGTGCATTGTTTTTTGCAGAATGGACACAGACCCGCGATTATGCACTAGGTGTTAGCGCATTGATCTTGTTGGTGATCGGGGCGTATCTGACCGCTCGTCAAGATGGCGAAAGTCCGGTAGAAGCTGGCAGCAAGATGCTTGATTTTCCTAAAGGATTTCGGGCATTGATCTCATCAACGATCGGTTACGGCGCCTATACGATTTTGATTACTTGGGCAGGATTGGATCCGCTAGCGATCATTTTGCCGCAAAGTATCGGAATGCTGATCGGTGCCAGCCTATTTGCTTTACGAAAGACGAAGGTCGACCGTTTTGTAGGGAAAAATACTTTGTCAGGGTTGTTATGGGGCATCGGCAATGTCTGCATGCTGATCACGGTTCAGCAAGTCGGACTCGCGGTGGGCTTCTCATTGTCGCAGATGGGGATCATCATTTCAACGCTAGGCGGGATTTTTATTCTCGGCGAAAAGAAAACCAAGAAAGAACTGCGTTATGTGGTGATTGGTTGTCTGCTGGTGATTATCGGTGGTGTTTTGCTGGGGTATATGAAAGCAACATAAACTTATATTTTTGAGGAGGAGTTATGGATTTATTTCGAAAAAAAGTCATACAACGGGAAAGTGTGACGAATTTAAAAAAAGAGTTGAAGTTAAAAGATTTGATTATGTTGGGGATCGGCGCCATTATCGGCACAGGTATCTTTGTTGTTACAGGGACTGCTTCTGCTGAGTATGCCGGACCGGCATTGATTCTTTCCTTTGTTGTAGCTGGTATCGTTGTTGTGTTATCAGGGCTTTCTTTTGCGGAATTTGCTTCTCGGATCCCTGTTTTAGGGGGCGCCTATTCGTATCTGTATGTCGTTTTTGGTGAATTTACCGCGTGGCTGGCAGGCTGGTTTTTGATTTGCGAGTTCTTATTGGCCGTTTCTTCGGTGGCATCTGGCTGGTCAGGCTATGTGCAAGGCTTCTTGGCCAGTGCGGATATCCATTTACCAACCGCTTTGACGGGCGGTTATGATCCAAGCAAGGGGACCTACATTGATCTGATTGCTGGTTTAGTCATTATTTTTGTAACCTTATGGGTCAGCCAAGAAGCGAAAAAAGCGTTGCGTTTGAATAATGCCATGGTATGGGTGAAATTCGGCGTGATCCTCTTGTTTATCGTCTTTGGTGCCTTTTTCGTGGAACCAGACAACTGGCAGCCCTTTATGCCCTTTGGTTTTTCAGGCGTCTTTAATGGTGCAGCGTTAGTCTTCTTTGCTTTTCTTGGCTTTGATGCCGTCGCAATGGCGGCGGAAGAAGTTGAAGATGCAAAGAAAAATGTCCCTCGGGGGATCATTGGGTCCATTGCTATCGCAACAGTCCTTTATATCATTGTCACACTGATCATGACGGGAATCGTGCCGTTTGCTGAATTAGGAGTCAATGATCCGGTGGCTTTTGCGATGCGTTATGTCGGTCATGGAGTGGTCGGATCAATCATTTCCGTAGGGGCGATCTTGACCTTATTAACAGTGACGATCGCTATGATGTACTCTTTGGCGCGTCTGTTATATGCCATCAGTAAAGATGGGTTATTGCCAAAAGCCATGCAAGCCATAGATCCTAAGCATAAAACACCAAAGAAAGCGACCTACATCGCTGGTGTTTTTGCTTTCTTCTTTGCGGCAGCTTTCCCGTTGAATATCTTGGCAGAATTGACCAACATTGCGGCATTGTCTTATATGATCTTAATGTCCTTAGGGATCATCAAGCTGCGGAAGATGATGGGGCCACCTGCTAAAGGTGAATTTAAAGTACCCCTGGTACCGTTATTGCCTTTGTTGTCCGTTGCCAGCTGTCTCTTCTTGATGACCCGTCTGCAAACGGCGACCTGGATCGTTTTTGGGATCTCCTTAGTGATCGGAATCGCGATCTATTTTGTATATGGCTATCGTAACAGCGAATTAAATGAGAAAATTGACGAATAGGATTGTGAAAAGGCAAAGACCCAGGTGTGGTCTTTGTCTTTTTTTGTTAACTATAGCAAAGCCTCCCAAAGAAATCTTTTGGGAGGTATGTTCTTTTGTCATTCACATTCCGATGATTGCTTGAGTCGATCATTGAAACAACAGTCTTTTTTATCAAACGTTCCCTACGATTCTGCTTTTTTTGAAAAAATTTGCAAATGACAGATTCACTAAAGGTTCATCCAGTATGCTTTTGTTAGAGAAAAAAAGAGAGGATGTTGGCAAGTGAATTATATGAAACGAGCATGGCTGAGTGTGACGAGAAAGCGAGGGAAATCTGCGATATTGTTTGCTGTTATTCTGATATTAGGAAATGTGATCGCTGGCGCAATTGCGGTCAATCAATCGACTCAAAATGTCGAAAAGCAGATCAAAAACCAATTAGGCTCACTGGCAACGATTGAGATCGATTATGAAGCGTTGATGGCAAATAGTGATAGCGGCGCAAGAATGGAGGAGATTCAGCCGCTGTCAGAAGAGCTGATCAAGCAGATCGGTGAACGCTCCGAAGTCAAGCAGTACGATTATTTACGAGAAACAGTGATTGCTGTTGAAAACTTCAAACCCTATAGTTTCAGCCCACAAGAGGAAGATGAGAATGTCATGATCGTTGGGGGCATGCCTTCTGCGGTCTATTTAACAGGAACCAATCTCCTACAGCCGTTAGATTTTGAAGAGGATACGGTGAATTTAACGCAAGGTCGCTTCTTTAACGAAGAGGAGCAGCGTACGGGAAAACGTGTCGGCTTGATTTCTGAAGAGCTTGCTCAGGAAAACGGCTTGACCGTGGGAGACACTATGGTCTTAGATGGACAGTTTGTTGATTATTCGGCAGGGATGGACCCTGAGAAGCAAAAAGGCAATGATTACCCAATTGAAATCATCGGGATCTTTAAAAATACCAGCTTAGAAAAAGCGAACGATCAAGGACAAGATGGCATGGTCAGCTCGTTTGCATTTGATGATCGGCCTTTCAATCGTATCTATATGCCCAATGATGCTGTGAAAACGATTGTTGAAGAGGAACGTGCGGGACAGCAAGCGGCGTTTCCAGCGACAGATTTCGGTTCTGATGAGGAGTTCTTCACTCCACAATTCATTTTGAACCAACCAGAAGATGCAGAGCAATTCAAACAAGAGGTGACACCGCTCTTGCCAAATGGCTATAAGGTCAATGCCTCTACGGATGAGTATGACCGTGTGGGGACCAGCATGAATCGCTTATCACAGATTTCATCATATGTCGTAGTGATTGCGGTGATTGCTTCCTTGATTATTATCTCCTTGATCATTGTGCTGTTTACCCGCGATCGTAAATATGAGTTAGGTATCTACCTTTCGTTAGGAGAACGACGGAAATACGTGTTTGCACAGATCGTGCTCGAACTCCTGTTGATTGGTGTCAGTGCAATGTTGATCTCCTTGGTCACAGGGAATATGCTGGGCAAGATGGTTTCTGAATCTTTGTTAGCCAGCAGTATGCTAGAGGCAAATCAAGCAGGGGTGGAGCAATTCTTTGTGGGTGTACCGAAAATCGATCAAGCAACGATCAACGAAGCGTTTCGCGTTCAATACACCCTGTCTTATATCATTGCCTTTTTAGCGACCGGGATCTTGACGATCTTGCTTTCGGCAGTGGTGCCGCTGTTGTATATTTTACGTTTGAATCCGAAAAAAATCATGCTGTAAGGAGCGAAGAACATGGCAATTTTAGAAACCAAAGAGATGACGTATTACTACCAAGATGGTGAGAATCGTCGGAAGATTTTAGATAAAACCAATATCTCCTTTGAAAAAGGTAAATTTTACACGATTTTAGGGAAATCAGGCTCTGGAAAGACCACCTTTCTTTCCTTGATCAGTGCATTGGATCAACCAACCGATGGGGAAGTATTTTTTGAAGGAAAAAATATCAAAACGATCGGCTATGAAGAGTATCGCCGCAACAAGATCAGTTTGATTTTTCAAAGTTACAACTTGATCCCTTATTTGACGGCATTAGAAAATGTCCTTGTTTCGATGGCGATCTCAGACAACAAGCTCCCCGATCAACACGATCAAATTGCGTATCGCTTGCTGGATTATATCGGAATCACCTCCACGAAAGCCGATCGTTTCGTCAATCAGCTCTCCGGTGGGGAACAACAGCGGGTCGCCATCGCTCGTGCCTTGGCGACCAATGTTGATATCATTTTAGCTGATGAGCCGACGGGAAATTTGGATGAAGGCATGGAGCAAGAAATCGTGGATATTTTTAAAGATTTAGCTACTTTACACAACAAGTGCATCATCGTAGTGACCCATTCGACTGAAATTGCCAAGCAGTCGGATCAGACATTTTATTTGAAAAAAGGTGAGTTGACGGCCTATGAGTGATTTTTTATCGAAGTTTGAAGAAGAACCGAAAGAGCCCGACAAGGAATCAGCTACAGCTAAAGCACCTTCTTCCCGGGCTTCCCGCAAAGAAAAAGGTTCAGCTTCTTTAGAAGAGGGGATCGAATACGATCCCTCCTTCAAAAAGAAACGGCGGAAAAAACGACTGATGGGGCTGGGTGTGCTACTCGGACTACTTCTACTCAGCGGCTTTTTATTTTTCCAATTGGCGTACGTTCGACTGGATAACTTTGTGGACAAAGAGATCTCTGAAGTCAGGGAATGGGCGGCGGAACATGATCTTGCGATCGATGTGACGCCTGCCTATGATGAAGCCCCAGCCAATCAAGTGATCGCCCAAGAAGAAGCCGCCAGAAGTCGAGTCAGAAAAAGAAGCACCCTGCATCTAACGGTGAGCCAAGGCCCAGATCCAGAAGAGAAATTGGCATTGCCAGACTTTATGGAAATGACGAGGGACGAGGCAGCAGAGTGGATCGAAAAAAATCAAGCCAGCAATTTGACGATCGTCGATGAATACCACGATGAGATCGAGGAAAAAGCACCGATTCGAGTAGAATTTACTAATAAAGAAGTCTCGCAAGAAAACTATCATCGTCGAGATGTCGGACGAGTCTTTTATTCCAAAGGCGAAGAAACCTTTGAAAAAGATATTGAAGTACCAGACTTTCGTGATAAAACCCGTGCAGAGGTAGAAACATGGGGGAAAGCCCATGAGCTGGAGCTTGAAATCAAAGAACAGGCTTCGGATACTGTGGAAGAAGGCAAAGTCATTGAACAAAGCGTGGCACCAAAAGAAAAAATCGCGAAACGGGATGCGTTTCAAGTAACGATTTCTCTAGGGAAAGGGGTCACCGTACCAGACTTTTCAACGATTTTACCAGATGATGCCCAGGCCGCTGTTGAGGGGGTCACTGTGCGGATGCGGATGCAGTTTACTCAGAGTCTGCCTTACGGACAATTGATCTCGCAAAGTGAGACCGCCGGGACCGTTTTAACCAGCAAAGATGACCAAGGCATTGAAGTCGTCTATTCAGCAGGTCAACCGTATATCAAAGATTACCGTCGAAGCGAGCTCCTTGAAGGGGATCTGCAAAAACTCTTCTTTGATGAATTCCGTTCAAAAGGGGCGAACATCAGCTATCAAGTCCGTTATGTCAATTCAGCAGAACCCTACGGGACAATCGTGGGGATGAGCAAGTTCAATCAGTTTTTACCGTTAGAAGATACGATCACTTTCGATATCAGCTTAGGCAATCAGACAGCCCCAGCGGCTACTGATCCAGAATAGCCGAGCGGATTTATCGATGACCTGCAAAAAGGAGGAAACCCATGCGTCATCAAGAGAATTTTCAAGACCTTAGGAAAAAGCTGTTTGTCTTTTTGTTAAGCGGTATGGTAGCATTGTTGCTACACATGTGGATTCATCAATCCAGTGAACACGTGCGGATCGTTTCAACAGAACGGTTTATTGGAGAACAATTGGAATGATCCTACAGGAATGATTGTGCTGACCGAAAAGTGATTGAAAAAAGAAATGATGAGTGTAAAAGGGGGACTGACCGATGCGGATCTTATTCGTAGAAGATGAGCCATCGATCGCAGAAGCGGTTGCCAGCTTATTGAAAAAACAGCATTATTCCGTTGATTTGGCGTATGATGGCGAGACTGGGTTGGACTACGCAGCAAGTGGGGTGTATGACCTTCTCGTTTTGGATATCATGCTGCCAAAAATCGATGGGATCACATTACTAAAGACGTTACGCAAGCAAAATATTCGCACGCCGATCATTATGTTGACGGCCAAAAGCGAAGTTGATGACAAAGTGCTCGGCTTGGATGCAGGGGCAGATGATTACTTGACGAAACCCTTTCAAATGAAAGAGCTGCTGGCACGGATTCGTTCGCTAGGCAGAAGAAAAGACTTGGATTATCAAGAAGACCAGTTAGCATTTGGCAATGTGGTCTTGGCGCGTAATGAGCTGCAGTTGGCTACGACGACCAATCAAGTGGTGCTGTCACCCAAAGAAATGAAACTGATGGAGCTATTTTTATCCAGACCTAAAGTGATTTTATCAAAAGAAACCATCATCAATAAGATTTGGGGCTTTGATCCCGATGTGGAAGAAAACCGCGTTGAGATCTATGTGTCTTTGCTGCGGAAAAAACTGACGCTGCTTGAAGCGGATATCGGCATTCGCACGATCCGCAATGCGGGGTATATTTTGCAGAGCAAGGAGCCGCCATGTTAAAAAAATTACGGAATAAAATGCTGTGGTTCAATATGGCGTTGATTTCAATCATTGTCTTAGGTGCCTTTACCTTTATCTATATTTTGAATGCCACCCAAATTGAAAACGAGATCCAATCATTGATCTCGCAAGAAGCCAACACCTTAGCTGCGGTACCTATGGATGAGGAGGAAGTACGGCAATCACTGACAGAACCTGAGTATCCAATGATGTTGACCATCACGAATAGTACCAGTGAGTTCAGAGAAATCGCTCTAGTCGACGTGGATCAAATGGATGTCGTGATTCAAAGTATTGATGAGAGCGTCGATCAAAACGAGCTTTATGAAGCATTGGTCGATGCAGCGGCGAAACAAGGGGAGATCCCTAACGAAGTGAAGGTGAATGGCCGAAATTGGCGGTATGCGCTCTTTTTGGTGACTTCCTTTAGTCATTATTCGATCAATCATGATTCGACGGGGGAATATTCCACTAGTATCAATAATTACGAGCCATTTTATCAAGTGCTGTTCTTTGACGTCACCGACTACAAAACTAGTCTAAGCAACTTAAGAACCACGCTTTTGCTCATCGGGGTCTTAGCCTTAGTCAGTATTTATATCGCTAGCTTTTATGTCGCCAATCGAGCCTTACGACCAGTTGAGCTGGCTTGGCGCAAACAAAAAGAGTTTGTTTCTAACGCTTCCCATGAGTTGAAAACACCATTGGCGATCATTCAAGTCAATGCTGAGGTATTAGCTGGCAGTCCAGAAGAAACCTTGGAAAGCCAAATGAAATGGCTGGAAAACATCCAGTTAGGTTCCGAACGGATGGATGAGCTAGTGAATAGCTTATTGATGTTGACCAAATTCGAAAGTGCCGAGCAAGAAGTCGTGCGTTCGGTAATCGATGCCAGCCAAGTCGTGCAAAGTGTTTATCAAAGCATGGAGGCCATTGCGCTGGAAAAAGGGATCCACTATCAGGAACAGATCGCTAAACAGGTGCGCCTTGAAAGCAATGAGCAAGCCTTACGGCAATTGACCATGATTTTGGTAGACAATGCCTTGAAATATACACCTACTGGAGAAACCGTCACAGTGGCTCTCGTTGAACGCCAACGAAAAACGGTGCTGCAAGTGTCCAACCGTGGTTGCCCGATCCCAGAAGAAAAAATTCCCTATGTCTTTGATCGCTTCTACCGCGGGGATCCTTCTCGCAACCATCAAGACGGTGGCTATGGGTTAGGTTTAGCCATCGCCAAAGCCATCACAGAAATGCTGCAGGCACAAATCAGTTTGACGGTGGATCAAGACGGCGTCAATCACTTTGAAGTTTCATTTCATTGAAAAATGAGCTTTACTGTTAGGAAATAAAAGATATGTCGCTGTGCTCATCAAATCTTTTGCCGCATTTCGAGAAAGTCTCGCTTTCTCGAAATGCGGCTATTTATGCAGCAAAACGCATTTTTAGGAGAAGGGGACACCAAGGGAAAAAGTTTTTTTATTTCTCCTTGCAATTTTCGCAAAGTTCGGCTATGATAGGTGTGTAATCGGTTACACAGGAGGGGAGCAACATGACAACAATTAAAGATGTCGCCAATTTAGCTGGACTTTCCGTGGCGACAGTTTCAAGAGCCATGAATGGGACTGGCTATGTGAGCGAAAAAGCCCGTGAGAAAATCCATCAGGCGATCAATGAATTGAATTATTCCCCCAATGAAGTCGCACGTTCACTGTATCAGAAAAAGTCAAAATTGATTGGTTTGCTACTTCCTGATATATCCAACCCGTTTTTTCCGCTAGTAGCCAAAGGCGTCGAAGACTTTCTACAAAAAAAAGGCTATCAAGTCATCCTTGGCAACATTCAAGAAGACAATGAGAAAGCCAATGAATATTTACGTGCGTTTGAGCAAAACAATGTGGCGGGGATTCTTTCCGCTGTCGAAAATAAAAATCGTACCCAAAGCAATATTCCGACGGTCGTCTTGGATCGGATCGATCAAGATGTCGAATATGGGGTTTATTCGGATGACCTTCAAGGCGGCGAACTTGCTGCTGAAGCGATCTTAAAAGGTGACCCCAAAAAGGTAGTCGTGATTGCTGGGCCTGAATCTGTCACCCGTGCTCGGGATCGTTTATTGAGTGTTGAATACACATTGAAAAAAGCACAAGTTCCTTATGCACTAGTGAAATCCACATCCTTTCTCTTAGAGGATGCGACCTTGACAGCGAAACAAGTTTTTTTAGAACATCCCACTGTCGATAGTGTGATTGCCCCAAGCGATACCCATGCGATTGCCATCATGCAAGAGGCTTATCATCATGGCGTAAAGATCCCAGAACAACTTCAAGTGATCGGCTATGACGATATTCCCATCAGTAAATTGGTGGTGCCACGCTTGACGACGATCCATCAGCCTGCTTATCAAGTAGGTTACAAAGGAGCAGAAATGCTCTTTGCATTGATCAACGATCAATTTATTGAACAGAAAAAAATCATCCTTCCTGTTCATTTAGAAGAAAGAGAGACAGTAAGAAATGGAGGAACGCCAATTGAATAAGATCATCGTCATTGGTAGTATGGCAACAGATTTTGTAGTCACTACGAAGGTGAAACCCAATCAAGGAGAAACGGTTTTTGGGGAAAAATTTGACACGAATTTTGGCGGCAAAGGAGCAAACCAAGCCATCGCCGCTAGCCGTTTAGGCGCAGAAGTAGCAATGCTAGGCCATGTAGGAACCGATCGTTTCGGAAATGAAATCGTCGAAAACTTAAACGTGAATGGCGTTTCTACGGAGAATGTGGAACCCGTTACACATTTTCCATCTGGTGCCGCGCATATCATTTTGCATGAAAATGACAATAGCATCATTGTCATACCCGGTGCCAATAATGCGCTTGATTTAGCTCGCTTTTCCGAAATAAAAGGAAACATCACAGAGGCTGATTTAGTGATTTTGCAAAACGAGATTCCCCAAGAAGCCAATGAAGCCATCATCGACTGGTGTTGGGAAGCAAAAATCCCTGTTTTATATAATCCAGCACCTGCGAGAAAGCTCAATCCGCGTATGTTATCTAAGGTGGGGTATCTGACCCCTAATGAACATGAGTTTAAGTTGCTTTTCCCCAACCAAAAGCTTACTGACGTTTTAGCAGCCTACCCTAATCGATTGATCGTTACCCTAGGTGCCAAAGGAGCGATTTTCCATAATGGGAAGTCGGAGGTCTTAGTTCCTGCCTTTCCAGTTGCTGCGGTCGATACTACGGGAGCTGGTGATACCTTCAATGGTGCATTAGCAGTAGGGATTTTAGCAAGTGTTCCCTTAGAAAACGCCATTGCCTTTGCCAACTTAGCAGCAGCAATCTCCGTCAAAGGATATGGTGCTCAAGGCGGAATGCCTACATTAAAGGAAATGAAGGAGAGTCCATTGTATGAAGAAGCATGGGGCATTAAATAGTGAGATCGACAAAGTATTGGCGGATTTAGGCCACACCGATCAGCTTACGATCGGGGACTTGGGGTTGCCAGTACCCACAGGGGTGAAAAAAATCGATCTGGCATTAAAACTAGGTAGTCCGAGTTTTGAAGAGGTGTTATTAGTAATGCAACAAGAGATGGCAGTCGAGGCGATCGTTTTAGCAGAGGAAATAAAAACGGAGAATGCGGAGCAGTGGCAATTGATTCAAAAAACGTTCCCGAATGTTCCGATTCGTTTTGTTCCACATGAGGCATTCAAAGAAGAAACAAAGGAAAGCAAAGCCATTATTCGAACAGGGGAAGCGACACCCTATTCAAACATTATTTTACAAGCAGCCGTTATCTTCTAAAGAGACAGGAGGAAATCATGTGCAAGTCGAGATGAGCAATATTGAGAAATCCTTTGGGAAGAATCAAGTGTTAAGAGATGTCTCACTAACATTGTACCCTGGAGAAATCCATGCCCTAATGGGAGAAAATGGGGCAGGCAAGTCAACGTTGATGAACATTTTAACTGGGTTACATGCCAAAGATGCAGGGACGATTTTGATCGATGGCAAAGAAACGAACTACGCCGATCCGAAGGAAGCCGAACAAGCCGGTGTGAGCTTTATCCATCAAGAAATGAATAACTGGGAACAGATGACTGTATTGGATAACTTATTCTTGAATCGGGAATTGAAAACCACCTTTGGGCTACTAGATACGAAGAAAATGGCAAGCAAAGCGCAGGCAGTCTTTGAACAATTAGGGATTCAGATCCCCCTTCAAAAAGAAGTGGATGAACTTTCAGTCGGGCAACAGCAAATGATCGAGATCACGAAAGCGCTGATGACTGATGCCAAGGTGTTGATCATGGATGAACCGACTGCTGCCTTGTCGGATAAGGAAATTAATAATTTGTTTCAAATCATTCGTCGCTTGAAAGAAAACGGCGTAGCGATCGTTTATATCTCTCACCGAATGGAGGAGATTTTCAAAATAAGTGACAAGATCACTGTGATGCGGGATGGTCTATCGATCGATACGAAAAAGACGCAGGATACAACGATGGATGAGGTCGTGAAGAAAATGGTCGGTAGAGAGTTAGCTGATTATTATCCAGAAAAACAAGCGCAGATCGGTGAAGTCGTTTTTGAAGTAAAAAATTTAACAGCAGCTTCTAAAGTTTACCAAGGCATCAATTTTCAAGTCAGAGCAGGTGAGATCCTTGGGTTCTCAGGTTTAATGGGTGCTGGACGCACAGAAGTCATGCGAGGAATATTTGGTTTAGATGAAATTGAAAGCGGTACCTTAATCGTCGAAGGGCAAGAAGTGAAAAACTCTTCGCCTTCAAAGGCAATCGCCAATGGCTTTGGCTTTCTAACAGAAAATCGGAAAACGGAAGGCTTGGTCTTAGACTTTTCCCTGACCGATAATATCAGTTTGCCCAGCATTGATAATTTTGTCAAAACAGGCATGGTCGATAGCAAGACTGAAGCCAGTTTCGTTGCGTTAATGATCGAGCGCTTACGCATCAAAACGATGAGTGCCCAGAATTTAGCCAGCGAGCTTTCTGGTGGAAATCAGCAAAAAGTGGTTTTGGCGAAGTGGATCGGTGTCGGACCAAAAGTATTGATTTTAGATGAACCGACACGCGGAGTAGACGTAGGTGCCAAACGAGAGATTTATCAGCTGATGAATGAGTTAGCGGAACGTGGTATTGCGATTTTGATGGTTTCTAGTGATCTACCAGAAGTGCTAGGTGTCAGCGATCGCATCATTGTTTTACACGAAGGAAAAATATCAGGGGAACTCTCTCGGCAAGAAGCCACACAAGAGAAGATCATGACGTATGCGACAGGAGGAAACTAATATGGAAAAAAGTGGTATGAAAACAAAACAACTCTCGGAATCAATTAGTAAATTGGGACCTTTACTCGCTTTGATTGCTCTAGTGGCTGCTGTCACTGCCTTAAATCCAAGCTTTTTATCACCCAGTAATTTGTTGAATCTTTTGCGGCAAGTCGCAGCGAATGGCTTTATTGCATTCGGAATGACCTTTGTCATTTTGACTGGGGGCATTGATTTGTCTGTAGGGTCCACCTTGGCACTTTCCAGTGCCTTGACAGCAGGAATGATGGCCAACGGGGTGTCACCTTTAGTCGCTATTTTGATTGGGTTACTAAGTGGAGCGATCCTTGGTGCGTTGAATGGACTACTGATTTCAAAAGGAAAAATGGCACCGTTTATCGCAACCTTAGCAACGATGACGATCTATCGGGGCGCTACCTTAGTGTACACCAATGGAAATCCAATCACTGGACTAGGTGACAGCTTTCTATTCAGCTTTATTGGTCGTGGGTATCTTTTCGGGATTCCTTTTCCAGTCGTATTGATGTTTCTCGTGTTCTTTCTTTTGTTCTTGTTGCTTCATCGCACCGCCTTCGGACGAAAAACCTATGCCATCGGTGGCAATGAAAAGGCCGCTTTTATTGCTGGGGTGAAAATCGATAAGATAAAACTGATCATTTATTCGATCTCTGGATTGATGGCTTCAATCAGTGGCATGATCATCACTTCTAGGCTGAATTCTGCGCAACCAACAGCAGGGCAAGCCTATGAGATGGATGCGATTGCAGCAGTCGTTTTAGGTGGTACGAGCTTATCTGGTGGAAGAGGCAGAATTTTTGGCACGTTGATCGGGGCATTGATCATTGGTACGTTGAACAATGGTCTAAATCTATTGGGTGTCTCAAGTTTTTATCAACAAATCGTTAAAGGGATCGTGATCGTAATTGCAGTGTTACTGGATCGGAAAAGGAAATAAAAAATAGGAGGATCTATTATGAAAAAAATGTTTTTATTGGCAGCAGGCTTATTGGTACTTTCTGGATGTGGAGCGGCAACATTGGACAACGGCGGCAGTAGTGAGACACAAAGTGAGGAAAAAGCAGCTTCAGAATTGACAGTTGGTGTATCGATCTCCACCCTCAATAACCCGTTTTTTGTTTCCATGCAAGAGGGGATCAATCAACTGGCTGAGGAAAATGACACCGATGTACGCTTTGTTGATGCCCAAGATGATACTGCCAAGCAAAGCAATGATATTGATGATTTGATCCAACAAGGCGTGGATGTGCTTTTGATCAATCCCGTTGATTCTGCTGCTATCGTCCCAGCTGTTGAAGCCGCTAATAATGCCAACATCCCAGTTATTGCCATCGACCGTAGTAGCGATGGAGGAACGCTTTTGACGACGGTTGCCTCCAATAACGAAGAAGGTGGAAAAATGGCAGCAGAATTTATTCTCGAACAATTAGGGGAAAACGCAAAAGTGGTAGAACTTGAAGGCGTCCCTGGCGCTTCTGCAACCAGAGAGCGAGGAAAAGGCTTTGATGATTATGCTAAAGACAAACTGGATGTTGTTGAAAAGCAATCCGCAAACTTCAATCGAGCAGAAGGATTAACGGTTATGGAAAATATCCTCCAAGCCAACAATGACATTCAAGGCGTCTTTGCTCAAAACGATGAAATGGCTTTAGGGGCAGCCGAAGCGATGGGAAACCGAGAAGGCGTAGTGATTGTCGGGTTTGACGGTACTGAAGACGGACTCAAAGCCATCGAAGAAGGTAGAATGACGGCAACGATCGCTCAAAAACCAGAAGAAATGGGCCGCCTTGCATTGCAGGCAGCGTTTGACCATTTCCAAGGAAAAACAGTCGCTGAACAAATCGATTCACCATTAGAGTTGGTGAAAAAATAGGTAGACGCTCAATGCATTTCCTACTTTCAACATAGAAAGCCCCTCTTTGGCTGACCATTTAGGTCACCAAAGAGGGGCTTTCTTTAATACGTGGCGTTTCGTTTACTTGTTGCTGGTTAAATCCAATAAGCGGTCTTTCAAGTCTTCTTCTAGATGACCCAATTCCACTTCGGCAGCACGACGTTTTTCTTTTCCTTCTTTTTGGATCCGTAATGTTTCTTGGATCGTTTCCACAAGGTCGTTTTGTGTTTTTTGCAATGTTTCGATATCGACGATGCCGCGCTCGTTTTCTTTCGCTGTTTCAATAGCAGAAACTTTCAACATTTCTGAGTTTTTCTTCAATAGATCATTGGTGGTCTCAGAAACTTGGCGTTGTGCCGTAACTGCATCTTTTTGACGCAATAAAGTCAAGGCAATGACCACTTGGTTTTTCCATAGTGGGATCGCTGTATTGACAGAAGCTTGGATTTTTTCTGCTAACGCTTGGTTCGTGTTTTGGATCAGGCGAATTTGCGGTGCCTGTTGGATCGTGATTTGACGTGCCAAGCGCAAGTCATGAGTTCGTTTGTCTAAACGATCAAGAAATTGCGTGTAATCGTTGGCGATCTGTACGTCCATTTGATCATTCGTTTCTTCTGCTTTTTTCATGGCTTCAGGAATAATTTTGGTTTGCAATTCTTGCATCTTCAACTCGCCAGCGGCAATGTAGATGTTCAATGCATCGAAGTAATCTTTGTTCTTTTGATACAACTGTTCCAACATCATGTTGTCTTTTAGCAAACCGTCTTTTTCTTTATCCAATTTGACGGCGATCTTGTCGATTTGGGCACCGATTTTTTGGTATTTAGCGGTGATTTCAAAAATGGATTGTTTTACTTTACCAAACATCCGCTTGAATAAGTTGCCTTCCCCTGCACGCAGTTCGTCTGGATTGGCTTCTTGCAAGCGATACATCAACTCCGTCAATGAGTCGCCCACAGGGCCGATATCAGCTGCTTGGACATGGTTCAACATGGATTGGGAAAACTCTCCAAGTTTGGTTTGGGCAGCTGCACCATAGGTGATGACCGCTTGCTGGTCGGTCGCATCGATTTTGCTGGCTAATTCTTGGGCCTGTGCTTGACGCTCTGGCGGTAATTTATCAATCAAACGCGGTGCCGTTTGCTGTTCTTTCAGCTGACTGATTTCCGCTTGTTGAGTGGTGGTCAAAGTGTCGACAGGGGTTGAAAATGGGTTGTTCAATAAATCGTCAAGCGTATCCGTTACGGGTTTTGCTTGATTTGGTGTTTCACTCATAATAACTCCTCCTAATAATTGTCTGCTTTCGAAAAAAATCTAGCCTGGGCTAGATTTTTTTTTAGATTCTTTTCTTGTTGCCAATCAGAATCTATCCCTATTCATTATCTCGTTTTATGCTTTGTTTGGCAATGGATAACTCAACATCCATGTCATCAAGATCGTCTGCTACAAATTGGGAGTAGTCTTTGGCGATCAAGGAAGCCATTTGCTCGATGATTTGGGTGCTTTCCTCGATTTTATCATAGGTCTCACGACTTTTGATCTCATGGCTATTGATTTCAATGAACTTATCGGTCAAATCGACCATGTTGGGCAAGTGTGTATAAAGGAAATGACTTGCCAAAGGCAGTTTGGTCGGTTCTTTCACGAGTTCTTTGAAAAGAGCTTTTGAGGCACGCAAGGCATCGTGACGCAAGTCAATGGCTTTTAACTTGTTATTGCTAGTGATATTTTTTTGGTATTTATCGATTTGGTGTTTCGTCTGATTCATCGTTTCACGGAACAATTCGATCTCACGAGCAGTCATTCCGCTTTTCAAGTAATGGGCTTCTCGTTCTCTCGTTAAAGAAGGCAAAACTTGTGGATCGGCTGCTGGAACTTTACGCCCTCTAATACCGACGTAGACTAAAATTGCACCGACGATTAATAATAGGCTCGCAAATGAATCGCCTACTACGTTAAAAATAATACTGATGAGGACGATCGCACCAACGATCAGCCAGATGTTTTTTTTCATTTTTCCTCCTCCTAAAAATCTCTTGGACAAGTAGATTGGGTTATTCGACATCTTTATTTTAGCATGTTCACTAAAAGAAAAATATCAGACTTGGGGTGGATTTTCCGATTTTTAGTAAATTCATAAGCTTTCTTGCTATTTCTTAAGAAGATATTTTTTCTAAATTATGCTAAAGTGTTTGATAGATAAGACGTATGAGGAAAGTTAGGTGTCGATAGATGTTAGAATTTAAAGATTTTGAAGAAAAAACGATCCAACGGAATGAAATTTTTCATGGCAAGATCATTGATGTGGTCGTTGATGATGTCTCCTTGCCAAATGGCGGGACCAGTAAACGCGAACTAGTCTTTCACCCTGGTGGTGTTGCCGTGATCGCCTTGACAAGTGAGAACAAAATGCTGTTTGTTCGCCAATTCAGAAAACCGTTAGAGCGAGTGATTTTAGAAATACCAGCAGGAAAAATCGATCCAGGAGAAGGCGCTCGTCCAGATTTGACTGGCGCCCGGGAATTAGAAGAAGAGACTGGCTATCGTGCAAAAACGCTGGAGCACGTTTCTTCTATGTACCTTTCACCAGGCTTTGCTAATGAGCTCTTGCATGTCTATTATGCCAAAGAGCTGGAAAAAGTGACAAATCCCTTACCGCAAGACGAAGATGAAGTGCTGGAAGTCTATGAATTGACCTTAGAGCAAGCACAAGCCGCTATCGCTGATGGAACGATCTGTGATGCGAAGACCGTGTTTGCGATCCAATTTTGGGAGTTGCTGGAATTGAAACGGAGGAACGGACTTGCCTAAAGAACCATTGATCACCCGCAGTGAGCTTCGACGCAGACGCGAAGAAGAACAAGCGGCAGCTGAACGCAATCAGCAAATCGTAGAAAAGCAAAGCAAGAAAGAATGGAAACAAAAAGAAAAACAAATTGATAACCACTACCGAAAAGTGCGCAAGAAAAACAAAGAAATCACGAAGACCCGTGCCGGTGAGAACCAGAAATCTCGGGATCTGAACCGTTTTTTAATGAAAGCCATTGTGATCGTCACTTTATTGTTAGTCGTCGTTGGTTTGGCGATCTTTTTGTTGTGATTCTTCTAGTACTAAGAAAAAGCCGCCCCTGCATCTTCTGCAAGTGCGGCTTTTTTTGTTATTCGGTCGGCTTTTTCAAAATAGCTAAAAACATGGCCGCTGGCTGATTCATGAACAAATGATCCGCTTCATGAAAAACGGTAAAGGAAGTGGCAGTAAACCCAGTCGTCTCTGCCAGTTGAGTCAATGCGGAAGGATCAAACCCATTATGAACCAGCGGGTGAGATACGGCGGGATTTTTGAGGAAATCCACTAGATAAAGGGTTCCTCCTGGCTGCAGCAAGGCGTATAGTTTTTCTATCATAGCGGCTGTGTCAGGAATATGCAGCAAGACGAGGGATAGCAGCACAGCGTCTGCTTTTGCTTGTAAGGATTCTTGCAGCAGATCGTGGACAGTTGCAGAAGCATTGGCCAGCTGCAGTTGGTTGATTTTTTTTTCAGAAACCTCGATCATGTTAGGGGCAGTATCCCAGATGGCTAAGTGCTGGATATAAGCTGCTAAGGGCAGACTTACTAGGCCGGTACCGCCGCCGATATCGATCAGAGTGTGGTGCTGGTTGTCTTTAAAATAAGGTTCAAGGGTTTGGGTGACTAATTGTGCTAACGCGATCCGTTCAGGGGTATCGTATTTTGCTGCCATGGCGTTGAAAATTTCAGACATAAGTGCCTCCTTTTATAATGACAAAAAACTGTTCGTTTCGTCAAAACTAGTTTATCATGAAAGGAGAAAAACACGTCAGTAGATACGTGGGAATTTCTGTTGTTTTTCATTTTAAAGGGTGAAAAATAAACGAGAAGCAGGAGGCAAACACATGAAAATTGGTATTATTGGTGCAATGGAGGAAGAAATCAAGGCGTTGCGGGAACAGTTGATTTCACCGCTTTCTTGGGAACGCGGCGGCGCACTATTTATTTCAGGAAGTATCGGCAATCATGAAGTGATCGTCGTTCGTTCAGGTATCGGCAAAGTTCTGGCATCGATCACCACTAGTTTATTGATCCAACAATACGGGGTCAATATGGTGATCAATACTGGATCAGCTGGTGGGATCGGTGCCGGCTTACAAGTAGGGGATTTAGTGATTTCAGATAAAGTGGCCTATTTTGATGTCGATGTGACGGGCTTTGGTTATGAATATGGCCAGCTGCCTGGTGGGATGCCTTTGTATTATGAAGCCAGCCGCTATTTGATCAGTGAGATGACGAAAGCCGCAGAAGCGACCCATCATACCGTGAAAAAGGGACTTATCGTTACCGGCGATAGTTTTATCAATGACCCGCAAAAAGTACAGGAGATTTTAGGACATTTTCCAGATGCCTTGGCTTGTGAGATGGAAGGAGCCGCGATCGCACAGACCGCGCAGCAATTCAATATTCCTTTCTTGATCGTGCGCGCGATCAGCGACACCGCCGACCACGCAGCAACCGTCTCTTTTGATGAGTTTATCTTAGAAGCTGGCAAGCGTTCCGCTGAAATGGTCTTGGCATTCGTTGAAACATTAAAGTAACTTAAAAAACAAGAGAGCCGATTCGTAAGAGGAGGAAGGAAGCATGAGAGCATTACTATCCATTGATTATACGTTTGATTTTGTTGCAGATGAGGGACGATTGACCACGGGTGCTGCTGGGCAAGCGATTGAAGCTGCCTTAGTGGCTCGGACGCAAGCCTTTATCGAAGCCGGTGAATTTGTCGTTTTTGCCATCGATCGTCATGAGGAAACAGACAACTATCATCCTGAAAACCGCTTGTTCCCACCTCACAATCTTGCGGGCAGTGCGGGGCGACATCTTTATGGTCGTTTAGCCCCGCTTTATGAAAACTATCAGGAAGCGCCAAATGTCTATTGGATCGACAAGCGCCATTACTCAGCCTTTAGCGGTACCGACTTGGACATCCGACTGCGGGAAAGAGGGATCACGGAATTGTACCTGACCGGTGTTTGTACCGACATCTGTGTCTTGCATACAGCAGTGGATGCCTATAATTTAGGCTACAAACTGGTGATCGATGCAAATACCGTTGCCAGCTTTGACGCGGTCGGACATGAATGGGCACTACGCCATTTTGAAAATACCCTTGGTGCGAAAATCATTTCTGCGAAGGAGGAAGCATAAATGGGATGGATGGATCAATTAAAAGCAAATTTCAGTTTCAGTGAACTGACTAGCCTTTATCAAGCGTATCAAAAAGGGGATCTTGATGTGAAGGCGTTGTTGAACAATGACTTCTTACAAAAGTATACGGATTTTCAGAACTTGGATGAGTTTATGGCTAAATTAGGCATCCAGAATGAAAACCAAATCTTCGACTTTCTAAAAGACCGCCCCAATCGGCAAAAAGCCGATCAAGTCGTCAATGAGCATTCCCAATTCGATTCTGTGATCAGTATGATGAAAAAAGCTTTACAGAAATAAACAACGATAGAAGAAGGAGCCTTCGAAAATCAATTGATTTCCGAAGGCTCCTTCTTTATATATTAATGGGTGGGTTATGTAACAAATTGATTTTTATTTGCTACCACATACCCCAATTATTAAGCTGTCTAAAGTTTAGCCGGCTGTTTCGTGTACCCGCTAAAGTATTGATGGCAGCAAGATCAATAATAGATACGTACATTGTCGCCATAGCGGTAACATACATGGTAGCAATTCCCGCTATCCCAATTGGGTTTGCACCCAGGAGTAAAAGAAAGACAGAGTCTAAAACGGTGTCATACATCCCTTTTAAAGCCTTTTTCGAAGCTTGATCAATGGTTTCTTGTGTATCGATCATCTTGGAAATTTCTTCCATGAATTTTTCTGGGGAGTTTATGGATTCTAATGAAGATTTTTCTTCAGTGAAATATTCAAAGAGGTCCTCGGCAATAGACTTCAATTCATCAGCGTTCTTATATCCCGCAATGGATTTTTTTACGTTAGAGACATGATTTTTAAAGTTGTAGATATCTAGATTTGAAAAATAATCTTTAAGACTAGTTACCGCATTATAAGATGATAACGCAAAATTCAAGTACTTGGTTCCCATAGTGGTTCTAAGAAAGGCATTGTAAGCATTGGTGTCATTGAAGGTGTAATATTCAGGGTAGTAACGAAGGGGAAGTCTGTCACCCACCAGCCCAGCATTGCGCTCATAATCATGCACATCAAAATAATAAAGCATAAATGTGTGCATAAGTTGATCATTGGTGGGATTGTTCCCGTAAATTCTAGTGGCAAATTGTTTGACTTTAGGAAACTCAAAAGGAACGACCGGCGTAACAGCTGGTAAATTTCTTTCTGAACGCTCCTCTGTTGGCATTAGTGACTGGTACTGTAAATTTTCAAAATCGATACTCGTATTAGCAAGAATTTCCAAAGATAAACCGATTTCTACTAGCTCTTCTTCAAGGGCGACCAATAGATTCGCTTTTTCGTAATGGTCATCAGGAACATCTGCAAAATTGCCACTCTCACTGACAGCATATGCCGTGATTGGTGAGAAAAAACCACTCAGTAAAACGACAAGTAACAATATAACTGAATATTTTTGCTTCAATTTTTGCTTCATTTCAATTCCTCCTCATAATTAAAGTTTGACAACACGTGTTATACAAGTTAAATTTATCATATAAAAAGACAGAAATGAATTATTTTATTTAAATTTGATTAATTTGTTTAAAAAAAGTAGGATTAGTTATTTCGCCTTAATTTTTGAAGGTATCCCTAAGTAGATAACCTTGCTTGCTAAAAGAGGAGGGAAGTGAAAAAATTCAAGATATTCGACGATGATACAACTAAAGGAAAATTGTATGCTTTGATTGATTATCTAGTGATCACCTCAGCCCTTTGTTTTAGTGCATATCATTCTTTTCCGCTTACGATTCCTAAGTATTTACATATTCCGGGGACGAACGAGTATATGGTAGGTGGCTTATTTAGCGTATTAATGTCCTACTCTCTTTATAAGACCTATTTGTTGAATGCGCATAAAAACATTCCTAAAGAAAAAAAACATAGTATAGAAATCAGTTTTTTTCTCGGCTTACTCGTCTCTTTTATTTTGCTTTTATTCAGATCAGAAAGCTTAATTAATCATTTGCTTTTTCGAAACCAATTACCTTTGGAACAGATTATGTATCACTTAGATCGATTGTATTTTCTCAATCTACGTATGTTACTGTTCGCTTTGATACGGTGTTTATTCGCTTTTGATTACTATCAAGCCTTTTATTACAAAAAAAGAAAATGCTACATGGGCTATATTTATGTATACAGCTTTTTATTTCTAGTAGGAGGTGCACTCTTCTATATGTGGATCATGTCCATAAACTTTTTATTTCGCAAATAGTGTCTTCGGAGTTTACGTCCATACCTCAGTGCCGTAGGAAAAGTTTTTTCAAAAATATACTCAGTTATGAATAGCATAGGGGGCTTTGTATTGGGGAAAACGGATCAAGTGACGTTATACAAGCGAAAAGGAAAAATCTATTCCATCATTGATCATATAATTATGGGGGCTGCAATATTATTTGAAACATATCATAGCTCCCCAATTAGACCTATAATTCGTGGGAGATCAGATATTCGTGGGATTGGGTTGTCGGCTGTGAGCGCAATGGTGTTTTTGCTAGCTTGGGAGACAACTTTAAGTTTAAACCGTCATGAGCTTGTTCCTGAATACAAAAAGCATATCGCTGGAATTGAGCACTTTTTCTTCTTCTTGGTTGGTTTTTTTATCTTGATTTTCACTGCCGATCCCTTGATTGGTTTACTATCGCGAACGATACCGGTAGAGAAAATCACCTACCATCTGGAACGGCTCTACTTTCTTCATTTTTTTATGATGTTCTATGTTTTGTTGCGGTGTGTATTGGCATTCGATTATTATCAAGCCTTTTATTATGAAGATAAAAAATGCAGGATGTATTATGTCTTGCTTTGTTTTTTCGTGGGCGTAGGTGTCATTCGTATTCTTCGTGCAGCTCTTACTTAATTTGTCTCATTTATTCACCCCTTCTAAAAGAATCCATTAGCAAAAGACAAGCCTCAGCTGATTAAAAGATTGTCTTTCAATTGAATAAGTTTGTTACAGGATTGCTTCATTTAAATTGTGAGGAGGTTTTTAATGTATTGAAAAAAAGATATCAACCCCTTGATAGTTATCAGCGAAAAGGGAAGATCTATTCCATCATTGATCATATAATTATGGGGACTGCAATATTACTTGAAGCATATCATAGCTCCCAAATTTGGCCTCGTAGATTACCGATTAGACCTATAAGAACTCTTGGAAATTCAGATATTCGCGCGATTGGGTTGACAGCTGTAACCGCAATGATACTTTTGCTAGCCTGGAATACAACTTCAAGTTTAAACCGTCATGAGCTTGTTCCTGAATACAAAAAGCATATCGCTGGAATTGAGCACGTTTTCTTCTTCTTGGTTGGTTTTTTTATCTTGATTTTCACTGCCGATCCCTTGATTGGTTTACTATCGCGAACGATACCGGTAGAGAAAATCACCTATCATCTGGAACGGCTCTACTTTCTTCATTTTTTTATGATGTTCTATGTTTTACTGCGGTGTGTATTGGCATTCGATTATTATCAAGCCTTTTATTATGAAGATAGAAAATGCAGGATGTACTATGTCTTGCTTTGTTTTTTCGTAGGCATAATTATCACTCGTGTTCTTCTAGGGGTTCTTTCGTTAGTTGTCTCGTTCATCTATCACTTCTAAAAAATCCATTAGCAAAAGATAAGCTTTAGGTGATTAAAAGATTGTCTTTCAATTGAATAAGTTTGTTACTGGATTGCTTCATTTAAATTGTGAGGAGGTTTTTAATGTTTTGAAAAAAAGATATCAACTCCTTGATAGTTATCAGCGAAAAGGGAAGATCTATTCCCTTATTGATTATGTTATTCTGGGTGCCGCAATGATTTTTGAAAAATATCATAGCTCCCCAATTTGGCCTTTGACAATTCATGGAAAAACGGAATTCGTTGCTGTCGGTTTATCGACTGTGAGCTTTTGTGTGCTTCTTCTAGCTTTTGAGAGAACCTCCAGTTCAAATTGTCATAAGTTGGTTCCGAAACACAAAAAACATATCGCCGGCATTGAATTCTTTTTTTTCTTCTTGCCTGGTTTTTTAATCTTAATTTTCACTGCTGATCCTTTGACTAGGAGCATCTCTCGAAAATTACCATTAGAGCAAATTGCGTATCATTTGGAGCGACTCTACTTTCTTCATTTTTTTATGATGTTCTATGTTTTGTTGCGGTGTGTATTGGCTTTCAACTATTATCAAGCCTTTTATTACGAAGATAAAAAATGCAAGATGTTCTATGTCTTGGTTTGTTTTTTTGTAGGCATAGGTATCATTCGTGTTCTTCTGGGGGTTCTTTCGTTAGTTGTCTCGTTCATCTATCACTTCTAAAAAATCCATAGCAAAAAGACAAACCCTAGCTATCTATGGTTTGTCTTTTTCTTACGCTATTGTTTACCAGATCTGCACACGATCTTCTGGTGCACGATACATAGGGTCACCAGGTTTGATATCAAAGGTTGTATAGAATTCATCGATGTTTTGAACTTGGATATTGGCACGTAGTTTCGCTGGTCCGTGGACATCGATCGACAGTAAGAGCTGTTGGTATTGTTCTTTGGCTTTTGTACGCCAGATCTTCGCCCAATTGGTGAAGAAGTCTGCTAAAGAAACATCGCTTTCTTTTTGCGCTGCTTCTAGCGCACAGCTTAGTCCGCCTGCATCGGCGATGTTTTCAGAAACAGTCAACGTTCCATTTACGGTACCGCCGGCAAAGGGCAGGCCATCAAACTCGTCGATCATCGCTTGAGCTAAGCGTTCAAAGTGTGCCAAATCTTCTTCTGTCCACCAATTGTTTAAATTACCATATTCATCAAATTTTGCCCCGTTGTTGTCAAAGGCGTGGGAGATCTCATGAGCAATGACCGCGCCGATCCCCCCATAATTTGCGCTGGTGGATTGCTCCAAACTATAAAAGGGCGCTTGTAAGATTGCCGCTGGGAAAACGATCACGTTTTTAAATGGGTGATAGTAGGCATTCACGGTAGCGGCGGACATTTCCCATTCCTCGCGATCCACGGGCTGCTGCCATTTTTTGAAGGCATCTTCTCGGAACAAACGATTGAAATGCAGGGCATTTGCCAGCAGACTTTTCTCTTCATCGGTATGCAATTGGTCATAAATAGCAGGAACTTGATCAGGGTACCCGACATGGATGCCTAAACGATTCAATTTGATGATCGCTTTTTGGCGAGTTTCTTCACTTAACCACGTGTTGTTGCGCAAACGATCTTGGTAGACAGCAATCATTGTTTCCACCATGTGTTTGACGTCTTTTTTCGCCGTTTCCCCAAAGTACTTGCGTCCATAATAATCACCGATCACTTGACTAAAATGACCCATCGTTAAGTAATAAGCCGCTTTTTGTTGGGGAGCCGCTTCATCGATCCCTGATAAGTAGCGACTGTAGGTTCCGCCTAACTGACGCAATTCTTCACTCAGATAGCTAGTATAGCGCAAGCTTTGGTTGACGATCATCCAGCCTTTCAAGAGTTCAAAATGGCTATCAGAAACAATAATGTCAAAGGCTTCAAAGTAAGCGGGTTCCGTTACGATCAGCTCTTCTGGTGTACCTGGTAAAAGGGCTGTCAAGAGTTGTCTAAAATCGATCTTGCTGGCTTGCTTTGCAAATTCTTCCAAGGAGCGAGGATTGTAATTTTTGCTATAATCCGCACTTTCTTCCGCACTGCGCACATGAGGGGCGATCAATTTATCAAAAGCGATCGCTTGCTCTACCAACGATTCCGCTTCTGCTTGGTCTTTTCCATAAGCAACTAAAACGTTGACGGCCATCTCAAAGTAGACTTGCAGCATTTTGCTTGCTTGGGGATTTTCTGTGTAATAGGTTTTATCCGGCAAAATAGTAGCAGGCGGATAGACAGACAAAGTATTCATTTGCGCATTTTTCATGTCTGCATCGACATCTAGTTGGAAAGGCAAGGCAATGCCCTCTAAAACGAAACTTGCCAGTTGCTGATTCAATTCCTCATAAGAACGCAACGCTTCGATTTTTGCTAATAGTGCATTTGCTTCAGTAGCGCCAGCTGCCTCTCGTTGGGCAAAATCGCTGGCTAAGCGGTAAAAAGCCACAGCATCCTTCATGCGGCCTTTTGGCGTAGCATGGGGATCGTGTGCCATATTTTCAAATTCTGCGATCATTAAGGAATCGATTCCGTCAACGAGATCTTGGAATCCACCCGTAGCGGGTTTATCTGCTGGAATAACAGCGGTCTCCAGCCACTCGCCATTTACATAGTCATAAAAATCATCTTTTAACAAGGTTGTCATGTCTTTCGCTCCTCTCGCTTTCTACTATTATGAAACAAAATCTGTAAGGACGCAAAGAAAAGTTTTCTAGACGAAAAAGGGTTTTGATCCAAGTAGGAGGAGAATCTAAGGTATAATAAGAAAAAAGGCAGGTGAACGAGATGGAACAAGTAGAGTGGAAAGGGATCGCCGAAGAGCGGTTTCGTCCGTATAAGCAGTGGGTCACTCCTTCAGGGTATTTATGCGGCACCTATGCGGCAGCCGTCTTTTTGGCCTACTATCAAGATTACATCGATGAAACGATCATCCCGAAAGCGTTTCGTAGAAAAAAACAGCGAGATCTGACAGTAGTGACGGAAATGCTGCGGGTGCTGATTCAGCCTCATGGGTTGCCGACGATCGCTTGGCAAGTCAGTCATGGATTGACTCGGTTTTTCGATCAATTCCAATTGCCTTACCGCGGACGTGCGACTGTTGTTGGCGGCTGGCATCGAGCGTGCAAACGAATCGATGAAGGCAAACCGGTGATCATCGGTATTTTGAAGCCTTTAGGCAGCACGTATGGCAATCATTGGGTCGTGGCTTACGCCTACGCTGAAACCGCCAGCGGAGAACGCTATTTTAAAGTTCATGACAACTGGGGCAACTACAAAAAAGTGATTCCCGCCAGTTGGGTAAACGGTACCGTCACACTTCCTTGAACGAGACGGTTAAAAAAACAGTCACTTTGTGCTAGAATAGAAGAAAACAACCACATTCATTGGAGGCAATCATGGGCGAAAGTTATAAAGATAGTTCGTTGAAAATTTTTAGTTTAAATGGAAATTTACCATTAGCAGAAAACATTGCGAAAGTTTTCGGTACAGAACTAGGGAAGTCAAAAGTGACACAGTTTAGTGATGGAGAGATTGCCATCAATATCGAAGAAAGTGTGCGGGGCGACCATATTTATATCATTCAATCGACGAATGAACCCGTCAATGATCACTATTTAGAGCTATTGATCATGATCGATGCGATGAAACGGGCTAGTGCGAAGACCATCAATGTCGTTTTGCCTTATTACGCATATGCACGGCAAGACCGAACCGCCAACCCGCATGAGCCGATCACTGCAAAATTGATTGCCAATATGCTGGTGGAAGCAGGGGCTTCTCGAATCTTGACGCTTGATCTGCATGCCGTCCAAGTTCAAGGATTTTTCGACATCCCAGTGGATAATCTCTTTACGATCCCATTGTTTGCCCATTACTATCGCGAACAAAAAATGACGGGTGACGACTATGTCGTGGTTTCACCAAAAAACAGCGGTGTCCAACGGACCCGTAGTTTGGCAGAATACTTAGATACAGCGATCGCGATCGTCGATCAAGATGAAGCCGATGGCGGCTATGTGATCGGTGATGTCGTTGGGAAAAAATGTATTTTGGTTGATGACATTTTAAATACCGGCCATACATTGGCAAAAGCGGCAGACTTGTTGAAGGAAGCTGGTGCCAGCGAAGTGTATGCTTGTGTCTCTCACGCCTTGCTTTCACCGCCTGCTAAAGAAATTTTGGATCAATCAGCGATTGAAAGTATTTGTGTCACCGATTCTTGCTGGACTAGCGAAGAACGCCATCCGCAAAAACTGCACTACATTTCTTGTGCTGAATTGATGGGGGAAGCCGTTCGCCGTATCCACGAAAATACACCAATGAGTCCATTGTTCCGCCTGGAAAGCAAAGAGTATAAATAAAAATATGAAAAGCACCCGCTATCCTTAGGGACAGCGGGTGCTTTTGCATGTAAGGGGAAGTGGATCAGACCCAGCGGATCAGTTCAACTGGTTGCGGTTTAAGACCGTTTCTCGTTTGATCAGCTTATGTGGTACGACCAGCTGTACGCCGTTTGAATCTTCATGATTCAATTGCGCCATCAGCCGTTCGGTAGCGATTTTTCCTAAGGACAACACGTTGATATCGATACTAGTCAAATACGGATGGGTCAAAGTAGCAAAGATCGAATTGTTGAAACTGATGATGGATAAGTCGTCGGGGACTTTGTAGCCATACATCGTTGCTAATTGAATGATCCGCACAGCGAACAGATCATCGATCACGACGATGGCTGTTGCTTGGGATTCTTTGATCGTTTCTTCAAACGTGACGTAATCTTCCGCTTTTTCAAAGGTCAATGCTGGATAAAAGGGGAGATTTGCCAGCATCATGGCTTTTTGGTAGCCGAAGAAACGCTCGAAATACAGGTTTTCATGGGTCGTATTGGTAGCAAATAATATCTTCGTATGCCCTTGGGCGATCAGATGCTCAGTTGCTTGCTTGCCTAACAACTGGTTGTCATTATCGACAAAAACGATTTTGTCTTCATTGCTGTATGGTTGACCAATCAAGGTAAAAGGGACTTCTTTTTCGACCAGATAGTCGATGATGGGGTCTTTTTCATCGGAATAGACCAAGATAAAGCCATCTACTTGTTTTTGCAGGTGCATCCGTTCCACGTTTTTTAGTAATGTAGCAAAGTCACGGGCGGAGGCAACGGCAACCGTCATTTGATGATGGCGGGCCTCTTCATTGATGGCTTCGATCGTTTCTAAATAAAAGGGGTTTCCTAGTCGTTCTTTCGAATCAAGAGGCGGCAAGATCACGCCGATGGCACTGGATATCTGTTTGCCGAGATTTCGAGCCGCAAGATTGGGGACATAGCCCATTTCTGCCATTACTTTGCGCACTTTCTTCTTGGTATCTTCAGAAATGCTGGGATGATCGTTTACGACACGAGAAACCGTGGATGTAGCGACGCCAGCCTTTTTGGCGACATCTTTGACCGTAATGCTCACTGATTTCCCTCCTTTTTTAGCTTATAGTATCACAAAGTGTCGGCACAAGGGTAGAGCCAATCAAAAGAAAGAAGAAATGCAGACATTTCTTCTTTCAGAAGGCTTGTTTAGTTGATCGCTGTACTGATTTCGTCTTCTAAAACATAGTCTTTGCCATACAACTTGATTGGCAATGCCTCACCGCTGATTTTCTTCAAAGTCACCGTTGACTCATTGACGGAAACAAAGAGCAGACGTCCACGATAGTTGATGTGGAAGGCGTAGCGGCTCCAAGTTTTAGGTAAGAATGGCGCAAACCCTAAGTGATCGTGATCAGTTTTCATTTGAGCAAAACCTTGAACGATCGCTAACCAGCTGCCGGTCATAGAAGTGATGTGCAAGCCATCATCGGTATCATTGTTGTAATTGTCCAAATCAAGACGAGCAGTCCGCTCATACATTTCCAACGCTTTTTCTTCCATGCCTAATTCCGCTGCTAAAATCGCATGGATACTTGGAGAAAGGGAAGATTCATGCACTGTCATCGGCTCATAGAAATCAAAGTTCCGTTGTTTTTCTTCTTTGCTGAATTGATCGCCGAAGAAGTAGATACCTTGCAAAACATCGGCTTGTTTGATAAAGCAAGAGCGCAAGATATGATCCCACGACCAATTTTGGTTTAACGGCAAATGTTTTGGATCAAGATCGGAAACGGGCATCAAGTCTTTGTCTAAGAAGGTATCATGCTGGACGAACACACCAAGCTCTTGGTCTTCTGGGAAGTACATATTGTCGATGATGTCTTGCCATTTGGCTTGTTCTTCGTCAGAGATCGTGACAGTCGCTTCGTCTTTGAAGGTTTCATAGCTGGCTAAGGTATAAGCTAAGACCCAAGTAGCCATTTTATTGGTGTACCAGTTGTTATTGATATTGTTTTCGTATTCGTTTGGTCCTGTAACGCCATGGATCATGTATTTTTGCTGGCGTTTTGAATAGTGGACACGATCTGCCCAGAAACGTGAAATCGCGCTTAACACTTCTAATCCTTCTTTTTTCAGGTAACTTGTATCGCCAGTATAATTCGTATAGTTGTAGATGGCATAAGCGATGGCACCGTTTCGGTGGATTTCTTCGAAAGTGATCTCCCACTCATTGTGGCATTCGATCCCAGTGAAGGTCACCATTGGGTAAAGGGCACCTGCTAAGCCTTGTTTTTGCGCATTGATATGGGCTTGCGGCAATTGGTTGTGACGGTATTTCAACAAGTTACGGGTCACTTCTGGTTTTGCTAATGCCAAATACAATGGAACTGCATAGGCTTCGGTATCCCAGTAAGTCGCACCGCCATATTTTTCACCAGTAAAGCCTTTCGGTCCAATGTTCAAGCGCTCGTCTTCGCCATAATAGGTTGAAAACAATTGGAACAGGTTGAAACGAATCCCTTGTTGCGCCGCAGCATCGCCTTCAATGATCACATCAGCTAAATCCCAGCGGGCTTTCCAAGCAGCAACTTGTTCTGCACGCAACGCATCATAATCTGCTTTGTATAAAGTGCCTAATTCGGTGACTTTTGCTGGATGATCATGAGCGGGAACATCACGACTCGTAACGATCAAGACTTCTTTGATCAATGAGAAGGTGTCACCGGCTGTTCCAGAAAAGGCAAAGGTATCAGCAACGCAAAGCTCGCTTTTTACGGAATCGATCGGTGTTTGGCTATGACGCATAGCAGAAGTGACAGTAAAGCGTTCAATGTCAAAATTATTTTCTACGGTCCGAGTGGTCAAGTAATGGAAGGTTTCGGTTTGGCCATGAGCCAATTCTTCCCAGAAACGTTCGTCGTAGTTGCTGTCTTCGTTATGGACGTTGTTATCTAGTTTAGAAACGACTTTGATCTCAGCGTCGCCTTCAATGATCTCAGCGTCCATCTTAATGAGGGCAAGTTCACGTTTTACGATGCTCAAGAAGCGTTCAAAAGAGAATTTTACGGTGGCGCCAGCCAAAGTGATGGTAAAGTTGCGGCGTAAAATCCCGGTTTCCATGTCTAGTTCTAAACGGAAATCACTTGGGCTGATTTTTGCTAAGTCGACTAATTGGTCATTGACAAATAGGTCCATTGCAATAAAGTTGACCGCGTTGATCACTTTGCCAAAATAATCAGGGTAGCCGTTTTTCCACCAGCCGACACGGGTTTTGTCTGGGTACCAGACACCAGCGATATAAGTACCTAAGTGATGATCGCCGCTGTATTGTTCTTCAAAGTTGCCGCGCATTCCCATGTAGCCATTCCCGATACTTGTTAGCGACTCTTGCAGTCGACGATTTTCTTTATCTAAGGTAGATGTCGCGATTTTCCATGGATCGATCTCGAACAATCGTTGGATTTTTTTCATGAAAGTCCCTCCAGAATCTTTTTGATATCTCTATCATAAGCGCAAACGATTGCATCGTCAAGTGAAAGTTGTTGCGTTTAAAGAATTTCCTGTAAGGAAACATCGAGAAAGAGAGATTCAGTTATATAAAGGTGAAAAAGCGAATAGAATCCCTTTTGATATTTCTGGGTTTACAAAATCTTTTTTCTCCGTTAGAATGAACTCATTAAGAAACCGATTGCGTAAATCGATTCAGGGAAGGAAGAAGGAAGATGAAAAAATTATTGAGCTTCGAATTTTGGCAAAAATTCGGAAAAGCGCTAATGGTGGTTGTCGCTGTTATGCCAGCCGCTGGTTTGATGATCAGTATTGGGAAAACGATCCCAATGATCAATGCCGACTGGGCATTTTTGATCACTACAGGAGGCGTCATTGAAAACATTGGTTGGGCAATTATTGGTAACCTGCATTTATTATTTGCATTAGCTATTGGTGGTAGTTGGGCTAAAGAGCGAGCTGGTGGGGCATTTGCTGCTGGGATCGCCTTTATTTTGATCAATCGGATCACTGGTTCGATCTTTGGCGTGACGAGCGCGATGTTAACCGAAGAAGGCGCCTTTACCCATACGTTGTTTGGGACGAAGATCATGATCGACGGCTTCTTTACTAGTGTATTAGAAGCACCTGCTTTGAACATGGGTGTCTTTGTTGGGATCATCGCCGGTTTTGTGGGAGCAACAGCTTACAACAAATACTATAATTTCCGCAAATTACCGGATGCGCTTTCCTTCTTTAACGGCAAACGCTTCGTACCTTTCGTAGTGATCGCCCGTTCAGTAGTCGTCGCATTAGTGTTATCGATCGTTTGGCCCTACATTCAGGCAGGCATCAACAACTTCGGTTTATGGATCGCGCAATCACAAGAAAGTGCGCCCGTTTTAGCACCGTTCTTGTTTGGAACCTTGGAGCGGCTGCTCTTACCATTCGGGCTGCATCACATGTTGACGATCCCGATCAATTACACCGAATTAGGTGGAACTTACACGATTCTTTCTGGCGCACAAGCCGGCACCCAAGTCTTTGGACAAGACCCATTATGGCTTGCTTGGGCAACGGATCTAGTGAACATGCGCAATGCTGGCGATACGTCACAATATCAATTTTTATTGGAAAACTTTGTTCCTGCCCGCTTTAAAGTTGGACAAATGATTGGTTCATCTGGGATCTTGATGGGCTTGTCTTATGCCATGTATCGCAATGTCGATGCGGACAAACGGCACAAATATACCTCTATGTATTTATCAGCTGCTATCGCTGTCTTCTTGACAGGGGTAACGGAACCGTTGGAGTTCATGTTTATGTTTGCTGCCGTACCGCTTTACATCGTTTATGCAGTCGTACAAGGGGCTGCGTTTGCGATGGCGGATATCGTCAACTTACGGGTCCACTCTTTTGGGAATATCGAGTTGTTGACCCGTACCCCAATGGCGATCAATGCCGGCTTAGGACAAGATTTGATCAACTTTGTGTTAGTGACCATCGTCTTTGGTGTTGGGATGTATTTCTTGGCCAACTTCTTGATCAAAAAATTCAACTTTGCAACACCAGGTAGAAACGGCAACTACGAAACAGAAGGAGCCAGCGATGCGCCAGCAACAGCTTCGGCGGATGGCAATTTGAACCCAGATTCGCAAGTCGTGAAAATCATTCATTTATTAGGCGGCCGTGAAAATATCGCCGACGTTGATGCATGTATGACCCGTTTACGGGTCTCTGTGAAAAATCGAGAAGCAGTCGGCGATGAAAAAGCATGGAAAGCCGCAGGGGCTTTAGGCTTGATCGTAAAAGACAACGGCGTGCAAGCAGTCTATGGACCGAAAGCAGATGTCTTGAAATCAGACATTCAAGATATCTTAGATTCTGGTGTCACGATTCCCGAACCGACGGCTAGTCAAGCACCAGTAGAAACCACTACCCACCAAAGCCAAGGCGTGACAGCTGAACTAGCTGCCGTTGCCACTGGAGAAGTGATGCCGATCACCTCTGTCAAAGACCAAGTATTTGCGGAAAAAATGATGGGTGACGGTTATGGCGTGCGTCCAGAGCAGACGACAGTTGTCGCACCAATCAGCGGGAAAGTCACCAACATCTTCCCAACGAAACATGCGATTGGCTTGCTTTCTGATGAAGGCATCGAAGTATTGGTTCACATGGGCTTAGATACCGTTGACTTAAACGGTGCCCCCTTTACGGTAGCTGTCACTGAAGGACAACAAGTGGCGGTGGGTGACAAGTTAGCGGAGATGGATCTCGCTGCAGTAAGTGCTGCTGGCAAAGACACCACCATCGTTGTAGTGTTGACCAACAGCGATCAAATCGATTCCTTTGAATTGACCAAAATCGGCAAGCAACAAGCAGCCGCAGTTGTTGGAATCGTAAAACTATAATAAAATGACAAGCGGGTCGACTCTTTTGTTGACCCGCTCTCTTTTATTTTTTAAAGGAATCGTACAAGCAAACCGAGAGAAGGAGCCTTATTAATGAAGGTATTAACATTGAACACCCATAGCTGGTTAGAAGAAAATCAGCTCGAAAAATGCAAGATGATCGCACAAGAGATTGCAACAGGCGACTATGACATCATCGCCTTGCAAGAAGTCAACCAAACGATCGCTGCTCAAACCATCGTTCCTGATGGGCTATATTGCCCCACAGATACGCTGGTGGAAATCAAGGAGGACAATTTTGCTTTACGCCTAGTGGAAGAACTGCAACTGTTAGACTGTGATTACTACTGGTCATGGACCTACAGTCACGTAGGCTATGACATTTACCACGAAGGCAATGCCTTATTGTCCAAACAGCCCATCATTGCCAAAGAATACCTTGCTTCACAAGCCACGGATGTCTGGGATCATACCACACGCAAAAACCTGAGCGGCGTGACTGAAGCCGATGGACAGATCGTACAAGTCGTTAGCTGTCATTTTTCTTGGTGGCAAGACGGTAAATTTGCCTACGAGTGGCAACAGACAGAAGCATTTTTAGCAGAACGGGCAGATACCTTATTGATCCTAGGAGATTTCAACAACGATGCGGCCAGTTCTGGTCATCAACTCGTCCTTGACAGCTCCTTACAGCTGCAAGACAGCTTTTTAACGGCTACCGAAACGATCGGTGAAGCCTCTGTCGTTAAAGCCATTGATGGTTGGCAAGACAATCGAGAAGCATTGCGGATCGATTATGTTTTTGCATCCAATGACCTGCAAGCAACGGAATATGAAGTCGTTTTTGACGGAACGCGTACTCCGATCGTCAGCGATCACTTTGGAATCAAAGTGGTTTTTGCTTCAAAAACAGATCCAAACTAGCAGAAGCGACAGCAAAAAAGCAGTGCCAACTGGCACTGCTTTTCTTTTTGGGGAAGTTAAATCGCTGATCGAACAAGGAGGAAAAAGAATAAACTCAATAAAAGAATGAATGCTAATGCCCCATAGGTAAAACTCTTTTCGCCCCAGGTTGCGTTTTCCTCCTGACTTGAAAGACTTCTTCTTGTAAAAAAGACGAGTCCTGCGCCGATTACATTCGCTGTCAGCAACTGCTGGAAGAATATCAGGAATAAATATTGACCCAAAAGGCCTTTTTTACTCATGGAAAACCGTTGAATAAAGTACAGGCAAGCCCCTTGCAGCAAAAGGAGACTACTTAACAAGACCCCTAAAGCGGCTAACGGTTGTGAGCTGAGGTACTGGGCAAAGGTCATCCCATGGTTGAAGGCAGTCAAGGAAAGATAAAGATAGTAAGCACCGGCGATCAAAAGCCAATAACTCAGTAAAATCAATGGAAACGCCCATTTTCGTTTAGTCATGGTTGCCCTCCTGTAAAGTGAATAGTCCGTAGGAACGGATCAAATAATCAATCAAGCAGCTTAGTCCAATCAAAGACTGGCTAGGGATTTTCTTGCGACCGATTTGAAAAAAATCGCAATAATAGGTCAGGTGAAACGTTGAATGGCGAGCAAAATAATTATCTCCTGGCGCACTCAATGTCAAAACGGGAATCTGACGAATCGCAAACGTCGTCAGATTCTCTTTGACGTTTTCTGTTTCGCCGCTCAGTGAGGCGATGATCACACAGTCTTCGGCAGTGATCATCGGCATGACCATATCAAATTCCGTTTTGTTCGGCAATACGATCACTCGTTTTTCCATAGAAAGCATCATTTTGGAAAACTCCTCCAGTGCTTTCTTTTGGGAAAAACCAGTTGGGTAGCAGTAGATGGTTTTGCTGCGGTCAAACAAGCGGTTGAGGGCAGCTAAGTCTACCGTTTTTAAATAGTTGAGGGTGGCGAAAATATCCTCTTGTTGCTTTTCAAAAATCGTTTTTTGTTGCGAAATCGTTGTTGCCTGTTCTTGCTGATGCCGTAGAAAATATTTGAACTCGGAATAGCCAGAAAAACCAAGTTTTTTCGTCAACCGTAAAATAGAAGACTTGGAGACGTGAACCTGCTCGGATAGCTCGACGATCCCCATAGATAGAACGGTGTCGCCGTTGGAAAGAATATAGTTCAGAATGCCACGATCAAGTTCACTTAACTCTGATTGGTGCTGTTGAATCAAATACTGTAATTTCACAAAAACCCCTCCTTATTGATTAAGTATAGCTGAAAAGCCAGGAGGGGAGGCGAAGAACGCTGGCTAGTGTAATTCTGGCCAAAAGGCTTGATTTGCTTCAATCAATTCATCGAGTAATTCTTTGGCTACACGGGCATTTGGAACCACTTTTGAAAGAATCAGTGCTTGCCATAATTTCTGGTAAGAACCCTCTGCCCAAGCCTCCACGACTAATTTTTCTACGGCGACTTGTTGCTCCATCAATCCTTTTTGGAAGCGAGGGATCTTGCCTTGTGTGATTGGTTCTGCCCCGTTACTGCCGACGATACAAGGCACTTCCACCATTGCCTGCTCATCAAAGTTGACGATCGCTCCTTCGTTAGGCACGATCAACAGCATCCGTTCTTGCGTGTTATAAGCAATCGCTCGTGCAAGGTCCACGATGTAGCTGGCGTGTTCATCCACTTCAAGCGTGGTGTCAGTCGCTGTCTGGTTTTCTACGATGCGTTGGCATTCACCAAAGACGTGTTTTTCGCGGCCAGCCATGACTTCATTTGCCCGTGTAAAAGATGGGTTGGTGTGCGCCACTTCATCTTGAGGGAAAAAGTAATATTTCAAGTAGGTATTTGGCAAAGTGGAGGGATCAACTTCGTACACTTCTTTTGCTTTGGCAAAGGTGTGCATCCAGCTGGCATCAGCATGTTGGCTCGCTTCGATTTCTTCTGGCAATGAATAGCCGTATTTTGCCACATGCGCCTGGATCTGCGGCAGCAAATCATTGCCAGCTTTGTCTCGTATATCTGTCCACCAGCCAAAGTGATTCAAGCCATAATAGCGAACCACCAACTCTTTGCGAGAAGCTAAACCGATCGCTTGCGCCATCCGTTCTTCGATTCCCACTGGCATATCACAAATATTAATGATCTTGGCATCAGGGCGCAATTTACGAGTCGCTTCTGCGACGATCGCTGCAGGATTGGAATAATTCAACATCCATGCATCAGGGGAATATTTTTCCATGTAATCGACTAACTCCAATACACCGCCGATAGAACGCATCCCATAAGCGATCCCGCCAGGACCACAAGTTTCTTGGCCGACCACACCATATTTCAAAGGGATTTTTTCATCCTTTTCGCGCATCGCATACAAGCCAACTCGGATATGCGCCATCACAAAATCGACATCCTGAAATGCGGTTTCGGGATCAGTGGTTGCTAAAAAGCTGATTTCTGGTGCGCGTTCTTTTAATAAAATCTCGCAAGCTTGTGCAACTTTTTCTTGTCGTTCTTCCAAATTGTCGTAAAACTTGATTTGGCGAATCGGGAAACGATCCAAGTGTTCCAAAAGCATCAAGACGATTCCTGGGGTAAAGGTACTGCCGCCTCCGGCGATCACGATTGAAAATTTTTTCATTTTTGTTTCCTCCTTAGTCTGATACAGCTAATAATTTTTCGAATTGTTCTCTCACTTGTGGCACATCCAGACCAACGATCACTTGGAAGGCGTTGCCGTTGCGAACAACACCATGGGCACCAGCGCCTTTAAAGATGTCATCTGGCAGCACTTGGTCTTGATCTTTGACGGTGATTCTTAGGCGAGTGGCACAATTAGTGACTTTATCAATATTATCGCGACCGCCAAACCCTTCTAAGTAGACTGCGGCTTGTTCGGTGTAGCGATTGGCACCAGCAATCACTGGCGTACCAGTGTTGGCTTGTTTTTCTTTGTAATCTTTTTTGGTGTACAGTTTGACTTCGCTATTGTTTTCTTCCCGTCCTGGTGTGGCTAACTTAAATTTGAGGATCAAGAAGCGGAAAACAAGGAAATAAAGGGCAGTAAAGGCTAACCCGATCACCAGCTGCGTGAAGATCATACTGCGATGATTTTGAAATAGCGGAATCCAGACCTTCGCCAACAGATCAATCAAGCCGCCCCCCATATCACCAACGACCCCGAAGGCAAACATCGTTGCCGCCATGGTCGCTGCTAAAACAGCGTGCACCGCAAAGAGGGGTGGTGAGATAAAGAGGAAGGTGAATTCCAATGGCTCAGTGATACCAGCTAAAACGGCAGTTAAAGTGGCAGGGATCAAAATCGCTAAGACCTTCTTTTTGTTCTCAGGCTTGGCTGTGAAATAAAAAGCAGCAGCGATCCCTGGTGCAGCAAAGATCTTAGAATTGCCATGTAAAGCAAAGCCCCCTTCAGGGAAAAGCTCTTTCAATGGTCTGGTGGATTGGGCAAATTCTTGTAAATGTGCCATCCAGTATTTGGAGATTCCTTCTTCGACGACAGCGGGACCAAAAACAAAGGGGGTATACACGAAATGATGGAGACCTGTGGGAATCAATATTCGCTCTAAGAAAGTATAGAGCCAGACCCCAAAGACCCCAGCACTTGCTAGAAACCCTTGCATGGACCCAATGCCAGCTTGGACTTTCGGCCAAATCAATGCGATCAAAAAAGCAACTGGCAGCATTAAAAAGAAACCGAGGATCACGACAAAGGAAGAGCCTTGGAAGATTCCGAGAAAATCAGGCAGCTTCGTATCGAAAAACTTGTTGTGAAGATAGACGACGATCGCCGAAATAAAAATTGCTCCGATAATACCAGTATCTAATGTTTTGATGCCAGCGATCATTTTCAAGCCACTCTCACCGCCGGGATCAGCTGCAAAGTTGACACCGAAGAAGTGACCAAAGTACTCGATCATGCCAGAAATAAAATAATTACAAGTAATATAGACGACAAAGGCTTCCATTGCCGCTCGCGCATTGGCTTTTTTTGCGAGACCGATCGGTAATCCAATGACAAATAATAATTCCATTTGGTTGAAGACCGTCCACGCTCCGTTTTCAATGATCGTCCAAATGTTGTACCAAGTAGAGCCTTCAGTGGCGATGCTCCCCACAAGCATCGGATTTTTAAAAATAATACACAGCGCGACCATGATCCCTGAAAAGGAAAACAAGAGGACCGGGGTAAACATCGCACCGCCAAACCGCTGAACTTTTTCCATCATAATTTCTTAACATCTCCTTTCAATTTTTACTACAATCTCAGTATAGAAAAGAAAGATAGCGGTTACAATAAAGCGAGGAAGCATAGGAACGTAGAAGCAAACAAAGAGAAAAAGTGGCAACTGCGGGGAAATTTCCCATAAAAAAACAAACCTGCGAAAAACAGGTTTGTTTGCTACGTACGTGTATTTAAATTTCGACGTTGCCATAACGATTGGCAAGGGCGGTGCGGATCAAGCGCTCTGCCAAATGCTCATTTCTTGCAAGGAGCGGTCCGTGGAAGTAAGAGCCGAACACATTGCGGTAAACCACGCCTTCGGTTTGGTCTTCGCCATTGTTTCCTTGTCCTTGGATGACTTTCCCCAATGGTTTTTCCCCTTTACCTAAGAAAGTACGGCCATTATGGTTTTCAAAGCCATAATAGGTCTCATCGAATTCTTCATTGTGGATCACGATGTCACCGATGAACCGATTGTTTTCTTGGCTTAAGGTGTAATGATCCAAGGCACCGATCCCATTGATTTTCTCGTCGTTGGCACCGATGTAGTAATGACCCAGTAATTGATAGCCGCCGCAGATCGCCAGCATGACGCCATCATTTTCGATATAGCTGGTCAGGGCTTCTTTTTTTGATTGGATATCTTGTGAAACGATCACTTGTTCAAAATCTTGTCCGCCACCGAAGAAGACGAGATCATATTTTTCAGGATCGAAGGGCTCGTGAATGCTGACGACTTCTGCGTTGAAGGTCACGCCTAGTTTTTCGGCCACGTAGCGCAGCATCAAGAGATTGCCGTTGTCGCCATAAGTATTCAAAAGATTTCCATACAAGTGGGCAACATTCAGTTGATACTTAGTCACGACTCATTCCTCCTTTGATATAGCCTTTTTCCGCAAGCTTTTTGCGTAGCTGCAAGACTGCAGTGTAAGTCGCTAAAATATAGACTTTTTCTGTTGGTAAGTCTGCAATTTGCTTGATGACGTCATCAAGTTCAGGGGTTTCAATGATTTTTTCTTCAGGGATCCCCGCAACTTTTAGCCGCAACGCCATATCTTTGTGACGATCACCACCAGCGATCACTTGAGGAATCCCCATATCGGCAAACGCTTCATGGTCGCCATCCCAAATCCAGCTGACGTCGATCCCATCTGCGTAGTTGGCATTCAACAAGCTGACTAGCGAGAAAGGATAGGGCGACAGGCCGATCATATCGATGACTTGGTTCAAACCAACAGGGTTTTTAACTAAGACTAACGTACATTCTTTGTCCCCAATGCGGATCACTTCTTGACGACCAAAGACTTTTTCGTCATAGGCCAAACCAGATTTGATTTTTGCAGGTGCTACGCCATAATATTCCGCAACCGCAGTTGCCGCCAGCGCATTGTAGACATTGTACATCCCACCAACTTCGATGCGATAGTCATTGCCATCGATCACAAAATCAGCAGAGGTGTTGTCCATTGCGGTCATTTCCGTCAGTTTATAATCCAATTCTGGTCGATGGAAGCCGCAATTTGGGCAGTAGTATTTTCCAAGATTGGCATAGGTGATCATTTTATAGTGTAAAATGTGATGACACTCAGGACATAACACGCCATCCGTATTGTAATGGGCCATCTGCTCTTCATCTGGCAAATGATCAAATCCATAGTATTTCCGCGGATTGACAGTTGCTACCGAATTGAACAGTGGCGAATCCCCATTGCAGAGGATCGTAGCTTCTGGTGAGTTTGCGGCACCTTCAACGATCATTTTATAGGTCGTATAGATCTCGCCATAACGGTCCATTTGATCGCGGAAAATATTAGTGAAAACGAACAATTCCGGTTTGATGTACTTCGTTACTTTGCTGAGACTGGCTTCATCGATTTCTAAAACCGCAAATTTTTTGCCTTTTTTAGGGCGTGCTGATAGAAAGGTTGAAACGATCCCTTGGACCATATTGGCGCCGGTGGGGTTCGTCAATACTTCATCAAATTCTTGGCGCAAAATATTGACAGTCAAGGCAGTCGTCAATGTTTTGCCGTTGGTGCCTGTGATCACGACGACTTGGTAATCTTTCGCCAAATGATCTAATATATGTGGATCAACTTTTAATGCTAATTTACCAGGCAGGCTTGAGCCGCCTTTGAAAAAGTTCTTTAATACCCATTGAGAGGTCTTACCGACTGAAACAGCCAGATGACTTCGTATTCCCATAATGTAACCCTCCATTAGAGCGAATGCTTTCATTGTGCAAATTCAATTTATCATACCATATACCAAGAAAAAGGTTAAATTGCTTTTGCGATTCTTTAAATTTCTGCAAAGACCATTCTGATAAATGGCTCTTTTACTTGCGATGATCAAAGGCTTGAAAAGCAAAACAGCAAACCTTCTGCCAGGTTTGCTGCTGCTTTAACCGATAATGATTTTTTCCGTTGGGTACTCGTAGCCTAAGTCACGTGTTTCTTTTGGTACGAATAACATCAAGGTGTACAGCATACCGACACGGCCGATAAACATCAAAAGAGCAATCACGAGTTTGCCGATGGTTGATAAATCGCCCGTGATTCCTAAAGAAAGCCCTGTGGTTCCAAATGCCGAGGAAACTTCAACAATGATGGCGATCAAAGGGATATCCTCGATGGCGGTCAAGAATAAGACACAAAAGAAGCACATACCCATCGAAAGCATGAAGACTACCACTGATTTGCGGACGTCATCTTGATCGATGCGGCGACCGAAGATATTGATATTGTCCTCACTTTTCAAGAAGGCATAGAGGTACAGCCCAATGATGGCAATGGTCGTCGTCCGAATCCCCCCGCCAACAGAGCTGGGACTACAACCAATAAACATCAGCAAGGAGAAAACGATCAACGTCGTGGTTTGAAAGTTGCCTAAGTCATGGATCTGCAGGCCAGCATTCCGCGTTGTCATGGAATAAAACATGCTGTTCATCCACATACCGCTAAAGCTGTAATCTTTGAACAAATAATCTTTCTCAAGGAAAAAGATCGCTAATGTACCGCCGACAAAGAGGATCACGAAAGCCAAAACAGCAATTTTTGTGAATAATGAAAAGCGAAACGGCAAGCGGCGGCGTTGTTTTTTCATTTTAAAAAGGACCCATTCCCGAAAGTCCATAATTACTGGAAATCCGATCCCCCCGATAAAAATCAAAATCATGATACACGTCAGGAAGAAATAATCATGGGAAAACGGCAAGATGGAATTGCCCGTCACATCAAACCCTGAGTTGGTCACAGCAGAGATCGCTTGATAAAATCCATAAAAGATCGCATCTCGCCAATTGTCATAATAGCCGTAAAGATGAAAATAAACAGCAAAGATCGTGCCTGCTACCACCTGACAAAGCAAGATGATTGTAAACGTCGTTCGAATCATCCGAACGATCCCACTAAGCTTTGGCTGATTCATATCCGTCATGATCAACTGGCGCTGCTTTAAACTGATTTTGCGCCGTGAGACGATCGCAAAAAAGGTCGAGATCATCATGATCCCTAAACCGCCGACTTGAAAGAGGACTTCCAATAAGATGACCCCGTGGTCGTTAAACACGTCATTGATCGGAAAAGTAGTCAGCCCAGTGACACTGACCGTGCTGACCGCCATAAAGAACAGATCGATAAACGCGACATGAGAGCCGGGTTCTCGAAAGAAGGGGAGTGAAAAAAGCCCCAAAGAGACCACCGTCATCACGATATAATAAAAAACAATCACTTGGATTGAAGACACGTTCTGGGAAATAAACGTCTTGCTCCTGCGCTGCGTCAAGCGGGCAAAGCGGGTAAAGTTCATTACAAAAAACCCCTCACTAAATAAACTATCCCCAGTATACCAAAGAACCAAGTAGATTTGAAAGAAAGCAGGATAGAATTCATGGGAGCAGAAATTGTGCAAGGAAAAGCTTTTGGAAAGTATCGTTGGGTTAGAGGACACGATCAGGCTGTGGTTCTTGCGGCAGCTTGATTGCTTAAGAAACTTAAAAACTCGAAGCAAATCAGTAAGGATTTCACGATTTCAGAAGAAAATGCTGGCAATTTATGAGAAGATAAAAGAAGAAAAAGATAGCAGCGACGATCCGCATGGAACAATAGCGAGAAAGCGGACAAAAAAGCGCATCAAATTTTTTGACAATCGAGACGGAAATGGGGAGTATCATGAAAGACGTAAAAATTATTTTTTTCGATGTTGATGGCACACTGATCGATATGAGCAAAAAGCAAATCTCTGAAAGAATGTTAGCCACATTAAAAGCCTTGAAGAAGCAAGGAATCCTGTTGTGCATTGCGACTGGCAGAAGTCCCATCGCGTTGCCGCAATTTGAAGGCGTAACCTTCGATGCGTTTTTGACCTTTAACGGATCGTATTGTTTTAATCAAGCCGAGGGGATCCACCAAAACCCCATTCCTAAAAAAGATGTTCAGCAAATCATTGAAAATGCGACGGCACTCAAGCGTCCAGTAGCGATCGCTACGAAGGACCGAACGGTTGCCAATGGCAAAGATGCTGATTTAGTTGAGTATTTTTCCTTTGCCCACCAAGAAGTGATCGTGGCAGAAGATTTTGATGAGGTGATCCAACAGCAAGACATTTTTCAAGTGATGCTAGGCTCAGGGAAAGAAGACTACGCCAAAGTGATGGCAAATACCACGGAGGCGAAAATCACCGCCTGGTGGGATCGCGCAGTCGATATTATTCCAGCCAGCAGTGGGAAAGGAAGCGGCATTGCCAAAATGCTGGCTTACTATGGCTTGGATAAATCTGAAGCCATTGCCTTTGGCGATGGCAACAATGACATTGAGATGCTGGAGGCAGTCGGCTGGGGTCTCGCAATGGCCAATGCTTCGGATGAGTTAAAAGCAATCGCCGATGAAGTGATCGGTCACGTAGCCGAGGAAGGCATTTATCATTACTGCTTAGAAAACGGGCTGCTGGGTGAAGTCGTGCAGTGATGGGCAATGCGCCAGTTGCTGTCGCCCGCTAAGAATATGCGCAGCCAGGATCGCTACTGCGTGTCTGTTTGATCAAATAAAAAAACTGTTTCCGAAATGTATTAGGGAAACAGTTTTTTTGATATAAAGTTGTTTAGCAATGTGTACGGTTTACAGCGCCTCCACCGCTTCGATCGCCTGATAGACTTTTTCGGGTGTGATCGCAGGATCGATCAAAATAAAGGTTTCTTCTTCTTTGACAGCATAGGCCAGAACCGAGGCGAAGTAATCCCGATCAAGGCGTGTCACGTGGAGATCCTTCAGCTTCATTGGCAAGTGCAAAGCTTCGTAAAATGGCCGTAATTCTTCAATCACATCAAAATCATTGGTATAGGCAAGCTGGACCCAAATGCAGTAGGCGACTTTGTTGCCGTGCAAGACGGTATGGGTCTCACTCAAATAAGACAAGCCGTCGTGCAGCGCATGCGCACCAGATGTGCGGCCAAATTCGACTGCAAAACCGCCAACTTCGCCTGCCAAAGCAATGATCGCATCGGTGATGCGGGCAAAGGCGGGGGTCAGCTGCCCGACTTCTAAGTCTTTGACGGCTTGGATCGCATCGGCAATCAGCAAGTTTTTGATCAAAAGAGCACTTTGGAAACCTAGCCGTACTAAGGCAGTCTTGTCGTCTTCTGCCATGTTGCGGACGATGGCTTCCATTTCATAATATTTGGCTAACGTATCAGCGATCCCAGCGATAAAGTAATCAACGGGTGTGGCTAGTAAAAAACGGGTGTCGACGATCGTCATGTAGGCACCTTTTTTGGCATAGTCGATTTTACAAATCGTATGATCAGGGTAATAGGCGACGATCACAGGGGTAAAGGGTGCACAGTTAGAAACCAATGTAGGGATCACGATCAATTCTGCGCCAAGGATTTGGGCGGTGATTTTTGCTGTATCAGCGACCTTGCCGCCGCCGATTGCCACTACGGCATCCGCTTGCTGGATCGCCTCAGCTAAGGCTTGTGCATTTTCATAACTCGATGATCCATCGTAGCGGTAGATCGGGTAGTCAAATGAATGGGGGTAATAGGCTGAAAACACATCGAATGACTGCTCCCCAGTGATCACGGCAACTTCTTGGAACTCACTTAAATACTCTGGCAAATCAGCTAAGACCCCATCGCCAGTAATATACCGATTAGGACCTGGACGGACTTCATTGGCTAACATCAAACAAACACTCCTTTATAATCGTCAGAATTTTCTAATCAGTGTATCGCGAAAATGCCCTGACTGTCAATTTCCTTTTGGCAAAAGAAACAGAAAACAGCCGATCTGCCTTGAGAGCAAATCGGCTGTTAATGATGAATCGGGAGGCATGCTCCAAAAATGTTAGGACCAGTTTTGGCGAATAAAGCCAGCTCGACCGGAGCCTTCGCTATAAGCATTGTAATGGGCTGCATTTTTTTTGTAAAAATCTTGATGATAGTCTTCTGCAGGATAAAAAGGTTCTGCTGGTTCGATCTTCGTTACGATCGGACGGTCAAAGCGGCCGCTAGCTTGCAACTGCGCCTTTGATTTTTCCGCAATCGCTTTTTGTTCTTCACTATTGTAAAAAATCACTGGACGATAGGAATCACCACGGTCGGCAAACTGACCAAACGCATCCGTGGGGTCTGTCTGCTGCCAATAGATGGCAACCAATTCTTCATAAGAGATGACCTCAGGATCAAAGGTGATCTCAACTGCTTCGGTGTGACCGGTGGTTCCTGTCGTTACTTGTTGGTAGGTTGGGTTAGGCACATGGCCGCCAGTAAAGCCAGAAACCACTTTGAGGATGCCTGGCTGCGAGTCAAAAGGTTTCACCATGCACCAAAAACAACCGCCAGCAAAAATTGCCGTATCTTTCATAGGTATTCCTCCTTTGCTTCTATGGTATGCTTCTAGTAGAGAAAAACAAGAGATATGCTTAGAAAACAGGGCAATGAAGAAAGGAAGTTTGCATGGAAAGTATTTTGATTTTACTTCGAGGTAATTCTGGCAGCGGCAAAACCACTATTGCCAGAGCTGTTCAACACATTTTCGGTGAGAAAGCAGTGTTGATTTCACAAGATGTTTTTCGCAGAGAAATTTTTTGTGTCAAAGATAGCCCCAATAATTTAGCAATCGGTTTGATGAAAGAAGCCGTCTTGTATGCGAAGGGGAAAGTGCCATTGGTACTTGTTGAAGGAATTTATTCTCGTGAAAAATACCAAGACTTTCTCGACTTTCTGATTCAACTCTTTCCCGAAAGTAATCTCGTTTATTATTTTGATCTTTCTTTTGAGGAAACGGTCAAAAGACATCAGACCCGAATGCAGCGAGACCATTTTTCCGAGGAGAACATGCGTGAATGGTGGCTTGAGCGTGACTTGCTTTTCCCGCAGGAGTCTTTAAAGGAAAGGCTGATTAAAGAAGGGCAAACGATAGCAGAAACGGTCAATCATATCATGGCTGACTATGAAGAAATAAGAAGGCGGGATTGACTGTGGCGCTAGTCATTGAACAAGGAAACGAGCAAGAATTGGCTGCTTTAGAATCAGCGTTAACAGCGTATACAAAGCACCAAAAACCATTTACGCAAACAGAAACCTATCAGAGCTTCAGTTGTGTAATCAAAAAAGAGGGGATGGTGATTGCTGGTGGCATTGCCTATGCCTCGATGTATCACATCGGTTATCTTGACACCCTGTGGGTCAAAGCATCCGAGCGGGGGAAAGGGTATGGTAAGCAGATTCTTACTGCTCTTGAACAGCAGTTGAAAGCATTAGCTGTGAAAATTGTCAGACGGCAACCTTTGATTTTCAAGCGCCAGATTTTTATCAGCGATTGGGCTATGATGAAATTGGGAGAATCGCCCATACGCAAAATCAGCTAACAGAAATTTTTCTAGTAAAGAAATTACATGATTGACTCCAAATTGATTCTCAAATAAACCTTTGAACAAGGAAAAAAACAATGAAAGAGAGGCACAACCAATGTTAGATAAATCAATTCCATATGCAGAAATCTGGATGAAACGAGCGCACAAAAGGACACCGATCCAGCCTGTTCAATCCGATAACTATTCATTACGCAGCTACCAAGCAGGAGACGAAAGGCACTGGGCACGGATTGAAACATCCGTCGGAGAGTTTGACAATGAGGCAGAGGCATTGGCGTATTTTGAAAAGGAATTTATGCCCGAGCAAGCACAGCTAGGCCAACGAATGTTTTTTGCCCTTGATCAATCAGGTACACCGGTCGGTACGGCTACCGCTTGGAAAAAAGCCAAGCAAGACGGCACACCGGTTCCACTAGTCCATTGGGTAGCAGTAATGCCGCAAGCTCAACGTCAAGGGATCGCTCGCGGCTTGGTCACGCAAGTCGTTTCTGTCTTGGAGGCAGCCAACGAACCGATGTATCTTCATACGCAAACCTGGAGCCACGCAGCAATCACGCTGTATCAGCAGCTTGGTTTTGTGATCATTGCAACGGATATCAATGGGAATGAAAATCCAGAATATTCGCTGGCTTGTCAAGTATTGGCAGAAGTTGCTCAAAAAGCCAGAAACGAGTAAGAGATGGCGGCGGCAAAAAATCCGTTAATTTTTCGTAAAACTCTTGCGTAAAAGGCGGCAGGTGTCGAATTTAAGTCTGTAAAAATTCTCCTTTTTCAAGTATAATACCAAAGGAGTATGAGGAAGGATGGGCGAGATGGCACAGCTTTTTTTTAAATATGGCGCAATGAATAGTGGGAAAACGATCGAGATATTGAAAGTTGCTCACAACTATGAAGAACAAGACAAACCAGTCGTGATCATGACAAGTGGATTGGACACCAGAAGCGGTGTGGGAAATGTTTCGAGCCGCATCGGCTTAGAACGAGACGCGATCCCGATTTTTGATGAAACGGATCTGTTCCATTTGATCAAAGACCTCGGTTATAAACCTTATTGTATTTTGATCGACGAAGCACAGTTCCTAAAGAAGCATCACGTGCTGGCTTTCACCAAAATCGTGGATGAGCTAGGAATCCCTGTGATGGCCTTTGGTTTGAAAAATGATTTCCGCAATGAATTATTTGAAGGCTCAAAATACTTGCTGCTTTACGCAGATAAAATCGAAGAGATGAAAACCATCTGCTGGTTCTGTCATAAAAAAGCAACCATGAACTTGCACTATATCGACGGAAAACCCGTTTACGAGGGCGACCAAGTACAAATCGGCGGTAACGAAGCGTATTATCCTGTTTGCCGCAAACATTACTTTCACCCGGGAATGAAAAAAGAAGGAGAATAATCAATGTACGATCAGTTACAAGCAATCGAAGACCGCTACGAAGAATTAGGCGAATTACTAAGTGATCCAGCCGTGATCTCTGACACCAAACGCTTCATGCAGCTTTCAAAAGAGGAAGCCAATACACGGGAAACGGTGGAAGTCTACCGTCGTTACAAAGAAGTTGTTGAGGGAATCAAGGATACCGAAGAAATGCTTGGGGAAAACCTTGATGCGGAAATGGCAGAGATGGCCAAAGAAGAACTCTCTGACTTGAAAAAAGAAAAAGATGTTTTAGAAGAACGCATCAAAATCTTGTTATTGCCAAAAGATCCGAATGATGACAAAAACATCATCATGGAGATCCGTGGTGCAGCAGGCGGCGATGAAGCAGCCTTATTTGCTGGCGATCTTTTCAATATGTATCAAAAATATGCGGAAAACCAAGGCTGGAAAGTCGAAGTCATGGATGCCAACGTCACTGGGATCGGTGGGTACAAAGAAGTCATCATGATGATCACTGGCGACAACGTCTTTTCAAAATTGAAATATGAGAGCGGCGCCCACCGAGTGCAGCGGGTACCGTCTACCGAATCACAAGGCCGAATCCATACGTCTACGGCAACGGTCGTGGTTATGCCCGAAGCTGAAGAAGTCGAAATCGATATCGCAGACAAAGATATTCGGACCGATATTTACCATGCCTCTGGTGCTGGTGGTCAGCACGTCAACAAAACAGCTTCTGCTGTTCGTCTGACGCACTTGCCAACAGGGATCGCTGTTGCGATGCAAGATGAGCGTTCACAGCTGAAAAACCGTGAGAAAGCGATGAAAGTCTTGCGGGCACGGGTCTATGACCAAATGCAGCAAGAAGCACAAAGTGAATACGATGCAAACCGTAAATCAGCAGTGGGTACCGGCGATCGTTCTGAACGGATTCGCACCTATAACTTCCCGCAAAACCGCGTAACAGATCACCGTATCGGGTTGACTATTCAAAAATTGGATCAAATTTTAGCTGGAAAACTCGATGAAATTGTTGATGCACTGATCGTTTACGATCAAACATCAAAATTAGATGAGATGCAAAATGGCTAAAACCTATCGAGAAGTCCTTTCACGGGCTTCTTCTTTTTTAGAAACGAAAGGGCTGGACGGGTATGCGATCCAATACCTGTTTTTACAGCGAAAAAACTGGCAGCAACTCGATTGGCTGCTGCAGATGGACCAACCCATCTTAAGGGAAGATGAGGCACAGATCGCAGCAGATCTTGAACAGCTGTTGCAGCATGAACCACCGCAATATTTATTAGGGTATGAAGAATTTTATGGGCATCGCTTAAAAGTGACCCCTGCAACCTTGATCCCGCGTCCAGAAACCGAAGAGCTGGTGGAAAAGTGTTTGGCAAAATTACCAGCAGATCAGCCGCTGCGAGTCGTAGACATCGGCACAGGTACTGGAGCAATCGCCATTGCCTTGAAATTAGCACGTCCCCAGTGGGCCGTAAGTGCCTTGGATCTTTCAGCAGAGGCATTAGCCGTTGCTAAAAAAAATGCGGCAACCTTAGACGCAGAGATCCGCTTTTTCCAAGGAGATACCTTAGAACCCGTGGCAGATCAGCAATGGGATCTGATCGTTTCCAACCCGCCGTATATCAGCGCTGAAGAGTGGCCGCTGATGGATATCAGCGTAAGAGAAAAAGAGCCTAAAATGGCGCTTTTTGCTCAAGAACAAGGATTGGCGATCTATAAGCAATTGGCACAGCAAGCACCGAATTGTTTGGCGCCTAACGGGCAAATGGCGCTAGAAATCGGCTTTCAGCAAGGGTTAGCTGTTCAACAGCTTTTTGCAGCCGCTTTTCCCAACAAAGAAGTCACCGTAGTAAAAGATCTGGCGGGTCAAGACCGGATGGTGTTCGTCAGTCATCCACAAGATGTGGATAAATAAATTTTTTTTGCTACAGAAAAATTGCAAAAACCTTATGAAATGAACGACTTCTAAATAAACCGAGTTATAAACAGGGTTATCCACACTTGACAAACGACTTATCCACAAAATGTGGAAAAGAAACGAGAAAATGTTGATAAGTGTGGAAACTTCTCAAAAAAGGATGTGGATAAATTGTGGAAACAAAAATTTTTGATCAAACACAGTTGAACGAAGCCGCAGCTATTTTAGCTGAGGGCGGATTGGTGGCGTTCCCGACGGAAACCGTCTATGGACTAGGGGCTAGCGCGCTTTTGCCCACGGCTGTTGCGCAAGTATATCAAGTCAAAGGGCGACCTAGTGACAACCCTTTGATCGTTCATATTGCCGAGCCAGAGCAGTTGGAACCGTTTGTGGATAACAAGCATCCTTTTGCTGATAAATTGATGGAAACTTTCTGGCCTGGGCCCTTAACCTTGATCTTTTCGATCAAAAAAGACAGTTTACCTAGCATTGTTACTGGCGGCTTATCCACAGCGGCTTTTCGGATGCCAAACAATACCAAGACGTTAGCGTTGATCAAACAAGCCCAGCAGCCATTGGTTGGTCCTAGCGCGAATACATCTGGTAAACCAAGCCCAACATCAGCTGCACATGTTCAGCATGATCTGGCAGGCAAAATCGCTGGCATCTTGGATGATGGGGTGACGCAGATCGGTGTCGAATCAACGGTCTTAGATTTGAGTGACCCAACGGCGCCGCCGATCATCTTACGTCCTGGTGCGATCTCTAAAGAACAGCTTGAAGCAGTTTTACAAACAAAAGTCCTCGTCGATCAGCACTTAGTAACAGAAAGTGAAGTGCCCAAAGCGCCGGGCATGAAATACAAGCACTATGCACCGAATACCAACGTTCTGATGGTCAATGACCAAGATTGGCCGGCAGCCATGGCTTGGGCAAAAGAACAGCAGTTTAAGGTAGGGGTTTTAGCTGGACCAACGATCGCCGAGCAAGTCCGCTTTGAAGCTGCAGCCATCTATTTATTTTTTGATGACAGTGTGGAAGCCGCGACAAAAGGGCTGTTTGCTGGTTTACGGGCGTTAGATGAATCGATTGCTGAGTTAGATGTCTTATTTGCACCCACGTTTCCAGAAAGCGGCTTAGGGGCTGCTTATATGAATCGATTGAAAAAAGCTGCAAATCAAAGTTTCTTTCAAGAAAATTAGCAAAAAACCAGAATTCATTATAGGTAGCTTATGAAGAAATGTGATACAATGCTACCATTAAGGTAAAGGGGTGTTGTAAGCATGGATTATCAAACGTTTGATCCCGAATTGTGGCAAGCGATCGAAAAAGAAACGAATCGTCAACAAAACAATTTGGAATTGATTGCGTCTGAAAATATCGTTTCAGAAGGTGTAATGGCTGCGCAAGGTAGTATTTTGACAAATAAATACGCTGAGGGTTATCCAGGTCGTCGTTACTATGGCGGTTGTGAATTTGTTGATGTGGTAGAAAACTTAGCAATTGAACGGGCGAAAAGTATTTTCGGTGCGGCATATGCCAATGTTCAACCGCATTCTGGTTCTCAAGCCAACACAGCAGCTTATTTAGCGTTGATCGAAACAGGCGATACAGTATTAGGGATGGATCTTTCCGCAGGCGGTCATTTGACTCATGGCTCACCAGTGAATTTCAGCGGCAAGACCTATAATTTTGTTAGTTATGGTGTTGATCCTGCAACAGAAGTCATCGACTACAATGTCGTTCGTATTTTGGCGCGTAAGCATCAACCGAAACTGATCGTTGCCGGTGCCAGTGCTTACTCACGTACGATCGATTTTGCGAAGTTCCGTGAAATCGCTGATGAAGTCGGCGCAAAATTGATGGTGGATATGGCGCATATCGCTGGTTTAGTGGCGGCTGGTCTTCATCCAAACCCAGTTCCTTATGCGGACATCACGACTTCTACGACCCATAAAACATTACGCGGCCCTCGAGGCGGCTTGATTTTAACAAATGATGAAGACTTAGCGAAAAAAATCAATAGTGCCGTTTTCCCTGGTATCCAAGGCGGCCCATTAGAGCACGTGATCGCAGCGAAAGCTGTTGCTTTTAAAGAAGCACAAGATGAGTCGTTCAAAGAGTACTCTGAGCAAGTCATCCGCAATGCACAAGCAATGGCGAAAGTCTTCAACCAAGCACCACAAGCCCGCTTGGTCTCTGGTGCAACAGACAATCACCTATTATTGATCGATGTGCGCGGCTTTGATTTGAACGGCAAAGAAGCAGAAGCTTTGCTGGATCAAGTCAATATCACCGTCAATAAAAACTCGATTCCTTTCGAATCATTAAGTCCTTTCAAAACGAGTGGAATTCGCGTGGGGACACCAGCGATCACTAGTCGCGGCTTTAAAGAAGAAGATTGTGTCGAAGTGGCGAAATTGATCGTCAAAGTTTTAGAAAAACCAAATGATGAAGCCGTTTTGGCAGAAGTCACGGCGCAAGTCAAAGAATTGACGGACAACTATCCACTTTATAAAAATAAATAAAAGGGGACTGTGACAGAAGTTAAGGTCAGACAAGACGTCTCACGCGTTTTTCCTGCGCTACAGCTCTTTGATCACCGAAAGTGAAAAAGGGGCTAGAATGAACGCAGAGGCGTGTTTCATGCCGTCTTGTCTCCTTCCTTCTAACACAATCCTTTTTTTGAGGAAAAGCAGTATTGCCTGTGGCAGATGGTTGTAACAAGAGCCGATTTGCTTTAAAATAAGAGAAAAACCAAAGGAGATTTTTTTAAATGGGTAAATTTCAAGTAATCGATCACCCGCTGATCCAACACAAATTAACAATGATCCGCGACAAGAACTGTGGAACAAAGGTTTTCCGTGAAGTTGTTAATGAAATCGCAATGTTGATGGCGTATGAAGTGTCTCGCGACATGCCGCTTGAAGATCTAGTGATTGAAACACCAATTGAAGAATCAACACAAAAAACACTATCTGGTAAAAAGGTAGCGATCATTCCGATCCTGCGTGCAGGTCTAGGCATGGTTGATGGTATCCTTGAATTGATCCCAGCCGCAAAAGTTGGTCATATCGGGATGTACCGTGATGAAGAAACGCTAGAACCACACGAATACTTCGTAAAATTACCTGAAGATATCGATGAACGTCAATTATTTATCGTTGACCCAATGTTAGCTACGGGCGGTTCAGCGATCATGGCGATCGACGCACTGAAAAAACGCGGCGCTTCAAACATGAAATTCGTCTGCTTAGTTGCTGCACCAGAAGGCGTGAAAGCATTGCAAGATGCCCATCCAGATGTTGACATCTATACTGCAAATCTTGATGAACGCCTAAATGAACACGGCTATATCGTTCCTGGTTTGGGCGATGCCGGTGACCGTCTATTCGGTACAAAATAAATCAATACAAATAAGACAAAGGCAACTGAAGTTTTGCCTCGTCAATGATGCCATGGAAGAAGATCGACAGCCAAAACGGTTTGATCGGTTATCCATGGCTTTTTTTAGCTTTTCATAAAATCAGACAATGAAAAAAGGAGAAAATCAACTGATTTTCTCCTTGCATTAAACGGGTTATAGTTTGGTTAATTGTTTGTAATTGATGATCAATACACCATTACTTTGCGAAACTAATTTCTGGTTTTCTGGGGTTTCGTTCAGCTCGACCACCGCAGAGTTTTTCAACTGCTTTGTGATGGTACCAGTTTGTTTCTTCCCATGGAACGTGAACATGACAGGAGTAGCGACCTCAAACGTTGAACCTTCTTGTGACGGGACAATTGTTGTTTCGAATTTACCAAATGTTGCCATGTAAAAACCTCCTTGATACTTCTATTATATCACAATTTTCGGAAAATTTCAGTAAGTAGATTTTTTTCAGCAGACCTCTTTACAAAACAACCGTTTTTGCATATAATTTTCTTTGTGCCATACAACGCCAGCTTAGCTCAGTTGGTAGAGCAACGCACTCGTAACGCGTAGGTCACAGGTTCGAATCCTGCAGCTGGCATAAGAAATGAAAAACCATGAATCTTCTTTTAGAGGATTCATGGTTTTTCTTTTGCATGCGATAAGTAATCTCAATTTTTTCTGGTTTACCCGGTAACTGTTTTTATTCGCCCATTAGCATTACATGGCATGTCCTATTTCGCACACGATTTTGATCGAAATCAACAAAATAGATATAGCCTACGGAACCGATCTCTAGCTTGCCGTTACTTAAAATAAAGCTTTCGCTTGCACCGAAAAAACTCGAGCGAATATGTGCATCGCCGTTTAAAATCGTTGCTGGATCTGTTGGGTAGTTTGGATCGTCCAGACTCATCAAAAATTCTAAATGCTTTGGTCCAGGATAACGGTAATCGGTATTTTCTGATAACTCACGAGGAATAATCTTATCGAGAATTCGGTTTAAATCAACTTGAAGAAATTCATCTCCGTTAAAGTCTGTATCATGCATGTATTCTTCAAAGATAACCGAACAGGTCGTATGAGGAGACTGTACGAGACAGATTCCATTTGAAATTCCACTTTTTTCAACCATCGTTTTCACTTCTTCTGTGATGTTGTGGTAAGACACTCGATTCCCGTTAGAAGTTAACGTCAGTTGCTCTTTTAAAAATTTCACAGTGTTAATCCTCCTTTTTATACTTCACCGCTTGTTTGATCATTTCTGTAAGGGTTTGAACTGGATCTTCTGCTTGCACAATGCCGCTTGTCCCACCAGTGCCATCAGCCCCTGACGACAAAGCTTTTTCAACATCGACAGCACTAGATATACCAGCTGCCTGCAGAATTAGGATTTCTGGATCAATTTCACGAACAACACGATTTGTTTCCGTCATGTATTGAAGATCACTGGTTTGTCCTGTTCCAATTAGTTCTGTTGGCTCGCAAACCATCACATCGGGTTTTAGGGAAGCTGCGGCTCTTGCTTCAGTCAATGAATTCGCACAAACAATTGTTAAAATTCCCAATTCATTTGAGCGTTGCATCGCTTTAGTCAGTTCTTGCAATGTCATGGGGTGTTCAGCATGGTTTAAAAAGGTAGCTTCAGCACCGGCTTCTGCCACTGCTTCGGGTAAAACATAACCCATTCCTCGACCGATTTCGATTCCGTCTAAATGTTGAACAGTGATGAATAAATGTGTTGTTGCTTGTTTAATTAGAGAAACGTCTGCTTGCTGCACAGTAAATAGAATGTCGATGTCATATAAAGACGACAACTCATCAGCAGCTTTTGCCAATGCCAATGCTTGTTTTCCATAAAGATAGGCTTTGGGATTGACGACAAAGAATGGCGTTCTTAAAGTTCTTTTTTTCATTAGCTTTCTCCTTCACGATAAGATTTGGCATGAAAGACTTTAAAATAGTGCTCGAGTGTCTTGGACATTCCATTGCTTGCTGAGTGAAGTAGATCGAAATAGTCATTTGGTTGATTTTTGTGAATTTCATTCATAGCAGCAGTGACGAAGTCCGTAAAAATATTTATTTTACGGATACCTTCTAAGGCACATTTTTCAAGGTTTTCATCGCCAGAAGAGGATCCGCCATGCAGAACAAGAGGAACATTGACGGCATGGTGTATTTCATTTAAAACGTCAAAATTTATTTTGGGTATCCCTTGATAATGTCCGTGAGAGGTGCCAATAGAAACTGCCAACGAATCAACACCGGTTAATTTGGCAAATGCAACAGCCTCAGAAGGTTCTGTGTAAATAGATTGACTATTTAGGGCTGATTCCAGACTGTTTTCCGACCCAACGTGCCCGATTTCCGCTTCAACAACGACACCATTTTTATGAGCGTAATCGGCGATCTCCTTTGACCGACGGACATTTTCTTCGAATGACTCCTCAGAAGCGTCGATCATTACGGAAGTAAAACCTAAATGAATGGCTCTTTTGATGACCTCTTCATCGGTACCGTGATCTAGGTGCAGAGCGATAGGTGTAGTGCTTTTTTTTGCTAAAAATTTTCCAATCATGGCAGCCTCTTCTAAAGTCAACATGTTCATATGGGATTGAGCGAAGGCCAATATCAAAGGTTTGTTCAAACTTTCAGCAGTTTCCGCGTATGTTCTTGCACTAGTTAAGTCGAAAAAATTTGCTGCGGGTAATGCATAGTTGTGTTTTTCTGCATGTGCGAATAGTTCTTTTGTTGTGACCAACATAGGGCATTCTCCTTACTCTTTGATTTTCTTTTCGATTTCCGCGTACATCTCTTCTGTACCAATCCCTGTTAAGAGCGGTAGCCCCATAATTACACGATCTTTGATTGAGTCTGGAACAACCGTTGTACTCACCACGATGTCATAGTTATCAATTTTATTCATCTCATCTGCCACTTTGGATTGATACAGTTTCACTTGATCAGTTAATCCTTTTTCTTTCAGCCATTCTTTTACTTTATTTGTTACAATTGTTGAAGTTGCAACACCTGTACCACACATAATCAGTAATTTTTTCATTATCATTTCCTCCTATTATTTCGATGTTTGTTTCTTGGGACGAATTTTATTTACATAAATCAATCCAAACAAAACAGAGATGCCAATTATGGCTAAACCGCCCCAGCTTAATATTTTGGTTAAGCCGACATAAAGGAATGTGGTCCATAAACCACCTTCAGCCATAGCAGTGATCATAGAGTTTCCTTGTAGATCAAAGTTTGCGGATCGAGCAGCAGTAGTGACAAGCGGTGCTGCCCACGAAGTAATATATAGAATGCTTACCATATAAATCGTTCCAGCAATTACTGTTCGAATGATGTTTCCTCCAAAAACAGCAGCCATCAAGCAAATCAGAAAGGGAATAGTTGCTAAATCACCAAAAGGCAAGGTCGTATTGCCAGGTAGAACTACGGCTAACAAAATAGTGATCGGAACTAAAAGCAATGAGGAAGAAAGGACAGCTGGATGACCAACCGATAATGCTGCATCCATACCGATGTAAAGCTCTCTTCCAGGAAACCGTTTTTTGACGAATTCATTTGCAGATTCAGAAATAGGCGTTAGACCTTCCATCAGTAAAGCCACCATTTTGGGCATCAAAACCATCACAGCGCCTGTTTGGACGGCTAATTGGCCGACCCCTGCTGTGTCATATCCGGCAAGTATTCCCATGATAAGACCAATCAAAAAGCCCATAACAGTAGAGTCGCCAAAGACACCAAATTTTTTCTGAATGGTTTCTGGATCTGCTTTCCAATCTTTTAGTCCTGGAATACGATCAAAGAGCCAATTCATCGGTAGTGCAAAGATGAATCCTGGTGCGGCGGTACCATGAGGAAAAGTAATATTAGGAAATCCGTAGAACTTATTAATGATCGGACCTAAAATATCTCCCATTAAAAGAATCATCATCAAATAGATGACGGTCGCCGCGATTCCCATTGCAAAATCTCCAGTGAGGGCATAAATCAGAGAAGAGATGAAGGCTGCGTGCCAAATATTCCAAATATCTACATTCAATACTTTAGTCAGCCCTAAAATGATGAGTAGAACATTTAGGACCACACCAATCGGAATCGCAAGACTTCCTAAAATCGTCCCGTAAGAAATTGCCGCTGCGGCAGGCCATCCGACATCAATCGTTGTCAAATTTAATCCTAAACGTTCAACCATATGCTGTGCTGCGGGACCCAAACTGCTGCTTAGAAGGTCAATCACCAAATTCAATCCAACAAACCCAACACCAACAGTTAAGGCTGAAGTAAAGGCTTTGCTAGGTTTTGTCCCCAAAATTATTCCAAAAATAAAAATTAAAATCGGCAAAACAACGATTGAACCTAGATCAACGAACCACTGTAATGCATTTAACATAATTGTTCCTCCTTTTTATTGCAGTCCATTTTTTTCAATAATCGAAAGATACGCTTCTTTAGTCGTTACTGAGGATAGGGCTTCCAAAACCCCGGGTGTTTGAAACATAGAGATAAGATTTTGCAGCATACCCAATTGCTCATGTGGTTCCTTCAGTGCAAGCATGAACAACAGGGATACATCGATTTTCTTTTCTTGTGAACCCATTTCAATAAATGAAAGGGGAGAGGCAAGTGACATAAAAGCGACTTGGGATCGTAAAACAAATTTGCTGTCCGTGTGTGGGATCGCTACCCCAATGCCGTTAATTTTTAAACCTGTAGGAAAGGTTTCTTCTCGCTGTACGATATTTTGATAGAACTGATCATTTACACAATGAGTTTTGATGAGTTCGTCTGCTAATAGTCGAAAAGCTTCCTCTTTTGTTTTAGAATCTTTTTCAAGTAACACGATTTGGTGATCAAAAAACATGATCAATTTCCTCCTCTTAACAATCTTTGATACAGTTCTTCTTGCGTTTGACTATTAACGATCCATTGAATTTCTTCGGCTGAGTTAAACAATCCGTAAATCGAAGCGATCAACTCTTTTGCCTCGATCATGTTTTCTTCAGCAATCGCAAGCAAAACAATTAGTTGGATTTTTGTGTCTCCCCAAGTAATTGGCGCATCGAGGGTGAGAAAAGCAAGTTTTGTTTCTTTCACTGTATGTGGATCAGCATGTGGAATGGCTACTCCCGTCTTTAAGCCAGTGCTTCCTAGTTCCTCTCGTTCAAATAGAGAATGCTTAAATTTTGTTGTAACAAGCTTTTTTTTCAGATAATCATCTGCTAAAAAATCCAGTACATCTTTTTTTGTTCGAAACTTTTTTTTGACAAAAAGGAAAGTAGGATCTAAATATTTTTGTAATAAAGTCGTTTTCTGGTATTTTTTTGAGTAAAAATTTTTCTCATTCTCATTAAGATTAGATATCTTTGCTGAGATTCTTCCTATTTCTTCGGTAGTAGGAAGCGGCGAAATATAAATAACTGGCGGTGCTGTAATGTCCAATGGAATAGTTGATATGATCAGATCAACAGTCTCAAGAGATGTACTGGCCAGTTTACTTAAAGGAATGATCTCCAATACGGTATCAGCAGCGATCGTCTGTTTGATACGGTTAAAAATCAACTCCGATGTAGCAAAACCTGATTGGCAAACAATTAGTATATGGTTAGTAATTTTTATCTTTTCAAAGGCTAACTGAAAATGGATCGTCAGAAAAGAAACTTCGTCTTCTGTTAATAAGATTTGAAAACGCTCCTCTAAATCTCCAATTGCATATTTGGTCAATGTATACATTGTTGAGTATTGTTTTTTGATACTTTTTATCAGTGGGTTTTTCAATAAAATTCCTGTCTTTGATCGATGGATCATGGGAACGATATGAGCCAATAATGTTTGCAGTAATAATTTATCTTGTGTCAGATCTGCGTTTAACATATGTGACATTTTTTGAATAATTTGTTTCGTACAATTTGTGATAGTAGATTCGTGAGGCTCATCCATTTGTCCAAAAGGTTCGATACCGTGTGCTAATAACAGGGAACATACATATTGAATATCTGTATCACTAAATTGAACAGGTAGTTGGTGTTGGATCATTTCAGAAAAATCAACCGCGATCATATAGAATTTCATTCGTCTAAGTTCGTCAAATACTAGATGCTCTTGTTTTTCAATGTGTTTATCTATAAGAAGTCTTGAAAGAAAAATTCGCAATGAAAGCTTCAAGGATTCAATAGAATAATTATTGACTGGATGGCCGATTGTTTGAGTCATATCTGAGACAAATTTCTTCGTTAAATCGAGTACCTTAGAGTCAAAGAGATTGTTGACCAAAAGATTTTCACTGGCTTTGGCGTCGGTATACTGCTCTAAAAAAGATTTGAATACGTTTTGAGTAGCAGATTCAACTGAGGTTAGTTTGAGTCCGCTAGTAGTCATTTTTGTAGATACGTGATGGAATCGACAGAAAGCAACGATTTCATCAACATCTTTCTTTATTGACTGGTTGCTAATATAAAAATATTCAGAGAATTCCTGATAGTGCATTGGCTTTACTGAAAACAGATAGTTAGCGAAAATAAAGATTTTACGATAATTAGGTGAAAATAGTTCGAGTTTAGTCTCTTTTTTTGCTAACAATCGATATCCATTCTGTTTCGCTGATTCAGAACCAGATAAAAAGATTCCTTTTCTTGGTACTTTTTTGATAGCTAGTCCCGAATCTTTTAGTTTCTTTTCTAAAGTCGTTAAATTGTTATAAACTGTTTTTTGGGATACATTTAACTGCTTTTGAAAAAAAGAGGCAGGGCGAAACTCCTTTTGTTCTAATAGCAATTGCAACAGTAGCTGTTCTCGATTACTTAAAATCATTGGTTCACCTCCGGAAGCGCTTCCTTAATTGTATTCTAGTGAAATTATATGGTGGCGTAAATAACATTTCATTACCACATTAATGTGGTAAATACGATTGTCGTATATCAATTTATATTTTGTAAAAAGTAGTCATTTGTTGCTATTTATTTGAAACGGAAACTAGGCGGGGATCTATCATGGAGTTAAAGTTGCTCTATTCTGTTACATAGAGCAAAGATTTATCAAAAATAAAGAAGAATACATAGAATAAGGTATTTGATTAATAAGAAGAATGGACGAATTCAGCGATTATTTCGTTGTAATTCTAAACAATTTTGGATTGTTTTTAACCCTCTTTTCCCGAAAATCATTAAAGTTTCTAAATTTTTTGTGAATGCTCATGGACAATCCTTTCTTTTCTCCTCAATTATCACTATAATGGATAAAGATTCTACAGAAGAGAGTGTGGACATGGAAAATTCACGAATAAAAACGAACGATAATCGAATTGACTACGGTGTGATTCTACCCGTATTTTTATTATGTCTGATTGGTTTGGCGTCCCTGTATGTGGCGCTGACACACGATCCGAATAATCCGAATATGCTGCGAATGTTAGGGTTTCAAGCTTTATGGTATGTGTTAGGCGTTGTTGCCGTGATCATTATCATGCAGATCAAATCAAAATGGCTCTGGAAATTGACGCCCTATATTTATGGGGCTGGGCTAGCCGTTATGTTGGCGCTGCTGAAATTTTACAACCGGACGATGGCTGCCTCGACAGGGTCGAAAAACTGGTTTAGTTTTGGTCCCTTTACCTTGCAACCTTCAGAATTGATGAAGATCGCCTATATCATGATGTTGGCGTTAGTCGTCACGCAGCACAATGTCAAGCATCGGGAACGGGATCTGAAAACAGATGGGTTACTGATTGCAAAAATGTTAGCCGTCACGATCCCAGTCCTGATCCTGATCACCTTACAAAATGACTTTGGTACGATGTTGGTCTTTCTAGCGATTTTCGGTGGGGTCTTCTTGATGTCAGGAATCTCATGGCGAATCATCGTGCCAGTGATTGCGGCATTTGTGATTCTCGGCGGTGGAACGATTTTCTTAGTGACTACCGATGTTGGTCGCGAGTTTCTGTACAATACAGGAATCTTTAAAGAATACCAATTCGCCCGTATCGATTCGTGGCTAGATCCTTTTCATGATACCCAAGGGCAATCCTTCCAATTGGCGTATGCTCTGATGGCGATCGCCTCTGGTGGGATGTTCGGGAAAGGATTTAATGTCAGCGATGTGTATGTACCAGTCCGAGAATCCGATATGATTTTTTCGGTGATCGGTGAGAATTTTGGGTTTATTGGCAGCGCGTTTGTCATTTTATTGTATTTTATTTTGATTTACCGAATGATCCGCGTATGTTTCGATACCAACAATGAATTTTATGCCTACTTGGCAACTGGGATCATTATGATGATTCTCTTCCATGTGTTTGAAAACATTGGCGCAAACATCGGTCTCTTACCGTTGACGGGGATTCCACTGCCGTTTATCAGCCAAGGAGGATCTGCCCTATTAAGCAATATGATTGGGATCGGTTTGATTTTATCGATGCGCTATCAAGCTGAGACCGCACCAAAAACACTTTAAGGAGTTCACATGATTACATTTTATTGGTACCCAAAATGCAGTACATGCCGAAATGCGAAGCGTTGGTTAGAAGAGCACGAGATTCCCTTTGAAGCGATCGATATGGTAGCTACACCGCCTCAACCGGAACAATTGCTGGCTTGGATCCAATCAAGCGAAGCACCGTTAACCCGTTTCTTTAACACAAGCGGCATGAAATACCGTGAATTGCAATTAAAAGAAAAAGTGCCGACCATGACTGCCCAAGACGCAGCCGATGTGCTGGCAACCGATGGTATGTTGATCAAGCGCCCACTGCTGGTTAGCGGCGACCGCTTTTTGATTAATGGATTTAAAGAAAATGAATATGAAGGAGTCTTACTAGAATCATGGAAAAGAAATGCTTAAGAAAAAAAGATAATTTGTGGGTTTTGTTTAACGGGAAAGAATATTGTGTCGGTTTAACAAAAGAAGCGCAAGAAGAACTTGGTGCGGTCACGTTTGCTTCGATTCAAAAAGCAGGAACTGCTTTAAAACAAGGAGAGACCCTTGTTGAGCTAGAAGCGGAAAAAGCAGTCAGTGAATTTCCAAGTCCATTGACGGGCGTGATTTCTTCCGTAAATGAAAAAATTGATCAATCGATTGATACCTTAAATGATGAAGACGAAATGAACGCTTGGCTGGTCAGCTTCAAAGAGGTTGACCCAAGTCAATTTGAAGCCTTGTAAGTCAAAGCTGTAAAAACGACTATTTTTTCAAAAAGAATTGACAGTCGGATAAGACGTTGCTATAATTTGCTCAATAAATGAATGCTTTGAAAAGAAGAGTACATGTTCTTAACGTACACAGAGAGCCCTGTTTGGTGCAAATGGGCAACGGAGAGAGGATGGAAGATGGTCTTTGAGCATGATAGGTGAGTGGAAACAAGCCTATCACGGGAGGCACCCGTTACAGTGCAGCAGTATGCGAAGCAATTCAAGTACTGAGCGAGGCTGTTGATGCGAATTGACAGTAAATCAAGGTGGTAACGCGGAAGTTGTGCTTTCGTCCTTTGTAACAGTATAATGTACAGAGGATGAAAGCTTTTTTTGTGTTTAACCAACCAAAGAGGAAAGATGGGAATAACATGGCATTAATCGAATTGTCGCATGTAAAAAAGTCATTCGGCAAAAAGCAAACGGCTGTCCACGCCGTCAATGATGTTTCACTGCAAGTGGAAAAAGGCGATATCTACGGAATCGTCGGTTACTCTGGTGCTGGGAAAAGTACATTAGTACGTTTGTTGAACGGCTTAGAATTGCCGACAGCAGGAGATGTAGTCATTAACGGTCAAAACATTTTGGCATTGAAAAACAAAGAATTGAGAAACTTCCGCAAAAAAATCGGCATGATTTTTCAGCACTTTAATCTCTTATGGTCTCGAACGGTGGCGGAAAACATTGAATTGCCATTGGAGTTGGCTGGCGTTGAAAAAGCAAAACGCCGTCAACGAGCGCAAGAGCTGATTAAATTAGTTGGGTTGGAAGGACGGGAGAATGCCTATCCGGCACAATTGTCTGGCGGACAAAAGCAAAGAGTCGGGATTGCTCGTGCATTAGCGAATGAACCAGAAATTTTGCTGTGTGATGAAGCAACGAGTGCGTTAGATCCACAAACAACAGAAGAAGTGTTGGATCTCTTGCTTTCCATCAATAAAAAATTGCATTTGACAATCGTCCTGATTACCCATGAAATGAACGTCATTCGCAAAATCTGTAATAAGGTCGCGGTGATGGAGCATGGGCAGATCGTGGAAGAAGGGTCAGTACAATCGGTTTTCCGTAACCCACAGCAGGAAGTGACCAAACGTTTTGTTCAGCAAGATTTGGAGCCAGAAGAAGATGCTGAAGAATTACGGCAAGCCTTCCTACGAGAAAATCCGCAAGGGCATTTAGTGACCTTGACTTTTACACAAGACAACGCCAATGAACCAGTGATTTCACAAGCAATCCGTCGCTTCCAGATCGATGTCAATGTCGTTTACGGAAAGATCCAACAAACCAATGAGGGATCCTTTGGCGGCTTGACGGTTTTATTGACAGGTGAAGCAAGTGAGATCGAAAAAGCGATCGCCTTTTTCAAAGAGCAGCAAGTAGGCGTGGAGGTGATTGAACGTGGATAAGTCATTTGTAGAAACCTATTTTAATTTTGAAAAGGTCGACTGGGCCAATATGCAGCAAGCAACCCTAGACACCTTGTTTATGACTTTCTTCTCCATGGTTTTAGTGGTTGTGATCGGTTTACTTCTAGGATTGGCGCTTTATTCACTAGGGCGTAAACAAACAGCGGGAGCCAACATTTTCTATAACGTGGTTTCCATCATCAGTAACGCCTTTCGTTCAACGCCATTCATGATTTTGATGGTCTTGATCATTCCGTTTACAACATTATTAGTCGGTTCATTCCTAGGGGCAAAAGCAGCGATCCCAGCATTAGTTTTATCGGCGGCACCGTTTTATGCTCGGATGGTGGAAATTGCTTTTCGTGAAGTCAATCCTGGTGTGATTGAAGCAGCGGAAGCGATGGGTGCTAGTTACTGGGAGATCATCTACAAGATCGTGATTCCCGAAAGTGTTCCAGCATTGATTTCAGGACTGACGGTCACAACGATCTCAATGATTGGTTATACTGCCATGGCAGGCGCGATCGGTGCCGGCGGGCTAGGCGCTTTGGCTTGGCAAGAAGGATTTCAACGTGGAAATTACACTGTTACGCTTGTTGCAACAGTGATTATTTTAATTATCGTTTTCATTATCCAAGGAATCGGCGATTTCCTTGCGAAAGCCACCGATAAACGGTAAATGAAACGAAGAACAAAAAGTGGAAAATATGGGAGGAAATGGATATGAAAAAGATTTTTGGTATTGCAACAACCTTATTGTTAACTGCCGCTTTAGCTGCTTGTGGCACAGGCTCAAATTCAGGAAGCTCTGACTCATCTGCGGCTGAGGGAGAATCAACAAAATTAGTGATCGGTGCATCAGTTACGCCTCATGCGGAAATTTTAGAACAAGCCAAACCTTTACTAGCAGAAGAAGGCATTGATCTTGAAATCAAAACCTTCGATGATTATGTGTTGCCAAACAAAGCATTGGAAAATGGCGATATCGATGCCAATTACTTCCAACACATTCCTTACTTGAACAAACAAATCGCAGACAATGGCTATGATTTTGTCAATGCTGGTGCGATCCATATCGAGCCAATGGGGCTTTACTCAAAACGAATCTCTGATATTTCAGAATTAGAAGATGGTGCAACGGTTCTTACTTCCACTTCTGAATCTGACTGGGGTCGTATCCTAACGATTTTACAAGATGCTGACTTGATCACTTTAAAAGACGGCGTTGATACAGAAACGGCAACCTTTGATGATATTGCTGAAAATCCGAAAAACTTAGAATTTAAACATGACGTCGATCCATCTCTTTTGGCGACTGCTTATCAAAACGACGAAGCAGACCTAATCGCCATCAATGCGAACTTCGCATTCGGGATCGATTTGAACCCAGCGGATGATTCTGTTTTATTAGAAGCGGATAATTCGCCTTATGTCAACGTGATCGCTGTCCGCAGTGGTGACGAAGATAGCGACAAAATCAAGAAATTGATCGAAGTGCTGCATTCAGACGAAATCAAAGACTTTGTGGAAGAACAATGGCAAGGTTCAGTGAAAATCGTTGATGCTGACGCTAAATAATTCACTGCCAACTAAATGAACCTCAAAAGAGCGTGTCGCTACTGAAGCGGACGCTCTTTTTTTTTCGGAAAGGCAATGATCGGTTGGAAAAAAGAGAGCTCTTGCCAAATGCATTCATAGAGTAAGGGTAACTCGGGATGCTTTTTTAAGAGTTTTTCGTAATGGGGAAGCTGAGTCAAAAAAGCCTGGACCAAGCGTTGGGAACGTTCAGATAGGCAAGGATTTAGTGGCGGATAGACAAATAAATTGCCTTCCAGTAAGGCGCCCAAAAGATGGGCTTGGAAAATTTTCGACAAAAGCACTTCTAATGGCTGCTGGAGCGGATGCTCCGACAAAATCGGCGTGATGATTCGTCGCAAAAGGAAGGCTTCTTCTGTTGGCACATAAAAAGGTTCCAGTGTTAGCAGCTGTTGCCACAAAAATAAATAGCTGCGTTCACCAACTAAATAAAAACGCGGCACAAAACATGTTGGATAAACTTGCTGAGTAAACGTGGCGGGGGTGTTGGGATAAAAAGCGTTTGCCCGCAACTGATGAATCTGCTTCAGTTCTTGAAACGCTTGATTAGAAGAAAGCGTCGGGCTTGCTAAGAGGGTGAGTCGAAAAATCACATAGCGCAGTTGCCGTTCATTGCCAGTAATCAAAGGAAAACTGCGACGGTCGATCCTTAGATGATAAGGTGCCAAAAAAAAGGAAAAGGACAAAAAGCGCCGATGCAAACTGGAGGGGCTCAGGTAATACCGCTTGTGGAGGTCTGCAAAGGAAATGGTCGGCATTTTTAACAGTAACAAGAGCAACTGATAGTTTGTACTTTTATTAAACAATGCAGCAAGCATTTCTGTATGGGGGAAGTTTTTGCTGGCTAGGGGCTGCTGCAAATCATGAAAGGCACGAATGTGTCCTTGCTGCACATCATAATGGAAGGAAGGGTCCTCGTTTAAACAACTGGACAGTAGCCGACGGATCGTTTTGACGGAAAGATTTTGGTCGGCAGCAGCTTTATTCAAAGGAAGGGGATTTTCGCTCAAGAGCATCGTGGACAGACGCAGCATTTGCATAATATCTTTTTCAAGGATATTTTTCAAAACCAGGCACCTCTTTCAGCTGAATTTTGCAACTGTCCTTATTATAAGGGAACTTCACACGTTATTTTAACACACAAAAAATAGTCAATAAAACGTAATAAAAAACGGGGGATTCATTGGTTGCTTCCTCGAACCCTGTATAATATAGAATTAAATGAGAGGAAGGAATCAAAAAAAACCACCTTTTAAAATAAAAAGGGTGGTTTTTTATGTAAGTAACGTTATAAAAAGAGAAACACGAAGCGCTGTTAACGAGTCTCGCTAGGCAATAAAATCGTTTGCCGCTGCCCATCGTCATACACATAGACTTTTTGGGGATAGAGGTCGGAATAACGGTAAGGCAGATCAACGCCGAGTTCGATTTGACTTTGTGCTTGAGAAAAAAGCAGTGTGACACGACCGTGATTGTTTTGGACTTCAAAGGTGAGCAGATTTGTCAACGGAATAAACCCTTTTAAATCGAGATCGATGATTAACCAAATACTATCGATCAGTTCGCCAGGCAGTGTTTGAACAATCCCGCCAGAAGCGTAGCGGCTGCGGTGATCATCAAATGTTTCAAACATAAAAACCCCTCCTTCAAGTAGGCTTGCCAATAACATCAAATTTGTCTATTTATCATAATGAAGAACCGTCAAAAATGCAACTACTTCTGCTTTTCTTTTTGGTCAGCGACGCATTTTAACTATTTTCTTAAAAATTTGTTGGGCTGGCTGGACCAAGCTTTCCCATGGCGTCTTTCAGTGGAAAATAGTCAGTTGCAGCTCACCAGCTCTTCGTAAGAATGAAAAAGACTCTTAAAGGAAAAGCCCTTCAAGAGTCTTGCATTTCTTAGAAGTGTCTGTTGATTGAAGACGCGATCTTAAGAACGATGTTCTATGATTATTCTTCGTCTTCACCGATAACTGCTGGTTCAGCAGCTTCGCCAGCTTCTTCATCTTCAGTGATTTCTTGTGGTTCAGTAACCGCAACGATTTGTTCTTCTGGATCGGTCACGATCGTGTACTCGTCGTTCTTAGGCAGATCAGCCACTGTTAATGAATCGCCGATCTCTAATGACGTTACATCGATCTCAACACGTTCAGGCAATTTGTCTGGTGTTGCTGATACAACGACTGTATACAAGTTTTGTGCTAGAACACCACCAGCTTTGACACCAGCAGATTCGCCAATTAAGGTTACTTCTGCTTCTACTTCTGTTTCTTCATTCATATCGACAGATAGGAATTCAACGTGGGTTAAATTGCGTGTGAAGGTATCTGATTGATACTCTTTGATCAGTGTATTGACTTTTTTGCCTTCTAAACTGATCGTGATTACGGTATTCAATCCATTTTCACGCAAGATTTTTTCTAATTCTGCTGCATTGACAGCAATCGGTGTGCTTTCTACTTTGTACCCATTGACAATTGCAGGTACTTTTCCTTCGTGGCGCAACTTGTTCCGTAAAGAACGTGGGCGAACTTCTCTTTTCGTAACTTCTAATGATACTGACATAACTCAATTCCTCCTAAAATTTTCTCGTTAATAACGAGATTTTTTAAGCAAATTTTGTTAACTCTGCACATTAAGTGGTACGTGAGTGAAAACACGCAAAAGGGCAGTTGTGTACACAACTGCCCCAGAAAGTTTTGGTTCAACTTTTCTCCACCAGGTCATAACGCTGTGTATGAGAAACTATATTTACTTTACTCTTTAACCTTACGCAAAAAGACAAAGAAAGTCAAATCATTTGAAATCCTGGCAGTTTCCTTTCGCTAGATCCTGAGCTATAATAGCCACTATGGAGAAAAATTTATGCGTTTAGATAAAGTGATCGAGCAACAATTGAATACTTCTCGTAAAGAGATGAAACGGTTGTTTCAGCAAGGAAAAGTCCTCGTGGACCAAAGGATTGAAGGGCGACCTGAGCGCAATGTCGATAGCGCCATCCATCAAATCATCGTTGCGGGTCGTCAGTTGGAGACGCAGGAACGCTATTATATCGTCAACAAGCCCAATGGTGTTGTTACAGCGAATGTTGATCAACAGCACCAGACAGTGATCGATTTGATTGCACCAAGGGACCAGCACCCAGATCTTTATGCCGTCGGTCGATTGGATCGGGACACGGAAGGGTTGGTATTAGTTACGACGAATGGTCAGTTAGGCTATGACTTGCTGCATCCCACGAAAAAGGTGACCAAGCGATATGAAGTGGTGGTCAATGACTTGGTGACTCCTGAAGATGTGGCGGCATTTGCCACAGGGATCACCTTTCATGGTGGTGTCACTTGCAAACCAGCTGCCCTAACGATCATCGATGCCCGAGCGGCTCGTTCCTTTGTTTCGTTAGAAATTGCTGAAGGCAAGTTCCATCAAGTGAAAAAGATGTTTTTAGCCCGAGGGAAAAAAGTCATTCAGCTGAAACGAACAGCGATGGGTTCGCTGGTTCTACCAGATGATTTAGCAGTGGGGAGTTATCGCTCGCTGACGCAAGAAGAATTAAAAGGACTGGCGGCGCATTTCCGCTGAGAAAGAGGGAGAAAATGAAGTATAAAACATTATTATTTGATGTCGATGACACGATCCTCGATTTTCAAGATACCGAAGATCAAGCCTTAAAAGCACTATTTGAAGCTCATGGCTTGGAAATGAACCCAGAGCGCAAACAAAGCTATCAAACGATCAATCATGATTTGTGGCAGCAGTTTGAGCAAGGGAAAATCACGAGAGACCAAGTCATCAATGAGCGTTTCGGTTTGTTTTTTGAAACGCAAGGCATTCAGGTCGATAGTCCAGCAGTTGAATTGGCCTATCGGGAATTTCTAAATGAAGGACATAAACTGTTAGACAACAGTGATGAGATCTTAGCGGAGTTGGCGCAGCATTTTGACCTATACGTGGTGACGAACGGGGTTTCTGAAACCCAATATCGCCGCTTGGAAGATGCCAAATTAAAGCCGTATTTCCGTGATATTTTTGTTTCAGAAGATACAGGGTATCAAAAACCAATGAAAGAATATTTTGACTATGTGTTTGCTCGCATACCAAACGTTAAAAAACAAGAAACAGTCATCATTGGCGATTCACTGACTTCAGATATCTTAGGCGGACAACTGGCAGGGATCGATACGATTTGGTTCAATCCAAAGAAAAAAAACAGTGGTGAGATTCAGCCTACTTATGAGATCGAACGTTTGCAGCAATTACTTCCTTTATTGCAGCACTGATTCTACAGAAACAGTAGTAATTTGCCGAATTTTCGCTATAATAGAACCAGTGTGAATTTTTTAAGATGAAAGAGGTTAATTGAATGACGAATGGCAAGCCCATTATTATTGGTGTGACAGGTGGATCAGGTAGTGGAAAAACAAGCGTGAGTCGGGCGATCTTTAATCATTTCCCCAACCATTCTATTATGATGCTTGAACAAGATTCCTACTATAAAGACCAAAGTGATCTGAGCTTTGAAGAACGGTTGAACACCAACTATGACCATCCTTTTGCATTTGATACTGATTTGTTGATCGATCACTTGCAACAGCTGCTTGCATATCAAACGATCGAAAAACCCGTCTATGATTATGTTGCGCATACCCGCAGCGAAGCAACGATCATTCAAGAACCCAAAGAAGTCATTATCTTGGAAGGGATCTTGATTCTAGAAGATGAGCGATTGCGTAATTTAATGGATATTAAACTTTATGTTGATACAGACGATGATATTCGAATCATTCGCCGAATCAAACGTGACATGGAAGAACGTGGCCGGACATTGGATTCTGTGATCGAACAATACTTGACGGTGGTAAAACCGATGTATCATCAATTCATCGAACCGACCAAACGGTATGCCGATGTCATCGTACCAGAAGGCGGCGAAAACCACGTAGCCATCGATTTGATTACGACCAAAGTAGCGACCTTCTTATCCTAAGTTTTTTTATCCATCAATTGGAATGTTTCTATTTGAAAAGTAACAATTGATTCATGAAAAACTGCTGATAGGCACTCTTTCTTGAGAAATGCTTATCAGCAGTTTTAATTTTATAAAAAACAGTAGTATTCCGACTAAATTTATGGTAAAGTAATCCTCATGCGACGAGTCGAGAAGGTCTAGCATTAGCTGACCAGATTGATAGCAGAGGCACACCGCGTAAGCAACCTACCGGATTTGTAGGGTGTCGGAATATTCCTTTTGTGGAGATAGGGTATTCTACTAGCAATAGTACTGTGAGTGAAGAAAGCTGTGAACATTTTTGTTCACAGCTTTTTTTTTGTTCATTTAGGTGAGAGAACAGCGATAGATGGTGGAAGACTCTCCCCAAGGATGGTAGCCTGTTCCGATCGGTTCAAAAGCAAATTTCTCATAAAAAGTAGAAAGATCCGTACATAGATACAGAGAATCAAAACCAGCTCCAGCAACACGTTGCTTGGCTGTTTCGATCAAAAGGCGGGCACCGCCTTGGCCACGCCACAAAGGGTCCACATACAAGGCGCAAAGCCAAGGGGTCAAATCCATCCGACTGATGAAGTCGTTGGGGATCAAGCCACCGCAGCCGATGATTTGATAACGTCCGTCTGCTGCGATTTCTTCGTTGACCAGCAGCAGCCATTGCGGCAAAGGATTTGCTGAAAAACTATGGGTCAGGCTATCCTCATAAACCATGAGGGAGTCGGGACCAGCCCACTGTTTTTGGAAGTAACGAATGGCTTCTGCTAAGTAGTCAGGGTGTTCTTTAAGGGTGATGACCTGCATTTGTTTTTCTCCTTTATCCTTCTTTAGGTAAACGAATCTGAAAAATAACCCCTCGTGGCTGCAAATCTTTGACCTGGATTTGTCCCTTATGCTCTTCAACGATTTGCTTGGCGATCGCTAAGCCTAAACCATAGCCGCCGGTCTCTTTGGAGCGGGAACGATCCTCGCGGTAGAAGCGGTCAAAGATACGGGCTTTTTCTTCATCGGAAATGGCTGGTCCTGTGTTTTTGACCTCGATCAGCCATTGCTTGTTAGAAATCTCCGATAAGAGGGTGATTTTATCACCACTGCTGGTATATTTTAAGGCATTATCTAGGAGGATCACGAGGACTTGATGGATTTTCTTTTGGTCAAAGCAAGCGGTCGTTTTGGCAAAGTTTTCGACAACAAAGTGTTTTTGATCCAATTCGGCAATTTCTTTGAAAGGTTTGACTAAGTCATCGATAAAAGGAGCTAGCTCGATGGTTTCTTTTGTCAAAAGCAATTGATTGGAATCACTGCGGGCGATCGTCAGCAAATCCGCCGTTAATCCAGTCAGCCGCCGAGTTTCCGCTAACGCTTGCGCGATGCTTTCAGATTCTTCAATGATCGTATGATTGGGCTTGGTAAACAGGCGTTCCAGACTGTTTTGAATGATCGTCAATGGTGTGCGCAGCTCATGGGATGCATTTTCGACAAATTCCTGCTGTTTTTTCCAGGAGGCTAAAATGGGGCGCATGTTCAAGCTGGAAAGCAAATAGCTGATCCCGATCGAAAGAATCCAGAAAAAGATCATCGATAAAATCAAAATCGTTTGGAAATTGTTCATCGCATTTTTGATTTGGTTAGTGTTCGCCAAGACTTGGATATAGCCGACACCAGCATCATTTGTTGGTGCTTTGGTGGTGATCGAACGAAACAAAAGGGTCTCTTCTTCCTCTGACAAGGACTGATCCACCACTGAAAAAGATGTGATACTGTCTAAGTGGCTTGTATCTAAAGATAAACTTGCAAGTTGTGAAAAGCGGCCGCCCAAGGTCTGCTTGTTTAATATCTCACCGTCTTCAGACCAGAGAATCAACTGGGTATTGAAGCGATTGGTCCCAGGGATCTTTGGCATGGCACTATCTGGTGGCAATACCTCTAGATTGGATTGCGAAGCGCTGATCTCTGCTTGGATCAAGCGGGTATCTTTGACTGCTTGTTCCAAAGAAATGTCGGTTTGCCGATAAGCCGATTGGTTGAACAATTGGAGGACGATGGTTCCTAAAAGTAAGAAAACCAACGCAAAGGCACTGACATTTAGGAGAAAGGAGTGCAGCCGTTGTCTCTTAGAGCGTTCTTTATTCATAGACTAGGCTCCTTGCATAATATAGCCGACATTTCGCAACGTACGGATCTCTTTGTCGATCCCTGTCTGGCGCAAGTGTTTCCGCAGATTGCTCATATAGACTTCGACGACAGTCAAGGTCGTTTCTGAATCAAATCCCCAGATGCGATCAAAAATCTGTTCCTTGGTCAAAATAATGTTTCTATTTTGTAGAAAATACAGCAGCAGCTCAAATTCTTTCCCTTGGATCGGCAAAAGCTGCCCTTGGTAACTGACCTCATTGGTGCCAAGGTTGCACAGCAATCCGTTATATTCCAGGGTATTTTCATTGAACAAACCTAAGGAGCGTTTTAGCAACGCTTTGATCCGCATCAATAATTCTTCCCGATAAAAAGGCTTGGTCAAATAATCATCTGCCCCTTTTTGAAAACCGGTCACTTTGTCTTCTAAGCCGTCTTTGGCTGTTAAAATCAGGACGGGTGTTTGGAGTCCTTTTTTTCTTAGGGCAGAAAGCACCTCATAACCGTTCATCTCTGGCATCATCAAGTCGAGAATAATCAAATCATAGATCCCCGTTTCTGCCTCGTATAAGCCTTCACTGCCATCATAGGCTTGTGTGACGTCACCGATCTCGCTGACGATTTCTTTCATATTATCAGATAATGTTTTGTCATCTTCGATCACTAATAGTTTAATCATGTTCCCACCTCTTTAAGGATAAGAATAGCACGAATAGCATAAAAAATGCTTAAAAAAACTGTTTTGCCTTAAGCTGCATTTAAGATAGCTGCCGTAAATTCAGTGCATGGATTTCAAGGGAGGAGCATTTTTATGAAATTGAAAAAAGTCTTTCAAAGAAAAGAGACAAAATATTTAATAGCCAAGGAACAATTTCCTGCATTTCTTGCTGAGCTGCAGCAAAGAATGGCGATCGATGAATATGGGCAGCACACGATTATGTCCTTGTATTACGATACCCACGATTACCGCTTTATTCGTCATTCGATGGACAAACCGAAATACAAAGAAAAATTTCGGGTCCGCAGCTATGGCATACCGACAGAGCAGCAGTTGATTTTTTTAGAGATCAAAAAGAAAGTCAATGGCGTGGTCTACAAACGCCGAGTCCCGCTGCCCTATGCTGACTATTGTCGCTGGTTGCAAACAGGGGTCTTGCCGTCAATGGCAGAAGCACCGCAAATCGCTGCAGAGATCCACTGGCTATTTAAGCAAAACCCAGACTTGCTGCCGAAAGTGTTGATTGCCTATGATCGCTTGTCGCTGTTTATTGATGATGATAGTGAATTTCGTGTGACATTCGACCAAAACATTCGCTTTCGCACCTATGATCTCATGTTAGGTTCTGGCAGTGACGGTGCGCTAGTCGCACCGGAAGTTGGAGTGTTGATGGAAGTGAAAGCCCTCGGCGCTTATCCGTTATGGTTTGTGGAGCTGTTGAACAAATACAGCGTGCGCAAAGGTAGCTTTTCGAAATATGCCCAAACCTATCAACGGCATTTGTTCAAGAAGGAGGAATGGTTACATGTTATCTAGTCTATTTTCTGGCGATACGAGCACCCTTGAATGGAGCAGCTTATTGATCTGTATCGCCGCCTCATTGCTTTTAGGAATATTGGTAGCTGCGATCCATATGATCCGCAATGTCTACACAAAAAACTTCGTCATTACCTTGGCTGTTTTACCGATCCTCGTTCAATCCGTGATCATGCTAGTCAACGGCAATCTTGGCACAGGTGTGGCGATCTTAGGCGCCTTCAGTTTGATTCGTTTCCGCTCGGTTCCAGGAGGGTCTAGAGAGATCACCAGTGTCTTTTGGTCGATGGGGATCGGTCTGGCAACTGGGATGGGCTATGTCGGCTATGTCGTGATTTTTTCCATCATCGTGGCGCTTTTCTTGACCCTTTTATACACGGTGCCCTTTGGCGATCGACAAGCCACGAGTGAACGAGAACTGAAAGTCACGATTCCAGAAGATTTGGATTATCCGCAACTATTCGATGATCTCTTTGAAAAATATACGCATTCTGCCAAACTGACATCGGTTCGAACGACCACGATGGGGAGCTTATATGAGTTGCGTTATCAGTTGCTGTTAAAAGACCAAGCGCAAGAAAAACAAATCATTGATGAAGTTCGGGTTCGTAATGGCAATTTACCCGTTGTTTTAGGCAAGCTCACCGCTAACCGCGATGAGCTGTAGAAGGAGGAACCTCTTATGAAAAAACTCATTTATCCGCTCTTACTCTCATCGCTGCTCCTAGGCGCTTGTGGGCAAACCGATAGTAGTAGCACGAGCAGCAGCTCCAGTTCTGCAGCGGCTGTTTCAGGTTCTGCCGCAGTGACCAACGTTGCAACGACTCTTGATGATGCTACGGACTATTATGGCAGTTACGAAGAAGAAGACGTGGATGCCTCCTACGATGAGGCGACCGCCACGCAACTTGAATTGAATGACGGCGATACGACGGCTGTTGATGGCGTTGCAGTGGAAGACCAAACGGTGACGATCACGCAAGCTGGTACCTATGTCGTCAGCGGTTCCTTAAGTAATGGTCAACTGGTTGTCAACGTCAATAAAGAAGAAAAAGTCCATCTGATCTTTGCGGGTGTCACGATCACCAATGAAGACGGGGCGGCAGTCGTCATCGAACAAGCAGAAAAAGTCATCACGACCTTAGCCAGTGATACGACAAATACTCTGATAGATGGCAGCAGCTACACCTTGGCGGAAGGTGAGACGGAACCAGATGCCGCTTTTTATAGTAAAGAAGATTTGTCCATCAACGGTGATGGAACGTTGGTGATCACAGGAAATTACAGCAACGGGCTGCGCAGCAAAGATGATTTGGTTTTAGCTGGTGGCACGATTGAGATCACAGCGAAAAACAATGCCATCAAAGGAAAAGATTCCGTGTCGATCTTGGCAGGGAACTACACACTGAACACCACTGAAGGAGATGGCATCCAAGCGAATAATTCGGAAGATGCGGAAAAAGGCTACGTTGCGATCGATGGCGGTACCTTTACGATCCAAAGTGGGCGTGATGGCATCCAAGCAGAAACAAATTTAAGCATCCAATCAGCCGATCTCACGATCAAAACGGCTGACGGGGCACAAAGTCAGTCGCTAGTGACGGATGAAAGCTACAAAGGATTGAAAGCTGGCGGTGTGATGACCATCAGCAGCGGTACCTTTGCGATCGATAGTGCAGATGATAGCCTGCATGCCAACGATACCATCAACATCACAGGCGGTACGATCACTGCCAACAGTGGTGACGACGGCATACATGCGGACAATGAATTGACGATCTCCGATGGGACGATTGCTATCGAAGAATCCTATGAAGGACTAGAAGCAAGTGTGATCACGATTGCTGGTGGTACGACACATGTCGTGGCTAGCGATGACGGGATCAATGCCGGTGGCGGCAGTGATACAGAGGAAACCACTGGCCAATTTGGGCAAGACAGCTTTGGTGGCGGTCCTGGCGGTGGCGATACCGCAGATGACAGCAAACAAATCACAATCACTGGTGGGACGTTGGTGGTCGATGCCGAAGGGGATGGCCTGGACAGTAACGGCAATGTCACTATGAGTGATGGGGTCGTCATCGTAAATGGTCCAACGACCGGTGGCAATGGCGCTTTGGATTATAACGGGACGTTTGAAATCACTGGCGGTGTCTTGTTAGCTGCTGGTACGACCGATATGGCCATGAATGTCAGTGGGGGAAGTCAACAGTCGATCGGGATCAGTTTCGATCAAACCCAAGCAGCAGAGACCCTTGTGACCTTAAAGGATAGTCAAGGACAGACGATCTTGTCCTATGCACCAAGTAAAAGCTACCAACATGTGGTTCTTTCTAGCCCAGATTTGACGGATAGCAGCTATACATTGGTCAGTGGGGGAACGAATGATGTGCAAGCTGTTTCTGGTTATTATGCTGGTGGGACCCTTAGTGATGGGACGGAATTAGGAACGTTGCCCGTCACGGAAACGATCGCCAACTTGACCCAATCAGGAGCGACAGCGACAACCAATCAAATGGGCGGTGGCTTTGGCCGTTAGTTGAAGGGACATCGATCATTCCCTGGGGGTCATCAATAAAACGTGCAGATCGCAGAAGACAGCTGCGGTCTGTTCCAACGTTTTGAAAAATCTGGGGAAGATTTAAGTTCAATTTAAGCTAAGGTTCTTATAGTCGAAATACAATAATTTGCCATTCAGGAGGAACAAAGATGAATTTTTTGAAACGAGGGCTCCAAAGTTTATGGGCGAAAAAAGGCCGGAGTCTGCTGCTGATTGCCGTATTTTCTGCAATCTTGATTTTTGTATTGGCGGGTTTGACGATTCGCAGTGCAGCGCTAGTAGCGACTGAAAATGCTCAGAAAAGTGTCGGCGCAACCGTGACGTTGCAAGCCAACCGTGAGCAGGCTTTTCAGCAAAGAAGTTCTTCATCTGACAGCGATGACCAGAGCACACGTCCAGATCCAGGGAGTTTTCAATCGACACCCGTAGCGATTACAGATGCCCAAGCAATCGCTGATTTAGACGGGGTTGCTTCATATAGTTTTGAAGTCAGTACCTCGGCTGATGCCGTCAGCGGGATCGAACCGATCTCTAGCAGTGACTCCTCGACAGAGTCAGAAGCAACCGATAGTAGCGAGTCGGGGCAAATGGGCGGTATGCCAGGAGGTATGCCTGGTGGGAGTATGAGTACAGGCGATTTCCAAATCACTGGTGTATCAACCAGTGCGGCGTATACGACTTTTTCGGAAGGAACAGCGACTATCACGGATGGAGAAGGGATTACTTCTGAGGACGAAGGCACAAACCAAGTCTTGATTGAATCCTCACTAGCTGAAGCGAATGATTTAGCGGTCGGAGATACGTTTTCAATCACTGATGCAGAGGACAATGAAGTAGAAGTGACGGTCAAAGGAATCTATGAAACGAGTGAAGTTGGCAACAGCATGAGCCAAATGTTTAACTTTCTCAACCCGGCCAACACGATCATTGCCTCTTATACTCTTGCCAATACGTTGAGCGGCAATGAGGATACCATTGATTCAGCAACCTATACCTTGAGTGATCCGTCTGAAATGACGGCATTCGTGGAAGAAGCAGAAGGATTGATCGATACAGAAACCTATAGCATCCAAACCAATGATCAGATGTATCAATCGATGTTGACACCGTTGAATAATGTCGCGAGCTTTGCCAAAAATATTATTGTGTTAGTTGCTGCTGCCGGTATCATTATTTTGACGTTGATCGTGATGATGTCGATTCGGGAACGTCGCTATGAGATTGGCGTATTGCTCTCTTTAGGCGAGTCACGAGCCAAAGTGATCCTACAGTTTTTCACAGAGATTTTTGTCTGCATGGTATTTGCTTTAGGGATCGCGGCCGCTAGCGGTAATCTAGTCGGTAATGCCGTCGGAGAGCAATTATTGGCACAGCAAACCGAAACGACGACGGATCAGGCAGCCGCTGAAAACGCTGGACCTGGAGGCGGAGAGATGCCGCAAATGGGCGGCAACCGTGGCGGTTCTTTCCCATCCTTCACCCAATCAGCAGAAGTGGAGTCCTTAGAAATTACCGTTTCCCCTCAACAAATTGGTCTATTGGCATTACTCGGTCTAGGGATCAGCTTTGGCTCGATCTTACTCTCGTCGGCGGGCATTTTGCGGCTGAACCCGAAAAAAATCTTGGTTTCTTAGGAGGAACGACATGACATTACGAACAGAACAATTAGGCTATTGGTATCAAAGCGAAGCAGAAGCCCTGTTTCGTGGCGTTGACTTGACCTTCGAGCCTGGCAAGATGTATGCGATCTTAGGTTCCAGCGGATCGGGGAAAACGACCTTCCTGTCGCTGATCACAGGCCTAGATACCCCGAAAGAAGGAAAGATTTTCTACAACGAAGAAACGTTAGCAAAAATCGGGCTGCGGGAGTACCGCCGCAAAGATGTGTCCATCGTGTTCCAAGCCTATAATCTATTGCCTTATCTGTCGGCATTGGACAATGTGGTGACAGCGATGGCGATCGCGAAGTCGCAGCAAGCCGATAAAAAGGCCTACGCTTTAGCAAACTTAGCCAAAGTTGGCATCACGGAAGAGCTGGCACTGAAAAAAGTGACCCAATTATCGGGTGGGCAGCAGCAGCGGGTGGCGATCGTTCGCGCATTGTGCTGTGAGCATGAGCTGATCGTAGCCGATGAACCGACTGGAAACTTGGATGAAACGACGTCCAAAGAGATCGTCAGACTATTTCAAGAAATTGCTCATGAGCAAAAAAAATGTATTATCTTAGTGACCCATGAACAAGAAGTAGCCAAGGCTTGCGATGTCGTTTATGAGCTAAAAGAGCGAGCCTTTTCTAAAGTTGAAGGATAAGCTTTGCTTAGGGTAGCTGCTAGTTATTAGGGCGTAGGCAGTTGCTCTTCCTGAGGCTTTAAATACATCCTCAAGGAAACGGCTGTAAAGTCTGCTTGCATCTTCGCCTTGCTCCTCTTACAATAGAAGTAATTGTAAACGAAGAAACTTGTGAGGGGAGTGTGGAGATGCGACTTTTTATTGACGGCGATGGATCGCCAGTGAAAAACGAAGTGATTGAGCTGGCTCAGCAATATCAGCTGCCGGTGGTGATCGTCACCAGTGTCGATCATTACACGACCAAAGATTATCCTGCCCATGTTCACTTTGTCTATGTCGACAAAGGCTCGGATCGTGCGGATTATGAAATCGTGAAGGAAATAGAGCCGGGTGATTTTCTCGTTACCCAAGATTATGGGTTAGCCTCTTTGGTCTTGCCGAAAAAAGCGCGGGTTTTTCACCATAACGGCACAGAGTATTTGCCAGAAACGATCGATTTTTTACTTGGACAACGCTACTTAGGTGCGCAGATGCGTAAAGCAGGCAAGCGTACAAAAGGACCGAAGCCCTTTACGAAAGAGGATCGGGAAGCCTTCAAACGAATCTTTGAAAACGAATTGCGACAGACTCTTGCAAAATAAGCACCCTCAAGACCCAGCTTCTGCATGAACCACGGGAATTGAAGGTGCTTATTTATTTCTTGCGAAAACGATCATAGAAGTATTTGCTGACTAAAGCCACGATCGCGAAAAATGCTAAGGTATATCCGAAGATCCCCATCTGATGGACGAAGGCTCCTTGTTGCGGGCTGGCGACCACCAATAAGGAAGAGCCAAGGATGACCGCAGCTAGAATAATACCGATCACCAGTCGATTGACCATCTGATCAAAGCGGTCCAATAGCTGTTTTTGTTCGCGGATCTCTAGATTCAATCGGTGTTTACCAGTCGCAAAAGTGTCTAAGACAGCCAAGGTCCGATCGGGAAGATGGCTAAGTGCCCGCAAGCTTTTTGCGGTTGCCAAGGCGCTTTTTTTCACCTCGTCTTCAATACTCAGCTGCTGCAGGAAATATTTTTGTGCAAAAGGCTGAGTGACTTCCATCATTGATAATTCGGGGTCTAAGGCTTTGATCACACCTTCCAAGGTACCAAAAGCCTTGATCAGCAAGGTGATGTCTCGATGCATCTGCAGTTGGTTATCATGGCAGATCGTGATGACTTCCGCCATCACTTTTTGCAAGTCGATATCCTTTAGCGGCATATTATAGTAGTTTTCAACAAATTTTTGCAGGTCTTGGTAGAAGGCGACTTCGTCAAAGGAACTGCCGCTGCTGTTGCACAACCGCAAGACGGCTTTGCCGACTTCTTGGGTGTCTTGGGTATAAAGAGCAATCAACGCATCGGCTAAACGGCTGCGTAAAGACTGATCCAAATGACCCATCATCCCAAAGTCCAAGAAAATCACTTGGTAAGGCGGCATGACAGCTTCTTCTTGCCATTTCAACGAGTAATCGACCCCGCCGAGGACACCGACGCGCTGCTTGACCTGAAATGGTTGTGGGCGGTTGGCTTGATCCGTGAAGACATGCAAGAAAAGATTGCCAGGATGTGGATCAGCGTGAAAGAAGCCATCTTCAAAGACTTGTTTCATAAAGTTTTCGACTAATAGCGTCCCCACTTGTTTTTTCACGGCTTTAACGGACTGATTGTCATAAACGATGTCTTGATTTTTGCGGGTCAGTAAGCAATTCAAGCTTTCACCTGCCATGTAATCCATGACTAATACTTTTTGGGTACACCATTCGGGATAAACTTTTGGCAATGCCAACTGCGGGTCTTGGTGATTGTTGCGGTAGAATTCCTGTGCGTTTTTCATCTCTTGCAAAAAATTTGTTTCATTGGCAAGTGATCGTCGGACTTCGCTTAGCACGCTTTTTAAATCCACCACATTGGCTTCTGGAATTGCGCGAACCAACGGCAGGGCTTTTTCAAAAAGATCGAGATCCACTTGAATTGCCGCAATGATCCCTGGATGCTGTACTTTGACGATCACTTCTTTGCCGCTGAGCAAGTTTGCTCGATGGGCTTGTCCGATGGAAGCTGAGGCGACTGGAATTTCATCAAAAGCGGAAAAAACTTCCGTTAGCGGTTGCTGCAGTTCTGCTTCCAGCAGTGCTTTGACCTTGGGAAATGGATCACTTTTGACATTGTCCTGCAGCTGCTTGAATTCATCGACAAAGGTGCTGGAAAATAGATCATTGCGGACCGAAAGCATCTGCCCGATTTTGATAAATGTTGGTCCTAATTCTTCAAACGCTTGACGCACCATTTCGGGGTGCTGCTGTTTGCTGATATTTTGAACGACTTTGTATTTCAAAAAGACTTGAACGATTTGTTTTAATCGTCCTTTTCTAGAAGGAGCGGTTTGTTCTGTCATAGGTCCCACCTCTTTAAACGTGCCGTGATATATTCATAGTACTGACAAAATGAAAAACATTCAACTAACGACTGTGTAAGCTTAAAGAAATTTCTGCAAGATTTAATGCCGGTTGGTCGATTTTGTGCTAAAATGTGGAAGACTTAGTTTGGTAGAATCAATGAATACAGGAGGAAATTCTTTTGAAAATCATTTTATTATACGGGGGACGCAGTGCAGAACATGAGGTATCACTGTTATCCGCTTTTTCAGTTGTTAATGCTGTATATTATAATTACTACCAAGTTCAATTAGTAATGATCACCAAAGAAGGACGCTGGTTAAAAGGCCCATTATTGACTGAGGCGCCAACGTCTCCAGATACTTTGGCATTGACCAATGAAGAAACCAAAGGGGAAGAAATTTCACCTGGGGCAATCTACGAAGAAGACGCGATCGTCTTTCCTTTACTTCACGGACCAAATGGCGAAGACGGCACGATCCAAGGATTTTTAGAAACCATCGGAATGCCTTATGTCGGAGCCGGTGTCTTGACTAGTGCCTGTGGGATGGACAAAATCATGACCAAGTATATCTTGCAAGCTGCAGGGATTCCACAAGTTCCCTATGTACCAGTCTTGAAAAATGCGTGGAAAGAAAATCCGAAAAAGATTTTCGATCAATGTGAAGGCAGTCTGCTTTATCCGATGTTTGTCAAACCTGCCAACATGGGCTCAAGTGTCGGTATCTCGAAAGCCGAGAACCGAGAAGAACTGCAAAATGCGCTACAAGAAGCGTATCGCTACGATACCCGAGCGATCGTTGAACAAGGAATCGAAGCCCGTGAGATCGAAGTAGCCGTTCTTGGAAACGAAGACGTTCGGACCACAATGCCGGGAGAAATCGTAAAAGATGTTGCCTTTTATGATTACAATTCCAAATACATTGACAACCGAATCGAGATGCAGATTCCTGCACAAATTCCAGAAGAAACACAAGCCAAAGCCCAAGAGTTTGCGAAAAAAGCCTATACGATGTTAGGCGGCAGCGGATTGAGCCGTTGTGATTTCTTTTTGACCAATAAAAATGAGCTCTTTTTAAATGAGCTGAACACGATGCCAGGGTTCACTGAATTCAGCATGTACCCACTGCTATGGGAGAAGACCGGCTTGCCTTATGGGGATTTGATCGAAGAATTGATCCAATTAGGGATGAATCGTTTCAATCAAAGACGTTCGTTCTTGACCAATGTAGAAGCAACAGAAAAAGAAGCAGAAAACGAAGCAGAATAAATAGCAGGAAGAAAGCCAGCTCAACTCAAGGAAAATACTTGAAGCGATCTTGTGCTTTCTTTTTTTAGGAAAAAGGAGCGAACCTGATGAATTTTACTGTAAAAGAAGCCGCTGCCGTATTTGGTCAGCAAATTGAAAATGAAACACCACTTGCCTCTGTGGAATTCGACAGCCGTCTGATCAAAGAAAACAGTCTTTTTGTTCCCTTAGCGGGGACCCGTGACGGCCATGAATTTGCCCAACAAGCCAAAGACAATGGTGCGATCGCCACACTGTGGAGCCACCCTACGATCGAACCGCCGCAAGACATCCTTGTGATTCCTGTCACGGATACCGTCAAAGCGTTTCAACAATTGGCACGAGCGTATAAAGAAAAGCTTGCACCGAAAATCATCGGTATTACTGGAAGTAACGGGAAAACGACCACCAAAGATATGGTGGAAGCGGTCATGGCCCAAAAGTACCAGACCTATAAAACCCAAGGCAACCACAACAATGAACTAGGCGTGCCTTTGACTATCTTGCATGCGCCAGAAGATACCCAAGTATTGATTTTAGAAATGGGAATGGATCATGCAGGTGAAATCGAAGTCCTTTCACGCTTAGCAGAACCTGACGCTGCCGCTATCACGTTGATTGGCGAAGCCCACATTGAAAACTTAGGGTCCAGAGAAGGGATCGCCAAAGCCAAAATGGAGATCACCGCAGGATTGAAAAAAGACGGCTTCTTTATGATGCCAGCTGATGAACCATTGTTAGAGCCCTTTGTTCCCAATTTAACGCAGACCATTGAAACTTTTGGCTTAACTGAGGGAGATCTACAAGGAGACATCGTGGAGGAATCGCAAGATCAGACGATTTTTACGGTAGCAGGTACCACCTTTACCTTACCGGTCTTAGGCGGCTATAATGTCAAGAATGCCTTGATCGCGATTGGGATAGGACGTCATTTTGGTGTAGCAGATGAAGCGATCAAGGAAGGCTTGGCGCATTTTCAATTGACGAAAAATCGGACCCAATGGGTGACTGCTGGTAATGGGGCAGCGATTTTGAGCGATATTTACAATGCCAATCCGACGGCCATGGGTCTTGTATTGGATAGCTTCCGCAAATTGCCTTTAGCAGGACGACGGATCGCCGTATTGGCAGATATGCTTGAATTAGGACCAGATTCTGCACAAATGCATGAGCAGATGGCCGCACACTTGGATGACTCGTTCCAGCTAGTTTTCCTTTATGGCAAAGAAATGCAGGCATTGCAAAAACGACTAGCGAACACTGCCCTTGCTGACAAGGTGCGCTATTTTGCGATCGATGAAAAACCACAGCTGATCGCCTCCTTAATAGAAACTTTAGAACCTTCCGATAGCCTAGTGATCAAAGGCAGCAATGGCATGGGCCTGAGTGAAGTCGTTGATGCACTAAAAGGAATGTAAAAGGGAGTTGAAATCTTGCTGAAACTTTCAAAGCGTGTTATACTTATCTAACGCCGAAAGATGAAGCACAGAATGATTACTGTAAAAAACATTGACGTTTTGAGATAAAATGATGGCTGAGACAAACAACACTTGTTTTAGCCTTTTATAATGCCTTCGTGAAGCGGTTTTTCGGTACCGAGAGAAAGATAAGAGTAAATGGGACTACTCTTGTGTTTCTGAAGAACTAACCTACGCTTCGATGATAGAAAAACAGGCATCGAAAAGATGACCAGCCTAGGAGGATCCATTTGAAATTTAAAGATCTAGAATTATCCAACGAATTATTGACTTCTGTTGAGCGTGCCGGCTTTGAAGAAGCAACACCCATCCAAGAAGCAACGATTCCATTAGCCTTAGCAGGCAAAGACGTGATCGGTCAAGCACAGACCGGTACTGGTAAAACCGCCGCATTTGGTTTGCCAATGTTAGAAAAAATTGACCCAACGAACCATCAACTACAAGGATTAGTGATTGCCCCAACCCGTGAATTAGCGATCCAAACCCAAGAAGAATTGTACCGTCTTGGTAAAGACAAAAAAATTCGTGTACAAGCAGTTTACGGTGGAGCCGATATCGGCCGTCAAATCCGTCAACTAAAAGATCGTCCCCACATCGTAGTTGGTACACCAGGTCGTATGTTAGACCATATCAACCGCCACACCTTGAAATTAGGCACCGTTGAAACGCTTGTATTAGATGAAGCGGATGAAATGTTGAACATGGGCTTCTTGGAAGATATTGAAAAAATCATAAGCCAAGTACCAGATGTTCGTCAAACATTGCTATTTTCAGCAACAATGCCGCCAGCAATCAAAAACATCGGCGTGAAATTCATGAAAGAGCCTGAACATGTACAGATCAAAGCCAAAGAAATGACCGCTGATTTGATTGATCAATACTATGTTCGTTCAAAAGATTACGAAAAATTTGATATCATGACTCGCTTATTGGATGTGCAAACGCCAGAATTGACCATCGTTTTCGGTCGTACGAAACGTCGTGTCGATGAATTGGCGCGCGGCTTAGAAGCCCGCGGCTATAAAGCAGAAGGCATTCATGGAGACCTTTCTCAACAAAAACGGATGAGCGTTTTGCGTTCATTCAAGAGTGGTCAACTAGATATCTTAGTTGCCACAGACGTTGCAGCTCGTGGATTGGATATCTCTGGCGTTACACACGTATATAACTACGATATTCCTCAAGATCCTGAAAGCTATGTTCACCGGATCGGACGTACTGGCCGTGCTGGAAAAGGCGGAATGTCTGTGACTTTCGTTACACCAAACGAAATGAGCTATCTGCACGTCATTGAAAACTTAACGAAAAAACGGATGACACCAATGCGCCCACCGACCGAAAAAGAAGCGTTCAAAGGTCAATTAGGTGCCGCAATCGAATCTGTTGAAACAAAATTGGATGAAAATGGTTTGGATAAATACTTGCAAGCAGCCGACGATCTATTAGAACGTTATTCTGCACAAGATTTAGCAGCATTGCTTCTAAAAACTATGGCGAAAGATCCTGCTGACTTAGCACCAGTGAAGATCACACCAGAGCGTCCATTGCCTCAAGGAAAAAAATCATTCAACAAAAATGGTCGTCGCAGCAACAATAGCAACGGCAATCGTAACCGCAAAGAAAACGGTGGGAACCGTGGCGGCGGCAACGGCAATAAAGCCCGCGGCAACTATTCAAAAGATGGTGCCCGTAAAAACAATCGCCGCAGCAACGACAAAAAACGCGGTTTCGTAATCAGAAATAACCAAGACTAATTGCTTTTTTGAATTACAAATAAGAATGAGCTTTTTATTAAAAGAACATGAATGGCGAGCTACGCTCACTTCATGTTCTTTTTTTTGTTAAAAATTACAAGGTTTCTATTAATAGAAATATAGATAAATAAATAGTTTTTATTTATATTTTTATGTTGGTTTCGTTGATAAAATAGTTGTTGACATAATTATGAAAGCGTTATATATTGTCTTTAATGATATGACGTCATAACATTTAAAAAATTCTTGGAGGAAAACAGATGGATGAATTGGGGATTATGCTTTTAGAGTTGATGGGTGGTTCTGATAATATTTCTAGTCTGACTCATTGTGCCACAAGATTAAGACCAACATTCAAAGATAGAAGTAAAGTTAATGCTGAGGGAATCAAGAATTTAGCTGAAGTCATAGGGATCGTAGACAACGATAAAAGTTTTCAAATCATTATAGGAACAAATGTAGGGGAAGTTTATGAAGCAGTACGAGCACATATGAGTAATCATTCAGAATTGGAAAGTGGAGAAACAGGGAATGAAAATTTGATCAACCGATTTGTTTCGTTAGTAGTCAGTATTTTTTCTCCGTTATTGCCACTTCTCGCTGGTGCGGGTCTTTTAAGAGGATTTACTATCTTAGCAAATGAACTGGGAATATTGAGTGTAGAGAGTGACACGAATACTTTGTTAACTCTAGCTGCAACATCTGTATTTTATTTTTTCCCATTGCTAGTAGCTATCACTTCTGCTAAGAAATTCAAAACCAGTGCATATATCGCTATTGCTGTTTTAGGGGTGCTGATTATGCCAGATTTTGTAGCGATGATGAATGATCAACCAGGAACAATCATTCAATTCATGGGTATGCCGATTCGATTATTTAGCTATACAGGACAAGTGATTCCATCAATTATTCTTGTTTGGCTTCAATCAAAAATGGAGTTCTTTCTAAAGAAAGTAATTCCTCAAAGTTTGCATATGGTTGTTATACCGACCATACTTTTGTTTTTATTAGTGCCGATTGCAGCCGGTGTTATTGGACCAATTGGAAATTATGCTAGCCTATTTATTGCCGATGTTGTTGGGAGACTAACAGCGATAAACAGCATTGTTACTGGAGCAATTATTGGAGGCATTTGGAATATTTTGATCATGTTTGGATTTCATTGGGCACCTAATACGATGATCATTATTCCTGAAATTGCTGCGACAGGTACTTCTGCTCTTATTGCTTATGGCGCCAACGCAAATTTTGGGATGGCAGGTGCTGCGTTAGCTATTTTTATTATGACTAAGAATAAAGATTTAAAGAATTTTTCTGTGTCGGCTATTACTTCTGTTTTTCTATCTGGAATAGTCGAACCAGCAATCTATGGTATTGGAGTGAAGTATAAGACACCATTAGTGGCAGGATGTATCGGTGCAGCGATTGGTGGTGCTTTTATGGGTGCTTTTGATGTTATTGGGAATGCATTTGTATTTGGGGGACTGACAACGATCCCTGCATTTGCTGGACCTACCTTATGGGCATACTTAGTTGGTTTACTGCTATCGTTTATTGGTGGACTTGTCTTAACTTTTGTATTTGGGGTCAAAGGACTTGAATAAGTAAAATGGATGGGAGAATTGATTACATGATTGAGAGAATTTTAGGATCTTTAACAATGGCAGCAATTGGTGACGCAATGGGGGCTGCGACAGAAAATCTGCCTTTCGATGAAATTCGGTTAAAATTTGCTGGACCATTGGAAAAGCTAGTTGAACCTGGTAAAACAGCATTCGCATATGGAAACAAGGCAGGTGAAGTCACTGATGATTTTTCCCAAATATATTTAATCTGTCAAAATATTCTTAAGAACCAAGGAATGATTGACCGAGATATTATAAAGAAAAGTATTATTGAATGGTCTGATATTCCGCATTATTTTAATCGTTTTGCTGGACCTACAACAAGAAGTGCGATTGAAATGTACAAAAATAATTTATCAGAAATAAAAGCACTTCCTGGGGCAGTAACAGTAGATTATGCTTCTAAAGCTACAAATGGTTCCGCAATGAAGATTTCTCCGGCGGGACTATTTCATCCAGGTGACTATGAAAAGGCTTTAGAAGATGCTATTATAATTACAAAAGTCACCCATGATAATTCATTGTCGATCTCAGGTGCTTGTGCGGTTGCTCTAAGTGTGTCGGAATCATTGAAGGAAAGTGCTACAATGGATAGTGTGATTGAAGCTGGCTTATTAGGCGCAAAACTCGGAGAAGAACAAGGAAAAAAATATTCTAAGCATGTTCCAGGACCAAGTGTTTATCGAAGAATACAGCTTGCTTTAGATATAGCGAATGGCAGTGGTGAAAAAATTGATAAGTTGTTGAAACTTTATGAGGTTGTTGGAAGTGGACTTCATGTTTCAGAAGCGGTTCCCTGTGCGTATGGAATCGTAGCTCTAAATAAAGAAACGCCCTATCAAGCAACGATCGATGCTGTAAATATCGGCTATGACACCGATACGATTGCTACAATCGTCGGTTCTATGACAGGTGCGCTTGTATCAGTAGATGAGACGGTCAAGAGTAAATTATCAGTGATAGAAAAAGCGAATGAAATGGACATAAGAGGGTTAGCCTCTAATATTGCAGAAATAGTGAAATGAGAGTAGGTCAGGGATAATTTGAGTAATAATAGTAATTCTAAATATTATCAAATCTATGAAGAATTGAAAAAAAGCATCATTGCAAAGAAATATGTGGAAAATGATTTTTTTCCAACTGAAGTTGATTTGCAAAAAAAATATGGTGTCAGCAGAATAACGATTCGTTCCGCACTGCAACTGTTAGAATCGGATGGATATATCAAAAAGGTTCCTGGATTGGGAACAATCGTCAACAGCAATAAGCGAACATTGCAATTGAATCGCTTGATAAGTTTTAATGATGAGCATAGTGAGCATATTACTTCATCTAAGCTAGTTGATTTTAGAAGAGAACCTGCACCTGAAAAAGTAAGGTTGCAGTTAAAATTATCTCCAATGGAAGAAGTTTATGTGAATGAACGGATACGAATCATTGATGATGAGAATATCGGTTTTCAGCGTGTATATGTGCCGAAAAATTATATAGAGTTGAATGAAGAGGACTTTAATTCTCCAGAAGCTTCACTCTATAAAATTTTTGAGAATAAATCTATTCTGATCGAAAGTGCTACCGAAATTATTGAGTCTATCGTAGCAGATGATGTATTGGCTGATCATTTAAAGATCAAAACGGGAGAACCATTGTTGTATATAACTAGAAATACAATCGATGATAAAAATAGAAATATCGAATATGCGGAAATTTATTATCGGGCTGATAGATATAGATATGAAATTCAATTGAATAGATAGAGTAATATTTATAATATGAATGCTTACCATTAACCCCGTCTTTCTTTTCTATGATTTTATTTTGAAAATAGAGAACGAATGATTAGGTCCAATTCAATCAAATGTTCCATTTGATTGAATTGGCTTTTTTGAGTTCTTTTAGCTAAAGCAACTTAATTAAATAGTAGTAGAAGGGATAATAATGCGGTAAGGATTTTTTTTAATGTTCATTTATTATAAAAATTTTCGAATTGTCGTAAAATATGATTTAACTGAGTCTTTCTTTTTTTAAATCTTAATCTCCGTATAAACTCGTCAGATTTGAATGGTAATTCGCCATTTTTTTGGTAGAATGGTAACTAGCTGAACAAGGGGTATTTCCAATTTGGAAAACCCTATCTTAGGTGAAGGTAGAGAAAAGAATGATCAAAGGAATCGGGATCGATGCAGTCGAGCTGCCTCGAATGAAAGAATTAATTGAAAAAAAACCTCAGTTTATAACGCGTATTTTAACAGAGAAGGAAGCAAAATTATTTGCACGCTTGCCGCTGAAACGTCAGGTAGAGTTCCTTGGCGGGCGCTATGCCTGCAAAGAAGCGTTCTCGAAAGCTTGGGGGACAGGGATCGGCAAAGTTTCTTTTCATGATATTGAAGTCTTGACCAATGAATTCGGTGCCCCGATCGTTACTAAAGCACCGCATCCTTTAGAAAAAACGTTTGTCAGTATCACCCATACAAATGATACTGCTTTTGCACAAATTATTTTAGAAGTACTAGATAGTGAATAAACCAAGTTGAAGTAGTCTGTCAGTCAAGAAGACTTTGATACTTCATGGACGAACAGCCGACTACATAAAACCAACTTAATTTGTTCGTCTGATCAAGCACTAGTAGAAAGAAGGAACTGGAAATGGTGGTTGCTTACCATAGACCAACGAAAGCGATAATTGATACAACTGCGATTACCGAGAACATCAAACATGAGATTGCTCACTTACCAAGCGAGACATTTCTTTTTGCGGTGGTCAAAGCGAATGGTTACGGACACGGAGCGGTTCAAACCGCTCTTGCAGCCAAAGAAGGCGGCGCAGATGGTTTTTGCGTTGCGACGATCGATGAAGCGATCGAATTGAGAGAAGCAGGGATTACTGACCCGATTTTGATCTTAGGTGTCGTGAATGTGTGTGATATTACCTTGCTGACGACCTATGATTTGTCATTTCCAGTCGCTTCGATGGACTGGCTGATAGAAGCAGGCGCTTATTTAGAGGAGAACCCTCTAAATAAGCCGCTTAAAGTGCATATCAAGGTGGATACTGGTATGGGGAGAATCGGCTTTTTGACTGTCGAAGAAGTGCGCCAAGCCGTTCTTTGGTTAGAAGATCACCCCTCTTTTGAGTGGGAAGGGATCTTTACCCATTTCTCCACAGCGGATCAAGTAGACACGAGCTATTGGGAAACCCAGCATCAACGTTTTAAAGAAGTCTTAACTGTTTTGCCCTATTTGCCGACATATATACATACAGGCAATAGCGCAACCTCTTTATGGCACAAAGAAGCAGTAGGAAATATGGTCCGTTTTGGGATCGCAATGTATGGGTTGAACCCATCAGGTCATGCGCTGAGCGAACCATTTTCCTTAAAACCTGCGCTTTCGCTCGTTTCTGAACTGATACAAGTGAAATTACTTGAAAAAGGAGCGGGGATTGGCTATGGTGAAACATATATCACTCCACGTCAGGAATGGATCGGCACCGTGCCTATCGGTTATGCTGACGGCTGGTTACGAAAAATGCAAGGCTTCTCGATCTTAGTAGAAGGCGAGCGTTGTGAGATCGTCGGTCGAGTGTGTATGGATCAATTGATGATTCGTTTGCCGCGGGCATTTGCTGTCGGTACACCAGTCACCTTGATCGGTGAGAATCATGGGGAACAAATTACGATGCAGGATGTTGCAGACCAGTTAGAAACGATTCACTATGAAGTAGCGTGTACCCTTTCAGCAAGGGTTCCGCGAGAATATAAAAGTTAGGGTGGTCCTATGGTAAAAAGGGGAGATATTTATTTTGCCGATCTTTCACCAGTGGTTGGATCGGAGCAAGGCGGGATACGTCCAGTCTTGATCATTCAAAATGACTTGGGGAATCACTTCAGTCCCACTGTGATCATTGCGGCGATCACGGCAAAAATGGCGAAGCCGAAATTACCAACGCATATTGGGATTTCCGCTTCCTGCACAGGGATTGGCAAAGACTCCGTCATTTTGATGGAACAGATTCGCACGATCGACAAAAGCCGTTTGAAAGAAAAGGTTTGTCACTTAGACGATAAAGTGATGTGTGAAGTCGATGCTGCCTTGATGATCAGTATTGGTGTTGAGCCGACTTTTGCCACATCAACGATCGAGGTGTAAATCTGTCAATGGGGTATGTAGTATTAATAGCAGTTGTCATTTTATTGAGTTTCTTTACGTATAAACATATTCGCCGTTTTCTTTCAGAAACAAAAAAGCGCAACGAAACCATGGAACAAGGATATTATCTTGTGAGTCATACATATGAAGAAAAGCGGGAACAGACACATTATTACGGCGTTTTTCAGCAGGGAGACAAAGAGCTGATACTAGAAATGTCGCTACAACTTTATTTGCAACTGCAGCCGCCGCAACGGGGCATGTTGACCGCCAAAGAAGGCAGAGTGCTTTCTTTTGAAATGTGATCATGTAATGAAAGTAACGCGCACGAGGAAACAGCCCCCTCATGAAAACAAGCAGGAAAGAGCCGCTTTGTTTCGTACATCGGAGCAGGTTCTGTCACTGCTTGTTTTTTTCATGCAGGTCTTTGTGAGAGGTTTCCTATGGACAAAGATTCAATGAATGGAAGAAAGAGCATCTTCAAAAAAGAGGAATACCACAAAAGCGTGGGGCTAGAATGCTTTGAAGATCAGCCAATGTACGGTTGCTTTTCACAAAGAATTCAGTTATAGTATGTAGCGACTAGTTTGAAAAGAGGGAAAAAAGTGAACCCATCGATTTATGGACTTACCAAATCAGATCTATCTTTGTGGATAACTGAACAAAAAGAAAAGAAATTCCGTGCCAACCAAGTGTGGGAGTGGCTCTATGAAAAACGAGTAACCAGCTTTGAAGAAATGACCAACCTACCGAAACCTTTGATTGAGAAACTGTCGGCAGCCTTTGTGATCAATCCCCTGAAACAGATGGTGGTGCAAGAAGCCAGTGACGGAACCGTCAAGTATTTATTCCAATTGCCAGACAATCACATGATTGAAACGGTCTTGATGCGTCAAGAATATGGCATGTCCGTTTGTGTGACGACCCAAGTCGGCTGCAACATCGGCTGTACGTTTTGTGCCAGTGGGTTATTAAAGAAGCAACGAGACTTAACGGCAGGCGAGATCGTGGCTCAAATCATGTTAGTACAACACTATTTTGATGAACGCAATGAGGGGGAACGAGTCTCTCACGTGGTGGTCATGGGGATTGGCGAACCCTTTGATAACTATGACAATGTGATGCATTTCTTACAGATCATCAATGACCCGAAAGGCTTAGCGATCGGCGCGCGGCATATTACTGTGTCAACCAGCGGCTTAGCGCATAAAATTAGAGAGTTTGCGGAGAACGGCTTGCAAGTGAACCTAGCGATTTCGCTGCATGCCCCAAATAACGAAGTCAGAACCTCCATGATGCGGATCAATCGGAGTTTCCCGATTGAAAAGCTGATGGCAGCGGTCGACTATTATTTAGAAAAAACCAATCGTCGGATCACATTTGAGTACATCATGCTGGATCATGTCAATGACCGGCCAGAACATGCCCGTCAGTTGGCAGCTTTATTGAAGGATAAAAAGAAATTGTCCTACGTCAACTTGATCCCATATAACCCAGTGAGTGAGCATGACCAATACGCTCGAAGTAAAAAAGCTGATGTGTTAGCCTTTTATGACATTTTAAAGAAAAACGGTATCAATTGCGTGATCCGTAAAGAACACGGGACAGATATCGACGCAGCTTGCGGACAGCTGCGAAGCAAACAAATGAAAAAAGAAGCCTCCGCTTCTTAAACGTAAAAAGCAAAAGAAGAACTGCACAAGTGCAGTTCTTCTTTTTGTTATTTACTATCTAAGTAATTAAAAAACGCATTAAAGAAAGCGTATTCCTCGAAAGAAAATTCAAAAAACATTGTTTTACAAGAAAAAAATAGATTATACTAAAAGCTGGTATCCATTAAAAATAACTTATCGTGAAAGGATGATTTGATGGAATGGATTAAATTAATTGGTATTCTAGTTATTTTAGTCGGCTTTTTGCTGAAGCTAGATACTATTGCTGTCGTAATCGTTGCTGGTTTTGTCACCGCGCTTGTGTCGGGGATTTCTGTTGTTGATTTTTTAACAATGTTAGGAGAAGCGTTTGTCAATAATCGACTCGTTACACTGTTCTTACTAACACTACCGATGGTCGGCTTGTCAGAACGTTTTGGCTTGAAGCAGCAGGCAGTCATATTGATTGAAAAGATCAAAGGCTTAACACCAGGGAAGTTCTTGAGCTTGTACTTGTTTATTCGAGAACTTGCTGGCTTTTTCTCTATTCGGATCCAAGGACATACACAATTTATCCGCCCGATCGTTAACCCGATGGCGCAAGCTGCTGGGGAAAACAAATTTGGGGAACTGGATGAAAAAGATCAGGAAAAAATCAAAGCTCGGGCTGCCGCTAACGAAAACTTCGGGAATTTCTTTGCCCAAAATACCTTTGTGGCTGCTTCTGGTGTGCTATTGATCGTAGGAACATTGCAATCTCTTGGCTACGATGTGGCAGCTAGTTCGATCGCGCAAGCCTCATTGCCGATCGCATTGATCGTCTTAGTCATTGCTACATTGTCGAACTTGCTCTTTGATCGTAAATTAGCAAAAAAATATGGCAAGAAGGAGGACAAATAGATGGAAGGAATCGTTAACGGATTACTGGAATTCTTTTATATCTTGATCGGATTGCTGTCGATCATGACGGCTGTACGGGTTTTTCGCGAAGCGGATCATCCCACCCGATTAGGCACCTCTGCTTTTTGGTTACTGCTAGGGATCGTCTTTGCTTTCGGGAATTTCTTGCCGTATCTTGTGGACGGGATTTTGATCGTTTTGATGGGCTGTTTGACCTTCTTCAAACAAGTGCAGATTGGTAAAATCGTGGACGTGGATGATGAAAAAGCAGAAGCATCGGCTAAACGGATCGGTAGTACGATCTTCGTGCCATGTATCAGCTTAGCATTGATCGCTGTGGTGATTTCTTATACACCATTAGGAGGCCAAGTTGGAATCGGGATCGCATCGATCTTAGCGCTCTTGTTGGCAGTCGTGTTGACTTCCGCTAAACCGAAAACAGTGCTGGACGATTCCGACCGGATGCTTCGTCAAGTCGGAACTGCCGGTATCTTGCCGCAGTTATTAGCAGCACTAGGTGTCATTTTTAACGCTGCTGGTGTCGGTGATGTGATTTCTCAAGGAATCTCTGGTGTCGTGCCAGAAGGCAATCGTTTTATCGGTGTCGTGGCTTACTGTTTAGGAATGATGATCTTTACTATGATTATGGGAAATGGTTTTGCGGCATTTACCGTTATTACTGCAGGCATCGGTGTACCTTTTGTGATGGCGCAAGGCGGCGACCCAGTCGTTGCTGGTGCGTTGGCAATGACCGCTGGTTTTTGTGGCACATTGCTGACTCCGATGGCAGCCAATTTCAATGCACTGCCAGTGGCCTTGTTAGAGATGAAAGACCCCAATGGCGTCATTAAAGCACAAGCCCCAATTGCTTTATTATTGTTAGTGATCCACATCGCTTTAATGTACTTTTGGGCATTTTAGTGGTAAAACAAAGAGGGAAGGATGATGGAAATGAAACTACTAATTACCGGATTTGATCCATTTGGCGGAGAAGCAATCAATCCTGCCTTAGAAGCAGTGAAATTGTTGCCAGATACAATTCATGGTGCACAGATTGTGAAAGCAGAGATCCCCACTGTATTTGGGAAATCAGCAGCGATCGTCGCAGAGAAAATTGAAGAGATCCACCCAGATGTCGTTTTAAACATTGGCCAAGCGGGTGGACGGTTTGCCATCTCACCAGAACGAGTGGCGATCAATGTGGATGATGCCCGGATTCCTGATAACGAAGGCAATCAACCCGTCGATGAAGCGATCCAAACAGAAGGGAAGCCTGCTTACTTCACACAACTGCCGATCAAAGCAATGGTAGAAAACATGAAAAAAGCAGGAATACCTGCAGCCGTTTCTAATACTGCTGGAACCTTCGTCTGCAACCACATCATGTATCAAGTACAATACATGATCGATACAAAATACCCTGAAATGAAGGGCGGTTTTATCCACGTGCCGTTTATTCCTCAGCAAGTCGTCGATAAAGCAGGACAGCCTGCAATGAGCATCGAAGACATTGCCAAAGGATTGACTGCAGCGGTGGAAGCCATCGTTGATTATGCCGACAAAGAAGATCTAAAAGCAATTGGCGGCGCGATCCATTAATCATTAAAGAGGACATCCTTTCGGGGATGAAACAAATGTCTTTAAGGCGAGAAGACCTGATTAGCAAGCATGCGATCTGTAGTGACCCCAAAAAGTTAGACTTTTATGGAGTGGAGAAATCCACTCCTTTTTTGTACGATAAGATTAACTGTTAGACAGCTGTTTTTACAGCTTCTCGAAACTGAACCGGACTTCGCCAATTTAATTTCTTTTTGATGCGTTTATGGTTGTAATAATAGATATATTGGTCAATTTTTGTTTTCAATTCATCTAAACTCCGATAGACTTCTCCATGAAAAATCTCTTGCTTTAATAAACCAAAGAAGTTTTCCATAGGTGAGTTATCTAAACAATTCCCTTTACGAGACATACTCTGGAAGATTTTATGCTGCTTCAATTTATTCTTATAAGCATTCATTTGATAGGCCCATCCTTGATCTGAATGGAAGGTTCTACGAAATGGACAATCATTTGTCATCTGGATTGCTTCTTCTAATCCTTCCATTATGGCTAGTGCGTTTGGTTTTTCAGAAATCCGATAAGATAGAATTTCACTATTGTAGAAATCCATGAAAGGATCTAAATACAGCTTTTTCTGACGAACGACACCTGTGGTGTCTACTTCATAATACTTAAACTCTGTGGTATCAGTTGTAATTTTTTGGTGACAGATATTTGTATAAAACCGACGATGAATACGATTTTTGGCGACAGTACCAACCTTTCCACGATAAGAATTGTACCGTCGAGATTTTCGAGTGTAAGACTTTACTTCGATACCTAGTTTTTTTATCAGACGTTGAATCTTCTTTTTATTGACATGAATCCCTTGATTCTCTAATTCTTTTTTTAGTCGCAGACAGCCATAGTCTTTATGCTCTTTGCGAATTTCAAGCATTTTTTCTTCAATTTCTTGGTCTGGGTTTGGTCTGTCAAACCGTTTCTGCCAATACATATAGGTTGCTTTAGGAAATTTCAATGTTTCAAGAAGCTCAACTAGTTTGAATGATCCTCGGAGGCTGGCGATGATTCGTGCGATTGATTCTTGCGTCTTTGCTGGGCTTCCTGTTTTCGCAGCTTCCTCAACTCTTTTAAAAAGGCATTCTCAATTTGAAGGGATCGGACTTGCTTTTCTAATGCCTTGATACGCTCGCGTTCTTCAGTTGTTGTATTTTCTTTTTTGTTTTCTTTTTTTCTAGTCAAAGTAAGTGGTCGCCCTTTCTCTTTTGAGAGCCCCTCAATACCTGCTTCTCTGAAATTACGCATCCAATTGGCAATAAGCGCAGGGTTGTTCATTTCTAAAGTGCTAGCAACTTCTCGATAGGACATCTCACTTGTTTGATATAACTCTAGCGCATTTAACTTAAATTGAACAGAATATTTCTGATTTTGATGCTTTCTCAATAGACCTTCCTCTCCGTATTCACGATAGGCATTCACCCAATTACTTACTTGAGACTTGCTTGAAATACCGTATTTGTTGGCAAGATACCGATATCCGCCCACGCCACTAAGATATTCTTTAACGATTTTTAGTTTTAATTCAAAAGGATATTTTGCCATACAAATAACGACCCCCAAAAGTTAGATTTTTTGGTCTAACTTTTGGGGGTCGCTTCAATCAGGTCTTTTTTTGGACTATTTTGATAAAAATCATTGGCGATTTCTGTATGTTTACCCTTCTATCAGACATTTCTCATTTTGACGGATCAAATGAAAAAGAAAGACGGAAAATGAATGTAAGTTACATTTAACCATGTTTTTTTATTATTTTTTTTGCTTTATTTCTTATAAATAAAGAAAGGAAAAATAGCATTTAACGAATGTTTGATGAGAGTAAGGTAAGTAAATACCAAGAAAAATTTCTGTCAGAGATGTTTTTTATCGAAAAAAGGATTGCTTTTTTAATAATTATTAATTAAAATCTTATCTAACTTCAGAAATCGCATGATTATTCTGAAAATTAATTCAATTAAGGGGTAGGACAGGATGAAGAATAAATGGGCCTATGGTTTAGTGGCTGTGTGTGGCGTGGCGTTAGCCGGTTGTACAACGGGCGGAACAAATAGTTCAAGCAATGACACAGCAGCAAGCGGCGACAGCAGTGCAGAACAAGTGTTTAACGTAGTGGTTTCACAAGAAATGCCAAGTGCGGATCTCTCATTAGCAACCGATACGATCAGCTTCAGTGCATTGAACAATGTATATGAAGGACTGTATCGTTTGGATGCTGACAGTACACCACAACCTGCTGGTGCAGCTGAAGCAGCTGAAGTCAGCGAGGATGGACTGACTTACAAGATCAAATTACGTGAAGATGCGAAATGGTCAAATGGTGACCCTGTTACAGCAGCAGATTACGTCTATGGTTGGCAACGGACAGTCAAACCTGAAACAGCATCAGAATACGCGTATCTATTTTCACCAGTTAAGAACGCAGATGCCATCACAGCAGGCGATACGGATCCATCAGAGCTAGGCATCAAAGCAGTGGGGGATTATGAATTAGAAATCACCCTAGCAAAAGCAACACCTTACTTTGATTACTTATTAGCATTCCCATCCTTCTTCCCACAAAATCAAAAAGTGGTAGAAGAAAATGGCGATCAATATGCGTCAACTAGCGACAATGCTGTCTATAATGGACCGTTTGTCTTGACTGGGTTTGATGGACCAGGAACGGATACGGAATGGGCTTATGAAAAGAACGACCAATATTGGGACAAAGATACTGTTAAATTACAAACGATCAACGTAAGCGTCGTGAAGGAATCCTCAACTGCCTTGAACCTTTTCCAAGATGGGCAAGCAGATGATGTCATCCTAACAGGTGAATTAGCGCAACAAATGGCTAACGATGAAGCCTTCGTTTCTCAACCAGAAGCAACGACTTCTTACCTAGAATTGAACCAACGTGATGAAGATTCACCTTTCCGTAACGAAAACTTACGTAAAGCGATCTCTTATGCGATTGATCGTGATGCCTTAGTGACATCGATCTTAGGGGATGGTTCGATTGCTTCAACTGGGTTGGTACCAGAAGGTATGACCTTCAGCCCTGGCGATCATACGGACTTCACAGAAGCAGCTGGCAGCGTCATTGAATACAATGAAGAGCAAGCCAAAGAACATTGGGAAAAAGCCAAAGAAGAATTAGGGATCGATTCATTAGAATTTGATATCTTAGCTTCTGATACAGACTCAACGAAGAAAATCATTGAGTACTTGCAAGATACGATCGAAAAAACATTGGACGGTGTGAAAGTCACGTTAAGTCCAGTACCATTCTCTGTTCGTTTGGATCGTTCAAACGCTGGTGATTTTGATACAGTAATGGGCGGTTGGGGTGCTGACTATGCCGATGCAAGTAGCTTTACTGACTTGTTTACGACAGGCAACTCATACAACCGTGGACAATGGAGCAACGAAGAATACGATGCAGCCGTTGAAGCAGCGGGTACAACCAATGCCAATGACCCTGACAAACGTTGGGAAGACCTAGTCAATGCAGAAAAAATCATTATGAATGAACAAGGTGTCATTCCAGTTTATCAAAAAGCGGAAGCACACTTACGTGCAACAAAAGTCAAAGGTGTTGTTGCTCACGCAGCGGGCGCACAATACGACTACAAGTGGACATCAATCGAATAATCACGAGTAGTTGACTTGAAATGCCGAAGAAAAGGCTGGGACAATTTCTTGTCTCAGCCTTTTGCTTCTCATTTCAATGAGTAAAACTATAAGAATGAAATTAACTAGTAGCAATCATTAAAAAGAGCAATGAAAGGAATAACAAGAAGACACCAGGCCATAACCAAAAGGCGTAGCTCTGTTTGCCGACTTGGGATAATTTCAGATAATCTGTTTTATTTTTGGAAAAAGCTTTCTTCATGGAGTATTGAAAATGGTCAAAGAAACCAGAAGCAAATACCCATAAAAAACCGCCAATGATCAAAAAGAACAGCGCCCACAAGAAAAGGGCATCTGAAAGAGCTGCTATGGAAAATTCATTTTTTATGGCTAACCATCCGCCAGAAATTGCGAGGCATAGGAGGGGTATGAGCCCACTACTTTTTTTTATTTTCATGATCTGACTCCTTTTTAATGATTCGTACTATGTTAATTTACATAATTATTGAATAGAAGTCAAAATACTTAAGGGGGAAACTGCGTGAACAGCTTTTTGAAATATTTATTGAAACGAGTGTTCTACATGGTCTTAACATTATGGCTGATTGCCACGATCACCTTTTTCTTGATGCAATTTTTGCCAGGAACACCATATACGAATGCTGAAAAATTAAGTCCAGAACAAATTGCCTTGCTAAACGAGCAAGCAGGATTGGACAAACCGATCATTACCCAATATTGGCTTTATTTGACCAATTTACTAAAAGGTGACTTTGGGATCTCTTTCCAATTTAAAAACCAGCCAGTAGCGAATTTATTATCAGGAAGAATCGGACCTTCACTGCAACTAGGGCTACAAGCGATCATCTTTGGTACGTTCTTTGGGATCATTTTAGGAACGATCTCTGCGATGAAACAAAATACTTGGATCGATACAACGTCTACCTTGGTGGCGATCTTAGGACGTTCGATCCCTAACTTTGTCTTTGCCGTGTTGCTGCAATACATTTTTGCCATCAAACTAGGGATCTTACCGATTGCTAAGTGGGAGACTTTTGCCAGCACGATCCTACCGACCGTCGCCTTGGCGATGTCGCCGTTAGCGGATTCCGCCAGGTTTATTCGAACCGAGATGGTGGAAGTGCTGCATAGTGATTATGTCGAGTTGGCACGAGCAAAAGGGTTGAGCCGCTGGGAAATTGCCTTCAAGCATGGTTTGCGGAATAGTTTGATTCCGTTATTGACGCTGTTAGGACCGCTAGCTGTCGGTTTGATGACGGGTTCTCTTGTCGTAGAAAATATTTTTGCGATCCCAGGTATCGGTGAACAGTTCGTAAAATCAATCATGACCAATGACTATCCAACGATCATGGCGGTAACAATTCTTTATTCCGCGATGTTGGTCTTTGTTATTCTTGTTGTTGATATTTTATATGGAATCGTTGATCCGCGGATCCGAGTTTCAGAAGGGAGTCGTGGCTAATGGCAGAGAAACCTTACACAGCAAATGATGTTGCTGCCATCGATGCAGCCAAATTTCAACCGTTACAAAAAAATACCAATGAAGAGCGTGAAGCGATCGCAACCCCTTCATTAACGTTTTTCCAAGATTCATGGCGTCGTCTGAAAAAGAACAAAGCCGCTGTTTTCTCAATCATTTTGCTGCTGATCATTATCGCGATCTCAATCATTACGATTTTTGTCTCGCCACATGATCCAACTGCGCAAAATGTGACCTTTACAAATCTGCCGCCGAAAATTCCTGGTATCAACATCAATGGCTTAAACGGCTATGCGATGGTGGGAGGCGAGCTAGTAGATAAGTATGCAGCTGCCAATGTTCCTGACGGGACGTATTTCCTTTTAGGAACGGATGGCTTGGGTCGTGACCTATTGAGTCGTCTATTTGTAGGAACACGTATTTCCTTGTTGATCGCGTTTATCGCGGCAATGCTTGACATCATCTTTGGTGTAACCTATGGCCTGATCTCTGGTCTTTTAGGTGGACGGATCGATAATGTGATGCAACGTTTTCTAGAAATCTTATCTGGTATTCCCAACTTAGTGGTAATGATCTTGATGTTGGTGGTTTTTGAACCTGGGATCTTCTCGATCGTGGCAGCAATGGCGATCACTAACTGGATTCCAATGGCGCGGATCGTACGGGCCCAAACGATGAAACTAAAAGATCAAGAATTCGTTTTAGCCGCAACGACGCTGGGGGAAAGTCGCCTCAAGATTGCGATGAAACACATATTACCGAATATTTCCAGCGTGATCATCGTACAAATGATGTTCAGTATTCCCTCGGCGATTTTCTTCGAGGCCTTCCTAAGCTTTATTGGGCTAGGATTAAAACCACCTTCAGCATCTTTAGGGATGTTACTAAGCGATGGCTACAAAACCTTCTTGTTCCTGCCTTACCAAATGTGGGTACCAGCTGTGACCTTGTCTGTGATTATGATTGGGTTCAACTTGCTGGCAGACGGTTTGCGTGATGCCTTTGATCCGAAAATGAAAGAGTGATTGCTATGAAAAAAGTCTTAGAAGTGAAAAACTTAGAAATTTCTTTTGACACCTTTGCTGGGAAAGTCCAAGCGATCCGCGATGTCAGTTTCGATCTATACAAAGGAGAAACCTTGGCGATCGTGGGCGAATCTGGGAGCGGCAAGTCCGTGACGACCCGCAGTATCATGGGGTTGTTAGCCAGCAATGCCAATGTCGATAATGGCCAGATCCTCTTCAATGGGACGGACATTTTGAAAAAATCCGAAAAAGAACTGCAAAAAATCCGTGGCAAGGAAATCGCCATGATTTTCCAAGATCCAATGACTTCATTGGACCCAACGATGCCGATTGGCAAGCAAGTGGCAGAATCATTGATGAAGCACAACAAAATCAGTAAAAAAGAAGGCTTGCGACAAGCGTTGGAACTATTGAACCTTGTCGGCATCCCGAATGCTGAGAAACGCTTGAAAAATTATCCGCATCAATTTTCTGGTGGTCAGCGGCAGCGGATCGTCATTGCGATCGCGTTGATCTGTTACCCGCAGATCTTGATTGCAGATGAACCAACGACTGCATTGGATGTAACGATCCAAGCACAAATCTTAGAGTTATTAAAAGATATCCAGAAGAAAATCAATTCGTCCATCGTCTTCATTACCCATGACTTAGGGGTCGTTGCCAATGTGGCGGATCGGGTGGCCGTGATGTACGGTGGGAAAATCGTCGAAGTGGGGACCGCAGAAGAGATCTTCTATAACCCACAACATCCATACACTTGGGGCTTGTTAGGTTCGATGCCGACGTTAGAAGGAACAGGCGATCGCTTGTACGCGATTCCTGGTTCACCTCCAGATTTGTTAGATCCGCCAACAGGTGATGCTTTTTATCCACGGAACGAGTTTGCCTTGCAGATCGATGCTGAACAGCAACCGCCATTCTTTGACGTCTCACCGACGCACAAAGCGGCCACTTGGCTGTTAGCGCCACAAGCACCGAAAGTGACTCCGCCGGATGAGATCTTGATTCGCTGGAAAAAATTCCAAGAAAAAAATACTCAGGCATCTGTCTAAAGGAGGAGAAACGGTTGGAAAAAGTTTTACTTGAAGTAAAGAATCTCAAACAATATTTTAACGTTGGCCGCAAAGACGAAGTCAAAGCCGTCGATGATATCTCCTTCCAAATCTATGAAGGAGAAACCTTTGGTCTAGTCGGTGAATCCGGAAGCGGAAAATCGACGACTGGACGGACGGTGATTCGTTTGAATAACCCTACCGGAGGCGAAGTTCTTTTTGATGGACAAGATGTTATGAAAATCAAAGGCAAGAAACCACTGGCTGATTTTCGTCGAGAAGTTCAAATGGTCTTCCAAGATCCTTATGCTTCCTTGAATCCACGGATGAAAGTTCGGGACATTATTGCCGAAGGGATCGATATCAACGGACTAGCCAAAAATGAAAAAGAACGCAATGATCGGGTGGATGAACTTTTGCGAACCGTCGGACTAAACCCAAGTCACGGGACCCGTTATCCTCATGAATTTTCAGGTGGACAACGTCAGCGGATCGGGATCGCCCGCGCGTTAGCCGTCGATCCAAAATTCATCATCTGTGATGAACCAATCTCGGCATTGGATGTTTCGATCCAAGCCCAAGTCGTCAACTTGCTGCAAGATCTGCAAGAAGAACATAAATTGACGTACTTGTTTATCGCCCATGATTTATCGATGGTCAAACACATCAGCGATCGGATCGGCGTGATGCACAACGGCAAACTGCTAGAAGTAGGCACCAGCGATGAAATCTATCATTACGGGGTCCATCCGTATACTGAAAGTCTTTTATCAGCGATTCCGCTGCCAGATCCTGACCATGAGCGTCAACGCAAACGGATCAAATACGTCAGCGAACCAAACGATAACCAAGAACGAGCAATGGAAGAGATCGCACCAGGACATTTCGTTTATGCCACGAAAAAAGAAGCCAAGATCTATCAAGAAAAGTTAGCACAAAAAAAGGGGAACTAGCGTCAAAGGTATAGGGAGTGTTAGGAGGAGATGAAACTGGGTGTTTTAAAAGCATACAAATTTCGGATCTATCCTAATGGACAGCAAAAACAGTTTTTCATCGAAACCTTCGGCTGTGTACGTTTTACGTACAATCAACTGCTGGAGGCAAAGATGGAGGAGCTGGCCAACAATGAAGCAAAGCAAGGGTTGACGCCAGCCAAACTAAAAAAGGAGTATCCTTTTTTGAAGGAGACCGATAGTTTGGCATTGGCGAATGCACAACGGAATCTGGACCGAGCGTTTCGAAATTACTTTCAAAAGCGGGCTGGCTTTCCAAAAATGAAAACCAAAAAAAGTATCTGGCAATCGTATACCACCAATAATCAGCAGCACACCATTTATTTTGAAGACGATCAAATCAAGCTGCCAAAGCTTAAAACATTGGTTCCCGTAAAAAAGCATCGGGCGATCAAAGGGAAGATCAAATCGGCAACGATCTCAGCAAAAAACAACGAAGAGTTTTACATCTCGATCCTTTGCTTGGAAGAGATCCCGCCATTGCCGAAGCAGCAAGCCTCTGTCGCTGTTGTTTATGATCCGCAGCAGTTGGTCAAAGCCAACCAGCCGATACCCATCACCTGTGAGCATGCCATCCAAACGAAGCAAAAGCTGACGCGAGCAGAACGCAAACTTCAGGTGAAAGCGACGGCGGTCAAACGGAAGAAAATCCTTTTGACCCAGGCGCGAAATTATCAGAAGCTAAAAGGAAAGGTCGCTCGCCTTTATCGTTTTCACTGCTGTCAAAAGCGGGAATTCATCGATCAAGTCAGCTACCATCTCGTAAAACAGTACGATACAATCTATTTGGAACAAATCGCAGAAGATACGGTTTTAAAAGCTGGTCATTACAGCATCAGTGATTGGCATCAATTCGTTCGCAAAATCCAGTACAAAGCGCAGTGGTACGGCAAAGAACTGCGGTTTGTCACGTTGGATACGCAGGACCAACAGAAGCTAGAACGGCTCTCAGGCGAAATGAGCAGCTGAGTCGCTTGAACTGGAAGGAACGCCAGGGATCGCCTAGGGTATAGAAAAAATCTTTCTGATTTTTGTTTCTAGGAACCACGTTCACTAATTATGATTAACCAGCAACCCCCTGCCAAACTACGGTCTGACAGGGGGTTGTATTTTTTTACATTTTGTCACCTAAAAATGCGTCATTTAAGCGATAGATCTTTGAGGGACGCCCGATGCCGACGGGCTTTTCGCCAACTTCCGTAAAATATTGGAGCATGGATTTTTTAAAGTTGGAATGATCGATCATTTTAAAATCGATCCCTAAAAACTTGGCGAATACTTTACGGGCTTCCGTGATCGTAAAGTCTTTGCCTAACACGAGCAGCACTTGTGGCTCGTGTTCCATCTTGTTGGCAACCCGTTTGAAAGCTTTGAGGATGATCGCGCTGTGGTCAAAAGCCAACGTATCTTTTCCAACAGAGGCGCCAGTCACTAGGTCAAGAATGATCTCGATCTCGCCGCTGGTCAAATAAATTTGATTGGCTTTTCTTTCTAAAGAGAACCAGCGTACTTGGTTCGCATCGTCACCGGCACTTAAGGGTTCTTCACCGATAAAAGCCAAATAGCTGACGGTGATCACCCAACCGCGAGGATCGCGATCTGGGGTGCTGAAGGTATGCAGCTGTTCGATGTTTTGCTTGGAGATGGTGACCCCGATCTCTTCTTGCGTCTCACGGATCACACTTTGCCCCGTCGATTCATTGGGATTGACGAAGCCTCCCGGCAATGCCCAAGAATTACGGAAAGGGTGGCCTTTTCTTTGGATCAGCGCAATTTTTAATTGTTCTTCTTCTTTGTTGTAACACATCAAAACCATATCGACGGTTACGGAAGGTTTCTCGTATTTCGGCTGATCTTGCGCCTGATACCATGTAAGAAACTCTGCTTCTGACGCTTCTTTTTCATAGTAGTGTTTTTCAGCTGATTTTGAGGTAAATTCTTTCATTGGTTTCTCCTGCCTTAGATAAAGTAAGTAGCTGAACGCGACGGTTTTCCTTAACGGAAAAAATAAGGAACGATCAAATTAAGGAAAAATAATGCGAGATAAAGCCAAGAAGACGGCGGGTGTTCTTTGAGTGCTGAATAGCCCCAAAGAGCGATCCAGAGCAAAAAAAGCACACGGAGGACTGCCATCGCTGTTGCAAAGAGCGCAGCATAATCATGGCTATTGAAGTACGCAAACAAAAAGGGGTAACTTGGGGTTGAAAAAAGCAAGTGTCCCACAGAAAGCACAGTTAAAAGCAAAAAATGCTGTTTGTTTTTTCGAGTCATAGCGTTCCTTTCTATAAGTGAAGTCTTCCTCATTATAGCAAAAGAAGCACCTGTTAATCAAAGAGAGATAAAACACCTTTATTTCCTAAGAGATTCGTTGTCAGGATCAGATTCTTCCCCTAGAACATTGAAGTGAACGGCTATCTGCGCTATGATAACTAGTAGAAAAGAAATGCTCAAATCTGCTGGTTTATTTGCTGCGTATTAAGGAGCAAAGCGATTCCTTTGTTCCTTGTAGACCATGGAAAAAGGTCTTAGGTTATCCGCTTTTTTGATTAAAATTATAGCATTTTTGGGTTGCGAACTGTATACTACCTAAGTATACACTTTACTAGTGAAAAGGAGGACTTGCGTCCATGGCTGAAAAAGAAACATTCTATATTACGACGCCAATTTATTATCCAAGCGGCAAGCTGCATATCGGGAATTCTTACACGACGATCGCTTGTGATGCGGTAGCACGATACAAACGATTGATGGGCTTTGATGTCTTTTATTTGACGGGTGTCGATGAGCACGGTCAAAAAATCGAGAAAAAAGCAGAAGAACTTGGCGTAGATCCGCAAGAATACGTCGATAAAATGGCAGCTGACGTCAAGAAACTATGGAACACACTAGACATCAGTTACGATAAATTTATCCGTACAACGGATGATTACCATAAAAAAGCCGTTCAAAAAATCTTCCAGCAATTGCTTGATCAAGGAGATATCTATCTTGGTGAATATGAAGGGTGGTATTCCGTTTCTGATGAAGAATACTTTACTGAAACGCAATTAGCAGAAGTTTACCGAGATGAAGAGGGCAAAGTCATCGGCGGTAAAGCGCCAAGCGGTCATGAGGTAGAATTGGTGAAGGAATCTTCTTATTTCTTCCGCATGAGCAAATATGCCGATCGTTTGGTTGAATACTATGATGAGCACCCAGAGTTCATTCAACCAGAATCACGTAAAAATGAAATGCTGAATAATTTCATCAAACCAGGCTTAGAAGACCTGGCTGTTTCCAGAACGACCTTTAAATGGGGCATCCCAGTCACTGCTAGCCCTGAACACGTGGTGTATGTGTGGATCGATGCGTTATCCAACTATATTACGGCATTAGGCTATGGCTCAGACGACGATTCCTTGTTCCAAAAATACTGGCCAGCTGACGTGCATATGGTTGGGAAAGAAATCGTGCGTTTCCATACGATCTATTGGCCAATCATGCTGATGGCATTAGACTTGCCATTGCCGAAAAAAATCTTTGGCCATGGCTGGTTGATGATGAAAGACGGCAAGATGTCGAAATCTAAAGGCAATGTCGTTTATCCAGAAATGTTAGTGGAGCGCTACAGCTTAGATGCGTTGCGTTATTACCTCTTACGGGCGGTTCCTTTTGGCAGCGATGGTGTGTTTACACCAGAAGATTTCGTTTCTCGTTTGAACTACGATCTAGCCAATGACTTAGGCAACCTGTTGAATCGGACGATCGCTATGATCAATAAATATTGTGATGGCTTAGTCCCAGATTATGCCTCAAAAGTGACGCCTTTTGATAGCGAGCTGTCAACGACTGCTGCCAATGTTGTTGGTCGTTACCATGAAGCCATGGATAAAATGGAATTCAGTACGGCATTGTCAGAAGTATGGACGTTGATCTCCCGTGCCAACAAATACATTGACGAAACTCAACCATGGGTATTAGCCAAAGAAGAAGAAAAGCGTGCTGAATTAAACAGTGTAATGGTTCATTTAGCGGAAAGCTTACGCATCGTTGCGATCTTATTGCAACCGGTGATGACAGAAACACCAGCCAATATTTTCCAACAATTAGGACTGGCTTCTGTTGCCATGGATTTGAAAGATTTACGCTTTGGTGAATTTCCAAGCGGCACGAAAGTCGTTGCCAAAGGCACACCGATTTTCCCTCGTTTGGAACTTGAAACAGAAGTAGTCTACATCCAAAAGAAAATGGCTGAAGGGACGCAAAGTCCAGAAGAAACAGTCAAATGGAATCCAGAAGAAACCACATTGCAATCCGAAAAAGCCGAGATCAAATACGAAGACTTCGACAAGATCGAATTAAAAGTGGCAGAAGTCGTTGACTGTCAAAAAGTCAAAGGCGCCGACAAGTTGCTGCAATTCCGCTTAGCTGCGGGAGATGATCAAGATCGTCAAATTTTATCGGGGATCGCTGAATTTTATCCAGAACCGCAAGATTTGATCGGTAAAAAAGTCGTGATCGTTGCTAACTTGAAACCGCGGAAAATGCGGGGACAAGTCAGCCAAGGAATGATCCTTTCAGCAGAAGACAATGACGGTCGTCTGCAAATCGTGGAAGCACCAAAAGGCATGCCAAACGGCTCGATCATCGCCTGATTCTTAGGAGAAATCCTTCTGCTAGTTTCAGCAAAAATAAAATTGCCAGACCTGAAAAGTTTTTGTATAATGTAGGTTATTGACATGAACATGAGGGAGTAATTGGCGGATTTCATCTGCGGCAGTATCACCATCCTGAAAGAAATTTCTGGTGCTGTCTTAAACAGTGAGACTTATGTATGCTTAGACAGTGCATACATAAGTCTATTTTTTTTCATATCATGTACAATAAAGGAAGAGTAAATATAAAAGGAGGAGAAACATGTCAGAAGAAAACAAAAAGGAACAGCTATCGCAGGCGTTTTATGCGCAAGAAGCGCAGCATGTTCTGGAAGAAATGCAAACAGATGCCAATGGATTAACGAACGATGAAGCACAAAAACGCTTATCTGAGTACGGTCCCAACGAATTAGAAGAAGGCAAAAAGAAATCGATGGTACAAAAATTCTTTGAACAATTCAAAGATTTGATGATCATCGTTTTGCTAGCGGCGGCGATTATCTCAGCAGTCGTTTCCCATGAAGTCGTGGACTCAATTATTATTTTAGCAGTTGTCATTATCAACGCGATCATGGGTGTCGTTCAAGAGGCGAAGGCGGAGCAGGCCATCGAAGCGCTAAGAGAAATGTCCACCCCAAATGCCAATGTCTTGCGTAATGGTCATACCGTCACGATTAAGAGTGATGAATTGGTTCCGGGGGATATTGTCCTGTTAGAAGCTGGCGATGTCGTACCGGCAGATTTACGCCTTTTAGAAGCAAGTTCTTTAAAAATTGAAGAAGCTGCTTTGACCGGTGAGTCCGTACCAGTCGAAAAAGAATTGACCGTCATCGAAGGGACGGATGTCGGGATCGGCGATCGCGTCAATATGGCGTACTCAAACAGTAATGTGACCTATGGCCGCGGAAAAGGGGTCGTGGTCAATACAGGGATGGGAACTGAAGTTGGGAAAATCGCTGGCATGTTGGCTAGCGCCCAAGAAACCGAAACACCGTTGAAGCGTAACTTAAATGAACTAGGAAAATTCCTGACGATCGCCATCATTATCATTGCAGTGGTCATGTTCTTTGTTGGAACGATCTTTAACAATACCTCATGGGTCGACATGCTATTGACGTCGATCTCATTAGCAGTAGCGGCGATCCCAGAAGGGCTGCCAGCGATCGTAACGATCATCTTAGCCTTAGGTACGCAAGTAATGGCGAAACGAAATGCAGTGATCCGTAAATTGCCAGCGGTTGAAACCCTTGGGGCAACCGATATTATCGCTTCTGATAAAACTGGTACGTTGACGTTGAATCAAATGACCGTGGAAAAATTGTATGTCAATGACAAGCAACATGCTGCTTCAGAAGATATTCCGTTAGACAACATGGCATTAAAAGTCATGAACTTTGCCAATGATACAAAATTTGGTGAAGAAGGCAACTTGATCGGTGATCCGACCGAGACCGCATTGGTGCAATTCGGGATGGATCAAGGATTCCATGTGCGAGATCTTGTCAATCAAGAACCACGGGTAGCAGATTTGCCATTTGATTCTGACCGAAAACTTATGAGTACGATCCACCAAAAAGAAGACGGTCGCTATTTAGTTGCTGTCAAAGGCGCACCAGATGTCTTGCTAGGCAGAACCTCAAAAGTACTACTGGACGGCCAAGAGCTGCCGATGACCAATGAAGAAAAAGAAAAAATCTTATTCAACAATACCGATATGGCAAAACAAGCACTGCGGGTATTGGGGATGGCCTACAAATATGTAGACCAAGTACCAGAAAACTTAGAATCAGAAATCGTCGAAAATGATTTGGTCTTTGCTGGCTTAGTCGGAATGATCGACCCAGAACGGGCAGAAGCAGCCGATGCGGTACGTTTAGCCAAAGAAGCTGGGATTCGTCCAATCATGATCACCGGAGACCACCGCGATACAGCTGAAGCCATTGCGGGACGTTTAGGGATCATCAAACCGGGCGATGATGATGCCGTCTTGACTGGCGCTGAACTCAATAAAATGAGCGAAGAAGAGTTTGCCCAAAAGGTAGCGAACTACTCAGTCTATGCACGGGTATCACCTGAACATAAAGTTCGGATCGTCAAAGCTTGGCAACAAGAAGGCAAAGTCGTTGCCATGACTGGTGACGGGGTCAACGATGCACCGTCACTGAAGCAAGCCGATATTGGTGTCGGCATGGGGATCACAGGTACCGAAGTTTCTAAAGGTGCTTCCGATATGGTCCTAGCAGATGACAACTTCGCTACGATCGTCGTAGCAGTGGAAGAAGGACGAAAAGTCTTCTCCAATATTCAAAAAGCGATTCAATACTTGCTAGCCGCTAACCTAGGGGAAGTTTTGACCTTGTTCTTAGCAACCTTGTGGGGTTGGGACTCGCTATTGCCGATCCACTTGCTTTGGATCAACCTAGTAACGGATACCTTCCCAGCAATTGCTTTAGGAATGGAGCCTGCTGAAAAAGATCTAATGAAACATGCACCGCGGGGACGCAGTTCCAACTTCTTCTCTGGTGGTGTGATGAGCAGTATCATCTACCAAGGGATCTTAGAAGCGGCAACCGTGCTGTTCGTTTATTGGTCAGCGATCCAATGGCCCGTTCACAATACGTACGATGCGATCCATGCCGATGCCTTAACGATGGCCTTTGCCACGTTAGGATTGATGCAGTTGTTCCATGCCTTCAACGTCAAATCGATCCATCAGTCGCTCTTTAAAGTAGGGGCATTTAGAAACAAAGCCTTCAACTGGGCGATCCTGTTGTCCTTTGCGTTGATGCTGGTGATCTTCATCGTGCCAGGATTAAATGATATCTTCCGTGTTGCACACCTTGACTTGTATCAATGGGGCATCGTTTTAGGCGCCTCCTTTGCGATCATTCCAGTCGTTGAGATCGTCAAAGCGATCCAACGAGCAATGGGACGCAAATAAGCCAAAAATAAACGGAAAAACAATCAATGGTCTGCTGTCCTTCTCACTGGGCAGCAGGCCTTTTTTGCTGGCTTATTTTCGATAAACCCTGCGGCTGTTACTTGACCTTTTCATTTGCAGTAAGAAACGGTAAAATAGGAGATAATAACAAAGAAAGTAGGGGACCCACTGTGCGACCAAACTTAGGTTTTTATGTACAAACAATCAACGATCTTGTCAAAGAAACAGAAGCGATCGGGGAGAAAATGAATCCCAATTATGAAGAGATCCGCAAAGCGATCGACGAGAAGAAAGAAGCCGAGGTAACACCTGAGCGGCTAGCTGAGATTACCAGAATTTTTAAAGAAGGCACGGACAAATACCGCTTGATGCTGGAAAAAATCAGCAAATTGCGTCCCCCAGCGAATGTGATGGGGATCCATAAAAAATTCGAACGGGCGTATATGAAATATGTTGCTGGCTGTGATGAGATGATTTTGAGTCTCGATAACAAAATCGACCAAGAAGCCTTTGATGCGGCAGAAGCCAAGCAAGATGAAGCAACCGACGAAATTTCTTTTGCCATTCAACGGATGACGGCTTTATTGTTAAAAAAATGATAAACATTCAAGTTAAACAAGAGTTATTTAATTTAACTGTTATGTTTTTCACATGTAAAGTTTTTTTATCGGAGGTATAATGAATTCACAACCAACAACCTTTTTATTTTTCATTTTACTCCTTTTGCCATCAGGACTAACCAACCTGATGGTTTTTTTGTGTTTCAAGTGTTTTTTAATGAAACGTTTCCAGCGATAACGGGTTTAGTTTGTGAATAAAATATAAAGGAAAAGCAGCAGGGGGTACTGAACTTGCGCTTTTTTGCCGATCAATGCTATACTTAGGGCACTATTAAACGAAATGAGGGATCCTCCATTGAAAAATTAACCAATTTGTTGAAAGCTGCATGAAACTGTTCCTCCAAGGGGATAGTCTGCAGATTTTCAGGATTGGTTGACTTTTTCGATGGGGGATCTTTTTGTGTACCTCTAAAAACTGATTCTGAAAATAGCATTAGGTCTACTCTATTCCGTGAATAGAGATGAGGTATATTTATGTCGAATATCAGTATTAATCATTTAACTTTTGGCTTTGACAGCCAAGAACGGTTGCTTTTTGAGGATGCCAACTTGAACCTTGATACACAATGGAAATTAGGGTTGATTGGCAGAAATGGTCGCGGCAAAACGACCTTGCTGCGTTTGCTGCTCAATGAATTGCCTTATAGCGGCTCGATCACCCATGAGCAGCAATTCGTTTATTTTCCCTTAACCGTCGCTGACGATCAGCAACTGACGCTTTTTGTTTTACAGGAATCTGGCGAATTTGAGCAGTGGCGTTTGGAACGGGAATTGAACCTGCTGCAGCTTGATCCAGAAGTTCTTTGGCGGCCCTTTGCCACTTTATCTGGCGGCGAGCAAACGAAAGTCCTGTTGGCGCGGTTGTTCGTTGATGAAGAGAATTTTCCTTTGATCGATGAACCAACCAACCATTTGGATGTGACTGCTCGCGAACATGTTGCCCGCTATTTGCAGCAAAAAACCGGGTTTATCGTTGTGAGCCATGACCGACAGTTTGTCGATGAAGTCGTCGATCATGTATTGGCGATCGAAAAAAGCCGCTTGGTGCTGTACAAAGGGAATTATTCAGTCTATGAGCTGCAAAAGCAGCAAAAAGATGCGTATGAGCAAGAACAAAACAGCAAGTTGAAAAAAGAAATCGGTCGTTTGAAGCAGACGGCAGCCGAGAAAGCGGAGTGGTCCCGAGGACGGGAACGGGACAAATTAGGGTCGCCGACCAAAAAAGGCAGCGGGGCAATCTTTGATACGGGGGCGATCGGTGCCCGAGCGGCACGGACCATGAAGCGCTCGAAAGCGATCGTTAAACGGATGGAAGATCAAATTCAAGACAAGTCTGCGTTGTTAAAAGACATTGAGTGGATTGATCCTCTGAAAATGACTCCGCTTGTTAGCCATCATGATGTGTTGCTGGAAGCAGAGCATTTTCAGCTCGGCTATGAGCAGCCTTTGTTTAAACCGCTGACGTTTGCGATCCGTCAAAAAGAGCGCTTGGGGATTCAAGGGGCCAACGGATCTGGCAAGTCCAGTTTGATTGCGAGTATTTTAGGTACTTTCGATGGACAGCAGACAGGGACGATCAAAACAGCCCATGGGATCACCATCAGTTATGTCCGACAAAACTACGAGGACAACTGTGGGATGCTGACAGAATTTGCCCAAGAGCATGGCTTGAATTATCAAGATCTGCTAAATAACTTAAAAAAGCTTGGCTTGGAAAGAGCTGTCTTTCAAACGCCGATCCAGCAAATGAGCATGGGGCAGCGTAAACGCGTGGAACTAGCCAAATCATTAGCGACACCAGCAGAATTGTTTATCTGGGATGAACCGCTAAATTATTTGGACGTCTTCAATCAGAAGCAATTAGAGGAAGTGATCCATTTGGTGGAGCCTTCTATGCTGATCATTGAACACGACCGTTATTTTCTTGAGCAAGTTTCAACGAAATTGCTGACGCTGACGGGTGACTGAGGCGAAGGATAGAATGAAAAAGGATGATTGTTTTTTTAAATAATCATCCTTTTTTTGTTATTTTAAAAGAAGAAATACTGATGGTCTTAGTAAACAATTACTAAAGGTGCTTTTGGACAAAAAGTCGCGTAAAAATAGTGTTAATATCAATGGATACTAAAGGTTTGATAATTTTTACCCGTTTTTCATGAAAATTTTCTAAAAACAGTAAAATGTTCGTGTTTACTGGCTAGAAACTGCGTTGTTTGGCTCATTGTTTTCTCATTAAAAGGTAAATTAATTAAAAATTCTTTCATAATTCCCAATGATTTTTACAAAACATTTACAATAATGGTATCGAATAAAAACATTCGTTTGTTATGATTAAAATCGAATTTCTTTGAGCGTTTGACCGAAACATCAAGAGTTCGTTTTTTTTGTGACTTGAAATGCCAGTCAACTATTCGGAGGAAAAAGAGAAAATGGAGGGGCAGTTTTGATAGAAGTAGTCGGGTTGAAGAAGGTTTTCGATAATAAGTTTGAAGCCTTGAAAGCAGTAGATTTTACAATAGAAAAAGGCGATTTGGTTTGTTTGTTGGGACCAAGTGGTTGTGGGAAATCGACGATATTGAATTTGATCGCGGGGTTGTTGAGTCCCACCGATGGCGATATCCGCTTTAATGGTTCTTCCGTTGTTAAGACCGAGCCAAAAGACCGCAATATCGGGTTTGTTTTTCAGAATTATGCCCTTTATCCCCATATGACTGTTTTAGAAAATGTCATGTTTCCACTGACAGTCGGAGAGAAAAAGATCAAGAAAAACGAAGCACAGAAAATTGCTGAAAAGTTCATGAAACTGACCAATATTGAAGAGTTAAGTCAGAAAAAACCAGGAACCCTTTCTGGCGGACAGCAGCAACGGGTAGCGATCACGCGTGCCTTGGTGCAAAGTCCAGAAGTCTTACTACTGGATGAACCATTAAGTAACTTAGATGCCCGTTTGCGCTTGAAGATCCGTGAAGAGATCCGTCGGTTAGTCAAAGAAGTGGGCATCACCACGATCTTCGTGACCCATGACCAAGAAGAAGCTCTTTCTATCAGTGATAAGATCATCTTGATGAACGAGGGGATCATTCAACAAAATGATGATCCGCAAAACCTTTACTTAGAACCAAACAATCTTTTTGTAGCGAAATTCATCGGTAATCCAATCATCAACATCTTGCCAGTAGAAGTCAAAGATGGTCAAATGATCCATCCTGCCTTCACTGTACCAGTTGACCGTTTTACTGACCTTCGCTTCAAGAAACCATTAACAGACGGCCAATACACGTTAGGCATTCGTCCAGAAGATGTGCTGACCACCTTGCAAGCAGGTTTGTTCCAAACGGAAGTCAAGAGTGTGGAGCTGATCGGACGAGAACGAATCTTGAACTTTGATCTGGCTGACAAACATATGAAATCGATCGTTAGTATTGAAGAAATCATTGAAGAAGGCGCGCAAGTGTCATTTGATTTTCATTACAAAAAAGCCTTTATCTTTGATGAAAAAGGAGAGCGGGTCTACTAATGTTCAAAAAAAATTATAACCCTGAGAACCAACCGAAAGCATGGCTGTTTTTACTGCCTTCATTGGTCATTATTTTCTTATTCAGTGTATATCCGCTGTTTCGTTCCTTCATCATGAGTTTCCAAAAAGGAACCTTGATTAACCAACAGTATGCTGGGCTTGAGAACTATCAAAGGGTTTTAACGGACCCAGTCTTCTTTCGAGCACTGCAAAATACGGCGCTCTTTGCTTTTGCGGTCGTACCGATCGCGTTGATCCTTTCTTTAGCGATTGCGTGGATCATTTTTGAAAAAGTCAAATACAAAAGTTTTTTTGAAACGATCTTTTTTATGCCTTATGTCACGAGTACGATTGCCATCGGGATCGTGTTTCGCTACTTTTTCAATGGCTCTTACGGGATCATCAACTATTTGTTGAGTCTTGTCGGCATTCCACCAGTCAACTGGCTGGATAATGTCAATATGAGTATGACGACCTTGATCATCTTTGGCGTTTGGACGAGCCTCGCCTTCAACATTATTATCTTGTTGGCAGGAATGCGCAACATCGACAAAGAACACTACAAAATCGCAAAAATGTTTGGCGCCACCGATGGCGAGATTTTTAGGAAAATCACCTTTCCGCAGTTGATCCCGACTTTTGCCTTCTTGTTAACGGTCAATCTGATCAGTGCATTTAAAGTCTATACTCAAGTATATGCCTTGTTTGGCGGACAGCCAGGGATCGCCCGCAGTGCAACCACGGCAGTCTTTTATATTTATGACAAATTCCATATCGCCGGACGTCCGGGGATTGCAATGGCGGCAACCGTGATCTTGTTCATCATTATTTTGCTCGTCACCTTTATCCAAAATAAACTTTTGAAGAAAGTGGGCGAATAAACGAATGAAAAAAATTGTCACGATTGTTTCGATGCTGTTTTTAGCAATTTTAGCAGTGATCACGCTGTTTCCCTTTGTCTATATGATTTTAGCTGGTCTAATGACCTACAGTGAAGCAACCAGTATTCCACCGACGATCATGCCAGAGTCTTTCCAGTGGAGCAACTACGGGGAAGTTTTTACCCGAGCACCGTTTTTACGCTACTTCTTCAATACGGTCTTCGTTTCCGCGGTGACGACTATCGCGACGCTGATCACTGCGATTCTAGCTGCCTTTGCATTGACTAGTCTTGAATTCAAATACAAACGGTTAGTTATCGGATTGATGATCTCGTTATTGATGGTTCCTTATGAATCGATCATTTTCACCAATTACAATACGATTGCGCGAATGGGCTTATTGAATACGTATAGTGCGTTGATCATTCCCTTTCTGACCAGTATTTTTTACATCTATTATTTAAACGGTTATTTACAAAGTATTTCTAATACCTTTTATAAGGCAGCCAAAATTGACGGTGCCAGCGACCTAGCTTATATCCGCCGAATTTTGATCCCCATGTCTAAACCAGCCTTAGTGACAGTCGGGATTCTGACGTTCATCTCTAGCTGGAATTCTTTCTTATGGCCGTTGTTAGTGACGAATGAGAAAAAATACCGTCTCTTAAATAATGGATTGGCTGCCTTTACCACAGAAAGCGGCAGTGACGTTCATTTACAAATGGCGGCAGCGACCTTGACCGTCATTCCAATTCTGATCATTTACTTGATCTTTAGAAAAGAAATTATCAAAGGAGTGGCTAAAGATGGCATCAAAGGATAAAACGACGATTACCTTTCATAGCGGGATCTTAACGATTGGAGGGACCGTCATCGAAGTTGCGTACAAAGATGCCCATATCTTTTTTGACTTCGGTTCGGAGTATCATCCAGAAACACCCTTACCAGATGAAGAATTACAAACGTTAGTTGCGCATCGCTGGATACCAGAACTGAAAAATGTTTACGATCCACGCTTAGACTACACGTACCAAGGAAGCGAAACGAAAGAATACCAAGAAACAGCAGTTTTTCTTTCCCACGCTCATCTGGACCATTCCAAGATGATCAACTTTTTAGACCCAAATATTCCTATGTACACCTTGAAGGAAACCAAAGCGATCCTCGAAGTGTTGAATCAAAAAGGGGACTTCTTGCTGCCCGTTCCTCATGAAGAAAAAAGCTTTGTCCGTGAATTGATCGGCTTAGAACCTCATGATGTGATTCGGGTCGGGGAAATCGAAGTCGAGATCATTCCAGTCGATCATGATGCGTACGGTGCGGCAGCTTTGTTGATTCGCACGCCAGATCATTTTATCGCTTATACCGGTGATTTGCGTTTGCATGGCTATCATCCAGAGCGTACCAAAGAATTCTGTCAGTTAGCCAAACACACGGATCTATTGATGATGGAAGGGGTCAGCATCAGCTTTCCAGAAAGAGAACCGGACCCCAAAGCGATCACAGTGGAAAGTGAAACAGAATTGATCGAGACCTTCGTGCGTTTGGTCAAAGAAAATCCCCAACGACAAATTACTTTCAATGGCTATCCAGCCAATGTCGAGCGCTTTATGGCGCTTGTTGAAGCCGCGCCGCGGACGGTTGTTTTAGAGGCGACGCAAGCTGCTTTGTTGAAAGAAATTTTCAATAAAGATGTACCGTTCTATACGATCGATGATCAAGTACCAGCGACTCTCGATCCAGCCTTCGCCATTTCTTATCAGGCATTATGTGCCGACACGAGCCAGTACCTTTGGCAAGCAGTCGCGCATTTTGAAAACTTGCAGACGGGTGGTTTGTATATTCACAGTGATGCGCAGCCGTTAGGCGATTTTGATCCAGCTTATCAAGTCTTTTTGGATCAATTGGCAGCACTGGAGATCGAATTTGTCCGTTTGCCAAACTCGGGACATGCGAAACCAGCTGATTTAGATCAGATCATTGCATGGATCGAGCCCCAACGATTGGTTCCAATCCATACGCTGAAACCAGAAAATCTGGTGAATCCGTATGGTGAAAGAATATTGCCGCAACGCGGTGAAAAAATTATTTTAGAGTGATAGAGGAGAGGAAAAAATGAAAACAAAGAAACTTGCATTTGCAGCAGCTGCAGCCGCGACATTGGTATTAGGGGCTTGTGGAAACAACAACGATTCATCTGGTTCTACGGAAAGTGATGAAATCGTTACAGAACTAAGCGAAGATACGACTGTCACCTTTTGGCATGCAATGAATGGTGCGCAAGAAGAATCATTGACGAAATTGACCGAGCAATTCATGGACGAAAATCCAAACATCAAGATCGAATTGCAGAACCAATCAAGCTATCCTGATTTGCAAGCAAAGGTGAATTCAACCTTGCCTTCACCAAAAGATCTGCCAACTATCACCCAAGCATATCCTGGTTGGTTATGGAATGCTGCCCAAGATGACATGCTAGTTGACCTTGGCGAATACATCAACGATGATACTATCGGTTGGGGTGACCAAGAAGAGATCCGCAGTGCCCTTTTAGATGGTGCGCAAATCGACGGCGTGCAATACGGGATTCCTTTCAACAAATCTACAGAAATGCTGTTTTACAATGCAGACATGTTAGACGAGTATGGTATTGACGTACCAACAAACCTGGAAGAATTAAAAGAAGCTTCTCAAGAAATCTATGAAAAATCAAACGGTGAAGTCGTAGGTGCTGGTTTTGACTCATTAAACAACTACTATGCCATCGCAATGAAAAATCAAGGCGTTGATTTTGACAAAGACTTGCAATTAGACAGCGATGAATCAAAAGAAGTCATCAACTACTACCTAGATGGTGTTAAAGACGGCTACTTCCGAATCGCTGGTTCTGACAAATACTTGTCTGGTCCATTTGCCAACGAGCAAATCGCAATGTATGTCGGCTCAATCGCAGGGGAAGGCTTTGTTAAAAAAGATACCGAAGGCAAATTTGAATACGACGTAGCAGCTCGTCCAGAACCAATCAACTTGCAACAAGGAACTGACTTGTATATGTTCAACAGCGCAACACCAGAGCAACGCACCGCTGCTTTTGAATACATGAAATACTTAACTTCGCCAGAAGCGCAAAAAACATGGGCGATCGATACCGGCTACATGCCAGTTGTTGAATCTGTTTTGGAAAGCGATGAATACAAAAACAATCCTGAAACAAAAGTCGCTGCCAAATTAGAAGATGCAACCAAAGAATTGTTCTCGATCCCAGTGATTGAAAATGCTGATCCTGCTTACAATGAAATGCGTTCTATCATGGAAAACATTTTGTCTAATACAGATCAAGATGTCGATCAATTGATTGAAAACGCAAAACCACAATTAGAAGATGCTTGGAACCAATAATTCTGAATTTCTTCGTCAAAATAGGGTATAATCAGGGAAACACCTGAGAATGAAAGACAAAAGGGTTTGTGCCATAAGGTTTGAAGACACAAGGAAGCAGAAAATGCTAGCTTTCGAGGGTTTTCGACTTATGCGCATGCCCTTTTGGTCTATTGAGGGTAAAAGGAGTCTTTTGAATGAAAATCACGTTTTTAGAAACGAGCGATATGCATGGCTATGTCTATCCAACCAATTTTGCCGATGACACGGAACAAGGATTCGGCGTGGCAAAAATTGCTACCAAAATGAAAGAGCTACGTCAAGCAGCCACCGGACCGGTCGTAACGATCGAAAATGGCGACTTTATCCAAGGCTCGCCCTTAAGCTATTACATCGCCAAAAGCCAGCACTCCGTTGCCGCATTGACCGCTGTCGTCAACCACCTGGACGTTGATGTCCATGTCTTAGGCAATCATGAGTTCAACTACGGTCTGCCTTATTTGCAAGAAGCGATCGCCAGCTACCAAACACCAGTACTCGCAGCGAATATTTTAAATGAAGCGGGAGAACCATTCTTTGGCCAAGCTTACACCATCATTGAAAAAGAAGGGGTAAAGATCGCGATCTTAGGAATGGTGACGCCATATATTCCTCATTGGGAACAGCCTGCGACGATTCGCGGGATGCAGTTTGTCAGCATCGTTGAGACAGCGAAAAACTATGTGCCTTACTTAAGAGAACAAGCCGATATCGTTGTCGTCAGCTACCATGGCGGCTTCGAGCGTGATTTAGTCACTGGAGAACCGACCGAATTATTGACTGGTGAAAATGAGGGCTATCAATTATTGCAGGAAGTCTCCGGAATCGATGCCTTCTTCACAGGACACCAGCACCGTGAGATCGCCACAAAAATCAATGGTGTCCCCGTTGTACAGCCCGGTTATCGTGGAAGCTTTATCGGCGCCATCGAATTGACGGTTGAAAAAAATCAGACAGGGGTTCATGTCACAAACAGTACGGCTGCGTTGATCCCTGTTGCAGATGCTGTCCCAGATCAAGAGACGTTGGCTTTGTTAGCACCCATCGAAGAAGAATTACAAACCTGGCTAGATCAGCCGTTAGGCAAAGTCAGTGGGGATATGCGAATCACCGATCCGATGGGGGCACGCTTGAAAGAGCACCCTTATATTGAATTTATCAATCGTGTTCAGATGGCTGCCAGCGGCGCCAAAATTTCTGGTACTGCTCTTTTCAACAATGAGGGCAAAGGCTTTGGCGCAACCATCACGATGCGAGATGTGATCACTAATTATATTTACCCAAATACGTTAGCTGTAGTCAAAATAACAGGTGCCGAATTAAAAGCCGCTTTAGAACAAACGGCGGATTATTTAGCCGTTGTTGACGGTCAGATCGTCTTCAATCCTGCTTTTATTGAGCCAAAACCGCAATATTATAACTACGATATGTATGAAGGCATCGAGTATACGATCGATCTTAGTCAACCCGTCGGTCAGCGAATCACCCGCTTGGACTTTGAAGAAAAAGCCATTGCGATGGATCAAGAATTAGAGATCGTCATTAACCAATACCGTGCAGTAGGTGGCGGCAACTACGCCATGTTTTCTGCCGAAAAAATCGTTCGTGAGATTCAAGTCGATATGACGGAACTGATTGCTGACTATTTAAAACAGCATCCTCAAATCGAAGCTACGACGAATCAAAACTTTCTAGTGACGTTATAACAGTAAAACAGCCTGCGATGAAGGAAGCATCGCAGGCTGTTTCTTAATTTTCTACATTGCGTACATAGTCATCAAAGTATTTTACCAAATCCGCTTTGACTTGTTGATAGTCTTCTTCGGAATACTCTTTGTCTTCTAGTTTTGCTTCGAAAAACGGCATGGCCAATTCTTCTCGTAAACGATCCAACACTTGTTCTTGGTTCATAACGTCACCTTTTTCACATTTGATTTGATTTCATCATAACAAATGAAATGAGGCTGTCAATGCTTCGTAAGTGTCTTTCATTTTTTCTAAACGATTTTTTAAAGAAACAAAATCATCGTCATCATGAAAAAGGACTTGTTTTAATTCAAAATAATAGATCTCAAAAGCATCAAAGAAAGCAATGACTTCCGCTGTTTGCAGCTCTTTGGCAGTATCGCAGCGAATATAGGCTTTTTCAGCGATCGCATACGTTTCTGCAGTCGTTAATAGGACCAATGATTCATTGTATTTGCGGCTCGTCACTAGTTCAAAGGTTGATTGACATTTATTGTAGATATTAGAAAAATCTTTGAGCACAAGTTCCTTTGGTGTTTTATCAAACATGGGGGAATCCTCCAAAACTTTATTTTTTGAATAAGACGCAGACACATTCTGGTGCGTAGATGTCTTTTTCTAAGACAGTCAATTTGCCAGTGGCTTCATCGCGTTTGTATAACGTTAGGTTATCAGAATTTTGGTTGGCACAAACGAGATAATCGTTTGTCGGGTCCAAATCGAAATCGCGAGGGAAGTCGCCTTCAGTCGAGATTGATTGAACAAAAGTCAGGCCAGCGCCTTCATCGGTTACTTCAAAAACAGCGATTGAATTATGGCCGCGATTTGAGCTGTAAACAAAACGGCCATCGTTCGAGATACGTACCGCAGCGCCACTGTTGAAATCCGTAAAGTCCGCAGGGATCGTTGGCACCTTTTGGATTTTCTCAAAACTGCCATCTGCTTCATTGTAGCGTAAAACAGTCAATGAGCTGTCTAATTCGCCCACTAAGTAAGCGTATTGGTTATTTGGATGGAAGACCAAATGACGTGGACCAGTTCCGTCTTCTGCCACGTAAACGGCAACTTCTGTCAGTTTGCCATCTTCTGAAATATCATAAGTATATACCCGGTCTGTTCCAAGGTCACAAACTGCTAAACGTTGGTCTGGTGTTAAGTCAGTATAGTGGACATGAGGTTTGTCTTGGTTTTCATGAGAGCCGACGGGTTCATCATGGTAGATGCTGTCCGTTGCTTCGATGCTGCCATCCTCTAGAATTTTATAAACATTCACTTCACCTTTATGGTAGTTGGCACCATATAAAAGCTGACGGGTTTCATCAACTGCTACATAGCAAAGTGGTGCGCCTTCTTCCGTTGCGGTATTCAGCAAGGTAAAGTCTGGGGTATAAGCAGCTGCGCCGCCGTTGCCATCTACTTCTGTGACGCTGTAAACTGCTTCTTTTTTACTGCGGGCAAGATAAGTCGGACTTTTTTCTTCCGCGCATAAGGTCAAATCGGTCAGTGTTCCTTTTTCCGTATCTAAAGCGATCGAATAGATCCCTTTACTTTCGCGACGAGTGTACGTACCTAAATAAATCGTTTGCAACATAAAAAAACCTCCTAATAGTTTCATTCCTATTTAATTCTACCATAGAATGCGGTTTTGGGCGGGTAGAAAAACTCTTTATGTTATAATAAACAAGAAGATAGAAAGGGGAGTTTGTCATATGAAAAAAGGGACGATCAAAGAAATCGGTCCACAAGCGATCGATTCGCAAGAAAGAATGATCATCTTTTTTGGGGAAGAAGCGACCGACACACTGCGAGAATATTCAGTCATTCAAACGATTCCTGATTCGCAAGCGTTAGTCGTCACAAAAGGGGACCAGATCACTTTTGGTGATCAGACCTATCAAGTCCAATATGTAGGGACGGTCGTAAACCAAATCCTGCAAACGATCCAGCATGTGACCTTTGTCTTTGACGAAGTGCCGGCTGAAGATCAGCTTTCAAGTGCGATTTATTTAACGCCAACTGTTCTGCCGAAACTAGAAGTCGGCATGCAGGTGACGTACGACTAGGAGGCAAAGAATGTCATGAAAGAAACGCAGAAAAAGCCGCATTCCTGGTTTTGGAAATGGTTTTTAAACAATCAAGCAGTGACCAGCTTGCTGGTCATTTTATTGATTCTCTTGATTTTGCTGCTCTTTACGAAAGTGTCGTATTTGTTTGAACCCGTCTGGCAATTTTTAGCCATCGTCGGATTGCCAATCATTTTGGCGGGGATCTTGTATTACTTGATGAACCCCACCGTCGACTACTTAGAACGCAAGGGAATCAAACGAATCTACAGTATTTTTGGTCTCTTTATTTTAGTGGTTGGTCTGATCGTCTGGGGTGTGGTGGTGATCATCCCTAAGATCCAAGAGCAATCCATGAGCTTTGCGGATAATTTGCCAGGCTACTTGACGATCATCGAGAATAAGGTGAATGAGATTCTCTCTGATCCAATCTTCTCGCAAGTCCAAGAGCAGATCGAAGCCTCCAATGAGAAGCTGATTTCTTCTTTGACGGATATCGTCCAAAACCTTTCCCGCAGCACGATTCAAAATCTAGGCAGTTTCTTCGGCGCCGTTGCAACGATCGTTTTAGCGGTCATTACCATGCCATTTATTTTGTTCTACCTACTGAAAGATGGCCGTAAACTAGCCCCTTATTTTGTTAAATTTCTGCCAACCAAAATGCGCCAGCCATCACTGGTCGTCTTAAAAGAGATGAACGATCAAGTATCCTCCTATATTCGGGGACAACTGACGGTGGCGTTTGCGGTCGCAGTGATGTTTATGATCGGGTTTAGTATCATTGGCTTAGATTATGCCATCACACTGGGGATTGCAGCGGGATTTCTAAATTTAATCCCTTATTTAGGATCTTTTTTGGCCATGATCCCTGCGGTCTTTTTAGGAATCGTCGGTGGACCCGTGTTACTGATCCAAGTGCTGATCGTCTTTGTCATTGAGCAGACCATTGAAGGCCGCTTGATTTCGCCATTAGTTCTAGGAAACGAGTTGTCGATTCATCCTGTCACGATCCTGTTAGTCCTCTTGACTTCAGGAAAACTGTTTGGCCTTGTTGGGGTCATTTTAGGGATTCCTGTGTATGCGGCAGCTAAAGTGGTCATTACCCATGTGTTTGAATGGTATACGCGGGTTTCCTCCTTGTATGAAGAGGAAGAACCGATCCCCGAAGCGCCACCAGAGGACACCCCAGAAGTGTAGCAGCTTCGAGTGTAAAAGAGCCCATACGTATTATCTACGGTACAGCCTTTTTCTGTGGGCTGTACCTTTTTTATGCGGATAAAAGAGCCAGCAATCATTGGAAAGTAACGGAAGATTTACAACCTATGAACGATGATTTTTGAGAAATAGACAACTCTTTATTCAATAGAAAGAGCGAGGGATAGTGGCCTGGACCCAATTGACTTCGAAGGAACTAAATAATATAATCGATTTATATAAAGAGTTTATATAACGGAACTTGTGCTTAGGGAGGGCAATGAATGCCGAAACAACGAATAACAAAGGAAATGGTGGTTGATGCCGCCTTTGAGATTGCACGAAAAGGCGGTATGGAGCACGTGATCGTCAAGAACATTGCCGAGAAGTTAGGCTGTTCAGTCCAGCCCATCTATAGTTACTGCACCAATATGGAGGGCCTGCGAACAGAGGTAGAGCAGAAAGCACGGCAATTTTTACAAGCGTATCTAGAAGCCCATAGCGACCCCCAGGATCTGTTTCGCAGTACCGGACACGCGTATTTGCAATTGGCGAAAGAAGAACCCCATATTTTGAGTATTTTTGTCTTACAAAAAAGAGCGAATGTTTCGTCATTAGAAGATCTGTATCAGTTGGAGACGAATCCTCAAGTAGCCCAAAGGATTGCCGCCGATTTGACTATCAGTATAGAAACCGCCAAACAGCTACACATGCATATGCTCATTTACACGATCGGAATCGGTACGATTTTCTCAGTAACGACACCTGGTATTCCACTAGATGAAATCTATGCACAACAGGAAAAAGCGTACGAAACGTTTTTAGAACAAGCAATAGCTGGCACAAAACCATAAGGTGCAGTCCTAACTGCAGAGAGGAGTTCCCCCATGAAAAACGGCATGATTGTTTATCAATCGAAATACGGCGCTGTCAAAAAGTATGTCCACTGGCTTCAAGATGCAACAGGTTTTTCCAGCCTAGAAACCCCAAAAGCGAAAATAGCTGAAGTAATGGATTATGACACAATTATCTTCTGTGGGGGAATCTATGCATCGGGTATTGCTGGACTGTCCTTTTTAAAAAAGAATACCAACCAGCTAAAAGACAAAGAGATACTTATCTTTTGTGCGGGAGCCTCTGCTCCTGAAGAAGATGTTGTGAAAAAACTCAGAGAACAGAATCTCACGGGTTCGCTAAAAGACATCCCCCTTTTTTACGGCAGAGGACAATGGCAGGAAAGCAAAATGAATTTCTTTGAACGAAACTTAGTGAAAATGTTAAGAAAAGCTGCGGCTAAGAAAGCGCCGCACACCTATGACCCACAGACGAAGGCACTCATGGAAGCCAACGGACAAGATTGTGATTGGACAGATAAAAAGTACTTGGGTCCGTTGGTGGATTATTTGGAGCAGGGACTGTATTGAACGAGCACAAGCGTTTATTGAGGTTTTATGACTCAAATGAGCAATGAGTGACCAGAGTGTAAGAACAGAACAAAGTTAGTTTATTGCTAATAGATTTTCTGTTGTGACACCCAGAGTCAGCAACTAAGTTTTAAAAAATCGCTCGATCTATTTCTAAAAAGCAATGACTAAGTAGAATGCCGATCACGCATGAGAGGATGTCTTATGCGTGACGGTTTTTTGTTTTATAAACTAGATAGCTTATCTCAAAAAATGGGTAGCTGTTTCCTTTGCTGACAAAATTCTCAGGCACCGTATCTAATGGATTTCTTTTTTGCTTTGCAGGATGAACAGTTTTGTGAAGCTGAGCGTTAAACCTGATCTTTTTAGTGTTTTAAAAATAAGCAGATAAGCTATCACTTTCTGTACAACGTATATTCTTTCTAAATGCAAGATATCTTTCGTTGCGGGGTTTTTTATGGCTTGGGCGGATTTGACACACTGTTGCAAGAAATACATATGGTCGCCGAAAACATTGGTTGCGTATACTAAATGCAAGATAAAAGAAAGCCTTGTGAGGTCAAGAAAATGTGGATTTTAGCAATTGATATTGGCGGTACTGCTATTAAATGTGGGTTAGTGAATAGTCAAGGGGAACGCAGACAATTGACTCAATTTCCTATGAACAAGGAATATGCCACAGTCATGCAACGCATATGTCGACACATCGATGCATTCTATGCTGCAACATTTGATGGTATTGCTATTAGCTCAACGGGACTGGTTGATCCACGAAGCCAAGAAATCGGGATGACATCACCTTTGTATGAAGGATTTGGCAAAAGACTGGTTAGGCATTTGCGAAGCACATACCAATGTCCAGTGGCTGCCGAAAATGATGGCAACTGTGCGTTATTGGCAGAAAAGTGGTTAGGTCACGCTCAAAATTGTGCGTCCTTTGCGACAATTGTCCTAGGTACATCCGTTGGCGGTGGCTTAATGATTAACCATCAATTGGTTCGCGGCAAACACTTACTAGCAGGAGAGTTTGGCTATATGCTTTTTCCGACCGAAACGAAGGATTGGGAACTTTGGAGCATCGCAGGGTCAACCAGAACTCTTGTGGAAGAAACAGCAGAGCGTATCGGAGATCCCACAATCAATGGGCAGCGCATTGATACACTGGTTCAAGAACAAGATCCGCGATGTCTGCCAATGGTCGCTGATTTTGTCGATAAGCTGGCGGCAGCTTGCTATAGCCTACAGTACATGATTGATCCGGAAATTATCTTGATTGGTGGTGGAATCAGTGCTAGCCGTTTCTTGATCCCTCAAGTAAACGCACGATTGGCTGTGATTGCTGAACAGATTCCAAGTACTGTTATCGTGCCAAACATTTGTGCCTGTCGTTTTGGCAATGAATCAAATTTATTAGGCGCTTGTTATAACTGGTTAAGAAAATACAAGCCTGATAGCTAACTTGTAAAAAAGCATTGTTTTTTATTAAAATAAAGCGTATTTTATTAGAGTATCATACATTCTTTTCTCCTAAATAAGTACCGATAAATGAAAGCGTTTTTGAGCTTTTGAAATAACAGAGAATAGGTGATGCAAGTGAGAAAGTACACGGAACAGAATCGTCAAAAACTATTTAGGGGAATCATTCGTGCCATCAGCTCTTATTTAATCGTGTTTTTAGTGCCTTTTTTAGCCGTGTCATGGATTTGGTATGATACCTCTGTCAAAAGTATCAATGAACAAGTACTGCTGACGGCCAGAAATCAATTGATCCAATTGAAATATTCATTAGAAAATACATTTATTCAATTGAATTATCTGACCCAAAAAATGACCAATGATCATGTTGTTTCATTGAAATACCTACAGCATCCTTACTTGACTAAAGAAGCAAAAGAAGCGATGCAGACATATAAAATCACTAACGATCTAGTCGAAGAAGTCTATTTATATTATAAAGAAGCTCCGGCGACCCTTTATTCAACCGTTGGCTCACTGTCAGTCGACACATTCTTGAATAAGGTACTGCCAAAAAACGATATGGACCAAGTTCAATTGGTCGCACAATTGGACTCTCCAGCGCCGACGTTACTGACATTGGAAGGTGCTGGTGGAGAACAGCGATATTCGCGTTTCTTTTATATCGTTCCAATTCAAAGTGAAGAAATGACCGTTTACGGCGCAGCAATCTACGAAATCAAAGAAAACAATTTGAAGAGAATCCTTGATTTAAGCAATAGTGATGGGCTCAGCAATACCTATATCATCAATGATGAGTATCAGTTATTAGCCAGTACCACCAATGATGAGTTAGCACGCTTTTTAAATCATCCTGAGCGAATGAAAAAAGGCATTCAAACAGGACGAATGCGGTTTGAACAATCGACGTATTTTGTTCAAGCGATTGCCAACAAAGAATTGAATATTTCGGTCGTAGCTGTCGCCAATCCGAATCAAGCATTGGCTTCAGTCAACCGTGTGCAAGAACAGTTCGTCCTAGTATTTATCGCCATATTGTTTACGGGTATCACCGCAGTCGTGATGCTTGGTTTACGCAGTTATCGGCCGATTCGCAAAATAGAAAATCTGGTTCAGGAGTTTCATCGTGATCCAAAAATGACTCTTCATTCGATGGATGATGTCCATAATACGCTTGCGGCATTTTTGGTAGAGCACCAAGAACTGCATCAGGAAGTTCGTTTACAAACACCCCATGCGAGAGAACAAGTATTGCGCAAATTAATGAGTGGACGTTTCCGTTCAGAACAAGAATTGGCTCTGCTTTTGGAAGCTGTCCATGTTTGTTTTCCTAAGTCGAATTATTTTGTGATCGCCATTGATACGAAAACTGTTGATACCAAAGCCAAGCAAGGGGATAAGAAATTTTTAATTGATTATATCGAAGAAATCAAAGAAGCTGATTATACGGCATATGCCACTGAAATTTTGTCCACAGAAATGCTGGCATTGACCGTTGGCTTTGTTGATGGCAAAGAACAAAAAGAAATTGTAGATGCTATCGCGGAAAAAATTACCCAAGCGATCTCCCTAACACCCGCAATGGGTGTCGGGATGACGGTGGATCAACTAACGGCTATTAATGAATCGTATATCGAAGGATTGGCGGCACTGGAAAATCAAGGAAGTCAAGGGAAGCAAATCAGCTACTATGCGGAGCTTTCCCAAGAGACCAAACATTTACCGATCAATTATCCAGACAATCAAAAATTAAAATTGATCCAAGCCTTGAATCAAGGAAATATTGAAATTGCCAGTGAAACGATCCAACGTTTGATTGAAGAAGGCGAGAGCAAACAGACTTCTCCTCGTGTCCAAAAAATGTACGGCTACTACTTGTTGAATACGATCGCGCAAGTCGGCGGTGAATTGGTGGGGGCAGAGGTACTGCATACTGCTTCTGAAAGTGCCGATTTCAACAGCTTGAACCAATTGCAGACGGCCTTGTTAACGATTGCCCAGCAGATTTGTACAAAGGTGCAGAAACAGCCGCTGGATGACGAGTCGGAAATGAATGAGAAAATCTTCAGTTTTATTCAAGAAAATTATCATTCCTCTCAGCTATCGCTAGAATCGGTGGCAGAGGAAGTAGGTGTATCTGTCTCTTATGTCAGCCGTTTTGTAAAAAAAGAAAGTGGCAAAACCTTCTCCAAATATATTCAAGAATTACGGCTGAAAAAAATCAAAGAAGAACTGATTGAAACAGATTTGCCAATCAAAGAAATTATTCGTAACAATGGGTATTATGATGTTTCCAACTATACGAGAAAGTTCCGAAAATTAGTGGGTGTGACCCCAGGGCAATACCGTGAAATGAACCAAAAAATGAGAAATTATTGAACGTAAATTATTGAAAGTAAGAGGAAGAATGAGATGAATAAACCAGTTGATTTGAAAGAAGCTCAGCAACGAGCTGCCGTCTTTTTTGAGGAGATAGGTTGGCAGTCGGCGAAGGAACCGCTCCCGCAAATAGTGGTCGATCCGCAGCTGGATGCTGATTTTCGATTTGAAACCCAAACAATCAGTGTGTCCTCGCCAGAACACGTCTTTTACGCGTTAACCAAATATGGCCGAGATCAAGCGACAGGTCAATTAGCACAGAAAAGCTATCTAGCAGCGCTTAAAGAACGCTGTCTGATGATCGATATCGGGCGCAAATTTTATTCTCTAACTGATTTGAAAGCAATCGTCCGCAGTATGGCTTGCTTCCAATTTACGCATCTGCAGCTTCATTTTTCGGAAAACGAAGGCTTTCGGATTGAATCCCAGCAATTTCCAGAAATCGTTTCGGAAGAATATTTGACCAAGCAGGAAATTCGTGAATTGATTGCGTATGCTCAAAACCATTCAATTGCCATTATCCCTGATTTTGATTCTCCTGGTCATTTGCGGCAAGTATTGGCTCAAAAGCCCGAGTGGCAATTACCGACAGCTGATGGCACGCGTGATGAACGAGCACTGAACATTTTGGATTCAGAAGCGGTAGCTTTTATTCAGGAAGTTTATCGGGAATATGCGCAACTGTTTGAAGACAGCACCTATTTTCATATTGGTGCCGATGAGTTTATTGATTTTGATCATTTAGAAAACTTTCCGCAAATGATCGAAGCAGCCCGCGAGCGCTATGGGGAAAAAGCTAGCGGAATCGAAGTTTTTATTGATTATGTCAATGAGCTAACGGCCTTTGTTGAAAGTCTCGGCTTTGTTGTGCGGGTCTGGAATGATGGTTTTTACCGCTTGAATCGCCAAGAGCAGACAACGTTGACGGAGAATTGCCAAATCTCCTATTGGACCCGGTGGAACCAGAATATGGCGCCGGCAGATGTCTTTTTTGAAAAAGGCTATACCATGATCAATCACAATGATAATTTTTTCTATTATGTCTTAGGAGAAGCGGCAGGCTATACTTATCCAACCTACGAAAAAATCAGCAATGAATTCCAGTTGACGACGTTTGCCAATGGACAACAAGTTGCACAGGAACAGCTTGCCCAAACACAGGCGATCGCTTTATCCGTCTGGGCGGATGTACCTGAGGCCCAGACCAGTCGTGAAGTGATCCAAGCGATTTTTTGGCTCCAAGCGGCCATTAGCCAAAAAGTTTATAATGAACCCAATCGGCCAAAAGAGACAGTTCAAAAGCTCTATGATGGGTGGGAAGCGACATTCAGCTGATTGCTAGAGGAATTGGGTGAAGCAGCAATCCCTGATAATCCCTATTATTTTTTATGATGAATAAGTTTAACGATAAGGCAAATCAATGCCAGCGACACACTGTATAGAATGAACATAGCCCCGAGTGAGGGGGAGAAAGGGAGCAAATAAGTGATCATAGATATTCAACCGTTGAAGAGAAAAGATATCCTTGAAATGGATCAAATGTTTTTAAAGCAAGGGTGGCCTTCTCGTAAGCAGCTCTTGATTGATTATTTAAACGAGCAAGAAGCGGGGGAGAGATACGTTTTGCTTGCCAAAATAAACAACAAAACTGCCGGGTATTTGACCATGATCCCTCTAGCAAAGCACGGACCATTTAAAGGCTTGTATCCAGAAATTGTGGATTTTAATGTTTTTGAATCCTATCAAAATCAAGGGGTAGGCAGTCAGCTTTTAAAAGCAGCCGAAGAAAAGGCACGAGAAATAGCTGCCGTGGTGACATTGGGGGTAGGCCTGCATAATGGTTATGGATCGGCCCAGAGACTGTATGTAAAACAAGGCTATATTCCAGATGGATCTGGTGTTTGGTTCAATAATCAGAATTGTGCGATGAATGCGCCTTGCTGCAACAATGACGATCTTGTTCTTTATTTGTCTAAGGAACTTTGAACCTCCTGTGGTAAGTACCGTTAAGAATGGATTAAGCACGCAACTCGTTTGGATGTTCTCATCACCTGTTCAACAAGCTGGTTGGCTACTTTCGTATAGGCAAATTTGTAGGAGTTCTTGAACAAATAGCCATAAAAAATGACTAAAAGCGATCCGCTTCTAGTCATTTTTTTGTAAAGAAAGTAAGGGCAACGTCTTTATATAAATAAATTCTTCATTTAGGACAGTGCAACGGGTGCTTACATTTCTCTTAAAGTGATCTCGACCACTGGTACCAACACATCTGGTGGGCAGACGGGTAAGCTGAGAACAAGGTCCTCTTTGTTGATGATGGCTTCCGTTGAAGTTAGCACTTCCTCGGGATCAAATCCTCGGTAAAACAATTCGGAGCCATCATGTAAGAAACGGATATGCTTTACGCGTCCTGCAAGCCCTGGAAGATGCAAGGATTTGTATGGATAAGAAAAGAGGTGCAAGTAAAGTTTATTCCCGTTTTGGGTGTAACGACTGTCAATAGGCGGTTGAAAAGAGCTGGCACCACAGCCGATAATCGCTTGTTGATGATAATGCATCCATGAACCGATGGCTTCTAAATGGCTGCGAGTTGGTAAGCTGATTTCTCCACGAGCATTTGGGCCGATATTTAAAAGAAAGTTCCCATCTTTTGCCACTGTGTCAATCAGCATTTTGGTCATCATTTCACTGGATTTCCAGTGCTGAGCATCACGATCATAGCCCCACGTTTCGTACATCGTTTGGCACGCTTCCCATATCAAAGGCAATCCATCCGCTTCTAATGGTTTGTCTGGTTGGAATTGCTCAGGGGTGGTAATCCCTCGGCCCAAATCCAGACGGTCATTCAGCAGCATGTTCGGCTGCAGGTTTCGACAAATTTCTTCGATCCGCTTACTATCCCAATCGGCGGCACCTTTGCCTTTAGACCATCCCCAATCTCGATGACTATATGGAAAATCAAACCACATATAATCGATGGTTCCATAGTTAGTCAGTAGTTCAGTGACTTGACCAGCTAAAAAATCTTGATAGCGGCGCATGTCACGCTGGTTATTCGTCTGACGGGCTTGAATAGTCTCTCGTTGCGGATGCAGGCCGTCGAGCGTGAAATCTGGATGATACCAATCGATCAGCGAATGATACAGCCCAATCTTAATGCCGACCTTACGAAATGCCGGCAGCAGTTCTGCTAAGAGGTCACGCTTGAAGGGGGTATTGGTCACTTTGTATTCGCTGAGAGCGGTATCCCAAAGGGCAAAGCCTTCATGATGTTTCGTCGTGAAGACCATGTATTGAAAACCGGCCTTCTTTGCGGTTTGAGCCCATTCCTCTGCATTGAAAAGATCAGGATCAAACTGAGAAAAATAGTTCTCGCGATAGGTGGTGGGTTCAATTTTTTCTGTCGTCATAAACCATTCGTGTCGAGCGCCAATACTGAATAGGCCGAAATGGATGAATAAGCCAAACCGATCATGGAGGAACCAGTTTGGATCAGGGTAGTCGGCAGGCCAATTTTTATACGTTCTCATTAAAAATAACTCCTTTTTCAATCACTTAAAGAAATTCTGTATTCGTCATGACTGTTTCTTGAATTTTCCAGCCATCTGCTTCCTTGACAAAGGTATGGTAAGCCTCTGTGATGTGGTCACGGTAAGAAGAGTCTTTTGGGCTGATCGTTTTCTGTTGAGCCGCGACCAGCATGGATCCTGTCTCTTGTTTAACAACTTCAAAAGAAAGCAGCGTGTGCTGCAGCTGTTCTTCTGCAAAAAAATCAGCTAATTCTTGGGTCGTCTCTGCTCGTGCCGCTGCCACTAGCGTTGCGGCATAGGCTGTCGCGTCTTGGTCAGAGGCTGCTTGTAAATTTTCTTTCAGCACTGCCAAACACGCCTCCGCCGCTGCTTGATTTGTAATATTGCCTGTCATCTCCAGTTTTTCTGAAGGTTGGGCATGAACTGGAGCAGAAGAACCGGTTGTTAGAAAATAGAGAAAGAATAGGCTAACAATAGCCAGCAGACTCACGATGACGGTTCGGCGCAGCAAGGATGTTTTCATAAGTTCTCACTCCTTCTTTTAAACATCAGAAATTTTCCCCGCACTATAGATTCCATGAAATAAATTGCGACCCACAGAAGTACTGCCGCTGAAAGGGGTCACCATTGGTAAGGACGGTTGAGTCAATTCTTCCAACGTATCGAGCTCCCCGTCCAAGAAGGCAGTAAGCCGCCAAAGTGTCGTGTCGCAGCGCATCAGCAAGGCGCCGTATCGCAGATCGATAATTTCAAAACCGAAAGGTCGATTCCAGTCAAACCAGACTTGACGATGGGCTTCATAAAGGGATTGCAAGGCGGATTTATAGACACTGAGCGCATCTACTGTTTGGTGCAGTCCGGTGCGATCCTTGCTTTTATAGGCACTGGTGATCTGGTTGGTAATACAGGCTTTTTGTGACAAAACATCAGCCAGCTGCTGATAAAAGGCAAACATCGTTTGTGTGTCCCGTGTTGCTTTCACAGCAGCCAACTCTTGAGCCAATGTTTGATAGTGGGATGCTAAAGAAAGATCAGTTAAATTTTCTTGATACAAGCCATACAGCAAGTCTTGGTAGAGCAACAGCTTGCTGGGGTTTTCTCCGTGAGGATTGTTTTTTTGCACACCTGCAGTTTGATCAAAGCGATCAAGCAGTAAAAAGTCGTTGGCTATTGACTGGTGAAAAAGCTGAAATTTTTTAGTTAAATTCTCTAACGAAAGGTCGTTTCCAAACTGCGCTTCACTGAAATATTGCAAACCTAGTAGCGCAGCAATCACTGGTGTTTCAGCTCCATCGTCGCCCCAAAGTGTGGCATAGACTTCTTGGACATCGTTTTCTTTGGCGGCTTGCAAGGCGTGACGCATAGTGGCGAAACTTTTGCCGTAGTTCGGCGCCAAACCGTTCCACGTCCAGATACCTCCAGCAAAGACGATCGGCTGTTTTAATTCCCGGTGTTTCGCAAACATTCGCTGATAAGAGGCATGATCATGATGATAATAATCCCAGTAAACCATTTTGACCGCAGGAAGGTCAGCAAATAATTCTGTCGGAAAACACACGTCTGAATCGTAGTAATCACCCGTAGGCGCACCGATTCTAAAAAACATATCGCTCCACATCATCGGCTCAAAACCTATGTTTCGACAAAGCGCAGCTACCTGCTTTAGGTGTGCGGCCATAATCGTGAACCGGTCTTGTAACCCGTGTATTTCTAAATACTTTCCTTTCCCCAATTGGTGTGCTTCATCCATACCGATGTGCAGTTGATCAGTTGCAAAACACGAACGGATCGAACGGATCGCTGCTTCCAAAAAAGTATACGTTTCTTCTTCTCCCACCAGTAGAATATCTTCTGTGTCCCGAATATTTCCAGCGAACTGCCACTTTAAAGGATTCGTCAAATGTGCCAATGTTTGAATCGCTGGAATCAAAGTTACTCCTACGGCTTGGGCATAGGTATCTAGAGCCTTTAATTCTACTTGGGTATAACGACCGCGCAAATGTCCGAAATAAGGGTACTCAGGAATTTCATAAGTATCTTCCATATAGAGCATGAGGCGATTGAGGCCCATCTTACTTGTTAATAAAATGAACCGTTCCAGCTTTTTGACGGTCATCACCGCATTGCGGGACAGATCGATCATTGGTCCAATTGCTTCAAAATGCGGCTGTTCTTCTAAGACATAGACTGGGCGATCTTCATGCACCCATAAAGTTAATGCCCGAAACAAATGCGCTTTTTCTTGATAGTAAATGATCGTTTCTAGTGGGCCGTGGCAAATTTTCAGGGAACCGGGTCGATGAATCAAGCGCAAGGGATGACCATTCGGCGTTTCCCTCAATTCTAGTTCTTGCAGTGCGTGACTAAAAAAATCATCGAGGTTTTCATTACTTTGGATAAAAATGTCCTTCATCACGAGCGTCCTTCTTTCATCAGTGATTCCGAGCGCTGAATCGCTTGAAAAGAGAACCAGCTACTGGGGAATAGGAAAAAGGGAACAAAGCCGATGACTAATAAGATTGGCAAAAAAGTCAAAATGATAGTAGTCACTAAGATTCCCAAAATCATCGCAATTGTTTGGGGAACACTGATAACCATTAGTAATATTGCTTGTTTAAAATAGTGAAGAAGCGTCAAATCATAACGCAAATAGACCGGCAGAAGGTACAAGCTGATCAAAAGGGCACTGATAAATAGCAGCAGCAAAAAAAAGTGAATCAAGCTATTTTGGATAAAAGTACTAGAGATACGTAATTCCAACCATAAGAACAACAACAAACCCGCTTGCATGGCGCCTAATTGATTGGCACGACGGAAATTTTTTTTCACGATAGTTTTGAACCAAGTCTTCAAAGACGCTGGTCGTTCCTTTTTTTGGAAGCTATCGAAAAAAGCTTGGATAATCGTAGCGGTGGCAGGAAAAATACCTAAAAATATCCCGTATCGAAATACCCAATAAAACCAGAGTAACTGCAACTTCAGGCAATGAAGTAACCAATCGCCGACTTGATAGGAAACATGATAAATACCATTCGTTTGTTTCATAAGCCCCTCACTTTCTTACGGATACAAGTTTTGTTGTATCCGCTTTATTTGTTGTTCTAATCGTATCATTGATATATAGCCAGTGGGAGTAAATGGAAAAATCACACATCGAAAACAAGAAAAACACAGCAAATGTATTTGAAACGCTACATTTCTCCAAAAACGTTCATCGAAATCAAGCTTTATTCCTTGCACCTTTTATAGACGAAGTTGTTCGTTTTAACATAGCGAAAAAACTTACATATTGTTATAGGACATTTTTTTCGCTTACATTTAGAACAAAGAAAGGAGTGCAAATGAATGACAAATATTCGCGGTGATATTGAAGAAGCCAAAGGGAACATTCAAGAAGAACTAGTCCCAGAAACAGAAATGCTCAAGCAACGTCTGGAATGGTTTCAAGACTTGAAATTCGGAGTAATCTTCCATTATGGGCTGTATGCCGAAGCGGGGATCGTTGAGTCTTGGCAATTATCTGAAAAAGATGAATGGGCTAGAGAAAACCACCCTTATCGAGAAACCATCGAAGCACTGCGTTTGGATTATTGGCAGTTGATCAATCAGTTTGAACCGAAGAAGCTGGATACCCGCAAATGGGCAAAAATCTGTAAGGATGCAGGGTTTAAGTACTGTTTATTCACAACAAAGCATCATGATGGGTTTTCGATGTTCAATACAATGGAATCAGAGTTTAAAATCGGCGGGAAATTAAGTCCCTTTAAACGCGACATATTGCAAGAAGTGTTTACGGCATTTCGAGAAGCAGGGATCGCCACAGGAGCCTATTATTCTAAAGCTGACTGGTATTCTCCTTTTTACTGGTTGGATGATGATACCGTCAAAGGCCGTCATGCCAGTTACGATACCCATCTTCATCCAGAAATTTGGGCACGCTATGTGTCGTTTGTGCATCGCCAGATTGCGGAGATTACCTCCAATTACGGAAAAGTCGATTTTCTTTGGTTAGATGCCGGTTGGTGCGGACAAGGCAAAGAAGACCTACAAATGGATCGTTTAGCTGAGATTGCGCGTGAGAAACAGCCGGAATTGATCATCGTTGATCGGATGATGGGGGGCCGTCATGAAAATTATGTGACACCAGAACGCAAAATTCCTGCATTAGCAGAAATTCCTAAAAAAGTTTGGGAAAGCAATATCCCGATTGGAAATGATTGGGGCTATGTGCCGAATGATACTTTTAAGAGCAGCCAAGAACTGCTGGAAACCTTGATTGATGTAGTCAGTAAAGGGGGGAATTTGATTTTAGGCGTCGGACCAACACCTGATGGCGAATTTACATTCGAAGAGACCCAACGCTTAGAAGAAATCGGCCATTGGTTGGCGCTATATGGTGAAGGCATCTATGAAACGCGGGCAAGACCAACAGCTTGGAAAAATGAATGGTATTTGACCTATCAAAAAGACGGCAAGGCTCATTTTGCATTTCGCAGTATCGCTGCAGTCGCTTGCGAACAGATTCCTTTAACAGAGATCGGAGCAACTGAAGAAGACGAGCTAATTGATCTAGCCACTAAAAAACCGTTACCAGTCTATAAAAATGCGGATGAACCGTATCTCTTATGGTCGGATATCAGTCACCCGAACGTTGGGGCAGTTGGGATTCGCGTTTCGACACATAGGGAAAAAAATACACATTGATTTGAAAGCGAATACAATTCATGATAAGGCTAACACCAAGCAAGGAGGAGGAAGAATGGAAACAGCGCCAATCAGACAAACCGTTTCAGTACCTAAAACAAAGAAACAAGATATAAAAATGAAGATCAAGAAAAATCGGCAATTGTACTTGTTTGTGTTGCCAGCGTTTTTGATTATTTTGATTTTCTCGTATGGACCGATGTATGGAATCATTATTGCATTCAAGGATTATATGCCTTCATTAGGGATTATGGGCAGTCCTTGGGTTGGGTTTAAACATTTTCAACGTTTCTTCGATTCCTATTATTTTTGGGAACTCATCAAAAATACTTTAGGAATCAGTATCTATTCATTGGTTGTCGGTTTTCCGCTGCCGATCATCCTGGCATTGGCTTTGAATGAGATCAAAGACGGCCCGTTTAAAAAAATTACCCAAACAGTCACGTATGCTCCAAACTTTATTGCTGTGGTGGTCATGGTTGGTATGGTCATTGCTTTTTTATCTCCCTCAACAGGGATCATCAATCACCTATTAGAATTTTTGGGTTTCGAGCGGATCAGCTTTATGACCAATCCCCGCTGGTTTAAAACGATTTATGTACTGTCGGGCGTTTGGCAAGGAACGGGATGGGGGTCTGTGATTTATCTGGCAGCCCTATCTGGAGTTGATACGCAACTGCACGAAGCGGCAACGATCGATGGCGCTTCTCGTCTGCAACGCGTTTGGTATATCAATATTCCAACGATCATGCCCACGATGGTGATCTTATTGATCATGAGCTTCGGCAGCTTGATGTCAGTTGGGTTTGAAAAAATCATCTTGATGCAGAATCCTTTGAATATGCAATCCTCGAATGTGATTGCGACCTTTGTTTACCAGCAAGGGCTGTTAGATGCGCAGTACAGTTTTGCTGCGGCAGTCGGCTTATTTAACTCATTGATCAATTCAGTCTTGTTGATCGTAGTCAATCATATCGCCAAACGTTTAAGCAACTCTAGTTTATTGTAGAAGGGAGGACCAAAAGTGAAAACAACGTCTTTAATAAAAGATACCCGTGCTGATAAAATCTTTTTGATCTTTGTTTATGTGTTTTTAGCAATTTCTTTGCTGATCGTTTTGTATCCACTGATTTATATCATCAGTGCTTCAATCTCAAATCCGCATCTGGTAAACTCTGGTGAAATGTGGCTTTTGCCAAAAGGGATCACCTTTGAAGGCTATCGAACACTACTAGGCAATAGCAGTATCTGGCGTGGCTATTTGAACACGATTTATTATACGGTTTTAGGGACATCGATCAATCTCTTAGTGACCTTACCTTGCGCCTACGCCTTATCACGAGAGGATTTTTATGGGCGACGCGCCTTCACTAATTTTATGCTGGTCACCATGTTCTTGTCCGGTGGCTTGATTCCCAGCTACTTGTTGATTCGCAGCTTAGGCATGCTGAATACTGTCTGGGCACTAGTGATTCCAGGAGCCGTCTCGGTTTACAATGTTGTTGTCACGCGAACATTTTTTCAATCCACGATTCCACGGGAGATGGAAGAAGCAGCAATTGTGGATGGTTGTTCTGATTTTCGGCTATTCATGCAGATCGTTTTACCACTATCAACGCCGATCATTGCGGTAATGGCTTTGTTCTATGGCGTCGGACATTGGAACAGCTTTTTTAGCGCATTGATCTATCTTTCTGATCGATCAATGTATCCGTTACAAATGATTTTAAGAGAAATATTGATTCTTCAAGATATGTCATCAAATACCGTCAATAATGTGACTTCAGAAATGGCGAATATGCTATATAGCAAACAACAACTTGCTCAAGTCATCAAGTACGGTGTCATGATCGTTTCTTCATTACCGGTAATTATCGTCTATCCGTTCTTACAAAAGTATTTTGTCAAGGGCATGATGGTTGGTTCAATTAAAGGATAAAAAACTTAAAGGAGGAAGAAAATGAGAGTAAAAAAGAAACTTTTAGGAATAGCAGGTGTTGCTTTGTGCAGTATGCTCGTCTTAGGTGCGTGCGGTAATTCTTCAGATGAAGGTACTGGGGAAAAGAAAGAAGTGGCCATCAATCATGACAGTCAGTTTCCGATCATCAAAGAAGGGGAAGAACTGACACTGAATATCATGGCACCTGGTGTAGGGTTGGCGGAATGGGAAGACATGCCGACATTACAGGATTATCAGGAAAAAACTGGCATCAAACTGACCTATACGACACCGCCATCCGCTGACTTTAGTACGAAACTGAACTTAGCCTTTGCTTCTGGAGATTTACCGGATATCGTTTACGGTGCTGGTTCGCAAGCATTGACTGCTTCGATGGAGATCGATTACGGTTCACAAGGGATCTTGCTTCCCTTAGAGGAGTATATCACGCCGGAAATCATGCCAAACCTGTATGCACTGACGCAAGAAGATCCCTCAATCTTGAAGTCGATCACAACGCCGGATGGGCACATCTACTCTCTGCCGATGATCTCACGGAATGCGACATCGATTTGGTGGCAAGGTCCGATGTGGTACAACGGCACGTGGCTCGATAATTTAGGTGTATCTGAACTGCCAAAAACCACAGACGAATTGCAAGAGCTTCTGACACGTTTTAAAAACGAAGACCCTAACGGCAATGGTCAAGCAGACGAGATCCCATTGACGGATGTTGATATGAACTCGACAAGAGTTTGGTTGATGGCTGCCTTTGGCTTACGGACCCGCGGCATCCAAGTGGATGATGATGTGGTCTCCTACACACCGACTTCAGAAAACTACAAAGCATTCTTGGAATATATGAATACATTGTACGATGAAGGCTTGCTGGATAAAGAAGTTTATGGACAGTCAGATGAACAGAAAAAAGCGAAGGGTGAAAACAATCAACTTGGGCTTTTTGCCGACTATTTCAGCTTCTTTACTACTGGTCGCAGTGAGGAAGAGGCTATGAATGATCCAATGTTCCAACCAGTGACTTCTGAATGGGCTCCAGAAGCTAAGATTCCCGGTAGTCCAAGAATTTCACGAGGGACCTTTGCTTTGACCAATGTCAATCCTTCTCCAGAAGCTTCTATGCGCTGGGTGGATTACTTCTATTCAGAAGAAGGCTCAAAATATATCGAACAAGGACCAGAAGGGTTTTTATGGGAGTACCAAGAAAATGCGGACGGTGAAAAAGTTCGTGTCTATGCAGACGGTATCGATACTAACAATACCGAAGACGAACGTGGCAAGATCACACCAGCATACGGATTGACAACGCCAAACCTTGTTATCGATACAACCGGCGAATACCATATCCGTAAAACGGCGAATGAAGAACCGGATACTCGTTTCAACGATTGGGTTGCCAAAGAAACAGCTGAGAAGATGGAAGACATCGCTGAAGTACCATTTCCGCTACTGTATTTAACGATTGAAGAAAACGATAAGGTAGCAGCAACTGCCACTGATTTGACAACTTATGTAGAACAAATGGAAGCCAAGTTTATCACAGGTGTCGAACCGTTAGATAATTGGGACGACTATGTGAAAACGATCGAAGCAATGGGCATTGACGAATACGTCGAAGTCTACCAAGCGGCTTATGACCGTTGGAAAGCAAACTAAATAAAGTGATAAGTGGAAAACGGGCCGAGACGATCAATCTCAACCCGTTTTTTTCAAAAATCTGCTAGAGGAGTCCAAAGAAAAATGAGAGTTATGCAGCCTTATGAGTTTGAACGCATTCGAAAAATTTTATACAAATTAAAACAATACCGCGTACGCCATCAGCAACCGGTAGCCCCACTTTTTTTAAAACGAGAGACTTGGGTACCGTATGAGCAAGGGACCTATTTTGGAGGAAAAAATTCCTATTACCAATTGCAAGGTAGCCTTCAAGTTCCCGCTGACTGGGTGGAAAATCTTTGTGTCCTGCAAGTGTACTCAAGCCTTTCAGAGTGGGACAATACCACCAATCCCCAAATAAAAATCTATTTGGACGATACCTATGTCCAAGCCATCGATGTCAATCATCGAGAAATTACATTGACAAAACAATTTCTACAAAAAGAAGTCAAACTGAAGATCGATTTGTTCTCCGGCCGATCCGAAAAACCATTCCCGCTGCAGGTCAATTTATTGGCGTTGGATCCTGCAGTTAATGATGTCTGGTATGATTTTTATACGCTGTTTGATAGTTGGCGTGCCATTCGTGCGTTTGGCGGTGACGAAGCATTTTATCAACAAGTCCTTGGTCAAGTCGCCAATGTCTTGGATTTTCGTACCCCCTACTCAACGGCATTCTATGAAAGTCTCACAAAAGCAAAGCAGCTGCTTTCATCGTGTTACCTACCAGCGCATACACCAAAACAAAAGGTGACGGCTGTCGGCCATACCCACATCGATCTGGCGTGGCTTTGGACGGCGCAGCAAGCAATTGAAAAAGGCGAGCGCAGTTTCCAGACGGTCTTGAAATTGATGGAGGAGTATCCAGATTACACGTTTTTTCAAAGCCAACCACAACTGTATCTCTCCATGAAAACCCATTATCCTGAACTTTACGCTGCAATCAAAGAAAAAGTTCGAGAAGGAAGATGGGAAGTTGACGGGGCGATGTGGGTGGAAGCCGATTGCAATTTGACTTCAGGAGAATCACTGGTTCGTCAGATCCTTTATGGCAAACGGTTTATGAAAGAGGAATTTCAAGTCGATAGCCGCATCTTATGGCTACCGGATGTCTTCGGTTATTCAGCCGCCTTGCCGCAAATTTTACGCAAAACAAATACGCCATACTTTATGACGACGAAGCTGTCATGGAACCAGTTTAATCAAATTCCATATGATTCCTTCTATTGGCAAGGAATTGATGGAAGCCGCGTTTTGACGCATTTTATTACAACCATCAGTGAAGGATACAGTCCAAGAGATTATTATACGACGTATAATGGATTGCTAGATCCTTATACGATCAAGGGGAGTTTTGAACGTTATCAGCAAAAAGATCAGCACGACGAAATTTTGATTGCCTATGGGTATGGTGACGGTGGCGGAGGTCCGACGAAAGAGATGTTGGAAGTTCAAAAACGGCTGCAAAAGACATTGCCAGATATGCCGACGATTACTGGCAATCATGTGGGGGGCTTTTTTGATCGACTGGCAAATTCTTTTGCTGAAAAACCAGGACCGGTCTGGTACGGCGAATTGTACTTTGAATACCATCGCGGGACCCTGACTTCCATCGGAAAAAACAAAAAGGCCAATCGTCATGGAGAATTCTTCTTACAGACGATCGAAAAACTTTATAGTATCTGTGGGATGAATCGCTATCCACAAGCTGAATTAGAACAACTTTGGAAACAGCTGCTGTTCAATCAATTCCACGATATTCTGCCGGGAAGCTCGATCAAAGAAGTCTATGATCAGACGGATCAAGAGTATCGGCAGCTCTTTGATAAAGGCTGCGAGCTGATCCACGCTTTGCTTCCAGAAACACAACCACCCAAAGCTACTTCATGGCATGTCTTTAACCCGCTGGGACAAGCGCGGACGGGTCTGGTCTATTTAGACGATCAAACAGGGGTCAAAGAAGCTTACTCGACTCAGCGGACCCATGATGACCGGCTCTTAGTCAAAATTCCCGCCATGGCTGGCTTGAGCTGCAAAACATTGACCCCTGTCTCAGCTGTGCCTCAATCAAAGCAAGTGGCAATGCGGCTGGAGGAATCATTTGAAACGGCGGATTTTAAAGTGATTTTTGACGAACACTTTGACATCATCTCTTTAATTGACAAACGGCATCAACGAGAGATCGTACCAAAAGGCGAGCGGTTGAATCAGTTAGTGGCTTATGAAGATCTGCCGATGGATTATGATGCGTGGGATATTGATATTTATTACCAGAAGAAGCCTTATCCTGTGAAGCAAGTTCTCTCAGCTGAGGTCGTTGAGCAAGGTGAGATTCGTGATACCTTGAAAATCAAACGTCAGTTTGAAGATTCTTTTATTACCCAATGGCTACATTTTTATCATGGCACCGGAAGAATCGATTTTGAAACAGCGGTTGATTGGCAGCAGCATCAATTGCTGCTGAAGGCATTGCTGCCGATTGATGTCAACACATTGGAAGCGACATTTGATATTCAGTTTGGGCAGGTAAAACGACCTGTGCATCAAAACACGACATGGGACCAAGCACGTTTTGAGAGCTGTGGTCAAAAATGGGTTGATCTCTCAGAAGGAAATTATGGGGTTAGTATTTTGACAGATTCGAAATATGGGTTCAATACGGATTATCAAAAGATCGGGCTTTCTTTGATCAAATCGCCGATCGATCCGTATCCAGAAGCGGATCAAGGCTTTCATGAGTTTACCTACTCCTTGTACGCCCACGAAGGGACTTGGCAAGACGCGCAAACGATGGAAGAAGCTTTGGCATTGAATGTTCCCGTTCTAACCGTTCCAGGTGTGCCGCAACTATCAGCAGAAGCTTTTCTAGCAGTCGATCAAAAGAATGTCTTGCTGGATACGGTGAAAAAAGCCGAAGATGAAGAGGCACTGATCGTGCGGTTGTATGAATATCATAATCAAACCACCGCCTGTCAATTGCGTTGCCAAAAAAGAATCAAAAAAGCGGTTTTAACGAATCTTTTGGAAGAAACCGTCACTGAACTGCCGATCGAGCCGCTGGATGCCCAAAGCATCACAATCCATTTCCAGCCATTTGAAATCCAGACCATCATGCTTTATTTAGAAGACTAAATAGAAATGGAGAAGCATATGATTGAGACACTTTTACGGCAAATGACGTTGAAAGAAAAAATCGGCCAGCTGAATCAGCGTCTGTATGGTTGGGAAGTCTATGAAAAAACTAACGGAAAAATTATGTTGACTGAAACCTTTAAAAAAGAAGTAGCTCGTTTTGGCAGTCTTGGCTGGATCTACGGCGTGTTTCGGGCTGATCCTTGGTCAGGTAGAAATCAGCAAACTGGCCTGACGACCGCGGAGTCCTATGAGCTATCCCTTATGATTCAAACTTATTTGCAGGAGCACACTCGGTTGGGGATTCCAGCCTTTCTCAGTGAAGAGTGTCCCCACGGGCACCAAGGTTTGGAAGCCACGACATTTCCGGTCAATTTTAGTGTCGGTTCTAGTTGGAATCCCGACCTGTATCAAGCGGCCCAAACTATCACTGCTCAAGAGATTCGAGCAAAAGGGGCCCATGTCGGCTTAGTTTCCGCATTGGACATTGCTAGAGATCCGCGTTGGGGACGAACTGAAGAATGTTTCAGTGAAGATCCATTTTTAACCAGCAGCTTTACCAAAGCGGCCGTCAGAGGATTGCAAGGATCAAAAACAACGATAGAAAAACAGAACGTTTTAGCGGTGTTGAAGCATTTTGCTGCCCAAGGTGCAGGAATGGGGGGGCACAATGCAGGACCAGTGGCGATCGGTGATCGGGAATTCCGTGAAATTCATCTGCCACCAATGAAAGCGGGGATTGCTGCTGGGGCTTTGGGGTGTATGGCTGCATACAATGATCTAGATGGCGTTCCTTGCCATGCCAATGCGTATTTGCTGCAAGATGTTTTAAGAGAAGAAAGTGGCTTTGCGGGAATCGTTATGGCTGATGGGTGTGGGTTGGATCGGATTGCTGACTGGCTGGGAAGTCGCTCGCAAGCAGCCGCCAAATCCTTGACCAGCGGTGTAGATGTTAGTTTATGGGACGAAGTTTTCCCTGTATTGGAAGAAGCTGTCCTTGACGGATTGATTGCGGAAACGGTTATCGACGAGGCGGTCCGGCGTGTGCTTCTTTTGAAAGAAAAACTTGGCTTGTTTAAAGAAGCAACGCCCCACGTTTCATTGCCAGACAAAGAAAAGGCCCGACAAGCTTCCTTAAAATTAGCAGAAGAATCCGTCGTCTTACTAGAAAACAATGGCATTTTGCCTTTGAAGAAAACGCGCCAAAAAATTGCTGTCATTGGTCCTCACGTTAAACAGCTGTATCATCAGCTGGGGGATTATACCCCATTTAAGGAGGAAGCAATGTGTATGACTCTTTGGGAAGGGTTGACCAAATTAAATACGCATCAAGTGGATTTCGCCTACGAAAAAGGCTGCGAAATCGCCAATGGAACAACGGCGCAACGACGGCGGGCTTGTCAGATCGCAGAAGACGCTGATGTCATCTTAGTGACGATTGGTGGCTCCAGTGCCCGTGATTTCACAACGGATTTTGACAAGAACGGCGCCGCCTTAAGGGGATCTCAGGAAATGACCAGCGGAGAAAACATCGACTTAGCTACCCTCGATTTGCCGCAATGCCAGTTGGATTTACTGTTTGCGTTGAAGAAGAGGAAAAAACCGCTGATTGGAATCGTGATTTCTGGACGACCGCATTGCTTAGCTCCGTTGAAAGAAGTATTCGATGGGCTGCTTTACGCTGGCTATCCCGGCCAATATGGAGGGGAAGCGATTGCTCGGATTCTTTTTGGCGAAACGGTACCTAGTGGGAAATTAGCAGTTTCTATTCCTGATACGGTTGGACAGCTGCCTGTCTGTTATAATTATCGCAACACAGCGTTTCAAAAAGACTACCTCGATCAAAACGGCGCACCAGTATATTCTTTTGGTTATGGTCTTAGTTATGCCTCTTTTATTTGCAGCGCGGTTTCGGCTGAATGTGCAGGGGAAGGCATTATCGTCAGTGGCACACTTGAAAATCATTCTACTGTGTCTGGTAAAGAAGTGGTCCAATGCTATCTAAAAGAGTATACAAAAGCATATGTGCCGAGGAAAAAAGTCTTATGCGGCTTTCAAAAAGTATGGGTGCCTAGTCAAGGACAAGCAACTTTTCAACTCGTGATCGGTGAAACATCATTGCAGCAGCTGGCAATTTCTTTGAAAGATACTGCATCGTTTTGTCTGGAAGTCGAAACAGCAGGTCAGCAGTATCGATTTTTGTTTCAACGATCCAACCCTGACCGTACGTGGCAGGTAACTCAGAAAGGAGCAAAAGAATGATTCACTTTCCAAAAAACTTTTTATGGGGAGCGGCCGCGTCAGCACCGCAAACCGAGGGGGCTGCGGCTGTTGACGGCAAAAGTCCCTCTACATGGGACCAATGGTTTGAGTTAGAGCCGTCACGCTTTTACGATGGTGTCGGACCAAGCGACACTTCAAATACCTACTATCAATACCGTGAAGACGTGGCAAACATGAAGGCCATGAACTTAAATTCCTATCGGACATCGATTGCATGGACCCGCTTATTACCAGACGGAAAAACATTGAATCAGACGGCAGTAAAGTTTTATCGGGCATATTTTCAGGAAATGCTGGATCAAGGCATCGAACCGATCATTAATTTGTTTCATTTTGACATGCCTTGGTGGCTGATGGAGAAAGGAGGCTGGGAAGCCAGGGAATCCGTTGACCATTTTGCATTTTATGCAAAAACTGCTTTTGAACAATTCGGCGATTTAGTGAAAAAATGGGCGACCTTTAATGAACCATTGGTGCATATTGAATGTGGGTATTACGGAGATGCTCATTGGCCGCAAGTGCGTGATTTCAAGCGGGCGATCCAAGTGGGTTATCATACTTTGCTAGCTCATGCGAAGGCGGTTGCTGAGTTTCGTAAACTCGCACTTCCTGATGGAGAAATCTGTATCATCTTGAATTTGTCACCTGTTTATCCAAAAAGCCAAGAAGCGGCTGATCGAGAAGCCGCTGAATGGGCGGATCTCTTGTATATTCGCAGTTTTTTGGACTGTGTCGTTTATGGACAATTTCCTGAAAAACTAACGAGCTTGTTCAAGGAGCATCAATTGACCCCTGAATATGAGGCAGCAGATGCGGAAATTTTTCGTGAAAATACCGTAGATTTTATCGGTTGCAATTATTATCAACCGTTGCGGATCCAAGCGCCCCTTCCGCAGAATGCAGCATCCCATCCCTTTGAGCCGCGTCAGTTGTTTCGTGGGTACGATTGGCCAGAGAAAAAAATCAATCCTCATCGTGGCTGGGAAATCTATCCAGAAGGGATCTACGATATTGCGATGCGTCTGAAGAATGACTATCAAAACATGCCATGGTTTATTTCCGAAAATGGCATGGGGGTGTCAGAGGAAGAACGGTTCATGGACGCCACGGGACAGGTCAATGATACGTACCGGATTACCTTTGTTGAAGACCATTTGCGTCAGCTGCATCGCGCGATCGAAGATGGGTCACCTTGTTTCGGCTACCATATGTGGACCTTTATGGATTGCTGGAGCTGGTTGAACGCTTATAAAAACCGCTATGGTTTTTATCGAGTAGATTTGAAGAATAACTTCGAGCGTTATCCCAAAGCATCCAGTTTTTGGTTGGCAGAAGTAGCTGCTAAAAATGCCATTGATTGATCAAAGTGTCCGATTAGAAGCAAAAATACCGCAGGAACATGTTCCTGCGGATTTCTTTTGGGTATGAACATTTTACAAATACTTCTCACGAAAATCAGCGATGGCTTGGCGTGACGCATAGATATTTCGTGCCAACTTTTCATTTTTACTTAAAAAGACATAGAAAAGGACATCGACCGCCAATAGGTGGGCGATGATTGAATTGGTAGCGGCACTCCGCTGGTTGGCTTCTTTGGAACGGGACACTTGCAGGGGAACATCCGCCAACTTCGTCAACGGATTGCTGCCAAAGCGGGTGAGTGACAGGATCGGAACGCCAAGATTTTTAGCGATTTCGGCTAAGTGAACCATCTCAGGCGTGTGTCCACTGTTGGAAATGACCCAGACCAGACTTTTTTTTTCGTTTTTGACAAGTTGCGGCAACAAGAGATTGTAGTCATTTTCAAACACGACGATCTTGCCTAAACGAGTCCATTTTTGTTGGATATCTTGTGCGATCAATGAGGAAGCACCGATTCCGCAGACAAAAATGCGTTCACGAGTCGCGATCAGTTCAGCGGCAGCCAACATCAGCTGTTCTTCTAATAATTGAGCCGTCTCATTCATGGTCACCTGGGCATTGTGGCTCAATTTTGAGGTGATGGCATGAAAGGGCTCGTTTAATTCAACATCGGCATAACCTAAATGCTCATTGGCATTGTGGCGCAAGCCGGATTCGGCAGATAATTGTATTTTTAAATCTGTCAAACTAGCAAAGCCGGTTTTTTTTGCAAAACGGACAACGGTTGGTGCACTGATCCCAGTGGCTTCTGCTAATTGACTCGCAGTCATCGACGGCACTTTTTCAGGATTGGCCTCCATGAATGCGAAGAGTTTCTTCTCAGAAAGCGATAATTCATTTTTCATGCTCTCGATTCGGGAAAGAACGCTCATCCTTACACTTCCTTTAGATAGAGTAGTATCCTAAGTATAACATAAGTTTTGGAGGAGCTTTCAAAAGAAACAAAAAGAATAGGTAGATAAACTTGCTTTTTTAGTTAGAATCAAGTAAAGTAATTACGTGTGAAAAGCACAGTACCTGTTACTTGGTTTAACGAATCACCAACGTTTTACTCAGTCGCAGGGGAAAAAGAAAAAGAGGTGAAAAACATGGCAATTTCAAAAGAACGCAAAAACGAAATCATCAACAAATTTGCACGTCATGAAGGAGATACTGGTTCTCCAGAAGTTCAAATCGCTGTTTTAACAGAAGAAATCAACCATTTGAACGAACATGCACGTATGCACAAAAAAGACCACCATTCATACCGTGGGTTGATGAAAAAAGTTGGACATCGTCGTAACTTATTAGCTTACCTACGTCAAAAAGACGTACAACGTTACCGCGAATTAATCCAAGCTTTAGGATTACGTCGTTAATCAAACAAAGAAAAGTGAGGTTCAACCCGAATCTCACTTTTTTGCTATGAATCACTGCGACTGAGTGGTGCAAGCCGCACAGAGCAGATGATGAAACCTACTAGGCGAGAGCAGCGAGCGTAGTAACCAAGCTGCGGAATCACTGCGACTGCATTGTCGGCTAAAACAGCTGATGCAGTCTGACAGGTAAGCTCGAGCCATCTAAAAAGTGAAACACCGAAATAGCGGCCTTTTGACTGGTGAATCAAAAAGCGCAGCCAAAAAGAATTTTGGGTCCTTGTAAGCAGCATCCTACTAACCAAATGAAAGCAGCGGAACGACATTCCGATTTTTTCATTTGTTTAGTAGTGACTTGCTGGGATCCGATGAAAAGGAGCAGAACATGACAGAAAAACAAGTATTCAAAACAACTTGGGGCGGCCGCCCATTAGAAGTAGAAGTTGGCCAATTAGCCAAGCAAGCAAACGGAGCTGTATTGGTTCGTTATGGCGACACGGTTGTCCTAAGTGCAGCGGTTGCATCTAAGGAAGCAAAAGATACCGACTTTTTCCCATTAACGATCAATTACGAAGAAAAAATGTATGCCGTAGGGAAAGTACCTGGTGGCTTTATCAAACGTGAAGGACGTCCAAGTACGGAAGCAACCTTGACTGCCCGTTTGATCGACCGTCCGATCCGTCCAATGTTTGCGGAAGGCTTCCGTAACGAAGTACAAGTTACAAACATCGTAATGAGTGTTGAACAAGATTGTACGCCAGCAATGGCGGCAATGTTAGGTTCTTCTTTAGCGTTATCTATTTCAGATATCCCGTTTGACGGACCGATCGCTGGTGTCGATGTCGGTCGGGTCAATGGCGAATACGTCTTGAATCCAACAGTAGAACAAGCAGAACAAACCGATATCGAATTGACAGTAGCTGGAACGAAAAAAGCCATCAACATGGTTGAATCAGGAGCGAAAGAAGTTTCTGAAGAAGACATGTTAGGTGCGTTATTATTCGGTTTTGATGCTATCAAAGAATTGGTTGCCTTCCAAGAAGAAGTTGTCGCAGCTGTGGGCAAACCAAAAATGGAAGTCAAATTGTTACGAGTAGATGCTGACTTGAAAAAAGAAATTTTCGACGGCTACTACCAAACAATGAAAACTGCTGTTATGACGGAAGAAAAATTGGCTCGTGAAGACGAGATCGATAAAGTCAAAGACACAGTGAAAGAAGTGTATGCAGAAAAATTTGCTGGACATGAAGAGGAAGCACAATTCTTGAAAGAAGTGAAACAAATCGCAGAAGATCTTGAAAAAGATGTGGTACGCGAATTGATCACCATCGACAAGATTCGTCCGGATGGCCGTCAATTAGACGAAATCCGTCCATTGGCATCAGAAGTTGGCTTATTGCCACGTGTTCATGGTTCTGGTCTATTTACTCGGGGACAAACTCAAGCATTGTCTGCTTGTACGTTGGCACCTTTAGGTGAACACCAAATCATTGATGGATTAGGGGTTGAAGAATCAAAACGATTCATCCACCATTACAACTTCCCTCAATTTTCTGTTGGTTCGACTGGTCGTGCTGGCTCACCAGGGCGTCGTGAAATCGGTCATGGTGCATTAGGCGAACGTGCCTTAGCACAAGTGATTCCTGATGAAACAGACTTCCCTTACACAATCCGTCTTGTTGCAGAAGTATTAGAATCAAATGGTTCTTCTTCTCAAGCAAGTATTTGTGCAGGAACCTTAGCATTGATGGATGCAGGGGTGCCAATCAAAGCACCAGTTGCAGGTATCGCAATGGGACTTGTATCTGATGGTGAAAACTACACGATCTTAACGGATATCCAAGGCTTAGAAGATCACCTTGGCGATATGGACTTTAAAGTTGCTGGAACCAAAGATGGGATCACTGCGTTACAAATGGATATCAAGATCCAAGGAATCACTGAACAAATCTTGACAGAAGCATTAGATCAAGCGAAAAAAGCACGGATGGAAATCTTAAATGAATTGACATCAACATTGGCTGCTCCTCGTGAAGAGTTAAGCCAATACGCACCGAAGATCGAAATGATCCAAATCGATCCTGCGAAGATCAAAGATGTAATCGGTAAAGGCGGCGACACCATCAATGGCATCATTGATGAAACTGGCGTGAAAATCGATATCGATCAAGACGGAAAAGTTTCGATTGCTTCTGCTGATGCAGAAATGATCCAAAAAGCCATCAAGATCATTGAAGAATTGACGAAAGAAGTAAAAGTTGGCGAAGTGTACCTTGGGAAAGTTGTCCGTATTGAAAAATTCGGTGCGTTTGTCAACTTGATCAAAGGCAAAGACGGCTTAGTTCATATTTCACAACTTGCGAACGAACGGGTCAACAAAGTGGAAGACGTTGTCAAAGAAGGCGACGAAATCTTAGTGAAGGTTACAGAAATCGACAAACAAGGTCGTGTGAACCTTTCAAGAAAAGCACTATTGAACGAAGACAAAGCAGAGAAAAAATAAGCTGCTACTTCTAAATCATAAGCAAAGTCTAGGAAACTGGACTTTGCTTTTTTTGTGTCTAAGTAGCAGCTCTTCAAGAGGGTCTTACTTGACAGGAGTTATTTTTTGCGTTACCGCGAAAAATAAGAGATAATTCAGAATATTGTCTTTGCTATGCAAGCAATAATTCTAAGATGTCAAACGCATCTTATTTAGGATAAGGAGTACGATATGAAACAAACATTTCCAACCGATTTTTTGTGGGGAGCATCGATTTCCGCGCACCAAACAGAAGGGGCGTATCAAACCGACGGTAAGGGGCTGAGTGTCCAAGATACTCGTCCAAGAGACAACCATGAGATCGCAGATTTTACAGTGGCTGTCGACCATTACCACCAGTACAAAGAGGATATCGCCTTGTTAGCAGAAATGGGGATCAAAATTTTCCGCTTTTCGATCGCTTGGTCGCGAATTTTTCCAGAAGGGCGCGGTACCGTCAATCAAAAAGGATTGGATCATTACAGCGATCTCATTGATGAATTGCTGAAACACGGGATTCAGCCCTTTGTGACGTTGAACCATTTTGACTTGCCGCAAGCATTGGAAGACGAAGGCGGCTGGACAAAACGCAGCACCGTTGAGGCATTTGCCGCATATGCCAAAACGCTGTTTACGGCCTATGGGGATCGAGTGACGCACTGGCTGACGATCAATGAACCAAATATCATGCTGCTGGTGGATCAAAAAATATTAGGGAAAAAGATTCCATTATCAGAAAAATACCAGCAATTTCATCACCTGATGATCGCTGAAAAATATGCCTTCGAAGCGTGTCATGAAATCGTTCCAAATGGCAAAATCGGACCGGTGCCAAATATTTCGTTGGTCTATGCGGCGACTAGTCGACCAGAAGACAACCAATCAGCGTTGTACTTCAACAGTGTCCGGAACTGGGCTTACCTTGATTTTGCCTGCTTCGGTCGTTACAACACGGTCTTTCAAGATTATTTGAACCAAAACGGGCTCACGATTGACTTTGGTCCGGAGGATGAGGCGTTGATGAAACGGGCTTTGCCTGACTTTGTCGCGATGAACTTCTACACCACGGTGACAGTGGAGCAGCCGACGGAAGCTGGGGACATGAAAAACGGCATCAGCGATCAGCAAAGTGAAGACATTATGGAACGTGGTTTTTACAAAGGGTTCACCAATACGTTCTTGAAGAAAAATGCCTTCAATTGGACCATCGATCCCTTGGGACTGAAAACGACGTTGCAGACTCTTTATGATCGTTACCACTTGCCGATCATCATTACCGAAAACGGCTTAGGGGCAGAAGATCATCTAGAAGCAGATGGCACGGTTCATGATCCGTACCGTATCGATTATTTGTCGCAGCATATCAGCCAATGCTTAGCCGCGATCAATGCTGGGGTGGATCTGATCGGATACAGTCCGTGGTCTGCCATTGATTTGATCAGTGTACATGAGGGGATTCGAAAACGGTATGGTTTTATTTACGTGGATCGCAATGATGCACAGGAAAAAGAACAAAAACGAGTGAGAAAAGACAGCTTTTATTGGTATCAAAAGCTGATTGAAGAAGGGGCGATCCCTTCGTTGGAGGAGTAACGATGACAAGTGTTTTTACCTTTTTAGAAACGCGTTTGATGCCGCCTTTGAATAAGTTGGCGAATTTACGCTTTATTCGCGCAATCATGCAAGCAGGGATTATTACGGTCCCTTTTACGATCGTCGGATCGATCTTTTTGATCATCAATAATTTACCGCAGATCATTCCACCACTGGCTGGCTTTTTCGAACAAACGATTTTACGATTTTCACCGCTTTATAGTGTCGTGACCACGATGTCTGTCGGCTCGATTGCTGTTTTTTATTGTTTAGCAACAGGGTATTATTTAACTGAGATTTATCATAAAGAAGATCATTTGACTATGAGCAGTTTTGTAGGGGCGTTATTAAGTTTGTTTGCCTTTTTAATGACGATCGTCCAAGTCGACATTACCGATGGGGCAGCTCAATTGCTGCAGTCAGACAGCGAAACTGCCATTGTTTACAATGGAATCGCCATAGGCGGTTGGATCACACGCTTTAGCGGGGTAGGCATCTTTATTGGGATTATCACCGCAGTGCTTGCTACGTCGGTCTATCGTTTTTGTGTAAGAAGAAAGATCACCATCCAGATGCCTGAAGGGGTTCCTGATGGAGTCAGCAAAGCATTTGCGTCATTGATCCCAGCGATTTTGATCGCCTTTTTGATGGTGGCGATCAACGGGGTACTGGCGGTTTTCCACACGGATCTTCACGGATTGCTGTCCAAACCATTTGAATTCGTGAAAGAGTTGACGGGTTCTTGGTTAGGAATCATCGTGATTATGCTCCTTATCCATCTCTTATGGGCAGTGGGGGTTCATGGGACGGCTGTTATTAAAAATAGTTTCATCAATCCCATCCTGTTGGTGGCTCTAACGGAAAATATCGATGGTGCCAATAATATTTTTGCTGGGGATTTCGTGAACATGTATATTTTTATGGGCGGCGCAGGCAGTACGCTTGGATTGGTTTTATTGATGCTGTTTGTGGCAAAATCACAACAGCTCAAAGTCTTAGGAAAAGCAGCGATCTTACCAGGGCTTTTTAATATCAATGAACCAGTGATCTTCGGGGCACCGATCGTCTACAATCCGTATTTGATCATCCCCTTTATCATAACCCCTTTGATCAACGTCACGATTGCTTACTTTGCTAGCTCATTTGGCTTTGTCGATAAAGTCATTACTGGCATTCCCTGGATCTCGCCAGTCGGAATTGGGGCGTTTTTAGGAACTGGCGGTGATTTCCGAGCCATCCTGATCGCTTTGATCAACTTAGGGGTTTCCATTCTCTGCTATTATCCATTCTTTAAGATGTACGATGGCAAACTCTACACGGAACAACTTGCCAATCACGCATAAATAGGAAAAAACAGCAAAACGCCCGTTGATGGACTTCTAGTGAAGTGCCAACAACGGGCGTTTTTTCTAATGCAAGTAGTGATCACGTATGCAAAGACTGTTGATACAAAACGCAATCATCACAATCTTTGCGAGTTGGTTTGGCTTGCTGGGGTGTTTCTTTGTGTAATGGCAAAAGCATACGCAACCCGTTTAAGATGACTAAGATCGTGCTTCCTTCATGACCCACGACCCCTAGAGGCAGCGTGAGAAATTCAAGGAAGTTTGAAGCAATCAGCAACAAGATGACACTGATAGAAAAGACGATGTTTTGTTTGATGATCCGCTGTAATTTTTTAGCCAAACGGTGACTGTCGACCAAGCGCAGCAAATCATTTTTCATCAAGACGATGTCCGCCACATCCATTGCGACGTCAGTTCCTTCGCCCATCGCGATTCCTACACTTGCGGTCGCTAAGGCGGGGGCATCATTGATCCCATCACCGACCATCGCATTGATTTTGTAGGTTTCTTTCATTTCTTTGATCCGAGTGGTTTTCTCATCAGGCAGGCAATCACTTTCGTAGTCAGACAAGCCGATTTCTGCTGCGATCACTTTAGCAGTACCTAAATGATCACCCGTCAGCATCGTCGTGTGAATCCCCTGCTCATTGAAGTAGGCAAGACTCTCACGAGCTTCAGGACGGGGCTGATCCAATAGCGCTAAATACCCTGCTAACACACGGTCACGATTGATATAAATCAAGGTTTTTCCAGCTGCTTTCAATTCGTGGATGCGAGTTTGCTCATTGGCAGCAACAGATGTTAGATCGACTTCTTTTCCAATCGTCCAATGGGCAGCTTGGTAAGTGGCGGCTAGACCGACCCCCGCTTGTTCTTCCACGGCTAATTCCAATGGCTTTTCATCGTGAAAATACGCCAAGATCGCTTCAGCCAATGGGTGATTTGATTGTTTTTCCATCCCGACGATCAGTTGGGGAATAAAGGGTTCATCCAGCAACAGATGGACATCAGTGACAGCAGGTTTGCCACGAGTCAGCGTTCCGGTTTTGTCAAAAGCGATCGCTTTGACATTGGCAAAGGCATCCAAGGCTTGTCCGCCTTTGCATAAAACGCCCAAACGAGCAGCGTGAGAAATGGCTGCTAAGGTCGCAGGAGTAGCAGAGGCGACTAAGGCACAAGGAGATGCCACCACCAGTAAGACCATGCCGCGATAAAAGCTTTCTTGGAACCCCCAATTCGTGAAAAACGTACACAAAACGATCATTAGCGGGACGGCGATCAAGACGATCGGCACATAGATCCGTTCGATTTTTTCAATCAGGGTCGCCGTTTGACTTGGCATTTGCTGTGCTTCTTCCACCAATTGAATGATTTTTGCAAAGCGGGTGTTTTCACTCGTTTGGGTAACTTCAATGTACAATGGCTGACCGAGGTTGATGGTTCCGCCAAATACTTCACTGCCCAAACGTTTCTCGACAGGAATGGATTCGCCACTGATGGCCGCCTCATCAACGCTGCTGTTTCCTTGGATCACGATACCGTCGATCGGGATCGCACTGCCTTTTGCCACCATAATCGTATCTTTTAACTGAAGGGCTTCCACTGGTACTTCGACGAGCTCTCCACTTTCAATCATTTTTAAGGCAGTCGTTGGTTGCAGTGCCATTAATGAACTAATTTCTCGCGTACTTTTGTTGGTCGTATATTCCTCAAGGGCACCGCTCAAACAAAAGATAAAGGTCAACATCGCCCCTTCAAACCAATGACCAATGATACAGGCACCAATGGCGGCTAATGCCATCAATAGATCGACGTTTAACCGTTTGTCGTGCACCAATTCTTGCGTGCCTTCCCAGGTTTGTTTCCAACCACCAGCAAGAATCGCTAACAGATAAGGGACAAAGCTATAAGGAATGGAAAAAGATGCCATAAGAAAGCCAGTTGCCATCAATAGCAAACAAGCGATCGTTGAAAAAACAGCCGACGATTCTGATTTACTCATAAGAAACGCCTCCTTTTGAATGTAGTCTAGGAATGAAAAACCGATCCTTTTCTCAAGAAATAATCGATTGTTCCTCCCTCAACTTGAGCATAGCACATTCGAAAACAAGATGGTAAAAAAACAACGTACCTGATAATGAAAGTGATTATCAAGTAGCGATTAAATAACGCTACTATCCAAATGATAAATGGAAACTTACTATTATAGAAAAAAGAACACAAAAAAAGCAGCACAATAAAAAACGAATTGTACTGCTTTTACTTATTTGATGTGGTAGTCAGCGATTGGATCTCTCAACGCAAACTATACTTTGCTAAGGGAATTTGACGTGCTTCACACCACTCTTTGACAGCGCCAGAAAAAATCAGCTGAACCTTGGTGAGGTCTTTAGTGCTTGTCTGTCCTGCCATTGTGTAGAGCAGCTGCAGCTGTTCCTTCCATGATTGTAAGGTGGCGATGGTTTCTTCTTTGCCTTTTGACAAAAGCAGCACGAGGATCGTGGCGGATAGTCCTACGCTATCCGCACCAAGGCAAAGTGCTTTGAAGATATCGTAAGCATCCCGAACGCCGCCTGAAGCGATGCGGGTAAAGGGCTGTTGGATCTCATTTGCTTCCAGCAAGGAAATCACGGTGGATTGGCCGAAGGTATCAAGATACGCCAATTCACGTTTTTTTCGACGAGCATTTTCGATTTGCGTAAAACTTGTGCCGCCGCTACCAGCAACATCAATCGTTTGTACGCCGATCGCCAGTAACTGCTGGATCGTTTCACGGGACATCCCAAAGCCGACTTCTTTGATGACAACCGGAACGGCAACGGAAGCAATCGTTTTTTCCAATAAGGACAGCCATTGGCTAAATTGACGATCGCCTTCGGGCATCACTAATTCTTGTGGTGCATTAAGATGGATCTGCAAGGCGTCGGCGCCAAACAGTTCTACTGCCCGTTGTGCATTTTCAACGGGACTGCCCGCACCAATATTGGCTAATAAGAAGCCGTCAGGATTGGCTTTGCGGACGATGCGGAAAGAATCGGCGACACTTGGGTCTTTTAAGGCAGCCGAAACGGAGCCGGTTGCCATCATCAAATCACAGGCTTGCGCGATCTCTGCTAACTCTTGATTGATTTTTAAGGTTTTTTCACTGCCGCCTGTCATGGCATTGATGAAAAAAGGGCTGGAAAATGAGCGGTCAAAGACAGTCGTCGTAATTGCCACATCAGCCACGTCAATTTGCGGAAAGGACTGGTGGACCAAGCGAACTGCATCAAAATCGTTGCTGTGTTCTTTATGAAACGCTTTTGCTAAGGAAACATGTTCATCTTTTCGATTCATGATAGGTCCTCCCGGTAATGGTAAACATGCAGCGGCAATGGGGTGATCTCGGCTTTTTCCCACGCACTCATCAATGGTAAAATACCGGTTTTCTGGTCAACGATCACGATGCCGCAATCGCCACCGCCGGCACCAGAAGATTTGGCTGCGCCACAATAATTTTCTGCTAGATCACAAAGCTTTTTAAGTGCGGGGGTTTCAATCGGTACACCAGTTAGTGCAGACAACTCTCGCAGGAGCTTTCGATTTTCCGTGATCATTTTTTTGATCGTGCGACTGTCTTCATTTAAGAAGCCGTCGATCAATCGATTGACGCAGTCTTTGCTGGCTGCTAAAAAGGCAGCATAGGCGTTTTCTTTTTCTTCTTTGGATTGATAGACTTGATCCACTAAATCAGAGGTGGAGGCAGGAGAGCCTGTCCAGCCAATCAGCAGTCGAAGAGATTTCGGAACCGTCAAGGGACGGATCGATAATCCTGGCCAATCGAAAGCGATCAATTCTGTTAAGGTATGGTCTTTTTGTTTGGCTAAGACCCAGTCGTGATCGAAGGTTGAAAAAGCGATCCAGCCGCCATAGCAAGAGGCCGCAATATCACCGCACGACCCATTGCCTTGAACAGCGAGATGGGCAAGAGCCGCAATTTTGAATTGGGTCAACCGATCCATTTCCATTTGATAGTACAGATTCAATGCTTTGACCGTGGCAACAGTCACGGCACCGCTGGAACCGAGGCCATATTTGCGACCATTCGAGTTATCCAGTTCACTGGTCACTTTTAAATCGTAAAAGGAAAGGGGGATGCCTTTTTCTTGGGCATATTTTTCCGTCAGACGAATGGCTGCCAAAATATAGTGGAACGGGTTATCCCGGTGGTCTAAGACTAATTCGCCTTTGCGACGCGTCCAGCGAATCGGCAGGTCGCTGTATTGGGCAGACTGGATGCTGCCGTTTTTACGGGCCTCTTCAACAGTGACCGTGATAAATTGGTCAACGGCAACGATGATTGCAGGATGACCAGGTTCGACAACGGCGTATTCACCAGCAATAAATAGTTTTCCAGGAACGGATAGTTCAATCATTTCGACACTCCTAATCGATGGCTTCTTAATGGCTTCTTAGTTGATAGGGGAAGATTCTTCCACCGGTAAAAAGGCTAATCCTTTGCCCGCATGAGCAGTTACTAATTGTTCTGAGGCAAAGTGAGCACTTAATTCACGTAAAATCGTTTGTTCTTCTTGTTTTTGGCATAAAACTTTGACATTGGGACCAGCATCCATCGTGAAATAGCAAGCCAATCCTTTTTTTCGCAGCATTCGGACACATTCCATGGCTCGCAAAGATTCAGAAGACCAATAAGTAAAAGGTGGTTCGGCGGCTAAGGTCGTTCCATGCATTTTCAAGGCGTTGGCCTCGGTCGTTTCACCTAAAGCAGTAAAGTCTTTTTCGGCAATCGCTTGTTTCATTTTCACGAGATCGCTCGCAGTGGCAGAAAGCCAGCCTGGATAAAAGCTAGAGGTTTCAACGGTTCGACGCATCCCCTCACGACTGGAAACTTCTTTGGCTTGTGCGTTGATCAAAATAAAGATCATACTCAATTCTTCTTCCCAGCCATTCGACGGCACTTGGGTGGCAAAAGAAGTCTCATCGGTGCCTTGATGCCATTCAGCAAAGCCACCGTAGATACTCCGACAAGCCGAACCAGAACCGCGACGGGCCAAACGGGATAGCTCTTGCTCCGACAAGTTTAAGTCCAGTGCTTCACTACAGGCACCCGCCAATGCCGCTAATCCGCTGGCAGAAGAGGCAAGTCCAGCAGCGGTTGGGACGAAGTTTTGACTTTCCACCGTGGCATACCACGGGCAGTCCGCTTTTTTTCGTACCAGATCCAAAAAGTCCGCAACTTTTTTTGTGGCAGCGTCTGTTTGCACCACGCCATCCAATGTAAAGCGATCTTGCGTAAAATCGGGTGAAAAAGCCACCGTTGTTTCTGTGTAAAAAGCATCGAGGGTCAGGGACAAACTATTGTTCATCGGTAAAATGAAGGTTTCGTCTTGTTTTCCCCAATACTTGATCAATGCGATATTCGTGTAGGCACGAGCCTTTCCCTTATACATGCTCATAAACTCCTAATCCTTGTATCCATGCCGCACGAGCGCCATCGGACAATAAAATACGGCTGATATTTTCAGCCTGTTCCTTCGTTTTGGTTAGTGCGATCATACAGCCGCCTCGGCCCCCGCCGGTCAGCTTCGCCCCATAAGCCCCGTGTGCCAATGCTGAGGAAACCAACTGATCCAGTTGCTGATTGCTGACCCCTAACTGCTGCAGTGCCTGATGGGCATTGTTCATGCTTTCGCCTAATATTTCTAATTGATTGGCTATGATGGCCTCTTTGGCTCTTTTGGTTTCGATCCCTAAACGCTGGATCGCTTGACTGGCCAGCTGCTTGCTGGTTTCAAAAAGATGGGCGACACTTTTGACAGCTTCTCTCGTTTGCCCTTTGATACCAGTATCAGCGACGAGCAAATAACCGTCGATCGTGAGGGGAAACGAAGTGATGGGATGTCCTTTGATAAAGTAAATGGCATCCGTCCCGCTAGCTGCTGCAGCATCGATCCCGCTAGGATTGCCGTGAGCGATTTTTTCAGAAAAGTTGACATAGGTCATCAATTCTTCTTTTGTAAAATCTTTTTTGATCCAATCAAAAAAAGCGCGAGTCAGTGCAACAGCGACCGCCGCGCTAGAACCCATTCCCCGTTCAGAAGGGATGGTGCTGACGATGGAGGTTGCAAAAGGACCCGTGTGGAAATCTTGTTGCAGACGATGCAGCAAGTCTTTGACATTTTTTAAGTGGCTGGGGACTTCTTCAAGTAGACCGTGATAGTAACTTGAAATCAAGGTGTTTGTTTCATTTGCTGTGATCTCGACTTGTACTTTTGCTCCCGCAAAAGGGAAAGCAATTGCTGGTTCACCGTAAACAACTGAATGTTCACCCATTAAGATGATTTTTCCTGTAGCTATGCCAGTACCAATTGACATTATTTTCCTCATTTCTCTAGGGAGCTTACCCCACATGATTCATTTATCGTTTGTCAGTCAATTGTAACTATCTCCTGACAAAAACACAATTTAATTAAAGATCCTTTCCTATTTTACTAGAAGAAGGCTCTTTCGTTAAGCATTCCGTATGAGATTTCAAAAAAAAGCAAAAATCTTTAAACTTTTATTGAAAAACTTCTTGATCTGTGCTTCAAAAGTTTCAGTTGACGGCACAAGATATAGTATTGTATAGTTGATATCGCAAGTGCAAAATACAATATTTAGTGATGAGTGAGTTGGGGGATATGAGCGTGATCGTATTAGCAGGAACGATTGGTGCCGGTAAATCAAGTTTGACCGCATTGATCGCCAATCATTTTGGCAGCCAAGCCTTTTATGAATCGATCGATGACAATGAAGTGTTACCATTATTTTATGCAGATCCAAATAAATATGCGTTTTTACTGCAAATCTATTTCTTAAATAAACGATTTGAAAGTATCAAGCAAGCTATGAAAGACGACAATAACGTCTTGGACCGTTCCATTTATGAGGATTCACTGTTGTTCCATTTAAATGCGGACCTTGGGCGAGCAACCGATACCGAGGTCAAAGTCTATGATGAATTGTTAGCCAATATGTTGGAAGAGCTGCCGTATGCAGCCCACAAAAAGCATCCAGATCTTTTGGTGCATATTCGCGTTTCTTTTGAAACGATGCTAGAGCGTATTGAAAAACGTGGGCGGGAATATGAGCAGTTGACCTTTGATCCTTCGTTATACGACTACTACAAAGAGTTGAACAAACGCTACGATCAATGGTACGAAGAATACAATGAGAGTCCAAAGATCCAGATCGATGGCGATCAATTCAATTTTGTCGAAGACCCGCAAGCGGCACAGGCCGTTTTAACAATGGTGGAAGATGCTTTGAAAGACGCCCGCAAATAGCAATAGCCGATACAGCCAGAAAAGTCCTTTGATTGGGCTTCTGGCTGTTTTCTTTTATAATAGAAGAAAGCAAGAGTGGAGGATGGACTGTGGAAAACAAACATGTCTTTTATGATGGAAACTATGAATGGATTCAAGTCGACCAGCAAGACGCAAAAAGCGTGATGGCACTACAAAAACAATATCATCTGTCGGATGAGATGCTTACGTATTCTCTAGATAAAAACGAACGCGCACGAGTCGAATACGATGCCGAAGAAGAAGCATTGCTGCTGGTTTTCAACGTACCTCAGCAAGAAAAGCGAGACAATCATTTTGAGACCAGCCCAATGACGTTTATTTTAAAAAAGAAGCAGATCTTTACTTTTGCCTCCCATGATACCCGCTATGTGATTCCGATGATGGAGCGCTTGATCCTGCAAAAGCCGCAGCAAACACCGCTGCACTTTTTGTTTCAAAGCTTATTCTTGATTTCAGGCACGTTTTTTCCGCTAGTCGAAGAAGTCAATAGTGAACGGATTCGCTTGAATCAGCGACTACGGGAAAAAACCACCAATAAAAACCTGCTGCAAATGTCCGATTTGGAAGTCGGTTTAGTCTTTTTAGTGTCTGCCACGAAACAAAATGCGGTCCTCTTGGAGCAGATCAAAGCGTTATCCATTTATCGCTTGATGGATGATGACGAGCGGGAACAGCTGGATGATGCCCTGATCGAAGCCAAACAGGCAGTGGAAATGACGTTGCTGGCTTTTCAAATTTTAGAGCAACTATCTGGAACCTACAATAATCTGTTAAACAATAACTTGAATGATACCATGAAGTTTTTGACCGTTTGGTCCCTCTTGTTGACTGTGCCTTCCATCGTCACCAGTTTCTTTGGCATGAATGTTCCACTGCCTTTTACCAATAGTATTTTCGGTTGGGGGATTGCCTTATTGATCAGTTTAGTGTTATCCATCTGGATGTTGATTGCTTTATGGCGCAGAATTCGTTAATCGATCACCAAACCTAGACCGGCGGCGATGACCAAGGCTTGTTCTTGATCGACTGTTAGCCCCCGCAATTGTTCAAAGGACAACGCGATCTTTTGAAATTGATTGATCCGAAAATCTAAAGTTGCTAATTTTGTGTGAAACCAGTTGCTATTGTTCAACTGGTTTTCTTGTAGCGTCAAGTGTTTCCAATCCATTTCATAAAACTCACTGTCGTTTAGTTGGCACTGACGAAACAGCATCGTCCGTAAATTGGTGTTGCTAAAAGAAGCAAAGTTTGCCACGCAATCTTCAAAGGTGCAGTCACGGAAATAGCTTTCCGCAAAATTGGTGCCAGTCAATTTGCACTGTTTAAAGTGAACCCGATGAAAGCTGGCGCCAAAACATTCCAGATTAGAAAAATCGCAATTCTCAAAAAGAACGTTTTGGCATTCCCATTGACTCAAGCGTGTTTTTTGCATCGTCACTTTCTTGAAATGACATTGCTTCAAGATGAGATTTTTGCAAGCATCATAGCTATAGTCACCGCCTTCGAAGAAAGCACCTTCGAAAAGCAGTTCTTCTTCTAAATAAAAATCCTGTGGCTCTAATGCCGACAATAAGGGCGGTAGTGGCAATACGATTTTTTTCTTCATCAAGATCCCATCCTATCTGTTTTTCTCTTCAGTATAACACGGCGAATCGCTGCCGCAATAGGTACGAAAAAGCAGTAGAATATTGTGAAATTTATTCAATCGGTTTGCAGAATGCTTTTATAACAAGGAAAATTCTTAGGTTTAAATACATAATTTCTCACAATCTTTTTGCTTGCAAGACGAAAATAATTTTGATATAGAAACTTAACCCGCTGAAAGTGACGTATATCAACGAAAAACTGTCATAAATTTTTAAAATCGCGAAAAAGTTGATAGTTTTCAAATTCACAAGCAAGCTATAATGACAATGTAAACAAAATGACAATGTAAACAAAAGGAGGAAATTTTCCATGACAAAAACAGTTATTATCGGTGCAAACCACGCGGGGATTGCTGCTGCCAATACACTATTAGATAACTACAAAGACCAAGAGGTCGTAATGATCGACCGTAATACAAACTTAAGCTACCTAGGTTGTGGGACTGCTTTATGGGTTGGACGTCAAATCGATTCATACGAAGGCTTGTTCTATACAAAACGTGAAGATTTTGAAGCAAAAGGTGCAAAAATCCATATGGAAACAGTGGTTGACCATATCGATTTTGAGAAAAAAGAAGTGCACGCTGTAACCAATGACGGTGAAACGATCGTTGAATCTTATGATAAAGTTGTCATCGCAACTGGTTCTGTACCGATTTCACCAAAAGTACCTGGACGTGACTTGAAAAACATCCATTTCTTGAAAAAATTCCAAGATGGACAAACGGTTGATAAAGAGTTAGCCTCAGAAGACGTGAAAAACGTTGCCGTTATCGGTGCTGGTTACATCGGTGTTGAAATTGCGGAAGCAGCAAAACGCCGTGGTAAAAATGTGTTGCTTTTTGATGCAGCGACACGGGCATTGCCAAACTACTACGACAAATGGTTCACAGAAGATATGGACAAAAACTTAGCTGACAATGGCATTGAATTGCATTTCGGTGAATTAGCACGTGAATACAAAGGAACAGAGAAAGTAGAAGCAGTTGTAACAGACAACGGCGAATACCCAGTTGATCTAGTGATCAACGCGATCGGTTTCTTACCAAACAACGAGCTAGGCAAAGATCATTTGGAATTGTTTGCTAACGGCGCGTACTTAGTGGACCGCCATCAACGGACAAGCGATGCAGATGTTTACGCAGTCGGTGACTGTGCAACGGTGTACTCAAATGCTTTGCAGCAAACAACGTATATCGCATTAGCAACGAATGCCGTACGTTCAGGGATCGTCGCTGCCCATAATATCGGCGGAACGTCTCTAGAATCAACAGGTGTTCAAGGATCAAACGGGATTTCGATCTTCGGCTACAACATGGTTTCAACTGGCTTGTCAGTCGAAGCTGCCGAACGTAATGGCATGAAAGTGAAATACTCTGATTACGAAGATACCCAAAAACCAGGCTTCATGAAAGAAAATGCGACAGTTAAGATCCGCATCGTCTATGAAGAAGAAACACGCCGTATCGTTGGTGCACAAATGGCGTCACGTACATCTGAAATCGCAATGGGCATCCACATGTTCTCACTAGCGATCGAAGAAGGCGTAACGATCGACAAGATGAAGCTATTAGATATCTTCTTCTTGCCTCACTTCAACCAACCATACAACTACATCACGATGGCTGCATTGAAAGCAGAATAAGAAACGCGAAAGTCGGAGCGTATGCTCCGGCTTTTTTTGAAACAATCATGAAAACTGTTGACAATAAAAGAAAAAAGCAGTATACTATAAAAGTTGAGAAATAAAAGCAGAAGCACCCGCTTCTCGCCTGAGTGAAGATATCGCTGGGCAGAATAGGATTCCTACCATTTATTTGTGTGGAGTACGTGCGGGTTCGTGAAGAACTCGTTTTTTTATTGTCTGATTTCGAATCGACAAGCTTTTCTTTCTCTCAAAAAACTCGGAGGTGAATGACCATAGCAAAGGATATGATGGTAAACGACGGCATTCGTGCACGTGAATTGCGTTTGATTGATCAAAACGGCGAACAACTTGGTGTAAAGAGTAAAGCTGAAGCATTGCAAATTGCAGAACGAGCAAACCTTGATGTGGTATTGGTGGCACCAAATGCTAAGCCGCCAGTAGCAAGAATTATGGATTACGGGAAATTCCGCTTTGAGCAACAGAAAAAAGACCGTGAAGCTCGTAAGAAACAAAAAGTAATCAACATTAAAGAGGTTCGTTTAAGTCCAACGATCGACGTCAATGATTTCAACACAAAATTGCGTAATGCACGTAAATTCCTTGAAAAAGGGGACAAAGTGAAAGCTTCGATCCGTTTCAAAGGCCGTGCCATTACCCATAAAGAAATTGGTCAGAAAGTGTTAGATCGTTTGGCGGAAGAAACTGCTGATTTGGCAACTGTTGAGCAAAAGCCAAAAATGGATGGCCGCAGTATGTTCTTAGTATTAGCACCAAAAAACGATAAATAATGACTCACTGAGTTTCAGTTTAAAGTCAGATAACGAAAGATTTTGAGGAGGAAATTAGTTATGCCAAAACAAAAAACACACCGCGGATTAGCAAAACGCGTAAAACGCACTGGCGGCGGCGGATTGAAACGCTTCCGTGCCTTTACCAGTCACCGTTTCCACGGCAAAACAAAAAAACAACGTCGTCAATTGCGTAAAGCTTCAATGGTTTCAGCTGGCGATTACAAACGTATCCGTCAACAACTAGCACGCATGAAATAATTGCGTAACCCAAGCTTCACGTATACAAACAATTATCGATTTTCATATTAGGAGGAATTATACATGGCACGTGTTAAAGGTGGAACAGTAACTCGTAAACGTCGTAAAAAAGTGCTTAAATTAGCAAAAGGTTACTACGGTTCTAAACACACTCTATTTAAAACAGCAAAAGAACAAGTAATGAATTCATACAACTACGCATACCGCGATCGTCGTCAAAAGAAACGCGACTTCCGCAAATTGTGGATCGCTCGTATCAACGCAGCGGCTCGTATGAATGGCTTAAGCTACTCAAAATTGATGCACGGCTTGAAATTAGCTGAAATCGACATCAACCGCAAAATGTTAGCTGACTTGGCTGTAAACGATGCAACAGCATTTACTGCATTAGCTGACCAAAGTCGCCAAGCCCTAGAAAACAACAAATAAAGGGGTATTCAATACCCGTGAACCCACTCTAACCAGTGGGTTTTTTTGTTATTTTTAAAATTAATCTAGGTTCATAAACTCTGTTAGCTTATCAACTGTTTGTTCTCTTTGTTTATCACTTAAATGTGTATATACGTTCAGTGTAGTTTTAACATTAGAATGACCTAAACGTTCTTGTGCTTCCTTTAGATTTATTCCTGATAAATATAGTAAACTTGCGTGGGTATGTCTAAAACCATGAATCGTAATAGTTTTCAGGTCTTTTCCAGTCTTCTTTTTATAATGTCTGGCAATAGTTTGTAGCCATTCTTTTGGTATATTTGGTTCTAAAAAACTATTTTTATGGTTAGGAAATAGTAATTGTTTGGGGTTATAGAAAGTTAAGTTTAGTTTTTCTTTTTGTAATTCTTTCCATGTCTGTAAATGATTCAATGTTTGATTATCCAGAAATATTTTCCTGAAACTTGCTTTAGTTTTCGGTGGATGAATTAGGAATCTGCCATTTTCACCCTTTGTTAATGTTTTTGATACATGCAAGTATTTTTCTTCAAAATTAATATCATTCCAAGTTAGTGATAAAGCTTCCCCACGTCTGATACCTGAAAAAGCCAACAAATGAAAAAATATGAACCTTTGATGTTCAAAATTCTTCTTAGTAAAGTTTAGAAATTCTAATAACTCATCTTTTGAGTAAAAGTTATCAAATTCTTTATATTGATTTAAATCTATATTATTCTGGGGTAATTGAACAAATTCCATTGGATTTTTAAAAATTAATTCTAAATAATTGGCATGATTCATAACAGCGTTGAAATAATAAATATAACGTTTGAATCTTTTAGGGTGGATTTTATACCACTTATTAACTATTTCCTGACAATAAACTGTCGTAATATTTTGTACTTCTATTTCTTGAAAATACGGTAAAATATTATTTTTAAAGATACTAAGTGTTCCTGCATACGTGCTTTCTTTAACAATTCCTCTATATTTCTTTAGCCATAGTGTATAAACATCGTTAAATGTTTTGTATTTTCTAGGTAAATATTGTTCGGTTGCAACCAATAGACTCAATTCTGCTAAAGCTAAACTAGCTTCCTCCTTTGTTTCAAATCCCCTCCTAGTGGTTTTTTGTTTCTTTCCAGTTTTAGGATTAATACCTACATAGTAATCAAACATGTAATTGATTGTGCCATCTTGCTTTTTGTATGGTTTGATTTGTGCCATAAAAATTCTCCTTTTCATGGCATAGGATAAAGTTGAGAATATTATACGATATCAACTAAAAAAATTCGATAGGTATTTGTAGTGTTTATGTTAGTTTAAGCTATCCAATAGTGATTATAGAAGTCCAAATAAGTTTTATCACAATACTTAGTCACTTTGATTTGTAGAAATAAATACGGTTTCATGATATGATGAATAAGAACGTTTGTTTGTTTTTTTGAGGGGTGTAGAATGGGTAAGAAATTATTAATTGATAAAAGTAAACGTAATTTGCTGATATTTAGTGATTTTATGAAATATGAAGAACCAGCGTTATATAAAATTTTATTAGAAAATAAAAAAATTGATGAAGATACTGCTGAGAAATTAGATATTAGTCAAAAAATTAAGCAAAATCTTCCTGCATGGTTAAATTTTTCAAGTCAAGAGTGGATTTCCGACAAGAGTAACCCTATACTTACAACGGATGAATCTGGGAATAAACACTGTAAATTATGTAATCAACCTATAAAGTTTCAATACAAAATAAAAAATCAAAAAAATGATATTGAAATATTTATCGGCGGGAATTGTGTAAATAATTTCAAACAACTTGATTCTATGGTAAAAATAATCAAAACTGAAGAAGAATATAAAAGATACAATAAGTTGCTGAAATATAATTCGAATATCTTTGATATTTTAATGGCAGATTCTAAGTATTTGCAAAAAACAGCAATCATTCTTCCAAAAGGATATTATGATAGCTTTGATAAAATTCAGACAAAAATTAATAAGATGTTAAAGAGCTATATAAGAAAAGGAAAAAAACTAAAAAAGTCGGAATTAGATAAAGCACTGTTGGTTTATAATTATGAGCTAAATAATTTAATCGACTTTATTAAAAAACATGAGCAAATCACTGATTATGTAACAAGGAAAACAGCCAATGAAATAGAAGAAAAACAAAAGGATGAGTATAGGAATATTATAAATGAAGTAATGGAAAATAATGGTAAACTATCTCCATCTACTTCTGTAAAAATTAAAGTTGAGAGTCATCTGCAGAGAATGAAATATCATGTAAACAATCAGCTTCCATCGGAAGTTGAATTAGTTGGGATTTTTTTTGGAACCTATATTCTAGCTATACAAAGATTTAATGATAAATATAGCTTTAAAGTGGATTCTTCACTATTATTAGAAAATTTTTTCGAAAAAAAATTAAAGCAATTTGATGCTATTTTTCTAGAAAACCTTAGTAAATTTGATGTCCATGATGTGGTTACAAGAGAAAAACTAGCTATACTATCTGAAAGCTTCGTTGTATCTGATAATTCATTTAGGATAAAAGAAATTGACTATCGAAAGATTGCCAATAAATATGATAGTGATTTAACTAGAAAAGAGTTTAACGAAGTAATCAACAGAATATCACTTGTTTTAGATAGATATACTATTTTTGAAAAAAAAGGAGATACCCATTTATATATCTATAAAAATAGTATTTTAGAGGATTATGGAAAAGAATTTTTATTTAGTCAACTTGGTAGCACAAAGAAAAAAATTGTCAAAGCTTATGAAATTAAAATGGAAATAAAAGAACTTTATGATTGGGTAATCAGTAGACTGAATTGATAATAATCGTATACCACTTAGAAAATACTAAGTGGTGTTTTTATGTTCTACAAATTTGCAACCTCCAGATTATGATGCTATAAAGGACCTTAGCAGGGATACTTTTATAATTTCTATCCATCACGATTCCTATTCTATCAATAGTTAAAATATGTATTTTGTAGATATGGATAGTGTTAGCATATATGAGAGATAAAGTATCCATAAATCATTCATTATGGGGGGAGGAATATGTCACAAGGAAATATTAATGTCAAACCTATTAAATCTAGGGAGGTATTGATAAATTTTTCAAACGAACTGTTGAGAAACAAACATGGACAAAGAGATTATACAATATTTATGTTTGGAGTTTTTACTGGACTAAGAATTTCAGATATATTGAATCTGAAGGTGGAAGATGTAAAAGGGAAATTAAAAGCGAATATTATTGAACAAAAAACTGGAAAGAAGAGAACGCTTAATTTAATGCAATTAACGAATCAAATTATTAAATATCTGGATGAGGAACACGATAGAGAAAGCGAGTGGTTATTTCCATCTCCTAGGGATAATACGAAACATTTAGCTACACATCAATTCTATAAGATTATGCAAAAAACGGCTAATTTCCTTGATTTAGACTATATAGGAACTCATACATTGAGAAAAACTTTTGGTTATACCTATTATCAAAAAACAAAGGATTTAACGGCATTGATGAAAATTTTAAACCATAGTAGCCAGAGTGTAACTCTAAGATACATAGGAATTGAAGAAGAAGAGCTTCAATCAAGCTTGGATGAGTTTAATCCGTTTCAACAATAAATATAAAAGCACAATCAACTAAGACTGTGCTTCTTTTTTGCATTCTTTTTCGCAATGGTATTATATTGTTTTCTATTCTCAGTGCTTTTTTTATATAAATTATTTAATTCTTCATAATTATCTATGTCATTTGAAAAAATAATTTTTTTAGTGGTCTTGAAAAAGTTAGTTAAATAGAAAAGTAGTTCAAAAAGACTATTTATTTTAATCAAATGCCATTGTTGTTCTTTTTTTATATAGTAATAGAAACTATCTTTGCTTTGTATATAAATTAAAATATCATCTCGGATAAATTCAGTATTATTTTTCACTCGATAAATACTAAAATCTTTCAATTTTTCTTTGACTAGAGGTAAATGTTGCATATCAGGAATTGCAATAATATCTATAGCATCTAAAGAATGAGTGTGAGGAAATTGATTCTTATCAAAAGCACTAGAGAATTGAATAGGTATCTCAATATGATGATGATTTATAAATTTTGAAAACAATTCTTTGTTTTCATTAGATAAGCATTGATTAAACAATTGGAAAGCTTGTGGCTTCTGACTGAAATTTTTATGATTATAGATATTTCTTACAGAACTATAAAAAGAAGCAGTCACTTGTTTTTGTGGATTCGTAGCTATCGAAAGTTTATTGGTTCTAAATCCTAACACTAACATTTTTTGTAAGGCATCAGCTTGCAAGTCCAGATGATTTAAATTGTCTAAAACGAACTTCTTAGAATAATAGAAGTGCTTAGATAACTTCTTTTTAGAAATCCATTTATGCTTCTCTAACGTGCTTAAACGAGCTTCTAAGCTGATTCTGTTGCATTGTAGTATTTTTTCTAAGGTGGATTCATAAATCCCATTAGATGCTATAATTAGGTGTAATAATTCATCACTATCAATCGCTCTTTTGTTGACAATATATTTTTTCAAATTCACTCCCTCCAATAATTTTTATACATATTTTTTCAGTAATTTTCATTCTCAAAAGTATCCATTTTTGCATAGCTAAGGAAAGTTGAAACAATCCAATTTTATGACCCTAACATAGTAGGGAATCCCTTGTTCAAATTTTAGAAAATTTCTTAAGTAGCTGCTGTTTTGAAAAATTCATGGAGGTTTCCATTAAAAATTTTAAAAATTTCATCAAAAATCACCGAGTTTTCAAAAAGTTATCACGAAAGTTATCTAAAAGTTATCATCCATAAAATTGAAAAAGCACTTTATGTAGGGTCGATGTAGGGATAATGTAAGGTATGAAAATTGCTGATGTAGGGATAATGTAGGGGCAGAAAATTGAGAGAAAAAATCGAGAAATTTCTCTCAAGTATCCATCTCGTAATTATCCATTTTCAATTTACTCCTATCCATATTATATCATCGTAAAACTGATGATGGAAATTTGAATAACATAGTTAGAATTGTTGACAAAGAAAATGGTGAAATGAGAGGAAGGTATTTGATTTGGGGACAAGAAAGACGAACAAATAATTCATACCCCTATACACATTATTTGCTCGTCTTAGCTTATTAATAGACTTTACTCATTTATTATTCTAACTTGAATGTTATAGGTAGTTTTTCCACCATGAACATTTGTATAAGTAATTTTAATATGATTTATTGCATTAACCTTCATCCTAGCACCTTCACTCAATTTATAATAACCATTACCGTAAGATACCTCACTAAATCTATAACTAACACCGTTTATGTCAATAGTGGTGCTTCTATTTTGGTTGTTTCCAAAACCTTTGTCTATGGCTTCCTGTTTAACGCCAACGTTATTGTCTGAAATAGCATCTATCAATACATAACCATCTTCTATAATAGGCATACTAACACTACTCAATTTCTTCAAATTAATTGTTCTCATACCTGTATTATCAGGTGTCCAAATATCTGGACCGGCATATACGTTTTGAAACCAAACACCTATATAACCTTTAACTTCAAATGAATTATGAAATTTCCCTACACAGTTACCTTCACTACCATCTAATAAATTAGTATCTTCACCAACTTGTTCAAAACTATCACAGTAAATATTTGCCAAACTTGGCTTAAGAGTATCTTTAAATAATAGGTAACTTATGAAAACAAAAATACCAAATATTACGATTGCTACAACTACAAATAGTCCTTGTGAACTCCCATCTGACATTATTAACCTCCTTTCTCTGTACAAAAAAAATGTGTTGATTATTTTATTGCTATTTATAAAAATTGACCGACATGATGATTTTGGAGTTTGTATAGCATAACGGCTCTTTACTAGCCAAAAAAAATTTAATAATTTATATTTTGGTTGCTGAGGAGTTGATACTATAAGTTTCAGGTCTAATAGACTCATATTCATGAGCATTTAATATGCCAATAAAATCAAATTGATGTACTTCGTTTGGCTTTAATTTTATTGTTTTTTCTAATTCGGTTGCATAAATTGAATTAATATCAGTTGTATCTATATCTCCGATAAATAAACCTTTACCCTCAGCTGAAAATTTTACTTTATATGATAATTCCTTGTCTGTTAGATTTTTGATTGTCACATTGATATTCTCTGATAGCCTCGGGAAAGTAGGGCTATCAAAATCCAATTTGTTAAAATTGAAATTCAAGTCGCTGATTTCAATGGATATTTCAGAATTTATTATGGGATTGTCAGTTGCCGTATTTATCAAATTATTTTCAGCTTGCTCTAAACCATCCTTGAAAATCCCTGATAAACTAGGACTCATAATGTCCCTAAACAGTAAATAACTCAAGAATACAAAAATACCGAATATTACGATTGCTACAACTACAAATAGTCCTTGTGAGCTTCCATTTGTCATTAAAAATACCTCCTTTTTGTTATTTTAATCACTTCTTTATTATATCAAATCTGAGTTTTTTTACAAATTTCCAGTGTATAGAAATGCTGTATATAAGTTGATAAATAAGCAATTAGTGCTTTGTTTAAGGGGATATAATAGAAAAGTAAAGGTATGATTCATTTTATAGACAAACGTTATATTTGATGAGATAATATAGTTACCTTGACGAAAACCATTTATAATGACCTCTAAATCTTTAAATGTTTTTCGATTGCCCTAACTTTCCCAACAGTTAGGGTATTTTCGTATATAAAGTAGCTAATTTGAACTAAACTAAGAACAAAAAAGGAGGGATATATATGAATAATAGAATTATCGGCTATATTCGAACGTCAACAAATAGACAAGAACTTGGATTGGAAGTCCAAAAGAAAGCGATAGAAAAGTTTTCACCGTCCATTATTTATGCAGAACAAATATCTGGAAGAAAAGAGAATCGAAGTGAATTTCAAAAAGCTCTAGATAGTTTGGATGAAGGAGATACGTTACTTGTCTATAATTTATCGAGATTGAGCAGGTCATCAAGACAATTAGTTAATTTAATGTCGGAATTGAACGAAAGAGGCGTTTATTTAAAAAGTATTCAGGAAAATGTAGATACTAAAACTGCTCAAGGTAGATTATTTTATACAATGTTGGCTGCTATTGCAGAATTTGAAGCGGAAAATATCAGTATTCGAACGAAGGAAGCATTGGCGAATTCAGAGAAACAATTAGGGAGACCACCTATTAAAAATAACGTAAAAAAGAGAATTATTAAATTGTATGATAAAAAAGAGCTATCACTAAATGAAATTGCTATGAAATGTAATGTTAGCGTGAAAACTGTTTATAATGTAGCGAAAAATGAGGGTCTATCGAGAAAATAATCCTTGATTAATTATTAAACTGAAGGTAACATATAAGAGGGAAGCAAGATTATGACCGGTAATAAATCAAGGTTTTTTACCGATGAACAGATAAAAAAATAACGAACAGGCAAAGGCTGTCTTATCAATGATTTGAAGTTGATAAAGCAGGCTTTTTTTGTCATGGCAAAAACCTTGATTTATTACCTTATACAAATTTATTAAAAGGACTGATTTTGTGGCTTTAAAAGATGGGATAAAAATAATTATTCAAGATGTAGTAGAACCTGAGCCAGAAAAAGAGGGGTGTTTAACAAAAATAGGAAGTTTTATTATTGCAATGGTTGTAATCATTGGGTTTTTGATTTTGCTCTTTAAATTTTTTATGAATCACTTGTTATTATTCTTTATATTGGTAGTAGGATTTGTTTATGTTGTGACAAAATTTGGAAAGTAAATGATAAAAACGAATCAGTTGGCAATAAAGAAATATGTAATTAACAAAGTGAAGAGAACTTACGTAAAAGCACATGTAACAATTCCTAAAAAAGTGATTAATGGAATGGCTAATGCGTTATACAAAGAATTTCAAGAACTATCAGAGAATGAACAAAGTAATCTTTTATTCAGTGATGAATTGTTGCTTATTTTAACCCAAAAGCATGTGGAGCGAATGGAGCAAGAATTTCAGATAATTAATTTTGAAGGAGAAGAAGAATGAATCGAATGCAAAAAAGAAAGAAAAAGATACAAAGCAAGGTGTTCAGAAAATCGGCAGTTGTAGCTACTTTGGCAACTGTTCTGATTGCACCAACCGTCTTAGCGGCTACAAATGGGTTAAATGAATTGGATGGAGATAAAATCGTTCAATATGCCAATGAATCAGCTAATTTCACATGGAATGATAATACTGATAAATGGAATCATGGTAATTTAATGGATGCTAAAACTGTAACTATTGGTAATGCTAAAATTGGTATTTATTCCCAACAAGATGGTGTTTTAACAGTTGCAGCAGGAGAAGCACAGTATGGAAATGACTATATGTCAGCTCCCATGGCAACTATTCCTGTCGTTGCAGGAACTACACAATACGCAACAATCGATTTATCTGATACTGGTTCAGGTGATATCTTATCAGGCACAGTAACCGTTGCAGTTACTTTTTCAGAGGGAGAAGACCCTACACCAACACCAGATAAACCACAAGCACCAAGTAATATTACATTTAATAATACAGGTAATTTTGTTACTGCTTGGGTAGGAGCAAATACTTCAACATCTGTCTACGATGCAAGCGGTAACCGTATAGATGACGGGGCTATGTATATGGAAACTGAAGGTCAGGCATCGTTTGACTTGGTTCGAAAATTAGCTAAAGGTGAACAAATCTATGCAGTATCTATTAACCCTGATACACAAGTAGAGTCTGAAAAAACATGGACTACATTTATGCCTGTAACTGCTAAAACTGCAGTAACTATTATGGGAATGGATAGAGATAGTGGAGAAACACTATGGTCTACTGTTCAAGAACTAGACGCAGATACTATGCATACACTAACTGCTGATACAGTTGAAGGATATGAGTTAGTATCACCTGCAAGTGAAGAGGTTTATGTAACTGGTGACTCCATGACACATGTATTTTATTATGTGAAAAAGGAAGTATCACCAGAGGCAAAAACAGGCACCATTCGTATGAATTATGTTGATTTGGAAAACAATCCAATTGCAGATTCAACATTACATGAAGCAACATTAGGTGAAGAAGTTTCCATTAATGCAAAGGATATCGAAGGCTATATGTTACTAGGAGATTCAACTTGGACAATTACCCTTGAAGAAGAAGGAGTTTCTGATTACTACTTTGTTTATGCTAAAAATGAAGAACAATCAGTGGAAGTTACCCCTGCTTCAGATGTTCAATTTGTTGAAGAATCTAACGGTAGTAAAATTTCAGCTAAAGTTGAGCAAACTTTATTCTTTGTTATAGTAAAAGATGGGGAAATTTTAGCTCAAAAACAAGCTGTGTCAAATGAACGAGCAACAATTGTTGATTTAACAGTAGATTTATCGAGAGAAATCGCTGAAGGGGATTCTGTTGAGTATTACACAATGGACTCTGAGGGGAACAAATCGTCAACTGAAACTTTGACTCGTGAAGTTATCGACACGGATACGGACACGGATACAGACACGGATACGGATACAGATACGGATACAGATACGGATACAGATACGGATACAGATACGGATACAGATACAGACACGGATACTGATACTGATACTGATACAGATACGGATACAGACACAGACACGGATACGGATACAGACACGGATACGGATACAGACACGGATACGGATACAGACACTGATACGGATACAGACACGGATACAGACACTGATACCGATACCGATACCGATACCGATACCGATACCGATACCGATACCGATACGGACACCGATACCGATACAGAAACTGATACTGAAACCGATACTGATACTGATACCGACACGGATGCCGATACCGATAAAGATACAAATGCTAATACTGATAAAGGTTCTGAATCAGAAAAAGAATCTTCTAAAGATAAGAATACTAATAAAGATAAAACATTGCCAAAAACTGGGTCAGAAATAATGAATAGTGCATTAATGACAAGTGCCGGATTAGCAATTGTTTTGAGTGCATTCGTTCTTTATAGAAAAAAATAAAAAAGGGTAGTGGAAAATAATATTTTTTCTTTATAGCTTAATTTAAAAAGGAAGGCTGGAATAAGCCTTCTTTTTTTGTTTGCAAAGTTTTTAATACAGGAGTCCTAGATACCACATAATAATAAAAAATATATTTGACCAAATTTATCTCAAAATATTAGATAAAAACCACTTAAAAAATGACCCTTAAAAAAGCCTTATTTATCAAGGGTTTTATGATTGTTGACAGGAATACAAGATTACTGTTATATCAACGATTTTTACGTCTATTTTCGAAAAAACACCTCTCAGATTAAGCGAAACTTTTTTTATGGGGAATTACTCACTAGAATGAAGCTGAGAGGTGATTTTTAGGTTGGATTTAAGATTGAAAATATAATAAACATTGATATATCAGTGTTTTTAATAGTTTTGATGAATCTAAGAAAGAAGTAATAAAATAAGAGAATTCTTTTAATAAAAATACACTAATTATTTTTTGTTGTCCGAAAATGATATCCATTCTTGACTTCAGTTGATAATTGATGATATAGTCCGGACCTAAATTGATTAATAAAATAATTTCGGAGGATAAATTAAATGAATTCAAAAAAATTAACAGCAGAGGAATTGACTGAGAAACAAGAAAAAGTAAAGGCTTGGCTACATATATTGGACAAAATTTATGGGGTAAAAATGACCGTTTTTTCTAAAGCCATTGGTATTCACAATCAAAATCTACATAATTTTCGAAAAGGAAAACGTGGATTGACAGAAGAAAAAACGATATTATTAGAGAAAGTAATCGTTTTAAAATACGGTAGATTGCTAATGTTGGAGGACGGTGACTATGAAGTGTTATCTAAGTAATATTCCGAATAAAGAAAAACCAAATCAGTATATGGTGAAAAAGATTTCTAATACGATTATGAATAATCTAAGGGAAATGACTATTCAAGAATTTGCAGAAGAGTTATCTGTGAATGGTAAAACGGTTGTTTTGGCTGAATTATCAGAGAATAAGTTATCAAAAATGACGAAAATTATCGGACAAGAACTAGTCATGTTGGATTTTGATAACAAGGATGAGAATAATTTATATACGATTGACGATTTAGAAGCCGATACGTTTATGCAAGAGAATGCTTGTTTTATCTATCGAACATTTAGCGATATGTATTCTGAAATTGATAAGTTCCGAGTTGTCTTTCAATTAAATACAGCGGTGACTGAGAACCTAGAGATAGAACAGATTTATCAGGCTTTATTTAAAAAATTTCCCCAAGCAGATTCATCTGTTGGTCAAACAAGTAGATTATTTTTCGGAAGTAATAGCGGTTATGAGGTTATTGATTGGGACAACAGGCTAGATGTTAGTGGACTATTAGAAATTAATAATACAGAATCTACTGAGATTGCGAAAATTATCAGCGGTGAAATAATTGATGATTCTATGCCAAATTATGAGTTGTTGAAATTAGGTAGATTGGATATTGTTAAGAATAAAATAGGAGATAATTATAAACAAGAATTTCCTGATGATTATAATGCAATGAACTACTTTAAATCATTAGACATGAGAGAGTTTCTTGAATTATCTGAAGAAAATCCATTTTTTGATATTTTCCATAAAGAAGATAATCCTAGTGCAAGTGTGTTTTATGCTGAAGAACATGGGATTTATCTATATAAATGTTTTTCTGCTAGCAATAAGTATTGTGGGAATATTATCTCTTTACTGGAGCGTTACTTAAAAATATCCTCAATAGAAGTAGTTAATTTATTAGTAGAGCTTACTGGTTCGAACGTAACAAATACTTCACAACTAGGTCAAAGTAAATTTAATGCTCAAAAATTTAAGCGAGAACTACAATCAGGAGAATTAAAACAAACGTATCCTGAACTCTATCAATATTTCAGTAAATATCAAGTTGAAATTCCTATTGTATTAGACTTTATGTATGATTATGTTTATATGGATGATAATGGCGAACTAAGATATTTAAATTATTACAGCATTAAAAATCTGGCAAAGCAATTAGCTAGAGTAACGAACCAAAAGAAAGTAAGTTTAGATAAGACAAGAAAAATTCTTTATCATATGATTGTTACTGAGATTGTTAAAAAGAAACCAGAAGCAGAAATTCCTAAGGATATATTTAATGGTTTGATACTGGAACAAAAGAAAGATTGCACTAAGCTAAGAACGAGTAATATCTATGAACCAACAAATTTGACAGATGAAAACACAGCAGTTAGTGAAGGAATAGCTAAGGTTTTAAGAGAGAATAAAGTAACAGTCGGTAGTTTAAGTTATGAATTGGTATATAGACTTTTTGGAGAAGAAAAGGCTTATCAGGATTTTCCACAATCTTATAAACCACTTGTTGAACAGAAAAAAATAAAGATGAGTAAAACAGACAGTAATATAAGCCAAGCAAGTGAGAAATTGGAAAAAGCTTCAGTTAGAATTATCATGAACGAGATAGAAGAAAAAGGATATGTTTACGAAAAGGATGTAATTTCAAAGTTAGCTAAAGCAAGAAGATTAAAGGTTCGTGACACTGCAGAAAGATTTAAGAAATTAAGAGCGGATATATACAATAAATATGGTTTAAATACGTGTAGATTAACTAAAGAATTGTATAATCAGTTAGAAATTAAGGAGAAGTATTCATCTAAGAATGTTATATATAAAGTGAATTAGCATATTAGACAGGTAGTGTTTCTATCTGTCTTTTTCTATTAGAAATCATTGATAATAAAGGGTTATTTCTATATATTAAGAATAATATCTCTTTTTATATCAATTCAAAATTGCGTATTGAACAAGAAAAATACGTATAGTTTTCCCTAGAAAATACTGGCATAATTGATAGAAATCATTATACACATCTATATAGGATATTCCCTCTAGATGTGTATAATGAGGAGGCTTATAAAAGCCAATAAAATCAATAGAAAACTACGTGTTTTTTCTAAAGTCAATACGCACTTTTTATATTCCCTTTAGATGTGTATAATGGGAAGGTCAAAAAAAGTCAATAGATTCTAGGGTAATTTACCTGTTTTCACACATATCTTTACGCAAAAACTTATTTACACTTGATAATTGTGTGATAAAAATAGCTATAAAACGTTGATATATCAGTGTTTGTATTTTGAGTTCCAGTAAGATTGTATCTTGCTTACTTAATATATGTGCTTATGTTTAGCAATATAGCTAAAAGTTGTTCTCTAGTTTTTTAAATATAACGAATTAGTGATAATTAATCACGAATCCTAGTTTAAATATATTTTTAGAGAATCTGCCTTAAACATCATCAAACCAATAATATACCTTTAATGATATATTTTATTCTGTATTAAATGTTCAATCGTTTAAATAACGTTAGATTTGTTTTAAGCAGTCTGCCTTCAGCCCTTAGTGTCTTGAAAATGATTTTCGATGAATTATACTTAAAAATTTATAATCGCTTAGAACGCAATTTAAGCAGCATAAAATTGATTTTGAATTTTAGCAAAGAAAGTACCATTGATTTTAGTAGTCAATAAGATTTGAGAAGTATTAATCTGTGATTTGACCATCAGACTTCATTTTTTCAATTTCAACCATTTGTTGTTCATAAAATGGCGATGTAGCTATTTTAATCTTTTTCTCTGTTGAAATCGTTAAAGACGAAATATAGTGAGGAGTTACTGCCACTTCAGCAGATGTTTCTGATAACGTAATTAATAATGATTGATTGTCGCCAAAAGTAGCATATTCCGAGACAATAGCAACTAAGCCATTTTTATTAGTTAGTATCGACAAATACTTAGGAACTTCGATAATCCATCCAAATTGCATCTTGTGAGTATTCATTATATGTTCCAACTCTCTATTTATTTTTTGTTAATATAATAGTAACTTAAAAAAAGAAAAAGTGCGAGATAAGAAAATCTTTATAGTTTATCTCTAGAAACACTGGCATAATTGATAGAAATCATTATACACATCTATAGAGGATATTCCCTCTAGATTTGTAAAATGGTAGGATAATAAAAGTCAATAAAATCTAGGGGAATTTACCTGTTTGCACACATATCTTTATGCAAAAGTTTATTTACGATTGATAATAGTGTGGTAAAAATAACTATAAAACGTTGATACATCAGTATTTGTACTTTTCAGTTCCAGCAAGATGAAGTCATACTTACTTATAGCTATCCTTATGTTTAGTGATGTAACTAAAGTTTGCTCTTTATAGTTTTAAATATAACAAAATAGTGATAATATACCATGGATTCTAGTTTGAATATCTTTTGAGGAAATCAACCATAAACATCATCAAAATAAGAATATATCATAAAGTATATAATTTATTCTAAACTATTAGTATTGTATTAAAATAACTCGAAATTTATTTTGATGAGGTCGGATATTGTTCCTTAGAGCCTTGGGCACCCTTTTCGATAAATTATACACAAAAGATTAGAAACTCGTAGAACGCATTTTAGGTAGCTTAAAATTGATTTTGATATTTAAGGAGATGATTGGGAATTGAAAATTTCTATAAGGGCTTCTGAGGCTAGTATTTTAAATCGCATGAACTTTAAATTTTGATAATTAGTTTAAACCATTGATATATCAACATTCAATATGATTTCTGGAAAAATATATAATAAAAAACACCTCTCAGATAAAGGTTAGTGAGTAATTCCCCACATTTTTTTCTTCGTTGCATCTGAGAGGTGTTTTTTCAAAAATAGATATAAAAATCATTGATATTACAGTAATCGTGTATTATTGTCAACAAGTAGAAAACCCTTGATTTTATTGACTTTTTTATAGGTCATTTTTTTAGTTAGAAAAATATCTTTTTAGGGATTGATATCTAATTAATTTACTTATTGTATAATTAATTTATTATCATGATATAGAAATTTTGTATTCTTATAATTTCCAATAAAAATGAAAAGGAGCGTAACTATATGGATTTTCCATTTACTTTGTTTGCCTTATTTTTTGTAGCAGTAATCTTATATCAAATTATGGAGTTCTTAAGGAATGAATCAGCACCGGAAATTTCTGTTCCTGCGACATTAGTGGATAAAAGTATGAGAAGTAGCAGTAGTGTAGATACAAATGGGATTTCTAATCAATCAATTACTTACTATCTTTTATTCGAACTTGAGAATGGAGAAAGAAAAGAATTTAGAGTTGGGCATGGAAAATACAAATTATATGTTATCGGAGACACTGGGATTTTAAGATATCAAAGGAAAAGGTTTAATTATTTAGATAGGTAAAAGCTTATTGATATAACAAATTACAGTTTATAATTCTTATTTCAGATGAAGACTTTGCATTTTTAATATTAATACAAAATGAAGTGCTTATTTAAACAAACAAAAGAAGACTGGTATAATCTTTCTTATTGTAGAATTATATTTTAAATTATGATAAAATAATACTTGCAGTAGGCAAAACAAGTAAAATAATTGAGGGGGGATTTTATGGCAGTAATTTCAAACGGTCCATTAAAATTAACTAACCAACAAGCTTTAAACTTAATCAAAATACAAAAAAAACACCAAGTGAAGGCAACAAGTAAAAAAGCGTGATACCAGTTTTAAAAAACGAATTCTACTGCAGAACTTTGATGAAGGATGATATTGAATATATGGAGGGATTAGCGAGATTTTCAGGTGAAAATGACGTTGATTCCTTCTTGTTTTATGATGCATTGGATTTAATTAATCAAGATAGGTTAATTACAACAGGTGTTTTTAAAAGAGAAACAAGCAAATTAGTTGCTTTTTATACACTTACTGTTGAGTCTCATATCTATAATTTTGAGGAAGATGACACTTTATCTTTGGCTGAGAAAGAACAACTTAGAAGTTTTTCTTTGGAGGACTTACAAAGAAGCGTACTAAGCTTGAAATTTCTGGGAGTAAAGGAAGATGAACGTGGAAAAGGTATAGGGACATACATAATAGATAAGATTTTTAGAATTGCCAGAAGAGTAAGCACAAAGCAAGTTTTTGTAGAAGCGTTGCTATCAGCTAAAGAATTTTACGAAAAAAGAAATTTTGAAATTGTCTCAAGTGAAGATGAACTTATCAATGCTACTTCAGTTCTTATGGTTAGAATTATTTCTCCATTTGAAACTGCTTTAATTTCAAATAGTATGGATGATTGTTTAAAAATTTCTTCTTAATAATTTCATAGACCGATATAAGTCGATTTTGCGAGATAATCAAAGTTACTTTTAAAAAATGAAACTTTTGTAACAGATTTACATCATCTTTATAATACAAAAAACTAGGTATACAGATATCTAGTTTTTTGTATTATAAACACTTGTAAAAATTTCGAAAATAATATTAAAGTTGAAACAAACTATTTAATTAAAAATTTTAAGTCGTTAGTAACAATAGGCATTTAGTTTTTATTGGATGGAATATTTGAAATCAGGTTTTATTCTGAAATGGTAAATAATGATAAATATAGGTAGATAGGAGTAATTTATGGAAATAAACACAGGAGCCATCGTTTTAGTATTGATTCTAAACATTGTATTACTGGTAAAAATATTAATGGATTATATAGTCAATTAAAAGAATGATAACGATTTTGAGCTGGGATTTTTCTGAATTATACATAGTAGAAATAGATATTTCCATAAATTCAATTAATGATGAAAATGCATAAAATTTTGCTGATGCTAAATTTTTACTTGGTATTATATGACTACCATAATATAATGAAAATGTAGGTTTTTCAATTTAAGGTGTGATGCTGATGAATAAGAATGATTCTGGAAAGGAGAAGAAAGTAACTGAGCAACAAAAGAAAATACAAGATGCGTTTGATAATAGGCGTGAAGTAGAAGTTATTCCTGCAAAAATAACTAATTCTTCTATACAGAAAAAAAGGGTAGCTGCATATTGCAGAGTAAGTACTTATGCCGAAGCTCAATCTGGTAGTTTTGAATTGCAAATTCAATCTTATAAAGAAAAGATATTGTTAAATCCAACATGGGAGTTTGTCGGTATTTATGCCGATAGAGGAGCATCGGGTACCACTATAAAAAAAAGAGAACAGTTCAATTGTATGTTGAAGGATTGCCGATTAAATAAAATTGATTTGATTATTGTGAAGAGTATTAGTCGATTCTCAAGAAATGTATTAGATTTTATTTCAATTTATAGAGAATTGAAAGCGTTACCTAACCCTGTGGGAGTATTTATTGAAGATTTGAATATCAATACTTTGGATACTACTAGTGAAACGTTGTTATTGATGTTGAGTGTAGTAGCACAAGCAGAAAGTGAACAGAAGAGTGAAGCTATTACATGGTCGATTATTGAACGGTTTAAAAAAGGGTTACCTATCATTCCCACGCATAACTTCTTAGGATTTACGAAAGACAAATTCGGTAAGATTATCATTGAGGAATCAGAAGCTGAAGTTGTTCGATTCATTTATAAGAACTTCATTAATGGCGTTCGAGCCATTGATATAGCAAGTCTTTTAAATGAGTCCAATATTCTTACGGTGTCAGGAAATAAATGGAAGACGTCTGCTGTCTATAGAATATTGAGAAATGAAAAATACTATGGTCTAGTCATTATGCAAAAAACATATACTGTTGATTGTTTTTCGCATAAAACAAGAATTAATCGTGGTGAAAAACCTAGATACAAAATGGAAAATGGTTTGCCTGCTATTGTGTCCGAAGAAAATTGGAACTTGGTTCAAGAATTATTGCTAAATCCAAGAAAAGGATTCAAAAAGAAAACTGTCAAAAATATTGAAAAACCTAAGAATTTTGTTTCTACTATTAAATCAGGTGTATTTAAAGGGTTTATTGTGATTGATACGAAATGGACAAAAGAAGAAGTTACTGAAGTATTGTCGAAAGGAGAACACGAATAATGAGTAAAATAAATTTTGATGATTATAATTTTGAAGTAATTAGTGTAGAAACGACAGGTAGTTATTCATTGACGCTCAATAAAAATTCGTTGACGTTTGATAAATCAATTGCAGAAGCACTGGGCTATACAAGTCATGTAAAACCTCTCTTAGATAGAGAAAATAAGGTATTTGCCATTCAAGCATGTAAACCTAATGCTTTAAAGTCTATTCCGTTCTCAAAACCAGAAAGTCAACAAAAGGGAAGTATTAAGATGCAATATGGTGCAATGAGAAATATTCTTAGGTCATTAATGGGTGACCAATGGAAAGAAGAGATGAGGTATCAATTTAAAGGAGATTTAATATCTGATAAAAAAGCAATGATTTTCGAACTAGAAAAATTTGAAGAATTATTACCGTTCATACCTAGGAATACAAAGTGATAAAACTTCATGCTAATATGTTTAAAGTAGTTTGAGTAAGAAAGGATGACGTTTTTTGAAGAAGATTGATAAAGCAATATTAAATATTGATAAAAATATATGTAAAAACATTGAGAAAAATCAAGACGATAGAGGTTACTTATCTCAAAATGTTTTAGCACAATTGAGAAATTATGTAGAACATATATCAATTAAATACTATGTTAGCTCGATTAGCGGAGACATAAGTGGTATTCCAGAGGACATGTACGATGATATTAAACGAGGATTAGGATATATCAAAGTTAATTCTAAATTATATTTCTTAGCTAAATTTCATCAAATGCTTCAACAATCTGCTTCACATTATACAATGAGTGAGGAAAACTCTGAGCGTTTAATGCTAAAATATTATGAATACCTATTGAGAATAAAGAAAAATTTAAAAACAGATTTTAATTTAGATGTTCTTTCAAATATTGATATGTTTCCAGTTAATTTAGATAATCAATTGAGTGATTATTATAAAAAAATAGTTGATAAATTAGAAATAGCATATATATCAGAAATATCTGAGGATAGATACTATATACAAAAAACAAAACCTTTTTTTGTTGATAATGAAATTTACTATGAAATTACATTTAAGGAAGCAAATGACAAAACAAGTAAATTTGAAAGGAATATTGCGTTCACTAAACAAGATATCCTATCAAATTATGCTGTGAAACTATCAATTAAACATGATACGGTAAATATGTATGGTAAACATATGCCAATTCTTATCATTAATGACTGGGAAGTTTCTATACGTCCATGTGAATTAAATAATTTTTCGGAAATTTTGAATAATTTTACAGAAATTCAATCAAATCATAATGAATACAAAAAGTTAATGGAATTCATAAAAAAAAGTAGGTTTAATATCTTAGATATTCTTTTATTAGAGACGAGTAGTTACGAAAAAGTAAAAGAATATGTAACCTCCAAATCAAAAAAAGTTTATTTATTTAAAACGCTTGATGCGTGTAGAGAAATCATCCTTAATAATCGTCCTGGATGTAATCTGCTAAGGTATCTTTCTTACAATTTAAATAATAAAATTATAAAGTTGCAAAAAGATAAGTATGGAGATTATTGTAAAAAATTGTCAAATTTGAGAGTAGTATATGGATGTATACCTTTTGATGAAATGCCATTTGTCAGTTCATTGATAGGTCATAATCCTAAGATATATGATTTATTATGGTGTATAGATACAAATGGGAGAGAACATGAACTATTAGCTAGAAAAATTCAAATTAATTCTCAAACTAATGGCAAACTCTACACCTCAATCGATGAACTTAAATCTTTTGAAAATATTAATTTGTTGATAGAGAAGTATAATTCCAATCTTTATTGCAAGCATAGGGAAACTAGAGGGATAGGCAATATTGGAAACAACTACTATATCAAAGGGTTTGAAGATGATGTTACTAATATATTAAAGAAATTAAAAGACATTTCGCAAGAAGGAATAGAAAATTATGAGAACTCAGTTGAATCTTGGTTAAACACAGGAAGTTATATTATTGATTGTAGGGATAAGAAGCAAATTTTGAAGACTATGTTTTCTAATTCTAAAGTGTCTTTAATTTATGGTGCAGCAGGTACAGGGAAATCAACAATGATTAATCATGTCAGTAATTTTTTCGGACTTCAAAAAAAATTACTTTTAGCTAATACAAATCCGGCAGTGGATAATCTGAAAAGGAAAGTTTCTGCTCCTAATTGTGAATTTAAAACTGTTGCAAAATATTTATACAGCAAAGAGAACCAAGATTGTGATTTGCTGATAATAGACGAGTGTAGTACTGTTAGTAATTCTGATATGATTAAAATTTTATCAAAGGTAGATTTTAAATTGTTAATCCTTGTAGGGGATATTTATCAAATTGAATCAATTACTTTTGGAAACTGGTTTAAATTGGCAAAAAATAACGTTTCAAGAACTTCTGTGTTTGAATTAACAGCACCGTATAGAACAAAAGAAAAGCCCTTATTAAACTTATGGACAAAAGTAAGAAAAAATGAAGATGATTTGATTGAATATCTGACTGCGAATAATTATTCCGTTAGACTAGATGAAAGTGTTTTTTTTGCTAATGATTTAGATGAAATAATTTTGTGTTTAAATTATGATGGTTTATATGGAATAAATAATATTAATCGTTTTCTGCAAAGCAATAACTCTAATAAATCAGTGAACTGGGGAGTTGTATCATATAAAATTGGTGACCCTGTACTATTCAATGAAACATCAAGATTTTCTCCAGCACTATTCAATAATTTAAAAGGTAAAATTTCTAATATTGAGAAATTAGATACTGAAATTATTTTTGATATTGAGATAGAAACGGTAATTAATGAGATGGATATTGGAAATTTAGACTTAGAGTTGATTTCCTCAACAAAAAATAATTCAGTAGTTCGGTTTAGTGTCTATAAGTATCTAAATATGAGTGAGACTGATAATGATAGTGATGACACAGTTGTCCCATTCCAAATAGCTTATGCTATTTCTATTCATAAAGCTCAAGGTTTAGAATTTAATTCAGTGAAATTAATAATAACGGACGAAGTTGATGAATTAATAACGCATAATATTTTGTATACAGCTATTACAAGGACTAAAAAGAATCTAAAAATTTATTGGACTCCAGAAACAGAAAAGAAAGTAATAGAAAATATTAAGATAGATGAGAGTAGAAAAGATGAATCGATTTTGAAAAGAAAATTAAAATGACATTATTCAAGTGGCTTCCGAAGTTTTAATATAATAGATGGTATGTGTTAGAGCTATTTTAAAATTAAAGATGGGTAGTCCAATATTTTGAATATCCAAAAAGCATTAATCGAGCTAACGATAAATGGAGTGGTTACTTGTAAGCAGCTTGCCGATTTTTATGATACTTATCACAAAAATAAAGAATTTAAGGATGCAATTGATTTTCTAAGTAGTATCATAATAGATATGGGGCAATTAAAGGACGAATTGTATGCTTCTGAGGATTCACACGAGCTAGGTGCTGTGGAGTATATGCAAAAACATTATACTTCAGCAGTTTTATTAATCAATTTAATTCCTAAAAATAAACGACATTTCATTCATTGAACTAAGTATATTTGTTATTTCATCTCTGTTTGTTTATTTTTTAAATAAAAATCAACTTTATCCTATGCCTGTTTATTTTTGATTGAATACCCCATTGAATACCCCTTAATGTAGTTAAAAATTAGGGTTTGTGTATCAACGCAGCGGCTCGTATGAATGGCTTAAGCTACTCAAAATTGATGCACGGCTTGAAATTAGCTGAAATCGACATCAACCGCAAAATGTTAGCTGACTTGGCTGTAAACGATGCAGCAGCATTTACTGCATTAGCTGACCAAGCAAAAGACGCTTTAAACAAATAATCCATCGTTGGCAACAACGTTAGCCCCGCTCTTGAGCGGGGTTTTTTGTTTTTTCTCGATGACCGAAGAATGGTTTCTCACTATCTTTCATATGTTTCTTTCCATTAAGCGAAAAATAGATTATACTTTTGAAAACGTTTGTTTTATTTATCTTACGATTTTTCCACGAACACTGCAGCAAAAGGAGCATACGATGGCAATTGATTTATGGCGGCATTTTAAAAAAGGATTGACGGTATATGTTGGGATTGGAATTGCGGTCTCATTTTTGAGTGCCGCGAATGTTTTTTATTTTCAAAAACTACTCGATTCATTTGGCAAGACACTTGATTGGCCAGTTGTTTTTATCTATGGGTTAACGCTAGTACTGGTACCGCTTTTGTCCTATCTCGAGCAGAAACCAAAAACAACATTGTACAACAGCATGTATTTCTATCTCAAAGAACAAGCTTTAGTAAAAATCAGCAAGATTGCCTATTCCGAGTACTTGCAGATCGGCTCTGGAGCACTCTTACAGAAAACCGAAGCGGGAGCAGCGGCTGGCAGAAATATCCATTTGAATTTTTATGGACGCTTGTTTAAAGAATTGCTTCCCGAAACACTGTTTAACTTAGCTTTTATTGCTATGATCGATAAAAGATTGATTCCAGCGATCCTTGTGGGCTATCTAGTGGTGTTTATCGTGACCAATCTGCTTTTGAAAGTTTTACGCTCTCTCAAAGAACGTGCGCTAGTTTCAGAAGAAACCATGAATAGCACCTTTATTCGCGGACTAACGGAAATGGTTACGTTTCGAATCAATAAACGGTTTGAAAAAGAGATCGCACAATATAAAAACATGGCTGCTGACACAACAGAACGTTTGACGAAAATGACGATGATCCATGAGTTTTTCTTTGGTTTTTTTGCAGTCTTAGTCGCATTGATCAAAGTCGCAATTGTGGTATTGGCATTTACAAATCAGATTACGGTCAGCTTGGGCGGTTTAGCAGCATTGATTATTTATGTGGATCGAATCTACACGCCTGTTGCAATATTTAACGTGATTTTTGTTCAATACAACTTAGATAAAGTTGCCTTTGCACGGTTAAACGAATTTTTCTATCTGTCAGAGGACAAAGCATTAACACAAGGCGATGCATTGTCTGAGACCATCAACTGCATCACAGTTAAGGATCTATCCGTCACACTTCAAGAAAAGCAAATCTTAACCAATCGCACACTGGAGCTGAAGCAGGGAGCAATTTATGGGTTAGTAGGAGAAAGCGGCGCGGGAAAATCAACGCTGGTCAAAACGATTTTAGGCTTGTATCAGCCGACGACCGGTGCGATCCTGATCAATCACAAAAATTTAGCTGCTTATAACTTAAATGATTTCTATGAGCATATCTTTTATCTATCGCAAGATGCCCCAATCTTCCAAGGAACGCTGAAAGAGAATATTATTTTTGATAAGGAAATCGCAGACGAGGAAATCATAGCGGTATTAGAAAAATGTCAATTAGGCGCATTCTATCAGGTACTCAAGGGAGGACTATCTGCTGAAATTGGAGAAAAAGGAGCCAACCTTTCTGGTGGGGAAAAACAGCGAATCGCTTTTGCCCGATTGTTTTTCACAAACGCAGAAGTCATTGTCCTTGATGAAGCCACATCTGCTTTAGACGAAACAACAGAAGAAAAGCTTTTTGCAGCGATCAAAGACCAATTGAAAAATAAACTAGTCATTATGATCACCCATCGCCCGAAAAATTTGATTTATGCGGATGAGATCATTGAATTGAAAAAAACACAGGTTGTAGCGGCTTCATCATAAAAGCAGCTGCACCCTGTATTTTTTGTCAGCGCATCAGTAAATGCGGCAGTGTACTAAGCCATGCGATGATGCCGACAATCAAGGCAAAGATCAAGACGATGACTGTTTTTGAGAGGAAATCTTTTTTGATGTCCCGCTTTTTCCTAATGGCATCGAGGTCTTGATTTTCCATGAAGGCAACGATCTCTTTATACGTTTTGATATTTTGGGTTTTCTTGATTTTTTCGATCTTTAATGCGGCATACATGGAGACGAGCCAAAAACATAGAGGCGGGACAATCCACCAGTATCCGGGTAAATAAAGAGCAGGCCCAACAGAGAGTGCGGTCAATAGTATAAAAAGCAGCATCATTTTTGTGTAACGATCCATTTCTGTTTTCTCAATCGTTTCTTTCATTTGTTCAACATCCCCTTTGACTAATTCATCTAAAGAAACATCAAATAGAACACTGAGCAATAATAAATTGTGAACATCAGGATAGCTTTTTTCATTCTCCCAATTGGAGATCGTTTGTCGGGAGACATAGAGTTTTTCTGCCAGCCCTTCCTGAGAGAGACTTAATCGTTCCCGATGTTTTTTTATTTGTTTGCTTAAGTTCATTTTATCCGCTCCTTCTACCATTAGTTTAGGCCAATGTCTGCATTCTAACGATCAAATGTCTTTGACAATGCCTTGAAATCAAGTGTCAAAATGTTTTTACAGTTGGGTTTGGGGTGTTTACATAGCAGTACAGCGTTGATTTTCTTCCGTTAACAAGCGACGGTCAACTTGGTTATTGTTTTTTTTTAGACATACCTGCTGGTTTCTAAAAAAAGAAAAAAGATGGCGAGTCTTTGCTGATTTTAAGTGTTTGTCCTTGTCTATTATTCATTAATTTCGCAAAGATGGGAAGAGGAGAAAACAACTAAGCGTTTGAAAGCATCATTTTTCCATTAGTGGATCTTTAAAGGTCCCTGTGTGTTGAAATGGAGCCATTCAGAAGTCACGTCTGTTTGTTGGTTCTGTTCTAAAAGAAAATCGACTGTTGATAAGCATATCTCCCCATAAAAACGTCTGCTTTGTGCTATACTGAGGCTTTGTAAAAATAAGTTTGTACAAGCAAGCAGCAACGGTTTTTTCATTGATTGCTTGCAAGAAGGAGCGAATACGCAGTGAAAAAACTAAAGGTTCAAGATTTAATTGCAGTAGGGATCTATACAGCGATCTATTTTCTTTTAATGAGCGTCTGTCTATTGATTTTGCGTTTTGTGATCCCAGGTTTTCATAATTTATTTATTCCAGCAGTCACCGCTTTGTTTTCTGGCATTATCTATCTGATTTTATTGAATAAAGTACCGAAATTTGGCGCAATCACCATTATGGGTACCGTGGTAGGGCTCTTTTTTTTGATTTCAGGACATTTTCCATTGGCCTTTTTGCCCAATATGATTTGTGCCTTAGCAGCTGATTTGATCCAATACAAAACAAAGCTCAAAGGAAACGTTCGCGTACTGGCGAGTTATATCGTCTTTAGTTTTGGCTTGATGGGTCCGATCTTACCCCTGTGGTTTATGAAAAATGCCTACATCGATTCATTAGTGGCTCGTGGAAAAGATGAAACCTACATTGCCGGCGTGTTTGCTCATACCTCCAATTTGATGTTAGGGCTTTGTGGATTGGCTGTTTTGATTGGTGCGGTGGCTGGTTTAGGTATCGGCAGTCGCTTGATGGAAAAACATTTTCAACCAACGATCCAATCGCATAAAGGGTGAGGAATGTGTCGAAAACAAGGTTTGATCCCCGCAGCAAATTAGCGGTGATTCTCTTTGCTAGTTTTACTATGATGGTGACCATCAGCTGGATCGATGAGTTTGCCTTTGTCACTTTCTTACTGCTGCTATTTATAGTCAGCGGCTTTTGGAAAAAAGGCTTGCTGCTCTATGGCGTGTTTGTCTTGCTGACACTGGCAGATAGTTTTTTGTTTCGCCAAGGAAACCACGCATTGATCGTGTTGCTGGATTTCTTTTCCGTCGGTTATCGCCGCTTATTGCCAACGATCATGGCGGCGGCTTTTGCCATTAGCGGGACGAAAAACAGTGAGTGGATGGCTGCACTGCAAAAAATGCACGTGCCCAACGTATTATTAGTCCCGCTGGCAGTCTTATTTCGTTTTTTCCCCACACTGGTACAAGATTTCAAAAGTATTCGCCAAGCGATGCGCTTTCGCGGCATCTCGCTGTCGGCAGGATCGATCTTGCTTCATCCGCTGCAAAGTGCGGAGTATTTTTTGATCCCATTACTGATGTCGGCTGAAAAGACCGCAACCGAACTGTCCGCTACGGCACTGGTACGCGGGTTAGCATCAGAAACTCCCCATACCACCGTCCACGAACTGAAGCTGCGCTGGTGGGATGGCTTGGTCTTTTTAGCATTAGGAGGCTTTATCGTGAAAAGGATGTGGCTTGGATGATCAGATTAGAACAAGTGTCAGTGAAGCGAGAAAATCGAACCGTATTATCTGAGCTCTCTTTGACGGTCGCAGCTGGGGAAGTCATCGTTTTGTGCGGCGCTAGTGGCAGCGGCAAATCGACCCTGCTCAATGTTTTGAATGGCTTGATCCCTGAGCTGTATCCTGCCGAAGTGCAAGGGAAGATCCGTGTCGGAGAAACAGACTTGCCAGTTGCCGATTTCTCCCATTATGCCCAGACGATCGGTGTTGTCTTTCAAAACCCCAAGACGCAATTTTTCACCACGGATGTCTATTCGGAGTTGGCTTTTTCAATGGAAAATGCGGGCGTCGCACCAGAAAACATTCGACAGCGAATCACCGAAGTAGCGCAGCAGTTTTCCTTGACCCCGTTGCTTGATGCTAGTGTCTTTGACCTTTCTGGTGGGGAGAAACAGCTGATTGCTCTCGCTGCAGCCACGATGTTGCCCCATGATGTGTTTCTATTGGATGAGCCTTCCAGCAATTTGGATCAAGAAGCGATCCAAAAGTTGACTCAAGGATTGGCTTCTTTAAAACAACAAGGGAAAACCATTGTGATCGCCGAACACCGCTTGGCGTATTTGGCGCCACTGGCAGACCGCTTTTGCTTATTAGAAGCAGGGCGGTTGCGGGCGTCCTATCCAGCAGATCAGCTGTTGTCACTGCCGGAGGAGGCAATTCACGAGTTAGGATTGCGAAAAGTAGGTGAGGTGACATTGGCAGCCCAGCACTGCCGAGAATCTTTGCCAGAAAAATCTGGATTAACGGCAACGCATCTGCAGATCAAGCAATCAAAACGCTCGGCAAACAGCAGAAATTGGGCGCTCAACTTGGCTGAACTACAACTGCCGATGAAGCAAGCTGTGGGGATCGTTGGACCAAATGGTGCTGGCAAAAGTACGTTGGTGCAAGTCCTGTCAGGATTGAAAAAATGCCCAGAAGCAGTATTTGCCATCAATGGACAAAAGCGAACCCAAAAGCAGCTGCTGCAGGAAAGTTTTCTTGTGATGCAGGATGTCAACTTGCAGCTGTTTTTTGAAACGGTGGAAAAAGAGTTGCTGATCAAAGCCCAAAACCCAGCTCGCTTTGAAGAAATTGTCTCATTGTTGCACTTAACACCACTCCTTGCCCGTCATCCACAAAGCTTGTCGGGTGGGGAAAAACAACGAGTTGCGATTGGCAGTGCCTTGCTTTCTGGCAAACGTTTGTTGTTTTTCGATGAACCAACGAGTGGATTAGATTTGCAGCAAATGGAGGAAGTCGCAAAACTATTGCGAACAGTTGCCAAAGAAGTTGATTTATTAGCGGTGATCAGTCATGATCGAGAGTTTTTGGCTGAAACATGTCCTTACGTGCTTCAACTCCAACAAGGGGAACTCGTTGGCACGTATCAGTTAGCAAAAAATATGGAATAAATGAAAGATGGAGTGGACCTTGGTTCATGCCGTCTTTTTTTGGTCGAACATGAAAAAATCTTCATGTTTTTTTCTTTCAATCAGTTAGGAAGTTTTGAAAAAATCCGTTATGATAGAAGCAAAACCAGAGGAGGAGCGCATATGACTTTGAAGATCTTGCTAGTAGAAGACGAAGAAAGTTTAGCCAGTTTTATCCAGTCCGAATTGACTTTTGAGGGATATGGCACGGTCTGGGCCAAAGATGGGCAAGAGGCATTGACCTTGTTCAATCAGCAAGCAAATGCTTTTGATCTGATTTTATTGGATTGGATGCTGCCAATCTATGATGGCATCACAGTGGCGCGGCGGATACGCAAAGAAAGCGACATCCCGATTTTGATGATGACCGCCAGAAATCAAACCGCCGATGTGGTGACGGGGCTTGATGTCGGATTAGATGATTATTTAACGAAACCTTTTGAAATCGAAGAACTGTTTGCCAGAATTCGGGTGATCGAGCGACGGTTGCAACGAGAAGCCAAACAACAAAAGAACCAGCAAAACCAATTAGTGGCGGGGGAGCTGATGATGGACATCGCCAAGCACTTGGTTCAGGTTGCCGGTGAAACCATTGAGTTGACACCCAAAGAGTTTGGGATTTTATATGAATTGATGAAAGAACCCGAGGTCGTCAAAACGAGAGATGACCTATTGAATGAGATTTGGGGCTATGAATACGACGGCCAAACGAATGTTGTAGATGTCTATATCCGCACACTGCGGAACAAGCTGGATGTTTGCGGCAAAGGTAAAATGATCGCAACCGTTCGTGGATTAGGCTATGTCTTGAGGACCGATCATGAAGAATAAATCAGCCAACCAACGTAGAAAAACAGCCCAATTTCAATTGACGAGCCGCTTTTCCTTGATTCTCTTTGGTCTGCTGATTCTCTTCAATCTGCTGTTTATTTTATTATCCGTAGGTTATTTGTTTGAACATATCGAAAATCGTGCCAGCAACATCCTTGAAGCCATCGAAAAAGGCGAGGCATCAGGGGATGCCTGGGACTTTCTCGTCAATGCCTATGTCTCGGCAGATGAAGAAGACGCCCTGCAAGTGATCTTAGCCGATGGCAGTGTCGTTTCATCAGAAGATGCGGAAGAGATTTTTGCCGATATCAATCAAGGGCGAGTGATTCCTTTTCTCGAAGACATCGTTTTTACAGAGGAGGGCATCTATTACACGAAAACCCAAGAAGTCGACGGGGATCAGGTGACGATCGCTATCAATGGGGAGGATAGTGTGGAATTAGCCTATGGCCTCTTTATGATCAGCAGTTTCTTGAATCTGATCGCTGTTGTCGTGGGCAGTCTGCTGATTTATTGGAGTGTCGGGAAATGGAGTCAGAAGCTTACGGGTATGGCGCAAGAAATTGCTGCGATTGAACAAAGCCGAACAGGAGAACTGACGGTTTCTGAAGAGCCCATCGAGATTCGTTCGGTGGCATTGACCTTTAATAAATTATTGAAAGAACAGCGAGAGACGATCGAGCGGGAAAAACGGTTCGTTGCCGATGCTTCCCATGAGCTGCGAACACCTTTAGCTGCGATTCGCGGACATGTCCAATTGATCCAGCGGCGTGGAACCAAACATCCCGAAGTCATTCCTTCCTCAATGGCGTTTATCGACAAAGAGTCGAAGCGTTTGGAAACATTGAGCAATCAATTGCTGGACCTAGAAAAAAATCAATCCCAAGATGAAATGACCTTTGTTGATGTTTCCCAGATCGTCCGAGAAGAGTGTGAAAAACAAGCGACGATCGTTCCGCAATCGATTGAATATTTTGTGGAGAACCAATGTATGAAACGTGGGCATAAACGTGACTTCCAGCAAATCATCCAAAACCTGTTAGAAAATGCCGCGAAGTATTCACCTGCCGATCAGCCGATTCATGTGACCTTGACGCAAGAGCAGAGACAGATGTCTTTGACCGTCGCCGATTTTGGCATTGGGATTCCCGATGATAAGAAAGCCTTGATTTTCGAACGGTTCTATCGAGTAGAAGATTCTCGTTCCAGCCAGATTGCTGGTTCAGGCATCGGGCTTTCACTGGTAAAACAGCTGGCAGACAAGTATCATGCCAAAATTACCGTGACAGACAATCAACCGCAAGGCAGTATCTTTAAACTTGCCTTTCCAAATGAAAGAGAAAGATGAAGATTTTTTTAGATTTTCTTCAAGCATTTTTGATTCTTTTTCATGAGGAACTTGTTATTCTAAATATATAGAAAAAAGGAATACACAAACAATTGGAGGAATGAAACATGAAAAAAACAACTATTTTATTCGGAATTGCCGCATTAGGATTATTGGCAGGATGTACACAAAACAACACGGGAAATTCAGAACCTGCGCAAAACAGCAGCTCAAGCACAGCAGTTGCCTCATCAAGTGAAACAACGTCGTCACAAGCAACAGACAGCTCTTCAAGCAGTGCAGCGATCGCCAATGGCGGCTTACCTACAGTGACCGTAGAAGAAGCGATCCAAATATTCCAAGATAAATACCCAGATGCAGCGATCACTTCGATTGATTTGGATACTTCTTTTGGCAATTACTTCTACCAAGTAGAAGGCGTGGATGACACGAATGAGTTTGAATTAAAGATTGATGCAGAAACCAAAGAAACTTCTGAAGAAAGAACGGAAAAATTGGATGCCGATGAACAAAACGGTGTCAAAAAAGATGCCGATCAATTGGACCTAACCAACTTGCTTTCATTGGAAGAAATTTCTGATATCGCCGTGAAAGAAGCTGGCGGTGGTCAAGCAACAGATTGGTCATTAGACAAAGAAATGAATGTAACCTATTGGGAAGTCAAAGTAGAAGATGGCAACAAACAAACAGATGTGAAAATCAATGCCCAAACAGGTGAAGTACTAGAAACCGAATTGGATGACTAATCCTGTTTCGCAGTAAAAAAGATAAGCCGCTATCGTCTATGCGCAAAAGACGATAACGGCTTATTTCTTTACGTATGCTGTTTGACTTCAGTTAACGGTTTGACGCGACCACCAATTTTATCTGCAAATGCTTCGAACTGCTTCCGATCTTCAAAGACCCATAACTTGTCTGGAATTTTTTCACGAGTGCGACGACCATCTTTGCCAATGTAACCATGCAAAACTTTAATCACGTACATCGCCATCATCCTTCCCTGAAATTACTTTTGATTATACGAAAGCCGTTTCAAAAAGCAAGGATTTTGACTTAAATGAGTGATCAGAATTGATTATTCCCCTGACAGGGCAGCATAATCAGCAAATCGTTGATGGATTTCAGGAAAACTACGCTTCAGCTGCACGATGCGATTGGTCTCTTTTGCTAAAAAACAATGCTTTGAAGTCCCCGTCGTTGCCAACTGACCGTCGCTAGTTTTGTAGATCTCATAGCGAAAATCCAAACGCGTGCCAGTATATTTGTCGACCAAAACATCGATTCGCACCTCATCTTCGTAGCGAATCATCGTTTTGTATTGCGCACTGACTTCCAGCACGGGAACGATCAAGCCAGCTTCTTCGATGGTATGATACGGTAAATCCAAAAACGCGAGTAATTCCACGCGGGCTTCTTCAAACCAGCGGATATAATTGGCGTGATGGATGATCGCCATTTGATCGGTCTCATAGTAGTGTGGTTGACGGATATAGCCTGAATATAAAGACATAAAAACAGCTCCTTTCATAGAAACAAAACCTTCGTTATTCAGCATAACGCAAAAAGGAAGAAAAGCAAACAGAAGGAGAGCTTCTTTGCGTTGGCCACTAGAGAAAATGCTACTAGAGAGCAGCGGAATGAAAAAGACAGTGAAACACCTTGACTTTTTCATAGCTTTCTTGTAGTTTATAGATAATATCAAAAATCAGTGAAGGATCGAGTACTTTATTCTACTCCTTAAAAGAGAAAACTGCCCCGGCTGAAAGCAGTTTAGGACGTGTAAAGGAAAGACAATCTGGAGATGAACAGAAGAAAAGCTGTTCCGTGACCGAGCGTTAATCGAGCGAAGGAGAAGAACATTTCTCGAATTTAGGTGGTACCGCGTGTAATCAAAACTCGCCCTTGTATAAAAAAACAAGGGCGAGTTTTTTGCTGTGAATCACTGCGACTGGTCCGCAAAGCGGAACAGAGCAGATGATGAACAGTACTAGGCGAGTGCAGGGAGCGTAGTAACCGAACTAGGAATCACTATGACTGGCGTAAGAAGTGAGACATGAAAGCTGTACTTGGCATTTTTTGCTTCGTTCAATTGCAGTCGAAGCCAACGAAATGATGACCAGCAACCAACGGCAAAGAGCGCAATAACCCAAAAGTCAAACACGAGAACAACCCACCCACATCAATGAGCAACAAGCAATAGGTGAATAAGCAAACAAGCAATGAAAGCAAAGAACATGGGCAACCATGAAACAAATAGGAGGATGCATACGATGAGTTACCAACGTCCAAAAGGAACCAACGATATTTTGCCAGGAGAATCCGAAAAATGGCAATTTGTGGAAGAAACAGCACGTTTAGTGTTTCGCGATTACCAATTCAACGAGATTCGGACACCGATTTTTGAGCACTTTGAAGTGATTGCCCGCAGTGTCGGTGACACAACGGATATCGTTTCAAAAGAAATGTATGATTTTTACGATAAAGGAGAGCGGCATGTGACGTTGCGTCCAGAAGGCACCGCACCGATCGCTCGTTCTTATGTCGAAAACAAACTATTCGGACCAGAACATACGAAGCCTTATAAAGTGTTTTACATGGGACCAATGTTCCGTTATGAACGTCCGCAAAAAGGCCGTTTGCGTCAATTCCACCAAATCGGTGTCGAAGTTTTCGGTTCAGCAAATCCAGCGACCGATGTTGAGACAATGGCGATGGCAATGGATTTTTATCGTCAATTAGGACTGAGTCAATTGCGCTTGGTCATCAATTCATTAGGTGACAAAGAGACACGCCAAAACTATCGTCAAGCGTTGATCGATTATCTAGCGCCCCATGAAGCGGAGCTTAGTGAGGATTCAAAACGCCGCTTGCATGAGAATCCTTTGCGGGTTCTTGACAGCAAAGACAAGCGAGACCAAAAATTTGTGGCAGATGCGCCATCGATCTTAGACTACTTAACGCCAGATGCCAAGGCACATTTTGAAACCGTAACGAGTATGCTGGATGCGTTGGAGATCCCTTATGAGGTCGATTCGAATATGGTGCGTGGTCTGGATTATTATACCCACACGATTTTTGAGATCATGAGTGATGCACCAAAAATGGGGGCGCAAGCCACCATCTGTGCCGGCGGTCGTTACAATCATTTAGTGGAAGAGCTAGGTGGACCAGAAACACCTGGTTTCGGTTTTGCTTTGGGGATCGAACGTTTATTGATCACTATGGAAGCCGAAGAAGTTGTGATTCCTGCTTTGAATGAGTTAGATGCGTATGTGGTTGGTCTGGGACAAGAAACCAATTTAGAAGCGCTGAAAGTCGTGCAAGCGATTCGTAATTTCGGCTTTTCTGCCGATCGTGATTTCATGGATCGTAAAGCCAAAGCCCAGTTCAAATCTGCTGATAAACAAGGGGCACGGTTGGTTCTGACTCTAGGCGAAACAGAATTAGCAGAACAAGTGATCAATATCAAATCCATGGCAAGCCGTGAAGAAAAACAATTTCCGTTAGCGGATCTTTATGCCCGCTTCGATGAGATCTACGATGAAATGACAACCAAAATGTTTGAGTGAGGAGAAAAAGAATGACAAAACGTACAGTATATTGCGGGTTAGTAAATGAGACCCATTTAAACCAGACAGTGACACTAAAAGGCTGGGTGCAAAAGCGCCGTGACTTAGGTGGCGTGATTTTTATTGACTTACGCGACCGGGAAGGGATCGTGCAAATCGTCTTCAATCCTGAGGTTTCGAAAGAAGCCTGGGAAATCGCGGACAAATGCCGCAGCGAATATGTATTAGAAGTAACGGGTCAAGTCATCAATCGTGCACCAGAAGCCATCAATCCGAAAATGGTGACAGGTGCCTATGAAGTGATGATCAGCGAAATCACGATTTTAAACACTGCAAAAACACCAGCCTTTTTGATTGAAGATGATCAAACCGTTGGCGACGAGATTCGCATGAAATACCGTTATTTAGACTTGCGTCGTCCAAAAATGACGAACAACATCGTGATGCGGGCGAAAACGACGCAAGCGATCCGCAATTTCTTAGACACGAACGAGTTCTTGGATATCGAAACACCTTATCTAGGAAAATCAACACCAGAGGGCGCGCGGGATTATTTGGTTCCTTCACGGATCTATCCAGGTCATTTCTATGCGTTGCCGCAATCACCACAAATTTTTAAACAGTTATTGATGGGCGCCGGCTTCGATCGCTACTATCAAATCGTACGTTGCTTCCGTGACGAAGATTTGCGGGGCGACCGTCAACCAGAATTTACCCAAGTCGATATCGAAACCTCTTTCTTGACGGCAGAAGAAATCCAAACCTATACGGAAGAGCTATTGGCAAAAGTGATGCGAGAAGTCAAAGGCATCGAAGTTACCTTGCCATTCCCACGGATGACCTATGATGAGGCAATGGGACGCTACGGCAGTGACAAACCAGATACACGGTTTGACATGGAGCTTATCGACTTATCAGAAGTTGTGAAAGACGTTGATTTTAAAGTCTTCCAAATGGCTCTTGAAAAAGGCGGCGTTGTGAAAGTCTTGAACGCCAAAGGGGCTGCAGACAAATACTCAAGAAAAGACATGGACAATCTAGGCCATTACGCTGGCCAATTTGGTGCCAAAGGATTGGCATGGGTCAAAGTTGAAGAAGATGGATTGAAAGGACCGATCGCTAAATTCTTGACGGAAGCAACCGACGCGATTATTGCAGCAGCCAATGCGGAAGTTGGCGATATTCTGATGTTTGGTGCCGATTCCTTTGAGATCGTTTCAGCAACGTTAGGTGCGATTCGTAATAAATTAGGAAAAGAATTAGGCTTGATCGACGAGAGCAAATTCAACTTCCTATGGGTTACTGACTGGCCGCAATTTGAATACGATGAAGAAGCAGGTCGCTATGTTTCTGCTCACCATCCGTTCACATTGCCAAAAGAAAGCGATCTGCCGTTGTTAACGACAGACCCTTCAAAGGTCTATGCGCAAGCCTACGATATCGTGCTAAACGGTTACGAGCTAGGTGGCGGATCATTGCGTATCCATACACGGGAAGTGCAAGAGCAAATGTTTGAAGCGCTAGGCTTCTCACGTCGCGAGATGCAAAATCAATTTGGCTTCTTATTGGATGCTTTGGATTATGGTTTCCCACCACATGGCGGCATCGCCCTTGGGTTAGACCGGTTAGTGATGCTCTTGGCTGGTGAAGAAAACATTCGCGAAGTCATTGCCTTCCCTAAAAATGGGAAAGCGGCTGATCCAATGTCACAAGCACCAAGTACCGTTTCACCAATGCAACTGTTTGACTTGAGCATTGATGTAACAACGGTTGAAGAAAACGAATAAGCGTTAAACCTATGATGAAATGAGTGATGAAATAGAAATTGGTGAATGAATGAAAAAAGTTCATGAGAATTCACCCATTTCTTTCATTGCTCGTTTCTTTTTTTATGTGCTGAAGTATAATAAAGGCAAATCAAAAAAGTGAGGCTATAAAATGCAATGACTCCTCTGTTTAAATGGCTCCCTCATCCGGAATATGCCAACAAACTTTCATTCTCAATCGTGTACGCACTGCTGGCATCGATTGCGGTCAATTTTTTCTATCAGCCGGGCAATATTTATTCCAGCGGCATTACCGGTGTCGCTCAGATCATTACTACGATCTCAAGAGAATGGATCGGGTTTTATATCCCCTTATCCCTTGCGCTATTATTGTTGAATGTGCCATTATTTTTTCTTGGCTGGTTTAAGATCGGCCACAAATTTACGATCTTTACTGGAATCACTGTTTTATTGACATCCTTATTCGTGCAAATTTTGCCAGAAGAAACCGTCACGACGGACCCGATGATCTGTGCGATTTTTGGTGGTGCCATCAATGGAGTGGGGATCGGCTATGCCTTGAAGAATGGTCTTTCTTCCGGTGGGCTGGATTTTGTCAGCATTGCCATCCGCAAACGGACAGGGAAGACGATCGGCTCGATATCGATTTTCTTTAACATTGTTATTTTGTTCGCCGCCGGAATCTTGTTTGGCTGGCAATATGCGTTGTATAGTGCGATCGCGATTTTTGTCAGTGGAAAAGTGACGGATGCGGTCTTTACGAAGCAAAAGAAAATGCAGGTGACGATCATCACTCGCAACCCAGAAGAAGTCATTCAAACGATCCAAAAACATATGCGGCGAGGCATTACCATCATCAATGAAGCCGAAGGGGCCTACAAGCATGACAAACAAACGGTTTTGCTGACGGTAGTCACACGCTTTGAACTGCCGATGCTGCGCAGTGCTATGAAAGAAGCCGATCCAAAAGCCTTTGTTAGTATTGCGGAAAATGTCCAGATTTTGGGGCGGTTTTATGAAGAAGAACTGTAAAAAAGGAGTTGAAAAAAGTATTTCTTTATAGAAGTACTTTTTTTTCGTCAAAAATTAATTTTTTTGAAATATAGCAGATGTTGCTAGCTTTATATGGGGGATTTCTGGTAAATTATGAGAGTATGGAATCAATAGCGTTCATGCTGAAATTGTTTTTTTATGAAACAATTGGATCAATTAGAGAAAAGTGGTTGAAAAATGAATAAACGTTTAAGCACAAGCCGCTATATTACCGGGTTTGACGGCATTCGAACCTTGGCAGTCATCGGCGTTATTTTATATCATTTACTACCTACTCATATGCGAGGCGGGTATTTAGGAGTTCCAGTATTCTTTGTCGTATCAGGTTATTTAATCACTGACTTGCTGAGGCAAGAGTGGGATCAAAACGGCAAAATCAAAGTCAAAGATTTTTATGTTCGGCGGATGAAACGGCTCTATCCAGGAATGGTGGTGATGCTGCTTATCTCAGCAGCATATATCACGTTGTTCCAGCGAAACCTGTTGAATAATTTGCGCGGGGTTTTTGTTAGCTCGTTGCTGTATTACAACAACTGGTGGCAGATCAATCATGGGTTATCCTATTTTGATCGGTTCGGTAATGAATCCCCCTTTACCCATCTGTGGTCGCTGGCTGTAGAGGGACAGAACTATCTGATTTGGCCTTTAGTGTTTATTTTGTTGATGAAAATCGGCAAGCAGAGGCATCGCGCCTTTAAATTTACTGCCGCAGTCACGATTTTGTCGGCAATTCTGTTAGCAGTCCTTTACACACCAGGCGCTGATCCGACACGGGTCTATTATGGAACGGATACGCGGCTCTTTTCGATCTGGATGGGGAGTGCCTTAGCATTCATTTGGCCAAGTACCCATTTGAAGAAAGAGATACCGCAAAAAGCCAAACGGGTCTTGAATATCTCTGGCTTTGCTTCCTTGGCTGGTCTGATCGCAGCGTTCTTTTTCTTAGATGATCATTTGACCTTTGTCTATTATGGCGGCATGTTCTTGATCAGTATCCTATGTACGATTCTTGTGGCAGTCACCGCTCATCCCGGAGCCAGCTTGAACCGGGTATTGAGTAATCCGATTTTCAGTTATATCGGCAAGCGTAGTTATGGGATTTATTTGTATCAATTTCCAGTGATGATTTTTTACGAAGCAAAAGTGGGGAATATCGGGGAGAACGTGCTGATGCACACGTTAGTGGAACTATTCTTGATCTTGTTTATCAGTGAATTGTCCTATCGGTTTATCGAAAACCCAATGCGTAAATTCCAGTACAAAGATACATTCAGAACGGTCCGCGGCTGGTTCAGCAAACCAATTTTTAGTTGGAAAAAACCGTGGTTAGTGCCCAGCTTACTGATTACACTCGTTGCTTTGTTTGGCGTCGTGACCGCACCGACGAATTATGTCGATGCCCAGCAGCAGCAGTTGAAAGACAACATTGCGGCCAATAAAAAAGCGGCAGAGCAATCGCAAAAGAATGCGAATGCTGAAGGCAATGAAGCAGACGATGAGGCGAGCACGAGTGAAGATGAAAAAAATATCATGGAAAAATATGATTTAACAGCAGCTCAAGTGAAAAAAGCAGAATCTCTTGAAATCACGGCTTTTGGTGATTCCGTGATGCTGGATGCAACGGCTGACTTGAAAGAAGTCTTTACCCAAGCGGTAGTTGATGGGGATGTTGGGCGCCAGCTGTATGCGAGCCCTGAATTGATCAAAGACTTGAAAGAAAAAAATCTTTTGCGGGATACCGTCCTTGTGGGGCTAGGGACGAATGGTTCCTTTACAGAAGCCCAATTTGACAGCTTTATGAATGAGATCGGTGATCGCAAAGTCTACTGGATCAATGTGCGGGTACCGACACAGCGTTGGCAAAATGAAGTCAATCGGATGTTGGAACGCATGGCGGAAAAATACGACAATATGACCTTGATCGATTGGTATGATTTGAGTAATGACCAAGAGTCATGGTTCTATGAAGATCGGGTCCATCCAAATCCAGATGGCATGGATCAATACGTGAAGCTAGTTGCCCAAACGATTTTACAAGAGGAATAAGCAAGAAAAAGACAAACCTTACGTAATCATAAGGTTTGTCTTTTGTCTTAAACGGTGCTTTGTAAGAGCAGCGTTTTTTAATTCTTTTCTATCACCGTTAATAGTGAGTCAAACAAAATCGCACTAGAAGCCGATCCGGGATCGATATGACCGATGGCACGTTCACCAACATAAGAGGCGCGGCCTTTTTTAGCAACGAGTTCTTTGGTATGTTCTTTCGCTGCTTCGATCGTGTCTTTGGTCAATTCACCTTTTTTCAAGGCTTCTGCGACAGGTTGCCAGACATCGATCATGGTCTTATCCTCAAACTCAGCTTTTCCCCGCATTTTGATGCCGGTCAAGCCTTCTTCAACGATCGTACCTAATTGTTCAAAGGAGTCGATCGTTTCTAGTTCCTTCGTTGCTTTAGTCATATTCATAAACGCCGAACCATAAAGGGGACCTGAAGCGCCGCCGACTTTTGAGATCATTGCCATCGAGAAGACTTTAAAGGTATCACTGATCGTCGTTGGCTGTTGTTTGGCATAAGCTTCTTGATAAGCAGCTACGCCGCGTGCCATATTGTTGCCATGGTCTCCGTCGCCGATCGGTGTATCTAAATCGCTCAAATAGGCTTTGTTTGCTTCGATTTCTTTTGTGAAGGTATCTAACCATGCTTGCACCGTTTCTGTTGTCAATTGCATCTCTATTCGCTCCTTTACCAGGCTATTGTTGTGACGGCTTCATTTAACGCATCGGTGTGATCCGTTTCGCTGAAGTCGATCAAGGTCAGTGAAAGTCCCTGCATATCGATGGAAGTCATGAAATTGCCGACTTTATGGAAGGAGACAGGGATGTCTTTTTCTGCGAGTAATTTCGCGACATCATTGGCAAAAACGAACAGCTCCATTTGCGGCGTACCACCCATACCGTTGATCAAGACACCGACTTTTTCTGGGGTCTTTTCATAATCCGCCAAGATTTTTTCCACCAACTCTTGTGCTAGTTCACGTGAGGGTTTCAGTTTTTCACGACGGTAACCAGGTTCGCCGTGGATGCCCACGCCATACTCGATCTCATCATCGGCTAAGTCAAAACCTGGTTTCCCAACTTCAGGAACTGTTGCCGCTTTTAATGCGACCCCAATGGTTTTGATCGATGCAACCAAGGCATCGCCCAGTGTTTTTAATTCGCTTAAGCTGGCACCATTACGAGCAGCTGCGCCTAAAATCTTATGGACTAAAACCGTACCGGCAACTCCTCGTTTGCCAGCAGTATAGGTGCTGTTTTCAACAGCGATATCATCATCCACGACCACGATCTCCGTCGTGATCTCTTCCATTTCTGCCATATCTTTGGCCATCTCAAAGTTCAAGATATCGCCAGTATAGTTTTTGACGATCAACAAGACGCCTTGTCCTTGATCAGAATCTTGGATAGCCGTCAAAATCTGGTCGGGGGTCGGGGAGGTGAAGACATCGCCTAAAACGGCGGCGCTAAGCATCCCATCACCGACAAAGCCAGCATGGGCCGGCTCATGTCCGCTCCCACCACCAGAAACAAGACCGACTTGTTCTTTTTGATTATTCTTAGCGATCACCCGTGAGTCTGCGACTTGATGGACCAGTTCAGGATAACTGCCTACGATACCAGCCAACATTTCTTCTACGATCATTGAGGGATCATTAATGATTTTTTTCATGCTTCATGCCATCCTTTCTCGGCTGCTTTTTTTGCTTCTGCAACGATTTGTGCCAAATCATCACTGAAACCAGCGGTGATCGCTGCAGCAAAGGCACCTTCCACCAGCGGCGCGTCGATCAGGTGATAGCGTTCTTGTTGCTGAGGTTCCAGCATGTCGTAAGCAAGTTCGGCATTCAAAACGGCACTGCCTAGATCGGCAAAGACTAAGATCAGTTCAGCATCTGCGGATTCGTTGACGGCATCCACGATTTTCGTGGCGTCAGAACCCAGCTCTCCTTCTGCTGTCCCGCCTAAAGAATAGATCGTGACTGACTCGCCATCAGCCATTTCTTCGATCATCTGTTTTAATCCTTCGGTGAGTTGCTGACTGTGAGAAACGAGTAAAATACTTTTTTTCATCCAATTTCACCAACACTTTCTGATTAAATTTGGCTGTTTGACAAGGGGGTTGCCTTTTCCAAAGAAATACCGTCCTTGTTGAAACCGCCTACAGGTTCAGTATACCAAATTTCTTTCTTCTTGTATGGTTGCACCTATGGAGAGGACAAAAAAACAGCATCGTCTTTCTGGATAAAGAAAGACGATGCGGCAGAATTGGTTAGGATTGTTTAACAAGCATTTTGGCTGAAAAGCGCTTCGTTAGGAAAGAAAGCCCCACGTACAGGCAGATGTTCAATGCCATCATGCCAAGGAAGTAAGGCAATGTTACGGCGGTCAAGAAACCGACTTCCAGCAATCCGTGGAAAAGCATTGCTGCGACATAGATCCCCACGGTAGTGGTAATCGCTAAGAACAATCGCAATGGATTTAATGGCAAGCAAGCGCGAATCACAGCGATACAGCTGATCCCGATCAACAAATAGTACAACAAGGTCGTCGTATCAAATTGCGACCAACCGTAGTCGGTTTGTAAAAAGCGGATCGCAAAGTAATTGACTAACACCAACAAGGCATTTGGCAACGCATTGAGCAAGACTGTCGGCAAGTAACGACCTTTGATCGGTGCTTTGTTTTCTTCAAAGGAAAGGAAGAAAGATGGATAACCTTCAATTGCTAAGTCGATCAATGTGATTTGGATCGGCAAGAACGGAAAGGCGCTGGATGTCAGGATACAAACCAAAGAGAGCAAGAAGCTGTAAATCGTCTTGATAAAGAAGATTCCCGACGCTTTGGTCACGTTATTGACGACGCGGCGTCCTTCAAATAAAACATCTGGCAACGTAGTAAAGTCAGAATCCAATAAGACAAAGTTAGCGATTTGACGAGCCGCACTGTCGCCAGCAGCCATTGCAATGCTGACGTCGGCTTCCCGTAGTGCCAACACATCGTTGACGCCATCACCCGTCATGGCAACGGTCCGTTGATTGGCTTTTAATTCTTGAACGAGTAGTTTCTTTTGTTCAGGAGTCACACGACCAAAGACCGTATAGCGTGTCGCAGCTTCTCGGACTTCTGCTTCGGTCGTTAAGGTAGAAAGATCGATGGCTTGATCGGCATTCGCTAGGCCTGCACGATGGGCGATCGCTGCGACAGCTATTGGATTATCGCCAGAGATCACTTTTAGATCGATGCCTTGATCCGCTAAGTAAGCCAAGGTTTCTTCTGCGTTTTGGCGGATGATATCAGATAAAATCAAGACTGCCACCGCTTGTGCATTGGTTGGGTCAAAGGATGTCGGCGTTTTTGGATTGGCCTCTACGGCTAAAATCAACACCCGCAGACCTGCTTCTTGCGCTTCTTTGACTTGCGGCAAGGCAGCAGAGCCAGTGACTTTTTCAGGTGCGCCAAGATAGACATTTCCTAGATGTTCAAAAGCTACAGCACCCCATTTGCGCTGTGAAGAGAAGGCAGCGACTTCGATCGGATGATGATCCGTTAGCTCAGGGCAGCCTTGACGCAATGCTTGCATCGTCAAATTGTTATCTGTGCTGGCTGCCAAATAATTCCCTAAGAGCATGTTAGGGTCGCTGTCGGCTTGGAGAGGAACGATCGATTCGAGAACCATATGGCCTTCCGTCAACGTCCCCGTCTTATCCAGACAAAGGGTATCGACATGCGCCAAGGTTTCAACGGCATACATGTCTTGGACCAAAATCCGTTTTTTGGCCAATTTAATGACACCTGTCGTCAAGGCGATACTGATCAGCAGGACAAGTCCTTTTGGTAACATTCCTAATAAGGCAGCGGCAGAAACGACGACGGATTCCTTGATCCCAGCATCTCGCATCATAAAGGCTTGGAAGAACAAAATCACCCCTAAAGGAACGATCACATAGCTGGTGAATTTGGATACACTACGGATCGAAGCAAGCAGCTCAGAGCGGATCGGTTTGTGGACCTTCGCCTCATTGCTTAGTTTCGCTGCGTAGTTTTCTGCACCGACATGAATGACTTTTCCTGTCACTTCACCGCTGACGATGAAACTTCCTGAGAGTAAGGAAGCACCTGCTTCTTTGACAACCAGATCGGCTTCACCAGTCAGCATCGCTTCATTGACTTCGACTAGTCCAGAAAGCACCGTCATATCAGCGGGGATTTGGTCCCCAGCCCCAAGAATGACTGAGTCGTCCAAAACCAATTCTTTGGCTGAAATCTCATGGGTTTGACCATCTCGAATCACTCGTACCGTTTGCGGTGAAACAAGTGAGAGTTTTTTTACTAAATTACGTGCGTGCAATTCTTGGCTGATCCCAATGGTGATATTCACAAAAATAATCGCTAAGTAGAACATGTTGGAATAGGCGCCTACGGCAAATAAAAAAACGCCAATCAATAGGTTGAGAAAATTGAATAACGTCAGTAAATTGTCCTTGATGATCGCAGCAGTTGATTTACTGGTTTTGGTTTCATAATCATTGTGCAGCCCCTCTTGGGTTTTCTTGGCGACTTCTGCTGCAGTCAAGCCGGTGGGTAATTGAGTCATAAGCATCTCCATTTCATTTGTTCATTTCTTTCTGATTCCTTTATCTAGTCTAGCATTCGAAAAATTCAATGCAATCGTTGCGGGGAAAATAGCGATAAAATTAATTAAAATCTTAAACAATCAACACGTGTTCTTTTAAAGAAAGAAAAAAACGGGGGGAACAAACCGCACCATCGACTTTTTTCAGGTGCTTACGTATAATAGGGGAAGAGAAAAAGCCGAGAAGCAGATGCTTAGCGGACAAAAGAGGGTAGCGAGCATGTCTTTAAAAGAAAAAATTATTGCAGAAAGCAAGCGGCTTGGCATCGACAAGATCGGGTTTGCTTCAGCGGAGCCGTTTTTGGCATTGGAGCCTTCCTTGCGGGAACAAAAAGCCAAAGGCCATACCTCTGGTTTTGAGCATCCCGTGATTGAAGAGCGGATCTATCCTGAACGGACATTTGAAAATCCGCAAACAATCATTGCGATCGCTTTAGCTTATCCGACAAAAATCAAAGAGAAAGTCCCGCGGGATGAAAAGCGTGGCATGTTTGCCCGTGCCTCGTGGGGCATCGATTACCATGATATTTTGCGAGAACGATTGGATCGCTTGATCGCCTTTATCAAAGAACAAGCGCAAACGATGGAAGAACAAGTCGAATGGCGTTTCGCACCGCAAGTCGATACAGGGGAATTGGTGGATGTGGCGGCAGCGCAGCGGGCGGGTCTTGGCTTTATCGGTCGTAATGGCTTGCTGATTACGGAAGAATTTGGTTCGTTTGTTTATCTAGGGGAGATCGTCACTAATATCTCTCTTGAACCAGATGAAGAAGTCCCGTTTGGTTGTGGTGATTGCATGCGTTGTGTGACGGCTTGCCCCACCAAAGCGTTATTGGGCGATGGTCGAATGAATGCCCAGCGCTGTTTGTCCTATCAAACCCAGACGAAGGGTATGATGCCAGAAGAGTACCGCAAAAAGATGCATAACGTGATTTACGGCTGCGATATTTGTCAGCTGGTCTGCCCTTATAATCGGGGGAAAGACTTCCATTTTCATCAAGAGATGGAGCCTGAAGTCGATACCGTTTATCCAAAACTGCAACCGATGCTGTCTTTATCAAACAAAGCCTTCAAGGCACAATTTGGTCATCTATCTGGCTCTTGGCGGGGGAAAAAACCGTTGCAGCGTAATGCCATCATCGCCTTAGCCAATGTAGGGGATCGCAGTGCCTTGCCAGCGATTTGGCGCTGTGCGACAGAAGACGTGCGCCCAGTGATTCGAGGAACGGCTTATTGGGCCATTGGCCAGTTGGGCGTCAAAGAACCAGAAATGTGGTTAGAGCGACTGCAACGGTGTGCAGAGTTAGAACCCGAAGAAGAGGCGCTACAAGAATTGCAGCCTGCCATCGAACGATTGCAAGCAGTCATTACCAAAAGGCAAGAAAAAGAGATATAAAAAAGCAAAACGAGCCCGGGGCCGTTTTGCTTTTTTATTTAATCTAGTACGTCATCACTTTCAACGATTTCTTCTGAATCCAGTTCAAAATCAGGTGCTGGATGCACACGCTCAGGCAGCTCCATTTCTAACTCGCCTTCTTCGGTGTATTGGTTGTCGGTATCGGCAACGTCAACTAAAATTTCTTCAGGAAGCTCTTGTTCCAACCGATAGCCTTCTGCATGACGTGCATCGAGTAATTCCAAAAGATGTTGCCACTCGTCTTTCGAGATCACTACAACGTCAATGCCATCTTTGTTTTGTACCTCTACAACAGAGGAAAGATCGGTGCCGACCGTTTTAATAATCGATTCCAACGACCATTTACTCGTTTCTAAGTCAATTTTTTGTGCCATAAGAATTGCCCCTTTTTTGAGAAAAATTTTGTCCTACCTTAATTGTAACGGGAAAGTTGCAGAAAACAAAATAGCTTGATTGGGAATCGTCCCTGATATGCGCAAGAACATTTGCACAGCGGCTTTAACCAAGGTAAGATAAGAGCAAGAAGGGAAGGAATAAAAATGACAGAAAAACAGACATTTCATGTGAATGGGTATTTAGCACTGGTTGTGCTGATCGGGTTATTAGTTGGCGGCGGTTATTTGTTTTATCATGGGTTCGTAAATGAGAGCGTTCTCGAAATCGTTCTCAGTATTCTTTTATGGATCGTTTCGTTTCTTTTCCTTAGTTCGTTAACGATCGTACAACCCAACCAAGCCAAAGCGATCCTCTTTTTTGGGCAGTACTTAGGAACCATTAAAGACAACGGCTTATTCGTGACAACCCCCTTAACCCAAAAAATCAATGTTTCATTGAAAGTCCGCAACTTTAACAGTTCGCTGTTGAAGGTCAATGATTCAGATGGAAACCCGATCGAGATCTCGGCGGTGGTGGTTTTTAAAGTCGTAGATACGGCGAAAGCATTGTTTGATGTCGATTATTACCAAGATTTCATTGAGATCCAAAGTGAAACAGCGATTCGTCATATTGCGACGCAATACCCGTATGACACGTTCAATGACGATGATCTGACGTTGCGAGGCAATACCAATGAAGTTTCGGAAGAACTGGCAAAAGAATTGCAAGAACGATTGGCTGTTGCCGGGGTCGAAGTCTTGGAGACGCGCTTAAACCATTTGGCGTATGCGACTGAGATCGCTAGTGCGATGCTGCAGCGCCAACAAGCCAAAGCGATTTTATCTGCACGGCAAATCATTGTTGAAGGGGCCGTCTCCATGACACAAATGGCGTTAGAACAAATCGAAGATGGACAGGACATCAATTTCACAGATGACCGCAAAGTCCAACTGATCAATAATTTATTGGTGTCGATCATTACTGATAAAGGCACGCAGCCAGTGATCAATACGGGCGATGTCAAAGAGAAAGGAGTGTAGCATTTGAAGAAACTTTACATCAAACAGAAGGTTTTCAGCATCGGCGAAAAATTTACCGTCACCGATGATTTACAAAACCCTCGCTATTATGTCGAAGGTAGTTTTTTTAAGATCCCGAAAAGTTTTACGATCTTCAATGAGCAGCAGCGACCGATCGCGGAGATCACCAAAAAAGTGTTCAGTTTATTACCGAAATTTTTTGTGGAAGTCCACGGCCAAGAAGCGATCGTTTTAGAAAAACATTTCACATTTTTTAAAGCCCGCTATTCCATCAGTGCAGAAGGCATCGATGTGGACGGCAATTGGTGGGATATGGATTTTGTGGTCAACCGCAACGGCAAGCGAATCGCAGAGATCCACAAAAAATGGATCTCTTGGGGCGATACCTATGAAGTCGTGATCTATGAAGAAGATCTAGATGACCTGATCATTGCATTAGTGGTAGCCATCGATCGCGTCAAAGCAGATGATGCCGCAGCGTCAAGTTCAGCAAGTAGTTAGAAAAAAAGGAGCGATGTGCATGTTATACGGTTCGATTGAAGCAGGCGGCACAAAATTTGTGTGCGCCATTGGCGATGAAGAAATGACGATCAAGGAAAGAGTGAGCTTTCCGACAACGACACCTGAGGAAACAATGCCTTTAGTCATTGATTTCTTCAAACAATACCAAGCAGATTTAGCAGGGATTGGGATTGGCTCATTTGGGCCCATCGATATCCATCGGGATTCTGCCACTTATGGGTACATTACCTCGACCCCGAAATTGGCATGGCAAAATTTTGATTTCATCGGTACCATGAAAAAAGAATTTCCGATCCCGATTTCTTGGACAACAGATGTCAATGCGGCTGCCTATGGTGAGTATGTCTTCGGCAGTGGCAAAGGATTGAGTAGTGTCGTTTACTACACGATCGGTACAGGCGTTGGCGGCGGTGCCTTACAAGAAGGGCGCTTTATCGAAGGGTTTAGTCATCCAGAAATGGGGCATATGCTGGTCGTCCCTCATCCAAAAGATGACTTTGCTGGCAGCTGTCCATTTCACGGCAACTGTCTAGAAGGGATGGCTGCTGGACCAGCCATCGAAAAACGATTAGGGAAAAAAGGGCAAGAGGTTGCAGAAGATGATCCTTATTGGGAAATCGAAGCCTCCTATATTGCTCAATGTGCCTACAATACAACCTTGATGTTTTCTCCAGATGTGATCATTTTTGGCGGTGGAGTGATGAAACAGCGCCATATGCTGCAAAACGTCCACGATGCATTTGCAAAATTGGTCAATGGGTATGTCGAAACACCTGAGTTAAGCAAATATATCGTGACCCCAGCATTGGAAGACAACGCTGGAACCCTCGGTTGTTTGGCATTGGCTCGAGAAGCGGTCTTACATTCATAAATAAAAAACGGATCATACTCTTCGGGTATGATCTTTTTTTGCAGCGTATCAGTGGCGCTTTTGGCGACTTTTTGTATACTTAAGCTGAGGTGGAAAAGAATGAAATTAGCTGTTCGAAAAAGAAAAATCGGGAATATTCCGGTCTTAGAAGTCGTACCAGAAGAAATGATTTATGAGCCACTGCCATTGATTATTTACTACCATGGCTGGCAGACGAGTAAAGAATTAGTGTTGACACAAGGCAGAAAGTTGGCTAGAGAAGGTTTTCGGGTGGTCTTGCCAGATGCAGCCAATCATGGGGAGCGCAAGACCCAGCTATCGGAGATTCCTTCTTTAACTTTTTGGCAAAGTATCCAAACCAATCTATTTGAGTTTTCTTACTTAGTCGATTTTTTTGAAAATCTTGGTTTGGTCAACGGTCAGATCGCAGTTGGCGGTGTCTCCATGGGAGGGATGACCACGTGTGGTTTATTGTGCCAGCATCCAGAAATTACAGCGGCAGCTTGTATCATGGGTTCTCCTTCCATGTTGAAATACCGTGACCGCATCCAAATGCACGCTGGCGCTGCTGGGTTCTTTGTACCCGAGGATTATGGTCAGCTTTTAAGCTGGATGGATGCTTACGATCTGTCTTCTCAACCAGAGAAATTAGGACAGCGACCTCTTTTGTTTTGGCATGGTACCCAAGACGAGAAAATTCCTTATGGTGATGTGGAAGCCTTTGTGGCAGAAAATCCAGAAGCAAATCTGCAGTTTATCTCGCGAGAAGAACGCCATCTGGTGCGTGGAGAAACGATGGATCAAGTCACAGCTTTTTTCGTGGCAGAGCTCAATAAAACCAATCCATGACACTGTTTGCTCAAAGAAAAAGATTGTGTGAAAAGGTACAAGCATAAAACTCGTTTTTTGTCACGTGATAAACTATACTGTAGGGTGCAAAAAAAGGAGGAATTGGTTTGACATACCGCGTTTTATTATTTTATAAATACACAACAATTGAAGATCCGGAAAGCTTCGCCAAGGAGCATTTAGCATTTGGAAAAGAAATTGGCATCAAGGGCCGTATTTTAGTAGCCAATGAAGGGATCAATGGCACACTTTCTGGAACGGTTGAAGCAACGGATCGCTATATGGAAAAAATGGAAGCTGATCCCCGTTTTAAAGGGATTTTTTATAAGATCGACGAAGTAGAAGAACATGCGTTTAAAAAGCTATTCGTTCGTCCGCGCAAAGAATTGGTTTCATTGAACCTTGAAGACGACATCGATCCATTAGAAATGACTGGAAAATATTTAGATCCTAAAGCGTTCAAAGAAGCGTTGTTAGATGAAGATACCGTGGTGATCGATGCTCGTAACGATTATGAATATGATTTAGGCCATTTCCGAGGAGCCGTTCGTCCCGATATCCGCAGCTTCCGTGAGTTGCCGCAATGGATCATCGATAATAAAGAAAAATTCATGGATAAAAAAGTCGTTACTTATTGTACTGGTGGTATACGTTGTGAAAAATTCTCAGGCTGGCTGCTGCGAGAAGGCTTTGAAGATGTGGCCCAACTCCATGGCGGTATCTTTGCTTATGGGAATGACCCAGAAGTTCAAGGCGAGCTTTGGGATGGGAAAATGTACGTCTTTGATGAACGCATCAGTGTGGAAATCAATCATGTCGATAAAAAAGTCATCGGCCGCGACTGGTTTGATGGGACACCTTGCGAGCGCTATGTAAACTGTGCCAACCCAGAATGCAATCGCCAATTCTTAACTTCTGAGGAAAATCAGGCTGCCCATTTGGGTGCCTGCAGCTATGATTGTGCCATCCACGAACACAACCGTTACGTGGAGCAACATGGGATCACAGAAGCAGAAAAAGCTGAACGGTTAAAAAACTTTGCAACAAAAAATGAAACAGTCACTGCCTAAACCGACAACTGTTTCATAGGAAATGAAGGATTAAAAGAGTCGCACGTGAGTCCGAAAACTGGCTTAGCTCAGTCAGTTTTTCTACCTTCCGTGCGGCTTTTCTGAATGGACAGAATTGGAAACGATCGTTTTTTAATTATCTGAAAAATCTAACTATTCCAATTGTTCTTTTTTCTTTCCTATCGAGAAAAAAACGCAAGGCTCTCGCATATTTCACGATTTTAGAGTAAACTATACCTAATTGTGGAAGAGGAAAGAGGAATTCAGATGAAAATTGTTATTGCTGGTGCAGGTGCTATGGGCAGCCGTTTTGCTATTATGCTAAAAAGAGGCGGAAATGACGTCACGTTGATCGACGGCTGGCCGGCGCATATCGAAGCGATCCGGGAACACGGATTACGAGCGAACTTAAACGGTGAAGAGATCGCAGTCCCTTTTTCGATCTATTCGCAAAATGAGATCCCAACGACTGTACAAGCAGACTTGATCCTGGTCTTTACTAAAGCGATGCAACTGGATCAAATGATGCAAACGATCAAACCGATGATCGGAGAGCAAACGAAAGTCTTATGCTTATTAAACGGGATCGGTCATGAGGACACGATTGAAAAATATGTTAGCACGGATAAAATCTTTTTAGGAAATACCATTTGGACGGCGGACTTGATTGGTCCTGGTAACGTTCGCTTGTTTGGGGATGGTTCTGTAGAACTGCAAAATATCGAACCGGGGAAAGAAGAAGATGCCCGTCAATTGGCGGCAGTCTTGGCTGATGCTGGGTTGAATGCGTCTTATTCTGAGAACATCCGTTACTCCATCTATCGCAAAGCCTGTGTCAACGGCACCCTAAATGGCTTGTGTTCGATTTTAAATGTGAATATTTCCCAATTCGGACAAACCTCAACAGCGCGTGCGATGGTCCAAACGATCGTGGAAGAATTTGCGGCAGTTGCTGCCCATGAATCTGTTGAACTGGATGTATCCGAAGTAGTCCACCATATTGAGGAAACCTATGATCCAGAAGGCATCGGAATGCACTATCCATCCATGTATCAAGATTTGATCAATAATCATCGTAAAACCGAAATCGATTATATCAATGGCGCAATCTCACGAAAAGGCCGCAAGTACCAAGTGCCAACGCCTTATTGTGACTTTTTGACTCAAATGATCCATGCCAAGGAAGATATTTTAGCAGCAGAATAACCACTTCTGCGAAGGTAATAACTCGTAAAATCGCTAGCAGTCAGTAGCGATATTAAGAGACTGCATCCAAATCATTCAGCAAAAAAGTCTTTTCGCTCACTCATAGAAGAAACACTATGAGGGCGAAAAGACTTTTTTTATTGATTTCGAGTGAGCCTGCTTATTTTTTCTTGATACGAATCGCATAAGAATCCAACAAGATTCGAGCAATGACCGATAAGGGCAGTCGTGAGCGGACTTCATAATCAGGGAAAAAGGAAATTTCTGATTTGAAGCCAATCAAAGAAAGCTCGACTAATTCCAGCAAGCGGCTTTCTTTTGAGGCGGTGATCAAAAGCGATCCGATTTCTTTATCGTAACAATTTTGAGCCGCAATGACTAATTCTTCGGTCTCCCCATTTAATGAAACAAAAATCACAGTATCTTCTTTACGTAAACGCTTACTGATCGTAGTGATAATATTGGGATCAGTGTACAACTCACAATATTTATCCACCAGTTGAAATTTTGTCTTCATTTCTTCCCCAATCAATTCTGAAAAGCCCCGTGCAAAAATAACGATTCGTTTCGCGTTGTATATTTTTTGGATCGCATCTTCAATAGTGCCCGTATCCAGCATATTTAAGGTACGAATGACTTCTTGTTCATTTTTAATAATGGAGCGACGGATCTCTTCATCCACCATTTCCACGTTTGAAAAATTCAAGGTCATATTCGATTGCTCTTTTAAATGATGTTTAAAAGAGGTGTAGCCCTCATAGCCCTTTTTCTTCATGGTTCGGACGATCGTTGTCGTTGAAACATTTGCCAGTTCACTTAGTTTGATAATCGAAAGGCTCGGAATTTCTGAAAGGTTTTGCGTAATGTAATTCCATAAAAATAGTTCTGCTTCACTTAATTTGTTGTCCATCTTGCCACCTCTTATCGCTATTTTAGTGTGATTGTATCTGAAAATCAAATGGAATCAAACAAGATTGAAAATGTTTTCAACAGAATGGATCGTTTTAGAAAACATGTACATTCAGAAACAGTGCATACTTAAGGTACAGCAAGGAGGAACAATTATGGGAACGATTTACACATGCACGATGAATTTAGCGATTGACTTATTTATCGAAACAGAACAGCTTTTGCCTCAAGTTGTCAATCGTACACTAGATGATGAGATCCAAGCCAATGGCAAAGGGGTGAACGTTTCTCTTATTTTGAAGATGCTAGGCATTCCCAGCACTGCTTTAGGATTTAGCGGTGGCTTTACAGGAAAATATATTGAAGATTTTTTAAGCGAAAAGCACATCAAGACCGATTTTGTAGCGGTTAATGGAATGACCAGAATAAATGTCTTTACACAAGTCAACGAAGAAAACAAAGAATATAAATTGGTTAATCAAGGGCCAGCGATCAGTCCAGAAAATGTGGAGCGATTGTTGGCAAAAATCAAGACTCTTGTTCCAGGTGATTTTCTTTGTGTTTCTGGGAGTTTACCAAAAGGTGTTCAGCCGACGGTTTTGATTGAGATCAGTAAAATCTGTCAGGAACGAGAAGTCAAGCTGATTATTGATAGTAGTTATAAGGAAGTTCGGGAGTGTTTGCAGTATCGTCCTTACTTGATCAAACCAAATGAAGAGGAGTTAGCGACACTGTTTGATGTCGCCACGATCGCACCCGAAGATTATCAGAAATACGGTCAAATGTTAATTGCAGAAGGAGCGCAAAATGTGTTGCTGTCTTTAGGAAGTGAGGGGGGGATTTTTTTAAATGAAGCAACTTGTCTGATCGCTAATGCCCCAAAAGGTAAAGTGGTAAATACAGCCTGTGCGGGAGATAGCTTATTAGGGACCTTTATTGCTGGGATGGTTCGCAAGGAGGAGGTTTCTCATACATTGAAAAGAAGTATTGCTGCGGGAAGTTCAACTGCTTTTAAAAAGGGATTGACTGACTTTTTAGATATCCCTGAATTGGAAGCGCAAATACATGTTCATAGAAAGGAAGTCCATAAATGACAAAATTTCAGATAGTAGCTGCGACGGGATGTCCGACGGGGATCGCGCATACGTATATGGCACAAGAAGCATTAGAGCAAGCCGCTAAGAAGCGAGGCATTTCGATCAAAGTAGAGACTCATGGACAGATTGGGATCGAAAATGCATTGACTGCTAAAGAGATCGAAGCTGCCGACGCAGTCATTATCGCGGCTGATAAAGATGTTCAAGCCGAACGTTTTGCAGGCAAAAAAATCATTGATGTCCCGGTAGCTTCGGGCATTCGCAATGCGGATCAATTGATCGCTGATGCCTTAGAGGGTGCAGGGAAAATCAAACAGCCGAAGCAATCTGTTCCGACCAATAAAGAAGAAGTAGCCGTCAGCGGGATTGGACATATGATATACAAAAACTTAATGAATGGTGTCTCCCATATGTTACCGTTTGTGGTCAGTGGGGGAGTCTTGATTGCTATTTCATTTCTTTGGGGGATTTATTCGGCTGATCCAACTAATGCTCAGTACAACGAATTTGCTGCGCGACTCAATGGAATCGGTGGTTTTGCTATGAGTATGATGGTCCCGATCCTATCAGCATTTATTGCGGAGAGTATCGCGAAACGACCAGGACTAGTGGTTGGGTTTGTTGGGGGCTTGATCGCGGCAGACGGCGGCACTGGCTTTTTAGGTGGGATCGTTTCAGGTTTCTTAGCCGGCTATGTCGTTCTAGGGCTGATGAAGGCATTGGTTCTTTTACCTAAATCATTAGATGGTTTGAAAGCAATTTTTCTTTATCCCGTTTTAGGAGTCTTGATTACAGGATTGATTATGGACTTTGTGTCAGGGCCGATGGCAACGATCAACGAAGCAATGATGTCTTTCTTAGCTGGTTTCGAAAACTCTAGTCCCTTTGTATTAGGAATTATTGTTGGCTGTATGTGCGCATTCGATATGGGAGGACCAATCAATAAAGCAGCTTATGTAACAGGTACTGCTTTATTGGCACAAGGAAATACTAGTTTCATGGCAGGAGTATCCGCAGCGTGCATTGCACCACCATTGATCACAGGTTTTGCCGTTTTATTCTTTGGGAAGTATTTTGATGCAAATGAAAAAAATGCTGGATTAGTCAATTTTATCTTAGGCTCAACACATATTACAGAAGGAGCGATTCCTTTTGCGGCAAAAGACCCGCTGAGAGTGTTACCGATCATGATGTTTGGTTCTTCGATTGCTGCTGTACTGACCTATCTCTTCAAAGTGCAAGTGCCTGCACCCCATGGTGGCTTTCTAGTATTACCCGTTGTTACTCATGGTCTTTTATGGGTAAGTGCGATTTTAGCAGGATCGATCGCAGGTGGGTTGTTGCTAGGATTGGTTCAAAAAAGAAAAGTTGCCAAACAGAGAATGGACGTGAAAGCATGATTACGGAAGAATATATTTTTGTCGATTCCCTCCTAAATAATAAAGCGGAAGCGCTCTCTTTTCTAGCAAAAGAAAGTAAGAGACAAGGCGATGCTACGAATGTTTCAGAAGTGGAAGCAGCATTTATCCTTCGAGAAGAACAAGGCTCTACAGGCATGATGGATGGCTTTGCCATTCCTCATGCGAAGAGCAGTGTTATTAGACGACCATTTATTAGTGTAATCAAACTTAGAGAAGCAATCGATTGGGACAGTTTAGACGGACAAAAAATCCATACGATCATCGCTATGTTTATACCAGAGAACGAAGCTGGGACTACCCACCTTACGATTTTGTCTCAAGTGGCAAGGATGCTGATGAAAGAAGAGTTTAAAAAAGCGATCCAAGCAGCTACTTCTAAAACAGCTGTACTACAAGCAATGAATCAGTATCTAGAAGGGAATTGAAAAAATGACTACGACAATGAAGCAACCGATAACAGTAACAAAACTTTGTAATTCAAAAGGAATCATCAGTGCATTGGCGATCGATCAAAGAGGCGCATTAAAGCGAATGCTAAGTCAATATAAAAAAGAAGTGTCGGACGCAGCGATCGAGCAATTTAAAACCATCGTCTCTGAAGAACTAACACCATATGCATCGGCTATTTTATTGGATCCAGAATACGGCCTTCCGGCAGCAAAACAACGTGCTCAGCAAACTGGCCTATTGATGGCTTATGAAAAAACGGGGTATGATGCAACGACGCCGGGGAGACTCCCAGACTCGTTAAATTATTGGTCAGTCAAGAAGCTCAAAGAGGCAGGAGCGGATGCCTGTAAGTTTTTACTCTACTATGATGTAGACGAAAGCGATGCAATCAACGATCAAAAGAAAGCTTATATAGAACGAATCGGTTCTGAATGTCTGGCGGAAGGGCTGCCCTTTTTCTTAGAGCTAGTCTCCTATGATGCGACCATTTCGGATAACACATCGAAAGAATACGCAACGGTCAAACCACATAAAGTCAATCAAATGATGAAGGTTTTTGCAGAGTCGCGCTATAACGTAGCTGTTTTGAAAGTAGAAGTTCCTGTCAATATGAAGTTTGTTGAAGGGTTCGGGAATGAGGTTGTCTATACACAAAAAGAGGCTGCAGCATTCTTTAAAGAACAAAGCCAGATGGCTACTTGTCCATTTATTTTTCTTAGCGGAGGCGTCAGTGCAGAGCTTTTTCAAGAAACCCTCCGCTTTGCCAAAGCAGCTGGTTCTACCTTCAATGGTGTATTATGCGGGCGAGCAACTTGGGCAGATGGTGTTAAGGTATTTGCCACTAAAGGAGAAGCTGCTGCAAGACAATGGATGCAAACAGACGGTAGAAAAAACATCGAAACATTGAATGAAGTGCTAATGGAAACAGCTTCTTCTTGTTAGGCAACAACTGAATGATTTCTTTCAATGGGAATATCTGAACTTGGGGAGATAAGGTGTCAACATGTGCTGGCTTCCAGACGATTAAACGGATATCTGAGATTGACTTTCGCCGAAGTCTTTATTTGAAAAAGTCGACGAGTTGAGTCATTCTTAAGGAGCGTACCAACCAATCTCCGCCTTTTTAATACACTCTAATTTAATCGTTTCAAAAAGCTTAGGGAATCTTTCCTAAGCTTTTTTTGTGGAAGAAAAAGGTGGGAGTTTTTCTTTCTTTGACTGCATGTTATTGGAGTGGCTTTGTTGTGGAAAAATCGAGAGCAATTAATTAAGTCGTATTCACAAACCATCCTTTAAAAAAAGAGCGGATGACTCCTTATAAGGAGAAGATAGGATAGAATAGAAGTCGCTTCAACATGATTCTTTCGGTCGCAAAATAAAATTGCATTGTTTTTTAAGGCAAACGATCTGAAGATTATTCAGTGAAATTCGTACACTTTTTTTCTAGATCTTTGAAAAAATCCTGTCTTAATTATTATTGGTCAACGCTTATACTGAAAGCGTAATCAAATTGTAGGAGGGAACGTATGAAAGACTGGTTAAATATAGCTGGAAAAACCGTGATCGTAACAGGGGGTTCTTCAGGAATCGGAAAGAGGATCGTTGAAAGTTTATTAGAGCAAGGGGTGAATGTGGCAAATTTTGACCTTACAGAAGCTACGCGACAACATGACAATTTGTTGTTTGTTGAAACGGATATTTCAGTAAGGGAAGAGGTGGAGTCAGGTGTAGAAAAAGTCATTGAGCGGTTTGGAACTGTCGATGGTTTAGTGAACAATGCAGGGATCAATATTCCACGTCTTTTAGTAGATAAGAAAGACCCTCATGGGAAATATGAATTATCAGATCCTATTTTTGACAAGATGAGTGCAATCAATCAAAAGGGCGTTTTCCTAATGACGCAAACAGTAGCCCGAGAATTGGTCAATAAAAAATCTGGAGTCATCATCAATATGTCATCAGAATCAGGGCTTGAAGGATCTGAAGGGCAAAGTGCATATGCTGCTACCAAAGCGGCACTCAATAGCTATACAAGATCCTGGGCAAAAGAATTAGGAAAATCAAATGTTCGAGTCGTGGGTATTGCACCGGGCATCATGGAAGAAACAGGTTTGAGAACGCCCGCCTATGAGGAGGCATTGGCTTACACAAGAGGGACGACAGTTGAAAAACTGCGAGAAGGATACACAAAAACGAGTACAATTCCTCTAGGTCGGAGTGGAAAATTGACAGAAGTAGCTGACTTGGTCTGCTATTACCTGTCTGACCGATCCAGTTATATTACAGGAGTGACAACAAATGTAGCGGGAGGAAAAACTAGGGGATAGAAATAGGGGGATAAAATGGCATTCGTAAATCGATGGTATCAAATCTTAGACTTGTTAATAACCCATAAGGATATTTCAATCATTGATTTACAGAAAAAGTTGAGCAGTAGTTCAAAAACAGTAAAGAGTAGTATTGATCTGCTTAATGAAGAACTAATTGGTATTGCGAAAATCGTGCAAAGGAAAAAGAGCTATTCGATTGAGGTAGAAGATGCTGAAGAATTTGAACTCATTTTGGCTGGAAAGTTAAAAAAAGAAACCGATTTTAACTCAGCAAGTAAACGGGTGGCATTTATCCTAAAACAATTGATCGAGGAAAAGTCATTTATTTTAATTGACGATCTGTCTGAAGCGCTAGGGATCAGTAGGAGTACTGTCTATAATGATTTTCGGATGCTAAAAAAGCTACTCAAGCCTTTTGATACAGAAGTAGTTGGAACGCCAAATAGAGGGATTCAGATTAAAGGAAGTGAATTTAATCTGCGTTTGCTTTATATCTATTATGTACAAGATTATTTTTATGAAAATTATTTAGAAAATGATACACGAGCAATGATCCAAAAAATCATTTCTCTCTCAGGGATTCCGCAGTATTATGGTCGTTTACTGTATAAAGTGATTTCTATTTCCATGAAAAGGATTATTGAAGGAAATTATTTAGAGACGATACCGAATTGTTATACAAATTTCATCAAAGAAGAAGAACAAATCGAGCAGTTGATCTATCATCTAGAGACCAAATACCGAGTGACTTTAAGTCAAACAGAACAAGACTTTCTCTGGTTCCCGTTAAATTTATCTGCAAATTCCTTAATTGAGCGTACAGTTGTCCCGACAGCAGTCGAACAGTACTTTAAAGCGATGCTAAAGCGAATCCATCGCACGCTCGTTTTGGATATCAATGAGAAAGTGTTGTTTTTAGAAATGAAAGAACACTTAAAGTATATGATCAACCGAATCGTGGTCCAAGCAAAATTAAGCGATTTGTTTTACGGCGAAATCGAGCGACAATATCCCTTTGCCTATGAATTAGCCAAAGTCGGTCTACAAGAGATTGAAGAAGTGGTTGGTCGAACCATACCCACAGTCGAAATCAGTTATCTAGCACTTTATTTTGAACTTGCTTTGAAAAGCCAACAAAACGAACCAGCCAAAAAACAAATTGCTGTAGTTTGTCACAGTGGCAGAGGTACGGCGATGATCATTCGTCGTCAATTGGAACGAGTCTTAGGCAATGATATTCGCATCACCCATTTATCAGAGGAAGCCTATCATCAGGAAAATCTGACCGATTACTTCGCCATTTTTACGACGATCCCATTAAAACATTTAGAGCAAGTGAAAAGTCCAATCATTAAATTGACCAACTTATTTGACGATCATTGGTTGCGCAATGAGTGGGAAAAAGCCGAACGCTTGCAGTCAGTAGGGAAGCAGTCGATCCTCTTACACTTTAACCACTTAGATCCTGACTTGACCTATCAAAAGAATGTCGAGTCAATGATTGCCGAATTAACAAAGGAGCATATAGTAGATGAGTGCTTTTTGGAACGAATCAGACAAAGAGAGGAAAAACATGCCACGATTTTTGATTCTGAGATTGGCTTTCCCCATGCGATCAATGATCAAACAGATAAAATCGTTCTGTCGATAGGTGTGTTCAAAAGGAAATTGGTTACTCCTGAGGGTAATATCAAACTGATTTTTTTGTTAGGTATTCCAAGTGAATTGACAGGGAAAAACGAACAAGACTTGTTGCGCATTTATGATGAATTATTTGCGATTGCTGGCAATGCGGATTTCAGAGAAGAAATCAGTGCCCAAGAAAATCTATTGGCATTGAAAGAATGGCTTTATCAGAAGGAGTTGATTATATGAGTTTTGTTTATCTATTTGGTATTTTTGCCTTAGGCGCCTATTTGTTACAAATTCTTTTTGGGTTGAAACAGATCAAACACTTTAATCAAAACTATCAGCAACTGCGCAAAAAAGGCAAGGTAGCGATTGGACGCAGAGCTGGGAAAATAAAAGCAGGAACGATCGTTTTACTTGCGGTCGATCCAGGAGGAATCATTCTTGATGCCAGAAAGATGCAAGGGGTAACCGTGTTGGCGAAGTTTAAAGAGCTGCCGGTCTATCTAGGAGAAGATATTCATTATATCGATAAGTACCATCCAAAAGTGCAAAAAGAAAACAAGTTGACGATTCAAGCGATGGAAAATGCCAGAGAAATCTATTTGGGCACAGAAGCCGGGAGCTATACCGAAAGTCAAGGAGTGTCGCCTGTAACACTGTTGAAAATACAAATACAAACATGGAAAGAAAAAATATATATGAAAGAAAAAAGGAGTGCAAAATAATGGAGTATATTACAAAATTTGCTGAAGGTTTTATGAGCCTTTTTCAAACCGGAGCAGAGACCTTTATCTCATGGATGACAGGTATCGTTCCAGTGGTGCTAATGCTGATGGTCGCCATGAATACGTTGATTGCTTTCTTAGGAGAAGAACGCGTGACCAAAGTGGCACGTTTATCTTCAAAAAATCCTTTCACTCGCTATTTGCTTTTACCTTTCCTATCTGCCTTTATGTTAGGAAACCCAATGTCGTTTACTATGGCTCGCTTTTTACCTGAATATTATAAGCCTAGCTATTATGCCTCACAAGCTCAATTTTGTCACACCAGTAATGGGGTATTTCCTCATATCAATCCTGGAGAACTCTTTGTATGGTTGGGTATTGCCCAAGGAATCACAACATTAGGCTTAAACTCGATGGAGCTGGCGATTCGTTACCTATTGGTCGGTATGATCATGAACTTTATTGGCGGTTGGGTCACCGACTTTACGACTGCTTACGTGTGTAAGCAGCAAGGCATCACTTTGAGTAAAACAGTCAAACTAGCGGCAGAATAAGGAGGAATCAAGATGACGTACAAAAGTATACGAGTAGTCAAAGGCAGTGGCGGTTATGGCGGTCCCTTAGTGATCACGCCGACAGAAGAAAGACATAAATTTATTTACATTACTGGTGGTGGTGAGCGACCTGCAATCGTTGATAAAATTGTTGAATTAACGGGAATGGAAGCAGTCAATGGCTTTAAAACATCGATTCCCGATGATGAAATTGCATTGGCGATCATTGACTGTGGTGGCACACTACGTTGCGGTATTTATCCCAAAAAAGGGATTCCGACGATCAATGTCGTCGCAACGGGGAAAAGTGGGCCATTAGCACAATATATCAATGAACAGATCTATGTTTCGGCGGTTGGGGTCGACCAAATTTCATTAAGTGAAGAGCAAGAAGCAACCACAGTCGCCAATGAAGCAACAGCTCCTAAGCGGGAATTCACCTACGATACTTCGAAAAAAATCACAGAGCAAAAAGCCGAGCAGCAAAATTTTATTGCCAAGATCGGGATGGGCGCCGGGAAAGTCGTTGCGACCTTTAACCAATCTGCACGAGACGGGGTTCAGACGATGATCAATACCGTCATTCCCTTCATGGCATTTGTTTCCCTGTTGATTGGAATCATTCAAGGGTCAGGCGTTGGAAATTTCTTTGCGAATGTGATGGCGCCATTGGCTGGCAATATTTGGGGATTGATGATCATCGGCTTTATTTGTTCCTTGCCATTTCTCTCCCCGTTACTTGGACCAGGGGCAGTGATCAGTCAAGTGATCGGGACACTGATTGGGGTCGAGATCGGCAAAGGAACGATTCCACCACAACTTGCTCTACCTGCATTATTTGCGATCAATACTCAAAATGCCTGTGATTTTATTCCAGTTGGGTTAGGATTAGAAGAGGCAGAAGCGGAAACGGTTGAGGTTGGGGTACCTTCTGTTCTTTATTCTCGTTTCTTAAATGGTGTACCACGGGTCTTCGTAGCATGGCTTGCAAGTTTTGGACTTTATAGTTAAATCAGTATAGGAGGAAGCAGAAATGGCAGTTTTTACTACGACAGTTCTTTCAATCGGTGTGGAGGCGGAATTATTTCGCGAAGAAAATATGATCATTCTTTTTGGCAAAGATGCACCGGCAGCGTTAGCTGACTATTGTTACAATATTGAAGTACAGCCAATGAATGGCACGATTACATCTGAACAAAAATTATGGATCGATGATCAAAGCTATCAAATTACCTCGGTAGGCGATGTGGTATCAAGAAATTTACAAGAATTAGGACACATCACGATTAAATTTGACGGCAGTTCGACCTCTGAATTACCAGGCACACTTTATGTAGAAGCAAAAACGATCCCTGTGATTGAAAAAGGAACGAAAATCAGCATTAAGTAAGTAAACTGTCTAGTAAAACGTAAGATTGAAGGAGTGTAAGCAATGGAATTCTTTTTGGATACAGTAAATCTTGAGGAAATCACCCACTATCAAAAGGTACTCCCGCTGGCAGGAGTAACCTCGAACCCCACGATTTTGAAAGCTGCGGGGAACATCGACTTTTTTACTCATTTGCAAGCAGTGAAAGAACGAATCGGAGAAGCGTCCTTACACGTTCAAGTGGTTGGGGAAACTGTCGATGAGATGATTCTAGATGCAGAAACGATTATCAATAAGCTGGGAAACGACGTCTATATCAAAATCCCTGTCAATGAAAATGGGTTAGAAGCCATCAAACGATTAAAAGAGCGTGAATTCAATTTAACAGCTACAGCCATTTATACCGAATTACAGGGGTTCTTAGCGATTGGTGCTGGAGTCGATTATTTGGCGCCATACTATAACCGTATGGAAAATATCAATGTTGATGCACCAACAGTCATTGAATCATTGGCACAAGCGATTCATACCACTCAAGCACAAAGTAAGATCCTTGCTGCAAGCTTTAAGAACACTGCGCAAATGAATCGCGCGATTCGTGCAGGGGCACATGCGCTCACTGCTGATCCAGACATCTATCGACAAGGATTAGCCATGCCTTCCATTCAAAAAGCAATAACGGACTTTCACAATGACTGGGTCGAGACATTTGAGTCGCCATCGATTCAGGGGTTATGCCAATGATGCCAACGGTAATTTTTGATATGGATGGGGTTATCGTAGATTCTGAGTATACGTTTTTAGAATCAAAAACAGCGATGCTTCATAGTGAAGGACACCTTGTAGATGAGTCGTATCACTATCAGTTCATGGGGACCACTGCAGAATTTATGTGGGAAAAAATGAAGGAAGAATTACAGTTACAAAAATCTGTTTCAGCGTACATTGAAGAAATGAATCTCAGAAGAAAAGCGTTGATCACACGTGATGGCGTCAAAGCGATTCCTCATGTGCAAACATTGATTCGGCAGTTAGCAGAAGCGAACTTTCAGCTTGGTGTTGCTTCCTCTTCTCCCAAAAAAGAGATTGAGGAGAACCTGGATCAATTGCAGTTGCGAAACTATTTTACTGAGATCGTCAGTAGTGAAGAGGTAGCACGCTCGAAACCCTTTCCCGACGTATTCTTGAAAGCAGCGTCTTTGTTGGGCACGAACCCTCATCAATGTATCGTCATTGAAGATACGATCAATGGCTGTAAAGCTGCCAAAGCTGCGGGCATGTACTGTATTGGCTTTGCGAATCCAGCATTTCCTGCGCAAGGTCTGCCAGCGGATCAAACGATCATTGATTTTCGTGACCTGAATGTGCAAGAATTGAAAACCATTAAATAATACGCACGACTAAAATGACCAACCTAGGAAAGGATGACTGCTAATGAAGCTGGAATCCTCCTTTATAGACGGGTCATTTTTAATTTTTTTGCATGATAGTCAAAGAATAAGCTTATTCTGTCGGCAGATCCGCCATAAACCGTTCGCTACCTTGAAAGACCGCTAATTGATTGACACCAAAGGAACGCAGCAGATCGCTCATCGCTGCAAAATCTAACCGATAGTCACTGGCTTTATGGGCATCAGAGCCGAGGGTGAACAATTTACCGCCGACACTTTGATACAGCGGGATAGCATATTGATAAAGGTGGGCATTTTGATAGGGGCCAAAGCTCTTCGCGTTGATTTCCATCGCTAAGTCACGGGCAACGATTTTTTTGAAGATCGTCGTTAACTCTGTTTCAAAATGGGCGGCCAATTCCTCAGCTGTAAATTGGAAACGACGCAAGCCATAATCAAAGTGGGTCACGATGTGCCCGTCTGGAAACGAGTCCAACACGTGGGCCATTTGGTCAAAGTATTGTTTGGCGACTGCAAATTTGTCCTTGTTCAACACGGCATCGTCCATATAATCAAAGGTACCGTTTTGATGGATACTGATCAATTTCAAGTCATAGGGATGGCTTTCAAGATAGCGCAAGATTTTTTGTTCTTGACCAGGCACGACACCAATCTCGATGCCTTTTAAGAGTTTCGTCGCTGTGGTCTCTTGTAGCTTCTGGTGGGTATTTACTAGTAATTCATAGTCAGGAATATCATCACGGAATCCCGAATAGGGGTTCTTCAAATCGAAATGATCTGTCGCAACGAAGTAGGCAGGCTGGTAAGCAAGATAATTCTCAAACTGTTCATCTGAATCAAAAGACAAAAATGTATGCAGATGTTGATCATAATAATTCATAAACAAGACTCCTTTTCTTGAATACGATACCACAAAAAAGCAGAAGAAACTATGATTGGCTGAGAAAAGGTTTTCTCTTGGACAATTTTTCGCTTATAATAAATAAGAATAGAGCGAAGGAGTCGGTCAGCCATGAGTATGTATCTTGAAATTCCTGAATTTGAAAGTGAATTTCGTTTTCGAACGTTTCTAAATGATGGTTTGACCATCGTTTACCCCCATGTCCATAAAGAAATCGAGATCATTTACGCTAAGCGCGGCACGGTCAATATTGGTGTTGACGATACGATCATTGAGTTGGAGGAAGGGGATCTGTATCTTTTTTCCAGCGGGCAACCTCACTATTTTCTAGCATCGCCTGAGAGTGAACGCTATGTCTATCAATTTGATATGAAGCTTTTTGAAGAGCCGTTGCTTCGAGAAAATGAAGTATCCTTGATGACACTCTTTGAAGAAGGGGAGCCCCACAGCAAAAATTGGCCAACGAGTTTTACGGAAAAAATAACAGGTCTCTTGATCGAGTTGTATCAGTTGGAAGAGGAAAATGTTGTTGGGAAGCGTTATTTGACTCTCGGGCTGCTTTACCAGTTGATTGGGGAGTGCTATCAAGGTTTGCCAAAGCGCAAACAAGCCGTCAATCCGCTAAAACGAACGGCCGCACAATACAAAGAAACCTTGCAGCGTCTGAATGATGTCTTTGAGTACATCGAATCTCATTACCAAGAAGTCTTGACGATGGAGGACACCGCAAGACATGTAGGATTTAGTCCACATTATTTCACGCGTTTCTTTAAAACCAATACTGGCAAGACCTTCATGCAGTTTTTGACGGAATATCGCATCAATCAAGCCAAATTTATCTTGGCCAATGAAAAGATCCCCATGGCAGAAGTCGCTGAAAAAGCAGGTTTTGCCAGTGTCAAAACATTTCACCATGTCTTTAAGGAAGCCGTTGGTCAATCACCGTTGCAGTACCAGAAACAACTGAATCAAAATTGATAGAAACAGCCGATGAGCCTTTGCTTGTCGACTGTTTTTTTGTCAATTTGGCACTATTTTTTTCTCGATAGTGTTTTTTTAAGCGCTTTGCATAAATTGTGGAGTGGTTCTTTTTGTTAAAGTTTCATAAGATAATTTTCGGGAATTTTTTCAATGGAAACTGGGAAGAACTGCTTTCGATGTTTCGCTATAATGAGGGGGTAGAAAATAATAAGCGTTTTCAGGAGGAAAGATATGACAGTTAAAGTTGGAATCATTGGGTGCGGTGGGATCGCAAACGGCAAGCACATGCCTGCCTTGTCTCAAGTAGAAGAAGTAGAAATGGTTGCCTTTTGTGATCTGCTGGTTGAACGTGCAGTTGAAGCGAAATCAGCATTTGGGACCGAAGATGCCCAAGTATTCAGCGATTATCAAGAAATGTTGGCACAAGCCGATCTAGATGTGATCCATGTGTGTACACCAAACGCCTCACATGCTGAGTTGACGATTGCCGCACTAGAAGCGGATTGTCATGTCATGTGTGAAAAACCAATGGCAAAAACAGCGGCAGAAGCCAAAGCAATGATCGAAGCAGCCAATAGAACAGGGAAAAAACTCACGATCGGCTACCAAAACCGTTTTAGAAAAGATTCTCGTTATCTTCATGAAGTGTGCGCCGAAGGACAATTAGGAAACATTTATTTTGGGAAAGCTCATGCGATCCGTCGTCGGGCTGTGCCAACTTGGGGTGTTTTCCTTGATGAAGAAGCGCAAGGCGGCGGTCCGTTGATCGATATCGGTACCCACGCATTGGATCTGACCTTATGGATGATGAACAATTACAAACCAAAATTTGTTGTCGGAAAAGCGTATCATGAGTTGTCGCAAACCAAAAATGCCGCAAATGCTTGGGGCCCTTGGGATCCAGAGAAATTCTCAGTAGAAGATTCGGCCTTTGGTTTTGTGGTCATGGAAGATGGGGCAACGATTTTCTTAGAAGCTAGCTGGGCGCTCAACAGCTTGGATGTGAAAGAAGCCAAAACGACACTGATGGGCAGCAAAGCGGGTGCGGATATGAACAACGGTTTGACCATCAACGGAGAAGACCACAGTTTGCTGTATGAAAAAAATATCGAACTTGAAACAGGCGGCGTTGATTTTTATGAAGGAAACGGGGAAACGCCAGAAATTTTAGAAGCACAATCGTGGATCCATGCGATCATCAACGATACCGAACCAGTGGTCAAACCTGAAGAAGCAATGGTCGTGACGGAGATTTTAGAAGCGATCTACAAATCATCGCAAACCGGTGAGCCAGTCTATCTATAAGAACTGCTGGAAGAAAAGGAGCGAGCATAAATGACAAAACCGAAAATCGCTTTACAGCTTTGGAGTATTCAAGAGGACTGCAAGACAGACCTTTTTGAAGCGTTGAAAACAGTAAAACAAAACGGCTATGATGGTGTTGAATTTGCCGGTTATCATGGACACAGTGCTGCTCAGATCAAAGAAATGCTGGAGCAGTTGGATTTGGCGGTCGCGGCTTCCCATATCCCGTTTGAAGCATTGCAAGATCGTTTTGAAGAAACCGTCGCTTTTGAAAAAACGATTGGCAATCAACGGATCGTCATTCCGTATGCCAGCTTTGATTCTTTGGAAAAATGGCAAGCCTTTGCTGCGGAGCTGACCCAGATCACCCAAAAATTGCAAGCCGAAGGGCTGACTTGCTACTACCACAACCATGCCCATGAATTTACTGAAGTTGCTGGAGAATCTATGATCGATGAACTGATCAAAGACAATCCGCAACTGCGTTTGGAAGCCGACCTTTACTGGTTAGCCTTTGCAAACGTGGCTGTTTTACCTTGGCTAAAGGAACGCGAAACGAAGGTCGGCTTGGTTCATATCAAAGATATGCAAGAGCAGCCGCAGGAAAGCACCGAGATCGGCAATGGGATTTTACCAATCAAGTCGTATGTAGAAGCAGCTAAAGCATTAGAACTACCATGGCTGATCGTCGAGCAGGAAGCGTTTCAAAAATTCGCTCCTTTAGAAGCCAGCGGGATTGATTATCTGCAATTAAAAAACATCGTAGAGGAGGTCTACCAATGATCCATGTTACGGTATGGAACGAGTTTCGTCATGAAAAAACGAATGAGACCGTCCAAAAAATGTATCCAGAAGGAATCCATGGTCAAATTGCCAAGTTTTTAGCAGAGGATGATTTCCAAGTGCGAACGGCGACCCTTGATGAACCAGAACACGGGTTGACGGAGCAAGTATTGGCTGACACGGATGTGTTGGTTTGGTGGGGCCATATGGCGCATGAAGAAGTCGATGATGCTATCGTTGCTCGTGTGCAGCAGCGTGTATGGGAAGGAATGGGACTGATCGTCTTGCATTCTGGCCACTTTTCGAAAATCTTTAAAACGTTGATGGGAACGTCGTGCGATTTAAAATGGCGAGTAGACGATCAGCATGCGCGGATCTGGAATGTCAATCCAAGCCACCCAATCGTTGAAGGAGTCGGCGAATGGATTGAACTAGAGCAAGAGGAAATGTATGGCGAGCACTTTGATATTCCAGCGCCGGACGAATTGATCTTTGTCAGTTGGTTCCCTGGTGGTGAAGTTTTCCGCAGCGGCTGTACATTCCGCCGTGGGAATGGCAAGATCTTCTATTTCCAGCCTGGTCATGAGACATTCCCAAGCTATTACAATCCCAAAGTGCAAAAAGTGATCCAAAATGCGGCTCGCTGGTGTGCACCAACAGAAAATCGTTACCCAACATATGGGCATTTTCAAGCAATTGAGGAGGAAAGAAAATGAAATTAGGTGTTTTTACCCCGTTATTCAATCAACTTAGCTTTGAAGAAATGATCGATGAAGTAGCGAAAAAAGGGCTGCAAACCGTCGAGATCGGTACCGGTGGTTCTCCAGGCAATGCCCACTTAGATATTGACCGTTTACTAGCAAGTGAAGCAGAGCGAAAAGAATACTTAGCGAAATTAGCTGATAAAGGATTGGAAATCTCAGCTTTGAGCTGTCACAACAACCCAATCTCTCCATTAAAAGCAGAAGCGCAAGAAGCCGATGAACTTTTGCGCAAAACCATCAAATTAGCCAGCTTAATGAATGTACCTGTTGTGAATGGATTTTCAGGCGTTTCAGGCGGAAATGCAACAGATACACAAGTCAACTGGCCAGTATTGCCATGGCCAACGGAATACGATGACAATTATAATTATCAATGGGAACAAAAACTGATTCCTTATTGGAAAGGCATCAACACGGAAGCGGAAGCGGCTGGTGTTAAAATCGGGATCGAACTTCATGGCGGCTTTTTGGCACATACCCCTTATACGATGTTGAAACTGCGGGATGCTGCGGGTAAAGCCATCGGCTGTAACTTGGATCCAAGTCATTTATGGTGGCAAGGGATCGACCCAGTGGCAGCGGTCAAAATCTTAGGGGAAGCCGATGCGATCCATCACTTCCATGCCAAAGATACGTATTTGGACCAAGACAATATCAACATGCATGGCTTGACGGACATGCAGCCATATAGCAATGTCAAAACCCGAGCTTGGACCTTCCGTTCAGTCGGTTGCGGCCACAGCTTACAAGTCTGGTCAGATATTATTTCTGCGCTTAGAATTTATGGGTATGATTATGTCTTGAGTATTGAACATGAAGATCCAATCATGTCCATTGATGAAGGACTGACTCGTGCCATCAGCAACTTGAAGACGATTATGATCCGTGAAGAAGCTTCATCCATGTGGTGGGCATAAGAAGAAAACCGAGGAGTGTCAGACATGAGTGCAATCAATTTTGCAGTAATCGGATATGGCGGCATGGGTGCGTACCATGTCCACAATATCTTACCAAATGAAAACGAACGAATCCACATCGTAGGAACTTACGATATCAATGAAGAACGTCAAGCGATCTCCCAAGAAAAAGGCCATAAGATCTTTAAAAGCTATGATGAAGTCTTAGCCGATGAGACGATCGAAGCAGTGTTGATCGCCACACCTAATGACTTGCACAAAGAGTTATCGATCGCTGCGTTGAAAGCCGGCAAACATGTTGTTTGCGAGAAGCCTGTTGCGCTGAATACTGCGGAACTAGATGAGATCGTGGCGGTTGCCCAAGAAACTGGCAATACCTTTATGGTTCACCAAAACCGCCGTTGGGATCCTGATTTTCTACTTGTACGCGAACTGTACCGTAATGGACAGATCGGTGATTTGTTCCAATTAGAGTCACGGGTCCAAGGGGCAAACGGCATCCCAGGAGACTGGCGCCATGTGAAAAAACAAGGTGGGGGAATGCTTTTAGACTGGGGCGTTCACTTGCTGGATCAAATGCTATGGCTGATCGACAGTCCAGTGAAAGATGTTAAAGCGGATCTTAGCTTTGTGTTGGGGGAAGAAGTCGATGATGGGTTCTTCGCTTTGATTACCTTTGAAAATGGGGTCAAAGCAATCGTGGAAGTTGGAACCTCCAATTACACGCAATTGCCTCGCTGGTACATCAAAGGAACAGAGGGAACAGCCACCATCACCGATTGGGATCTAAATGGGGAAATGGTGCAAGCAACAGGTCGCGAAGATGTGGCCGCACCAAAACCAGTCCAAGCAGGCGTTGGCTTGACGAAAACGATGGCACCCCCATCGGAATTGGCAGCCAAAGAGATTCCTTTCCCGAAAGCCGAAGCGGATTTTGAACCTTTCTACAAGAATTTTTACAACGTTGTACGCAACGGTGCCGAACCTATCGTTAAAAACGAAGAAGTCCGAGCAGTGATGCAGTTGATCGAACGCATTTTTGCCACAGCGTAAGAGAATAGAAAAAAGCACTAGCTGAGGGAGTGATCTCTCTTCGCTACGTGCTTTTTTTGTGTAATGAAACGACAACAGTCATTCCGATACGTAAAAATTGAACAATAAATCTTGAGGATAATTTCCCCATCGATCGCCGAAAATGGTCAAACCACCAGCGTTTTCGGCAGTTGCAGGTGCAGCAATTTTAAAGGTGAAAAAATCACTGTGGTCTAAGTCGATTTCATTCAGGTTGTGATCTGTTAATTTTTCTCCATCGAGGGAAGTATCATAGCGATTGATGCGTAAATGCTTAAGTAATCCATATTGACTGAACTCATCGATCCACCATTGCGGAGTCAGAGAACCTCTGACATCCGAAAAGTTTCCTGGTACGGTATAGCTACCGATGCAGTGATTGTTTAAGTGAAAGGAAAGATCGCTGGGCCAATAGTTATTCGAAATTGGGAACTCTGAAGCGATCTCCATACTAATTTCTAGTAATTCGATTTTTTCACCATTTTTCAAAGGATTTGGGATTTTGTATTCTAAAAAACCGTTATTTAGCCAGATGATACTTGCATCAACACGTTCTTGATCCAGAAAAGATTTTGGATCATCTAAGGCGCCAATCAAGCGGTCTTTGGTCGCCATTCCACAAGAAGGCTCAGCTTTAAAATCGGTGAAGTGGCCAATTTTCACGGATTGGGAGGTTAGATTCATTTCTGGAAACACTTTTGCTGGGAAATTGATATTGATGAAATCAGTTTTTAGAGATAAATATTTTTTCTTCCAGTCTTGCCCCGATCCTTTTTCTGTTTTGATCAACTGAGCTTCTTCGAGTTTACGGATATGTTTGGTCATCAAAGCATTGCTGATTGCTAATTTTTGTCCAATTTCACTGATGCTTTTCTTCTTATCGCCTAATTCTCTTAAAATCGCTAAGCGAGTTTCATTTGCCAGTGCTTCGTAGATCGGTAAAGATGCGTTTGTTAGATCCAATTCCATAGCGATCACCTCGTTATACTAAAATGTTTAATGAAAAGATGGTTTTATTATAACATAACCTTGTGAATTTACCAAATAGTAAAATGATGTTTTTTTAGCTATCCCTTGTTAAAATAATGTTGACAGCGCTTTATATTTATAGTAACTTTACGGTGTAAACATTATTCGACGATAGTCTAACGATTATGTTTATTGATAACTGGATATCATTTTACTTTTTAGTTAAATTAAAAGGAGTGTAAAAAATGAAAGTAAGTAAATCAATTGTTTTAGTAGGGACAAGCTTATTATGTACAGTGTTGTTAGCTGCTTGTGGCGGAAGTGGTAGCTCAAGTAATAATTCAGAAATTTTGCTTTGGTCTTCGACAACAGGACCGGACGGTGAAAAAATCAAAAAAACGATTGATCAATACAATGAAACAGACCCAGACTTTAAAGTGAAGCTAGTAAGCATGCAAGGTGACACCTTTACTTCAAAGTTGACGACTGCGGGGAAATCGGGGAAAGGTGTCCCTGATTTGGCTTTGATCGCCTCAGAAGCTTTGCCTACGTATAAACACCAAGACATGCTTGAAACTTGGGATGACATGATCGATGGAACAGAATTGGCACGGGAAAACTACGTAGAAGCTGCTTGGGACACTGGTGTAGTGGATGATAGTCAATATGGGATTCCGGCAACCATGGGTTCGTGGGTGATGTATTACAACCAAGATTTGGTGGATAAATATGTTCCAGGAGCGTTGGATGATGGCGTAGTGACGTATGAAGAAATCAGACAAGCTGGGGAAAAAGCAAAAGCAGATGGTATCTATAGTTTTGGCTATACATGGGGCATGCAGAATTATTCGAATCTCTACCAACAAATGGGTGGGGAATGGCAAGATGCACAAGGAAACATCAATATCGATAATGAGTTTTCTTACAATGCCGTTCAAGAGTTTAAGGATTTATATGATGCCGGCTACATGGTCCCAGATGGTGAAGATGCAAATAAACTTTTTGCAAACCAGCAGCTGATTTTTCTTCCAGAAGGAACATGGATGCTAAGTAATATGGAAGAAATCAGTGACTTCACTTGGGGTCAAACATTTACTCCTCAATGGGATGCGGAACATATCATTCAAGGTTCAGGCGTCGATCAGTTTGCAATGTTCAAAACGAACGAGGAACGTTCCGATGAAAAGAAAAGTGGCATGGTCGACTTTCTGACTTGGTTACAAGCAAACCAATTAGAGTGGGTCAAATCAGGTGCAAATCCTACTTCCTTAGCTATGCTAGACAATGAAGAATATGTTGAGATGCCACAATCCTTCTTATTGAAGACAGAAAAAGGACAAGCGGCAATTTCTGTTAACGCAGTTGATGGCTTATCGTATATCTTTGGTGAATATGATAATCGCTCATGGGACATGATCACAGGAAAAGCAGATATTCAAACGACTTTTGGTGAGATCCAAAAAGTTGTAGAAGAAAAGATGAAATAATCTTCTCACGTGGAGGCTGTGGCAGAAGGAAGAGCGACCATAAAAAGAATTCCGTCCATTTTTTGATAGGGTAGGAATTCTGATGGGGAGGCTTAAAGGGCTGTCACAGTCGTTTCTTGTTGATAGCTGCACTAGAAATACAAGGAAGGATGGGTATTGATGAAAAAAAGGTTAAATGGCTGGCCAATCGTTTTTATTGGTCCGCATATGCTCCTTTTTCTTTTATTCTTTTTAGTTCCTGCAGTGATTGGGATCTATGTTTCTTTTACTGAATGGGATCTGTTCAGTACACCAATTTTTGTCGGGTTTGATAATTTTAAAACGATTTTGTTTGATCAAGACTCGTTGTATCATACGCAATTTTTTAATGGAATGAAAAATACGCTGTTTTTTGCGGCAATCTCCGTTCCGTTATGTATTGTAATTCCCTTGTTGCTAGCGGTTGCATTATCTGCTAAACCAAAAATGATGCGTTTTTTTCAATCGATTCTCTACCTGCCAACATTATTTGCAATCTCTGCCGTCATGATTATTTGGGGGTTCCTTTTGAGCAAATCTTTTGGACCGATCAAAGAAGTATTCGGTATCGACATCAATTTTGTAGGCACGCAACCATGGGCATGGATCGCTATTTTGATCGTGACGATTTGGTGGACATTAGGTGGGAATCTAATTATTTATGTTGCTGCATTAAATGGCGTCTCCAAAGAGCAGTTAGAAGCAGCAGAATTAGATGGTGCGAATAGTATCACGAAATTTTTTCGTATTTCTTTGCCGAGTATTCGCAACCAGCTTGTTTTTACCACGGTCATGACGACCATCGCTCAGTTTAATATTTATGGTCAGCCACTAATGCTGACGGGAGGCGGACCCAACAATTCTACTCGCGTGTTGATGATGTACATCCAAGAAAATGCCTTTGGTAGTAGTACCTCGGTTGCAGGAATTTCTTCAGCGATGGCCATTCTACTAGGTTTTGTAATCATGGCAGTTTCGATTGTGCAATTTATGGTCATCAAAAAAATGGAAAGATAGGAGGGATGAAGATGCGAGAAAACAAACTAGGGAAAAGAATTGCCTTTATTTTGCTAGCGATCGTCTGTGTGATTTGGATCTTTCCTTTGATATGGGCAATTTTTACCTCGTTTAAATCGGAGGCAGAGATTCAAAAGGTTGGGTTCAGTTTGATTCCGCAAGATTGGACGCTGGCTAACTTTTTGGGCTTGTTACAAGGCAATGATTCTTCTCCTGTGTTCCGCTGGTTTGTGAATTCAATGATTATTTCAACTTCACATACGCTGTTAGTTATGGTGATCGTCTCGTTTGCGGCTTATGGCTATACACGACTCACCTTTAAGGGGAGAGATTTGATTTTTGCCTTATTGTTAGGAACGATGATGTTTCCCGGGGTGGTCAATTTGATCCCGAATTTTAAAATCGTTGATACGTTAGGTTGGACCAATACATTTCTGGCAGTCATCGTTCCTGGAGCAGCAGGTGTTTATAACATTTTTCTCGTTCGGCAGTTCATTTTAGGGATTCCTAAAGAATTGGATGAATCGGCTGTGATCGATGGGGCCAACGAGTTTCAAATCTTTTATCATATCATTTTACCGTTGATCAAACCTGTATTGACGGTGGTTGCGTTATTTAGTTTTACTGGCTCATGGAATGACTTCTTGTGGCCATCGATCGTGATAAACGATATTGATAAATTGCCAATTACACCGGGGCTGCAATTGCTACAAGGGCAATACATGACCTATCCGGGAATTGGAACTGCTGGAGCAATCTTAGCCTTGATCCCTACCTTTTTATTGTATTTGGTGGCGCAAAAAAGCTTTATGGCGTCAATGTCGTTGCAAAGTGGCATAAAATAATTTGTTTTTGGAGGAAATATGAGTAGAGAAGAATACCCGAGACCGCAATTTGAGAGAGAAAATTGGTTAAGTTTAAATGGTGAATGGCAATTTGCCTTTGATGACCAAAATCTTGGTTTAAAAGAAAAGTGGTACACAAACGAAGCAAACTATCCGTACAAGATCAATGTTCCCTTTGTCTATCAAAGTGCATTGAGCGGCATTGATCATCGAGAAGTGCACGACGTTGTATGGTATTATCGGACCTTCGATGTGCAAGTCCCTGAAAAAAGTCGTGTCCTTTTGCATTTTGGGGCGGTGGACTATGAAGCAGATGTGTTTATCAATGGAAATCATGTGAAAAATCATTGCGGAGGGCATACCTCGTTTGATATAGACATTACGGATGCTCTAGTATCTGGACAAGAGCAAATGCTAAGTGTGCGAGCATTTGACCCGCATTTTGATGAAAGCATTCCACGGGGGAAACAATTTTGGGAAGAAGAATCAGCAGGAATCTGGTACACAAACTCAACAGGGATCTGGCAGCCAGTCTGGCTTGAAGTAGTTGCTGAAACCCATCTGCAACAGGTGAAATTTACGAGTGATTTTGATGCTGGCGCCGTGAAGATCGATGTAGAACTGAACCAGTTGCAGCCGCAAGTAGTCTTAGAATATCAAATCTATTTTAAAGATGTTTTAGTTACCAGCGGAAAGGCAGACTTTATCACTTCTAAGTTGAGTTTTGCAGTTGATATTTTCCAGCAAGAAATTTTTCGGACGAATTTTCACCACGAAGGCTGGTCTTGGACACCTGAAAAGCCGCAATTATTTGATGTTGAATTGACGCTTAGAGAAGCAGGGAATGCCATCGATCAGCTAAAAAGTTATTTTGGTATGCGTAAAATACATACAGAAAACGGTATGATTTACTTAAATAACAAGCCTTACTACCAGAAGTTGGTTCTCGATCAAGGCTATTGGCCGAGCGGCTTGTTAACTGCACCAACAGATGAGGACTTTAAGCAAGACATCTTATTGGCCAAAGAAATGGGATTTAATGGTTGCCGAAAACACCAAAAAACAGAAGACCCACGCTTTTTATACTGGGCAGATAAATTAGGATTTCTTGTTTGGGGAGAGTGTGCGGCGCCGGCAATCTATACCGATCGTTCTGTGATGCGTTTGATGCAAGAGTGGGCAGAGATCATCACTCGGGACTATAGTCACCCTTCGATCGTTACTTGGGTACCAATCAATGAGAGCTGGGGTGTGCCAAAAATCTCATTTGATCGTCAGCAACAGCATTTTTCTCAAGCGATGTATCACTTTATCCATTCGCTAGACCAGCAACGGTTGGTTATTTCAAATGATGGTTGGGCGATGACGGAGACAGATATTTGTGCGATTCATAATTATGCGCATGGGCAAGAATCTGAGCGGCAAAAATATCTATACTTCAAAGACAGTCTCAGCACGAGAGAAAAATTGGTGAATCGAGTATCGACCCCATGGCCGATTTTCGCTGGAGGATTTTCTTATCAGGATCAGCCTATTTTATTGACCGAGTTTGGCGGTATTGGCTTCGATGTTTCGGGGCAACCCGGTTGGGGCTATACCTCAGTGGAAAATCAACAAGATTTCTTGAAGGATTATCAGCGAATCATGACAGCTGTTTATGATTCTGTCGGACTCTGGGGCTATTGCTACACTCAGTTGACAGATGTTGAACAAGAAATCAATGGATTGCTGACCTATGACCGCCAACCAAAAGTTGATTTGGCAGCGATTAAAGAGATCAATGAGCAGTTTCATCCACCACAGATAGAATAAAATGATTGGTAAGGAAAGGGGCGATGTCCGATGGGGAAATCAGCAGCTTGGCTCAGTGGAGTAAGTATCTTGATTGCTGCGCTTATGATAACCGGTTGTAGCACTGGAACTGATCCAGGGGAAGAAGTGTCCGATTTTACTTCAATTATCGATAATGATGGGGCAGATCCTTGGATCTTGCAAACGGAAGCGTTCTTTTATTATACCAAAACGACTGGGAATAATTTAACGCTTTGGCGTGCTGAAAACCTCTCTCACGTTGCTGCTGGTGAAAAAAAGGTCATCTGGGAAATGCCAGCAGAATTTGAAAGTATCTGGGCACCCGAGCTTCATTACTTAGATGATCGCTGGGTGATGTATTTCGCGGCTAATCGTCCTTCAGAAACGCATCGTATGTACGCATTAGTCAATCATCAAAAAGATCCTTACATGGGTGAGTGGCAATTGGAAGAGATCAAAGGGATGGATGATAAATTTGCGATTGATGGAACAGTTTTAGAGATCAATGACAAACGCTATTTCCTTTGGTCGGGCTGGGAAGGGTATGAAAATGTTGCGCAAAATCTTTATGTAGCGGAAATGGTCTCCCCTACGGAAGTGATTGGGGAGAAACGGCTTATCTCAGAACCAGAATATGAATGGGAAATGCGGCAAACACCATTGATCAATGAAGCCCCTCAAGTGATTATCAAAGACGAAACAGTCAATTTGGTATACTCTGCCAGTGGAAGCTGGGACAATGATTACGCTCTTGGTCTTATGACCCTAGATGTAGCTGATGATCCCCTAGAAAGAGCGAATTGGCAAAAGGAACCAGAGCCGATTTTCCAACAGACAAACACTGTCTATGGACCTGGTCATAATGGATTTGCCAAATCAAAAGATGGTTCTGAAGACTGGTTGATTTATCACGCTGCTCGGTGGGATCATTCGGGCTGGGACCGTTCGATCCGCTTGCAAAAGTTTGGTTGGGATCAAGAGGATAAAGTCCTACTGGAAGCTCCTTTGGATGAGTGGCATGTTCAAGCGTTGCCAAAAGCTGAGCCGAATCGACTGCGATTAACTGCTAGCCGTGCTTTGTTGGAAGGCGATTTAGCGCTTGTCGAAGATGAGGCAGCACTCTCTAAGAAAGGTGTCCAAGGCTTTGAATCAACGACTGACAAAATTATCTTTACCCCGCAGATTGAAGAATCAGATGAATTTCTGGTGATTGCCTATGTCAAAACCACTGATTATCTCTCCTTAAATGACCCAATTCAGGTCAAGATTGAAACGAAACAAGCAAGTCACGTGGTGGATGTCTATCCTTCCGAATATTATCAACCGCTACAAGTCCGCATGAAGTTACCGAAAGGATCGCAGGAAATCACCCTTTCGTCTGAGATTGGGGTTGACACGCTAAGTATTGATCGTTTAGAAATCGTCAAATTCCAATAAAGAATAATGAGGAAGTTTTTTTAATCCAAGCGATGGGTGATGATCGTTTGACTCCTGCTACTTTGTCTTTAGACAATGTGGCAGGATTTTTTTATCCTTGAAAATTCCCAACTCCTACCGCCATAGCCTAAAATTCCATGTATAATAAAGAAAACGACCGTTTTATTTGGCGAAGGGAAAAGAAAAAGCAAAAGAGGTGCGAACTATGAGGATGAATCAAGAAAAGCTGACTTCATCAAATGGGAAGGATCAGCTTTTTGTCAAAACGTGGCTGCCAGAAGAACAGCCGAAAGCAGTCGTGCAAATCGTTCACGGAATGATCGAACACATTGAACGTTACCACGAGTTTGCGGAATGTTTGACTACGCAAGGCTATGCGGTGATCGGTCATGATCACTTAGGGCATGGGCAATCCGTGAAGGAAACACAGGCCTATGGGCATTTTGGTGAAAAAGAGGGCGCCAACTATTTAGTGGCAGATGTGGGAGTGGTCCATCAGTACGCAGCTGCTTGCTACCCAGACCGACCATACTTTATCTTAGGGCACAGTATGGGGTCGCTGGTGTTGCGGAATTATTTGTTTAGTCAGCCACATCCATTGTCAGGAGCGATCATCATGGGCACCACGATGGAAAAAGCCGTGCTGATGCAAGGAGGCAAACTCGTTACGAACTTGTTGCGCCCGTTTGCCGCTCAGCAATGGCCTTATCACGTAATGGAACAGCTGGTTTTTGGCCAGCACAACCGGCGTTTTCGTCCCAATCGGTCCGCTAAGGATTGGTTGACCAGTGATCCGCAACAAGTGGATCGCTACTTGAAGGACCCTTACACCCAATTTCATTTTTCTTTAGCGGCTTACAAGGATCTCTTTACATTGACGCAAGTTGCCAGTGATCCGGACCAATTGCGCAGGATTGATCCAGAATTGCCGCTGCTCTTGATTTCAGGTGCAGATGATCCTGTGGGGCACTATGGCAAAAGCGTCCGCCAATTGGCTCAGCAGCTGAAGCAAAATGCTGACGTGACGATGTATTTGCTTGAACAGGGCCGGCATGAGATTTTGAATGAGCGCAACCGCGAGATCGTTTACAATGAAATTTCTCGCTGGCTGTTTGAAAAAATGCCGAAATGACGAACGTTAAGAAATTGGTAGTCTTTTCTGAAAATTCAAAATTATTTTCTCTTTTAAGGCTTTTTTCATTTTCGGCTATCTGTTATAATGATTTTCACATCTAACATAAAGGAGAGATTTTTTGTATGACAGTTTATAACTTTTCAGCTGGTCCTGCCGTATTGCCCCGTCCCGTATTGGAGAAAGCACAATCCGAACTTTTGAATTACCGCGGAAGTGGGATGTCCGTTATGGAGCTGAGTCATCGGTCCTCCTTGTTTGAAGCGATCATTAAAGATGCAGAAGCACTTCTACGAAAATTGATGGGGATTCCTGAAAACTATCAGGTACTGTTTTTACAAGGCGGCGCGAGTCTCCAATTCAGTATGATCCCATTAAATCTTGCACAAAACAAAAAAGCCTTATACGTAAATACCGGTTCTTGGTCGAAAAAAGCTATTGAAGCAGCAAAAGCGCTTGGAAACGTGACGGTGGAAGTTGTTGCCTCTAGTGAGGATCAAAACTTTACCTATATTCCAGAAATTTCAGAAGATGCGATCGATCAAGAAGCGGCTTATTTGCATATCACCACGAACAACACCATTGAAGGGACGGCCTTTCAAACGATTCCGCAGGCTGGCGACGTGCCGATCGTAGCGGATATGTCCTCAAATATTTTAGCCAATGACTATCGCGTAGAAGACTTTGGTGTGATTTATGCTGGGGCCCAAAAGAATATTGGTCCTGCAGGGTTGACGGTAGTGATCATCCGAGAAGATTTACTCAATGATGATGCTGTCTTCGCTCCAATGCTGGATTATCGTCTACAGGCTAAAAATGACTCATTGTACAATACACCACCAACGTATGCTATCTATATTGCTAAATTGGTGTTTGAATGGTTGGAAGAATTAGGCGGCATTCCTGCAATTTTAGAACAAGACCGCCAAAAAGCGGCGCTTTTATACGAAACGATCGAAGCCTCTGCTCTTTACAGTAGTCCTGTGGCTGTTGACAGCCGCTCACTAACGAATATTCCTTTTGTGACAGGGGATAAAGCATTAGATCAGCGCTTCAATGAAGAAGCTGTCAAAGCTGGCTTTGAGAACTTGAAAGGGCATCGTTCCGTTGGAGGAATGCGAGCAAGCTTGTACAATGCCTTTCCATTAGCTGGCGTTCAAGCGTTAGTCGACTTTATGAAATCATTTGAAGCGGAGGTCAAATAAATGTTCCAAATTAAAACATTCAATGCGATCGCACCAGAAGGATTACAGCGTTTAGAAAAAGAAAAGTATGCCATCAACGAAAGCGACCAACCGCAAGGGATTTTGCTGCGCAGCCAGAAATTGCACGATTACGCTTTTCCTGAAAGTGTCTTAGGTATTGCCCGTGCAGGGGCTGGGACCAACAACATTCCCGTCAAAGCATGTACTGAAAAAGGGATCGTCGTCTTTAATACGCCAGGCGCCAATGCCAATGCGGTCAAAGAATTAGTGATCGCTAGTCTGCTCTTAAGTGTCCGTCCGATTTTACGAGGTGCCCAATGGGTGCAAACCTTGAGCGGTGATAATGTGGAAGAACAAGCAGAAGCGCAAAAAAGTCAATTTGCTGGAACAGAGTTAGAAGGCAAAAAGTTAGGAATCATCGGCCTTGGTTCTATTGGAGCGATGGTCGCCAACGATGCTTATCGTCTAGGGATGGAAGTAGTCGGTTATGATCCTTACGTGTCAGTGGATACTGCTTGGACGATCTCTCGTCGGGTCAAGCGTGCCAATGATATTGCGGAAGTCTTTTCAACCTGTGATTTTATCACGGTTCATGTGCCGCTAATGGAAAACACGCATCATCTCGTCGGGGAAGCCGAACTTGCGAAAATGAAACCAACAACGAAGCTATTCAACTTTTCTCGTAAAGAAATCGTCGATACAGATGCTGTTTTACGTGCGTTAAAAGCCGACCGTTTAGCGGGCTATACGACTGATTTTGCGGATGAACAATTGCTGCATAATGAAAAAGTCCTCGTCTTGCCGCATTTAGGTGCATCAACAGAAGAAGCCGAAGTCAACTGTGCCAAAATGGCAGCCCGAACATTGAAAAAATTCTTGGAATTTGGAACCATCAAGCGCTCAGTAAATTTTCCAACTGTTGAGATGGCTTTTCATTCGCCTTATCGTCTGACGATCATCAATCGCAATGTACCGAATATGTTAGGTCAGATTTCATCGATCATTGCGGAATCTGGGATCAATATCGACAATATGCTGAATCGTGGACGGGAAGACTTTGCTTACACCCTAGCCGATGTCGCTTCTGAAGATGAAGCCTTATTGAATCAATTAGCCGATAAACTGCGGGAGAACGAAAACATCGTTCGTGTACGGGTCATCAAGAATCAGGAGGTTGGGTATTAATGGTTCAAGTATTTCCGTTTAAAGCCATTCGTCCAGACGCCTCATTGGCAGAAAAAGTGGCCGAGCTACCGTATGACGTGGTCAATTCACAAGAAGCCGCAGCGTTTGCGCAAGGCAATCCTTACAGCTATTTCCACATCGACCGTTCGGAGATCGACTTGCCAGGAATCGATCCTTATGATCCACAGGTGTATCAAAAAGCGGCGGAAAATCTTGCATCTTTTCAAGAAGAAGGCTGGTTGATTCAAGAAACGGCGCCCGCATATTATTTGTATGAATTGACGATGGCTGGTAGAAGCCAAACGGGGCTTGTCGCCTGTACCTCGATCGATGATTATGTCGCTGGGAAAATCAAGAAACACGAGTTTACCCGTCCAGAAAAAGAAATCGATCGGATCAATCATATTCTGGCATGTGATGCCAATACAAGTCCGATTTTCTTGAGTTATCGCCAACCAGCAGCAGTCAAAGAAGCGATCGATGCGTGGCAAGCAGAGCATGCGCCAATCTATGATTTTGTCAGCTATCATGAGGTGCAACATCGTGTTTGGCTGATCGATGATCCAGCGCTAGTCGCCTCTTTTGCCCAGCAGTTTCAAGCTGTAGATGCCCTTTATATTGCGGATGGGCATCACCGCACAGAGTCAGCAGTCAAAGTCGGCTTGCAAAAGCGAGCCGATGGCCAAAGCAGTCAAGAAAGCGACCGCTTTTTAGCGATTTTATTCCCAGAAAATGAATTAGCGATTTGGGAATACAATCGGGTTTTGCGGGTACCAGTGCCAGAAACCTTTTTTGAGCAGGCAGCCCAGCATTTTACGATTCGAGAAACTACAAGGAAGAAACCAGCGCAACGTGGTTCGATTCATCTGTACCTAAACCATGCGTGGTGGGAGTTGACCATCAAACCGGAAGCTGTGCCGCAAGATGCGGTAGGACAGCTGGATGTGTCGCTTTTACAACAATACGTGCTGGCTGATATTTTCGCGATCCAAGATGTGCGGACAGACAAACGCATTGATTTTGTCGGCGGAATTCGTGGTCCAGAAGAATTGGAACGTTTGGTAGATAGCGGAGAATGGACATTGGCCTTTTCCATGTATCCAACGCAAATGACCGATCTTTTGGCAGTCGCCGATGCGGGAGAAATTATGCCGCCAAAATCAACTTGGTTTGAACCAAAACTGTTGAGCGGTCTGTTTTTACATGATTTAGAAACGAATTAACCAAAAAAAGCTTACGAGCTAACCTCGTAAGCTTTTTTTCTATTAGAAGTTGCCGAGTGTTTCGATGATCAAGCGGACATTCAAGACCGTCAGTGCAATGGCACAGATCCAGCCTAAGGTAGAGACCCATAGCGGATTCTTGAAGCGTTCCCCCATGATTTTTTTTGAGCTGGTAAAAAGAACCAACGGAATCATCGAAACGGGTAAGGCGATGCTTAAAAAGACTTGCGAATAAATCAGCAGATCGTCCAAGGCTTGTTCGTTGCCGCCAAAGTAAATCGTACAAAGCAAGACGGGGATCACCGATAAGCCACGGGTGATCAGACGTCGCGCCCAAGTAGGGATCTTCATATGGATAAATCCTTCCATCACGACTTGCCCTGTCAGTGTCCCAGTGATCGTTGAATTTTGACCAGATGCCAAGAGCGCCACGGCAAACAGAACGCTCAAAACTGGACTGGCGACAGCACCAGCAATGGAGGAATCTTGCAATGCATCGAACAGCGCGGAGAAGGTGCCGACTTCTTCACTATGACCAAAGAACAAGGCACTTCCTAAGATCAAAAGCAGGCAATTGACCAAAAACGCAGCGGATAATTGGATATTGGAATCCCAAGTAGCGAACCGCACGGCCGTTGCCACTTCTTGGGTATTGCTACGATCGATTTTTCGTGACTGGGAGATCGAAGAATGCAGATAGAGATTATGCGGCATCACAGTCGCACCAACGATCCCCAACGCCATTGTCAGCTGCCCATGGTTCAAGACTTGCTTTTGGGGAATAAAGCCTTGCAAGACAGCAGGCAAATTTGGTTGAGCAATAATGACTTCGTAACAAAAGACCAGCATAATGACCAAAATCAGTGTCATGACGATCGCTTCGATTTTTCGGAAACCCAATTTCATTAAAAAGAGCAGAAGGAGTACATCGAAAATCGTTAAGATGACCCCAACTAATAAAGGTAAGCCAAATAGTAGATTGAGAGCGATCGCTCCTCCGATCACTTCCGCGATATCCGTTGCCATGATAGCCAATTCGGTGACGATCCACAAGACAAAGCCTAAGCCTTTGCTGGTGTGTTTACGAGTTGCTTGCGCAAGGTCCATCTGGGTCACGATCCCTAGCTTGGCTGCCATGTATTGCAGCAGCATAGCGATCAAACTGGAAATCAAGATCACAGAAAGTAAGAGATAGCCATATTCAGCACCGCCTCCGATCGAGGTGATCCAGTTTCCTGGGTCCATATAGCCCACGGCTACCAATGCCCCAGGACCAGAGAACGCTAAGAGATTGCGCCAAAAGCTGCCGTTTTTTGGAATGGCAACTGTATTATTTATTTCTTCCAAGCTAGGACCGTTGGCCGCTTGGATCAATTTTTTTTCTTCGTTCATCGTTTCACGTCCTATCTTTTTAGGTATACCTAAAAACAAATCTATTGTATTCCTCATTTATGAATTTTTCAAGAGAAACCTTTTGGAAGTCGGAAGGAAAGGACAAAAAAACAGCAGCCAAAGGAATGGCTGCTGTCTGTTGGGTTTTCTTATAAAATTAGTCGGCGCGTAAAGCGATCGCTGCATCTTTTTTCGCTGCCATTCGAGCTGGTATGTGGCCGCCGATCATCGTTAGGACGGTGCTGACAGCAATCAAGATCAGGCCGTGGACCGGATTTAATTGAGCAACATTTTCGAGATCAGTCATACTATATAAGATCGCGTTGATCGGGAATGTGGCTAACCAAGCAATCAGGACACCTAAAGCTCCTGAAGCGATCCCTAAAATACAGGTTTCGGCATCAAAGACGCGGGTGATGTCTTTTTTACGAGCACCTAATGCTTTTAAGACCCCAATTTCTTTCGTACGTTCTAGCACAGAGGTGTAGGTGATGATACCGATCATGATCATGCTAGTTACCAAGGAGATTCCTGCAAAAGCGATCAAGACGTAGGTGATGGCATCCATCAAGCCACCAGTCAATTGAGTCATCGTACCCGCTAAATCGGAATAAACGATTTGGTCTTCTTTGTCTTTGCCTTTGTTGAAGTCATCCAAGTAATCAAGGATTTTTTCTTTGGCACTGAAATCATTCGGATAGATCATAATGCTGTTTGGTAAATCACTGCCGCCAAGATAAGCGATCAATGAATCTTTAGCACTTTCGTCAACGGGTTCATTCGTCATCACGTTGGTGTCGCTGTCTTTTTGGGCTTGGACGATCGCTGAGTCTTGGTTTTCTTTGATGACTTCTTGCGCGAGGGCATCACTGTAGGCAATGCCAGTTGACAGCAAGTTCATCGTAGAGTTTTGCTTGATACGTAAGATTCCGCTGATCGTTAATTCTTTGTTGCCGCTATTATCGAAAACGTCATTTAAATCTTGATTTGGAATGAAGTTTCCAGTTGGTAATTCGGTGTAAAAGGCATCATTAGACGCCAATGTGATTTTTGTTCCCACGATATCGTCGAAGGACACCTTGTCGCCATCTTCAATGTCAAAACCGAGGTTGATCAATGCATTGACATTCGTTACGTTGTTTTCATCGACGATCAAAACGACATCTGTGCTAGCACTTGGGTAGCTGCCTTCTAAAAGGTCGTAGTTGTCTTTTAAGAAATTGCCGTTATCCTCTGATAACTGCTCGGGGAAAGTCGAAACCCCAATCCCGGTGGAGGCACTCATGGCAGACATCATGGCATTGGTCTGTTCATTGTCAGGTGATGCATTGGAGAAGCTGACTTGTTCCACAGTATCATCGATCTTACGGAAAAGGTTCAAGGAAGTGGAACGAGTGTAGCCGATATTGTTGCTTAATTCAGGATCAATGTCGTTGATGTAATCGAGAAACTCTTGATCGATTTTATTGATATGGGTTGCACGATCCGCATCACTTAATTTGGCAGTGACCTCTTTATCTGAAGGGAAATCTTCAGATTTCTCCCGCGTTCCCATGGCTGATGGATCTTGTTCAGTGGCTACTTGCGAGATCGTGATCGGAAAACGAGCTAATGTTTCTGACTGGGTATTGTCGATTTGTTTTTGGAATCCCGTTGACAGTGACAAAACAATGGCGATTCCGATGATCCCGATACTAGAAGCAAAGGCTGTCAAGAAGGTGCGCCCTTTTTTGGTACGGATATTGTTAAACGACAAACGTAAGGCAGTCATGAAACTCATTTTTGTGTGCTTTAATTCGAATTGGTCTTTCTTTTGTCCTTCGACATGAGGGTTCGAATCTTTAATGATTCGTCCGTCTTTGAACTCAATGATCCGTCCAGCGTATTTGTGCGCCAATTCAGGATTATGAGTAACCATGATGACCAATTTTTCTTTTGATAGTTCTTGGATCAGTTCCATGATTTGGACACTGGTCTCTGAATCCAAGGCACCTGTTGGTTCATCACAAAGAAGGATATCAGGATCATTTGCTAAGGCACGAGCGATCGCTACCCGCTGCATTTGACCACCAGAAAGCTGATTTGGTTTTTTGTGCATATGCTCAGCTAAGCCCACACGCGTCAAAGCATCGGTTGCTTTTGCGCGTTTTTCTTCTTTTGACACACCGCTCAAGGTCATCCCAAGCTCGACGTTGTCGATGATGCCTAAATGACTGATCAAATTGTAGCTTTGGAAGACAAAGCCGATCGAATTGTTCCGATACGCATCCCAGTCACGATCTTTAAAGGATTTCGTTGATTTGCCGTTGATGATCATATCACCAGAATCGTAATTATCTAAGCCGCCGATCACGTTCAACATGGTTGTTTTCCCAGAGCCGCTTGGCCCTAAAATGGCAACAAACTCTTGTTTACGAAAGGCGACGGAGACACCATCGAGGGCTTTTGTAGTACTGGCGCCAACCGTATAATACTTCTTGATATCTTTTAATTCTAACATGCTGTCACTCTTTTCTTGCCGTTTTCACGATTATTTTCATTATGTAACCACGCTATCATAATGGTTAACAAAAATCAACGATTATCATTGTTTAAACAAATAATTTATACTAAACTAAAGACAGAAAAGAGGGAGAGTATGGAAAAAGCGTTAGGAACATTCAATATGGCGGTATTTGCGGAGATCTTTTCGCTGATGGGAAACATATTGTTTGAAGAAATCGGTCTGGAAGATTTAAAATTGACCAAAATGGAAATCTTGGAACTCGTGGTGATCTCTAGTAATGAAGGAATCACGATGTCCGAGTTGGCCCAGCAAATCGGTACGTCAAAAGTCCAAATCAGTCGTTCGATCTCGGGGTTAGAAAAGGCTGGCTTTGTGGTCCGCAAAACCAACGGCGTCAATCGCCGCAACGTCAATGTTTATTTGGAAGAAGCTGGGAAGCAGTTGTTTGTCCAAAAGAAAAAACAAGTGGAAGACCGCTTGAATGCCAAAACCGCTCAAATGGCTGCAGAAGATATCCAGCAGTTGAGTCAGTCGTTGACGGAGGCAGTGGGGATCTTGCGGAAATATGACATTTTACGGACTGGCAATCAATGTGAGAAAAATACGCCGTTTGATTAAAAAAGGGCGAAGCAATCGTTTGCTTTTTAATTACTGAATTAATTTCATATTAACTTATATTATCGATTTTTTAGATAAAGCAACCGATTGCGTTTTTCTCTTGTTTTGACTTCTGATTTGTGCGACAATGAGTATATCAAACAAGTCAAAGGAGTCTGCTATGAATACTACTGCCATTTATCATCGTCCCGAAAGTGAATTTGCGTATTTGTACGAGAAGGATAAAATGCATATCCGTTTGCGTACCGCCCGTCAAGACGTCCGCCATGTCCAGCTGCTTTGCGGTGATCCTTACACACTATATAAAGAAGCTTGGTACCAGCAAAGAATTGAAATGAAAAAAATTCTTTCCACGGACTTGCATGATTATTGGCAAGTATCGGTCGGAGCAGAATTCCGCCGTTTGTCTTACGGCTTTTCCATCGAAAGTTACGATGGGTTGCATGTCTTTTATGGAGACCACGGGGTCTATCCTTTTGAGCAGCAATATTTAGAAATGAACAACAATTATTTTCGGATGCCTTACTTCCAAGAAGCCGATCGTTTCAAAATTCCCGAGTGGGCAAAAGAAACCGTTTGGTATCAAATCTTCCCTGAACGCTTTGCAAATGGGGACCCATCAAATGATCCAGAAGGTGTATTGCCCTGGGGCTCAAAAAATCCCGATCGCCAAGACTTTTTCGGCGGGGATCTGCAAGGGGTCATCGATCATTTGGATTACCTCGTCGATCTAGGCATCAATGGGATCTACTTCTGTCCGATTTTTGAGGCCTATTCGAATCACAAGTATGATACCATCGATTATTTAGCCATTGATCCAGCGTTTGGAGATAACGATACCTTTAAACGCTTAGTGGAGGAATGCCACAAACGCGGCATCAAAGTCATGCTAGATGCTGTGTTCAATCATATGGGGGATACTTCGCATCAATGGCTAGATGTCATCAAAAACGGCAAAGATTCGCCCTTTGCTGATTGGTTCCACATCAATGAGTTTCCTGTCAACTACAAAGAAGGGGAAAACTTTGAAGATGCCTATGACATCACCTATGATGTGTTTGCCTTTACGCCGCATATGCCAAAACTCAATACGGAAAATCCTGACGTGCAAGATTATTTGTTGAAGATCGCTCGTTATTGGATCGAAGAGTTTGATATCGATGCTTGGCGCTTGGACGTTGCCAATGAAGTCAGTCATCACTTCTGGAAAAAATTCCGCCAAGTGTGTGATGATGCCAAAGATGATTTTTATATCCTTGGGGAAATTTGGCACTCTTCTCAACGGTGGTTACAAGGCGACGAGTTTCATGCAGTAATGAACTACGCCTTTACGGATGCAATCATTGAATATTTTGTCAAAGACGAGATCTCCATGACGAAAATGGTCTCGGAATTAAATAACCAGCTGATGTTGTATCGGGAGCAAACCAACCAGGTACAGTTCAATATCTTGGATTCTCATGATACCCCGCGCTTGTTAACTTTGGCTCGAGGAGACAAAGACTTGATGCGCCAAGTGATGGCCTTTACGTATCTGCAACAAGGCGTTCCTTGCCTGTATTACGGTGATGAGATCGGTTTGACCGGCGATATGGACCCGGATTGCCGTAAATGTATGATTTGGGAAGAAGAAAAGCAAGATCGTGATCTCCTGCATTTCACTCGCTCATTGATCAGCATTCGCAAAGACAACCAGAAAGTCTTATCAGAAGGTTCCTTGAGTTGGAACTGGGTTTCGGAAGAGGATGGACTGATCATTTTCGAACGAGAGTTGGGGGCACAGCGGATCATCGGTATTTTCAATACGGGCGATGACCAAATCACCCTTTCTCGTCCTGATTCGATCCTGATGGAACAGTTTGTCCAACTGGAAGATGAAACGATGATTATTGATAACAAAGGCTTTGCTATCGTGAAAGTAAACAACGAAGAATCGAATGAAGCATAAAAATGAGGCAAGAATTGCATATGCAATTCTTGCCTCATTCAATGTTTTGGGTATTTTTAATTTCCCCATGCACGTTGGAAAGAATCTTCCCCAAAATTCCTTCTGTCGGTATTATATCCTATAACACCTGAATGTGACAAATGATAACCCTTAAATATAGGTAGATTTTTTCTGCAAAGGGGGAAAAGATTGAAAATTTAGACAGTATTGCCTTCTTTTTGCGCTTCTTTCCACGAAAGGTCTTTTCTTTTTTACAAGATATGATAAACTAGTAAAAATGTATTTTTATTCGAGGAGTGATTTGATGAGTACAGGGTATCACGTAGCAGTTGTCGGGGCTACCGGCGCAGTAGGAACAAAAATGATTGAGATGTTGGAGAAGACCACGTTGCCGATCAAAAAAATAACGTTGTTGGCATCCAAACGTTCTGCTGGGAAGACCCTTGTGTTCAAAAATGAACCGCTCGTTATTCAAGAGCTGACCGCAGATTCCTTTGCAGGTATCGATATTGCATTGTTCAGTGCCGGTGGCGGCATTTCAAAACAATTTGCTCCAGAAGCAGTCAAACACGGTGCAGTCGTGATCGACAATACCAGTCATTTTCGGATGGACCCGAATGTTCCTCTAGTCGTTCCTGAGGTGAATCCTCATGCATTAGCACAACATAAAGGAATCATTGCCAATCCGAATTGTTCAACGATTCAAATGATGGTGGCGTTAGAACCAATTCGTCAAAAAGTCGGTTTATCAAGGGTATTGGTTTCGACGTATCAAGCAGTTTCAGGTGCTGGCGCACAAGCCTTGGCTGAATTGACTCGTGAATCTCAAGAATTATTAGCTGGCAAAGCCGCTGATGAACTAAACCCTGAGATTTTACCAGCAGGCAGCGACAAAAAGCACTACCCAATCGCGTTTAACGCCTTGCCGCAAATCGATGTTTTTGCTGAAGACGACTATACTTACGAAGAGTGGAAAATGATCAATGAAACGAAGAAGATCATGGAAGATACGCAGATCAAAGTAGCAGCTACGTGTGTGCGGATCCCTGTGTTTAGCGGTCATTCAGAGTCGATTTATATCGAGACCAAAGACCATGCCAGTGTTGAGGAAGTCAGGCAGTGGATCAGCGAAGCGCCAGGAGCTGTCTTGCAAGATGATCCGAGTCAACAAGTGTACCCGCAAGCTTTGACCAGTGTGGACAAAACGGAAACCTTTGTTGGTCGGATTCGCAAAGATTTGGATGTCGAAAACGGCTTGCATTTATGGGTCGTTTCTGATAATTTGCTGAAAGGTGCGGCATGGAACTCCGTTCAAATCGCCGAAAGCCTGCATCAGCAAGGATTAGTTCATGTGTAAACCATAAGTTTTTCAGAAAAGTGTGGTGAATGCCACGCTTTTCTTTTTTTTGTTGTATAATAACTAGCTTGATATATCGCGGTTTATCAAGGATAAATCGGTTTGACTACCCTTTTGACTACCCCGAGGATTTATCCCACAAAAATCCTCGACATAGCGTCCGCAATGTGCGCATCATCCTTAGTCGCGTGAGCGTATATGCTCATAGTTGTTGCTGCGCTTGAATGACCTAACCGACGTTGCACATCTGTGATCGATACGCCAGCGTTTAACAGTAAAGACGCATGTGTGTGACGTAGTTTATGTGGAGTGAGGTTGTTTCCCGGGTAATGGCTCATAACAGTCTTGGGATAGTTCTGATAGATGAAGCTATTAAATTTATTTGTAACAATTAGTTGATCGCTATCGGATTTGGTTCTAATTCCTCGTCTAAAGAATTCTTTTTTCTGAGAGGTCTTCCATTGCCTGAGAATTTCTAACGTGTCAGAATCGAGCGAGATTGTCCTGTACGATGATTCTGTCTTAGGAGTTGTTAGTGTGAGTTCTTTTAGTAATACAACTGCTTTGTTTATACGTAATGTTTTTTTGTCAAAGTCAACGTCATCCCAAACCAAAGCAGCTAGTTCACCTTTGCGAATTCCGGTATATGCAAGCAATCGAACTAATACATATTCTTTTTCCGGGCGATGCTGTTTGGTCCAATTTAGAAAATCCGCCAGCTCTTCTTTTGAGTAGTAAGTCTGATCATCCGATTTCTTTTTCGATTTTTGTTTCGGTATGTCAGTTAGCGCCATCGGATTTTTGGAGATGATCTCTTTTTTCATAGCAAATTCAAATATCTTATTGGCGTATGATTTGTAGATCCGACAAATTGATGTTTCCGTGGACCACTGATTGACCGCATTTTGACAATCCTCGTAAGTAATTTGATCGATGACTAAATGACCAATGGCAGGGAGAATATGATTCTTAAAATGAATATCAGTTTTTTCCAGTGTGGTATCTTTGACTGTCAATTTGTAAGTCTCATACCATAATTTGAAAACGTCATTAAAAGTGGTATACTTCTTTTGTTGAGTATTACCTTTGGCTGGTGCTTCGTCAACGCCAGCTTCTAGACGTGCTAACGCCAGCCGAGCTTCTTTTGGAGTTGCAAAGCCACGGCGTGTAGTGCGTCTTTTTTTGCCTGTTTTTGGATCAACTCCTAAATATAGATCAAATTGATAAGCGGTTTGACCGTTCTTTTTTTTGTACTTTTTGATTACAGCCATAATTCTTCCTTTCCAGCGGGCATGCATGAAAAGGGTAATGCTCTCAGCGCGAATCGAACACGCTTGACGCACCAGCGAGAGTTTAAACTTAATCTAAATTATCAATTGCGTACTGCGCTTGCTCTTGAGTGAAACCCTCAAAAATTAATTGATCATATAAACCTTGATCCGAAAACGCACTATAATCAAGGTATCTTTGAGCAACTAGAACCGCCTGCTCTTTCCAGTCGACATTTACATTATCAACAGCAAACTGTGCAGCATCTTCCGGATATTTCTCAAACAATAATTGATCATAGAGGCCTGATTTAGAAAAACTAGAATAATCCAGGTACTGCTCTGCTTTAGCCAAAGCATTACGAAACTCTCTTGATGCATTGTTGATGGAAGCTCGTCTGGATTTTTCTGCTTCTGCCTTTTCTTGTTCTTGTCGCTGTTTTTCTCTTCTTTCTTCTTCACGTTTAGCGGCAGCTTCTGCTTTTTGTCTAGCTTCTTCCTCTTCTTTTGCTTTCTCTTTTTCTTCCGCTTCTTTATCTGCAATTTTTTGTTCTTCATCAGACAAAAGCTCATACTCCAAGGTATCAATAGATTTCACTAAAGCAGCTTGTGCTTGATCCAAACTCTCAAAACGGTAAGAAATATTTTTCTCTTTCGGAAGTTGACCAGAGAACTCAAATGATCCGGACGCTGATGCAGTGATCATTTTTAGGAATCCACCGTCTGCAAATACTTTAATTTCCTCGTTTGGCTCAGTTTTTCCAGAAATGACAAATGTTTCATGCTCTAATGAGTGATTAGGAGAGTATACTGTAAACCTTGTTTGCTCTTTTTCTTCACTTTCTTTAACAATTTCGCTCTCGGAAGTCGTTGATGCTTCTTCTGCTTCTGAATTTGTTCCGCAACCGACAACAAACAAGCTTGTTAAAAACATCCAAAAAACTAACTTTTTGTTCATTTTAGTACCTCTTTCTGATAAAATATTTGTGTACTAGCAAAAAGAGATTGCTCCTGCCGAAGGCCCAACTTTGGCGGGAGTATTTTGTTTATATGAACATCAATGAAAATTCTCTCAGTACGAGTCGAACGTACTTATTGCACCGGCGAGAGTTGATCTGAAGCACTCAGTAAGCCGTTTAAATTTTACATATTCCATTATTTTATCAAAAATAGTAAAAAACGTTCGTTTATATTAAGAAATGTGGTAAAATATAACTGGTGAAACTCTTCACTTACTGCTTATTTTGGTCGTCAAGCTGAAAACGGATAAATTCAAGTACAACTTTCTTTCGATCGTCATCTAACTGATTAAACAATGATTCGATAGATTGAGTATATTCGTTACTGGATAGATCTACGTTCATCAAATCATCTATATCAATTTTGAATATTTTTGAAATTTCATTCAGCACCTTTAATTTGGGAGTGTATTTTCCCTTTTCCCATTCACTGATTGATGAGGAACTCTTTCTACCAAGCTTTTCAGCTAATTCGATTTGTTCCATGTTGTGTTTCTCTCTAAGATACTTTAAATTCTTTGCAAACATCACTAACGCCCTCCTTGAATACATCATATCATTGCTTCGGAAAAAATGAAATGCTTTTCCGATTATTTGTTGAGTTTTTCTTGATTAAGATAGAAAAGTCAACATTTATTTCGGAAAATCTGAAATAAAAGTCTTGACTTCGGAAAAACTGAAATATATACTTGGGTTAACAAAATATAAACGAGGTGAAAATTATGGCGGAAATCAAAAAAGAAAAATATACTTTGGAGCAACTTAGACGACTAAGAGGATATTCAAAAGAACGCCTCGCAAAGAAGAGCAATGTCACATCTAGAACGATATTTATCTACGAAACAGACATCGAAAAAATGCGTAACGGTAAATACGAAACATTAGAGAAGTTGGCCAAAGCTTTGGGGGTAAGGGTTGCAGATATTTATTTAGACCCCGATTCGGAAAAACCGAAAAAGCTGATATAAGTTTTCTAGGGCGTTAGGTGTTTATTGATAGAAATTCTATAAAAAGGGAGCGTGATCAAATGACAGCTTTTGAGGAGTTAGTCAGCGCGGAAGTACAAAAAAGCCTCTCGATTATCTTGCCAGCTGTCAAAAGAGAATTGAGAGATCAGATCAAACAAGAATTGCAGCAAGAACTCGTTTTTAAGGAAGTAAATCAAGTTGAGTTTAATCAGACTGAGCTTGCAAAAAAATTAGGTGTGTCAGTCTCAACTATTCGTAACTGGCGAAGAGCCGGACTTGAATCTGAGTCTAATCCGAGCGGAAGTCCGCTATTTAACATTCATAAGGTACGAAAATGGCGAGAGGAAAACGACAAAAGAAAAATACGATAAAAAATGCGGGCATGCATGATGTCGTTTTCCGATCATCATCATCAATCACAAGAAAGGAGTTTTCTATGATAACAGTTACTTTTTCAAATTCGGATGGACGTATTTCGCATGAGGTAAAAACACGAGGGGAAGCTTTGGCCCTTGTTGATAGGTACTTACCGCCTCAAGATCTACCGGAAAATCTAGATGAGAAGATCAAAAGAATAGATGCTTTGTTTGAACAAGCGACAGGCGAATGTAAAAAGGAAGGCGTTTCCGCTATTTATGGATATATGGCGAGTGACACGGAAGGCATCATTGGCGGAAATGGCGATTGTATTCCATTGGTGATGTTGACAAACAAAATTCAAGAAACCGTTGTTGCCGAGTTAAAGGAATATCTGAAGAGAATGAAGGAGGTTGATCAGAGTAATGAGCAAGGATCTTAAAGACACACTTTTTGTCACTTTATTTTTATCGTTATTGGCGATGGTTAGCAGCGTATCTCTGGTTGCTGGTTTTACAGTAATTATTCTTTGGACTTCATGGCATTTCTTTGTTGCAGCCTATAACAGATTCGTCGATCGCTACAATGCACGGATCGCAAATGGCGAGTATAAACGAAAATTGCGTCATAACTCGAACACTCAAGGTGCAAGGTAATGGATCAAACGGCATCTACTTACACGCTATCAACAGCAATCGCTTATCTCGCTTCGCAATCAGCAGATGTCTTGTACATCCGCAAAATGATGCGAGAAGGCACACAAGTCTACAAGATCGAGGCGAAAACAGGACAGGGGAAAACAGAATTGTTCCAGCTGAGAGGCATCGAATTGTGGCATCACAAAGTGACAATCGGTAAAGGCATAGAAGAAAAAATCATTTTCCGCTTTTCCGATTCAAATAATTATTAGCAGGAGGTAACGCATGGCAAAACGAAAGATCGCGATGAATGCGGCAGAACAAGAAAGATACGATGACTACAAGACGATTCGGGTAGTCCGCAGTACGATCCGAAAAATTAGGAAGGAGAAGAAAACTGTACCGAATTTTTTATTCGATCAGCTGAACGAATTTAAGTACAAAGTCAAATATCCAGCGCTTTATCGGCGAGCTTTAGTAGGAAGAGAGGAGCCGTGGAAACGATGAAAGAAGCAATCGACTTAAATTTATCTACTATCGATGATGGCGCAATTCAAGAAAAGTTTGAGCATGAAATGGCTAAGGTGCTTGAAAACGTACTAGACCGGAACACCGAGCCGACCAAAAAGCGCACGATCACACTGACGATTGAAGTCATACCTAACAAGGATCGCGACATGTTTGTTCTATCGACAAAGAGCAATTCCAAATTGGTCCCTCGCGAAGAAACCGAAACTAAAGTGCTGTTCGGACGTAATCAAGACACCGGGCAAATCGAAGCAGGCGAATTGAAATCAAGCGCTCGCGGTCAGTTGTTCATGGATCCGGACGACTTGCAAGTCAAAACAGATATCGGACAACCGATCGAAGAAATCGAGCGCAGAGAAAGTGGCATTGTTGATTTTCAGAAACAACAAATCAATTAAATTGGAGGAAAAAACATGAGTGAGAATATCAAGGACGCATTGAAGTATGCCGTGGATCTGAGCAACGGACAAGAGGTGATTCACAAGATTGAGGATCATGTGTTTTATGACAGCAGCAAAGCTAATTTAATCAACTTGCTGCCTGCAAAATACGCAAAACCGCTTGAGGTCAACTCGTTAACAGGGCTAACACAGTATTTATTGTCTAAGTTTGATCAGGAGGCGATCGATGATCCCGACGAGTTATTAGTGCATGTTGAAAGCCCAACTAAGGTCGTTGTATATAGCCAGTTAAATGCGGAGCGTAAACGAGAAAGCTTGATCGAAGCGCAAGCGGAAATGCAACGATTCCCTTACGGAAACTTTTTAGATCAGGAACGCTTTGTCATCAATATCCAATCGCTATTTGATCGCACCGATCACGCGGAAGCTATTTTGAAATTTTCTAGCGCGATCCGGATTGAAGATGGTGCAGACGTAACGGATAACGGCGTAACCCAAACAGCAACAGTAAAAACAGGCGCAAAAACAGTCGCAGAGGGAAAAGTACCTAGCCCGGCAACATTGCGACCGTATCGAACATTTTTAGAAGTAGAACAACCGGAAAGCCAGTTTATTTTCAGAATCAATGAGCGTGGGGAATGCGCATTGTTTGAAGCGGACGGTGGCTTGTGGAAGCATCATGCAAAAGAATCAATCAGCGAATATCTCGCGAAGGAGCTTGCGGAATTAATTGAACAAAGCAAGATCACGATTATCTTATAAGTCAAAAACTTCATAAAGCTGTATGATCTCATGCAGCTTTTTTCTATACAAAAATAGCCCATCTTACGAAAAGACGGACCATTCTTGATTGATGAATCTACCTGAGTTCATTATATCATCTCTCAAGTCTCGGTTCAATGGAAAACGTTGATAAATCAGCGTTTAACGTCCTTGTAATAGGTATTAACTTGAGGACACAAAGCAGATTTTAGGAGAAATGGGATATGCATATACAAGCGAATCGATACTACGCTGGAGACTATCAAGAAGTGGCGATCGTCCCAGTAGTGGAAGTTGAAAAAACAAGAAAGAACCGAATCAAAAATACAGGATCAGAATATCTGACAAAGCCAGCGCAGCAGCTGGTAAATAACCGTAACACATTTCGATGGTTAAGGATCGCATTGCAAGGAAACTTTGGTAAAGGAGATTATTTCTTCACACTCACGTTTAAGGAGGGGGAGATGCCTGGTCCAAAACAAATCAGCAAAGCAAAATATATTCTCTCAAGAGTGTTTTTGCGTAACTGTCGCAAAAAGTATCAGAAGCATGGTCGCGACTTTAAATATATTTGGGTCATGGAGTATGAGTTGGATCAAGAAGGGGACTATCTTAAACGCGTGCATTTTCATGTTGTGATCAATCATGTTCCGGAATTATCAAGAGATGACATCGAGGATTGTTGGGCGCGTGGAAGAGGCAAGAATCGTAAATCGTTAGGAAGGGTCAACGCTAAACGTTTGATTCCGACCGATGAAGGACTTGAGGCTCTAGCTACGTATCTATCGAAAGGCGCGCGTTGGAAAAAAGGCGAAAAGATTTGGAATTGCAGCACGAATTTAAAGCGACCGAAAAAGCAAAAGCGGAAAAAAATATTCTCTTTTCGGCAGATGGAGAAAATGGCGATGTCTAATGACTTAGGATTCGAGACGATCAGAAAGATCTACCCGAATCACGTGATCAAAGATATTAAGTTTAAATATAACGAATTCCGTGGATGGCACTTATATCTCAAAATGTGGAAGAAAAGCCGAGATGGCTAGAAAGTGAGGATCACATGAACTATTCAACAAATTGGCGTAACCGCCAAAGTAACGATCAAGGACAATTGTTTGAAAATCTGATTGATCAAGGATGCATCTACTATCAGCACAAAGGAATCGCGATGATCGAGAAGACCCCGGAACCTTTTCGGGTTAAGAAAATCAATAAAGATGGCAGCATGATCGTTTATCCGCTCGGCAAAGCACAACCGGATTACAAGGGGACTTTGGCAGATGGACGGGCGATGGTTTTTGAAGCAAAGAGGACAACGAAGGACCGTATCCAGCAGTCAGTTGTTACGGATCATCAAGCAGCTTGTCTCGACATGCATGCGCACCTGGGCGCGATGGCTGGTGTCTGCTGCATGATCAAAAAAACGGTCGGATTTGTGCCGTGGACGGATTGGATCAACATGAAAAACAAGTATGGTCGTAAATATATGACGGAATCTGAGTTGCAAGCTTATCGAGTTGAGACACCAGGCTACATTGACTTTTTGGGCAAGTGGAAAGGAGGCGCATCCTAGTATGTCCGATCCAGTAAATAGTTATACAACTGCACGGATAGCGTTTGAACTTTTTGTACAGGCTCGTGGATGGCAGTGGCTAGGATTTCGATCAAATCCAAAAAATCCAAGTCAATATCTAGGACAATGTGTTGACCAGAATGCGGCGGAATACTATTTCTTGATCACTCAAAGCGGGAAGTATTTTCGGCTATTGGGCGATAAAAAGTATGAGGAATACGACTATGTTTATAACCCTGACAAGGAGGGCGATCAGAATGCGGCACCAAAAGAATATTGAAAAGAAGCTGAGACGGAAAGTTAGGCTTGAAAAGCTGTATCGATTGGAACAACTGTCTAAACAATCAGATTTTGACACTAACCCAGCAGTGATAATAGAGCGCGATGCACTCAGAAAAGAGTTGTGGCGTGCTGAAAATCCCAACAATCGAATTGTCGAGGTGTTCTATAAAGGTGAGGTTATCTATGAAGGTACTAAAATTAACATCTGCAATAAATGCAAGAAGACGAGGGGAAACATTAACTCACTCATTAGGACCGGCGGCAGAGATGACCAGGGGCGGACGTATCGATTTAAGGAATTATGAGGAGGCATTGTTTTGAAACGGATCTATTATAACGAATTTAGCGCAATCTTAGTCGATGAAAAAGCAAAAACTTATCGTTATGTCAGCAGCAGCGAAGGTTTAGAACACGCGAAAGAAATCGGTGTGCAAACAATTTATAGGACCGCTTTAAATCAGCGTGAGGAGTTTTTGATTGATTTAGGTTTTAAACGTGTGCTTTGACAATATATTGGGGGCGAAAATACGTTCCTACAATATATTGTGCATAAGTCTGTGGATATGTGTATATCTTTAAAACGCTTAACAAAGGAGAAACGAATGGATAAAAAATTCTATGTTGTGATGCAGTCTAAAAGCACTAAGCTTTACGCATATTTTCCTGGGACAATGTTGTGCTGGACTGATCGCAAAGATGCAGCTCATCAATTTGATGCCAATCGAGCTGATACTTGGATAGAGAATTTGAAAGGGTCGGGCGATGAAGATTTCTACAAAGAAGGATGCAGTTGAGAATCGGAAGAAATTACCAACTTGGAAAGAAAAAAGACCAACACAAGTTGATCTAATTAATCCTCATAATGAATACTTCCATCTGGCTCTAGTCTTGGTGTAATTGCGACGCCTTTTCCGTCAGAACCGATAACAATTGTTTGAATATATTGTACCTGTGTCTCGGGATCAGTAATAACAAAGATTTCGTTGGTTCTGCCTTTATAAACTTTTTCAACTTCAAATTCAATATTGTTCGCCATAGAATCACTCCTTTTAAATAAAATACCATAATAAACAAACAAAATAAATAAATACTATAAATGTTTGTAGATATGAAAATTTAGTAACGACAGAGATTGCGGAATAGGAGGGTAAACATGAAAGCAAAAGATTTGATTAGTATATTGCAAAATAATCCGGATGCAGAAGTTTTAGTTTCTACCGTTAGTTACTATGAAAAAAGTCATTATGAAGCAGGATATGAGCGGGGAACCCCTCAACACGTGGAAAGCATTACAGTAGATTTGGGGTATAACCAGATCAAGCTTGATGGCGGAAAAGAACGAACAATTTAGTCAGTAATCCACCAAAATAGTTGACTACTGTGAGAAATAAAAAAAGACGCAATAAGCGTCCAGTTTTATATTATAAATCTTGCTTTTTTTCTAAATGTTTTAATAATTCTTGTCCTTTAGCAGTAAGTCTGCATTGTAAATCAATTTGAGTATTAGCCTTCAAATCGTTAGATTTTTTTAAAGCTTCAAGTTTATGCCAAACCCCATCTGATAAATCATAAACTTCGACTAGTTCATTTTCGATAATATATGGACCTATTACTTTGAAATCTGGATCAAGCAAGACTTCATAAGGGTATGCACCTTTTGAAGATATAGTTTTTAAGATTTTAAATAACAAGTTTTCGCCTGCCATTAAATAACCACCTTTTTTATTATTTACTAAAGTATCTCATGAAAAAAGAGTTTTGTCATTGCAAATTAATACCTTACCTCTTAAATGTTTGATACCAAATTAGTCAGTAATCCGACGAAATAGTTAAATGGATTAATGAGATCACCAGTAAATAATATGTTTCAATTATAGCTTAACCTTGTAACGGAGATTGGTTTGAATAATGTCATGGCTAGGAATCAGATATAACTAGTCACGGATGGTCTGTTGGACTATTGAGTTTAGAATATATTTATTTTTAGAGTAAATAAAATTATAAGACCAATGGGCAATTGTTTGATTGAATCTTCTAATATCCTTTCTGTTAGTTTTGAATCTATGAACGTGACCACCACCAAGAGATAAGATTTTTGGTGTTCTTAATATCAAGAGAAATTTTGGAGTTAATGGGAATAGTTTTACTGTGTTTATGGCACCAAAACCTATCGATCCTCTCTCAGGGATCATACAATAAGGATTATCACTAGTTATAAATTCGCCTTTCTCTGGAGCTTCCAAAATTTTAAAGTCATGCTTCATCAATATGCTAATAAGGTCATCTTTAAAGTCAAACATATGTTTTAAACTTATTTCTTTAGGGATATTATTCATAATCTCTTTATCTTCAATAAAACTAACATAAGAATCTCTATCAGATTGGGGGAGATGTTTCAAATGATTGTTTGCATTCATTGAACTAGCAAGTAATTTTGCTCTTGTCTTGTAGGATTTGACGTAATTTCTATTAATATTGTCTCTTTGATCAGGTGTTCTCAAATATTGGAATGCTATGAATGTTGTCAAATTAATTTTATCAGTTTCCGATAACGGTTCATGGCTTTCGATTTTTTGAATCACAGGTCTGTATAAATTATCAACGTTTTCAGCAAAAAATTTCTCAATTTCATAATTTTTATTACCATCTCTGTCCAAAGTGTAGAAGTTACGTTGAAAAGCGGTGCTCTTCGGAGACTGCCTAATTATTTTTTTCTCCTTGTTCAAATAAACATGAAAATAGTTTGATTTGTCCGTAAAAAAATTTAAGTATGCTTGTGGAACATAGTGCTGCTTAATTGGTGTATTCATAAAATCAGTCCTAATGTTTTTTAATAATAGCACAAAGAAAAGTAATGGACATAGGTTTACGAAATCGTCAGTACTAAAGAAGAAATAAAATTTTTGAGATTCTTGATTTTAGTACTTCTCGTTAAATCTAATTTATAAACATTGCCATTAGCATTATTATTAAAAGAATAATTAAAAGAAAATCTAAAATAGCATAACTACTTAAAAAATAGATTTTTATCAGATGAGGAATACTGGAAAACTGTCTTTTATTTATTCTGTAATATCTGCTCCGGATAGGCAATCCAATATCTCTGGTTACTTTTTCATATTGACGATCAAAAGTCCAACAAAAACTGTTCCAAAGCTCAGAAAGACTTCCATCATACGTAGGTTCATACATCCAAGACGCATATTGTTTAAGAGATGGATAGTAATAACCTTCAGCTTCATCCAAAATATCGTGTATTTGCTTTCCTAAGGATTGTATTTTTTCATCGTCAAGATTTTTCGCATAGAAACAATCTTCAATCAATAGAAATATTTTAGAATAAGCTTTCTCAAAGACTTTTCTTGAGGTTTCTTGTTTAACTGATCGCATGGAATAACGACCACCTAAAAGCGCACCAACAAAACCAATAGCTGCGGTAAGTAATGCGGTTATAATTTCGGAATTTACTTCCAACTTTTAAATTGCTCCTTTCAATTCCTTAGAATGATCATGAACTGATTATATCAAAAATAGTAAAAGCTGTACTCAAAAAATAAAAATTATAAAGTAGGAGGGATAAGATGATCCAAAAATTTAGAACGTGGGATAAAGATAGTAAAGTTATGCGATCTTGGGAACAGGAGGAAGAGTGATGCAATGGAAACATTATCAATAATAGGATTTGTATTTTGTGTCATTATCATTATGACATCAGTTGTGATTTGTAAAAAAACAATAGAAGATGAGGAACAATAGCTAACAAAGAAAAAAGCCGGATTCCTCCGACCATCTTAAATATATCTGACTAGTATATTATAACACAGACAGTAGGAGGAATCAGAGATTATGGCGCTATTTGATCCAAAGAAATATCGTATCCCTAATTCTAGTGAGGTTGATCTCAAAGCTACTAAGCTTAACTTCGAAACATTTATGATTCAATACGGAGCCGTTCGAGAAAAGGTTGGAAAAAACAGAATGCCTAAAATGACACAATCATTTAATCCGATTCCGTCCACTCCTCATCGTGAATACGACGGAGATGCAGAACGTTTCTTGATTGAACGTGAGGAATACATGCCAGAATACGAAGAACTACACAGACTTTTTGGAAAAGGGTATCTGTCGATTGCGAATCCCTTAAAGCACGGAGGAACAGAGCGACGGAGACAGATTTTCATGCTGAGATATGTTTACAGCATAGGAGTTAGAGAAATATCAGAACGAACATATTTAGGCAAGACTGCCATCGTGGAAGAGAGCCAAGCTGGGTTGATTCAATTTTGTAAATCAATCGGGTTATTGATCCTCAAAAATGAGACAGAGCCATTGGTGGAGTTAGACGGCTAATAATTAAGCGGTCATTTTCCGACCTTTTGCGGTCAATTCGCGGTCATTTTCCGACCCATCGCGGTCACTTATCTTGATAATATGATAGTGTCAAAAAGAATCGAGAGATGGTTGTTGGGCTACTCACATAACTCATAAACCGGAAGGGGGCTAATCTCCTCATCGCTTTCGCTTATTCTTATCGGCTAATAAGAAAGACGCCAAATCAAAAATAGAATGGAGTTGAGTTCACTCCTTATCTTCATTCCCTAGCGTCTTTTTTTAGGAGGGAAACTATGTTAGAAAAAGAAAGTTTCTTAAAACAATTAGAAGATCTTAAAAATGAAAAAGATTTGAATCAGATTGCAGATCTATTCAATTCGATTAACGTCATGTATGGAGTAACAGTAAAAGAAGCTTGCGCACTAGCCTATTATTTGATAGACAAGTCCTTGTCTGCTGATCACAATGCATTGATGCTGCGCGAAAAGTTCGGCATAGATATCAACACATTGGGTCTAGACGGTAAGCTTACAATCGCTAGAGCCATGGTCAGTGCGTATGCTACGGAAGTGGAAGCAAATGAGCAAACCTAAAAAGTTATTTTTTGTAAATGGGAAAAGAGTATTGATTGATCACGACAGCAGAAGAGAGGAGTTCCGCTCATACAATAAAGATCGCTGGAAATACCAAAACGATCTCATGCGTTTCTACAACTCGAAGCCGTGGCGAACTTTGAGCAAACAAGTACTGAACGAAAACTACTACGTGTGCTGCGTGTGCGGTGGAGACGCAACGCTAGCCGATCACATTGTACCTATCCGCGTCGATTGGGAGAGACGACTAGACAAAAATAACACACAACCAATGTGCGACAGCTGTCACACTATAAAAACAAAAAAAGAAACGAAAAAATGAACAATTAATTCTCTATAAAGTGGGAGAAAAATTTATATATAGGCTGAAAGTGGGGATTAGTACCCCACTTTTTTTGTACGGGCGGGGTCTGTGGGAGACGAAACAACGCTGCCCTCTTCCGTGACCAATTTTCCGTTTTTGAAATATTTTTGGGGGGTGATCGTGATGGCTGGAAGGAAAATAAAGCCTTTGAAAAATAACAAATCTCATTTGACGGATGATCAGAAAGAAATCAGAAAAAATGCGGAAAAATCGGCTTCCGATCCTTTCAAAAAATTACAAAGTACACCACCAAAGCACTTGAACAATGTGGCAAGGTACGAATACAAAAGGGTATCACAAGAATTAGACGAGATGCCTGTTAGAAATCTTGATCGCGCGATTCTAGAAAGCTATTGTGTTTGGTATTCGATTTTTCGAGAAGTTAGTCAAAAACTGAAAGAAGAGGGGGTATTGTTAAAAAATGATAATGGAGAATATAATGAAAACCCATTAGTCAAAACACTGGAAAAGGCGACCAAAAACATTAAGTCAGCCGCCGTTGAGCTAGGACTTACTGTTGATAGTCGCCTTCGAATCTATATACCTAAAAGTGATGAAAAGTCACAAACAATTTTTGACAAGTTTGGATAAATCAATGTATTTCTTTTATAGAAATCCTATTTTCCACAAGAAGTCTAGAAACAAGATTCTCTCTATGGTCTTTATTTTCAAGTGTTGAAGCATATTCTTCTAATAATTTGGTTATTCTATCAACATAATCCAAACTTATTTCTTCGGTTGACCTACCGTTAAATGTAGTAAATTTAAAAATAAGACGTGCATTTGAGTCGTGTAGATTCAGTTTGTCAAATATTGCTTCAAAATAACTGTAATCAAGGCTGCTTAATGAATGTCCATAAAAAATCACTTCGTTATCAGTTGTTGGAAATGAAAGATCATTACTTACTTTAGAAATATTTCCAATAAGTTGCCTATATGTTTTTGTGAATATAAAGCTTCTATCTTTGGTTTTAACGTTTTTGGGATCTATTCCAAAAATAGTGTCTCCAGCTTCTAAGGTTCCATGAATATTCCTCACATTTAGATTTACGTGGGGATACGCGATGCCAGACTTCTTATAATGAATCTTTATATGTTTATTATCAAAAGGATTAGTGTAGTTGAAGTTTAATATATTGACTGTTTCATTTTTTTTGAGCCCCTCTATATCTAATAATTGATTTGCTAAATTTATGGCTTTACTAATATAGTGTTGCTTTGATTTTTTATTCTCTAAAAGATATTTTGAAAAGTGTTTTTCTAAAATATCTAGTTCACTTCTTAAAAAAGAGATTTCATTATTAAAAAGTTCATATCTTTCGCTATCGAAATAACTATAAAAGACAGAAGAGATCAGGTTATAAAGATTAAGATTTTCAAAAGGCCTGAAGCATTGGTTCAGAAAAATATCATTTGTTATAAAATTTTTGATTCTTTTTTCGATATCATTCCACTCCGAAGGGAGAATATCTTTTTGATAATAAAAGAGTAAGTCCCAAAAAGAGAGCGCATTTAAGTTTTCGGGAGCAGGAATATCACTCTTTAATTCAGGAAGAAAATCGTGATACCGCCTGCCACCAACTGATCTTCCTGGTTTAGAATAATAAATATGAGCAAAAATTGTCCGCTCTGGATCATCAAGTTCGTCCCTAAGTCTTCTAAATTCATGAAATTTTATTTTTAGTGAGTCTAAGAATGTCATCGTTTCATTGTTAAATTTATTTTTAAAATAATCACCATAACTCGAGTTGAGTCCACAATGTAAATCAAATCCGTTACCTATAATTAAAGTTTTACGCATGTTTTCACCTCACTAAAATTATAACATGAAGGAGGTGGCAGAAATGATAGATTTTCAGAAGATACCTCAAAAATATCGTGACGATACTTTTGCCTACGCTGTTTTAATTGTCGAACGAAAGATCGAATCATGCAAAAAAGTTTACGATGCTTGTATGCGACACCTTCGAGATCTATTAAAGATTCCGAAAATGAGCTGGAAGTATGTTTATATTCCGCAAGAATCAAAAAAAGTAATCGATTTTCTTGAGATGCTTCCGGATGTGAAAACAGGAAAAACTTATCCATTAGCAAATTTTCAGCGTTTTATTATCGGTAATATATATGGTTGGAGACATAAGAAGGATACTACGCTACGGCGCTTTAAACGTGCTTTTATCAGTGTTGCCCGAAAAAATGGAAAAACAATTTTGATAGCTGGAATTGTTTTATACGAATTTCTTTTTGGAAAGAACCCGGCTATGTCTCGACAGATATTTTGTACCGCAAACGCGAAAGACCAAGCCAAAATTGCTTTTGAAATGGCAAGGAAACAGCTGGATGCATTACGTGCAAAATATGCTGAGATCAAAAAGGCGACAAAGCGTGTGCGGGATGAGCTAAAGAATTTGGTTGATGAGTCTTACGTCACGTATTTATCGAAAGAAACTGGCGCAATCGATGGATTTGAGCCATACATCGGAGTTTTTGATGAGTACGGTGCCAGCAAGACAAACGAAATGATGGAGCTTATCGAATCGGGTCAAGGTCAACTAGATAATCCGCTGACGCTGATCATTTCAACGGCAAACTTTAATTTAAACGTGCCGATGTACGCTGTGGAATATCCGCGGATGAGAAGCATTTTAAATGGGGAGTTAGACGATGAAGAACAGTTCGCCTATATTGCAGAGCAAGAATCGTTAGAAGAGATAGAAAATCCCGAGATGTATATCAAAAGTAATCCGATCCTCGTAGTCGATGCTTTGAAAGATAAAATGATGGATTATCTAAAGAAGCGATGGAAAACGGCAAAAGAGACCGGAAATACGGTTAAAGTCGTAGTTAAAAATTTCAATATGTGGATGCAAGCCAGCGAAGAATCGTATATGTCGTCTGAACATTGGAAAAATGCACAAATTGAAAATCCTGACATTACAGGTCGGAAAGTTTGGATTGGTGTGGATGTCGGGCGATCAAGTGATTTATTTAGTATCTCCTGGGCGGTCCACATGGATGACTACTTTTTTGTTGATAGTTTTTCTTTTGTAGCTACCAAGTACGGATTGGCTACAAAAGAAAAGAGGGATGGCTTGAATTATACTGACTTGCAGCAAAAAGGTGAATGCAAAATAACTGACTTAGAAAGTGGTGTGATTGACTATGACGAAGCCTACGAATGGCTAGAAAACTTTATCATAGAAAACGAGTTAGATGTGCAATGCATTGCTTACGATCCGCACCAATACGGACACATTTTGACGTCTATCGAGAAATATCATCCTGAATGGCTGCAAGTTGAAATTCGTCAAGGCACGTTAACCTTGAACATGCCGACAAAGCAGTTTAGAGATGATGTGATTGACAAGAAAGTCCGACATGGCGGCAATCGGTTGTTAACGGCAGCGATCAATAATGCAATCACCAAAACGGATAACAACGGAATGAGGATCGATAAAAACAAGAACAGCAACAAAATTGATCCGATCGATGCATTGCTAGACGCATACGCGGTTTGTTATACGGAGTTTCAATCCGAAGGGTATTGGACGGATGAAAAAATTCTTGGTGGTGATTTCGGTTTTTAGGAGGATTCGAATGAGGAAACTTTTTAAAGTGATTCTTACAAATGTTCATACCATTTTTCTCATTGTCGGCATTGCCTTTATCGCAGTGGCGGCCTTTTTGTATTCAATAATTACAGGCTGGCTCGTTTTAGGTATCTCTTTTGTGGCAGCTGGATTATTGATAAATAAGGAATTAGGTTAAGAAATAATACTGGAAAGGGGGTGATAATGTGGCTTTTTTTCAACCGCTAGGATCAAAAGAGGAGCAGATCAATGCGCTGATGTATGACGAATTACCAACGTCGCAATCATTCACAGGTATTCGTGCATTGAAAAATTCAGATGTGCTAACAGCGGTCACTATTGTTGCTGGTGATATTTCAAGATTTCCGCTAGTGAAACAGGACTTAGACGGTGGAATCAGTCAAGATGAAAACTTGAATTATTTAATGAATGTGAAATCAACAAAAGAAGCAACAGCGCATGCATGGAAGTTCGCAATGGCCGTCAATGCGATCCTTTGCGGCAATGCTTATTCTAGAATCCTACGTGATCCAGTAAGCAAAGAACCGCTGGAATTTGAGTTTTATCCACCGTCTGCAGTCACGATTGAAGCCGGAGAAGATTATACATCGCGATCCTATGTATTTTATCCGCTGCAAGGGAATCGAGAAATCCACTGTGGACCGGAGGATGTGATTCACTGGAAGTTTTTTAGTAGCGACACCGTGTACGGCCGATCGCCGTTGCTATCACTCCGAAACGAGATTAGTTTGCAAGAATCAGGTATTTCTACCTTGCTCAAATTCTTCCGCGATGGTTTTTCAAGCGGTATTTTGAAAATGCAAGGTGCGCAGCTGTCCGGAGAAGCAAGGAAAGCGGTGCGTAAGGAATTTGAAGTTTCTCGCGAAGGGGCAACAGGAGGCAGTCCCATCGTAATGGATTCGACGATGGATTACACGCCGCTTGAGATTGATACAAATGTTTTGTCTTTGATCAATTCAAACAACTATTCTACTGCTCAAATTGCGAAGTGTTTAAGGGTTCCGGCGCACAAACTAGCAATCACAAATCCGAATCAGTCCGTCAAGCAATTAAATGACGACTATATTTTAAACGATCTGCCGTATTACTTTAACGCGATCACTTCTGAGTTTCAGTTGAAACTTTTGGATCAGTCAGAGCGTAAGAAATTTGTCCTTAGTTTTGATACCAGGTCCGTTACTGGATTGATGCCGGAGGACGTGATGAGATTGTACAATGGCGGCTTAGTGACAGGTGATCAGGCACTTAATTTGATGGGAATATCTGCAAGTGGAGATCCCGACATGCAACGTCGCAAATTTAGTTTGAATTATGTTTGGTCTGATTTAGCTGAGAAATATCAAATAGATCAGCAGAATAGACGAAAACGAAAGGGGGAAGATGATGACGAACAAAGCGGAGATCCGCCAACGGACAACGAAATTGGAATTGAGAAAATTGGAGAATGATGTCGAAGTGATCGAAGGCTATGCACTAAAATTCGATCGATGGTCTGATACGTTAGGCTGGCATTATCCTTTTCGCGAAAAGTTAGAGCGAGGCTGCTTAGATGAGGCTGATACAAGCAATGTTGTTGCATTGTTTAATCATAATTAGTCGCAAATCTTAGGGCGAACAGGGGCGAATCTTGACCTGGAAGTCGATAATATCGGGTTAAAATTCCGAATCAAACCGACGAATACGACTTTATCAAAAGATTTGCTCGAAAATATCCGTGCTGGTGTGATCAATCAATGTTCTTTTGCCTTTAGCATTCCTGATGAAGAAGAAGCTGAGGAATGGAGAGAAAATAAAGAAACTGGTATCTATGAGCGATTGATCAATAAAATCGATCGACTTTACGATGTATCAGTAGTGACTACACCTGCCTATCCGGACACAGAGGCAGTCGTTGGAGCAAGGAGCAAGCAAATTGTCGAGGAGTTGCGCAATCATCCGCAAAAGCGGGAAGCGGAACGAATGTTGATCGATTTAGACAAGGAAGAATTGTTGAATACTTTATAAATTCTAGTCACTCATTTTTGAGGTGGCTATTTTTTATACCAAAAAATAGGAGGATAACAAATGTTTGAAGAAAAAATCAAAGAATTGCGTGAAAAGATTGCTGCCAAAGAGGCGATGGGTAAACAGTTAGCGACAGAAATTCGCTCACTTCTACAAGGTGATGACGGAGAAGAAAACATCAAGGAAGCAAAAGCGAAAAAAGCGGAACGCGATGCTGCACAAGAGGAACTCGTAGAATTACGGGAAACTTTGTCACTTTATGAAGATCAGAAAGAGGGCAATTCTAAACCAGTGGAGGGGCGGATGCAAGGCACCTCTCAAGATCAGGAATACCGAGATGCATTAAATGCATTTATCCGATCAAAAGGGGTAGAAACCGACGGATTGACAATGATTGCTAATAATGAAGCACTTGTACCTGAGAAATTTTGGCGAGCGCTTGATCCTACTGTTGATGGAATTATCAAAGAAGATACTAAGCCAGTAACTTCTGAGGAAATTTCATACGTTCCGGAACGTGAGATTCATACAGTCGTTAACTTAAAATTATTTGCCCGTATTCATAAAGCGAAAAAAGGTTCTGGAAAATATCCTATCTTAAAACGTGCAACTACTCGCATGTTTTCAGTTAAAGAACTTGATAAAAACCCAGACTTGGCGAAGCCAGAATTTGATCATGTAGATTGGGAAGTAGTTACCTATCGTGGGGCGATTCCGTTGTCGCAGGAATCAATCGATGATGCAGATGTAGATTTGGTAAATCTTGTTGCCGAAAACAATGCTGAGATTTCTCTAAATACTACGAATTATGCAATGAGCGAAGTATTTAAAAAGTTCCCGAAAAAAACGGTCAGCGGACTGGATGATATCAAAAAGATTTACAATGTAGAACTTGATCCAGCCTATCGCAAAGTTTTTGTTGCCTCTCAGTCGTTCTATAATTTCTTAGATACAGTCAAAGACGGTAACGGACGGTACTTGCTGCAAGATAGCATTCTATCAGCCTCTGGTAAAACATTTGGCGGCCATCCGATTTTTGTGGTAGGGGATGAACTTCTAGGAGAAGCAGGTCAAGCAAATGCATTCTTAGGAGATCCTCGTCGCGGAATTCTTTTTGCTGATCGAAAACAGTTAGCTGTCCGCTGGGCGAATCATGATATTCACGGACAATATTTGCAAGCAGTATTGCGCTTTGATGTTCAAATTGCAGATGAAAAGGCGGGTTATTTCTTGAGTTATGAAACGCCTGAAATTTCTGGAGGTGCTGATTAATGAAAATTCGTGTGAGAAATACAATCAAGTTGGATATCGAGGGCAAAGTGAAGACCTATGGCCCTTCGCGAACGGTTTATAAAATCGATGACAAAGTTGCGAAAGAAAAGAATTACAGCAAGCGATTCAAAAAATACCCTGAACACATTGAAATTGTTGAGGATATTGTTGAGGAGGTCGTGGTCGTTGATACGACCCCGTCTCCGGATCAGAAAGAAGAGAAAGAACAAGAAACAGTGGAGGAAGATTCTCCGGCTGACAAACCAAAGAAAAAGAAAGCAGCGCCAAAGAAGAAAAAGAAAGATGAAGAATAGTACGAGCTACTCTGCTCTTTTGAAAGGCGAAGAGTTTGATCAAATCAAAAATTACCTGAAAGTGGACCATCATTACGAAGATGAGCTGATCAAGGAATTCCTAGATGCGGTGGCGTTGCAAGTCTTGGATGCGATCAGCTCAAAGCTTTCTTTGTGTGATTTTTGGCGTGATCCTCGCTTTCATTTGGCGGTCAAAAAGCAAGCAAAAGAAGAGTATGAGCATCGAGGCGTATCGGCTGATACATTTCGTCACGAAATGGCGAATGGTGTCGTAAACATTATTCACCAGCTACGCGCAAAAGGAGTGATGGAGGATGTTCACTCGTAACTTGAATGAGCGAATCTTTTTCATTGAATACAAAAAAGAAAAGGACCATAACGGCGATCTTATCAAAAAAGAGAAAGAGCGCTTTTTTTGTTGGGCAGAAGTAGCGAAAGCAACGACAAAAGAATTTCGCGATCGATCGACGGACAAGATCGAAGAACTGAAAAAAAGACGTAACAAGCGAACTTTTTATATTCGTTTTCGCAAAGACATTGAAGACGAAAAGTATATCAAATGGCGTGATCGTGTGTATCGGATCATTGATATAGAAGAGGATTGGCAATCGAAAGATATGCTGATGATTACGGTGGAGGTGGTTAAGTAATGCCGGAAGGACTAGATGAGATTCTGGCCAATATCCACAAGTTGCAGGTCCAAAATAAGCGTGTTGCACGGGAAGCTGTCACGGAAGTCGCCGACAAGACAGCACAAATTTTAGAAGTCAATACGCCTGTTGACGGCGGCGAGATGCAAGGGGATGTGGCAACTAGCGGTTTTAAAGGTGGAGCGCAAGGTCAAATCGAGAAAGACATGGTCGCAAATTTCGGGACGCTAGTTACCATCTTAAATTCATGGCCATTATTACACTTCATGGCTATGACATCCTCGTTAGTAATATATCCCGTGGCAAAATTTCTGACATCACTTTCTTTTTGATCACATGTGGGGCAAGATGTTTCTATTAATAAGCTCATTTGGAATCTCCTCATCAATTATTTCAGCCGATCACTGACTGATAAAGAGATTATATTACCTAGTCCATACGAACAGAAAGAGAACGCAAAAAAGCTTCCTTACTCAATTATTAGTCGGGAAGCTTTTTTTTATTGTATTCAAAAGTTACTTTACTTGACTTGCAGTAACCAAGTTTATCCTTTAGATTATTAGGTACGTGCAATACTCTACGAGGAGTATGAGGCGGTAATGCTTGGGGAAGTGTGCCTGATACTCTTCGATTCTTATATTTTATCATTGTTCCTACTTAATAGATATTATTGTTCAGAAAGTCGTCTAAAAAAACTGTTAGTTTTCAGCAAACTATAATTATATATTCATGACATATTTGGAATGCTCCTTACTCAATTAGAGTAGGGGGCTTTTTTAATCTACGAATATTATATAGGGAATAAAATGAATCAAGTACATAAATTATTTAACATATGATTTAAATAATTAAACAAGATTGGGCGTAACTATTGATTAAGCAAATTTAGAATGATATATTTAACTTGTGGATGAAGCAGACGTAAATTTAAACGTTACGTTTCTTTATTGTATAATTTGGTGACCAATGTTAAGTTAACCAGATCTTAAGGAGGGTTATTATGGCTACTATAGTAAAAGATAGTAAAGTTGTCATGAGAAGTTCTGAGTACGAAAAATTTATGAGCAAAGTATATCAAAATGATGGTCAAAGACAGCGATCAAAAAATGCAACTGCAACAGCTAAAAGAATTGAGAACATAAAAAATCTGATAATTATTGGTTAATAGTATGAGCGAAAAAGAGACTAGTTCAGATTTCATAAAAGAAAGTACTTTAGTGAAAATAACAAATTTGGATGAGAAAAAACTTGAAGCCTTGAGTGAGTTTGATTGCGGAGAAAAATCTATTAATGAATACTTAATTAATGATGCTCTTGAAGATTCTCGTTTAGGTATAACTAAAACTTGGTTATACTATGATGAAGGGGATCTGAAAGGGTATTTTAGTTTGACTACTGACAAGATGACTATAATTAAAGCATCCAAAGCAAGAAAAAAGATGCATGTCAAAATGAATTATAAGGGTATTCCCAGCATACAAATACATCATTTTGCAATCGATAAAAGATTCCAGAAGAACAAAGAGGAAAAAAATGGGCAACATCTTATGGATATCGTTCTTTATTTTATAAAGTACAATATATTATGCCATACAGGAGCTTGTCTTATAACAGTATTTAGTTTAAAAAGTGCGGTTGGCTTTTATAAAAAAATGGGTTTTGAGAAGACGGGCGATAGTAGAGATCAAATTAACAGCGCCATGGGCTTTTTCACTTCCGATTTATATTAGCTTTATCCCCCTTGCCATCTGAGCAAGGGGGATATTATCTTATTTTTATTTTAGGAAAGGTGATGTGTTTTATTAATTGCTTCAAATTCAATCATAATCTTCGTCTTGCCAACCACCGAATACTTCTTTACAACAAACTGTTTGCGATCGTTATACTCACCAGCGACCACGACCTGCATTCCTTCATCTGCATCTACCGAAAAGTTCAAACTGTGTGCAGCAATCAAGCAGTTAAATTTGTTAAGCGAGAACTGCACCAAAGGGGCCTTGCTCATCTTCAACACACGTATCTTGGATACATAGCCTTTCATCGATTTCATAACAATCGCCTCCATAGCATTGTACATAATAGCGACAATCCGTTTTGCCTAGTGTGACAGCCACATAAAACTCGACACATTTTACGCCGTATAAGCATTCCTGTGATTCGGAAATCGAATCAGGAAATTCATTTATAAACTCTGACAGATGTATATAGCCTTGTTCATACATGGTTATTAAATTCATATCAGTTTCCGCCTGGTTTGTATATTATACTAGGATCGTATTTTCTAAGAATCTTTTCTTGCGTTCTAACGTGATCAAACAGATAATTTTCTCCGTCTTTCTTAAATACGAAGGCTAGAACTTCAGGGTATTTTGAGTAGCTTGAGGGAACCGTAAAATATGGTTTTCCAGTAGTATCCATTGTTCGAGCGAACTGATCGTATAGCAAGTGAGCCGGACCCATTCTTTCGATAAATTCGTAGTAATAGCGTTCAAAAGCATATGTACTTTGGTTCGCTAAAGGTATCTGCATGTTAATCACTCCTTGCCACGATTATACGAACGTTTGTTCTGTTTGTAAAGCGAACAGAAAATGTAACTATGTAAAAATTTCAAAAAATCTATGGATGCATGCCCGCATTTTTGAATTCCTTTGACTACCCTTTAGTTGCATTTTATTGCGAATGTTTGCGCTATTTTGTATCGATGCGCTAACAGAAAACCTTATTGTTACGAGATTTTGCGACAGATTACAAGTATTATTGTTATTTTTGTTGTATAATACTAGGGACGGCTTATGCTTGGGAAATAATACAGTAGAAAAAAATTAAGAGGTGAATAAAAGTGGAAACGATAAAAATCATTCCTCTTGGCGGTGTACGCGAAAACGGAAAGAACATGTACATTGCTGAAGTTGGCGAGGATATATTTGTGCTGGATTGCGGTGTCCGTTATCCAGAAAATGAATTATTGGGGATCGATACAGTGATTCCAGACTTCACATATTTAGAAGAAAATGCCGACCGTGTGGCGGGTGTCTTCTTGACCCATGGGCATGCAGATGCGATTGGTGCATTGCCTTATTTCTTGGAGAATATCCAAGTACCGGTCTTTGGGACCGAGTTAACGATCGAACTAGCAAAATTGACCGTGAATAAAAATGAAGCTACCAAGCGCTTCAAAGATTTTCATGTGATCGATGAACATTCGGAGATCGACTTTGGTCATGCGACCATCAGCTTTTTCCGTACGACCCACTCCATCCCTGATTCTGTTGGGATCAGCGTCAAAACAGAAGCTGGCAATATCGTTTATACAGGAGATTTCAAGTTTGACCAAACAGCGATCCCTATGTATCAAACCGATTTTGGCCGCTTAGCGGAAATTGGAAAAGAAGGAGTCTTAGCCTTACTAAGCACGTCTTCAAATGCCGAAAATCCAACGCCGATCGCTTCTGAATTGACGATCCAAGATGAAGTTTACGACAATATCCGTTATTGGGAAGGTCGAATCATCGTCGCTAGTGTTGCCAGCAATTTGCAACGGGTGCAACAAGTATTAGATGCGGCGTTTCGTTCTGATCGCAAAGTCGTTTTGACCGGGCAAGATTTTGGTCGGATCATCAAAACGGCCATGAAGTTAGGGAAATTAAAATTACCTGCCGAAGACTTGCTGATCACCCAAAAAGAAATGAAAAAATACTCAGACGAACAGTTGCTGATTTTAGAAACAGGTCGTATGGGTGAACCAATCAAAGCGTTGCAAAAAATGGCCAACGGCTCTCACCGGACGCTGCGCATCAAAGAAGGAGATCTTGTTTACATCACAACGACGCCGACAACGGCAATGGAAACTGTGGTTGCGAAAACGGAAGATATCATCTATCGCGCTGGCGGTACCGTAAAACAGATCTCGGATAATTTCCGTGTTTCTGGTCATGCCAACCCGAATGATCTGCAGCTGATGTTGAATATGATGAAACCGAAGTATTTTATCCCTATTCAAGGCGAGTACCGCCAATTAGCCGCCCATGTGGACTTGGCGCAAGAAGTCGGGATTCCGATGAAAAATATCTTCATTACTGCTCGTGGGGATGTATTAGAATACAAAAAAGGCGAAATGCTTGCCGCAGGTGCGGTTCCAGCTGAAAACGTCATGATCGATGGGATCGGTGTCGGTGACATTGGGAATATCGTCCTGCGAGACCGCAAAGTCTTATCTGAAGACGGAATCTTCGTTGCGGTAGTGACGATCAATCGTCGCGAAAAGAAAATTATTTCTGCACCACAAATCACTTCTCGCGGATTCGTCTATGTGAAAGCCAGCCGCGATCTGATTCGTGAAAGTGGCGAGATCGTGGAAGAAATCGTAGAAAAACACCTTCATGATGAAGAGTTTGAATGGAGCAAATTGAAACAAGATATCCGTGATCGTTTGAGTCGTTTCTTGTTTGAACAAACCAAACGCCGTCCCGTCATCTTGCCGGTCATCATGGAATCAAGCCAAAGAAATCGCAACCGTAAATAATTCGTTTTGACCTACTGACAAAAGCAGGTGAAAGAATAGCCGTTTGACGGCCGATTTCTTTTCACCGAAGCTTTTGTCTTTTTTTATGTAAGAAAACAGGTGGCGGTTTTTTTACAAAATGACCCTTATTTTGGTCGTGATGAGCAGATAAGGATTGACGGCGAATGGATTTCGATCAATAATACAAAGTTGTCCCCCTAAGACTAGAGGAACAAAACAAGCAAAGAGAGGATGGTCGATTTGTGAATAGTTATCAAGAAAATCCCGTAGTACAACAGAGAAAGTGGTGGATTCTCATTGCTGTTTCGATGTTTACCTTTATGTCAACACTGGATGGGAGTATCGTAAATATCGCTTTGCCGACGATCTCGGCAGATATGGGTGTCCCTATGAATCAAGCGGAGTGGGTCGTATCCGTCTACTTGATGATCGTTTGTGCCTGCCTTTTGTTATTCGGTAAGGTAGGGGATAGTTGGGGCAAGATCAAAGTATTCCGCTTGGGGATGCTAATTTTTATTATCGGTTCGCTGTTATGCGGGTTTAATCATTCCTTAGCGTTTCTGTTATTTGCCCGAGTCGTGCAAGCGATCGGTGCCAGCATGACGATGGCGACAAATACCGGAATCATTACTGAAGTTTTTCCTATGAGTGAACGAGGACGCGCCTTAGGGATGATTGGTGCCTTTGTTTCGTTAGGATCCATCGCCGGTCCTGGATTAGGCGGAGTGATTTTGGCGCATTTTTCTTGGCCGTTTATTTTTTGGATCAATGTTCCAGTCGGTATTCTGACAATGATTGCTGGAGAAAAGGTGTTGCCAAAAGATATCACTATGAGTCATGACTCCATCGATAAAACTGGGTTTGTGCTGTTTTCAATTGCAATTATCAGCTTCTTCGGCGGCATTTTTCTTGGACAAGAGCGTGGCTTTTTAACGTGGCTACCACTGCTACTGGTGGGGATCGCCTTAGTGGCATTCATCGTCTTTTTGCGAGTAGAAGCGCGTGTGAGCAAACCGCTGATTACCTTTGGAATCTTTCGTAATAGAATTTTCACCATGAGCCTGATCACGGCGCTGCTGATCTTTTCTGCAAACTTTTTTGTCAATGTTGTGATTCCCTTTTACTTGCAAAGTGCCCGAGGCTTAACGCCGAGTGTGGCAGGAATGCTGATGATGGTCTTTCCTTTGATGATGGTCATCGGTTCACCACTTAGCGGCTATTTGACGGACCGTGTAGGACCGGAGATCTTGGTCTTAGCTGGCTTAGCGTTGCTGTCCATCACTCAGCTGATGTATATGTTTATGAATCAGCATACGCCGATTTGGTACTATGTCGTCGCTACTGCCATCATGGGGTTAGGCAATTCGTTGTTCCAATCCCCCAACAATACGATGGTGATGAGCAGCGTCACCAAAGAAAATCTTGGGGTGGCAGGTAGTCTAAATTCCTTTGCCCGTAACTTGGGCATGGTCTTAGGGATATCCTTAGCAACGACGATTCTTTATGCCGCAATGAGTCAAGCCTATGGGAAGCATGTGACGACCTATATCGCAGGTCGGGCAGATATTTTTGCCTATGGCATGAAAATCACCTTCTTTGGGGCGTTCCTTCTTTGTATCACGGCGTTATTCTTAACAGTCTGGCGCATCTATAAACAAGGTGGACGTAAGAAAACGCTATGATCGCTTGAAGTCATCAGGTCGAACTGTTCTATTCCTTATTCAGAAAGGGTAGAACAGTTTTTTTATTTTTCTTGACAAGAACCAGAAAAAGGACGGATGTAATAAAGCTGCCAGAATTTGTGCTTTTGGATTTCTGGTGTTATCTGTTATAATGAAAAATATTAGACTGTATTACTTAGATGGAAAGGGGAATGTTGTATGAAACTTACGTATCACGGACACTCGGTGCTTGCTATCCAATTAGCGGATGGCCAAAAATTGTTGTTTGACCCTTTTATTACTGGAAATGCTCTGACTGATTTGGATGCAGACACAGTGGAAACCGATTGGCTTTTGATCACGCATGGTCATAGCGATCATATTGGGGACATGGTGCCGATCGCCAAAAGAAATGAAGCACCAGTGATCAGTGTCGTTGAAATTTGCCGCTATGCAGCCCGCAAAGGCGTTACTGAGACGCATGGCATGAATATGGGAGGCTCTTTTGAGTTCCCGTTTGGCAAAATCTCAATGGTGGAAGCGAAACACAGCTCTGGTCTTGAAGAAGACGGAACGATGATCTATATGGGCAATCCAGTGGGGATCATTTTAGAAGCAGAAGGCAAAACCATCTACCACGCTGGCGATACTGCCCTCTTTAGCGATATGGCGATGATCGGTGAACGTTTCGACATCGATGTGGCGTTTTTACCGATCGGGGATAATTTTACGATGGGCGTTCAAGATGCTGCAACAGCAGCGGCGCTGTTAAACGCGAGCAAAGTAGTACCGATCCATTACAATACGTTTCCAATGATCAAGCAAGATCCGCAAACCTTCGTGAATTTATTGCCGGCAGGTGTGGGCCAGATCCTTGCAGTCGGTGAGACAATAGAAGTTTAAGCAACAGGAAGATTCGTAGTAGGAATAGGGGATAATTATGGCGACAAAACACGACTTGATTTTAGCGCATATCGAGAATCTGCCTGTAGGCGATCGCATCTCGGTGCGGGGAATCGCAAAAGACTTGAATGTCAGTGAAGGAACAGCCTATCGGGCGATCAAAGATGCGGAAAATATCGGCTTGGTTTCAACGATCCAACGTGTGGGAACCATTCGGATTGAACGGAAACTAAAGAAACACATTGAAAAACTAACTTTCGGCGAAGTCGTCCAAATCATTGAAGGCGATGTTTTGGGCGGCGCAGCCGGTTTAGACAAAGACTTGAACAAATTTGTTATCGGCGCCATGAAGGAATCGGCAATGGAACGCTACATCACACCTGGTTCCTTAGTGATCGTCGGAAACCGTAACGAAGTCCACAAGTTGGCACTGGAAGATGGCGCAGCCGTCTTGATCACGGGGGGCTTTGAAACCTCAGAGGAAATCTGTCGCTTAGCAGACGAATTGGAGCTGCCGATTTTACAAACGACCTATGACACCTTTACCGTGGCAACGATGATCAACCGTGCCTTGAGCGACCAGCTGATCAAAAAGGACATCATGCTGGTGAGTGACATTTATATGCCATTGGAAAAAACCAAGTATCTGCACACCTTTGATACGGTCAAGGATTACAAACTGCTTTCGGAGTCTACCAACCACTCCCGCTATCCAGTCGTCAACAAGAATATGCGGGTCGTTGGGATCATCACAGCCAAAGATGTCTTAGAAAAGCCTGATACGCAGATCATCGAACGAATCATGACCCGGGAACCACGGGTCGTAAAAAAAGAGATGAGTGTGGCCTCTGCCAGCCATCAGATGATTTGGGATGGCTTAGAAGTGATGCCCGTCGTAGCAGATGACCTTTCTTTGATTGGGATCGTTACACGCCAAGACATCATGAAAGCGATGCAGATGGTCCAACGACAAACACAAATTTCAGATACGATTTCAGACCAAATCTCGGGACAGATGCAAGTCATCGAACAAGATTTTGAAGGGAACAAATTGCCGCAGCCACATTTCAGCTTTGCGGTGACGCCTCAAATGGTCAATGAAGTCGGAACGATCTCTTTTGGTGTCTTGAGTGAAGTGATCGCTAATACGGCGAAACGCACCATGCAGTTGAATCAACGACGCAATAGCTGGATCGAGCAAGTCAATCTGCATTACTTCCGTTTGATCCAATTAGAAAGCGAGATCATCATTCAACCGAAGATTCTAGAACTGGGGCGACGTTCGGCGAAAATCGATATCGAAGTATCGATCGAAAATTCCTTAGTGGCAAAAGCGATCGTGGTATGCCAAGTAATGGAACGCCCATAAATCATCGAAAACGGCACTTATGGAAAAATTTTAGAGAGAAAGTTGAGACCATTCATGAAGGTACAAGAAGAAATACTTGCAACAATCAAAGCATTCGACCGAATCATTATCCATCGGCACCAACGCCCTGATCCAGATGCATTAGGATCACAAGTAGGGTTGGCAGAAATTTTACGAGCTAGTTTTCCAAAAAAAGAAATCTATCAAGTCGGCGGACCCGTTGAAGGATTGGATTACTTGGCGCTGATGCAGACGATCCCTGATGATTTGTATAAAGGGGCACTAGTGATCGTTACAGATACGGCCAATGCACCACGGGTCAGTGACCAACGCTATGATCAAGGGGCGAAATTGATCAAAATCGATCATCACCCTAATGATGAACCTTACGGAGAGCTGGTCTGGGTCAATACGAAAGCCAGCAGCTGTAGTGAGATGATCGTTTCGTTTTGGCAAATGTTTCAAAACGAGCTGACGATGACACAAGAAGCGGCTCGTCTGCTGTATGCGGGCATCGTTGGTGATACTGGACGGTTTTTATATCCGGCAACGACAGCGACAACGCTGCGCTTAGCGGCTGAACTATTGGATTACGGTTTTGATGCACCGAAGATCAATCGGCAATTGGATCAAGTCTCTCGCAGTGTTGCTCGCCTTTCAGGGTATGTCTACGAAAACATCGAGATCGATGAGATTGGTGCTGGCAAAGTGATCCTATCACAAGAATTGCAGCAGCGTTTTGGCGTAGTGGATTCGGAAACCTCAGCAGTCGTTTCCTTACCAGGGAAAATCGACGAAGTGATGGCTTGGGCGATCTTTGTCGAACAACCAGAAGGCTATTATCGGGTGCGGATGCGTTCGAAAGGTCCAGTGATCAATGAGATCGCCAAACGCCATCATGGCGGCGGACATCCCCTTGCCAGTGGAGCAAACGCAAAAGACCTTGAAGAAGTTGCCCTAATCTATCAAGAGATCCAAGCAGCGATCAAAGAATTTCAAGCAGAATAAACACTTTTACAAGAACATTTACCAATAGAAAAAGGGCGTGCCAAAAGCTTTCGGCACGCCCTTTTTTAGACAAAACGCAGCGCAGGCTCATCACTGAACCCGCACTGCGTTTTTTTGTTTATTTTTGAGAAAAGCGCGGTTTAGCCCCGTAGATCGTCTAAAAATTCGGTTTTGCTTTTCGTTTTCTCGTCTTTCATTTTGATGACTTTGGCTGGTGAGCCAGCAACGACTGCTCCAGCAGGGACATCTTCCGTTACCACAGAACCGGCAGCGACGACTGCACCTTCGCCGACACGGACGCCTTCAAGGACGACGGCATTTGCACCGATCAAAACATTGTCTTCAATGATGACTGGGCTTGCTGAAGGTGGCTCAAGAACGCCAGCCAAGACAGCACCAGCGCCAATATGGGCTTTTTTCCCAACGGTTGCTCGGGCGCCTAAAATCGCACCCATGTCGATCATGGTTTCTTCACCAACGACGGCACCAATGTTGATCACGGCCCCCATCATGATAACGGCATTTTTTTCAATGATGGCTTGGTCACGGATAAAGGCACCTGGTTCGATACGGGCATCGACTTTCGTCAAGTCCAATAAAGGGATTGCTGAGTTGCGGCGATCATTTTCCAGATAGTGATCGGTGATTTTGTCTTGATGCGCGGTTAAAAACTCAGCCACTTTTTGACTGTCACCAACCACGAAATAGAAAGTGCCGTTACCAAACAATTGGATGCCATCTGCTTGGACGTTACTAAGATCTCCATTGATATAGACTTTTACAGGTGTTTGTTTATTTGCTTCTTTGATGTATTTTGCTAATTGATAAGGATCGGAAAATTGTAATTCTGTCATGAGAGACCACCTTTACTTGTCGATTAGATTTTGCATGGAATAAAAACCAGCTGGTTGGTTGGCTAAAAATTCCGCTGCTTTTAGCGCACCATTGGCGAAGATTTCGCGGGAGAGCGCTGTGTGTTTTAATTCAATGATTTCATCCTGCCCAGCGTAGATGACAATGTGTTCTCCAGGAATCGTTCCACCGCGAACGGCATGGATGCCCATCTGCTTGCGGTCATTTACTAGATCACTGCCTTCACGCCCGTAGAGATACTCTTTTTTCGTTTCGCAGCTGTCATTGATACTATCTGCCAACAGCAAAGCTGTACCACTTGGTGCATCGAGTTTTTGATTATGATGCTTTTCGATGATCTCAATGTCAAAGTCAGCTTCTAATGCGGGGGTGATACTTTGTAGTGCTTTGATCAGTACATTGATCCCCAACGACATATTGGCAGAATAGAAAACTGGGATCACTTTAGCAGCCAACGGCAGCATCATCTGCGTGTCTTCCGTCAAACCAGTTGTAGCAACCACGATAGGCAGCTGCTGTTCGACACAATAGTTCAATAAGGCAGGGACATTGCTATAATGAGAAAAATCAATCACCAAATCGATCGGCTGCGTGATTTTTTCTGGACGATCATAGATTGGAAAGGGACCATCTAATTGCTCGGTACGATCCAATCCGGCGGCCACTTCTAACTGAGGGTGCTTTGCGATCAGGCTTTGCAACACTTTGCCCATACGACCGTTTGCACCGCTTAATAAAATCTGTTTCACCAAAAACTCCTCCTTACAGCAATCCGTAATTGGTCATTTCTTCTTCTAAATGAACGAGGGTCGCATCTTCTGGGACACCCAAAGGCAAACGATAATGCAATTCGCATTTGCCTAGCAAGGAGACCGCTGCTTTGATCGGCACAGGATTTACTTCACTGAAAATCGCATCGATCAACGGTTTTTGTCGCAATTGCTCTTTGATGGCGGCTTTTACATCACCATTTAAGAAATCAGCAACGAGTTGTGCCGTTTGTTTCGGAGCGATATTGCCGATCGTTGAAATCACGCCAGAGCCACCTAAAGCTAGAATTGGGGTTACTTGATCGTCATTTCCTGAGTAGATAGCAAAGTCATCATCCGCAAGACGAGCGATTTCTGCGATTTGCGAAATGTCGCCGCTGGCTTCTTTGATGCCTTTGATATTAGGGATTTTTTTCAGTTCTGCCACAGCTTCAGGTGTTAAATTTAAGCCGGTTCTTGAGCTGACGGAGTATAAGATCACTGGCAGTTCAACGCTTTGACAGATTGCTTCATAGTGAGCGACTAAACTTTTCTTGGTCGCTTTGTTGTAGTAGGGTGTTACAACCAATAATGCGTCAGCACCAACGCGCTGTGCTTCTTTTGAAAGATGGATCCCATGTTGGGTGTTGTTGGAGCCTGTTCCGCCGATGACGGGGATTCGACCAGCAACTTGTTTTACCACCGCTTCGATCACCGCGATATGTTCTTCATCGTCTAACGTGGATGCTTCACCGGTCGTACCGCATGCAATGATTGCATTCGTTCCTTGCTGCACATGCCACTCCGCTAACTCCTTCAGCTTATCGAAATCCACCGAACCATCTTGAAGCATAGGGGTGATCAACGCAACGCCAGAACCTTTGAATATTGTCAAACTACGACACATCCTTTCAACCAATTTATTTTTCGTAACTCTACGTATAAGTGTACCAAAACGAGGGGTAAATTTTTCAATAAAAATCGAAACATTTCGACAATTTATACTATAGATTATTCGAATTATATACTATAATATTAAACAATATCAATGAAAAACTGAATATTCGTTGGTTTTTATGGATATTTTTAAAAGGAATGAATAGAAAGGTGTTTTAACATGCAAGTATCGCAAGCAGTCAAAGAATTAACCGAAGACGTGGTTCGTTTTCGTCGTGAATTACATACAATCCCTGAATTAGGGTTAACTGAGTTCAAAACAAAGGAATACTTGCTGCGTCAGTTGCAATCCTTTGGGATCAAAGAAATCTATCCAGTGATTGAAACCGGCTTGATTGCGGTCTTTCGCAGCGATCGCCCAGGAAAGACGCTGGCCTTTCGAACGGATATCGATGCACTACCGATCAAAGAAGAGACAGGTGTTTCCTTTGTTTCCAAACATGAAGGGAAAATGCATGCCTGCGGTCATGACGGCCATATGGCAACGATGCTAGGGTTTGCTAAATATTTGGCAACACATCCTGAAGTGATTCGTGGAACGATCGTTTTGATTTTCCAACCAGCCGAGGAAAGCCCCGGTGGCGCTCAATTGATGATCGATGAAGGCATCTTACGAGATTTTGGCGTGGAAAAAATCGTGGGGCTGCATGTCTTCCCAGACTTTCCCGAAGGAGTCATTGCGAGCCGGAAAGGTCCGATGATGGCCCGTAACGGCGAGATCAATCTAACGATCAACGGCACGAGTGCCCATGGTGCCCAGCCTCATCAAGGACATGATGCCATTTTAGCCGCGGCTGCGATTATTCAAGGATTGCATTCGATCATTTCACGCAATATCAGCCCGCTTTCTGCTGGGGTCATCACTTTTGGGAAGATCCATGGGGGAGATGCGGAAAATATCATTCCCGGTAAGGTCGTTTTAAAAGGAACGATGCGGGCGTTTGAAGATGAAGTCTATGAAACGATGACGCGCAGAATCACCACCGTCGCACAAGAAATCGCCAAAGGATATGATTGCACGGCGGATGTCGAATTCGAACATCTTTATCGTGTCGTGGACAATGATCCTGAGATGGTGGAAGTGTTGGAAAAAGTGGTCGGGGAGAGCTACCGAGAAACACCACCATATATGTTGGCAGAGGATTTTTCGATGTACCAAAAGGAGATCCCAGGTGTCTTTTTCTTTGTGGGTACCCGAAATGAAGAAAAAGGCTATGTCCACCCTTTACACAGCAGCAAAATGAATTTTGACGAAAAAAATCTATTGCAAGGCATCGAATGCTACGTTCGTTTGATCGAGGCGTTGAACGAGCCAACAGACAAGGAGTAAAGCGATGGCAAAAGAAATCAAGAACAATCACTTATACATTGACGGTTGTGATACCGTTGAGCTGGCAAAAACCTTCGGAACCCCCCTTTACGTGTATTCCGTTTCGGAGATTCGCGAAGAATGCCAAAAGATTCAGGCGCAGTTTTTGACGCGCTACAGCAAGACACGGGCAGCCTATGCCGCTAAAGCTTTCTGCACCACAGCAATGCTGCAAGTGATCAAGTCAGAAGGACTCTCATTAGACGTGGTTAGCGGTGGAGAGCTGTATACAGCAATCCAAGCTGATTTTCCAGCAGAACACATCGAGTTTAACGGGAATAATAAATCGATTGAAGAATTAGCAGCTGCCCTTGATTATGGCGTAGGACGGATCATCGTTGATGGCATTCAAGAAGTCGGCTTGATCCGCGCGTTATGTCAAGAAAAGCAAGTCGTTGCTAAAATTTTGTTGCGCATCACACCCGAGGTTTCGGTCAGCACCCATCAATTTATCTCGACCGGACAAAAAGATTCGAAATTCGGGATTCCTTTAGATGAAGAAATCTTATTTCCGTTAGTGGAAGAAGTGATTCAAGCACCTGAATTGGATTTCTATGGCCTGCATTTTCATGTCGGCAGTCAATTGTCGGACAATCGCTCACATCTAGCGGCAGTTGATGCGGCTTTGGCCCTTGTCCAAACCATTCATGAACGCTTTGATTATTGGATCAAAGAACTAAATGTTGGCGGCGGCTTTGGCGTTCGATACACAGATGCAGATATTCGCCAACCCTACAGCTACTTTTTAGATCCTGTGATGGAAAAAATCGACGCCTTTTATGCGCAGCACCAGAGCGAACGCCCGACCATCGTTATTGAACCTGGGCGCAGTATCGTCGCAGAAGCAGGTATCAGTTTGCACACCATCGGCAGTATCAAGACATTGCCAGGAATCAGAACATACGCCAGCATTGACGGTGGCATGACAGACAATATTCGTCCTGGTCTTTATCAGGCAACTTACACTGGGATCTTAGCCAACCGCGCTTCCGAAGCTGCGACACAAAAGGTCACCATTTCTGGCAAAGCTTGTGAGAGCACGGACATCTTAGTAAAAGATCTTGCATTACCGCCCGTTGAAACTGGGGATCTGTTTGCTACGTTCGCAACAGGAGCTTATGGCTATTCGATGGCCAGCAGCTACAATAATTTACAGATTCCTGCAGTCGTCTTTGTGGAAAACGGCCAAGCGGAATTAGCCGTTAAACGACAGTCCTACGAGCAAATGCTGCAAAATGAAGTGGTTCCTTCGTTTCTAAAAGAGGGAGCTTCCAGCAAGTAAAATTTTGAAAAGCAGGTGACAACATGACGATTCCTTATACAAAAATGCAAGGTGCAGGAAATGATTTTATCGTAATCGATAACCGCACATTGAAATTCTCCCATGAACAACTGTCGCAATTTGCTGCTCAGGTTTGCCATCGGAAATTTTCTGTTGGCGCGGATGCAGTCATGGCAGTGGATTTTCCCACAGGAACCGCTGATTTTCGGATGCGGTTTTACAATGCTGATGGGACCGAAGCAGAAATGTGCGGCAACGGCGCTCGCTGTATTGCCCGTTATGCCTTTGAGAAGGGAATTGCTGGCGAGCAGATGACCATCGAAACAGTTGCTGGCGATGTCCCCGCATGGCGCTTGTCGGCAAAACACTACAAAGTAACCTTGAATCCACCGACCGTGACTACATTTGATCAAGCGTACCCGAATCCAATGGTTTCTTTCGTGGACTATGTGGAATTGGGTGATCCAGGAATCCCTCATGCGGTGGTTCACTATCCTGGTCTGGCAGAAACTGAGTTGGAACAGCTGGCTGAACTTGCCAAAGAGATACGCTATTGGGAGGTTTTCCCAAAAGGGGCGAATGTCAATTTCTATGAAGAAGATGACAAGGGTGATCTGATCGTTCGCACGTATGAACGAGGGGTGGAAGGTTTTACCTATGCGTGCGGCACAGGTTCTGGTGCCACTGCGTATGTCGTGACCAAACGTCACCAGCAAGCGGCAGCGAATGTCTTGCTGCACGTGTTAGGTGGCGAGTTAACGGTAGAAGTTGATGTTGATCAGGGCGCATTAGAATTGATCGGCGATGCGGTTATGGTATCTGAAGGCTTGATTTTAGATGAGAATTTGACTGTGTGACAGATTGATCCATTTTGGCGCAAATGAGTTGAATAAGTCATGATTGAGGGGCGTTTTTGCACATGCAGAAATGCTCCTTAGTTGTCAGCTGTTGCAGCGGCAATTTTTTCTTAGTATACGTTTAGTGTTTTGTGGTAGAGAATCACTTCGATAATTCTTATTGATTAAAGGTGGTTTTTTTTGTATGCTTAGTATTGTTCGATAGTGAACAATACGACTATTATCAATCAAAGGAGCAACACTATGACTCAAATTCCTAACTGTCCAAATTGCCAATCTGAATACGCTTATGAAGACCGCGGGCTGTTTGTTTGTCCTGAATGCGGAAACGAATGGCAAGAGCAACAAGCGATGGAAGAAGCACCCGTATATAAAGATGCCAACGGCAATATTTTAGTCGATGGCGATACAGTAACGGTCATCAAAGACTTGAAAGTCAAAGGCGCATCTGGCGCCATCAAACAAGGAACGAAAGTGAAAAACATCAAATTAGTCGAAGGCGACCACAACATTGATTGCAAGATCGATGGCTTCGGCGCAATGAAACTAAAATCAGAATTTGTAAAAAAAGGTTAAAAACAAAATCTTCCAGTCATCTTCATAATTTTTTCACCACTTTAATGGTAAAATAAGGTCAAAGATTAAAAGGGGGAATTTTATCGTGTATGGTATGGGCGGATACGGGTTCGGCTTTTTTTATGACCCGACTTTCATTCTTGTAATTATCGGTATGGTGATTTCACTAGCAGCGTCAGCGTACGTCAAAAGTACCTTTAACAAATATGACAAAGTCAGAAGTAAAAATAATATTACCGGCACAAAAGCGGCGCAGTACATCTTGCAAAGCCAAGGAATCAATAATGTGGGTGTGCAAGCGATCGCTGGTGATTTGACGGATAATTACAATTCTGGCAACAAAATGCTGAGTTTATCGCAATCTACTGCACAATCAACTTCGGTAGCAGCAATCGGTGTTGCGGCTCATGAGTGTGGACACGCAGTCCAAGATGCCAAAGGTTATTTTCCTTTGCGTTTGCGTCATGCGATCGTACCGATCGCTAATATCGGAACCAGCATCTCGATCCCATTGATTTTGATTGGGGTCCTATTACGAGGATCGTTTCTGATCAACTTAGGCTTGTTGGCTTTCTCATTGGCGTTTATTTTCCAATTAGTGACCTTGCCAGTCGAGTTCGATGCCTCAAAACGGGCGATCCGTATTTTGGCAGATGGTGGCTTGTTAACAGAAGATGAAGTACCACAAGCAAGAAGAGTGCTCTTCGCCGCAGCGTTGACGTATGTCGCAGCTGCCGTAGCAACCTTATTGCAGCTCTTACGTTTGATTATTTTATTTGGTAATAACAACCGTCGGAATTAATCGACAGTGTGATAGACTAAAGACCAGCTCAGGCATTTTGAACTGGTCTTTTTTCGTTATTCTACTATTAAGTAAATGTAATAGACGTTTTCAACGCTTTTTAAATTTTCTTCGGACAAGTTATTTTCCATCATATCATATAATTTTAGGTCGCCACCTTGTGCAATATAAATCAAAGGAATCTCAACATTTTTTTTGATTTCTAGGGGATCTTCTTCAATGTGGTAGATTGCTCCCCCGGGAAGATCTTTGTCTTCTCCAAGAGAAATATACTGATATTCCGTAAGATCTGTCGTTGTTTCTGATGCTCCGCCATTGGAAGATAAGTTTACGAGCAGCTTTTTTTCCCCTTTAGAAATGCCAATCGTTAAATAACCGTTATAATTGCTTTTGGTATCTGTCATTAAGGAAGCAATCAACTTGTGGGTTGTTTTCTCACCTTTGTGATAGTGATCAAAGTAAACCGTCATCGCTTGAGCTTGGGTATTAAATTTTAGCTGCGAACCAAAATCAAATAACAGTCTGGAAAGATCCATTTGATTTTCGACTTGAACTAGATGATTATCTGGAACACCCGCTATTTTTTCTCCTCGAAAAGGACCATAATTGTAATAGTTTAAATAAAGCCCCCCTGGTAGACCAATCAATACGAACAAAGACAGTACAGCAATAACAATTGTCCTACGTGTGTTTTTTAGCCGAGCTTTTTTCACGATTTTTTTAAAATCTTGCTCTTTAATAGCCATGTTTCTTTTCCTCCATTCGTTTTTTCAGTTGTTTTCTTCCTCGATATAATGCTGTTTTGATACTATCTTCCGAGCGATTCAGTAAGAAGCTTATTTCTTTTAAGCTCAAATTTTCTGCATACTTCATGATCAAAAGGGTGGAGGTAGAAACGGGTAATTCTTGAAGTGCCTCATAAAGATCATCATCAGTTTCTTGCCAGTTGATACTAGAAGCAGTCACTGGCAAATACTGCCTGACGATTTCTCGCCGTCGCTTTGTTTGTTTATACAACGTAAAGTAACCATTGATCCCCACACGAAACAGCCACGGACGAATCGCTTCTGCGGATAAGACCGAATCGATTTCAAGGATTTTAACAACTGCTTCTTGAGCAATATCTTCGGCATCCTGTTGTGAAGCGCCGAGGGACTGCAGGTAATGAACCAAGTCATTCGTTAACTGCAGTAAATAATGTTCGTAAGCATCCAAACGCATTTTTCCCCCTCCTTAACAATACAACAACTGAAAGTAAAAAAAGTGAACATCTTTCAACTAAAAAAATCGAAAAAAATCGAGAAAACGTTAAATTAATCGATTGAGTTGTGCTTATTTTCTCAAAGGAATCGGAAAAAAACAATCAGCTTTTGAAGGGAATTACATGCTTTTCAGAAGACAGTGACGATTTATAACAAAAAAATAGCAGGATAGCTGCCTCTATCCTGCAAAAGAAAAATTATCTTAGCGTAGAAGGCAGGAATCGAACCTGCACCTCGTCTTTGCCAAAAATAACCAGAAATACGTTCCGATCATTTTTACCAAAACGAGTAAAGCGCCAGACTTCATCTACACTTTGTATTATGCCAAAGAGAGTTCAACGATTTCGTAAGAAGCAATGAAAAATTTGCAAAAAGTTGTGCAGAAAACATGAAGGTTGTTTAAGAAAGAATAACCATAGAATTTAGTCGAGAAAAAGAAGGAACCAGCTGTATCGATAAGTAAAGCGCTTTGTCTGGAAACCTCGTTTTCTTTCTGAAAAAATCAGATAAAGTTTTCTTGACATTTGCTAGGTGAGAATGTATCATTCTGTTTGGGCACTCTTTACAAGAGTCAGAAAGTGATTTAGAATTTTCGCTCCCTATTCATTTATGGATAGGGAGCTTTTATTATTTTCTAAATGCTTTTCCTGTAAAATAGATTAAAGGAGTTTTTCAGTTTATGACAAAATATATTTTTGTAACCGGCGGTGTGGTTTCTTCTATTGGTAAAGGGATCGTAGCAGCATCATTAGGACGTCTGTTGAAAAATCGCGGCTTGAAAGTAACGATTCAAAAATTCGATCCGTACATCAACGTCGATCCAGGAACGATGAGCCCATACCAACATGGTGAAGTATTCGTAACCGATGATGGAGCAGAGACCGACTTAGACTTAGGTCACTATGAACGCTTTATCGATATCAATTTGAACAAATACTCAAATGTAACAACTGGAAAAATCTATTCAGAAGTTTTGCGGAAAGAGCGTAAAGGAGAATACTTAGGCGCGACTGTTCAAGTGATCCCGCATATCACCAACGAGATCAAAGAAAAAATCATGCGGGCAGCCAAAATGACTGATTCAGATGTGATCATTACAGAAGTCGGCGGTACAGTAGGGGATATTGAATCATTGCCATTTCTAGAAGCTTTGCGTCAAATGAAAGCAGACGTAGGTTCAGACAATGTGATGTACATCCACACCACGCTGATTCCTTATTTGAAAGCAGCGGGCGAAATGAAAACCAAACCGACCCAACACAGTGTGAAGGAACTGCGCGGCTTGGGGATTCAACCAAATATCTTGGTCGTTCGTACAGAACAACCCGTAGGACAATCAACGAAAAACAAATTGGCCCAATTCTGTGACGTGGCACCAGAAGCCGTGATCGAATCTCGTGACGTTGAGACCCTTTATTCGATCCCATTGGCACTGCAAGCACAAGGCATGGATCAAATCGTGTGTGATCATTTGAAACTGACTGCACCAGCTGCTGACATGACTGAATGGCAAGCATTGGAAGAAAAGGTACTGAATTTGAAGAAAAAAGTACGCATCGCATTAGTCGGAAAATACGTGGAATTGCCAGATGCTTATCTATCAGTTGTCGAAGCCTTGAAACATTCTGGTTTTGCCTTTGATGCAGACATCGAGATCGATTGGATCAAAGCCCAAGAAATCACACGAGAAAACGTGGATTCTTACTTAGGTGAAGTAGACGGTATTCTTGTTCCTGGTGGATTCGGTGATCGCGGGATTGAAGGAAAAATCGAAGCGATCCGATATGCTCGGGAAAACGATGTACCATTCTTAGGGATTTGTCTAGGGATGCAAATGGCTTGTGTGGAATATGCCCGCAATGTCGTTGGCTTGGAAAATGCCAATTCCGCAGAAACAGATCCTGAAACAGCCAACAACATCATTGATTTGATGGCTGACCAAGAAAACATCGAAAACTTAGGTGGGACATTGCGCTTAGGCTTGTACCCATGTAAAGTGAAGAAAGGCACCAAAACAGCTGCAGCTTATGACGGAGAAGAAGTTGTTCAAGAACGTCACCGTCATCGTTATGAATTCAACAACAAATACCGTGAAATCTTTGAAGCAAACGGGATGGTCTTCTCAGGTGTGTCACCAGACAATCGTTTGGTTGAGATCGTTGAGATCCCAGAAAACAAATTCTTCGTGGGTTGCCAATTCCACCCAGAATTGATTTCTCGTCCAACTCGCCCACAACGCTTGATCAAAGCCTTTGTTGGAGCTTCATTAGACAACCGCCAAGCATAATAATCGCTAGCGGCAAACCAAGGAATGAATGTGCGAAACTCCTCATCTCAAGATGGGGAGTTTTTTTGAGTTGCGCCATCCCAATAATCCGTAAAAGGTTGAAACTTGCGAGAGCGTTGGTAGAAGGTATCTGTTTCTGCACACAAAAAACTTCCGTCAAAACGACCGGAAGTTTCTGGCTGATGCATTATTTTTTTCGCTAACAGTTTGAATGAAATCCGCCAGCGGGAAACCCATGTTGATTTGCTGGTGCCTAGAGAGGATTATTCTTTTAGCTTATACCCTTGGTCTAAGAGCATTTCCTCTGTACGTTCCATGCTGATCCCATTTTCAGTGTTTCCTTCGAAACTAACCCCAGGCAATTGTTTCGCTGAATCATAATCCAACTCATCATAATTGATGGTCAAGGATTCAGTCGCTTCACTATCTGTATAGTCGAGGGAATAGTCCAACCCTTTGACTTGCTGATACTGTTCTGCGATCGGATCAAGTACCGTCTGTGCTTCTTCTTTAGTCGTTACCCCGATCGCTGAATAAGGCATGACATTGTTCGCAGTCTGAGTTTTTACTTTATCGCCTTCATAAGTGAAGACCAGTTCCATCGAAACCCCATTTTGATCCATTGTGAATGTTTTGGTTTCTTCCTTGGCCCCCGAGCTACAGCTTGCCAAGAAAAGAACTCCGATGACTGCCAAAAATCCAATAAGTGCTTTTTTCATTTTATCCCTCCTTTTTTACATAATAATATAGCCGCTTTCACAAGGCTATTCTTATGCTCAAAAGAGAAGAAGAAAGGATTTGCTGGAAGATTATGATAAAATAACGAAAAAATATGTGAAATTTTTCTCGAATTTTCACATGCCGATTTGTTATCTAACGACCGCAGACAGAAGAGCAAAACCTTACAGAATCGTAGACTTTCAGAAAAGATGATGAAAATGCTGGATTTTTATATTTGTGCAATCTTTTTTTGAAAAGAGAAATTCCTCTTTTTAGTAGCAAATACCGCAAATCTTTGCTAAAATAGCATTGTCGGTTAAGCATTGCTTAACAAATAAAGTTTTTCAAAACTTAGGAGGAATTTTTTATGCCAGTAGTATCAGGAGCTGAATTCTTAAAAGCTGCTCGTCAAGGCGGATATGCAGTCGGCGGATTCAACACAAACAACTTAGAATGGACACAAGCGATTTTAAAAGCTGCTGAAGCGAAAAAAGCGCCAGTTCTAATCCAAACTTCAATGGGTGCTGCCAAATATATGGGCGGATACAAAGTTGCTAAAGACATCGTTACAAACTTGGTTGATTCAATGAACATCACTGTTCCAGTTGCAATCCACTTAGACCACGGTGATTATGATGCAGCAATGGAATGTATCGAAGTTGGTTACACTTCTGTTATGTTTGATGGCTCTCACTTACCATTTGAAGAAAACTTGAAATTGGCTAAAGAAGTTGTCGAAAAAGCACACGCAAAAGGCGTTTCTGTTGAGTGTGAAGTTGGTTCAATCGGCGGAGAAGAAGATGGAATCATCGGTTCTGGCGAATTAGCTGACATCGAAGAATGTAAACAAATGGTTGCAACTGGTATTGATTACCTAGCTTGCGGAATTGGTAACATTCACGGTCAATACCCTGAAAACTGGAAAGGCCTTGCTTTTGATCACTTACAAGCAATCGCTGATGCAGTAGGTTCTGATGTACCATTAGTATTACACGGTGGTTCTGGTATTCCTCAAGACCAAATCGAAAAAGCAATCTCAATGGGTGTTTCTAAAGTAAACGTAAATACTGAATTCCAATTATCATTTGCTAAAGCAACTCGTGAATACATCGAAGCTGGCAAAGATAAAGAAGGTAAAGGATTCGACCCTCGTAAATTATTAGCACCAGGTGTTGCTGCAATCGTTAAAGATGCAGAAGAACACATCGACTGGTTCGGTTCAGCTGGTAAAGCTTAATCTTAATCAAAGATCAAAACTCTTAGAATCACTGATTCTAAGAGTTTTTTTGTTTTCCAAGAAAATATTCTTGATGCGGGGATCAAAAATATCCTGCATCTTTTTTCTTTGAGTGATCTGTGCTAAAATTGGAATGATACACATAAATTAAAAAAGAGTATAGGTGGAATTCCATGAAAAAAATTGTCATCAACGGCAATCGTCCCTTAAAAGGTGAAGTCACCATTAGCGGCGCAAAAAACAGTGCAGTCGCATTGATCCCGGCAGCGATCTTAGCTGATTCACCGGTCATTTTAGAAGGAGTGCCTGACATCCAAGATGTGCACTCATTAATTGAGATTATCGAAATCATGGGTGTGAAGACCCATTTTGAAAACAATACGCTAGAGATCGATCCGACAAACATCGTTTCGATCCCGATGCCTAACGGAAAAATCAACAGTTTACGAGCTTCTTACTATTTCATGGGGGCATTGTTGGCGAAGTTTGGTGAAGGCGTCGTTGGATTGCCTGGCGGCTGCTTCTTAGGCCCGCGACCAATCGATTTGCATATCAAAGGCTTCGAAGCACTTGGCGCAAAAGTCACCAATGAACATGGTGCTATGTATTTGCGTACCGAAGAAGAAGGCTTGGCTGGCGAACGAATCTTCCTAGATATGGTCTCCATCGGAGCAACCATCAATGTGATGCTGGCAGCAGTAAAAGCGAAAGGCAAAACGATCATTGAAAATGCCGCACGAGAACCTGAGATCATTGATGTTGCGACCCTTTTAAATAATATGGGAGCGAAAATCAGAGGTGCAGGTACCAATGAAATTCGTATCGAAGGCGTGGAAGAATTGCACGGTTGTCGTCATTCCATCATTCCAGACCGGATCGAAGCAGGAACCTACCTTTCTTTAGCCGCAGCAGCGGGGGAAGGCATTACTGTCAAAAATGTGATTTATGAGCATTTAGAAAGCTACATTGCGAAATTGGAAGAAATTGGCGTACGAATGGATATCAGCGAAGATGAAATCTATGTGCATCCCTCAAAAGACTTGAAACCAGCGACTGTGAAAACTTATCCTTATCCAGGATTTGCCACAGACCTGCAACAGCCGATCACACCATTATTGCTAAAAGCAAACGGAACATCGGAGATCATGGACACGATTTACGCCAAACGGGTCAACCATATTCCTGAATTAGCACGGATGGGCGCACAAGCAACGACAGAAGGCAACATGATTTTTGTTAGCGGACCGAGTCAATTGCACGGAGCAGAAGTTGTCGCTTCTGATTTGCGAGCAGGAGCTTGCCTTGTCATTGCCGGATTGATGGCGACTGGCACGACCAGCGTCTTTAATGTCGAGTATATTTTGCGCGGCTATGATCATATCATCGAAAAACTAACGGCTCTTGGAGCTGATATTCAAATGATAGAGGAGTAATTATGAGCGATTATCTTACGATGGCAGAGTTGGAAAACAAAACCTTAAAAGAGATCTACACCTTTGCCAAAGAGTTTCGAATTCCTTATTACAGCCAGATGAATAAAAAAGAATTGTCATTGGCTGTGATACGGGCGCAGGCGGAAAAACAAGGCTTCTTTTATATGGAAGGAATCTTGGATATCGTAGGCCAAGAAGGCTACGGTTTTTTACGCCCAATCAACTACGGACCGAGTGCAGAAGATATCTATATTTCTTCTTCTCAGATTCGTCGGTTTAGTTTGCGTAATGGTGATAAAGTCGCCGGTAAGGCGCGCCCGCCCAAGGAATCTGAGCGCTATTATGGATTGATGCACGTTGAGTCTGTTAATGGCAAAGATCCAGAAGATGCCAAAGAGCGTCCGCATTTTCCAGCGCTGACGCCGCTTTATCCGAATCGTCATTTAAAATTAGAAACAACGTCAGGACGCCTTTCTACGCGGATGATCGACATGCTGTCGCCAGTGGGGTTTGGACAACGGGGACTGATCGTTGCTCCGCCTAAAGCTGGGAAAACCAGTATCTTGAAAGAAATTGCCAATGGGATCACTGACAACTATCCTGAGGTGGAATTGATCGTTCTTTTGATCGACGAGCGCCCAGAAGAAGTGACTGATCTGGAACGCAGTGTCAAAGGCGATGTTGTTTCTTCAACCTTTGACCTGCAGCCTAGCAACCATACCCGTGTTTCTGAATTGGTACTAGAACGGGCGATGCGTTTGGTAGAAGACAAGCGTGATGTCGTGATTCTGATGGATAGTATCACTCGTTTGGCAAGAGCCTACAACTTAGTGGTACCTCCAAGCGGACGTACACTAAGCGGCGGGATCGATCCAGCTGCTTTGTACAAACCAAAGAAATTTTTTGGTGCTGCCCGTAATATTGAAGAAGGCGGCAGCTTGACGATTCTTGCCACCGCACTGGTGGATACCGGCAGCCGCATGGATGATGTCATCTATGAAGAGTTTAAAGGAACCGGCAATATGGAGCTGCAGCTTTCTCGCAGCTTAGCAGAACGTCGGATCTTCCCAGCGATCGACATCAAGAAATCTGGTACCCGTAAAGAGGAATTGCTGATGAGCAGCGAGCAATTGGAAGAAACCTGGCGCTTACGCAACAACATGTTGGGGGATTCCTTGGAGTTCACAGAACAATTCATTCAATTCTTGCGTAAAACAAAGAACAATGAAGAGTTTTTAGCGGCTTTTCATGATGTCCATTTCGGAGACAAACGGCAAAAAAGAAATATAAAAAGATAATTGCATCTAAAAACCAAACATGGTAAGATAGTCATGTTGTAAAATCGACAAATCAACTCTGGTGAAGCAAATGAGCCAGGGCAAAGGAGAGAAGAAGAAATGAAACAAGATATCCATCCAGATTATCATCCAGTTGTATTCATGGACTCAACTACTGGTTTCAAATTCTTATCAGGTTCTACAAAGAATTCTCAAGAAACTGTTGAGTGGGAAGACGGCAACACGTATCCATTGATCCGTGTCGAAGTAACTTCTGATTCACATCCATTCTACACTGGACGTCAAAAATTCACACAAGCAGACGGACGTGTGGACCGTTTCAACAAAAAATACGGTCTCAAAGACACAAACGCTGCAGAATAAGACAAATAACTGCAAATGTTGTTTCGACAACATTTCAGAGGTTTCCCTTTTACATGGGAAACCTTTTTTTGTTTTTATAGGTAATAGACACGCAACTGCTAAAGCGAAAGAAACCATTCAGAATCTGTTACAAGTAAAGTAAGAGGACTCAATAGATCAGTAAGACAAGAATGTGGAAATTAGCACTATAACGAATCCTATCTAGAAATTTTTTAAAATGAAGCAGTGATCAAGAGTGATTTGATTTAACCTTCGATTGTTATTGAATATTCAAGCTTCAATTGACTTTTAACTTAAATAAAATTATCATTAAATTAATAATATCCGTTTATAAGTTTCTTATTTTGACTTATTTCGCCGAATTCAAACGATTTTTTGAGAAAAGTAGATTTTTCCTCTCTTAAGAACCAGTTTCTATTCTACATAATTAAAAACCACTCACTAGCTATGCTTTAACTAATCACATCCAAAACAATCAAGAAAGGAAGAGACATGTTTTCATTTAAGAAAAAGAAGGAAGTCATTAATTTCCCAGAACTAAGCAACCATAATGAACGTACATACCCGAAAAAATTGAAAAAGATTGTGGCTCAATTAGAAACCTGTAAATCTGAGGATTTGAATTATATTGCTGAATGTATTTTACAAAAGATGGGATATACCGTCCAAAACATCGATGGTTACAAAGATGGTGGTATTGATGTGTATGCTTTTTCTAATAATAAAAAGGCAATTGCGGTCCAATGTAAAGCTTGGAATCCGCAAAAGACAACGGAGCGGATCAGTAAGCCACTCGTTGCCGCATTTAAAGGGATTTTTCCAGACAAAGGGTTTCCCAATGGGCTTTTCATCACAACACATTTTTTTACAGATCAAGCTTTAGAAATATCCGGTGAGAATTTACTGTTGGTTGACAGGAAAAAGCTGATTGAGCTGCTTGCGCATTTTTATCCAGAAATGATCAGTGAGTTATTTTATTATAAAACCTTGACTGAATTAGAAGATTGCAAGAGTTGTAAAAATGGGAAGAAGTTGAAACTTTACAATAAGAAGAAACGCAACTATTACTATATCTGTGAAACATGTGGAGAGTATAGCTCGTTTAATTATTCATCATGAGAAAAAGGGATAATAGAATAAGCAATAAAAAACAGACATTCCATTAATGAATGTCTGTTTTTTAATAAGTGAAAACGCCAAAAGAAGGTGGGAACGTAGTTTTATTCATATTTCTAAAGCTTTGTTTTTCACCCAGCCACTCAATAAACGATCTGTTTAGGATCTGCATGGGCCAAAATAAAGTCTTTGAAATTACTGACAACAGGCGGCAGGTAGGTTTCTTTGTTATAGGCTAAATAAAAGTATCGTTCCCAACTGATGTCTTTGAGTTTGATACGTTTGAGGGGCAAAGAGTCGAGCATCGTCATATTGGGAATGATCGCAATCCCCAATCCTTGACTGACTAGTCCAGCGATCACTTGATCGATCTTGACCTCATAAGCAACTTGATAGCTGACGTTGTTGCGTTGATAAAGGTCATCGATGATTTCACGTAAGGCACTTTTTTTGCTGAAAATAATCTGAGGATATTCTGCTAAGTCTTCCAAAGAGACTTCATCAAATTGTGCCAGAGGATGGTTCAACGCCGTGATTACGACAAGCTCTTGACTCGCAATCGGGACGAATTCAATGGTTGGTTCATTGATGATGTAAGAACAAATACCGAGATCATAACGCAAGGTTTTCAATCCTTGAACTGTTTCGGTACTGACGCTATCTGAATGAAATTCGAATTGAATCTTTTTTTCAGGATTTGCTTCAAGGAACTGTTTAGTGACTTTTGGTACGTAAGAGGTACCAAGGACTTGTAAAAAAGCAAAGCTGATATGCCCAAAGCCTTTACTGATTTTTGTTACTGTATCAATGCCGGAATCTAAATTTTCTAATGTTCGTATAACATGCTCATGAAAAATTTTTCCTGGTTTGGTTAGGGCGACGTTTCGTCCGTTTTTTTCAAAGAGTTGGACACCTAACTCATCTTCCAAGAGGGAAATTGCATTACTGAGGCTTGGCTGTGTAATGTTGAGCAATTTGCTCGAACGAGTATAATGTTCTTCTCTAGCAAGGACATCAAAATACTTCAAATGCTGAAGATTCATAGAAACCTCCTCTAAAACCCTTCTTTTTTTATCAGTATATCATAAGACTTATATCTTTTATCTATAGATTCATAAAGAAAAAACAATTAGAAGTGCTGAAACGGAAAAGCTATAATAACGGTAACAAACATTGTGAATAAAAACACAATTACTGCGACCGCTTTTTAGTTCGTGTTTTTATTTCCAGCTGTAAACCAAGTAGTAGTTGTTTACAGACTTTTAAAGGGGGAAATAACATGAGAAACGTTCCATTGACAATCAGTTCATACACATTAGGAACAGAGATCAATTTTGAAGACAGAGTGAAGATTGCGAAAGAAGCAGGATATGATGGGATCGGTTTACGTGCGGAGACCTATATGCTTGCTGTGAAGCAAGGCTATTCTGATGAGCGGATGCTTGAAATTCTTGCAGAACATGACATGAAAGTAACCGAGGTCGAATATATCACCTTGTGGGCTGATCCAAATAAAACGATGGAAACACCGGAAACACTGCTGCAACAATTTAAAGAGCAAACGATCTATCATATGGCACGTTTGTTTGGTGTTGGGCACATCAATTGTGGCTTAATGGAAAAATACCCAGCAGAGGTTCATATCCAAGCCTTTAAAGAACTATGTACACGAGCAAAAGAATTAGTCATTGGGTTAGAATTCATGCCTTATAGCGGTGTTCCTGATCTAGCTAGTGCATGGAATATTGTCAAAGAGGCAGATTGTGAAAATGGGATGCTGATCCTAGATACATGGCACTGGGCGAGAGCCAACATGACAGCAGCTGACTTGGAAGGGATCCCAGCGGAGAAAGTTGTTTCGATCCAAATTTGTGATGTTTTAGAAAGACGATATCCTGATACGATCTTACGCGATGAGTCGATGCACGATCGCTTATGTCCAGGAACAGGATGGGGTGATACCGAAGGCTTCTTACGGGCACTAAAAGCACACGGCATCAAGCCTCGTGTTGTAGGCACGGAAGTGATTTCTGATCCGATTTTAAGTCAAGGCTATCAAAAAGCAGCAGAGCAAAATTACAAAACGAGTATTAAAGTGATCCAAAACGCATGGCCAGAATTGCTTGCGTAAAAAAATCAAATAGAAAAGAGGAAATACGATGAGCGAAAAAATTTCGGGAAAAACGAAGCTCTTAGGATTGATCGGTACACCTGTTGGGCATTCTGGTTCGCCAGCCATGTATAATTATGGCTTTGACCAGCTTGATATCGATGCAGTTTATTTAGCTTTTGACATCAAAGAAGACCAAGTTGCCCAAGCGATCGAGGCGTTCCGAACCTTCAAAATGAGTGGGAATGTCACGATGCCATGCAAAACGGCAGCCGCAGAATATATGGATGAATTAACACCTGCTGCAAAAATGGTGGGTGCGATCAATACCATCGTCAATGATGAAGGTAAGCTCGTCGGTCACATTACCGATGGTGTCGGCTTTGTTGATAATCTGCAAGCCCACGATGTAAAAATGAAGGATCAAAAATTTGTTGTAATTGGAGCTGGAGGAGCTGCCACGGCGATTCAAGTCCAGTTGGCGATCGAAGGCGCAGCCTCTATTGCGATTTTTAACATCAAAGATGCTTTTTATGAGAAAGGCAAAGAGACCGTTGCTCGCATCAAAGAGTATTACCCTGACCTAGCAATTGACATCTATGATTTGGCGGACCAAGCGTTATTAGCTGAAAAAATCAACGAAGCCGATTGTCTGGTGAATGCAACGACTGTTGGAATGGGTGAAGGAAATACAGCGACACCGATTGCAGACACCGATTTACTGCATGCAGATTTGACGGTGGCTGATGCGATCTATAACCCACCAATGACCCAGTTATTGAAAGATGCTAGCGCGAAGGGATGTAAGACTGTAGGTGGAAAAGGCATGCTTATCGGACAAGGAAAAGCCGCCTTTAAACTATTTACTGGAAAAGAATTGCCTATCAAAGCAAACTAACTAGGGACCGAGTATCCGTTTCCTACGAAATACCTTGAGGGGAACTTTCGTAGGAAAGCTGGATGTTCTTTTATAAGGAGCGTACAAATGAGAGCAAAAAAGTATATTTTGTCACTGGCAACTGTCTATATGTGTTATTTCACTCATGGAATTCAAGCCATTATTTTAAGCCAAAATGCGACTTATTTTTCGGATAAATGGGGCTATACCGATGCTTCTGCTGGAGCAGCGGCAGTATCGTTGGCAATCACTGCGACCGGATTAGGAAAATTTTTGACCGTCTGGATCGGTGGAGAAATTTCGGATAAAGTGGGACGCAAAAAAATGGCGGTCATGGGTGCTATTTTGTATACGCTATGCTTTTTAGGGTTATTACTGACGACGAACATGGTGATTGCGTCTGTCTGTGCCTTTATCGCAGGGGTGGCGACTTCTGGATTTTGGGACGCTGCGTTATATCCTGCTTCTCAAGAAGCTGCACCGAAATATGCGGCCTCAGCGATGATTGGGATCAAGTTTTTTGTTTCTCTGTCAGGAGTCATTTATCCATTACTTGTGGTGAATTTCATTGGTTCTGGAAATCAATCAATGGGGATCATCATTCCGTTAGTCCTATCGATCGTCTGCACGATTTTAGCAGCAATCGCGCCCTTCGCTTATGATGACATGATGAAAGAAAAGACTGCTACCGTCGATGGAAAAGAAACAAATGCAGTTCAAGAAGAAATCGCGGCAATGAAAGCCAAGATGCTTGTTAAGCCGAATGTTATCGTTAATTTCTTCACAATGTTCTTTGGTTTTATCTGTATGTTTATTATGTACGGTGCCCAACAGTATACCAAAGCGTTTGGGTTAACGAATGCTGGTTTGACTGAGATGCAGTCAGCAGGGCTAACATCGATCTATACTTTTGGCTCAATGGTGGCAGTTTTGTTTTGGGCAGTGATGATGGGGAAATTGCGTTGGAATCCACTGAAAGTCTTGTTTATTGATACGGTGTTTATCGCTCTTGCATTGGGGATGGTCCTAGTGATCCAACACGTGGTAGTGATTTATATCAGTATCGCATTCCTGGGCTTCTTTGCTGCCGGAGGGGCGTTGCAAACTGGGCTAGGGGTACGACAAATGTTTTGCCCTGGACCAAAAGGTCGAAATACCGGGATCTACTATACTTGGATGGGCTTAGCAAGTACCTTTTTGCCTTACATCGTTGCTTCCATGACTCGGTCTGTAGGAGAAACGCAAGCGATTTTTCTGATGATGGGCTTATTACTTGCAGCTGCTGTATTAGCGATCATCATGATGGTTTATTTGTTACTGCAACACAAAAGAGTTTTTGGCTATAGCGCATTTGATAAGTTAAAGGACTAAACGTCCTGGAGGATAGTGGCCAACCACTTCCTCCTTTTTCGCTTTTGTTAAACAGGTGACTTAGCGTATCTGGTTGCAGGTTTAAACGGCGTAAATTGTATGGAGGAGAAGAAGTATGGATAGCTTGATTGGCTTATTACTAGTAGTGTCATTTGGTGGCATGGTTTTTTATTGTATCAAAGGGTATAACCTGATGATTGGTTTTATTGTTATGGCAACGTTATGGGTGTTGTTGCCACTTATAGGGAATGTTATTTCACCCAATCCGGCTTTTGAAAACCTACCATTTACCGAGATGCTGGCACAGGTTTATCAACAGGCGCCAGAACGTTGGGGAGCTTCACAAATGAATATTTTTGTAGGAGCCTTCTTTGGTCGGATCTTGTTGGAAACTGGAATTGCGACAACCATCATTCGCAAGAGTGTGGAACTTGGCGGGGATAGTCCAGCGATTATTCTAGTAATTGTCAATTTGATTACCGGCTTTATCTTTTCATCCATGTCAGGTGCCGGATCTGTCATCGCGATCGCCGTGATCGTATTGCCGATTTTATTTTCGATTGGTATTCCTAAAGTCGTGGCATTCTTTAGTTTTTCGGCTTCCGTTGCAGCAGGTGTTTTCTTAAATCCAATCAATTTCACACAGTATCAAGCCTTTTTTGGCAATGTGAATGGTGGGGTTGATTACACCTATAATGATTATTTTTCGTTTGGATTATTGGCTTTCTTTGTGATGATTCTGGTTTCTTCGATTTTTGCTATTGGGTATTTGAGAGTAGAAAGTTTGACCTATGCTTGGGCGGTTGGAGAAGAACCTAAAGTCCATGACGTGCCTAGTTTGGCGTTACTTACCCCTTTTATACCGGTCGTAGGAGTCATCATCTTTCAATTTCCAGTGATTTTTTGTTTTATTGGTGCGAGTCTTTATGCCTTGTGGATTTGTGGTGTTTTAAAGGATGGGTTCAGAAAAGATTCTCAGATTTTGACCCGTATTTTTGCAGATGGGGTCAAAGATACTGCGACCTTAGTTGCCTTTTGGATGACTCTTGCAATGTTCAATGCAGCTGCTACGTTTGCAGCACCGTATTTTGAATCATTGCTAGGAGGAATCATTCCGACGCATCCCTTAGCGCTTTGTCTGCTTTTTGGTTTTTTAGCTCCCTTGACTTGGTTTCGCGGACCCCTTTCTTTGATTGGTTGTGGCGCAGCATTGCTGGCAGTGATCAGCAATCAAACCAATTATCCAGTGACTTTTTTGTATCCGTTATTCATTTCCAACATGATCGGCATGGGACATTTTGATTTGACCATTTCTTGGAATGCTTGGGGATTAGGCTTCAATAATATCAACACGAGAGACTATATGAAAGTCGCTTTTTTACCAGGAATCGTTATTTCGCTTATTCTTGAGGTTGCGACGTTTCTGTTATATAGCCCGATTTAAAAAAGTAGGTGAAGAAAATGAGAAGAAGTGTCCGAATTGGCATCGATGTAGGCGGGACCCATACGAAAGCTGTCGCAATCAACAATGATACCCAAGAGGTGATTGGAAAATCATCTGTAAAAACGACCCACAAAAGTGAACAAGGGGTGGCAGAAGGCGTGGTTGCCTCATTTATCAAGTGTTTAGCCGAAAATCAGATCCAGCCTGAGGAAGTAGTCTTTGTCGCTCATAGTACTACTCAAGCCACCAATGCACTCTTAGAAGGTGATGTAGCAAAGGTCGGTATTATCAGTACGGCGAAAGGCGGCGTCGAAGGATGGCTAGCAAAGTGGCAAACGGCATTAAAAGATATTGATTTAGGTACGGGAAGAAGTATTGAAGTCGTGGCGCGGTTTATTCCTCAAAAAGAGCTTTCAAAGGCAACGATCGAAACGGCGTTAGCAGAACTGCAACAAGCACAGGCGCAAGTCATTGTGACTTCAGCAGCTTTTGGTGTAGATGATTTAAAAACAGAAGAAAGAATCGCTGAAGTGGCGAAACAAAAGGGTATCGAAGTGACCTTGGCGTCGGAAATGACCAAACTATATGGGTTATCCCGTAGAACCCGTACTGCTGCAATCAATGCATCGATCTTGCCAACGATGCTGGAAACGGCAAATTCAACAGAAAATAGTGTTCGCCAAGCAGGTGTGGATGTACCACTGATGATCATGCGTGGCGATGGCGGATTGATGGACATCGTTGAAATGAAAAAACGTCCGGTACTGACCATGCTTTCTGGACCAGCAGCTAGTGTGATGGGGGCATTGATGTATCTGCGAACATCAAATGGAATCTATTTTGAAGTGGGGGGGACTTCCACAAATCTTGGCGTGATCAAAAATGGTCGGCCAGTCATTGATTACTCAGAGATTGCAGGACATAAGACGTATGTCAATTCATTAGATGTTCGCGTCTTAGGTGTGGCTGGCGGCAGTATGGTTCGAGTGAACAAAAAAGGCGTGGTAGACGTCGGACCAAGAAGTGCTCATATCGCTGGTTTAGAATATAGCACGTATCTGCCAGAAGAAGAGATTATTGCGCCAGAACTGGAGCTTTATGCGCCCAAAGCAGGTGACCCAGCGGATTATGTTGCAATCAAGCTCGCTAACGGAAAACGAATCACGATCACGAATTCATGCGCTGCGAATGTCTTAGGGTATGTGACAAAGGACGATTTTTCTTATGGCAATGCCCATTCAGCCAGAAAAGCTATGCAACCTTTAGCGGAATACTTAGAAACGACAGTGGAGGATGTTGCACAACAAATTTTGGATCAAGCAGTTCAAAAAATAGCACCGGTGATTCACTCATTTGCCCGCAAGTATCAATTAGAACCAAATCAAATGACCTTAGTAGGAGTTGGAGGTGGTGTTTCTTCTCTGATCAAACATGCGGCGAAACAATTGTCATTAAATTATAAAATACCTGAAAACGCCGAAGTGATTTCATCAATTGGGGTGGCATTATCGGTGGTTCAAGATGTGGTGGAACGAATCGTTCCCAATCCAACAAAAGCCGATATTGCAGCAATCAAACAAGAAGCCGCTACTTTAGCGATCGAGAGTGGGGCAACACCCGATAGTATTGAAGTCCATATTGAGATCGATCCTCAGACGCAAAAAATCACTGCGCGAGCTTCCGGTGCCACAGCTGCTCAGGCTGCTGAGCGTCAGAATCAAATCACTCGTGAAGAAGCGCAAGAGATTGCTGTTACTGAGCTGCAAGTTGCTAGAGAAAACGTGGTTTCTTGTGCTGCAAGTGAACATTTTTATGTCTATGGCGCAGCGACAAAAAAAGGCGATCGTGTTTGTGTCATTGATCATCGAGGGTTTATTCGCGTGCAAAGAGACCATGCAGCCGTCGTGAAAACGACGATCCAAAGTTATAGTGAACAAATCGCGCGTCTTTGGGAAAGTATGGCGAACTACCAAAGTGATCTAGTGATCCGACCAGATTTTTATATTTGTGCTGGTCCTCGTCTCTTTGATTTTAGTTCGACAGATTATACCCAATTGATGATGTTGATCGATATTGAATTAAGTCAGTTGATTGGTACAGAGGAAATTATTATTATTGCGGCGAATCGATTGCAATAGTGTAGGAAGGGAGGATCTTACTCCATGAGCACAGCAGAATTTTGTCGACAGTTTTTACAACTGTGGTCTCAAGCAACCAATCCTCATTTGCAGTTGCTAAAGCAAGACCCACTTTATGCCAAAATCGACCCTGCACAGGTAGAGTACTTTATTGAAACTGCCGAAAGCATAGGCAAGAACGAAGCCTGCTGGTATCGAGAGCATCCTCAAGAATTGCAAGAAATCATTGATTCATTACAGATCAACGAACTGCCTGAAGCGCAAGCACAGCAGGAGCGCTATACCTTTGCTTTGTATAGAAAATCCGATCAAATCATGATCGATCACACGTTCTTGGCACAAGCACAGCAGTTTATCGAAGCGCAACAATTAAGTCGACTCCTGCCAACGACTACACTAATGGAAGTGGTATTGATGCATGAAATATTCCATGTGCTCGAATACCGCAAAAATCTGTGGACCGTCAAAAAGCAACTGCACTATCATATTGGATTCTTGAAAAAACAAGCACGTCTTTATTCGCTGAGTGAGATTGCAGCTGCATCCTTTGTACAAGAATTTTATCAACTTGAAAATTCGCCGATGCTGCTGGCAAGCTGCATGATTTACTGTAAAAATCCTGTGTTGGCACAAGCAATCGTCTCTGCCTCTTTAGAGAATCAAACTATTCACAGAAGCTATTGATCAATGGAAAAAAAGAATTAGTTTCTCTATCAATATCAAGGTATATTGTTAGTGAAGAATATAACAATATTAGAGGTGGGACAAATAATGGAGCAATCTTGGTTGAATCTTAAGAATGAGGTCGTAGTTATTACTGGTGCTTTAGGTGGTATGGGGAAAAAAATCGCACAGGACTTTGCTGAGCAAGGCGCGCAACTTGCATTAGTTGATTTGCATGAGGAAAACCTTGCCAACTACGCAGTGAAACTAGCGGATGAGTTCGGTGTGAAAGTAAACAGTTATGTCTGCAATTCGACGATCGAAGCGCAGGTAGATGCATTGGCAGAAAAGGTCAAAGAAGATTTTGGCCGCATTGATGTTTTGGTAAACACAGCTGCTATTTTGAAATTTTCATTGCTTGAGGATCTACCATTTGAAGAATGGAAACAAGTGATCGACGTCAACTTAAATGGTTACTTCTTGGTTTCTCAAAGAATCGGACGAGTGATGATCGCACAAAAATCTGGGCGGATGGTTCATGTATCAACGATCGCTTCAATCAGCCCTGAAACATATTCTGGTGCATATAGCCCAAGCAAAGCAGGAGTCAACATGATGTCGAAACAAATGGCAGCAGAATGGGGACAATATGGGATTCGCAGCAATTGTGTTTTGCCGTGTTTTGTGAAGACGCCTTTATCCGCAAGCTTCTATGCAGATCGAGAAGTTGAAGAAGGGCGCAAACGCTTGACGGCCAACAAACGAATCGGTGATGTGCAAGACATTGCCAATGCGGTCCTTTACCTAGCTAGCGAACGTTCTGATTACACGAATGGTCATGAACTTCGGGTAGAAGGTGGTTTTGGAATAATGATGGGGGATCAAGTACCAAAACCTGGTGGACGGAAACAGTATGCCATCAATTCTCGTCCAGAAAATCAAAACTAACGGGGAAATGAAATAGAAAACAATTGAATAAGAAGTACACTCATCCTTTCCTAATATTTAGAAAAAGATGGGTGTATTTCGTGATGCCTTAATACATGCGGTCTGACGAAGCAAGCTATTTGAAAGGAATTGATTTTTATGAAAAAAAAATTATTTGAACCGATCAAACTATCTTCTGGCGTTGAACTTAAAAATCGACTCGTTATGGCACCTATGACGACCCAATCTGCTTTTTACGATGGTGAGATAACGGAAGAGATCATTGAATACTATCGCTGTCGTGCCGGTGGAGCTGCGGCAGTGATCGTAGAAAGCTGTTTTATCGAAGAACATGGGCGTGGGTTTCCGGGAGCACTCGGGGTAGATACGGACAAGAAAATTGCTGGGCTCACTAGATTAGCAAAAGCCATCAAAGAAAAAGGATCGAAAGCGATCCTGCAAATTTATCATGCTGGACGAATGGCTTGGCCTGAGTACAATGGTGGAGCACACCCGATTTGCGCAAGTCCCGTCGCAGCTTTACGACCGAATGCACCTGTGCCGAAAGAAATGAGTGATGATGAGATCCTAACGATGATCCAACGATTTGGAGACGCGACTAGGCGTGCGATCAAAGCTGGTTACGATGGTGTAGAGATACATGGTGCGAATACTTTTTTGATCCAACAATTCTTCTCGCCCCACTCAAATCTCAGAAACGACCATTGGGGAGGCAGTCTGGAAAAAAGAGCGCACTTTCCACTAGCCGTATTAGAAGAAGTTCAGCGGGTCCGTCAAGAAGAAGCTGCTGAGGGCTTTATTATCGGCTATCGTTTTTCGCCAGAAGAAATGGAAAAGCCTGGGATTTGTTTTGAAGAAACGATGTACTTGTTGAATCAACTAGCGAAAAGCAAGCCAGAGTACCTTCATTTTTCAATGGGAACGTACCAACGAAGCTCTATTATCGATACCGAGAGCAGCGAACCATTAATTGTGAAGTTTTTAACAATGCGTTCGCCTGAACTTTCTACTATTCCGATTGTAGGAGTGGGCTCTATCTTGCAACGAGAAGACGCAGAAGCAGCATTGGAAATTGGCTACGATTTGCTCGCCATCGGGAAAGGGTTTTTAGTCGAACCTAATTGGGTTCAGATGATCGCCGAGAAGAAAGTTGTTCGTCATTTTGCTCTTAGTCATGCGCAAAGTGAGTTGAAAATCCCAACACAATTGTGGCAGTTTATGGAAGAAATGGTCATTGATCCAGAAGAGGAGAAACAAAAGCATGAACGCTTGAAAGAACTCCAAAAGCGGAAAGTTGCTTACCAACCGGGGACATATCTTGTACAAGCCCAAGGGCATAATAGTCCAATCGAAATGCAAGTGACGTTTTCAAAAGAGAAGATTGAAAAGATCACCATTGATAAAGGCAATGAATCTGAAGGCTTGTCTGATTTAGTCTTTACGCGAATCCCGGAACAGATCATTGAAGGGCAGACATTGAATGTCGATGCTGTTTCTGGTGCTTCTGCTTCCAGTCAAGGGGTGATCGCAGGCGTGGAAGAAGCGGTAAAACTTGCGGGCGCCGATGTAGAAGTCCTCAAAGCACGGCCAAAGCCAGTCGTGTCTTGGTCAGAAGAGGTGGTTGAAGAATCAGTTGATGTAGTGATCATTGGTTCAGGAGCTGCTGGGCTTGCTGCTGCACTGCGGGCGGATCAATTAGGATTAAAAGTCATTTTAATGGAAAAATTGAGTTTTGTTGGCGGAGCGATCTCTATTAGTGGTGGAAACCAAGTCGTAACTGGTTCGAAACTACAACAAGTAGCTGGTGTAAAAGATGATACGCCGGCAGCCATGGTGGCTGATTTTCTAGAAAACGGAAATGGGCTGAACGATCAAAAACTTTTGACCCTTTTCGCTGAGAATATAGGAGAAACCACAGATTGGGTCCATGAGTACTTAGGTGTGGCGTACGATATAAAACAAGGGCTGCACGTTTTAGCAGAATATCTAAAAAATCGTGAACTTGCCTATCAAGGGGGCGGTGCTGGATTTGCCCAAACCGTCCGTAAAACATTACAAAATAGTGGGGTTCAGGTCTTACTACAAACGAAAGCCCAACAGCTATTAGTAGATGATCAAAATAATGTCATAGGCGTCAAAGCCCTTGAAGAATCAGGGAAAACGTATATGATCTACGCCTCAACTGTCATTGTGACAACCGGTGGCTATGGGAATAATGCCGCTTTACTCAAGGAAAGATTCAAGCAAATTTTGTATTATGGACCAAAATCTGCCACCGGCGATGGTCTTTTGATGGCAACGATCCCTGCTTTAAAAGCACAAACGCGAGCGATGGATCAAGGGAAAATCTATCCGAATGGATTGGAAATTTCTCAAGGTGTGGCGAAATCAACGATTGGCGGCAATCTGATCGTGCTGAAAGAAAATGGTATTCTAGTGAATCAACTTGGAAAGCGGGTAGTCAACGAACGAGCTAGTAACAAGAAAGTATTAGAAGCATTATTAAAACAAACCCCGCCAATGCTGTATTTATTGCTAGACGGCAAACACTTTGAGCATTTTAGCCAAGGCGTAGCAGAAGGAGGAATCACCAGTGAAGAGTTGGCTTGTTGGATTGCTCAAGAGGGGAAGGCCACGCCTCGCATCCTTAAAGCAGCCACATTAGAACAGTTAGCCATCAAAGCGCAGATGCCTGTAGAACAATTGATCGAAACAGTGGATAATTTTAACTACTGGGTAGCGCAAGGTAGAGATGAAGAATTTCACCGTGCAACTGAATACTTGCAAGAACCGATTGGTGTAGGACCTTATTATCTTATCGAACAAAAACCTCGGTTTGCGACTACTTTGGGTGGACTAGCGGTCAATCGCTCGTTACAAGTTTTGAATCAGCAAAACCAGCCCATTAAAGGGCTCTATGCTGCAGGTGAGGTAGTGGGAGGCGTCATGGGATCAGACTCTCCATCTGGTGCCAATAATGCCTGGGCATTGACTTCTGGTAAACTAGCAGCAGAAGCTGTTTGGGAAGTGACGAAAGGACCGAAAAAAGCGTAGGATCCGCTTTTTAGCTTTATTACTAAATTGAGAAAACAGTGTCGATGACTGATCGTCTAGGAGAATCCTTCTATATACTCTTCCTGAAAATTGGCTAGAATCTGAGCGATTTAGGTCGTTTCTCTGGACAATCAAATCAGCAAAAAAACCAGAACGATCCTTTGGGAGGTTCTGGTTTTTTGTTTTTTTTATGTGATTTTAACAAACTTGTCGTATACGACTGGTTGATCGCCTGTAGCCACTGTCTATCTACTTTGCAAAAAAACATAAGTGGTACATCGTTCCACCTCGGACTTGGAAGAGTGATCGGCGAACGCACGGGCATCCACAAAGGTTGGTGCGAAGATGGGGACGGTATCACCGACATCAAAGGTGCATATGTTGCTTTCGCTAGACTTGATAAAGAGCAAAAGAACAGCGATTTGTTTGAAGGTGGACGCAAATTGTGTGTCCAATAGCTTCTAAATCGGGTGTAATGACTAAAACAGTCTCGTTTGTTTCGGTAGGTTCGTAGCCAGCTTCCCGTGTTTTTGACGATTTAAAGTGTATTTGAATAGAAGAAAACGTAAGAAATGGCAATCAAGCAAACCAACAATAAACCAGAGAGTGACAGAAAAAGCAGCATGATTCGTTTCTTCTTCAATCCAAGTACAAGTATTACTACATTCAATAGAAAGAAAACAAGTAAAATCGCTAAATATTCCATAACTGGTCCTCTTTTACGTTTTTATTTATCTTACCAGAGATTGGCGGCTTTTCCTAGCAGAAATTGGCTGAAAATGGCTTATTCAAGCGTCTTTCAAAATACTGTAAGTTAAATGAATGAAGGAAAATCAGGAGAACTTTTATGGCTCTGAGACGCTTGCGGCTTGTTTTTGCCAAGCATCATATTTTAACAATAAGTACTCGATCACAAAGAAAAGTGTGGCGGTCGTTTCAAAGGGAGCGATCGCATTTTCGGTTGACTGGATCTCTGGATTTAAAAAGAAAATCGTTTCAGAACAAAGTTTAGAAACCGTTGAGTTTCTCAGCTTCGTAATCCCGATCGTGTGGATGTTGCGCTGTTTCAGTTGCTTTGCTAGTTTGACAACGGTGGGTGACTCACCATTTAAAGTAATCAAAATCACTAAATCATCTGGCTCGATGATGCGATAAAATTGTTCATTGACTGAGATCGCACCAAAATCGTAGACAAGTAGTCCATTAGGCAAAAATAAGAGTTTCATATAATTGGAAACAAGGTTTTGAATGTCCCCTGAACCATAGACAAAGATTCGTTTGGCATGAGCCATCATCTTGCACAATGCTGTAAAATCTTTCTTTTTTAAATTTTCAATCGTTTGAATATGATTGTCTAGAATTTCGCCTTCAATCTCAGAGAGTAGGGCATTTTCTTGTTGTACCTCGTTCTTTAAATGGTATTTGAATTCTGAAAAACCATCAAAGCCGATTTTTTGACAAAAGCGCATAATCGTCGTCCTAGAAACGATGCACTCCTTGGCTAAATCATTGATGGACATTGCCAAGCAGTGCTTTTTGTGAGTGGTGATGTAGGACCAGATCAAAAAGTCATTCTCGGTTAATCTTGACTGGTAGGTAGTGATACGGTCTTGCAGCATAGGCTATCTCCTCATTTTATCTCTCCATTGATAATGTGTGACAATTCACATTTGTTGTGAAAAAAACCTTTCAAATGTGAGAAACTTTTAAACAACGGAAAAGGGTTTCATAGCATCATTTTAATAGTAAAATGAGAATCAGTAAAGCGCTTAACTAAAAAACGTGAAGGACGAAAAACTATGATGAAAAAAATTCAAAGGTTCGGCGGAGCGATGCTGGCACCGGTCATGCTGTTTTCCTTTTTTGGGATCGTTATCGGCTTTTCTCTGCTATTTTCGAATCAGACGATTATGGGGGATATCGCAGCACCAGATACCCTCTGGTTCAAATTTTGGAATGTGATCGCAGCAGGAGGCTGGACGCCCTTTTTCCAATTACCGCTTTTATTTGTAGTAGGGCTGCCGATCAGTCTAGCTAAAAAATATGCCGCTCGCGCTACGATGGAGGCACTCGTTACTTATATCGCTTTTAATTATTTTGTAAATGCAATTTTAACTTTGTGGCCAGAATCATTTGCGGTAGATTTAGCTCAAGGGGCAACTGCTGGTTCTGGGTTGACCTCGATTGCAGGAATCATCACCTTAGATACCGGCATGATGGGCGGCTTGCTGATTTCGGGAATCGTTGTCTATCTCCACAATCGCTTCTATGAAAAAGAATTGCCAGAAATGCTGTCGAATTTCAGCGGATCAGTCTTTGTAACCATGATTTCCTTTTTTGCCATGGTTCCTTTGGCAGTACTCATGTGTTTTGTCTGGCCAGTTATCCAAGAGGGAATGAGAAGCATGCAAGGCTTTTTCATTGAATCAGGAAACTTCGGTGTCTTTATTTATCAGTTCTTGCAAAAAATACTGATTCCAACAGGCTTGCATCACTTTGTTTATGCACCGTTTGCCTATGACAGTGCGGTTGTCGAAGGGGGAATGGCCGTTTATTGGGCCTCCCACATTGGCGAGTTCCAAACTACTGCGTTTTCGCTGAAAGAGCTCTATCCGTTTGGCGGTTTCTCACTATCAGGAATGTCGAAAGTCTTTGGAACGGCAGGTCTGAGTTTAGCGATGATCCAAGCGGCTCGGCCTGATAAAAAGAAAAAAGTGATCGCATTGATTGCACCGGCAGCATTGACGGCTATTTTGACCGGAATCACTGAACCAATCGAGTTTACTTTCTTGTTTGTTGCACCAGCATTATGGTTCGTTCATGCTTTACTGGATGCTTCGATCGCCACAATCTCCTATGCTTTCGGGGTAGTCGGGGACTTTGGTGGCGGATTGATCAACTGGTTAGGTCTAAATTGGCTGCCCTTGTGGAAATTCCACAGCTCAACTTATATTACCCAAATCATTATCGGGCTGATTTTTACCGCTATCTGGTATTTTGTGTTCTCCTTTATGATCAAGAAGTTCAACTTAAAAACGCCTGGACGTGAGGATGATACTGCAGCAATGCAGTTGTATACAAAAGCAGATTATGACAACAAAAAGCAAGATGAAAAATTACCAAAACATGTGCGGCAAGCACAGGCCTATATGCACTTGGTAGGTGGGAAAGACAATGTCATTGATGTAACGAATTGTGCGACACGGCTGCGTTTGACTGTTAAGGATGCCGACAAAGTTGCAGATAGTACGCAGTTTCAAGAAGCAGGTGCCTCAGGATTGGTCAACCCTGGAAATGGCGGCATTCAAATCATTGTAGGATTAACGGTACCAACGGTTAGAGAATCATTCGAAGAACTAATGGCCGAATAAAACAGAATCACAAGGAGGAACAAGTACCATGAGTAAGAAAAAAAGTTCAATTTTAATTGCAGGTGGCGGAAGTACCTATACACCATCGCTAGTTATGATGTTATTAGAAAGTCAAGAGCGCTTTCCAGTTAGAAAAATCAAATTTTATGACAACGATGAAAAGCGACAAGAAACCGTAGCAAAAGCTTGTGCGATCATTATTGCTGAGCGAGCGCCAGAAGTACAGTTCGAATATTCAACCGATCCAAAGGAAGCTTTTACGGATGTCGATATCGTAATGGCACAGCTTCGTGTCGGCAAATATGCTATGCGGGAACAAGATGAGAAAATTCCTTTCAGGCATAATGTTGTCGGACAAGAGACCTGCGGACCTGGTGGTTTAGCTTATGGTCTGCGCTCGATTGGACCGATCTTAGAACTAGTCGACTACATGGAAAAATACTCGCCAGATGCCTGGCTTTTGAACTATTCCAACCCAGCAGCAGTCGTTGCCGAAGCGACCAGAAGATTCCGACCAAATTCAAGAATCATCAATATTTGTGATATGCCAGTTTGTTTGGAAGATATCATGGCGCGAGTGATTGGGTTGAAGGATCGGAAAGAATTTGAGACGAGCTATTTCGGCTTGAATCATTTTGGCTGGTGGACCAGCATCAAAGACCATGACGGCAATGACTTGATGCCTCAAATCAGTGCGCATGTTCAAAAGTACGGCTACACCGAACAAACACAAAAAGGCCAGCATAAAGAAAGCAGTTGGCTGGAAACGATGTGGGCGGCTAAAGATCTGCACGAAATTGAACCAGAATTTTTATCGAATACCTATCTGAAATATTATTTGATGGCTGATGAAACGGTGGCTCATGCGGACAAAGAGTATACCCGTGCCAATGAGATCATTGACGGACGAGAGAAGTATGTGTTTGATGAATGCCGACGAATCGTTGCAAACAACACAGCAGTTGATACAACATTTGCCTCAAACGAACATGCGTCCTTTATTACAGACCTTGCTTGCGCACTAACCTTTAATACGAAAGAACGCATGATTCTTATTGTTGAAAACAACGGCGCAATTGCCAACTTTGCCCATGATGCAATGGTGGAACTGCCTTGTCTAGTTGGAAAAGATGGCTACGAAGTCTTGTCGATCGGTGATATTCCAACATTCCAAAAGGGATTGATGGAGCAGCAGATCGCATCTGAAAAATTGGCAGTTGATGCTTGGGAACAAGAGTCTTACCAAAAATTGTGGCAATCCTTTACTATGAATAAAACTGTACCAAGTGCGAAAGTCGCCAAAGAAATATTAGATGAAATGATTGTGGCGAACGAACCATATTGGCCAGAACTTAAATAGGTTCAGCAGGTAAAAAGGAAAGGGATCGGCTGAAGGAATTTCCTTCAGCCGATCATAAACAAAGAATGGAAATCAAACACAAATTTCAAGTAATCTATTTTGTTCAATATGCAACGATGGCGATTTTGATGACACAAATCGTTCCTTTTTTAACTGAGCAAGGCTATGATGCGCTTGAAAGAGGCTGGTTTTTAGCCTCCTACAGCATCACGACAATTCTTTTTCAGTTAGTGATCGGCTATTATTCGGACAAGAGCAAACGATTAAAACGTATTTCGATGCTTCTGATGATCTTTCTGGTTTTCTTCTCCATTAGTTTTTATTGGTTAGGAAAAGACCACTGGCTGATCCATCTTCTGGTATTGGCTATTGCGGGTGGATTAGCCAATACAACAGCAACGGTGCTCGATAACTGGGTATTATCGGAGTCCAGTACTTCAAAAAGAATTGCTTCAATCAAAGCAAACGGCTCTTTAGGGTGGAGTATGATGAGTGTCTGCGTGCCATTCTTTTTATTTTCCAATAATTATCGCTGGTTTAGTTTGCCGCTGCTCCTCTTTTTGCTTATCAATTATACATTTTCACGAACGATCCCAGAGAAAAACGCCTTACCGCAAAAGCAAGGAACAACAACAAACAGCGGTGTCTCGCTGGCAGACATTCTTCTGTTATGCAAAGACCGACGCTTTTTGGTTTATACGGGACTGTTCTTTCTCTTGTACTTGACGATCGTTGCGAACAATACGGTCGTTATCGACAAGCTGATTACAATGGAAAGAGGCAGTGAATTTGTTGGTCTGAAATGGTCGATCCAATCCTTTTGTGAAATTCCAGCGTACCTTTTGCTGAATCGCATGATTGCTAAATGGAAAAATGAGCGCTTGATTTTGATTGCAGGCATATTTTTAACCTTACAATTTTTTGTCTATTGGCTTGCTAGTAGCCCATTCTTACTTTTGGCAGCCAGTTTTCTGCAGTTTTTCACTGTACCGGCATTTACTATCGGCAGTCGAATGATTATCAGTGCTATTACACCGCCAGCTGTTTTTTCTTCTGGACAACTGATATCAATCAGTGTGTACATTGGTGCGGCATCGTTTCTTTCGCCATTAGCTGGCGGCTTTCTTTCTCAGGTGCTGTCCCTCGATACTGCCATCTTTATCTTTGGTTTATTGCCCTTCGTAGCTTTTCTTATCTATTCTAGCTGTCAGAGAACACTGTCGGCAATCTAAGGAGGGATTACGGATGCTTTTTAAAAGAAAAATAGAAATCTGTGCACCGGCAACAGGCCGACTGCTACCGATCGAAGAAGTACCAGATGAGGTATTTTCATCTAAAATGATGGGAAATGGATTTGCCGTTTCTCACCATCACGGAAAAATCTATGCACCAGCAGCCGGGACGGTTCGAACGATTTTTCCAACACAGCATGCCTTAGCCGTTGAGTTGGTGGATGGCCGTTCTCTTTTGATCCATATGGGAATTGAAACAGTGGCGTTAGCTGGGGAGCCCTTCACGATCGCGGTCCAAGAAAACCAGTCAGTCACGACAGGTGAGCTGCTGGCAGAAATGGATGTAGCAGCAGTTGAGGAAATGGGCAAAGAGACCATGGTGATCGTTGCCTTCATGGAGGAACAAGGCGGGAAGTGCCTGCGAACTGGCGGCGATATTCAGCAAGGAGAGGCTGTTTTTCACTTGAAATAACCGAATAAAAAAGGAGCGCATTCTCTTAGTTTCAAAGAGAGGCGCTCCTTTTTATTTACGAACCCGTAGAAATATAATTCTTCAAACCTACTCGCCAAAAGAAGAAGGTGGGAAAGGCAAAGAGTAGACAAACCAAGGGTGATAAGATCCACCAAGGATTAGTTACGCGACCAATGACATACAGAAACGGATAATACTGAAACCAAGCCATCGGCACGACGTAGGTCAATAAACGCAAGACGTGTTTTCCGTAGATACTGAAGGGGTAGCGGCCGAACTCGCGGGCACCATCGGTAAAAATATTCATAAATTCAAGTCCTTGGATCGTAAAGAAGGAAATGGCGGCATACACTAGGAACAATAGGGCGAAAAAGAGGGCGCCGCAGACGATCATTAGAAAAAGAGTTAGGACATTTCCAAAATGCCAAGCAATTCCACTATTAGGAATCGCATAAGCAAACAACAGCAAGGCTTGAATAAAACGGCCGAGACGCGAGAATTCCATTTTGGAAGCTAAGACTTGAAAAATCAAGGAGCGAGGGCGCACGAGTGCTCGATCGAACTCGCCATTACTGATCATTTGCGGAAAAAGATCGAACCCGCGAAAGAAGCATTCCGCAATCGAAAAGGCAAACAAAACCGTCGCAAAGGAAAGCAGGACTTCCTCAAAGGTGAAGCCATTCACTTGATGAAAACGGGTAAACATAAACCAAATGCCTAAAAAAGCAGTAAAGGAACCTAAAAATTGTCCCAAAGCGGTTAACACAAAGGAAACTTTATACTGCATCTGACTTTTGAGATGAATACAAAAATAATGCCAATAAACCATATTCCTTAACCTCCTTGCACAACGACGCGTTTGAGCGCCTGCTGCAGCCAAATTTTTCCGATCACGATCAAAAGTACGAGCCAAAACGCTTGTAAGAGCAATGCTGAAACAAGCGCAAAGCCAGTCAGATCCCCGTTGTAAATTCGCAGCGGGACGTTTTGCATGGAAGCAAAAGGCAGTAGTTCCACGAATTGGCGAAAAGGCTGCGGAAAGAAAGGCAGAGGAATGACCCCACCAGCTAAAAATTCACCGATGGAGCTGATGACGATCCGCACCCCGATGGAGGATAATGTATAAAAAGTCGAGATGTAGACCAGCTGCGACATAGCGATCACTACACCTAAACTCAGCGCCATGGACAAAAGAAACAAGAACAGGGCAACGATGTTTGCTGGCAGAATTAAACGATAAGGTGCTGGCAGTAAAAAGGCAATCACAAAAATCGGTCCGCAACGCAAGACGGCTTTTGCTAAGCGATTGGCAGCCGATTGCCAAAACCAGCGATTGTATAGATCCATCGGCCGCACAAGTTCATAGGCGATCGACCCTGTGGTGATGGTATTGAAAATTTCTGCCTCAAAGAACCACAACATAAATAAAGACAAGAAGGCTTTCTGGAGCCAAACATAGGAGACGGTTTGTTGAAAGGTCATGGGAAAGGCACTAGGATCTGCTTGGTAAAAGGCGTGGAATGCCAGAATTTCCATCAAGCCCCAAGCTAGTTGCGTAGCCATCCCGGCAATTGCCGCCGAGCGGTATTGCAAGGTATTGATAAAGCGGATGCGGAAAAATGCCTGATACTTCCTCATATCTGATACTCCTGATACAGCTTGGCGACCATTTCTTCGGCGGTGATACTGGCAACGGCCAAATCGGTGATCTCGACTTGACTGCTGAGCAGACTGAGCAGCTGAGCGACCGACACTTCTTTGGGATCAAGCTTCAGAACAAGGCGACCGACGTCTTTTTGAAGAAGTTGGACATTTTCTGGCAGATGGGGCTCATTCCCTTGATAGTCGACCTCCAGCGTTTTGACATCAGAAAAACGGTGCTTTAGTTCATCGAGGCGACCATCTAGCAAAATTTGCCCTTTGCCGATCAACAGAATTCGTTGTGTCAGCGCCTCGATATCTTGCATATCGTGGGTCGTCAGGATGACTGTGGTACCTTTTTCTTGGTTTCTTTTTTTGATGAACTGACGCACGGCGATTTTTGACACAGCATCTAAACCGATGGTGGGTTCATCAAGAAATAAGATTTTGGGGTCATGGAGTAAGGAGGCTGCGATCTCACAGCGCATACGCTGACCGAGACTTAAGGAACGAGCAGGGGTTTTTAAGATCTCACCTAAATCTAGTAAGGTGACTAATTCTTCTAGGTTGCGTTGATAACTAGCAGCGTCGACTTTGTAGATATCACGAATCAAATCAAAGCTGTCATTGACGGGGACATCCCACCAGAGTTGACTGCGTTGCCCGAAGACGACGCCGATGTCTTTGACATGTTGAATACGTTCTTGCCAAGGCGTACGACCATTGATGTGACAAACGCCTTGATCAGGGGTCAAAATCCCGCACATGATTTTGATGGTGGTACTTTTTCCAGCACCATTAGGCCCGATGTATCCAACCATTTCGCCTTCATTGATGGTAAAGCTGATGTCTTGCAACGCATGGACGGTGGTGGTTTCACGAGAAAGAAAGGCTTTGGCTGCTTGGCGAAAGCCGCTTTTTCGCTTGGATACTTGGAAGGTCTTGCTGAGGTGTTCTACTTGGATCATTTGGATTCACTCACTTTCTTTTGACAAACGCGACAAAAAGAGCATTCGAAATCGAATACTCGCAACGAGTTGGTCCAAACGAACATGGTTGGGGCAGCGGTTCGTCAGCCAAACAAAAGTAGGAACAGTGTAGCATAAGAGAGCGCTTTTTTCAAACATTACTTATATTTTTTTTGAAAAGAATGGGAATGAAAAAGCGTGGTTTATTCGATAAAATGAGCAAAATAACTATTTTTATTTTTTATTAGTTGTAAATACTGAGGAAACTCAGTATCATTAGAAACAAGCCGATAGTGGCTAAGCATTTTCTGGAAACATGGGGAACCAAATGATGGGCTGTGTCATGATTTGTCGTAACCCAATCCTGAAAAATGCAATGAGCAAACAATGGAGGAGAGCATGAAAGCAGTAAAGAATGTCTTTATTTTGATTGGCTTATTCTTACTTAGTCAAGTAGGGATGACCGCATTTAGCGTGGTAAAAATCTATTATTTGGAAGCAGGAGAACCGACGATTCCTGCGATGATCAGCTATGGGTTGATTGCCTTGCTTTTGGCAAACATTGGTCTACTGATGTTTTTGGCTAAAAAGTTAGGACTTGCCACCTTTGACTTTGGCTGGTCAACGAAGAAAAATTGGCTATGGATCGTCGGAGGGTTTGTTTTAGGTCGAGTCGTTGCAGTTGGCGGAACGCTCTATCTGCAGCATATATCCGATCAAGAGGCGACCGCCAATGATGCATTGTTAGGGGAACTGTTTACAGGCGAAAATCCGCTTTTGATCTTTTTATTGATCGCTGTTGCTGCGCCAATTATGGAAGAGATCGTTTTTCGTGGTGGGTTTATTGGCCTTTTATTCGAGAAATACCCAATAGTCGGGATCATTTCAAGTGTAGCGGTTTTTAGTATCATCCATTCCGTCACCAATCTGGTCGAGTTTTTGATTTATGGTGCTATGGGACTGATCATGGCGTTGATTTATGTAAAAACTAAGCGTCTAGAAACAGCCATCGCCATGCATTTTCTCAACAACGCCTTGGCGGCGATCGCAATGATCTTGCTAGGATAAGAAAGTCAGCAAAAAACCACCAAATCAAAACGATTCGGTGGTTTTTGTTTACTCTGGCAGCTGTCCTTGTTCAAAGGGCAATTGCGCCAGTTCTTCTGCAGTAAAGAGGAGGTCGCCTTCATCTTCGATAGAAAATGCGACACCAGCTGCAGATTTTTGATAGACGCGCGCTTTATTCATATTACGAAGATAAAGATCCTTGCCTGCATTTAATTCTGGTGCAGCTAAATTGTCTTCGCGATTGCTGCGAATGACGATTTTGCTTGTTTGCGCGCCAAAATGAAAACCGCGATGACCCAAAGCCGTTAATTGGCTGGCATTTTCGCTGCTGTATTCTTTATAACCCGACAGACGATCCGTTTTTACCAGCGGCCGATCGATCGTATAAGTGATCAAGTATTCCGTATCTTCAGGCAGTTGAATCACTTGTCCGGTTGCCTCATTCGTTATCTCAGTGGCAGGCAAGCGATACTTTTTTATAGAAGTGATCGTTAGGTCTTCTTTTGTAAAAAAGACTGGATCGATCCAAAATGCTGCCAACAAAATCGTACTTAAGCTAATACTGAGAATAGTCAAAAGGGCGATCAATACGAGGCCAATTCGTTTGCGGTGGGTGGTCAGATTAAGTTCTTGGACCATCTGCTGATCTTCTTTTAATAAATAGTCCAAGGTCAATTCAAAATAGCTGCTCAGCTTGACTACTTGGTCTAGATCAGGATAGCTCTTGCCGTTTTCCCATTTTGAAATCAGTTGCCGAGTGACAAAAAATTCCTGCGCCAATTGTTCTTGTGTGAGATTTCGTTTGGTGCGTTCTTCTTTGATAATTTTCCCAATATCCATGTGTCTGTTTTGCCTCCATCATTCTTCTTATATTATAGCAAACTCTTTTCTATGCGAACGAGGATCTATGAAATTAGCGATGCAACAAAGGGTAACATCTTTATTTATCAATGTTTCTACTTGTTGCGCTGCCTTTCTATCTTGGAAGCTTTCCGTGCTGGTCACAAAAAGAAAGGACCAGTAGAGTGAAGTATGTTTGATCAAATTTGACGGAGAAAGGAGAAACGATCGAATGAAGACAAAACAACCTATGGTTCCAATTGGCTACATCCAATTCATCGCTTCCTTATTGGTGATTCTCGTTCATTGTGGCCGACTGGCAGAAAACAACGGGCTTCATTTTTTGTTAAAGAGTCTCTTATGTCGTTTGGCGGTTCCTTTTTTTCTGCTGCTGAATGGCTATTTTTTTCAAAAGAGTACCTGTTCATGGCAGCAATGGTGCAAACGACAACTCAAGCTTTATTTGCGTTGGTCGATCGTGTATCTTCCCTTAGGCTGGTTTTACTTAGGGCAGCAAAATCTTGCTGATTCATTACGGGTCATCGGTTTGGCTACTGGCTTTTTTACAGTAGGGGTCTGGTACCATCTTTGGTATTTTCCAGCGTTGCTCTTTGGCATGTGGTTAGTACGAAAAACTCGCTTTCTTGGCTATCGGCGGCAGTTTTTACTGGCGATCAGTTTGTATGTGATTGGCTGTCTTGAAACGTACAGCAGTTATTTAAGGGGACCTTTATTGGTATGCTATCAAAGCTATCGGACACTATTTTTTACAACGAGAAACGGACTCTTTTATGGGTTTTTATTTTTACTGTGTGGGGTTTGTTTAAGAGAACACCAAAAACACCCTTTTTTTACGAAGCATCTTGGTAGAAAACTCGCGGTCTCTCTTTGCTTATTAGGCATTGAAGGTCGACTGGTGTATCTCAATCAGGGGGACGATAAGAATTTCATGCTGTTTTTTGTGCCGACGACTCTTTTTTTCCTTGCTTGGCTGATCAAGCAGCAACCCCCAAAGCGGACTTGGCAAGCAAAACAAGCAGTTGAGGCTAGTCGATTGATCTTTCTGAGTCACCCGCTGTTTCTAGAAACCGGGAAGGTCTTTTTTTCACTCGCAGGGTTTCCGTTGTTCTTTTATACGATAGCTTTAACGGGAGCCTTTCTTGGTTTGAGGAAAGTGGGCAGCCGTTTAAAATCCTATACTGTTGGGTTTGCTAAAAAAACAGTTGATGAAAAGAAAAGCGTCTAAAGTATTGCTGTACCAAGGATAATACCAAGTTACGCCTTTTTTAAATAGCAGCAGAGTTCTAAGTTTTTCTTCATTTCAGACCCTAGACGTAGGCTTTGCAAGAAAACCTATAGTACAATTACAGCAGTAAGAGGGAAAAATCCCTGAAAAAGAGATCAACACTTGGAGGATATAGTGATGAAAAAACAGACTCGAAAACCAGCGATGATTTTAGCGACTCTCTTGGTATCTAGCCAAGTTTTATTAGCAGCACCACAAGTTTTTGCTGACGAAACCAATTCAACGACCAGCAGTTCCACTGCAACGAGCAATTCTACCGCAACGACAGCCACTACCGATAGTCAAACAAGTACTTCTGACAGCAGTTCAGATCGTTTGCAAGTCAATGCCGTGGCGATCGGAAATGCCTTGACGAAAGCACAAGAAGACTACACACTGGAACGCTTAGGCATTCAAGGCGAAACACCGATTTATACGACAAACGGTAATGACTTGATGAAATACATTCCCGATGGCGGCTTTACTGCAGATTGGGCGGTCTATAGCTCGGTCAGAATGCAGACGCTAGAAAGCGGTGCAGGAATCACTGTCGATATCGCGACACCAGATAACATTACCCGCATCACTGCAGCCCAGTACCAAAATGCAGCGCTGACTGCAGGGATCACTGATGCGAAGCTAACGGTCGCTTCTGCCGTACCGATCGACGGTTCCGGAGCTTTAGCTGGGGTATACAAAATCGTTGAAGAATCAGGCGGTGTCATCAATCAGAATCGAGTAGCCGTAGCTCAAGATGAGATGGATGTGCTGTCTACGATCACCGAAGAGAATAAAGATAAAGAAGGCTATTCCGATGAAGCTTTGAATGCAGCGCAAGAACAAGCGAAAACCGATTTGGCTGCTCAAACCGCAGATGGTACGGAATTAACCCAAGCCGATATTCAAGAGACAGTAGAAAAAGCCTTGAAAGACAACGGACTGGAAGGAATCGTTACGGAAAATCAAATTTCTGAATTGACCTCTTTGATGAGCGACATGCGAGACAACAATATCTTCGATGACTTCATCAAAGAATTGGATCTGTCAGAAGCCCGCAAGCAAATCGAAGAAACCTCTAAGGGCCTTTGGGAAAATATCAAGAGCTTCTTTAGCGGCATCTGGTCTTCGATCACCGGTGTCTTCGGTAATGACTCAAATGAGTCCAACAATAGCAGCGAATCAACGGTTGATTCTGGGCAATAAGCATTTTACAAAATAACACATTTCGCTTGTATTAAGAAAAAAGAGAAGCGCGCAGGGGAAGGAGCACCAGACGATAGCGCACGTCTGAGGGCTTTCGATGTCCTCTGCTTTCTTTGCTAAAACAGGAGCAGTCTTTATTAAAAAAAGAAGGAGGGCAATCAGATGAATTTTTTAGGCAACGTGATTTGGTTTGTCTTTGGCGGCTTGATCGGTGCGATCTCATGGTTTTTGGCTGGGTGTTTATGGTGTATCACCATCATCGGCATTCCCATTGGTCTGCAATGTTTTAAGTTTGCGACGTTGTCACTCGCACCATTTGGGAAAGACATCGCTTACCGTGGCGGTGGCGTGTCCGTGTTTCTAAATATTTTATGGTTGATTTTTTCTGGTATACCACTGGCTTTAGGACATTTAGCTAGCGCAGTCATTCTAGCCATCACGATCATCGGCATTCCATTTGCGGCGCAATCATTGAAGATGGCGCGCTTAGCGTTGATGCCCTTTGGAGCAGAGATTGTGTCTAGTCGTTATTGATTTACCTAAAAAAAGATAGTCTTAAAAAACCACATTACAGAGCGGATAGCTTTGTGATGTGGTTTTTTTGCGAGAGTAAGGGACAGGATTTTTGGCAGGCTCAGCGCATTTGAGATTCAGAACTGAAAAAGTTGATAAGAAACCAAAGAAGAGTACAGAAAAAAGCACAAGCTTTTTTGCATATCAACTGTGATTCACAAAAGAATTAGCGAAACGCAGAAAAATCTAAGTTTTTTCTTCCCTTCTCAGGGTTCTTTGATTTTTGAAATGGAGCGCCGAATTTTGGCAATCGATTGTTGCGCTTTGTCTCGATTAATAAACATTAAGATGACATAGAGGGAATCCATGATGCTCAGTTGAGCGATTCTGGATGCCAATGCCTCTGAGCGAAACTCAGTTTCTTCGGAAATAGAGATGAAAACCACGTCGCCGAGTTTGGCTAAAGGGGAAGCAGCATGGCTAGTAATGACGATAATTTTGGCCCCATTGTTTTTGGCAACTTGAGCTAGTTCAATGGTTTCTCTTGATTTTCCAGTATGAGAGATAAAAATGCCGCAATCATCTGGCGTCAACAATGAAGCCTCCATCAGTTGGATGTGATAATCACTGCTGTGAAAAACAGTGATCGGCGAGCGCAAAAATTTGTGATAGGCATCGGTTGCCACGATCTCTGAACCACCAACGCCGAAGAAAAAAAGTCGTTTAGATTGATTGATCATTGCAGCAGCAAGCTTTAAATCTTCTTCTTTCAAAAGATTTTTGGTATCAGTCAATGTGGTCATATTGGAATCAAATACTTTTTGAGCCATAGTCAATTCATTATCAGACTTCTGGATATTTTCATGGATCGAAATGGCAGAAAAATCATTTTCCTGCATCAGCATTGCCATTTTGAAGTCTTTAAATCCGTTGTAACCGAGTTTTTTTGTGAATTGAAAAAAGGTCGAATCAGCGATGCCTAATTCATTGGATAAATCACTGATTGAACTGTGGCTGACTTTACTAGGATTTTCCAAAATGTAGTCGGCAATCGCTTGTTCTTTGAGACTTAAGTCTTTATAAAGCGTTTTTATTTGCAGGCGAATCGAAACAGTCAAAGACGGTTACCTCCTTTATATGAACATTATTATCTTTGTATTGTTACGTTACCTCTTTTAAAGAAAAAAAGCAAATAAAAATTATTTTTATTTTTTGTGTTTACAAAAAAATATTTTTTTGTATAATGAAAGTATGAAATGGAGGCGCTGTCATGGAGATAGGAATTATCGGACTTGGAAAAATGGGATTGAACTTGGCCCTCAATTTAAAAGATCAAGGTTATCAAGTAAAAGGGCTGGATCTTTCGATACATGCGCAGAAAACAGCGCAAGAAGCTGGAATTACACCCTATCAAACGCTAGCTGATTTAACGAATTCTTTTAGCGGCCGACGGGTTTTATGGTTGATGCTTCCTGCGGGAACTGTGACTGAGGGAATTCTTGAAGAACTATGGCCCCTTGTATCAGCGAAAGACATCGTGATTGAAGGCGGAAATTCTAATTACAAAGATTCGATTCGCCGAGCAGCCTGGTTTAAAGAAAAAGAGGTGCATTACTTTGATTGTGGGACTTCTGGTGGGGTTTCCGGAGCTAGAAAAGATGCATGTTTGATGATTGGCGGGAATGAAATCGCTTTTTCAGAGGTGGAATCTTTGTTTGCAGATGTGGCTGTTTTAGGAGGCTACCTTTATGCAGGGGAATCAGGAAGCGGTCATTTTCTAAAGATGGTCCATAACGGTATCGAATACGGAATGATGCAAGCCATCGGTGAAGGCTTTCAATTGATTGAACAAAGTGCCTATGACTTTGATTTGGCTTCCGTCGCAGAGGTATGGAATCATGGATCGGTTATTCGCAGCTGGCTGATGGAAATCGCAGCGGCCCAATTTAATGAGAGCCCTAAGTTGGAGGAATATCGCGGGGTTGTTGCAGCTTCTGGTGAAGCTAGGTGGACAGTGGAAACGGCTTTGGAGATGAATGTTGCTGTACCGACGATCGCTATGAGTTTGTTTATGAGAAATTTGTCCCAAGAAGAAGACAGTTTCTCAGCAAAAGTCGTCTCAGCGCTAAGGAATGGTTTTGGTGGTCACGAGATTGTTGCAAAAGAGTAAGGAGGAAGAACATGGAACAGTTTAAGATCGCTATAGTGAATTCCAGCAGCTTTGGAAAAATCTTTCCGCAACATATCGAGCGGTTGAAAGCAATCGGAACTGTCAGTCACTTCACGTTCGATAGCGAAATCAATGGGAAAGAATTGGCAGAAAAGCTTAAGGGATACAACATCATTATAGCAAGTGTTACCCCATTTTTTACCAAAGAGTTTTTTGAGTACAAAGATGAATTGCTACTGATCACACGCCACGGGATCGGCTATAACAATATTGATTTAGAAGCAGCGAAGGACCACCAAACGATTGTTTCGATCATTCCAGCTTTGGTCGAGCGAGATGCAGTAGCAGAAAATAACGTGACCAATCTATTGGCGCTTCTGCGCTGTACAGTTGAATCGAATACAAAGGTCCGCGAAGATCAATGGGAAAAACGAGCGGACTTTGTCGGACGCGCATTATTTAACAAGACGGTAGGGGTGATCGGTGTCGGCAATACTGGAAGTTGTGTAGTAGAAATATTGAGAAATGGTTTCCGCTGCGAGGTTTTGGCATACGATCCATATAAGTCCGCTTTGCATATTCAAAGCTATGGCGGAAAAAAAGTCGAGCTAGACGAGCTGCTAGCAAAATCAGATATTATTTGTCTATGTGCTAACTTGACGGAGGAAAATTATCATATGATTTCATTTGAAGAAATTTCAAAAATGAAAGATCAAGTATATCTCTCCAATAGTGCCCGTGGCGCACTTTTGAATGAAGAGGCAATTGTAAGCGGATTAAAAAGTGGGAAAATCGCTGGTCTTGCCACCGATGTCTTAGAGGAAGAGCCTGGTCATAAAGATCATCCGTATTTAGCTTTTGAAAATGTAGTTATGACACCGCATACATCGGCTTATACTATGGAATGCTTAGAAGAGATGGGAAACAAATGTGTAACGGATATTGAACGAATCGTTAAGGGGCTGCTGCCAGACCGTGCTGTTCAAGCGGAAAGTCGGTTTTTGGCTGTATAAAGGAGAGTGAAACTCGTGCTAACGGATTTAAAAGTAAAGGTTGGACCGCAAGTTTATCGTTACCATGAAGGCGCGATCGACTATGTGCCGGAAGTATTAAAAGAGTACAAAGTAAAACGACTGCTGCTCGTACATGGAACGGTTTCATGGGAAAAAGCGAAACCAAAATTACTCTTTTTAGAAGATGCGCATTTGGAAATTTTTTATCATCGCTACACGGGAGAATGCAGCTATTATGGCGCTGGGCTGATTGCTGATCTTGTTGAAGAACTGGCGATCGATTTTATTCTGGGGGTTGGCGGCGGGAAGTTAGCCGACTTAGTGGGATATGCAGCACATGTAGTCAATCGACCCTTTGGACTGATCCCAACATTGGCCAGTAATTGTGCACCATGGACACCCTTGTCTGTCATGTATAAAGAGTCGGGAGAATCTGAAGGAAAGTCGGAACACTATTTAAGACAGGCTGCTTTTTTGATTACCGATCCGACGTTAGTGATCGATGCACCAGTCTCCTACTTCATCGCCGGTTTAGCAGATACGTTGGCAAAGTGGATTGAATCGGAAGCAATCTTAGCCCAACCACATTTGAAAAATGAGCCCTTCTTGCAAATGGCAGGCTATACAGCAAAATTATGCGAAACAGCTATTTTGACACAATCGAAACAAGCGATTGAAGATATGAAGCGGCAGGAAGTGACAGACGCCTTTTGTCACTTGTCGGAGATCGTTATTGCAGTTGCTGGAATGGTAGGCGGGCTAGGCGATAAATATGCCCGCAATGCAGCGGCGCATGCGATGCATGATGCCATCAGTAAATATCTGCCTGAAAGTCATCGTTTTCTTCACGGGGAAAAGGTTGCCTATGGGATGTTTTATCAATTAGCCCTTGAAGAAAAATGGACGGTCATCGATCAGTTGATCCCCTTTTATCAAGAATTGCACTTACCAATGAGTTTACATCAAATGGGTATTTTTCCTGAAGATGCACAAGTCATCGATCAGTTGGTGCAGTTCATAGATTCGAAAGAAAAAGTACACTTGATTCCAGTCTTAATCACCAAAGAACGCTTGAAAGAAGCTGTTCTTGATTTAGAAAACTATTTGAAAGAAGTTTAGGAGGAGGAAAAATGGATACATTAAGTGTTACACAAAGTTTACTGATTGCGCTATGGGTTGCAGCAGTCATGTCTCGTTGGCTCGGCGGAGGCGCCACACTGACTTTACGTTTTTCACCATTGATGACGGGATTAGTTGTCGGACTGGTGATGGGAAATGTGGCTCAAGCCATGATCGTTACTGCCGCTTTACAAATGATTTACATGGGGGTATTTTCTCCTGGCGGATCCATGCCAGCGGAACCTTCGATTGCTGCGGCGATTGCCGTACCGGTAGCTTTGCTAGGAAATCTGCAACCAGAAGCAGCGATTGCTGTTGCCGTTCCTGTTGGGTTGCTAGGGAGTTATTTGTATCAGTTCCGTTTCTTTATCAATACCTTCTTAGGAAAGTATACGGATAAAGCAGTAGAAGATCTTAATGCCAAGGCAATGACGCGTTCAATTATTTTATACCCAACGCTGGCTTCATTTATTTTATTTGTTCCGCTGGTATTTATTGCACTTTATTTAGGCGCTCCACTGATTGCTGATGTCATCAATGCTCTTGAGGGGACAGTCGTTATTCATATTTTAGAAGTAGTCGGCGGAGGATTGGCAGCGATCGGGATTGCAACTACCGTCTATGTGATCGGTCGAAAAGATTATATGGTCTTTTTCTTCTTGGCCTATTTCATGAGTGTAGTTTTCAGTTCGCTGGAAATTACCATGGTCACCTATGCGATTTTTGGCATTTTGATCGCGTTGATTTTTGTTCAGTCACAAAAAGGAAAATTGGTCCCAGCCCCAGAAACGAATACAGCATCACCATCCTTTGATGATGACGATGACTATGATGACGGGTTCTAATCGATAAGGAGGAGCAGTAATGACCGAAACAATTCAAAAAGCGCAAGGCGCACCAGAAGAAATCACGAAGAAAGATGTCACAAAAGCATACCTAAGATGGCATTTCGCCAATGAGATCCCGCATTCATTTGAACGGTATTTATCACCCTCGCTTTTATACGCCATGATGCCGATTTTGCGCAAACTTTACAAAGACGATGAGGCACTGAAAGCTGCCTACAAACGCCAACTGCTGTTTTTCAATACCCAGCTGAGTTGGGGGGGCGGAGTCATCACTGGGCTGATGTCGTCAATGGAACAACAGCGGGCCGAGGAAGAGCATGAGAAAAAAGAGATTTTGATGCAAGATGATCTAATGTACAACACGAAAGCTGGTTTGATGGGTGCTTTAGCAGGAATCGGGGATGCCATCGACTCAGGAACCGTTCAATATATCTTTATTGCGATTGCTGTTCCTTGGGCACAGCAAGGAAGTCCACTAGGTGCGTTGTTCCCATTCATTTGCTTTGCACTGTATCAAGTTTCTCTAGGAATGTTTTTCGCCCGTCAAGCATTTTCGATGGGGCGCAATGCAACTGGTTTGATGCAGAGTACAGGCGTCCAAACCGCAATTGAAACACTGTCGGTTCTCGGTTTATTTATGATGGGGGTTCTGGCTGGAAACTATGTCAAAGTCAGTTCTTCGCTACAGTTTGATATTTCTGGACGAGAATTTATTATCCAAGATATCCTTGATCAGATTGTACCAGGGATCTTGCCGTTAGCAGTTGTAATGGGCGTCTCCTGGTTCTATACAAAGAAAGGATTAAAAGTCACGCAAGCATTACTATGGCTGACCTTGATTCTGATTATTTTAGCCGGTGTCGGTATTTTATAAGAAAAGGAAGTGGAAAAAATGGGTGTAGTAAATTTAGCACGAGTAGATGAACGATTGATCCATGGGCAGGTCATGATGACTTTGTCACAAAAAAGCGGAGTCAACTCGATTTTTGTAGTGGATGAGGTAGTAGCTAAGGATAAGTTCATGCGGGAATTATACAAAAATGCCGGTAGCCGCACAGGGCAAAAAACGATCGTCGTTACACCAGAAAAAGCCAAATTTTACTGGGATGAATACAACTTCAAAGATTACAACTGTATTTTGATCGCTAAAACCGTCAGTGTGATGTACGACTTAGTCAAACACGGCGTGCCAATGAAAGAATTGAACATAGGCGGTATCGCCCAAAAAGATCCCGAGAAAGATCTCTTGGTAACAAAATCTGTTTATTTAAATCAAGCTGATGCGCAAAAACTCAAAGAAATGAACGAAGCGTACGGTGTGGAATCAATCTATTTTCAAGCAACACCTTCTGCACCGAAATCAACGCTTAAAGATGTGTTGAAGCAGTTCAATTTGTAATCATTGAGCGCGTTCGTCATCTGTTGAAGAGGAAGGCGGAGGATCTTATAAAAAATAGAGTTCCTCCTTCCTTGTCAGTAATTTGTGAATAGGAGAATCCGCCATGAATCAAACAGAAACATTTCGTGATTGGCTTTTTCGTTATCGGTATGTCTACCGATCGCGTTCCACGGATAAAAGCAAACAAAGATTTTTGAAGGCACTCATCGCAGATATCATTCCGTTTCGCAAAGATCTTCAGGTGATCGAGTATGATCACACGAAAAAAAACGCCTCACGCAATTTGTATGTTGGCGATCTGACCAAAGCAAAACGGATCATCTGCACATATTATGATACACCGCCACAGCATTTCGGCGATTACCATTTTTTTGATCGGCAGGAGCAAGGGCTTAAAACAAATCAATTTATTCTGACTGCTTCAGCAGTGATGATTTTTTTTGGGTTGTTAGGTACCTGGCTTTATATCCACTTTGCATCAGGGAGATTTCCCTTGTTGTCATGGCAAACAGCGCTTTTTGCTTTAGGAGTCGGTATTTATTTTCTGCTATTAAATCGCGTAAGCCGCGGGGCAGGATTTGAGCAAAATCTAACCCGCAATACCTCCTCTATCTTAGCGCTGCTGTCACTGATCAGTCAAAACAGTCAAACAGCGACTGCTTTTGCGTTTCTTGATGAAGGAAGTTTTGGAGAACGCGGGTTGGAAGTGTTACGTGATTCAGTAGGGCCGAATGCGAAGATTTATTATTTAGATTCTATCGGCGCCGATGCTCCGATTCGAGCTATCGGCAAGCAATTCAATGAAGGGCAACTGCAGCAGCTGGCGATCGAACACAGTAGTGAAGCGATGGGCAGCATCAACTATCTGTTTTGTGCAGAAAAGCAGCAGGATCAGACGTATGTGTTGCCTAGAAAACAATTAAAGCAAAAAGAGCTGAATAGTAGGAATATGCAAAAAGTCCTTGCGTTATTTGGTTAGGAAGCGAAAAAGGAGGAACAACATTTGTTAGGAATCGTATTGGCAACTCACGGACAGCTGAGTACTGGTTTTAAAGATGCTGCAGAGGTGATCATGGGCAGTGTCGAAAATATTGCGGTCGTTAATTTGAACCACGGAGAGGATATTCAACTTCTGGGAAACAAAATCCATGAAGCGATCCACGAAACAGATCAAGGGGACGGTGTAGTGGTGTTTGCTGATCTATTGAGTGCGAGTCCCTACAATCAGTCGGTTGTAACGATCAATCAATTAGAAGAACCTCTTCAGGAAAAGACGTATGTGATCGGCGGAGTGAATCTGCCGATGGTATTAGAAGCGATCAATCACCAATTTTTGGCAACACCGATTGAACAGGCGGTAGCAGCAGTGATCCAGCAAGGAGAAAATAGTGTAGCGCTTTGGCACAATTCTTCAGCAGGTGATAGTAGCGAAGAAACTGATGAGGACGATGATTTTTAAAAACGAAAGGATGACAGCAAATGCAATGGGGGTTTCGATGGTACGGGGAAGGGGATACGATCCCGTTAACGAATATTCGACAAATTCCAGGAATGCGCGGCATTGTAGGAACACTTCTGAATAAAATGCCCGGAGATGTCTGGGAGATTTCCGAAATCAACGCACTAAAAGCATCAATTGAAAAAGAGCATCTTTCACTATTAGGGATTGAGAGTGTGGCGATCCACGATGCGATCAAAGCCGGAACAGAGGAACGGGATCACTACATCGATCAATATATTCAAACAATTCGGAATTTAGCAGCTTGTGATGTACATATGATCTGCTATAGCTTCAAACCGATCTTCGGCTGGGCAAAAACAAATCTATTTTATCAAAACGAGGATGGCAGCTTCTCTTTGCTCTATGATCAAGCCGTTGTGGATGATATGGAACCTAGTGAGATGTATACGCTGATCCATAGCCAATCAAAAGGCTTTAAATTACCAGGTTGGGAAGAAGAACGACTGAAAAAGTTCCAGCGTTTGATGGCAACTTATGAAGGGGTCACTCAAGAGATCCTCTTTGATAACTTAAGCTATTTCTTAAAGCGGATCATTCCTGTGTGTGAAGAAGTAGATGTGAAAATGGCGATCCATCCCGACGATCCACCTTGGGAAATTTTTGGCTTGCCACGAATCACCAAAAATTTAGAGGATTTGAAAAAAATCATGGCCATCGTGGATTCGCCTTATAATGGGGTAACGTTGTGCACCGGTTCGTTAGGTGCCGATCCAGAAAACGACATGGTGGAGATCGTTCATGCCTTAAAAGGACGCATCAACTTTGTTCATTTCCGCAATGTGTTGTTTATGGGGGAACGTAAATTTAAAGAGTCCGCCCATCTGTCCACCGAAGGATCATTAGATATGTATGCCATCATGAAAGCCTTGGTTGAGATCGGTTTTGATGGCGTCATCCGTCCAGATCACGGGCGGACGATCTGGGGGGAAGTGGCGATGCCAGGCTATGGTCTGTATGATCGCGCGATTGGGATCAGTTATCTTCAAGGGCTTCATGAAGCCGTCTTGAAAGAACAAATGCAATCGAAGGAAACGAAGGGAGGAAAGAGTGTATGACACTCGATGAACAATTGGCAAAAACAAGGGTATTGCCTCTTTACACTGCAACAGATCTTACCTATTTGCCAGTAGTAGAATCACTGTTGATCGAACATGAACTACCCTTTATTGAAGTGACCTTCCGCAGTGACCTTGCTTTAGCAGCGATTGAAAAACTCTCTCAATCAGGCAAATTGATCGTAGGCGCAGGCACGGTGCGCACCTTAGAACAAGCGAAAGCAGCAGTTGAGAAAGGGGCGCGCTTTATTGTTTCCCCTGCTCTTGTACCTGATGTGGTGGAATTTTGTCTTGCCGAAAACATTCCAGTGTTTCCAGGAACAGCTACCCCAAATGACATTCAACGAGCAGTGGCTTATGGCTTATCAGTTGTGAAATTTTTCCCCGCGGATATCTACGGGGGCTTGCCGGCGATCAAAGCCCTCAGCGGTCCATTTTATGATATTCGATTTGTCCCAACTGGCGGAATCAACCTCGAAAATATGCAAGACTATTTATCTGATCCGCAAGTGCTAGCAGTTGGCGGCTCCTTCATTCTTTCAGAATCACTAGTAAAAGAAGGTCGGGAAAAGGCTGACAGCCATTTGGCGCATGTAAAATCATTGCTAAGTTGAGCAGTCAGCTGTAAATAAACAAGGTGAAGCAATGGGTGCCAAAGGATTTTGGTACCATTGCTTTTTTATTCGCAGAAAAGTAAAGGAGGTTATAGGATGAAAAAGATAAAACTGGTGATTTTTGATATGGACGGTTTGATGTTTGAAACAGGTCGTCTAGCTTACCGCGCTTATTTAAGAGCCGCGGAGGAATATGATTTTGAAGTTTGCCAAGAAGTTTATTATTACCTGACTGGCAGAACGGAAGCAGATATTCGTATAGGGATGCAGAAACTTTATGGCAATCAAGTACCGACGGATCGGTGGCGAGAAGCGATGAATCGTCAGAAAGAAGTGATTTTAGCTGAAGAAAAACGGGTATTCAAAAAGCCCGGCCTTCTTGAACTGTTGGAAGCTTAAAAAAAACAAGATTGCTTGATAGCCGTGGCATCCTCTTCATCGAAAGAAAAAATCAAGGCGTACTTTGAAATGGAACAGATGCCAGATTGGTTTGATACGGTGGTTTCTGGGGATCAAGTGCGAAAGGGCAAACCTGATCCAGAAATCTTTCTAACAGCTTGCCAACAATTAGGCGTAAAGCCTGAAGAAGCCTTAGTATTAGAAGATTCTCTAGCTGGCATAAAAGCCGCAAAACAAGCTGAGATCCCAGCTTTTCTGATTGCGGATGATTTGAGTGCTTTGCCAGTCAAGAAAAATGGGAAGTATCCTTTGCTTAAACAGCCAAAACTTGAGCAAGAAGTAGCTGCACAGGTGGAAACTTTTTCTGATCTGACGGAAGTCAAAGACTGGCTCGTCGTGAATCATTTTTCTTGGGATTGATCGATATTCCAAGAAGTATCGACAAAGCAAAAGGGTATGAAGCAAGAAAGTACGGTGTTTTAAAACAGGCATAGTTTTGTGGAATCAGTAAAACAACAAAGGTTCATTTTTGCAATTGTTTTTTTCCTGCTCATTTCTCTATGAAGAAGGGGGAGTTAGAGCGTTTTTCACTAGTTTCTGGGAATGAGGCAAAAGGCTGACTAGAAAAACGAATAAGATTGTAGCAGCTCACTTTACAGCTAAGTGAAGCTGCTTTTTTACGCTATTCCTTCAGCAACGAAAAATGAGCATTGTGTTTTAAACGGTATTCTTTTGGCGTCAGTGAGGTCAATGCTTTGAAATTTCGATTGAAGGTTCGCACATTTTGAAAGCCTGCTTGTTCTGCTACTTCCGTAATCGGCAAGAGACTATGGGTCAGCAAAAAAGAGGCATGGCGAATTCTTGCTTGATTCAAAAGCCGAGGAAAGGTGCTTTTCAATTTCTCAGTGATCATTCTGGAAACGTAGACGCTACTATAACCGATACTGCTGCTTAGTTTTTCGAGCGTCAGTTCTTCTTTGAAGTGGGATTCGATGTAAACAAGTAGCTGGATCAGGATATCCTCTTGATTTTTGGCTGGTAATAAAGTCGTTTGGTGTTCAAAAAGGTAAAGGACTTGATACAGTGCCGATTTTCGTAAATAGAGGGAATCCGTTTCAAATAAAGGATAGTAGAGCTGCTTGGCAACAGAGGAATCAATGGTGATCACCGGATCTGACAAAGCGAAATCTTTCGTTTTGGCGTAAAAATCTGGAATATACTCAGGTGAAAACACCAGAATATGCAATTGTGATTCCTTAGGGGTTTCAATGGCATGAGTCTGATAAGGCATGACTAATAACACTTGGCCTGTCGTAAGGACATAGGGACTTTCTTCGATTTTGACAACCGCTTCGCCATCACTACAAAAAAGCAATTCAAAGGAACGATGAAAATGTTCCATGTAATTAAGCGAGTAGGGATGGTAACTGGAAACGCCTAGGTATTCGCCGAAATGGTATTCTTCTAAAATGGTCACGCGATCTATCCTCCATTTTTTGTCTATCGTTGTGTGGAAATCGTCCTGTGAATGATAGCGATTTCATTCTATAATTATGACAGTTCAGCTGAAGAAAGTAAATAGAACAATGATTAGTGAATATTTTTAAAATGATCTGCAGCAGTAAGTTTCTTTTTTTTGTTAGGTATATTAGTAAAGAAAACTTACTAACTGAATGAAGCTCATTCCTACTGACACTCAGTTGAATCACAAAATGCCAAAAAGGGAAAGAGGAGGAAATTTTTTTGATTACCAATCCGATACTAACAGGCTTTCATCCAGACCCGAGTATTTGTCGTGCAGGTGAAGATTATTACATTGCTACGTCGACCTTTGAATGGTTTCCAGGTGTGCGCATCTTCCATTCGAAGGATTTGAAGAACTGGCGCTTGATCAGTACACCAGTCAATCGTGTCAGTCAGTTGAATATGCTGGGAAACCCAGATTCTGGGGGTGTTTGGGCGCCAAACTTAAGTTACAGTGATGGTCGTTTTTGGTTGATTTATTCAGATGTCAAAACACAATCTAATAGTTGGAAAGATGTGAACAATTATTTGATCACCTGTGAAACCATTGATGGGGATTGGTCAGAACCAATCTATATGAATTCTTCTGGTTTCGATCCCTCGTTATTTCATGACGACGACGGCAAAAAATATTTTCTGAACATGGTTTGGGATTATCGTCCGACAAACCATTCCTTTTATGGGATCTCTCTCCAAGAGTTTGATTGGCAAGCCAAGAAATTGGTGGGGCAGCCCAAAATCATCTTCAAAGGAACAGAGCGCAAATTGACGGAAGCACCGGTTATGTATAAAGTGAACGGCTATTATTATTTATTGACGGCAGAAGGCGGCACCAAGTTTGAACATGCAAGTACCATCGCTCGTGGGACGCACATCGAAGGGCCTTATGAAGTTCATCCTCAAAACCCTCTGATCAGTTCCTGGGGACAGCCAGAGATCCTGCTACAAAAAGCTGGCCATGGTTCATTTGTGAAAACGCAGACCGATGAATGGTATTTTGTTCACTTAACAGGGCGAGCGCTGAAGTATCCCGAAACGCCCCTCTTAGAAAATCGCGGCTATTGCCCGCTCGGACGAGAAACAGCGATCCAGTCTGTTTATTGGGAAAATGATTGGCCGTATATCACAGGCGGAAACTTTCCAAAAGAGGAAGTCCCACAGCCACAGCTGCCCGAACATCCGTGGGAAACAGAATCAGGCTTTAATGATTTTGAAGAGGCGTCGTTGGCACCAGTGTTTCAAACCTTGCGGATTCCTTTTTCTGAGGAAATCGGTAGTTTGACCGCACGACCAGGGTACTTGCGCTTGTATGGGCGAGAGTCGTTCAATTCCTTGTTCCATCAAGCACTGGTGGCAAGAAGATGGAGCGATTTTCGTTTCGAAGCAACGACTGCCGTTGAATTTTCACCGACCTCGTTTCTACAGTTAGCAGGCATGACGAATTACTACAATACACAAAACTGGTCGGCGATCTACATCACTCATGATGAGACGAAAGGCAGAATCATCACTGTATTGGCAAGCGAAAAGGGCCAACTGAAGAGTCAAAAAGCACCAGAAGTTGTGATACCAGCCGATGTACAAACAGTCTACTTCAAAACGATCGTTCATTATGCCCACTATCAATACGCGTACTCGTTTGATCAAAAAGAGTGGCAGGTCATCGATCAGCTATTTGACAGCTTGCAATTGTCTGACGACTATGTGGCAGAACATTACGGTGGGTTCTTTACGGGGGCTTTTGTGGGGATGTTTGCGATCGATACGACTGGTAATCGTTTGGCGGCTGATTTTGATTCATTTGACTATCAAAAAATCGAGGAGGAAGAAAGATGAAAAATTGGAAACGGGTCTTACAAACAGCGTCAGTGGCTAGCTTAGCGGCTTTTATGCTTAGTGGCTGCGGGAATGGTTCAGGAAACAGCGGCTCGGATAACAGCGCATCAGGAAGTAGTGGCAAGGATGAACTCGTGGTTTGGACCTTTACTTCAGAATTATCAACGATGATCAATGATTACTATTTGCCGGCGCATGACGATTTGGCCTATGACATTCGGATCGTGGAGATTCCTTCTGACCAATTCGAGACCAAGCTCGATCCGATTCTCGGTTCCAAAGATGCACCAGATGTGATTGCTTTAGAATCTGCCTTTGTCAAAAAATATGTGGAATCAGGGATGATGGCAGACCTTGGTTCACTGGGACTTGATGAAGCCGCGGCAGATACGTATCAATATGTCAAAGACGTAGGAACTTCAAAAGACGGGGTTCTTCATGCCTTGGCTTGGCAAGCTGCTCCTGGCGGGTTTTATTACCGGGCGTCGATGGCAGAAGAGCTGCTAGGGATCGATGATCCAGCGGCTGCGCAAGCGGCCTTGTCAGACTACGACAAGTTCTATGAGGAAGCCAAAGCAGTCAAAGAAAAAAGTGGTGGAACCACCTATATGATCTCTAGTGTCCAAGATTTGGCGAAGCCTTTTTATGGTCAACGCGAACATGGCTGGGTTGAAGACGGTAAATTAGTGATCGACGACAGTTTGTATGATTTGTTGGATATATCACGAAAATTTGTAGAAGAAGGCCTGACACAAGATACAGAAGGACAATCAGAAGCTTGGTTTGCTGGAATGAATGGCGACAATGTATTCGGTTATAGTTTGCCGACATGGGGGCTGCACTATTGGTTAAAACCAAATGCGACAGCTGCCGATAACTCCAGCTCAACAGAAGGGGACTGGCGCATGATCCAAGGACCGTCGTCGTGGTTCTGGGGCGGCACATGGATCGGTGCTACGGCAAATTCTGAGATGCAAGAAGAAGCGGCGCAATTGGTGGCTTACTTGACCACAGATCAAGCATTTTTAAAACAATGGGCCGAAGATACCGGTGATTTTGTATCAAATGAGCGAGTCGTTGAAGAAATTAAAAGCGAATACCAAGAGGAATTTTTAGGCGGTCAAAACCACTATGCAGAATTTGCCGATATGGTTCAAGACATCAACGCGAAAATTCTGACCGAGTATGACCAAACGATTGAAACCCTCTTTACGGATAGTTGTTTGACACCATATTCAAAAGGTGAAGTGGATCAGGAAACGGCGATCCAAAACTTTAAAGATGCGGTCGTCAATGCTTATCCAGATGTTCAAGTAGATTAGGTGTTGTTGAAACCGGCACCGAAGACGGGGTCGGTTTCAACCTTTTCTAGGTACTATGCGCTGCTTAAATGGCTTGTCTTTACAGGCAGAAGTTGACAGTAGAAGAAAAAAATATCAGGGGGATTACGATGCAGAATAAGAGAAGATTTGAACAGTATCATCGCTATGGGCTATTATTTATCGCACCATTTTTTCTAGCATTCTTGGTTTTTCAGCTTTATCCAATTCTCTATACGATTTACCTGAGCTTTACAGATCTAAAAGGGTGGAATCCAGCTGCCAATCTTGTCGGACTGGATAACTATTTTGCGATTTTTCGCAACCCATTATTTTTAAAATCGATCAGCAATACTTTTATTTTGTGGGGCGTAAACTTTGTCCCTCAAATTGGCTTGGCTCTGTTGCTGGCGGCATGGTTTACCAATATCAAGTTGCGCTTGCGGGGGAAAGGCTTCTTCAAAGTCGCTTTTTACTTACCCAACATCATTACTGCCGCTTCAGTAGCAATCTTATTTTTCGTTTTGTTCAGTTTTCCGTTAGGTCCGATCAACCTAGTCTTGCAGCATTTCGGTGTTTTGGACCAGCCCTATGACTTTTTCCGTAGTGAAACGGGCACTCGGCTGATCGTTTCCTTTATCCAATTTTGGATGTGGTATGGTCAGACCACGATCGTTTTGGTTTCGGGCATTTTGAGCATTGATGATACTCTTTTTGAATCAGCAATGGTCGATGGAGCCAATGATGGTCAAATTTTCCGCAAGATCACGCTGCCTTTGTTAAAACCAATCTTGCTTTATACATTGGTGACGTCTTTGATTGGCGGCTTGCAAATGTTCGACATTCCTTTTTTGCTGACAAACGGCAATCCCAACAATAGTGTCTTAACGATCACGATGTTTATCTACAACCAAGCCTTTACCGGGAGTCGGAATTTCAACGTTGCCGCAACCGCGTCGGTGCTATTACTGGTACTTTCAATCGTATTAAGCACGTTATTGTTTCAATTTTTCAAAGAAAATAGCAAAGTGGGGCGAAAATAAATGGAAAATAGCTATCGGGCAAAACGATTGTTGATCTATGTCTTTTTGGTGTTGCTGACCATCTTAAGTATTCTGCCGTTTTGGGTCGTCTTAGTCAATGCGACCCGTTCAGCAGAACAGATCCAGCAAGGGCTGTCCTTGTGGCCTGGCGGTAATCTCCAATACAACTGGTCCGTCTTAATGGGCAGAGGCTTCAATGTTTTCAATGGATTTAAAAATAGTTTCTTGATTGCGGCTGGCGCTACCGTTCTCAATGTATATTTTTCGGCATTGACAGCTTATGGCGTGATCGCCTATGAGTTTCGTGGCAAGAAAGTCCTGTTTGCTGTCATTCTTGGGCTGATCATGATTCCTCAGCAAATTAGCATGATCGGTTTTTATCAATTTATGAATCGCTTAGGGCTCTTAAATAATTTTCTGCCATTGATTTTACCAGCGATCGCATCACCTGCTACCGTTTTTTTCTTAAAGCAATACTTAGAAACGATCTATCATCCTGATTTGGCAGATTCTGCTCGTTTGGACGGAGCCGGCGAGATCAAAATTTTCCATCGCATCATGTTGCCCTTGATGAAACCGGGCTTAGCCACCATGGCGATTTTCTCGTTCGTGACCTCGTGGAATAATTTCTTGATGCCCTTGATCTTGATCAACGATACGGAAAAGTATACGTTGCCGATGCTGGTCCAATTGCTGAAAACTGATGTTTACCGTACTGAATTTGGCAGTATGTATCTAGGGATTTCATTAAGTATTATTCCTTTGCTACTGATTTACCTGTTTCTATCGAAATACATCGTGGGCGGTGTGACGGCTGGCGGAATCAAAGGATAGCGATACCCTTTTACCAAAAGAAAACGCTGGACTGAGTTTTCAGTCCAGCGTTCATTTAACGGATCGCACGGGAGAGATCAAGTGCCGCAAAGCGCAAATCGTTGATATTCAAGAAATGTTTCGCGACTAAAACGTTACCGCCAAACAGCGGGGCTTGATCGCCTAATCGGCTGTTTTTGATCTTCGTGTTTTTGGTGAACTGGCTGGTCAATTTTTGTTGCAGCGCCAGTAATAAATCAGGAATTTTGCGATAGACCGAGCTGTTGATATAGACTTCTTCGGGATCAGAAAAAGTGATGACATTGTTTAGCCCAATACTAAGAAACTCAACATTTTGTTGCGCCAATTCGACTGCTGATTTTTCTCCGGCATGATAGGCTTGTGCAAAGGTATCCGAATTAACGAACGCTGTTTTTGTATAGTGACTGTAGGTGTCAAACAAGACTTTGTTCGACGCATATTGCTCTAAGCAGCCTCGATTGCCGCAAGGGCACAAGTTGCCGTGAGGAAAGAGCGTAGAATGGCCAACTTCCCCCGCCATGCCGTGAGTACCGGTTTGTAGCTGCCCATCAACGATGATTCCGACACCGATCCCACTATGGACGCTGACGCTCAGTAAATTCGTGGAATCAGAAGAAAAACAGTACTCGCCTAAAGCCGTCAGATTGGCTTCGTTTTCTATATAGACCGCCGTATTGTATTTTTGGCTCAAAGGGGCGATCAAATCAAAGTGTTCCAAGTCGTAGTAGGGGGCAAAGGTGACCGTCTGATTATGAACGATGCCGTGGATCGCCAAACAGATTCCTACTAATCCATGAGTGGTTTGCGGCATTTGCGGCCAAAACTCTATCATCATGGAATCGATCGTCGCTAGTACATTTTCTTTGGTGATCAATTCATGGGAATGGTCGGCAGAGGCGATCATCTCGCCATTGATATAAGAGAGCATCCCTCTAACATAGTTATAGCCGATGTCAAAGGTAACAGCTAAGCTGCTACGGTGATTGAATTGCAATTGAATCGGTTTGCGACCACCGATCGAAGTGGAATCACCAATGCCGACTTCGCGCACGAAGTCCGTGTCGATCAGTTTTTTGGTTATTTGAGAAACAGACGCTTTATTGAGATGGGTCAAATTTGACACTTCCGCTCGTGACACATTTTCATTGTCAATGATCGTCTTCAATACAGCCGCTTCATTTTGTTCGCGTATGCCCATTTTATTGATAATCATGTGTACTCCTCTTCGTAGATGTGATTAGTGTTAGTTTACCGTGCAAATTAATATTGTGCAAGCTGAAGAATAAAGAAAAGACGAAGAATGTAGGAGCAGCAGTTTGAGAAGGAAAAACCATGAAAGATTCGTTGAAAGCGCTTGACGGGAATGCGAGAATCGTTTACTATTCGATTAGTTAGTTTTGAATGCTAATTAACCGTTTGAGAGTCAATGGTTAACTGCTTCAAACAGAGGAAGGAGAGAAGAGATGGCTTATTTTTTAGGGTTGGATCTGGGAACAAGTGCGTTAAAAGGCTTAGTTTTTGATCAAACCGGGGAACTCCAAGGAACAGCAAGTGCTGACTATCCATTGTCATCCCCTAGACCGGGGTTCAGTGAGCAAGAGCCGGTGCATTGGCAAGAGGCGGCAGATAAGGTGATCAAAACCTTGATCCAGCAGCTTCCAACGCTGCAAAAGGAATTGATCGGCGTCAGCTTTTCTGGGCAAATGCATAGTCTTGTTTTATTGGATGAAGAAAACCGAGTCATTCGTCCGGCAATATTATGGAATGACGTTCGGACCACCAAACAATGCCAAGCGATCATGGCATCCTTTGGAGAGGAAATAAAAGCAATCACCAAGAATGTTGCTTTGGAAGGGTTCACTTTACCAAAAATTTTATGGGTCCAAGAACACGAGCCTGAACATTGGCAACAAGTTCGTCACATGATGCTGCCAAAAGACTACTTGGCTTTTTGGCTGACTGGGAACTATTCGATGGATTATTCCGATGCAGCGGGTACGTTACTGCTGGATATCGAAAAGAAGTGCTGGTCTGAAGCCATTCTAGAAAAATTCGCAATCGCATCGGATTTACTGCCGCCGCTTTTTGAATCAGCAGCGCCTGTGGGGCAAATGCGAAAAGAGCTGCAAGAAGCCTTTGGGTTTGAACAAGAGGTGACGATCTATGCAGGTGGCGCAGACAATGCCTGTGCTGCATTAGGTTCAGGGATCATCGCCGAAGGTGTCGGCATGGTGTCGATTGGCACGAGCGGTGTGTTCTTATCCTTTGAAGAAGCGCAAGAGGTTGATTATCAAGGAGATCTACACCTTTTCCGTCATGCGATCAAAGACAAGTTGTATTCAATGGGGGTCACGTTAGCCGCTGGAAATTCCTTAAGCTGGTATCGTGATACGTTTGCCCCCAACCAATCGTTTCAGGAATTGCTTTCAGCGATCAGTGAGGTAAACCCAGGGGCAGAAGGCCTGCTGTTTACGCCTTATATCGTGGGTGAACGCACCCCGCATACCGACAGCCAAATCAGGGGTAGTTTTATCGGCATCGACACACGGCATCGCGAAAAGCATTTCAGTCGTGCGGTCTTAGAAGGGATCACCTTCTCTTTGAAAGATTCCCAAATGATCATGGAAGAACGGGCACAGCGGAAATTCACCCAGATCGTTTCTGTGGGGGGCGGTGCGAAAAATGCCGAATGGCTGCAAATGCAAGCCGATATTTTTAATGCAGAAATGCTGAGTTTGTCTACTGAGCAAGGTCCAGGTATGGGTGCAGCAATGCTAGCAGCAATCGGCAGCGGCATTTATCCAGATGCAACTGCTTGTGTTAACGCCTTTGTCAAATACGGCAAGGCCATTGCACCAATTCCTGAAAATGTCGCCAAATACCAAGAAATTTATGCGATCTACCGGACCGTCTACCAACAAACCGCACCTATCTGCCATGCATTGGCGCAAATCGAGTAGCGTAATGGCAGCAGGCAATCTACCTGATCAAAGCGAGGAATCGTTTTTGGTTCTAAATGATTGGAAACAAGTAAGTTAGTTTATTACACTAAAAAACATAAAATGGAGGCAACAACAATGACTTATTTCCCAGAGATCGAAAAAATCCGCTACGAAGGTCCTAAAACAGACAATATGTTTGCATTTCGCCACTACGATGCCGAAGAAGTTGTTTTAGGCAAGAAAATGAAAGATCATCTACGTTTTGCAATCGCCTATTGGCATACGATGACGCAAGACGGCTCTGATCCTTTCGGCGCACCCGTCAACAAACGGACGTGGATTGGTGACACCGAAATGGAAACGGCGAAAAATCGAGTAGAAGCCTTCTTCGAGATTTGCGAAAAATTAGGGGCAGAGTTCTTCTGTTTCCATGATGTTGACGTGGCACCTGCAGGAGAAACGTTAGAAGAATTTTTCCAAAACTTAGACGAAATCACCGATTTAATCAAAGAAAAAATGGAACAAACGGGAATCAAACTATTATGGAACACAGCAAATATGTTCTCACATCCTCGTTTCAATAACGGCGCTGCTTCCACCAATAATGCGGAAGTTTATGCGTATGCGGCAGCCCAAGTCAAAAAAGGCTTAGACATCTCGAAAAAATTAGGCGGCGAAAACTATGTCTTCTGGGGTGGTCGTGAAGGCTATGAAACCTTGTTGAACACAGACATGAAATTTGAACAAGACAACATCGCCCGTCTATTCAAAATGGCGATCGCTTATGGCGAAAAAATCGGTCATAAACCGCAGTTCTTATTAGAGCCGAAACCAAAAGAACCATCAAAACATCAATATGATTTTGATGCAGCGACAACGATGGCCTTCATTCAGCACTACGGCTTAGAAGGAGATTTCAAATTAAACCTAGAAGCCAATCATGCAACATTAGCTGGCCATACCTTTGAACATGAAATCGCCGTTGCCCGTAGCTATAACGCATTAGGCTCACTGGATGCCAACCAAGGAGATATGCTGTTAGGGTGGGATACGGATGAATTCCCAACCAACGTCTTTGACTCCACACTCGCTTTATACGAAGTCTTAGAAAACGGCGGCATCGCACCGGGAGGAATCAATTTCGATTCTAAAGTCCGTCGTTCGTCATTTGAAATGGAAGATCTGTTGTTAGCCCACATCGCTGGTATGGATACGTATGCCCGAGCGTTGAAAGCAGCAGCGAAACTAAAAGAAGACCGCTTCTTAGACGAGTTGAAGGAAAAACGGTATGCCTCTTTCCAAGAAGGCATCGGAGCGAAGATCGTTGCTGATGAGGAAAACTTAGAAACACTGACAGATTACGCATTGGCGCATGATCAAATCGAATTAGAATCCAGCCACATTGAATATGTGAAATCTCGTTTGAATGATTACCTGTTTTAATAAGAAACGACTGTCGTTCTGAGGAGCGGCAGTTTTTTCACCTAAAAAATATCTTTTAGCAATTGTTACGAATCAACCAAATTATGATACGATAAAATGTAACCGATTTATTTCGGTTTAGGAAATGAAGGAGGCAACTTGATGTTTCACACAAATTTAGATCCTTTCCCAGAAAACTTCTTATGGGGGGCAGCTTCGGCGGCCTATCAAATTGAAGGAGCATGGGCAGAAGACGGCAAAGGTCCGTCGATTTGGGACACCTATGCCCAAATTCCTGGCAATACTTTTGAGGAAACCAACGGCAAAGTGGCGATCGATCACTACCATCGATACAAAGAAGATGTTGCCTTGATGAAGCAAATGGGCTTGAAAGCCTATCGCTTTAGTGTGGCGTGGTCGCGAATCTTGCCTGATGGCGAAGGCGCGGTCAATGAAGCGGGTGTGGCGTTCTACGAAAAGCTGGTGGACGAATTGCTTCGGCAAGGAGTAGAGCCGATTTTGACGCTGTATCACTGGGACCTTCCCCAGGCTTTGCAAGACAAATACTTAGGGTGGGAAGGTCGAGAAACAGCAGAAGCATTTGAACGGTATTGTCGTATCCTTTTTGAACGCCTAGGAAAGAAAGTCACCTATTGGGTCACCATGAATGAACAAAATGTCTTCACTTCTCTTGGGTACCGTTGGGCGGCACATCCGCCGGGCTTGAAGGACTTAAAACGGATGTATGCAGCCAATCACATCATCAACCTTGCTAATGCTAAGGCGATCAATTTGTTCCATGAGCTGGTTCCTCAGGGCAAGATCGGTCCAAGTTTTGGCTATGGACCGATGTATCCGTTTAGCTGTGACCCAGAAGATGTGCTGGCAGCAGAAAATGGCGAAGCCTTCAACAACGCATGGTTTTTAGATGTCTATTGCAAAGGTGAATACCCGAAATTTGTGTACAAGCAATTAGCCAAAGTTGGCTTGGCTCCTGAAGTCACTCCAGAAGATCAAGCACTATTAAAACAGGCAAAACCTGATTTCTTAGGAATCAATTACTATCACAGTGGGACGGCCCAGCAAAACAACTTGCAAAAGCAGTCAGCTGAAAAGAAAGAATTTTCTAAAGTCGATCCGTATTTGATGCAAGCGGCGGCTGGTGAGTTCTCACCCGAAGAAACCATGTTTGCGACAGCAGAAAATCCCCACTTGAAAAAAACGGATTGGGGCTGGGAGATCGATCCCGTTGGTTTCCGTGTAGCTTTGCGGCGCATCCAAGCCAATTATGACTTGCCGATTTTTATTACTGAAAATGGGTTAGGCGCTATCGATCAATTGACAGAAGACAAACAGATCCATGACCCATACCGCATCACCTATTTGCAGGAACATCTGGTTGAACTGCAAAAGGCCATCACGGATGGGGTTGAGCTGATCGGCTACTGTGCTTGGTCCTTTACAGATCTACTGAGTTGGTTGAATGGATACAAAAAACGCTATGGGTTTGTTTATGTCGATCGCGACAATCAAAGCGAACGTCAGTTGGCGCGCATCCCGAAAGATAGTTTTTATTGGTATCAAGAGGTGATTCGCACCAACGGGGCAAGTTTGACAAGTGAAACATGATGTAACGAAGGAGTAGCTGAAAATGGAGGTTGGAAAATGCGTAAAGTGTTGATCGTTGACGATGAAGCATCGATCCGAAATGGGCTACCTCTGATCATCGATTGGGAACGTCTGGGGTATCAAATCGTCGGGTCGGCGGAAAACGGCGAAGCTGGCTTGGCAATGATCCGCGAATTGAAGCCAGATGTTGTGATCGCTGATATCCGTATGCCGGGAAAAAATGGTCTTGAGATGGTGCAAGCAGCATCGGAGGAAGGGCTTTTGTTTTTTGCCATTATTTTATCCGGCTACTCAGATTTTGACTATGCCAAGCAAGCGTTGCAGCTGGGTGCTGTGACCTATTTGCTGAAACCAGTTGATGAAGAAGAGCTGATCGGTATTTTGACGAAAATCGATCAAAAAGCCAAGACCGATCAGCAGAAAAATCAGAAGAGTCAGTTGATGGAGAAATTGTTTGGCGGGGATCAAACGGGGATCAAAGACGCACAAGCCATCAAGCTATTGCGACTTTCCGAGGAGGCAGATGCCCAAAAGCTGGTTGAGAAATTGCAGGAGCAAGTGGCGCAAGTCGTCACCTTGATCCATCGGCATCATCGGTATTTGGTTCTGTTAAACGAGGAACGCTTTCCCGACGAGGCGATCGATGCGTGGTGCCGTAAAAAAATGGCTCACCAAGAAATCTTGATCTCCCGCTGGTTTGCGGCGCAAGATAACTTGAAGCCATTGATGATCGATATCCAGACATTGAGTAAATTGATTTTCTTATTTCCCAATCAAGTCATTTCTCACCATGTTTTGGATACGACGCAAGAAGCAGAAGAGCGAAGCGATTTGCGTGAAGAATTAGTCAAGGCGATTTTGGCAAACGATCCGTTAGAACAGCCGTTATCCCGCTATTATCAAACCTTTTATCATTCATTGGCATTGGAAGAAGAAATCAAATGGCAAATCAATGGTGACATTGAATGGCTGCAGCATCAAATCAGTGAAAAAGTAGCCTTAGCGATCGAATGGTCGACAGACGAAGTACATCAGCAGATTTTTCTCGCCCAGACGTTTCCAATGCTGCAAGAGGTGATCACCGCAAAACTAGCAGACTTGCAAGCAACAGTCGCCAGCAGTTTGAACCAAATCGATATCATTGCAGAATTGATCCAATACACGAAAAAGCATTATCAAGAAGATTTGACCTTGAAAAAAATCGGGGAACGTTTCAATTACAATAGTGCCTATCTAGGCAAGAAGTTTCGCAAAGAAACTGGGAAAAATTATTTGGCGTTCTTGGATGAAGTACGAATGGAAAAAGCGGTGGAAATCTTGCGTCATTCCAATCTAATGGTTTACGAAGTCGCTGAATTGGTGGGCTACAGCAATGTTGATTATTTCTACAAAAAGTTCAAACAATACCATCAGGTTTCACCGAATGAGTTTCGGAAAACATAAGAAAATTCGCTGATACATGAGCAGCTGTTTTTCAGGAAAACAGTCCATCGAATGGGCAATGAAAAGAGAAATTTGTGAAAAGAAAAAGCGGCATTACAGGTTCGCATGGCGGCAGCAAGAGACAACACGTCTTTTTTTGTCGCCATTTTTTTGAATAATCTCGTCAGAAACTCATACAAGAAAATGCTTTAAAAAAGCTATTGACGTCGTTTTCATTTTGAAGTATAGTAAGTGCATCGGATCGTTACTGATAATGCAGGCGTGACCACAGGTATGAGATTTTCTCCATTCGTTTGTTTTGGAAAAAGATCATAGCTAGTTGGTGACGTTATTTTTTTGTTTTATTTTAGGAGGTGTTGACCATGGAAATCGTCAAAGTATTTAATAATAATGCTTCATTAGTCCTGAACGACAATCACCAAGAAGAAGTTGTGATGGGGAGTGGCATCGGCTTTGGTTTGAAGCCAGGCGACACTGTCGATCAAAAGAAAATAGAAAAGCGATTCATCATTAACGACCAAAAAAGCATTGCAGATTTGGAACAGCTGCTTAAACGGATTGAATATCGTGATCTGCAACTGGCCAGCGATATTTTAAAATTGTTTGAGGAAGCGTTTCAATGCGAAAGCAATCCTGCACTGCTAGTGGCACTTGCAGACCATATCGGTTTTGCTCTGACGAGGGCAAGAGAAGGGATGAAAATTCAAACACCCCTAGAATGGGAATTAAAGCAGGTGTACCCGAAAGAATATGAAATTGGTCTTCAAGCGGTTGAGCTGATGCAAAAGCGAACACATCTGAATATTCCGCAAGATGAGGCTGCTTTTATTACGCTGCATTTCGTGAATTTTTTAGGCGATAACAACGGAATGGAAGAAACAATGCTGATTTCCAAAGTCATGAAAGATATTTTGACGATCATCAATTATCATTATGGCAAAGAATTCAGACAAGACTCTATTTATTTTTCCCGATTCATCACTCACATTCGCTACTTTGTTAAACGACAGATGAGCAATGAGCTACCAGCTCAACCAGCGTCTAGTTTATTAGATGTGATTCAACTGAAATATCCGTTGGATTATGAGTGTGCTATGAAAATCAAGCAATTTCTGGAAAATAGGTATCAGTGGGAAATCACTGAAGATGAAGTGTTGTATTTAACCTTACATTTAAATCGATTGGCATCTTAACGGATCGTTACTGGTAAAGCAGGCGTGACCTAGAGTGAGCACTCAAACGAGTCTTTTGTTTGAGGTGTCTTCTAGATCACGCTTTTTATTATACGCAAAAGGAGAATAATTATGAAATTTGAAAACGAAAGTGCCGCGATCATTCGCTTGATCGGTGGTGAAAAAAATATCGACAGCTTGGTTCATTGTGCAACGAGATTGCGTTTTGGCTTAAAGGATGACACCAAGGCCAATAAAGGGGAACTTCAAAAACTGCCCTATGTGATGTCTGTTGTACAAAGCGGAGGACAATATCAAGTCGTAATCGGCAGCAATGTATCAGATTATTATGCGACGATCTCAGCTATGGCTGGGTTATCAGATCAAGAAACAGGTTCTTCGAAAAAAACAGGTTTTAATTTGAACGCCGTATTTGAAATTATCTCAGGTGCTTTTTCTCCTTTAATTCCTGCTCTAGCAGGTTCGGGGATGCTAAAAGCACTGCTGACGGTTTTGACCCAATTTAATTGGTTATCAGCAGAATCTTCTACTTATGTCATTTTGAGTGCCGCGAGTAATGCAATATTTTATTTTTTACCGATTTTCTTAGGGATCACGTTGTCGAAAAGATTAGGTGCCAACATGTACGTTGGCGGTGTGATTGGTGCAGCATTGTTGGAACCTCAGTTTACTGGGTTGATTGGCGTGGAAAATACAAATTTCTTGGGGATACCAGTTCAAGCCGTGGACTATGCCACAACCCTATTTCCGATTTTTGCGGCTATTTTCATTTATCAATTTGTAGATAAATTTTTGAAAAAGATTATTTATAAAGACATTCAATTGTTTGCCGTACCAATGCTTAGTTTGATGATCATGATTCCATTGACCGTTATCCTTTTTGGTCCATTCGGCACCTTTTTCGGGGATCTTTTATCAGGAAGTGTAATGTGGTTATTTGAAAAAAGCCGGATCCTTTCAGGCATCGTTTTAGGCGGCGGGATGACCTTCATGGTTATGTTTGGTTTGCACTGGGGCTTTACACCTGTAACGTTAGATAATCTGACAAGATTAGGTGGAGACCCTATTGAAGGAATGGCATTGGCCGCTGTTTTTGCTCAAATCGGGATTGCAGTTGGCTTCTTCTTACGAGCGAAAAAACATTCGAAAATGCGTGCTTTGGCAGGCCCAGTGGCCTTGACTGGCTTCTTTGCCGGTGTGACAGAGCCCATCGTCTATGGGATTATTCTTCGTTACAAAAGACTTTTGCCGATCGTAGCTATTTCCGGTGGTTTAGGCGGAGCGGTGTTAGGCGCTTTTGGTGTGACGATGAATGCGTATGTTTTCCATAATATTTTTTCCTTGCCTGTTTACAGTCCTTTGGTGGGTTATCTGATCGGAATTACCGTTTCATTGTTGTCAGGTGCTTTACTGGCTTATTTCTTCGGCGTGAAGGAAAGTGAACTAACAGAATTTGAAGCAGAGCCTGAATCAGAGGTAGAAAGTATCTTAACCAATGCAGCAACTCCGATTTATTCACCGGTAAAAGGACAAGTGATGCCTTTAGCAGAAGTGGAAGACGATGTGTTCGCCAGCGGGATCGCTGGACAAGGAATTGCGGTCATCCCCGATGAAGGAATCATTCGGGCACCTTTTGCGGGCACTGTTGTTGCTGTTTTCCCTTCTAAGCATGCGATTGGTATTAAATCTGATCAAGGGGTTGAATTATTGATCCATGTCGGATTGAATACCGTGAATCTAAATGGTGAGTTTTTTGATGTTAACGTCGAAAATGGTGCGACAATTGCACGAGGAGATCGTTTGTTGACCTTTGACCGGCAGGCGATTCTGAATAAAGGCTATCAATTATCGACACCCGTGATCGTTACAAATTGTGGACCAGATACAGTAATCGAGTACGAAACAACGGCCGGAACAATTGAAGCAGAAGGGATTCTGTTTACCGTAAACAACGAAGGATAGGAGTTTGAAAATGAAAGAAAACTTTTTATGGGGCGGTGCGATCTCCGCTCATCAAGTGGAAGGTGCTTGGCAAGAAGGCGGGAAAGGGATCAGTATTGCCGATGTGATGACAGCAGGAACGAAAGATCGGCCTCGGAAAATTACCAACACAATCTTGCCTGAGGAATATTACCCGAATCATGAAGGCATTGATTTTTACCATCGTTACCCGGAAGATATCAAACTTTTTGCGGAAATGGGTTTCAAAGCTTTGCGAATCAGTATCGCATGGACACGAATTTTTCCTTTAGGAGATGAACAACTACCGAACGAAGAAGGGCTGTATTTTTACGATCAGGTCTTTGACGAGATGCAAAAATATGGAATAGAACCTGTTGTGACGTTGTCTCATTTCGAGATGCCCTATCATTTAGTTGAAACCTATGGGGCTTGGCGCAACAGAAAGATGATCGGATTTTTTGAACGTTTTGCGCAAACTGTAATGGAACGCTACAAAGAAAAAGTGCGGTATTGGCTAACATTTAACGAGATCAACAATCAGCGGATCATCGATAATCCAATTTACAGTTTTACCAATTCTGGTGTGATCTTTGACGAGGATGAGGAGAAACTAGCAGGCATGTACCAAGCCGCTCACTATCAGTTTGTTGCTTCAGCTCGGGTCGTCACAGCTGCGAAAAAAATCAATCCTGAGTTTCAAATTGGCTGCTGTTTAGCTGCCACACCTAATTACCCGCTGACTTCTGATCCTCGTGATCAATTGTTAGCACAACAAGAAGATAATAATCAACTCTATTTCACAGATGTACATGTCCGTGGACACTACCCAAAAAGAATACTCAATGAATGGCAGAAAAAAGGGTACACGATCGATGTGACAGAAGCCGATCTTGATGATTTGGCAAACGGCACCGTTGATTATATCGGTATTACTTATTATTTAAGCAATACAGTATCTACCCGCTCAGATGCAAACTATCTACATGATCCTTTGTTGGGCAGCAGTGTGCTAACAACGAATCCTTATGCAACGATGACGGAATGGGGCTGGACGATTGACCACATGGGATTGCGCTATATGCTGAATCTCTTGCAGGACCGTTATGAACTGCCGATTTTTATTGTGGAAAATGGCTTTGGTTTTAATGACCAAATGACAGAAACCGGCATTCATGATCCCGAACGGATTGACTATTTAGCTGAACACATCAAACAAATGATGCTTGCCATCGAGGAAGACGGCATTGATGTGATTGGGTATACAGCATGGGGCTGTATTGATCTCATCTCATTTACTACAGGTGAAATGCGAAAAAGATATGGGTTCATCTATGTAGACCGTGACAATGAAGGGAATGGTTCGTTTGATCGAATCAAGAAAGATTCTTTTGATTGGTATAAGGAAGTCATTGCTTCAAATGGAGCAATGCTGAAATAAAAAAGAAGTATCCTATTGCCTATCGGAGACAGAAAAAAGCTAATTTTTATAGTAAGAAAGTCTATTCTAAGAAGTAGGCTTTCTTTTTTTTCTTTTATATAATTTAAATGAAACTGTAAGCGCTTTTCGAACGGAGGAGGAGAAATGACAGATGTACGCCTGTGCTTTGATGTAGGGGGGACCTATATCAAATTCGGGGTTTTTACCGAGAAGAATCAATGGCTGGACCGAGGCAAAATCAAAACCCCGAGTAATACGCGGGATGAATTTTTTGCTGCCTTAGCTGCCAAAATAAAAGAAGTCGAGCAAGTGCATATCATCGAAGGGATCGGGCTGAGTTTTCCTGGTTTCATTGATTCAGTCAATGGCCGAGCGATCATGGCGGGGGCGTTGGCTCCTTTACACGGCTGTGCTGTCGTACAAGAGCTGCAGCAGCGTTTAACCAAGTCTTATCCGATCTGGATCGAAAATGATGCGAAATGTGCTGCTTTAGCAGAACTTTCTACCGGCAATGCTGCTGACGTACAAGATTTTGTCATGATCACATTAGGCACCGGTATTGGTGGCGCGCTCGTTCATCAGCGCCAGTTGATTCACGGCAATGGGTTTCGGGCAGGAGAATTCGGAATGATGATCACTGATTTTCAAGCATCTTCTTTTGCGACCCTCCATGATCTAGCTTCAACGAGAGGACTGATTGCTGCCTATCGGCGGGCAAAAGCGATTCCTGAATCAGAGGAGATTTTAGGTGAAACCATCATGCAGCAGTGGTCGAGTGATCCTGAAACGCAGGAGATCCTGAAACAGTGGGCACGTTATGGCGCACTTGCGATTTACAACCTAGCTGTCACGATGAATCCCGAAAAAATACTGATCGGCGGCGGCATCAGCCAACACCCTGATCTATTAGCTATAATCAAACAAGCAATCAATGAGAACCCCCATTGGCCAGATTTCCAAGTGCCGATCGAGACTTGTCGTTACTATAATGATTCTGGTCTGTTAGGGGCGTTGACATTGATCCAACAAGGAGGAAAAAAATGAAATTTTCAGATGGCGGTTGGTTATTTCGTGAAGGATTTGATGTGAAATTTGCGGTGCATGTCTACGATGCCCGTAAAGAAGAAAACAAATTGGTTTTATATCTGCCTTATAGCTATGTCGGACATAAAGGGGCAACGCTGGATGGCGGATTGTTAACGATGGAAGTCACTACCCCTAGAAGCAATATCATTGGGATCACCCTCTATAACTATAAAGGGGTCCAAGCCAAAGCCCCCGATTTTGAATTGATGACAGAAGCGATCACTCCTGATATTTCAGAAGACGAGCAATCCTATGTTTTTCGCTCGGGAGACTTGCAAGTCGTAATCACCAAAGAGGAAAATGTGACAGCTTCGTTTTATTACAAAGAACAGCTGATTACCCAAAGCAAGCCTCGCAGCAAAGCTTTAGTGATCGATCCGCAAGCAAATACCCATATCAGCGAGCAGTTGACTCTGGATGTGGGAGAAACGATCTATGGTTTAGGGGAACGCTTTACTAATTTCGTGAAGAATGGCCAAAGTGTTGATATTTGGAATGCCGATGGGGGGACTGGTACAGAGCAAGCTTATAAAAATATTCCTTTTTATGTAAGTAATAAAGGGTATGGCGTCTTTGTCAATTCACCAGATCGGGTGCAATTCGAAGTGGGGAGTGAAAAAGTTTCGCGTGTTCAATTCAGCAATCCAGGACAATCGCTACAATACTTTGTGATTGCCGGCGATGAGCTGAAACAAGTGATCCAGCGCTACACTGATTTGACGGGAAAACCGTCGCTGCCGCCTGCATGGTCCTTTGGGTTATGGCTAAGTACCTCGTTCTTGACGGATTATGATGAACAAACCGTGACGTCTTTTGTAGACGGTATGGCAGAACGTGATATCCCTCTTGAGGTCTTTCATTTTGACTGCTTATGGATGAAAGAATACGAGTGGTGCAACTTCACGTGGGATGAACGAACTTTCCCAGAACCTGAAAAAATGCTGCAGCGCTTGAAAGCCAAAGGATTGAAAATCTGTGTCTGGATCAATCCTTACATTGGGCAAAAATCACCCTTGTTTGATGAAGGAATGACGAATGGCTACTTTTTGAAACGTGCCAATGGAGATGTCTGGCAATGGGACAAATGGCAAGCAGGTTTGGCGATCGTCGACTTCACCAACCCTGAAGCGGTCGCTTGGTACAACAGCAAGCTGCGTACCTTATTAGACATGGGGGTGGATTGCTTCAAAACGGATTTTGGTGAACGGATTCCCACCGATGCGGTGTACTATGATGGCTCTGATCCAGAAAAAATGCACAATTATTACGCCTATCTATACAATAAGGTCGTCTTTGACTTGCTGAAAGAAGTCAAGGGAGCAGAAGAAGCCATCGTTTTTGCGCGGGCAGCTTCGGTTGGTTCGCAACGTTTGCCTGTACACTGGGGCGGCGACAGTACCTCGGATTATCCATCGATGGCAGAGTCGCTGCGAGCCGGTCTATCCTTTGGATTAGGCGGCTTTGGGTATTGGAGCCACGATATCTCAGGGTTTGAAGCTGGCTCAACTCCAGACCTCTACAAGCGCTGGACACAATTTGGTCTGCTGTCTTCCCATAGCCGTTACCATGGCAGCTGGGAATACAAAGTGCCATGGGTCTATGACGACGAAGCCGTGGCGGTAGCTAAAGCCTTTACCAAGTTAAAACTGTCCTTGATGCCTTACTTGCAAGCCCAATCGGTGCTAACCGCTCAAACGGGGATTCCGATGATGCGGGCAATAGTCTTAGAGTTTCCTGAAGACGAGATGACCCATCATTTGGATCGCCAATACATGCTGGGGGAACACCTTTTAGTGGCGCCCATTTTTAATGATCAAGGAACAGTCTCCTTTTACGTACCGAAAACGAAGGGGCATTGGATCGACTATTTATCTGGCAAAGCATACGAGGGCGGACGCTGGTACCAAGAAACCTATGACTATTTCCACTTGCCACTGTTAGTCCGACCAAATCAAGTCATTATCGAAGGCCATGAACAAACCAAAGCAGTCTATGACTATGCCCAACATCCAACGATCCATCTTTTTGATCCGCAAGACAAGACCGCTGCCGCTATCTATGATCACCACGGTGAGTGGCTTGGCGAGGTGGCTGTCGAAAGAGTCGATCAAGAACTGATCGTCAAGCTGACTGGCATCCAGCAAGCATTCTTGCAGATACACACGACTGCTGGAAAAACGAGCCATGAGCTGACGGCTGACCAAACCACGATAAAGGAGTTTTAGATGCCCATGCGAACCATCACGAATCCAATTTTACCTGGATTTCATCCAGATCCCAGTATTTGCCGTGTCGGTGAAGACTTTTATCTGGTGACGAGTACTTTTGAATATTTTCCTGGATTACCAATCTATCACAGTAAAAACTTGGCAGACTGGCAGCTGATTGGCCATGGACTTTCGCGACCTGAGCAGTTGCAGCTACCGACGAAAAACCCCAATGCTTTTGGTCTGTATGCCCCAACCTTGCGTTTCATCAAGGACCGCTTTTACCTCGTTTGCACCAATGTTGGTGCAAACGAAGGAGGAGAAGGCAATTTTCTGATTTGGACGGATGACATCGCTGGTGAATGGTCTGACCCGATTTGGCTGGACACCCCTGGGATCGACCCAACAATTTTCGCAGATGACGATGGACAGACCTATTACTTAGGCACCCATAAGGAGATCTATCTGCGGACGATCGATTTGGCTTCTGGAGATCTAGGCCCGCGGCAAAATATTTGGACGGGCAGCGGAGCGGCTGATCCAGAAGGCCCCCACTTGTATAAAAAAGACGGTTATTACTACCTGTTGATCTCCGAAGGCGGAACGTCCTATGGGCATATGCTGACCATGGCCCGCAGCCGTTCCTTGACGGGACCCTATGAAGCATATCCCCACAATCCAGTGATGACCAATCGCAGTACGAATCTGCCACTGCAAGCCGCAGGGCATGCGGATCTCGTGCAAGATACTAAAGGCAACTGGTGGGCAGTTTGTCTAGCAGTACGCCCCATCAGCTATCCTTTGAGGCATTTGTTAGGGCGGGAAACATGCCTGCTACCGGTGGACTGGTCAAACCAATGGCCGGTGTTTGGCGAGGAAGGTCACTTGCCAGAAACCATTCAGGTAGACACAGCGGCGACACCAAAGGAAACACAAAAGAAGAGCAGCAAGCCTGATTACGTGACTTTATTCGAATGGGACTCTGCGTTGATTGAAGAAGAGCCACATGGCTTCTTGCTGCATCCTAATCAGACGGGTCTGTCTGATCAAGGCAAACTCGCCGCAGTGTTCCAACGGCAAACCGCCTTTGAGCAACAATTTCAGGCAACCTTTGATTGTCGGCAACTAACGGATGGACAAGCGGGATTGACGGTTTTCTTAAATGCCACCCATCACTATGAGGGCTACTTGGAAAAAACGGCGTCCAGTCAGCAGCTAGTTTTCCGTCGACAAATCGGTTCCCTATGGAAAGTGGAAAAGAAACTGCCTTATGCAGCAGATACAGTCACCTTGCAGCTGAGCGCCGATAAAGAAACTTATCGTTTTTCTGTTGTTGATGAGCAAGGACAAGCACAGCCTTTAGGTAGGGGAGAAACAAAATATCTGACTACTGAAGTTGGCGGTGTCTTTACTGGGATCATGGTAGGCTGCTATGCCAGCGCCTCTTCACCACAACAAACCGTTCATGTGCGGGATTTCTAATCAATCAAAAGCCCCTCTTCGATTTCTGAAACAGGAATCGAAGGGGGGCTTTACTGTTTTAGTGAGGAGAAAATGAATCTTGGCTTAGATCGTGGATCCGCAAGGTGACTTGTGTGCCGCTGCCCAGCACACTCTCGATCGTCAAGCCGTATTCAGGTCCATAAAACATTTTGACCCGATGATTGACGTTGGCTAGTCCAATGTTCTTTTTGGCATGGGTGGAGGGCGTCTTGATTTTTTGCTGCAAGTGTTCGAGTTTTTCTGGCGGTATCCCGCTGCCGTTGTCTTGTACCACGATCACCAGATCATGGCCGTCTTTGGTGATCGTCAAACGGACAAACCCTGGATAGGTGATGCCTTCCAAGCCATGGGAGATGGCATTTTCCACCAATGGTTGAATCAGGAGGGGCAATATTTGGACTTCTTTTTGGTCGATCTCATTGGAGACTGAATAGGAAAAGTTGACTCGATCGCCAAAGCGCATCCGCTGGATCTTGACATACACGTGAACCGCGTCTAAGGACTCTTCTAAACTCGTTCGCTTGGTTCCGTGGGCTTCTAGCGTATAGCGCATCGATTTTGCCAGTAACTTGATGGCATAAACGACGTCAGAATTGCCAGAAGTCATCGCCATCATGCGAATCGTTTCTAACGTATTGAACAAAAAGTGGGGATTGATCTGCCCCGCTAAGATATTAAATTCCATTTGCTGCTGCTGAGTCAATAGCTCTTGCTGTGCCAGACGCGAACGGTAGATCTCTTCTTCTTTTTTCTTGATTCGTTGAATGATCTTATGGAAATCAAGAGAAATCTGTGAAATCTCGTCTTCGCCGCTAATATTTTGAAAGAAATCATAATCCTCGATCGAGGCAAAGTAGACCGCCTGCTGCAGTTGAGAAATTCGTTTGGTAAAGAATCGAGCAAAGAGAAAGACGATGATGAAAGTAGTGATCAAAATCACCAAAACGATCGTGCTCCAACGGATCAGATTGGCGCGTAGATTACGATAGGCATTTGTATCCGCACTATAAATCGTGATGATATCTTCTTTGTTACTCATGGGTAAGGTGCTTTTGGTGAGCATCACCTTGGTACCATCATTTTTTAAAAAGGCAGCACTCGTTTGCGGCTCAGAAAGAGCTGTCAGCTGTCCCGGTTCCCCAACTTGATTGATTTTGTCACTATAAAAGATGACATCATCATTTAACTGTAATTCCAATTCATAGGATGAATTACGAAGTCGGTTACTGAGATAATTGTAATCGACTTGGATCTCCAAAACGGCTGTTTCTTTTGATAAAGGCAAAGGCAACGTCTTATAAAGACTCAAACGATTTGCTTTGTAATCCTCTGGCATCGTCATCAAAAAAGCATCGGGTTGCTTGAGAGCTCGTTGGTACCAGGCGGTCGCTTGAATCGTGTCATCTGCCTGTTGAAAATATTTATAGTTCGGAATGGTTTGATTCGTCGTATAGATAGTTAATTTCGCAATCGAGGTTTGAAGATTTCTGATCTCATCTAGTTGATCATAGCTATTGATGTCCACAATCGCTTCTTGGTCGTCAAGGTAATTGGCAGTTAAAAGTTGACGTAGATGGGTATCGTTTGATAAGGAACTCGCCGTGTTTGTCAGCGTGTTTGTTGTATCAAAAAGAACAGATTTGACACGCTGAGCATTCAACTCTGCCAAGTGTTGGTAATTGCCTGTCAGCTGTTTGGTTGAATCGTAGACCAATAAGAGACCTATAGTCACTGTGGATAAAAAAACAACAGGTAGATAAAGAATGAACAATTGTCGCCGAATGGAAAACTGACTCAGACGACGAAAAAGTGAGAGATGACTGATTCTTTTCATGCTTGTTGATTACGAAAGATAGAAAGCAACAGGAACGAACTACAATAAATAACAAAAGAAAAGCCAAAAATCAACAAGAGAAATTTAAACAACGGAAATAAAATAACAAAACAAAACGCAGCGATAGGAATAAGTGCGAGGGCTAACGAACGGATAGGGTCCGCGATCGGTAACAGAAACGCATTTTTTAGTGTTTGCCTAAAGCTGTTTTCATAACGTCCAATTAAGGCAAGGCAATAGACTAACACAATAAACAGATAAATAGCTGTAACAATTAGAACGAAAGCAAAAATACTGGCAAGAATGGTTTTTGAGGAAAACCAAAACAAGCTACTATACAGTAGTGCTACCATGGGGAGCCCAAGAAGGAGAAAACTACCGGTGGATTTCATAAAGTTTGCACGTAGCGCTCGCACATAGCCTACAATCAATTCACCACGCTCCTCATCCGCATAACGAATCGTCACTTCATAAAGGGCAGCTGTCGCAGCACCAATCGTAATAATTGGCAAACAGCTAATGATATATAGTAAATTTAACAATGTGAATTGTGAAAAAACGGTGGTTATTTTGTACAGTTGACCATCAGGATTGTACTTCATTTATATCCCTCCAAAATTGATATATTCCTATAGTACTCGCAAAAAACAAATTTTGAAAGCCTTGCCATTCGAGCGGTTTCTAGCGAAAACATTGATAGATCAACGTTCTTTATAAATAAAAGAAAAATGAAGTCTAAAATGTACGGATTGACCTCTATTTTTCACAGGTGGCAAATAAGCATTCAGGTGCTAGTATTAAAAATGTAAAAGCGGTTACAAAAAAGGGGGAGGAAAATGGAAAGTAAACTAAGCAGTGTCCCAAGAAAAAATAAGCGGGTGACACGAGAAGGGAAGATTTTGTTTTTATGTATCGTTCCCTTTCTGATTCTCGTGTTTTTGTTCTCTTATTTTCCTTTGCACGGATGGATTTATTCACTTTATGATTACAAACCAGCATTAGGTTTAGCGCGCAGCGAGTTCGTAGGCTTCAAATGGTTTCGACTTCTTGTCTCTAGTCCAACACAAGTGGATCAGATCGTACAAGTAATGAAAAACACCTTTGCCATGAGTTTTTTAGGGATCGCCACTTCGATCCTACCAGTAGGCTTCGCCATTTTACTGAACGAAATCAAGTGCAAATGGTTTAAAAATTTGGTCCAAACGCTGACCACGCTACCGAATTTTATCAGTTGGGTTTTGGTGTATACGATTGCCTTTAGCTTGTTTTCTTCAACAGGGCTGGTAAACACGTTGCTGCAAGAATGGGGCTTCGTTACCGATCCAGTCAAATTTTTGGATAGCGGCAATCATACGTGGCTGATGATGTGTCTTTGGAATATTTGGAAAGGCTTGGGCTGGGGTGCCATCATGTATCTTGCAGGCATTTCAGGAATTGACCCCGAATTGTATGAATCGGCACGAATCGATGGGGCGAATCGTTTCCACCTGATGCGTCATATCACACTACCTGCCTTGATGCCGACGTTCCTTGTGATGTTGATGCTGTCTATCGCCAACTTGCTGAACAACGGAATGGATCAGTACTTTGTCTTCCAAAACGCATTCAATCGAAACACGATCCAAGTCCTCGATTTGTATGTCTACAATTTAGGGATGGGCGGAAATAGTCTATCGCTAGCGACCGCGATCAGTATGCTAAAAAGTGTCATTTCTGTTGCCTTGTTAGCCATCGTCAATATTGCTTCGAAAAAAATTCGGGGGACATCCATTATTTAGAAGAGGAGGATATCAATGGAACTATCGATTAGTGAAAAGAAAAAGGCGAAAAAAGTACGCAAACGTGAAAACCTGACGTTTAGTATCCTCAATTATACCTTTTTCTTTTTGATTACGTTGATTTGCGCGTATCCCTTTTATTACTTGATCATTAATTCAATCAGTAATAATGAGTTGAGTGCGTTAGGCCAAATTCGCTTTTTTCCACAAGAGATCCATTTTGAAAACTATAGTCAAGTGTTACAGCTAAAAGGATTGCCTCTAGCCGCAACGGTTTCGGTGGCTAGAACGGTGATTGGTACCGCCGCGACTGTCTTAGCTTCAGCCTTCTTAGGCTTCATGTTTACCCAAGAAAAAATGTGGAAACGAAAATTTTGGTATCGCTTTGTCGTGATTACAATGTATTTCAATGCAGGGTTGATTCCATTATTCATCACGATGAAGACATTAGGTTTAACGAATAACTTTTGGGTCTATATTTTGCCGGCTGTCGTTCAGCCCTTTAATATCATCTTGGTGAAAACCTATATTGAGTCGATCCCCAAATCATTGCAAGAAGCAGCTGAAATGGATGGAGCTGGCATCATTCAAGTATTCTTTCGGGTAATTTTACCCAACTGTACACCGATTTTAGCAACAGTAGCGATTTTCTCGGCAGTGGGTCAATGGAATTCCTTCCAGGATACACTGATTTACATTACGGATCAAAGTCTCTACTCCTTGCAATACCTTCTTTATACGTATATCAATCAAGCCAATTCGTTGGCACAAATGGTCAAAAATACCTCGGGATCACTTTCCAGCATCGCTTCAGCAGCAACAACGCAGACGCCGACGTCGATCCGCATGACCGTTTCAGTCATTGTTGTTTTACCAATCATGTTCATTTATCCGCTATTCCAGAAGTATTTTGTCAAAGGAATTATGTTGGGTGCGGTGAAAGGTTAATAAAAAGAAAGAGGGAAGAAAATGAAAAAAATGTCGAAATATGTAGCAACAGGTTTGTTAAGCATGACATTGCTAGGTAGTTTAGCCGGCTGTGGAGGAGCAGCTGAATCTGACACAGATGCCGCTTCTAGCGAAAGTGGCTACGATGAAACGATCACGATCGATGTCTATAATGGGCTAGCCAACTATATGGGGATGCAAGAAGGTTGGTTTGCCAAAATCGTGCGGGATAAATTCAATATGGAATTGAACATCATCGCACCAAACGTTGCTGGAAACGGTGATACCCTTTATCAAACGAGAACAGCAGCAGGCGATTTGGGTGATTTGATCATTGTTGATAATGGCCAACAATACAACGAACTGGTTGAAGCTGGTTTGTTGACCGATGCGAGCGAGTATTATGAAACTATGGAAAACGTTCAGCGCTTCGATGCGGCTGTTCAAAATCTAAACAAAGATGCCGATGGTCTATATGGCTTTCCAACTTCCGTTTCTACATTAAAAGCCACCGATCCTTCAGAAGGATTAGATCCTACATTTGGTGCTTACGTGCGTTGGGATCTTTATGGGGAGCAAGGATACCCAGAAATCGGTACATTGGAAGACCTGCTTCCTGTGATTCAAAAAATGCAAGAAGACAATCCAACAACAGATTCTGGGAAAAAAGTTTATGGGTTTTCTCTATTCAGCGATTGGGACGGCAACATGATGAATGCAGGCAAACAGCTGGTCACCTACTATGGGTACGATGAATCAGGATTTGTCTTGGCAAAAGCGGATGGTTCTGATTATCAAAGCATTCTCGATAGTGATTCTGAATATATTCGCGCACTTAAGTTTTACTTCGAAGCCAATCAAATGGGCTTAGTGGATCCAGAATCAACGACGCAAAATTACGATACACTTTTTGCAAAATTCCAAGAAGGACAAGTCTTATTCTCATGGTGGCCTTGGTTAGGTCAAGCGGCTTTTAATACGACTACGAACTTGACTGAAGGAAAAGGCTTTATGTTGGCACCGATCCAAGATCAAAAAATCTTCTCTTATGGTGCGGAAGTATACGGTGGCAAACAATTTATCGGGATCGGTTCTAATGCCGAAGACCCAGAGCGAATCGCAGCCTTCATTGACTGGCTGTACTCATCAGAAGGTGTGTTAGCAAATTCTTCTCAAACAAGCGGCAGTAGTGGTCCAGAAGGCTTGACTTGGGAAATGAAAGACGGCGAGCCTGTCTTAACTGAGTTCGGAAAACAAGCATTGCTAGATGGTGATGGGGATGTGCCAGAAGAATACGGTGGCGGAAGTTACAAAGATGGCGTATCTGCACTCAACGTCAATACGGTATTACCGATCGATATCAATCCTGATACAGGCTTCCCTTATGCTTATACGATGTGGGAAAGCTACCAAAATGAAACAACCGATCCTGTAAAAGAAGATTGGTCAAAAAATATGGGTGGTGCAGAATCCACCATTGGCTATTTAGAGGAGAACGACCAATTGTTAGTTGCCCCTGGTGCCAGCTATGTAGCGCCAGAAGATAGTTCAGAAATCTCTACGTTGCGTAACCAAGCCAAAGCGACGATCATTGAGTACTCTTGGCGAATGGTTTTTGCCAAAGATGAAGCAGAATTTGATCAATTGCTAAAAGAAATGCAAGAAACAGCAGATGGTCTTGGCTATCAAACCGTTTTGGAATTTGACATGAACAATGCAAAAGATCAAAACGAAAAACGGGTAGAAGTAGCGAAAGAATTTGGGGACTAATCAAAAACAAACAAAGAATCGCTCGAGTGATTTGCCAACGGTTCCTTGGCAAAAGTGAGTATACAGCCTTTGGATAAGCAATCACTTAAGAAGATTGATCCAGCACCAGCGGATCAGTCTTCTTTCTTTAAGGAGGAAAACAATGATAGTGGAAAAAAAAGATCGTCTGCTTTTTATGGGGGATTCGATCACAGATAGCAATCGAAATTATCAAGCGATACCCGCAGGTTGGTCTTCATGGGGGGACGGCTATGTTCATCTGATCAACGCCTATACCACAGCATTACTCCCGCAAATGGAATTAATGATCGTCAACCGGGGTGTCAGTGGGGATACGGTTGTCGATTTGAAGAAGCGCTGGAAGGACGATGTGTTGGCATTTCAACCAGATTGGGTAACGATCATGATCGGTGTGAATGATGTGTGGCGGCATTTTGATGGAACCTTTGCTCAAACAGAACTAGTGGGAATCGAGAGATTTGAATCAGAGCTGCGTGATTTGATCGAGCAGACCTTGCCAAATGTCAAGGGGATGATTCTTTTGAGCCCGTTTATGGTTGAAGCCAACAAAGAAGATCCATTAAGAAAAATGCTTGCCAATTACCAACAAGTGCTTGCCAAAGTAGCGCAAGAGTATGGTATCCTTTTAGGGGATACGCAGGAAAAGTTTGATGATTTTTTGCTTTATCAATCATCCTATGTCTTAAGCAGTGATCGCGTGCACCCCTCGACTGCAGGACATGTGTTGATTGCAAAAACATGGCTGGAAACAGTCGGTATTTTGGAGGAAAAACAATGATCACAGTAGAAACGATCCAGCAAGTCGCGCATCAAGGCCCCTTTTTTCCAAATTGGCAGTCATTGGGCGCTTTTGTTCTACCGGAATGGTTCCGCAAAGCAAAATTTGGGGTCTTCATTCATTGGGGACTGTACAGTGTTCCAGCCTTTCACAATGAATGGTATTCAAGAAATATGTACATCAAAGGTCATCCAGAATACGATCACCATATTGAAACCTATGGTCCACAAAAAAACTTTGGCTACAAAGACTTTATTCCGATGTTTACCGCAGATAAATTTGATGCAAATGAATGGATTCGCTTGATCAAACAAGCCGGTGCCAACTATCTTTTTCCCGTTGCAGAACATCACGACGGGTTTCAGATGTATAAAAGCGAACTGTCTGAATGGAATGCGTCAGTTATGGGGCCGAAAAAAGATATTCTTGGGGAACTAAAAGAAGCAGCAGAGGAGCAAGGCCTGCATTTTTGTACCTCATCTCATCGTGCTGAACATTGGTTTTTTATGGGACACGGTAAGGATTTTGACAGTGATATCAAGGAACCGTTGGCAAAAGGCGACTTTTACTGGCCAGCGATGCGAGAGCCAGACCATGAAAGTCTCTTTAGCGAGCCATACCCGTCAAAAGAATTTTTAGATGATTGGCTGCTTAGAACCTGTGAACTCGTCGACAACTATCAACCAGAGCTGCTGTATTTTGATTGGTGGATCCAACATGAAGCCTTCAAGGAGCATTTGCAAGTTTTTGCTGCTTACTATTACAATCGTGGGGCTGAATGGGGCAAACAAGTTGGTATTTGCTACAAGCACGATGCCATGATGTTTGGTAGCGGTATCGTGGAGATTGAACGGGGGAAATTTGCCGAACCACAACCTTTTTACTGGCAAACAGACACAGCAATCGCTCGTAATTCATGGTGCTATACCACGACATTGGATTATAAAACAACACGTGAGATTTTACAGGATTTGATCGAAGTCGTCAGTAAAAACGGCAATCTCCTTTTGAATATCGGGCCGAAAGGGGATGGTTCGATCCCAGAAAAAGATCAAGCGATCTTAAAAGAAATCGGTGCGTGGCTGGATGTAAATGGTGAAGCCATTTATGAAGCGAAACCATGGCGCAAAGCAGGGGAAGGGCCCACGACCGTAGTTTCGGGCCAATTTCAAGAAGCACAGGCGACGACATACACGAGCCAGGATTTCCGCTTTACGGTTCAGGGGGATTCGTTGTATGCGATTGGCATGGCAAGTCCTGAGAATGGCTACGCAAGGATCCAAGCACTGGCACAATCCAAAGACCAAAATTTGCCAGAATTTCACGGCATCATCAAAACCGTCACGATTCTAGGATACGAAGAACAGCCTGTTGATTGGCAAGTGACCAATGAAGGCTTGCAACTAACTTTTGAACCAATTGAAACCGACCAACCAATTGTCTATAAAATTACAATGAAATGAGGCGCAACCCGTGATACATGAAAAAAGATCTGCACTTTTACCAGAAAGCCAAGCAAGTTTAACTACCTATGTCATCGAAAATTCTCCTGAAATGGAACCAGATCGTGTCCGACCAGCGGTCATCATCTGTCCTGGCGGCGGCTATGAAATGTTGTCGGATCGAGAAGCGGAACCTATCGCCATCAAAATGATGAGCTTTGGTTTCCAAGCCTTTGTGTTGCATTATAGTATCAAACCGGCTGTCTATCCGTTAGCCTTAAAGGAATTGGCTGCTGCCGTTCGTCTTGTCCGCACCAATCATGACACCTGGCACGTCGATCCTGAAAAAATCATCGTTGCTGGTTTTTCAGCTGGTGGCCATTTAGCTGCTAACTTGGGTGTGTCTTGGCAGCAACCTTTTCTAGCAGAGGCTTTACAAGGAACCAATGAAGAATGGCGGCCTAACGGGTTACTGTTGAGCTACCCAGTATTATCTAGTGGAGAACTTGGGCACCAAGATTCCTTCCGTTCATTATTAGCAGATCGTTACGAAACAGAAAAAGCCGCCTTGTCTTTAGAGACTTTAGTCAATGAACAGACACCACCAACGTTTCTTTGGCATACGTTAGAAGATGGATTAGTCTTGGCGGAAAACAGCCTCCTTTTTGCTGAACAGCTGCGCAAATTTAATATACCTTATGAGCTACACATTTTCCCTCGGGGCGGTCACGGGTTAAGTTTAGGAACGCCAGAAACCGCCAACAGCGATCAACACGGGATCGAAGCGTCGGTTGTCCGTTGGCCAGAATTATTTGCTGATTGGGTAAAATGGAATTTTTGAGAAACGTTTAATGATCGAAAGAAATAAGCCATTGTCTGCTGAGTTCAGACAATGGCTTTTCTTTTCGTTGTTATCAGATAGTTTATTCAGCTGAAAAGACAACCGTTCCTTGATAAAAACTTTTGCTGACGAAGCCTTTGCGGGCGACAAATTCTGCCGTACAAGCAGCTGGTGTCAGCAAGAAATCAGCCGAATCACCAACCTTAGGCCATTGCTGCGCACCGTTTTTATCTAATGGCACTTTGCCATCAGTAACCAGACCTAGGGCTTGCGTCAAGTCTTCCTGACTTTTGACAGCAAAAATCTCTAAATAGCGCGCCAGCTTTTCTTGTAAAGAACCGTCGCCAAGAGAAGACCAAGAATCATAGACATTGTCGCAACCGATATGAACAGCCACGCCATAGCTTTGCAATTCCTTCAGTGGCGGGATCGTTCCTAGGCTGATGGGAATACTTGAAATGATGTGGATCTCTAAATCTGCTAACGCTTGAAAGACTTCTTTGCGTTCTGCGCCTTCAAAGTCATTTAGACCAAAGGCGTGACTGATCGCTACTTTTCCTTGCATATTGAATTCCTTTGTCAAACGAATCATTTCTTTGACGGTCGCTCTGCCAGCTTCTTGCCGATCATGAAGATGGAGGTCAATACCGACATGCCCTTTTTGAGCAAGTTCAAAAGTTGTCCGTAAGGAAGTTTTATAATCTTGATCGAGTGTATAAGGATCAACACCGCCAATATAAGAAGCTTTGCCCGTTGCTAAGGCTTCTTCAATCAAAGAAGCTGCATTTGAGCGCAATAAGCCATGTTGTGGGAATAAGACCAACTCCGAGCCAAAAGGTTGTTCGGCGACTAATTCGGTAATCGCATCAAAATAGCGCAGCTGAGTCATTGGTTCAATATCGATATGTGAGCGGAACATCACCGCACCGTGAGGTAGTTCTAAATCAATCAGCGCTTGTCCGCGTTCTTTGATCGATAGTGGTAAGGCATCTAATTGAGGAATCTCAGTTTCAAATCGTTCCACCAAGCTAGCTGCCGGCGTTACTGGACGCCAAGAAGTACCTAATTTACTTTTGTCCAAATGACAATGTTTTTCGATCAATCCTGGCAACAATAACTGATTTTCCCCATCAATGATCGTCGCCTCACTTGATGCCTGCCATTCAGTCATCGGCACGATCTCCGCTATTTTTCCATCATTGATCCCAATTGCTGTATTTTCTGTTTTGGTTCCATAAGACCAGTCGCCTTCTTTTAAATAACTCGTCTCAAGTTGAACATTTGTAAGCCATAAATCCAAGAAATCGCCTTCTTTCGTGTTTGCTTCATGGTATCATACATTCGCTGCTCGGCTCTAAAGAGATGCTTGTGGCAAAAGGACTAAGAGCTGAGCCTTGCAATCATTGGCTAGAAGTGTAGGATAGAAACTAAGTGAAGATAACGAGGAATAAACCAAAAGACTTGGAGGATAAAGGATGAAGAAAAACGACTTTCTATTGACAGCTGATGAGCTGTCCCATCAGAAAATGGAGTATCTAGAAACATTGTTCGCTTTAGGAAATGGGCAAATCGGCGTCCGTGCAGGGCATCCTTTGAAGGTCAATCAACTGTATCCAGGAAATCCTGGGGCGTTTGTCAACGGCTTTTTTGACAGCGAGCCGATTCAGTATGGCGAATGGGCTTATGGGTATGCAAAAGAACATCAAACGATTTGCAAATTGCCAAACTTGCGTGGAGTTATTTTGAAAATCGGCGAGGAGGATTCTTCGGTTGAGGAATGGCAAGTCGAACGAACGCAAATGAGTCTTGCATTAGCTGACGGGATTCTGACGGAAAGTTATCGGATCACTACTCCGACCGGAAAGTCTTTTGAGTTGGGGTTAACTTCGTTTGCGTCAATGACGCGTAGTGAACTCTATGTTTGCCGCTATGAAGTGATAACAGCCGATTTTTCAGAACCGATCGAACTATCCCACACATTAAATCAGCAATTCTCTGTCAATAAAACAGATGATCCTCGAGTTGCCAGTAAGAATCATCAATTGGAAAAAGAACAACTGGGCGCATACCAAGTATGGACAGCACCAAATAGTCAAAAGCAAATCGCTATTCAGCTGCATCAAGAAAAGCAGTATTTGACAGTTGGTGAACCGTCAACTTCGATTTTTCAGGTCAAATTGCTGCAAAGGGTTGGGGAGACACCATTTCAGCAGAGAGTCGATGAGTTTTCTGTCTTATTAAAAGAACAAGCGGATTACTATCGATCTTTCTGGCAAGCCAGCGATATTCAAATCGTGGGGGATGACTATTTGCAAAAAGGGATCCGTTTCAATTTGTTTCATTTGAACCAAGGTGCAGGGCGTGATGGGAAAACGAATTTCGCCGCAAAAGGGCTGACGGGTGAAGGATATGAAGGACATTATTTTTGGGATACAGAAATGTATCTACTGCCTTTCTTCATTTATACGAACCCCGAGATAGCCAAAAGCTTGCTTTCCTATCGTGCAAGTATTTTGCCGCAAGCCAAAAAACGAGCAAAAGAATTGAATCAAGCTGGGGCATTGTTTGCTTGGCGTACGATTGACGGTAATGAAACGAGTGCCTATTATCCAGCAGGTACAGCACAACTGCATATCAATGCCGATATCGTTTATGGCTTTCAATTATATGAACGTATCACGGGTGATCAACCCTTTATTGAAGAAATTGGTAAAGAAGTCGTTTTTGAAACAGCGAAATTCTGGTTTCATTATGGCACGTTTGCTGTAAAAGAAGGACAAGAGCGGTTTTGTATTCATGGAGTGACAGGACCAGACGAATACAGCGCTTTGGTAAACAACAATTTTTATACAAACAAAATGGTACAAAATAACTTACGCTATGCGGTCGAATTGGCCAAACGATACCATGTCTATCAAGAATTGATTGCCGATTGGGAAAAAGCGGCTGACTTGATGTACTTCGGTTACGATGAAGAGCGGCAGCTAACGAAACAAGATGATTCCTTCTTAGATCAAGCGCTGTGGCCATTTGAGGAAACACCTGCTGAGAATTATCCGCTTCTGCTTCACTATCATCCAATGATCATTTATAAGTATCAAGTATGCAAGCAAGCAGATACTGTTTTAGCAGAGATGCTGTTTACCCATGAATTTTCAGCAGATCAATTAACAAGAGACTATGACTATTACGAGCAGGTGACGACCCATGACTCCTCGTTGTCTCGTTCCATCTTTAGTGTGATGGCTAGCCGAATCGGCGACACTGAAAAAGCGTATCGCTACTTCATGGATACCGCACTGATGGATCTCAATGATTTGCAAAAGAATGTTGTAGACGGTGTTCATGCTGCCAATATGGGCGGCAGCTGGTTGAGTTTGATTTATGGTTTTGCTGGTCTGACCTATGATCGCGGACTTCACTTGGCGAATCATTTGCCACAGAAAATCGAATCACTGACCTTCACGATCACTTATCAGCAAGAAGCAATCAGAGTGAAGCTTCAAGGGGGAGAAATCGAATGCCGGTTGCTGCCTGACAGCAAGTTGCGTATTGTCAAAGAGGGGCATGGACTTTGGATTCAGCAACACACCACGACTATCGATGCCTATCCGCAAGAAGACTGATCAATCGGATAGAACCAGAACCGCCGCAAGGATTTTCGCTTGCGGCGTTCTTTTTTTTGACTTATTTCATAAAACTTCTTGTAGAAATTTCCCTTAATGAAAGGGAAGATATACCTATGGAGGTTGCTTGGGTTTGACTCTAAACTAGTAAGCGAGGGAGAGAGAGATGGAAAAATTAAGCCTATTGTTGTTAAGAACACTTTCGGAGCATGACGGTTTTATGACGAGTAAAGCGGCTGCTGCCGAGTTGGGTGTTAGCAGGAAAACCGTTCGCCGTTATGCAGAAGAAATCAACCAGCATCAAGAACGATACGGTTGTATGATTCAAGCGAAAAAAGGGAGTGGGTTGTATTTACAAATAACGAACGAAGAAGCTTTTCAGCGAAGGAAAGAACAAGCGTCCCACAATGACGACTTTGTTTCTAGAATTATTGAATTCTTTATTCAAGAAGAAACGTATATTAAATCCGAAATGCTTTGCGAACGCTTATTCATTTCTCAGAGTAAGCTATCTCAAGAATTGAAAAAGCTGCGACGGATACTAAGCCATTACCAGCTCTCCATTCAAACGAAGCCGTATTACGGAATGAAACTTAGCGGCAGCGAATTTGACTTGAGACGATTTATGGCTAGTAATTATTTGCAAAGAACCCATATCAAGCAGTTAGAAGAGGGCACAATCAGCGAAGATACACCGTCGCTTCTTCACCAGCAGATAAAAGCGATCGTTTCGTCGGAGTTTTCGCAAAAAGCCTACCCCATGTCGGAGGCTATTTTGAACAATCTGGTGAATCATTTAGCGATCGCTGTCTTACGCATGCAAAGCGGCCGCTACTTGGATCGAAATCTGCCAATCAGCGGCAGGACCAATGATGAACAGACGTTACTAGGAGAGCGAATCATAGCCAGAATTGAAAAAGAATGTGCTGTACACTTTACCGAATACGAGCGAAATTATGTTTTAGGGCAAATCGTTGGCAAACGAGTAGTCCCTAGAAATGAAAAGATGACTGTTTCAGATGAAGCAGCAGAATTGGTCAGCAAAATTTTAAAAGCGATCAAGGAAAGCCGCCAAATCGATTTCAGCAAAGACTTGGATCTGCAAACGATGTTGATGTTGCACTTTGCTCCGCTGATCGATCGGATCGAATTGGGGATCGAGCTGAAAAATCCTTTGTTGAATGAGGTGAAGGTACACTGTAATGTCGCTTATGATTTAGCCATCATTGCCGGTCAAGTCATTGCAAAGCAATTTGAAAAGACCATCAGTGATCATGAACTCAGCTATTTGGCGATGCACTTTGATGTGGCTTTAAATAAGAAAAATTCGCAAACACAGCGCAAGTATATTTTAGTGGTCAATGACCTAGGTCGAGCGGCCAATACCTTCCTTAAAGAGAAATTTGAGTTTTATTTTCGCAATTATATCAAGAAAGTCACGGTATGCAATCAATATGAATTTTTGCAAATGATCGAAGAGCAGGAGTTCGATTTCATCTTTTCTTCGATTCCGCTTCCTTACGAAGGAACGATTCCTGTTATGAATGTTGATTATTTTATGCAACCGGATATGATCAAAAAGATCGAAGCCGCATTGGCCGCTGTCTTCACAGAAGAAGTGCTTTTGAACTACTTTAAGGAATCATTATTCATCTGTGAACAAGAATTTGAAACAAAAGAAGCGGTATTGCATTTTTTATGCCAACAAATCAAAGAACAGTATTCAATGCCTGAGAATTTTGAAACATTAGTTTTTGAACGAGAAGCCTTTTTTGGAACCGATTTCTTACCGTCGGTCGCTTTCCCTCATCCCAATGCACTGATTGGTTCAGAAACGGTGATTGCTGTTGCAAACTTGAAAAAGCCAGTGTTCTGGTACAAACAGTCGGTTCGTCTCGTTTTCTTATTAGTGATTGCTGAACAAGATCACTTAAAAGTGAAACCGCTGAATGATCATTTGATCAAACAATGTTCTTCGTTGGATAAAGTTAACAAACTAGCTGCAACAACGGACTTTATGACGTTCATTAATTATTTAAAGGAGTAGTATATGACAAATGAAAAAGTAACCTTAGAAGGTGCATATAATTTTCGCGATTTTGGCGGCTATCGGACCAAAGAGGGAAAATATGTGGTGACTGGAAAACTATACCGCTCAGACGAATTGAGCAAATTGACAGAAGCCGATCAGAAAAAATTAGCAGCTCTGGGAATCGAGAAAATTATTGACTACCGTAATGCCCAAGAAAGAGTAGACAATGAAGACAAACCCATTGGGAATGCTCAGGTGCTTTATTTGACACCGATTGCTGATATTGCTGCTTTAGCTTCTTCAGAAGAAGGGGAGCCAATGGCGCTTTCTGCAGAAGAAATCACCACCGAAGTTGCAAAAGAATTGATGATTCGGCAAAATTATGAATTTGTTGAAAACAGTCAATGCAAGAACGTTTATAAAGAAGTATTGGACATTCATTTGGAAGCTGAAGGTGCAGTGGTTCAGCACTGCCGTGGTGGCAAAGACCGCACCGGTTATGGGGTTGCCCTGATTCAGTTACTGTTGGGTGTCAGTTATGAAGAGGTCATGGAAGATTACCTGCTGACCAACGAGTACAAAAGGGAGAAAAATACCAAGAGTCTCAAGCAGATACAAGAAGAAACGAACAACCCCGATTTTGTGGCAGCAATGCGATACTTCAAAGAAGCTGATCGGTGTTTTTTACAAACCGCTTTGGATTTGATTGAGGCTCATGGGGGGATTGAGACGTATGTAAAAGAAGAACTGGGTTTTTCACAGCAGAAAATCCAGCTGCTTAAAGATAAATACTTGCGGGATTAAGTGAAGGAGGACCTTATGAATACACTGAAAGATAAAATACTAGCTGCAGCCGTTCAAGTACAAAACAATATTTATATGAAAGCCATTGCCAATGCAATGATGGGCTTAATGCCCGTCATGATGATCAGTTCCATTGCTTCCTTGATCAATGCGATCGACATTGGGGCAACGCAACAGATAATGGAACAAATTGGTTTGAAAGCATTATTAACCCAAGTTAACGCGATGACGATCGATGTCGTTTCCGTTTATGTCGCCTTTCTAGTTGGCTACAAATTAGCCGAGCATTTAAATGCGGATCAACTAAATGCCGGTATCATGAGTTTGGTCTCATTTTTGATTTTGAGTCCGATTTCGACTTTAGAAGAAACTCGTACGATGGAGTTGTCGACCCTTGGCTCCGGTGGGATGTTTGTCGCCATGTTTGGTGGATTGTTGGGTGCCAGAATTTACATTTTATGTGTACAGAAGAATTTGATGATCAAAATGCCGGATTCGGTACCGCCGATCGTCAACAAATCCTTTGCAGCGATCGTGCCAGCAATTATTGTTTCAGCCATTATGGGCATCATCTACGTGGGCATGGCGGCAACCCCTTATGGCACGCTGACAGATATGATCTATACTTGGGTACAAGCTCCACTGACCTTGCTAGGAGCGAATATTCTTGCCTGCATGATCATTGTGGCGTTTATCGAATTTCTTTGGTTCTTTGGCATTCACGGAGTGTTGGCTGTTTATCCGATTTTGATGCTGGTCTTTTACCAACCAGGACTTGATAATCTGGCGGCGTACAGTGCCGGTCAAGCATTACCACATTTGTTTACGATTGGTTTTATTTTGAACAATCGCGGGGCTCGTTCATTTGCAGTCGCTTTACTGGCTATTTTTGGCTGCAAATCAGAGCAGCTAAAAGCTGTTGGTAAAATTGGTTTGATCCCTTCCATGTTTGGTATTTCTGAGCCAATCAAATTTGGGATTCCTCAAGTGATGAATATCAGAATGCTGCTTCCCTTGATGTTAACACCGGCTGTTTCCGTGTTGTCAGCATATCTCTTAACGATTGTCGGCTTTTTGCCTTATCACAATGGAGTCAATATCCCAACTGGATTTCCGATTATTTTCGGTGGCTTCTTAGTGAATGGCTGGCAAGGGATCATTGCACAATTGATTCAATTTGTCTTATGTATCATCATCTATATCCCTTTTATGCGTCTGCAAGACAAAGCAGCACTAGCTGAAGAAAAGAATCTGCAAACCCAAGCGACAGTCGTTGAGTAACAAATAACGAGAAAATGGAGGAACAATGATGAAAAAAATAGTATTAGTTTGCGCTGGCGGCATGTCTACTGGTGTCTTAGTAAATAATATGAAAAAAGCAGCGCAAGAAAAAGGAGAAACGGTGGCGATCGATGCGTTCTCCATTGAATCAGTAACGACTGCAGCAAAAGATGCTGATTGCGTACTGTTAGGACCGCAAGTTTCTTACCGATTAAATGAAGTCCAAGGCTTAGTTGCTTGTCCAGCAGCCAGTATCGACATGCGCACCTATGGCATGATGGATGGAAAAAAAGCATTGGAACAAGCACTTGAATTAATAGGAGAGTAGAATGGAAGAAAAAGAACAAATTTGTTTTCAGATTATCTCGCAAGCGGGTATGGCAAGAAGTTGCTTTTTTGAAAGTATTCAAAAAGGAAGAGAAGCCCAGAATCTGGCTGCACTGCAAGCAATCGAAAAAGGAAAAGAACACTATCATGAAGCCCATTTGGCACATCGGAAGTTAGTCCAACAAGAAGCCCAAGGGGAAAAAGTCTGGATGTCCTTACTATTAAGTCATGCGGAAGATCTTTTGATGAGCGCAGATATCATGAGTGAGCTTGCAAAAGAGTTTCAAGGGTTGTATGAAGAAATTCAGGCAATTAAGCAAACGATTCAGTCTACTGGCTCCTAACCGAAAATCGCAATAAGAAAAAGAAACGAAGTGTCAGTCCTTTGACAAAACACTTGGTTTCTTTTTGCTTAAATTTGGTACGCACGTTGACAGGATTGCTTGAAGGTGTAGGATAGAAGAAAGATGGAACTTTAAATCAAGGCAAGGAGTCGGACGATGAAAGTTTTAAAATCCCATACCGCACTTTTGATTATCAGCAATACGATCACGATCATTCCGTATCTTTATTTTTTATCTTTGAGCAAAGAGCAGTCGCTAAGTGCAGCATTAGCCTTTGCGCTCTTTTATACCTTTCGCATGACAGGGGTCTTTTTCTTACAGACGCTTACGGCGCTTTTCGCACCATCATTGTTAGCAGCCAGTGTCTTGATCGGCGGCGCCGGCGCATTGGTAGGTATCTTGAGCACTTGGTGGAGTGTGGCACTCTTGCCAGCTGCTGGTTTGTTGGGGATCAGTGCTTCTTGGTTGCCGCCAGCTGATCTGATGGTACGCCAAAAAGCCAAGCTCACTGAACAGCCGCTGAAAAATGATTGGAAGGAGGCGCTGTTCTTTCTTGTGGTTTTACTGTTTGCCTTACGGTTGCCTGATGACCTTCAAGGCATTGGCCTATTTGGCAGTTATTTTGCACTCTTTGTGCTGGCAGCTAAGAGTAGTCAAACCTTCAACAACCTCCCAAAAAGACCGTTGATGCAGCGCAACCAGTTATTCAACAAGCAATTTTTGTTGTATTTCTTTTTCTTTCTCTTACTGTTTGGCTTGCGAGCAGCCAGGCTGATCAAGTCGAATGCCCTCTTTGAGTGGGCAATCACTGGTTTCTTGTTTCTCTTTGCTTTGCTGCTGATCACTTTAACGAAACGCAGTAAGTCGTGGAGACAGCCGCTTCACTTGAACATCCTCACCTTTATTCGGGGAGTGATCGGTAACTTTCTTTTTCTTTTCGGCTCGGTCTATGTTACCGGTCGATTTGGGCCCCAAGCGCTCAGTACTCACGTTTACTTGCCTTATGCACTGGGCCTTTTTGGCGCAATGTTTCTCGGGGGAAAACTCGCACGCTTGCTAGAAAAACAGTTAGTACCGGCGTATTTGCTTGGATTGATGGTTGGTGTTCTTCTATTTAGCAGCGATCTTTTGATCCCAATAAGTTTATTTGTCATTAGTTTCTTTAATGCGGGATTGAATCAATGGCTCACGAAACAGTATTTGGCGGCAAAACCCGAAGCAATTGAGCAGCAGAGTTTAGCCAAGTATGCCACACAAAGCAAAGGGAGTCTGGTACATCAATTTCTTTTGATGACACTCCTGTTTGTCATTCTTCGTTTTGAACATCAGCCGCTGGCTTTCTTGTTTCAGCTATCAGGAACGACGGCAACGAATCAGACCTCAAGGATCCAAAGCTTTTTAGAGCCAGCAAAATGGGGCTCGATTGCAGGAGTACTGTGTTTGCTAGTAGGTGGATTGGTGGTATTTCGTAGGAATCGTAAAGAAAAATAATGGAGAAATGATTTGGAGTTGATTCGGTGTAATCGACAAAGAGAATGTTAAGTAGTTTTGTATCAACTAGAAAAAAGAGGCGGAGATCAAAGATGCCAACAGTTAAATTCAATGATTTTTTAAAAGAAAAAATGAAAGACACTGAATTCAAAGCTGAATATGAAGCTGAAAAAGCGAAACTTGCTAGTGCTGTAGCATTGATGAAAGCGCGAGAAAGTGCAGGACTCACACAAAGAGAACTTGCAGAGCTCGCCGCTGTTCCTCAGTCAACCATTGCACGTATTGAGAGAGGGGGTAATACAAGTTTCGAAACGTTATCCAAACTTGCTTCTGCCCTTGGAAAAAACCTGACCGTTAGTCTAGTTTAGGTAACGCCTTAGTTATAGATAAACCAAGCGAATATTCTCAAAAAGCAGACACTGTCTTATTTCTAGACGGTGTCTTTTTTTTAAAATCGCATAAAAACCGAACATTTATCGTTTTATCTTCCTTTATGATAGTGAATTTTATTGCACTATTTTCGAATAGCGTTAAAATAAGAACATCGTGTTAGTGAAAAAGGAACATTAAATGAACGGCTTTTTCCTGACAATGTCTTAGAGAACGGGGGAAATCAAACAAATGGCAACCATTCGCTATTTTAAAGGAGATGTTTTCCATACACCAACTGATGGAAAACTAGACTATATAGAAGATGCATTGATTCAAGTCGATGACGCAGGGATCATCACGAAAGTTACTGCCAAAACAGATCAAGGGTATGAGGTAGAGCTGGCAAAAGCATCAGAGAATCTTCAGGCTTTATCCGAAGGCCAGTGCTTTTTACCAGGGTTTGTCGATCTGCATGCCCACGCCCCACAATGGCCGCAAGCAGGGATCGCGTTAGATGAACCGTTAAATGTCTGGTTAGATGAATGCACGTTTCCGCTGGAGGCAAAATATGCCGATCCAGCATTTGCCAAAGCTGTCTATCAAGATTTGGTAGCACAGCTATTGGCAAGAGGAACGACAACGGTTCTTTATTTTGCAACGATCCATCTAGAAGCGAGTCTTCAATTGGCGAAGACTTGTGCCACTCTTGGTCAACGGGGATTAGTCGGAAAAGTCGTTATGGACGATCCCCAAGCCAATCCTGCTTTTTATCGAGACGCGTCAACAGAAGAGGCATTAGCGGATACAGAACGTTTTATTCAAGAAGTACAAGCAATCGCAAAGACCGCACCACAAGGCGTTTATCCTGTGGTCACTCCGCGATTTGTCCCCAGCTGTACCGATGAAGGCTTGGCAGGGTTAGGCGCATTGGCTGAAAAATATGATGTTCATGTTCAGACCCACTGCAGTGAAGGGCAATGGGAACATGACTTTGTTCAAGAACGATTTGGTAAAACGGATACCGAAGTGCTGCAAGATTTTGGCTTGTTGCGTGAAAAAGCAGTGATGGCTCATGGCAATTTCATCAGCCCAGCTGACGGCGCCCGTTTTGTCGAAACCGGCGCCGCAGTTGCGCACTGTCCCATCTCAAATGCCTACTTTGCCAATGGCGTGATCCCAATCAAGCGCTTGAAAGAACAAGGGGTCACGATTGGTTTAGGAACGGATATCTCCGGCGGTTTTTCACCGAGTTTGTATGACAACATCAAACAAGCTGTGATGTCTTCGAGAATGTTAGAAGATGGCGTGGATGTCACGCTTCCTCAAAACACACGAGGAGTAGCTGATTCTCGTATATCCGTGATCGATGCGTTCTCATTGGCGACAAAAGGCGGCGGTGAGGCACTAAAATTACCAGTAGGTGTCATCAAAGAAGGGTATGCGTTTGATGTGCAAGTGATCGATACGCGACAAAAAGAAAATCCTTTGCCTGACTTCGGTGTGTTTACTTCACCCGAAGCAAGATTACAAAAAATCCTGTACTTAGCAACGATGCAAAATATTCGCCAAGTCTGGGTCCAAGGAAAAAAAGTACACGAAAAATGAGGAGAATGAGACAGTGGAATCAACGAAAAACAAACATTTAACGATCGGAATGAACGAAGACATTCCCTTTGGTCAAGCAGTACTTTTAGGATTACAGCATGTGTTGGCAATGGACGTGTATGTGCCGCCATTTATTATCGCAACCGCGGTGGCGATGTCCTCTTCAGACGCATCAGGTTTGATCCAATCGACCTTTTTAGGAGCAGGGATCGCTTCTTTGATCCAAGTCCTCTTTTTCTTGAAATTACCCGTATGTCAAGGACCATCCTTTGTACCCGTTGGAGCGATCATCGGTATTTATTTTGGTGCCAACGGCATGGACACGGTGTTAGGTGCCAGCATTGTTGGTGCCGCAGCAGTCATTTTACTAGGTTTTACGGGCATTTATAAGTATATCGTTCGTCATTTTATTCCTACGATCGTCAGTGGAACGATCATTATGATCGTTGGGTTGACATTGCTGCCAACGGCCTTTACCAGCAATATCTATCCTGCCACTGAAACACTAAGTGCCAATCAAAACATGTTGTTGGCTGCGATTACTGCGGCGATTTTGATTTTGTTTTCCATGTTAGGCGATTATTTTCCGGGAATGGGAAAATACTTCCGAATCAGTTCGGTCATTATTGCTTTGGTTATCGGTACCGTGATTGCTTCCTTTATGGGGGGCGTTGATTTTCAGTCGGTGGCGGATGCTTCTTTCTTTAGTCTGCCAAAACTGGTATTTCTAAACTATGGCCTGCACTTTGATGTTTCAGCGATCTTAACGATGCTAGTGATCTATATGGTGCTCCTAGCAGAAACAACAGGTACTTGGTATGCGGTCAGTTCCGTGACAGAAGAACCTGTTACAGATGAACAGATCAATAAAGGCGTGATCGGTGAAGGGTTAGGCTGCTTGGTTGCCGCCTTAGTTGGAACGACACCTGTAACTGGTTATTCTACCAATGCAGGGATCATTTCGATCACAGGGGTTGCTAGTAAAAAAGTCTTTGTGATGGCGTCCGTCTGGTTTATCCTATTGTCCTTCATGGGAAAACTTTCAGCCTTGATTCACGCAGTACCTTCTGCTGTCATCGGCGGCGTGTTCGCAGTCGTCTGCGTCATTATTTTGTTGAGCGGCTTTCGGGTCATTAAGAATGAAGAGTTTTCCGAGCGGGAGTTGTATATTATCGGGGTACCGTTGATTATTGCCATCGGCTTGTTGTTTATGCCAGCAGAAATCAAAGAATCTGCGCCTCAATTCTTACAATATTTATTAGATTCACCGATTGCTTTAAGTGCAATTGCGGCGATCGTCATGAATAAATTGATCCCAGTGAAGAAAAAATAGAAAGTAAATGAGGAATGAGACCTTGTCTCGTTCCTTCTTTTGTTACAATCCTGTGTAAAAAGAGGGTTTTTTGTAATATAGGAAAGGTTTTCTAAGGTTAACTGGTTTACCTGAAAACAAAATAACTGTAATGTTAAAAATTACAGCAGAATAAAGCTTGATATGATAGGATTCTCAAATTCTTACGAAACGTAAGGCAACTGTCGTTTTCGTAATCATCTGTAATGAATTCTTTACCTATGAAATATTCTTCGATGTTAGACTTGTTTATGCGCTTGAGTCATCTCAAATGACGCAAAATGAGTTTCAAAAGAAGGAGATTTAATTATATGAAGTCTTTAAAAACTGTTTTACTTAGTACAGCTGTCCTTGCCGGTTTCGGCCTTTTCTTAGGTGGGAAAGACGCCTTTGCAGACGAACAATACACTGTTCAATCTGGTGATACATTATCAACAATCGCTACTAACTTTTATGGTTATAGCTCTGATGATACGATCAATGCGATCGTTGAAGCAAACGAGATTGCTGATAAAAACTTGATTTTTGTTGGGGAAGCATTGATCATCCCTACAGATGGCACTGCAACTTATACAGAATCTGCAAACACGACTGCTGCAGCAAGTGTACAACAACCAAGTGAACCAGCAGCTTCACAATCAAGCAACACACAATCTGCTGCTGCAAGCACACAAAGCAGCTCAAGCTACAGCTCTTCAGCTAGCGGCTCAGAAGCTTCAGCAAAAGAATGGATCGCCAACAAAGAATCTGGTGGTTCTTACACAGCGACAAACGGACAATACTATGGCCGTTACCAATTAACCAACTCTTACTTAAATGGTGACTATTCAGCTGCTAACCAAGAAAAGGTTGCCGATGAATATGTTGCATCACGTTATGGTTCTTGGTCTGCTGCCAAAGCATTCTGGGAAGCAAATGGTTGGTACTAAGATTCTCAAATGAATCTTGTCCATGACATCTAGTAATCAATTGCCCTTATTGGCGAGTACAACTTACTCGCTGATGAGGGCTTTTTTGTGTCCTCTGAGAAAGGTGAATGAATGTAACGCCGCATACAGCTGCATGTAACGTCATTATCAGTCGACATGCCACTGATAAAAAATCCCTTTTTCCACGACAACCATGTATAATAGTAGGAAATAGAGCAGCAAGCGATTCAATCTGTCAAAATTGAGACAGAAAATGGCGATTTTGATAGCAGAAAGTGGGGGACACACAATGAGTACATCGATTGAAGAAAAAATTGCACAAAAAATGCAGCGATTTCAAGCATTTGGGGAAGGCTTGCCGGGAGCCAAAGTCTATTATCGCGAAGATTGGGATGCAATCTACTTTGATTTAGTAGGAAAGCAGTTTGGAATCATGAGTCCATAACCAGAAGAAACAGCGTTTTTGACTTTGAAAAATCTGCCCGAGGTCAACGAAACGCTGCGAGAGCAATTTCCTGACGTCATCATTCCAGGGTATTATGCCAATAAGACCCATTGGAATACCATCAAGTTGGCATCTGATGCCTTGATGGAAGAAAACATCGAACAAATGATTTTGGTTTCCTACGATTTAGTCAAACAAAAACTGACAAAAAAACAAAAAAGTGAGCTGGAAAACAGCGAATCGTAAGTCAAAGATTTAGCGACAAAAAATAATCAAACCAGTATCTAGGATCATCATAATCCCTTTACTATTCGTTATTTTCGACAACATTTATGCAATATTTTCAAAGAGCTTTCATGAAAGCTCTTTTTGTTTTATTTGTTCGCTTGTTTCCCGTCGTGATCCATGGTAAATTGTTGTGCAACCGAAATTTTTTGGCAGTCTTTTCTGCTAAACACAAAGGAGTGGTACGTATATGGATCTGGTCTTACGCCATGTCAAAAAGTACAAAGCGGCAACTGGCATTGCCTTATTATCGGTCATTTTAATGGTCGTTGCTGCATTATGGCAGCCGAAGCTCTTGCAGCAAGTGCTAGAATCAATTATTACCGAAAACAATGATGAAATGAAAAAAATTGGTGTGCAGCTGATTGGGCTAGCATTGCTAGGCCTTGTTGCAGGGATCATCAACACGATTTTTTCTGCGAAAGTGGCGCAAGGCGTTAGTGCCGATATTCGGGAAGAGATGTTTCGGAAAATCCAGACATTCTCATTTGGTAATATCGAAACCTTCTCGGCAGGAAACCTAGTGGTGCGCTTGACCAATGACATCACGCAAATTCAAAACTTAGTGATGATCTCGCTGCAATCGTTGTTTCGCATCCCGTTCTTATTTATCGGTGCCTTCATTTTGGCGATGACAACCATGCCGCAACTTTGGTGGATCATCGTCTTACTAATTATCGCTGTCCTAGTGATTACGGCACTCTCCTTTACACGGATGGGCAAACACTTTATGATCATCCAGAACTTGATCGACAAAATCAATGGGATCGCCAAAGAAAATTTGATGGGGATTCGTGTGGTGAAATCTTTTGTTCAAGAAGACAACCAACTGCAAGGCTTTTCTAAAGTCAGTGAAACGTTAACGAAGCATAATATTATTGTAGGAACCCTGTTCTCTGTAATGATCCCCTCCTTTATGCTGGCGGCCAACTTAGCAGTGGTCGGCGCGATTTTCTTTGTCAGTGATCTAGCGAAAGATGACCCAACCTTGATTGGGGGAATTGCCTCATTCATGAACTATTTGATGCAAATTATGATGGCGATCATTATCGGCGGCATGATGATGATGATGACATCACGGGCTGCAGTTTCGCTAAAACGGATCAAAGAGATTCTAGATACCGAACCGGATCTGCAATACCAAGATGTCCCAGAACAAGAATTGTCTGGAAGTGTCGCTTTTGAAAACGTCAGCTTCCGTTACCCTGGGGATGAAAAAAATGCCCTAACGGCTATCAGTTTCACCATCAAACCTGGCGAAATGATTGGGATCGTAGGGGCGACTGGTGCCGGCAAATCAACACTGGCGCAGCTGATTCCCCGTTTGTTTGACCCAACGGAAGGTGTCGTGCGGGTAGGCGGCGTTGATTTGAAAGAAGTCAATGAACAAAGCTTGCGTAAAACGGTCGCCTTTGTCTTGCAAAAAGCGATCCTCTTTTCAGGAACGATTGCCCAAAACTTGCGGCAAGGGAAAAAAGACGCCTCAGAATCTGAGATGTCTCGCGCAGCGGAAATCGCCCAAGCCAGTGAATTTATTCAAAAATTGACCGCTGGGTTTGAAGCGCCGGTCTCCGAGCGCAGCAGCAATTTTTCTGGAGGACAAAAGCAACGCTTATCGATTTCTCGAGGCGTGATCGGTGAACCGAAAATTTTGATTTTGGATGATAGTACGAGTGCATTAGATGCTCGTTCGGAAAAATTGGTTCGCGAAGCGTTTGAAAAACAATTAAAAGACACGACAACGATCATCATCGCGCAAAAGATTGCCTCTGTTGTGAAAGCCGACCGCATCTTCGTTTTAGATAATGGACGTCTGGTTGGTGAAGGAAGCCATGAATTTTTAGCCAATAACAATGCTATTTATCAAGAAATCTTCGCAACACAGAAAGGAGAGGAGTAACCATGACAGATTTGTTCAAAGCGAGTAAATTTTTCTACCATTACTTAAAACAATACAAGTGGTCGTTTCTATTCATTTTTGTGACGGTGATTCTAGCAACGTATCTGCAAGTGCAAGCGCCAGTCTTTGTCGGAGAAGCGTTCCAAGAGTTGGCGAATTATGTTGGCGGTTTGATGCAAGGGGTCGATGATAAATCGGCTTTTCTATCAATCATTTGGAAACTGTTGATTTTTTATGTCTTAGCCAGTGCAGCCAATTTTGTTTATAGTATCTTGTTCACGCAAGTGGTGGGAAAATCAACCAACAGAATGCGGATCGGCTTATTCAATAAACTGGAAAAATTGACGATCAAATTCTTTGATTCTCATCAAGACGGTGATATTTTGAGCCGTTTCACCAGTGACTTGGATAACATCCAAAACAGTCTGAACCAAGCATTGTTGCAAGTGCTGACCAATGTAGTCTTAATGGTGGGGATCTTGATCATGATGTTCCGTCAAAACGTTGAATTGGCATGGGCAACGATTGCTTCTACCCCGATTGCGGTGTTGATCGCGGTGATCGTGATCCAAAAAGCCCGCAAATATGTCGATCTGCAGCAAGATGAAGTCGGAAAATTAAACGGCTATATCGATGAAAAAATCAGTGGTCAACGAATCATCATCACCAATGGACTGCAAGAAGAAACCATCGATGGTTTTCTGGTCCACAACCAACAAGTCCGGGAAGCTACCTACAAAGGGCAAGTCTACTCTGGGCTGCTTTTCCCCTTGATGCAAGGGATGTCCTTGTTGAACACGGCAATCGTGATTTTCTTTGGTGGCTGGTTAGCATTAAACGGTGACTTAGAACGTTCCGTTGCTTTAGGATTAGTTGTGACCTTTGTCCAGTATTCGCAGCAGTATTACCAACCATTGATGCAGATCTCTTCTGGTTACAGCATGATTCAATTGGCGATCACCGGTGCGCGCAGAATCAATGAGATGTTTGATGAACCTGATGAAGTCAAACCAAAAGACGGGATCAAAGTGAAGGGCATCAAAGAGGCGGTTGCTTTGAATCATGTGGACTTTGGGTATGACAGTCAAAAATTGGTCCTAAAAGATGTCTCGATCACAGTCAACAAAGGCGAAATGGTCGCATTAGTCGGGCCGACGGGTTCAGGAAAAACGACCATCATGAATCTGTTGAATCGCTTCTATGATGTGAATGGTGGTTCTGTGACCTTTGACGGCATCGACATCCGGGAGCTAGACTTGGATCTGCTGCGTTCTCAAGTGGGAATCGTTTTGCAAGAATCCGTGTTGTTCTCAGGGACGATTCGCGAAAACATTGCTTTTGGGAAACCAGAAGCGACTGAAGCCGAAGTCATTGCAGCAGCGAAACAAGCCAATATCCATGAGTTTGTTATGACGTTGGAAAAAGGCTATGACACGGAGATCACCGAAGAGAACAATCTTTTCAGTACTGGTCAAAAACAATTGATGAGTATTGCCCGAACGATTTTGACCAATCCAGAATTGTTGATTTTGGATGAAGCCACCAGTAACGTTGATACCGTGACTGAAGCGAAAATTCAACGAGCAATGGATGAAGCGATCAAAGGACGAACCAGTTTTGTGATTGCCCATCGCTTGAAGACGATTTTGAATGCCGATCGCATCGTTGTCTTGAAGGACGGCGAAGTCATTGAAGAAGGCAATCACCATCAATTGGTGGCTGCCGATGGCTTTTATGCGGAACTGTATCACAATCAATTCGTTTTTGAATAAGCACAAACCAATGTAAAATCATCAAGAAGACACTAGCAGGACAGCCCGCTGATTTCGTCAACTAATCGACGAGACAGCGGGCTGTTTTTTTTTAGGTTAAAGTAAGCACTTCTTATGACGACAATGTCTATGAGCAGTTAGTGGTATAAGGGGTCCGTTGTTCTGATAACCAAAAAAGACCAGCCTTAAGCATGGTCTTCTTTGGTTTTTTAGTGATACGCAGCGGTTTGAGCCAACCACTCAATAAAATGGTCTGGCTGTTGCGTATCCTGTGCCACGATATTCCACTGCTGGTTTTTGCAGCGGGTGCATTCATGCAGCAGCTGATAGCCTTTTTTGGAATGTTGGCGATAGTCAATCGGTCGCATCAAGCCATGGCAAGTATTTTGACGATCACCCGGGCGAATATCCACGTGTAACGAGTAGAGACACTGGGGACAATGGTTGCGGTAAGAACCATTGGTCAAGGGTGCCACAGGCGTACTGCAGTTTTTACAAACAAAGGTCGTATTTTCATCTTTTCTCATTTTGCTTTCCTCCAAAAGAATGATTTCTTTTGAGAGAAAAGGGTTCCGTTCGTTCTTCATCAGGCTTCTTTGGCTAGGGACACATTCACCGTCCGTAACGATTACTTCTGCTTCCAGCTTCATGCGATTTCGCAATCCGTACCACGCTTAGTTTTTTCGTTTTGTGCTAAGCACTGTGTTGCGGCAGCCCACAACCCAGCAGTAAGTGTAGTCCAAAGTCACTGTCATTGGCGTCGTCCCCTAGAAAACAATTGAGGAATGCTTTTTCATCGAGTACCTCCTATGTGTTTATGAGGGTATTATAGCAGAAATAAAGTGGTCGATGATTAAATGAGGACCGCAAAGAAAATATCGCTCTTTCAAAGAAGCTCGTTTTTCTGTCAACGAACTAAAAAAACTATAACCGCAAGCAGTTATAGTTTTTAGTTCGTTCTAAAAATAGAGCGGCATAACTTGCAAGTAAAATTTTGAGATTAAAACAAAAAATCAATATTAAGTATTTGTGCGCGTTTTAGGTATGTTTCTGGCGGTTTTTTATTACTGATGAAACACTCCAATGCTGACCAATCGGCGAGTTTATACGCGTGTTTTTTTTCAAATTTTGTATCATCGACAAGCAGAAGGTTCTGCTGTGCCATACGCATAATTTTCTTCTTAAAAAGGGCCTGTGCAAAATTAGCCTCATAAATTCCCTCGGAGTCGATACCCGTAGAACTTAAAATAAACAAATCAATTTGAAACAAGTTTAGGAAAGAGTTACCATAATCGCCAACAACACTTTCTGCATCTTTTATCGCCTCGCCGCCGATCATATATATCTTTGTCCCTTCTTGACTTTCATGTAATAATTCATAGGCAATTTGTAGTCCGTTAGTAATAATTACGCTATTTGATAACTCTGACAGATAGGGAAGAAGCGCTTTGGCAGTTGAACTGGAATCGATAAAAATACTCATTCCTGGTCCTAAAAAGGTACTGGCAATCTCGGCAATGTATTCTTTTTCATGAATCATGACATTTTCTCGGTACCTAGTTGAGATCACATGGTTTCTTTCAACTTCAAGTACAACGCCTCCACGATATCGGCGGATCAAACCTTCTTTTTCAAGTAGCAGGAGATCTCTTCTCAGTGTAGAAAGAGAGCAGAACAAAGCTTTCTGTAGATCAATATTGTCCATCTTTTTATGCTTTTTTAATAATGTCAATATTTGTTTCCTTCTAGAATCTGTCATCCTTCTATCTCCTAGCAAGAATTTTCTTTATTTTATCATATATCGTTCCTTTTCTGTCCATAAGTTTTAAAACGGACAGCCATGTTGGCCATTTCCCCATCATTAATAATTGATGGACTACCGATATGAGTTGCTAATATATGAACCTTAGCACAATATTCTAGTTCTTCCAGTACGTTAAAAGCATCAAAAAGAGTTGTCCCTCCTGTAAGAACCCCGTGGTTGGCTAACAAAACTGCTTTTCTATTTTGCATCGCTTTGAAAGCATTTTGTGCAAGTTCTTCCGTTCCAAAAGATGCGTAGTCAGCACAACGGACGTTTTTGCCGGCGACAGCGATCATATAGTGAGAAGCAGAAAAAGGTTTTCTTGCCACAGCAAAAGCTGTTGAGTAAAGCGTATGGGCATGAATGACCGCATGGAGATCCTGGCGCTGTTCATACATAATACCGTGCATACGCCATTCGCTTGAAGGTTTTTTTATTCCTTCGATAATTTCTCCGGTACAGCGCATGAGAACAATATCTTGAGGGGTGATCTCAGAAAATGGAATTCCAGAGGGAGTAATCAGCATAAGATCTTTTTCCCGCAGATAAAGACTAAGGTTTCCGCCAGTTCCTAGCGTATAACCTAAATCAATAAGCTTATTTCCATAATCAATTAATTGCTGTTTTTGTTCTAAATACATTGTTATCCTACTTTCATTATTATTTATAGAATGCGTCAAAGGCTTTGCATGCTGCAAAGTCAGCACTTTCAAGATCTTTGGTTCCAAATCCATCAAAAGCGTGTGGTCGAAACAATCGTTCTCTAGGTATATTGTGTAAAGAAACTGGAATTCGCAACATGCTTGCTAAAGTGATTAATTCTGCTCCTATATGACCATGTACACTGGCACCATGGTTGCTTCCCCAAGAAGACATCACACGATAGACATCTTCAAATCCAGGTTCACCTAAATTAGGAGCAAACCAAATTGTGGGCCAAGTTGGATCAGTCCGATTGTTTAAAGTATCATGGATCGCCAAAGGGAGCACACAAGAATATCCTTCAGCAAGTTGGAGGGTGGGGCCGACTCCCTCAACCAGATTGATACGTATTAAGGTCAAAGGTAGCTCAGCTTGTAAATGATATTGACTGGAAAAACCGCCTCCTCGGAAGTACTCATAATTTGCACGACACCATTTCGTTTTTTCCAAACAATTTTTAATGTCTCGATCTGTCATATTCCAAAACTCTTTCATGGTAGGCATCCCGTCATTGTCTAGACTGCCGCCGCTTCCATCAAGGGCACTTGCACCTGAATTTAAAAGATGCAGGACACCGTTTGCAGCTTTTCCTGATAATTGATGACCAGTCAGCCGCTTGACAGATTCTGGACTCCAGAAAGTACGCACATCCGAGAAAACAGCAGCTTTATTTGTGAGTAGGCTTCCAAAAAGCATAGCTGCGGCATTACAAGTGTCATTTTCTGTCGCAAAAGCAATAGGCTGTTTTGGACCATTCCAATCAAAGGTACTTGTTAAAATCGATTCTAAAAAATCTCCGTTTGGCAACCAATCAGTCCATTGACGCTGACCTTGAAAGCCGCCAGAAATAGCATTTTTTCCTTTTGCTTCTTCAACCCAACCAAGTTCAGTTAAACGCGGATTTCCCAATAAAATGTCCCGAACGATAATGGTTTGCTTTGCAATAAAATTCCACTGTTCTGAATCTGGAATATAACGAGAATGTGTTATTACATCTGGATAATCTTTTCCTTTATTAACATCGATCCCCTCATTACAATACTCAGTAATCCATTCACGTAATTTCTGGTACTCTTTTTCATCATAGATACCTAATTCAATTCGTCTTAGTATTTCGATCATATCTACGTATTCAACATGCATCCCTAAATATTTTTCAAAAAAAGATTGATCAATCTGACTTCCTGCAATCCCCATCGAGGAACTTCCAATATTCACATAGGATTTATTTTTTAATTCTCCCGCTGCAATACTGGCGCGAGCAAAAAGCAGAATTTTTTCTTTCACATCTTCTGGAATATTGGTATCATCATAGTCCTGTACTTCTTTTCCATAAATTTTATAAGCAGGCATTCCTTTTTGAGCGTAGGCACTCATAGCCGCAGCTAAAAACACTGCTCCTGGTCGTTCCGTTCCATTGAACCCCCAAACCGCTTTAAAAGTGTCAGGCCGAAGATCAAGTGTTTCGGTTCCGTAACACCAGCAAGGGCTTACAGTTAAAGTTGCAATGACGTCGTTTCTTGCAAATGCATCGTCTACAAAGCTGGCTTCTGCAAAACTGCCGATTGTTTTATACAGCAGCATACATTTGACCGGCGTTCCATCCATATAAAACAAAGTTGATTCGATAAACTCCTTCACACTTACAGCCATCGCCATCGTTTGCTCTTCAAGTGCTTCCCTGACACCGCCTTGTCTGCCGTCAATAGTTGGTCTAATACCGATTTTTGGATGATTCATTTTTATTCCTCCTGTCTTTTGCTAAAAGAGATCTTTACTTTGAGAATAGCGATTGATATATCTTATAGGCATCCTCAAAAGAATCATTTTTTTTTGGATGATAGTGTTTGAGTGGAGCATAGTTTGCCACAAGCATAATCAATTCTTCTTGAGACTTTATTTCTTTTAAAGAGGTGTATTGTGCAAGCGCATTTCCTAAAGCGGAACTCTCTGGATAACATACTGTGATAGTACATTTGGTTAAATCAGCAAGGAGTTGATTTAACCAAGAAGACCTGCTTCCGCCGCCAAAAAGAAAAATTGTTTGCGGCGACTGTGTTATCAAAGCTTCAAATATCATTGTGTATTTAAAAGCTAGGTTTTGATAAATTGTCGTGATTAATTCTTGCGGAGAGGAAAGTCGGCTATATCCTTGTTTTTGACCGTACGATTCCAATAGGGCGGTGAATTCTCCTTTCTTAGAAAATCGGTGATCGCCAGTGTCGAAATAAAAAGAGAGGGGTTTGGTATTGTTAAGCGGTTGTAAATCCTCGATAGTCAATGAATGCTTTTTTTGAATCGCTGTCAATGCTTCTTCGATGTACCACATGCCTAGTAAGTTTTTTAACTGCAAAATCTTTCCATCGCCTGATTGCTCATAAGAATAGCCGTTTTGTAAAGGATGACGTAGAGAAATCCCGCTCTCTTCTTTTTTTCCTAATACTGACCATGTGCCTGATGACAAGAAAATGCTTGTGTGTTCTGTGCTCGGTAATGCGTAGACAGCACTGGCTGTATCATGCTGCATAACGGAGTAGACTGGAATAGCCGCTTGCTCAATAGGCACAGTACCTACCTGTGTATAAGGAAGCACGATTGTTGAAAAAAGAGCAGGATCAATGTCTATTTTTTTTAGTAATTCACAGGACCAGTTGTTTTTCTCTAAATCGAATAATTGACTCGTAGAAGCAATCGACGTCTCGGAAAGCAGCGACCCTGTCAATAAAAAATGAATTAAGTCCGGCATCATTAATAATTTTTTGGCTTTTTTTATTTTTTCTGGATGTTTCTCTTTCAGATAGATAAGCTGCGAGCTGCTGTTAATGGATGCATTTTCTATTCCTGTTTTTTGACGAAAGAGATCAGGCAAGTCTCTTCCATAATGACTATTTTCTTGAAGAAGCATGGTTTGGTAACTTAGAGGATCCATCACTAATTGATTATTTTCATCAATTAGTCCAAAATCACATCCCCATGTATCAAAGCCGATACTTTGGATTTGATATTGATGGTAAGCTTTTGCAATAATTTTTTTGATGTTTCTTTTTATCTTTCTCATGTCCCAATGATACTCTTTAGAGCTTGATAGGTAGTATTGGTATTGGTCAAATCGGAAAACCTCAGCTTCTTCCAAGTAACCGTTCTCTAAACGATAAACAATGCCTCGAGCGCTGGTTGCGCCCAAATCGAATGCTAGTACAGCAGTCATAGTGTCCTCCTAATTTATAAATAATTTCGTAGGTCATAGTCAGTTTAGCGGATAAAACTGCTTTTTTTTAGTATTGAACAAATTTATGAACAAACATCAAGAATTTCTCCATATATAGCCAAAACAAGATGTAACCGATATCATTTAGGTGGTCGATCAATTTGAATTTTCGGGAGGATAACATGGCAGAAATTACAAATAGAAAAAAATGGTTCTCAGAAAGCAGATATGGTTTGTTTATCCATTTCGGATTGTACTCCGTAGCGGCTAGACATGAATGGGTTCAGACATTAGAAGAGATCAGTGTCGATGAATACAAAAAATATTTTGATCACTTCAATCCAGATTTATTAGATCCTAACGAATGGGCAAAAAAAGCAAAAGAGGCAGGATTCAAATATGTCATAATCACCGCAAAGCATCATGATGGTTTTTGTTTATGGGATACTAAGGAGACAGATTATCAAATTTGCAATACAAACTATCGAAAGGATCTCTTAAATGAACTAATCGAAGCCTTCCGAAATGTTGGAATGAAGATCGGTCTGTATTATTCTCTTCTGGATTGGCATCACCACGGATTTGAAGTAGACGGCTACCATCCTATGAGAAATAAGCACGAATATATTGAACGTCATCCTGGCGATATGCATACTTATCGCAAATTTATGTCAAATCAAGTCAAAGAACTGCTTAGTAATTATGGAAAGATTGATTATATATGGTTTGATTTTTCATATAAAAGTAGAGATTGGGGAACTTCATTAGGAAAAGGAGCAGAAGACTGGGGAAGTAAGGTTCTGGAAACACAAATTTTACAGTTGCAACCCGATATTTTAATCAACGATCGTTTAGGATTAGGTAGAGGTGTACAAACACCGGAACAGTTTTCGAGAAACAAAGGATTAGAAGACGAAAATGCACTGTGGGAGACTGTTCAAACTTTAAATAATAGTTGGGGATATGATCGTGACAATCTTCAATTTAAATCAAGTGAGCTAGTTCTCAAACAGCTTATCGATACCGTATCGAAAGGCGGAAACTTTACTATGAACATCGGTCCGAATGCCAGAGGGTTGTGGGATGACCGAAGCGCATCTATCCTTTCAGAAGTAGGGCAGTGGCTTGTCAGAAATGGTGAATCGATCTATGGTTCAACTTCGTGCAGCTATCGCCCACCAATCGATTGCCGCTATACTCAAAAAGGGGATAAATTGTATCTTCATATTTTTAGTTGGCCGTATCGAACAATTCTATTGCCTGATTTAGGTGGGAAAGTTTCTTTTGCACGATTGCTTCATGATGGATCTGAAATACGTTTTTCAGATACAAAAAACTTAGGAGGAGAACGGGAAGCGACGACTGATCTTTATAAAGAAATCACAGAAGTTCATATTAAGGAAGCTTTAGATCCGACTATGCTGATGCTCAATGTTCCAATCATCAAACCAAATGAATTCGTTTCAGTTATTGAATTAACATTAAAGGAGGCGCTTGAATGAGTTGCGGGATTGTTTTGATAAGTCATGATGTATTCGCTGAGGGGATAAAGAAGACGGCGGAAATGATAATGGGTATTCAGGAAAATGTTGAATCTTGTGTTTTTTATTCGGAGGCCAGTCCGTTAGATTTCAAGAAGGAATTACAAGAGGTGGTAAATTGTTTTGCCGAAGAAGATGAAATTTTGATTCTTGCAGATATTTGGGGCGGAACACCTTTTAACTGTGCTATCCAGTTAAAAGAGACTTCTTCAAGAAACATTGAGATCGTTGCAGGAATGAATGTACCAATGCTGCTTCAAGCGTTTAGTTTGCGTATGAATGACAAAGTCTCCTTAGCGCAAATTGTAAGTGATTTGCTGAAAGAAGGAAAAGAAGCCATTCGGTCCACGAGAATGATGGACAAAGAAAAAGTTTCTAATCTTACGCCCATACTTGAAAATGGTGACAATAACAAAACAACTCATCTCGGAATTGCACATGTAAGGCTGGACGAGCGATTGATTCATGGACAAGTAGCAACACTCTGGATAGGGAGTCTTGGTGTAAACCGAGTGATGATTATTGATGATGAGATCGTGGATGATGAAATAGCCAAAGCATCGTTAAAAACAGCTATTCCAGGAGGTATAAAGCTGAGCATTCTGAAAGTTGAAACCGCTGCTAGGCGTCTTAAAGAAGGTCTATACGAAGGACAAAAGGTGATGATAATTACGAAGACGATTCAAAGTATATTTAAGCTGATCGCTTTAGGTACACCAATCAATTATGTCAATCTTGGGAATGCGAGTGCAAAAGAGGGAACTATCCAAGTGAAAAAATCACTGTTTTTAAAAGAAGAGGCGATCAAAAAAATATTAGAATTGGAAAAGCGAGGGATCATTTTTACTGCTCAAATGGTACCAATGGAAGAAGAAAAAGCTTTTTCACAATTATATAGAAAGCAGGGGACGAGATGAACATTGAGATTTGGCAAATCATCGTTTTATCATTATTAGGATTCTATGCAATCGTTGAGAATTTAGGAATAAACATCTTTGCAAATCAAGCGTTGATCATGGGGACCATCACAGGACTTGTCATGGGAGACCTTGAGATGGGTTTAGCTGTTGGAGCAACACTACAACTTATGGGTTTGGGGATTCAAGCATATGGTGGTGCAAGTGTACCTGACTACATGACTGCAGCAATTGTCGGGACTGTCTTCGCAGTGACAAGCGGGCGAGGAGTAGAATTTGGTATTGGTTTAGCAGTACCAGTTGCTTTATTAATGATTCAACTAGATATTCTCGCACGATTCTGTAATGTGTTTTTCCAAAAGAGAATTGATAAAGCAGTTGATGAAATGAAACCAGCAAAAATAAAACGATATCATCTATTAGGTACCTTTAGTTGGGGATTATCCAGAGGTGTTCCAATTTTTCTCGTATTTAGTTTTGGAGAAACGATTGTTGAATTTGTTTCAAATGTTATTCCAGAGTGGTTGACAGGTGGATTGTCTGTTGCCGGTGGAATGCTACCGGCAGTAGGTATAGCCATTTTGCTGAGATATTTACCTGTAAAGAACTTTCTGACTTACCTGATCATTGGTTTTATAGCAGTCGCCTATTTGCAGATGCCGATGTTCGGTGTTGCTTTATTAGGATTTGCATTGGCGCTCTATCAGTTTAAAAAAATGACAACTTCTGTTGGTAATGGTAATTTTTCGGCCGTGATGAATGATTCTAAAGGAGGTCTAGCAGAAAATGAATACGAAGATTAGTCAAAAAGATTTAAATAAAGTTAGTATCGATTGGCTATACGGCAGTCAGCTGTCATGGAATTATGAACGTATGATGGGCGGCGGATACTTATATGCGATGCTTCCAGTCATTGAGAAGCTCTACAGTGAAGACAGCGAAAAACGAAAGGCAATGATGAAAGTTCACAGTCAATTTTTTAACACAACTCCTCATATGGGCGGATTTATTCTCGGTATGGACATTGCGGCGGAAGAGGCAGAGGGTTATAAAGCTAAAGATACAGTTGCAAGCTTAAAAACGGGTCTAATGGGTTCATTTGCTGGTGTCGGGGATACAATTTTTGGCGTGTTATTTCCAACGGTCTTTGGTTCTGTTGCATCTTACTTGGCTTTACAAGGAAATGCGATAGGTGTAGTGATTTGGCTATTAGTCAACATTGCGATTTTGGTTTTCCGATTTTTCACTGTTCGTATTGGCTATCATCAAGGTGTAAAGCTTGTAACCAGTATGTCTGGACATCTCAATGCTTTGACTAATGCTGCTACTCTGTTGGGGGTTACAGTCATTGGTGCAATGATTCCATCAGTTGTAAGGGCCCCGATTGTGTTGACTTTTGAGACTGGGGAAGTCTCGTTAAATATTCAAGAGACATTGGATCAAATTATGCCAATGCTTATTCCAGCATTATTAGTTGGAATCATTTATTGGCTATTAGGGAAAAAACATGTAAATTCGACCCGAGCAATTTTAGGGATCATCGTACTATCAATTCTATTACGTGTATTAGGTGTGATGTAGACAACTGAAGCAGTATAAAAAGGAGTGAATTCAAGATGTTAACTTTTTTTGAAGAATGCAAACGATTAACGAAATTGCTGGAAGAAAATGAGTCGGGAAACATTACTAAAGCGGCAAAAATCACAGCTTCTGCAATTATGAATGGCGGAATCATTCAGTCATTCGGCAGCGGTCATTCCTATGCTGCGGCTATTGAAATCAGTGGAAGAGCCGGAGGCTTGATTCCAACAAAAGTCATAATGGATCCTGCTGGCGGAATGTATGAACAGTGCGAAGGTGTTGGCAAGACATTGATGCATAAAGTGCAGATTAATGAATGTGATGTTTTTTTCTTAATATCGAATTCTGGTCGAAATCCTATGGCAATTGAGATGGCGAAAGAAATCAAAGAACATGGGAATAAATTGATCGTAGTAACTTCTTTAGATGTCTCAAAACGTGCGGAATCGAGACACAGCAGCGGAAAAAAACTTTACGAGTTTGCAGATGTCATTTTGGATAATCATTCTGCTTTTGGCGACGCTTCTTTGGATATTGACGGCCTTGATACAAGGGTCTGTGGGACGTCATCGTTTGCTGCAGTGCTTTTATTACAGCAAACAATGTATGAAGCCATTCAACTCATGGTTGAAGAAGGCTATGAGCCGCCGGTCTATCTAAGTGCGAATATTGATGGCGGTCATGAACGAAATCTGCAGATTGAAAAACACTATGCAGAACGGATTTTTCATATTTAAACGCTGGCAGAAGTCATATTTTGGAAACGGCTTTCGGATGCCTAGAGAGGAGCAAACGATTGACTAGTGTTATCAAAGAATTTTGTGCAGAAAATTTCGAAACAATTGCGGCAGCCATTGATTCTGGAGCCAATCGAATTGAATTGTGTGATAACTTAGCGGTTGGGGGGACGACCCCTTCCTATGGAGTGATCAAACACGCCCTTGCGATTGCTCATTCTAAAGAAGTTCCAGTAATGACAATGATAAGACCGCGAGGAGGAGATTTTTCCTTTTCTGAAGAGGAGTCTGCAGCGATGATGGCGGATATTACGATCTGTCGACAGCTTGGTTCCGATGGTGTGGTTTTTGGTTGTTTAAAAAATGGATGGATCGATGAGGAAGTAATGGAACGATTGATAAAAGCATCAGGGGAGATGCAAATTACCTTTCATATGGCTTTTGATGAGTTGACAGTTGAGAAACAGCTAAAGGCGATTGATTGGCTAAGTCATAGAAATGTTCATCGGATTTTAACTCATGGCGGTCCTGCACACAAAAGTATTGTAGAAAATTTTGCTCATTTGAGAAAGCTTATAGAATATGCAGCTGATCGACTGATTATTTTACCAGGAGCAGGGATAACTTATAGGAACGCAGCATCTGTTCTAGATGCATTGTCGATCAATGAAGTACACGGAACAAAAATAGTGCCGTTATAGAACATCCAAAAAGTGATAAACTGATCTAAAGCCGATCTGCTCGTGGTCAGATCGGTTTTTTGCTATACATAAAAGATGTCACCAACAGCACAATCGGTTCATGTTTGTGGCGATGAAGGATCTATTTATATAAGTTAAAAGTTATGTTGGGTATTTTTCGATTCGTGGTTAACACTCTATAAAATAATGAACTGGTTAATAGAAGCAATGAGGAAGATAAGAAAACTGCGGCAGTACCAAGCAGTCTGTAAATCGAATCAAGGGATAGGAAAGAAGCATTTGAAGCGATCACTCATGATAGATGGCGAAAAAAATGAATCACGAAGTTCGGAGAACCAGCAGGAGCGATCATTCGTTGTCAAGTGATAATTAGGGGGGAACGGATGAATATACTTAATCAGTCATGTTAATGTCTGAAGCATAAAAGACCAGTCCGAAAACTATCGGACTGGTCTTTTATGCTGGTTCGCAATCAAACAAGCAACCCTTTGTCTGCAGCTTCCAACGTATAGAATTAATCAAAGTACTCATGAAACTCACCATAAACAGCTTCATAATTTTCATCAACGAGGTCTAAATGACGAGAAACTAAATTTGCGATAAGGTCTGCATCTTTGGCTTTCAGCGCTTCATAAATATCCCAATGCTGCTGCAGGATATTCATCCAGTCAAAGTCTTTTACTTTTAAGGTCAAATGGCGGTAGCGATTCAAATGAACATTTAAATCCAGCAACCAAGTATAAACATGTGTTTTATCGGTCACCAGGTAAAAAAATTGGTGAAACTCTTCGTCCAATTCAAAGAATTTTTCCGAGTTGCCGTTTTTTAAGTAAATCTCTTGCATCTCGACGATTTGCCGAAGGGATTCAATTTGTGCATCATCAATAATCCCAACCGCTTCAACCACAATAGCAGATTCTAATTTTTCTCGTACAAATTTTGCTTCCCGAACTTGCTGCATATTGATTTTGGAGATAAACGTTCCGCTTTGAGGTCTTATGACTAACAACCCTTCTCTTTTCAGTTGAAGAATGGCCTCTCTAACGGGAGTATCACCGATATCCAGCATAGACACAAATTGTTTTCTTGAGATTTTTTCCCCAGGCAATAATTCCAATCGAATAATCTTTTCTTTAATGATGTGATAAGCTTCATCTTTATAGCTTGCTATAGTCATTTGGCGTCTCCTATTTTTATTAATATATTAGTTTGTCTTTTCAGTATAACTAATAAAGATAAAAAAAACTATTGCAACCTTTGAAAGCGCATGCTAATATTCTAATATATTAGTTAACAAGTGCACATTTTAATTAATAGCAAAGGAAGAAGTTTATATTAAAGAGAGAAGGAGAAACAGATGGAAAAAATAATGGCTACTTTTGATGGGGTCTTGGCAGGGGTCACGAAATTCAGTAATAATAAGTATATAAAATCGATTTCTGATGCAATGATGGCACTGATCGGTATTATGATTTTTGGTTCATTTGCAGTTATTTTTCGTGCATTCCCAATACCAAGTGTTGCGGAATTTTTCGTCACTATCGGACTTGATGTGTTTTTTGGCGCAATCAACAATTTGACGATTGGTGCAATTTCAATTTATCTTGTCTTTTTGATAGCAAAAAATTTGACGGCCAAATTTAACTTGGGAGAAGATGGTACAACTGTCGGGTTGATTGCAATCATGAGCTTCTTGATCTTTACACCATTAGGTAATTATACCGTCGACGAGGCCAATATCACTGCGATTCCACTTACTTGGATTGGAACGAGCGGTATGTTTTCTGCAATAATAATTGGGCTTTTAGTTGGTCGAGGCTATGTATTTATTAAGGAACGGAAGTGGACAATCAAAATGCCTGCGAGTGTCCCACCCATGGTATCGCGTTCATTCGAAGCACTGATCCCAACTATTTTATTGGGTACACTTTCCGGTTTTGTCGCGTACTTGTTTAGTCTTACTTCCTTTGGCAATCTGCATCAGCTGATTTTTACGATCGTTCAAACGCCGTTGCAAGGAGTCGGAAGTTCTATCTGGGCGGTCATGCTGATTATTGCTTTTCAACAATTTTTGTGGTTCTTGGGTATTCATGGAACGAATGTTATTGGACCAATCGTCACACCGATCTGGATGGCTTTGAATGTTGAGAATCTGACTGCCTATGAAGCAGGGCAGCCATTACCGAATATTGTTACTCATGCATTTATCAATATCGTTTGCTGGGGAGGATCGGCATTGGGACTGGTCTTGCTGATGCTGTTTGTAAGCAAAAGCCAACGCTATAAAGAGATGGGAAAAATTTCGATCATCCCAGCATTATTTGGTATCACTGAACCGGTAATTTTTGGAACTCCATTAGTTCTAAACTTTAAAATGGCTGTACCTTTTATTTTCAATAATTCGATTTGTTTAGGAATCGCGTACTTCTTAACCAATATCGGATTCATCGAACGAACGATTGGTGCACAAGCGATCTTTGGATTGCCAGTAGGATTTCATGCTAGTATTGGCGGTAGTGTATCGATCATTATTCTGCAGCTTCTTTTGCAGTTGATTTTGTCGCCGATCCTTTGGTATCCATGGTTCAAATTGATCGATAAAGATGCATACTTAGAGGAACAAAAACATGCAGAAAGCAGGTAAATAAAATGTTGTATCCCGTGATGAATGAAACACGTTCGCTGATCGATTTAAGCGGCATCTGGCGTGTTCAAGTTGAAAAACAGAATGAAGCAATTGATCCAGCGAAACCTTTGAAAGATCCTTTCTTGATCGCGGTACCAGGGTCTATTGATGACCAAGTAATTGATGAAACAATTAGGAAACATGTTGGAAACTTCTGGTATGAAACAGAAATGATGATCCCAATTTCTCTAATGGATGAAAGAAAAGTGTTGCGCTTTGCCTCCGTGACTCATGAAGCAGTTGTTTATATCAATGGAATAAAAGCAGCTCACCATATTGGCGGATTTACTCCCTTTGAAATAGACATTGATTCTTTGGTTCATGCTGGGAAAAACGATTTAAAAGTGTGTGTTTCAAATATCTTGGATGAAAGTACACTGCCATGTGGATTTTATCAAGAAAAAAATGACCGACCATCGGTAACACCTCGTTTTGATTTTTACAATTATTGTGGTATCCATCGTCCTGTGAAACTATACACAACGAAAAAAACATATATTGATGATATCGTGATCCATTATGAGTATCACGGTGGGGTAACAACGGTTCGGCCAGAAGTGTCGATTACTGGGAACTATGATACCATCAAGCTGAAAATTTGGGATGAAGACAATCAGTTGATCGCCCAAAGCAGTGATGTTGAACAACCGTTAGTAATCTCTGAAACTCGACTCTGGCAACCACTGGATGCTTATCTTTATCGATTGGAGGTATCGCTCTTTGATAAAGAACTTTTGATCGATACCTATACTGAAGAATTCGGTGTTCGAACGATTCAAATAAAACAGAATAAAGTCTATATCAATGATAAAGAGTTTTATTTTAAAGGTTTTGGCAAACACGAAGATTTCCCTGTATTAGGTAAGGGGTACAACGGCGCCGTTGCGAATCTGGATAAAAACCTTATGAAATGGCTGGGTGCGAATTCTTTTCGAACATCGCACTATCCTTATTCAGAAGAAGAAATGCGGCTTGCTGATCGTGAAGGAATCGTTGTTATTGACGAGGTTCCCGGTGTGGGACTGTTTACTAATTTTCACGTAGATGTCAATTTGAACAATAACAAGAAAAATACTTGGGAGACGCTGAGAACACATGAGAACCATCACAAGGTGATTCAAGAGTTGATTGAACGTGATAAGAACCATGCATGTGTGGTTGTATGGGCGATCGCGAATGAACCAGCGAGTCATCAAGAAGGTGCCGGAGCATATTTTAAACCGTTGGTTGAATTGGCTAAAGCATTAGACCATCAAAAACGGCCTATTGTGATACCAAACATCGTCAATGCATCGCCAGATTTAGATCAAGCAGCAGAACTCGTTGATATTCTTTGTTTGAATCGCTATTATGGCTGGTATATAGAGCACGGGGATCTTGACTCTGCAATGATAGGGCTTCGACAAGAAATTGAAAAGTGGCACGAAAAGTACCCTGATAAACCGATCATGTTTTCTGAATTCGGAGCGGACACGATTTCAGGCTTGCATTCACTCTATCGGACACCTTATTCAGAAGAATTCCAAATTGATTTTTACAAAGCCAATTTTGAAGTGCTGGATGCTTTAGATTACGTTGTTGGGGAACACTTATGGAATTTTGCTGATTTTGCAACAGCTGCGAATATTCGTCGGATCGATGGCAATAAGAAGGGGATATTTACTCGCGACCGCAGACCAAAATCGATTGCCTTTGAAATCAAAAAACGCTGGGAAGCACGATAAGAAAACATACCTTTACCCAACGGATGGCTCAAACAGCAATCTATACAGTAGATAGACTAAATGATGTCCGATTTCTTAAACGTATGATTGCTGGAGGCTCGAAAAATCAAGCGAAAGAATCAATGAAATTGCTGAAAAAAAAGAGAGTGAAGACCCGCAAGGCGGTCTTCACTCTCTTTCGTTTGTTTCGATGGCAGTTTCCAACTGCTGTTGAATCTGACGAAATATAGCTGTACTGATTTAGAATAGAGGATCAACAAGCGTTTGTCTATTACAAAAAGACTTAATAGTACTCCCCGTGGCGATAGTCCCATGAGTTGAAGTGATCAGAAAGGTACATTTGGATTTTTTCAACATCGAGTCCTTTACGGATCAAAACAGGTGCGGGAGTGATGGAGCGTTGGTCTCCTTGCTCAGGAATCAAGTTGCCGTCTTTATCAACGAAAGAAACCATGACTCCTTGCTCATAGCGGGTTTCCAGCGTTTTGTCTGGTTGGATCGATGCAACATAGTCGTTGCCTTCAATGATTAGATCGGCTTCTTGCGCGATTTGTTCGCCGATCCCTTCAACAAGTCCGCGGTTTCCTTTGCCTGAAGGGTTCGCTGAGCTGGCGAAAAGCAATTTCTTTTTCTGATCCCAAAGTTCTTTTGAGATCTGCTCACCAGGGACACCGAATTTGATCACGAAACAGCTGGTTCCCCGTACGTCCGTCATCAATTCTTCTGAGCCATCGTTTGGGATATAGGCTTTTCCTGATTCTTTCCAAGGCAAAATCGCGCCGAATAACACGTCATTGTTCCAACACGTTTCATAAACAGCGGCGGTTTCCGCATTTAATTCAGCTAATTCGTGTAGCTGTTCCAATGAGCTGCAAAGAACGACGCCTGGTTTGTTACGCTTGCGATTCTTCGCTGAAAACTTGCGTTCCAGCCCTTTTTTATCAGAGACGGCAATGATATAGCCGACTTTGGTTGGGCAAACGATCACTTTGCCTTCTTCATTCAAATAGTTGATCGCACGTTGATTTGGTTCTCCTGTCCATGGGACTTGTTTTGTTTCTTTCACTCTCTTCATCCTCCCTGTCTTCCAATGAATCGCCGTCATGAAAAATATAACGGAATATTCTGAAAATTCTGATTGAATATGGTTACCCTTGATGATAAGGGAATCAATCTGTGTAGTCAAGGGGATTTACACCAGAATGTAAAAAGAGAGGAAGAGGAAAACCGTATATACGTCATTAGAGAATAGAGTGAATGATTGACAGCAACACTATTTTTTTCCGCTTTGTATGAAAAAATTGACTGTTTTTCATGTTATTTATATGGGAAGATAGGCTTATAGATAGAAGAACGCAATTAAAAGAATAGTTTTTTTGTGAAAGATGAGGAATATCATGAGTGAAAAGAAAAAAATACGCAAGCTTTTGTTGGCATCGATTGTCGCTGGGAGTATCTATGGTGGCGGTGCCTTGCTTTTTGGGTTGCTGGTCAGTTATAACGTCCTCTTGTTAGATGGGGTCTATACATTGATTGGTGCAGTGATGTCACTGATTGCTTTGTACGTGGCAAAATATATCCAAGCCCAAGATTTTGAACGTTTCCCATTCGGTAAAGAGGCATTGATGCCATTAGTGGTATTTATTCAATATAGTATCATCCTGCTGATCTCAATTTATGGGATCATTGAGTCTGCTTTTAGTTTATTACACGTCAGTGATGGCATGATTGATCCAATCGGTTTGTATTTCTCGCTGGTTGGTACGATCTACTGTTTCTCTTTTTACTTGTACTTAAAAAAGAAACCACTGACCCATCCCTTTTATTGGGTGGAACTAGAACAATGGCGTTTCGGCTTTTTCTTTAGTCTGGGTGTCGTCGGTTCATTTCTTGTGTCCTGGCTGATCCAAGCCAGTCCCTATGGGAATTTTGCGATGTATGTCGACCCAATCATCTCCATCGGGATCACCTTGTTCTTTATCCAGCTTTCGATAAAAGAGTTGAAAGCAGCGATTTTAGAATTGACTTCCTCTACCCCAAAAGAAGAACTGCGGGAGACCATCATGACGATCGTTGAAAAAGAATTGCGCGCAGAAGAAGTGGTGGACTTTGTGTTACGTACCGCCAAAGTCGGTAATCAAGTCATTGTGGAATTAGATGTAGTGATTTTACCTGCAACTCCTCTCGATACAGTAGGTCAGCAAGATCCCTTGCGAGAACGATTGAATCAGGCAATCAGCCAACAGATTTCCGGTTATTCCCTCTGGCTAAACATAAATTTTGTCGGTGACATCAAATGGGCGTATAGTGAGGAGTAAGAATGGCTGCAAAGCAGCTTGAATAAACCGTGAAAATGACAGAGAAAAGAGGAAACAAATGACAATTCTGAAAACCTATGGAAAAATCACCGCAGCACTTTTCTTGTTAGCGGCAAGCATCAATTTATTTTTAGGACCGCATCATGTGGCAGCTGGCGGTGTCAGCGGAATCGGTATTTTATTAGAGTCAGCACTCGGTTGGGATCGAGCGGCTGTGATCATGGTCTTGAATATTCTCATGCTTATTCTTGCCTATGCCTTTTTAGGGAAGGGGCCTTTTATGAAAGTCCTCTATGGTAGTTTTGCTTTTCCAGTAGCAATTGCTTTAGTTCCGGAATATATGGTGGCTGAAGACCGGTTGCTTTCCGTGATTTTTGGCAGTGCGATTTTTGCTTTAGGAGTAGCGATTTTGTACAAAAATCAGTCTTCCAGCGGCGGCACAACGATTCCACCGCTGATTTTCAAGAAATACTTTAATTTGAATCCAGCGATCGGCTTGCTGGCGACCGATGCGATCGTTGTTTCCATGAACTTGTTCGTTTTCGGGTTTGAAGAGTTCTTGTTTGCGATCTTATCGATCGTGATCACCTCTGGTGTGATGACCTACATTGAAACCGGCTTTAACCGAAAGAAATCTATCATGATCTTAAGTGAAAACCACGTGAATGAGATTCGAGAAGCGGTCTTTGATAAAACAGCTCGGGGTGCGACCCTGTTGGCTGCCCAAGGCGGTTACCAGCAAGCCGACAAGCAAGTGCTGCTGATCGTGGCCAGCGACCAAGAGTTTATGCAGATCAGACAAATCATTGAGACCATTGACCCCAAAGCGTTTGTGATCGTCAATAATGTCTCAGAAGTACTGGGGCAAGGTTTTAGTTATCATCCCATTGAGTGATGCGAAACACAGTCAAATTCTGCTATGCCTAATAAAAAACACAGCGAAGTGAACGCCACTTCACTGTGTTTTTTTGTCTTGTTCATTTAACGCAGTAAGGTCAAACCAGAAATGGAACAGTCTAGAGAAAATACTAGCCTTTGCTCGCAGGGAAGAATCATTCTTGCGAACAAAAAAATTGCAGGTTTCTCTCTTGAAAATGCTTGCATTTTTCTTTTGCGTAGATTAGAATACTAATATATCAGTTTGTGTAATTTAAGGAGGATATTCATGTTTGATCACAATGTCTTGAAAAAGGCGCACGTCATTTTTCCTGCTGAAAAAAAAGCAGCGATTGATGCTCAAACAGCAATACAGCCGAGATGGCTTCATTTTGGCGGAGGAAATTTATACCGAGCGTTTCATGCAGAAATCGCTCAATCCTTGATTGATCAGAACGAATTATCGAGCGGCATCGTTGTCTGCGAAACATTTGATGAACAGATAATCGATCAAGTATATACACCTTATGAGAATGATATTCTAGAAGTGATCATGCATGAGGATGGTCAATTAACGAAAAAACTTTTGCAATCGACAGCTGCCAGTTATTATTGTCATCCATCTTGCACCGATAGTTATCAAAAGGTACGTCAGTTGTTTAGCGATCCTTCTGTGCAGCTGGTCACCGTAACAATCACAGAAAAAGGCTATGGCTTAAAAGACAGTCAGGGGAATTTTTTGCCTGTCGTCCAAGCGGATCTCGCTGCGGGTCCTCATCAGGTCAACCATACAATGAGCATTTTGGCTAGCTTTTTATGGGATCGTTTTCAATCAGGGGCTCTTCCGATTGCTATGGTCTCCACCGATAATTTTTCGCAAAATGGGCTCCGTTTCCAAACGGCGATGGTCACCATCGCAAAAGAGTGGCAAAAGCTGGGGCATGTTTCAGAAGCGTTTGTCCGATACTTAGAAAACAACGCGCAAGTGACGTTTCCGTGGTCAATGATCGATCGGATTACGCCAAATCCTTCAACAGCAGTTGCAGAAGAATTAGCAGCAGCTGGCATTCAGCAGTTGCCAGTCATCCGGACCGATAAAGGAACGACGATCGCTCCGTTTGCTAACACAGAGGCGACTCATTACTTGGTGATTGAAGATGATTTCCCGAACGGTCGCCCGAATTTAGACAAAGCAGGGGTGATCTTGACGAGTCGAGAGATCGTAGACAAAACCGATAGTATGAAAGTCACAACTTGTTTGAATCCACTGCATACGGCAATGAGTTTGTTCGGCTGTTTACTCGGCTATACATCCATTGCTGCGGAAATGACCGATCCAGATATTGTCGCTTTGATCAAAGGAATCGGCTATCGTGAAGGCTTGCCGGTAGTGGAAGATCCTGAGATCATTCAGCCAAAGAAATTTATCGATGAGGTGGTCGGTCTTCGTTTACCGAATCCGCTGATTCCTGACACCCCACAGCGCATCGCCGCAGACACCTCACAGAAAATCGCCATCCGTTTTGGTGAAACCATCAAAAAGTATGTGGAGAAAGAAGGCTCGGCTTCTGAGCTGACTTTTATTCCTTTAGCGATTGCTGGCTGGTTGCGCTATCTCTTAGCGATCGATGATGAAGGCCATCCATTTGTCCCAAGTCCTGATCCCCTCTTAGCAGAATTGCAAGAGATTTTACATGAATGTCAGTTGGGGTCAGCCGCCGATGTTCAAGAGATCATTCGACCAATCTTAGCAAATCCGCAGATTTTCGGGTTGGATCTCTATCAAGCAAGAATCGCTGAAAACGTGGGTCATTTGTTCGCTAAGATGCTAGCAGGAACCGGCGCAGTCCGTAAAACATTACATGAAACAGTAGAAGGGATCGAATAAAAAATGGAAATGACATTTCGTTGGTATGGAAAAGAATACGATAAAATCAAGTTAGCAGATATCCGTCAAATTCCTGGGATGAAAGGCATCGTCGGTACACTCTTTGATTTGCCTGCTGGAGCAGTTTGGCCCAAAGAACGGATCAAGGCGCTCGTGGAAGAAGTCGAAGCAGCTGGACTTTCTCTGAAGGTGATCGAAAGTGTCAATATTCATGATGACATCAAGATTGGCTTGCCTTCGAGAGACCTGTATATCGAAAACTACAAAGAAACGATTCGTAATTTGGCAGCATACGGGATCGAAGTGATCTGCTATAATTTTATGCCGATTTTTGATTGGATCAAAACGGATCTCGATTATCGCTTAGCCGATGGTTCTTCTACGATGGCATTTGAAAAAGCAGGGATCGACAAAGACCCAGAAGAGATCGTCAAAGAAGTTGAGGAGTCAAGCTCTGGCTATACCTTGCCAGGCTGGGAACCAGAACGTTTGGCTCATGTCAAAGAATTGTTTGCTGCGTATAAGGATGTCGATGATGACAAATTAAGAGAAAACTTTGCTTATTTCCTAAAAGCCATCATTCCCACCTGCGAAGAGGTCGGCATCAAGATGGCTGTTCATCCAGATGATCCTCCCTATTCGATTTTTGGTCTGCCGCGTATCGTTAAAAACCGTGATGATCTGGATTGGGTCTGTAACGTGGTCGACAGTCCGTCAAATGGTATCACACTTTGTACTGGCAGTATCGCCGAAGACCCAGCCAATAATGTCTATGAGATTTTGGCTGAGTTTTGTCGCCGGGATCGAATTCCTTTTGCCCATGTTCGTAACATTCAATACTTGGGCAATGACAAAGACTTTTATGAAGCACCGCATCTCTCCTCTGAAGGCTCGTTAGACATGTATCAGATCCTAGAAGCGATGTACAAAAATGGCTTTGACGGCTATATTCGACCAGATCATGGGCGAATGATCTGGGGAGAAACGGGACGTCCAGGCTATGGCTTATATGATCGGGCGATCGGCGCTTCCTACTTATTAGGGTTGTGGGAAGCCATCGACAAGAGCGTGGGGCGTTAAGAAAAGGAGCGAAGAAATGTTTTTAACTGACGATTTTATTTTGAAAAACAGCTTTGCCAAAGAGTTATACCATGGGTATGCAAAAAAGCAGCCGATCATTGATTACCATTGTCATTTAGATCCGAAAGAGATTTTCGAAGACCAAAACTTCACCAATCTGACCCAAGCGTGGCTGGCGGGGGACCATTACAAATGGCGCTTAATGCGAGCCAATGGTGTTGCAGAATCTTTGATCACTGGCGATGCTGATGACTACGAAAAATTCTGTGCTTGGGCGCAGACCTTGGAGGCTTGCATTGGCAATCCATTATATGTCTGGACCAATTTGGAATTGAAGCGAATCTTTGGTATTGATGAGCGGTTGACACTAGCCAATGCAGCAAGCATTTGGGAAAAAGCCAATCAACAGTTGCAGACGAAGGAATTTTCACCACGAGGGCTGATCAAAAAGATGGCCGTTGAGGTGATCTGTACGACGGATGATCCCATTGATTCGTTGACGTATCATCAAAAGCTGGCAGAAGAATCCTTTGCTGTGTATCCTACCTTTCGTCCTGACAAAGCAATCAATCTGCAGAATTCAGAATTTCCAGCATACCTTAAGCAATTGGCTGCAGCTGCGAACAAAGAAATCACTAGCTATCAAACGCTGGTTGAAGCATTGGCCGTACGTATTTTTTACTTCCAGCAACGGGGCTGTCGTTTAGCAGATCACAGTCTATCACGTCTTGGAGAGGAAGCCTACGATACCGCTGCACTTGAAGCGATTTTTCAGAAGCGTTTGACCACTGGGACACTGACTAATGAAGAAATCAGACAGTTTCAAACCGGCTTGCTGATTGACTTGATGCGCGAATACGCGAAGCAAGGATGGACCGCGCAATTGCATCTGATGGCGACTCGCAACAACAGTCAAAAACTTTTCCAACAACAAGGGCCTGATAGTGGCGGTGATGCGATGGGGGACGACCGTCTAGCGAGCGGCTTAAGTCGGACATTGGCGCAGCTTCAGGTGGAAAGCTTACTGCCGAAGACTATTTTGTATTCACTGAACCCCAAAGATTATCCAGTGTTGACTGCGCTGATGGGGGCGTTCCAAGAAGAAAGCAAAGGCAAGCTGCAATTAGGCTCTGCTTGGTGGTTCAATGATACGTATTCTGGCATGCGGCATCAGTTGACGACCCTAGCAGAAGGCGGAATTCTCGGAAACTTCGTCGGCATGCTGACGGATTCCCGCAGCTTTTTGTCTTATCCACGCCACGAGTATTTCCGGCGGATTTTGTGTCAGGTGATCAGTGAATGGGTGGAAGATGGTCAACTGCCAGCAGATGAAATGTATTTAGGGCAGATCGTCGCAGACATCTCTTATCACAATGCGAAAACCTACTTTGATTTTCCAAACTAATGACTACTCGATTCGTTCTTGGCTTGCTAGAGAAGGAATCGAGTTTTTGTATGGCTATTGTTAAAGTTGCGTCTGTTCATTTACTATTGGTAGGGAATCCAGTACTATGATAGAAAGATCAAAGAAGGAGCGAACAGTATGAATCCATTCTATGAAGAAGTCTATGCGCTGGCGCGGCAGATCCCTTTTGGTAAAGTCGTCTCCTATAGTCAGATTGCGTGGAAATTGGGACAAATCAACGGCGCGCGAGCAGTCGGGCGAGCGATGCGCCTGAGCCCTCAGGATGTCCCTGCCCATCGAGTCGTGCGGGCAGATGGCGTCTTAGTTGGTCCCTCCGCCAATGGGCGAAAAGCAGCACTCGTCGATGAAGGGGTGGTCTTCAAAGCCAGTGGTCGTATCGATATGAAGGCTTGCAGTTGGTCCATGAGCGAGATCGCTCCCGCTCAAATGAAGGAGCCGTTATGAAAAAACGTGAATTTATCGTGCAAGATCTGTTGAGTAAAATCTATCAGGAAGAATTTTCTGCCGGCAAATTACCCAACCAAAGAACCCTTGCGCAAACCTATGGCGTTTCTCGGTTTACGATCCAGCAAGCAATCAAAAACCTTGAAGAGATCGGGATCGTCAAAGTGGTACAAGGTTCAGGGATTTTTATCCATGAAAAATGGGTCAAAAACCCAATGATCTTTAATTCCTTGACCCGCACCCCTTATGACCGCATCCATTCCAAAATGATTTCCTTGAATAAGGCGGCAGCAACGTTGGATGAACAGCAGATTTTCCAAATAGGCCCAGACGAGGAAGTCTGGACCTTTGAACGAGTGCGGATCGTCAATTATAAAATCGAACAGCTGGAAACCTCTAAATTGCCCGTCAGCCTATTTCCTGAATTGACACAAGAAATCGTGGAGCACTCGATCCAACGCTATGTCGAAAGCTGCGGATACCGCATTTCCCACTACATCACAAGCTATACCCCCATCACCACATCGACCGCGCAATCGGGTATTTTATTGTGTAAGCGGGGGACGCCGGCAATGCAGATCAGCAATCGGGCGATTTTAGAAGACGGCCGCGTGTATGAGTTCAGCAATATCGTTGCTATTGATTATGCTGTGACCTATATCCGTCCCTTTGACCGTGAGATCCATCGCTCACGCATCGATTGATTTTGGGAAAGCAAAGGTGCCAGTTGCGTCGTCTTTACCCAGAGAGAAGAAAGACATCCCCTGTCGATTGGACAGGGGATGTCTTTTGTTGTGTTTAAGGAGTGATCAAAGTGCCGTCTGGTGTACGGCTCTGGGTCCATTCATGAGGACGGTAAACCACGGGAAATTCCGCAGCTGCTGCTTCATCGAACGTGATTCCGATCCCACTTTTCTCGATGGGATAAAAATAGCCGTTTTCAGGTTGTGGACTACCACCAAAGACCGACTGGGTATTTGCTGGGATCGCAATCGTTTCTTGGATCGCGGCATTGTGCAGATGGATATTTAGATGGGTGTTGACGGCTAAGCCGACAGGGCTGATATCAGACGGCGTGTGCCAAGCGATCCGAATGCCCATCGCATCGCAGAAGTGAGCCAATTTCAATGCTGGCGTGATCCCACCGATTTGTGAGACATGGGCACGCATAAAGTCAATCTGTTGATTTTTGACTAGCTCTTGCCATTCCATCGGATTATTGAACAATTCGCCGGTCGCGATCGGGGTCGCCGACTGGCTGCGGAGTTGCTGCAACCACTTGTTTTGATCCGGCGGCAAAATATCTTCTAGGAAAAAGAGATTGAAAGGCTCAGCGGCTTTTGCAAATTGAATCGCTTGGTTTGGATGCAGCCGTTCATGCACGTCATGCAGCATTTGAAATTGATTGCCGTATCGTTCTTGGATCGCAGCAAACATTTTCAGTGTTGTGTCCATGTAGTCTGTTTGATCAAAATAGGAACCAGCGATGGGCTGATCGGGTGTTTGCAGTTGGCTAGGATTTCCACCATAAAAGCCTAATTGGCAACGGATATAGCGATACCCCTCAGCCAAGAAGCGATCGATTTCTTGATAAAGGTCTTCGAGATTATCTGCCACGGCATGGGTATAGGCGGGAATCGCCGTACGCGCTTTTCCACCTAACAGTTGATACAATGGCATATCGGCTAGTTGTCCCTTGATGTCCCATAAAGCCATGTCGACTCCTGAGATGGCATTGTTGGTGATCGGACCATTCCGCCAGTAAGAATTGACATTCATCACTTGCCAAAGATCTTCGATTTGATTGGCATCGCGGCCAAGTAAGAGGGGGCGTAAATACTCGTCAACGACGGTTTTTACGGCTAGTGGGCGAAACTGGAAGGTTGCACAACCTAACCCAGATACGCCTTTGTTCGTTTCTACTTTAACGACAACAAGGTTATGACGATCAGGTTTGATCGCAAAGGCTTTGACGTCGGTGATGATCGTTGGTGTCATTTCATTCACTCCAATTTTTGTCTCTAGTTGCTATAGCCATTGAAACATGCTTGGCAACCGCTGTCAATTTGGTCTAATAAAAACTGGATATACACCATAAAACCAGTCCAATTTTTACCTGTTTTATAATAAAACGTTGATATATAGCGTTTTTATTCTGTTTTTAACAAAAAAGGACTGGTTTTACAAGTCTGTGTGAGCATGCTACTATGTGTGTGAAAACGGAAACACCTGAAAGGGCGCCCGTCAAAAGGATCAGGACCGTTAGCAAACAACAGGGGGAAAAAAGATGACCAAAGAAGACATCGTAAAACAGATTATTAAAGATGTTGGCGGATCAGAAAATATCAACAATGCATGGCACTGTATGACTCGCTTGCGTTTTGATTTAAAGGATGAGAAAAAAGTCAACTATGCGGCGTTAGAAAAAACACCCAAAGTCGTAGGAACAAAATATCAAAGCAATCAGCTGCAAGTAGTGATAGGAACGGATGTTGCTGATTATTATGCACCTTTAGCCAAAGAATTAGGACTTGATGAAGCGAACCAAGGGGAGTCATCAGAGAAAAAAGGCGCCGTTTCCTTATTTATGGATACCGTTTCTGGCGTTTTTGGTCCGATCGTTCCAGCTATCGCTGGCGCAGGAATGATCAAAGGATTGATGGCTGGATTGGTGGCATTGAATGTCATCTCTAATCAAACAGATACCTATTTAGTGATCGACATGATCGCGAGCGGCGTATTCACATTCTTGCCATTTTTTGTTGCTGCTTCTGCCGCTCGGATTTTTAAAACCAATCAATATTTAGCGATCGCAATCGCGGCAACGCTGCAATTTCCAACGATGACCAATGCGGTAGCCGAAGGGAGCATTTCCGCCTTTCGTTTGTTCGGCGTATTGCCAGTACCCGTCTTTAACTATGCAGGGACAGTGATTCCCATTATCTTTGCCGTGCTGGCGCTCAGTTATATTTACCGTTGGGTCGATAAACTCTTACCACAAGTGCTGCGTACCGTGTTTACACCGACGATTTCGTTGTTTGTCGCTGGTATCTTGACATTAACGGTCATTGGCCCAATCAGCATCCATCTAGGAAACTTATTGGCTGCTGGCGTGGCTGGATTATTCACTATCTCGCCTGTCTTAGCAGGAATCGTGGTAGGGGCGATTCGACCAATCGCAATCTTCACGGGACTGCATCATGCCATGACCCCGATCGCTTTGCAAAACTTTGCCAATCAAGGATATGATATGCTGATGCCAATGATGTTTATGGCAAATATGGCAATCACCGGCGCAACAGCAGCTATTTATTTCAAAGTCAAAACCAAAGAAGAAAAATCGATCATTCTATCGTCGGCTGTTTCAGGCTTGTTAGGGATCACAGAACCTGCGTTATTCGGGATTTTGTCGAAGTATAAAAAAGCCTTTATCGCAGCAACAGTTGGTAGTTCTGTAGCTTCTGCCTTCATCAGTTTCTTCGGTGTTCGTATTTATGGATACATTCTTTCAAGTATCTTTAGTTTGCCAGCCTATATCGGGGAATACTTTATCTACGCCGTTTTGGGGATCATCTTGGCGATCGGCTTATCTTTTGCCATGAGCTGGTTCTTGGTACCAAATCAAGCAGCAGAAGGCGATCGTTACACCAACGAAGTGGATCTGCATGCCGTGACCCATGGTGAATACGTCCCATTAGAAGATGTACCAGATGAAGTTTTTTCAACGAAAATGATGGGAGAAGGCTATGCCATCGAGTCACAAGATGGCCAAATCTTTGCACCAGTCAGTGGCGAAGTCACCACTGTGTTCCCTTCAAAACATGCCGTCGGGATCAAAACCCAAAACGGCGTGGAAGTTCTTGTGCATATGGGGATCGATACAGTTTCCCTTGGCGGTCAAGGCTTTGAAGTCTTTATCAAAGCTGGGGAGCAAGTCACTCCGCAAACCAAACTGGCACAAATGGATCTGCCTTTTATCAAGCAGCAAGGCAAAGAAACCATGGTGATCGTTTTGATCACCAACATGGATCGCGTGCAGCAATTTTCTGGAAGTACTGATTTAGAAGGCAGACACCAAGCCGGTGCATTACTGGAAAAAGTCGTTTTGAATGCCTAATAAAAGAAAAAAGATGAGCTTCGTTAACGAAGTTCATCTTTTTTTATTTGTCCAGTAACTATTTATGTTTATTCATAACGCAAAGCTTGGATTGGATCTAGTTTACCTGCTCGGTTAGCAGGCAATGTGCCGGCTAAAAAGGCAATCAATAAGATGACACCCATAACAGTCAGCGTGTTCGACCAAGAAAAGCCGATCAATTCAAAACCAGTCAATTCTTCTAGGAAGGTGTTCGCAGCGTAATCGTTGATGACATTTCCTAAACCATAAGCGGCGAGAATTCCGGTGAGGGCGCCAAAGAAACCAATCAAAAGCGCTTCGAAACTGAAGGTGAGAAAGACCTTGCTGCGGCTCATGCCTAATGCTTTCATCAATCCAATCTCACGGGTACGATCTTGAACTGACATATAAAGTGTATTGATAATACCAAAGCTAGCGGCAAGTAATGAGATAGCGCCAAAGAGTGTAAGAACCCCAGTGATAGCGTTGATGACCAGTCGGAACATATTGATTTCATCTTCGATCGTCATACCTTGAAACCCGAGTTCACGCAATTCTTTTTTGATCGTATCGATTTTTGTGTTGGACAGGCCATCCTCTAGATAGGCCTGTGCTGCAAAGGATTGATTTTTTAAGTTGTCTGGTAATCCCTTTTCGGCGATTGTTTGCACGTGCTGGCTTAATGCTTGGTTCAAAATGGTCATGCCTGCTTGGATAAAACTAAAGTTACGGACTCCAACGACTTTGGCGGTCACAGTTTCTTGTTCGCCAGTCGCTTGAGCAGAAACTCCGAGAACGACTTCTTTTTCCAATGCATCTTGAGCATTTTTAAAACCTAGTGGTTCGATATATTCTTGATCAAGGACGATCTCATATGCGTCTGTTTCATTATTGATTTGTCGCCCCGCCTCTAAATCTAAATCAACACCAGCTGAGCCCATGGCAGTTAGTTGATATTTTGAATCAGTTAGTCCTTGAATATAATCAAGTGTTAAAGCCGCGATTGGTTCCACTCGTTGGATATGGTCAATTGTTTCTATTTGTTCGATATCCTTTGGAGTGATCATACTTGCCTCAGCGGTATTTTTTTCTGGATCGTATTCTTTTAAATTGCTGCCCGGAACCATGCTGCCAGTCCCTTCTGATTTATAGACAGCTAAAAGCTGATCATTGCCAACAGTCTCTAACTGCAGATCCATATAATTATTGACGCCGGTATTAATACCTAGTGTTAAGTAGATCGTAAAAGACCCAATAAAGATTGCGATGATCGTTAGAAGTGTTCGACCTTTGTTGCGTAAGAGATTTCCTGCAGAAGATTTTATTAAATCGATTAGTTTCATTTTTCTACCTCCTCAATCACTAAACCATCTTTGATATGGATCTGACGATCACAGCGATCAGCCAGCTCAGGATCGTGAGTGACGATGACTAAGGTGATATTTTCTTTTTTATTGAGGCCGAACAAAAGGTCCTCAACTTTTTGACCAGTCGCTGAATCAAGGTTTCCAGTCGGTTCGTCGGCAAAAATGATCTTGGGTTTGTTAACGATGGCGCGGGCAATACAGACCCGTTGTTTTTGACCGCCAGAAAGATCGGTTGCTTTATTTTTGGATTTTTCTGATAATTCGACAGCTTGTAAGGCTTCATCAACCAATTTTTTTCGTTGACTGCGGCGCATGCCATTTATTTTTAATGGCAACATGACGTTTTCGTGGACTGTATCTTTAGCATTCATAAAGAATTGTTGGAAAACAAAACCAAATGTTTCATTTCGTAAGTGATTTAATTCTGACGCTTTTTTCCCTTTGACGTTTTGACCCATCAAGAACAATTCTCCGCTAGTGGGTTGATCAAGTAACGCCAATAAGTGCATCAATGTGGATTTTCCGGAACCACTTTTTCCGATGATCGCTACTGACTCACCTTCTCTGATTTTTAAATCAATTCCTTTTAACGCATTGAAGGTTGATTCGCCTTTTCCGTAGACTCTTGTTAAGTTTCGTGCTTCTAAAACAATCATTTCATTCCTCCTCTTAAAAAAGTTAATAAGTTAAGGTTATCACAAATGATTATCAATAAATCAGCCTCTAGTTGTAGATTTTTAAATATAATGAAAAAAAAGACGATTTCCAACGGAAATCGTCTTGAAAAGAAAGAAAAATTTTAAGTTTCATTAACTACGCAGCCCGCGGCCTTTTTGGATCAAGTACCAGCATACGCTGTATAAGACGACAATGAACAAGACCAAAATACCGATGGATAGGAAAATCGGGACATCGATGGTGCCCAAAAAGCCGTAACGGAAACCAGAGATCATATACACGATCGGGTTGACTTTGGAGATCGTTTGCCAAATCGGCGGCAGCATGCTGATGGAGTAAAAGACGCCTCCAAGATAGGTCAATGGTTGTAAAACAAAGGTTGGCACGATGGAAACATCGTCAAAGGATTGGGCGAAGATCCCATTTAGCAACCCTGCTAATGAAAATAAGATGGCGGTCATGACAAGGGTTAAGACAACGATGACCCAAGAATAAACATGTAATGGGACGAAGAAAAGGGAAATGATGGTCACCAATGTGCCCACCAAGATACTACGTCCAAGTCCGCCAAAGACAAAGCCCCAAATGATGACGTGGGTAGGGACCGGCGCCACTAAGAGTTCCTCAATGTTTTTTTGAAACTTCTGTGAAAAGAAGGAAGAAGACACGTTAGAGTAAGAACTAGTGATCGTCGACATCATGATCAGCCCAGGAACGATAAATTCCATATAAGAAAAGCCGCCCATTTCGCCGATGCGGCTGCCGATCATTTTCCCAAAGATAATAAAGTATAAGGAAGTAGTGATGACGGGTGGGACGAGGGTCTGCACCCAAATCCGTAAATAGCGGTTGGTCTCTTTGACCGCTAAACTTTTTAAGGCTGTAAAATAAAGACTAAACATGGTTTTCCTCCGCTTCGTGTGATTCTTCGGTGATTTTCAAAAATAGTTCTTCCAAGCGATTGGATTTGTTGCGCATGGAGAGGACATTGATCCCTTGCTGACTGAATTGGGCAAAAAGATCGTTGACGCCTTGATCTCGAGCGACTTCAACAGCGATGGTCTGTTCATCTTCCATTTGGATCGGATACCCAGTGATCGTTGGTGCTTGCTTGATCGGTGCGATATCAAAAAGAAAGGTTTCAAATTGCAGTTTTGCCAATAAGGACTTCATGCTGGTGTTTTCGATCAGTTCACCAGATTGGATGATCCCGATGTTGCGGCAAAGCATTTCCGCCTCTTCTAAATAATGGGTCGTCAAAATGATCGTTGTGCCCTTTTGGTTCAATTCCCTCAAAAAGCTCCACATTTCCCGCCGTAATTCGATATCGACACCTGCCGTCGGTTCATCCAAAATCAATAGCCGTGGTTCATGCATCAGGGCACGAGCAATCATCAAACGGCGTTTCATCCCGCCCGACAGCATCCGCGCACGAACATTGCGTTTTTCCCACAAATTCGACTGCTTCAAGTATTTTTCGCTGCGCTTGATGGCTTCGTTGCGAGGGACACCATAATACCCAGCTTGATTGACAACGATCTGCTGGACCGTTTCAAAGGGATTGAAATTGAATTCTTGGGGAACCAGACCAATCTGTTGTTTGACTTGGACCAATTCTTTGTCTAAATCGTAGCCGAAGACTTTGACGCTTCCCGAAGATTTATTGACAAGAGAGGTGATAATGCCGATGGTGGTGGACTTTCCAGCGCCGTTTGGGCCTAACAAGGCATAAAAGTCACCTTCTTCCACCGTCAAATTTATGCCCCGCAACGCTTCAACGCCGGTAGCATAGACTTTGCGTAAATCGGTTAGTTCTAGTGCATAGGTCATGTTTGTTTGAACTCCTTCTATGTATGATGGTTTATTCTATCATTTTTTTTCAAGAAGAACCGCATGATTTGATTTTTTTCATTTGATTAGATAACAATTGTTGCTAATCGATGAAAAGTGGGAAAGAGGCAAAAGAAAAAACGACCATTTGATCGTTTTTTCGATAAAGTCGATTGTTAACATAAATACCGTTCTGGTCGTTCTGTCTGTCCTAATAAGTAATCGACAGAAACATTATAGAGGGAAGCTGCGTGTAGCAGCGTCAATACATCGGGTAAGCAATCGCCTGCTTCGTATAAGGTGTAATCGGGGTAAGACACATCGAGATGCTGGCATACTTCTTTTGGGCTCAATCCGCGTTCTTCTCTTAAAAATTTGAAGCGGCAACGCAAGGTGTCTAATAAAAAAGCTTCTTCTAATGTCACTTTGCGGTCCTCCTTAAAAAATAGCGCTTTTTTTTCGCACTGTTCTCTTTTTATTGTACCAACAAAAGCAAAATATGCGAAGTGATTCACATGAAGGGCGATCGGTTTTTGTCATAAAGTGAAACAAATGACTTGCTCTGAGACGCGTTTCATACAGTATGCTTGATTTATAAAAAGGAAGGCGGGATGGAAACATGAATACATACATGAAGAAAAATGGTGCGGAATGTTGTTATGTGACGTTGGCATTTGATGGACAACAACTGGTATTGACGAAGCCCAAAGGGTTCTTTCAAGAACGGTTAGTAGAAATTCCTGTGGATGAGATCAGTCACTTGACGTGTGATGAACACTTCGGGTCTCAGCGCATCGGATTTATCCATCACAACGATTACTATGAATTTTATACATGTGGGTTAAGTGTGATAGACTATATGAAAGAACAATTATTCGTTTAAGGAGCAGTGAGTCATGGCAAACATTCGGGATATTGCACGCTTGACCGGCTATTCGGTCTCAACGGTTTCACGAGTCATTAATAACAATCCTTATGTCAGTGAAGAAAAGCGTCGTAAGATCCTGGCTGTCATGGAAGAGGTCAACTATATTCCGAATTACACGGCGCGGGCATTAAGTGTCGGCAAAACCAAAAATATCGGTGTGATCCTGCCGTTTGTCAATCATCCCTATTTTGATCGATTATTGAGCGGCATCACGACAGCAGCGTTTGCTCGTGGCTATAAGGTGACGCTTTTAGCCACGAACTATGATCCGCAAGTAGAGGAAGCATATTTGCAAGAATTTGCGGCGAAAAGTTTTGATGCTTTGATCATTACTTCGCGGGCGAATCCGATCGAAACCTTATTGCCTTATCGTTCTTACGGACGCATCGTCTTTTGTGAAAATATCTCGTATTTGACTGACGGCTGCACCTATATCGATCGAGAGGAATCGATCAAGGAGGTCTTCACGTATTTTAAGGAACAAGGCATCCAGAAAATCGGCGTGACATTGGGACGCAGCCGCAAGCTCAGCAGCAATTCAAAAATCACGGTCCGTTTGGCTCATGACTATTTTTCGACCTTTTCCGAAGACTTGATTTTTTGGGATTGTTTGACGGAAGAAGATGGCAAAGAAGCGGCTGCTTATTTTGCAGATAAAGGAGTCGAAGCGATTTTCACCAATGGGGATCATGTTGCTGCTGGGATCCAGTCGCAGGCGCCGGGAGAATGGCTCGTGATTGGACGGGACAATCTATACATCAGCGAGCTGCTGCAGCTTTCAACGATCGATCATCACTTGCAAGCTTGCGGGGAGACTGCCGTCCAATTGGCGGTAATGGAAAAAAGCGGCAACTATCGCATGCCTTATGAGTTCATCAAACGATAGCTACAGACGAAACGATGCGCAAACAGGCCCCTGAGCGGGCAGTGCTTGCGCATCGTTTTTTTAATGGGATTTGGTGTAATGGTCAATGATCTGTTTCAACAGCTGCGCGCTGCCGACGCCTGCTTTTTGATCGTAATAGGCGGTAAAACGCTCGTCTTGAACGTACATTTCCCCTAAAGATCGGTGATATTCTGCTGAGTAAAAGGGCGCTGCTTGTTTAAGCCATGCTTGATGCGCAGCAAAAGCCTTTTCGGCTTTGTCAGAAGGGATTCGTTTCCCTTCCTTTTCATTCAATAGCTCTTTTATCAGCTGCAATAAGCGGTTTTCGTTGTCGGTCAGTGCTTGATAATCGACTTGGGTCATCTGCTGCCACTTTTGATTGCTTTGTTCGATGATTTCCTCACCGTAGGCTTCTCGTAATTCGGCACCGTAGTTCGCTTCGTTTTCACGAATTTTTTGTTCCTTAAAATAACGGAATTTCTCTTGATCGGTCATCGTCTTTTCTCCTTCATAATAATCAATTGTTTGCGCTAAGGTGGTCAAAAGACTGTCCAGGGCTGCTCGCTCTTGTAAAAGCTGTTGGTAATGCTGCAACAAGACCGTTTGGATCGATTCTTGTGGCTCATCCAAGATTCCGCGGATCGTTTCTAATGACAGCCCAAAAGACTTAAAATATAAAATCTGCTGTAGGCGATCGACTTCCTGTCTCCCGTAGATACGGTAACCAGCTGAGTTGGTGCGTTGCGGTTGTAACAACTTGATCTGATCATAATACCGCAGGGTACGGCTGCTGACTCCTGACAGTTTAGCTAAGGCACTGATCGTATATTCCATCGGCTTTTCCCTCCTTACACCTGTATCCTAAAGGTTGACGTAACGACAAAGTCAAGAAAATTTTTTTGCGTTTTTTAAAATGTGCTATAATTATAACAAAGAAAGGAAGATAAGATGCAAATAGTTTTTTCTGATATTGATGGGACGTTCCAAGAAATGGGGCACCCGATTCATGAGATCAATAAAGAAGCCATCCGTTGTTTGCAAGCCCAAGGGGATCACTTTGTGTTTGTCACAGGGCGAGGATTTGAGCTTGTTCAAGATATGATGGCGGAAGAAGGCCTTTCCTGCGATGTGATTTTTGGAAACGGCGCTGGTCTGATGGTAAAAGGAGAAGCGCCTGTTTTGACGCATACCTTGCCCTATAAGACATTGGCGCAAGTGATTGGTATCTTAGAAACAGAAGAGGTTTTTTATTTCTTACATACTGACCATGGCATCATTTCCCCACAAGCGCATTTGTATGAAGCGCAGTTTCAAGAAAGCCGCAAGCAGTTACTCGCGGAGTTAGGGGAGCGAGGACAAATCATCGCTGACTACAAATATGAGTTCTTTTACAACGAATGTCTTCATAAAGACGACGTGCTGCAGTTTATGAAGGAACATCCAGAGATAAAGGTCATCAAAATCGAACTGATGGAAGCGTCAGACGAAAAAAGAGAACGGCTGCGGGAGATGATCCAATCAGAAACGGCTGCGATTTTTCAATCCTTTGTCCAAACACTGGAGATCGTTGATCCATTGGCGACCAAAGGTGCCGCGATCCGTTCCTTTTTAGAAGCTTTTCCCGCTGCCAAAAGCTACGGGATCGGTGATGGTGAAAATGACCTTGCGATGTTTGAAGCGGTGGATGTTTCTTTGGCTGTAGCAAATGCCAGCCCAGCGATCAAAGCAGTTTGTGATCGAATCATTGAGCGCGCGGAAGACGGCGGTGTTGGCCGCTTTATTTTAACAGAATTAGTTTCGAGAGAGGATGTTGTGCATGAAGTTGATTGAAACCCCAGTAAACCAAAATCTAAATATGGAAACTTTTTACCCGAACATCTCCAAGTATCTATTCGACAAAATAGCGATCAAATACTATAAATTGTACTCGCTTGATCGGACGCAGATTCTCTATGTGGATAGTTTTGATACGATTTCTTTAGTATTGATCAACAATAAAAAGAAAATCAGTCGGGAAGAAGTCGACACAGCGATTCATCGTTTGCTGAAGGTCGATCGCAAAGACGTGACCGTCAATGTTAATATTCGTAAAGAAATGGAAGCAAGAGGCATCACCTTTTCTAAACCGAGGAAAGATGTCATTCTTGTTCAATTGCCTGTGAAAGAATAGTAGTTGAAAGAAGTTGGGACATGCACGTTGCAAGAGCAATCAAACGTTGAACAAAGGGGCGACCTTATACGCGCGCAGGAATGATGCGCCAATAAGTAGGAGGCTGACCCATGCTTTTGAGCAATTTGTTCTCAGATGTATTGCCTTGTACTAGCAAAAACCCAACTTTTTTTTGAAAAAAACAAGATTTTCTGTCTTTTGTGTTTTTTTTGCTATAATGAGAAGAAGTAAGCTAGAGGGAGTAAGAACATGCAGAAATTATTTAAAGATGACAGCTTGACGCTGCACACCGATCTCTACCAAATCAACATGATGCAAACCTATTGGGAGTTAGGCAGAGCCGATCGTAATGCGGTGTTTGAATGCTATTTCCGTGACATGCCTTTTGAAAACGGCTATGCGATCTTTGCCGGTCTGGAACGATTGATCGACTATTTGAACGATTTATCCTTTTCAGAAACGGATATTGCCTACTTGCGAGAAATCGGCGGCTATCCAGAAGCCTTTTTAGAGTATCTAAAGGAGTTCAAGTTTGCTTGTACCGTTCGTTCTGCGTTAGAAGGCGATTTAGTCTTCAACAATGAACCGATCATTCAAGTAGAAGGGCCGTTGGCACAAGCACAGTTGATCGAAACGGCGTTACTGAATATGGTCAATTTCCAAACACTGATCGCCACGAAAGCGGCCCGCATCAAATCCGTGATCGGCACGGATCCCTTGTTGGAATTTGGTTCACGACGGGCACAAGAATTGGATGCAGCCATTTGGGGGACCCGAGCGGCTTATATTGGCGGAGCAGATGCGACGAGTAATGTGCGGGCAGGGAAGATTTTTGGCATCCCAGCCAGCGGAACCCACGCCCATTCCCTCGTGCAATCCTACGGCAATGACTATGATGCATTTATGGCGTATGCCCAAACCCACAAAGATTGCGTATTCTTAGTCGATACCTATGATACATTGCGCTTAGGTGTGCCAAATGCGATTCGTGTGGCCAAAGAGATGGGGGATAAGATCAATTTCTTAGGTGTGCGGATCGACAGCGGCGATATGGCGTATATCTCGAAAAAAGTCCGTGAACAGCTGGATGAAGCGGGATTCACGGAAGCCAAAGTCTATGCTTCCAATGATCTAGACGAAAATACGATTCTAAGCTTGAAAATGCAAAAGGCGAAAATCGATGTGTGGGGTGTCGGCACCAAGCTGATCACCGCTTACGATCAACCGGCATTAGGCGCGGTTTATAAACTGGTGGCCATCGAAAATGAACAGGGAGAAATGATCGACACCATCAAATTATCCAGCAATGCTGAAAAGGTTTCGACTCCTGGGAAAAAACAAGTTTGGCGGATCACCCGTAAATCTGACGGCAAGTCAGAAGGCGATTATGTCACGCTATGGGAAGAAAATCCACAAGCAGAAGACGAACTGTTCATGTTCCATCCTGTTCATACCTTTATCAACAAAACAGTGACGAACTTTGATGCGCGACCATTATTGCAAGACATCTTTGTGGATGGCCAGCAAGTGTATCAAGTGCCTGACTTAGAACACATCAAAGCCTATGCGACGAATTGCTTGGATTCCCTTTGGGACGAGTACAAACGTGACTTGAATCCACAGAAATACCCAGTCGATCTTTCGCAAGAATGCTGGGATCATAAAATGCGCACGATTGAAAAAGTACGCAAACAAACCAATGGCGCGATTTTGTAATCCGCAACTGCGCTGGTCCTAGGATCAGTCAGCTGCTTCAAAAAATAAGAGGAGGCGTTTCTATGACCATGCAACAAGAAATTATCAAAGAATTAGGAGTCTTACCGACCATCGACCCGAAAGAAGAAGTTCGTAAGAGTATTGATTTTTTAAAGGCGTATCTGCAAAAGAATCCGTTCTTGCATACGTTTGTCTTGGGGATCAGTGGTGGACAAGATTCGACGTTAGCTGGACGGCTTGCGCAATTGACGATGGAGGAAATGCGCAGCGAAACTGGGAATCCTAACTATCAGTTCATAGGGGTACGCTTACCTTATGGGGAACAAGCAGACGAAGAAGATGCCAAAAAAGCACTAGCGTTTATCCAACCAGACATTGAGCTGCGGGTAAACATCAAAGCCGCCGTCGATGCGCAAGTACAAGCGGTGGAAGAAGCAGGGTTAGCGGTTTCCGACTTTAACAAAGGCAATATCAAAGCCCGTCAACGGATGATCACGCAATATGCCATTGCGGGTGAAAAAGCAGGGGCTGTTCTGGGAACAGATCATGCTGCGGAAAACATCACCGGCTTCTTTACGAAGTACGGGGATGGCGGAGCCGATATCTTACCACTGTTTCGTTTGAATAAACGCCAAGGCCGTCAAATCTTGCAATACTTAGGCGCGCCAGAAGCGTTGTATACAAAAGTCCCAACTGCGGACTTGGAAGATGGCAAACCTTTAGTGGCAGATGAAGCAGCTTTAGGAGTGACCTACAACGACATCGATGACTATTTAGAAGGCAAGGAAATTTCGGCTGAAGCCCAACAAACCATTGAAAACTGGTGGAACAAAACGCAACACAAACGCCACTTGCCAGTCACGATCTTTGACGATTTTTGGAAATAAACGAAACCAGTGATTGAGTTCCATTCGGATAGAAAGAAGAGTCTAGGGGGCAAGAAACCTTAGACTCTTTTTTATGAGGGTTGCTTTCTTTAAAAATAACAAAATCTTCTTGCCCTGGCTTTACTTTCTTGTCTTGAAAGCATAAAATACGAGGGTACCTAGAACGTGTAGAAAAGGAGGAATGTTCCTTCGTGAAAATAAATAGCCATCCTTATCTGAAGATCGCATTAAAAGGCATCGCCATCGTCCTGTTGATCATTTTCAGTAATTTATATTTGCAATGGTGTCAAAACAATCTTTCCGTTGAATTAGCCTTGAAATTTGCCTTTTCGTGGCATACAGCAAAGTTTTTCTTGGCTTGTGGGGTGCTACTGCTGGTGTATGGGGTGTTTGCCAGCTTGGCAGGTTCGGTACTGATTGGGGGCATCTTTTATAGTGTCGTCATCGGAATCTTAGGGTATGCCAACCACACGAAGATGGTCTATCGCCAAGAACCAATCTATCCCGATGATTTAAAGATGGTCACTCAATTCGACCTTCTACGAACCATGATCGGCAATGGCGCCTTTTTCTTAGCCATCCTCTTCGCTCTGGCGGCGATCGGGGCGATCGGCTGGAGTATCTATCGCAGCCGCAAATTAAACCGGCGTTTGCAAGTGATGCGAGGAGCGGTGCTGGTCGTATGCTCGCTGGGCTTAGTCTATGTTTCTCACTTCAATGACAGCAACAACCTTTTACGCAAAGCCTACAATCAGACGGCGCTCTGGATTCCGTATTCACAAAAAATGAACTACTACAATACGGGATTCATCGGTGGGTTTTTGTACAACCTGCGGGTAGATGCCATGACGAAGCCTGAGGGGTATTCAAAAGAAGCGATCCAAGCGATTGCGGACACCTACAATGCACAGGCGGCGGAGAAAAATCAAGACCGTGAAAGTGAAGCACCAAATATCGTTTATGTGATGAGTGAGAGCTTTTCCGACCCGAGCCATTTAAATGGCTTGTCGATCACCGGCGATCCGTTGAAAGACTATTACCACGTCGCCGATCAAACCATCAGTGGAAAAATGCTTTCGCAAAATTATGGAGGCGGTACGGCAAACATCGAGTTTGAAGCGTTGACTGGTTTTGCCATGGGCCTATTGAATCCACAGATGACGACGCCTTACACGATGCTAGTGCCGAAATTGACGCAACTGCCATCCCTGGTTTCTTTCTTGGAACAATCAGAGTATACGGCAACGGCGATCCATCCTTACGATACATCGATGTACAAACGCAAGGATGTCTATGGGGTGATGGGGTTTGAACAGTTTATCGATCAAGAGACGATGACCTATACCGACAAAATCGAAAATAATCCCTATATCTCTGATGAGGCGGCCTACAAAGAAGTGCTGGCATTGTTGGAAAACGATCAGCAACCGCAATTTGTCCATTTAGTGACGATGCAGACCCATATGCCCTATGCTGGCAAATACGATACGTTGAATTACCAAGCGAGCGGTCCGGGCAATATGGCTTCTTTGGAAAACTACCTACAGGATATCTCTTATAGCAGTACAGCGTTGAAAAACTTTGTGGCTGAATTAGAACAGCTGGATCGGCGAACGCTGGTCGTCTTTTGGGGCGATCATTTACCAGGCATTTATGCCGATGAGATCAAGGAGCAAAATGAAACGGCTGCCCTGCATGAAACCGAGTTTTTGATGGTTGATTCGCAAGGGAATTTTGCGCCAGAAGATGTACCTGTAACAAGTCCCTTTTACTTTGCGCCGAACCTATTAGAAGCCAGTGACCAACCAACGAGCGGGTTTTACCAGTTGTTATTAGCCTTGCAAGATGAGCTGCCGGCTTTTGAGATGGGGCAATATTATCAAGGCGGACAATGGCAGACGACCCTTGCGTTGGATCAAGAAGCCCAAGAAATCTATGATGCCTACAATTTGATCCAATACGATGTGTTACAAGGAGAGCAATACAGTTTAGCGACTGGTTTGTTTGACTAAATGAAACGTAAAATAGCGCCTTATCCCAGTGTTAGTCACAGGATAAGGCGCTTTTGTTTGTATGAAGTTATAAATCCTGCCATTTACGGTTTTGATCAAAATCATTGGCGGCGGCATAGGCGTCTTGAACGATCGTTTCAGGGTAGCCCATGACTTTTAAGAGGGCGATCGCGTTGCGGCTCAAGGCAGGACCGGATTTGACCTTGTAATCAAAGGAGATGCCGTCATCTTCCGTGACTTGTTCAGAAAAATGAATGTTGCGGCAATCATTTTTCAAAATTTCAGTCAGCTCAATATCATGAGTGGCGACAAATGCCAATGATGGGTAGGCTCGCAGCCAATGGATGATGCTGGCAGAAGCAGCGATCCGTTCCACCGTATTGGTTCCTTTTAAAATCTCATCAACAAAACAATAGCAGCGCTGGTTCGTGGCAACGGTGTCTAGCAGGCGTTTGATGGATTTGATTTCCGCGACGAAATAGCTGTCGCCTTCAAACAAGTCATCTTCGACAGCCATCGAGGTAATGACATGACCGGGAACCATCGTAAAGGTTTCGGCAACTGCTGTCTGGATCGTTTGTGCCAAAATGCAATTGATGGCGATGCTTTTGACATACGTCGATTTGCCCGAGGCATTGGAGCCAGTCACGAGGGTATTGTGGGTCCAAGCAACATCATTCATGACTGCTTCACTTAGAAGCGGGTGATACGTACCCGTTGCTTGTACACCTCCGCTTGTTTGGAAGGTCGGTAGGCAAGTGATGGGCATATACGTGCGAAAATTTAAAATGGCGGCTGCGACTTCCAATTTTCCCAGCAAATTCCACAGATCGATGGCTGCTTGTTGGTGCTTTGCCAAGGTAGTGGTGACCGTTTGATAGGAAATAAACGGCAGCATAAAAATGATATTGATGTATTCAAACAACATATCTCCTTCGCTGCCGTTTTTGGCACGAAACGAGAAAGCGAAACGAGTGATCTTTTTTAATGGTGCCAAGGATTGTTTGATCTCATCTTGGAGGGGCGTGTTGATTTTAGCGATCTGACTGCCACAGGCAATCGTTTGAACCAAATAGCGCATGCTGTTCAGTTCTGTTTCCAGCTTGGCTTTTTTGATGGAGTAATAGATCGTATTGAAAACGACACTAACCAACGTCAACAGGATGCCTTGGACAAACCCCAGCAGGAGCAGCAAGATGCCGACTAACGGCAGCACACCTAAAAAGACAAAGAAAGGCAGAGAACCGATCGATTGCGCAGCTTCATTGGCCAAGTAGGCTTTCGAAAAATTATCATCTTGTTTTCCTAAACGAGCAAACGTATATTGGGATTGTTCGCGTGCGGCACTGTCAGCAGCAAAAAAGTCGATCAATTTGGTCAGATGTTTGTCCGTTTTGAAGCGAAAATTGCGTAACTGCTGGTACAATGCTTCTGAACCAACACTGGAAAACGTCAGATTAATGGACTCAAACAACGAAAAGCCATCCAAGTCATACCAAGTGATGTCATCGACCTCGCTATCAAAATCGTGAAACTTCTTCTCAGTCAGCCAAGCCTTTTTCAAACTCGCTTCTTTATCAAAGCGGGGCTGACGGGGAAGCTTTCCCCAAGCCAGCCGAACGTAACGGCGTACTTTGTATCGATTCCAGATATCTAGTGCGGTCAAGATGAGAATGCTGGCGAGTATGATCAAAATGACCATCGTTTGTGGTTCCATATGCAAAAGTCCTCCTAATGGCTAATGAATGCTGGCTAAAGCTAAGTGTTGCTGTGGGCAGGATCGATTTCTTTCAAACAAGCATAGATCCGTTCAATATCTTGGGTCGTGCCTCGCAGCTCGAAATCCGCTAAGAACGGGATCGAAAATTGCTCCGCATATTGCTTTGCGGTCAAGCAATATTGATAATTAAAGTTTTTGTTGCCACTGCCGATCACGCCTAAGCAAAGAGCTGCGTTGTTTTCATAGTCAATGTATTCCCGCATGGTTTCTGTGAGAATCTCCTGATCGCCGTTATCGACGCCATTTCCACCTTCTAAATAGGTAGGGACAAAAACCACATAAGGTTCGTCTTCTTGTTCAAACACACTGTTGTCATGAATTTCTTTGGCTTCCCAAGTACTCGGAGTGTCTTGCTGATCCGCAAAGGCCAACAAGCGGTTGACGAATGCACGGGTATTTCCAGAGATTGAAATATAAAGTAGTTTCATTTTTTTCATCACCTTCCGCTTTCTAGTATAACAGAAACCATTTATGAAAAGAGGAGAACTTCGGCAGTCTTTTCTAGTAAAATGCAGCCAAAGGCTTTAAACTGAGAGAGGAGTCCAATACAAAGGAGTGGCAATAATGTTTTCAAAAATGCATCATGTGGCGATCATCGCCAGTGATTACCAGCAGACCAAAGAATTTTATGTAGAGAAATTAGGCTTTGAAGTGATTCGTGAACATGCGCGCCCAGAAAAGAAAGATGTAAAAATCGACCTGCGCTTTGGGGAATCAGAAATAGAACTGTTTGTGGTGGAAAACCCACCAGCAAGACCAAGCTTTCCCGAAGCAGCTGGCTTGCGGCATTTGGCATTTGCGGTGGAAAATATTGAAGCAGTCGTGGCAAAGTTAGCCGCCAAAGGAATTGCGTGTGAACCGATTCGTTTCGATACCTTTACGAATAAGAAAATGACCTTTTTCCAAGATCCAGACGGCTTGCCGTTGGAATTGCATGAATAAATAAGGAAAACTTTGTGTTGAACCTTTGTCGATTCAACTTGGTTTTTCTTGAGAGAATTGTTATTCTATGTATAGAAGTAAGGAGGAGAAAACGTGATAAGATTTGCAAAAAAAGAAGATCGCTTTGTCATGGCTGAACTTGTTTTAGTCATTTTAAAGGATATGGAATTGCCCTTTGTCAAAGAGATCGGTGAAGCAAAGACCTTAGAGATCTTGGCAGATGCCATGCTAGAACCCGACTATCGTTACGGCTTTCGCCGTGCGTTGGTCAATGAGATCGACGGGGAAGTTGCTGGGGTCGCCTTTGGATACCCAGACAAAGAAGAGCCGACGATCGATCAGCCTCTAGATAAAGTGCTGGAACAGTACGGTTTGAGTAAAGACATGAAGCTGTTTATCGATGAAGAGACCTTACCAAATGAATGGTACTTAGATACCATCTGTGTGGCGGAGAAATTTCGGGGCAAAGGTGTCGGATCAGCCTTATTAGAAGCGTTGCCGCAAATTGCTTCTAGAGATGGCTATGAGGTGATCGGCTTGAGTGTTGACCGAACAAATCCCCATGCGAAGCGGCTCTATGAAAAGCATGGCTTTGAAGTCGTGGCACAAAGAGAGATCAGTGGCCACCTATACGACCATATGCAAAAAAGAACCAGCTGATTTTTCAGCTGGTTCCATTTGTTAGTCGAAGCTCAAGAGGATGGTCTTTCTTGCGGTGCCGATTGTACAGCCAGTAATCCATGACGGCAGCGATACAGATGCAGACTGGTGCATCCCGATCATCAACGACATCCAGTACATAATAATCCCCCGTCAATAAGGTCGCCTTATCCATTTCCATGATCTTTTTATTGAAATGATGGATCCCATAGCGATGATTGTAGATATCGCCGTGGACGGCCCAGTGAAGCTGCTGGATATAGTAGAAATCACCCGGCCAGTTAAAGATTTTTTGCAGTGTACCGACTTTCTCAAAGTCTTTGTAGATCTCAAAGCGCGTACCAAAAGTAAAACTGATTTGTTTGATACTAGCGACCATTTGCCCATTCAAGCGGTAAAGGGAAAGAGCATCGCCCTTAGTTCCCCAGCGGCCCACCATTAAAAACAGTGATTTGCCTGTTTCATCTTTGACAATGGTGCGTGTGACTCTGCTAAGTTGTCTGTCTTGGATGAAAAATTCTGACATACTTACGCCTCCTCATGTATCCCCAAAAAGCTGCGTGATTTAAAGATTTTCATCAATTGCCCGAACGATCGCTTTGCCGACACCAGACTCAATATTGGTGTCCGTCAAATACTTCGCGGCTTCTTTTACCTCTAACTCGCCATTTCCCATTGCAAAACTAACGCCTGCCAGTTGCAGCATACTTACGTCATTTAAGTTGTCACCGATCGTCATCACTTCCTCCAGTGAGATCATCCGATCTTTAGCGACATGCGCCACTGCGATTCCTTTTTGCGCGTTTCGGTGGTTGATCTCAATATTGTTTTGTCCAGAAGAAGTCACCACTAAATCGCCGTACCCATCGATGATTGTCGTGATAGGACCCAATACCCGCGCACCATCTTGATGGAAGCAGATCACTTTCAAAAATTCTAATTCTTCGATCGAAAACAACTCACTGAAATCATCGACATAATTGATCGGTAAAAATTCTAAACGGGCAGCTGTCATAGCGATCGCCATCTTATGGGTTAAATGGGGCATAGCTTCTGCCGTATGGATCGCAAAATTTTCGATCCGACGTGTCTGACTTTCCGAATAGATCCCATTGCTCGTTGAGATCTCAAAATAGATGTCGTTTTCTTTTAGTAGGTCGATCAACGAACGAGTTTGTTCATGGCTGATCGGCACAGTAAATAATGAATTGCCCGCTTCGTCGTAGACTTGGGCACCATTCAAGGTGATCATTGCACAGTCGATCCCGGCTTCTTGCAGCGGCGGCAAAGCCTCTTTGCGGTTACGGCCAGTTGCGACCATAAATTCGATTCCTTTGGATTGGGCATATTTGATTGCTTGGATATTTTCTTCTGAAATCTGCATACTAGCATTTAAAAGCGTACCATCCATATCAGAAGCAATTAATTTGATCATTGTCAGCGTCCTTTCTTAATCGTTTCTACAAATAGTGTACCATAAATCGCGCATTTTTTTTCTTTCGAAGAGTAATTCTTGTTTCTAAGGGGAGGGATTTGTTATCCTAGAAGAAAACAAAGGAGATTCGCCATGAAACGACTATTGGACAATGATTGGCAAGAGCAATTGCAAGAATCATTTGAGCAACCCTATTACCAACAACTACGGGCTTTCTTGAAACAAGAATATGCCCAGCAAAAGATCCATCCAGCGATGGATCATATTTATGAAGCACTTAAACTGACACCATACCATGACGTAAAAGTTGTCATCTTAGGTCAAGATCCTTATCATGGCCCTCACCAAGCCCACGGACTGTCGTTTTCCGTGCAGCCGGGGGTCAAAATACCGCCTTCCTTACGCAATATTTACAAGGAATTAGCCGATGACTTAGGGATTCCACCTGTGTCCCACGGTTATCTCGTGCCTTGGGCGCAACAAGGGGTCTTATTGTTGAATACCGTGTTGACAGTACGTGAAGGGCAAGCCTATTCACATCACGGGCATGGCTGGGAGCAGCTGACTGATACGATCATCGAAAAATTGAATCAACGAGAAGAACCGGTCATTTTTGTTCTTTGGGGCAAACCCGCCCAAAAGAAAGCCGCTTTGCTAGATACCAGCAAGCATATTATTATAACAGCGCCTCATCCAAGTCCGTTATCAGCGCATCGAGGATTCTTTGGTTCGAAGCCTTTTTCTAAGATCAATCAAGCATTGCTGGCGTTAGGGGAAGAACCGATTTCCTGGGCGTTGCCAGAAAAAATAACACAGTTGTAAAACTGTGTTATTTAGAATGAGTGAATTTGTGAAAAAGGTAACGATATTTAAAATAATCGACTAATACAGGATTTTTATCTGTTCTTTTTTTCGCAATTATTGTACAATGGAAGGGTATAAAAAAACTGGAGGTCTTTACCCGTGGAATTATTCGAAAGTTTAAAATTTAAAATCGTGCGTCGTCATATCAAAATCGTTTTTCCTGAAGCAACAGATCCTCGTATCCTAGGTGCTGCTAGCCGTTTACGTTCAGAAGAATTGATTGAACCTGTTTTGATCGGTAACCCGGTTGAAATCGAAAAAGCAGCGGAAGCTCGCGGAATCAACGTATCAAACTTTGAAATTTTAGATCCTGAAAATTATGATCGTTGGGATGAAATGGTTGAAGCTTTTGTGGAACGCCGCAACGGCAAAGCAACGAAAGAACAAGCAGAAGAAATCTTAAAAGATGTCAACTATTTCGGTACAATGTTGACTTACATGGGCATTACTGAAGGAATGGTTTCAGGAGCGATCCATTCTACGGGTGATACAGTAAGACCCGCTTTACAAATCATCAAAACAAAACCAGGTGTGAGCCGTACAAGTGGTGCTTTCCTAATGGTTCGTGGTCGTGACCAAGAAAAATACTTGTTCTCAGACTGTGCCATCAATTTAAACCCAACTGCACAAGAATTGGCAGAAATCGCTGTTGACTCAGCGAAAACCGCTGAATTATTTGAAATCGATCCAAAAGTTGCTATGTTAAGCTTCTCAACGAAAGGGTCTGCGAAAGCACCAGAAGTAGATAAAGTCGTTGAAGCAACAAAAATCGCCAAAGAATTGGCACCAGAATACCAAATCGATGGAGAATTGCAATTCGATGCTGCGTATATCTCAGCAGTTGCGCAATTGAAAGCTCCTGAATCTGAAGTAGCAGGTAAAGCAACCGTCTTTGTTTTCCCAGATTTACAATCAGGAAACATTGGCTACAAGATCGCCCAACGTTTCGGTAACTTTGAAGCGATTGGACCAATCTTACAAGGATTGAACAAACCAATCTCTGATTTGTCTCGTGGTTCAAATGAAGAAGATGTCTACAAATTATCAATCATTACTGCGGCACAAACACTAATGGAAAAATAAGCAGCCAATTGCTGCACTTATGAAAAACTGATCCCTTGAGGGTCAGTTTTTTGTTTTGCTCTTGGAAAGTTGAGGGCAGCAAAGCAGGGGGCGTCCGTATGAATCAACGATCCAGTGATCGTTGGGGAATTTTTCCTAAGCTCCTTCTTTACAATTCCTTGAAAAACAAGCTATACTAGCAACTAGTAAATTAGATTGATCAAAGGATGGGGACTATGTTTACCATTAACGACTTAGAAGCAACCGCAGCATTTGCAAAAATCATTGGAGAGGCAGCCGAGCCAGGGGATAATCTGGTATTGACGGGCGATTTAGGTGCTGGCAAAACAACATTGACGAAAGGCATCGCCTTGGGGCTAGGAATCGAGCAACTGATCAAAAGTCCGACCTATACGATCATTCGTGAATATACCAATGGACGGCTACCGCTGTACCATATGGATGTCTATCGGGTGGAATACGGTGCAGATGATTTAGGACTGGATGATTATTTCGAAGGGGATGGCTTGTGTGTGATCGAGTGGGGCAATCTCTTAGAAGCCTCCCTGCCAGAAGATTATTTAGAACTGATTTTGGAAAAAGATGATACAGATGAACAAAAACGTCTTGTGAAATGTCATGCATATGGCACCAAAGCAACCGCCTTTTTGCAACGGATCACAACAAAATGGCAGGCAGCTCATGAGTGAGATCCAATTACAGATCAAAGAAGCCACGGGTGCTGATGCCAAAGCTGTGTTAGCAGTCAGTCAACAGCTAGGAGAAGAAACGGATTTTCTATTGATGGACGAAAGCGGCTTGGCGTTGCCAGAAGCCTTATTGGCAGAACAGCTGGATGCTATCTATGAACGGGACGACTATTTGCTGTTGTTAGCATTTGATCAAGAACAATTGATCGCCATGGCATCAGTCAAAGGCCATGAAGAGTGGCAATTAGCCCATGTCGGGGAGATCGGTATCTCGATTTTAAAAGACTATTGGGGCTTGGGCTTAGGTTCGCTCCTGATTGAAGAATTACTGGACTGGGTAGTAGAAGTTGGCGAATTGACCCGAATCGAGTTGACCGTCCAAGCGAGAAATCTACGGGCGATCCATCTGTATCAAAAATTTGGTTTTTTAACAGAAGGCTGTATGAAAGAAGCGGTACAAACCCGCGAGGGGCAAAAAGTTGACGTTTTGATGATGGCACGTCTTTTTGAATCATAAAAGGAGTGAAGGAAATGGAGTTTCGGGAACCGACGATCGCAGACTGCGATCAAATCGAAGCGTATCGGCAAGCCTTCGAGAAGAATCAAGAAGTCATCCATGGTGGGGCAGGACTTGTAGAAAGTCCCACAGCCAAAGACTGGCTAGGGGGATTGGCAGATTTTAAAACAGCAGAAACGGTACCAGAAGGATTCGTTCCCGCCCGTACCTATCTGGCTATCCAAGATCAAAAAGTGGTCGGTCTCTTGAATCTGCGTCTGACACTTAATGCATATTTGCGCCAAATTGGCGGACACATCGGGTATTCGGTGTACCCAGACCATCGAAAGCAAGGCATCGGCTCGGCAATGCTGGCACAGTCATTGGTAAAGGCCAAACAATTTGGCTTGAACAACGTGTTAGTAACCTGTGAAGAAGCCAATCGCGCCTCCGCCAAAGTCATTGAAAACAATGGTGGTAAATTGACAGAAAAAGTCATTGATCCTGAAGATGGCGCTGTAATCTGTCATTATTGGATCGATCTGACCTAAAATGAATCCTTCCTTAAATGAAAACGTGCGTCCTAAAGGCTAGCGCAATGCTGACTTTAGGACGCACGTTCTTATTTATTTGACTAAAACCAATTTTTTTAATGGATCGATACCAAATTCTTCTTCTTGACGCAATAAGATTTGGGCACATGCCCGACTATCTTCTAGTGCATCATGGTGGTTTAGTAAAGGAATCTGTAATTGCTCACAAACCGTGTTTAATTTGTGGTTCGTAAATTCTGGATACAGTTTGCGGCTCGTTCGCACCGTACATAAGGAAAGATAATTTGGTTGTGACAACCCATAATAATCAAGACACCCCGCCAAAACCCCAGTATCAAAACCAGCGTTATGCGCAACGATCAAACTGTTCAGTTGATAATATTGTTGGATTTGTTTCCATACGTCAGGAAACTTAGGCGCTTCTTTTACATCTTCTGGACGGATGCCATGAATTTGAATGTTTTTCCAAAAAAATTCCGTTTCCGGTTGGATCAATGTGTAATATTCGCCCACGATTTTGCTATCTTGTACCATGACTAGTGCAAGGGAACAGGCACTATGCTTTTGATAATTTGCTGTTTCAAAGTCCATTGCGATAAAATTCATCAGACTCACCTCATTGCCATTCTAGCACAAAATCAAAGAATGAAAAGCGAACAAACGTTAAGAAAAACTGAAGTTTTCCTACGGTTAGTTGAGATCCAGTTCCACCGGACAATGGTCACTGCCAATGATATCTGTATGGATCTTGGCGTCTAGCAAGCGCTCATTTAAGTCATCCGAAACGACAAAGTAATCGATGCGCCAGCCAGCATTGTTTTTGCGAGCGTTGAAACGGTAGCTCCACCAAGAATAAATACCTTCTGCATCTGGATAGAAATAGCGGAACGTATCGGTAAAGCCAGCAGCCAAAAGAGTCGAAAACTTTTCCCGTTCTTCAGGTGTAAACCCAGCACTTCTTTGATTGGTTTTCCAGTTTTTGATGTCGATATTTTTATGGGCAACATTCAAATCACCACAGAGAATCACTGGCTTTTGTTGTTTCAATTCAGTCAAGTAAGCCAAAAAGGCATCTTCCCAAGTCATGCGATAATCCAAGCGGCGCAATTCATTTTGGGAATTCGGTGTGTAGCAAGTAATCAAGAAAAATTCAGGATACTCCAGCGTGATGACGCGACCTTCCGTATCATGTTCTTCGATCCCTAATCCATAACGGACCGATAGTGCAGGTTCTTTTGCGAAAATTGCTGTGCCAGAATAGCCTTTCTTCTCCGCATAATTCCAGTATTGATGATAGCCTGGTAAATCCAATTCGATCTGACCTTCTTGCAGCTTTGTTTCTTGTAAACAAAAGAAATCAGCATCGAGGGCTTCAAACACTTCAGAAAAATTTTTTTTAACGATGGCCCGTAAACCATTCACATTCCAAGAAATAAATTTCATTGAGACTCCTCCTTATTTTCCACTACGCCTCCCATTTTACCTAAAAAAGCCAGAAGCGCAAAGCAAGTGAGCGGAATGAGGAAAACAAGGAGGAAGAATGAGGATTAAATTTGGATGCTAGAGAAAATTCGTTTGTAGTACGGAAAAGGAACGATGGCTCCTTACGCTTACTTCCATTTTATGATACAGTCATTTTGAAAAGGGGGCAGTTTCATGACGATCAAAGCGCAAGTTTCAGCGAAAATGACTTCGAAAAATCAAATAACTATTCCAAAAAGTGTGCGGCAAATACTAGGCTTAAAAGAGAATCACTGGGTAATTTTTGAATTTACCCCAGAAGGTGAGATCAAGGTAAGAGGCGAAAAAGCAGCGCCTTCCTTTGAAGCTTTTTGGAAACAAGAATTAGCGATCATAGAAGAAATGGGAAAATTTGACACAGGTGAGATGTTTTTTGAAAAAGATTTAGGTGAGGAGAACATTGAATGGTAAGGCAAGGAGATATTCTTTTATTGACTTAAATCCCACCAAAGGAAATGAAATGGCAAAAAAAGACCGTGTGTAGTGGTTAGTAATGATTATTATAACAAGAGTTTCAATACCATCTTAGTGATGCCACTCAGTAGCTCAAAAAAATATGTAGAAGAAAAATTTGCTCGATCGAATGCGTTTCAAACAGTTACCGAAACACAATAAAGTAAAGTTCAAGGGACGATTCTTTGTCAGCATATTTGCAGTGTGGACTTCTTGCATCGCAGCAACTTAGAAGTAGTCGATAAAGTCACTACGGAGATGAAAGAACGATTATCTGAAATAACAAAACACTTTTTTTGAAGCTGACTCTTTATTAATCAGGTCATTCGATTATTAAGCTTTTCTTTGATTCACCAGAGGTAGCAACTTTTCCTTGAACATGCTAAAATAAGTGAGATGTTTATTGTGAAAGGAAACCTTCTCGTGAATAAAGACTTGATGATTGCGCAATTCCCTGAAATTGCCTTATTAAAAGATGAACCCTTATTGAACTATACGTATACAAAAACTGGTGGACCGGCAGACATTTTGGCTTTTCCCAAAACAGCAGATGAAGCCAAACAGCTGCTTGATTATTGCCGAGAACAAGCGATTCCTTGGATCGTCTTAGGAAATGCCAGCAACTTGATCGTCCGTGACGGTGGTATTCGTGGCGTGGTGATCATGCTATCAGAAATGAACCAAATCGTGGTGGACGGCACTTCTTTGATCGTCGATGCTGGAGCAAAGTTGATCGATACCACCTATGTCGCTTTGCATGAATCGTTGACTGGTTTTGAATTTGCCTGCGGGATTCCTGGCAGTGTCGGCGGTGCCGTCTTTATGAATGCTGGCGCCTATGATGGCGAAATCCAAGATGTCTTTGCGTCCTGCGACGTTTTGCTGGCTAATGGTCAAATCGTGACTTATACCAAGGAAGAAATGGAATTTGCTTATCGTCATAGCAAATTACAAGAGCAAAAGATGATCATTTTAAGCAGTCGCTTTGATTTAGCAAAAGGCGATCAAGAGCAAATCAAAAAGCGGATGGATGAACTGACAGAATTGCGGCAATTGAAGCAACCGCTAGAATACCCCTCTTGTGGGAGTGTCTTTAAACGTCCAGTCGGTCATTTTACCGGCAAGCTGATCCAAGATGCAGGCTTACAAGGATTGAAATGGGGCGGAGCCCAAATTTCGGAAAAACATGCGGGCTTTATCGTGAATGTCGATCAAGCCACTGCAACGGATTACGTTGAACTGATCGCTCATATCCAACAAGTCATCAAAGAAACCTTTGATGTCACCTTAGAAACAGAAGTCCGAATCATCGGCGAAGAATAGAATAGCAAAAAGATTGTCCTGAGGGGCAGTCTTTTTTTTATGAGAGCTGATAAAAAAGAGCTTAGGTTTGTAAGCTTTCTCAGTCTTCGGTACAATAAACGAAAAGGAGTGAGCAGGATGAAAAAGTGGGGACGCGTCATTTTGTTTGTTGGGTTCGCCTTTCTTTTCGGCGGTTGTACGAAATTACCGCAAGAACAGTTTGCCGAACAGTTGACGAATCAGCAAGCAGCGAATGCTGGTGAATTCCAAGCGACGATCGATACCTTTGAGATGGGCAGCAGCAGCGAATACGGTCAAGAAGCCGATAGGTATGCCTCTATGTTGATGTCACAGTTAGTCGGCTCGTCATTTAAAGGGGACTTCGTCCAGGACAAAGAAACCAAAGCGATTTTACTCAATCTGGCAGTCGCTTTTGGGGGGCAGGAGCTGCCGATCAAGCTGATCGTCGATCCAGAAAAACAAGAAGCGTATGTGTCAGCTGAAATCTATGAAACACTGCAAGGGTATATCAGCGCATTTGGTAGTGACAGTTATGGGACAAAACCAGACACTGCGGAATATGAAGGGAAATACCTGCGCATCGATCAAGAAACCTTAGATTCTTACTTTGGCGAAGGAACTTTTGCAGAGGACGGCGAGGGGACAACCGAAGCAGAAAAAGAGCCTGAAAACCTCTTTACCATGAACAGTCTTTTTCATAATGAGACATTTGCAGACTATCTGAAAACCTTTGAACCGGATGCTTTCAAAAGAGATGGAGATACGATCGGCCATACGTTTACCAAAGAAGAATTGGCAGATTATGCAATCTATGCCCAAGAACACGGTGCCGATCAAAAGCAAGTCGCCGAATTAGAAACGATGCTGGAAGAAGTCGAGCAGTTTGACTTAGCTATGACCGTCAATACGAAAACAAATCAGCAGAAAATGGCTTTTCACTTCGTGCAAGCGGATGAGCTGCAAACCACTATCGGAGCCACGGTGACTTTTACAGGAAAGAAAAGTGATACTGCTGTTGCGATCCCTACAGCGGAAGAATTGATTGACCCAGAAGAATTGTTTTCTCCCTATGATTATGGCTGGGATGACAGCTATGACGATGGGTATGAAAATGATTATGATGATGAGTACTGGGATAGCTATGATGAAGCCGATGATTGGTCTTCTTATATGCTGACGGATGAGGAGTTTGAAGAACTGCTGCTGCAAATCAAGCAAGAGCTGCCTTATTTGACCCAAGCAGATATCGATGATTATCTGACCTTTTATGAAGAGTATTTGACTCAAGAGCAGTATCAAGAGCTTGTCGAGGCACTCCAAGTGACACAAAGTTTATAAGACACTCAAAAGGGAAGCGACCGCCTAAGTTAGCCAAAAAGCTAACTTAGGGCGGTCGCTATTTTTTTAGATACGATTTTTTTTGCGGTTCATGACTAAGCGCAAAAGGACGGTTCCAACTGCCATCGTGGCGATTCCCGCTACAATGGCTTCAGGTACACCTTGGGCGAAAATCACACCCAAAATCGCTGCATAGACAGCATTGCCGGCTTTTCCCACAACCTCTGCATATTCTTGCTGGAACAAGAAGTAGATCAAGTTCATTACCAGGATCGTATTCGTCAAGCCTCCAGCAACACCAGCAATCAGTAGCGAAAGACTTTGCTGTTTGTTTTTCCAGATTTTTTGACAGCCCTTATAAACAAAGTAAGGAACGACACCAATCAAAATACGGGGGATCAGCGCTACGAGGATCGCTTTCCAACTTCCTTGATCACTCCCATAAATCGGTACGAAAGGAGAGAAGACAAAAGAAAGCGGGGTGATGATCCACGTCGAACGCACCATACTGATGATCCCAAAGGCGCCGCCTAAAAAGCCGCCGATCCGAGGGCCCAATACAATGGAAGCAATGATCACAGGAATGTGCATCGTTGTCGCATTGATTGGTCCTAAGGGAATAAACCCAAGAAAGGGAACCGATGCTAAAAGAATCAAGATTCCTAAAAAGAAAGCTGTTAAGACAAGTTCAAAAGTTGATATTTTTTTCATTGTTAGACACTCCGTACTTCCAAAGCAGTCAATGCTTTTTCGAGAATCGTTTCTGTTGCTGCTAATGCGCCTCTGCCGAAATCACCGCAAGCCAGTAACGCTTCACGGGGTTCAATCTCTTGGAAGCCGACTTCTTTCAAAATCCCCAAATTTCTTTGAACAATCGGGTTTTCGTACATGACGGTATTCATGGCTGGCGCAATCAAGCGAGGCACGGATAACGGCAACGCTAAGGCAACTGTTGAGATCAAATCATCGGCTATCCCATGCGCCAGCTTGCCAATGCTGTTGGCACTGGCTGGGGCGAGCAAGAAAAGATCGGCTTGTTTGGCTAGTTCAATATGATTGATCCGATCTGGTTGACGTTCTTGCATAACATCGACATGGATCGGGCGTTTGGATAATGACTGTAACGTCAAAGGCGTAATAAATTGTGTGCTATTTTGAGTCATTAAGACATCCACTGCATAGCCCTTTTTGGTTAATTCATTGGTCAGGTCGGCTGCTTTGTATGCAGAGATACTGCCGCTGACGCCAAGCAGAACGTGTTTTTGTTTCATGATTCTTTCTCCTTTTCTAAAAAAACATCTAGCTAAGCACGCAGGTCATTGCGTAATGTGTCAACGATCAAGGTTGCGATCTCAGCTTTTGTGCGGCCAGTCCCGATTTGTCCTTCTTGTGTCAAAAGGTGTCCGACATGCTGGTTTCCAGAAATTTGCGTCAAGTCGTTGGCCAACACATAATCCGCTTGGCTAGCCAGCAGACTTTTTCGTGCGACCGCAAACAACTCGGCTTCCGCTACGTCTACTAATAATTTGAATCCGACTAATAAGGTTGTCGGCTGTAATGCTTTGATGGTTTGGATCACTTTCGGGGTTTTCTTCAACACTAAAAACAAATGATCAGTATTGGAAGAAACTTTGCCTGCCGTTGATTCAGATTGTGAGAGCACGTGTGCCATCAATGCCGGAGTGACCTGGTTGTCATAAGCTGGTAGGGCATCGTTGATTGCTTCATAAAACGCTGCTTCTGAAAAATGAGCAGCAGGGGTGAAATCACTGACTGCCATACTGTGGATCACGGCAGCATACGAATGGGACGTCAATAAATCGGTCAACTGCGCCAACAAGTCCGTGGTCCCTTCAATGAAATGACAGGTAACTCGTGGATCGGTCGGCGGTTGTTTGGCAGTTTTCGTCGTAACGTAATCGATGGTTACCTCAGGGTATTGCAGCCATTCCTTGGCAATGGCCTGACCAAGTGAGCCCGTGGAATGATTCGTAATTGCACGGACATCATCGATTTTTTCGGAAGTACCGCCAGCCGTAATCAAAATTCTCATTGCGCTTGCGACACCTCAACGATCGTTCGTCCTTGGTGCGTGCCTGCTAATAAAGCTGCCAATGTTTCTGGTAAGTCTGCCAAAGTGATGGCTTTCGTGTAAAGCTGATCGATCACATTCCACTCACCCGCTAATTTCTCCCATAATGCCGAGCGGATCTCATGGGAAACATTGACCGAATCGATCCCAATTACGCGAATCCCACGCAAAATAAAAGGTAAGACAGTCGTTTCGATTTTGATCCCACCAGCATTGCCACATAAGAAGGCTCCGCCCCCATAAGCGATTTGCGGAAGCACTGCCGCAAGCAATGGACCGCCAACAGTATCGATGACCGCTGCAAACGTTTGTTTTGCTAATGGTTTGACCTTTTCTGGTACCACGTCATCAGGACTGATGATTTTTGCTGCGCCTAGGTCTAACAACCATTGCGCATCGTTTTTCCGAGATAGCGCCACTATATTTGTATAGCCCAGTTTTTTCAATAAAGCAATGCTGACACTGCCGACGCCACCGCTAGCGCCTGTCACCAAAATAGCAGCGTCTTTTGCTAAGTGCAGCTGTTCTAATTCTTGCACCGCTAAAGCTGCTGTGAACCCAGCAGTGCCATAGGTCATACTGTCTTTTGCTGAAAAACCAGCAGAACGTTTCACGAGCCACTCGGCTGGGACCCGTTGAAATTGACTGTAACCGCCGGGGTGAGAAACCCCTAAGCCATAACCTGTCACTAAGACTTGGTCGCCTGGGGCAAAATCAGCAGACTGACTGTCCACGACTTCCCCTGCTAAATCGATTCCCGGCGTCATCGGATACGTGCGGATCACGCCGCCATTTTCTTTTGCTGCCAAGGCATCTTTGTAATTGACATCTGAGTAATCAACACGGACAAGCACATCGCCTGCTGGCAGCTCGTCAAGGGTTGCAGTTGTGAGTGAAGCAGTAAAATTTGGTTCATTCATGACACGAAAGGTAGAGAAATTCGTCATTTCAGACACTCCTTTGATGGTTTGTACTCATAATACCATAAGTTTTATTTTTTTAACCAGCGAAGCAAGAAAAGGTAGGTCTTCTTATCAAAAAATCAGCAAAAACAGATCATTATTAAATCTACCTTTTCTTCGTTAAAATAGAAGTTGTTCTTTTAAACCTTTGAAAAGCGAAAATGACGGGACCGCCACTCCTTTCCTTTATAATACAAGCGTTTAGCGTCACTCCTTTTTTTGATCAGAGAGAAAATAATTCAAAAAAATGAAGAAAAAAGGCTTGTGTTTTTTGCAATTATTTGTATACTAGAAAAAGTGAAATTAAACATGAAGTTTACTTATAGCAAACTTTTTTTACTTGCAGTTGTGTCAATCAAAGGGGGAATGAACATGGAGATTGGCGAGAAGCTGCGCAATTTGCGCGTTCAAAAGAATTTGACCCAAGAAGAATTAGGCGAGCGGACCGATTTGACGAAAGGCTATATCTCACAGTTGGAACGTGATTTGAGTTCGCCTTCTATGGAAACTTTTTTTACGATCTTAGAAGTTTTAGGCGTGACACCAGAGGAATTTTTCCGAGAAGAAAATGCGCAGCATCAAGTGGTTTATCGCGAAGAAGACAGCACGCTTTATTATGATGAAGAAAATGGCTATGAATTGAAGTGGCTGATTCCCGATTCCAATGAAAAAGAAATGGAGCCAGTCTTGCTGACCTTTGATAAAGCGGGCGAATACAAGACCTTTGAACCATCGTTAGCAGAAACATTTATCTATGTCTTAGAGGGCAGTGTGGCCTTGACACTAGGAGAAACGCAGTACAAGGCTCGTAAAGGCCAATCGATTTATTATCAGGCGACTGAGCCGCATCAATTAAAAAATATTGCGGGCAAAAAAAGCCGTGTGCTTGTAGTCGTGACAGATTCTTATTTATAGTACAGGAGGAAAGAGTGTGGGAAAAACAATAATTTCATTCAACAATGTGGTGAAGCGATTTGATGATGATGAAACAGTTTTGAAAAAAGTGAGTTTTGATATTGAAGAAGGTCGCTTTTATACATTGTTAGGTCCTTCAGGTTGTGGAAAAACAACCATCTTACGCATCATTGCGGGTTTTTCGGACGCAACAGAAGGCGACGTTTATTTTGATGGACAAAGAATCAATGACGTTCCTGCCAATCAACGGCAAGTGAATACTGTCTTTCAAGATTACGCCTTATTCCCACATATGAACGTTTTTGAAAATGTGGCATTTGGTCTGCGAATCAAAAAATTACCAAAAGATGAAGTGAATAAAAAAGTCTTAGAAGCGTTGCGGTTAGTACAGCTTCCTGGTTATGAGAATCGTGAAATCAGCGAAATGTCTGGAGGACAACGCCAACGGGTCGCAATCGCACGAGCGATCGTCAATGAACCCAAAGTATTGCTCCTGGATGAACCATTGTCCGCATTGGATTTGAAATTGCGAACCGACATGCAATACGAGTTGCGGGAATTGCAGCAGCGACTAGGCATCACCTTTATTTTTGTCACCCATGACCAAGAAGAAGCGTTGGCGATGAGTGATGAGATTTTCGTTATGAACAAAGGGAAGATTGTTCAAAGCGGCACACCAGTGGATATCTACGATGAACCAATCAACCATTTTGTGGCGGATTTTGTCGGTGAAAGCAACATTGTCACAGGCACGATGATCGAAGACAACTTAGTGGAGTTTGTCGGCAAGCAATTTGAATGTGTCGATGGCGGGATGCGGCCGAATGAAGCTGTTGAGATCGTGATCCGTCCAGAAGATTTGAATTTGACGACGGAGGAAAAAGGCAAGCTGGTCGTTGAAGTAGACACGCAATTGTTCCGAGGCGTGCATTACGAGATCATTTGTTACGACGAACAAGGCAACGAGTGGATGGTTCACTCTACAAGAAAAGCCACTGAAGGAAGCAAGATCGGGCTTTCCTTTGAACCAGAAGATATCCACGTCATGCGTTTCAATGAGTCCGAAGAAGATTTTGATGCTCGTTTAGAGAGCTACGAAGATTAGGAGGGAAAGCTAATGACGAAAATGCGTCGTTTTTATGCGATACCCTATGTCTTTTGGTTATTGCTATTTGTTATTGCACCAGTCTTATTGATCATCTACCAATCCTTTTTTGATATGAACGGCAACTTTTCGCTGGTCAATTATCAAAGCTACTTAGGTTCTGGCAAATATTTGATCATGACTTTAAACTCGGTTTGGTATGCCTTTTTGATCACCTTGATTACCTTAGTGATCAGCTATCCGACAGCGTATTTCTTAACTAAGCTGCGTCACAAAGATTTGTGGCTGCTGCTGATCATCTTACCGACGTGGGTCAACTTATTGTTAAAAGCCTATGCGTTTATTGGGATTTTCGGCATTCATGGCAGTGTCAACAACTTCCTAGAAATCATGGGTGTTGGACCAAAGCAGATTTTGTTTACCGACTTCAGCTTTTTGACGGTTGCCGTCTATATCGAACTACCCTTTATGATCATGCCGATTTTTAATGCCTTAGAAGAAATGAATCCCTCTTTGATCAGTGCCAGTCGCGATTTAGGGGCAAACAGCTATGATACTTTCCGACGAGTGATTTTCCCTCTGTCGTTAAACGGTGTGAAAAGCGGCGTCCAAGCCGTCTTCATTCCGTCGCTCTCCCTCTTCATGTTGACCCGTTTGATTGGGGGCAATCGAGTGATCACGCTTGGTACGGCGATCGAGCAGCACTTTCTCGTTACCCAAAACTGGGGCATGGGTTCGACCATCGGCGTCATTTTGATCATCGCCATGTTCCTCGTGATGTTGTTTACGGGAGAAAAGAAAAAAGGAGGGCAACGTAAATGAAAAAATTTCGCTGGTCCAATCTTTATCTGATCGTCGTCTTTATTCTTTTGTACGTGCCGATCTTTTATTTGATTTTCTATTCCTTCAATGAAGGAGGCACCATGAATGCTTTTACGGGTTTCACTTTTGAACATTACCAATCCGTCTTTCAAGATACCCGCTTGATGATCATCGTGTTGAACACCTTTATGCTGGCATTTTTATCAGCATTACTGGCAACGATCATCGGCACATTTGGAGCGATGGGCATCTACTATACCCGCAAACGTCGAACGAGAACGGCATTGTTGAGTTTGAATAATATTTTGTTGGTTTCACCAGATGTCATCATTGGTGCCAGCTTCTTGATTTTCTTTACGATGATCGGCAACTTGTTCCGTGGGTTTAGCTTAGGCTTTTTCAGCGTATTGCTTTCGCATATCGCCTTTAGTATCCCGATCGTGGTCTTGATGGTCTTACCGAAACTGCAAGAGATGAACGATTCAATGATCGATGCTGCCCGTGATTTAGGCGCGAATAATTTTCAAGTCATTAAAAATATCATTTTGCCTTTCTTGACACCGGGCATCATCGCCGGCTATTTCATGGCCTTTACTTATTCACTCGATGATTTTGCCGTGACATTCTTTGTGACAGGCAATGGCTTTAGTACCTTATCAGTAGAGATCTATTCTAGAGCACGTCAAGGAATCAGTTTAGAAATCAATGCATTAAGTACACTTGTCTTCTTATTCTCCATGATCCTGGTGGTAGGTTATTACTTTATCAGTAAAGAAAACGGCGCGAAGAAATTGCGTAAAAACCGCCGTGTGGAGGTGGCAAATCTGCGATGAAACGACTACAATCTCTGATTATCGGTATTGTTGCGATCGTCCTGATCTTGCTCTTTGGTGTCCGTGAATTGGAACGCTCCTCTGGTATGGCAGGCGCTGAAGTCGTCAACATCTACAACTGGGGCGACTACATCGACCCAGATTTGATCAGTAAGTTTGAAGAAGAGACTGGCTACAAGGTCAATTATGAAACCTTTGACTCAAATGAAGCGATGTTCACGAAGATCCAACAAGGCGGTACGTCCTATGACATCGCCATACCGAGTGAATACATGATTGAGAAAATGATGGAACAAAATCTTTTAAAACCATTGGATCACAGTAAAATCAAAGGGCTAGACAATATCGACCCTCGCTTTTTGGACCTGAGTTTTGATCCAGGCAATCAATATTCCATCCCTTATTTCTGGGGAACACTGGGGATCGTCTATAACGATAAGTTCTTTGATGAAGGTGAGATCACCCAATGGGACGATCTTTGGAAACCCGAATTAGCAAATAGCATCATGCTGATCGATGGCGCGCGTGAAGTGATGGGATTAGGTTTGGACAGCTTAGGCTATTCTCTTAACAGCAAAGACGATGATCAGCTGCAAGAGGCATTCAATAAGCTACGGACCATGACCCCAAACATCAAAGCCATCGTCGCAGATGAAATCAAGATGTACATGGCCAACGAAGAAGCATCGGTTGCGGTCACATTTTCTGGGGAAGCAGCCGACATGATGTACGAAAACGAGCACATTCATTACGTGATCCCTTCGGAAGGCTCCAACCTGTGGTTTGATAATATGGTCATTCCTAAGACCTCACAAAACGAAGCCGGTGCTTACGCCTTCTTGAACTTTATGCTAGAACCCGAGAACGCTGCACAAAACGCAGAATACATCGGCTATTCCACACCTAACCAAGAAGCCATGGCATTACTGCCTGACGAGATCACCGAAGACGAACAATTCTATCCATCCGATGAATTAATGGAACACCTCGAAGTCTATGAAAACTTAGGTGCTGAGTATCTGGGCATCTATAATGATTTGTTCTTGGAATTGAAGATGTATCGGAAATAGGGTGGAAACCCAGCTAAAATGGCGTTAAATCAATAAACAAATAGAGAAATGAGCCACCATTTTAGCTGTCAGTTTTCCACTTTTCTACCAAAAGCGACGATTTTGTCGCTTTTTTTGCGTTTTCTACCACAGTTTTCTACCACAGTTTTCTACCAGAGGAAAAACGGCTGTAACTATTAATATTACTGCGTTTTTTAGGTGTTGTAAGTAAGAGATAAGTTTATGTATTTTTGAAATTTAGGGTGGTAGGATAAAAATTGTAGATCAAAAAAGCGAGAAGACTTAATTATTGAACCCAGAAGATAAGAAGATTCGAAGCAGTTTTTTTATTTTCGAATGCGAAGAGTCTTTGTATATCAGGCTTTTTCTCTACTTTTCTTTGTTATTAGTCAGGTAAAAATATGAACTTTCACCTGTAGTTGTCCTAGATTGTCCCGTTTTAACTACCAATATTGTCCAAATGAGGTAGTCACTCCTAATTACTTGACAGCCTGTCGTGATTTTATGAGAAGGATTGGTAAAAGATGGGAAGTGTTGATGGAAGAAATTAGATATGATTATAGGGAAATTAGAGTAGAAAATTGATTAGGAATTTTAAGCAAAAATATTTTAATTAATTTTTCTAATTCAATTACAAAAACAGCGTTAAAAACTAATGATTTAATGGTAAAAGTTGATAAAGATTGAATGTATCAAATGTGAAATCGTTATTGTATAATTTGTTTATAGAAAATAACCAAACGGAGAATAACGATGAATGATAATTTAGAATTAGTGTTTAATCAATACAACGATTTTTTTCAAACGGGATCTCATATCAGGTCAAATCAAACAGCTTTAAAAATTTTGAAAACTGGTTTTAACGATTCTCAAGATCTTCAAAGTAAAATAAGAAAACTTGAAATTGAAGAATTTAGACAGAAACTAAGAGGTGATCATCAAGATCTCAAATCTTTGATAGAGTTTGAGCAACCAAAGTCAATTTTCTTAACTGTTATTTATATTAATATAGTTCTTGATTCTATCGATGATGTTTTTTTTTCGGAGATTGATATTGAAAGGAGAGCACTATTCCAAATTGTTCTCTCAATAGTGATGTATGTATTATTTCTCCAAAACTATAAAAATTCAGAGAAACCACTTTCAAAGAAAGCAAAGAAATCAGTATTTGAAAGAGAAGATTATTTATTAGGGATAGAAGAAATCAAGAAAGTATGCTGGACCATTAAATCTAGTGATTTCACAAAATTTGTAGATTTGTTTTCATTTGATTTTGAAAATAGGAAAATCGAGGATTTAAACAATGAAAGGCTATTTAGATTTAATAATTCAATTTTCATTTTGTCAATTGAAGAATTCGTAGAGTATATTTTGTTTCAAGTAGAATCAATTTATCGCTCAATTAGTACTGAAAAGGAATTCTCAAAATATCAAAATAGGAAGGGTTTTGAGTTCGAGAAACTAGTATATAATTTGTCCGCATCATCGGGACTATTTAGTGAAATTGCTCATTCCTTAAATTATTATCCTTTCAACAATAAGGTTGCTGAAGTAGACATTGTTATTAGGGAAGAAGAATACCTTACTATTATTGAATGTAAATCAGGAACAATAGAATTGAATAGTTCCTCAAATGATAATGAAGTAAAGCAAAAGATAAATAATAAAGTAAAAAAAGCATATCGAACTCTTGAAAATGCATATGAATATATCTGCTCAAATGAGAAGTACAAGTTTATAAACGATATAGTTTCTTTTGAAGGTGAAAGTAGTGTTATTGAACCATTATGCTTGCACTTGTCTATGTATCCAATCGATTCCCTATCATCGAATATCCATGTTCTAGATGAAAAATATATTGGAACAAATAGAAATCCCAAGATTACTATGTCTTTTGAACATTTTATGGCAATTTTACTTGAGTGTAGTGATACTGATTCTATTTCGATAACTCAATATTTAAAAAAGAGAAAAGAGTATATTTTAGAAAAACCCAAAGTTAGTATGGACATTAATGAACTGGATTTGTACGCTCAAATTGCTAATATTAATGGGAAATCTTTGCTAACAGAATCATTTGAAAAGAGTTTGTTAGATTCTTTTTCAGATGATGTAAAAATAGTCACTTCATTCAAGGATGTAAATGGAGATGAATACCGACCAGCATATAACATGATAAAAAAATTAGACAGCGTCTTATTAGCTTGGGTGTTCGATGTGAAATTTGGTTTGAACAAGAGATATTTGTCCTATTTAGAGAAATATATATCATCTGAAAATTAGGGAGAGAATGAGAGATGTCTAAAAAGCATGTAAAATTTAATCATATTGCCTTTTCAAACAATCTATCTACACCAATGAGAAACACTCAAATCAGCGAACTAGCAGATTTGTATAAAGAAAAAACTGCAGAAATCACGGCGAAAATAGAAAATATAATTCAGATGCTTCACTGTGTAAAACCGCTTGAATTAATGAATTTTCTTGTTACTACAGACTATTTTTCTACTGTTATGATGGGCTCGGAAATAGATTATTCGAATGATCAGATATTACAAAATAGAGCAATCGAATATATTCAAAGTTTACTTGTTTCAAATGCTGTAAATTTAGAAGGAATAAAATATGTGAAAGGTGAACAAGAATCGTATTTTCATAAAATTCAAGCCGAGACAATAGATCTCTATAATACAATTCAAGAATGGTATTTCTACTGGGGAGCACATGCAGAAAGAGTATTAAAACTAGATAAAGATAGCATATCTTATATTGTAGAATCTCAGATGTTTTCTCAAGTTAGAGGAAAAAGATATCAATTTCAAGTTGAAGAACATCTACAAACATTACTGAAACCACTGGATAATCTACTTGTGGAAAATTTTAATATTTCTGCAGATGAAATTATTAAAGGTTTAATTACAATCGAACATAGCTTAACTCAAGGACGAGGAGAGGCAATATCCAAAATTAGAGAAATGATGGAAAATCCTAACTTTGATTTTGAAAATCCTAAGAATGAAGCTGTTGAAGAAGGAAGAGATTTATTTGCTAGAATGTTTGGAAGCACAACGAATGATATAAAACAAATCACTAACTGGCCTATAGAATTTATTAAAAAACTATCCTTTTCAATAGGTGAGGCTGATAATTTTTCTGCAAATGGTTTTGAGTATTGGCCTACGATAGGGTTTCCAATACAGAAAAAACCATTTATTAAAATTGAAGATAGTTTTTATTGTTTCGCATATTATAATTTATTTGATAATATTTATCGCATTCTTCAAAAATTGTTATTTGAGTCCAATATATCTAATAAGGATGCTTGGGAGCAAACGCAAAAAGAATCTTCTGAGTCAGCTATTGTGGAGCTTTTTGCAGAGTTACTACCCGAATCCAAAATTTTTCGAGATAACTATTATCCTGAAAAAGAGTCTTTAAAAAGAATGAATGAGAACGATATTATTATTGAGTATGAAAACAGTCTTATTATAGTCGAAGTTAAAGCCGGTTCATTCTCACCAATACCAGCTATTATAAACTATGAATCACATTTAAGATCTTATAAGAGTTTAGTGGAGAAAGCTGATCAGCAATGTCAGAGAACTTTAGCTTATCTGAATCGTAAAAATAGATCTCCGATATATGATAAAAATAAAGTAGAAAAAGCTATCTTTGTAATGGACAATTACGATTACATTTACTCAATGTGTATTACTATAGACGACTTTAATGAATTTGCAGCAAAAGCAGAAAAGCTGAATAGTATCAACATTGAAGCAGGTACTATTGTAATGTCTATTGACGATCTGAGAACATATAAAGATTATTTTGAATCGCCATTCATTTTCTTTAATTACCTTGAAAACAGGAAAAATGCTACTCAAGTTGCGTCATTAAGATTAACCGATGAGTTAGATCATTTAGGAATGTATATTGAACACAACATGTATCCTAAGACAATGAGTGGCGGTAAAAAAAATTCTATTATTCAAGGTTGGGGTTACAGACAAGAACTGGATGAATATTTTATGTCTTTGTGGTCGAAAAATCAGGGGAGAAGACCAGAAAGAGAGCTAGATTCAGTACGGCTAGAGCTGCTTTCTACACTTAGCAAAAAGAATATAGATAGAAAACTCCTATTTTCCAATTTTTTACTAGATTTTTCAACTGAAGGAGCACAATTTTTCTTAAATAGTATTATTTCCCTTCAAAGAAGACAAAATGAGTTAGGTCGTATGCTTCCTGCGGTATCTTCTGGAAAGAATTGCAGATATGTGATGTTCATAGAACAACCAGAGATTGAAAAATATCCATCTGAAATGATGTTGAAGTATTGCGATGGAATGTTAGCCTATGGCAACTATTCAAAACTAATGTTCATTAATCTCTTTACAGACTCAAATGGAAAAATAGTTGACTTAGAATTTAAAGAAAGAAGAAGAGAGGATATAGATCCTCAGAAACTAGACGATCTTATAAAATATGGGCAAAGGACGTTCGGTACTAGATTACAAACAATTATTAATAAATCTGGAAAGAAAAAGATTGGAAGAAATGACAAATGTCCCTGCGGAAGTGGCTTGAAGTATAAAAAATGTTGTGGAAATTGAATAATATGAATTCGAACTTTGTTTTTATTCCGATAGTTTTGGATGCTAAGTATTTAGATCTTGAGTCTATATGAAGCAATTAAAACTGGTTTGTTAAGCTTTTAAACTAAAAAAAACTATTTCTCAAAAATTGGAATAACACTTAAAAAAATGGATTGTCTGGGTATGAAGAAAATAATCCCGAAGTATTTGAAATCCTGTACAACAAAAGGATACTGCATTAAAAAATGCAAGTAAACTAGAGGGGAATTATGGCGACTCCATTTCATGTTCTGAAAGGAACCTTTGTATAACTGTTCATGATTTACTTGGAAGATTAGTAAATTTAGAGAATCATGCCAAGAATGTTTAGATATTTTGGTTTTAATTCGAATTTTTTTAAGCAGGAAACCAAATATTTGTCTGCGCCATGATCTTTAGTATGTATATACTAGAGGTCTTTTTATTATGGAAGGAGGTGTTTTGAAAAGTTGATGATTTAATATTTGCAAAATACTTAAAAACTACTCAGGAGGAAAACAAATGAATAAGAAGAAACATCAAGCAATCACGCTGTTGAGTGTATTAACAGTGATGATTGCTTTTTTTATTGCTCCAATTATGGCTTTGGCTGCTACAGTCAATTACACAAAAGTTGCTAACTATGTCTCTACTTGGCATATAAAGTCTATGGGTGGGCTTCATTGGACTGATGATGGTGTCTATATGATTAAAGCAAATAATGAACCAGCCTTTTGTATCGAACATGGTGTGATGCTAAATGGTGGCTCTGATTTTACACCGTCTGAGATGACGTCAGCTGAAAGAGAAAAATTATCTTTGATTGCCTATTACGGCTATCAAGTCAATCCAACCGTTGAAAATTATGGAATTACTCAAAGTATTATTTGGGAAGAATATGGGGATGAACTTCTATCCACTCAACTACCAAACTATGCGAATCGTAAAAAAGCGGTACTAGATCAGGTAAGTAGACATCATACGAAGCCTAGCTTTCATAATCAAACGATTGAGCTAAAGGTTGGAGAATCCATTACCTTAACTGATTCTCAGAATGTACTGCCCAATTACAGTCATCTATTATCTAATACGGCAAACCTTAAAGTTGAAAAAAATGGGAACACTCTGAAGTTAACTGCCACGAAGGACTCTAAGGAATCAGGTACACTCCAATATGGCATTGTACCAAAAGATCAAGTTGGACAGAGTTTCGTGTATAAGAAACCTGGTGAACAAACGGTTGCTACATTTAAATTAGCGAATGCAGGTGAAATGAATTTGAACATTAAAGTTCATTTAAATGGACATGTAAAAATTCAAAAAACTGATGAAGATACAGGATTACCAATCCCTAATACAAAAATGAAATTAGAATACGATGGGTTAGAAAAAGAGGTAGTAACAGATAAAAATGGTCAAGCTCTTTTACAAGATGTTTCTGCTGGAACAAAAGTGAAAATCACTGAAGTTACCGCAAGCGATGGATTTGTAAATAAAGGTGAAAGCAAAGAAATTATCGTCGAGCCAAATAAAACAATTGAAGTGGTGTTTAATAATAAAGCCCAACAAGGGATAGTCAAAATGAAAAAAAACGGACAAAAAGCAAGTTCTGTGACTGTTGAAGAGTCTGAATTTGGTGAGTTGCATCAGATTCATTTTGACTATATCCCTCTTGCTGATGTAGTTTTTGATATTCAAGCAGCGGAGGATATCAAGGTTGGAAACCATATTCATGCGGAAAAAGGAGAAGTGGTCGCAACCGTAAGAACAGATGCTCAAGGAGCATTCGTTGATATGCCAAAATTATATTTAGGAAAATATGAGGCAATTGAAAAAGAAGCACCAGATGGATTTCTTTTCGATGATACACCAATCCCATTTGAATTTTCCTATGGTGGACAAGAAATTGAATTGATATCAGAATCAATCGAGGCAAAAAATGAGTTTCAACGGTTAAACTTGATCATTCATAAAAATGAGGAGGCCATTTCTGATTGGGAAGGAAATCAGCCAGTCATTGAAAAAATACCTGGTGAAGAGAAAACTTTCGGACTATTTACCAATCAAGAGTTTCTATTAGAAGATGAGACGATTATTCCGGCTGATGCATTATTAGCATTCGATTCAGTTTTTGAAGGAAAACAACAATTTAGCGATATGCATTTACCAGAAGGGCAGTATTATATTCAAGAACTTGTTTCGGGAGAACTTCATATCTTAGATGAAAAGAAATATGAGTTTGAGTTCTTAGCTACTGATCATGAAACAGAAAAAACAATTCATATCTATTCTTCAGATTCTGATGAAGAAACGGCTATCTTGAATCAGTTGCATTTTAATCAATTTGGTCTTAAAAAAGTGAATGAAGAAGCGACTTTAATAGCTGATGAGGGTTACGAGTTTCAATGGACAGGCAATGGTGAAGGAGCTGTTTTTACTCTAGAAACAGGTGATAATCAAGTGATTCAAACAATTGAGACTGGTGAGGATTCCATTGCTCTCTTTGAAAATATTCCGGTTGGAACATTTTACTTGAAAGAAACACAGCCATCTTCCGAAAAATATGTATTAACTACAGAAACGTTTACAATTATTTCTACCAAAGAAGGAATTCAAATTTTCTCAGAAAACGGTGATTTATTAGTATCTTCCATAGTAGAGGATAGTGAGGATGAAGTAACTGTAGATGATTTAGTCGTTTTATTTGAAGTAAAAAATCATTTGATCAAGGGAACTGCTGAGTTGACTAAAAAAGATGCAACGACAGAAGGAACTCTATCAAATGCTGGTATTCGTCTTTTAGATAAGAACAAGAAGGTTGTTTATGAAGGAAAAACAAATAAAAATGGGAGTATTCAATTTAGTCAGCTTCCTGCTGGTAAGTACTATTTCCAAGAATTTTCAGCTCCTGAAGGCTTTCAGCTAGATCTAGAATTAATTGCATTTGAAATTACGAAAGATGGTGAGATTGTGAAAAAAGAGATGACAAATCAACCTGTTCCAAAAGAAAAGAGTAGTTTGCCGCAAACTGGTGAGACAAATCGAAAAATTGGTGTTGTTCTAGGTAGTTTATGCATTATTAGTGCTACAAGTTATTTCGTTTACCGAAAGTTAAAAGAAAAAGAAAAAGAAACTAAAAAACGAAGCTAAAATTTAAAAAGAAAGAAGGAATTGAAATGTCGAATCGTGTCACCAGCATTATCTTAAAAGAAAAGCAATTAGGGGAAACTATTAAAGCAACTGTGAAGGAAGAGCGTGAGATTTATGTAGAGGGAAAACGTGTTCCTTGTCGCATATTTATCGCTTCTTCTGCGCTTCATCCTGATTTTGAAATCATTGTTCCAAACCTAAGGAATTCGCTTCGTTTTGAGGGACGAAAAGAGATTGAATTGAAAGAAGTCAAACTAGTTCCTAGTGCAAAAAGAAACAACATTGGAACTGCCAGTCGCTCATTAGAATTACAAGTCTTAGCAAAATCATTAGTAGTAATAGATTAGGAGGAAGAAACATGAGTTTAAAATTTGAAGACAATTTAGTAAGAGATTTTGATGTGCAACAAACTTTCGGGAAATTAAACTATTTAAGTAACCAAACAATTTATGAAAATGATAGTGAAGGTGGGCGTACAGAACTGGTACGAGAACAGCGAATCACTGTGTATTCAGAAGTTAAGGAGGATCAAATTGATATTACTTTACCTGCAGAAACTTCTATGACAGAGCTTCACTATGATGATGAGATCGAATTGACAGGAGAAGTAACTGCTCTTGCGTGGTTGTCTTCCTATACTGGCTATAATGATTCTATTCAGTCAGAACAGGCTTTTAAGATTCGTGCTGATGGTGTCAAAAAGAAGACTGTCTCTATTCCAAATAAAAACTTGAAGGAAAAGCAGCATAGAACTAATTAACCGATGAAAGGAAATGAGTATGAAGAATTTTTTTGACTATCGTGGCATTCGTATTCGACCTTTTCATTTGAATATATATCGTACGTAGGATTAGCTTGGCTTTGATGGGGGGGATTTTGCTATCTCTTATTCTGGTGTTAAAAAAAATAGAAATTTCTAAGTTAAGCAAGTAATTATTTCAAAAAAATTGACAATAGCTTTATTTAGTTAAACGCTTAAAATAAGCGACATTCAATTTTTTCTTAGACCAATTTTTCAATGTTAAGATACCAGATTTTGAGAAGAGTGAGATTGTAGTTTTTCATCAAAAAAGAGTATGAAAGACACTGCCTGGAAATTTTTAGCGGAGAAGTTTTATTATTCCTTGAAAAAGGAATAATTTAAAGAACGTAAATGGATGACAACTTAGTTTAAAGTTGAAATTGTGTCTCGTAATTTAAAAATAAGCAATAATAGTGCTTTCAATATAGGACACATAATTCGCAATAAAAAAGGTTTTCAAAACAAATGAAAGGAAGAACTTTAAACAATAAAAGTTTAAAGTTTTTCCTTTTTCTGTGTCATTTTAGTCTTTAATTTTGTTGTTATTTTAAGAAGGAGGCGTATACAAAATGGATAATTTGACAGAAAAAAAGTATTTGTATGAGCAAATGCAATCAATATTGGAAGAAAGGAGAGCACTTTCGAAAACCTATACTGAGCTTCTAGATAGGATGACAAAGTTAGAGAAGCAGTCACGTTCCTCAAAGCTTATGGAAGAGAGCGAATATCAAAAAAATATGATGTCCAAAAAGGAAAAAACAAGTGGACGAGTTCCGTACTCCATAATTAGTCTAAAGGTTGTTTCATTGCTAAAGGAAGCTGGTCGTCCTATCTCCAATAAAGAGCTTTATGAATTGATAACAAAAGATCAGCAATTTATATTCACCTATAAAAACCTTACAATGAATATTTTGCCTAGGAAGGCTAAAGATAAAAGCATTAACGTGGAAAAAGCTAATAGAGGTTTTTGGCAGTATAGAAGAAAGTAGTTAGGAAATTATCTATTTTAATATGCAAACTTCATTCATATTGAATGAGGAAGTGAACCATATGAAGTATGAAAGTAATGACAAATTAGAAGCGCAATTAACAAAGTATTTTCAAAAGGTAATTCACAATGCTGCTATTAATTATTATAAAGGAAAATCAAAATTCTATGATAAAGAGATAATGAATGAACCGATGCTACATTCTCTTCTGGGCATAACTAACATGGAAAAAGAAATTCATTCAAAAGTTTTTATCGAAAAATATTATCTTGTGGTCCAAGATGAAAAGTTAAACGAAGTCATCGTTAATCTAAATAATAAAGAACAGAAATTTATTTTGGAAAAACACATTCTAGGAAAAACTGACCAAGAGATTGCAGAAATTTTTGGGATTAGTAGACAAGGGGTTACAAATTTCAAAAAGCGATTATATGAAAAGTTGAAAAAAGAGATTACTAATTTGAAATAGAATCTTCTCGAAGGGAATGTTCAAATGTGTTTATAAGACATCTCTATTTAGCAGCTCGATCAGGTGATGAGCAGGCTTTTGAAAAACTTATAATAAAGTTCCATCCGTTGATAGTCAAGATGTCTACTAGGCAAGGGTATTTTGATGAAGATTGTTATCAAGAGTGCACAATTGCACTGTTACAGGCTATTCACAGGTTTGAGCTCAGAGGATAATCAAAATGAAGAGGTGAGTTTTTTTTCACTTGCTTCTTCATTGTCTATACATAAGATGATGATTCTTGTATTGTTCTATTAATGTTGATATACTAAGATTAATTATTATTGTTGTTATTTTTAGTTGTTAATAAGGTACAAAAAGATGATGAATCTTCAAGATAAATAAACGGAATATTTCAATGAGGAAAAACAAGTTCATAATTAGGAGTGAAGCAGGTTTGAACGCAATTACTGATTAGTTAGCGTTGGTTGTAAGTATAGTAATACTGTACGTGATAATTAGATATGGTAAAAAAATTATACTTTTGTAATGACAATGATAGGAATTTCTGTTTACTCTTTCATTCAGCTAGGTTTGTTCTTTTTATTAGGGTTAATTTGGCTTTATTGTGTAATATTTATTTTAAACGAAATCAGTCAATTTTTCAGTTATAGATTTAACAGTTTCAATTGGATAGGTTTAATTGTTGTGTTCATAGTGTTTTATCTATCAACTAAAAAAATTAAAGATACATGTTTACCAGCAATGAAACTAGTAGCGAACTATAATAAAGAGACCTCTGAAAAGACAAACAAATAATGCAAATAGAAAGACTAATAACCAATCAACTAAAGTTTATCCAAATTCACCAGATATCTTGAATTACAAAATTGAAATAGTGGATTCTTATACTGGTTATGAATTTGAAGAATATTTGGTTATTTTACTTAAATTTATGGGTTTTAGAGATGTAAAAAGAGTTGGAGGATCTGGGGATCGAGGTGTAGATATAATAGCAAATAGAAACAATCTGAAGTATGGATTCCAAGCTAAAAGATATGATAACAACTCTTTTGTTGGAAATAAGGCAGTACAGGAAATATTTACAGGAGTAACTGTCAGAGGTTTAGATAGAGGCATTGTTGTAGCTCCAGCAAACTATTCATCAGATGCTGTTGGAACTGCTTTACAAACGAATATTGAGTTATGGGATAGAGAAACATTAAGTCAACACCTTGCTGACATTTATTACAATATTGGGTATAGGGATCACAGTCTTACATCTAAAGTCGGCTACAAAGAAGAAACAACTACTCAAAAAAAAGATGTTTTAGGCAACGAACAAATTCTAGCATTAAAACCATATTTAGAAATATTAGACTTTACATGTAATGGAGAAATTAGTAAACAATGCATTAAAGACAGATATAAAACTCTTGTTAAGATATATCATCCAGATAGCATTAACGGCAATGAAAAAATGTTTAAGTTAGTAAAGAATGCTTATACCAAAATAATGAGTAGTTTTAGCTAATTTAGTACAACAATTCTATGTTTTAGCTTGTAGGTAAAACATGGGGTCTTTAATTAAAATGAGATTTTAAAATTTGAAATGATCTCATGTACCACCTATTAAATTTTTAAGGAGCATGAAAATGAAGAGAGCCCCTCAATGGAATATGGTAATGAATAGCTTGGATGATTATGTAGAACAAATAATATCGAAAACTCACAGGATTGAAAATGAGTTTAGCTTGAGTGTTAATGATGACGGAATGATTAGACTTACTAATGATCAAGATATTAGAGGACACGGGATTATTGTAGGAGAATCGTTGATATTTCCACATGCTTTTTTAAGAAGATATGGGAATAGTAATTTTGTAGATATCAATTTACTTCTTTCAAAGTTTGTCAATTCAGGTAAAGAAGTCTTTGTGAGGTTAGATCCATTTAAACAAGGAGAAAAATCAGAGTATCAAGAGATAATAGAAAGAGATATTTATTATGGTCCTAAATTTTCTGAAAAGATTCTTATGTGTGAAAATAATTTTAAGGCTTCCCTTCATTACACAGAATTTGATGATCCAGATAACAATGTCCAATTACTTACCTATCCAGTTAAATATACAATTTTTCGTCCGTCATGGTTAGATGTAGAAAAACAGGTTGTGCAATATTATGTTGAAGAATTAGTAGTTCCTATGGAAAAATATAAATATCAATCGGAGCGTTTTCCTCCGTTTTCTGGAAATAAATATGTTGCTCAAAAGTTCGCCCATTTTACCTTTGATAGAGAAAACAATTATTTCGAGCATATTGATGGTTCTGTAAGGATTTTTAAAAGAGAAGAGTACTTTGAAGTTTTTTCAAAACTTGAATCAACTGGGAAAATTTATCCTCAGCACATTGAAGGAATTGATAGGTATAAATTATTTAAAGTAAAAGGTGAATTAAAGAGAGAGGAAATCTCTTTAATACTGAAAGAATTTTTAATGTATAACCCTCATATTAAAGAATATTTTGAAGATCGATTATGAGAGCTCTTAGACAATGCAAATAATGATAATAGGATAGTCAAAAGCCGAAAAGACAAAAATCTTTCTGGCTTTTTTGTATACATCTTAAATTGAAAAACTTCGATGAATCACGATTATCAAAAGTAGAGGATCGCATTTCTAAATAAATATTTTAATTTCCGGCTTCTTCTATTTGTTGATATAAAACTTCTCGAAGTAAATCATATAGCAAACAACAAGTGTGCAATAGCATCCAATTTTGTCTACTATATTCACTGTAGTCAAAATTATAATTCTTCATAAATTTCCCAGCAAATTCTTCTGATTTTTTTATGAAATTTTTGAAATCTCCGTGTCCAATTTTATTTCTCATCTGCCTTAATATCCCTGCAGCCGTGGTGCAATCGTCATCGTAAATTTTTTTAAGATATGGAGCCAATAAAGAATCTATTTCTTTTGTTTTTTGATTAGGAGTTAGTAATGTTAGCTCCAATAATGTGAAAGTCTTCAAAAAATGGTTTTGATTATAATTGTTATCCTCAAATATTCCATTCATGATGTAATTGAACTTGTAGTAATCATTTTCAGACTTAATAATGGAATCGATACGATTTCCCATTAATTTTAAGTTATGAATATACTCTTCGGTTGATTTCCATCCGTTAAATTCAGAGCGTATGCGAAAACCTAGGTTGAGTAGTATTCTCGTGTTTTCTAAATCATTCATATTGCTTGTATAGATACAATTCATGTGGATACCATTATCTATGTCTTTATTTATGAAATTACAAAAAGTAATGACTTTTTCAGCATAGTCTTCTTCACAAAGCCTTCCATCAAAACAATTGGTCGTCCAGTCAAAAAAAGGTATGTCTTGGTAAGTGTAATCAAAGAATAGGTACACCATATTATCAGCAAGGCATTCAACACAGTGTTCAATAGAGTTTAAACTGTATTCTGCGTAGTTTGCTACATTAAATTAGACAATTTCTCTTAAATACTCTAAAGAATACTCTCTGTGAAAACTTTTTCTATAAGCCCTTACATTTTCGTCTATATCAATTTTTTGTTGTCTTATCTCTTTTAGCATATCCTCGATAATTCCTTCTTTCCAGTCAGTCGGAAGATTAGAAATGTATATTTTTAATTTATCTGATATTTTTGTTTTATTAATTCTTCCATAAACATCAATAATTACCATATATGTTAGACCTCCTCTTTTAAACCAATTTAATACTATTATACCAATACTTTGAAGTTAATTGTTTAAGCCAATAACTCCATCTCAAGCTATCCGTAGGAAAGAAATAAAATTTTCTTTGTTTTTGTGTCATTTCCAACCACTATTTTGTTGTTATTAGTGTAAGAAAGATTTGATCCTTGAAAATTGAATATTCATTTTGAATAACATCCCCTGTCATATGAGCTGCTGTGTAGTTACGCCATGATGTAATTAAGCGAATCAAGACTAACACAACACTTGGATTAGGTATTCAAGTTGCGATGACAATGACAGAATATAATGATACTTCCGTAAGGCTCGCAATAAACTTGGGAGAGGTGAAATTCCTATGTGCTTAACCTAAAGCAATTCAAAATGATTGAAAAAAATGTTTTTTAGTAGTGCAGTTACCTTAGATTAGTTAGTAGTTGGTATGTATAGTGCTTTGTTTTTAGGAGAAATGCTATGGAGAAATGTTTTGAAACAATGGTTAGTTGTAAAGATTTAACTGAATTGGGATTTAAACCGTATCAAGCAAAGCAAATCATTAGAGAATGTAAAGAATATCTAGCTCAGGTTGAAGGGATAGCATTCTATTATAACCGTCAAGTAAGTGTTGTACCTGCAAGAGTTATTGAAAAATTATTCAATATACAAACAATCCAATAGATATTATAATGGCGTTAGGCTCATAATTCTCTATGTAAAAGGAGAATATATGGTTAAAATCAGTAACATATATCAAGATAAGAAAACAAAAAAATGGTTCTTCCGTGCTTATCTGGGCACAGATGCAGATGGTAAGAAAATTCAAAAAACTAAAAGAGGATATGAATCACAAAGAGAAGCTAAAAGAGGATACGATCAATATATGCTTACTCACGGATTTCATCAAACTCTAACTTCTCATCTAAGATCTACAAGCCAAATGACTTTTGAAGAATTCTACAAAATACGTTTTGTTAATTGGTATGAGAAACAAGTCAAAAGTCAGACCTTTGAAAATGCACAATTTATTTTTGAAAAGAAATTGGTTTATTTTTATCGAATACGGATAAGAGACATCAATAGCCAAGAAGTTGAAGATTGGATGCATGAATTGAGTCAAACAGCTACTAGAAATTCTAGAAAGCAAGAAGAAATCATAACACTGTCCGGGACTTATATCAATCGCATTCTGGGACATTTGAGAATCATTTTGAATCGGGCTGTTAAAGAAGGTTTAATTGAGCGAAACCCAGTAGACAGTGTTTCTTATTTTCCAAAAGAAAATAAGAAAGTTGAATTTTGGGAAGTTGAAGAATTTCGAAAAGTAATGGCTGTGATTCCTGAAAATTCTATTCAAAACCAACATAGAAAAATCGTTTATGAAATGCTTTTCTATACGGGTTTGAGAATCGGAGAGCTTCAAGCGTTAACCTGGGAAAATGTTGATTTAGAGAAGAGTCAGATAACGATTAAAAAGACACTTATTTACAAAGGTAAAAATGATTGGTACTTCTCTACACCAAAAACAAATAAGTCTTATCGAACCATTGGGATTGGGAAAGCCTTAAGTGGAAAGTTAAAAAGATGGAAAAAACTTCAATCCATGATTGGAAATTTTGAATACGTATCTCAACTTGATGGGACTTTCACTCCATCCTATTCATTTTCTAATTGGTTAAAAGATGCTGCAAAAATAGCAGGTGTGAATCCAATAAAACTTCATGCGTTAAGACATTCTCATGTGGCTTTATTAATTGAGCAGAACATACAACCTCTTGTGATTCAAGAAAGACTTGGACATGCGAATATACAGATCACCTTAGGAACATATGGGCATTTATATGCTAAGTCTGATAGTCAGGTTGTCGATGTTCTAGATAAGATAATTTGAGTAGTGTAGTGCTCAAATATGGCAAGCTCAAACCAATTTTTGTGAGTTTTCCATTCTTCTACCAGCAACTTTTAAAACGTTGTTATATCAACTGATTTTATCTTGAAATTCCTGTTTAAGATGTATCGGAAGTAAGCAAACTGCCATTAAGCAGGGAATGGATCCTGTTTAATGGCAGTTTTTTATAATTTACTATGACATATCAAATGAACCTCTAGGAATATGTATTAGAAAAGAAAATTTATAGAGAATAAACCTGCAATTGTTTCAATAATTAGAAAAAATCAACCTCGTTTTGTTCAAAATGTTTCAAAAACTACTTGACCTAAAGTCAACTCTAGGTGGTATCTTTTTAGATAGAAGAAATGAGCAGCGATTGTTGAAACTCAGAAAAATTACGATTTCCCTTTAGGATAACTTGCTATTTCTTGGTTTGACAGGAATTTAAAAAAGAGCGTCCATCTCCGATTGCCGCTTTTTTTCATTTTAGAGAACGATCCACTCATTTCGACTTCGTGTCTTTTTCCTTGTGAGTAAATACACGAACCATTCAAACATTTTTACAGGAGGTACGTACATGTTATTAGAAAAAATCAAAAGCCCCAAAGCGTTAAAAGAATTGACCAGTGGGCAACTTCAAGAACTGGTAGTAGAAGCACGAGCTGCTTTATTGGAAAAAATCAGTCACCATGGGGGGCACAATGGCCCCAATCTGGGGATGGTTGAGATGACGATCGCGTTGCATAAGGTCTTTGATTCCCCCACCGATAAGCTGATTTTTGATGTGTCTCATCAGACCTATATCCATAAAATGTTGACGGGACGCGCCCATGCCTTTCTTGATGCTGCGCAGTATGATGCGGTTTCTGGTTACACGAATCCGAAAGAAAGCGAGCACGATCTCTTTACGGTCGGTCATACCTCCACCTCAGTTTCGTTGGCAAATGGTGTGGCGAAAGCCCGTGACCTAAAAAATGAAACGTATAACGTCGTTGCCGTCATTGGCGATGGTTCTCTATCAGGTGGCTTAGCGTTTGAAGGCTTGAACAATATTGTGGAATTAGGCACCAATACTATCGTGATCCTCAACGACAATGACCAATCGATCGCAGAAAATCATGGAGGGATGTATCAGAATTTGCGGGCATTGCGGGAAACCAAGGGGCAAGCAGCAGACAATCTGTTCAAAGCGATTGGTTTTGAGTACCACTATTTAGATGACGGAAATGACCTCGCTGCCTTGATCGCTTTATTTGAAAAAGTGAAAGATATTGATCATCCTGTTTTATTACACATTCATACGATCAAAGGCAAAGGCTTCAAGTTTGCGGAAGAAAATCGTGAAAAGTTTCATGCAGGCGGTCCCTTTCATTTAGAAACCGGCGAATATATTTCTGCTGGCGGCAATCAAGTAACGTACAATAGCTTAACGACGGATTATTTATTAGAAAAAATGGCGACAGATCCTAAAGTCGTGGCAGTAAACGCTGGTACACCGATGCTGCTTTTTTCTCCGGAACAAAGAGAAAAAGCAGGCAAACAATTTGTAGATGTGGGTATTGCAGAAGAACATGCGGTATCGATGGTTGCTGGGTTAGCAAAAAATGGAGCAAAACCTGTCTGGGCCGTTTTTTCTACCTTTATGCAACGTAGTTTTGATCAAATTTCCCATGATTTGGCCTTAAATCATCTGCCTGGAACGATTCTGGTATATGGTGCATCGATTCACGGCATGAATGACGAGAGCCATTTGGGAATTTTTGATATCCCCTTTTTGGCACATATTCCCAACCTTATTTATCTTGCGCCAACCTCTAAAGAAGAATATCTGGCAATGTTGGATTGGTCGCTGGAACAAACCAACGCTCCGGTTGCGATCCGGGTACCGGTTGGACCTGTCAACGAAACGGTAAGAGCAGCCTCTACTGACTATAGCGATCAAAAAAATGAGGTGACTCAAGCTGGTACGCAGGTAGCCATCGTCGGTGTTGGAAACTTTTATGCGCTAGCAGAAGAGATCGCAGAACAATTGAAAATGCAACATGGAATTACGCCAACGGTGATCAATCCTAAGTTTATTTCAGAGGTCGACAAAGAGTTGCTGGATGCTGTGGCACGAGCGCATAAACTCGTTGTCACGTTGGAAGACGGCATACGAGAGGGCGGCTATGGACAAATGATTGCCAGCTATCTTGGTGATCGTGAGATTGCCGTCAAAAACTATGGCTTAGAAAAGAAATTTTATGATAATTACCGAGCAGCGGACGTTTTATCCGAACTTGGTATCACTGCTGAGGCAATTACGAAAGATGTCATAGAACAGCTGCAGAAATAAGTTCTCTTGGGGTGTCTTATGTAGCTGATAGGATGGTTAAAAAATGAATGATCGAAGGAAACCTTGCAGTAAAACAGACTGCAAGGTTTTTTCGCAGACAATCGGTGACGGTCTGCAGCAAATGCAGAAGACCAATGCTTTTCAAGCATAAAGCCTCAGCGTAGGAAGCATTGGTCAAATGCTGGCGATCCAGCAAATAATAAAGAGGTAGGAAAAGATTGCTTTGGTGTCTTATCCGGTTGAGCTCAGAGAAACTAAAAAAGTATTTTGAAAAAAGAAAAGGGGTAGCTATGAAATTTTTTTCAATGAAGTTGTTGGCACTACTGTCGGTGGCAATGGTCGTTTATTCGGCACCGGCGATTTCTGCCAATGTTCCCGCAATTGCGGCAAGCTTTCCAGAAGTAGATGCGGTCTACGTCGGGTTACTGACCACGATTCCGTCATTGTTTCTTTTGCTGGGGATTTTTACTACTAGCATGATCGAAAAAAGGATCGGCAAAAAATACACGATGGTCACCGGCTTGGTCATTGTGGCGATTTTTGGCACGCTGCCGGCATGGTATCAGGGGAGCTTTCCCGTCTTGTTTCTTTCACGCGCGATTCTTGGCTTTGGGATCGGCTTATTCAATCGTTTGGCGATTCAAATGATTAGTTTGCTGTTTCAAAATGAGCCGCAAAAGAAAGCCAAAGCTCTTGGATTAGAAAGTGCCGTCGGTGGTTTAGGTGGTATCTTTATGACTTTGCTGGTTGGGCAGCTAGTGAAAATCAGTTGGGAAATGTCCTTCTTGGTTTATGGCTTTGCCCTGATCAGTCTCTTCTTTGTCCAGCTGTTTATTCCAAACGAAACACAGGCTGTGACTAATGAGACGTTATTGGCGAACGTCACGGTTTCAAAAGAACGGAAACAGCGATCATTCGTTCTGGGTGTGCTCTTGTTTCTAATCGTTGTCTTGTTTATCAACTACAATCTGCAGATCACCCCGTTGTTGTTGGAAAAAGGAATCGGTGATGCGACCGATGGCAGTAACATGATCGCCGCTATTGCGACGGGGGCATTTATCGCCGGCAATGCCTTTGGCTTGATATATAGCCGCCTACATCGCTGGTTGCTGCCCATTGCGGCATTGCTTGCAGGAAGCAGCATCTATTTGACGTATCCCTTGCAGACGGTGGGGCTGCTCTTGGGTTGTTCTTTACTACTAGGCTTTGCCTTTCGCAGCATCATGCCTTTTTTCACCCACTTGCTGACGACTGGTGGTGAAGCAGAAGCTAAGTTTGGCACGATCGTCTCGATCGTTGCTTACAATTTAGGGGTCACGTTAGCACCTTATGCATCACGCTTGCTGATACTAGTCAGCGGCAATGAAACAGCAGGGATGCAGATGATCCTGTCAGGGGTCTTGTTGGTTATGATTGGGATTGTGTCAGTGATCAGCAATCGCTATTTTCTTTATTTCGAGCGGGGAACTGCTGAGGAACTTATGTAGCTGTTTTTAAAAGATTGAATGAAAAACTCTCTTACGATCGTCAATGTAAGGGAGTCTTTTTTGTCAGCAAATCTTTTCATCTGCTTGCTATTTTTTCCCTGCAAAATGCGTAAAACGGACAAACTGATTTTGGGCCTCTTCTTGTAAAAATTCTTTTGGTGTCAGCTGAAATTCTTGTTTAAAGCAGCGTAAAAAATGAGTATAGGAGTTGAAGCCGCAAGCTTCGAAGGTGGCGGTGGCGCTTCTGGTTTTACGTAAAATTTCTTTGCTCTTTAAGAGTCGTTTCTTGACGACATAGGCATGAAAGGCGACGCCAGTTTCTTTTTTGAAGGTCCTTGAAAGCGAGTATGGACTCATGAAAAGGGCCTTGGCGACGGTCTCTAAGGAGAGATCAGCGGTCAAATGCTGATTGACATAGGTAATGGCAGCCAAAATGTCTTTATTTTTATAGAGTGAGTCGGATAAAAACAGCGGTTCTTTTTCCTGATAGGCAATCGTATTGATGGAAATCAAAAATGCAATCAAATGATTTTGATAAAGTAAGTCGGTACCATAATTGCTATCCGTTTTTTTGCGCAAAGGTCGCAACAGCTGGTCTAGTTGGTCAGCATCGATCGATAAAATACGACTGTTGATGCCGCCGTTGCTACGAAAACAGGCAGTGAGATCTGTTTGGGTAGTGGAGAGGGCAGTGAGATAACTAGGATTGATATACAGGTAGGTTCGCTCGAAAAAATCAGAAGTTTGATGGACGATTCGATGCAAGACGTTTGGAGGAATCAAGATGATCGTACCAGGTTCTAGAGGGAATTCTCCGCCATCGATAAAGAAGACCGCTGATCCTTTTAAGGTACAGTGAATCTCATAAAAACTATGGTAATGATAAAGGGTATTGTTTTCTTCTACGATGTCTTTGATATGAAAGGCCTCAAAGCGATCGTTGATCATCGTGTCCGCACTTTGCTTCTCCATGATTGGCTCCTTTCTTGCTCGTTTGATTTTATCATACAAGAATAGATAGTAAAGTGTCAATAACTGCTATTTTTGTGTAAATGTAAGCGTGTTACGATCAATCTATCAAAGAGAAATGAGAGGATGAACCCAATGGTGATTTTAGAACAGTTATTTGTGGAAAAACGTGTCGTGGAAGAAAAAATTGATCGCATGATCGAAAATTTAACGACGATCAAGGATGACAATGGTGAATTTCTATTAGACTTTGACGGCTTGATCGTTGATGATAAAAGCTGGGGGATTTGGAACTGGCCGCAAGGGGTGGGACTATATGGCATTTATAAAAACTACCAAATCACCAAAAATCCTAAAGCGCTCCAAGTTGTGGAAGAATGGTTTGAGCAGCGGATGTTAGAAGGCGCGCCCCCTAAAAATGTCAACACGATGGCGCCGCTTTTAGCAATGGCGTATCTTTATGAAGACACCAAAGATTCTCGTTACTTGCCTTACCTTGAACAATGGGCGGAATGGGTCATGCATGATATGCCGCGAACCGATGAAAATGGTCTGCAGCATGCAACCTATGGACCAGAAAATCGCAACCAGCTTTGGGACGATACCTTGATGATGACCGCTTTGCCTTTGGCGAAAATTGGCATGTTGCTGAATCGTCCGGCTTATATCGAAGAAGCAAAACAACAATTTATGATCCATATCAAATACTTAGTGGATAAAAAAACTGGGCTTTGGTTCCACGGCTGGACCTTTGAAGAACGCCACAATTATGCGCAAGCGCTTTGGGCTAGAGGCAACTGCTGGATCACCATTGCTATTCCTGAGATCATTGACATTCTCGACTTGCAAGAAGGAGATGCGTTACGGGGCTTCTTGATCAATACACTCTTAGACCAACTAACTGCCTTGCAAGAAATGCAAGATGAAAGTGGCCTGTGGCACACCTTGTTAGACGATCCTAGCTCGTATGTGGAGGCTTCCGCGACGGCTGGTTTTGCCTATGGGATTTTAAAAGCCGTTCATAAGCGTTACATTGACAAAGCTTGGGAAGATGTTGCCTATAAAGCGTTAGCCGGTTTGATCGAACAAGTCGCAGAAGATGGAGAAGTCCAAAATGTTTCCATCGGTACTGGAATGGGAGAAGACTTGGCGTACTACAAAAACATTGCGATTACGGCGATGCCTTACGGGCAATCACTGACAGTCTTAGCATTTACTGAACTATTGGTTTCATTTTGTTAAGTAGAACACCTTACGCAATAAAGAGAGGAGCAGACAAAGATGATCAAAAAAGCGATTCGGATGAAGCTACATCCTGGTTATGAAGCAGAATATGAAAAACGGCATCGCGAACTATGGCCAGAACTAAAAGAGCAGCTCATAGCACACGGGGCGAAAAGCTACCAGATTTTCTTAGATCCAGAAACCCTTGCGTTGTTTGGCTACCTTGAGATTGAAGATGAAACCCGCTGGCAGCAGTTAGCGGCAACCGAGATCAACCAAAAATGGTGGCATTACATGGCAGAACTCATGGAAACAAATCCGGATGATTCGCCAGTGACACAGGAGTTGAAGGAAGTCTTTACGCTGTAAGCTAGACAAAACGCTCATTCCTTAAAACGAACACGGTCGCATCAGTTGTTTGACATCAATCACTGGTTAGTCAAAGAGGTAGTTCGCTCACATTCGTGAGCGGACTACCTCTTTTGTTGAAATAGCAAAACAATGCTTTCGTTATAGAAGAAACGTTAAGAGAGAAGGGCTTTTTCTTGCTGCTTCAAAAATTTCTTTGGTGTCATACCAGTAATCTTTTTGAACGTTTGAACAAAATATTCGGGCGCATTGCTAAAGCCCGTCATCGCTGCCACTTCGTAGACTTTGTAGTTTTTCTTCAGCAGTTCTTGTGCTTTTTGGATGCGGTATTCGGCTAATTTTTGATTGAAGCGAATCCCGGTTTCTTTGTAATAGGTTTTTCCTAAGTATTCAGGATTTAAGTACAAAAGATGGGCTGCGATCCATTTCAATGACAATGCTTCATGGTCATAATATTCTTCGATGATCAGGTTGACTTTTTGGGACAGCTGCATGTTCTCGCTATCATCTAAGCTGCCCCGCATCAAATCGATACAGTGAAGCAGCATAAACTGGAGTTCGTGCCAATTATTCAAGAGCATGATCTTTGGGGAATAGTCATCAAAGTAAATGTCTTTTTTGATGCGATGGTTTTCAAAAATTGCCGATAACAAATCGTTGACTTGCAGTCGCAATAGTTGGACAGGGTAAAGCTCCATGCGACAGGTAGAAAAAAAGTTTTCCGTAAGAACTTGGGCTAAAGTCAGTTCTCCTTTGTCAATCAATGCCAAAAGTTTTTCACGATATTCCATGTAGAGACTATTTTCATAGACATTTTCTTGTGAGATTTGGGCTTCTTGGATGACTTCAAAGGTATCAAAATAAAACTCCTTATCCAAGTTTCGCTTGCCTAAATGATAACTGAGTAAAAATTTTTCGGGAGTTTCGACCCAGCAATTGATGGCGATCCCTTTTCCTAGATGCGCAGCCTGTACCTTCGTTTTAAAAAAGAGATTAAAGGTATTTTCCGTACTGAAGTTCAGGATATAGCCAACTTTGTTTTGATGACCGATCACCAACTCGTGATGGTTCTCATAGCTTTCGATCCGCTTAGCGATGGCGTGATAGAATTTCGAATCAAATAAGTACATACAAAATGGAAAAACGAACGATTCAGGCAGCGGTTCTTCTCCGCAGCTATTGATGTATTGTTCAATTTGTTGCTTTAAATAGAGGGTAGATTCCATTTGGCGACGTTCAGAGCGTTCGATCGTCTCAGCCAACGCTTCTGAAAGCTTGCTCGGAAAAACAGGTTTTTCAAGGAAAAATTTGACCCCTAAAGCCATCGCTTCTTTGGCAAAGGAGAAGCTGCCAAAGCCTGTCAAAATAATGATTTGAATCGCAGGATTGATGGCTTTTAATTTTTTGATCAAGGCAAGTCCATTGACTTTAGGCATATTGATGTCGGTAATCACGATGTCGATGGTGTTTTGCTGACAAAATGCCAAGGCTTCTTCACTGTCTGTGTAAATTCCTTTGACCACTAATGGGAAATCAAAAGAAGCAACGAGGTTAGCCACACCATTTGCTATCAAGGGTTCATCGTCAACAACGAGGATATTTTTCATGTTTCACTCACTCCTTTTAAGGGGATCACAAAGCGCACCGTCGTCTTTTTGAAGGGAATCGAGGAGACGATGGCTAACGACGCTTGGTCACCATAATGCAGTTGCAATCGTTTTTGAATATTGGTCAATCCGATGCCGCCTTCTTTTTCAATCGAGAAGTTGGCTTTAAAACCAGGGCCATTGTCAGCGACACTGACTTGGAGAAAGGTTGCTTGTTGTTCAATTGTAAGGACGAGGCGACACGTTTCCTTCATATCATTGACGGCGTATTTAAAGACATTTTCAATCAATGGTTGAATCAGTAACTTAGGAATCTTAAAGGACAGGTCATTCACCAAAATTACTTCGATATACTCGATCCGTTTCCCGAAGCGAACGTTTTGAATATTGATATAGGCATGCACGATATCTAACTCATCTTGCAGCGTCGTGAAGTCAGACTTGGTATCGATTTTTTTACGAAACAAATAGGCAAGGGAGGTGACCATCTCTGAGATCTGCCACTGCTGATTTTCAATGGCGATCCAGTTGATCGAGTCTAACGTATTGTAGAGAAAATGCGGATCTAATTGTGCTTGCAATCCTTTAAATTCGATTTCTTGGGATAAAATACGCATTTCATAATTGTCCTTGATCAAGGCATTTAATTCATCGATCATCGTATTGTAGCTTTCATAAAGGACCATGATCTCTTCTTGACTATTTTCTGGGACAGCGAGGGTTTTTAAAGAGGCCAGTTTTTTCGTTTTCCGCAGAACGGCCATTTGCGAAGCTAAGTCAGCTAAAGGGCGGGTCAGCTGATTGCTTATTTTCCGAATCACAACAATAATCAAGCATAAAAAAGGCAAACTCACAGCGATGGAAAGGCCTTGTAGTTTATAAAGATCCGCTAAGACTTGGTTTTCAGGCAGTAAATAAATGAAGGTCATATTCGGCATCGTCTTCCGATCCATCGCATAGTAGTACTGGCGATTATCAAACGTCATGGAGCCGATTGATCGCTGGAAGGTTTCCATTTTCTGCTGCAAGGTATTTTGATCCGCAACTAGGGTTTGCTCGTCATTTGCGGTACTATAAAATTGGTTCTGATACGCCATGAAAAATTGGTTTTGTTCGGAAACAATGGGAAGACTTTCGATCTCGTTACGAAAGAAGGACGTATTGACTAGAAATATCACCGTGCCAATATAGGTTAAAGAAAGATCGGTTGTTGAATAGATTTTTCGCAGGTAGACACCTTGAGAAAGGTCCTTTGCAAAAAACCAACTCCCTTTGGCAGGCTTATCGGGCAAAGTCTCGATCATATCTTTGATGGTTTGTCCATTAAAGATATGGTCGGTCTCGGCTAGAAAGTTGATCATGTTTTCGTTCGTTGGGGTAAAGAGATAGACGTTTTGAATCGTTGATTCATTGCGTACGAGGGCGTTGATTTCTGCACTTAAGGCATTCTTTTGGTCGATCGCCTCTAAGGATTGCAAGGAATCTTGTGCCAAGATCCTTTGTAGGCCATTTTGGATCGGTGCACTATCGATAATGCGAAAAGAGAGGGTTTCGACGGCAGTTAAACGTTTGGCGATATTTGTTGAAATGATCGAGACATCTTTATACGCGGCTTCTTTCAGCTGCGCCATGTAGACTTGTCGCCAAACTAAGGTCAGGAGAACAGCCAATGAGACGATAATTGCCACCGTCGCAAAAAAGACAAAATGTAACTGTCGCTCAAAAGGCTGCTTTTTAAAGTGATTGATCAGCTTCTGGGACTTCATGGACACTGCCTCGCTTTGCTTGCAATTGTTTGGTTTTTTCAATCATCTGACCATGAAAAAATTCAGCGAAAAACAAGAAAATCACCAGTCCAAAGACGAGTAACAAGGAGGTTTTGGCAGTCAATAAGAGAAACAATAAATACCAGGTAAACAACAAGGCAAGGCCTTGCAGTGGGTAGCGAAAGACTAGAAAGATACTGACGTACAAGGTCTGTTTCCAAGCGTGTTGTTCGGCTTTGGCATAGGTCATAAAGCTGATGAATGCAGTGTAAAGGAGGAGAATCGTTAAAAGTAAATAGACAGGACGCAGCCAAGCCATTTCAGTCGGGAAAAAATGAGTAATCCGTAAGTTAAACAACAACAGGAGTACTGTACTCAATAGTCCAATGCCAAAAAGGGAAAAGGTGCGAAAGGCTTGCTTGTAGGCTTGCCAGAAGGCAACAGCTGAATAGTCATGACCAGTTTTACGAAAATCATGTAAACATTTGATCGTGACAGCGGTGGCAGGACCGAAGCCAAAAATCCCCAACCCTAAAAGGGTAAAGAAAAGCCATAAAAGGTTTAATTTAGCAAAATAAGCTGTTACCGTAAAAAGACGAAACAGTCCGGTTTGTATTTTTTTCATTGTTTCCACCTACCTTGTTTTTTGAAAAGTAAGCCTTTTCAACGCTAGTATAGCATAGTATATTGGAAAAAATAGAGCATGTCTGTTTTTTTACATTTTTCATCTGTTTTTCTATTTTTTTCTAGCTATTGCCCGTGAAGGCTTAGCCTTCAGCAAAAACGACAGTCTAGTTTTTCACATATTTGCTCTTGTTTTTTCATTTTTATTAACGGGGATTTCCATTACAATCACCTTGTAAGCGCAAACAAAAAGGAGTGTAGAAGAATGAAAAAAACTTTTTTAAAAGCAGCGAGCTTGTTGTTTCTTGGTGCGACCTTAGCAGCTTGTGGCAACAACGGCAATAGTAGCGGAAGCTCAGAAGCTGATGCAGATGGGAAAACGACGATTTCCTTTACCTGGTGGGGCTCAGAAGTCAGACACGAGAAGTATATCGAATCAATCAAAGAATTTGAGAAACAAAATCCTGACATCAAAGTTGAATATGAATATGGTTCTTGGGATGACCATTGGAAAAAACTAGCGACAAAAGCGGCTTCTGGAGAATTACCTGATGTGATCCAGATGGATGTGCAGTACATTGCGCAATATGGAACGAAAAATCAATTAGCAGATATGTCGCAATTTATCGGCAATGAGATTCAAACCGATGATATCAAAGAATCGATTTTAGCAACTGGCGAGTTAGATGGAAAAGTTTTTGGCATACCAACTTCTGTCAATACGATGGCGATGCTCTACAATCCATCATTGGTAGAACAAGGGGGCACTGGGATCGACTTTAGCAATTATACCTTCGATGACCTTGTAGAAAGTACGGCAGCGATCGCTGAAGCAACAGGTGATTACGGTTGGAATGATAACAATGACAACAGTACGATTTTGCAATACTTTTTACGTACTAAAGGCGAAGATCTATACCAATACGATGCAGACGGCAAACCAGAGATCGGTTTTACCAAAGAAAACTGGGTTGAATTTATGGGGGCTATCGCAGATCTTACGGAAGCCAAAGCAATGCCAACCGCAGAAGTGACTAGTAATGCCAACAGTATGGATCAATATCCGTTTTCACAAGGAAAAGCAGCCTATATGATGACTTGGTCCAATCAATACTTGACCTATAAAGCCTCCGCCGCAGAAGATGTCGAGATCAACTTGGCTCGTCCATTTGACTCAGAAAACGGGGCGATGGCGTATCGACCAGGGTTCTTTTATTCGATCGCGAATGCTTCTGAATCAAAAGAAGCAGCTGCGAAGTTTGTTGACTTTTTAGTGAATAGTGAAGAAGCCAATAAGATCATCGGTACTGAGCGGGGGATTCCTTCCAATGATGCCATCAAAGAATTGCTTTATGCCGACATGACACCAGAAGAACAAGAGTCCTCTGATTTCTTAGATGATATTGCAGACATCGTCGGTGATCCATCCCCAATCCCACCAATTGGGTTTGCTGAAATCAACACGTACTTTAAAGAGCTGTACGCAGAGATCACTTATGGCACGATGACACCAGAAGAAACCTATGATGCCTTTACGCAACGCTGCGAAGAAATTTTTGCAGAAAACTATCAATAAGCATAGCTGCGGCGCCTTTACTGACTTTTTCAGTAAAGGCGTTTTTTTAAGAGAAACAATGGAGGCAAAAAATATAGGTCCTCTAGTTTTTCACATTTCTGTGCTTTTTTTTCTATTCATTCTTAAGAAGCACTTCGTTAAAATCAACTTGTAAGCGTAATCAACTATAGGAGGTAGGAAGTGAAAATTATGGAACTACAATCAAAATCACCCACGGCAAAAGAACCTGGGAAACTCAAAAGCTGGTTTAATCGATTACCAGAATCAAAACAGAATATGGTTACAGGCTACTTATTTATCTCACCCTTCATCATTGGCTTTTTTGCTTTTATTATCGTCCCGATGGGGATTTCTCTATTTATGTCTTTTCATGACTATGATTTATTGACAGAGGCGCAATTTGTTGGCTGGAATAACTTTAAGACGATTTTTACGAATGATCCCAAGTTTGTTCAGTCACTGACTGTTACGCTGAAATATGTTGTGTTGGCAGTCCCTTTACGGCTGATCGTCGCATTGGCAGTGGCGATGCTGATCAACCGCCCATCGAAATTAAGCGGCGCTTATCGGGTATTATTTTATATCCCTTCGATTTTAGGTGGGAGCGTGGCGGTCTCGATCATGTGGCGGAATCTTTTTGGCGATTCAGGGTTGATCAATGGCGTGCTAGCGGCGATCGGCTTAGACCCAATCTACTTCTTTAAAAGTCCTGGCTTAGCGTTGATGACCTTGATTTTATTAGCAGCGTGGCAATTTGGCTCGTCGATGTTGATTTTCTTATCCGGTTTGAAAAATATTCCGAAAGATTATTACGAAGCGGCGGAAATTGATGGGGCAGGAAAAATCAGACAGTTTTTCAATATCACTGTTCCAGTCCTGACGCCAATCATCTTTTTCAATCTGATCTATCAAACGATCATGGCCTTTTTGACGTTTACACCGGCGTTTATCATTTCGAATGGGACGGGTTCACCCCGTAACGGCACGTTAGTCTATTCCTTGTACATGTATCAACGAGCCTTTACCGATTTCAAAATGGGCTATGCTTCAGCCTTAGCTTGGATTTTACTGGTCATCGTTGGGTTGATTACGATTCTGTTGTTCGCAACATCGAAATTTTGGGTGTTTAAAGAAAACGAGGAGGTTTGATTGATGCGTGAACAAAAACAAAATTATTTCTTTGATGCCGTGATCTTAGTTGCTGCATTACTGATGCTTTATCCGATTTTCTGGCTGCTGTTTAGTGCCTTTAAACCTAGTAGTGACATTTTTCGAACGGCAACGGAGTTGATCCCCCGAAGCTGGACGTTAGAAAATTTTACCAAGGGGTTTGAAGGGATCGCAGGGATTCCCTTCATTCGCTATATTTTCAACTCGTTGCAAATCGCGTTGATTTCAATGGTAGGGGCGGTCTGTTCTTCGGCTGTCATTTCTTATGGATTTGGTCGAATTCCTTTCAAAGGAAAAGGCTTTTGGTTTGCTTGTATCTTGGTCACGATGATGCTGCCGCAAGAGATCATCATGGTGCCTCAGTATCTTTGGTTCAATCAATTAGGCTGGCTTAACTCGATTCGTCCGGTAACCGTTCCTTCATACTTCGGACAAGCTTTCTTTATTTTCATGATGGTTCAATTCGTCTCTGCGATCCCGACAGATTTAGATGAAGCAGCAAAAATGGACGGCTGTGGACGGGTCGGTATTTTCTTCCGTGTGATTCTACCGTTGATGAAGCCTTCCTTGGCAAACGCTGCGATCTTCTCTTTCTATTGGAAATGGGAAGAACTGATCGGGCCGATGCTGTACCTTACACGTCCGCAAAACTACACGGTATCGATTGCCTTAAAGCAGTTCCTAGATGCTAGCAGCACCTCCAATTGGGGAGCGATGTTCGCGATGTCTGTCGTCTCCTTGCTGCCTGTGTTGATCATCTTCTTTATTTTCCAAAAATACATTGTTGAAGGCATCAGCACGACTGGTCTTAAATAAGTGTGGAAAAAGATATTCGCTGTTTTGGAATATCTTTTTTCTATAGAATGAATTCGTTGAAGAAAGGACAAACTGATGGAACCATTTCAAGTAATTGATTTTCATGTCGTACCAAGCACGATCGGCGCTCATCAAGCGACCCTTATATGGGAGAAGCCGCTGCACGCCCAAGCTATTTTTGGTTATCAATTGTTTTTAGACAACGATTTGATCCAAACCAGACCAACAAACAAGACGCATTGGACGTTGACAAACTTATCTGCCGATCAAACGTATCAAGTAACGATTATCTGCCTCGATCATCAGGGGTGCCTGCTTACAAATACCGCAGTCACGACGACCTTTCGTACAAAGAAAAAAAGTGTTTTGTTAGATGTTACGCAAGCACCCTACCATGCTGATAGCGCAGGCAAAGAAGATAGTACCGCCATTCTCCAGCAAGCGATCAACGATTGCCCTAGCAATGGCACTGTCTGGATCCCAGCAGGGGCGGTGATCCTTTCTGGTGCTTTGGAGCTAAAAAGCAATATGATTTTTCAGGTAGATGGCACATTGCAAGCAAGCCTCGACATAGAAACATATCGGGTTGCCCCTCACGAGTATTTAGGAAGCGTGAATCAAGAGGGCTTGCCATTAAGCCGTTATGAAGGCTGGGAATTGTTTTGCTTCCGTTCATTGATCAACATTGGGTATATCGATCGGGGCGATCGAGGGCGTATCGTTTGTGAAAATGTCCGTCTTTGTGGCAAAGGAACGATCATTGGTGGCGGGAATCCATTAGGACTGGCGATGCGAAACTCTTATGCAGACCGTGAACAGTATCCAGAATATGTTTCTGATGGAAAACCTGGAAGACGAGTAAGGGGACGTTTGATCTGTATGATGCAGGCCAAAAACATCCATTTGACAGAGCTGACGTTGATTGATCCACCATGCTGGACTGTCCATATGATTTACTGTGACACCGTTGTGACCCATGGGGTGACTATTCAGTCCAAAGGCATCGACAATGGCGATGGATGGGATCCAGATTCTTCGCAAAATCTTCTGATTTTTGACACCGTTTTTGATACGGGTGATGATTGTATCGCAATCAAATCTGGTAAAAATCCAGAAGGAAATCACATCAATAGACCAGCGAAAAATATTCGGCTGTTTGATTTGGCTATTCGAGGGGGACATGGCATCGCGATTGGTAGTGAGCAATCTGGTGGTGTCGAAAATATCACTTTTCGAGATTGTCAACTGACCAATACGCTTTATGGGCTAGAATTGAAAGCGCAGAATGATCGTGGTGGCTATATTCGTCAAGTGACGATCATCGATTGCCTGTTGGATCGTTTCATGGCTCATCCTGTTGCTTACAATGCCGATGGTCAGGCAGCCCAACAGTTACCGATCATTTCGGATATTTTGGTCAAGAATACCTGTATCGTAGGGCAGAACCCTTTGGTCGAGCTAAAAGGGTTTGTCGATGAACAAGCACAGCAGGTTTCACCGATCCAACGCGTTGCTTTTGAGTCCGTTGCCTTTGAATCAGCTAAAGGGCAAAAGAAAATGATTTTTGAACAGTGTCAGGAGATCAGCTTTAAAGAGGCAGCGATCATTGATCGAGCGGCTATAAGTGACGCAATAAGTTGCCAAGAAACAGTCGAACTATCCATGGTGGGGCAAAAGAAACTCACGTAGAACAAGCTTTTGGAAATGATCTGCGTTGGTTTTCCCAATGAGAAACAGTTAGTTAAGCACCTTATTTCCTCCCTTGACAGGTTGCGCCTTTTTGCTTTTGTAGACAAAAAGGCGCATTTTTCTAACAAGAAAGGACGATGCAAAAAAAGACGATCCCCAGAAATCAAAAAGGACTTTCTTTTCCCGCTAAGGGGACTATAGTAAAGAATGTAGGAAAAAAGGACGCCAGAAAGCACATGGGAAAAGACAACGAGATGTGCCAAGAGGAACGCTTTACTTGATGGACAGCGCCAGTAAAAAGCACTCAGTTCTATCCAACGAAATGATAGATGAAAAAAGGTTGGCGATGCGCAATTTTTACAATCATGGGTATCGACAAACCTATCAACAGCTTAAAACAAAAACGTAGGAGGCAAGCAAGAATGGAAGACATCACGCAATTATTGCAACGAGAAATTGACCAAGCATCAACTGTGCAGGGAACAGTGATTACACCACCCGGCGCCTATCAAATCGGCGCATTGTTTTTAAAAAGCAATGTGCACTTGATTGTCTCAGAGGATACGATTCTGTATGGTAGTCAAGAACTGGCCGATTATCCCGAAGTAGATAATCGGGTCGCAGGGATCAATATGAAGTGGCCTGCAGCGATGATCAATGTTTTTCACGCAGAAAATGTCATGATCTCTGGAAAAGGAAAACTTGATGGTCGTGGAGAAACATGGTGGCAAACGTTTTGGGGAACAGATGAAGCCAGCGGGATGATGGCGGATTACGCAAAGAAAGGCTTACGCTGGGCAGCAGATTATGATTGCAAGCGCCCACGAAATATCCTTGTTTATGAAAGTCAGCAAGTAACCATCAAAGATATTTCGTCGGTACAGTCGGGTTTTTGGAATACCCAAATCACGTATTCTCACCACATATTGATCGACGGCATCACGATAGACAATGGAAAAGGGCCTAGTACTGATGGCATCGATATTGATTCCTGTGAAGAAGTCACGATTCAAAATGCCTACATTTCCTGCAACGATGACAATATCTCGATCAAGGCGGGACGTGGGGCAGAAGCCTTAGCCCAGCAAAGAAGCTGTCGGAAAATCACGATCAAAGACTGTCAGTTAGGGTATGGTTCAGGAATTGCCATTGGTAGTGAAACTTCGGGTGGGATCGAAGAGATCAAAATCCAAAAAGTTGTCTTTGAGCAAACTGGCGCAGGGTTTCGGATCAAATCCGCCAACAATCGAGGTGGATTTATACGCAAGGTCACTGCTTCGGATTTAACGATGAAGGATGTTGGCTTTCTTTTTCTCTTACAAACAAATTGGTACCCAGATTATAGTTATCCAGAACTGCCAGCTGATTATGAGGAAGAGATTCCCGACTATTGGCACAAATTGATGGTACAACCAGCTATTCCAGTAGGTCCAGCAAAGGTCTGCGACATTACTATTGAAAACGTGCAAGCTACCAAAACAGGACAACAAAGCGTGCGTGCTTTTTTCATCGAGGCCAGCCCAGCAGAACCGATCCGCAATCTAACATTAAAAAATCTTTCCATCCATGCCGACGAGTTCGGCAAGATTGCAGGAGTTGAGAACTTAAAGATGGTGGAAACGATCGTCACTGCGTTAGCGCCAACCTTGGATCAAAATGATGTGTATGAGCGGTAGTACTCTTTCTGTCAAATATGAATAAGTGGTGATCCGCTTAGTACTAAAAAACTGATGAATTATCAAAGAAGACCAATGAGTTGGTCTTTTTTTCATGATAAGATGTTCCCAAAGCTCTAACGAATAAGAACTTCAGTATTTAGGCTATGCTTTCTATAACTAGAATTTAAGAATGATAGGAATCAGAAAAACTGCGATAATAAGATTGATTGAGCGAACTAAGAACACGAAGAACTATTTATTCTTTTTCCTATAATTTACGATACCTGCAAATGTAGAGCAAAACTCCCTATCTAGCCATATATCAACGATTAACAAAAAATGTCAATTGCTGGAAATCCTGCTTTTCGTTATGCTTTTGGTATTGAAAGCGGTTTATTTAATCGGGCTCAACAACAAAATCTAAGGAGGAAAAGTAGTGAAAAAATTAAGTACGATTCTTGGTTTGGGGTTACTATCAGTCGCCTTTTTGTCGGCATGTGGGAAGGAGGAAGCAGGTTCCACAACAGATTATGATACGATTTCGATTTTATCGCCGTACATTGAAACTGAACCACCTGCAAGTGACAACGAGATTTTGAAGCAATTAGAAGCTTACACTGGCAAAAACATTGATATTACCTGGGCACCCAATACATCCTACGAGGATAAAATGAATATTACGTTAGCTTCAGATGATATTCCAGAAGTGATGGTCATTCAAGGAAAATCAGGAGGATTTATCAAGTCAGCAGAAAATGGCGCTTTTTGGGATTTGACCGACTATTTAGCTGATTATCCTAATCTCTCTCAATCTAACGAGGATGTTTTGCGTAATTCTTCTGTGAATGGCAAAGTGTACGGAATTTATCGAAAACGTGATGCGATGCGGACGGCGGTGATCATCCGAAAAGATTGGTTAGAAAACTTAAACTTGGATGTACCCGAAACGATCGATGATCTCTATGAGGTTGCCAAAGCATTTACTGAGAACGATCCCGATGGGAATGGTGAAAATGATACGTTTGGTTTGATTATTCCCCAATGGCCTGGCTCGATCAATTCAAATAGTCCTTACGATGTGTTAGCTACTTGGTTTGGGGCAGGAAATGCTTGGAAAGAAATAGACGGCGCTTTAGAGCCATCCTTTATGCAACCAGAATACCTAGAATCAATGCAATTTGTTAAAGATATGGTGGAACAAGATTATGTCAATCGTGATTTTGCAACCATGGCAGCAGATAAATGGGATGAGCCGTTTATCAATGGACGTGGTGGGATCATTATTGATACGTATTCACGAGCAGCACAAATCAGTAATAAATTATTACAAGCTGGAGAAGAAGACCTCGTCGTCTTTACAGGGAATTTAAAAGATAATAGCGGTACGATGAATGCGTTACCGACAGATGGCTATTCTGGTTTCTTGGCGATTCCTAAGTCGAGTGTCCAGACAGAGGAACATCTAAAAGAGGTGTTGACGTTCCTTGATAAATTAAATGATAAAGAAGCACAGGTATTGCTGAACAACGGAATCGAAGGAATCAATTTTGAAGTAGTGGATGGAATGTCCGTCGCACTAGAAGGATCAGAAGCTGAAGCGTTAGCCAATGCGGTCAAAGGGTACTCACAAATTGGGATGAATGTAACGGAAGATACCCTGTACTATATTGCTAAGCCTGATACAGAAGCGGCTACTGAAAGCTATGAAAAACGATTGTCATTGATGGAAGCTGATTTAGAGCACGCTGTCTTTAACCCAGCAGCCTCCTATAATACAGATACGTATGTAACAAAAGGGGCACAGCTTGATCAGATCATTAGTGATGCGCGGGTTCAATTTATTGCGGGACAAATCGATGAAGCGGGTTGGGAAGCTGCGATCGAACTTTGGAAGAATCAAGGAGGCACGCAGCTGATGGAAGAAACGAATACCCTTCATCAAGCACAATAACGACAGTCGAAGAAGGTTGAGTGGATCTTGCTCTCAACCTTTTTCTTTTTCAATGATTTTTTTCAGCTAATTATTCAGCTAATAAAATGGAGTACTATTCAGGTGAGACGAGACAGGTAGTAAGAAATCAGAAAAGAAAAAATGGAAAAAAACAAGTGGAAACCCTGATCTAACGCTTGATATCAAGGAATTCAAAAAAAGTCAATTGTTAGAAATGTAGGTCAAGTTTACTATGAAAAGAGAAAAGTAGCTCATATACGCATAAAAGGAGAAGAAGAAATGGTAGCGAAATTGATCTATGAAAATCCGCTGAATCAAGCAGCAGATATTCAACACTTTATTGCTGAAGGACAGCCCAAAATTACTTTCCAAGACGGGATGATTCTGGCGAATACGTATTCTGAAGAATCAAACAAACAACCACATTTTGTTTTATGGCTGCCTCAACAATTTCCAGCGGACCTACGAATCACCTGGCAGTTTCAACCACTGGCTGAACCAGGCTTATGTATGCTCTTTTTTGCAGCAGCCAATCGCAAGGGTGGCTCGATCTTCGATTCTGGAGTACCCAAACGAACCGGGGCATATCCCGAGTATCATTCTGGAGGGATCGATGCTTACCACCTTTCTTATTTTCGAAGAAAGTATGAGGAGGAACGGGCGTTTGAAACGTGTAATTTGCGCAAAAGCCATGGGTTTCATCTGGTCGCTCAAGGCGCAGACCCACTTCCGAATGTAGCAGATGCCCGAGGGTTTTATCACCTAAGAATCGATAAGGTAGGTGCAACGATTTCCTTTTGGATCAACGACTTATTGGTGTTAAGGTACCTTGATGAGGAACAGTTTGGTCCCGTATTAACTAAAGGAGCGATCGGATTTCGGCAAATGGCGCCAATGAAGGCCCGCTATAAAGACTTGAAGGTATATTCCTTAGAGGAGGAACGGTGATGAATTGGCAGAAAGCATATCAAGCAGCAGATTTTGTCTTTTATTGTTTGCTGATAAATGTAACCGTTATTATAGGTGCACTAGTAGGTGGGATCATCTTTGGACTGGCGCCTAGCGTACAAGCCGGATTCCACGTAGCAAAGAAAACCCTTAAACAGGAATCGCCGCCTTTTTTTCAAACGTTCTTTGGGTATTACCGCAGGAACTTTTGGCGATCGAATCGCTTGGGCTTGCCGATCATTCTCTTTTATTTGTGCCCCATGGTGGTGATCCAGCAAGGATTTTTAGCGGCATTGACTCAAACAGGCTTGATCCTATTGATCGTTAGCCAATGCGTCGCGATCGCTGTGATCAATACATTGCTTAGCATGTACGAATATTATGTGCTCCCATCGAAGAAGTACCTAGGCGCTTCGCTACGCTTTCTTTTTTTTCAACCTATTGGCACCTTTTTAGGCGTCCTTTGGTTTGGGATTTGTAGTACGATCAGCTTTTTTCTCCCCGGTCTCCTGCCATTTTTAAGTATTGGGATGTGGATCATTGGCACAATGGGGATTTACTTGAAATTATTTGATGAAAATGAACAAAAGCTAAAGCAACAAAACGATGCAGTTCAACCTGCAGAGAGGGAAGAGGAGGAAATCGAACATGGCATTGAAATGGCTCAAAAATAAACCTAAGGGAAAACGTGGGCTGAGTTTTGGGTATCCCTGGGAAAAAGGAGCTTTACAACCTGAGGTTCTAAGTGAGGAACTGTTTTTGCTGGGGGAGGAGCCGTTGCAAACGAAAGTACTGGCTTACTGGCCAGATGGCAGTGTGAAATGGACAGGACACAGTGGTCTGGTGGCAGAAACGACGCAGTTACTTTTTCAAAGAAAACAGCGTGTCCAGAAGAAACAGGCGATTGCTAGGGAAGCTTACAACGGTATTTATTTTGACAACGGTACGATCAAAGGCTTCTTCCCGAAACATGGGGAAGGGAAAAATGTATTGGACTGGGTAGCGGTCAATGGGCAGAAAAAATTGCAAGATCTTCACGCAATCCTGCAATACCAAAACAAAAAGGTGCAGTCCAAAGTAACGGACTTGATGTTGGAAGAAAATGGTTCCGAGAAAGCCGTTATCAAAGTATCGGGCGTCATTGAGATCAATCAAGAAGTGGTGCAAGAGTTTATTTTGCGGTTCCGTATCTTTCGCGAAATCAGCAAATTGGAAATCATTCATACGGTCATTATCATCAAACCACTTGCTTATGAAGGCATGGGGATAGCATTTGATTATGCGTTGACAGGTGAAAATTGGAATCGACAAGTCAAATTTATTGCAGATGCTGTGTATCATGAAGCGGCACAATTGTTACTTTCACGGCGACACTATCAACAAAACATTCCCTATCAAGAACAAGCCAGTGGACAGCTCGTTTCATTGACCCCAGCGGACGAGCCGATGCTGTCTCATGCGGTGGAAAATGCTATTTGGGATAATTTTCGGGTCAATCAAATCAATCATCGGTCATTTGAATTAGAAAAACAGACCGAAGCTGGGTACTGTTGGTTGCCCATTGGGGATGGCGAGCATTATTCAGGTACCTTTTACGCTGGGGGAGAAACCGGCGGCGTTGCTTGCAGCATGGAGAAATTTTGGGAAAAAGCACCATCTGCGATCGAGGTGACAGGCATCACCCAAAAAGAAACCCAAATCACGATGTGGCAGTGGTCACCGAATGCCAAGCCAATGGATTTTCAGCACTATTCCAAACGGGATCATATGCTTAGCGGATACGAAGGAATGGAAGAGGTTCGTTCGACGGCAGTTGGTGTAGCAAATACGACGCGTTGTTGGTTGGATCTATATGAAGAAGCCCCGTCAGAAGAAGTGTTGCTGGGCTTAGCTCAAGAAAACCAAGAACCTGCCCAGATCGTTTCATTGCCAGAGCGTTATCAAGAGACGAAGGTTTTTGGCAGGATCAGTTTACCAGACGAATCAACGAAAACGAAACAGTTGCTGGAGCAACAATTGGCTGAGATGCGTCAATTCTATTTAGCAGAAGTCCAACAAAGAAGTTGGTATGGCTATTGGAACTATGGTGATGTCATGCATACCTATGATCAGTTTCGACACCAATGGCGCTACGATCTTGGTGGGTACGCTTGGCAAAACACTGAATTGGTCCCTAACATGTGGCTTTGGCTAGATTTCTTACGGACTGGTGATCCAAGCGTCTACTATCTGGCTGAAAGCATGACGAGACATACTTCAGAAGTCGATCAGTATCATGCTGGTGAATACAAAGGATTAGGGTCACGGCATAATGTCGTTCATTGGGGCTGCCAAGCAAAAGAAGTTCGAATTTCAATGGCGGGTCTCCATCGCTACTACTACTATTTGACAGCGGATGAACGCATTGGGGAGATTATGGAACAAGTCAAAGACAATGAAACCTATGCTTTTGATGCGTTACCACCGATGCGCGAGTTTTATGAACGAGAAACGAAGCGGATACCGATTCGCATCGGACCAGATTGGGCTGCGCTAGTCTCGAACTGGTTTACCCAGTGGGAACGGACGAATGATCCTGTTTACCTTGAAAAAATTCGCACCGGCATCACCTGCATCAAAGCCATGCCCCAGCGCCTATTGTCTGGTCCCACAGTGTTATTTGATCCACAAGACAAAACCTTATCTTATATGGGAACTGGGAATTTTGGCGGCTATCACATGGTCATCTCCTTTGGGGCGCCGCAAGTTTGGTTAGAACTTGCTCAAGTGCTGGAAGACCCCGAGTGGACAGAGATGTTAGGGGAGTTTGGCTGGTTTTATAGCTTGAGTCCTGAGAGAAAAGCAGAAGAATCAAACGGGGGACTGACGGAACCTCATTTTGCCTGGCCAATGTTTGCGTCGACGATGATGGCCTTTGCTGGGCGAGTGCGTAACGATCAAGCAATCAGTCAAAGGGCTTGGCAGTTATTGCTTGATAATGACAAATCGGGTGTTCCATTGCCGATCGAAGCGACCATTGAAGCAGCGACAACGTGGAAAAAAATAAAAGAAATGCCGTGGGTATCGACCAATGTGTTGTCACAGTGGGGTCTAAATACGATTTGTTGTTTAGCACTGATCGGAGCGGAGTTAGAGGAGGAGAATGAATGGAAACAACAATAAAAAAAGTGCCGAAAACGAAAGAGCAATGGGGGAGTTTTCTCAACCATTTTAAACAAAATAAATGGCTCTATATTTTGACGATTCCCGGGATCATCTATTTTGCAGTATTTCGTTATGCACCGATGTATGGGTTGATCATTGCTTTCAAAGATTATGTGCCTTTTTTAGGAATCGCAGATAGTCCATGGGTCGGAACACAAAATTTTATGGATTTCTTCAATAATCCTGATTTCTTTCGGATCTTGTGGAACACGTTGATGATTGCCTTTTTAAACATCTTCTTTTCGTTTCCAGCACCCATCTTTTTGGCACTGTTACTGAATGAATTGCGCAACAAGCTGTTTCAGCGGACCATTCAAACCTTCGTCTATGTACCACATTTTCTTTCATGGACGATCGTCGTTAGTCTTTGGCATATCTTATTCAACATCGATCATGGAGCGATCACTCAATTTATCGCTTCGTTGACAGGCGTTGAAATCGACTTTCTCTCAGACCCGCAATGGTTCCGCCCCATGATCGTAATGCAATCGATTTGGAAAGAGATCGGTTGGGGGACCATTATTTATTTAGCTGCCTTATCAGGTGTGGATCAGGAACAATACGAAGCCGCGATCATGGATGGTGCAGGACGTTTTCGTCGTGTGTGGCACATCACTTTGCCTGCGATTCGTTCGACGATCATCATTATGCTGATCATGCGGATCGGGTCGATTTTGTCTACTGGGTTTGATCAGATTTTCTTGATGACCAATCAGTTGAACCGAACAGTAGCAGATGTTTTTGATACGTATGTGTATATGATGGGGATCACCAATGGCGCTTACAGTTACTCAACAGCCGTCGGATTATTTAAATCGATCGTTGGGATCATCCTCGTACTTTGTACCAATAAATTAGCGAAACGCTTTGGCGAAAGCGGCTTATACTAAGGAGGAAAAAGATGGATACTTTACACAATACGAAGGCAGGGAAAATATTTGACATTTTTAATGCGCTATTTTTGGCATTGATTGGGTTATTCATGGTGATTCCTTTTATTTATGTGATCGCAGGTTCATTTGCTACGGAGTTAGAATTGACCACACGTTCGTTTTTCTTATGGCCAAATGAGATCAGTCTCGACTCCTATCGCTTTATTTTTTCAACCAACACCTTTATCCGTAGTTTGCTTGTAACGGTCGGCGTTACCATCGTTGGCACGCTGGTGCAGCTTTTCTGTACCTTCACCTTTGCCTATCCTTTATCACGCAAGCACCTAAAAGGACGGAACACCTTGTTGAATCTCGTGATTTTTGCAATGCTCTTTTCAGGTGGGATGATCCCAACGTTTATCGTGGTGAAAAATTTAGGACTGATCAATTCTTATTGGGCATTGATTTTGCCAATCGCGATCAATCCGTTCAACTTAATGATCATCAAAAACTTTTTCCAAGAAATGCCGATCGAATTGGAAGAATCCGCCAAGATGGATGGCTGTACGGAACTAGGGATCTTATGGAAAATCATTTTGCCTTTATCAAAACCAGTGATCGCGACCTTCACCCTTTTTTACGCCGTTGGTATCTGGAACGACTTCATGAGTGGATTGCTCTATATCAACGATTCAGCAAAATGGCCGATTCAGTTATTGTTAAGACAGATCACGATGGCCTCCAGTGGTGCCAATGCGTTAGCAAGTATGGACCCCAACTATGTGCCGCCTGAACAAGGAATCAAATTTGCAGTCATCATTGTGGCGACTTTACCAATTTTGATCTTCTATCCGTTTTTGCAAAAACATTTTGCCAAAGGAATGCTGATTGGATCCGTCAAAGGATGATACACTTCAATAGTTGTGGATAGGTTGTCATGCGTTTTTTCGCATGACAATTTGTTACATAAAATCTATTACAAGGGTGTTTGGGAATGAAGTACTTTAAAACAGGCGGTTTTCATCGAAAACTGCAGCTAGCCAGTCTATGGATCGTCGTGCCGCTATTAGCCGTTGCAATCTTTTTGCATGCCTATTTGATCGGACCATTACAACGATCGTATCAAGAACTAAACAATCGCCAAGTCGAAGGAATCGTTAGTAACATCAACCAACAGTTCTCGCAGCTGGAAGTGACTTTAAGCGTTTGGGGGCAATCGTTTCAAAGGCGCTACCAAGAAGATTTATTGGAAACGACGAATTATCAGACGTTGATCCAGCTGTCGGAAGAATTGTTTTACTTAACCAATAGCTCCAATTATGTCAATCGAATCGGTATTTATTCGCTCGGAGAGGCGCCCTTTGGGATTGAAAGTGGCGGCACGTATGAATTAACGCTCGAGCAAACCAAAACAGCATTTGAACGCTATCGGATCGATAATGGTAGGCAGTATCAGTGGAAGATCATTGAAGAAGAGGATGAATTGATTTTTGTACAAAACATTGATAGCCAAGGTGAAGATCAGCCTAAAATTTTTTTAGTTGCAACGATCGACGAGCAATCATTGTTAAAGTATTTTTATGATACTCAAATTGAAAATGGTCTCGCAGCGATTTCCTTTAATCATGAGAGTTTTCGTTTTATTGGCGATCAGAACTTAGCGAATGTTATCCAACCGCTGAGTGAGGAGCATCAAGGAACCTGGGTCGAATCGATCAATGGCAATGATTATAGCATGATCGCCGTAAACAGTACGCGACTCAACCAAATATGGACATTTTATACCGTCGTTCCCTTAGCATTGATTACCGAGCCAGTCACTCATTTGGCTAGAGTGCTGATCGTCGTAAGTATTCTTTTTATTGCTTGTGTGGCAGTCATGAGTCTCTTTTTGGCAAAAAAACAATACCAACCTTTTGAAAAAACGATGGATCAGCTCTTTGGTAATACCCAATGGAAAAAAGAAAACGATCTGGAGTTTTTGGTGGACCGTTGGCAACAATTAAGTCGGGAAAAAGGATTGCTACAAAATCAGGCGGAACGCTTTCAAGATTCGCTGAAGCGGCAAGTGATCCAACATTTGATGGAAGGGTATTATGGCTATTTGTCAGAGGAAGAATCGCAACAATTACTGCAGCAAAAAAACTGGCGCTTAAGTGACCAAGGGTATCGCCTGTTTTATTTCCAACTCAATGATCTATTAAGCAATCAAGCAAATTCACAAGATGAAACCCACATTTTGTTTGCGCTAGAAAACATTATAACGGATGTCACAGCCATGTTTTTCCCAGAATCAACCATCGTTTCGTCAAATGAAGGGCGGATTTTGGTTTTTGTGGTCAATCAAGAGCAGCAACTGACAGATTACTTCACGATGGTCACCAAGCAAATCAATTTGATCGTCTGTCGTTATGTCACCATCGTTAGTTCGCAACAAGAAACTGAGATTCGCAAGTTGCCTGAAGTTGCCCAACGTCTCAAAAAGCAAATCCATCTGCAACGGTTGATTCCCGAAAATCAAGTGCTTCAAGGAGAGAAAATGCGTCCGCTGCCGAAGTATTCTCTTTCGCAAGAAAACTTGATTTTAACAGCGCTGAAAAGTGGCTATCATGAAGAATTGCAACGAAGTGTCCAGCGGTTTTTGGAACAGGTCGTGGCAGAAAACAATCAACAGGCTGCGGTGATCTATGTGGTCAATCGACTGTATGATCAAGTCGATTACCTTTTAAATGAAAATGGTGTCTCACGAACGGATTATGTATCGAAAACGGTTGTGTTAGAGCGAATCGAACGACTTTTAGACATCAATCAGATCCAAGCCTTTTTGTACCATCATTTCTTAAAGCCCGTCTCCATCCTCTGGCAAGAAAATGTCGCTAATTCTTATAGTGAAATGATCCAAAAAGTAGCGGAGTACATCCAATCTGATTTTCGCAATGAACAAATTTCGTTAGAATATGTTGCGGATCGTTTCGAAGTAGACCCAATCTTTTTGAGTAAGGAGTTCAAGCGTGCCAAGCAGGTCAACTTTATTGATTATTTAACCAACGTTCGCATCGTAGAAGCAAAACGGCAGCTGCTCGAAACCGATCACCAAATCAATGAAATCGCAGAAAACCTTGGGTATAATCCCAGTTACTTCAATCGTTTATTTAAAAAGTGCACGGGAATGACCCCAGGACAATATCGAAAAGGTCAGAGCTGATCACTGTTGGTTGCTGCGGAAAAGCTCGTATTTTCGCAGCTTTTGCTCTGATTTTTCTATGTTTTCGTCAGCCAATGTTTTGTATAATAGAAAAGAAAGCGATTTCTAATACAGCTTAAGTTCAGCAAGAAAACCAGCAGACTTGTCAAAGCTGTTGGAAATCGGATAGTAAATAGATGGAGGAAGAAAAGAAATGAAAATCGTTCTAGGCGGAGATTCAACCATGGCGGATTATCCCCTTGATCAACAGCCAATGATGGGCTGGGGACAAGCCTTACCAAGCTATCTATCCCCAGAAGTAAACGTACACAATTTTGCAAAAAACGGCAGTACGACTCGTTCGTTTATCGAAGAAGGGTTGTTTGAGCAACTCCTGCAAGAAGTCGAACCGAATACAGTCGTCCTACTGCAATTTGGACATAATGACCAAAAAGAGAAAAATCATGTCACGATGGAGGCGTACATTGCTCATTTGACAGACATGATCCGTCAAATCAAAGAAAAAGCAGGAATCCCGATCCTGTGTACACCTGTTGAACGGCGGGTAGGAGAAGAGGGACGATTGGCGCATACGTTGTCAGCATTTTTACCTGTCTTAAGAGAACTTAGTCGAACGGAAGAAGTAGTTTTGTTTGATTTAAATCGCTATACCTATCATTATTATGACACATTAGGACTAGAAGCTTCCAAGGCACTCTTTGTTTGGTTAGCACCGAATGAGCACCCCAATTATCCTGCAGGTCTCGCAGATGATACCCACTTTTCAAAGCTCGGGGCGCATATGATCGCTCGCTATGTAGCGATTCGTCTACAGGCGTTTTTCCATGAGCAACCACTGTTTCCTGATATTTATTACGGCGCCTGCATGTATCCAGAAGTCTGGTCGGAAGAAATCATGCAAAGTGATAGTCACACGATGAAAACGTTGGGCATGAATTTTGCTAGAATTGGGGAATTCATGTGGCGCGACTTGGAGCCTCAACCTGGAGAATATGATTTTTCGTTGTTGGAACGTGCGCTAGAACAGTACCAAGCAAATGGCATCGATGTTTGCTTATGTATTCCAACGCCGACCCCACCCCGCTGGTTTACAAAACAGTACTCAGAAGCATTGGTCACTAACCAAGATGGAACGAAGATGCATCACGGCTCAAGACAGCATGTCTGTACAAACAACGAGGACTTTCGCCGTTATGCCTATCGTTTGACGAGAAAAATCGCTGAGATTGCCGAAAAACATGAAAATGTCGTTATGTTGCAATTGGACAATGAGTTTAAATGTCATGTCGATCTATGTTACTGTACGACGTGCCAAACGCGTTGGCATACGTATTTAAAAGACAGCTATCAATCCGTGACTAACCTCAATGAGTGTTGGGGAACGAAGGTGTGGAGTGAGTGGTATGACGCATTTGAGGATGTCGTCTTGCCGCTAACGACCCCATTTTTGCATAATTCTTCCTTGATGAATGCCTTTCGCCGTTTTACCACCGATACGTTGAATGAGTTTGCGCATGATCTTTGTCATTTTATCCGAATGGAGACCGCGTTACCCATTACCCATAACTCCGCTTTTGGGTTTAACTTGCAAAATGATGAGCTATTTGCTGATTTAGATATTGCTGGTTTTGATACGTATGCACCGGCAGACAACTATCCAGCGTATACGATGAACTTGGATCGTTGGCGGAATGTCAAACCGCGCAACAAGGAAATGTTATTGTTAGAAACTTGTACTGCCAATGCAGGTCATATTGAAAATTATGCGGCACCTCGTCCTCATGGGTTTGTCACAAGTGAAGCGTTCATTGGCTATGCTGGTAATTTGAAATCCTTCTGCTTTTGGCATTTTCGTGGACATCGCTATGGTGTGGAGCAACCCCATAGTGCCGTGTTAACTGCTTGGGGAGAGCCAGATCGTGGGTATGAAGAGGTAGTTCGGATTGGCGAACTAAGACAACAGATCGCACCACTTTTAGCGGAAACGAAGTATGTATCGGCAAAAATAGCCATTATCTACTCGGATTACTCGAAACGTTTTTACACGATCGATCATGGGGGTGTTTATGATTATCGCAGCCTGTTTACCGAATTTTACGGCAGTCTGATTCGGCAAGGAATTCGTGTAGAAATCATTCAAGAAAATAGTCCGTTAGAAGAGTATGATGTTGTTCTTGCCCCATTTGTTCGTTGGATCAGTCCTACCTTGTTGAAAAAATTTGCCGCCTTTACTGAAGCAGGAGGCAAGCTGATTTTAGGCCCGATGACGGGGGATCGGACAAAAGAGCTGGCGTGGCCAGCGACGAATGGCTTAGATCGTTTAGGAGAATGGCTCGGGTTTGACCAAATCCAGCAGTTTACGGTGAAAGGACTGACTTATCAGCTAACCTATGACGGCCTAAAAGAACCTTTGGATCATTTGGTCACAGTTTTTCACTGCCCAGAAGATTGGGAAACGATCGGACGAGGGAATGACCAAACGCTACTAGCTAAGAAACAACTGGCTCAAGGAGAGATCATCTATTTAGGTGCGCTACCTAGCAATTTACCAGACAGTTTGATATGGCAGTCGTTTTGTCGCAAAGAACTTTTCCCTTATGAATCAGAGCGCCAGTTGATCAAATGTTCGGAAGGTGTGATGAAGTATCGCCGAGAGTCAGCGACCCATGTCCAACTCTGGATCAGTAACTTAGGGATGACGACAGCTGACTTTACCTTACATCTCCCCGGTTTCGAACGCTTATCAGGTGAAGCGCTGGCGCGGGGTAACCATAGGCTAGAACCTTATGAAAATTTGATTATTGAATGGGAAAAAATAGTAGAAAGCGAGGAGTCAGATGATTCATTTAGCCATCCGAGGGCATGACCTCTCAGGAGAATATACACCAAAGCAGTTAGCACAAGCGGTAGGTGCAAAGAAAATAAAAAACGTTCAGTTTGCCTTGAATGCGTCTTTTCCAGATCTAAGTGCTCCTGAAAAGATGAGTCCAGGTATGGGGACCTTCTTCAAGAATGAATTCCAAGAACAAGGCGTTCAAATCGCTTTGTTAAGTTGTTATAGTAACTTGATTCATCCCGAACCAGAGGAACGAGAAAAAATCTTACAGAAATTTGAGCGCTATTTATTCCATGCCCGTTATTTTGGTGCCAGCATGGTGGCTTCAGAAACAGGCTCAGTCATTGCCGCACTGGGATATAGTGAAGAGAATTTTTCAGATGAGGTTTTTGAAGACTTGATCCATGTGATCCAGCGACTCGTTCGAGTGGGAGAAAAATATCAAATCATGGTAGGGATCGAAGCCGGACTGAATCATCCGCTGTATTCGAATCAGCGCATCGCCGAGCTGATTGAACGTGTTCCTTCTGATTATTTAGGGATCATTTACGATCCAACGAATTTGATCACCGCAAAAACGGCTGCTGATCAAGTCGCATTGGAAGAAGAAGCATTTACTCTTTTCGGAGAGAAAATCGTCTGCTTGCACCTAAAGGATTTTGAACTCTCGGGAGAAGAGGTGATCCCTGTCCCATTAGGCGAAGGACAAATACGGTATTCAGAAATTTTACAGCTTCTGATCAAACACAAGCCATACTGTTACGTGGTGCTAGAAGAAACAAAAGACGCTGGGATCGATCGTGCGGTGGCGTTGATTGAAGGCTTAGATTTAAAAAATTAGCTGGGGGTTTGTGTAGATGATTGTGTAAGAGAACACGGGAGTAGTTTTCTTGTTTTCTTAAAAAACGCTGGCATTGAATGCAAATTTTATCTAGCATAGAAAAGTTGTTTATGATGAGATTTCATCTAAACAACTTTTTTATTTTCATAAAAATAAAAAATATGATGTAAAATTTGTTATTATAGAATAAAAAGAAGTATTTTAGATTGTTGCATTCGGATAATGGATCAAATGGAAAAGGATTTAATATTTACGAGACATGTAAAAGAGCGAAAGGAGGAACCAATGGCAAACATGCAAGACGTGGCAAAACTTGCCAATGTATCTGTGACCACCGTCTCACGAGTGATCAATAACAGAAAATATGTCAATGAAGAAACAAAGCAGATTGTGCTAGAAGCAATTCAAGCACTTGATTATGTACCAAATGAATTAGCACGGTCCTTTTATTACAATTCCTCAAAGATGATAGGCTTGCTGATCTATGATTTGAAAAATGATTTTTATAATCAATTTATTACCCGAATCGAGTCGCAACTGATTGAGAAAGGCTATAGTTTGATGATTGGTACCACACAAGGGAATCCTGAAAGAGAAACCTATTTTTTGAACTTGTTTCTCGCAAATAATATTGATGGGGTAATTTTATGTACCAACCTTTGTACGCAAGGTCCGTTGTTGCAAAAGGTTCTCAAATTACCTCTAGTGAGTGTGGGTAGAGTCCTTAGCGATGAAGTATCCTCCGTTTCTGCGGATAATACCTCAGGTGGACAGTTGGCAGCACAGATCTTAAGCCAAAATTGTTGTCGCGAGATCCTCTTCATTAATGGACCAAAGACATTACATTCCGTTCAAGAAAAATCAGCTGGTTTTTATCAAGTGATGGACCAATACCCAGAGATCCATGTTCACGAGGTCATACTCGATTTTGTAAATGTCACGCAAACATCCTTTGATCAACTTTTTCGTCAATGGCCTTCTATCGATGGCATTTTTGCGGCAAGCGATTTTTTTGCAGCCTGCGCTTTACGTTCCCTTCATTCACTGGATAAAAAGATTGGTGAAGCGATTCAGGTTATTGGTTATGAAAACACCAATGTTTGTCTTTGTACTAGCCCTTTGCTTTCGTCCATCGCACGACCTTTAGAGGAGATGGTGGATTGGACGACCCAGCTACTTTTTCAAGAGGTACAAGGAGACAAAACCGCACCAAGACACGTCCTCTTGAAAAATTCATTTGTCCCAAGAGAAACGACTCAATGGAAGTGATGGAAAAAGAAGCAACCGATTGCAGTTTTCTTTTGATTGTCTTGGGATAGCCGCAATTCTATAATGAAATGGACTGGAATAAATCCAGAATGAGGAAGTTGCTAAGTGATAGGTGTTGATAGCTAGTACTATTTTTCGAAAAAATGGTTCCGCTTACAAAGGATTCTGTAAAATAGCGAACGGCTTGAAGGATAGCGCCTCAAGAAGAGTGTACCTAAAATGCGATCACAAAAACAAATTAACCTAAATGTAATAAGAAGGAGTGAATAACCATGTGGAAAGCAAACTATCATACCCACACAACTCGATGCAAACATGCACGGGATTCTGATGAAGACTATGTGATCAAAGCCATCCAAGCTGGCTTTAAGGAAATTGGCTTCGCTGATCATTGTCCCTGGCCCTTTGAGGATGGGTATGTCTCCCCCATGCGGATGGATGTTGCGCAATTGGAAGATTACGTTTCATCGGTGAAAAGCTTAAGGGAAAAATACCAAGGACAAATCGATGTGAAATTAGGATTAGAGTGTGAATATTTTGAAACAATGATCCCTTGGCTAGTTGCAGAGAAAGAAAGGCTGTCGATCGACTATTTGATTTTTGGCAATCACTTTCCTGAAATCGAAAGCAATCACTATTACGACCATACACCCGGGGATTCGGTAAAAGCGATCAAAGATTATCTCCGTGTTTCTTTACAGGGAATTGAATCAGAAATTTTTGCTTATATGGCACACCCAGATGTGTTCATGCGGGGCTATAAAACCTTCGATTCTCATTGTGAAGAAGTTGCCTACCGCTTATGTGAAAAAGCCAAAGAGTATCAGCTGCCGTTGGAGTATAATTTGGCAGGCTATACGAACGGTGGCTATCCGCATCCTGAATTTTGGAAGATCGCCAAGGAAGTCGGCTGCTCTTGTATTATTGGGATCGATGCCCACGAGAGTGCGGCTTTAACGAATACAGAAATTTACGAAAGAGCTCTTTTAGAAATCGATGCTTTGGGGTTAACACGGATCGATCGGCTCTTCTTTGCGTGAAGGAAAGAAAACATGGACGCCAGTGGGGATCACTAGCGTCCATGTTTATTAGAATTGCCATTCTTGAATTTTTTTCAAGAGTACCGCTTTGTCGGCAGCTTCAGCAAAGGAATGCTGAGCGGCAGTTTCGTTTAAGAAGCGCATCTCTGATTCGGTCATGTCGCAATGATGAGCCATTTGTAGGTATTCATTGGTCAATGTCGTGTTTGAGACCGTTCGGTTATCGGTGTTCAAACAAAAAGGGATCTTGGCCTCCAGCCATTCTCTTAATGGGTATGCCGAGTATGTGGGAATCGCACGCGTATGAACATTGCTGGTAGGACAGCCTTCGATACAGCGATTTTGTTCTCGAACAAATGCTTGAGCAGTAGGATCTCCTTTTAAGGCGATGCCGTGGCCAATCCGCTGCGCACCGCTTTCGATGGCTTGATAAATGTTTTGCACACAGCCACATTCGCCTGCATGTAAGGTCAGCTGGACACTTTGGTTCTTGAGGAACACTTGATAGCTGGCAGCTAAATCAGGGACGTACCCATCTTCTTCTGGACCTGCCAGATCAATGCCGACTACTTTTTCATCGGTAAGAGCGATCGCTTCATCAAAAATCGCCGTAATAGCTGGTAGGTCTTCTTGACGCATCCCAATGACCAAAACATTGCCTTTGATTGGGTAGCGTTCTTCTGCTCGTGCGATGCCTTCGATCACGGCTTGGATGGTCTGGCTGCAAGTAAGTCCTTTGTCCATCGATAAGCTGGGAGCAAAGCGGATCTCAATATAAGCGACCCCATCTTGAGCAGCTTGTTCCATCACGTCATAGGCGGCGGCAGCTAACGCTTCTTGTGTTTGCAGATACGGCCGAACGAAATCAAAACAGCTAAGGTAATCCCTCAGGTCATGGCAATCCTTGGGGGCTTGCATCTGTGCTTTCACAGCTTCTATGTCTTGCTCGATCGGTAGTTCTTGCTGATTGGCGATGGCTATCAATGTTTCTGGACGAATGGAACCGTCGAGGTGGCAGTGAAGTTCTACTTTAGGAAATGCTTGGATTTGTTGTTGAGTAAGCACAGTGTTCCTCCTGTCTAGGTCGAATTTTTTTTAAGTATGAATATAGCATACTTCCAAAGCCCATGCTACCCAAAAAAGGAAATTCTCATAGAAAGCAAAACAGCAGCCGCGAATTACTTGTGCGGCTGCTGTTTTTATTGTGGGAGAGTGGCTCAAATCAATTCCGATAGATCGGTAAAAGGCAATGACAGATCGTGAGCGGCTTCTTTTGAAGTAAATGCGCCCTCATAGGCGATGACCCCTTTGGCAAGTGCCTGATTATCTCGCAACGCTGCTAAAGGATCGTTCGCTAGCTGCTGGGCATACGGTAAGGTGGCAATGCTCAATGCGATGGTTGCCGTTTGCGGCACAGCACCTGGCATATTCGCCACTGCATAGTGAATAACTTCTTCCCGGATATAGGTTGGCTCGTCGTGGGTGGTGACTTTGTCTTCGGTCTCAAAAATTCCGCCTTGGTCAATGGCAATATCGACGATCACGGATTTTTCAGGCATCTGTTTCACCATTTCGCGGGTCACTAAGCACGGGGCTTTTTGTCCTGGCAATAAGACCGCTCCTACCACCAAGTCTGCGGATTGGATCGTTCGTTCGATATTCAAGCGATTGGAATACAAGGTTTGAACTTGACCAGAAAATTGTCGATCCAGCTCTTGTAAGCGTGGGATCGAAACGTCTAAAATCGTCACTTGTGCGCCTAGACCTACGGCGACTCTCGCGGCATTCTCACCGGCAACGCCACCACCAATGATCGTTACCCGACCTTGACGGACGCCGGGAACACCTGAAAGTAGGATCCCTTTTCCGCCATATATTTTTTCGAGAAATTGTGCGCCGATTTGAACAGACATTCTTCCAGCGATCTCACTCATAGGCGATAGCAGAGGCAGGGTGCCGTTCGCCAGCTGGACGTTTTCATAAGCAACAGCGATCACTTTGCTGTCGATCAATGCTTGAGCAAGCTGTTGATTGGCGGCTACGTGGAAATAGGTGAATAAAACCAGTCCCTCATGCAAAAAGGGGTATTCTTCTGGTAAAGGTTCTTTGACTTTCATAACCAATTCAGAGGCCCAAACCTCTTCAGCGGTAGCAATCGTAGCGCCGACTTCCTGATACGCTTGATCAGAAAAGGTTGATCCTGCACCAGCGCCTTGTTCAACGAAGACTTCGTGTCCGTCTTGGACTAACTCATAGACTCCCGAGGGCGGCAATGCCACACGATTTTCATTGTTCTTGATTTCTTTTGGGATACCGATTTTCATAGACTTCACACCTTTCTTTCTTCCATTATAATAGAAAGCGGATTCCTAAGGGGAGAAAGAATGGTTTTTTTATTAAAAAAGTAAGATCCAGTTGCTGCCTACGCCACGACAAAGAAAAAAGCCCCGAACGGGGACTTTTTTTGATCAATCAGCTGAAGGTCCAAAAGCGTAAGCTTTGATCAGCGATTTCATCTAGTGTGTAATAGATAGCGTAATGGGATTTTTGCGGGTCATCATTGGGATCTAAGACAAACACTTGATCGTCCATCATTCCACCTAAGACCATAATATGGCCGCCATCTGTAAATTCCCCTGGAGTCACAGAAACGATGACGGGATGATTTTGTTGCAAGTAAGCTTCAACACTGGCTAGATCTGTGCCAAGATCATAGTAGTTGTAGCCGTTTGCATCGGCAAAGTCAGAAAAAATCCGCCAGTCCGTTCCTTGGCCGTCAACGTAATAATGATCTCCTGCCCAATCAAGGACTTCTAGTGGCGAAATGGGATAGCCTTCAAGATAGGATTGAACCATCGCAAGAGAAGCGATCGCACAGCCGTTTTCTGCTAAGGTTTGGCTGCCGTCATTGCCATAGGATCTATCGGCCCATTCTTCGTTCGTCTGCAAGAAAATCGGTGTCGTGATGTCCATTTCCCATAAATAAGCATTGATGTCATCACTAAAAATAGCTTGAGAGTAAATATATTCGTCGTCATAACTCTCATCATAGGCAACGGCGGTAGACACGTGTTCGGACAACTCTCCGTACAACACGTGATGAGAGATTCGATTGAACCCTATCCAAATCAACACCAATCCTGCTAAAACAATCATTGGCCGACGCTTTCGATAAACATCTGTCTGTTTTTGCATTTTTCCCTCCTTGTTTTACGAATCTTACGTATTCATCCTGTTCTTTAAGTAAAACAAAGGAGGGGGCGCTTGTCATCGGCCTACAGACCGATTCCACGATCAACTTTCAAATGCCTCTAGTTCTAAGCTAGTATTTTCCCATGCTTCTAATAGGGCTTCTTGTTCAGTGCGGGCTTGTTCTAACGCTTGATTCAACGCGGTCAATTTTACATGATCATTCAACGCTTCTGGTGCGGTCATGTCTTGTTCCAGTTGCTGGATCGTTTCTTCTATCGTGGCAAGCTCTTCTTCGATTTGGGTGACTTTTCGCTGTAAGGTTCTAACGGCTTTTTGCTGTTCCTTGCTTTGGACAAAGGTTTGCTTGCCCGCTGAGAGGGTGGTTTCGGTTGTTTTTGCTTCCAACATTGCTGCGATCTCAGCTTCTTCTTGTTTCTTTTCTAAATAATAATCGTAATCGCCGAGATAGAGCTTGCTGCCGTTTTCAGACAGTTCCACGACCTTGGTGGCGATTCGATTGATAAAGTAGCGGTCATGAGATACGAAGAACAAAGTGCCTTCATAATCGATCAGCGCATTTTCTAAGACTTCTTTGCTGTCGATGTCTAAATGGTTGGTTGGCTCATCCAAAATCAAGAAATTGTCATGGTCCATGGCTAATTTTGCCAAAGCGACACGGGCTTTTTCGCCACCGCTTAATAGCGTGATCGGCTTTTCAACATCTTCTCCAGAAAATAAGAAGCTGCCTAATATATTGCGAATCTCGACTTCAGGTGTGGTGCTGTGGTCATCCCAAAGCTCATGGAGGATCGTTTTGGTTGAATGCAGATCGGATTGAGTTTGGTCATAGTACCCGATTGAGACATTGGCGCCAAAATGCACCTTTCCTTGAATAAAGGGGATTTTATGAATCAACGATTTCAGTAAGGTTGATTTGCCGATCCCATTCGGTCCCACTAAAGCGATCGCATCTTTGCGCCGAACATCTAAGTCGATGGGCGCCGATAAAACTTCTTCTTCAGAATAACCGATAGCGGCATTTTCTACTTGCATTACAACATTTCCTGAAGGCTTTTCAATAGAAAAAAGGAAGTGGGCGGATTTTTCATCTCCTTGCGGGCGATCCAGCCGATCCATTTTCTCTAATTGCTTACGGCGACTTTGCGCGCGTTTGGTGGTAGACGCACGGACAAGGTTGCGGGCAACAAAGTCTTCCAGTTTATTGATTTCTTCTTGCTGCTTTTCAAAGGCTTTCCATTCACTTTGCAGCTGCTCCGCTTTCAGGGTCAAATAGCGGCTGTAATTGCCTTTGTAGTGGCGCATTTTTTGACGACTCAGTTCGTAGACTTCGTTGACGACTTTGTCTAGGAAGTAACGGTCATGGGAAACGATCAGCAACGCACCGGCATATCCTTGTAGATAGTTTTCCAACCAAGATAACGTTTCGATGTCTAAATGGTTGGTCGGTTCATCGAGGATCAAGATATCAGGTTTTTGCAGTAGCATTTTTGCTAATGCCAAGCGGGTTTTTTGACCACCAGAAAGGGTATTGATGGCTTGCGTGTAAAAAGAAGGATCAAACTGAAAACCGTGCAAGACGGAGCGAATTTCATTTTCATAGCCATAGCCGTTTTTTTCTGCAAATTCATGTTGCAATTGGTCGTATTCTTTCAGGAGATTGCCAGAGTCAGCAGCAGGATCTGCTTCGGAGATGGCGATCTCTAAGGTACGCATGCGCTGCTCCATCTGCCGAACCGTTGCAAAAGCTCCTAGCATTTCTTCCCATACGGTGGCCTGACTATCAAGTCCGGTATCTTGAGCTAAGTAGCCCATCGTAGCGGTCTTGTTTTTAGCGATCGTTCCTTTATCAGGACTTTCGAGTCCAGCAATAATTTTCAGTAGCGTTGATTTACCAGCACCGTTGCGCCCAACAAGCGCGATTCGGGAATTGCTGGCAATCTCTAATTGGATATTTTCAAATAAAACCTCGGCTCCGAAAAGACGGGCGATTTGGTTGGCTTGAAATAAAATCATGTGTATGTCATTCCTATCTTTAAGAAACTTGTCTGTATCAAGGTTACAATACTACAAGTCTATCATATTTTAGGGGAAACGGCGATTGGGAAAAAGTTTGATTTTACCATTATAAAATTTATATTTCAAATTATGAGCATTCAAATTGATTTTTGAACAATGTATTTGTTATGATAGCTTCATCACAAGTGAATTTTTCACAATGGGGGAGTATTCTTTGAAAGATCATCAAATTCCAAAGGCAACAGCGAAGCGATTGCCTTTATATTATCGTTACTTGCGTATTTTGCACCAAGCTGGCAAATTAAAAGTTTCTTCGACCGAACTAAGTGAAGCTGTTCAAGTTGATAGTGCGACGATCCGCCGCGACTTTTCCTACTTTGGTGAATTAGGAAAACGCGGCTATGGCTATGACGTTGAAAGCTTGATGCAGTTCTTTGCGAAAACATTGAACGAAGACCACATGACGAATGTAGCTTTAGTCGGTGTCGGAAACTTGGGGAGCGCCTTGTTGAAATACAAATTTCACCAAAGCAACAGCATTCGGATCAGTGCTGCATTTGATGTCAACGAAGATCTAGTTGGTCGAATCGTAGATGGTGTGCCGGTCTATCCAATGGATGACATGAAGGAACAAGTGAAGATCCAGCAGATCGATGTGGCTATTTTGACGGTTCCCGCACAACATTCACAAGATTTAGTGAACGAGCTTGTGAAAGCTGGCATTAAAGGAATCTTGAACTTTACACCTGCACGGATCACTGCACCAAAAGGCGTGCTGATTCAAAACGTTGACTTAACCAATGAATTGCAAACATTGATTTATTTCTTGCATTCAGGCAACGTCTTGTCCCATGAAGAACCAGTAGAAGAACCATCACTAAGCGAATAATCGCATCACATAAATAGGAACCAACAAAACAGCTGCCAGATCGTAGTATATACAACGATCTGACAGCTGTTTTTTGCTTTTTCACCATTGATCTTACTCGTCTAACTGGTCAAAAAGTGATTCGTAGGAATCTTGCTCTTCAACGCTTGTGAGTGCTTCTTGATATCGCAAGATTTGTTGAGTCAAACGTGTGAAATCGATGATGCGGGCTTCACGATACACTTCTTTCCCATTCGCGAACAAGAGGACGACGGGAACCGTCAAGACCGAAAATAAACTGGCTGCTTCTGGCTCTGCCAGCGTGTTGATGGTAAATAGGGGGAGTAGCTGGGTTTGTGCCAGTTTTTGGATGCGTGGTTTGTCCGCAACACAAATACTGCAATTCGGTTGAGAGAGATAGAGTAGTGCCAACGGTTGTTGGGCGAGCTGCTCTTGGATCGGTTGATTTTTTTGCATAAGTCATTCCTCCATGGAAAATGTACGCTGTTCTTGAGGAAAAGTCAAAATATCTGCTAGCAGCTGATCGCTTAGGTGAGTAAGAAGGATTCAAAGATAAGGGAAATCTAAAGCAACGATTAAAAAAATAGGCTGCTTTAAAAAAAACGTTGTATAAAAAAAGGAAAAAACGTATAGTAATTCCAGCGTTTCGAATTTATTGATAAAGAAGGTTAAAGTTATGTTTCAGGCATTACCGAATTCTGTCCTGCAAATGAGTGTTATTTTTTTATCTATCGTCATTGAAGCCTTGCCGTTTGTCCTATTGGGCTGCTTGATCTCAGGTGCCTTACAAGTCTTCTTGACGCCAGAAAGAGTCACGAGACTCTTACCAAAAAACAAATTGGCATCGATCACAGTTGGTTGTGGTCTGGGGGTCTTTTTTCCTTCCTGCGAATGTGGGATCGTACCGATCGTTAATCAGTTCGTAAAAAAAGAGGTGCCAGTGTATACGGCGTTTGCCTTTATGCTGACTGCACCGATCATCAATCCTATCGTGATTTTTTCTACATTCATTGCCTTTGGAAATTCCGCGAAGTTCGCCTTTTTGCGTGTACTGGGCAGCTTATTGGTCGCAATGGTCGTGGGGATCTGGCTGGCGTATTTTAACAAACAAGAGATCTTAAAAACACGGCTTGCCAATCAATTAAGTGGCGGGAATGAGCAGGCAGCTCACCCACACCATCAGGGGCATGATCACGCCCACCATCAAACGGAAAAGAGCAGTCATCCGCTCCTTCGGCAGATTCGTCATTTGCTGCAGCATAGTTTGGATGAGTTTTTCGATACTGGGCGTTATTTGATCATTGGTGCGTTGATCGCCTCAGCGATGCAGACCTATCTGCCAACTGGCTTGATGCTGACATTAGGCTCCACGAAGCTGTTAGCGGTCTTCGTCATGCTGCTGTTAGCATTAACGTTATCCCTATGTTCCGAAGCAGATGCCTTTATCGGCTCTTCGTTGTTGAGTTTATTCGGCACTGGACCAGTCGTCGGTTTCCTGGTTTTTGGTCCAATGGTAGATATTAAAAACCTGTTGATGATGAAGCGGTACTTTTCGGGGCGTTTTATCGCTTCTTTAGTTGGTTTAGTCGCAATCGTCGTTTCAATTTATGCATGGGTGGTGTAAAGAATGGTTCGTTTTTTGATCTTATCAGGCTATTTTGAATTGATGATGTATTTGCAAGTGACGGGTAAACTCAATCAGTTTATCAACATTCATTATCGCTATCTCGCTATTTTATCCATGATCATTTCTTTATTATTGGCTTTGGTCCAGCTGTATTTTTGGGTCAAACAAGAGCCCGAGCATCATCATGACGATGAGCACCAGCATGGATTAGAGAAAAAACACCAACGAGTGATTGCGTATTTTCTATTAGCCTTACCGATCATCGTGGGTCTCTTTTTCCCCACCGTTAGCTTGGATACGACGATCGTTGAAGCAAAAGGGTTTAATTTCCCCCTAAGTGAAGAATCTGTGGGGGATCCAGAAATGACGACCCAATATCTGAAACCCGATACAAGTCTTTATTTTAACAAAGAAGATTATGACACTCAGATGGATGCAGCATTGGCACGTTACGCCAAAGATGAGACGATTGCGATAACGGAAGAAAATTACTTGGAAGTCATGGAGTTGATCTATACGTACCCGAGCGAATTTATTGGCAAGAAAATCACCTATGATGGATTTGTGTACCATGCAGATCAAGATGATGCCAATGAAATCTTTTTGTTTCGTTTTGGCATTATCCATTGTGTGGCTGATTCAGGCGTTTTTGGCTTGCGAGTGGAATTACCACAACAAACAACGGCAGAAAATAACCAGTGGCTCCACGTGGAAGGGACGATCCAATCGAAGTACTATCAACCCTTCAAACGGGACTTGCCGATGGTGGTAGCAGACCAAGAGAAGACGATTGAAGCACCAGAAAACCAGTATGTCTATCGCGCTTTCTAGCTTTTTTTAAGAAAGTTCATAAAAACATCATAAACCTTTGTTATAATGGAGAAAATCTAAGCATATGTTTGTAGTTTTATCAAACGTTTAGTACAATATAGTAGGAACATATGCTAAAATCTATACAAAAGAGAGGTGTCGTGAAATGGGTTTTACAGATGAAACAGTTCGCTTTGATTTTGATGATAGCCGTAAAAAAGAAGTCAGCGAAACATTAGCTATCGTCTACCGAGCATTAGAGGAAAAAGGATACAATCCGATCAATCAAATCGTCGGTTATCTCCTTTCTGGCGACCCGGCTTACATTCCTCGTTATCGGGATGCCCGGAATTTGATTCGTCGTCACGAACGGGATGAGATCATGGAAGTTCTGATCCGTTATTATTTAGGCAATCACGGGATCAACCTATAATGAGAATCATGGGATTGGATGTTGGTTCGCGGACAGTCGGCGTGGCGGTCAGTGACCCAATGGGCTGGACAGCACAAGGGATCGAGATCATTCGCATCAATGAAGATGAAGGCAATTTCGGTTATGATCGACTTGCTGAATTGGTGAAAGAATATGAAGTCTCACGTTTTGTGGTAGGACTACCTAAAAATATGAATAATACGATCGGACCTAGAGCGGAAGCTTCTATGGCTTACGGCGCAGCGATCGAACAGCAATTCGGTTTGCCGGTCGTTTACCAAGACGAACGTCTGACGACCGTTCAAGCAGAACGAATGCTGGTAGAACAGGCGAATACATCGCGTGCCAAACGAAAAAAAGTGATTGATAAATTAGCAGCAGTCATGATTTTGCAGAATTATTTAGATGGTGCTGGGAAACAGCTGTTTTAATTTACAGAAAAGAGGAAAATAAATGTCAGAACATACACACGATCATAACCACGATCACGATCATGAAGGACATGAACACATTACTTTAATCGATGATCAAGGAAATGAAACTTTATACGAAATTCTATTAACGGTTGACGGTACGGAAGAATTCGGCCGCAACTACGTCTTGCTTTATCCAGCAGGCGTACCAGAAGAAGAAGACGTTGAATTACAAGCGTACGCTTATATTGAAAACGAAGACGGTTCTGAAGGTGAATTAGAACAGATCGAAACAGAAGCAGAATGGGATATGATTGAAGAAGTCTTCAACACATTCATGGCGGAAGAAGAAGAGTAATAAGTTGCAAGTGCTGACCCTTTCCATAAGGGATCAGCACTTTTTTTGATTTAACGACTGTTTATTTTAGAAGCATGTCTGCTTTTTTGAAAGGAATGAGAAAAATGAGTAACGTAACGATATTCGAGCTTGAAAAGATCGCAGAAGAGCAGCTAGTTTTTGCCGTGATCATCAGCAAGTACCAAGAAAAGTTCGTCTATGTCAAACACAAAGAACGAGACACCTTGGAGATCCCTGGAGGCAAGCGAGAACTAGGAGAAAGCATCACAGAGTGTGCTGCCCGTGAATTAAAAGAAGAAACAGGCGCCAAGCACTTTACCCTAGAACCGTTATTTATCTATGGTGTAGAAAAAAACGGGGAGACCGATTACGGCTTGGTGTTTGAAGCCCAGATCACGGACTTGCAGGATGAATTGACCTCAGAAATCGAAGCAATCTATGTAATGGCAGAGCCGCCTGCCAACTGGACATATCCAACGATTCAGCCGTTGTTGTTGGCAGAATATTTCTCACGAACATAAAAATAATTCAGCCCACTCAAATGGAGGGCTGTCTTGAGTGGGAAAGTAAAAGCAGCGTGTTGAGTAGGAGTGAGCGAATGAGTTGCGTGATCCTGCAATCAGGGGTAGGATGAAAATGTAAACGTTATCTTATTGGAGAGTAGGGAAAGGCATGGAAAAAATTTATCAAGCAAGTACCGCAGAAGGAGCAATCGATTTTATCAATATGCGCGATTTGGAGATCGCGGCAGAGGAAGTGATTCCTAAAGGTGGGTATGGCTATATCAGCAGTGGTGCGGGGGATATTTTTACCTATCAAGAAAATGAACGCGCCTTCAATCACAAATTGATCATTCCTCATGTCTTAAAGGACATTGAATTACCGGACACAACGTTGTCCTTTGGCGGTGATACGTTGTCAGCGCCAATCATTATGGCGCCTGTTGCCGCCCACGGCTTAGCAAATGTTGCGGCAGAACAAGCGTCAGCCAAAGGGGTTTCACGTTTTGGCACGATCTATACGGCGAGTTCGTATGCCTCTTGTACGTTGGAAGAAATCCGAGCAGCTGGTGGCCAAGAAGCGCCGCAGTGGTTCCAATTTTATATGAGTAAAGACGATGGCATCAATAAAGACATCTTGGCGATGGCAAAACGCAATGGCGCCAAAGCGATCGTTTTGACCGCAGATGCAACTGTGGGGGGCAATCGAGAAACGGATCGCCGCAATGGCTTCACCTTTCCGTTGGCAATGCCGATCGTTCAGGCCTATCAATCAGGGATCGGACAAACGATGGATGCCGTTTACGGCTCCTCAAAACAAAAATTAAGTCCCCAGGATGTCGCTTTTATCGCCAAAGAATCTGACTTGCCAGTTTATGTCAAAGGGGTGCAATCAGAAGAAGATGTGGAACGAGCTTTAGGGGCAGGTGCACAAGGGATTTGGGTCTCAAATCACGGGGGACGCCAATTGGATGGTGGTCCAGCTTCCTTTGATTCCTTACAGATCGTGGCTGAAGCAGTGGCAGGTCGGGCGCCGATCGTCTTTGATAGCGGGGTACGGCGAGGACAGCATGTCTTTAAAGCGATTGCTTGCGGAGCAGATCTAGTGGCGATCGGCCGCCCAGTGATCTATGGGTTGGCTCTAGGTGGTGCTACCGGTGTTCAACAAGTCTTTGATTTCTTCAAAAAAGAATTGGAGATGGTCATGCAGCTTGCGGGGACGCAAACGGTGGCAGATATTAAAAAAGCCGTTTTACGGGACAATCGCTATTTATAAGTAATCCCTCAAAAAGGCGCTAGAATCGCTGATTCTGGTGCTTTTTTTAATGGATTTTTCTGATCATGCCCAGGAGCAGGAGCAACTGCTTTCGCTGAAAAAAGTGTATATGATTTTGAAACAATTGCAAAATCAGCTACACTTAAAAGAGACCAATAAACTAAAGGAGAGAGATTGATGATTCCAAAAATTATTCATTATTGCTGGTTTGGCGGCAATCCATTAGGTGAACAAGAAAAGAAATACATGGATACCTGGAAAAAATATTGTCCGGATTATGAGATCAAACGTTGGGATGAATCAACGATCGACCTTTCAAAATTCGGTCCTTATCTAAAAGAGGCCTATGACCAAGAAGAATGGGCCTTTGTGTCAGATGTGGTTCGTTTGTATGCGTTAGTGACAGAAGGCGGTATTTATATGGATACCGATATCGAGGTGGTCAAACCTTTAGATGAGCTCTTGACACTGGAGGCATTTATGGGCTTTGAGATCGAAACCAAGATTTCTACTGGGATCATTGGAGCGGTGCCGCATCATCCCTTTATGGAAGAATGGTACCACGATTACGATGACCGAAAATTTGTCCGGGCAGAAAAAACGGAAGATGTCGTCACCAATGTGATCCGAGTGACGGAACTGTTGCAAAACCACGGATTAGAATTGAATAATCAACGACAAACCGTTAAGGGTGTAGAAATCTTCCCGCAAATGACGTTTTCACCAAAAAGCTATATCACTGGTGAGGTCGAGGAAGATCCGAGTACGATGGTGATCCATCAGTTTTCTGGCTCTTGGTTATAAAAGAGTAAGTCTATGAAAGGACGGACAGTGGGGAAAGCTGTCTGTCCTTTTTGCTTTTGCAAGGGATGATGGAGATGTGATAGAATAGCTTGAAAAAATGAGGAGGCGTTTTGATGGCTATCAAACGATGTACTTTGGCAGATTTAGAAGAATTGGGAGAAATCAGCGTATCCACCTATTACGATACATTTGCTCCTTTCAATACGGAGGAAAATACTCGTATCTATCTAGAAGAAGCCTACAATCTGCCGAAACTGACCCGAGAGTTAGAAAATCCGCAATCGGCGTTTTATTTTTTACAAGAAAATGATCAAACCGTAGGATATATCAAACTTAACTGGGGTGAGGCGCAAACGGAAGCGATTGCCCCAGAGGGGTTGGAAATTGAACGAATCTATATCAAAAAAGAACATAAGCGCAGAGGCTATGGCAAAACACTGCTGCTGTTTGCCCAAGAGACCGCCAAAGAGCTGCAGAAAAAGTCGATCTGGTTAGGCGTTTGGGAATTTAACGACAATGCGTTGGCTTTTTATCATACGATGGGCTTTGAAAGAGTTGGCAGTCACTCCTTTTTTATGGGGGATGATGAGCAGACGGATTTCTTGATGCTGAAAGAACTTTGAAATCTGTCTTTGTATGAGGAATTAGAAATTACTTTCCATTTTTTTGGCAATCAAGTATAGTTAAAGGGATTGATGAAAAAAGAACGATTGGTGAAAACCATCGCTAAGGAGAGCAATTGTAAATGGAAAAACAGAGAAACGAAAGTATTTTGTCACGTTTTCTTAAAGGCGTGGTGATTGCCTTGGGCTTTATCTTGCCTGGTGTTTCAGGTGGCGTATTGGCAGCCATCTTAGGCATTTATGAGCGGATGCTGCGCTTTATGGCACATCTGACGAAGAATTTTAAAGAGAATCTCCTCTTTTTCCTGCCAGTAGGGATCGGGGGAATCGTAGGGATCGGGCTTTTATCAAAGCCATTAGAGTGGCTGCTGCAAAACTATCAAATCATCGTTTTGTGGGGCTTTGCGGGGGCAATTATTGGGACGTTACCAGCACTTGCTAAAGAATCGACCTTGAAAAGCAAACGGACAACCGGTGATTTGATTTGGTTCTTCGGCAGTATGGTCATCGGCTTCTTGTTCCTCTATTTTATGGGCGATATCTTAGGAACGATCCCTGCCAATTTCATAGGTTTTGTGATCGCCGGCGGTCTGATCGCGTTAGGTGTTTTGGTTCCCGGCTTGAGTCCTTCAAACCTTTTGCTCGTTTTGGGACTTTATGATCCGATGTTGAAAGGCTTTAAGAGCTTTGACATCATGGGTGTCTTTCTACCGATCGCCATTGGCGGCTTGGCAGTGATGCTGCTGTTTTCGAAATTGATGGAGTGGCTATTGACCCATTATCATTCAAAAGTCTATCACTTCATTTTAGGGATCGTTATTGCCTCAACGATATTGATCGTGATTCCTCCGGTGGCAAACTATAGCGGCTTTACTTGGGTAACGGCCGTCATCGGAATTATCTTGTTTGTCTTGGGGGCTTGGTTAGGTCTTTGGATGAGCAAGCTGGAAGAAAAATACAAGTAAATCAAAACGGCACATCGTTTGGCGATGTGCCGTTTTTGTTAGGTTATGATTCGGGCAGCTAAGAAGAAGCGTTGGTCGACAGCCAGTAGTAAAAAGATTGGAACGTTTGATAATGATGTGATACAGGTTTAAAAACTGTTCTATTTTTGTTGAAAGATTTCCTAGTGTTTGGTATATTGTAGTCTATATAAAGAAGAATTTTTCGTGTGTTACAGTTTAGATAATTGTTTGAGGGTTTGAGAAAAAGGAGGGGCAAGCATGCAAGATGCGACCTATTGGGCGGAACAATTGCGGCAAGGACAAATCAGTTTTGCAGAGCGGGTGGCGATGATCGAAGAAAAAGTCAATCAACAAAATCCGCTTTTGAATGCGCTTGTAACATTTGATCCGCAAGCAGCGATCCAGCATTACGAGCAGCATCTTCAAAAAACGGTTTTTGGGGGACAACCCATGCCGTTAAAAATACTCGGCCAAACCAAAGCAGGGTGGCCAGCAACGTCAGGAGCCAAACTGTTTGCAAATGCACGAGCCAGCCGCACGGCTCATTTTGTCTCCCGTTTAGAAGAGGCAGGCTTTGTGCCGTTAGGGCAAACCAATGCACCAGAATTTGGATTCAAAAATATTACTGATCCAACATTATATGGGCCTACACGTAATCCGTGGAATCCTGCCTATTCAGCCGGTGGTTCCAGTGGTGGTGCGGCAGCGGCAGTGGCTTCGGGGATGTTTCCGATTGCGGGTGCCAGTGATGGCGGCGGATCGATCCGCATTCCAGCATCCTTTAGCGGATTGATCGGTTTGAAGCCAACCCGTGGTACGATGCCTGTGGGTCCTAGTGAATGGCGCAGCTGGCAAGGCGCTTCCATCAACTTTGCGTTGACGCTTTCCATGCGTGATACGGAACAATTGTTTTATGCGTTGCGGACGTCACAGCCGACTGCCCCTTATCAGGCACCGCAAGTAGAATGGCATCATCAGCAAGCGAGTCAAAAACCGCGGTTGAAGGTTGCTTTTACTACCGCATCGCCGACCGGTGGCCAAGTGTCTGAAACTGCCATCCAAGCAGTGCGAAGTGCAGCCACATTTTTAGAAAAGCAGGGGCATGAAGTCGTTGAAGTGGGCTATCCAGTGGATGGTCAGCAAATGATGACCACTTATTACGCCATGAATGGCGGCGAAACAGCCGCGATGTTTGCTGAGATCGATGCTGCTCGTCAAGTACCGGTCAGACGGGAAGGGATGGAATTGATGACCTGGGCACTTTACCAATATGGCAAAAAACTGCCTGCCGCCGATTACGTTCTTGCCTTGCAGTGGTGGGATCAGCTGGCAGAAAAGATGGAAGAAGTCTTTTCGACCTATGATCTCTTTTTGACCCCGACGACGGCTTATCCAGCCCCTTTGATTGAGGAAGACTTACAAAGCGATAGCATACGCCAAAGACTGCATGAGATCGAGACGCTTGGAAAAAATGCTGCGGGTGAGTTGATCGAAGAAATGTTTGCCAAGAGCTATGCTCTGACACCTTACACTCAATTAGCCAATTTAACGGGGCAGCCAGCCATCAGCTTGCCAACTGCTCTTAGTGAGGAAGGGTTGCCGCTAGGGATCCAATTTATGGCGTCTAAAGGCAGAGAAGATCTACTTTTCCAAGTCGGCTATTTATTTGAAACACAGCAACGATTTCTGTTGCCAAAACAAGGAGACTAAGAGGAGGATATTATGAAACAAGTTAGAAAAGGGAAAATCGTTGCAATGGTTGGCTTTTTAGGTTTATTTGCGGGAGTCTTGTTAAGTGCCTGCAGCAAACCAACGGAAGAAGACACCAGTTTAAGCAAGGTGGAAGAAGCCAAAACATTGGTTGTTGCTACTTCGGGAACCTTGTATCCATCGTCTTACTATAACGATGAAAATGAATTAGTGGGCTATGATGTCGATGTGGCAAAAGAAGTCGCCAAACGATTAGGCGTAGAGATCACATTTAAAGAGTACAATGTCGATGGACAAGTTTCTTCTTTAACACGTGGAGAAGCCGATTTTGCTGCCAACGATTTTGGTTTGACAGATGAACGGGCGGAAAAATTCAGTCTCTCAACGCCTATTAAATACTCGTTCGATAGTATGATCGTGCGTAAAAGTGATGACTCTGGGATTGCTTCTTTAGAAGATTTGGATGGCAAAAAAGCTGCTGGTGAACCGAATACCAGCTACATGCGCTTAGCCGAATCCTATGGGGCAGAATTAGTGACTTACGACAACGCAACGAATGATCAGTATTTGACAGATGTTGCGAATGGTCGAACGGATGTGATCTTGAATGATTATTATTTGCAAAAAATGGCAGTCGCTGCTTTGCCAGATATCCCTGTAAAAATTTTGGAAGATGTCTACTTTAATCCGAATGAAACGGGCTTCTTATTTGTGAAAGATCATCAAGCATTGCAGGAAAAAGTGGATGCTGTTTTAGCAGAAATGAAAGAAGACGGCCGTTTAAAAGAACTTGCGGAAACGTATTTTCAAACCGATATTTCAGTAAAATCTGATCAAGCGATCCAAACGGTTGAAACAGACTAATGTATATTCCAACCCTTGATTTGCCGTTGATGTGGGAGTCATTGCCCTATTTGCTGTCGGGCTTGTCCTATACGGTCGGCATTGCTGTCGTTTCGTTTCTAGGAGGCAACGTATTAGGGATCACACTCACCTTCTTAGGGATGCTGGAAAACCCCATCATTAAAGGGTTCGTGCGGGGCTACCTCTCATTTCTAAGAGGCGTCCCAGCGTTGGTCTTGCTGTTCCTACTGTATTTTGGCTTGCCTTATCAATTGTCGGCGCTTAGTGCTGCGATCATCTGTTTTACATTGACCAGCAGCGCATTTATCGGGGAAATCTACCGAGGATCAATTGCTGGTGTGGATCGTGGGCAATTTGATGCTGCCTATGCGTTAGGGTTATCCTTTACGAAAACGATGCGTCTAATTATTTTGCCACAAGCCTTTCGTATTTCTGTACCGGCATTGAGTAATGTGGCAATGGATTTGTTGAAAGGAACCTCCTTGGCAGCAATGATCACGATTCCTGATATTTTTCAAAAAGCTAAGATCGTTGGCGGACGAACCTTTGATTACATGTCCATGTATGTGCTAGTTGCCATCATTTATTGGCTGTTGTGCATTTTGATTGAAGCCGGGCAAAAGCGATTAGAACAACATTTTTCAAAACGCTTTGCCTCTAATGAGGCTGTAAGACAATAAAAAAAGAGCCGAGGCTCGATCACTGCAGAAATCACTCTCTTCTTGAATTGATTTCTGCAGTTTTTGTATTTGAAAAGATAGAAGAAAGGAGATTTTCATAGTAAAACAATGAGCGAAGGCAAGGAAGATAGAGAAATTTCTGTAATGTCAAACTAGTTTCATTATGAAAATGGTGCTGACCAAGTTATTTTCCTTCACTTAAACAGCCTATATTTCATTCGGTCGGCTCAAGTGATTCATGGTAAAATAAAGAAAAGCAAATCGAGGAGGGTCCTTATGAAGTATGAATGGCGCAAACTAGAAAAAGAGCTCTATCTTCCCAAAAAACCAACAGTGATCGAGGTGCCAACGTATCAATTTATCAGTTTGAGCGGCAGCGGCGATCCGAATCGACCTGAATTCAGCGAAGAGATCGCCGCTTTATATACGATTTCTTATTCACTCAGGATGGGATTGAAAAAAGGGGCTTTTGGCAATGAACCCTTTGAATACACGGTCTTTCCTTTAGAAGGTGTGTGGACCTCTCTGACAAAGCCAGACGGTGCCGTCAACAAAGAAGAATTGATCTACAAAATCATGATTCGCCAACCAGAACCAGTCACGGAAACACTGTTTCAAGAACAGCTCTTGGCAGTCAAAGAGAAGAAAGACAATCCAAATCTAGAAAAGCTCATCTTTGAGCGCTATGAAGAAGGATTGTGCCTGCAAGCGATGCATACAGGCTTTTTTGACACTGAAGCGGAAACCTTTGCGAAAATGAAGGAGCTGTTAAAACAAGAACAGTTAGTGATCCGTCCAACGATGGACACGTTCCAGCATCGAGAAATCTATTTGTCTGATCCGCGAAAAGTTTCACCAGATAAAGCCAAAACCGTCCTGCGATGGGCAGTAGAAGCAGAGGGTGGGATTCAGTGAATAAAAACTATTTAAGCATCGACATCGGCGGCACGAAAATCAAATCGGCTGTCATTGATCGCTCGGGGAATATTCTGACACGAGGACGGATGGATACGCCGAAAAATCTTACGGAATTTCTGACAGGGATTGAAACGATCGTTGAAGACGTTCATGGGAGCATTCGGGGCATTGCTGTTAGTACTCCAGGAAAAGTCAACCCAGAGACAGGGACGATCTCGTTTGGCGGGGCATTGCCTTTTTTAGATGGAGTCTCCTTAAAACAGCTGCTGGCAAAGTACCAAGTGCCGCTGGCTGTGACCAACGATGGCAAGGCAGCCGCATTAGCTGAATGGTGGCTAGGAAACCTTAAAGGGATTCAAAATGGGGCTGCCATAACCTTAGGTACTGGTTTGGGTGGTGGTGTGATCGTTGAAGGAAAACTGATCCAAGGTGCACATTTTCAAGCAGGGGAATTAAGTTTTCTACTAAATGCCACTAAGAGAAGCGATGCTCCAGAAAACGCTGAGCAACCAAATAATCAGGGATTGACCCTGCAGCAATTGGCAGGTTTTAGCGGTTCAGCGGTCGCCATGATCCGTCGCAGCGCCCAACTGCTAGGCTTAGCTGATCTTGCTGATGGTGAAGCAGTTTTTGACGCTATCAATCAAAAAGAGCCACAGGTCTGGGCACTGTTTACAGCGTATTGCCGAGAAATCGCGTGTGTCATACTCAATGTTCAAGCCGTGATTGACTTAGAGCGCTTCGTGATTGGTGGTGGCATCAGTGCCCAAGCGATCGTGGTGGAAGAAATCGACCGTCAGTATCAGCAACTGCTGGCTAGTTTACCGATTTTGCAGCAGACCTTGACGAAGCCGGAAATCCAAGCCTGCAAATTTCAAAATGACGCCAATTTATTAGGGGCGCTCTATCATTTCTTTTTGGAACATGAGATGAAATAAAATAGACAAAAACTGCCGCGAACCAACGATTCGCGACAGTTTTTTAGGCTTTTTTCTTGGTGCCTTTGTCTTCATCACCTAGGTAATCTTTGCTAGTGAAGGCACTGTGGAAGTATTTGCCGTCTTGACCGTAATAGCGGTTGTAGCGCTGCTTGAATTTGCGGAACACGTAAACGACAAGAACTTTTAGCAGACAATAAATCGGGATTCCAAAAATCACCCCAACGATTCCCATCAAATCACCCATCACCAATAAAACAACCAGAATCGTAATAGGATGGATTTTCAATCGGTCACCCATCACACGGGGCACGACTAAATCGCCATGAAGCAGCTGTACAGCAAACCAAGCAATCAAAAACTTAACCAACATCCCGGTGGAGTCTTGTGCGGCAATGAAAAGCCCTGGGAAAAAGACGATAAAAGGTCCAATATAGGGGATGATGCAAAGCAGACCAGCGGCGATCGCCAGAATACTGGCATACTCTAGGCCGATCAAGAGGAAAACAACCCAATAGATCGCCCCTAAAATCAGGGATGAAATGATTTGTCCTTTCAAAAAGGCACCGACTTGTAAGTCAGAGATCTTGACGATTTCATTAAAGTCTTTGCGAAAACGTGGTGGCACTAATGAGAGGACCGAAAAATAAAACTTGTTTGGGTTACGCAATAAGAAAAAGGCAATGATCGGTCCAGTAAACAAAGCAATGAACAAGGTCGAAATGGTTGAAAATAAACTGCTGAGCCCAGCGGCACCAGTTTGCCAATAGTCTCCAATAAAACTCATGATATTACTGGTGATATTTTGTAGTGTGTCTGTAATTTGTGCCATCTCATCTTGAAATGGGGTATTTTCTAAAAAGGCGGTCGCGTTTTTCTCAAAGTCACTGACCAAACTTGGTAAGCTATTGATCAGATCGGTGGTTTGCTGCTCCAAAATCGGATAAAGCTGGAAACCAGCAAAGACGATCAACAAAAGAATCAACAGATAGATCCCAGCAATCGAAGCACTGCGGGGAATTTTTTTCGTTTCCAATTTATCGACCACCGGATTAAACAGATAGTAAAGGATCAGCCCAAATAAAAAGGGTGGGATAATAGCTGTAAGAATGGCTGAAAAGGGTGTAAATAAAAAAGAAATCTGATTTAGCAAAAAGACAGCAACTGCCGACAAGATAATCAGTCCTAAGACATAATAGCTTGTTTTGCCGCCTAAAAAGTGGATCAATCGGTTATTTTTCATAATAAGCCTCGCTTTCTTAGCTACATTATAACGAAAGACCCCTATTCTGTAAAAAAACAACGTACCTTTTGAAAAAACTACGCTCATATTCTCAATATCTTTATAATGAAAGAATATCTTTGATAAGGGGTTAACTGGTGGCATCTTTCTTCAAAGCAGGCCAAAAATGCTCCCGTGTTTACAACACAGGAGCGAAAAGAATTATTTGCGCACTGTCGTCAAGGTACAGCGACCAACGGCAGTTTTTAACCCGCTAGCTAACCAAATAGTGGCTTGCCAAGTTTGGATACGGGCGCCGATGCGATCAGGACTAGCTTCTACGATCAGGGTTCCTTCTTGGGCGGCGGCTAGATGGTTGACTTGTAGGTCAATGCCGGCGGCGAAGGCTTCTTCTTGAGCCAAAGCTTGATTGGCACCGATGCTGCAGGCAGTCTCGATCAAAACGCCGTTAATGCCACCGTGAACGAGACCAAAAGGCTGTTTGTGCTGTTCTTTGATGGGCATTCGTAAACGAACAAAATCGGCTGTTGCTGCTTCTACTTCGATTTCTAAAGCTTCTAGTAAGTTCATTTTTTGCTCCTTTTTCTAAGAAAGTTACCATGATTATAGCACGAGTTTTGTTAGAAATAGCCGAAGTTCTCAGAAAGTCGGCAACAGGGGGAGAAGTCTTAAGAAATTCCCTTAACCAAAGCAATTTCTAACGAAAAGCGACTAGATATGTGTATAATAGAGCTATGTGAATTGAGGAGGAACAAGTAATGAGAGAATGGAAAACCTTAAAAGAGTACGATGAAATTTTGTTTGAACAACATGGAAAAGTGGCGAAAATCACGATTAACCGCCCAGAAGTCCACAATGCGTTTACACCAAAAACGGTGTTTGAAATGATTGATGCATTTTCGATCAGTCGCGATGAACCAGGCATCGGCGTGATTATTTTGACAGGCGCCGGCGACAAAGCCTTTTGTTCAGGCGGAGACCAAAAAGTCCGTGGTCACGGTGGCTATGTTGGGGAAGATCAGGTTCCTCGCTTAAACGTATTGGATCTGCAACGCTTGATCCGAACGTTGCCAAAACCGGTGATCGCCATGGTCAAAGGCTGGTCGATCGGCGGCGGAAATGTTTTACAATTGGTTTGTGATTTAACGATTGCCGCTGACAACGCTAAATTTGGTCAAACAGGACCAAATGTCGGTAGTTTTGATGGTGGCTATGGTTCGGGGTATCTTGCACGGACGATCGGTCATAAAAAAGCCAAAGAAGTTTGGTTCATGACAAAACAATATACCGCCGAAGAAGCATTGGCAATGAACTGGATCAATACGGTCGTTCCTCTTGATCGAGTAGAAGATGAAACGATGGAATGGGCCGAAACGATGCTGCAAAAGAGCCCGTTGGCGTTACGTATGATCAAAGCATCAATGAATGCCGATACGGACGGATTAGCTGGCATTCAGCAATTGGCCGGCGATGCGACCTTATTGTATTACACGATGGATGAAGCCAAAGAAGGTCGTGACGCGTTTAAAGAAAAACGTCAACCAGACTTCGACCAATTCCCTAAATTCCCATAATGACTGGGAGTTGGCTGCAAAGGCAAGCACAACTTCATCCAGAACGACCAGCTTTTTATTGGCATGAAAAAAGCTGGTCGTTTGCTGCCTTGCAAAAAGAGGTTTATGCTTACGCTGCTTATTATCAAGCCCAATTCGTTGATCAGCCAAACCGGGTAGCTCTTTTTAGCAATAACTCCCCTGAAATGGTCTTTACGATCCTTGCGTTATGGGAGTTGGGGATCGAAGTCCAGCTGCTGAATACGCGATTGACAGCCGCTGAAATCTCCTTCCAATTGCAAGATGCCCACTGCGACTGGGTGATCGCGGCGGATCAGGCTGTGATTTCGGGTGTTCGCAGCTTGACCTTTGGACAAGCGATCAAACAGGCGGAGGCTTTTATCGGTTCTTTTGATCCTTCGTTTGTTCCTAATAAAGCAATCTATCAAGTAGAACAGGTAGCTTCGATTATGTATACATCCGGTACGACTGGCAATCCCAAGGGTGTGCCGCAAACCTTTGGGAATCATCTAGCAAGTGCCGAAGCGACGCAAAAGAACTTAGTCATCACTAGCGAGGATTGTTGGCTTTGTGCAGTTCCGCTGTACCATATCAGTGGATTATCAATTCTCTTGCGTTCACTGCGACTTGGAATGAGTGTTCGTTTGTATGAGCGCTTTGATGCTGTAGAAATGGCCAAAGACCTTGAAGCAGGAAAAGGGACGATCGTTTCTTTGGTGGCAAAAATGTTGACAGATTTGCTGCCCTTGGTGCCCCAACAAGGCTTTGATTCGTTGCGTTATATCCTGCTAGGCGGCGGTCCGATTGCTAAAAGTATATTGGAAAAATGCCAGCAAAAACAGCTTTCTGTGATCCAATCCTATGGGATGACAGAAACCTGTTCACAAGTGGTGGCATTGCCGCCAGAAAAAGCTTCAGAAAAAATTGGCGCCTCTGGGATTCCCCTGCAAGGTATCCATTTAAGAATTGCGACGGATGGGAAAATGGCAGACCACCAGACTGCTGAAAGTACCCAGTCGATCGGAGAGATCCAACTGCAAGGGCCGGCGATCACGACCCGTTACTTAAACGATCGCAGTCCACAGCAGTGGGACCAAGAGGGCTGGTTTGCCACAGGAGATCTAGGTTATCTTGATCAAGAGGGCTTTTTGTATGTAGTCAGTCGTGCAAGCGAACTGATCATATCTGGTGGAGAAAACATCTATCCCGCAGAAGTGGAGCAAGCCTTGTTGCAGCATCCAGCGGTCAAAGAGGCAGCTGTGGTGGGGGAACCAGACGAGGAGTGGGGACAATCTGTCGCGGCTTATTTAACGTTAAATGAACCGATCCACTTCAAAGCTTTATTGGATACGTTAGAAGGGCAGATCGCCCACTATAAATTTCCGCGCCGTTTTTATCACGTGCGAGAAATGCCGCGCACAGCAAGCGGTAAAGTTTTAAAAAGGCTATTGCTGAGTGAAGAAAGAGTGAACTACATTGAACAGCAAATCAACAAGTAATTATGAGGCAGCGATCGCTGCCGGGAAAACCTATTTGAGTGAGTATCAACCTATAGAAAGGTGTGACTTACTGGCTCTTTATGCAGCGGCACAAGAATATCGAGGGGAACGCTATTTCTGGCGTACTCCTGATGAAACGACTAGTATGGTAGGGTTGGGTTGGTTAGCCACTTTTTCGCAACCCAAACTTGCAGACTTTTCAGAAGTCCGCTCTCTCTTAAAGCAAGCCCACTATCAACCAGAGGCACCTTTTCAGGCGCAGTTAGTTGGCGGCTTTGCTTTTGATGAACAGGCAGAAGTCAGTCAGGATTGGGCTGAGCTAGGTGCTGGTCTCTTTGCGTTGCCAAAAATACTGGTCAGCAAAACTGGCGATCAGTGTGGCGTCGTTTATACAGTAGCCGCTTCTTCCGAGGAACAACGACAACAAAAAGTCGCTGCCTTACAGGAAAAAGTCGCAAGCTGGTTGCAGGCCAATTCGGACAAGAGTCTTGTAGCAGAAACGCCTGCTTTTCAGGCACAAGAGGAACTAGATGTGCCCCAATGGCTGCAAGCGGTCGAAGAGACAGTGGCAGCCATTCGCTCAACTGAAACACCGTTGAAAAAAGTGGTTCTGGCAAGACGAATGAAGGTAGAAACGAAGCAGTCGATCATTAGTGCTGCGGTGTTGCAACGGTTGGCGCAACAGCAGCCGAATACCTATCTTTTTGCCATCGAACATGGGGGCCATGTTTTTGCTGGTGCGACGCCAGAACGCTTGCTAAAAGCGACTGTCGATCAGTTTGAAACGGTAAGTATCGCAGGTTCCGCGCCAAGAGGCAAAACCAAAGAAGAAGATGAGGCACTGGCACAAGCCCTCTTAGCGGACGCAAAAAATACCCATGAACATCAAGTAGTTGTCGATCGCTTGGAAACGGCATTGGCTACTTTGTTAGCTGACGGTTTTCAATCAGAAGCCCGCTCCGTCATCAAAAATCGTGACATTCAGCATTTGTTTGTTCCTTTAGCAGGGCAAAGAAAAGCAGGAGTCAACTTTCTGAGCGCCGTGCAAAAACTACACCCGACCCCAGCATTGGGGGGAGAACCGAAAGAAGCAGCCGTCTCATGGATTCGTACCCATGAACCAGCCAGCAGAGGGATGTACGGTGGACCGATCGGTTGGTTGGGTATTCAAGAAGATATTGGCGAGTTTGCTGTGGCGATCCGCTCAGGTTTCTTTAGCGGCAATCAAGCAACGCTGTATGCAGGCTGTGGGATCGTTGCCGATTCAGATGCGGAATCCGAACGTCAAGAAACACGGTTAAAATTTCAACCGATGAGGAGAGGGATCTTAGGAGATGAATAACCAGACAGTCATGACAGACTATTTATTAGCGGCGATCCAAGGACTAAAAGCAGCGGGTGCGAAGCGAGCGGTCATTAGTCCCGGTTCACGCTCAACGCCATTGGCGCTACTATTGCATCGTGATCCTGAGATCACCTGTATGGTGGCTGTCGATGAACGTTCGGCTGCTTTTTTTGCTTTAGGGATGTCCAAAGTTGATCTCCAGCCGACGATCTTACTGTGTACTTCTGGAACTGCAGCAGCCAATTATTATCCAGCGATTTGTGAAGCAGAGGCCACCAACTTGCCATTGATCGTCTTAACGGCTGATCGCCCGCCAGAACTGCGGGGCGTTGGGGCGCCACAAGCAATGGACCAACAGAATTTGTATGCCTCTCACGTCAAAAAGATGGTAGAGATGACCGTGCCAGAAAACGATCCTGCTTTGTTGCGTTATAGTTTTTGGCAAGCTACAACTTGCACGATCGAAGCGCAAAAACAGCCGAAAGGCCCGGTCCAAATCAACTTTCCATTACGGGAGCCGCTGTTGCCTGACTTTAGTCGCCAATGCAGTATTCAGCAAGACGTGAGCTATCTGGCACCACAACAAGAGCTGTCAGCAGAGATGATCACCCAGCTAGCCCCTTACTTTGATAAAAAAGGTATTCTGATTGCTGGAGAAAGCCTTACGATCGAAGAAGCGCAGCAGTTGCTGGCTTTTTCAGAGAAATTAGGCTGGCCGATCGTCGGCGATCCATTGACCAATTTGGCGACAGCCGGTACCAAAGTAGGAACATTTATCAGTCAAGCCGATCTTATTTTCCCGCAATTGACTTCTGCCTTCCAACCAGAAGTGGTCGTGCGTTTTGGTCGCTTACCAGTCACTAAAAATGTCCTATTATGGTTGAACAAAGCAGCGGATACGACGACGTGGCTCTTTGTTGATCCATCGGGACAGTGGCAAGACCAGTTGCATCGGGCAAACTATTTGATCGAAGCAGCGATCAGCACTTTCGTGGCGGCCATCACCCAGTTGCCGATCGTCAAACATACGGCGTGGCAACAACAATGGCAAGCACTTCAAGGACGGGCAGATCAGGTGATTGCTGCAAGTCCGCAGTTGAAACAATGGGATGAGAGCAGCGCTGTGCGCATGCTCCAACAATGTCTACCTGAAGAAGCGCAAATTCTTTTGGCAAACAGCAATGCGATCCGTTTCTTTGATCGCTACGGCAGCAAAACTAGCTCCACTTATCGAGTATATGGAAATCGGGGCGTCAATGGGATCGACGGCCTTGTCTCGACCGTAGCTGGGATTGCTTCCGCCAGTCAAAAGACTACCTACTTGTTGATTGGTGATTTAGCGTTGTACCATGATATGAACGGCCTACAACTACTGCGTCAGTATCAATTGCCAGTAACGATCATTTTACTGAATAATAACGGTGGTGGGATCTTTTCCTTTTTGTCACAAAACTCCTTAGAACCAAACGACTTTGTCCCGCTCTTTGGCACGCCGTTAGACCTTGAGTTTCAAAAAGTGGCGGCCTTATATGAGGCAGATTGGCACACACCGACCTCTTTGCTAGAGTTTCAAACGATTTTAACGAAAACAAGCCAGCGGCCGCGTTTTCAAATAATCGAAGTGAAGGGTGAGCAAAAAGATCCGGTCAACACTTGGCAAGCACTGCAACAGCAGTTTAGCGAGGCGGGAGCGCAGCAATGAGGGACACGATAAATGGCGTCAGTTATTTTTATCAGTGGTTGCAACCGTACCGACCAGCCTTACCAACCCTTGTGGCATTGCATGGCTTCACGGGTTCTTCGGAAAGCTTTCGACCGGTTTTTGCAGAGGAAGGTTCTTACAATGTATTGGCAATCGATTTGATTGGACATGGACGCTCATCGATTTATGTCCATCCCATGCGTTATGAACTTCCTTTACTGGTGGAGGATCTCGCACACCTTTTAGCGAAGTTAGGGATTGAACGTTATGGCCTGTATGGCTACTCGATGGGGGCGCGAATCGCACTTGTCTGGGCGGTCATGGAACCAACGGCAGTGACCCATCTTTTGCTTGAGAGTGGTTCACCTGGGTTAGCTGATCCAGCGGAACGACTCGCTCGTCAGCGGCACGATCGTCGCTTAGCGTTGCGCTTACTAAGGGAGCCTTTGGTCGATTTTGTCGATTACTGGCAAGAACTGCCGTTGTTTGCTAGTCAAAAGGAGCTACCTTTAGCGCAGCAGGCTGCTGTACGGCAAGGACGCTTGCAGCAAAACAAATTTGGCTTGGCAGTAAGCTTGGTTTACGGTGGTACTGGCAAACAGCCAAGCTGTTGGTCGGCACTTCCGCAGCTAGCTTGTGAAATTCTTTATTTAGCGGGGGAAAAAGATTTAAAGTTTCGTAAAATCGCCCACCAAATGAAGCAGCTGCAACCAGAGATGACCATCAAAGTCGTTGCTAATGCTGGACATTGTATCCATTTAGAACAGCCGACACAGGTTCGTCATGAAATCGATCAATGGTTTGTAAAAGGATCGGGGCCACAGTCAGCTGATTGACAAGGAGAGAACGCAATGAAGATTGAAAAAATTGAACGCATCGCCTGTCGCTTGCCCCTCAAACAACCCTTTGTGACAAGTTATGGACAATTAACAGAAAAAGCTTTTGATCTTTATTTGGTGACGACAGAGGATAAAACGATGGGCATCGGTGAATTGGTCGCTTTTGAGCAGCCAGATTACATTGAAGAAACCCTCTTTTCTGCTCGACAAGTGATTGAAACAGCACTGATCCCATTATTGATTGACCAAGAGATCGAGCATCCGCAAGAAGTTTGGCAGCTGTTTCAAACGGTCCAAGGAAACTACATGGCAAAATCGGCTTTGGAAACAGCGATTTGGGATCTATATGGCAAGCAAACGCATCAAAGTGTGAAAGAGCTTTATACCGCAACCCGACCGAGTGTCGCTGTTGGCGTTAGTCTTGGCATACAAGACTCTGTCGAAAAACTAGTGGCTCTTGTTGCCGATTATGTCGCCCAAGGGTATCAACGAATCAAATTAAAAATCAAGCCTGGGCAAGATCTGGTACCCTTGCGAGCGATTCGACAAGCCTTTCCAGAATTGCTTTTGATGGCAGATGCAAACGGAGCCTATCAGAGTGAGCCAGAACGCATTTTGGCACTTGATGACTTAGGCTTGGTGATGATCGAGCAACCACTTAAGGTACGAGATCTGGTGGGGCACAGTCAGCTACAGCGGCAGATGAAGACGCCTCTATGTTTGGATGAAGATATTCGAACGGCAGAAGACGTCGATACCGTCGCAGCCCTGGACAGCTGCCGTGCGATCAACCTGAAAATCCCCCGTGTCGGTGGGATCACCGAAGCCTTGCGAATCCTTGATCGATGTCAAACCCATGGACTACTCGTTTGGTTAGGCGGCATGTTTGAGTCTGGTGTGGGACGAGCCATGAATTTGCAATTTGCGAGTCAAGATATTTTCCATTTTCCCGGGGACCTTTCCGCTTCTGACCGTTACTTTTATGATGATGTCATTACACAGCCTGCAACTTTGCATAAAGGAAAGCTGCTGGTACCTGATGGAGAGGGCTTTGGTATCACGTTAGCTGAAACAAAGCTAAGTCAATATGGGCAACCTAAAGAACGTATCTACTCAAGAAAACGATCAGCGAAAGAATAACAGCAGCCAAAGAAAAACAGCGAAAGCAAAAGAAACGGCCAACAGGGAAATCTGCTGGCCGTTTCTTTTGTTTTATTCTGCGTTTTTGAATTCTTTTTCAATTTGTAGTCGTTGGACTTTCATGGTTGCTGTTCGTGGGATATCTTCGTAGTCGCGTAAAATTGGCTGATTGAGGTGAGGGAGATCAGCCACCATTTTCCACCAAGCATCCCAATCCATTTCACGATTTGGCGCTAAAGCAATGATTGGTTGTGGTGAGTTTTCTTTGTCGCGAACGATCACAACTTCGGCAAGGAAGTCTAAATGATCCAGCAAAAGGTCTTCCAAAGCAAGATTGCTTTCAATATTTTTGATCAAGTCCACTTGACGGTCTTTTAAGTAAAGATGTCCCTGATCATCCATCATGCCGTAGTCACCACTGTCCCACCAAGCGCCATAGACATTGTCAGCAAAACGCTGATCTTCTTTATAATAGGTCAACGCGCGTCCTTTTGAAAGGAAATGGATGTGCCCATCGGTATTGGCTGGCAGCTCGTTGCCCTCTGCATCGGCGATCCGTGCTCTCGTTAAGTCCTCTAGACCAACACCCATATCACGGGCATCGTTGGTAGCGATGCTTTCTAAGGTATGTGCTTTTAGGATCATTGGCCCGCATTCACTTTGACCATAGACTTGCAAAAAGATTGCTTCTTTTGTTGCTGAAGTATTTAAAAAAGTGGCCATTGTTTGATTGTTGATGGCATCAAAGGTTGAGTGATAGTAACGAATATTGGCGAAAGCATCTGGTTGTTCTTTTGCCACGAAGCTCCATTGGACAAAATTGTTTGGATGAGTTTCCAAAGCGATTGGTGGATATTCTTTTAACATGCTTACGACATGAGCGCTGTTGGCATTGGCTAATGGCATCATCGGAAAGCCCATCGCCATCAAGGATGAGATGCCGATATTGAAGCGGGAGTGCACCGGTGAAATATGGAACGCAATTAAATCAGAGTCTGCCTTGGTGCGATCAATCTTGGTGAAGATCGTTTTTTGCCATTTTGTCCGCCAGCCCATGGAGTTTGCCGAATGACAAATCAATTTTGGAATACCCGTTGTTCCAGAAGTGTGGGTCATATAGGAAATTTGATCCGCCGGTAACTCAGTTTGTGCCACGGGTTCCGCTGGTTGTTGCAGCAGATGACGAACAGAAATCTGTTTATCAGTACTGCTATTTTTCACTTGTGCGACGCGGCCTTCGGTTTCTTCATCAAATAAGATGAATGGATCTTCTAAGCGATCCACAAACACTTCGATGGTTTCAGCAGGGAAATGGTAAGAGATCATAGCAGGCACTGCGCCAAGGTAAGAAGCAGCCGTTGCTAACAAATACGTATCGAATTTTGAAGATTTATACAGAATGATTTTATCTCCTGCTTGCACGCCAAGTGAGGCAAGTTGATAAGCACGCTTTAAAATCATTTCATGGCTCGAACGGTAGGTACTACGATAGCCAAGCTCAGGAAATGCTGGCAACACTTCATCATGGATGATGGGGGTGTCAGGAAACGTCTCAGCAGCTTCGCGATAATTGGTGTATAGATTCAATGGACGATAGTCTAAAATGGACAAATAGAACACTCCTTTAAAAGTTCGTGAAAAACTTCATTTGATTTCTCCATTTTAGCACAGGAATTCCTCGATACAATAGATATTTTGTGTTTTTTATTTATTTCTAAAAAATCATCCGGGCAAAGACTTTCGAAGAATGAATGACTGTGATGTGTTATCATTCATTCCTCGTACTAAGCGGAAAAAGTGCATAATCAACGGGTGTATTTTGCTACAAAATCTTCGATTGGGAGGCGAAAGTCTAAATAGCGTGCTTTTAATTCTGCACGATTCCAATTCCACCAAGCGATTTCTTGCAAAGCAGTGATCGTTTCTGGATCAAAGCGGTATTTGATCACTTTTACTGGAACCCCGCCGACGATCGCATAAGGCGGCACATCTTTGGTTACGACTGCGTTTGAGGCGATCACGGCACCATCACCGACGGTCAAACCAGATTGGATCACGGCACCGTGGCCGATCCAGACATCATTGCCAATGACGGTCGTTTTTGCTTTGCGTTTTTCTAAGAAGGACTCGTCCTTTGGCGCAAATCCATAGCCTTCGCCATTATAGGCAAAAAGATGCTGACTAGGGCGTTCATAGGGATGATTGGTAGGGCCGATGCGGACCATCGCTGCGATACTGATAAAACGTCCTAATTGGCTGTTCTGAATAAAGCAATATTGCCCCGTATAGGTATAATTGCCGATGGAAGAATGATCAATGTGATTGGCTTCGCCAATTTCGACATAGTCTCCTAAAGTTGTGTCTTGAAGCTGCGAGTCTTTGCCAACGATCGGCTGTTCATCTGGAAAATTTGTGATCGACAGGTGCATAGAAATCATCCTCTCTTGCGTATTGCTATCATTTTACCGCACTTTTTTGTACTATTTGACTAATACGCACTAAAGACAAAAGGAGGTCTGCTTTATGGAGACGATTTATCAGTTAGATAAGATGACCGAAACGATAGCTAAGCGAGCAATCAAAAAAGGATACTCGTTAAAAAATCAAGCGGCCCCAGAGGCGCTGTTTGTGCGCAGTTCAACGGTTCCTAACGAATGGATCACACCAGAATTAGCTGTGATCGCTCGCTCAGGAACAGGCACCAATACGATCGATTTGGCACGGTGTACTCAAAATGGCACAGTAGTTTTCAATAGTCATGGTGTCAATGCCAATGCAGTCAAAGAGTTGGTGCTATCCAATTTATTTCTCAGCGTTCGCCCCTTATTCAAAGCGATCCAGACGGTAGCCGATTTACAAGAAGAACTAGCGTCCGGTCAAATTGAAGCAGAAGAGGTGTTGAAGGTAGCTGAAGAACGGCGAAAAGAAGTGATTGGCGAAGAATTAGCTGGAAAAACCATCGGTATTTTAGGGTTAGGAGAGATCGGTGAACGGGTGGCAAAAGCCTGTCATCAGCTAGGGATGGAGGTTTTGGGCTATGCCCGAACGAAGAAAGCAGCACACGATTACGAGCAAGTCAGTGACCTGCAAATGCTGTTGACCGAATCAGATTTTGTGGTGGTCTTGCTCCCTTTAAGTCAAGAGACCAAAGGCATGCTGAATCGACAAACGATTCAGCAGATGAAAAAAAATGCAGTGTTGATGAATTTTGGTCGCGGGGAAATCGTGGAAGAAGCAGCCGTCTTAGAAGCATTAGCCAAAAATCAGCTCAAACAATACATCACTGATTTTCCTAGTGCGGGCTTGATCGGACAACCGAAAGTGTTGTGTTATCCGCATATCGGCGGCAGTACTACCAATGCCTTGGAAAAGGGGGATCACGTAGTTTTTGATCGCATGCATGCCTATTTACGCGCTGGGACGATTCAAGAATCGGTCAATTTCCCCCATGCAGAGTTGCCTTTTTTGGCACCGTATCGCTTAGCGCTGTTTTATCACGACAAGCCTGGTGCTTTTGCCCCATTATTGCGGATCATTTCTGAAGCAGGCGTGGATATCGATAATTTGGCGAGTGAGAGAAAAGCCGGAGTTGCCTATACTTTGATTGATCTTGATGAGACAAATGAAACACTGCTGCAAGATCTACAGCAGCAGATACAGCAAGAAACAGCGATCATTCGTGCCCGCTTGATCAAAAATTCGCGAACCAGTGAATAGTTGCCACCAACAATGTTTCTTGTTATGATGAAAAAAAAGTAAAGGAAGTTCATCATGACGAATAAGTTTCAAGATAAAAAGAAGGTCGCTTTGCCTCGTTATCAGCAGATTGCCGTAGCGATCGCGGAACGAATCGTTGAAAATCGCTACCAAGTTGGGCAAAAGATCCATGCACGCTCAACATTAGCCAGCAATTTCAATGTCTCTCCTGAAACAGCCCGCAAAGCGATCAATGTATTAGTTGATTTAGAAATCATGGACGTCCGTCATGGCAGCGGCGCCTATATTGCTTCAAAGGAAAAAGCACAGGCCTTTGTTGAACAATACCAAGATGTGCAGTCGATCCAAGAAATCAGACAAGACATTTTAGACAGTGTGGAGCGGCAGCAGCAAGAGCTGGATAATTTTTCTGACTTGTTGAACATGTTAGTGCAGCAGACCAAAAAGGTACACCATATGAGTCCGTTTGTGCCCTTTGAACTTCAGTTGACGGAACAAGCGCAGCATTTGGAAAAAAGTATCAATGAATTGAATATTTGGCAAGCCACAGGGGCGACGATTATCGCAATCCAAACAACCGAAGAATTGTTGTTGTCACCAGGACCTTATGCGAAATTCAGTGCAGGCAATACGATTTATTTTGTCGGAAATGAACTGGCGTTGCAGCGCATGATCAATTTCTTCTATCCAACGGACCATTCAGCGTAATTCTTTTTCCTGATTCCCATGCTTTTTTTGCAAAAGAAAAAGCATTGGGAAATTTTTTTTGACAAAGTGACCACATCTTGTTAAGATAGTATGGTCACTTTCGTGGAATTTTTCAGAAAAAGGAGTATTAATCATTTGAGTAAAGTTAAAGTGGAACACTTAACCAAAATCTTCGGTAAGAAAAAGCAGCAAGCTCTTGCCATGGTCAAAGAACAACGCAGCAAAAACGAGATTTTAGAAAAAACGGGTGCCACCGTCGGGGTCTATGATGTGAACTTTGAAGTCAACGAAGGCGAGATTTTCGTCATCATGGGCCTTTCTGGAAGCGGGAAGTCAACATTGATTCGACTATTGAATCGATTGATCGAGCCGTCTGGCGGAGATATTTACATAGATGGCGTGGATGTTGCCAAAATGAGTAAAGAGGAACTACGAGAAGTTCGCCGTCACAAAATCAACATGGTTTTCCAAAGCTTTGGCCTTTTCCCTCATCGGACAATTTTAGAGAACACAGAATACGGACTAGAAGTCCGTGGGGTCTCGAAAGAAGAACGAACAGCGAAAGCGGAAAAAGCGTTAGAAAACTCAGGATTGCTTTCTTTTAAAGACCAATACCCTGACCAGCTGTCTGGAGGGATGCAACAGCGTGTGGGACTTGCCCGTGCGTTAGCCAATGATCCAGAGATCCTCTTGATGGATGAGGCCTTTTCAGCATTAGATCCGCTGATTCGCCGTGAAATGCAAGATGAACTTTTAGAATTGCAAGCCAATGTTCAAAAAACGATTATCTTTATCACCCATGATTTGAACGAGGCCTTGCGGATCGGTGACCGGATCGCTTTAATGAAAGATGGTCAGATCATGCAGATCGGTACAGGAGAAGATATTTTGACGAATCCTGCCAACCAATACGTGCGTGATTTCGTGGAAGATGTCGATCGTTCCAAAGTCTTGACTGCGCAAAACATCATGGTCCCAGCATTGACGACGAACATCGAGATCGATGGACCAAGCGTAGCATTGAACCGGATGCGGAAAGAAGAAGTCAGCATGCTGTTAGCCGTCGACAAACGTCGTCACCTAAAAGGAAGCCTGACAGCCGAGTCTGCTCGTGAGGCACGGAAAAACAATCTGACCTTGAAGGAAGTTATTGATAAAAATGTTAAAAAGATCGATAAAGATATGCTGGTAACGGATATCTTCAATTTGATCTATGATTCGCCTACACCTTTAGCCGTGGTAGAAAACGATCGTTTGATCGGAGTCGTGATCCGCGGAAGTGTGATTGAAGCATTGGCTGAGACTGATTCAGCCGCTCAAGCAGAGGAAGGGGTAGTGACAAATGGATAATTTCTTACAACATACGATTCCGGTGGCTGATTGGGTCGAAAACTTTACTGATTGGCTAACAGGAACTTTCAGTGGATTGTTTTCAGCCTTACAGTCTTTCGGACAATTTATCATGGACGCTATTACAAATGTATTACTGTTTGTACCACCGTTATTAATGATTGTCTTATTGACGGCTGCTGCCTTTTTCGTTTCACGCAAAAAATTCGGCTTGCCAGCTTTTACTTTTGTCGGGTTGCTGTTCATCTATAACCAAGGGTTATGGACAGACTTGATGAACACCGTGACGTTGGTCTTGTTGTCGAGTTTGGTTTCGATCATCATTGGGATTCCACTAGGGATCTTAATGGCGAAAAGCGAAAAAGCGCAAAGTATCGTGACGCCGATCTTAGACTTTATGCAAACGATGCCTGGTTTCGTTTATTTGATTCCTGCGGTTGCTTTCTTTGGGATCGGGATGGTTCCAGGGGTCTTCGCCTCAGTGATCTTTGCTCTACCACCAACCGTTCGGATGACGAACTTAGGGATTCGCCAAATTTCTCGTGAATTGGTGGAAGCCTCTGATTCCTTCGGTGGGACTGGCTGGCAAAAACTGATCAAATTAGAATTGCCACTAGCCAAAAGCACTATTTTGGCTGGGGTCAACCAAACCACGATGCTGGCATTATCAATGGTCGTGATCGCGTCAATGATCGGTGCTCCTGGGTTAGGGCGCGGCGTCTTGTCCGCCTTACAACGAGCACAAGTCGGTAACGGATTTGTCAGTGGGGTATCCTTAGTTATTTTGGCGATCATCATGGATCGCTTTACCCAGAATTTGAATCGTTCGGCACATCAAAAAGCAGCCAGCAAGACAAGTCGTAAACAAAAACGTCTTTTTGGCGGGATTGCTGCAGCGGCAGTCGTTGCTTTGATTGGAGCATCGTTTGCCTTTGGAAATGTTTCTGACAGCAAAGGCACGGTGAACTTGGCGTATGTCGAATGGGATACGGAAGTTGCATCTACCCATGTGGTGGCAGAAGTTTTGTCGCAAATGGGCTACGAAGTCAATACGACGCCTTTGGATAATGCCATCATGTGGGAATCGGTGGCAAAAGGGGAAGTTGACGGGATGGTCGCTGCTTGGCTGCCATCTACGCATCAATCCCAGTATGAACAGTACCAAGACCAAGTTGAAAACTTAGGTCCTAACTTAGAGGGGGCAAAACTGGGGATCGTTGTACCAAGTTATATGGATGTAGATTCCATCGCAGACCTTTCTGACGAAGCTGGAAAAACCATCACTGGTATCGAACCAGGCGCTGGTGTTGTAAATGCAGCGGAAAATACAGTTGCAACGTATGATAACCTTTCAGATTGGAATGTCGCTACCTCTTCTTCAGGAGCGATGACAGTGGCATTAGGCCAAGCCATCAAGAACCAAGATGAGATCGTTATTACTGGCTGGTCTCCACATTGGATGTTTGCGAAATATGATCTGAAATATCTGGATGATCCAGAAGGAACAATGGGTGAAGCAGAAAGCATCAATACTGTTGTACGCCAAGGATTAGCAGATGATATGCCAGAAGTTTACGAAGTACTTGATCGTTTCAACTGGACACAAGAAGATATGGAAGAAGTCATGTTAGCAATCAATGACGGAACGTCAGCCGAAGATGCAGCCAAAGAATGGGTAGCCAATCACCCAGAAGAAGTTGCTTCTTGGACGAACTAATGTCTAAAAAAAGAACGACCGCAGATTGAAGCGGTCGTTCTTTTTGTTGTTTAAAATACTTAGGTTTATAACGAAAGAAGAGGGGATGATTTTTGCAAAAGACGGAGCTTTTGTGCAGGTTAAGCAAAACGATGAAAAATCGGCTGCATCTGTTCAAACGTACAGAGCTTAGTAAATCCTAATGACCGTAAAAGATCTTGTCCCTCTTTGATTTGAAACCCGAGCTGCTCTGGTTTATGACTGTCGCTGCCGATGGTTATCACGCTTCCCCCCAAGTCACGATAAAGCTTGAGGATCTCGATCGATGGCGTATACCCGTTGATTCCGTAACGGTGGGAAGAGGTATTCAGTTCAATGCCTTTGCCATTTTTGATCACGACTTTCAAGATCTCTGCGATTTGTTCTTTCGTTTGTTCAAAAGCGTCCTTCTCTTTATCTAAATAACGACGAATCAAATCCATATGGGCTAAGACGGAATACTCTTTATATGTCGTGACTAGCTGATACATTTCATCATAATAGCGCTCGTAGCATTCCTGTTGGCTGCGTCCTTTTTGAAATTCTCCAGTCCAAAATTCTTGATCGTCTACCTGATGAACGGAAAGTAAAATGAAGTCAAAGGGATGCGAATGATTAAGACGGGTAAATTGTGGGATCGTGTGCATTTGTATCCCAAATTCCAGCCCAGTTTTTAGCTTGATTTGGTCACTGTATGTTTCCTTTAAGCGTGCCAGTTCGTTAAAATACAAGTCGTAGTAGACATTTTTTACAACTTTATTGGCCCCGACGAGGTACGTATCCGTCGCTTGCCAGTCTTCTTTGACTCCATAATCCACATGATCGGTAAAGCAGATTTCTGCTAAGCCTAGTTTAATGGCGTCTTTGACTACATCTTCCATCAAATACCAAGAATCATCGCTGTAATCACTATGGACGTGATAGTCTGTAAAAATCATGGCGTCTCCTTTTGTTTCGTTATTTTTGCTGCTTCTGCCAGTCTGCTCGTTTTTGATGATAGAGCTGGGCGGCAGTTTCCCAATGTTCTTTGTCAGCCGGCTGAATCTCACGGATCACACGGGCTGGATTGCCGCCGACGATCGTATTCGGCGACACATCTTTTGTGACGACGGAACCAGCAGCGACGATGGCATGTTTGCCGATCGTTACACCTGGTAAAATCGTACTATTGCCCCCGATCCAAACGTAATCTTCGACGGTGATCGGGAGACCAAATTCCAAATCTTGACTGCGGACCACAGAATCGATCGGATGACCGGCGGTATAGAAGCTGACCCGTGGTCCCACCATCACATGATCACCAATCAGAATCTTATTGACATCTAAAAAAATGCAATCCATATTGGCATAAAAGTGATCACCAATCTCAACATGGCGACCATAATCAACAAAAAGGGGTGGTTGGACAAAGCAATGCTGCCCAAATTTGCCAAAGAGTGCTTTTTCTTTGGCGATGATTCCTTCTCGGTCATCGACTGGTAAATGGTTGATTTCCTGGGCACGTTTTTTTCCCTCTGCTGAGCCATTCTCAGGGAGAATGCCAGCAGCTTGATACAATTGACCAGCCAACATCGCTTGATAATCAAAGTCTTCTTTCATTGCAAAATCCTTTCTAAGACGGTAAATCGTCGGTGGTTAATTCAATCAAATTGCCTTCGGGGTCTTGGACAACTGCTTCATAATAGCCATCGCCTGTTGTACGAGGACCATTTAAAAGAGGGTAGCCATCTTCAACAAACCGTTGAGCATATCGATCGACGTCAGCTTGATCACCAACTGCAATCGCAAGGTGAGTGTAGCCTAAGCTCTCGCTGACACGAGGGCTTAAAAATTTCTTGGTCGTTAATTCTAACCGACTTCCAGAATCAAAAGTCAAAAAATAGGATTGGAAGCCTGTTTTCGGATTATGGTATTTTGGGTTGCTGACCGCCTGAAAGTAGGTTTCATAAAATGTCCTCATTTTTTCCAAATCATTGACATATAGTGCGATGTGTTCAATTTTCATTATCGACAACTCCTTTAATAAGCAACATAAATCGTTTTTTTTTGAACTTAGTAAACTTTGTTTAATAAGTTGCTTCTATTATACCTTTGTTAACAAAATTAATAAAGGTATATTCCCAGCTTTTTATCTGTTAAAATAGGAGCGTTGAGGGGGAGAAAAATGAAAGCTTATCAGCCAACGACCATTAAATTACATAATCAGGCAGTATTGCTGGATTTGCTAAAACAGCAGCAAGCGCCTATGACCAAGCGCCAACTGGCAGATGCCTCTCAATTAAGCGTGGTAACGATCAACAAGCTGCTTCCTGAATTGATTGAAAAGCAGTTGCTTTTGACGACGGATCAACCGCAACGAACGGGAGGACGTCAAGCTGCGGCTTACCAGTACAATGCGCAACGGACACTGTTGTTGATCATTCAGTTTATCGAAGAAGACCAGCAGATCGTGATTCGTTTTTCAGTCGTCGATCTCATCGGGAACATTTTGCATTATGAGCAGTCAGCAGAGGGCCGATTGCCGCAGTTCTTGCAAGTGATTCGTCAGATAAAACAGGAATACCCGAAAATCAGCTTGGCAGTCGTGGGAATTCCTGGTGTGGAAATTGCTGGAAGACTGAAGATCATGGATGCTCCAGCATTTAAGGACATGGCGCTAGGGGAATTGATTGAAAAGGAGATCGCGGTAAAAACGCTTATTGAGAATGACGTGAATGCAGCGGTATTCCATTTCAAAGAAGAGAAAAAAATCGTGGCTGGCATTTATTTTCCGAAAAATTATCCGCCAGGTGCGGGACTGGTCATCGACCAACAGCTCTTTAAAGGAGCCAACCATTTAAGTGGCGAAATCAAGCATTTGCCGCATCTCTACACGGCTTCTTACCCTTTGGCAACAGAGGCGATCCCAGAACAAGTGACTGCCACTCTTCAAGCGATCGTGGCAGTGACGGACCCGCATCAAGTCATTTTGTTTTTGCCCTCTGAATGGCAGGCGCTCGTGTCGCGCTCCTTTTTGGAAAAGCAGCTGGCAGCAGTGTTTCAATATGGCGTCTTGCCAAAATTACACTTTTCCGATCGGTTTTCAGAAAATTATTTGGCTGGGTTGATCACGATGGGAATCGAAGCAGCGGGCTTAGGGCTTTGATTCCCAGCATTCAACTGGTACTGAGGACAAAAACTGCCGCTGCTTCCTTTATTCAGAAGTAGCGGCAGTTTTTTTGAAAATACGATAACTCACAGCTTGGCGAGTTTCTGTGCTTTTTCGGTATTCGCAAAATGCAGTTTGGCATATTGGCCTAATAGTGCTATGCCACCTTGCTGCAGTAATTTTGCTGCAACTTGGTCAGCAGCTGCGTGGGCGCCAGAAGGCAAACGCATACCGACTTCTTTGGAGGCTGCATCTAATTCATCCAAAAAGACTGTACGGCATAAAATAGAGGCTGCCGCTACTGCCAGATGATATTGTTCCCCTTTCGTCGCAAAATAGAGCTTTTCAGTGACCGCTGCTTGTTCCGACTTTAAATAGGTGCGATAATTTTTTTCGCTCGTGAACTGATCGATCAAAATGGCATCTGGTGTCTCAGGAGCAATTTTTTGCAAAAGCAAACGAATGGCTTGATTATGCAAAGCAACTTTCATTCGGACCGTGTTGTATTTTGGTTGGATCTCGTTGTATTTTCTGGGCGTGACAGTGAGCAATTGGTAAGGAACCAATTCTTTGATTTTCGGCGCCATCTTACGGATCTCTGGATCTGTCAGCATTTTTGAGTCCTTGACACCTAAGACTTTCAGCTGTGGCAATTGCTCTTTTTTGGCATAGACGGCACAGACCACCAAAGGACCGAAATAACTGCCGTTGCCGACCTCGTCACTGCCGACGACGCTTTTTTCGCTAAATCCTGCTGGCAACGCAGTGGTTGAAACAGTCGCTTTTTTCTTATCCGGTACAGCACTAGCCGTATCGCCCCATAAGGAAGCTTCTTTTTCAGCAGTCGCTCCTTGAAACATGACTTTTCCAGACGTATAAGCAGTGATCGTCGTTGGCCCTTTTTTGGCGACAAACACTGTATAAGGAACTTTCTTCGCCAGCAATTCTCGTTGATAAAATTGCTGCATTTTTTGGATAGTTGAAGTTGGTACTTTGATAACGATCGTACTCATTTGATTCCTCCTGATTTTTTGTCTTTTTTTAGGTAGACAAAAGGATACTTTAAGATTTTACCATACTTCTTATTCTTTTTTACTAAGACGATCAGCAAACAAACGATTGGCATGGAAATTCATAAGAAAATCACGTATAATAGTTAAGAGTTTGCGACACATGTTCAATAAGTGATAGAATAGAGCAGAATGTAAGCAATGGGAGGAAATATTCCTATGACGGAGCAAAAGAAACGCTATAAAGCAGTTATCGCGAATCAAAGTTACACGATTATTGGACGCGAAAGCAAAGAACACATGGATATGGTGACAAGATTGGTCAATGACCAACTGCTTGAGATCATGCAATTATCGCCACAAACCGATCAAGAACAAGCGTCGATCTTATTAGCGATCAACGCTGTTTCCGACCAGCTGAAAAAACAAGAACAGCTGTTGGTCCTACAAAAAAAAGTGGACGAGTTGCGGGGACAAGCCATTAAAGCAACGGAGCTTGAGAATCGCATCAAGCGGATCGAAGCGATCGAATCCGAAGCACGGAAAGTTCTCGATGAGACAGGTCGCAGTGATGTGGAGATCCATAATCATGTGGAAGCACAACAGATCTTAAATGAACAAAGGAAACGAAAAATTCAAGAAAAGACAGCCCATGGGTAGTGCGGCGTAGAAAGGATTCCTAAATGATTGGATTATTTGTCTTGGTTTTGTTGTTGGCAGCCTTTTATGGCGGCGCGCGGCGCGGAACCAGTTTACAATTGGTCTCAGTTTTGGGCTATTTGATCTCTTTTTTCTTTGCAGTTGCGAATTACCAAGAAATTGCGAAAAAAATTGAGCTCTATGTTCCTTATATGTCAGTAACGGCGGATTCAAAGTTAAAATACTACGATATGGAACTGGCTTTAGATTTAGACAAAGCCTATTATGCGGCCATCGCTTTTGTGATGGTGCTCTTTGCTGGTTGGCTGATCACCAAACTATTAGTGATTTTTGCAGACAGTTTGCGTTACAAACGCCTACGTTTTTTAGGTGGTTATGACTGGGCAGTTGCGGGTGTTTTGAATGTTATCTTGATGTATATTAATTTGTACATGTTTTTCATGATCCTCTCAATGATCCCGTTTGCCACGATTCAAAATCTGTTTGAAACGAGCGGAACTGCGAATTTCATCGTTGATCGGTCGCCGATTCTCTCAGATTACTTCTATCGATTGTGGATCACAGATGTGATTGGGTAAAAAGCAGGCAGATGGTTGCAGAGCCATTCTGCCTTTTTCTTAGGAACAAAAAGTTAAAACAAAGCAGGTGAGAAAAGAATGAATACTAAGATCCTTGATGTTTTAGGATTTGAACAAGTAAAGAGTCAAATCGGTCAGTATATTGTAACAGCCCAAGGGAAAGAAGCTTTAGCAAAGCTTGCGCCATCAAGTGATGCGCAGGTCATTTCCTCTTGGCTAGCAGAAACAGAAGACGCGATCAAGATCCAACGTTTAAGAGGCGGAATCCCTGTACCGAAGATTGAGAATATTCGTCCCCAAATGAAACGGATCGAAATTGGCGCCGATTTAAACGGCATTGAGTTGGCACAAGTTGCCCGTGTCCTATCAACTACGCAGGAATTGAAACGCTTTTTTGCTGATTTGTCTGAAAGCGAGATTGAATTTTCCCGCTTGTATCACTGGGAAGAACAGTTGGTGTCTTTACCAACCTTGAATCGACGCTTGAAAGAAGCGATCGATGAGGATGGCCGAGTCACAGATGATGCCTCTCCAGCACTACGTGGAATTCGCCAATCGATCCGACGAGCAGAACGGACGATTCGCGAGACATTGGATGGCATCGTCCGAGGTGGCAATGCAAAGTATTTAAGTGATACGATCGTAACCATGCGAAATGAGCGTTATGTGATTCCAGTCAAACAAGAGTACCGAGGTGTTTTCGGCGGGGTAGTCCACGACCAAAGTTCCTCTGGTCAAACCTTGTTTATCGAACCGAAACAAGTAGTGGAACAAAATAACCGTTTGCGCCAGCATCAAATTGCGGAACGGGATGAAATTACACGTATTCTAGCAGAATTGTCAGCAGAGTTAGCCCCATATCAAAGAGAGATCCTCCATAATGCGTATGTGATCGGGATCATGGATTTCATGAATGCCAAGGCTCGTTTTGGAAAAGAGATGAAGGCAATCGTACCAGCAATCAATCAAGACAACCATGTCTTTTTTAAGCAAGCACGTCATCCATTGATCGATCAAGAAAAAGTCGTTCCTAACGATATTACGATTGGAAAAGACTATCAAGCCGTTGTCATTACTGGGCCGAATACCGGTGGGAAAACCATCACCTTAAAAACATTAGGGCTATTACAGATCATGGGCCAAGCTGGTTTACCAATTCTGGCAGAAGAAGAAAGCCAAATGGGTGTCTTCAATGAGATTTTTGCGGACATTGGGGATGAACAATCCATTGAGCAAAGTCTATCGACCTTTTCTTCTCATATGACAACGATCGTTGAAGTGTTGAAAAAAGTCGACGAGACAAGCTTAGTTCTCTTTGATGAATTAGGCGCAGGAACCGATCCTCAAGAAGGGGCGGCACTAGCGATTGCGATTTTGGACGAACTTGGGGCTAAGTCGGCTTATGTCATGGCGACGACCCATTATCCTGAATTGAAGGTTTATGGCTATAACCGATCCAATACGATCAATGCCTCTATGGAATTTGATGTTGATACCTTAAGTCCGACCTATCGCTTGTTGATCGGGGTTCCAGGACGAAGCAATGCGTTTGAGATTTCGAAAAGACTTGGCTTGCCAGATACGATCATTGATCAAGCCAAAGAGATCATGGATGGAGAAAGCCAAGACCTGAATGAAATGATCGCTGATTTAGAAAATCGAAGAAAAATGACGGAAACCGAGTATCTTGAAGTCCGTCATCATGTAAAAGAAGCGGCCCGCTTGCACCAAGAGCTAGAAGCAGCCTATAGTTATTTCTTTGAAGAACGTGAAAAAGAATTGGCGAAAGCTCGGCAAAAAGCCAATCAGATCGTTGAAGAAGCCAAAGAAGAATCTGAAAAAATCATTGCCGATATTCGTAAAATGCAGTTAGCCGGCGGTCAATCGAAGGTCAAAGAACACGAGCTGATCGACGCGCGCACCAAGTTATCAGGGCTACAGCAAGAAGAACATCTGCAAAAAAACAAGGTTCTGCAAAAAGCCAAGGCAGCCAAGACACTGAAAGAAGGAGACGAAGTGCTCGTAACTTCTTATGGGCAGCGAGGAGTCTTGTTGAAAAAAGCAGGCAAAAATCAATGGCAAGTCCAAATCGGTATTTTGAAAATGAATTTGCCAGAAACAGATCTGCAACCAGCAGCGCCAGTGAAGGAGCCTACACAGCGTATCGTCAATACGATTCGTTCTGCTGACAGCAGTCCAGTGGTCAATCAGTTGGATTTACGAGGCAAGCGGTACGAAGAAGCCCTTAATGAAGTGGATCAGTATTTGGATGCAGCGATTTTGGCAGGCTACCCGCAAGTGACGATCGTCCACGGAAAAGGAACCGGTGCGCTGCGTCAAGGGATTACCGATTATTTGAAAAACCATCGCTCGGTGAAAAGTTTTGAATTTGCGCCAGCAAATCAAGGGGGCAATGGGGCGACCATTGTGAAGTTTAACTAATCGTTAAGACCCCTTACCTTTTGTAAGCAGACGATTTTAAAAAACTTCCGATACGTGGTATACTTTTTTTAGTTTTAAAAATGGAGGGGAAGTACGATGGCAAAAGAAATTACTGATAAAACTTTTTCAGAAGAAACCGATAAAGGCTTAGTCCTTATTGATTTTTGGGCAACTTGGTGTGGTCCATGTCGGATGCAAGCGCCGATCTTGGAACAATTAGCGAATGAATATGAGGAAGACGAATTGAAGATCGTGAAAATGGATGTGGATGAAAATCCTGAAACACCAGCTTCATTCGGGATCATGTCTATTCCAACTTTGTTGTTGAAAAAAGACGGCCAAGTCGTTGATAAAGCAATTGGGGTGCATACAAAAGATCAATTGAAAGCTTTAGTTGCGGAACATATGTAATAGAAGAAACGTTTTTGAAGCAATAGCCGAAAGTGGCTATTGCTTTTTTTATTTTGGGGACAAAGTCTTTGAAGAATGTCTTTGACGTTTCTAACTTCTACTCTTTGTTCCATGCACTGCTGTTGGGGTTCACTCAATTGCTAACGAGAAAAGTGAGAATGAACATTAAGAAAGCAGTCATTCTCCAGCAATGTTAGCAGATCAGAAAAAAAAGATTGACGCTGGTTATATCATTCGATAATATATCATTAAGTGATATAGCTAGTGGGACGGAGGAATCAAATGGATGAGGCATTGACAGATTCAACCTATTTGATTTTATTAGCGCTTTTAAAGCCGAAACATGGGTATCTCATCATGAAACAGATCCATGAGCTGAGCCAAGGGACGTTTGAGATTGGTCCCGCAACGATGTATACGATTTTAAAGAAGCTGACGAAAAAGGGGTGGATCGATTTAGAGGAGAGCGTTGACCGAAAAAAAATCTATCAGATTACACCAGAAGGAAGACAAGTTCTGGAGAAAGATATTCAACGGCGCAAATTATTTTATCAAATCGGAGAACAGGTTTTCGAAGCGTTAGGGGGAGAGCAAGATGGGCATCAATAAGAAATACCTTCTTTCACTTGGTGTAGCCTATTACCCAGAAAAGGAAATGGTTCGTCTGCAAAAACAAGCGTCGTTAGGGTGGCACTTTGTGAAGATGAATCGGTTAGGGTTTTTGAAGTTTATCAAAGGAGACCCAGAAACGACCAAATATGCAGTAGACTTTTTCGAAGGAGAGCCCTCTGAGATCGTTGATTACTTAGCGATGTATCAAGCAGGAGGCTGGACTTATATCAGCAATTATAAAGATCGCTATTTTTATTTTAAAGCGTCTCCTGACACACCAGCGATTTTCAGTGACCAAGAAAGCTATCAAGAACGGATCGATAATGAAACACGGTATTTAATGAAAAAATCGATTCTACTTTCGGTGATCAGTTTAGTGATATTAGCAGCAATTTATTTTCTGATCCGTTATTTCAATATTCGCACAAATCCATTTTGGTCCTTTGGACTAGGATTGATTACGGGGCTGGTGTTTATCCCGATTGGGGTAGGATTGACCACGATCCTGATGAAATTCTTATATAAAAATCGAGCAAGTTATTACAATGAACCAGAGAAACTGGCGAAGCGTCAACGAGTGATCCGCGATACCGTCATCTTGATGTTTGTCGGAGCGATCATTGGCGCCGTTATCGGCTTTTTCTTTAGTGATATATTTTATTAGATAGGGAAGGTGAGCATGTGTTAGAAGCAAAACAATTAGTAAAAACATTTGGCGATTATACAGCAGTCGATCAATTGTCCTTTACCATCAATGATGGACAGATCATGGGCTTGATTGGTCAAAATGGTGCTGGTAAAACGACGACATTCCGATTGATCTTGGATTTCTTGAAAGCTGATCAAGGGGAAGTATTGTGGGATGGCCATAAAATTAGTGAAAAAGAATACAATATTATCGGCTATCTGCCAGAAGAACGCGGCTTGTTTCCAAAAGTAACGATTGAAGATCAATTGATCTATTTCGCGCGGTTACGAGGCAAGAAGAAAGAAGACATCGTACCAAAAATCGACTATTGGATGGACAAATTTAAAGTCAAAGGCAAGAAAACCGATAAAGTCAAATCGCTATCAAAAGGAAATCAGCAAAAAGTTCAGCTGATCTCAACGTTGATCCATGAACCAAAATTGGTGATTTTAGATGAGCCATTTAGTGGGTTAGACCCCGTCAATGCAGAACTGTTGAAAAATGGGATCATTGAACTGAAAAAAAATGGCTCATGTGTCATTTTCTCCAGTCATAATATGGATAATGTGGAAAAAATCTGCGATCACTTGATTATGCTGCGGGATGGTCAAACCGTCTTAAACGGAAAAGTTCATGAAATTCGCGAATCCTTTGGGCGGACGAAAGTCTATTTAGAATCCAACTTGACGAAAGAACAGCTCTTGGCAGTGGCAGGTGTCGAGGAAGTTCTTGCCAGAGAAGATGGCAGCTATGATATTACGATCGCTGATCCTGCAGTAGGAAAAACCTTATTTGATTTAGCAACGGCGGATGGTTATATCCCTATGTTCAATCAACAACCGCCAACGTTAGAAGAAATCTTTAAGCGGAAGGCGGGAAAAATAAATGAGTAAGTTTTGGGTAATCGCATTAGATGTTTATAAAAAAAATATCAAATCAATTTCGTTTTTGATTATGATTCTCGTGCCATTTATTGCAACGGGGGCATTTTATCTCATTGGTTATTTTGCTGATGGTATGAACAGTGTCGACAAAATTGCCGTTTATGCGAATGAACCAGCCATTGCGCAGACCTTTGTGGACCAAAGCGGCGATGATTTTGAATTTGAAATTGTTGACAGCGAAGAACAAGGGCAGCAACAGATGGCAGACAAAGATGCTGATGCTTTGTTACTTATTACTGCTTCAGGGGATACGCTCCAAGGGGAATTACTAAGCGAGTCCTCAATGGGGCAAGCATTAGAGCTGACGATCCAACAGTTATTGACGGGGTTGCAGTCTTCCTATAGAGCTAGTGAGCTTGGCTTGACTGCTGAGCAAGTGGCAGTCCTTAGTGAAGTCGCACCGCTTGATCGTCAAAAAGTTTCCTTCGGTGAAGATGGCGAAATGACTTATGGGGAAGACAATACCGCGATGCAATCACTAGTAAGTATGATCGCAACAATCATCCTCTTTTTCTTTATCATTACTTACGCACAGATCATTGCACAAGAGATCGCTTCTGAAAAAGGCACACGCATCATGGAAGTCATTTTGTCTAGTACACGGGCGCAAATCCATTACTATGCCAAATTGACGGGTGTAATCATGGTTGCAGCGACCCAGCTAGTTGCTTATGTTGCGATTTTTGGCGGGAGCTATTTCTGGATCAAGGATAACCCAATGGTAAAAGACTTGTTGGCAAACTTTTCGACAGATGGCATTTTTGGTCCCTTCCTGGTGTTTGCGATCGTTTTCGTCTTCTTAGGAATTTTGATCTACTCGGTCTTGTCAGCCCTTTGCGGGTCGTTAGTGAACAAAGCAGAAGATACGGCGAAAGCCATCATTCCAGTAACGTATCTTTCATTAGGCGGGTATATGCTTGGAATCGTGCTAGGCGGTATGGATCCTCATAACGTGGTCTTGCGAGTAACTTCCTATGTACCATTTTTATCTTCCTTCATTATGCCAGTACGGCTTGCTAATGATACAGTGGGTATCGGCGGTGCATTGATTTCAGTAGGGATCCTTGCTGTTACCACAATTGTCCTGATGCTGGTTTCTGCAAAAATGTACAAATCAAATGTCTTGATCTATAACGACAATGGAATTTTAGCAACGTTGAAACAATCACTAGTGTTAATGAAAAACGAAAAATAAGCAAAACGCCCGATCCTTTTCGTGATCGGGCGTTTTTTATTCGCTAAAATCTAGAAAACAAGGGGCAAGACTTTAGAATTCCTGCACAAAAAAGTTGAAGATCGATTGCTCAGAAGGCAGCTTGTGAGCGGCTAGCTCAGGATGCCACTGAATGCCTAAGATCGGTGCGCCATAGGCAGTGGATTCAATGGCTTCAACGACACCATCAGGAGCGGTGGCAATCACGTTGAAATCATCCGCAACGGTTTTGACCGCTTGGTGATGAAAAGAATTGACGTGATAGGTTGTGCCTAAAAGAGCAGCCAAACGACTGTCTGCCTTGATTTTTACCCGATGTGTAGGGAATTGAAAGAACGTCGGCAATTGCACGTGTTTGATCGTTGGGTGATCGATCAAAGAGAGATCTTGGTACAAACTCCCACCAAATGCGACATTGAGTAACTGCATGCCGCGGCAGATTCCAAAGATCGGTTTGTTTTGAGCCACTGCTTCTTTGATCAATGCCAATTCAAAGACATCACGATCAGGGTGAATGCCTTGAATCAATGGATGAGGATCTTCGCCATAGTGAACAGGGGAGACATCGTGACCACCGGCTAACAAGAGTTTATCGATTTTGCTGATGTAAGTCGCAGCATCTTCCACGACACCCATTGGTAATAATAGGGGAATGCCTTGGGCTTGTTGGATATGGGTCACAAAATTTTTGGGTGTATAGGACAACCAATGTTCTGCTTCTTCAATCATTGGTCGTTCATTAGCAGCGATGCCGATAATGGGTTTCATTTGATCAAACCTTTCTACTAGTAAATGAATCGAAATGAATCGAAAAAGAAAAAAGGACACGAGGTCCTTTTTTCGATCACCTTCGCTTTATTTTTCGCGAATAACTTCGATTTTGTAGCCATCAGGATCTTTCACAAAATAGTAAGATGGAGAAGTCCCTGGTAGTCCTTTCAAGTCAGTGACGTCAAATCCGGCAGCTTGGTGCTTCTCATGAAGCGCTTCTAGATCATCGGTACTGATGGCGATGTGGCCATAGCCGTCGCCTAACTCATAGCCAGGATGGTCATAGTTATACGTCAACTCTAGCTCGTAATCATCACCAGGCAAAGTTAAGTAAACCAAAGTAAATTTATGTTCAGGAAAATCACGACGGCGAGATTCTTCAAAACCAAAGGCAGTTTGATAAAAATCTAGAGAAGCCGTTAAGTCTTTGATGCGGACACATGTGTGAGCCATTTTCATGGGTAAATCATCCTTTCGATCTTGATAGTTGTATGATAACATATTTTCTCTTTTTGTAACGAATAAAAGACAACCGAGCGTTATTTCCAGCTTGTCCAGACTATTGGCATAGGGTAAAATGGAAAGAAAGTGTTGGTGGAGGGAATCATGCCAGAAAAGGAAATTGTGTTCGGGGAAAAAGAAGCGGGGAAACCATACAAATCAAGATATGGGGCGTATGTCGTTCTTCCAAACGAAAAAAATGAAGTGATCTTGGTGCAAGCACCCAACGGCGCATACTTTTTGCCTGGTGGTGAAATTGAGCCAAATGAGAGCAAAGAAGAAGCGATCCAACGAGAATTGATTGAAGAACTTGGATTTGAAGGGGAGATTGCTGAGTATCTAGGGGAGGCAGTTGAATACTTCTATTCGCGCCATCGCGATACATTTTACCATCACCCGGGCTATTTCTATTTAATGACACAGTGGAAAAAAGTTTGCGAACCGACAGAAGAAACCAATCAATTGTCTTGGCACACGCCAGAAGAAGCGATCCAACGATTGAAACGCGGCAGCCATAAATGGGCAGTTGAACAGTGGTTGGCAAAATAAAAAAGTCAGGTTTCCGATAAAAAGGAAACCTGACTTTTTTGCACTTAGTTATTAGTTAAAACATACTTGTTGATCACTTCTGCTACACCGTCTTCTTCATTTGAAGCGGTTAGGACATCTGCGGCATTTTTCACGTTTTCAGTAGCATTGGCCATCGCCACACCGATACCAGCATATTCCACCATGGTTAAATCATTTTCATTATCGCCGATCGCCATGACTTCTTCTTGTTTGATGCCTAAGTGCTCCGCCAATTTTTTGACAGCAGCTCCTTTATGGGCTTGTTTATTTAGGACTTCCAAGAAGTATGGAGCACTTTTAACCACATTGTAGTTGTCGGTCAAACTACTCGGCAATTGTGGGATGATCTGATCCAGTATTTCGGGATCATCGATCATCATCATTTTGATGATATTCAAGTCAGCAGTCATTTCTTCTGGTGTCCGATATTTCAATGGCATGTTGACTAAGAAGGCTTCATAAATCGTGTAAGGACTGATATCGCGGTTAGCGGTATACATGGTATCCTCAGTTTCTACATGAAGGTGAACCCCTAATTTTCTCGCAGTCATCTCAACAAAGAGATAGTCATCTTGGGACAAGCCGAATTCAGAGATGATCTCTTGATTTTTGGTTTTTTGAACCAAAGAGCCATTGTAGGTAATCACGAAATCATTGTCCGTAAATAAGTCTAGTTCCTTCAATAAATCTTGGACACCAGTTAAGGGGCGTCCCGTACACAAAACGATGCGCACGCCTTGTGCTTCTGCGTCTTTTAATGCTTTGTAAACTGCTGGAGTGATCTTGCGGTCGTTGTTCAGCAGGGTGCCATCGATATCGATGGCGATCAGTTTGATACTCATAAGTTCCTCCTAGTGGCTTGGTTTGATCAAAGCACCATTGCGAATGTGCTTGGCAAACTCTTGATACGTCTCTCCAAATAAATCATAGTGATTTTGGATGTTGGGGTCAATCATTTCTTTTGGAAAATAAAAGCGTTGGTCACCTTGGGTTTGTCCTGCTAAGGCTGCAACAAGTTGACTGGCTTGGGATAATTCTACAAGGGAACCATCTTTTTCCTGTAATTCGATCTGTGTCCGATGCTTACCAGAAGTTGGTCGATAAAAATCATAAGGCAGATCGAAGCTTGAATTGATGGCAGTATAGTAGCGGGGATTGAAGCCGACTTTTTCCACCAGTCCCTGCATTTCTTCAATCATCGGCAACTGTGTCTCATCGTCAAAGCGAGCGGATTTTAGCGGTTTACGATTTAAGAACCGCTTGGCTAAATCGCTGAGGATCGGATCATTCTCTTCCGTCCATTGGGTAAAGTAGGTATTCAACACGCCATCGTCGAGTTTCAAGTATTCATCTAAAGTGAATTCTTGTTTTAAAAATGGGAGAAGCAGTTGCGAATGGCTTTGAAACATTTCCTGATCCACTTGATAAAGTTCTGCAGCACGATCCAGCAAGTGGGCTAAGATCACTTCCATCCCTCGAGAACTCGCATGGAAATAAACTTGCACATACATTTGGTAACGACTGACGATGTAGTCCTCCACAGCGTGCATGCCATTCATAGAAAAAGCAATACCGCCTTCGTACGGACGAATCACTCGTAAAATTCTGGTCAGATCAAACGTGCCGTATTCAGTGCCGGTAAAATAAGCATCGCGCAGCAAGTAGTCCATCCGATCAGCATCGATTTGACTGGAAATCATTTGAACGACTTGGGGATTTGGATAGGTTTTAGTGATGACACTTGCCACTTTCTCAGGAAATCCAGCCTCCACTCGGTTCAATATCTGATGAACTTCCGTTTCAGGAGAAGTGATGATCGCCACTGTGATGGCTTCATGGTCTGTATGGAAAATATGCTCAAAGGTGTGGGAGTATGGACCATGGCCCACATCATGAAGCAATGCTGCACACAAGGTCACTAAACGCTCCTTATCATCCCAGCCGTTCGGTCCAACTTTTTCAATCGAATAATTGCGTTGGAAAATATCGCAAATGCGGCGGCTGATTTCATAAACCCCCAAGGAGTGAGAAAAGCGGCTGTGTTCTGCTCCGTGAAAGGTGAAAGAAGCAGTCCCTAGTTGTTTGATTCGTCGCAAACGCTGCACTTCTTTGGAATTGATCAAGTCTAAAATCACTTGGTGCTGCACATGGACATAGTTATGAACAGGGTCACGAAACACTTTTTCTATCGCTAAGGTTTGATATTTATATGGTAGGCTCATCGCTAAACTCCTTTATTGGGTGATTTCGCTTTTCCATGCCAGCTAAGCGTTGCTGCATTTGTTCGCTAAGGTCATTTTCTGAAAGCCATTGATCCAGTGACTCAAGCGGATATAGGGATTGGTCTGTGATCAAGAAAAGCAGGGCTTTTTGCAAGCGGTCAATCACCTCTTGTGTGGTAAACTTACGGCCGAGAGCCGCTTCTAAAGTGGTCATGCTCGCAGGATTGACGGCTGGATAGCCATCCGTACCAAAGCGCTCTTTTAAACCTGCTTGGTAAAAACGACGAACGAGAGAGCCGCGGGCTGGTTGGTCGCCATTGATGCTCAGATACATCATGACAGCCACGCCGTCTTTGATCCGTCGTTGTGCTGTGCCAGCAATTTTTTTTCCGTCAATACTCAGGTCATAGGTGCCTGGGCAGTACGAGTCAGCAATTTCATAAGCCAAAATTATCCGCTCAGGAAAGGCTGTTTGCAACAATGTCGCCATCATTTCATAGGCTGCATCCGTAGTGGCAGCCAAATGTTTAGGGAAAATGAGGGAGACATTCAAAATACCGGCATCATTGATGACCCCAAGCCCGCCTGAGTTGCGGATGATCGAGTCATAGCCAGCTTCTTTCAAAACCTGCAGACCATCTATCAAAAAAGGCAGCCGGGTATCTTTCATTCCTAAAATCATCGTATCGGACAACTGCCAAAAATGACAATAAACTTGTTCCAGTTTGCCAGCAGCTTCGGTGGCAACATCGGTAAAAGCAAACGGCTCATAAGGATTGTGGATACGTGGTAAGGTTTGATCCATTATATAGATAGTCAAATCGGTTAAACTCCTTTAAAAATACCTGTTATCCTTATTATATACGATTCTTGGAAAATTACTTGGAGAAAAGAATGAAAACTTGCTTTTGTTTTCGCTTTTTTATTTTCAATGAAGAAATAGACCAAGGAGAATCAACTGAAATGATTGACAAACGAATGAAAAAAAGCAAGAATGAAACTGAAATCTTCAAAGGAGGCACACGTACATGCAAGAATTATCAAAAGGAATCCCAATCTCGATTCATTTAACAACCAATGTACGTCAAGCAGGGGAAACAGAGAACTTTCTGTTTGATCTGCAAGGACAAGCAGTCAAGATCGGTGATACCTTATATATCCGTTACAAAGAGATCCAGCCAGACGGTACCGACGTTCCCGTCACGATGAAAATCATGCCAGACGGATTGATTCAATTGATTCGCTCAGGGGAAATGCGCATGCGTTTGAAATTTTCTTATAAGGAACGGTTAGAGACGAGCTACCAAACCCCGTATGGCTTGATGATGTTCCACACCTTCACCAATCACTTGCACGTTAGCTTGAAAGACCGTCCATATTCGGGAAAGATCGATATCGATTATGACTTGTTCATGGCTGCTGACAAAGTCGGCGAATACAAACTATCTTTAGAATTTACCGCTTGATCAAAGGGAAATTGAAAGAAAAAATTGCAATTTGAGGCGGAATTTTGTATGATTAGGAGTAGACTGTGAAAGGACGTGTCCCGTTTGGAAATTAATGTATTTGAAGGTGTAAATAAAAACGAATTGTCGATGATTGAAGTTGCCCATGCGATTTTAGAGCAGCGCGGTGACGTGATGGATTTTTCTGATTTGGTCAACCAAATTCAAAACTATCTTGAAACTTCAGACAGCGAGATTCGTGATTCATTGGCGCAGTTTTATACAGACTTGAATATCGACGGTAGTTTTATTTCTTTAGGCGACAATCGTTGGGGCTTACGTTCATGGTACGCCATTGATTCGATCGATGAAGAAGTCAACCATGGCATCGAAGACGAGGATGAAGATACACCACGTCGTCGCAAACGTAAAAAAGTCAATGCCTTTATCAACGATGATGAAGACGCAATCGATTATAACGATGATGATCCTGAGGATACTGATTTGTCAGATGACGAAGAAGATGATCTCTTTGATGATGATGATGACGAGGATGAAGAAATCTCGGCATACAATTCAGACTTGCAAGAAATCGGCGCCGACAATAGCACCGATGATGAAGAAGAATTACCTGACAGCATTGAGGAAGATCTAACCATTATCGATGACGATGATGAAGATGATTTTGCGGATGAAGAGGAAGAAGAGGAGTAATCCTCTTCTTTTTTTCGCCTTATGGCTGCAAGCAGCTTTTAATCGTTGAAGGACGAGTTCGCCTTCTTACATAGATACAAATAAAAAAGGAACCGCATCAGCGGTCCCTAAGTGCTTTTGAATTATTGATTTGAATCGAGTATACTTGTAACGAAAAGAAAAAACGCGCCTTGAGGGAATCGAACCCCCGTCTCAAGAACCGGAATCTTACGTGATATCCACTACACTAAAGGCGCGAAGCACAAATATTAGTTTAACCAATTTCAGTGAAAAAAACAAGAGGTAGAATGATGAAATTTCAACAGCAATTTTCACAACAACAAAAACAGACGCAAAAGCTTGCTATGACGCAGAAATTACAGCAATCGATCCAAGTGTTGCAATTTTCTGCAGACGAATTATTGTCCTTCATAGATAACCAAGCATTAGAAAATCCATTGATTGATCTGGGGGAATATGATTCGCCCATCACACCAAGCAAAAGCAATGGCTCATCAGAACAATTGATGGATTATTTAAGCCAGATCCCTGACCAGCATACGTCTTTATTCGAATACCTCATTGATCAAGTGCATTTAAACTACCGAGATACCTTCTTGCGGACGATCGTTTTATTTTTAGTCGAGTACATTGATTTAAACGGCTTTTTGACGATTGATCTGGAAGAAGCTGGAAAACTTGTTGGTGGGACCCCAATCCAAATGCTCGATGCCTTGACCTTGATCCAGCAGCTAGATCCAGCAGGCGTCGGTGCTCGTGATCTAAGAGAGTGTTTGATGCTGCAAACGGAAAGAGATGACTATGCGCCGCCAATGGCCTATCTCATTTTAGAAGAATTTTTTACGGAAATGGCAGAGCGCAAGTGGGACAAAATCAGCAAAGCGCTGCAGATTCCATTAACTGAGATCCAAAAGGTCTTTGATTATGTTCAAACATTGACCCCCACACCAGGGGCTGCGTTTGGGTCAACCGATGGGCTTTACATCGTTCCTGACCTGCGGGTGACGGTTGAAAAAGGACAGCCGATCGTGAAATCAAACAAACGCGCCTTACCAGAGGTTCGCTTTCAGCAGCAATATTTTGATCAATTGAAGCAAAGCGGTGATCCAGAGGTCTTAAGTTATTTAGACAATAAAGCCCAAGAGTTCGAGTGGCTGAAAAAGACCTTGCTGCAACGAGGGGATACCATCTATCGTGTCGGGGTGCAGATCGTTGCACGGCAAAAGGAGTTTTTCACTCAACCAGATCGCCCATTAAAGCCATTGGTTTTAAGAGAAGTTGCCGAAGAATTAGGGATTCATGAATCAACGGTCAGCCGAGCGGTCAACGGGAAATACTTGGAAACCTCCTTTGGGGTGTTTGAATTAAAACTATTTTTTGGACAGAAAGTTTCGACACAAGAAAGCGGTGATGACCTGACGACGGCATCGATCAAACAGCAGCTAAAGGCACTGATCGATGAAGAAAACAAAAATAAACCATTGTCAGATCAGAAGTTGACAGATGCCCTCAAAGCCCAGGGCATCGATATTTCCAGACGAACGGTGGCAAAGTATCGTGAAGCTATGAATATCCCAGGTTCTTCCAAGCGGAAACGATTCGAGTAAAGCAAAACGTACTATTAACGAGTAGGAAAGGCAGCAAAGCCTTTCCTTTTTTTATCGATCCTTTCCTCTTTTTCAAATTATGACGATTTTATGAAAAGCAAGATTTTGTGACTGAAATAGTTGCGTATCAAGGCGATAAGTGCTACTATTATTGGTGTAGGAAACAGATTTAAATTTTTTTTGCAATCGATGGGTCATTTTAAGTCATTGTAGGACGAAAATTGTCCAACGGGAGGATATAAAATGCTCGATGAATTAAAATTGATTGAGGCAATCACCCCGGATATTCTCGCTGTACTCCAGGAACGTTACCGTATCTTAAGAAATATTTATTGGATGCAGCCCGTTGGCCGCCGGACACTTTCGGAAAGTTTATCAATGACGGAACGCGTGTTGAGGACGGAAACAGATATCCTTAAAAAGCTAAAACTGATCGACTCTTCAAAAAGCGGCATGCAATTGACCGCCTATGGAGAAGAAGTGTACACGAAGATCGGTGCACTGATGGATCAGCTGTTCGGAATGCACCAAATCGAAAAACGATTATCAGAGACCTTTGGCATCGAACGTTGTTTGATTGCGAGCGGCGATGGTGATCGACAACCGAAAGTGATTGCTGAATTTGGCCAGTTGCTGAATGAATCGTTGGATCTCTTATTGCCAGAAGGCAAAAACACCATCGCAGTGATGGGAGGGACGACAATGGCGAAAGTTGCCGAGGAATTGGGCAATTTGGAAACCGCCAAACGTCATAACTTGTTTGTTCCAGCCCGTGGCGGTATCGGAGAATCAGTCAACGTGCAAGCAAACTCAGTCAGCTCAGTAATGGCGATGCAGACAAACGGCGATTATCGCTCCTTGTTTGTACCAGAACAATTAAGCATGAACACCTACGAGTTTCTCTTGAAAGAACCCGCCATCGTTGATGTCTTAAACTTGATAAGTCAAGCGAATTGTGTTATTCATAGTATTGGACGGGCGTTGCATATGGCGGCTCGACGAAAAATGTCAGAACAAGAAATTCTGATGTTAAAACAAAAAAATGCAGTTGCAGAATCCTTTGGGTATTTCTTTAACGAAGCTGGCGAGGTCGTCTACAAAGTTCCTCGCATCGGACTTCAATTAAAAGATTTGCAAAAAGTCCCAATCATTTTTGCGGTCGCTGGCGGACAATCAAAAGCCAAAGCGGTCAATGCATACATGAAAAATGCACCAAAACAAACCTGGCTCATCACCGATGAAGCTTGCGCAAATGAGATTTTAAAAGGGGCAACCCTTTAAAATAAATATTTTTATGATTTTCATAAGGAGGAAATCTTAAATGACAGTTAAAGTAGGTATTAATGGATTTGGACGTATCGGACGCTTAGCATTTCGTCGTATCCAAGAAGTAGAAGGAATCGAAGTTGTGGCTATCAATGACTTAACAGATGCTAAAATGTTAGCTCACTTGTTAAAATATGATACAACACAAGGACGTTTCAACGGTACAGTTGAAGTTCACGAAGGTTCATTCAATGTGAACGGAAACGAAATCAAAGTTTTAGCTAACCGCAACCCTGAAGAATTGCCTTGGGGCGAACTAGGTGTTGAAATCGTGTTAGAATGTACTGGATTCTTCACTTCTAAAGCAGCTGCTGAAAAACATTTAACAGCTGGTGCAAAACGTGTAGTTATCTCAGCTCCTGGTGGAAACGATGTTCCAACAATCGTTTACAACACAAACCATGAAACTTTAACAGGTGAAGAAACAGTTATCTCTGGTGCTTCATGTACAACAAACTGTTTAGCTCCTATGGCGAAAACATTGAACGACAAATTTGGTGTGATTGAAGGATTAATGACTACAATCCACGCTTACACAGGTGACCAAATGACTCTAGACGGACCACACCCTAAAGGTGACTTCCGCCGTGCCCGTGCTGCTGCTGCAAACATCGTGCCTAACTCAACTGGTGCTGCTAAAGCGATCGGCTTAGTAATCCCAGAATTGAACGGCAAATTAGATGGTGCTGCTCAACGTGTTCCTGTTGCAACTGGTTCATTAACTGAATTAGTTACTGTTCTTGACAAAGAAGTAACTGTTGATGAAATCAATGCAGCAATGAAAGAAGCTTCAAACGAATCTTACGGTTACAACACAGACGAAATCGTTTCTTCTGATATCGTTGGTATGACTTACGGTTCATTATTTGATGCAACTCAAACAAAAGTTATGACTGTTGGCGACAAACAATTAGTTAAAACTGTTGCTTGGTACGACAATGAAATGTCATACACTGCACAATTAGTACGTACTTTAGAATACTTCGCTAACCTATAAGAGTTGCGAACGACTTTAATTTAAACCATCGCAAGAGAAAGCGGGGAAGCATCGCGCTTCTCCGCTTTTTTTAACAATTATGCTAGGAGGAATCTGTTCATGGCGAAAATGACAGTTCAAGATATCGATTTAAAAGATAAAAAAGTTCTTGTACGTGTGGACTTCAACGTTCCATTGAAAGATGGAGTGATCGGAGATGATACACGGATCAAAGCAGCATTACCAACAATCAATTACGTGATCGAAAACGGCGGAAAAGCAATTCTTTTCTCACACTTAGGTCGTGTGAAAGAAGAAGCAGATAAAGCTGGAAAATCTTTAGCGCCAGTTGCGAAACGTCTAGGCGAATTGTTAGGCAAAGAAGTAACTTTCGTGGATGAAACCCGAGGCGAAAAATTAGAAGCAGCGATCAACAACATGCAAGATGGCGATGTCGTTGTTTTTGAAAACACTCGTTTCGAAGACATCGATGGCAAAAAAGAAAGCAAAAACGATCCTGAACTAGGTAAATACTGGGCTTCTTTAGGCGATGTTTTTGTAAATGATGCCTTTGGTACCGCACACCGCGCACACGCTTCAAACGTAGGGATCGCTTCAACAGGTATCCCAACAGTTGCTGGTTTCTTAATGGAAAAAGAAATCAAATTCATCGGTGAAGCAGTCGAAGAACCAAAACGTCCAATGATCGCGATTCTTGGTGGAGCAAAAGTATCTGACAAAATCGGCGTAATCGAAAACTTGATTCCTAAAGCAGACAAAATCTTGATCGGCGGCGGAATGACGTATACGTTCTACAAAGCAAAAGGTATGGAAATCGGTAATTCTCTTGTGGAAGCAGACAAAGTAGAATTAGCAAAAGAATTGATCGAAAAAGCTGGCGATAAATTAGTATTACCAGTTGATTCAATCACTGCTGCTGAATTTTCAAATGATGTCCCAACAGAAGAACATACTGGTGATGTTCCTGAAGGACAAATGGGCTTAGATATCGGACCTGAAACTATCGCTTTGTTTGCTGAAACATTAAAAGGCGCAAAAACAGTCGTTTGGAACGGACCTATGGGTGTGTTTGAAATGTCTAACTTCGCAAATGGTACGATTGGTGTTTGTGAAGCAATTGCCAACCTTGAAGATGCAACAACGATCATCGGTGGCGGTGACTCTGCAGCTGCAGCAGAACAATTAGGTTTTGCTGACAAATTTACCCACATCTCAACAGGTGGCGGTGCCAGCCTTGAATTGCTAGAAGGAAAAACACTTCCTGGCCTAGCTGCGATCAACGATAAATAATCAATGACAAGCCGTGCAAAGGATCTCCTTTGCACGCTTGATAACGAAAAGGAGTGCCAGAACATGCGCAAACCAATTATTGCCGGAAACTGGAAAATGAACAAAACTGCGAAAGAAGCAAAAGAATTTGCTGAAGCAGTCAAAACAAAAATTCCTAGCAACGATACAGTTGACTCTGTGATCGGTTCGCCAGCTCTATTCTTAGAAACATTAGTGAATGCTGCTGAAGGAACAGAATTAAAAATTGCTGCTCAAAACAGCTACTGGGAAAATGAAGGTGCCTTTACTGGTGAAACTTCACCAGCAGCTTTAGCAGATCTAGGTGTTGACTATGTCATCATTGGTCATTCAGAACGTCGTGAATACTTCCATGAGACAGATGAAGACATCAACAAAAAAGCCAAAGCAATCTTTGCAAACGGCATGATCCCAATCCTATGCTGTGGTGAATCTTTAGAAACCTATGAAGCTGGCAAAACAGCGGAGTGGATCGAAGGACAAATCACTGCTGGCTTAGACGGTTTAACAGACGGTCAAGTAAGTAATCTTGTGATTGCGTACGAACCAATCTGGGCGATCGGTACTGGTAAATCAGCGGATGCAAACATCGCAGACGAAATTTGTGGCGTTGTCCGCAAAACCGTTGAAAAATTATACGGCAAAGAAGTTTCAGACAGCGTACGTATCCAATACGGCGGTTCTGTAAAACCTGAAAACATTGCTGAATACATGGCAAAAGAAAATGTTGACGGAGCATTAGTTGGCGGCGCAAGCTTGCAAGCTGATTCATTCCTAGCATTATTAGATGCTGTAAAATAATTTCATTTTCATGAAAATAACATTTGCAGAATCGTCACTTTTTCACTACAATTAAGTTGTTCGCAAGGGGCATTCCCCTTAAGATAAAACAAACTCAAAGGAGAGACAAAACATGTCAATTATTACTGATGTTTACGCACGCGAAGTCTTAGACTCACGTGGTAACCCAACTATCGAAGTAGAAGTCTACACAGAATCAGGTGCTTTCGGCCGCGGAATGGTTCCTTCAGGAGCTTCAACAGGTGAACACGAAGCAGTTGAATTACGTGATGGCGACAAAGCTCGTTATGGCGGTAAAGGTGTAACGAAAGCAGTTGACAATGTAAATAACATCATTGCAGAAGCTATCATCGGCTACGATGTCCGTGACCAAATGGCTATCGATAAAGCAATGATCGCTTTAGACGGAACTCCTAACAAAGGCAAATTAGGCGCAAACGCGATTCTTGGTGTTTCTATCGCTGTTGCTCGTGCAGCTGCTGATTACCTAGAAGTACCTTTATACCACTACTTAGGCGGATTCAATACAAAAGTATTGCCAACTCCTATGATGAACATCATCAACGGTGGTTCTCACTCTGACGCACCAATCGCTTTCCAAGAATTCATGATCTTGCCTGTAGGCGCACCTACATTCAAAGAAGGCTTACGTTGGGGTACTGAAGTATTCCACGCTTTGAAATCAATCTTGTCTAAACGTGGTTTAGAAACTTCAGTAGGTGACGAAGGTGGTTTCGCTCCTCGTTTTGAAGGAACTGAAGACGGTGTTGAAACAATCTTAGAAGCAATCAAAGCTGCTGGTTTAGAACCAGGTAAAGATGTATACCTAGGATTTGACTGTGCATCATCAGAATTCTACGAAAACGGTGTTTACGACTACTCTAAATTTGAAGGCGAAAACGGCGTAAAACGTACTGCTGCTGAACAAGTTGACTACTTAGAAGAATTAGTTAACAAATACCCAATCATCACTATCGAAGATGGTATGGATGAAAACGACTGGGATGGTTGGAAACTATTAACTGAACGCTTAGGCGACAAAGTTCAATTAGTAGGGGATGACTTGTTCGTTACAAATACTGAAATCCTTGAAAAAGGAATCAAAAACGGTATCGGTAACTCAATCCTGATCAAAGTTAACCAAATCGGTACATTGACGGAAACATTCAATGCTATCGAAATGGCGAAAGAAGCTGGTTACACTGCAGTAGTTTCTCACCGTTCAGGTGAAACAGAAGATTCAACAATCTCTGATATCGCAGTTGCAACAAACGCTGGCCAAATCAAAACTGGTTCTCTTTCACGTACTGACCGTATTGCAAAATACAACCAATTACTACGTATCGAAGACCAACTTGGTGAAGTTGCTGAATACAAAGGCTTGCAAGCTTTCTACAACTTAAAAAATAAATAATTTTAGTTTGATCAAACATTTTCGTTTGGCTGAACTGAAATGATGGTAGAGTCCCCCCATGTGTAATTGACATGGGGGGACTTTTTTACGAGTTTTATCGGTATGCTAATTGTATGATAGACTATAGGAAAACTTAGTATTTTAGGAGAGAACGCTGATGAAAAAATTGTACATAAATAATGTAGTATCAAAGGAAGTAGAACATATTGTTTCGGCTGCAGGAATTATTGACCTACTTCCAAAAGAAGTGATCCTCCAGTATAATTGGCTGATTACCGATTATTCAGGTGACACAAGTATTTTGCATTCGATTGAAAAGAAGAAAAATGGAAAGTCGCTTATTTGGCTGAGCGGCCATAATTTATTGGATGCAATCAAAGATACTTATCTTTATGAAGGGGTGCTAACTGGTTTTTTACCCAGCATTTCTTTGGATGATCTTTTGATCTTTGATTCTTATCCTGAGTGGGAAGGCTGGAATCGTGATGTAGATCTTCCGTACATTCAGCATCCATTAGGCAGCTTAGAATTAATCATTGATGATGGTAGCTCATATTCTGTCGTTACAGACGATACAGATCTATTGGTATATATAGAAAAGCATTGTAAGGATATAGCTGTGTCTGATTCATGTGATGAAAGACCAGACAGATCGTTTGGCGATCTTTATAGTCAACAGTTGCTACCCACAACTGTTGGCAACTGGTGGTTATCTTTTAACGGGGAGCCGATTTCTTTTAAAGTAATCGATGGTCATAGCAATTTTTCGAGTGACTACGGTGAAAGTCATCCAGATTGGGTCAGCGAAATAATCGGTCGCTTTATCTTATTGCCTAATTTAAAAATGATCAAAGGGAAGGGAAAACTTGAGATAAAAACGGATCTTCCTCGACACTCTTTCCGTGATTTTGAAATCGTTAGTGGGCAAAGATACTATGGCGCGCAATATTTGTTAAAAAAATCTGCCAATAACCTTAATTTTGCTGTAACTCAATATTATGACGATGAGTGTTTCCTGAAAAAATCCGGGGGTGTATATCAACTTGACAGATCTGACTCGGGATTCCCAGCTTATTATATTGAGGGGAATCAAAGTCCAGCTGATTTAAGATTTTGTTTGTCATGGGGTGCATTGGCTACTGCAGATTCTTTGTCCTTGGATGTGGCTTGTGACTTTGATCAAGAGGAGATTGTTCAAACTTTTAGTAATTAAAAGTGAATGAAAGCTATATAGAAAAAATCTGTTTCTAGTAGATGAACAAGGAACAGTTTTTTTCTATAGAATGTAAGTTGAAAAGTTAAGAGAACTTATAAATAGAGGGAAAATAACAATAAGATTTTAAAGAATCTGCTAAAATTTTTGTAACCGAAAATGAAAATAATATGATTGTTTATGAAAATTTTCATTTTCAGTTTACAATTATTTTTTTTTGACAAGTGAAATTTTAGCGAGTAGCCAATCACTCCTGATGTTTAAGAGTTTTCAATGAAAGAACTTTTATCACAAACAAAAGATTCTTTCTGGATTATGAGTATTTATCATGAAAAAAATATTCTATTGTTTTTCAAACAAAAGGAATCCTATTTCATTTTCACAAATTTCCTTGAGAGCAGGACCCATTTTTCGGTTTTTGCTCTCATTTTTCTCACAGAATCAAAATTTGGGTCATTTTGCATTTTCTCTTTTTTCCGATTAGGATAATCACCTGAGTAAAATTTGTTGTTTGGAGGAAGAGAAATGTGTACTTATGTGAAAAAAATAGCTTACCCAATGTTCATGCTGTCCTTAATTATGTTATCCTATTTGGCGCCTTTATTATCAGTCATCACAGCCAATGCGGACACCGAGGAGAATCCCAAAACAATCCTATTTCAAAACGAAAAGGGCACAGCGCAAGTGACCTCATTACCAGATCCTACCACAGGAGAAATCACTTGGACGATCGAGGTAGAAAAGAATCAGCAGTCTGCTGCTAATCAACTAGCATTCAGTTTGAGTGAAGGAGAACAAACGGTTCTGCCAGAATCAATCCAAAGCAACGGCACGCCATTTACATATGATCCGCAAAGACAGCAGCTGATGGAAGAAACTACTAGCAGCTCCTTTAGCCAAATGACGCTAACGTTTCAAACAAAAGCTCTTAAAACATTGACAATCAAATCCGCCTTTCTTCAAACAGAGGAAGAAAATGGACAAGTGAAAGAAGACATCATCAATACAACAGATGTAGCAGTTGTTCTACCTGAAAATGAATCCACAGAAGCAACGAGTGCCGAAGCAGTGCTTGCTGACAGTCAGGAACAAACAGATGCTTCCGAAAACCAGCCTGCAACAAAAAGCAGCGAGTCAAAACCACAAGCAGAATCAACTACCGCATCAACAGCAATAGAATCTACGCCTGATACACAAGCAAGTGCGCCATCAGCTGCACAACTATCAAGTGGCGGCATCTTTAAAAATGATGTGCCAGAAGTTGATGACGCACTTCTAGGGGAAGCCCAGTTCTTTCATATTTTTGCTAACCATGCGACGCTAAATACCCACACGAACGGAAACTTAGCAGTGGGGGAACTAAATGGCAATGTCAATTTTGGAACCAGTGTTCAGGATGGTTCGTTGGCAACAGAAATCAATTATATTCAAAAGGTCAATACGATCGCAAATTCTTCTTTTGTGTCAGGAACTGATAGCAGAAAAAACAAAGTTGTCTTTGGCCCATCAGTCACAGTAGATTTAGCAGATCAAAATCAACAACCTGCCGTTTTTGTAAATGGACAGAGAATGGATCACTTGAAAACTTCCGAAGTTTTCCAAGATCAATCCGCAAGTGAACCGTATATAGATTTTAAAAAGGTATTTTCAACGTTACAGGCGACGTCAGAAAGGCTAGGAGCCTATCCGCAAACACCCGGTGTAACCAAAGACTTTACTGATAATAATCAGCGGGTCATCAATACCGCCCGTGCTGAAAATGATACTCAAGAGGTTGTTTTGACCTTAACGGATGAACAAGGCAACCCGCTTGATGACGGTGTTTACGAACTTCAAAATAAAAAGACACATAAAGAGGTTGATGAAGAGGTCACAAATGATGATGGACAAGTAATCGAAACGGATCTTCCAGAAGGGGATTATTCTTTTGTTGAAACAGAAGCGCCAGACGGTTATCTAGTCGACAAGAAACCAATTTCCTTTTCGGCAGATACTATTGATGAAGAAGATCAAAAGGTAGTCGTTACTCTTTCAAAAACAGAATTAGAAAAAGATACACCTATTACCATCAAAGGGCTAACAAAAGGCACGTCTCCTGTGCTCATCAATGTGGATACCGAAGGAGCAAGTGCCGTTAATATCAAGTCGCAAATCAAACTAGAATATACAGATGGCACGACGCGCAATAGTCATGAAACAGAAGATTTTGATGATGCCGTTATCCTGTGGAATTTTATTAATCAGCCAGAAAATCAAATGATTTCGATTAATAGTCCCTTCCAAGGAACGATTTTGGCTGTTGGTGATACAGTTGATGTCCACCAAAATGTTGACGGCAGTATCATTGCTGATACGGTATTGGTCAATGCGGAAACCCATCGCTGGGATCTTCAAGCCAATGAAACAGTTGTACCGATAATCAAACTAGCTGCAATGAATCACCTGCTGTCTCTTGATACAACGACAGTCAGCGGAACCAAAACGTGGGACGATTATGACAACAAATTTAATACCCGTCCGACAAGCATTACGGTTCAATTACTGCAAAACGGTGAAGTGTTCCAAACAAAAACGGTTACCCCAAATAAAGAGGGGGAATGGCATTATGAATTTACCGATCTACCGACAACCGACGAATCTGGTCAGACCTATGATTACGCAATTCAAGAAACACCCGTTGAAGGGTATACCACCAAAGTAAACGGCTATGACCTAATCAACACCTATCGCAATACCGAAACGACAGAAATATCAGGAACAAAGACATGGAATGACTACGACAATAAGTTCAATACCCGCCCTGAAAGCATCACTGTCAAACTGATGCAAAATGATAAGGAAATCGACAAGCAAGTCATAAAATCAGATAACCACGGCAACTGGACTTATCGCTTTGATAAGCTGCCTAAGTATGACGCCGAAGGAAAAGTGTACACTTACACGATCCAAGAAGAAAATGTTCCAGAATACACCACCAAAGTAAATGGCTATGACCTAGTCAACACCTACCGTAACACCGAAACGACAGAAATATCAGGAACAAAGACATGGAATGACTATGAAAATAAGTTCAATACCCGTCCTGAAAGCATCACTGTCAAACTGATTCAAAATGATAAAGAAATCGCCAAGCAAGTCGTAAAATCAGATAACCACGGCAACTGGACCTATCGCTTTGACAATCTGCCTAAGTATGATGCCGAAGGAAAAGCATACACTTACAAGATCCAAGAAGAAAATGTTCCAGGATACACCAGTGAAATCAACGGTTATGATCTAGTCAATACGTACCGCAATACGGAAACAACAACAGTTTCAGGTACGAAAACATGGAATGATAACAACAATCAGCTCAATATCCGACCAGAAAGTATTACTGTCGAATTAATGCAAAACGGTAAAGAGATCGACAATCAAATCGTAAAAGCCGATAAAGAAGGCAACTGGACCTATCGCTTTGATAATTTGCCAAAATACGATGCCGAAGGAAAAGCCTACACTTACACGATTCAAGAAGCAGACGTTTCTGGATATATCAGTGAAGTAAACGGCTATGACCTAGTCAATACGGAAACAACCACAGTTTCAGGAAGAAAAACTTGGAATGACAACGATAACCAATTCAACACCCGCCCTGAAAATATCACTGTCAAGCTGATGCGAAACGGCGAAAAATACGCAGAAAAAAATGTAAAGTCAGATAACCACGGCAACTGGACCTATCGCTTTGACAATCTTCCTAAGTACGATGCCAAAGGAAAAGCCTACACTTACACGATTCAAGAAGAAAATGTTCCAGGATATATCAGTGAAGTAAACGGCTATGACCTAGTCAATACGGAAACAACCACAGTTTCAGGAAGAAAAACTTGGAATGACAACGACAACCAATTCAACACACGCCCAGAAAGCATCACTGTCAAGCTGATGCGAAACGGCGAAAAATACGCAGAAAAAAATGTAAAATCAGATAACCACGGCAACTGGACCTATCGCTTTGATAAGCTGCCAAAATACGATGCCGAAGGAAAAGCCTACACTTACACGATCCAAGAAGAAAAAGTTTCAGGATACACCACCAAAGTAAACGGCTATGACTTAGTCAACACCTACCGTAACACCGAAACGACAGAAGTATCAGGAACAAAGACATGGAATGACTACGACAACAAGTTCAATACCCGCCCTGAAAGCATCACTGTCAATCTGATGCAAAACGGCGAAAAATACGCAGAAAAAATCGTAAAAGCCGATAAAAAAGGCAACTGGACCTATCGCTTTGATAAGCTGCCAAAATACGATCCCGAAGGAAAAGCCTATACCTACACGATCCAAGAAGGAAAAGTTCCAGATTACACCACCAAAATAAATGGCTATAACTTAGTCAACACTTATACAGGGCCAGAGACACCGAAAACCCCGAGTGATCCTAAAAAGCCGCAGGTCCCGTTATCACCTAAAAAGCCAGATACATCTAAACAACCGGAAGATGACAACAAGAATGACGCAAACCATGCGACTACTGAAAAACGATTGCCTAAGACAAACGAGCGCTCTTCTTATGTGTGGAGTATCCTTGGAAGTATTTTACTCGTTACAAGCGTTGGCATACTTTATCGACGAAAACATAGTTAACCAATCAAAACTTTGCCCTGACTTCTAACAGATAAGCAGGGCAAAGTTTTTTTAAAAGTATAGGACTTAATTAAGACCTGCGACAAAACTTTGGCTGAAATCCATTGTAAATGGTAAACTAAAATTAAGGGGGGATCCTATGGTTTGGCTATTGCTACTACTGCTTATTTTTGGTTTTTTGGTGTACTATGTATATCGCACGTCTGTTTTGAAAAAGGGCGTACGCTATTTTGTTTCGGCGATCATTATGCGAAACAATGAATGGTATGAAAAAGAAGGCAGAAAGAAACTGGGGATTCCATACAAAGAGCGGATCGCAACAAAGAGTTCGGCTTTTTGGACACAAGGTTCGGAATGTACGGTAACGACCGCCGATGATCTGATCCTAACAGCGGAAGTCTTTGATCAGTGTGCAAAAACGTGGGTGATCTGCTTGCATGGGTATCGCAGTGATGGGCAAGCAGATTGTCAAGAGGCAGCCGAGAAATTCTGGTCTGCTGGTTACAATGTTTTAGTTCCTGATTTACGTGCACATGGCCGCAGTGAAGGCAAAGAGATCGGTTTAGGGTGGCTAGATCGGATGGATCTGCTTTTGTGGATCGATAAGATTTTGGAAAAAGACCCACAAACACAAATCTTCCTCTATGGTTTAGGAATGGGGGCTGCGACCTTGCTGCTGGCTAGTGGAGAAGTCATGCCGGTGCAAGTGGCTGGGTTGATCTCAGACAGCAGCTATACGTCCGTTTACAGTGCGATCCGATCAAGTTTGCCGCAATTTTCTCGGTTACCGATCAAACGCTTTTTGCGCTTAGCGAATCGCTATAGCAAACAATTAGTCGGTTATCCCTTCTTGCAGATCTCGGTGACCCGACAAGTCGGCAGCAACCATTTACCTGTGCTGTTTTTACAAGGAGAAAAAGATTCGTTTCTTTCGGAAAAAGAGATCAATACCTTAATGGAAGCAACGGCTGGACCGAAACAAAAAGTCCTCTTTGCGAATATGGGACATTTACAGGCAGTGAAAGATGCACCAGAATATTGGCCAACCGTTTTGCAATTCATTGAGAATATCAAACAAAATACAGACATCGTCTGATAGAAAGGAAGAAAGCAATGGAAATCAAAGAAGAAAATAAACGTTTTGCTTTGTATGATGGAGAAAAAGAGGTGGGAGAAATCACATGGCAAGAAACGCCAGATAATGTTCTAGAAGTAGACCACACCTTCGTCAACCCTGATTATCGCGGACAGCAATTGGCGCAAAAATTACTCAAAGCGGTTGTTGAAAAAGCAAGACGGGAAGAGAAAAAAATTATGCCTGTCTGCTCCTTTGCGGTCAAAGAGTTCAAAGAAAAACCAGAATACGATGACGTACTCGTTCGCTGATTTGAACGAAAGTGATCTATGAGAAAAAGGCTGTCAGAAAGGACAGTCTTTTTTTAAACCGTCCTGCAACGGTCAATGACAAAAAGAGAGTAGTAATTTCCAGCGGAAAATGCTAAAATGGAAAGGACGACTTTAGCAAGCAAGGAGGAGCTAACGTGTATAACATCTTATTAACTGCTGTGATCGTTATTTCGATTTTAATGGTCATTACGATCATGATGCAGCCTAGCAAGCAAAATAGTGCAGCTAGTGCCTTTACCGGCGGTGCAGATCAATTGTTTGGTAAGCAAAAAGCCCGTGGATTTGAAGCGGTGATGCAGCGTTCAACGGCCATTTTAGGTTTTGTTTGGATGGTCTTGCTCTTTATTTTGGCTTTTCTTTCATCAAACTAATCACTTTGTTAGCGAACCTCTCGTAAAGAGAGGTTTTTTTCTTTTTAACGGGAAGATTTTGATCGCATTTGTCGAAGTATTCTTGCTAACTATGGTAGAATTGGACGTGAGGTGAAAGGAAACATGAAAACATTTAATCAACCAAAACCGGTTTTTGCTGAACACGGCAAACGAGCGGTCATTTTGTTCCATGCCTATTCAGGTAGTCCTAACGATGTGCGCATGCTTTGTCGTTCGTTAGAACAAAAAGACTACACGGTTTATACACCGATGTTTACTGGACATGGTACACCGAATCCAGATGATATCTTAAATCAAGGAATGACTGTTTGGCAGCAGGATGCTGCGGATGCAGTTGCTTATGTGAAAGAAAAAGGCTATGAGGAAGTTACCGTTCTTGGACTTTCGATGGGTGGGATTTTAGCGATGGATCGTTTGACGCAAGACCCAACATTGATGGGCGGCGGTCTTTTTTGCTCACCGTTATTTGAAACCAAGAACGAAGTACCAGTCAATTTTGAAAAGTATGCTGAAATGGTCATACCCTACGCTGATTTAGATGAGGCGACCCAAAAAGAAATATTGGCAGAAGTCCCTCGTAAGGTCAGAGAACAACTGCAAGGAATCGAAACAGTCGGACAAACCACAGCTGAGCATTTAGGAAAAATCGAGCGCCCAATCTTCCTGGCGCAAGCAGGAAGGGACCAAATGATCGATCCACAGACGGTTTTCAAAACCGCAGCGGCATTGTCCCATGTTCCCTATACGCTTCAATGGTATCCTCAAAGTGGTCATGTGGTGACAGTTGGACCAGAACGGAAAAAATTAGAGCAGGATGTGTTTGCTTTCTTAGAAACACTTGCTTGGAAAGAGTGAGTTATGACAGAAACGATTAAAACAAAAATTGTTCAGTTTCTCGAAGAAAGCCGTAAAAAAAGTTTTTCAATGGAAGAAATTGCTGAAGGTCTAGGACTTCAAAAAAGTACAGACTTTAAGAATCTTGTCCAGACAGTAGCGGCGATGGAACGAGAAGGCAGTGTGATTTTTAACAAAAAAGGCAAAGTGAAATTACCAATGAAACGAGTGTTTGTGGAAGGAACCTTTCGTGCCAACGAGCGGGGCTTCGGCTTTGTCACGTTGGATGAAGAAGAAGACGATATTTATATCCCTAAAGAAGCAACAGGCTATGCCATGGACGGCGATACCGTTGCTGTAGACATCGTGCATGTTGCCGATCCTTTTTCAGATCGCGGCGCAGAGGGAAAGGTCGTAGAAATCAAACAACGCGCCATCAGTCAGTTGGTCGGCGAGTTTACATTATTTGACGAAAAAGAGATCGAAGAATCGGATCTATATGGCGTTGTTCAACCTAAAGATAAAAAACTAAGCGATTTAAAGGTGTTTATCGGCGCCCAAGGAATTCGTCCAGTAGACGGCAGCATCGTGATCGTTGAGATCAGCCATTACCCAGAAAAAGGCTATTCGAAAAGCTTAGAGGGGTTGATCACGAAAGTTGTAGGACATAAAAACGATCCTGGAATGGATATATTATCGATCGTCGTGGCGAACGGGATTCCAACAAAATTCGAGGAAGAAACCTTAGCAGCGGCAGATGCAGTACCAGATACGATCGATCCTGCCGACTTTCCGGAACGGCGGGATTTACGAGATCAACAGATTGTAACAATCGATGGAGCGGATGCCAAAGATTTGGATGATGCGGTGACCGTAAAAGCATTGCCTGACGGTAGCTTCTATTTGGGCGTGCATATCGCCGATGTTTCTTATTATGTGACCGAAAACAGCGCATTGGATAAAGAAGCGTTTGATCGGGGAACGAGTGTCTATCTTACGGATCGTGTGATTCCGATGATCCCACAGCGTTTATCAAACGGGATCTGTTCGTTGAATCCGAATGTCCCAAGGTTGACTATGAGCTGTGAAATGTGGATCAACCAAGAGGGGATCGTCACAGATTACAATATTTTCCAAAGTATTATTCAAACAAGTGCCCGTATGACGTATCAAGCAGTCAATCAAATCATTGAAGACAATGATCCAGAAACCACCAAAGAATATGCGGAATTAGTACCGATGTTCCATGATATGGCCGCCTTGCATCACGTGTTAGAAGCGATGCGCATCAAACGTGGGGCAGTTTCTTTTGAAGACCGAGAAGCAAAAGTCTTGGTCGATGGAGAAGGACACCCGCAAGAAATCGTTCTACGAGCACGGGGCGTCGGCGAACGATTGATCGAATCATTCATGTTGGCAGCCAATGAAACCGTGGCGCGTCATTTCAATCAGAAGCATTTACCATTTATTTACCGGATCCATGAGGAACCAAAAGAAGAGAAAATGCGCCGCTTCTTTGATTTTGCATCTGCTTTAGGGATCGTAGTCAAGCAGACCAATGGCTCGATCTCACCAAAACAATTGCAAAAAGTTGTTGAAGATGTCGCAGATAAGCCAGAGGCAATGGTTGTCAATACGATGCTACTAAGAAGTATGCAACAAGCGAAGTATTCTGAAGAAAACGTCGGTCACTATGGTTTGGCAGCGGAAGATTATACCCACTTCACGTCACCGATCCGTCGTTATCCCGACTTGATCGTGCATCGTTTGATTCGATCTTACAGTGAAGATGTCTCAGAAGCCAACCAAAACAAATGGGCTGAAATCTTGCCGGACATCGCGCTGCACAGCTCCCAAATGGAACGACGAGCAGTCGATGCAGAAAGAGAAGTCGATGCGCTTAAAAAAGCTGAGTATATGGCCGATAAAGTAGGAGAAGAGTTTGACGGTATCATCAGTTCCGTCGTTAAGTTTGGCTTGTTTATTGAACTGCCTAACACGATTGAAGGGTTGATCCATATCAATAATCTGAAGCAAGATTACTTCCATTATTTGGAAAACCATCTGGCACTTGTGGGTGAACGGACAGGTCTGACCTTTAAAATTGGTCAGAAAGTTCGCATCAAAGTCGTAAAGGCTGATCCAGAAACAAGAGAGATCGATTTCGAACTGGTAGCAGCAGAAGAAGTTGAAAAACTGCAAGCACCAAAAGCCAACAAACGTAACAACAATCAAAAAAATGAAGCTAGCCGCCGTGGAAAAAAACAACGAAACCCTGAGAAAAACCAAGGGAAACGCTTTGAGCAATCAGGCAAAGGCAAGCCGAAAAAAGCTGGCAAAGTGAAAAAGAAAAAACCTTTTTACAAAGGAATCAAGAAAAAATAATTGGAGGGATGGCCCGTGCCTAAAGGAGAAGGGAAATTAATCGCCCAAAACAAAAAGGCCCGCCATGATTACACGATCCTCGATACGATCGAAGCGGGGATCGTCTTACAGGGAACCGAGATCAAGGCGATCCGTAACAGTCGGATCAATTTGAAAGACGGCTTTGTACGTATTCGTAACGGTGAGGCATTCTTAGTCAATGTGCATATCAGCCCTTACGAGCAAGGAAACATTTTTAATCATGATCCACTACGGACAAGAAAACTGTTACTGCATAAAAAGCAGATTGCTCGTCTGATTGGCGAAACAAAAAATACCGGCATGACGATCGTTCCGTTAAAGGTGTATATCAAGGATGGTTATGCCAAAGTTTTGATTGGTTTAGCGAAAGGAAAACGCGAATATGACAAGCGGGAATCCTTGAAACGCAAAGATCAAGAAAGACAAATTGACCGAGTTCTTAGAAATTTCTAATTTTCTAAGAACTTCTTTTAGAATCCGATAGAGGTTATTGCTTTGAAAATCACGCTAAATTTGGTAGCATTTAAGGGAAAGCTGTTGATATAACAGGCTTTTTCTTCCACATAGCGACACGGGGATTTTTCATTTAATTTAGGATTTTTGGCATTGTGAGTTTTTTGTCTAATTTTCTTGAAAATGCTTTGAAATTTTCCATTCGTGGTGGTATGATACCGATTGTTATGAGAGGAAACGCATTGTAACACCAGATTTTTTTCTGGAGATGACAGGAAAAGAGGTGAGAAAGATTGGAAGATAAATCGCTTATGTTTCATATCGGTCCTATATGGTTTGATGGAACTGTAGCTATGATGACAATCATTTCTTGTATTATTGTTTTTTTGGTGGTCTTTATTTGTACACGTAATCTGCAAATGAAACCGAAAGGGAAGCAGAACTTCATTGAATGGGTCATTGACTTTGTTCGCGGTATCGTAGCGGACAATCTACCAGGATCTCAAGTGAACAACTTTCATTTGCTCGGTGTAACAATGTTTCTTTTTGTGTTTGTGGCAAATGAGATCGGGTTAGTCACAAAAATTGTGACGACAGATGACATTACCTTGTGGAAAAGTCCGACAGCAGACCCGTTTGTTACATTGACACTTGCACTTATGGTTATTTCCTTGACACATTTCTTTGGGATCAAGTCGTTGGGCTTCAAAAATTACTTGATCAATTCGTACTTGAAACCGGTGGGGTTCTTATTGCCGCTAAAAATCATCGAAGAATTTACGAATGTCATCACGTTAGGCTTACGTTTATATGGGAATATATTCGCGGGAGAAGTGTTATTAGGATTGATTGCCAACATGTTTATTAGTCTTGGTTGGTGGTCATTGCCGATCGTGATGCCGCTAGAAATGATCTGGATTGGCTTCTCGCTCTTTATTGGAGCGATCCAAGCTTATGTATTTGTTACATTGACCATGGTATTTATGAGCCACAAAATCGTGGCAGAACATTAATCGAATCGACATACAATTAGGAGGAAAAAAGAATGAACTTTATTGGAGCAGGATTAGCAATTATCGGAGCAGCAATTGGTGCAGGGTATGGTAACGGACAAGTAATCGCAAAAACGATCGAATCAATGGCACGCCAACCTGAAATGTCAGGTCAACTACGTTCAACAATGTTTATCGGGGTAGCGTTAGTCGAAGCTGTACCGATTCTAGGGGTAGTTATCGCGCTGTTATTAGTCTTCCGATAAGACAAGCACGAAAAGGCAGAAACGAACAATTGCACTCGTTTTTGCTTTTTTCTAATGAAACAATGACTTTCAGAAAGGAAGAATCGTTATGCTAAATCAGTTGGTTATAGCGGAAGTTCAAAATCCAATGCTTGGCAATATTATCGTTGTCAGCGGATCAATTCTTCTTTTGCTATTCTTATTGAAACATTTTGCATGGGATGCCATCAGCAGCATGATGCAAAAACGGGAAGATAAAATCGCCAATGATTTGGATTCAGCGGAACAATCACGCTTGAATGCAGCAAAATTAGAAAAAGAACGCCAAGAAAAATTGGCACGTTCTCATTCTGAAGCTGCGGAGATCATCAAGAGCGCCAAAGATAGCGGGGAATTGAGTCGGCAAAATATTTTGAGCGAGACCAAAGAAGAAGTGGCTCGTTTGAAAGAAAAAGCAAACTCAGATATCACCCTTGAAAAAGAAACTGCGTTAAAAGAAGTGAAAGATGATGTTGCAGAACTTTCGCTTCAAATCGCAGAAAAAATCTTAGGCCGCGAATTGACTCCCGAAAATCATGAATCCCTAATCAATCAATATATCGAAGGATTGGGTTCAGTTAATGAAACTCGATAAATTCACAGTGGGAAAACGTTATGGAAAAGCGTTGTTCGAATTGGCGATGGAAGAACAGCGCTTGACAGAAGTTTACCAAGAATTATTGACCTTGCGTCAGATTTATCAGGAAATTCCAACATTCGGCCAAATCGTGACCGATAACCGTTTGGATCTTCATGAGAAAAGACAATTAGTCGATCAATTGCTGAAGGGCTTTGAAGGTTTAGTCAGAAATTTCTTGGAGATCGTTTACGAATATGATCGCATGGCTGATTTATTGCTGATCATTGATGAATACGAACGTCGTTACGATGAATATCAAGGTCTTGTTCTCGGAACGATCACAACGGCTGTTGCTTTGTCAGCAGAACAAAAAAGCAAAATCGAAAAGCAAATCGCCGATAAGCTTGGGTACAAGCAGGCACAATTGAAAGAAACGATCGATCCAACGATTTTAGGCGGTGTCATCGTTGAAGCAAATCATCAAGTGATCGACGGTAGTATTAAGAGCCAACTGGATTATCTGCGACAAAAAATCGGCAGATAAACAAGAGATAAGAGGTGAATCGGATGGCCATCAAAGCAGAAGAAATTAGTGCCTTGATCAAAGAGCAAATTAAAAATTATCAGAACGAACTTTCTGTAGAAGAAATCGGTACTGTCACATATGTTGGGGACGGGATCGCCCGCGCCCACGGTTTAGAAAATGCCATGAGTGGAGAACTGCTTGAGTTTTCAAACGGTTCTTATGGGATGGCACAAAACTTAGAGTCAAACGATGTCGGAATCATCATCCTAGGTGATTTTGAAACCATTCGTGAAGGGGACAAAGTAAAACGAACTGGTAAAATCATGGAAGTTCCTGTCGGCGATGCATTAATTGGCCGGGTAGTAAATCCATTAGGGCAACCAATCGATGGTTTAGGTCCGATCGAAACAGATAAATCACGCCCAGTCGAAGCAGCTGCACCAGGTGTTATGCAACGGAAATCCGTTTCGGAACCAATGCAAACAGGGTTGAAAGCTATTGATGCTTTAGTACCAATCGGTCGTGGCCAACGGGAATTAGTCATCGGTGACCGGAAAACCGGAAAAACAACGATCGCTATTGATGCGATCATCAACCAAAAAGGGCAAGACATGATCTGTATTTATGTCGCAATTGGCCAAAAAGATTCAACTGTTCGTGCACAAGTGGAAACATTGCGTCGTTACGGTGCGCTTGATTACACGATCGTAGTCTCAGCAGGTGCTTCACAACCAGCACCACTGCTTTATATCGCACCTTATGCGGGGGCTGCGATGGGGGAAGAATTCATGTATAACGGCAAACATGTTTTGATCGTCTTTGATGACTTATCAAAACAAGCGGTCGCTTATCGTGAACTTTCTCTACTTCTACGTCGTCCGCCAGGTCGTGAAGCATACCCAGGGGATGTCTTCTACTTGCATTCTCGTTTATTGGAACGTGCAGCGAAATTAAGTGATGAACTAGGTGGTGGATCTATGACGGCATTGCCGTTTGTTGAAACACAAGCAGGGGATATTTCAGCCTATATCCCAACCAACGTGATTTCTATCACAGATGGACAAATTTTCTTAGAAAACGACCTTTTCTATTCTGGTGTTCGTCCTGCCGTAGCGGCTGGATTATCCGTTTCACGGGTTGGGGGGTCTGCGCAGATCAAAGCAATGAAAAAAGTTGCCGGTACCTTGCGTTTGGACTTGGCTAGCTATCGCGAACTAGAGGCCTTTACGCAGTTTGGGTCTGATCTAGATGCTGCAACACAAGCCAAATTAAACCGCGGTCGTCGAACCGTTGAAATCTTGAAGCAAAAACTGCATGAACCACTGGCAGTAGAAAAACAAGTCGTGATTCTTTATGCCTTGACGCATGGATTCATTGATAGTGTACCAGTCAATAAACTATTGGACTTTGAAGCAGAATTATTTGAATATATCGAAGCAAATGCAGCGACGATTTTTGAAACCATTCGGACAACGAAAGACTTGCCAGAAGAAAGCTTGTTAGATGACACCATTAAAGCATTCAAAGATATTTTCATGGCATCCAACGGTTCTCGGGTGACACCCCAAGATAAAATATCGACAATGCAAAACGCATAAAAAGAGGTGAGAGAAAATGGCTGCTTCATTAAATGAAATCAAGCAACGAATTGCCTCAACAAAAAAAACCAGCCAAATCACAAAGGCCATGCAAATGGTTTCAGCTGCAAAATTAACAAAATCTGAAGCTCATTCGAAACAGTTTCAAGTGTATGCCAACAAAGTACGTGAAATCGTTACGCATTTAACTGCGCAGCAGCTTTCCGATCTTGCAGGTTCTGGTCCTAAAGATGGTGTGAACTATAACAGTATGTTGGTTAGTCGTCCGGTCAAACGCACAGGCTACATCGTCATCACTTCTGATGGCGGTCTAGTGGGCGGCTACAATAGTTCCATCTTGAAGCAAATGATGACCATGCTGGATGAAGACCATGCAAAAGAAGAAGAGTATGTCATGATTGCCATTGGTGCAACTGGCGCTGACTTTTTCAAAGCACGGGGCATCAATTTGGCGTACGAGCTAAGAAACCTTTCGGATCAACCAAGCTTTGACGAGGTGCGTAAAATCGTAACATTGGCGACAACGATGTACCAAAACGAAGTCTTCGATGAATTATATGTGTGTTATAACCATCACATCAACTCATTGACTAGCCAATTTCGTGTGGAGAAAATGTTGCCGATTTCCGATCTAGATCCTGAAGAAGCCGAAAGTTATGAACAAGAATACTTGTTTGAACCTTCCAGAGAAGCAATTTTGAATCAATTACTGCCTCAATACGCTGAAAGCTTGATTTATGGTGCGATTGTTGACGCAAAAACAGCCGAGCATGCTGCCGGAATGACAGCGATGAAAACAGCAACAGATAATGCCAAAAATATTATTGGGGACTTGACGATCTCTTATAACCGAGCGCGCCAAGGAGCGATCACCCAAGAAATTACTGAAATTGTGGCGGGGGCATCCGCGTTAGAATAGTTTCAAGAACGAATGGAGGAATACGAATGAGTTCAGGCAAGATTGTTCAAGTCATTGGTCCCGTTGTTGACGTGGAATTCTCTCTAGACCAATCATTACCAGATATCAACAATGCGTTGATTGTTTACAAAAAAGATGAGCAGAAAACAAAAGTTGTGTTAGAAGCTGCCTTAGAACTTGGCGACGGCGTTATCCGTACGATTGCCATGGAATCAACAGATGGCTTACAACGAGGAATGGAAGTAATCGATACAGGCGCCTCCATTTCTGTTCCAGTTGGGACAGAAACCTTAGGACGGGTGTTTAATGTCTTAGGGGACACCATCGATTTAGAAGCACCGTTTCCTGAAGAAGCACCCCGCAGTGGGATCCACAAAAAAGCTCCTGACTTTGATGAATTGTCAACAAGTACCGAGATCCTTGAGACTGGGATCAAAGTTATCGACTTATTAGCCCCTTATTTAAAAGGGGGGAAAGTTGGTCTTTTCGGTGGTGCCGGTGTTGGTAAAACTGTCTTGATCCAAGAACTGATCCACAACATTGCCCAAGAGCATGGGGGGATCTCTGTCTTCACAGGTGTTGGTGAACGGACACGTGAAGGAAACGACCTTTATAATGAAATGAAAGAATCTGGCGTTATCGAAAAAACAGCCATGGTGTTTGGACAAATGAACGAACCACCAGGTGCCCGGATGCGGGTTGCCTTGACTGGGTTGACCTTAGCGGAGTACTTCCGCGATGTAGAAGGACAAGACGTGCTTTTGTTTATCGATAATATCTTCCGCTTCACTCAAGCAGGTTCTGAAGTATCTGCCTTACTAGGTCGGATGCCGTCGGCCGTTGGGTATCAGCCAACATTAGCAACTGAGATGGGGCAATTACAAGAACGGATCACATCGACGAAAAAAGGTTCCGTTACGTCTATTCAAGCCATCTATGTCCCTGCCGATGACTATACAGACCCAGCACCTGCGACTGCTTTTGCCCATTTGGATGCAACAACCAACTTGGAACGTAAATTGACCGAACAAGGGATCTATCCTGCCGTTGATCCACTGGCGTCTTCTTCTAGTGCGTTAGCACCTGAAATCGTTGGTGAAAAACATTATGAAGTAGCGACTGAAGTACAGCATGCGTTGCAACGTTATCGGGAATTACAAGACATCATCGCCATCTTAGGGATGGATGAACTGTCTGATGATGAAAAAACCTTAGTTGCCCGCGCACGCCGCATTCAATTCTTCTTGTCACAAAACTTCCACGTAGCGGAACAGTTTACGGGACAACCTGGTTCTTATGTGCCAGTTGAAGAAACCATCAAAGGATTTGCAGAGATTCTTGAAGGAAAATATGATGATCTTCCAGAAGAAGCCTTCCGCAGTGTTGGACGAATTGAAGATGTCATTGAAAAAGCGAAAAAAATTGGCTATTAATTAACCAGCCTTGAAGAAAGAGGGGAACCTCATGGATCAATTTTTAACAGTCAATGTGGTGACACCTGCTGGTTTGGTTTACGATCATCACGCGAAAATCGTGGTTGCACGTACGACAGATGGTGAGATCGGTATTTTGCCGCACCATGCCCCAATCATCGTTCCATTGACGATTGATGAAGTCCGGGTCAAACGGATCGATTCAGATACCCATGTCGACTGGGTCGCTGTCAACGGCGGTATATTAGAAGTGCGAGACAATGTTGTCTCGATCGTAGCCGATAGTGCGGAACGTGATCGTGACATCGACGTTTCACGTGCAGAAAGAGCAAAACAGCGTGCAGAACGCCAAATCGAAGAAGCCAAACAAGTCGAGGATATCGACCAGCTTCGGCGCGCAACGGTTGCTTTGCACCGCGCCATCAATCGAATCAACGTGTCAAAACATTCCTAAAAAAACAAGGGCATCTTGCCTTTGTTTTTTTTTATTCGAGAAAACGTTTTAAAAACTTTTTAAAGTCTTTTCATGAAGGTTTCAAGAAAGATTATTTTTTATCTTGACATCTTTGTGGTATGATAGGAATGTTCAATTATGAAAAAAGGAGCAGGAAGTATGCAAGTGTATGGAATTGATGCAATCATTCGAATCGTGAGTCATTTAGCGTTCATCTATTTAGCATTTTGGGCATTGCAATCTGTGCGGATCGATGCTTTTTTTAAAGCTTTACGAACGACTCAGATACGAATGGTCATGGTGTTTCTTGCGATTGCATTAGGCTACACCGCCAGTACTTTTTTCCTTGAGTTGATTGCGCTATGTCGTAATTTAGTTTTAACAGGTTTTTAAGAATTTCATTAATATATGCAAAAACACCGAATATTATGCTATAATTGGCAAGATTTGTGTGAGTCACTGCATTATTTGGAGGGAACATAAATGGAAGAGATGATCGTTCAAGGTGGTAATCGATTAACTGGAACAGTGAAGATCGAAGGGGCAAAAAATGCTGTTCTACCTATCTTAGCGGCAAGCTTATTAGCGGAAGAAGGAACAACGACATTAACAAATGTACCGATCCTTTCCGATGTATTAACAATGAAAGAAGTGATTCGGCATTTAAATGTCGCAATCGATTTTGAAGAAGAAAACAACACAATGACGATCGATGCGTCACAAGAATTAGCAATCGAAGCACCGTATGAGTATGTGAGCCAAATGCGCGCGTCAATCGTAGTCATGGGGCCTTTGTTAGCCCGTAATGGACATGCCAAAGTGGCAATGCCTGGCGGCTGTGCAATCGGCAAACGACCAATTGATTTACATTTGAAGGGATTTCAAGCACTAGGCGCGCAAATCATCCAAAAAGATGGATACATAGAAGCGATCGCCGATGAGTTAAAAGGCAATAGCATTTACTTGGATTTCCCAAGTGTCGGCGCAACGCAAAATATCATGATGGCTGCCGTAAAAGCTAAAGGCATCACCATCATCGAAAACGTCGCTCGTGAGCCAGAAATCGTTGATTTAGCAAACATTTTGAATAAAATGGGTGCCAAGGTCTTTGGTGCAGGAACCGAAACGATGCGTATTGAAGGTGTCGAACACCTGCATGCAGTAGATCATTCGATCGTGCAAGACCGTATCGAAGCAGGAACCTTTATGGTTGCAGCAGCGATGACTCAAGGAGACGTTATTATTAAAGATGCGATCTCAGAGCACAATCGTCCATTGATTTCAAAATTGATCGAAATGGGTGCAGAAGTGACTGAAGTCGCTGAAGGGATTCGTGTGGTCGGACCAGAACGCTTGAAAGCGACTGATGTAAAAACGATGCCACATCCAGGTTTTCCTACGGACATGCAAGCGCAAATGTCTGCTATTCAATTATTAGCGCAAGGAACGAGTGTTGTGAATGAAACGGTATTTGAGAATCGTTTCCAACATTTAGAAGAAATGCGTCGCATGAATGCCCATGTAAAAATTGACGGCAACGTTGCAGTGATCGAAGGCGGTCATGAATTACAAGGTGCGCTGGTCTATGCGACAGATTTACGTGCCGCAGCAGCGTTGATTTTATTAGGTCTGCGTTCAACGGGACGGACGCGTGTCCGCAATCTAAAATATTTGGATCGCGGCTACTACAAATTCCACGAAAAATTGCAACAATTAGGGGCATCTGTTGAACGAGTTTCTGACGCAGTAGAAGAAGTCGTACCAGTTAACGCCTAATAGGAGTAGGAGAGAAAAAAAGTGAAGTTGAACCGTTATATTTTAACTAGCTTGATAAAAATTCTAATCGTCATTTTATTAGCTATTTTATTGTTCCTAGCAGGAACGATGATCGGCTATGGAGTGATCGGTGACGGCAGTCCTTTTAAAGTATTCTCTCCAAGTCTTTGGAATCATATCTTTGAGTTTATGAAATAAACGATAACTAGGACTTACGCCACGTGCTGAGTCCTAGTTTTTTCTATCTATCTTTACTGAATCGTACGCTAAAAAGAAAGGCTGGCAAGGAATGAGTAAACTTTTGATCGGCTTTGTTCGTTTCTATCAACGTTTTATTTCCCCATTATTTCCTCCTAGCTGTCGTTATTATCCGACTTGCTCAGGATACATGATCCAAGCCATCCAAGTCCATGGAGCAGCCAAAGGAGGCTTGATGGGGGTAGCTCGTATCTTACGCTGCCATCCCTTTGTAAAAGGCGGAATAGATTACGTACCCCAGACGTTTACTTTAAAACGAAATACGCAAGACAAAGTCAAACCAACGTACCGTTATCGGAAAAGTTAAAAGGAATCAACAGAAATATAAAAAAGGAGCCAAAAAGCCATGATTCGTCCAATCACCCCTAATGAAGCGTATCCTTGGGCGTTGCTGCTGGATGCAGATCCTGAAAAAGCAGTCGTAGAAAGCTATCTATATAATAGCCAAACACTTGTTTATGAAGAAGCTGGAGAAATGATTGGTGTGTTAGTTTATCAAAATCAAGGCAAGAACTGGGAGATTATGAATGTGGCTGTTTCTCCAGAAAAGCAAGGAATGGGCATCGGTCGTCAATTGCTACAAGCTGCCGAAGAAGCGATCCTCAGTCAGCACCTCGGGGCAAAACGGCCGATCGTAGTGATCAAAACTGGTAGTCTGCCCTCTGCAGCCTTGACTTTGTACCAAAAGCAAGGCTATGTTGAAAAAGAGCGGGTGAAGAATTATTTCACCACCCACTATGTCGAACCGATTTTTGAGAATGGGCAGCAGCTGTTCGATCAAGTGATTTTGGAAAAACAACTCTAATGGATGAAGAGACAGTCTAAGTGAATGAGACTGTTTTTTTCTTGTCCTCGGAAATCGCTTTCTTCAAGCGCCGACTTGCGGTAAAATAGACAGTATCAGAATAATAAAGGATTGAGGGAAAAAAATGGCGATTTTAGTCTTTGATATGGGTGGTTCAGCAGTAAAATATGGCGTCTGGGCACAAGGTTCTTTGGTGAGTAAAGGGAAATTCACTACTCCAAATACTTGGGAGGAAATGAAAGCACAGCTGCAGCAAGTGAGGGCAAGCGTAGATGAAGAGATTGAAGGCGTTGGAATCAGTGCGCCAGGTGCGGTCAATGCCCAAGAACGGCGGATCGACGGCATTAGTGCGATCCCTTATATCCATGGGTTTGATATTTACTCAGAACTCGAAGCAGCGTTTGGGGTACCCGTAACCATCGAAAATGATGCCAATTGCGCTGGGATGGCTGAATTTTATCAAGGAGCGGGCAAAGAGTATCAGCAAGCAGCCTTCGTTGTGATCGGAACAGGCGTTGGCGGTACCCTGTTTCAAAATGGTGAGCTAGTCCGTGGGGCACATTTATACGGTGGCGAATTTGGGTTGATGATCCTAGATCAAGGCAAAACATTTTCGCAACTAGGGACAGCGGTTCAGATGGCCTGGCGGTATTGTGATCGGATCGGAGTGGATCGAACGACGATTACCGGTGAAGAGGTCTTTCAACGTGCAGAAGATGGCGATGCCATTGCGATCGAGGAAGTCAATAAATTTTACAACTATTTAGCACAAGGACTGTTCAGTATTCAGTTTGCTTTTGATCCTGAAGTGATCATTATCGGCGGTGGTGTCAGTGCCAAAAAAGGCTTGTTAGAAGAAGTTGACCAGCGCTTGAAAAAAATGTTGGCGGATCAAGCATTAAATGATTTCGTCCCACTGATCAAGTTATGTGACTATCGCAATGATGCCAATTTAGTTGGGGCGGCGGCAAATTTTCAAGCATTGTATCCACGAAATAGCCGCTAACATGAGGATGTAATGTTTTCAAACGTCCGTTTGAAGAAAAAAGTATCAAATCAAAGCGTATCGGCAGCAAGCAAAGGGGAAAAACCTTTGCTTGCTTTTCTTTTTATCCGAAAATTAGAAAAGCGATTCCATTGTTGCTGGATCAATGTTTTAAAAGCACCATTTTTTATCAGCGAAAAAAATAAATTCTGAATAGGTGAAATATTCTGATAATTCGTTGACATTTCCTAGATTTTTCAGTATATTGGATAACATATTCAGGGGAAGTAAAGGAGAGGAAAATTATGAAAAAGAAATTTGCATTTTTGTTTGCGAGTTTGTTTTTATTGACAGCTTGTAGTGCAGGACCAACAGGTGGACCAACGGATAGCAGTGGTGCTGCTGAAGGTGGCAATAAACAAGAGGGAGATACCATTAAGATTGGTGCCAACTTAGAGTTGTCTGGAGCAGTTGCTGCTTATGGGACGGCTGAAAAAGAGGGGATCGACTTGGCAGTCGAAGAAATCAATGCTGCCGGCGGCGTTCTTGGAAAACAAATTGAAATCATTTCGAAAGATAACAAATCAGATAACAATGAAGCTGCGACAGTAGCAGCCAACTTAGCAACCAATGATAAAGTCGTTGCCATTATTGGACCAGCAACTTCAGGTGCCACAAAGGCGGCTTTACCGAATGTGACGAGAGCCCAAGTACCGATGGTCACTCCTTCAGGTACCGATGATGCGATTACTTACACCAGTGGAAAAGTCCAAGAATTTGCATTCCGTTCTTGTTTCCAAGATAGCTTCCAAGGAACAATCTTGGCAAAATATGCAGCAGAAAATTTGGATGCTTCAAAAGCCGTAATCTTGGGTGATAACTCAAGTGACTACGCAATTGGTTTGACGGAAGCATTTAAAGAAAGCTACCCAGGCGAAATCGTCTTAGAGGATAACTTTACCGAAGGCGACAAAGATTTCCAAGCAGTTCTTACAAGAATCAAAGATGTTGACTTCGATGTCTTGTTCATTCCAGGCTACTACACAGAAGCTGGTTTGATCATCAAGCAAGCGCGAGAATTAGGAATTGATCAAGCAATCATTGGTGCGGATGGATTCGGTGATGAAAAAATGGTTCAAACAGCTGGTGCAGAAAATGTCAGCAATGTTTACTATACAGGTCACTTCTCTACCAAAGCACCAGCAAACGACAAAGTTGAGCCGTTTGTGGCAGCTTTCAATGAAAAATATGGCAAAGAGCCTTCTGCTTTTAATGCATTAGCCTATGATGCCGTTTATATGATCAAACAAGCGATCGAAGATCAAAACTCAGCAGATTCATTGGCGATCGCAGCTGGTTTGTCTGAACTGAAAGACTTTGTCGGTGTGACCGGTGAAATCACGATGGATGAAAATCATAACCCTGAAAAATCAGCAGTTGTTTTAGGATTGACTGACGGGAAAGAAACCTCAGCAGACACTGTGGAACCTTAAAAAAACCGCAGTTGTTTGGCAGTGAAAACTGGGACAGACCTGATGTGTTTGTCTCAGTTTCTTTTCTCTAAAAGAATGACCATAATAAATGATATTGGAAGTGAGTATATGGAAATGATGATCCAACAATTGATCAACGGCTTGTTTCTAGGCAGTATCTATGCCTTGTTAGCGTTGGGTTATACGATGGTGTATGGCATCATCAAGTTGATCAACTTCGCCCACGGAGAAGTTTACATGATCGGTAGTTTTATCGGTTACTTTTTGATCAATCAATGGCAATTAGGGTTTTTCCCCGCGTTGTTCATTTCAATGATCGCCAGTGCAGCTCTTGGGGTAACGATCGAATTTTTAGCGTATCGTCCCTTACGCAATTCCACGCGAATTTCGGCACTGATCACGGCAATCGGGGTTTCTTATTTTTTGCAAAATGTCATGATCTTTTTCTTTTCAGCCAATGTGCGCCCCTTTCCGCAAGCGATTGAACGACAAACTTATTCCATCGGGTTTGTTCAAGTAAGTAATGTCCAGTTATTGATCTTGGCTGTTTCGGTTACCTTAATGATTCTCTTGCAATTGATCGTGAAAAAGACCCGTATGGGAAAAGCGATGCGGGCAGTAAGTGTTGATGCAGATGCAGCGCGTTTGATGGGGATCAATGTCAATCGAACGATTTCCTTTACCTTTGCCTTAGGCTCGGCTTTGGCTGCAGCTGGCGGGATGCTGATCGGTTTGTATTATAATTCCATTGATCCATCAATGGGCGTCGTTCCTGGTCTGAAATCTTTTGTTGCAGCGGTTCTTGGCGGGATCGGGATCATTCCTGGAGCAGCCTTAGGTGGCTTTGTGATCGGTTTGGTGGAAACAGCAGCGACAGCGCTTGGTTTTTCTGATTATAAGGATGCTTTAGTGTATGTCATTTTAATAATTATATTGTTGGTTCGTCCAGCTGGGATCCTCGGCAAAAATATCAAAGAGAAAGTGTAGGTGGCAGAAATGAAAAAGAATTTACGTTACAACTTAATCTGGCTCGCTCTGGCAGCTATTCTTTATTTTGGATTATTTGCAGCCTACAATGGCGGAATGATCAATTTGTTCTCTGATGCCATCATCGTCAATATCGGAATCAATATCATCTTGGCAGTCAGTTTGAATCTGATCATCGGCTTTTCAGGGCAATTCTCCTTAGGACATGCTGGATTTATGGCAATCGGTGCTTATGCTGGCGCGATCCTGTCGGCAAGCAATCCAACCTTTGGTGGCTTTTTAACTGGTTTACTGGTGGGGATGCTGGTTTCTGGTGCAGTCGCATTAGTGGTTGGGATTCCGACCCTCCGTTTAAAAGGCGACTATCTAGCGATCGCTACCTTAGGTGTGGCAGAGATCATTCGGATCTTGTTGGTGAACCTACGAGGCTTGACCAATGGTCCTGCAGGAATTTTCGGATTGCCCCAATTCAGTAATTGGCAGATCGTCTTTCTCTTTGCCGTTTTATCGATTCTTGTCGTGTCAAACTTTATCCATAGCGGACCAGGTCGGGCGACTTTAGCGATTCGGGAAGATGAGATCGCTGCAGAATCAATGGGGGTCAACACAACGAAATACAAGGTAATTGCGTTTGTAATGGGGGCAGTGATGGCAAGCATTGCTGGTACCCTTTATGCCAGCTATCAGCAGTCGGTTTTCCCACGAGATTACGGTTTTATGAAATCGATCGATGTATTGATCATCGTCGTTTTTGGAGGGCTTGGGAGTACCACAGGAGCAGTTGTCTCGGCAGTAGTGCTAGGAATCTTAAATATGTACTTGCAAGGCTTCTCTGATTTGCGCATGATCATTTATGCATTGGCTTTGATCATCATCATGATCTTTAAACCAAGCGGACTTTTAGGAACATGGGAATTCTCCGTAAAAGGACTGCTGGATAAATTTAGAAAAAAGGGGGATGACAACGATGCCTCTATTAGAAGTTAAAAGCTTAACGAAAAACTTTGGCGGTTTAGCTGCTGTTTCTCATGTAGACCTCCATTTAGATACCAATGAGCTGGTCGGATTGATTGGACCAAACGGTGCTGGCAAGACAACGCTCTTTAATCTCCTGACAGGTGTGTATGAACCTAGTGAAGGGGAAGTGCTTTTTGAGACCCAAGGTAAGCCAAAACGTTTAAATGGCGTGAAGCCCTATAAAATTGCGGATTTAGGTCTTTCAAGAACCTTCCAAAACATTCGCTTGTTTAAAAATTTGACTGTGATGGACAACGTCTTGATCGCTATGAACAGTAAGCATAAAGAAGGACTGCTGACTGGCATCCTGCGTTTGCCAAAGTACTACAAAAACGAAGCGTCCATGAAGAAAAAAGCCTTAGAGCTGTTACGGATCTTTGATATGGATGGCAAAAGTCAAACGTTAGCGAAAAATTTGCCTTATGGCGAGCAGCGTCGGTTAGAGATCGTACGCGCATTGGCTACAGAACCAAAAATTCTGTTTCTTGACGAGCCGGCTGCGGGGATGAATCCTCAAGAAACAACAGAACTGACAAAGCTGATCTATAAGATCCAAAAAGATTTTCAATTGACGATCCTCTTGATTGAGCATGATATGAGTTTGGTCATGGAAGTGTGCGAACGGATTTATGTGCTGGAATACGGCCAAGTCATCGCCCACGGTGAACCAGAAGAGATCAAAAACAATCCGCGGGTGATCGAAGCTTATCTAGGAGGGGAAATCTGATGCTGGAAATTCAAAATTTAAGTGTACACTACGGCATGATCCAAGCGGTCCATGATGTTTCCTTCCACGTCAATCAAGGGGAGATCGTTTCACTGATTGGTGCCAATGGTGCAGGGAAAACCACGATTTTACGGACGATTTCTGGATTGATCCGCCCCTCAAATGGCTCAGTCACTTTTGAAGGAAAACGAATTGAGAAAGAAGCACCGCAAAAAATCGTCGCAAACGGCTTGTCGCAAGTGCCAGAAGGGCGGCACGTCTTTTCAGGATTGACGGTTCAAGAAAACTTAGAGATGGGCGCCTTCTTGCGTAAAGACAGTGGTGTCAAAGAAGACTATGAACAAGTTTACCGCAAGTTTCCTGTATTGAAAGAACGCCTCTCGCAAGATGCGTCGACATTATCTGGCGGTGAGCAGCAGATGTTGGCAATGGGGCGGGCATTGATGTCAAAACCGCGCTTGCTTTTGCTGGATGAGCCCTCGATGGGCTTGGCACCGATTTTTATCAAAGAAATTTTTTCAATCATTCAAGAAATCAAGCAGCAAGGAACGACTGTGCTGCTGATTGAACAAAATGCAAAAATGGCTTTATCGATTGCCGATCGCGGCTATGTATTAGAAACGGGGAAAATCGTTTTAGAAGGTACTGGAGAAGAATTACTAGCAAGTGATGAAGTAAGAAAAGCGTATCTAGGAGGCTAAACAATGAGTGTAAGTGATTTTATGACGAAGACGGTCGTCACCGTCGATTCGCAGACACCGATCTTTGATGCAGTAGATTTAATGAAGCAGCACGATATCCACCGTCTGCCCGTCGTTGACGATGGTAAATTAGTAGGGTTGATCACAGAAGGAACGATCGCTGAAGCAACTCCCTCAAAAGCGACAAGCTTAAGCGTTTATGAAATGAACTATCTCTTAAATAAAACGACTGTCGCTGATATCATGTTGAAAAAAGTGACCACGATTGAACCAGATGCACTATTAGAGGACGCCATTTCCGTCATGCGTAGTGAAAACGTGGGGGTTTTACCAGTCATGGATGATGATACCCTAGTGGGAATCATTACCAACAATGATATTTTCGATGCCTTTTTGAAAATCACTGGCTACCATGATGGTGGAACCCGAGTGTCCATCGAGATCACGGATGACCATGTAGGCGTGTTAGCAGACGTGACCAAGCTGCTTGCCGATCATCAGATGAGTATTTTGACCATCGTAGTCAATCGGATGGCGCTAAAAACGATTGTTGAGATCCAAGTAGAGTCGCGCCAAGTCGCAGCGATTGAGAAAATCTTAAGCGATGCGGGGTATACCGTAACCAGTGCTGTCTTGACGAACCAGAAATGAGACAAAGCAGCAAAAGTAGTCGATCGTAACGATTGACTACTTTTTTTCGTTCCAGATGAGATTTTCTTTTTCTTTTGCTGGTTTTCTGTTAAAATAGGAAGGTGCTGTAAAGAAAGAGGTGCAATCATGTCTAAGAAAAATAAAGATATCGAAGTCCGTATTGAAGAAACAACGAAAGCCATTCATGGCAAAGACTATACCGTCAATGAATTATTTATTGGTAAAAAACGTATCGGTGAGATTTTAACGACTGGACCGAAAGAATTTCAAAGCTTTTTAGGGGATGAAGATCTAGGTTCAAGCAGAAGTTTAGAAGCTGCGATCGAGATGATTATTCGCCAATGGAATTTACATGAATAATTTCTAGAAAAATTTGCTTTTTGCTCTTGCAATTTGTTATCTTTTTCGGTATTATAACTATTGTCAGGTTTGAGAAAAACCTTTTGGAGGAGTAGCGAAGTGGCTAAACGCGACGGACTGTAAATCCGTTCCTTAGGGTTCAGTGGTTCGAATCCACTCTCCTCCACCATTATTGGGGTATAGCCAAGCGGTAAGGCAACGGACTTTGACTCCGTCATGCGTTGGTTCGAATCCAGCTACCCCAGTCAGATGAATACGCAGAAAAAAACAGCAAGTAGTTTTGCTGTTTTTTTTCGTTATTTAACCATTATTTTTTTTGGTTTGAGGAAGGGCTATAAGTTGAAGATTTTTTTTATTTGCGATACGCTAGTAGTAAAGCATTCGGGAGATGAAAACACATGAAATTTAAACTGAATCTAAAAGAAAAAGTAACGGAAGTTGCAGAGCATGTCTATGACGTTGTCAAAAAGGAAGACTATGCGATTCGTGTGGCTCCAAAAGGAATCAAAGTAACAAAACAGCGTAAGACAAAAGACACGATCAAATGGCGCGCAAAAAATCATTGATTAAAGGGCAATCAGCATGAGAGAAACTGCATATAGGCAGTTTCTTTTTTTATTCCTCAATTTCAATCCCCAAGACAGTTAGGTGACCGTTTGCCACTAGTTTGATGACGAGTTTTGCTAAATGGTCGGCGTGCATCGTTGTTTCTGCCGTTAGCCACCAATGCAGCGTGCCAACAAATATTGAGGTCATATAATCAATGATGAAATCTAAGGGCACTTCAAGATCGCCTTCTGTGATCTTCAAGGTTGAGAAGATCTCTTGATACCGTTCCGTTAAAATCAGCCCCAGTTTTTTACGAATGATCTCAATGGCAGAGGCATCCATGATCGTCAAATAAAAAGAGCGATTCTTTTGAATGTGTAAAAAAAGTTCGGTCATGGCAGCTTCGATTTTACGGATCTTGATTCGATTGCCTTGGACGAAATCTTCAAAGTCAAGGATCGAGGTAAAAGATTCGACGGCCAAGTCAAATATTTTTTCATACAAGTCTTGCTTGTCTTTGTAATGGGCGTAGAAGGTCGCGCGGTTGATCATGGCTTCGTCTGCGATATTTTGGACAGTCACTTGCTCGAAGCCTTTTTCTTCAACTAAGCGAATAAAGGCTTCAATAATGTACTTATTGGTTCGTTTGACACGTAAATCCAATTTTTTCATATTGTGAATTTCCTTTCAAAATAAACGACAAAAAACGTCTAATTGTTGTTTATCCCACACCTTCGTTGGAATTGTTTGTTGAATTATCAATTAAAAGAATTACAATGAACATAAGTATTATAACAAACGGCTTGTTAGATAATCAACAAAGTGTTGTTTAGATGGAGGCAACAAATGAAAAAATATAAGGCGGGCATCGATGTCGGTTCAACAACGGTCAAGATGGTTCTGTTAGATGAACGCAATCAAACGTGTTTTTCAAGGTATGAACGACACTATGCAGACATCCAAAAGGCAGCGGAAAAAATTATTAAAGAAGCGCAAGCAGTAATCCAAGATCAGCCAGTTGCGCTAGCGATTACCGGATCAGGCGGAATGGGGCTGGCAGAAGTTTTGCGGATCCCTTTTGTCCAAGAGGTCATCGCTTGTACCAAAACAGTCGAGACAGTGATCCCAGAAACGGATGTGGCGATCGAATTAGGCGGTGAAGATGCGAAGATCACCTTTTTTGAAGGTGCGTTGGAGCAGCGGATGAATGGCAGTTGTGCCGGTGGGACCGGTGCGTTTATTGATCAGATGGCGGTTTTATTGAAAACGGATGCCAATGGGGTCAATGAGCTAGCCAAGGGATACCAAACCCTTTATCCGATTGCCTCACGCTGCGGGGTCTTTGCCAAAACTGATGTGCAGCCGCTGATCAATGAAGGAGCGGCAAAAGCGGACATTGCTGCGAGTATTTTTCAAGCGGTGGTCAATCAAACGATTGCTGGCTTAGCTGCTGGTCGTAAAATCAAAGGCAAGGTAGCCTTCTTAGGCGGTCCACTGACGTTTATGTCGGAATTGCGTCAACGATTTATCGATACGTTGAACCTGCAAGAAGCAGATATCATTTTTCCCGAGAATCCAGAACTGTTTGTGGCGATGGGGGCTGCACTGTATGCAGAAGAAGCGCAGCAGCTTTCTGTACTATGCGACCGCTTAGCCAATGAAGAAGACGGCACACTTGCGCCAACAGATACGCTAGATCCTTTATTCAAAGACGAAGCAGAACTGGCTGCTTTTCGTGCCCGCCATGCCCAAGCGATTGCTGCAGAAAAACCTTTGTCCGAGCATAAAGGCGCTGCTTATCTAGGCATCGATGCAGGATCAACGACAACGAAAGTCGTCTTGATCAATGATGCAGGGGATTTGTTGTTTTCTTTTTATGGCAACAATGAAGGCGAGCCGTTAGCGACAACGATGGCGGTTTTACAAGAGCTTTATCGTCAGATGCCTTCTGACGTTTACATCGCAAAGTCAACGATCACAGGGTACGGTGAGCATCTGATCAAACATGCACTGAAGGTCGATATCGGTGAAGTCGAAACAATGGCCCATTACAAAGCTGCTGAACATTTCCAGCCAGGGGTTGATTTTATCTTGGACATTGGTGGGCAAGACATGAAGGCGATGACAGTCAAAGACGGTGCACTTTCTTCGATTCAGCTAAATGAAGCCTGTTCGTCAGGATGCGGCTCGTTCATTGAGACCTTTGCCAAATCTATGAATCAGGATGTCAAAGAATTTGCCCTGGCAGCGACAAAAGCCCAAGCGCCGGTTGACCTGGGTTCGCGTTGTACCGTCTTTATGAACTCAAAAGTCAAACAGGTCCAAAAAGAAGGAGCCTCTGTTGGCGACATTTCGGCTGGCTTGTCTTACTCGGTCATAAAGAATGCTATCTATAAAGTGATCAAGGTTCGGCGCCCCGAAGATCTTGGCGAGAAAATCGTCTGCCAAGGAGGGACTTTCTATAATGAAGCGGTTCTGCGCGCCTTTGAATTGATCAGCGGCCGTGAAGTCGTACGACCATCGATCGCTGGCTTGATGGGCGCTTATGGGGCGGCGTTGATCGCGTTAGAAGAAGCGGCGATCGACGATGTCAGTACGTTGTTGTCTCCTGCAGAAATGGCCGATTTTCAAGCAGAAAAAGAATTTACAAATTGCGGTCTTTGCGAAAACAATTGTTTATTAACCGTGACCCTCTTTTCGGATGGTCGAAAATTCATTACGGGGAATCGCTGCGAACGTGGTGCGCGGATCAAAATCAAAAAAGAAGACCGCAAAGTCAATCTCGTGGATGAAAAATACCGCCGCTTGTTCAAGTACCGTTCTTTGCGTAAAAAAGATGCCCTCCATGGGGAAATCGGCTTACCAAGAGTGTTGAATCTTTATGAAAATTATCCGCTATGGCATACCTTTTTCACCCAGTTAGGGTTTCGAGTAACCTTGTCGCCGCGTTCTAATAAAGAACTATATGAGCAAGGGATCGAAACGATTCCTAGCGATACCGTTTGTTACCCAGCCAAACTAGCCCATGGACACATCCAAGCACTGATCGATCAAAACATACCGTTGATCTTTTATCCAGGAGTCATTTTTGAGCGAGTAGAGAACACTGCCGCTGAAAATCATTTTAACTGTCCAATCGTACAAAGCTATCCAGAAGTGATTCGTAACAACGTCGATGCGATTCGTGAAGGGGCGGTTGACTACCGCTGTCCATTTTTAAATCTGGCAGATGAAGCCTCAATGGTCAAAACCTTAATGGGGACGTTTCAAGATTTTGGTTTTTCTGAAGACGAAATTGCCCAAGCGCTGCGTAGCGGCTTCGAGGAACTAGATCAGTTCAAAGCAGATATTGCGCAACGGGGAGAAGAAACGCTGCGAATGCTGATGACGACCAACCAAAAAGGGATCGTTTTATCTGGAAGACCGTATCATTTGGACCCTGAAATCAACCATGGGATAGCGGAAGTCATTACCCAAGAAGGCTTTCATGTACTGACCGAGGACAGTATTGCTCATTTAGCAAATGTCGGCGATCTGCGGGTCGTGGATCAATGGGTCTATCATTCACGGTTGTATGCGGCAGCACGAGTGGTGGCGAAAAACAAGCAGTTGGAATTGGTTCAATTAAACTCCTTCGGCTGTGGGATCGATGCAGTGACCACCGATCAAGTCGAAGAGATCATGGCGCAATATGGGAAGCTGTATACGGTGTTGAAAATCGATGAGGGTGCAAACCTTGGGGCGATTCGGATTCGGTTGCGTTCCTTGAAAGCAGCAGTCAACGAACGGGATAAACAGCACTTTGTTCCTAAAAAGCAATACGAGGAACCAGCAAAGATTATTTTTACCAAAGAAATGCGCAAGCAGCACACGCTCTTATTGCCGATGTTGAGTCCCATCCACCAAAGCGGATTAGTAGATGTCGCTTTGCAGGCTTCTGGGTATCAAGTGGTCTGTCTGCCCAGTGAAGATCGAGAAGCAGTCAATGTCGGTTTGCGCTTTGTCAATAACGATGCCTGCTACCCGGCCATCATTTCCATTGGACAGCTGGTAGAAGCATTGCAAAGCGGGAAATATGATGTTGAAAATACCAGTGTTTTGATGACTCAGACGGGCGGCGGATGTCGTGCAACGAACTATATTCCTTTGTTGCGTAAAGCACTGAACGATGCAGGATTTCCACAAGTGCCGGTGGTATCTATTTCGATGGGCAACACCGGGGTTGAATCAAATCCGGGCTTTCGCTTTACCTTGCCGATGATGAAACGCTTGGCGGTGGCATTTTTATACGGGGATCTCTTTGAACGAGTCGTTTATCGCACCCGTCCATATGAGCAAGAAGCAGGGGCTGTCGATCGGCTCCACCAAGAATGGCTGGAAAAAATTGCCAAAAATGTCCGCAATGGCTCCTTCAGTCTGTTTAATCGCAATATGAAGAAAATCATTCAAGACTTTGATCAAGTGCCGATAAGAGCTATCAAGAAGCCACGTGTCGGTGTCGTGGGAGAGATTTTAGTGAAGTATTCACCGACTGCCAATAATGATGTCGTTCGCCTGTTAGAAGCAGAAGGAGCGGAAGCGGTCGTACCAGATATTGTCGGCTTCATGAATTATTCCCTCTACAATCAGATTTGGCGCTACGAGCATTTGGGGATGGCGAAGAAAAGCAAAATGATCGCTGATTTTGCGATCATGGCGATTGAACGGCTCCAAAAACCAATGGATAAAGCGTTGCGGGCGTCAACGCGCTTTGAGGGCATTCATTCGATCCATCAGCTTGCCGAGCAAGCGAGCGAGATTGTTTCCATCGGCAATCATACGGGAGAAGGCTGGTTCTTGACCGGTGAGATGATCGATCTGTTGGAAAATAATGTCAACAATATCATTTGTCTGCAACCATTTGGTTGTCTGCCTAACCATGTAGTAGGAAAAGGCGTCATGAAAGAGCTGCGTCGCCAATACCCACAGGCGAACATTGCAGCGATTGATTACGATCCAGGTGTTTCGATCGTCAATCAATTGAATCGCATTCGCTTGCTCATGGCAACTGCCAATAAAGCGTTGGCTGAATAAATTCTCAAGCCAGCGACCGAACCAATTTAAAAGCAAAGAGACTGCTCTTGTTTGGACAATTTGTGATAACTTCTTTTTCTGCCTATAAAATGGGGAAAGAGTTCGCACAAATTAAGAAAAACTGAGCAGTTTTTGCTTTTTTTATTAGCTATTTAGGTATATACCAGTTATAATAGGAGGGGAACGGAGGAATGTGTAGTGGTGGAAAAATTACCTGTTTATATCCAGATTCATGATCAAATCAAAGCCAATATCGAAAACAATACATACAAAATCGGGGATCGTCTGCCTTCAGAACGGGAGTTGTCAAAACAATTCGGCGTGAGTCGCATGACGTTGCGGCAAGCGATCCAAACCTTAGCGGATGAGGGGATTCTTGAGCGCAAAATCGGTTCTGGCACTTATGTGGCTCGCCAAAAAGTACAGGAGAAAATGACGGGCACGACGAGTTTTACCGAAATTATGAATTCTCTTGGTCGTAAGCCTTCCAGCAAAGCGGTCGCTTATTTCTTGACTGCACCTAGCTCCAGTGAGATGGAAAAGCTGCAATTAGAAGGACACGAAACGATTTTACGGATGGAGCGGATTCGGTATGCGGATGATGTGCCGATCTGTTTTGAAGTAGCGAGTATCCCTGAAAAGTTTATTCATGACTTTAGCAAGGAGGAGATCATCTCTTCCCTCTATAAAGTGTTGGAAGAAAAAGGACAGCGGAAAATCGGCGGCGCTTCGCAGACGATCTCAGCTATGGTCGCTTCCGAGCAAATTGCTGATTACTTACAAATCAAACGCGGCGATGCGATTTTACGTATGCGGCAAATCACTTCATTTGAAGATGGGCAACCATTTGAATATGTGCGCACCCAATATGTCGGCAATCGTTTCGAATTTTATATGGAAAAATAAGCTGCCTGAGACGGCTGGGAACAAAAAAGACGCGAAAAAGCCGAAAGGACACTGCGAGCATACGTGCTGTTGCTCCGCATCGGTCAATTCGGTTTTTCAACGATTGGGCGTTCCTGCATTCGCTGCAGCAAGCGGCATTAGAGTCCGTGCTTTGAGGAAAAGAGCAAACTTGACAGGTGCTTGTCCTGCATAGTTACTCGGTTGGCTCCTCGATGAGGCGCTCTACATATTCGGTCTTGCCTTTGTTTAGCTTCACTTGCCCTTGCAGCAAATCAATCAAAGCGGCTTCTTGGTCGGCAAGCGTTGCTTCGGGAATCATTAAGGTAACAACGATTTTCTCGGTATAAGCAATGTCTTTTACGTAGATGTTCTGCAGTTCTAAATAGTTTTGCAGCTTACCTAAAAGGGGATAATCAATGGTCAATGCAAGCTCTTGATGCAAAACGCCTTCGACGATTCCCACCGCCTTGATGCCAGCGGAAGCAGAACTGGAATAAGCGCGGATCAATCCGCCAGCGCCAAGTTTCGTTCCACCGAAGTAGCGGGTAACGACAGCGACCATATTGATCAAGTCATTTTTCTTCAATACTTCTAAAATCGGTACTCCAGCGGTGCCGCTAGGTTCACCATCATCACTGCTGCGTTGGATCTCATGGTTTTCACCCAATACATAGGCGCTGCAATGATGATTCGCCTTCCAATGTTCTTTTTTGAGGGCTTGTATAAACGCTTTGGCTTCATCTTCTGATTGGATTCGTTTTAACGAACAGATGAAACGCGATTTTTTGATTTCTATTTCCGTTTCTCCATCTTGTCGGATCGTTCGATAAGTCACGCGTACGATCGCCTCCTTTATGTTTCTAGTATAGGCAATCGGAAGGAAAGTTACAAATAGAAGAAAGAAAAAGGCACCAACACAGACCTGAAAAAGAGGAGGCAGTTGCTTTGGGTAGACGCAAAAAGTACGATACGATCACGCACTATTTAAAAAACAACGGCGGTTCACAAATTACGTTAACCTTTACCCAGTTTGATGAATTTCTTTTCCCAGCATCCGGTTTGCCCAAAAGTGCCCGCACGAGTACGGATTGGTGGGCAAATGATTACCGACATCCTGAAAACGGGGCCTATGCGTGGCTGAATGCCGGCTATGAGGTAGTCCTCGTCAATTTAAAAAAAGAGTATGTCGTTTTTAACCGTTTAGTAAAATCAAACTGGCTGCTGGATAGAAAGCGTTGACAAATTTCAAACTTGTTCTATACTAGAGATAGGAAATGTTATCTTATTCTTAAAATTCAAGGAGTGTTCGATATGGCGAAAAAAACAATTATGTTAGTTTGTTCTGCAGGAATGAGTACAAGCTTATTAGTAACAAAAATGCAAAAAGCAGCTGAAGCAAAAGGATTAGAAGCAGATATTTTTGCAGTTTCCGCTTCAGAAGCAGATCAACATTTAGAAAGCAAAGACGTAAATGTTTTATTATTAGGACCACAAGTTCGTTTCATGAAAGGCGATTTTGAGAAACGTCTAGCGCCAAAAGGAATTCCTTTAGAAGTAATCAACATGGCAGATTACGGCATGATGAACGGCGAAAAAGTCTTAGATCAAGCTTTGACATTGATCGGCGAATAAGCAAGACCTGCTGTTGAAGCAAACAAGAAACCTGTAATCGGTTCAAGTACTTTTCAAAAAGTACTTGAACCGATTTTTTTGCGTACTTAAAACTGAGGTGTATGTTATGACCAATCAAAAAGGAAGACAATTTTTTGTTTTAGATGAAACAATGAATCTAGGAAAACCCTTTGATTCTCGACCGGCAATGCTTGAGCAGGGGCAGAGAATCGTTTGTCAGCGATGCGGTTCTTCCCACCGCAAGCCGTCGGTGCAATTACCGATAGGCAGCTATTACTGTCCAACCTGTATTCGCTATGGTCGGATCACATCAAATGGGCGACTGGTGATTCAACCTACGGAAAGTCCAGCCATTGATCACCACATCGTCTGGCCAGGAGCATTGACGCCGTTTCAGCAAAAAATTTCCCAGCAATTGGTGTCTAATTGTCGACAAAAACGATCCTCACTTGTTTGGTCGGTCACGGGTTCAGGGAAGACCGAAATGATCTTTGAAACGATCCGCTACGTTCGGCAAGAAGGTGGTCGAGTGGCGATCGTCTCACCTCGGATCGATGTTTGTCGTGAATTGTTTCCGCGAATTCAGCAAGCATTTCCACAAGAGGAAAGCTTGCTCCTTTATGGAAAATCAGAAGAGCCTTATCGCTACACAAACATCCTTATTGCCACCACCCATCAGCTACTGCATTTTTATCGGAGCTTTCAACTGATCGTGGTGGATGAGGTAGATGCATTTCCCTACGAGGGCGATGCGCAGCTGCGTTACGGATTATACAATGCCTTAGCCAAAAACGGGTGTCTGATCTATTTAAGTGCGACGCCTTCAGAACGACTGCTGCAAGAAATTCGTGGAAAATTCGCTGTCTTGAGAATGCCGCTGCGGTTTCATCAGCGTCCATTGATCGTTCCAAAACCTGTTCATTATAGTCACTGGGCGCAGGCTTATCGCAGAAAACGTTGGCTGCGACCATTGCTGCAGCAGTTGCAGCGGCTGCTTCAAAAAAACTTTGTCTTGGTGTTTTGTCCAAGCATTGCGCTGATGAAGGAAGTAGAAGCGGCTGTCCGCCGACAAGGCACGTCATGGTCTTTGACTAGCGTTTCGTCGCAAGATCAAAAACGGAGCGAAAAAGTAGCGTCTGCTCGTCGACAGATTTACAAGGTGTTGTTTACAACGATGATTTTAGAGCGTGGGGTGACGTTTGAAAACGTCTCAGTCATCGTATTGGGTGCTAATCATCCAGTCTTTACAAAATCGGCGCTCGTGCAAATTGCTGGTCGTGTCGATCGTAAAGGGGCCTATACGGAAGGGGAGGTCATTTTTTTCTACGACCAAATGACGGAAGCGATCCGAAAAGCACTCAACGAAATCAAGGAAATGAACCAATTGGCAAAAAGCTGGCTGACCGATGGTGTGTAGTTGGTGTAAAAGGACTTTTCCTAGAGAACGAACGATCATTGAGGTGTTGGCTCCTTGGCGTATCCCAGAAAATGAATTGTGCCCGCAATGTGCCCAACAGTTTTCAGTGATCGATTGGCGAACCTGCTGCCCTTCGTGTGGAAAAAAAGAAACTGAGTTTTGCAGCGATTGTCTCTATTGGGAAGAAACGTGTCCCATGATACAATTGCAGCACCGAGCGCTATTTGCTTACGATCAAGGAATGAAGGATTGGCTTCACGAATACAAACTGATGGGAAACTATCAGTTGCGGGGGACGTTTGCGCCTGTGATCAAACAAAAACTCAACAGGTTTGACTATGAGTGTTTGATTCCCATCCCACTATCGGCAGAGCGTTACCAACAGCGAGGGTTTAATCAAGTCACCGCTGTGCTGGAAGCCGCCGGAGTCAGATTTCAAGAGTTACTGGAGAAAGTTGTTGATACCGCACCACAGGCACAACGTTCTCGCAGGCAACGATTAGTAGAGGCGCAACCCTTTGCAGTGAAGCCAGATGTAGCGTGTGAAATCAAAGGGAAAAAATTATTGTTGATCGATGATGTGTATACTACCGGTAGAACGTTATATCATGCAGCTGAAGCACTGCAGTCCTTTGGCCCCCAGTCGATTCGTTCTTTTTCTATTGCTCGTTGAAACGTTATTTTGAAAACGCTTAAAGAAAATTGTTCGATTTACTAGGCAAATGACCAAGAGTTCGATATAATAGAGTTAAGAAGAAGAAAAGAGTGGTCCTTTTCCTTCTTTACTGGTAGACGAAAGGGGTAATTTTTATGTTTAGATATAATGTGCGTGGCGAAAATATCGAGGTAACAGAAGCGATCCGTGATTACGTCGAGAAAAAAGTAGGTAAATTAGAACGTTATTTTAATGATGTGCCAGAAGCAACAGCACACGTTAATTTGAAAGTTTATACAGAAAAAACTGCAAAAGTAGAAGTAACGATTCCTTTACCATTCCTAGTTCTACGTGCGGAAGAAACTTCACCTGATCTATATGCTAGTATCGATTTGGTTGTTGACAAATTGGAACGCCAAATCCGCAAATTCAAAACAAAAATCAATCGCAAATCTCGTGAGACAGCGTTGGTTCCGCCAACAGATGGTGATTTGTTCACAACTGAAGCAAACGATGAAGAAACCAATGGTTCTGATTTAGACATCGTACGTACAAAACGTTTGTCTTTAAAACCAATGGATAGTGAAGAAGCTGTTTTACAAATGAACATGCTTGGACACAACTTCTTTATCTTTGAAGATGCGGAAACGAATGGAACGAGCATTGTGTATCGTCGGAAAGATGGTAAATACGGGTTGATCGAAACGGATTAACACGTGTGGGATCCTTTTGGCGACACCCCAAAAAAAGTCTTTTTTGACAGAGTAGCTGAGAAGCTACTCTGTTTTTTTATCTTTTGGAATGAAGCAAGAAATCTTTCTATATAAAAGTTGGCTTTGTTTCTCTTTTGTTTTATTGTGTTATACTATAGATGAAATAATACAGGGAGAGTGAATCATGACTACGTTAGCAGATGTCGCCAAAAAAGCAAATGTTTCCGCAATGACCGTTTCTCGAGTGATCAACCATCCAGATAAAGTGACCGAAGAGCTAAAGCAGCTCGTTCATCAAGCAATGCTAGAACTGGATTATCAACCGAATATTGCTGCCAAATCATTAGTTTCCAAGCGTTCCCATATCATCAAAGTGTATATCTTAGAGGAGATGGACACGACGGAGCCATACTATATGAATTTATTAGTGGGGATCGCTCGTTCCATCGGCAAAGCGCATTATTCGTTGCAGCTGGTTACGACGGATGGGGTGGATCGTGGCCCAGCAGATGGTTGTATCATTACGGGATTTCGCCAAAAGGATATGGACTGGATAAAAAATTTAAAGAAACCCGTCGTTCTATTTGGTGAAAATGAAGCTGGATTCAGCTTTGTTGATAGTGACAACTACCAAGGGATCGTTTCTGCTTGTAAACACGCCCTCGATACTGGCTATCAACACTTGGTCTATATTGGTTTAGAGTTGGAAGAAGCATTTACGAAAAGCCGAGAAAAAGGGTACATAGATACAGTCACAAAAACAGGACAAGCACCAAAAATCCATCGTTTTGAGAACCGTTCTTCCGCAGCCCGCACCTTTATCACAGCACAGAAGGAGCAATTTGCGGAAAATACTTGTTTTATTTGTGCGACGGATCGTTTGGCCCTAGGCATCAATCAAGGCTTGCAGTCGATTGGCGCGCAGATACCAAAGGATTTTGGGATTGTCGGCTACGATGGGGTATTCCTGGATCAGGTCAGCTCGCCCAAGTTGACGACTATGAAGCAAGCCATCGTTGAGATGGGCGAAGCTTGTGGTGAATTACTGATCCAAAAAATTGAACAGAACGATACAAGCCAGCGACAACAGCGTTTTTTACCGCAACTCGTGGTTCGAGAATCCACAAGGTGAAAAATTAAGCAAATGGTTGCGCAATTTCTTTTCAATTACTCAATATCTTAATTTAAAGGCTTTTTCAATTTTTGTTATCGCTAACATTTAGAAAATGTTTGCCATTTTAAGAAACCGGTTGCATAATAGAGTTACAAATTGCAGGAGGTAAACAGGATGAAAGTGAATTGGAAAAAGGCAGCTCTAGGATTAGTTTCAGGAAGTGCGTTGTTAGCGCTTGCAGCATGTGGCGGCAACGGCGGTAGTACCGATGGTAGTAATGCAGATGCAGGTTCAGGTAGCGATGAAAAAACGATCACGGTCTCTGTAGGCGCAGACTATATTGATTATATCAATGAAGTGAAATCTGACTTTGAATCTGAAAATGATGTCACCATCAACGTTGTGGAAATGGACATGTTCGATCAAATGGATGCGCTTCAACTAGACGGTCCTGCTGGGAAAGGCCCAGATGTTACGATGTCTCCTTATGACCGTGTGGGTCAAGTAGGCTCCCAAGGGCATTTGGCAGAAATGACTTTGCCAGATGATGGACGGTACAGCGATACAGACAAGCAACAAGTGACCATCGATGATAAGATCTATGGCGCACCAGCAATGATCGAAGCGGTTGTCATGTTCTACAACAAAGACTTGATCGATGAAGCACCAGCAACTTTTTCTGATTTAGAAGAACTAGCAAAAGATGATCGTTTTGCAGAAGGCGATGACAATGTTGGTTTCTTAGCTCGTTGGACGGACTTTTATTATACGTATGGTCTATTAGCGGGGCATGGCGGGTATGTCTTTGGTGATGAAGGAACAGATCCATCTGATCTAGGGCTGAACAATGAAGGTTCTGTTGAAGCAATCACGTATGCAACTGATTGGTTCCAAAATGTCTGGCCGCAAGGAATGCTTGATGTATCAGCCAACGAAAACTTGATGTTGGATTACTTCAATCAAGGCAAAACAGCAGCTATCATTTATGGACCATGGGGCGTGAACGGCTTTGAAGAAGCAGGCATCAACTATGGAGTAGCGAAAATCCCAACGCTAAACAACGGCAACGACTATGAAACATTTGGCGGCGGAAAAGCGTGGGTGGTATCTAACTACTCACAAAACAAAGACGTTTCTCAACAATTTGTCGAGTATTTGACCAACGAAGCCAATCAAGAGAAATTGTATGACATGCGTCATGATATTCCAGCGAACATTATGGCTCAAGAAACAGTCGCTGCTTCTGATGATCCAGTAGCAAAAGCAGTGATTGAGCAATACAGTGTTTCACAACCAATGCCAAATATCCCTGAAATGTCTGAGGTTTGGGTAGGGGCTGAAAACATGCTGTTTGATGCAGGTTCAGGCAATATGACTCCTCAAGAAGCAGCGGATAATGCTGCCAAAACAATCGAAGAAGCGATTGAGCAGAAATACTAATAATTAGCCGATTACGGTCTGTCATTCATGTCGACGATTCTATAGAGGATGTTTGTCAAAAGGATTCCTTGCAACGTAGCACGCAAGAAATTGCTTGACGAGATTGTTTTCTATCGATCGTCGGCCGCTTGGCAGACTTTCGATTTTAAGGAGGATACATATGAGGACGAATTCACAAGCCATGCAGACAGCGCTTCTTTCAATCATCCCTGGTGGGGGACAATTCAAAAATGGTCAGAAATTCAAAGCGGGTCTCTTTTTTGCAGCCTTTCTGATTTTTCTGGTCGAAATGCTTTTGTTTGGTGGACAAGCACTTTATAACTTTGTCACACTCGGATCAGTACCGATGGAAGACAACTCTTTGTTCTTGTTGATTGAAGGAACACTGCAGGTCATCGTTACCGTTATTTTCATTATCTTTTGGGTTTTAAATATCAAAGATGCTTATCAGGTTCGGCAAAGCATTGAAAAAGGCTTCCCGGTAGCTGTTACGAGAAAAGAATTTTTCAAAAAATTATACGAAGATGGGTTCGCGTACTTACTGACGATCCCTGCCTACTTGGTAATGATCGTAGCAATTATTTTTCCAGTAATGGTGACGCTCTTTATGGCATTTACCAACTATGATTTTCGACACATTCCGCCAGCAAACTTAATCGACTGGATCGGTTTTTCGAATTTCACGAATATCTTCACCTTAAGTTCTTACCGCGACACCTTTGTAAAAGTATTCAGTTGGACGGTGATTTGGACCGTTTTAGCAACCACCTTGCAAATTACACTCGGCATACTGACAGCAGTTGTTGCCAACCAAAAATTTGTGAAGTTTCGTCGCGTCTTTGGGGTGATTTTCTTGCTTCCTTGGGCGGTGCCAGCGTTTATCACAATCATGAGTTTTTCAAATATGTTTAATGATACCGCAGGAGCGATCAATACGCAGGTGATCCCGCTATTGAACAATCTGCCTTTTGTGGATATTGGGAACATTGCTTGGAAGACTGATCCGTTTTGGACGAAAACGGCGATTATTTTGATTCAGGGTTGGTTAGGGTTTCCTTACATCTATGTAATGGTTTCGGGGATTTTACAATCCATTTCCGAAGATTTGTATGAAGCAGCAAAAATGGATGGAGCCAATGCGTTGCAGCGTTTTCGGAACATTACGCTGCCGGCAATCTTTTTGGTAGCAGCCCCAACCTTCGTTACGCAATATACTGGGAACTTTAATAACTTCTCGATGATCTATCTATTTAACGAAGGTGGACCAGGAAGTTTAGGCGGAAATGCTGGATCGACAGATATTTTGATTTCATGGATCTACAAACTGACGACCGGCGGCTCACCACAATATTCGATTGCTTCTGCATTGACCTTGATCATTTCCTTTGTGGTGATCTCCATTTCATTACTGGTGTTTAAAAAGACGAATGCATTTAATATGGAGGATTGAGGATGAAAAAGAAGAAGTTTTCTTTCAGCAAATTATTTACCTACTTGTTTATGATCGCGTTATCGATCATTATCATCTATCCCTTGTTGATTACCGCAACCTCAGCCTTCAAGGCAGGGAACATGATCGCTTTTCGCTTAGATTTTGATGCGGATTGGACATTGAACAACTTTCGACGTTTATTCAATGAAACCCCGTATTTGACATGGTATAAAAACACCTTGATCGTGGCCGTTTCGACGATGATCATTCAAGTAATGATCGTAACGTTAGCAGGGTATACTTACAGTCGTTACCGTTTTGCTGGTCGTAAAAGTAGTCTGATGGTGTTCTTGATCGTTCAAATGGTACCGACAATGTCGGCGTTGACCGCTTTTTATGTCATGGGCTTATTAGCAAACGGTCTAGATAGCTTCTGGTTCTTGACACTGATTTATATCGGTGGTGGGATTCCGATGAATACTTGGCTGATGAAGGGGTACTTTGATACGGTACCCATCGACTTGGATGAATCAGCAAAACTTGATGGTGCAGGGCATTTTCGTATCTTTTGGCAAATCGTTTTGCCCCTCGTAAAACCAATGGTTGCCGTCCAAGCATTGTGGGCCTTTATGGGACCATTCGGCGAATTCTTGCTGGCGCGATTCTTGCTTCGCTCACAAGAGCGTTTGACCGTCGCAGTCGGGCTACAAACCTTTATCAATGATGCCCGTAACCAACGGGTCGCACTCTTTGCGGCAGGGGCGATTTTGATCGCCGTACCGATCGCTGCACTGTTTTTCTTCTTACAAAAATACTTTGTTTCAGGTTTGACCTCTGGCGGAACAAAAGGATAGGAATGATAGGATGTCTGAACAACGATTTCCCTTAACGTACTTTGGGGCCATTTTTTCTCCAACAAAAGTCTATGCATGGCGTAAAAAATTAAATCGCTGGCAGCAAGTGTTCGTCTATGTTTTCTTGATGTCCTTGCTGATGATCCCGTTGACCTTAATGATCAGCAAGCAAACGGATCAAGCCTTTGCGGCATTTTTTCCCCATGTAAAAACACTCGTGACGGCAGAAACGGCAGCAAAATACAATGAGTTGCAGCTGGAAGATGGCAAACTTTTAGCGGATGAGTCACAAGTCTTTTCCCAAACAGAAGCGGGGATCATAGGCGTTGCGCTTTCAGAAGCGGCTCTTGAAAAAGCGAAATACGCCATCAATTTTCGGGAAACAGACTGGACCATCAAAGAAGAAATCGATGGACAAACCTATCACTATGAAATGCGGTACACGGCGGAAATGGCACCTGATCAAGTAGATGATGCGGCTTCGTTTCAAAAAGCGATCGAAGACGGCTTCTATCGCAACAACGAGACAGCGATTTTCTTCAGTCAGACGATCACAGTGGCATTTTTATTGGTGGCAATGAATAGTATTCTAGTCATAGGGGCAGCGTTTTTCCTCTGGTTGACGAAAAAATCACGACTATCGACAATCGGCAGCTTCAAAGAAAGCACGAACGTGATTTTAAATGCACTGGGGGCAGGCTCTCTCGTTGCGATGTTGGCAGGATTTATTGGCGCTGATATCGTCTTGATGATCGGGATTCAGTCTTTAGGCATGCTACTGATGCTCTTCTTAGCTTTCTTAAAAACCCGTTTTAAAACGGCATAATTTGCAAACCTTCGCAACAAGACGTTTGGGCGTGTGCTGGACTTTCAGTGCCGATCAATGGCTTGTTGCGTGTTTTTTTTCCTGCGTTTCTTTAAAATCTGTGAAAAAAGGTTAAGAATCCGTTTATCACGCAAGATTGATGCGATAGTTCTATCGAAAAATATTTCATTTATGGTGAACTAGTGCTAAAATAGTTAGGAGAGTTTCCAGCTAGGATAATGCAGAAGTAAAAGGAGAATTATTAAGGTATGGCCAATTTTTTTAGAAAATTAATCGAAAACGACAAAAAAGAATTAAAACGTCTTGACCATATTGCGAATCAAGTTGAATCACATGCGGATGAAATGGCCGCTTTATCTGATGAACAATTACGCGGGAAAACCGATGAATTTCGTCGTCGTTTCCAAGAGGGAGAGACTTTGGATAAATTATTACCTGAAGCCTTTGCAGTAGTACGTGAAGCTGCAAAACGCGTTTTGGGCCTTTATCCTTACCACGTCCAATTAATGGGTGGGATCGTCTTGCATGATGGGAATATCCCAGAGATGCGTACTGGTGAAGGGAAAACCTTGACGGCGACATTACCTGTTTATTTGAATGCTTTGAGCGGTCAAGGTGTCCACGTCGTAACTGTCAATGAATACTTGGCAACTCGTGACTCGACTGAGATGGGGGAGCTGTACAACTTTTTAGGGTTGACGGTCGGCTTGAACATCAACTCAAAATCAGCAGAAGAAAAACGTGCGGCGTATGCTTGTGACATCACTTATAGTACAAACAATGAATTAGGGTTTGACTATTTGCGGGACAACATGGTGGTTTACCGTCATCAAATGGTACAGCGTCCATTAAACTATGCCATCGTCGATGAGGTCGATTCGATCTTGATCGATGAAGCGAGAACACCGTTGATCATTTCAGGACAAGCAGAAAAATCAACTGCGCTATACAATCGGGTCGACAATTTTGTCAAACGCTTGACGGAAGAAGAAGACTACAAAATCGATATCCAATCAAAAACGATCGGTTTGACAGAACGTGGGATCGAAAAAGCGGAAGAGACCTTCGGCTTAGAAAACTTGTATGATATTGAAAACACGGCATTGACCCATCACTTGGATCAAGCACTACGAGCGAATTACATTATGATTCGCGATATCGATTATGTCGTGCAAGATGGGAAAGTAATGATCGTTGACCAATTTACAGGTCGGATCATGGATGGTCGCCGATATTCTGATGGGCTCCATCAAGCGATCGAAGCGAAAGAAAGTGTCGAAATCGAAGATGAAACCAAAACGATGGCGACGATCACATTCCAGAACTACTTCCGGATGTACAAAAAACTGTCTGGGATGACCGGTACAGCGAAAACGGAAGAAGAAGAGTTCCGAGAAATCTATAACATGCAAGTCATTCAGATTCCTACGAACAAACCAATCTTACGGGATGATCGTGCGGACTTGCTTTATCCAACGCTTACGAGCAAATTCCAAGCAGTCGTTCAAGACATCAAAGAGCGTCACCGCAAAGGACAACCCGTGCTTGTAGGGACGGTCGCTGTTGAGACTTCTGAATTACTGTCATCAATGCTTGATCGTGAGAAAGTTCCTCATGAAGTATTGAATGCCAAGAATCACTTTAAAGAAGCAGAAATCATTTTGAATGCTGGACAAAAAGGCGCTGTAACGATCGCGACCAATATGGCTGGTCGGGGAACGGATATCAAGTTAGGTCTTGGTGTTGCAGAACTAGGCGGCTTGGCAGTTATCGGTACTGAGCGTCATGAATCACGACGGATCGATAATCAGTTACGGGGACGTGCGGGACGTCAAGGAGATCCAGGGATGTCGCAATTTTACTTATCGCTAGAAGATGATTTAATGAAGCGTTTTGGTTCTGAACGAATCAAAGTGTTCTTGGATCGGATGAAGATTGATGAAGGCGACGCCGTGATCCAAAGCAAGATGCTTTCAAAACAAGTAGAATCTGCCCAACGACGAGTGGAAGGAAATAACTACGATACTCGGAAAAACGTCTTGCAATACGATGACGTGATGCGAGAACAGCGGGAAGTTATTTACGGACAACGTCAAGAAGTGATCATGGAAGAAACGGATCTTTCACCACAATTAATGAATATGGTGAAACGTTCCATCAGCCGAGTCGTCGACAGTCATACGCAATTAGAAGAAAGCAATTGGAACTACGAAGGAATCGTTGATTTTGCGGCGAATGCACTTGTTCATGAAGATACTATCAGTATCGAGGACATCAAGGGCAAATCAGCTCAAGAGATCAAAGACTACCTAAACCAACGGGCAGAAGAAGTCTTTGAACAAAAGAAAGCACAACTTAATAGTCCAGAACAATTACTGGAATTTGAAAAAGTCGTCATCTTACGAGTTGTCGATACGAAGTGGACCGACCACATCGATGCTATGGATCAGCTGCGTCAATCGGTTGGGTTACGGGCTTATGGACAAAACAATCCATTAGTTGAGTACCAAACAGAAGGATTCAATATGTTTGAGAACATGGTTGGAGCGATCGAATATGAAGTAACTCGTCTCTTTATGAAGGCAGAGATTCGTCAAAACGTTCAACGGGAACAAGTTGCTCAAGGGGAAGCACAAGGGGTAGAAGAAGCACCTGCTGCCCAAGCACCAAGTTTCAAAAACGTTGGTCGTAACGATCCTTGTCCATGCGGCAGCGGGAAAAAATTCAAGAATTGCCACGGGAAAAATATGTAACACGTTTTGAAAAAGTTGAGAGTAGGCTGGCAGACGTTTTTGTCCAGTCTACTTTCGTTTGTAAGAAAAAAAGAAAGAAGGAATTTTAATGGAAATCGCAGATATTCGGAATCAATTGACCCAGATGAATGAAAAAATAATCAGTTTTAGGGGGTCTCTTTGACTTAGATCAGTTAGAAGAGGACATTGCGGAAGCGGAACACCAAATGGCAGATCCCACCTTTTGGGATGACTCAGAAAAAGCTCAACAAGTCATTAACGCAAACAATGCCAACAAAGAGACCTACGATCAGTTCAATCAGTTAGCAGAAGAATTGGAAGAGCTGGAAGTGATGTTGGAAATGATTCAAGAAGAAGCAGACCCAGAAATGGAAGCAGAACTTGAAGCACGGATCACGAAGCTAAACGAGAAAATGGCGTCTTATGAATTGTCGATGCTGTTAGATGAACCCTATGATCGAAATAACGCCATCATCGAGCTTCATCCTGGTGCAGGCGGTACCGAATCACAAGACTGGGGCAGCATGCTGGTACGGATGTATACTCGTTTTTGCGAACAACACGGGTATCAAGTAGAGACCCTCGACTATCAAGCTGGTGATGAAGCGGGGATCAAAAGTGTCACTTTACTTGTAAAAGGCCACAACGCCTATGGGTATTTGAAATCGGAAAAAGGCGTTCATCGTTTAGTTCGGATCTCACCTTTTGATTCAGCCAAGAGACGGCACACGTCATTTTGCTCGGTGGATGTGATGCCAGAATTAGATGGGGCGATCGATGTGGAAATCAACTCAGATGATTTGAAAATCGATACGTACCGCGCAAGTGGTGCGGGTGGACAGCACATCAACAAAACCGAATCTGCTGTGCGGATCACCCATATTCCGACAGGAACGGTCGTTGCTAGCCAAGCCCAGCGCTCACAATTGAAAAACCGTGAGCAAGCGATGGGAATGTTGAAAGCCAAGCTGTATCAACTAGAAGTCGAAAAGAAAGAACAAGAAGCAGCAGCTTTGCGAGGCGAGCAGTTAGAAATTGGTTGGGGCTCGCAAATTCGTTCTTACGTCTTCCATCCCTATTCGATGGTCAAAGATCACCGAACGAATTTCGAAACTGGGAATGTACAGTCAGTCATGGATGGCGATTTGGATGGCTTTATCGACGCGTATTTGAAGCTGAAACTGAATCAAAAATAACCTTGTGTGACTTAAACAGATTGAAACATAATTGTAATCTGTTGCAAGCAAGGTGAAATATATTCATGCTATAATAAGCCAGAATGAAAATTTGAGATGGAGAGATAGCTGTATGATAGAAATGAAAGATATAATGAAAAAGTACTCTAATGGTACGACTGCTATCCGTAACCTTTCGATTTCAATTGATCAAGGAGAGTTTGTTTATGTCGTGGGCCCATCGGGTGCCGGCAAATCAACCTTTATCAAATTGATGTATCGGGAAGAAAAAGCAACAAAAGGCGTTTTGAATGTCGCAGGATATGATTTGGTCGGCATGAAAAACCGCGAGATCCCATTGATGCGTCGAGAAATCGGCGTGGTCTTTCAGGATTATAAACTTTTACCACGGAAAACGGTCTTTGAAAATGTTGCTTATGCAATGCAAGTTATCGGCCGCAAACCTCGTGATATCAAAAAACGGGTGATGGAAGTGTTAGACTTGGTCGGCCTGAAACATAAGGTGCGGGTATTTCCAAGTGAGCTTTCCGGTGGGGAACAACAGCGGGTGTCGATCGCTCGTGCCATCGTAAATACGCCGAAAGTATTGATTGCGGATGAACCAACGGGGAATCTAGATCCTGAAAACTCATGGGAAATCATGAAGCTGCTTGATCGGATCAATGCCCAAGGAACAACGGTCGTTATGGCGACCCATAATAGTACGATCGTAAACACGATTCGTCATCGCGTGATCGCGATTGAAAATGGCCGCATTATTCGCGACCAAGCGGAAGGAGAATATGGTTACGATGATTAGAACATTTTTCCGTCATCTCCTGGAGAGTATCAAAAGTTTAAAGCGTAACGGCTGGATGACTATTGCGTCATTGAGTGCGGTAACGATCACACTGACATTAGTCGGTATTTTTCTAGGTGTAATCTTAAATGCAACAAAACTAGCCGAAGACATTCGCGAGAATGTGGACGTTTCGGTTTTCGTTGATATTGGTACGGAACAAGAAGACATGGATGCTTTGGAACAGTCCTTAAATGATCTGCCGAACGTTTCAGAAGTGAAATTTTCTAGCCGAGACGAAGAATTGCAGAAGATCCAAGATGCAATGGGGGATTCATGGAACTTGTTCGAAGGCGACAGCAATCCGCTGTATAACGTGTTTGTCGTCAGTGCAACAGATCCAGAGTATACGACAGAGATCGCTGAGCAAGCTGGCGAATTGCCAAATGTTTTCAAAGCCGATTACGGCGGAGATTCTTCTGACCGAATCTTTGAATTGTCTGCTGCTGTGCGGACTTGGGGCTTAGCTGCTGCTGTCTTATTGATTTTTGTGGCAATGTTCCTGATCTCTAATACGATTCGGATCACGATTTTGTCTCGTCAAAGAGAAATTCAGATCATGCGTCTGGTGGGGGCGAAAAACGGCTACATTCGTTGGCCATTCTTCCTTGAAGGCGGCTGGATCGGACTCTTAGGTTCGATCGTTCCGATTGCTTTAATGTACTTCGGCTACCACCAAGTTTATGCAATGGTCAATCCATCCTTACTGCGTTCAAATTACAGTTTAATTGCACCAAATATGTTTCTATTACAAGTTTGCGGTGTGATGGCACTGATTGGGATCGTGATCGGTTCGCTTGGTTCCGTGTTATCAATGCGCCGTTTCTTAAAATTCTAAACCGATATTTTCTTAAAGTCGATCGTCAAGATCGGCTTTTTTTGTTTCATCACAGTGTTTCTTTACTTTAGGTACTATTTTTTGATATGCTTTAGTAGCGGGAAATCGGGGAAGAGGTGGAGAAATGGTTGTAATGGATAATTTGGTAACCATTTTATTTATAGTCAATATTTTGTTATCAATCATTATCATTTTCAGAGAAAGGCGGCAGACTGCTCAAACGTGGGCCTGGCTTTTGGTCTTGATGTTCATTCCAATCGTTGGCTTTGTGCTTTACTTTTTCTTTGGTAGAGGGATCTCTAAAGAAAAGATCTTTGATATGCGCTCACAGGCAAAGGTGGGGCTGAATGTTGAATTAGAAGAACAAAAACAAGCGCTCGCTCGTCAGCTGTTTCCGCATCCGCCGACCGCGCAGGTAGAAGTGCAGCAGCTGGTCTACCTGTTGACAGTCTTTGGGCAATCCCTGTATACGACAGCGAATAGTATGACGCTTTATACTGACGGACGGCAGAAATTTGATGCCTTGATCGCGGATATCGAACAGGCAAAAAATCACATTCATATGGAATATTACATTTATCGCAGTGATACATTGGGAAATGAAGTCAAAGAGGCACTGGTGCGCGCGGCGAAGCGGGGCGTAAAAGTAAGAGTCTTATTAGATGCTTGGGGCAGCACCCAAGTATCATTAAAGTTTTTTGATGAGTTGCGTCTGCATGGCGGTCAAATTGCCTTCTTCTTTCCTTTATTCGTTCCTTATGTCAATCCGCGAATCAATTATCGAAATCATCGGAAAATCGTGGTGATCGATGGAGAAATTGGCTATACAGGCGGTTTTAATGTGGGAGATGAATATCTAGGGCAAGTGGAAAAATTCGGTTATTGGCGAGACAATCACTTGCGAATTGCCGGTTCAGCTGTCTATTCGCTGCAAAATCGGTTTTTGATGGATTGGAATTCACAACATGCGTTGGAGATCAAATATGATCCTTCCTTGTTTCCTGAAATCAAACAAGTCGGGACAGTTGCAGCCCAAGTCATCACGAGTGGTCCTGATACGGAACATGAAGAAATCAAAATGACCTATCTGAAAATGATCAACTTAGCCAAAAAGGAAATCTTGATCCAAACACCTTATTATATTCCGGATGAAGCCATTCACAATGCCTTGAAGTTGGCACTGCTTTCTGGGGTGAAAGTCCATATACAAATCCCTAACAAACCGGATCATCCCTTGGTATATTGGGCGACCTATTCCTTTGCGGCTGAGCTGCTGCATTTTGGGGCAGTCATCGAAACCTATGAGAAAGGGTTTATGCATGCAAAAACGATGATCATTGACAGTGGGCTCGTTTCGATTGGTTCAGCAAATATCGATGTCCGTTCGTTTCGTTTAGACTTTGAGGTCAATACGATCATCTACGATGCACAACTCGCGACGCAAACGAAAGAAGCATTTCTGGCGGATTCGATCGATTCCAAGCACTTAACGATCGAAGCGTATCAGCAAAGAAAGCTGACGATCAAAATCAAAGAAGGCTTGGCACGCCTTGTGTCACCCTTGCTGTAAAAAAAGTGCCCTTTTCCAAAAGATGGAAGCCATCATTTTGGAAAAGGGCACTTTTTTAATAGGATTAACCCATAATACTTGTGTATGCTGCTAAGAAAATCGAGCCAACAGTGAGAATAAGCATGGTCCAGATCACGACTTGCGTGATTTTTGCAAAGGTACTTTTTGGTTTTTTCTCGTTCATTCTAATCCACCTTTTAGAGTTATTCTAGTGACAGTTTACCCTCAAATACACAAGAACTCAAGTTGAACCAAGGAGAAATTAAGAAAATTTCAATTTCAGGATAAAAAAAATCACTAGAATGGCAAGATAGACTTGTTGAAGCTACGCCCTTCTGTTTTAATAGGTAAAGAAATGCATTCTTCAAGACTTTCAAAAGTCAGCTGATGAACAAAGAGGCTCCTTAAAAAATTTCATGGCTGTCTTATTCCAGCTCAGATTTTTAAAAGAACTGAAACACGGATGTAAAGAAAATAAAGTATAGTGACACTAGTTGTTAGAAAGGATTTTGCTGTATGTCTGGATTTAATCCAATCGTTTTGTTTTGGTATATCTTTCCTGTGCTCGTCTATTTCGCCTGTCGGTTTATTGTTTCCGCGTTGTCCTTGAATGATCGTTACCACGTGAAGGCACCGGATTTAGCGGTACCATTTTTGATGGTCGGGATTCATCAATTATCAAAGTATACTTTTGATCAAGCAATCACATTGTACTATTTGATCTCCATTTTTTTATTGGGGATTCTGCTGGCAGTCTTTCAGGCGTATTACTATGAGGAGATCCAATATGGTCGCTATTTAAAGATGTATTGGCGTAGTATTTTTCTATTTACGATCATTTTTCATGTCGTTTTGATCATTCTAAATATTGTTAGTTACTTATAGTGTTTTGACTCTTGATAAACGCCCATTTTTTCACTTAAAGTTTTTTTAAAAACTTTAAGTAGTCGGTTTTCCTCTTTTTCCTCATTTGGTAAAGAAAAGTCAAACAACTTCCCTTTCAAATTTCATATAATTTGTGGTAGAAAGTGGGGGATTGTGGTAGACTGTGAATATCAGGTGGAGATCGGGGGTTATTTATCGATGTTTATGGGTGAATTTCAACATTCGATAGATGCAAAAGGCCGACTAATCGTCCCTTCAAAACTACGAGAAAAACTCGGAGAAAAATTTGTTGTGACACGTGGATTAGATGGCTGTTTATTTGGCTACCCCTTATCTGAATGGGAAAAACTTGAAGAAAAACTAAACGAAATGCCTTTAGCGAAAAAGGACGCTCGGACATTTGTCCGCTTCTTTTATTCTGCTGCAACAGAGTGCGAAATCGATAAACAAGGACGAATCAATATCCCTGTTACATTGAGAAATCATGCAGACCTTACCAAAAGCTGTGTGATCATCGGCGTTTCAAACCGAATCGAGATTTGGGATGAAACGCGTTGGCAAGCATTCTCTGAAGAAGCAGAAGAAAACTTTGATGAAATTGCTGAAACAATGATTGATTTTGGCTTATAGGCTTGATAGGAAGAGGAAAAAACACATGGCAGATTTTCAACACTACACCGTTATGCTACAGGAGACCGTTGATGGGTTAAAGATTCGTCCAGAAGGCGTCTATGTCGATTGTACATTAGGTGGAGCCGGTCATAGTGAATATTTATTGTCGCAACTGTCTGAAGAGGGACATCTCTTTGCTTTTGATCAAGACCAAACTGCTATCGATCATGCGAAAAAACGTTTAGCACCATATGTTGCTAAAGGAATGGTTACGTTCATTAAAAGTAATTTCCGCTATTTAAAGGAAGCATTGCATCAACACGGTGTGAGCCGAGTCGATGGGATTTTGTACGATTTAGGTGTTTCCTCACCCCAATTAGATGAAGCCGAACGCGGCTTTAGCTACCACCAAGATGCACCGCTGGATATGCGGATGGATCAAACTGCAGCATTGACTGCCTATGAAGTAGTCAATCAATTCGACTACCACCAATTAGTCAAAATCTTCTTCCGTTATGGAGAAGAAAAATTCTCGAAACAAATCGCTCGTGAAATCGAGCGGGTGCGACAAGATCATCCAATCGAAACAACGGGTGAGTTGGTCGATATCATCAAAATAGCCATTCCTGCGCCAGCAAGAAGAAAAGGCGGACACCCTGCAAAACGGGTTTTCCAAGCCATTCGCATTGCAGTCAATGATGAGCTAGGTGTGATTGAAGAATCACTTGAACAAGCGATTCATCTTTTAGCAGTCAACGGACGTGTGAGTGTCATCACGTTTCACTCTTTAGAAGATCGCATCGTGAAATCGATGTTCAAGGAATACAGCACACCGAAGGATATGCCGCCAGGTTTGCCGATGATACCAGAAGAATTCCAACCAACACTTAAACTTATAACAAGAAAACCACTTCTTCCTACTGAGGAAGAAGTAGCTGAAAATAATCGTTCTCGTAGTGCGAAACTGCGAATCGCGGAAAAAATCAAGGAAAGCGAAGGGTAACAACTATGGCAGAACTAAAAGTTCATGACTATGAATTCAGAGAACCACTTGAATCACAACCTATGGAACACTCTGAACCGACAACTGAAAAACTGCCTACTGATCCCCAGCGTCCTGAGGTCATCCGCGTACCAGCATCTCCGGCTCGTCGGTTAAAAAGCATTTCTACTCTGGAAAAACTGATCGCTGCCTTTGTGATCATCTCTGTATTGACGTTGGCGATCTTGACCATCAATATTCGAACCAATATCAGTCAAGTCGAACACGATATTTCTTTGATCCAATCGGATATTAATGAAAAAACAACACAAGCAGAACAGTTGGAACAAGAGAAAAATGAACTTTCTAAAACCGAGCGCATCCAAAAGATTGCTGAGGATAATGGATTGTCGATCGATGACGGCAATTTAAGGAAAGTGGACTAAATGAAGTTAACAGATAAATTCAAGCAATACTTAAAAAAGAACAATCAAACTACAACGAACAATCGCAAAAAAGTAGGTATTATTCTCTTTGCTACGAGTATTGGATTGTTCTTTTTGTTTGTCACGCGTTTGAGCTACATCGTCATTGTCGGAGATGTCGCAGGGACTTCCTTAGCTGAAAAAACGAAAAATCTTTATGAAGGCAGTGAAGTCATCAAAGCGAAACGTGGAACGATCTATGATCGCAATGGGATTCCAATTGCTGAAGATGTGACCTCCTATTCAATTTACGCTGTTTTAAACCAAAATTACAAAGATGGCAAAAAGAATCTTTTTGCAGAAAAAGCAAACTTCAATAAATTGGGCAAAATCTTGTCGGATGTATTGTCCATCGATCAAGAAACAGCAGTCAACACGTTAGAAGAAGGGCTTGAGCAACAATTATGGCGTGTTTCTTTTGGAAGTAAAGGAAACAATATTACATTAGAACAAAAGAATGCGATTGAAGATGCAATGGAAAAAGAAGAGATTGCTGGCTTTCATTTTGACAGCCATCCAGCTCGACTTTATCCGAATGGTGTCTTTTCTTCTCACTTTATCGGGTATGCTGTTGCCAATGATGACGATACTGGTCTAGTTGGGAAAACCGGACTAGAAGCTGCGTACAATGACGTGCTTTCAGGGACCGATGGCGAGATCGTTTATCAAAAAGACAACAATCAAAATCCGTTGCCAGGAACCGTAGCCGAAACTGTTGCAGCTGTGGACGGGAAAGACGTCTATACAACCATCGATAGTCGGATCCAAAGCTACTTGGAAACGCTGATGGACAGTGTCTTTAAAGAAAATAAACCAGAAAACTTAACAGCGAACTTAATGGATGCAAAAACGGGTGAAATCGTGGCGATGGCGCAACGACCAACCTATAATCCAGAAAATTTGGATTCCATCAATGATTGGCAAAACCTATTAGTTGAGGACAACTACGAGCCAGGATCAACCATGAAGATCTTGACGACGGCTGCAGCGATCGATCAAGGGATCTTTAATGAAAACGAAACTTTTACCCCAAGCCCTGATGGAATGAAACTTTATGATGCAACCATCAACGACTGGGACTTCGGTCAAAAAGGAACACTGACGATGCGCCAAGCACTTTCATGGTCGAGTAATATTGGAATGGTGACCTTGGAACAACGAATGGCAGATCGTTGGCAGCAATACTTAAAAGAATTTGGTTTTGGTCGCAGTACCTATTCAGGATTGCCTAACGAAAATACTGGGATCACACCAGAGGATAACCCTGTCAGCCAAGCGATGACGTCATTTGGTCAAGCGATTGGTGTGACGAATTTCCAAATGATGCAGGCCTTTACGTCGGTGGCAAATAACGGAACGATGTTGAAACCACAATTTATTAGTAAAATCGTTGATGGCAATACAGGAGAAGAAACGGTCACACAACCAGAAGAAGTTGGCCATCCCATCACAGCAGAAGCGGCAACAAAAGTACGGGAATATATGCGTGATGTTGTCGAAAGTGAAAATTACGGAAGTGCTTATGGTGTCTATGAACTACCGGGCTACAATATTTCCGCGAAAACGGGGACAGCCCAAGTAGCCGATCCAACGACCGGTAAGTATTTGTCTGGGGGTACCAATTATCTGTATTCTGTTGTTTTGATGTTTCCTTCAGAAGAACCTGAATATATTTTGTATTTGACGATCAAATTGCCAGAGAAGCACGAAAGCACCGTGTTGGGTGAAATTGCCAATCCATTGATGAAACGGGTCATGGATCTGAAAAACTCTGCATTAGAAGATAGTACAACCTCAGGTAGTGAAACGACTGTAGGGGATTATCGTAATCTTGATACAGAATCAGCGGCAACTGACGTTCAAAAAGCTGGGTTGACCCCTGTTGTCATCGGTGATGGCGAGAAGGTCATCGCACAGTCCGTTGACAGTGGCACTTCGATCATGCCTGGCGGACGAGTACTGCTGATTACGGATAGCGACAAGTATTACATGCCTGATACGACTTCCTGGTCCAAAGCAGATTTGATCAAATTTGGCAGTCTGTTGAATGTGGACGTCAGTTTTGAAGGGGACGGCTATTGTACCAAACAGAGCGTGGAGCCTTATACTGAGTTATCGGGACAATCGATCAAGTTTACACTAAGCGAAAACGAATAGAATAATAGGAGAGAACGATATGGAATGGACAGAGATGATATTACCTTTGGCAAGTGGCTTTGCGATCGTAACAGCCGCAATGCCTTTGTTTATCGGCTATTTTCAAATGAAGAAATACGGACAGGAAATACGTGGTGACGGCCCTAAATGGCATAACGTAAAGGCTGGTACACCAACGATGGGTGGGTTTGTATTTTTGATTTCTGCAATGATCACTGCAATTTGGGTAGGGGCATGGCAAAATCAACTGACTGCTTCATTGTTCATTCTTTTGTTCATTACCTTGGTTTATGGTGCATTAGGATTTCTTGACGATTTCATCAAGATTTTCCGCAAAAGAAATATGGGCTTAAACTCGCTGCAAAAATTGTTTGGACAAATTTTAGGCGGACTCGTCTTTTACTTTGTTTTTCGAGCGGAAGGCAATGCAGACGTGTTAAATTTTTTTGGGATCGATGTGCCACTGTCGATCTTTTACGGAGTGTTCGTCATCTTTTGGCTGGTCGGTTTTTCAAATGCAGTCAACTTGACCGACGGTATCGATGGTCTGGTCGCAGGACTGGGCACGATTTCTTTTTCAACTTACGCACTGATTGCTTGGCGGCAAGATCAAATCGATGTATTGATCGTTTGTCTAGCAATCATTGGCGGATTGATCGGCTTCTTTCCGTACAATCGCAAACCGGCTAAAATTTTTATGGGGGATGTCGGCTCACTGGCTTTAGGCGGTCTGCTAGCAGCAATTTCGATTCTTTTACACCAAGAATGGACCCTCTTGCTTGTCGGACTGGTCTATGTTTGTGAAACAGCAAGCGTGATGCTGCAAGTTGCCTCATTCAAATTAACGGGCAAACGAATCTTCAAGATGTCACCCATCCACCATCATTTTGAAATGAGCGGATGGTCTGAGTGGAAGATCGACACTGTTTTTTGGTGTATTGCGTTAGGTTGCTCGTTGCTCACAATAGCCCTTGTATGGTAGGAGATGAAGAAAATGAAAAAAATTAAAACATATCAAAATAAAAAAGTTCTTGTGCTAGGATTAGCGCGTAGTGGATTCAGTGCGGCCAAATTGTTACATGATTTGGGCGCACTTGTGACCGTTAATGACGGCAAGCCATTTGCTGAAAATCCCGAAGCACAAGATCTTTTGGCGTTAGGGGTCAAAGTGATCACTGGCAGCCACCCAATCGAATTATTGGATGAAGGCTTTTCGTTAGTTGTGAAAAATCCAGGAATCCCTTATTCACAGCCCCTTGTTCAAAAAGCTTTAGAGAAAAAAATTCCTGTAATCACGGAAGTGGAGCTAGCGTATCAAATCTCTGAGGCTCCGATTATCGGCATTACTGGTACGAACGGAAAAACCACCACAACGACCATGATCGCCAATGTCTTAAACGCAGGGATGCAAAAAGGGCAGGCACTGCTTTCTGGGAACATTGGGTTTCCTGCAAGTTCCGTTGCTCAAACGGCCAAAGCGGAAGACCGATTAGTCATGGAATTGTCTAGCTTCCAATTGATGGGGATCGATACTTTGCGACCAAAAATCGCCGTGATCACCAATATTTATGAAGCCCATATCGATTACCATGGCAGTCGTCCAGAGTATGTCCTAGCAAAGTGGCGGTTGCAACAGCGAATGACTGCAGATGATTATTTGGTGATCAACTGGAACCAGCCAGAACTAGAAGCACTGTCGACAAAATCAAAAGCGCAAATCATTCCTTTTTCCACCAAGGAAAAAGTAGCAGGCGCGTACATGCTTGACGGTATCCTCTATTATAAAGAAGAAGTGATTATGGCAGCTGATGAACTTGGCGTGCCAGGAGATCATAATATTGAAAATGCATTAGCAGCGATTGCTGTCGGTAAACTTTGCGATATGCCAAACGAAGCCATTAAGCAAGCGTTACAAACCTTTACAGGCGTGCCCCATCGGACTCAGTATGTCACCACCATCAATCAGGTGAAATTTTTCAATGACTCCAAAGCAACAAACATTCTAGCCACAGAAATGGCATTAGGCGGCTTTGACAATGAGAAACTGATTTTATTGGCAGGTGGTCTGGATCGGGGGAACAGCTTTGATGACTTAGTTCCCGCACTAAAAGGGCTAAAAGCCATCGTGTTGTTTGGTGAAACAAAGGAAAAATTAGCCGCTGCTGCTCAAGCAGCAGGGGTAAAAACAATTGAAATGACAGACAATGTTGAAACAGCCGTCCCATTAGCCTTTTCTTTAAGTGCTGCTGGAGATACGATTTTATTGTCACCTGCGAATGCAAGTTGGGATCAATACCCTAATTTTGAAGTTCGCGGCGACAAATTTATGGCGGCAGTAGCAGAACTTAAATAGAAATGAGTGACGGATATGAAAATACTTGTGACTGGCGGCGGTACTGGCGGACATATTTATCCAGCGTTGTCTTTTGTCGATTATGTAAAAGAGATTGACCCGACAGCCGAATTTTTATACATTGGTGCAACAAGGGGCTTGGAAAATAAAATCGTCCCTCCAACAGGTATTCCTTTTAAAACATTAGAAATCCAAGGCTTTAAGCGTAAGTTGTCCTTCGATAATGTAAAAACGATCCAACTTTTCATGAAAAGTTATTACGCAGCCAAAAAAATCATCAAGGAGTTTCAACCGGATGTGGTGATCGGCACCGGTGGCTACGTTTCTGGCGCGGTGGTCTTTGCTGCAGCGAAGTTGAAAATTCCTACAATTATTCATGAACAAAATAGTGTTCCCGGGATCACGAATAAATTTCTAACCAAATATGTGGACAAAATCGCCATTGCCTTTCACGATGCGTCCCAGTACTTTCCAGCGAAGAAAACGGTGCTGGTGGGGAATCCCAGAGGTCAAGAAGTACGCAACAGTCAAAAGTCAGCGATCTTGTCTTCCTACGATTTAAATCCGGCGAAAAAGACGGTCTTGGTTTTTGGTGGGAGTCAAGGAGCGCTGAAAATCAATCAAGCGATCATTGATGCGCTGCCGCTGTTTGCTCAAAAAGAGTATCAGCTTCTCTATGCGTCAGGTGAACGGTATTACAAAGAGATCGAAGAAAAAATCGGCATGTCAAAAGATGCCTTTCCTAATATCAGTATTCGCCCTTACATTGATCAGATGGCAGAAGTGATGGCAAATAGTGATTTGTTGATTGGACGAGCAGGAGCCACATCGATCGCAGAATTCACTGCATTAGGGATTCCAGCGATTTTGATTCCTAGTCCTTATGTGACCAATGACCACCAAACGAAGAACGCCCAAAGTTTAGCCAATGCAGGAGCAGTCAAAATGATTGCCGATCATGAACTAAACAGTCAAAACCTCGTGGAAGCAGTAGACAGTATCATGCAAGATGAAGCCCTTCGTAGTAAGATGGCAAAAGCCTCAAAAGAACAAGGGATCAGCGATGCCTCGGAACGATTATTTCGACTTGTGCAAGAGGTAATCAAATAGTACAATGTGTGGGATAGAAAGGAGCGATTATCATTAGTAAAGACAAAACACCTCATGATGATCAAACCCCCTCGTCAACGGAAGAGTTGACCCCTTGGCAAAAAGAAAATCTAAAGTATTTGCAAGAAAAAGGCAATCAGCCAGCTTGGTCTTCTCCTGCTCCTGAAGAAACAGAAGATACGTCAGAAGACCATGAAGACGAGCAAGAAGAAGCGTTTTTTGAAGCAGATCAAGCGATGGAAGAGTCCGTTGATGAGAAGGAAGCATTGCCAGAGCCAGAAAAAAAGGTCCGCTCCTTTGCTGATCGGCTACCTAACCTAAAGGCGTATCGCAACCAAGTGTTGATTCGCCGTTTAGCCTTGATTATTGGATTGTTGATGATTCCTTTATTGATTGTTTTGTATTTCGTTTCGCCCCTTAGTCGTTTGGCGAATGTGGTCGTCAAAGGCAATCATGAAGTATCCGCAGAAGCAATTCTCGAAAATTCGGATCTAACCGTCAATGAAGAGATGTGGCCGCAATTTTTCGAACGTAATCAAAGCGTGTCTGCCATCAAAAAAGAATTGCCACGTATAAAAAATGCCTCAATTTCTCTATCTGGTATCAATCGCTTCGATATCACTGTCACTGAATTTCAAGAAGTTGCTTTACTAGCCCAAGATGGTGGCTATGCGCCGGTTTTAGAAAATGGCGTTGTGTTAGATGAAATCAGTGAGCAGCCAGTGGAAGGATTACCGGTTTTAGAAAATTTTTCGGCTGAAGATAAAATCAAAGCAACACTTAGTGCCTATCAAGAATTAAGTTCAGAAATTCGCGATGGCGTTTCTCAAATCAAATATACCCCCCGTGACAGCAATGATGAGCTGCTGACTCTCTTTATGAATGATGGCAATCAAGTGATCGTCAACATTTCGAATATGGTGAGTCAAATGCAGTATTATCCGCAAATTGCCAAAGATTTGACCGAGGACAGTATTGTGGATATGGAAGTTGGAATCTTTACTTACCCAATTTCAAATACACAAGAAGACGATGCAGACGAAAATCAAACAGCTGATAGTGATTCTTAGGAAAAATTCAAGAGTTTTTTTCATTAACTTGTTTCTAAAAAGCGCCATTATATGGTAGAATTGGTAACAGTGAACAAATTATTCGAATGAACTCTAAAAACGGACTGTGATGGTTCGCTATATATCCAATTTAAGTAGGAGGGAACCCCATCCATGGCAAAAACGGGAATGTATGTTGGCCTTGATATCGGTACGACATCTGTAAAAGTTGTAGTAGCCGAATACGTTGACAGCCAAATGAATATCATTGGTGTAGGTAATGCAAAATCAGAAGGAATCAACCGTGGGATCATTGTAGATATCGATAAAACGGTGCAAGCCATTCAAAGAGCAGTAAGACAAGCAGAAGAAAAAGCAGGAATTCAAATTCGCAGTGTAAGTGTTGGTGTACCAGCCAATCTTCTTGAAGTGGAAAATTGTCAAGGAATGATCGCTGTCAATAGTGAATCAAAAGAGATCACCGACGAAGACGTGCGTAATGTTGCCTCCGCAGCACTCGTTCGTTCTACCCCTCCTGAAAGACAGATCATTGCTATTTTACCGCAGGAATTTACCGTTGATGGTTTTGAAGGAATCAAAGATCCTCGTGGCATGATCGGGGTTCGCCTAGAAATGTTTGGTGTTGTTTATACAGGACCAAAAACCATCATTCACAACATTCGCAAATGTGTTGAAAAATCTGGTCTGATCGTTAATGAAGTAGTCATTACGCCATTAGCACTAACAGAATCGATTTTATCAGACGGTGAAAAAGATTTTGGCACGATCGTCATCGACATTGGTGGCGGCCAAACAACCACATCGGCGATGCACGACAAGCAATTGAAATTCACCCATGTGAACCAAGAGGGCGGCGAATTTGTCACAAAAGACATTTCGACGGTTTTAAATACCTCTTTCAACAATGCAGAAGCATTGAAGATTAATTATGGGGATGCGTATCCTGAACGCACTTCAGCCAGCGAAGAATTTCCGGTTGATGTGATCGGGAAATCAGAACCAGTGAAAATCGATGAACGCTATTTATCCGAAATCATTGAAGCCCGTATGGAACAAATCTTCACCAAATCAAAAGAAGTCCTAGACGAAATCGATGGGCTTGATTTACCGGGTGGCGTGATCTTGACTGGTGGCGCTGCAAGTCTTCCTGGTGTCGTAGATCTTGCTCAAGAAGTATTCGAAACAAACGTCAAGCTTTACGTTCCTAATCATATGGGACTTAGAAATCCTGTTTTCACGAATGTAATCAGTATCGTTGACTATTCGGCAAACTTAAGCGAAGTGTACCAGCTTGCCAAAAGTGCGATCACTGGTGAAAAAACAGTGGCGCAACAGCCCGTTGCTATTCAACAACAAGAAGTGCATTACGAACAATATGAAGCGCCAGAAGAAACTTATGAAGAAGCAGAAGAAGAGAAAAAAGGTGAGTCGATCACAAACCGAGTAAAAGATTTCTTCTCAAATATCTTTGAATAATCTAAAACGATTCTCAGGAGGAAGATAAATTATGGAATTTTCAATTGATAATAACATCAATGACGGCGCTGTGATCAAAGTCATCGGAGTCGGTGGCGGTGGCGGCAACGCAGTCAATCGTATGATCGAAGAAAATGTCAAAGGCGTAGAATTTATTGCAGCCAACACTGACGTTCAAGCATTAAAAAACTCAAAAGCAGAAACAGTCATTCAATTAGGCCCTAAATATACCCGCGGACTTGGTGCTGGCTCTCAACCAGAAGTTGGTCAAAAAGCAGCGGAAGAAAGTGAAGATTCTATTCGCGAATCATTAGAAGGCGCGGATATGATTTTCATTACCGCTGGTATGGGTGGCGGAACCGGAACAGGTGCTGCACCGATCGTAGCGAAAATCGCTAAAGAAATCGGCGCATTGACAGTCGGTGTCGTTACTCGTCCGTTTACTTTTGAAGGACCAAAACGTGGCCGTTTTGCGGCTGAAGGCATCGCTAAATTAAAAGAGAATGTCGATACCTTATTGATCATCTCAAACAACCGTTTGTTAGAAGTTGTTGACAAGAAAACGCCAATGCTTGAAGCATTCCGTGAAGCAGACAATGTCTTGCGTCAAGGGGTTCAAGGGATCTCAGACTTGATCACTGCACCTGGCTATGTCAACTTAGACTTCGCTGATGTGAAAACAGTAATGGAAAATCAAGGCACAGCCTTGATGGGAATCGGTGTTGCTAGCGGGGAAGAACGTGTAATCGAAGCAACGAAAAAAGCAATCTCTTCACCATTACTAGAAACGTCGATCGATGGCGCAGAACAAGTGCTATTGAACATCACTGGCGGATTGGATATGACTTTATTTGAAGCACAAGATGCTTCTGATATCGTCGCTCATGCGGCAACAGGCGACGTAAACATTATCTTAGGTACATCAATCAATGAAGACTTAGGCGATGAGATCCGTGTGACAGTCATTGCAACCGGCATTGACCCTTCAAAAAAAGAACGGGGTTCTCGCTCTAGCAGACAAAGCCAAGGTCAAATTCATTCTATCCCTCAAAAACCAACATTAGATATGGATCAAGCACGCCCAGCGCAAGCAGAAGAAAGCAATGGCTTTGGTGATTGGGATATCCGCAAAGAACAAAATGTACGACCTAAAGTAGAAGAAAACACATTTGAAAATGTAGAAAAGAAAGAATTCGATACCTTCAGCCGTGATGAAGTACGTTCGAATGATGACGACGAATTAAGCACACCACCATTTTTCCGTCGTAAACGCTAGGGGGCAGAGCACATGATTTCTGAGAACTTGCACAAGATTCAGCAAGAGATACAGGATTCCTGTGCTCTTGTTTCTAGAAATGCCAATGATGTCTGTTTGACAGCTGTGACAAAATCCGTCGATACAGAAACAACAAGAGTCCTTTTAGAAAATGGTGTGCGGGATTGTGCAGAAAATCGAGTAGAAAAACTACTTGAAAAGAAGGCAGCACTAAAGGATTATCCAGATGTCCGTTGGCATTTTATTGGCAATTTGCAACGCAGAAAGGTAAAATCAATTATAAATGAGATTGATTTTTTCCATGCGTTAGATTCAATCAAACTGGCACAAGAAATTCAAAAACGAGCAGAGCATCCGATCAACTGCTTTGTGGAAGTGAATGTTTCGCAGGAAGCAACGAAACAAGGGATTTTTGTTGAAGAGGTAATGGCTTTTATTGAAGCACTTGCTTCGTTCGACAAAATTCGTGTTGTTGGATTGATGACGATGGCCCCGCTCACTGCTTCCAAAGACGAGCAGCATCAGATTTTTAAAGAATTAAAAAGGATTCAACAACAGATCGCTGACCTGCATCTTACACATGCCCCTTGCTTAGAAACGAGTATGGGAATGAGTAATGATTTTCCCATTGCGATTCAAGAAGGTGCAACATTTATTCGTGTAGGAACAGCATTATTTCAATAAAAAAGGAGGTTGACCGATGTCGCTCAAAGAGAAACTGACCAATTTTTTTGGATTGACTGACGAAGAAGATTACTACGAAGAAACATTTGCCACGGAAGAACCGGCACGCACAGCGTCTAAACAAGCTGTGAACCAAGGAGGAGCTTTTACAGCCCCCAGAGCAACCACGAATACGTATGCATCTGGCCAAGCGGCAACACGTACAACAAGTCAACCACAAAATCAAGCCTATCAATACAGACAGCAACCACAAGCAGCTGTCTATCAACAAGCCTCAGCTGCGGCTGAACGGGTAAGACCGGTGACGAAGACGGAAGAAAAAGTCGTTCCGATGGCACAACAAAGAAGCAATACGAGAGTCAAAGAAACAAAAGCAAAAGAAACACCCGCACAAGCAGCTGGTAAAATAACGATCGTAGAGCCACACGTCTATTCCGAAGCGATGGGGATTGCCAAGCAGGTCATCAATGGGGATGCTGTACTTGTTAATTTTCATTTAATTGAAGAGTACCAAGCTCGTCGAATAGTTGATTTTTTAACAGGAACAGTGTACGCTGAAGATGGTGATATCAAGCGTGTTGGCGATGAAATTTTTCTTTGCACGCCTAAGGGTATGGAAATTGAAGGCACTGCCCAAACATTAGCAGATACCAATTTTTTTGATATCTAAAGTGAGGAGGAACGCCAATTTTATTTTTGAGATTCGTTAAATTACTAAGTGATGCTGTTTATCTGTATACCATTTTATTAGTGATCTATGCACTTTTGTCTTGGTTTCCAGGAGGGTATCAATCCGCTTTTGGCCGTTTCTTAGCAAAAGTGTGTGAACCGTATTTGAGTTTATTTGATCGATTGAAATTAAGTTTTGCTGGTATTGATTTTACGATTGCGTTTGCAATTATCGTCTTACAGCTAGCATCACAAGCATTGATATTGATCTTACAATCAATTTTATTTTAACGTAAGGGGTGGTTATCGGTGAACGCAAATGTCTATCAACATTTTCGAAACGATGAACGCCCTTTTATTGATTCCGCTCAAGGATGGATCGAACAAGTGCAAATGCAGTATGCGCCTTACTTAACTGATTTTTTAGATCCGAGACAAGCGTATATTTTAGAAAGCTTGATTCGTCAATCAACGGATTTAAGCTTCCGCTTTTTTGGTGGTTACGAAGCTGCTGAAAGACGACGTTGTTTGATTTATCCCGATTATTATGAGCCCACCACCGATGAGTTTGACATGACTTTGTTTACGATTCAATACCCGAAAAAATTTACGGTGTTGAGTCATGGAAAAGTTTTAGGCACGTTAATGGGGACTGGAGTCAAGAGGGAATACTTTGGAGACATTCTTTCCGATGGTGAAATATGGCAAGTATTCGTTGCCGCTGAAGTCAGTCATTTTATCCAACTCCAAGTGGATAAAATCGGAAACGTATCGGTGCGCTTGGAAGAAACAAAATACACCGAGTTGATCGTTCCTAAAGATGGCTGGACCGAGGAAAGAGAAACGGTTAGTTCATTGCGTCTTGATACAGTGATCTCTGCCGTATACAACATCTCACGTCAGCGTTCGAAACAGTTGATCGAATCAGGAAAAGTAAAAGTAAACTGGACAGAAGCACTACGACCAGATTTTGTTCTGGATTTACTGGATATCGTTTCAGTAAGAGGATTTGGTCGGATTCAAATACAGGGGTTAGAAGGAACCACGAAAAAAGAAAAAGTTAGATTGTTATTAGGTGTATTACGTAAATAAATCAAAGAGGTGTATAGAATATGGCATTAACTCCATTAGACATTCAAAATAAAAACTTTTCAGTAAAAATGAGAGGATACAACCAAGACGAAGTCGATGACTTTTTGGATATGATCGTCCGCGATTATGAAGAAGCGGTTCAACGCAATCGCGAGTTAGAGAAATCATTGAAACACGCCGAAGAAAAACTAGAGTATTTCAATGAACTGAAAGACGCCTTGAACCAATCCATCATCGTGGCTCAAGATACCGCGGATAAAGTAAAAACAAGCGCAAGCAAAGAATCAGAAGTGATCGTTACGTCTGCCCAAAACCGTGCGGATGAAATGGTTGCTACTGCAGAAAAACATGCCCATGCCTTGATGACCTCAGCGGAAGAAAAAGCCAAAGAGATTTTGACGGATGCAACAGACAATGCCCGTCAATTGGCAACAGAAACAAATGACTTGAAGAAGAAAACCAGAGTCTTCCACAACAACTTATTGGTTATGTTACAAACCCAATTAGAACAAGTGAAGAGCCCAGAGTGGGAAGAGATTTTGGCGCCATTTTCAAGCTACGTGCAAGATTCCCATCAAGTAATCAGAGAAGTTTTATCAAAAGAACTTGACAGTGAAAATGGTTCTGGAGTAAACTCAGAAGCAGTGGACACATTTGATGTGGACGTTGTTGAATCAGATGAAAAAATCGTTGATGTAAGCGAAAGCCCTGAAGTGAAAACATTAGATGATGCGAGAAACTTATTAGACGAATTGAACAAAACAGATAACAACTAAGACACAGAACAGAAAAATTTCTTATATTTTTCAAGCGAGTTTGGGAGAGTGGAAGCCAAATAAAACCCTGTAAGAAATCAGATCATCTGTGAGTTGCGTTCTTTAAAGAGCCGATTATCCAAAGACTCAAGTAGAGAACGACGCCTGATCCCGTTACCGATCATCAAAGAATTGTCTAACGACAATAAAAATTTGGGTGGTACCACGAACACGTTCGTCCCTTGCCAGGGACGGACGTGTTTTTTGCTGTGAATCACTATGATTGGCTTGCGAAGCAAGACAGAATAGATGATGAACAGTACTAGGCGACCATAGGGAGCGTAGTAACCCTACTAGGAATCACTATGATTGGCTTGCGAAGCAAGACAGAATAGATGATGAACAGTACTAGGCGACCATAAGGAGCGTAGTAACCAAACGAGGAATCACTAGGATTGATTTTTTAAATCAGTGAGACCTAAACACAAGGAAGTCATGGCAACCAATCCATTTTGATACGTTCAATTGAAGCAATTGATTGGTCGAGTCAATGGATTTAGAAATTATACGGAAACGTAGTGAGACGAAAAGGAGCGAAACAAGAATGAAAATGAAAGAAACACTGCATCTTGGAAAAACCGCTTTTCCAATGAGAGGCAACTTGCCGAACCGCGAAGTGGATTGGCAAAAAGAATGGGAAGAAAATCGATTGTATCAACGCCGTCAAGAATTAAATGAAGGCAAGCCAACCTTTGTCTTACACGATGGTCCTCCTTATGCAAATGGGAACATCCATATCGGACACTCATTGAACAAAATCAGTAAAGACATTATCGTACGTTCCAAATCAATGTCAGGTTTCCGTTCCCCTTATGTACCTGGTTGGGATACCCATGGTTTGCCGATCGAGCAAGTGTTGACAAATAAAGGAATCAAGCGCAAAGAAATGAGCTTGGCAGAATACCGCAAAAAATGTGAAGAATATGCTTTGACACAAGTGGATACACAAAGAGCTGACTTCAAACGTTTAGGGGTTTCTGGTGACTGGGAGCACCCATACATCACACTGACGCCCGATTATGAAGCTGCGGAAATTCGCGTTTTCGGAAAAATGGCAGAAAAAGGCTATATCTACAAAGGATTAAAACCAATCTACTGGTCACCATCTAGTGAATCATCACTAGCAGAAGCCGAGATCGAATACAAAGATGTGAATTCACCATCGATCTATGTTGCTTTCCCAGTCGCAGATGGCAAAGATTTGCTTGATTCAGATACATCTTTTGTTATCTGGACGACGACGCCATGGACCTTGCCAGCGAATCTAGGAATCTCTGTGAATCCAACCTTTGCCTATGTTCAAATCTTGGCTGATGGTCGTAAATTTGTCGTGGCAAAAGATTTATTAGAAACCGTGACGAATGAGATTGGTTGGGAATCTGTCGAAGTATTGCAAGAATTTGCAGGCGATCAATTAGAAAAAATGACGGCGCAACATCCTTTCTATGACCGTACGTCTCTGTTGATGTTAGGGGATCATGTGACATTGGATGCCGGTACTGGTTTGGTCCACACTGCACCAGGACACGGGGAAGATGACTACATCGTCAGCAAAAAATATGGGCTGGATGTCTTATCACCAGTCGATAGCCGTGGGGTCTTCACAGAAGAAGCACCAGGATTTGAAGGGGTTTTTTATGACAAAGCCAATCCAATGATCACTGAGCTTTTAGAAGAAAAAGGGGCGCTATTAAAACTAAACTTCTTTACTCACAGCTATCCACATGATTGGCGGACGAAAAAACCAGTCATCTATCGGGCAACGCCACAATGGTTTGCTTCAATTGATAAGTTCCGTCAAAACATTTTGGATGAGATCGAAAAAGTAGATTGGATCATTCCATGGGGCAAAACCCGTTTATACAATATGATTCGCGATCGCGGCGACTGGGTGATCTCTCGTCAACGTGCGTGGGGTGTACCATTGCCAATCTTTTATGCAGAAAACGGCGAAGCCATCATCACGCCTGAAACGATCGAGCATGTGGCAAACTTGTTTGCTGAACATGGTTCAACGATTTGGTTTGAAAAAGAAGCCGAAGAATTGCTGCCGGCTGGCTTTACGCATCCAGGCTCACCAAACGGTAAATTCTCGAAAGAAACTGACATCATGGATGTTTGGTTTGATTCAGGTTCTTCTCACGAAGCCGTGTTACGTCAACGTCCAGAATTGACGTTCCCAGCTGACATGTATTTGGAAGGTTCTGATCAATATCGCGGGTGGTTCAACTCAAGTATCACAACTAGTGTTGCGATCAATGAAGTCGCACCATACAAAGCCGTCTTGTCTCAAGGCTTCACCTTAGATGGCGAAGGCCGTAAGATGAGTAAATCTCTTGGTAATACCATTGCACCAGAAAAAGTGATCAACCAAATGGGTGCGGATATTTTGCGCCTTTGGGTCAGCAGTGTTGACTACGAAGCGGATGTCCGAGTGTCTATGGATATCTTGAATCAAGTATCAGAAGTCTATCGGAAAATTCGCAATACCATGCGTTTCCTATTAGCGAACACGAGTGATTTTGATCCAGCAAAAGACAGCGTACCATTTGAAAACTTGCGTTCTGTCGATAAATACATGATGGTTCGTTTGAATCAAACGATCAAAACGATCCGAGAAGATGGTTATGAAAAATACAACTTCTTGCATATTTACCGAACAGTCATTAACTTCTTGACAGTCGATATGTCATCCTTCTATTTGGATTTTGCGAAAGATGTCGTTTATATCGAAGCTGAAAATGATTTCCAACGTCGCGCCATGCAAACCGTCTTCTATCAAACAGCGGTTGCGTTGACGAAATTACTGACGCCGATCATTCCGCATACGGCAGAAGAAATCTGGTCACATTTGAAAGAAGAAGAGGAATATGTCCAATTAGCGGAGTTCCCTGGCTATGATACATTTGCTAACCAAGAAGAGCTGCTTGATTTATGGCGTGCTTTCCTTGATTTCCGTGACAATGTCTTAAAAGCATTGGAAGAAGCACGTAATGCAAAATTGATCGGGAAATCGTTTGAAGCGAAAGTCACTGTTTATCCAACTGAGCCAGTTGCGGCATTACTAAAAGCTATCGATTCAGATATCGCTCAGTTGCTGATCATTTCACCGGACTTCTTAACGATTAAAGAAGCAGGTGAAGCAGTACCAGAAGCGGCCTATCAATTCGAAGACGTGGCGATCTTAGTGGAAAAAGCCGAAGGTGAAGTCTGCGAACGTTGTCGTCAAGTCCGTGTGGATGTCGGTGTAGAAGAGCAGCTACCAACACTTTGCGGCCATTGTGCAGCCATTGTCAAAGAAAACTATCCTGAAGCGGTTGCAGAAGGCTTTGAAAAATAAAAAAACGGAAAAAGATGATCCCATTGTGGGTCATCTTTTTTTTGAAATCAGTCAAGCTTGTTCCTTGAAAATGGGACATAAGCAGCTGTTTGTGACATCCAAATGAGAAAATTCGCGTTAATTGATAACGATTCTCATTTGTTTGCAATAATTTTCCGACAGTTTATTGTATAATAAAAAAACCTTATTAGACGAAGATTCCTGCCTGTGATTTACAAGTCACTATTTGTTCTATGGATTTAAGTAACCCTTGAAGGAAGAAATCAACTAGATCGGATCAAGTAAAAAAAACTTGCCAGATAGAAAATCAGGTTGTAAACTGTTAAAAATCGGAATATTCAGAATATTGAAAGAAAGTGTGATTCCATGAGTGATTTAGAGATGATGAAAACAACGAACCAAACGATGTACGATGCCGCTTTTGAAAAAGATGCTTGTGGGATGGGGTTCATTGCTCAGAAAAATGGTCATTATTCCCGAGAGCTCGTCCAAAATGCCTTAACGATGTTAGAACGGATGAATCATCGAGGGGGAACTGGCGCTGAACCTGACACGGGGGACGGAGCAGGAATCTTGATGGCGATGCCAGATCCTTTTTTTCAGCAGCAGGCAAAAGAGGCAGGAATCCCATTGCCTGAAAAAGGCACCTATGCTGTTGGGATGTTTTTTTTACCGAAAGAAAAGCTCCGAGCAGCACAGGTCCAAGAAGAAGTAGCTAAAGATATCCAACAAATGGGTTTTACGGTTTTATGGCAGCGCGACGTTCCATATGATTATTATCAGTGTGGGCCGGGGGCGCAAAAAGTCATGCCATCTTTTGTGCAAGTCTTTATTGAAAAGCCTGTCGATGTAGCAGCTGGCCGTCCCTTTGAAGATCAGCTTTACCGGCTACGGCGTAAACTGGAAAAAACGTATCATACCGATGAGTTGTCTATCTGCAGCTTGTCCAGTAAGACAGTTGTTTATAAAGGGATGCTGCATGCCTATCAAGTTGGCTTGTTTTTCAAAGATCTTCAAAGCCCAGAAATGACTTCGAGTATTGCTTTGACCCATTCTCGTTTTTCAACGAATACCTTTCCAAGCTGGAGTCGGGCGCAACCTTTTCGTTTCTTAGCCCATAATGGCGAAATCAACACGTTACGCGGGGCGGAAAATTGGATGCATGGACATCAGATCGAAGTCTACGATGACGAAAACTCCGATTCTGCGAAGCTGGAAAATTGTATGGAATACTTGTATCGTCAAGGTCGAGACATTCCCCAAGCACTGTTGATGATGGTGCCAGAAGCGTGGTCTAAAGAAGCTGGCTTGACACCAGAACTGACGGCTTTTAATGAATACAATGCAAGCTTTATGGCTCCTTGGGATGGACCAGCAGCTTTATGCTTTACCGATGGGGAGATGGTGGGAGCTGCCCTTGATCGTAATGGATTGCGACCATCTCGCTACTCAATCACGAAAGCTGGTTTTGTTGTCGTGGCCTCTGAGTCAGGCGTGGTGGATCTGCCAGCGTCGGAAGTGATTGAAAAAGGGGTGCTTGGACCAGCAAATATGTTTTTGGTGGATACCCAAAAAGGGATGATCTTACGAAATCAAGAAATCAAAGCGCATTATGCGAATGCCCATCCTTACCAGGAGTGGCTAGCGGAACACCTATTGACACCAGAGCTGCTTCCCGACACTGAGAAGCAGGAAGAAACAGCAGATGATGCGATCCAGACCCTTTGGAAACGAAATGGCTACACGGATGAGATCATACGCACGTTGATTTTACCAATGGCTCAAACGGGAGAAGAACCAGTGATCTCCATGGGATTTGATTCACCCTTAGCTATTTTGAGCGAACGTCCCCAATCCTTGTTTACGTACTTCAAGCAACAATTCGCCCAAGTGACCAATCCACCCATTGATGCGATTCGCGAAAAATTAGTGATCGGTACCGAGCTGTTTTTAGGTCGAGATGGGGATGTTTCAAAGGACATCCGAATCAATTGTAATAAGCTGAAGATTGCTAGTCCTGTGTTAAAAACGAGTGAATATGAAAAGATCAAACAGTTAAATCAAAATGGTCAAAAAGCGGTTTTACAGTCGATTCTTTATGATTATGTACCAGAAAACGGGGTAGCTTTGCAACAAGCGTTAGAAGCGCTTTTTAAAGAAACGGAGCAAAAAATCGATGCTGGGGCAACGATCGTCATTTTAAGTGATCGGGAAGTCATCCAAGCACAAGAAGGAAAAGTGGCGATTCCGATTCTCTTGGCGGTATCAGGCCTGCACAATTATTTGGTGCGAAAAGGCAAACGTTCCTTGGCATCGATCGTTGCGGATACTGCGGAAGTCTGTGAGGTCCATCATTATGCCATGTTAGTCGGCTACGGAGCAAGTGGGGTCCATCCTTATGGGGCTTACCAGACATTGGCGCATTTTGAGCTTTCAGAGAAGATCGAAAGTTACCGCAAGGCATGTGAAAAGGGCATTGTCAAAATCATGTCACGAATGGGGATCTCAACGATCGCCGGTTACCACGGGGCACAATTGTTTGAAGCGGTTGGTATTTCTGAGAAAGTCATCTCCGAGTACTTTACCGGCACGGTTACCCGTATTGGTGGACTCTCGTTAGCGCAAATCGAGCAAGAATACTTAACGCGTTATGAGGCAGCATATGGTGAAAAACGAATGGATTATCTTGATTCTGGCGGTAGTTTCCAGTACAAAGCCGATGGGGAGCATCATTTGTTCAATCCAAAAACAATCTATGGGTTCCAAAAAGCCGTTCGCACAGGCAGTTATGAGCTTTATAAAGAATACGCGGCGGAAATGAACCAAGAGGCATTAGACAATCCAACGACGTTACGCTCTATGTGGACCTTTGCGAACACAAGACGCAGTATTCCGTTAGCTGAGGTGGAGCCTGTCGAAACGATCGTCAAACGGTTTAAAGTCGGGGCGATGTCTTACGGCTCACTAAGTGAAGAAGCGCATCGCTGTATTGCTGAAGGAATGAATGTGATCGGGGCAAAATCCAACAGTGGAGAAGGTGGAGAAAACCGAAATCGTTTCAAACCAGTGAAGGGCATTAATTATAATAGTCGCATCAAACAAGTAGCTTCTGGCCGTTTTGGTGTCAACGCCGAATATTTAATGAGTGCAGATGAACTCCAGATCAAAATGGCGCAAGGAGCGAAACCTGGAGAAGGCGGTCAATTACCAGGCAATAAAGTCTTCCCGTGGGTCGCCGAGATTCGAGGATCCACGCCTGGTGTCCGATTGATTTCGCCGCCACCACATCACGACATTTATTCGATTGAAGATCTAGCCCAGCTGATCTATGACTTAAAAGCCATCAACCCGTATGCACGGATCAATGTCAAATTGGTTTCTAGTACGGGCGTGGGTACGATCGCTACCGGTGTCGTCAAAGCTGGCGCAGACGTAGTCGTGATCTCAGGCTATGACGGTGGGACTGGTGCTTCTCCGAGAAATTCGATCCGTGATGCCGGCTTGCCTTGGGAGATGGGGCTTGCAGAAGCTCATCAAACGTTAGCTATGAATCATTTGCGGCAGCGAATGACCTTAGAGACAGATGGAAAATTGATGACGGGTCGGGACATCGCCATTGCTGCTCTTTTAGGGGCAGAAGAATATAGCTTTGCCTCTTTAGCGCTAGTTGCGATTGGTTGTGTCATGATGCGGGTTTGCAGTATCAATACATGTCCTGTCGGCATTGCTACACAGAACCCAGCCTTACGAAAATTTTTTGCTGGAAAACCTGAGCACATCATCAATACGATGTACTTTTTAGCAGAAGATCTACGGGAAACGATGGCTGAGTTAGGCTTTCGTACCATCGATGAGATGGTAGGACATGCGGAATTGTTGACACCACGCTTCGTTGCTAAAGGCAAAGCAAAATCATTAGACTTTTCGAAAATGATTGGGACGACGATCCCAATCGAACGCAAAGTGACGGATCCATTCCTTGAGAAACGTCAATGGCCAGAATTAGATGCTTTTGCACAAGCTGCTATCGACAACAATCAAGAAATCGTGACGAATCATACGATCAATAATGTTCAACGCTCAGTCGGCGCGCGTTTAGGAGGCTGGATCGCGGAACGTTTTGGCAATTATGAAGTTACCCCAGGTCTGTTGCAGTTTACGTATCGAGGTATTGCTGGACAAAGCTTTGGGGCTTTTGCCACCCAGGGCATCCAGTTGAAACTGATCGGTGAGGCCAACGATTATGTAGCCAAAGGGTTAAGCGGTGCCCGCTTGATCATTGTGCCACCTGAAGATGCCGCTTATGACGCAGAGCATTCACCAATTGTTGGTAATGTAGCGTGCTTCGGGGCAAATCGAGGCGAAGGCTATTTCCGAGGCATTGCTGGCGAACGCTTTTGTGTTCGTAACAGTGGAGCCAATGTCGTTGTCGAAGGCGTGGGTGATCATGGCTGTGAGTACATGACTGGCGGCGTCGTGGTAATTTTAGGAAAAACCGGCCGCAACTTTGGTGCTGGAATGTCCGGTGGCGTGGCGTATGTTTACGATCCCGATCAAACTTTTGCCGATAAATGCAATCGGGAAATGGTTGATTTATACCGGATTGGTGAAAGCGGCGATGACCACCAACTAAAAGAGATGATCCAGCAGCATTTCGCCTATACAGATTCATTGAAGGCGGCTGAGATCCTAGAAGATTGGGAAAATCAGCAGCACCATTTCATCAAAGTCTATCCGACAGAATACCATCAAATGATCCAAGCGACGGAGACCTTGACGGACCAAGGGTTTGTCGGAGATGAACTTGTGACGAAAGCCTTCGAAGCTGTCGTCGGTCCACAATTGACCATCCCAGGAAAGGAGCGTGACTAATATGGCAGATCCATTTGGTTTTTTAAAGTACCCAAGAGTAGAAAATCCTACCCGACCAGTGGCAGAACGAATCGAAGACTGGCAAGAATTACAGACGCCATTGCCTGAAAATGAGCGTCAAGAGCAAGCAGCACGCTGTATGAACTGCGGGATCCCTTTTTGTCATACCGGTTCTTTTTACGGGGGGCAACGAGCGGTTTCAGGTTGTCCCAATGACAACCTGATTCCTGAATGGAATGACTTGGTTTATCAAGGGCGTTTCCAAGCCGCTTTTGAGCGTCTTGCCAAAACCAACCCATTACCTGAAATGACTGGTCGTGTTTGTCCAGCTCCTTGTGAAAAAGGCTGTACCGAAGCACTGAATGGCTCGGGGGTCACGATCCACGACAATGAACGCTTTATTATCGATACTGCTTTTGAAAATGATTGGGTCAAAGCCTCTGGATTGCCTCAAGAAGCGACTGGGTTCAAAGTTGCCATCGTCGGCAGCGGACCAGCTGGTTTATCCGCTGCATGGCGCTTGAATCAACTAGGGCATCAAGTGACGGTCTATGAACGCAGTGATCGCTTTGGCGGTTTACTGATGTACGGTATTCCAAATATGAAATTAGATAAAGACGTCGTTCAGCGACGGATTGACTTGATGGCAGAGCTAGGCGTGAACTTTGTCGCTAATACGGAGATCGGTCGTGACTTGTCAGCAGAAAAATTGGCCGCTCAGTATGATCGGGTCATTTTGGCAACAGGAGCTAGTGTTCCTCGTGACTTGAAGATTCCAGGGCGTGAATTGACTGGGGTGCAATTTGCAGTCGATTATCTGACGGAAGCAACCAAAGATGTGTTAAAGCATGGCAAAGCGGCAACAAGTAAAAAACTTGCTGGCAAGCATGTTATCGTGATTGGCGGCGGCGATACTGGAAATGACTGTATTGGTTCAGCGATTCGGCAAGGAGCCGCTTCTGTGCGTCAATTGGAGATCACGCCCCAACTGCCATTGACACGGACCGACAGCAATCCTTGGCCAGAATACCCAATGACAGCCCGCACAGGATATGGGCAAGAAGAAGCGGCTGAAGTGCTACAAACACAAGTGACGTATCATGGGGTGTCCACAACGGCCTTTATCGGCGCCGAACGCGGCCAGTTGATCGCCATCGAAACGGTCTCAGTGGATCAACAGTTTCAGCCGATCCCTGGCACAGAGCAAGTGATCAAGGCGGATTTGGTCTTGCTGGCAATGGGCTTTGTTGGTGCAGAGACCCAACTCTTCGATGCCTTTGGTGTGCGAGAAGTGTACGATGATTACACGACGAACAATGAACGAGTGTTAGTCGCAGGAGATGCCAAAAGAGGACCGAGTTTAGTCATCTGGGCGATTCGTGAAGGACGCTTAGCGGCAGAAAAAGTCGATCAAGCGTTACGATCTTTGGTGTATCAATAAGCAATCAATAAAAAACAACCTGAGCAGCTATTCCTCCTTCTGAATTAGAAGGGGAGCAGCGAAATGCTCAGGTTGTTTGCCTGTTAAGCGGTTGGTTCAGATGGATGGGGCTTTGACAGCTGTTCATTTTTTTCCATTGCTGCCTTCGGTAGGCGAATCGAAAAGACGATGGTTTCATCACGGCTTTCCGCCCAAATCTTTCCACCTAATGCTTCAACGATTTCTTTGGCGATCGGCAAACCAAGACCCGTCCCACCCGTCGCTGTTGCTCGGGAAGCATCCATGCGGTAGAAAGGCTCAAAAATCAAGCCGATCTTTTCAGCTGGGATCGTTTTTCCTTGATTGGTCAAACGAATCAGGATATCATCAGACTCGCTGATGGCTAATCGCAAAGGGGAGTTAGGATAGCTATAATTGATGGCATTGCGGATCAAGTTGTCAAAAACGCGTTCCATTTTCTCCGTATCAACGGTCGCAAAGACTTTTTTCTGTAGCTGAAGTTGCCAATGGAGATTTTTTTCTTCTAACAGCGGCAAAAATTCAAACGTCAACTGTTCCAGCATCAAGCTCAGATCCGTGGTTTCAGTTTGCAAGGCGATCGTTGTAAGATTAAAGCGGGTGATTTCGAAAAATTCGCTGATCAATAGTTCCAGCCGTTGGGCTTTTTGCAAGGCGATCTTCGTATAGCGTGCGCGTAGTTCGGTAGAAAGCTGCGGTTCCTCTTCTAAAAGCGTCAAATAGCCGATCACACTGGTCAAAGGCGTTCGTAAATCATGTGCGAGATAGACGATCAAATCATTTTTTCGTTGTTCCGCTTCTTTGGCGGCTCGTTGATCCTGTAAGTTTTTCTCTCGCAACTGGTTCATTTCTTCTTGCACATCAATCATATTGCTGGAAAGAACGATTCGCTTCGTGGGTTCGGCAATCAGTTGGTTTGTGGCTTGGATCGTTTCATTCAAATAACTGATAGCTTTACTCATATAATAAATCGTTGTGCTCACCCAAATCAGTAAGGCCCCGATGGCTAAGCAAAGAAGCCAATAGTCAGCAAAAAGTCGTAAAATTTGATAAATGGGTTCATAGCCATACCAGACCCTCATTCCAGCAACGAAGCGTACTGCGAAAGGAATGATGATCAAGATCGCCATCAAGATGCCCGTGGTGATAAAGTATTGGGTCAAGAGCTTGCGGATCAATGGACTTCTATTTTTCAATGATATAGCCGACCCCCCATACGGTTTTGATTAATTTCGGTTTGCGGGGTTGTTCGTTCAGTTTTTCCCGCAAACGGGCGATATGTGCCATCACTGTGTTATTGTTGTCTAAATACTTTTCTTTCCAAACTGCTTCAAAAAGGGTTTCCGAGGCAACGACCGATCCTTGGTGTTCAAATAAGTAAAGCAAGATTTTAAATTCGATGGGGGTCAAGAAAACCTCTTTGCCATAAAGAAAACATTGGTGGCTGTTGATTTTCAACAGTAAGCCTTCCTTTTCGTATTCTTCAATCTTCTGGGGATTCGCTGACTGGTTGTAACGCTGGTATCGCCGCAGCTGCGTTTTGACCCGAGCAACGACTTCTAAAGGATTGAAGGGCTTGGTCACATAATCATCTGCCCCAAGGCTTAGACCGGTGATTTTATCCAAGTCTTCCCCTTTTGCCGTGAGCATCAGTACTGGGAAAAAGTGGGTCTTACGAATTTGCTGCAACAGCTGGAAGCCGTCGATATCCGGCAGCATCACATCTAAAACCGCCACGTCGACCGTTTCTTTTTCAAGATAGGCCAAAGCGCTCGTTCCATCATAAAAAGGTTCTACTTGGAAGCCTTCATTCCTTAGAAACGTCGTGACTAACTCCGCGATTTCTTTTTCATCATCAACAACAATTATTTTTTCTGCCATCCTTGATTCACTCCAACTATCTACGATCATTTTTCATTTACACTACCATTTACTCTACACCCATCATACCGTAATCGGTAAGCGAATGCATTCGTTTTCTACTTTGAACTAGAGGTGATGCGGGAACCTAGGCGGCTGATCAATTCATTGGTAATGGTTTGTGCTTGATCAGCGGTAGTCGTCCAATCGCTGATTACTTCGAGCGAACTTTCGACCGCCAGTTCTGGATAGTCCGTTAAATCGATCAAGAGCATATCCATACAAACCAACCCAATCTGCGGGAGTAAAGCACCTTGATAAGAAAGTTGGAACCCTTGGTTTGATAGGGCACGTGGAACCCCGTCGCAGTAGCCGATGCTAACGATCCCGATCGTGGCTGGTCGATCAAAAATAGTGCCTAATCCATAGCCGATCGCTTCACCAGCGGCAACTGTTTTTTTGTCTACCAGTAAGGCTTTGAGTGTCAAAATCGGTTGTACGTTTATCTTCTGCTTCGTTGGTTCGTTCGGGACGCTCAATGAACCAGTTAGAAGAATACCTGGACGTACATAATCATAGTGTTTCTCTGGGTAATTTAATATTCCGTAGCTGCTTTGCAGATGTGTCAGTCCATAGGCGATATTTCTAGCGGATAAGCCAGCCAACAGATCATCAAAACAAGTGATTTGGGCTTGTGTCCGCAAGATACTTGTCGTATCCAGCTGATCTGAAGAGCCTAGATGGGAAAAAATGCCCGTAATCTTGAGAGATGGCAAGGCGTAAAGTCCAGTAACTGTCTCAAGATCAGGTGCAACGCCTAAGCGGTGCATACCAGTATCTACCGCTAAATGGCATTCGATCGGAATGCTTGTTTGGGCTAAAGCATGCCCATGGGCCTCACTAACGATGGTTTGAATCAAGGAATAATGTTTCAGCTCTTTGGCACGTTGGGCAGAAGTGTACCCTAAAATCAGTAAGCGACTTTTGATGCCAGCTCGCCGTAATTCAATGGCTTCTTCAAGGGTAGCAACGGCAAAGAAATCAACGCCGGCTCTTTCTAGGGTACCGGCAACCGTCTTCGCATCACAACCATAAGCATCCGCTTTAACCACCGCCATCACTTTAGATGTTGCTGGGATCAATCGCTTGATTTCCTGAAGGTTGTGCAACAAAGCGGGGGCGGAAAATTCTTTGGTTGCTCGCTGCAAGTGGGGCGGCTTTTTTTTCGGAAACGGGAACAGCTTTTGCATAGCAAAGAGACCATAAACCACCCCAATGGTCAGTCCTAAGACCACGAAGAAATTGATTAGATTGTTTTGCAGTAAGGGCAGCTTCTGACTAAGAAAATGGGTCACTGCAATGGTATAAGGATGGAGCAAATAAAGCCAAAGGGACAGTCGACCCGCTTGTTTCCAGATCATGGGTGCTTGCCATTGCTGAATGATCGGGAATAAGCACAACAGGACGAAGGGCAAAAAAACATACATGCTATCATGTTTCGGCGTGGTAAAGTGATGCAAAAGGTAACTTTCCAAAAGCAAGCAAATAAGACTGATCAGCAAATAACTATAGCGATGGGGAGAAGCAGGTTTCTTGGCAAATCTTCTGGCTAGTACCCCTAAGAGCAAAAACAAAGGAGCAAAGAAAATGCCGTTGCGAGTTCCATCCAATAGTTGGAAAATCAGTGAATAGAATGACGCGATGGGTGTTTGGGCAGCCAGTCCAGACCAACTGTCCCCACCTAAACCAACCACATACAAACCGACAGCAGTGAAAAACACCTGCTTGAAAGAAAGACGTGTCAAGAGGCCCATCACTAATAGACTGCCGGTAATGATCGCAGGAAAATACCATAGATGATAAAGGATGCCATTGACCAGCAAAGTTTGAATAAAAGTGCCTAGTGGCATGTTCAACCCTAGCATGCCGCTGTACCAAGCAAGCGGCAAAAAGAGTAGTGTGGCTATGAGGTAGACTTGCAGCTGCTTTTTAATAAAATGCCAGACACGCTGTCTGGCAGGATAGCTGTTTTGGGTGGCTAAGTCACTAAACACGTAATATCCGCTGATCATAAAAAAGAAGGGAACGGCAATTCGGAACAGAGTCAACGTGATCAGGATATCGCCCTCAGGCCATAAGCGATGAAGAGGCAGACAGTGGATCGCCACCACCATCATCGCCAAAATCACCCGAAATTGCTCGACTCCTTGATTCTTCTTCATGCGAACTGCCTCGCCGTTTGTTCAAGGTATTGATGGTATTCTTCCAAGGTCCACTGTTGACTGGCGATGATTTGACTATGAGGCAGACCGACATAACGAAAATGCCATGGTTCATAGCCAATCCCTGTAATTTCCTGTTTGTCTGCGGGATAGCGTAAAATAAACCCATAGTTCATCATTTCCTGGGTAAATAAATCAGCGGCTGCGCTGTCACGAAATCGTGGGCAGATCAAATCATCCTGGCTACCCTTTAAACCAACATCGATTGCTAAGCCTAACTGATGTTCACTGCAACCGGGCAATGCCACAAATTGTTTCGTATAGGCTAGCCCATTTTCTTTCAAGGAATATTCCCATAAATACCGTTGCTGCTTTTCGGTTCGGTAGCCATCTAATAAGCAGATCTCGTCTTCAAGCTTTAAAGCTTTGACTAGCCGTTCCCATTGTTTGGCTGCTTCTGGCTGCAAGTAAACCTCGTCTTCACTGAAGGCAGCAAGGACTAAATGAGGCGGCTCTTGGTTTTTTTCTAACGGAAATTCTTTGCTAACTAACTGTAGATAGGGATTCATTTGACTTCCTCCTTTGCTAAGACAAGCAGTTTTTGTAGTAGTTCTTGATAGGATAAGCCGATTGCTGCCATCATGGCAGGATAGCGGGAGTGACTCGTAAAGCCCGGCATAGTATTGATTTCATTCAAGTATAGTTCTCCTTGATCCGTGACAAAAAAGTCGATGCGAGCAAGACCTTTAAGACCAAGACTACGATAGAGCAGCTGGGCTTGTTCTTTGACCTTGGTTTCAATCGTTTCAGGCAATGGTGCAGGAACGGTGATCTTGGCGCTGATCAACTGGTACTTTTCTTCAAAATCAAAAAAACCGTCTACTAATGAAATAGCGTCACAAGCACCGACAGTCAAAGAGTCGTTGCCCAAAATACCGCAGCCGATCTCAACACCGGCAATATTTTTTTGTAGGAGCACTGCGGAACAATAAGCGAAGGCTTCCTTCAAGGCAGGAGCAATTTCTTCGACACAAGTCACTTTTGTGATCCCTTTTGAGGAGCCCGCTTCATTAGGCTTAAAGAAAACTGGAAAGCCATGGGTCTGGATAAAGGCTTCGATTTGTCTTTGCTGGTTGTCTTGATTTGTCAAGAGAATCGTAGGAGCGCTTTGTACGCCAATCGCTGCTGCTGCTTGATGCAGCAACCATTTGTTCATACATAATGCGGAGGCCGCCACACCGCAGCCTACATAAGGTAGCTTCATCAATTCAAACAATCCTTGGATACTGCCATCTTCCCCGTATTTGCCATGCATAATGGGAAATAAAACATCAGGTACCAACGTTTGCTGCTCTTCACTTAGCCAAAAGCCGTTTCCTTCGAATAGCGGCTGTATTTTCTGTTTATGTTTCGTATCCAACAACCACGTGTCTTGTCGGATGTTTTCCAGTTCTCCTGTATACAAGTACCAATCCATAGCATCTGGGGCGATCCCGATCAAAGAGAGGTCGTAGTCATAGGGAGATGATTGGAGTGCTTCGATTGCGCTAGTTGCTGAAGCTAAAGAAACGGTGTATTCCGGTGAATTGCCTCCAAAAATAATGGCGATTTTTTTCATGTTTTTCTTCCTTCCACTTTTCGATTCTTGCTACATTCAGTCTATCAAGGAAAGAAAAAAGAAGTTTACGGGCTTACTGGTATCTTTCTTTTCTTTTTGTGATGAAATTCTGACGAATTTATGACAAAAGGGAGGCGGCAGCTGCCGCTCTTTTTCAACAGAAAGAAACTAGCCTTTGAAGTAGAAAAAGCTGCCATAAGATGGAGCGGAGAAAATAGTGAAAGGAGAGTACTTTTAAGGAAGGAAAGGAGAGGCAATAGCAGGAACGTTGACACAAAAAAAGCACGCCGAAGCATGCTTTTTCTTTTCGCTTATTGGGCGTAATGCGCACGAGGACCACCAATATATTTGGGCCGTGATCCCAGAGCTGTGACATGGGCAGCGCCGAGGGTCTTGATAGAGGGACGGATCGGAATTTGAACATGTTTGACATGCATGCCGATCGCTGTGTCGCCAATATCAATGCCAGCTTTTGCCACTATGTGCTCCACTTCAATAGGCTCATCGAACAGCTGGAAAGCCGCAACTGAGCAAGCACCGCCTGCATGCAGCTGGGGCACTACAGCGACTTCTTCTAAGTGATAGAGCTGAGCCGTTTTACGCTCAACAGCTAAAGCCCGATTGAGATGTTCACAGCCTTGAACGGCTAAATGAATATTTTTGGGACGCAAGATCGCTCGTAGTGTTTCAACGATAACCATGCCTACTTCTTGACTGGAATTTTTGCCAATCAAGCCGCCCACGACTTCACTTGTTGAACAACCAAGGACAAAAAGATCATTTTCACCAACGTTCGCTGTCGTAATGACTTCTTCAACGATCGTAGTTAAATCCGTTTTTAATTGATTGATATCTGTCATAAGAATCACCTTTCATTTAAAGAAAACTTTTTCGTGCGGCGCAAGGCATGCGTCAGGGGTAAAGCAACGATGCTGCCAAAGACCGTTTGGATCAAATTACTTGGAATCGAGGCGATCCCAGCGCCTAAACCGAATAGCAAAACCGTTGCTGCTGCATAGCCGGCGATCATGATTAAGCTGCCGACAATGACGGCTGCTAGTGGCCGATGGCTCATTCTACCTACGATCCAGCCTTGCACACCATGGATCACGATGGAAAAGAAGGCCCATTCAGGGTAACCTGATAGAAAATCAATGATGCCGCCGCTCATTCCACCGACGAAGGCACCCGCGCTAGGTCCGAACAACAGGGCCGAGATATAGATCCCTGCTTCACATAAGGTCACAAAGCCCTTCGTTTGCGGAACAGGAATGATAAAGGTCAAAGAAAGTGCACACGTGAGTGCCGTCAGCATAGCGATCGTCGTTAGGTTTCTTACTTTCATAGGTGTTCCTCCTTTTTAAAATAGGCGAGCTGATTGACGTTGCCAGAGGTACCTAAAGGCAGACCGTCTTCAATCCCTGCCCAAACAAATGCTTTTGCGGTTTGGATAGCTGCTTCCAACGAAGTACCTTTAGCAAGCATTGCGGCAATCGCTGATGAAAGGGTACAGCCAGCACCGTTGGTTGTGGTTCGGGTACTTTTTTCTGCCTCAAAAACGGTGAATTGTCCTTCTTGATACAAAACATCATAGGCTGTTTCCCCAGTTAGTCGACTGCCACCTTTGATCAGAACATTTGGGGCACCAAGCGCATGAATTTTTTTTGCCGCCGTTTTCATCTCCGCTAAGGAGGTAATCCTTTGTCCAGATAAGTGTTGTGCTTCGAGCAGATTAGGAGTCACTAATGCTGTGTAAGGAAACAATGAAATTAATCCAGCTTGATAAGAGTGGTTAAAGGCAGTATCTCCTTCTTTGAAGGCGAGAACGGGATCGAGCACGATCGGTCCGGTAAATGTTTGTAAAAAATCCCGCAGCAATTCAATGATGGCCGTTTGATGAAGCAGCCCGATTTTGATTGCATCTAGGGATACGACCGAACGCAGTGAATCCAGCTGTGCTTGGATCACAGGCTCAGGGAGATCATAGAACATAAGATCATCCTTGATGGCGACCACACATGTTAATAGGGCATGGCCAAACACCCCGAATTTCTCAAATGTTTTCAAATCAGCCGTCATGCCGCCACCTGCCAAACTGTCGAGACCGGCGATCGATAAGACTTGTTTCATGTCTGCTGCTCCTTTCATTTCTCATTTCTTTCTATTATAAACAGTCGGTAAAAAAGAAAAACGGCCAATTGGATGTTTTTTCCTCATCCAATTGACCATTTGCTTATTTCTCATTTAGTAAATCTCGCTCACGATACCACTCATCGGGACGCCAGATCCATTCAAAGCCATCGGCAGCTAAGAGATCATAGGCTGCTTGGGGGCCCATCGTTCCTGCGGCATAATTTGGAAAATCAGGTGTTTCTTGGTCCCAAGCGTGACGGATCACATCAACGATGCGCCAAGATTGGGCAACTTCATCCCAGTGGGTAAAGTTAGTGCCATCACCGTTCAAGGCATCTAGAATCAGTTTTTCGTAAGCTTCAGGGGTGTTTTCGACGATTTCAGTACTATTTCGGTAATCGAGCTTCACTGGCAATGTCTCAAACCCTTGGCCAATTTCTTTTCCGTTCAAGGAAAGAGAGAAGCCTTCCGTCGGTTGAATGTAAATCGTCAGCACATTCGGTGCCAAACTCTCGATTTGCTTTTGTTCATTCAGGTCTTGCTTAAAGACATTGACTGGGACTTGTTTAAAGACAATGTTGATGCGAGTGCCTTTTTCCGTCAACCGTTTCCCAGTGCGTACATAAAATGGTACGCCGGACCAGCGGAAGTTATCGATCAAAAATTTCCCAGCAACGAAGGTTTCCGTTGCCGATTCTTCATCCACATTGGCTTCTTCACGGTAGCCAACAAATTTCTTGTCTTCTAATTGTCCCTTATCGTATTGCCCACGAACGAAGTGTTGTTTCACTTCTTCTTCGGAGTAGATACGGATCGCATTTAAGGCTTTGATTTTTTCTGTCCGTAATTCTTTTTCAGAAAAAGCCACTGGCGGTTCCATGGCTAATAAGGAAAGAATCTGCAGAATATGGTTTTGGACCATATCTTTCAAGGCACCGCTCTTATCATAATAGCCGCCGCGTTCTTCTACACCTAAGTTTTCTGCGATATTGATCTGAACATTGTCAATGTAACGATTGTTCCACATTGACTCAAAAATGTTATTGGCAAAACGAATCGCAGAAATATTTTGAATCATTTCTTTTCCTAAATAGTGATCGATTCGGTAGATTTCTTGTTCCGTAAAGACTTGATTGATCTCTTCATTCAATTCTTTTGCTGAATTATAGTCGCTGCCAAATGGTTTTTCGATGATCACCCGATGGTAGCCGTCAGTATCCAGCATTCCTTGGGATTTCAAGTGAGAAACGATCGTCCCAAAGAAATTAGGGGACATTGCTAAGTAAAAAATCTGATTGCCTTCTAAATGGTATTTCTGATCTAAGGTTTCCGCCAAATCCTTTAATGAATCATAATGGCTCGTATCTGTTACATCATGTGATTGGTAGTAGAAATGAGAAGCGAATGTCTCTGCTTGTTCTTGTGAGTCACTCAACTCTTTGATTGTACCTATCACCACTTCACGATAGTGTTCATCCGACCAAGGACGGCGTGCAGTACCAATGACTGCAAAATCTTCTTTCAAATCGCCTTTTTTGTACAACCGAAACAAAGAAGGGTATAGTTTGCGTTGGGCAAGGTCGCCCGTACCGCCAAAAATCGTAAAAAGGACCTTTTTTTCCATCATCTTCACTCCTTACAGTTTATCGACAAAAATCGTGCTGGCGGCTTTGTAGCTGACAGCAATTTCTTTTGTGTCATTTTTGATCGTAATCGGACCCTCGTATGCTGCTGCATCGATGATCTCGTATTCTTCATGAATATTCAATTTGATCGAAACGAGATAATCCAGCAGTTCTCGTTCGTCAAGGACACGGGCGATACGAATCTTGGTTCCTACCGGATAAGAACTCATGGTGTTTTTTTCGCCTTCGTGAATGAGTTCTCCTTGTTCAGGAATCATTCCCCCATGTGGGCAATACCGAGGATGATCAAGGTAGGCTTCTAAGCGGCTCGCCAATGTTTCTGAGGTGACATGTTCTAAAACTTCTGCGTCATCATGAACTTCATTCCATGAATAATGCAGGTGCTCCACAAGAAAGACTTCCCATAAACGATGCTTGCGGATCAGAGCACTTGCAGAAGCTAAACCAGTTTCAGTCAACTGTACCCCTTGATAAGGTGAATGTTCCACTAAGCCTTCTTTTAATAATTTTGAAATCATTTCACTTACTGAAGCTGCTGAGACGTCCAGACCTGACACGATTTGTTTGTTATTGATCTTCTTTTGGTCACCACCAAGCTCTAAGATGAGCTTTAAATAATCTTCACGATTTGGTGTCATCGGATCCATCCTCTCTTATCAAAGACTATCAAAGTAGATTTTATCAAAAAAGCCGGCTGATTACTATGAAAAAAGCCGCCGGTTCTCAATATTCTATGTAAAAAGAAGACCGAGGGGAGCAACTCCACCTCAGCCTTTTTTATTAAGCCCAATCACCATTGCGGAAGACAGGAACTGTGGTGCCATCTTCTTTGATGCCATCGATGGACATTTGGTCAGAGCCGACCATGAAGTCTACGTGGGTTTGGCTGCGGTTTAAACCAGCCGCTGCCAGTTCTTCTTCACTCATCTCAGTGCCGCCTTGTAAGCTGAAGGCATAAGCGGAGCCTAAAGCCAAATGGTTTGAGGCATTTTCATCAAACAACGTATTGAAGAAGATGATGCCAGATTGTGAGATAGGGGAAGGGTCAGGGACTAAAGCGACTTCACCTAAAGATTTCGCTCCTTCGTCGATCGCTAGCAATTTGCCTAACACTTCTTCGCCTTGTTCTGCAGAAAAGTCCACGACTTTACCGTCTTTGAAGGTGAATTTCATGCCAGAAATAATCGTTCCTGCGTAGCTCAATGGTTTCGTACTTGAAATATAGCCATCGATGCGACGATTATCTGGGGCAGTAAAGACTTCTTCTGTCGGCATGTTCGCCATGAATTTTTCATTGCGGGTGTTGTAGCTGCCAGCACCTTCCCACAAGTGATTTTTTGGTAGGCCGATGATCAAATCGGTACCCGGTGCTGTATAGTGTAATGCGCTGAATTGTTCTTTGTTCAATTCTTCTGCCTTGACTTGCAGCGTTTCATCATGTTTTTTCCAAGCAGCGACAGGATCTTCTTCATAGATACGCGTCGTTTTGAAAATTTGATCCCAAAGCTTGTCTTGTGCTTCTTCAGGGGAAGCGTCAGGGAACACTTTTTGCGCCCAATCTTGACCAGCCGCCGCAACCACAGTCCAGCTGACTTTGTTGGCTTGTGTTGCTTGGCGCAGTTTCATCATTGCTTTACCAGAAGCTGCTTGGAAAGCGGCGACCCGATCCGAGTCAACGCCTGCTAACGCATCGGGATTGGCAGAGACGACACTGATGCGGCTCGCACCTTTTTCGACCCAATCTTCTGTTTGATCAATTTTGTGTTGAGGGATCGTAGACAAACGATCCTCAGCTGCATGCGCAAGAAATTCTTTTTGAACCACATCGTCGGTCCATTGAACGATTACTTCATCTGCGCCTAGCTCATACGCTTTTTTTGTCAATAGTCGAGCTAACGGAGCTTGGTCCACGGCGATTTGGATGACGATGGTGTGCCCTTTTTGGACATTTACACCAACTTCTGTGATCAGTTGGGCATATTTTTCAAGGTTCTGATTAAAGTTTGGTAAAACCATTAAAATTCCTCCATTTATTCTAAAATTATAACTGTCTTCATGATAGCACTAAGTATTTTTGAAAACAAACGAAAAAGAGAGCAAAAAAACAGAGGTCTTCAAATTGAAAAACTGAAAACACTAGGGGCAATAATTTTAAAAGTTTTTTTGCAAACTTAAAAAAACATGATACAATAAGTAAAAGGTATTTCTGAAAGCGATGTATAGCAGAATTAAGGAGATTAAAAAATTATGGCAAGAAAGAAAACTATTACTAGAGACCAGATTTTAAAAGCTGCCTATGAAGTTGTCGCAACCGAAGGATTTACACGTTTTACCGCACGCAATATCGCAGCGAAGATGAAATGTTCAACGCAACCGATCTACTTAGAATTTAAAAATATGGATGACTTAAAAAATGCATTGATCAATCAGATTTACGACTACTTGGCGACAGAAGTTTTTCCAGTTGAGAGACGGGGAGATGTTATCGTTGACTTAACGTTAAATTATATTGGCTTTGCAAATAAAGAAAAACGATTATACCGAGCGCTATACTTAGAAGAGCATGGTGGTGGTGATTCCATGCAACAGTTTTCATTTGACCTTTTTGTGAAATCAGTGAAAAAAGAACCAAAATATCAAGATCTATCTGATGTAAAATTACAATCTTTGCACACCGGTGTCTGGATCGTCGCTACTGGCTTAGCGGCATTGATGTCTTCGGGAATCATTCATCCGACAGAAGATCAGATTGCTAAGCTGATGACGGAAACCACCGATAATATTTTAGCAAGAGAAACACCTATCGATATCAGCTATCATTAAGCAAACAATAAACCTCCGACAGAATCAAGTGATTTTGTCAGAGGTTTTTTTGTTTTATTCTGTAAATGCTTTCGCTAGCTTTTTGGCAAAGGCTTCTAAGTTTTGAATATCGTCTTCTTCCGCAGCCAAGTCGACCTTGACGCTATCCGCCCCTTTTGTTGCACCTGTTTTACTAAAGACGGCTTCAAAGTCATCGACGGACTTACAAAAGTCATCATAAAACGTATCGCCAGAGCCGCAGACCCCAAAGATTTTGCCACTTAAATCAAGTTCTTGCAAATCTTCATAAAAATCGACGATCTCATCCGGTAGCTCCCCGTCCCCATATGTATACGTTGCGACGATACAGATATCAGCATCTTCAAAGTCATCTGCATCCACTTGGGTACACTCATTCATTTCTACTTCCATGTCAAGATTTTCAAGGGCTTCAGAAACGATATCCGCAATTTCTTCCGTATTCCCCGTCATGCTTGCATAGACGATTTTTGCTAAAGCCATGGGCTTTTTCCTCCAATCTCATTCCTATTCTCAAGGAAAACTCTCTTACAGATTATAGCAAATGCACGAAAGTTTGAAAACAAAACTTGAAAAACTCTTTACAATGTCTGTGAATTTTGTAAAATAAGGGATTTCTATGGTAAAATAAGAGGAATTTAATTAAGGGAGACGAGAACATGATTACATTAAAATCTGCCAGAGAAATAGACCGCATGGCCGAATCCGGCGCGCTGTTAGCAGATGTCCACAAACAATTACGCAGCTTCATCAAACCTGGTATCACCAGTTGGGATATCGAAGTGTTTGTCAGAGATTATATTGAAAGTCATGGCGGAATTGCCGCCCAAATTGGTTTTGAAGATTACAAATATGCCACTTGCTGCAGTATCAACGATGAGATTTGTCACGGGTTCCCCCGAAAAAAACCATTGAAAGATGGCGATCTGATCAAAGTTGATATGTGTATTGATTTAAAAGGCGCCATTTCTGATTCTTGCTGGAGTTATGTGGTAGGAAACTCGACGCCTGAGATCGATCGTTTAATGGAAGTAACCAAAAAAGCGTTGTATCTAGGAATCGAACAAGCCCAAGTTGGCAACCGAATCGGTGACATCGGTCATGCCATTCAAACCTATGCGGAAAAAGAAGGCTACGGTGTCGTGCGCGATTTCGTAGGACACGGCATTGGCCCAACGATCCATGAAAGTCCGATGATTCCTCACTACGGAGAAGCCGGCAAAGGCTTACGTTTAAAAGAAGGAATGGTTATTACCATCGAACCTATGATCAATACAGGGACGTGGAAAATGAAAATGGATCCTAACGGCTGGACCGCCTATACTCTTGATGGTGGCTTAAGTTGCCAATACGAACATAGTTTGGCGATCACCAAAGAAGGGCCACGCATTTTGACTTCTCAAGGAGAAGAAGGAACCTACTAAATTTTGGCGGTAGGAGACTTCTGATTGTTACGTATGACAAAGAAAAAAAGGCAGATGATTCGCTGGCGGAGGAAGAAACATGAAAATCGTTGATAAAGTAAAAAGCAATCAAAAGCTGATGCGTTTCATTGAAACAACGCAAAATAGAATAACCGATTCAGAGATGGGGACCACATCGGTCGTCGTCGCCTACTATTTATTGCTTTCACTTTTCCCGTTAATGATTGCGCTGGGAAATCTGTTGCCTTATTTATCGATTGATCCGAACACGGTTTTATCTTATGTACAAGAATTGATCCCTAGTCAAATCTATGACTTTATCGGACCAGCGATCGAAAACCTCCTCACCACAAGCTCTGGCGGGTTATTATCGATCTCCGCCTTGGCTGCGTTGTGGTCTGCGAGTCAAAGTATCAATGCCTTGCAAATTGCGATGAACAAAGCCTTCGGTGTGGACCAACGTTCCAATTTTATCGTGGTGCGCGCAGTATCATTTGTGATCATCCTGCTCTTTATGATTGCGATCGTTGGTGTTACGATGGTATTTGGGCTTGGAAAAATCATTCTTGATTTTTTGCAGCCGATTTTTAAGTTTCAAGACAATCTGATCGATACGTTCCAAACAGTCAAATGGCCAGTCACGATCGTTGCTTTGCTGTTTATCATGATGCTGATCTATTGGTTAGTGCCGAATGCAAAGGTCAAGTTGCGTTCGACTTTGCCAGGGGCGATCTTTGCAACGATTGGCTGGATGTTGCTGTCACAAGTGTTTGGCTTATACGCCCGTTACTTTGCTGCGAAAATCATTGGCTATCAAATTATTGGAAGTTTTATTGTTTTAATGATCTGGTTGAATCTTGCTGCGACGATTATTATCTTGGGTGGAATCATCAACGCAGTGGTAGAAGAGTATGTGTCGGGACAAGAGATCAAAGAACGAACAGATCCTGTTCAGCGGATTTCTTCGAAAATCGAAGATACATTTACCAATAAAGAGAAATAACGGAAAGCGAGAATAAACGATGGATTTTGCATTCAAATTTGTAATGCGCTTATTTATAACAATGATCGTGTCTTTATTATTGACACCAGTCATCAAATTGATATCTTGCAAGATTGGCGCAGTTGATCGCCCAGGAGAGCGTCGGATCAATACGAAGACCATGCCTTCAGCTGGGGGATTAAGTATTTTTTTAGCCTTTTCCTTTGCGCTGCTTTGGGAATTTCGAACAATGATTCCTTTCGACTTCGTTTGGCCGATTCTTTTAGGTGCAACAATAGTGGTGATTACAGGATTGTTGGATGATATATTTGAACTGTCGCCAATGCAAAAATTAATAGGTCTGACATTCGCAGCGCTGGAAATTTATTTCGTTGCTGGAATAAAAATCAGCACAGTCACGATTCCTTATTTTGGCTTTATTGATCTGGGATGGTTTGCCTTGCCTATGACTTTGATTTGGATACTGGCAATTACCAATGCGGTGAACTTAATCGATGGTCTCGATGGGTTGGCGAGCGGCGTCTCTATTATCAGTTTGACGACGATAGGGATTATCAGCTATTTCTTTCTGCCGAATTTTGTGGAAGTACCAATGGTCATTTTTACTTTGATCGCAGCAATCATCGGTTTCTTTCCATATAATTTTTATCCAGCAACCATTTTTCTAGGAGATACCGGAGCATTGTTTTTAGGATTTATGATCTCTGTGCTCTCACTACAAGGATTGAAAAACGCAACTTTTATTTCTGTTCTGACGCCCATGTTTATTCTCGGTGTACCGATCACGGATACCGTTTATGCGATGATTCGAAGAAAGTTTAATAAACAGAAGATTTCCTCTGCCGATAAAATGCACTTGCATCATCGATTGTTGTCGTTAGGGTTTTCTCATCGCGGCACAGTGCTAACGATCTATGCCTTAGCATTAGTCTTTTCTTTTATTGCTTTACTAATGAATTACGCGAGCAATACAGCGATTGTTTTATTAATCATTAGCACAGGATTTGGAATTGAGCTGTTTATTGAGCTGATTGGATTAGTCGGTGAAAATCGTCAACCACTCATGTGTGCGTTAAAGTTTCTGGGAAATCGGCGATTCAGACAAAGTGTACTAACTGAACGTGCTGAAAGAAGAAATGCTGATCAAGAAAAAGAAAACAAAGATTTGGCTGCTAATGTTTCTCAGACTAAAGAAAAGCGGCGAAAGAGAAAACATTACCAAGCAAAACACAAAAAATAAACGATGACAGTTGCGGCAAAAGAACCCAACGGATGAAATGGATATTGATAAAAACCAAACGGTAAAAAATCAGGCCGGGAATCCTGATTTTTGCCGAGCAGCTGCGTATCAATGATTCATAAAAATCAGTGGGGTGCTCTTGCCGCTTTTTTGAAGTGGCAGAAGCAAAGTCGTTTCCTGTCGAATTCTTCCGTCTTGAATTGACGGATCTAGCCCTAAACGTCTATACTTAAAAAGAGTAGCAGACTAATCAAAGAAAGAAGGATATGAACGAATGCCAAATGTGAAACAACTGACGTCAGAAAAAATGGGAACAATTTATGAGCTTTCCAATGATAGCGGTACCATCGTAAGGCTAAGTCCTGAAGGCGCACGCTTATTGGATTGGGTCGTTCCAGTAGAAGAAGGTCGCGACATTGTGGTCGGTTATGACACGATCGAAGGACATCGCCAAGCACGTTATTATGGCGCAACGATCGGCCCTGTGGCGGGAAGGATCGCAGGTACTCGCTTTGAGATCGACGGACAAGAATACCAAACGGAAGACAATGATGGCGGCAATACGCTTCATGGCGGTTCAAAGGGGCTGGATACTGATACATGGATCACTGAAACCTTTGAAGAAGCAGACAAAGCTGGGGTGATTTTTACTACCACACGGCAAGATGGCGATGGCGGGTTTCCTGGGAATGTTCGTTATCAAGTCACCTATACGTTGACGAATGACAATGAACTATTGCTTGCTTATGATGCCAACACTGACAAAGCGACTTTATTTAACCCAACGAACCACGGTTATTTCAATTTGACAGGTGATACCCAACAGCCGATCGATGACCACTTGGTTCAAATCAATGCCGAACATGTGGCTGAAACGAATGACGATGTGACGACGACCGGTGAAAAAACACCTGTCGCAGGCACAAAGTTTGATTTTAGACAAGAACGCCCGATGGGAACGACGATGTTGGATGATCCGTTCTTATTAGACCATACGCAAGAGTGGGATCTAAAAGTAACCAGTCCCGATCAAAAAGTGCAGCTGACTGTAACTACTGACCGTCCTGCCGTTGTTATTTACACAACGGGTGAGGGAGAAGCTGGCGCACCAATGAAGACTGGTCCTTTTGCCAATCATGGCGGGATGGCGATCGAAACACAAGGTGTTCCTGGTTCTGAGAAATTTACCCACTTTGGTGAGATCGTGTTGCGTCCAGAAGAACCCTTCCACTCTGTGACGACGTATCAGGTCCACTTTTAAGCATAGGAACCAAATCATTTTTAATGAAATAGAAAAAAGCATTGTCAAAACGCAGAAAGTTTGGCGATGCTTTTTTTTGACAAAATCCGATTACAGATGTAAACTTAAAAATGTGAATCACTTATGAAAGGAAGTGGACAAATGCAACCTGTGGTCGAACCAATCAAAATCAGCGATTCTGAATGGGAAGTCATGCGTGTGATCTGGACATTAGGACAATCCGACGCGAAAGAGATCACCGCTTTATTGAGCGAAAATAAAAATTGGAAAGCAGCAACGGTCAAGACGCTTTTAGGACGACTCGTCAAAAAAGGCGTATTGAAAACAGAAAGCCAAGGGAAAAAATTTGTTTATTCGCCGCTTGTTTCCGAAGAAGCAACCGTTCGCAGCGCAGCTGAGAATCTTTTTTCTCATATTTGTGCCAAAAAAGTTGGGCAGACATTAGCAGAAATGATCCAAGAAGCAGCATTGACGGCAGAAGATTTGGCGATGCTCCAAGCAGCAGTCGACCAAAAAGTGCCAGTAGCAGCGATTTCATGTAATTGTATTCCTGGTCAGTGCCAATGCAAACCCATGCAACAAAATAAGTAGCCGACGAACTGTTAAAAGAAATGAGGAATCGTAATGAAAAAAAACATGCAAATCAGCGGAATGAATTGTGCCCATTGTGCCGCAAAAGTTGAAAAAGCGCTTAGTGAAGTACCGGGTGTGAAAAAAGCCAAAGTGGACTTGAAAAAAGCTCGCGGAACAGTCAAGTTTGACGAGTCGCAAGTGACAGAAACAGCCTTAGTCAATGCGGTCACCGAAGCGGGTTATCAAGGGGTATTTGAGTAAGCAATGGAATTGCTAAAGTGAAAATGAAAAATCAAAACAAATGAAAAGTGTCCAGCCGCTTGAAGCTTTTGTATGAAGGAGCAAGACTGTACGCACATTCAGTGAAATAGGAAGGGGAATACTAGGATGAATCAGGAAAAAACGTCTTCCGCAAGTAATAGTCAGACGTCAAGCCATCATAGGCATGAACCTGCTTTGAATGAGCGGGATAATGGTACACAGGGACAAGAGCAACATACGCAATCACAGCTGGCAGAAGTCCCTGAGCCTAGCCATGAGATGAATGGGATGGATCATCACAGGGCGACATCAAAACAGCAGGAGCATGAAAGCTCCGATAGTAACCATGGTCCTATGGATCATGAAGTGTCCAGCATGGACTATAGCCATAAGGGCCATGAGATATCTGGCATGGATCACGGCCACAAGGACCATGAGATGTCTGGCATGAACCATAGTCACATGAATCATGAGATGTCTGGCATGGAACATGGTCACACGGATCATGAGATGTCTGGCATGGATCACGGTCACACGGATCATGAGATGTCTGGCATGAATCATAGTCACATGAATCATGAGATGTCTGGTATGGATCATAGTCATATGGATCATGGAATGGGTGGCATGGATCATAGTATGCATATGGGAAATTTTAAGCAAAAGTTTTGGCTATCCTTGGTTTTGGCGATTCCAATCGTCATTTTATCACCAATGATGGGCATCGAATTGCCCTTTCAGTTCACGTTTCCTGGCTCAGATTGGGTCGTATTGCTTTTAGGAACGATCCTGTTTTTCTATGGAGGGCAGCCGTTTTTAAGTGGTGCGAAAATGGAATTGAAACAAAAAAGCCCAGCCATGATGACGTTGATTGCTATGGGGATCACGGTTTCTTATTTTTATAGTCTTTACGCATTTATCGCCAATCATTTTCTTGCTGTTCCTCATGTAATGGATTTCTTCTGGGAACTAGCGACTTTGATCGTGATCATGTTGTTGGGCCATTGGATCGAGATGAATGCCGTTTCTAATGCTGGCAATGCATTACAGAAATTAGCAGAACTATTGCCAAAAGAAGTGATTCGGAAAAATGCGGATGGATCAGAAGAACAGATTCCATTAGAAGAAGTGACCAACAAAACACAGTTGATCGTTCGCTCAGGAGATAAGATTCCTACCGACGGAACGATCCTTGAAGGAGAAACAACAATCGATGAGTCGGCAGTGACTGGTGAATCCAGACGGGTACCTAAAACCGTCGGCAGTACTGTCATTGGAGGATCTGTCAACGGCAATGGTACCATCACGATGGAAGTCACAGGAACTGGGGAAGACAGCTACTTAGCGAAAGTCATGGAAATGGTGCGAAAAGCCCAAGCAGATAAATCCCGCTTAGAAGCACTTTCGGACAAAGTGGCAAAATGGCTGTTTTATATTGCGTTAGTTGCTGGTGTCTTGGCATTTGCTGTATGGCTGTTTGTTGCTGACCTACCGACTGCTCTTGATCGAATGGTCACGGTGTTCGTCATTGCCTGTCCCCATGCGTTAGGGCTAGCGATTCCCCTCGTAGTTGCTCGTTCGACATCGATCGCTGCCAAAAATGGCTTGCTCTTAAAAAATCGCAACGCACTGGAGAATGCGCATCATGTTGATTATCTGATCCTCGATAAGACCGGTACGTTAACAGAAGGAACGTTTACCGTAACTGGCATCGAGGCGACAGGCAGTCTTTCTGCATCAGAAGTACTAGCTTACCTAGCAGGTCTTGAGAAAACCGCCAATCATCCGATCGCAGAAGGTATTTTAGCCCAAGCTGAAAAGGAAAACATCACAGCCAAAAAGGCGACTGATGTTCAAACAAGGACAGGGATTGGTCTGGAAGGCGTGATCGATGGACAGAAGTGGGTGATCGTCAATCAAAAAGGATTGGAGCAATTAGCCATTCAGTATCAAGGGAACTCCTTGGAAAATTATCAAGAACAGGGCAATACCATCAGCTATTTGGTTCATGACGGAAAAGTGGAAGGAATCGTCGCATTAGGGGATAAGGTGAAACCAGAAGCGAGTCAATTTATTCAAAAAGTGAAAGACTTAGGCATCACACCAGTTATGGCTACTGGAGACAACCAAGAAGCGGCGCAAGCCGTAGCCGGTTACCTAGGAATCGAAGCCTTCCATGCGGCAATGTTGCCAGACGATAAAGAACGTCTAGTCAGTGACTATGTCAAAGAGGGCAAGCACGTCGTAATGGTAGGCGATGGAATCAATGACGCCCCAAGTCTTGCAAGAGCGACGATCGGGATTGCGATCGGAGCGGGTACCGATGTAGCGATCGATTCAGCCGATGTCGTTTTGACGAATAGCGAACCTCAAGACATCTTGCACTTCTTGACTTTGGCGAAAAAAACAAGACGCAAGATGATTCAAAATCTCTGGTGGGGCGCAGGATATAATATTTTTGCCATTCCTTTGGCAGCTGGCGTCCTCGCACCGATCGGGATCATTTTGAACCCAGCAGTCGGAGCTGTCTTGATGTCTATGAGCACGATCATCGTTGCCATCAATGCAATGACCTTATCAATCGAAAAAAGCGGCGATTAGCCGCTTTTTTGTTTCTTTTCCTAGGAGCAGTGAAATACCTCTATAATCTGCTTCTGGATTTATGCTATAATGTGTTCGTTGAGACAAGGAGGACGTTGATTATGGAACTGAAGAAATTGGATGTTCCCACTACTTCAATTACTGAAGTAAAAAAATCTCCGATGGATGTATTTAATCAAGCGCGAGAAGCAGGAACAGCAGTATATGTATTCAATCGTGAAAAAGTGGCGGGGGTCATGTTGACACAAGAACAGTATGAAACGTTATTGCAGGAATTAGATTATTTGCGTCAGCGACCGATGATGGAAGAAGAACCCGAACAGCCGCCAGTGGCAGGGCTAGAGGAATTCTTACAAATCATGCGGCAAGCGCTGATCACCGGTGCGAGCATCTCGGCAAAAAATTTAGATGAGCGAATGGTGGCGTTAGGGTTCATCACTCGTAAAACTGGTTTTGGCGGTGTCGTTGACATGGTGAACGAATTGAAAGAAACAGGCAAGATCGTTTACCAGCTACGTAAAAAACAAGATGGTAAATCGGTGACCGCTGAAGTCATTGGAGAACAAGACAATCAAACGCAATTATTTGATAAATTGATCATCAAAAAAATCTTTCTAAAAGAAAAATAAACGCTGGAACTTGTCCCAGCGTTTCAGACGGTAGACAAAGTACGGATGTGTTCGTACTTTGTCTTTTTTTGTTGTAAAAAAGTGGAACTTGTTAACTTTTTTTAAACTGTGAAAGATACTGCTCATCCAACCAACAAAAGTTCCAGCAAGTTACAGACTAGGTTTTAAGTCAGCCAGTAAGTTTTCCCGTCTTTCGTCCGTTGCATAAATCCGTATTCGATCAAATAACGTCGGACAGTGACGTAATCGGTGATCGCTTGCTTTAATACATCGTTGACGGCAGCTTCTGAATAATTTTTCTTCGGATCAAATTTTTGTGCCAGTACACTCAAGACAACGATCTTGCGCTTTTCTTTGCTGGGAAACTGTTTGATAAACCCCGTTTCATCAAAATAAGTAGCAATGATCTTTTCTCTTTCACTAGCCGTAATGGCATAGCGATCATCAAGCATCGTCGCCCCTTTGTGAGGCGGCAGCAACGGGGTATCTTGCAACAAGGACATGACACTTAAAAAAACAGTCGCTTGTCGCTGTTTTTCTTTTAGTTTAAAGCGATGATTCCTGACGGTCGAAGAAGAGATACCTAAGCGCTGGGCAATCACAGTATCGCTAACATCTTGGGCAAACAGTTGTAAAATCTCCTGCTGGCTTTCTGATAGGCCTGTTTGTTCTTTGGGTAAAGCCAACAATGCGGTCAAAACGGTTCCGTGATGCTCAGTGATATGCTGCATCATTCGTTTTTTTGCTGTAAAAAAGGCGCCATCAACGGGATAGATTTCTTCTTTGTCGAAGGTCTCCTGACAAAAGACGCAACAATAATCCGTTGGTGTTGCGACATATCCTTGCTGATAATCAGAAATGGTAAACTCTTGATAAGGTTTCATTTTGGGTTCTCCTTTTATTGTTTAGATATATACTAACATAAGTTGAATTTGTTTGTAAATATACAAACGGATTTATCGTTATTAGATTAATTTCATCCGTTGCTTAAAATCGTCGCCTTTTTGTGTTAGGATTAACAACAATAGCGAATGAATTTGCTTAATTCAAAGGAGTGATACTATGGCAGACGTAAGCCAACGCTTCAATCACGAAGTGTACAATATAGCTGTTTCATTGATTCGTAAATTTGATGAACGGGTTTCTTCAATTCCTGATATTTTAAAGTTAACGTTAGGCGAGCCGGATTTCAACACACCGGAGCACGTGAAAAAATCGGGTGTCCAAGCAATCGAACAAAATTTCAGCCACTATTCTGGAATGGCAGGCTTAGCAGATGTTCGGCAAGCAGCCAGTCTCTTTTTGAAAAATAAATATCAGCTTGATTACGACTTTCAATCAGAAGTATTAGTGACGATCGGTGCAACGGAAGCAATCTCAGCTTCTTTATTAGCCACGTTAGAACCTGGTGATAAAGTGATTCTACCAGCACCAATTTATCCAGGCTATGAACCAGTCATCCATTTAGCTCATGCCAAACCGATTTATCTTGATACGACGGACAATGACTTTGTTTTAGCGCCAGAAGTTTTGGAAGCAGCCTTAAAAGAACATGGGGAGCAAGTCAAGGCAGTCATTTTAAATTATCCTAGCAATCCAACAGGGGTCGTTTATACCCGAGAACAAGTCAAAGCATTGGCAGAAGTTTTAGAAAAATACCCCGTTTTTGTTATTAGCGATGAAATTTATAGTGAGTTGACTTATGATGAAACCCATGTGTCCATTGCTGAATACTTGCGGGATCAAACGATCGTGATCAACGGCTTGTCGAAATCACACGCGATGACTGGTTGGCGCGTCGGCTTCATTTTTGCACCAGCAGCGTTGACTGCTCAGATCATTAAGGTCCACCAATACTTAGTGACCGCGGCATCAACGATTTCTCAAAAAGCCGCAGTGCGGGCATTGATCGAAGGCATCAACGATGCAGAAGTTATGAAAGCCGATTACCGTGAACGCAGAGATTACTTGTTTGAAAAGATGACTGCCCTTGGTTTTGAAATGGCGAAGCCATCTGGTGCATTCTACATTTTTGCCAAAATACCAGCAGGTTTCAACCAAGATTCCATGGCTTTTTGTGTCGACTTAGCCGAAAAGAATCAATTAGCAATCATTCCAGGGATCGCCTTTGGTCCCGAAGCAGAAGGCTATGTTCGTTTAAGCTATGCGGCAAGTATGGAAAACTTGGTGGAAGCGATGGATCGCTTGACACGCTATATGCAAAGCAATTGATTCTACAAACGTTTCTTTCGTTCATAAGTGTTAGATAAAGTAAGCCCCCTCTGATGGATGCAGCGGGGGCTTTTTTAGGCAATCGACGAACTTTACAAAAGATTTACATCGCTTTATCGATTCTTTACATGAAATCCATCAAGGGTTTACACCGCCTTGCTAAACTAAGCATATAACGAAAGGAGATTTACTAAATGAAAAAATTGGGACTTTTATTTTTTGCAACTGGATTATTATTAGCTGGCTGTGGGAGCGGTGGCGCAAGCACTGAGAGCAGTCAAGCATCAGGCGGATCTTCATCAGGTGCCGCATCAAATGAAAATGTAGAAATTTTAGCTGTGGGCTCAACGGCATTGCAACCCTTGGTTGAAGCAGCAGGTGAAAGCTTCTCAGCAGACAATCCCAATTATACAATTACGGTTCAAGGTGGCGGCAGCGGAACTGGCTTAAGTCAAGTAGAAGCAGGCGCGGTGACGATCGGCAATTCCGATGTGTTTGCGGATGAAAAAGATGGTGTGGATGCTAGCAAATTAGTTGACCATAAAGTAGCCGTAGTTGGTATGGCACCAGTGGTAAATAAAGACGCAGGCGTTACGGACCTTAGCCAACAAGATTTAATCGATATTTTTACAGGCAAAGTGAAGAATTGGTCTGAACTAGGCGGAGCAGATCAAGAAATCTCTGTAATCAACCGCGCATCAGGCAGCGGTACGAGAGCGACCTTTGAAAAATGGGGCTTAGATGGTGCAGAGACGATCCAAACACAAGAACAAGACTCTTCTGGAACAGTCCGTAAAATCGTTGCTGAAACACCAGGAGCAATTAGCTACCTTGCTTTATCCTATTTGGACGATTCGATCCAAGCGCTATCTCTTGATGGGGTAGAAGCGACTCCTGAAAACATTGCAGATAACAAATGGCCAATCTGGTCTTACGAGCATATGTACACGAACGGCGAGCCAGATGCAAACGTCAAAGCGTTTCTTGATTACATCATGACAGACGATGTCCAACAAGGAATCGTTATCGAATTAGGTTACTTGCCAATCACTGATATGAAAGTAGAACGCAGTGTAGACGGCGAAGTAACGAATGTTGAATAGTGAAATGACCGAAGAAGGAGAATGCTCCTTCTTTTTTTGTTTAGAGCATCAAGAAGATGCTATTAGCTGGTGCTTCATTTGGTAATGAAAAACAACTACAAAAACAGCCGATAACAATTATTCACCTGTTATCGGCTGTTTTTTATCAATAATCATCTTTTTCATGAAGCGGCAAAGTCACCGTAAAGGTAGAACCAATTTTGGGGAAACTGTCAACCTTGATGCTGCCGCCTAATAATTTGGTATAGTCTTTGACGATAGCCAGCCCAAGTCCAGTGCCGCCAGAATTGCGAGCGCGGGCTTTGTCCACCCGATAAAACCGCTCAAAAATCCGTTCTTGATCTTCTTCATCGATGCCGATGCCTTGATCCTGCACTTGAAATAGCAGCTGGTCGTCTTGCTCTGAATAGGATAACGTGATGACACCACCAGGTTTTGAATAGGTGACAGCATTTTCTACCAGATTTTTTACGATGGGCTGCAGCAGCTCTTTTTTGGTAGATAAAATGAAGGGTTCGGGTCCTTCAAATTGAAAGGTCAATTGCTTCTTAGCAGCTGCGGGACCATAGGTTTGAACGACTTGTTGCAGCAGCTCAGAAAAGTTGATCGGTTGGTCGACATACTGGAAAGAATCACTGTCTTGAGACAGTTGGATGATATCTTGTATTAGATTTTTCAAGCGATAAGCATCTTTTTGAATGATCTCTAAAAAGGTCTGCAATGTTTCTGGGTCTTCTTTGGCGCCGTCCAGCAGTGTTTCGGTAAACCCAATCAAGGAAGTTACCGGCGTTTTTAATTCATGGGAAACATTGCCGACAAAATCTTTTTGCATTTTTTCTAATTGTCGGATGCGCGTCAAGTCATAAGAAATACCAATCAACTGGTTTTCTTGGAAGCTTCGCAAGGTAACATCCAAGACTTTTGAACGTTCCCCGCTAAGGGTGGTTTCCGCATGGAAAATAGGGGTCTCGTCGTTAAATTGATAGATCAATTGGATCAGTTGTGTGTCATGGATCACTTCAGTGAAGGGCTGCGGCAAGGTTGGCGCATTTTCCATCCCCAACTGTTCTTGCATCGTCGGATTCAACAGCAATAGTTGATTTTCTTCATTAATGATAAAGACACCGATCATCAGTTCACTGAGCAAGCCGTACAACTGTTGTTCAGATGCCGCATAGGCCCGATAGGTCTGGCTCATTTGTTCGCTCAGCTGATTGATCAGTTGATACAACTCGTCATGTTCAGGGGTTTCTTGCATAATGATTGCTTGTTGATCGGGCGAGGTGATCATTTTTTTTACGACGGGCAGAATCGTTTGGATTGGACGATTCCGCTGACGCAGCGTGTGAAAAATCAGCAGGCTGATCAAGAAACAAAAGACAAGATAGACAATCAAGATCGATTGCTTGATTCCTTGGTTTTTCGCAAAAAAAGCAGCAGTCGGTTCTGCGATCCGCAAGATTTGAGTTAAGTTTCCATCTTCTTTGACAGGAATCGCCACGTAAAGCAATTCTTCATGCAAGGTGTCGCTTTCCCGCAACGATTGTCCAACGGCGCTTCCGCGCAAAACGGCTTGAACTTCTGGACGATCGGAGCGATTTTCATGGAGAGTATGATCATAAGTATCGAAAATGATTTGGCCTTGATCATCTAACAAAGTGATGCGGCTATTGCTGTCTTGAACATAGGCATCGGCAAATTGTTCGAGCGCTGCGGTTTGGTTATCTGAGAGATTCAAAAACACAGCGGCTTTCTCTTGCAGAAAATCCACTTGCTGGGCGATGACTTGCTGACGGTAAAAACTGCTTAGAACTTGCCAACACAGGAAAAAAATCAGCAATAGACCGATTGACCATAAACCATAGCCATAGCGTTTATTCATTGGGTCGGCTCCTGAAATTTATACCCAAATCCTCGAACGGTCACCAAGTATTCTGGACGCTTGGGATCAGCTTCCAATTTTTCTCTTAAATGACTGATGTGAACATCCACGATGCGACTTTGTCCATCAAAGTCAAAATTCCAAATACGATTGAGTAAGGTATCGCGATCGATCACGCGGCCTTTACGTTTCATAAAGTAAACCAGCAGCTCGAACTCTTTCGGGGTCAGGAAGATTTTCTCCCCATCCACACTGACCTGGAAATTGGTCAGATCGGCTTGAATTCCGCCGATTTGCAAGATTTCTGCAGGTTGATCTTCTTCTCGTGCTTGTTGACGAGGTTCTAAGCGACGGAAGATGGCCTTCATTCGAGCCAATACTTCTCGAGGGCTGAAGGGTTTCGTCAAGTAGTCGTCAGCCCCGATCTCTAAACCCAAAATCCGGTCGATCGGATCATCTTTTGCGGTCAAGACGAGGATCGGTGTCTCGATTTTTTCTTGCCGTAATTTCTTTGTGATTTCGATGCCGTCCAAATTCGGCAGCATGACATCCAAGATGATAAAGTCAAAAGGTTTTGACAACGCCAAGTCGAAGGCTTTTTGACCATCTGAGGCGGAAACGACTTGGTAGCCCTCTTTTTCTAAATTAAAGGTTAAAAGTGTGACGATTGAAGGTTCATCATCGACAACGAGTATTTTTTTCATGATAGACTCCTTTCGTTTCTTTTTTTCAAGAAACGATTAAATTTCAACGAACAAGTCCTATTTTAGCATGAATAGACAATTGGTACTATTGCAACCACTAAATAAATGCTATAATAAAGGACGATTTCATAGGAAAGCTGAGGGTGCTAAATGATTGGAATCAGTGCGTGTCTAGGCGGTGCCCTTTGCCGCTACGATGGAAAACATCAAGCAGTACCACAATTGATCGAACTTGTTCGTGCGGGTCAAGCCATGATGGTCTGTCCAGAAGTTCTTGGCGGCTTGCCGATTCCACGTGAACCGGCCGAAATCGTCGGTGGCGATGGGGTGGATGTTTGGGCGCAGCGAGCGAAGGTCGTCACCATTTCAGGAGAAGACGTGACGGAACAATTTACTAAAGGCGCGAAAATTGCTTATCAAAAATTACAAGAGCAAGGCATCACCCAACTGATCTTAAAAGAGAAAAGTCCCTCTTGTGGCAGTCAGACGATTTATGATGGCAATTTTTCTGGAATCAAAAAAACAGGGGTCGGTGTCGCTTGTGCCTATTTTCGACAACAAGGCATGACTGTTTTGTCCGATGTCGAATGGCTTGCAAAACAGGAGGAAGCAAATGGAAATTGAAAAGACCAATCGCATGAATGCGTTGTTTGAGTTTTATTCCACGTTATTGACGGAAAAACAGATGAATTACATGGAATTGTATTACGCAGATGATTTTTCTCTAGGAGAAATCGCTGAAGAGTATCAAGTTAGCCGTCAAGCAGTCTATGACAACATCAAACGCACCGAACGTATTTTAGAAGACTATGAAAAAAAACTACATATGTTTTCGGATTATATCATGCGGGAAGACTTGCTGGATCAGCTAAGCGAGTATACGAAAACCCACTATCCAAAAGACGAAACCTTACAGGGGTTTATTCAACAGCTCCAAGAAATTGAAGAATAAAGGAATGAAAAAAAATGGCATTTGAAAGTTTAACTGAACGCCTCCAGCAGGCAATGAGCAAACTGCGCAGAAAAGGAAAAGTATCTGAAGCAGATGTAAAAGAAATGATGCGTGAGATTCGTCTAGCTTTATTAGAAGCCGACGTCAATCTGCAAGTTGTAAAAGAGTTTACCAAAAATGTCCGTGAACGGGCAGTGGGGGTAGAAGTATTAGAAAGCCTATCTCCAGCGCAACAAATCGTTAAGATCGTTGATGAAGAATTAACCAAAACATTAGGATCAGAAACAGTTGGGATCGAAAAATCACCGAAGATCCCAACGATCATCATGATGGCTGGTTTGCAAGGGGCAGGGAAAACCACCTTTGCTGGGAAATTAGCCAACCATTTGATCAAAACCGAAAACGCACGTCCATTAATGATCGCTGGTGACGTGTACCGTCCAGCTGCGATCGACCAGTTGAAAGTATTAGGGCAGCAATTGGATGTACCTGTTTTTGATATGGGAACTGATGTCAGCCCAGTTGAAATCGTCCGCCAAGGGTTGGCTTTGGCTCGGGAAAAGAAAAATGACTACGTTTTGATCGATACGGCGGGTCGTTTGCATATCGACGAAAACTTGATGGAAGAGCTAAAACAAATCAAGGACTTGGCACAGCCAAATGAAATTTTACTGGTAGTAGATGCGATGACAGGACAAGATGCTGTCAACGTGGCGGAAAGCTTCAATCAACAACTGGGGATCACAGGGGTAGTCATCACCAAACTAGATGGCGATACTCGTGGCGGGGCGGCATTGTCGATTCGTCAAGTTACGGGCGCTCCAATCAAGTTCACTGGTACCGGTGAAAAATTGACCGACCTTGAAGTATTCCATCCAGATCGGATGTCTAGTCGGATTCTCGGTATGGGTGATATGCTGACTTTGATCGAAAAAGCACAGAAAGATTACGACGAGAAAAAAGCAGAAGAGCTTGCTCAAAAAATGAAGGAAAACTCCTTCGATTTCAATGACTTTGTCGAACAGATCGATCAAGTTATGGGCATGGGCCCAATTGAAGATCTCTTAAAAATGATTCCTGGAATGAGCCAAATGCCTGGTATCGAAAATGTCAAAGTTGATCCGAAACAAATTGCTCGACAAAAAGCCATGGTTTATTCTATGACACCAGCTGAACGGGAAAATCCTGATTTGTTGAATCCAAGCCGTCGCCGCCGTATTGCTGCTGGTTCTGGAAACAGTGTCGTCGAAGTCAACCGTATGATCAAACAATTCAAAGAATCTCGCAAAATGATGCAGCAAATGAGTAAAGGGAATATGAACATTCCTGGCATGGATCAAATGTTTGGCGGCGGTGTCAAAGGGAAACTTGGAAAAATGGCCATGAACCGCATGGTCAAGAAACAAAAGAAGAAAAAGAAAAAACGCAAATAATCGTTTAACACTGATAGGAACTGAGAACTGAACCTTATCTTCGTGTAATTAAAAAAACATGATCTGAAAAGGCACCAAATCGAGAATCTGTACCTGCTGATTCTAGCAACTGCAGCTCCTCAGATTGCCTTCTTCAGGTCATGCTTTTTTATGCTCACAGCGTCCTCTTTAAATGAACTCCTTCAAAGAACATCAAATAAAACATCTAGAGAACATCCTTTTTTATAGAGAAAGCCAGCTTTCTACCGAATATCCTAAATCGTCCAAGAGTCAAAAATAGCGATCAACTATCGTTGCGGACAACTCTAAGAATAGGATAGAAGCAGAACATTCGTGCTTTCTGTTAAATGGTGCTACTATTAATTTATAGCAAGTATGAAAGGAGTTTTTTACGATGACAAACAAAGATCGCATTGAAGGAAAAGTAACCGAAACAAAAGGGAAACTTACAGGAGATGACTCCGAAGAATTAAAAGGCAAAACCCAAAATAAATATGGGAAAGCCAAAGATAAGGTTGAAGATTTTGCGGATGATGTTTCTCGTAAAGTAAATGACTTCTTTGACAAAAAAGACGACGACAAACCTAGACATTAAACTTAAAAGCATCCCTGCAACAAGAACATGTTGCAGGGATGCTTTTTTATATTCCACTGATTTGTTTGTTTTTTCGTTTGTACCACCAATTCATCAGCGCTTTAGGATAGACAAGCAGCAAACTGATGAATAAGCAGGCAACCAGTAATAAACCGAGCCGAAGGGCAATGTTCCAAAGACTGACATCATACCCCTCATAAAGATTACGGTAAAAAATTTCTAGTGGGTAATAAGAAATCATGGATAAATAGAACCAGGTTCCCAAAGAAAGCAGCCAATAAACTGGTGCGCGCAATTTAGGGATCGTTATATAATCACCGTCATTTTCTAAAGAGATTTTCGAGAACACTTTTTCGGCAGCAAGAATCAGTAAGCCGCTCAAGCCGAGGTAAAGGAGCAGCAGCCACCAAGGGTAGACATATCCTTGCGGCCAATCGATCCAGGTTTGAAAAGGAATCAGAAAATCCCCATGACCAAGAAATACAAAACTAAAAAACTCGCGGGTACATTGGAAAAAGCTATACCCCATTGATCCTAGCGAAATAGTGAAGAAGACCGAGAGCACGCCAGTAAACAGATTCCCCAGCAAAACGCCTAACAAGAGACCTGCAGCAAATACTAGCAGATTCGTTGCCAAGGTACTAAGGGCAGAAAGCAGCACGTCTTGAAGCGGCACAGCGAGATAGCGAGCTGGGATCATCGTGTATTCGATCAGGATATGACCTAACAGACCCAACACTAAACAAGCGGTCAAGGGTAAGCCGATAAAAAGCAGTTTCTTGTGAAAGACGTGCTTTCTGCTAAAGGGTAAAGCAAATAAAAAGCGATTGAAATTGGTGCGGCCATCGACAAAAAAGGACAAGAAGCCCCAAATAAACAGGAAGACAATCACAAATTGATTCATGGTGGTCATATAAGGGCGATTGTAATAAATCTCATCAGGGGACTCATTGCTGATCGTCAATACCGCATCGCGGTACTCTGTTGCCGAATCAAAGTAAACCGGGGTTTCACCCTTGTAGCTTTTGACATAGTACTCTCGATTTTCGTTGAAATCTTTGATAAATTCTTCAGATGTCAAATAGCGTTCTTGCTGATGCCAGGCTTTTTGTGATTGCCAGCCATCACCAAGATACATTAAGAGTAAGACAAAACAAAAGCCGATCAGCAGCTTGCCGTAGCGTTCTTTAAATATATTGCTTAACATCGTTTTCCACCTCTATCCTTCCACTAATGCCTCTTTTCGTAAATTTGCTTCAAACAGATCTTCCAAGGTCAAGGGCAATTCTTCGAAAACCAAAGGGTCAAGCTGCTGGATCTCAGCTGCCAACTCTTTTGTGTAATTGTCAAACAAAGCGGTCAAGACTCGACCTTGTTTTTGAATCAGCTTGGAGCGCTGCTTGATAAGGGGAGGAATCTGCTTGCTGCGAAAGACGAGTTGAAGTTTGCGAGATTGTTCGCGAATCGTTTCCAAACGGTAGTCTCCTTCAATCGTTTTCCCTTTGATCAACAAGGCACGATCGATAATATGCTCTAATTCATTTAGATTATGGGAAGCGATCAATGCAGTACGATTCGACTCGCTGAGGCTTTCCAGCAATAGTCCGATCACTTTTTTACGGACGATCACATCAAGACCATCAAAAGGTTCGTCTAACAGTAAGAACGTCGCATTTGAGGCGATCGCTAGAATCATCTTATAAAGACCTTGCATTCCTTTTGACATTCGCCGGTAAGAAAGCGTTAGCGGCAGACCATGGCTTTGCATCAATTCTAAATAAAGATTTTGATCAAAATTCGGATAAGCAAGCCGATAAAATTGATTGATTTTTTTTAACGAGTAGGCAGCCAGAAAGTTTTCTTTTTCATCGATATAAAAAAGCTGTTCTTTTAATTCCGGGTGCTGATCCAGGCGTTGGTTATCGATTGAAATCTCGCCATCATCTAGTAAATAATGTCCAGCGACCGTCCGAAACAACGTGGTTTTCCCAGAACCATTGCGGCCGATCAATCCTACGAGTTCTCCTTTTTCCAAAGAGAAGTTCACGTTTTCTAAGATAATTGTTTGTTCCATTTTCTTGGTCACATGTTCGATCTTCACTGCGGATCGCCTCCTAACTCTTGTTCAAAGCCATTCATCCAATCGCTCAGCTCACGCATGCTGATCTGTAGATGGCGTGCTTCGATCACCAATTCTTTCAAACGTTCTTTCACTTGTAAGATCCGAATCTCATCGCGTGGCAGATCCTCAGTAACTTTCACAAAGGTGCCTTTTCCTTTGATGGTGACAAGCACTTGCTCATTTTCCAATACTTTGTAGGCTTTGCTGACGGTATTTGGATTCATCAACAGGTGCTTGGCCATTTCACGAACCGAAGGCACTTGGTCTCCAGCGGTTAGAACACCGTTCAGAATATCTTCTTTGATACTTAAAACCAATTGCTCATAGTAAGGTTTGCTGCTGGCTTTGTTAATGCGAACCACAAAATCAGCTCCTTTCATTTATGTGTACTAGTATACGTAGTACACTAGTGGAAGTAAAGTCTTTTATGATAAAATAAACAAAAAGGAGCTGATGAGGACAATGGAACGATGTGAGTGGGCCAACAGTACACCAGTGATGCAGGAGTATCATGATACAATCTGGGGGAAACCTGAGTATGAGGATCAGCAGTTGTTTCGAAAATTGGTGTTAGATATGAATCAAGCAGGGTTGAGCTGGCAAACGATTTTAAATAAAATGGCGAATTTTGATGCGGCGTATGATCAGTTTGAAATCACCAAAGTAGCGAACTATACGGAAGAAAAAGTGGAAGAACTGATGATGAATCCAGGAATCATCCGCAATCGGCGAAAGATTGAAGCGGCGATCAGCAATGCCCAAGAAGTTTTAAAAATCCAGCAAGAATATGGTAGTTTCTCCGCATTCTTGTGGCGATATGTCGATCATCAGCCGATCATTAATGAATTTGAGCAGCAATCCGATGTACCGACCCATTCGGAAATCTCTGATCAGCTAGCGAAAGATTTGAAAAAGCGAGGGTTTAAATTTGTCGGAACGACCATTATTTACGCCTTTATGGAAGCTGTCGGCATGGTCAACGACCATTTAGTCACTTGTGTTTGTCGAACATCAGCAGCAAACAAAGAATAAAGGAGCGAGCATAATGGGAAAAGTGATATTCTATGGTGCGATCAGCCTCGATGGCTATTTAGCAGGTCTGAAGGATCAACTGGACTGGCTGTTTCAAACCGATACCGGTGTCGCCACGACTTATGAAGCATTTTTTGCAACCATCGATGCGACAGTGATGGGGAGAAAGACCTATCAAGAAGCAAAAAAACTTATGGATGGTGGACTGTTGTATCCCGAAACGACAAACTATGTTTTTTCCCGAACACAAAAAGAACCGTTGCCAGATGCAACGCTAGTGTCAACGGATCCAGTGGCATTTGTTTCAGCATTAAAACAAGAGGAAAACGTATGGGTAGTAGGGGGAGGTTCCTTACTAAAACCATTGCTGGAAGCTGATTTGATCGATGAATGGTTTATTCAAATCGCGCCGGTGTTTTTAGGAGAAGGCAAGCGACTGTTTGAACCGGGGGATTACTCGAGACGCTTGACGTTTGTTGAAACAAAACAGATGGGGGAACTGACAGAACTCCATTTTGTCCGAAAGTCTGTGTCAGGCAGCGAGTAAAAAGCGCAAACGATTATTCTTCACAGTAAAAAAGACCAAGAAACTCAGTGCCGAGTTTCTTGGTCTTTTTGTATGGATTCTTCATTAGTTGAATCGTTGAAAGAATTCAATATATTTTGCAAGGATCGTTTCGAAGAAGCTTACTGTATCTGGATTGATTTCATTGTTTTCATCGATCAAGTTTGTGATACCGCCAATGTAGGCTTCTGGTTGTTGCAGAGTAGGCATATCCAAAAAGACTAATGATTGACGCAAATGATGGTTCGCACCAAATCCAGCGATCGCTCCTGGAGAAACGCTGACGACTAAGGCTGGTTTGCCACCCCAACTGCTCGCACCGTAAGGACGAGAACCAACGTCTAAAGCATTTTTCAAGGCTGCAGGAACAGAGCGGTTGTATTCTGGTGTAAAGAAGAAGACACCATCAACGGCGCTTAATGCTTCACGAAATGCTGTCCATTCAGCAGGAACTTTTCCTTCAACTTCCAAATCTTCATTGTAAAAAGGCAAATTGCCGATCTCGATGAAAGATGCTTCAAAACCTTCTGGTAATAGTGATGCGAATTTTTTCGCTACGAGTTTATTGTAAGAACCTTCCCGCAAGCTGCCGACGATAAAACCGATTTTTTTTGTCATGTAAAATTCCTCCTTGTTGTTTTCTACTCATTTAGCTTACCAAAAGTAAGTGGATGGTGCAAATAAAACGATTTGACCTTAAAAAGGTTTCTCTAATATTCATGATACGCGTCCAGATTCATTCTGGCAAAAGATAACCATGCCGAAAAAACAGGAAAGAAAAACTTTTTTCAGCTGTAAAGAAAAAACTCTTTACACCATCAGAAAAACCTGTTAAACTAGCTCTTGTGATTAAATCAATGGAGGTGTAAATAATGGCAGTAAAAATTCGTTTAAAACGCATGGGTTCTAAAAAGAAACCTTTTTACCGTATCGTCGTAGCAGATTCACGTTCTCCTCGTGACGGACGTTTCATCGAAACAGTTGGTACTTACAATCCTTTACTAGACCCAGCTGAAGTAACAATCAAAGAAGATCTAGTTCTTGATTGGTTATCTAAAGGTGCGCAACCTTCAGATACAGTTCGTAACATCCTTTCTAAAGAAGGCGTTATGAAAAAACACCACGAAGCAAAATTCACTAAGAAATAAGGTGACTTTGGATGAAAGATTTGCAAGAATTAGTCTTAACGATCGTTTCACCACTTGTTACCAAACCTGAGGATATCAAGCTTGAGCTGGTAGAGTCAGATGATTTCTTGGAATATAATCTTACTGTGGCACCAGAAGATATTGGTCGTATCATCGGTAAACAAGGTCGGGTTGCCAAAGCAATTCGAACGATCGTTTACAGTGTACGGACAAATGGACCGAAAAAAGTTCGTTTGAATATCATTGATGGTAAATAAGCAAGAGTGTAAAGCATTTCTCAAAGAGAAATGCTTTTTTTGTAAAATTCATGCTTAAGATGGAGGACAAAAAAGGATGGTTTTGAGATAATCAAAAATGAGGAGGTGCTTGTATGTCTCAACTAATCGCATGGATCGTCGTTCTTTTGATTCTCGTCTTTATTTATAAAATCGGTTCTTTTCTTTGGCGAACGCTAGGGATCTTGTTGTTGCTCTTTTTAATTTGGGTCTATCGTGAGGAGATCATGACCCAATTGAACCAATGGACACAAAACTTTCGTTGGGGCGACCTATCGACGATCGCCAATCAAGTTTGGCAATGGATCAAGGACGGCTTCCAATCACTGCAAAATTGGGTCACCAATCTTTAAAAAATCGACAAAAAAATGACAGACAATCTGACTTGTTTGTCATTTTTTTTATTGAGGGGTATCCTTTGTATAAGGAGGGGAACATCATGAAAAAAGAACTAGGATTATTTGTTACGCTGCTAACGATCGGAACCTTGGCTGGCTGTACTAATCAAAAAGACCAAGAAACCAGTCAAGCCAGTACAGCTGAAACAACAGCAACGACTATGGTGGAAAGTACCCAAACACAAAAAAGTAGTCAATCAGAAACCAGTCAATCAACTGCATCGACTAGTCAGGCGGTTTCTGAGGATTCTTCAAATACGAGTAGCACCACAGACATCTATAGCCAAATACAAGCGGTATTCCCTGATCTTGTCTTGCCAAAGGACGTTCCGCTTGCTTCGGGTAAAGTGTTGAATGCGGCCACAGCTGGCAGTCAATCCGATGCCTCGATTCTTTATTATGGACTTGATCAGCAATTGTCTCTCAATGACAAGGCTTTGAACGAGGAAACACCGCTTGCTGCTTTTCAATCAAAAGAGTATCAATCAGCGGATGAAGCGGCTGCAGCGGTCAATGTAACAGCGGATGATGGCGGACAAGCCGTTGATCTCGGATATGGCATTACTGGGCATATGCAAGGAGCTGCTGGCTCCAGTTATTTAAGTTGGCAAGAAGGAAATTGGTCATTGACTGTTCGAGCAGTCAACCAAGAGGAACAAGATCCTGTGCCGGTTGCCAAAGAAGTGGTAGCGTATCTAGAAGAAGCCATGCTTCCAGCACCTGAGGTCGGTCAAATCACTATCGATATGGGAAAAAATGACCATACAGCAACTACCGTGGTCTGGCAACAAGAAAAGATGCTTCGAACGGTGCAACATCAAGATGCACGTTCCGCATTGGAAATGGCCGTTTCAATGAATCAATAAGTTTCAGATTAGGACATTGCCCCTTTGATCAAGCGTCGAAGGGGTGTTTTTCGCGCGATGATTTTGAGGAAAACAGGGGGCGCTAGGAAACGGCTAGAATTCGCTACTTTGCTATGCTAAAATAGAACAGAAGTTAGAAGAAATGGGGAACGAACGTGACAGAATATTTAAACGTAGGGAAAATCGTCAATACACATGGGATCCGTGGAGAAGTACGAGTGATATCACAAACGGATTTTCCAGAAGAACGCTACCGTAAAGGGGCTGAATTGACACTTTTTCGTGAAAATAAAGAGCCATTACCATTGATTGTTTCAGGTCATCGCAAACATAAAAATTTTGATTTGTTAACGTTTGAGGGCTATCCCAACATCAACGACGTTGAACCGTTTCGTAACGGCATTTTAAAAGTTACCAAGGATGATTTGGTGGATCTAGCAGAAAATGAGTTTTACTACCATGAAATTATTGGTCTGGAAGTCGTCGAAGAGGATGGCACAGTCATTGGTAAAGTCAAAGAGATCCTTTCACCAGGCGCCAATGATGTTTGGGTGGTACAGCGAAAAGGGAAGAAGGATGCCTTGATTCCTTATATCGAGTCGGTTGTCCACACGATCGATCTTGAAAATGGTCAGGTCACTGTGGAAATCCCAGAAGGGTTGTTAGACGATGAGAATTGATGTGCTGACACTATTTCCACGAATGTTTGAAGGGCCTCTAGGAGAGTCGATCATCGGCAAAGCACGGGAAAAGGAACTGTTAGAAATCAACGTCTCTAATTTCCGTGATTATTCTGACAACAAACATCAAACAGTGGATGACTATCCTTATGGTGGCGGAGCAGGAATGTTATTAAAAGTCCAACCTGTCTATGACAATATCAAAGCGATCGAAGAAGCAACACCAGAAACGAAAAAGCGGGTGATCCTATTAGACCCAGCGGGAAAACCCTTTGATCAAAAGATGGCGGAAGAATTCTCTACCGAAGAGCACCTTGTTTTTATTTGCGGTCACTATGAAGGCTATGATGAACGAATCCGTTCATTGGTCACTGATGAAGTGTCACTGGGGGATTACGTCTTGACTGGCGGCGAATTGGGGGCAATGGTCATGATCGATGCGACGGTCAGGCTATTACCAGAAGTTTTGGGCAATCAAACCTCCGCACAAACTGATTCTCATTCCACTGGTTTATTAGAGCATCCGCAATATACACGCCCGGCAGAGTTCAAAGGCATGAAAGTGCCGGAAGTTTTGATGAATGGCAATCATAAACTGATCGAGCAGTGGCAATTAAAAGAATCATTGCGCCGAACGTATCAGCGACGTCCAGATATGCTGGAAACTTATCCGCTGACCGCTGAAATGCAGAAGCTTTTAAAAGAAATTGAAGACGAAGCGAAGACTGGCAACTAAAATAGTGCCAGTTTTTTTGATATTCTGCGCTATGACAAGAAAATTCTCTTTACAGCCTGTGGTCGACTGTGGTAAGATATTTCAGTGAGTGTAAACTCAACTATTACGATGTTCCGCTGGAGCTTTCATGCTTTAAGAATGTTTGGGAATAAGGAGAATGATAAACATGAATCCATTGATTCAAGAACTAACTCAAGAACAATTACGTACTGACATCCCAGCTTTCCGTCCTGGGGACACTGTTCGCGTTCACGCGAAAGTTGTCGAAGGAACTCGCGAACGTATTCAGTTATTTGAAGGTGTTGTCATCAAACGCCGCGGTGCTGGTATCAGCGAAACTTATACAGTTCGTAAAGTATCAAACGGTGTAGGTGTTGAACGTACCTTCCCATTGCACACACCACGTGTTGCACAAATCGAAGTTGTTCGTTACGGTAAAGTACGTCGTGCAAAATTGTACTACTTGCGTGCATTACACGGAAAAGCAGCTCGTATCAAAGAAATTCGTCGTTAATCATTTATTATCAGATGAAGCAAAAGCCCTTGATTTCAAGGGCTTTTTTCTTTTGTTTGGCGTTATGTTCTATCATTTTAAAGTTCTAGAATTGATTAATTGTGGGAAAAAGGGTAGGCTGTTACAGTGTTTTCTTTCTTCATAGATAAAAAGACAAAGTACTGGTTATAGTACTTTGTCTATCGAGAGGCTGTCCATTGTTAGGACGAGCTTTTTTTAATTAGCTTTGTCTATTCATCCCTTGAAACAACAACCATAGATTTGATCGTTTTTCGTTCCTGCATATCGGCATAGGCTTGGTTGATATCATCTAAATCATAGGTTTGGGTGAAAACGCGGCCTGGATTGATAGTACCATCAAGCACCGCTTTTAACAGGATTTCCTTATCATATGTTGTGACCGATGCAGATCCTCCCGCAATGGAAATGTTTTGAGCAAAAGTGGAACCGATTGGTCGATTGTCATAGTGAGGGACGCCGACATAACCTACACGACCACCATTATGCAATACACCAAGGGCTTGTGTAATGGCAGCTTCTGTACCAACACATTCAAGAGCAGCATCCGCGCCTCCGCCAAGGATCTCGCGTACCTTCGCGATTCCCTCTTCACCACGCTCAGCCACAACAGCTGTAGCACCTGATTGAAGAGCCATTTCTTGTCGATCTTTATGACGGCTCATTAAAATAATTTGGGAAGCCCCACGCATTTTTGCCGCGATGACAGCACATTGTCCTACGGCACCATCGCCAATCACGACGACTTTATCCCCTTTTTCTACATGTGCACAACGTGCCGCATGATATCCTGTGGGCATAACATCTGCCAAAGTTAAAAGAGACTTGATCATACCTTCCGTATAATCAGCTGGCTGACCTGGAACTTTTACAAGGGCCCAGTTGCCGTAATGGAAGTTAATATACTCAGATTGGAAACCGTTAGACCAATTCGTTGTACCTTGATGACGGTCGCATGTGCCATCAAAGCCGGCACGGCAAGCATCACATTCACCACAACCATGGGTGAAGGGGACGATGACAAAATCTCCAGGTTTTACAGTCGTAATGTCTGGACCGATTTCTTCAACGATGCCTAATGCCTCATGACCATCATTAACTGAATGAGGTTCTTTACTATCGCCATGGGCATACGACCAAAGATCAGAACCGCAAACACATGCTCGGACAACTTTAATAATAACATCATCGGCTGCTTGCAAAGTTGGCTTTTTTACTTCTTCCACTTTAACTAATCCTGCTTTTTCAAAAATTGCTGCTCTCATATAAATCCTTCTTTCTTAAGTTAGTATTGTTAGTATAAATGTTAAAGTTAACTTTAGGTCAAGAAAAAGGCACATCAAGAAATGACGTTCTCTAAAAAATTCCATTCAGGTTTTCCTTCAAGAGCAAACGTAGTGCTAACAAAAATAATTATTTCTATTCGTTAGCCGTTTCTTACGATGTTTCAAGTGGAGCATGCGCAAATGACGCCTGGAGACGGTTTGTCATTCAAACCGCCTGCCGTTTCTGAAACTTCTATCCAACTTCCCTCAATGCTTCATTCAGTCTTCTATCAGATCGTCTTGGTGTTTTTTATTGAAACGATTGTTATTTATAGAGATAAATTATCTCTCTCTTTTTATTTTTAATTCTATGTAACTTGGAGTCAAAGAAAAAAATTTGAATGATTTCATTATTGTTTTCTAATAAATGATTACAGAAAAAAAGCAATAAATTCCCCTTTTTTTGATGATTTCTATGGTAATCTTCTCGATAGAGAACTTTCTTTTATCTAGCTATTGCTGACCTCTATTTGTTAGTTAATTACTTCACAAATAAAAGGAAGTTCTTTATTTAATCGAATTGAAAGAGGTGTCTTTGTGAAAGCAGCTGTAGTATCAAAAGATAAGGTTGTAAAAATCGAGGAAAAAGAATTAAGAGCGCTTCGTCCGAATGAAGCATTATTGAAAATGGAGTGTTGCGGTGTCTGCCATACTGACTTGCATGTAAAAGATGGCGACTTTGGAGATGCATCTGGGATCGTACTCGGACACGAGGGAATCGGTAAAGTGGTTGCAATCGGTGATGATGTTACTTCTCTAGCAATCGGTGACCGTGCAAGTGTCGCTTGGTTGTATGAAAGCTGTGGATCATGCGAATACTGTGTGAACGGGAATGAATCATTATGCCGTTCGGTTAGAAATGCCGGCTATTCTGTAGATGGTGGTATGGCTGAAGAATGTATCGTTGTAGCTGACTATGCAGTGAAAGTTCCAGAGGACTTAGGTTCTGCTGAAGCCAGCAGCATTACTTGTGCAGGTGTAACAACATATAAAGCGGTAAAAGTTTCTGACATTAAACCAGGTCAATGGATCGCCATCTATGGTTTAGGGGGATTAGGAAACCTAGCCTTACAATATGCCAAAAATGTCTTTAATGCAAAAGTGATTGGAATCGATATCAACGACAAACAGTTGGACTTCGCAAAAGATCATGGCGCTGATCTTGTAATCAATCCTGCGAAAGAAGATGCGGCAAAAATCATTCAAGAAGCAACCGGCGGCGCACATGCAGCTGTAGTAACTGCTGTTTCAAAAGCAGCCTTCAATTCTGCTGTTGATGCTGTTCGTGCGGGCGGTACGATTGTAGCGGTCGGTCTCCCACCAGAAAGCATGGACTTGAACATTCCTCGACTTGTATTGGATGGGATTAAGATTGTCGGTTCCCTTGTTGGAACACGAACTGATTTAGCAGAAGCTTTCCAATTTGCGGCGGAAGGAAAAGTTGTTCCTAAAGTAGTCATGCGTCAGTTAGAAGAGATCAACGATATTTTTGATGAAATGCTTTCAGGAAAAATCAAAGGACGGATGGTCATTGATTTTCAAGAGAAATAAACGAAAATAGAGAAACCAACTATGAATTTTTAGCGAAGGAGAAAATTTCGTGTGTAATTTATTGATCATTGACAGCGAAGAACGAAGAGCAGTTAGCGAGATGATTCGTTTGATTGATCGTCATTTCCCAAATGTCATCTTGCTTCCAATGATTGATTCGAAAAAAACACTTCAGCGTACCTGTCTTGAGCAGATGGTTGACATTGCAGTGATCAATGCGGATGGCGAAGAGGACTGTTTTGAATTATACAAAGAGTTGCTTTCTTTTTATCCGAATGCAAAAGCAATTTTGTATTCTGCAGTAGAAAGTTTTGCTATCGCTCAAAAAGCGTTGCGTTACGACTTGATCGATTATTTGGTCGAACCGATCACCAATGATTTTGTTTATGCATTGGACCGAGGGAGTCAATCCATCAATCAGATTTCCTTGCTGCACGTCGAGAAAAACAATGAAGCTTCTCCTTCGCTTTCTTTAAGACATAAGATATTGCGCTATATTCATGAAAATTATAGAGAACATATTACGTTAGACACTTTAGCAGATCACCTGCATTTAAGTCGGTATCACACCAGCCGTTTGATCAAGAATACATTAGGAATGACCTTTTCATTGTACTTGATGATTTATCGCATTGAAGTTGCCAAAAAAGAACTCTCAACAAGTGATCGATCAATCAGTGAAATTTCTGTTAGAGTAGGATTCAATGATCCAAATTATTTTAGTAAGAAATTTAAAAAAGCAACTTCTTATACGCCCAAAGAGTATCGAAAAATTTATCGTGGGAAAGTAACCGTGATCGACTCAAGACTTGAGCTTTGAGTATTAAATAAAGTAGTTTGGGCTGATTGTATTAGCGAAAACATGATTCTTTGCTAATGCTTATCAAGTTACTTTTTCATAAGATGAGAAAAGCTAAAAGGCCTATGCGTGCAAGGCCTTTTTTACTTGAAAAAATTTTTTGGATCAGGTTATTCAAACTAGCAGCAGATGATAAAGACTGATGTTTTTGTGAATGAACCGATAGGTGCTATAATGAGAACGGATTCAGCAGTGCAGCTTACCAAAGAAAGGGAGCAAGAAAATGGCGAACAAAATGGTGTTTATTAACTTGCCTGTCACTGATATCAAACGTGCAACATCCTTTTATGAAGCGCTGGGGTTTGTAAAAAATGAAGAGTTCTCAAACGAGACCAGCAGTGGAATGGTTTGGAGTGAATCGATTTGGTTAATGCTATTAGAACATGCGTTTTACCAACAATTTCTAAATGGTAGAAGTATTGCAGATACAAAGAAGACGAGTGGCGCATTGATCGCGTTTAGTTTTGACACACCAGAAGAAGCAAAGAATTTTGCGAAAATTGCTGAAGAAAATGGTGGACAGTCGTTCCAAGTTGATATGGGGATTCCAGAGGACATGATGGTCGGCTATGAAATCGTTGATCCTGACGGCAATCAGATTGAGTCTGCTTGGATGAAGGGCTATTAGCAAAGTGCTCGTTTAAATAAAAAGGAAAAAAATGGTTCAGTATGCAGTTCCCTCAAGAAGTTAGGCTTTTGTGCTAACTTTTTGAGGGCTGCTTTTTCTTGATGGGATCCTCGAGTTTTGTAAGATTGGTCAGTACCCTTTGTCTAAATCTGAAAAAAGAGGTATGATACAAGAAAAAGGAGTGGAGACGAAGTGAAATATTCAACGAAATACAGCGACGCCATTCACATCCTCGCTTACATCCACCTCTTTAAAGGAACTGATCTATCAAGTGATCGGATCGCCCAGAGTGTTGAAACGAATCCTGCCTATGTTCGCCGGATTATGAGTGATCTGCGTATTGCCGGATTGATCGAAAGCCAAAGAGGAAAACCAAACCCTAAACTAACGAAGGAACCAAATGAGATTTCTTTGTTGGACATCTATGCGAGTGTTGAAAAAGATCAGCATCTTTTGCATGCGGACAAAAAGACCAATCCCAATTGCTTGATTGGGGGGAATATCCAGACGGTATTAGAGGAAACTTACGATGTGCTGCAAAAGAAAATTGAGCAGGAAATGAGCGCTATCTCGCTGCAATCCATCATTGACGGCATTCAAGTAGAAGCCAATCATTAAAAGAGTCACATGGAAGGCTGTAAAAAAAGAACTTTCACCTGCTAGGCAAATTCTTGACAGGGAAGAAAGTTTCTTTTATACTCTAGTTGTAACTTAATTAGTAACAACTGATTTTGAAAAAACAAAAGTAGGAAGGATGATCATTATGAAAATCGGTATTATTGGCGCAACAGGGAATGCAGGTTCAGCAATTTATCAAGAAGCAGTACAGAGAGGACACGAAGTGACTGCTATCGTGAGAAATGAAGCGAAGGCCAAAGAACAACTTGGTGAGACGGTCAAAACACTTACAAAGGATGCTTTTTCTCTCACAGAAGAAGAGCTCAGTGACTTTGATGTGCTTGTTGACGCGTTTGCGACAAGTCCTGACAAAGCTTACTTGCATGTGGATCTGGCAGCAAAATTAGTGCACCTGTTTCGAGAAAAAAACACTCGTTTGTTCTTCATCTTAGGAGCCGGCAGTTTATTCAATGAAGCGGGGGAACGTAATCTCTCTGAGTTGAAAAAAGCACCAGGAAGCGAAAGTTGGATTGCGATTCCAGAAAATCAGCTAGACGAATATCTCTTTTTAGAAACAGTCAAAAATGTCCCTTGGGTGGGGATTTCTCCTGGGAATGTCTTTCAAGAAGGACCAGCTAAACCAGCGATTTTAGGGAAAGATCACTTACTATTCAACGAACAAAAGCAATCGGTGACATCTAGCGGTACGTTAGCTAAGGCAATTATCGATGAGATCGAAACAGTACAACATGAAAACACCCGCTTTACTGTGATTGATGCCTAGTAAGTTTTCAAAGACGACTGAGAAGGAAATGCCATGAGTAGCGTTGACTATTGGTACGAGTGGATGGATAGGCTATTTTAGGCAACAGTTCTTTTTTTACATTATTGTTTCCCATACTCAGTAATTTAGACAAGACAAATCCTCTGTCTTTGCTTATAATCAAGGACAGAGGTGAGAAAATGAATAAAAAAATCGAAGCGTATGAATTGATGCTTCTGCAATTAAAAGGATTACTAGAAGCAGAGAGTAATTGGATCGCTAATCTAGCAAACTCTTCTGCTTTATTAAATGAAACATTGGAAGATACGGTGTTTGCCGGCTACTATTTGTTTGAAGAAGGCGAACTGATCTTAGGCCCGTTCCAAGGAAGAGTATCTTGCACCAGAATCACTATGGGCAAAGGGGTTTGTGGAGAGTCAGCGGCAAAACAAACGACATTGATCGTCCCGAATGTCAAAGAACATGAGAACTATATCTCTTGTGACTCGGCAGCTATGTCTGAAATCGTTGTTCCTATGATAGCTGATGATCAATTGATTGGTGTTTTGGATATCGATAGTGGCAAAACGAACAGCTATGATGCGATCGATCAGAAATATCTTGAAGAATTTGCGGCGATCCTAGTAGCGAGTCGTAAATAAATCGTCATTTCTTAATAATTAGCAAAAAACAATATAACGTTTACAAAGCAAGTGTTCATTGAATAATGGGCACTTTTTTCATTTTTGTTTTAAATAGACATGCATATCGCTTTATTTTATTAGAATTAGATGATAAGATGATAATACAATTAGAGAAACGAGTAGTAAGGAGCGCATTATGGAAGCAGAAACAATTGTATTAGGTAAAGCATATGAATGTAAACCAGTCGGCTTAGAAAGCCGCGTTATCGGAGAAGTGGTCAGAAAAATGGAACGTTGTGCCGTTTTGCATGTGATCCGTTATGAAGAGACTGATCATGACGAGCTTGAAGAACGTTGTGGACGAGTTGTGGCAAAATACAACGAGATCTATCAACCAGCATTGGTTGAATGCTTTTCTAGCTAAGGGTTAATCCCAATCAAGCGAAGCCATGCACGTAAACCAATTCCCTTAACAAAGGGGCTGTTTCTTGGAAGCAGCCTCTTTTTTTGATTCTTGGACACCGCTGCGTAGAAAAATACATGCTATAATGGGCGAGAAACTAGCAGAAAGCAGGGAGCGAAATGGAATTAGAAAAAACGGTCATTGATGACAAACAGATGCTTTTTGAATTGCCGAAGGAAGCAGGGCAACTGCAAATTGTTAAAGGAAAACTTATTGAAACAAAAGACAATACCGTCCTTTTAGCCATAAAAGAAGGCCAATTACTATCAGTTGCAGATGAGAAAACATTTGATGACAAGCAAGAATATGATCGCTTAATGATCCTTACACCACCTTGGGAGATCATGGCGCCATACTTAGCAGCCTATTATCAAGAGAAATATCAACTGTCCAATGCTTCCAACGCACCTATCGTGATTCCACAGGAACTGCAACAAGGGGTCGCTGTTTGTGCGGAACCATTTGATTGCTTGATCGATTTTCTGGGTTATGTATCTACCAGCAAAAAGGAAACGAAAGCGGTGAAAAAAGGGGGCAAGCCTCGTCATAAATGGTCAAAAGAATTACAAGATGAACCCTTTATGGTGGATTATCAAGGAAGTACAGCAACGGTCTATTGGCAGAAACGCAACGAGGTTCGAATTGAAAAAGGCGCTACTTTGCGTCAAGAGGTTCCTTTGAACAAAGACGGCTCGGTGGGCTTTTCAGCTCGATTAGCAGAAAAGATACGGCAAGAGAATCAATCAGCGATCAAAGAGGGACGAACGATTGAAGACGTCGTATTAAAAAGTGTCAATGAGGTCGGCATGTTTCTTTACTATGGGGGAACCAATGGCTGGCTTCAATTAAAAGATCAGCAAGGAAGAACCCTGAACGAGCGAACGGTGGAATAGAAAAGAAAGACACTGAACAAGAAAGCGATCCACCAAAGCGAACGGAATCAGCTTTGGTGGATCGCTTGTATCGTTTAACTAGGAGTAGGCTCTTCATCGATCAAGACAAATTCTTGACCTGTTTTGGACAAAACAAGGCTCGGTTTTGCAGTTCCTTCCTTTTCTGCTCGATACGCCTCTCGGTGCTTTTGCAGATGTTCGGGGCGTTTTAACCAAGCTTGAAATGCTTTTTTCTCAGTCCATTTTGACACCAACTGGAAAACGAGGCTGTCTTTTGATTCTGAAAACCAAGCTTCAGCAGAGTGACAGCCAGCAAATGTTTTCATTGAGGCGGTATCTTTTTTCATTTTAGCTAGAAAGATGTCTTTGCCTTCTGGAATGACTTCAAATGCGACGGTACGGATATACATGAAATTCCTCCTTTGACTGTGAGTGATTTCATTTAGTATAGCGCTAATTGAGAATCATTGTCAATTAGCGTAAGGAATTTGTACATTTTTATCGATTTTCACTTTTTGATTAAATCATTCAAAAGCCTTGAACAAATGAAAAAAGTACGTATAATTAATATACGTACTGAAGAGTCCGAAGAGTATTGGAGAAAATGGATACTTGGGGAAGTCTTTCTTTTCTCACGTGCAATACTCTTCGTTTGTTTAGTGTACCACTCCCATTTTAAAATAGATACGTTTTTTTTACTTTCTGAGGAGATTTCTTTTATTCCTTGAGTTGAAAGGCAAAAAAGTGGGAAGGCTCTGAGAAAGCGCTATGAAGACGAAATTTATGTCTTCTTTTTTTGTGTGAAAGGGAAGGAAAATTAAGAAAGTTTTTTTATCCATTTTACCTGCGAAATGATGTATAAGAAAGTATCAAAAGTTCTGATTACTAGAAGATCAGGACTTTTTTGTATGCTTTCTTGGCACGACTCCTTTCAACGATATTCAGTATAAAGTCGCTCTTTTCTACTTTTTACATTCAGAAGAGCGCTTCTGACACAACCATGTAACCTCTTACATTTTTTGGTCGTGTTAAATTGACAGGCTGCATAAACATGCGGTAAACTCGGTACAACAAACAGAATTTTTTGAATTATCTGAATGTTAGAAGGGGATGAGTAAAAATGGGGAAACGTAGCAAATATGCAGTATCGCTTGTGTTACTAGGCAGCTTATTTTTAGCAGCTTGTCAAAATGGCAATGAAGATAACGAGACGGATTCATCAGCCGCTTCTTCTGCAGAGCAAGTGATCAATGTGCAATTTTCGGCAGAGATGGGCAGTGCAGATATTTCTTTAGCAACCGACTCTTACAGCTTTATCACGTTAAACAACGCCTATGAAGGTCTTTATCGCTTAGATGAAAACAATGTTCCTGTGATCGCTGGTGCAAGCGAAGACGCTGAAGTTAGTGAAGATGGGCTTTCTTACACCATTTCACTGCGGGAAGAGGCAAAATGGTCCAATGCCGATCCAGTTACTGCAGCTGATTATGTTTTTAGCTGGCAACGCACCGTTGATCCAGCCACTGCTTCCAATTATGCTTATATGCTGGCACCCGTTAAAAACGCTGCCGCTATTTCAGATGGTACGCTAGATAAAAGCGAGTTAGGGATCGAAGCAGTCAATGATCATGAATTGAAAATCACGTTAGAAAAACCGACGCCTTACTTTTTATCTTTACTGGCTTTTCCAACTTTCTTCCCGCAAAACGAGCGTGTCGTAGAAGAGTTCGGTGACCAATATGCCTTAACCAGTGAAAACGCGGCGTACAATGGACCATTCCTATTGACCAATTATGCTGGACCAGGCACCGACATCCAATGGACATTGGCGAAAAATCCCGATTATTGGGATGCTGATTCGGTCAAACTTGAAACAATTAACTTTGATGTCGTGAAAGACTCATCGACCGCTTATAACTTGTACGAAAGCGGACAAGCCGATGACATTATTTTAAGCGGTGAATTGGCGATGCAGAATGTGAATCATCCTGATTACATTGTTCAGCCTAGTGCAACCACTCAGTATTTAGAAATGAATCAAGCACCAGAAGATTCGCCTTTTCGAAATGCAAATCTGCGCCAAGCCATTTCGTATAGTATGAATCGACAACAAATCGTTGACAATATTTTAGGTAACGGCTCCTTACCGGCGGTCGGTTTTGTTCCTTCTGACCTAGCGTTTAATCCAGAGACAAAGGCTGATTTTGTCGAGGATGCGGCAACCACGTTAGCCTTTGACGAAGAAAAAGCCCAAGAATATTGGGAAAAGGCAAAAGCTGAACTGGGTATCGATACATTGTCTTTTGAACTGTTGACATCAGATACCGATCAATCGAAAAAAATGGCAGAATACATTCAAGGTACCTTGCAGCAAACACTGGATGGGCTGACTGTCGAAGTCACAAACGTTCCATTTTCTGTGCGCTTGGATCGTTCAAATAGCGGCGATTTTGAGATGGTCATGAACAACTGGATCGGGGATTATGCAGATCCAATCAACTTTTTGGAATTGTTCAAAAAAGACAGTTCCTATAATCGTGGAAAGTGGCTAAATGATGACTACAATCAATTGATCGAACAAGCCTCCAATGAAAATGCTAACAATCCAGAAGCTCGTTGGGAAAATATGGTAGCAGCAGAAAAAATCTTAAACGACGACTTAGGCGTTATTCCACTCTTCCAAAGTGCTGAAGCACATCTACGGTCGCCAAAAATCAAAGGCCTCATCGTTCATAGTGTTGGCGCGGCCTATGATTATAAAAATGTCTTTGTCGAAGAATAAGGAGAAAAAAGCTCCTTTTGTCTATTCATTGTCTGACTTCGCCAAAGAGGGCAGCAGACGAGAAAAACGTTACTAGAATGTTTAGCAACTTGATAACAAGGAATAAAGCAGTTCTTTTTCTAGCAGCGAACAATGACGTATTCATTTTAGCTAGATAAGAACTGTTTTTCTTTTTGGGAGGAACACCAATGAAAATCACAGCAGTTGAAACCAAACGAATTCCGATCCAGCTGAATGCACCGTTTAAAACGGCCCTCAGAGAGGTGCACGCCGTCGAAGTGATTCGAGTGCTGCTTTTTTTTGATAATGGGATCGTTGGCATCGGAGAAGCAGCACCTACCGAAGTGATCACCGGTGATACAAAAGAAAGTATTTTAAAAGATATCGAAACGGTCTTTGCCCCGTTCCTGTTAGGCAAAAAGGTAGATGCCCAATTGCTAGTAATGGATGAGCTTCATGCGTTGATCCAGCATCATACGAGCCCAAAAGCGGCGATTGATATCGCGATGCATGATGCACTGGCAAAAGCGGCAAACTTGCCTCTTTATCGCTATTTAGGTGGTTCTGCCAATACACTGACAACCGACTATACGATCAGTGTTGGCTCACAGGAGCAGATGCTGCATGATGCCCAAGCGAAAGTCCAGGCGGGATTTCGCTCCTTGAAAATCAAACTAGGGGCAGGAACGATCGAAGAGGAAGTTGCGAAAATTCGCCGCATCAATGAAAGCTTGGCAGGAAAGATCCCCTTTCGAATCGATGCGAATCAAGGCTGGACCAAAGAAGAAGCGGTGCAGATTTTAGACCAATGGCAAGACATTCCGATCGAGTTTGTTGAACAGCCAGTAAAAGCCCATGATTTTGCTGGACTCAGCTATGTGACTGCTCGTACGACGATTCCAATCATGGCCGATGAAAGTCTTTTTTCCTATGAGGATGCCAAGCGTTTGATTGCTGAAAACTGCTGCAATTATTTGAACATTAAATTGATGAAAAGCGGCGGGATCAAAGAGGGACAAAAAATTTATCACTTGGCAAAAGAGCATCAAGTGCCGGTGATGGTCGGTTCGATGATTGAAGGGTATGGGGGAATGGCGGCAGCCGCCCATTTTGCTTTGGGGATGGCTGATGTCCAATTTTATGATCTGGATGTTCCTTTTATGTGGGAGACCCAAACGACTTCCCCTGAAACACAAGGGATTCTTCAGCGTCCAGGAAGCTTGAGCGTCACCGAACGCATCGGGCTAGGAATCAACGAATAAACAGTTATGAGAGGAGCAAAGATGAAACAAATTGTTCAGGCTGGCTCTTCCTTCTTATGGAAGGAACCCAAAGAAAACAAAGTACTAGCAAAAATCAAAGCATTTCCTTTAGAAGCGCTGCACACTTTTTTGACTGATGAAGATACGATGCGGCTTTACCAGGAAAGCTTAGTGGACTCCGAAGTATTATATGGGACGATAGTAGAAGTCATCGCCCAAACGGATGGTTGGTCCCATGTGATCGTCTTGGATCAAATAAGCAATAAACACCCACTCGGGTATCCCGGTTATCTGCCGAACGAGGTATTGAAGCCATTGCCACCAGATTATGCAACAGCTAAAAGAAGGATTGGTGTGATTGCAAAAGAAGCCGTGCTTGTTTTTGACTCGACCACACGACTCGTTTCTTTTGGAACAGTTTTACCACTTGTTGGGGAAACCGCAGATTCCTATCAAGTGGCTACGCCTAATGGACTAGCAACGATTGCTAAAGCTTTTGCACACGACCTATCGGATACATGGGCAAAGCTCCCAGAAAAAATGGTTGCTTTAGCCGAACAATTTATAAACCAGCCCTATGTCTGGGCAGGCATTAGCGGCAGTGGCTTTGATTGTTCTGGATTCATGTATTCGCTGCATCGACTTCATGGTATTTTGATCCCCCGTGATACGATCGAGCAAGCACAACAAGCAAACACCGTACCTTACAGTCAGGCACAACCAGGGGACCTGCTGCTGTTTGCTTATGAAGAAGGAAAAGGCGAAGTCCATCATGTTGGGCTGTACTTGGGAGATGATGAAATGATTCATTCAAGAACACCCGGATCGCGGGTCATGAAAACCAAAATCACTGGCTCTAATTATGAACCAGAGCTCGCAGTTGTGGCGCGTTATTGGCAAAAACAGCCGAATGAATCACAGGAATGCTCATGAACATTCTTTTCATGAACGTAAGGAAAGGGGCATTTGATGGGAAAAGATGACTTGCGTGTAGCAATTGAGCCTATTCTAAAAAACTATCAGACAACCTTGGAAATGGGTTTATGGATCGGTACGCCAACGGAATGTCTCATTGACTATCAGAGTCAAAAGTCGTTTTCGGCAGCGAGTATCAGTAAGCTTGTTTTGTACGCGTATTATCTTGAACAGATTATCGAAGAAAAAATCGATCCGCAACAGCTGATCGGTGTGAACGCCGTTGATCTGACAGGGGGTGCTGGGGTGATCCGTCTTTTTCCTCAGAAGAAAGGTTGGACCATCAGTGAACTTCTCACGGCGATGATCGCCGTATCTGATAATACTGCGACCAATGTACTATTGGACTTAGTAGGGTTGACCACGCTTCAGGCCTGGATTCAGGAGCCAGAGATTCAATTTGAACGGTATATGATGCGACCGACCAAAGACAAAGAGAACCGCTTGACCCCCGCGGCGGCTGCCAAACTACTACTAAGGTGTGTTAAACGAGAAGAAGCTGCACTAGGATTTTCACCCTTAAATCAGCAGCAATTTCAAGAAGGATTAGCGGGAAATTTTGCGGAAACTGCGTATCCTGCTTGCCGCATTTTTAATAAGACAGGCCGTCTTGACCGCATCGAACACGATGTAGCGTATTTACAAGCCAATGAAACGACGATCATCATTGCGGCATTTTCCTATGATAAAACCGGTAGTGGTCAAGGGATCAGTTGGCTAAGAGAAATTGGTCAAACAGTCTATCAGCAATATTTTTAAGTAAAATGCGCTGCGTATCGCTCCTCACTTAGAGGCACTTGATCCGCAGCGTATTAATTATTTACAACAATAAAATCCCCCATATCATAGCGGTGCCGTGATTGTGAAAATTCAAAAGGCGTCCCATCGCCGAGGTAAACCGTTTGCTCAACTTCTAAAATGGGATCGGTGGCAGCACAAGCTAAGTATTGCTGGTCATAGGTGTCTGCACGATCCGCTTTGATACGACGGACAGATGTTCCAATCGAGGAGTGGAGTTGGTTCGTGATGTAGCTATAGACGGAAGAGGATAAGACTTCTTCGGTAATGCCAGGAATGACATGAAGCGGCATGATGGTATATTCTAAAACCACGGGTATATCGTCAAACAGGCGCAAACGAACGATATCATAAATTTGCTGGTCACTGCGAATTTTTAGTTTTTCTTGTTCTTTCTCATCGGGAAAAAGAATGGCAAAAGAAATGATCTTGCTGGTGATTTTTCCTGTCTCTCCAAGGCGCTTGGTCAGGCCACGATTGATCTTGGCGTTGTAATCGAAGGTTGAATAGGAATCACTGATAAACGTACCCGTGCCTTTTTTACCGTAAATAATGCCTTCCATTTGTAAAATATTCAATGCTTTTTGAATCGTCACGCGGCTCGTTTGATAATCCGCAGCCAGTTCGGATTGCTTCGGCAATTTTTTCTCTTCTTCGTAAAACCCGTGATTGATTTTGCTCCGTAAATCGGCAGCGATGTCATGGTAGTTCGCCATTTGCTTCACCTCAAAATAATAATAAGTGATAAAACGAAGTATGTAAACGTGGAGCTTTACATACCCTGTTTTGAAGGCTTTTCCTGCGTTTACATTCTTCAGGAAATGAATTACATTTGTAATGTAATCGTTTTCTAACAATTGAAGAATAGGGGTATAGGAGGGAGTTTTATGCAAGGATTTATGGATCGACTCGCTGACGTTTTAGGAAAGTTTGCCAATAGGATCAATAATTTACGCTACATCATGGTCATTAAAAATGCCTTTGCTGCTTTGATTCCAGTAATCATTACAGGGGCGTTTGGTACATTGTTTTCAGCAATGGTTTTTGATGCTGAAAATGGATTGGCACAAATCGAGGCACTGCGCTTTTTAGAAAGTTTAAAACCGATCTCATCTGCGGTCAGTTATGTGACGTTGAGTTTCTTAACGATCTATGCAGTGTTTCTGATTGGGATTGAGCTAGCAAAATTAAATAAGATTTCTGGGGTCTTTCCAGGAATCATCGCAGTGATGTCTTATCTTTCTGTTAATCCAATGATCTTTGAATTTTTGCACGAAGATGCGACGGTGGTTGCCGAAAACGTGCTGGCTAAGCAATATACTGACACGAAAGGCCTATTTTTAGGCATGTTCGTTGCGATCGTTTCCATCGAGCTTTATGCGTGGTTAGGAAGACAAAAACGGCTGCAGATCACGATGCCTGATAGTGTTCCAGGGAATGTTTCGGCAAGTTTTTCGGCATTGTTTCCAACGATTTTCACCGTGACCATCATCGCCACCGCTGGTTTTGCTATCAAAGCACTCACAGGGATGTATGCTTACGATATCATCTACAATGTCGTCCAACGACCACTGGAAGGGATCGTCCAAGGATTACCAGGTATCTTGTTGTTGATGTTTATCGCACAAGTTTTTTGGGTCATCGGGATTCATGGGAACCAGATGGTCAAACCCATTCGCGAACCATTGTTGCTGGCAGCGATCGCTGTCAATACGGAAGCTTTTGAAGCTGGAAAAGAAGTACCCAATATTATTACGATGCCGTTTTGGGATATGTATATGAGTATGGGCGGCTCTGGGGTTACGATTGGGTTGCTGATTGCGATTTTGATCGTCGGCAAGCGGGAGGACATGCGCCAAATCACTAAATTGTCATTAGCACCTGGGATTTTCAATATCAATGAGCCAGTGATCTTCGGAATGCCAATTATGCTGAATCCCATTTTGGCGATTCCCTTTATCCTGACACCGTTAGTAACAGGAACGATTGGGTACGTGGCGACAAGTCTAGGCTTTGCCGCTAAAGCCGTGGTAATGGTCCCATGGCCGATGCCACCGATCGTCAATGCTTATCTAGCTACTGCTGGGGATATCGGGGCTGTGATCACGCAAGTTATCTGTATTGTCGTGGCGATTTTGATCTATCTACCTTTTGTTTTGGTAATGAATCGTACGACCAATGAAGTTGCATAAAGGAGTTTTAAAAAAATGGTAAAAATACCTGAAACATTTATTTTAGGGGCTGCTTCGTCTGCTTGGCAGACAGAAGGCTGGCAAGGAAAGAAAGAAGGGCAAGATTCGTATCTCGACCGCTGGTACAAAGAAGAACGCTTTGTCTGGCATAATGGCTACGGGCCTGCTGTTGCGACGAATTTTATGGAAAAGTTTTCAGAGGATGTTGAACTGATGCAGGAGGTTCATTTGACCCATTACCGAACATCGATCAACTGGGCGCGCTTCTTTACCGACCATGAACAGCTGATCGTTGACGAAGATTATGCTGCTCATATTGATCAGCTTATCGACCAATTGCTTGCGGCTGGGGTCGAACCGATGCTTTGTTTGGAACATTATGAACTGCCAGCTAGTTTGATGGATGCCTATGATGGCTGGAGCTCGCGGAAAGTGGTCGATCTATATACCCGTTATGCCGAAATCGCCTTCGAGCGTTACGGTGATCGAGTCAAACAGTGGTTTACCTTCAATGAGCCGATCGTTATTCAGACTCGTTGCTATCTCGATGCGATCCGCTGGCCCCATGAGCAAAACACAAAAAAATGGATGCTTTGGAATTATCACAAAGTATTGGCATCCGCCCAAGCGGTGGCTGTCTATCATGAAAAAGGCTATGAGGGGCGCATCGGTTGTGTGCTAAATCCAGAAATGGTTTACGCACGCTCTTCCTCACCAGAGGATCAAAACGCGCAAAAAATGTACGATCTTTTTTTCAACCGAATCTTTTTTGATCCAATGGTCAAGGGGCATTATCCAGATGAACTTATCACACTTTGCCAAACCTATGACATCTACTTTGATCCGACAGAAGAAGATTTGGAAACGATCCGCACCCATACGGTGGATTTCTTAGGTGTCAATCAGTACTACCCGAAACGCGTGCGGGCACCACGATATCAATGGCATTCGGATACACCATTTCATCCAGAAATGTTTTATGAGACCTTTGATTTGCCAGGAAAACAAATGAATAACTCCCGTGGCTGGGAAATCTATCCGAAGGTCATGTACGATATGGCCAATTATCTTAAAGAGAATTATGGCAATATTCCATGGCTGATCACTGAAAATGGTATGGGGCGGGAAAATGAAGAACAGTATATGGATGCCACAGGTCAAGTCCAAGATGATTATCGGATTCAGTTTATTACCGAACATCTTTACTGGCTGCTAAAAGCCGTCGAGGAAGGCGCCAACTGCGAAGGCTATATGCTTTGGGCATTTACCGATTGCGTTTCACCTATGAATGCGTTCAAAAACCGCTATGGTCTCGTACGAATCGAGCTAAATGAAGAACGGACTCGGTCATTAAAAAAATCAGCCGCTTGGTATCGTTCCCTGATTGATGAACGGTGGCTTCAATTTGAAGAAAAACCATTGATTCTGTAATAAAAACCCACGTTGATTTCCTCATCCTAAAGGAAATCAGCGTGGGTTTTCAGTTAAAAGGGTTGCTTATGAGGAGCAAGTTTCTCCCAGTCAAAGGTGACGCCAATCCCTGGTTCTTCTGGGGCAATCGCACAGCCATCGGATGGATCGATCACTAACGGTCTCGTGGTGTATTGATCGATTGGGAAACTGTGCATTTCGAGATACCCAGCATTAGGCATCGCTGCTAGTAGACTAACGTGCAATTCTTGCATGCCATGTGTAGAAACAGATAAGTTACTTGTTTGTGTTAAGGCAGCAATTTTCAACCAGCCGGTGATCCCCCCGCAATTGGAAGCGTCGGGTTGCGGAAAATCGACATTGCCATATTTGATCATATGAGCAAATTCGATAGGGGTGCGTAAGTTTTCTCCGCCTGCCACCGCAATTTGCCCTTCTTTAGCGATACGAGCGTAGCCTTCGTAATCTTCGGGGATCGTTGGTTCTTCAAGGAACAAAATGTCATAAGGCGCCATCAGTTTGGCGGCTTTGATCGCTTTTTCAACAGACCAGCTCATGTTGGCATCCACCATAAAGACAACCTCAGGACCAATCAATTCTCTGACCGCTTTTATTCGAGCAATATCTTCGGCAAGTGTTTTTTGTCCCAATTTGATTTTGACCGCTTTTAATCCCATGTCTAAATATTTTTGATTATTGGCTAAGAGTTTTTCAAGAGGAAAGTTTAGATCAATCGCACCACCATAGCATTTTACTTTGTTGCTTGCGCCGCCTAAAAGTTTGTAGAGGGGTTCTTGTGCTTTTTTCGCACGTAAGTCCCACAAGGCGATATCACAAGCCGCAATGGCGAAACTTGCTAAACCGCCTCTGGCAACATAGTGGATGCCCCAGTTCATCTGATCCCACAAGGCTTCCACACATGCTGGATCTTTCCCTAAAAGGATCGCTTTTAGTTCTTTATCGATCAGTTTGGCGATCGATTCGCCACAGAAGCCACCAGTATACGTATAGCCGACCCCTTCACGTCCATCATCAGTAACGATCTTGACGATAGGCACTTCAAAGTGGGTGTGTAAGCCGTGCTTCGCATCTTCCATGATTTCTGGAAGAGGTATCCGATAATACGCTGTTTGTACATCTGTAATTTTTGCCATTAAAAATCCTCCTCAAATTAATGTTCACGTGTGCATTTTAATGTTAACGTTTGCATAACCATGGTAGCATGGGAAGGCGAGATTGACAAGGCTGAATTTCCTCAAATTCAAAACTTTAAAAGAAGGAGGATCGCTATCGAAGGGATCGCATCTCATCAACTGATGCTTCACGTAACGATTTAGAATATAAACAGATATTGGGAATATTAGCTAGAAATGAAGTGAAACCCCTATAAATTGTCACAAAATAGCATTTTGTTTATTTTTAAAGCATAGTTATTGAATAAAAATCATTTTTGTATTATGATTATCTTAACAACGAGCAATGAAGAGTACTGGGGCAAATGAAAGCTTGGGGAAGTCTTTTATTTGGGATACCCAGTACTCTTATCTTTGTTAAACGACAAGTGAAATACAAAAGAACGACTGAACTTCTTTGGTTCAGTCGTTCTTTTGTATTTCAAAAAGCGAGCGAGAGTAACTTGTCGTAAGGAAGAACAAGTTTTTCTCAATTGACAAAGGAATAATCATTGGCGGTTAAAACAGTACGAGCTTGTTCTATCTGATGCTCCTTGATTAAAATATAATCAGTATTGAAGGTAGAAACAGCAAAAATACTGATTGACTCCTCGGCTAGAAGGGAAGAGATTTTTGCAATAATGCCAATTAAGCTAAAATCCAGCACACCAATTATTTTCATCGCTTTCCATCCATCTTCTCTGTTTAGTGTTTCAGCTGGAACCTTTGCCGTTGGTAACACCAAAGAAAGTTCTTCTGACGTATGGGCAAAAAATAGAGGAACGATCTTCAGTATCGAAGGATCAATACGCTCTACTTGGATGACAGAAAAAGAGGGTGCCAATAAGGTTAGTTTCATCTAATCACGTCCTTCGTTTGATGCAAACATCATATCAAAGGATAAGAAAGAAGGGAAGGCGATTATCATTTGATCACGTACGATTCTAAGCGTTGTGTCGTTTCTGCGAGGCATAACAGACGGGTAGATTCTATACAGATGAAAATAAGCGATTAAAACTGATGGGTATACCTCTGTTTCTGGAGAAGAAGAAATATCAATTGGATCCGCAATCTATGCTGAATCAGATTTGAAATCAATCGAGTTAATAGAAGATAAATAGCACTCAATCATAAATCAATGGTTGAGTACTATTATTGTACATAAAATTATGGTGGACAGAGGAATGGAACATAAATCACTAATTGTTTGATTGGAAGAAAAATTGATACTGAGGATCATAAAGAGAAGAAGGAACATGCTAAATTTTAAGAAGACCTTACAAGATTCAAGGAGAAGGTAAAGAACGCTTTGTAATATTTTGATAAACTTTAGTCAAGGTGGTGTGATGAATGGATAAATTTTTCAATTTTATTAAAAAAGGACTTTCCGAAGAAATCAATTTTTTTATGTTTTCCATAGATTTGGAACATTATTTAGTCGATCACTACGAGGAAATGTATACCGAAAACAAGGAAGCTACATTGTACCTGAATGATTTACTTCCTGATGAGGCTGAGAAAATGGAACCTGGAATGAATCCAGATAGTTTTTGTGAACGAGTAAAGGAAATTGTAGAGAAATCGAAAACACTTTAATTAGCACTTTTTTTACTGAGGCAGAGTCATATCAAGCCAGCAACGAACTATCATAGATTGCTGATGATCAAGCAGATTATGAAACTTACATCAAGCTTTGATGAAAAGAAACATCTTCAAAAAATTTCATGCGATGAGGCAGGGAAAATAACTATTTTAGAAGCAAAGAAAGCCGTTGAGAACACAAAACAGGAGTGGAAAAAAAGTGTATCTAAAGATACTAAGGAGTAAAAAGCCTTAAATCAAAAATAGAGTAAAAAAATCAGCCCAAGAAAAACTCGCAAAAAAGAGATTCGTATACAATTTGGTGAGAAGGTACGCCATTGAAGAGCATTGATTGCTTAAAAAAGCATCTGACTTCACTTGAACAATTAATTTAGGTTCAATCGGTATAAGAAATACAATCTAAGAAAAGCGAGGAAAAGCACATCGATGCGAAGATAAAATTTGACCACCATTTGACTACCAAATGACTACCAAATAAGAAAAACTACGAAAAACATTGCGAATCCGAAAATACAAAAAAAGTGTTCAAAACCTCTTTAAATCAAGGTTTTGAACACTTAGGAAAAACTACGAAAATCTAATCGATTTTTCTTTATGGAGATGGCGGGAGTCGAACCCGCGTCCAAACATATTGCTACCTAAAAATCTACGCTCATAGTCAACTCATTTGAAGGTTCGCTTTACAGCTTGCCGAGTGACAGGCAGTCTGTATCGCTAGTCTGATGATCTCTTTTTTATCTTACAGACGGAAAGATAAAACGTATCCCACTTAGAATAGGACCCTTACTCGAGCACATGGGCGATGCCGAGAGGATCTACGCTAACTGTTTTTAGGCAGCTAAAGCGTAAGAGTTTTCGTTTTTAGCAGTTATATTTAACTGTAACGTTTTAACGTAGACGTAACCTACGAAGCGCAATTCAGGCTCAACTATGCCTGTCGAATCCGTAACATCCCCTTGATAAAAGGGGTATCGCTACCATTCATTAGTATACCATAGTTTTGCCTGTATGCAAAGAATCAGATTAAGTCAAAGTGTTTCAGGGCGTGCACGATCCCGCCTTCGGTATTTTTCAGGGTCACGAAGTCTGCCAACTCTTTCAACTCTTGAATTCCATTTCCCATTGCAATTTTGTGGTCGCAGGCTTCTAAAAGAGCGAAGTCGTTGCTGCCGTCACCAAAGCCGAAGGTAGGTACATCTTCTAGACCCAACAATTCTACCAAGGTTTTTACGCCCGTCCCTTTAGAGGTGCCAGATTTTACGACATCGATGGAAAAGGGGGTATTACGATAAAAAGTTAATTCTGGAAAACGCTCATGATAATAAGCATCGTTGCCGACACCTAAAACCAACAACATATTGGTCCGATCTGTTTCATAATGCAGAGGATCGATTTCTGGTAAAGGACTGCGGACGTAGTTGTACGCACCAATCATTTCCTCAGTATGTCCAGTCGCCCAATAGCCTTTCTCATTGTAATAACACAGTTCATCGCCATTGTCTTTCACTGCTTGGAACATCCGTGCGCAAAGTTCGGGTTCAAGGGTATCGGAAAAAACTTCTTTGCCGTCAATACGGATAAAGGCACCGTTCATAACGATGTTCGAGGTGATCCCAGCTGCTTCACGAATGGCGGTAACTTCAGGTTCGGTTCTTCCCGTTGCAATGATCGGCAGTACTTGGTTTTTTCGCAACATCGCCATCGCTTCAGCGATTTCGGATGTGATTTGCGAGTGTTCATCTAAAAGCGTACCGTCAAGATCAAAAAAAGTTAATGCTTTATAGGTCATGTATCTTACTCCTAAGGTTTATAGTCATAGTCCACTCACAATCTTATCAAAGATTGAAAAAAAGGCAAACCTTTATGAATAATCGGTGAAGTTGTTGGTAGAAGAAAGAAATTCGAGTATACTATAGGAAGAATGGAGTGAAACGATGATTTTTTTAGTAATTGGCATCATTTTTTTCTTGATTGGTCTCACTTTTTTTCTTTTTCCATCAAAAAAAATGAACCTTATTTATGGCTACCGTTCCTATTTAGCAAAACAAAATGAACGCAACTGGCGGCATGCTCAGAAACTATGCGCCCGTTATTTTCTGCTTTTTGGCGGAATCATGGCTCTCATTGGGTTTGTCTTGAAATGGCAAGAATGGACCAATTTTTTCCTAGTTGAAATGATCGCGATCCCTTGGTTCATCGTGCCGATCTTTGGCCTGATCGAAGAGAATCTGCAACGATTTGATAAAGAACATAGAGGTGAAGAAAATGAATATATTAATGATTGAAGACAACGAATCTGTTTCTGAAATGATGCAAATGTTTTTCTTGAATGAAGGATGGGAAGCGGCTTTTAAGTACGACGGCAAAGAAGGACTGGAAGCCTTTGCTGCTGAACCAGACAAATGGGACATGATCACCCTTGACTTGAACCTTCCTTCCATGGATGGCATGATGGTGGCGCGCGAAATTCGCAAAATCTCCAGTACAGTACCTATTATTATGTTGACGGCTCGTGATTCAGAAAGCGACCAAGTCATCGGGTTGGAGATGGGGGCAGATGACTATGTGACGAAACCATTTAGTCCACTGACCTTGATCGCGCGGATCAAAGCCTTACACCGCCGCAGTGAATTGGTTGAAAAAACAACGCCTGAAGCTTCCGATGCAACTTTTGATGTTGTGACCGATCATTTCAAAATGAACACAAAAACACGGGAAGCCTATTTAAATGGCAAACCCATCGATGGGTTGACGCCGAAGGAATTTGATTTGCTTTATACGTTAGCGAAAAAACCGCGGCAAGTCTTTTCACGAGAGCAATTGTTAGAACTAGTTTGGGATTACCAATATTTTGGTGATGAACGGACGGTTGATGCGCACATCAAAAAACTAAGACAAAAAATAGAAAAAGTGGGACCTCAGATCATTCAAACCGTCTGGGGTGTGGGGTATAAATTTGACGATGCAGGTGCTGCTTAATGCGCTACTTGTATCAACAGCTGATTGCGTTTTTTGTTGTGATCTTCGTGATTTTGATGACGATTGGTATTGCGTTTACACAAATGACGCGCCAAACATTACAAGAACGAAATTATGAGCAGTTAATGGGGTATGCTTCGTCGGTCGCGACGATTTCGCAAATCAGCGATTCAGAATATTTGCAGCAAAATATGACGCGAGATGGCTATCTGCAATATTCTCTGCATTTGGCTGAAAATATTTTGAGCAACCAAGACATTTCTTTTGCTTTCTTTAAAAGCCCCGATGACATTATTTATCCATTAGATACGACTCGTGCGGTGGATTTTCCAATTTCTGAAAAAGACTGGCAATCCTTAGAAAACGGGGCGCGTCTGCAATTGACATCACCCACGAATCTATATGGGGAAAAAGAACTGACTTCCTATGTTTTGATTCCTTTTTCTGTCAATCGAACGGATTTTTACGGGGTGATGGTGGTTTCACAATCGGCAAGCAGCATCTTGAATCTTGTCAGTGCTTTTAACCAAAACTTGTTTAAAGTATGTTTGATCTCGATCGTCGTTTCCTTATTGATCAGTTACCTATTTGCTACGTTCCAAGTAAGGCGGATCAATCGCATGAAACGAGCAACCAAGGAGATCACCAATGGCAATTTTGATATCTTCTTGCCAGTGCATAATCGGGATGAATTTGATGAGTTAGCCGAAGATTTTAATTTAATGACGAAATCCTTAAAAGAGTCGCAAGAGGAAATTGAACGACAAGAAGAACGTCGTCGGCAATTTATGGCAGACGCTTCTCATGAGATGCGCACGCCTTTGACGACCATCAATGGCTTATTGGAAGGGTTAGAGTACAACGCGATTCCTGAAAATCAAAAGGACAATGCGATCCGCTTGATGAAAAATGAAACCAATCGCTTGATTCGGTTAGTCAACGAAAACCTTGACTACGAGAAAATCCGAACCAATCAAATCTCGATGGTCATCAAAAAATTCGATGCAACGCAAACCATCAAAAATCTGCTGACGCAACTTGAGAGCAAGGCAGAAATCGCCAAAGATGTGTTGATTTTAGAAACAACAGAGCCAATTGACGTCTATGCCGACTACGATCGTTTCGTCCAAATCATGGTCAATATTTTACAAAATGCGATCCAGTTTACGGAAGATGGAGAAATTCGGGTTCGAATCGAAAAAGGCTACTTGGAAACGATCATTGAGATCAGTGATACGGGAATCGGCATGTCTGAAGAACAAGTCAAGAATATTTGGGATCGTTACTACAAAGTCGATCCTTCCCGTAAAAACCGTCAATTTGGTGAATCAGGTTTGGGCCTATCGATTGTTGAACAGCTCGTACGCCTGCACAAAGGAAAGATCAGTGTAGAAAGTGAACTTGGCAAGGGCACGACGTTTAAAATCTCTTTTCCTGATATCGACTTAAATGAAGAATAGCAATCGACCGGCAGCAATTCGCTTAGCCGGTCGATTTTTTTGCGGTTCAGTGGCAGCAGCCCAAACAAAAAGACCTGCTTTTGCAAGCAAGCCTTCTTGTTTGGGGGCTATGTAAACTATAGATAAGTAGTATAAGGGGTATGGGCAAAGCATTCGTCTTCATGAATCAAATAGATGGCAACAGCAAATTGTTCGGCGATTTCTTGACACAAGGGCAACAGGGTTTGAACCTCTTTCGTTGTTAATGTGCTCAAGACATTTTCGATTAAAAGGGTTTGTCTTTCTGAAAGCAAAGCTAAGAGCAGTTGAATTTTGAGCTCCTCAAAGGGTGTTAACTCTGTTCGATCTTTTTTCAAAGCCGATAAGGGAAGCTGTACATAAGGCAGCACATCCTCTAAATCGCCCCCCTTTTTATTTGCAAGAGATACATTGTCCATGACCGATAAAAAGGGGACGGAGGGCCACTGTGCGCGAATCAAGATTGCTTTTTTTTGTGAAAGCAGCAAACTTAATTCAGATGTTTTTGTTTCATTGTCTTTCGCAACATAAAAGAAACCAATTGATTTCGTTAGCTGAGTTGGTTTTTCCATTGTTTTTTCCTCCAATACAGACTATGTCCGCTAGCAATCAGACCAGTAAAGCTGGTAACAGCGGCAAGCAATACGATAAGTGTGTGGCGCGTACTTTCAAATAAAATAGCCAGCCAAGTGGTGCTGTTCAAGTCAACATTTTGGACCATAATTTGACTGTTTTGCGGGATCGTAATGGCGAATTCTTGACCGGGAAGACTTTGAACAGCCTCCCAAAAGTGATCCGAAGCACGCTCACGATCAAGAGCGATGATATGCCCGCTAAGCAATTCTCGCTGGAAATAAGGCTGGAAGAGCAGCAATAACACAAAGGCGATCACGGCAGCTGCTAAAAGCGGCAAGAGCATTTCAAGCAACTGCATCGCCACCCATTGTCTGGTGGTGGCACCGCTTGCTAACCAGGCAGTGTATTCTGAGCGTTTCGATAATTGGTAATAAACTTGAAAGCCGATAAAGACCAGTGTAAAGGCACTAAAAATCAAATAGAACAGTTGATGATAGATCGTCGTGACTGGTTGGATCTCTTCCGCTACTTTCGTTTGCAAATCTTCTGTTGTTAAGAGATCTCTGGTTTGAGCGATTACTTGATCCATTGAGTAGATCAAAGCGAAGGTCACGATCAAGCCAATCACGGCAAAGAAGGATACAAGCGTATAAAGGACCATGGCTTTTTTATGATAAAATATGCTGGCAATCGCAAAATGTATAGTTTTCATCTAGTTCACCTCATCCTATTTCATAGTATAAAAGGGGAGTTTGAATAAAGTATGAAGTTCTTGTAGTAAAATATCGAAGCTAAAAAAGCAATAGAAAAAATCGGGTTTTTACGAACAAAACAGCCGAAAAAAATCCAGCAAAGCATCCGCCTTGCTGGATCGATCTTGTAGTACTTATAGGTTATTCTCCGCTATCTTGTTCCGTCATCTGCTGGTATTCTTGGAAGGTTTTTGTTTGATACAGATCGACGGTCGATTGATTGCCATTTTGAGAAAAGGCACTAGTTGAATCACTGCCTAGATTCTTTTCAATGTCCATCATTTGCTGAAGGGCGTCTTTGTAGTTATAGGTCGAAGGATCAACTTCTTCTAGACCGCTTTTCGCGTAGAATCGTAAAAGGTCACCATTATTGATCTGATCAGAAACCGAAAGCTGCTTGTCGACTTTGGCTTTCCATTCATCGACTTTGGCTTGCAATTCATCGGATGGATCGTTGATCGGCATGCCGGTACGATTGTCATACAATGTACTGCTGTAGTAGGTGTAGTCTGGTGTCACAAAGTCGCCATCGCGGAAAGCAACCAGTTGTTCGTTTTGATCAGAGAATAAATCTTGTCCTAATTGGATATAGTTTGATGTATCCACACCCAGTAAGTGCAATAGGGTTGGCAAGGCATCGACTTGGCCACCATACGTATGATTGATGCCGCCGTTTGATTGTCCTGGAATATGAATCATATAAGGCACACGTTGTAACGAGGCATTGTCAAAGTTTGTCCATGTAGAACTTGTTTTTCCAAGCAATTCTGTTAAGTTACGGTTACGAGAATTGGAAATTCCGTAATGGTCACCATATAAAACGATGACTGAATTTTCGTATAAGCCACTTTCTTTCAAGTAATTGAAGAACTCTTCCACGGCTTTATCCAAATAATTCGCGGTTGCGAAATAGCCATTGATCGTTTGATCAGAAGTGTTCGCTAGCGGGAAGCCGCCTTCTTCATTGGTAAATTCAGAATATGGGTAGTGGTTAGAAACCGCAATGAATTTTGAATAGAACGGTTGTTGCAGACGTTCTAAGTATTGTACCGATTGTTCAAAGAATGGTTTGTCATGTAGGCCGTATTGGAATGAATTTTCATCATTGACATCATAATAAGATGCGTCGAAGAAATAATCATAGCCAAACCGTTTGTAGGTTTCATTTCGGTTCCAGAAGGTACCGGTATTTCCGTGGAAAACCGCACTGGTATAGCCTTGCGTTTGACCTAAAATATCTGGAGCTGCCTCAAAGGTATTTTTCCCACCCAGTTGAGTGAATAACGCTCCTTGATTCAATCCAAACAGGGAATTTTCGAATAATGTTTCGGCATCACTGGTCTTCCCAGCTTTTACTTGGTGGAAGAAATTATCAAAACTAAAGGTACTATCGCTATGGTATAAACTATTGATAAACGGCATGACTTCATGTTCCACGCCATCTTCATCTTTCAATTTATAATCGATCAAGAATTGCTGAACACTTTCTAAGTGAATATAAATGACATTCTTGCCTTTTGCGATACCGAACAGATCATCATTTGGTTCTGCGTAATGTTCTTTAACATAGCTCTCTACTTCGTTCATGTCGTTGGGACTCGCTTCGGCACGTACTTGCGAAGCTTGATAAGTTTGTACCCCATCATAAACCGTAAAGGCGTTGATCCCAAGGTATTTCACTAAATAGTCACGAGAAAACGTTCGAGTAAGCAGTTCAGGACGATCCGCTTCTGCTAAGAAAAGATTGGCAGAAAAGACCATGACAGCTAAGGTTGAGATCGCAAAAGCCATCCGTGCCCGCACAGGACGAGTGTCCATTTTGATTTTTTTCATTGAAAAGGCTGCAATCAGCACGATAAAGTCAATGAAGTACAACACATCGTAGGGACGGAACAAGCGAATTGCGCTTTCTCCTAGACCACTTGCTACTTTTCCTACACCGAGCATCGTGTTGATGGTGATAAAGTCAGTGAATTCTCGATAGTACGAAACATTAGAGAACAACAGCAGAGTCATCAAGAAATAGATCACAAGCATCGTGATATAAGCTGCTTTGGTTCTTCTTACGTACAATGCGATCGACAGCAACAACAAAGTCGTTGCGATCGGATTGATGAATAAGATGAAGTACTGAATGCTGCTTTCAATACCTAGGTGGAAGTCCACCATATAGGCAAAGATATTTTTTAGCCAAAATAATAGGGCTAATAGGAAAAAAAAGCCCATTCTTGTATTCACAAAGGTGGATACTTTATTTTTTTTCAAAGGAATCGTCCTCTCTTTTTCCAGTATAACCGGTAAATTACGATTTTACATCACAGTACATTTTACTAGGCTGTGAAAGACGTGTCAAATGAATTCCTTGTCATGACGCGGAATTAAGTATTTCTTTACTTTCAAGGATACAGACAATACAGTCGCTTTTTGCTATACTAAAAAGGAGAATGAATGGAGCAGATGAACATGAAAATAAAACTAACGAAGCAAGGATCAGCGAAGCTTCGCAAAAAGAATCCGTTGATCCAACGAGAAGATCTTCAACAAGCAATCGAGACGAAGGAGTGGGTCACCTTTATTGATCAGGCCAACCATTTCTTAGGTGTCGGCTATCTTGGGGAACAAAATAAAGGGATCGGATGGGTCGTATCCTTTGAAGAAACAGTGATCGACCAAGCATTCTTTGCGCAACGCTTTGCGAAAGCAAAAGGCAAGCGTAGTGCTTACTATCAAGATGACCTGACAGATGCCTTTCGTCTGTTTAATGGCGAGGGGGATCAATTGGGGGGACTTACCGTAGATTTGTATGGCGAGTATGTCGTTTTTTCTTGGTACAATGCCACCCTTTATCAACATAAAAAAGCGATCGTGGCGGCTTTTCGTCAAATATTTCCCGAGATCAAAGGGGCTTATGAAAAAATCCGCTTTACGTCTGAACTGCCTGAATCAGCATGGGTCTATGGAAAAACGGCACCTGAACCCTTACTGGTGAAGGAAAATGGCGTCACGTATGCGACGTATTTGAACGAAGGACTAATGACGGGCATCTTTTTGGATCAAAAAGAAGTTCGTGGGCAACTTGTTGATGGCTTGGCAGCTGGCAAGACGGTTTTAAATATGTTCAGTTATACGGGGGCGTTTTCTGTCGCTGCTGCTGTCGGTGGCGCTGCTCAAACAACGAGTGTCGATTTGGCAAAACGCAGTCTAGAAAAGACCCGCGAACAATTTGCAGTCAACGGCATTGATCCAGATACCCAGCGTATCCATGTCATGGATGTTTTTAATTACTTCAATTATGCCAGCAAAAAAGACTTGCGCTTTGATGTGATCGTTTTAGATCCGCCGAGTTTTGCCCGCAACAAGAAAAAGGTCTTCTCGGTTGCGAAAAATTATGGCGACTTAGTCACTGATAGTTTGGCGATTTTAGCGCCGGATGGCTTGTTGATCGCCTCAACGAATGCGGCCAATCTTTCACCGAGGAAGTTTCAAGAAATGATCGAAGCATCCTTAGAGAAAGCACACGTTGCTTATGAATGTATTCAAAGTTATCGTCTACCAGCTGATTTTGCGGTAGATAAGCATTTTTCCGAAGGGAACTATCTGAAAGTATTCTTTTATCAAATGAAAAAGGAGTGAAGTAGATGAGCCGATCAAAACCAGTAACGTTAGACGGGAAAACACCGTTGATTTGTGTGCCATTGATTGGGAAAACCAATGAAGAGATCTTGAAACAAGCCATTGCTGCTGAGGAATCAGAGGCACAGATCGTCGAATGGCGTGTTGATCATTACAAACATGTCGAAGACCAGCAAGCGGTCTTAGATGCGTTATCACATATTCGCACGACATTAAAGCACAAAGAGCTGCTCTTCACTTTTCGAACCTTGGAAGAAGGGGGCGAGCGGCCGTTCACATTGACCCAGTACAAAGAATTGTGTTTAGCTGCTGCTGATTCAGGCTTGATCGATTGGATCGATGTCGAATTAGAGAAAGCTGAATTTTTAGGTCGAGCCTTTATTCAAGAAATCAAAAAGGCACAGGTAAAGCTGATATTGAGCAATCATGATTTTGAGAAAACGCCAGAAGATGCTGTGTTGATTTTAAAGATCGGCGTAATGAATCAATTTGGTGCCGATGTTGGCAAGTTAGCGATGATGCCCAAGCAAGTCCAAGATGTTTTACGTTTGATGGGGATCATTACTAAAGCTCGTGGCTTCAACCAACTGCCGTTGGCGATCATGTCGATGGGGGAGCTGGGGAAAATCAGCCGGGTTAGTGGGGCATTGACTGGTTCGGTCTTTACTTTTGCTTCGTTGCAAGGTGCTTCAGCACCTGGACAAATACCGATCGAACGAATGACCAACTACTTACAAGAATTTTCACTCAATGAGTAAGACCAGCCAAGGCCTTCTCTTAAAAGAAACCAAAACAAAAGAGGGATAAAATGGCGAAGAAGAAACAAAAAACCAATGCGATCCGTCAAGTAGAACAACAGAAAATCGCTTATAACGAATACACCTATGAGTGGTCGGAAGACCATCTCGATGCGCAATCCGTCGCTGCGCAACTAGCACGCCCGCAAGCCATCTACAAAACGCTGGTGGCAGTGGGCAACAAAACAGGTCCGCTGGTGGCTGTGATTCCTGGAAACAGAGAAGTGGATCTGAAAAAGTTAGCCAAAGTCAGTGGAAACAAAAAAGTAGAGATGCTGCATCTGAGAGATTTAGAAGAAACGACTGGCTATATTCGCGGCGGCTGTTCGCCGATCGGGATGAAAAAGCTCTTTCCTACTTATATTGATCGTGGGGCGCAGACACTGGAAGAAATCGTGGTTTCTGCAGGAAAGCGCGGGTTGCAGATGGGGCTTGCCCCACAAGCGTTGCAACAATTGACTAGGGCGGTCTTTGCCGATTTGTTGGCACCTGAACACGAATAAAAAATCCCCGTGAACCATCTTGAAATGCCGTTCACGGGGATTATTTTGTACTATTTTATTCCATTACTTCAATATCGAAAACCTCAATATTTTCTAAACCACCATAAAAGTCAAACCACGGAGTGGCATATTGTTTTAGAATGGCGTTTAATTCTTCAACATTTTCTTTCCCTTGGGTGTCCAGCCATTCCAGTAATGCTTTGGCGCCTTGCTTCCCATAGATTTCCACACTATCGCGCCAAGTTGCTCGTCCACCTAAGATCCCTGAGAATTTAGCACCGTGTTGACCAGCAAAGGTCAATTCATCGCGAAAGACATTCGCTGGGACACCCGCACTCAAATAGATAAATGGTCGCGTCGCAGCATCACTAGCTTCTTTGAAGTAATTGGCGGCTTCTTCTTGCGTATAGACGGCCTCTAAGCCTTCTTTTTGGAAACCTTCAACTAAGTCGAACTGAACCGGTACTTCGACTTTCAAAATATCGATATGGTAGTGATCTTTCGTCAGTTCCTGAATGGTTCGGATGACCTTGCTCGGTTTGATCTTGGCAAAAGCAGGTGATTTGTCATCTGTGATCTCATCGTCGTAAACGATTGGCTCTACAAATAACGGAATATCGGCCGCTTGTGCCTCCGTACCTAAACGTTCTAAAAACGCATGTTTGGTATCTAAAATCTCTTGCGGTTCATCTGGATTATAATAAACCAAGACTTTTGCAGCATCTGCCCCTTTTTTCACTAAGCGCTGCAGCGATTCATTGGGTAGAATTTCTGGCAAACGACCCGGCGTATTGACATCATACCCTGTTTTTTCATAGGAAAGGATCAAGCCAGCATTGGGATTCTTTGCTTCGATCCCTAAGAAGCCATATTCCTCATCTAACAAAATACTGCTGACATATTTGGTCAATTCTTGGGAAACCAACTGCTTGAATTCATAAATGTGTTCCATCGTAAAGTCATCCGGTCCAGTTGCCGCCTTCATCATTTTTTTCATGGAACCACGTTGGTCGATCGCTAGTGCGGCAATCACACCATCCTCATTTGAAAGTTTTTGCATTCGTTCAAATTTACCTCTTGAAATTCGTTTCATTAAAAACCCTCCCTCGATCTTGCTATCTTTAGTCTACGCCTACTTTGAGAAAAACCCAACTAATAAGCAAAAAGAGAGGAGACCCAGGTGTTGGTAGCAACGGCAAGGATATTGCTGCAAACACCTGAGTCATCGATCAATAACTGAAATAACTAGCTGTTTCTGCTGCGTTTTTCCCTGAAACATGTCCAGTACAAAACGCTGCTGTAATGTTGAAACCACCTGTATACCCATTGATATCCAATAATTCACCAGCAAAATACAAGCCGTTGATTTTCTTGCTCTCCATGGTTTTTGGATTGATTTCTTTCAGATGGACCCCGCCACCAGTCACGAAAGACTTTTCTAACGGGAACGTGCGAACGATAGTGACTGAAAAGCCTTTGATCAAGGAAGCGAGCGCCGCCAACTGTTCTGGTGAGGCTTTTTCAGCAACCAGCTCATGCAGGTCTAGCTGCTGCAAAAAGAAGGTCATCAAGCGCTCAGGCAAAAAGCCAGCTAAAGCATTCGGCAATTGTTTCTTCGAAGCTGCAGACTGAATCAATTCCTGGGTCAAGGCTTCATGGGATTTTGCTGGCAGACAATCCAGAACAACCGTCACGGGTTGTTGCTTTTTCAATTCTTGATTTACAAAAGAGGAACAGCGTAAAGCAGCTGGACCAGATAACCCAAAGTGGGTAAACAAAAGATCCATGGTATGGGCGACGATGGGCTTTCCTTTTTGATCCAAGACACTCAACGTGATGTCTTGCAAGGAAATGCCTTGCAACGTCCGCTCTTGAATAAAGGAGTCTTCTGAAACAAGCGGCGATTCGGTTGGATAAAGTGGCGTAATGGTATGGCCGACTTTTTTTGCCATCTTATAGCCGTCCCCCGTTGCGCCCGTGGAAGGATAGGTGCGGCCACCTGTCGTCAAAATCACACTAGGGGCAGAGAACTCATCGGTTTCGGTTCGCACGCCGCGAATTTGAATACCGTCATGGATCAGCTTTGTGACGACCGTGTTCGTCAATAGGGTGACGTGATGATCGTTGATTGCTTGAAGCAACGCTTCGACGATGGTTTTTGATTTGTTCGTCACAGGGAACATCCGTCCGTGATCTTCTTCTTTTAAGACGACACCTAAGTCTGCGAAAAACGCCATTACATCATAATTATTGAATTGAGAAAACGTGCTATACAAAAACTTGCCGTTTCCTGGAATATGAGCAACTAAATCATCTACCGGCCGATTATTGGTTACATTGCAGCGTCCGCCGCCAGTCATCAATAATTTCTTGCCGATTTTTTTGTTTTTTTCGATTAATAACACCCGCGCACCTTGTTTGGCAGCAGTGATCGCAGCCATCATGCCGCTCGTACCTGCACCAACAACAATGACATCATAGGTTTTTTCCATTCTTTTCACCTCTTTGGGATTGTAACACATCGGCTATGAGTGCTGAAAGGATTGGTCGATTTTTTTCGAATAATAAAAAATTCTGACAATTCTAAAAAAAAGCGTGCAATTTCAGAAAATTTCTTTAAAATAGAAAATATCTTAAAGGAGGTAATGCACTATGACCAAAGCTTCAGCTTACGTGAAAGAAATTCAAGCGAAGATTCATGAGAAAGACCAACACCAACCGGAATTTCTTCAAGCAATTGATGAATTTTTGCCTACGATCGTTCCCTTTTTAGAGGAGCATCCAGAATATATTGAATCAAATATCCTTGCACTCTTAACTGAACCAGAACGTTTTATCCAATTCAGAGTCCCGTGGCAAGATGATCAAGGCAACTGGCAAGTAAACCGTGGCTATCGGATTCAATTCAACTCGGCAATGGGGCCTTACAAAGGCGGCTTGCGTTTTCACCCAAGTGTAAACTTGAGTATCTTGAAGTTTTTGGCGTTTGAGCAAATCTTCAAAAACAGCTTGACAGGTCTGCCGATCGGCGGCGGCAAAGGCGGAAGTGATTTTGATCCAAAAGGAAAATCAGATGCCGAAGTGATGCGTTTTTGCCAAAGCTTTATGACGGAGCTGTCAAAACATATCGGACCTGACTTAGATGTTCCTGCTGGCGACATTGGTGTCGGAGGCCGAGAAATCGGCTATTTGTTTGGTGCCTACAAACGATTGAAACAATACGATGCTGGTATTTTAACTGGTAAGCCATTAGACTTCTGGGGCAGTAAAAACCGCACAGAAGCAACGGGTTATGGCGCCGTTTATTTCGTTAAGCATTTATTGACAGACCTAGGTGAAACCTTTGCAGGCAAAAAAGCGATCGTTTCTGGAAGCGGCAATGTTGCGATCTATGCAATTGAGAAATTGCAAGAATTAGGTGCGATCCCTGTCACGTGTTCTGATTCCTCTGGTTTTATCTATGATAAAGACGGCATTGATCTGGCCTTGTTAAAAGAGATCAAAGAAGTGAAGCGTGAACGGTTGACGGCTTACGCCAAGGAACGTCCATCAGCCGAATATCATGAAGGGGCATCTGTCTGGGATTTTGATACACCAGCGGAATTAGCCTTTCCTTGCGCGACCCAAAACGAGATTGATCTCTCACAAGCCAAACGTGCAAAAGCCAATGGTGTCCGGGTCGTTTCTGAAGGCGCGAATATGCCTAGCTCATTAGAAGCAGCAGAATATTTTATTGAAGAAGGAATTTTCTACTGCCCAGGAAAAGCAGCCAATGCTGGCGGCGTAGCCGTTTCTGCGTTAGAAATGAGTCAAAACTCCCAACGACTGCAATGGGAAAAAGCTGAAGTCGATGCCAAATTGGACGATATCATGAAGTCGATCTATGAAGCATGCCGTGATACTGCTGAAACCTTCGAACAAAAAAATAATTTTATGTTAGGTGCGAACGTCGCAGGCTTTGAAAAAGTTGCTAAAGCAATGTTTGCTCAAGGACTTGTCTAAAATCACCCAATAGGCTACCTATCAGGAATTACTTGAAAAAAGTTGAAAAAAAACGTAAAGTAGGTAGTGTATGAAAAACTATTTTTTCAAGGAGGACAAATCATGTCACACATCAAGTTTGACTATTCGAAAGTAGCACCATTCGTGAACGAATACGAATTGAGCTACATGCAAAGTCAAGTTACAGCAGCAGACAAACAATTACGCGAAGGAACAGGTGCTGGTAGCGACTTTTTAGGTTGGATCGACCTTCCTAAAAACTATGACAAAGATGAATTTGCGCGCATCAAAAAAGCGGCTGAAAAAATTCAATCTGATTCTGAAGTATTAGTCGTGATCGGGATCGGCGGATCTTATTTAGGAGCGAAAGCAGCGATTGATTTCTTAAATCATTCTTTCTTTAACTTGCTACCAAATGAAGAACGCAAAGCACCACAAATCTTTTTTGCAGGTAATTCGATTTCTTCAACATACTTAGCAGATTTGATCGAAATCATCGGTGACCGTGACTTCTCTGTGAATGTGATCTCAAAATCAGGAACAACTACTGAGCCAGCGATCGCTTTTCGTGTTTTCAAAGAACGTTTGATTGAAAAATACGGCAAAGAAGAAGCCAACAAACGCATCTACGCAACAACGGATAAAGCGAAAGGTGCAGTAAAAGTTGAAGCAGATGCTGAAAACTGGGAAACCTTTGTGATTCCAGATGACGTCGGCGGCCGTTTCTCTGTATTGACTGCTGTTGGTTTATTACCAATCGCTGCCAGCGGAGCGGATATCGATGCCTTGATGCAAGGGGCAGCAGATGCTAGCGATGCTTACGCAAGTGACAACCTTGAAAAAAATGAAGCGTATCAATATGCAGCAATGCGTAACATCCTTTATCGTAAAGGCAAAGTAACCGAATTGCTGATCAACTACGAACCAGGCATGCAATACTTCTCAGAATGGTGGAAACAATTATTCGGCGAGTCTGAAGGAAAAGACCAAAAAGGGATCTATCCTTCAAGTGCAAACTTCTCGACAGACTTGCATTCTCTTGGTCAATACATCCAAGAAGGCCGTCGCAATATCTTTGAAACAGTTGTTAAAGTTGAAAAACCACGCAAATCAATTGCGATCCCTACACAAGAAGCAGATCTTGATGGTCTTGGCTACTTAGAAGGAAAAGAAGTTGATTTTGTTAATACGAAAGCCTTTGAAGGAACATTACTTGCACATACAGATGGGGATGTACCAAATCTGTTAGTAAAAATTCCTACAATGGATGCATACACGTTAGGTTACACCATGTACTTCTTTGAGATCGCTGTGGGTATTTCTGGCTACTTAAATGGCGTGAACCCATTTGACCAACCAGGAGTTGAAGCGTACAAAAAAAATATGTTCGCCTTACTTGGCAAACCAGGTTTTGAAGATCTTGCAAAAGAATTGAACGAACGTCTATAATTCGATAAAGAAACGCCTTGAGCCAGTCTGATTGGCTCAAGGCGTTGTTTTATTTTCGTATTTGTTGTGCTACTAGATCGTTGGGCCAATAAATCAGCGGTCTTCTTTTAATCCCCAAAGCAACGCAGCAGACAATAGTCCAAAGATACAGGTTTGAATAATTGGCATTTGGCTCATCTCCTTTTGATTTTCTTTAGTATAAAATGCTTTTTAAGGAGTGGCACGAACAAACCAGTGCGTTTCAACGAACGAAACTGTCATTTCTTGGTGACAAATGCGTGATGAATTGAAATAAAACGTTTTCAATTTGATGCTTTTTTGTTATTATATCTTTAAGAAAGAAAACGGTTGAGGTGAGGATATGGAGAATATTACGATCGGTGAAAAATATGTCTGCCAACCTGTCGGGGCGAGCAAGCCTGTGATTGGTGTGGTGGAAAAACTATACGTAAATACGGCGTTGATCGTCGTTTCAAGTTATGAAGAAGAAGATCAAGCACAAGTAGAAGCTTGTAATCGTCGGATGATCGTCAGTTTCAATAAAATTTGTACGCAAACGAACGTTGCCTAACCAACTAGCAAAAAATGCTGCTCAACGGAACACCGTGAGCAGCATTTTTCTTCGTGTGAGATCAGCCAACGCCGATCACAAAATTCAATAGTTTGTCTGAATAAGTCATATCTTCTTCCGTCACACTCAACTCTTCATTTAAGATCCCCATCTGGTCAGTAATGATCCCGTCCACCCCGTAAAAACGCATCCGGCTGATAGTATCCGCATCATTGGGGGTCCAAACGAACACTTCCTTGCCATCGGTTCGGGCAGAAGCGATGAAGTTGCGGTTGATCGTACTGTATTCCATTGTCAGAAAATCAGCACTGGTCAGTGGTGGCCCCACGACATTGAAGGGCATGATGTATCCTGAAATCAATTGAGGCGCCTGCGCCTTTAACTCCTCAACAACTGTATAGGAGAGACTTTGCATAATATGACCATTTGCAAGGAGGTCCTCTTGATATCTTGCTAAAAAGGCATTTACAAGTTCCGCGGTATCTTTTCGCTGCGTTTTGATCTCCACCAGCAGTTTTTGGTCCAATTGGTTGGCAAGTGCCAAGTACTCATCAAAGGTTGGAATACGCGCTGTCTGGTTGTTTTCCGAAACTGTCAGTGATTCGGCGTAACTCAAAGGCAATTGCTCTGGTTTGCCCTGACCACCTGTCAATGGACGGTAAGAAAAATCATGATAGACAATAAAATGACCATCACTGGTTTGCTGGACATCCATTTCAACATAATCTGGGTGGTACTTCTCGCTAGTAAAGCGTAGTGCTTCAAGAGAATTTTGGACCCCTTGTCCATCGCTGACCCCTCGATGGGAGATCGTTACCGGATGGATCGAAGCAGCTGAAGTCAGATAGTTCATATTATATAGACTAACACCGACACCGAAAAGCACCGTTACCAAGGTAAACAACGAACTTTTTAGACCTAAGAAATGACGCTGGTTCAATGGCTCTTGGTGGAACCATGAAGGAATCTCTGGTAAAAAGCCTTCATCATCCATGAAATCAACGATGATGTAAAAAATGGCTACCGTCGATAAAATGACATTCAGTAACAAGATAAACTGCAAGAAAGTCATAATAAAAACAGCACTATACAACGCATAGTCCGGTGTAACAACTTCAATCACCGCCTGAATGGTAATCAGCAAAGTGAAGCCCAGTGTCGAAATCAACAAGATGCTACCACCGATAAAGACAAATTGTCCAACGATGGCAAAAAAACGGCGTTTTGTTACTTGGAGGCTTTCTTTGATCGCTTTTCGAAAGGGCAGATCACGTAATATCATTTCTGGCAAGGCAAAGATCACGCGAATCCCCAAGTAAATCAACAAAACATAAACCAACAGCACTGCCCCGATGATCAAGACACGGTTGGCAAAAATGAAATCCATGATAAATGCGGGAATTTTGATTTTTGCGAGTAAATCAGAATTAAAACTCAACCCACCGATCGGTAAAATCAGTAAGAAGTAAAACAGGAAAAATAAAAAGGTCATCGGCCGTAATTTACGCAACTGCAAAACAGTCATCCGTAACAATTGCCGCAAGCTGATCGGCTGTTTCTTTTTAATAAAATAGACACTTAGCAGCAAAAAAGTAAACTCAAAAAAGACGGCTAATAAAATCAAAAGTAAAATCAGTGTTAATGAGAGCAGCACGACTGGGTGGTCGGTAAAGATACTGCCAATATTATCAAAAGAAAGGTAAGGCAAGCCCCCACGTTTTAAGACGAACTTGGTGGAAGCCGATAAGATTGGGATCACTAAGAACAACAAAGCACCGTGCATCAGTAACACATCACGGAAGTAGGCATTGCTGTCTTTCAAAAAATCCCAAGTGTTGACTAAGCTGTTTTTTAAATAATTCATGGTCGTCATCCTAACAAAAGTAAGTATTTTGGTTCCTATTTATTCTAAAAAGGCGGAAAAAAAGAGTCGAACAGTTTCAGAAGCACATTCGCCACAGGTATAGATCCCTGTATGAAAAGCAGCTCCTTCATGTTCGGCTCAATGAATTGATCGTTTTTCTTACCTATTTTTCTTATCCGCCTAACAAACCAGTTAAGAATGTTCCACCATAAATCAAAGCCATGCTGTACAAGAAAATTGAAGCAGGTTTTGCCAACAAAATAATCAGCGTAAATTTCTTCACTGTCATGTTGGTCAAGCCAGCCATTAGACAAAGGGCATCATCTGGGGCGACTGGTAGAAAGATTGCAAGGGCGAAAAGTTTTTCAAATCGGCTTTGGTTATCTAACCAGCCAATATATTTATCGTAAGTTTTGTCACTGATCATACTTAAAATGAATGGTTTACCGTATCGTCGGCCTAGCAGGAAAATAATGACAGAACCAATACTGATTCCTACATAGTTATAAACGAATCCTAGATAAGGACCGAAAATCAAGACACCTGCAGCGCTGGAGACACCACCGGGAATGATCGGGATCACTACTTGCAAGATCTGCAAAAGGATAAAGACGATTGGTCCTAAGATAACGGAATTTCCAACTAGACCTCGCAGTGCATTAATGTCTTTGAAAACACCTAGATTGATAAAATAGATCGTTAATGCGATAGATAAACCTAAGCCAATAATAGAAATCGTATTAATGATACGACGAGAAGTTGCTATGCTCACAGGACTTCATCTCCTTTATGTTTCATAATCCCACTATACGGGGTGAGACCAGAAAAATCCAGTAAAACAAATGACAAACGTCAAACAGTTTTGTAAGGTATGCCTTTATTATAAAAGAAGTCCGAAAAGAAAACATTGTACTAAAGTCTGAAATAAGAAAAATTTATAGTTTCTGCGCACCAATAGTTTCAGGAGATTTTTTTATCTGAGGGATGTTTTTTCGTTCGCTTCATTTGCCAACGATTAACGATCTTTTCAACCACACTCGTCATCATGAAGCCTCCAGCGATCGCCCCAGCGGTGATGACAACGATCATCAGATTTTCAAAGCCGACAAAGTTGTCGCCCAAAGCGAATTCTCGAACGGCTTTGTAGGCAGGACCACCCGGTACGAGAGGAACGAGGCTAGGAATGTTAAAAATGATCATGGGCATTTTTTTTCTGCGGGAAAAAAAGATGCTGACGCAACCGACGGCAAATGCGGCTAAGAAGTTGGCGCTTCCTAGACCGTAGCCAATCGTTTTCAATGACCAATAGATCATCCAGCCAACCGTTCCAGCGATGCCTGTTGCAACTAAGGCTCTTTTAGGAATATTGGTCAAGATACCAAAGGTCACGGTGCTTAAAAAGCTAAAGGAAAGGTGAATAAAAATCGTCATGAGATCCCTCCAAATAAGGTGAAGACCGTGGCGATGCCAACACCGATCGCGGCAGCTGTGAAAATAGCTTCAGTTCCCCGAGCAGTCCCACTGATGAGATGGCCTGCCAAAATATCCCGAAAGGAATTGGTGATCGCTACACCAGGAACTAAGGGCATGACGGCACCGATAATCAAATTATCGACGTTTTGTGCGACATGAAGAGAGACCGCTAGAAGAGACAAAGTACCGATCAGTAAAGAGGTGCAAAACATATCCAAAAAGCGGATATCGATGACTTTTTTGACCCAATAGGCGCATAAAAATCCCAGACAGCCAATGACAAACGTTGCTAGAAAATCAAACCAAGCACCGCCGAAAATAATCATTAAAGTACTGCTGACCACGCCCGCACTAAACACCTGCAGCCAATAAGGAAAACTTGGTGTCGTTGGATTGACCTTTTTTAATGCCTCGTGCAGTTCCACTAACGAGATTTTTTTTTCAGCATAGGCACGAGACAATCCGTTGACGGCAACAATTTTTTCGAGATTGATGACTCGATCATGAACATTTTCTACTTGTGCATAGTGGCTACTGCGTAAGCCCATAAAAAGTCCAGTTGCTGTTACATAACTAATGCTGCCTTGCTCTCCGGCATTTGCTGCAATTCGATTCATTGTATCTTCCACTCGATAGACTTCCGAGCCGTTTTCCATCATGATTTTTCCTGCCAACAAACAGGTCTCCAATAATAGCTCTTTTGATTCAGCCATTTCCAAACTCCTTTTTCAATCGAATTTGCGCACTACATTCTTAGTGTACAATTTCAGCGAGTTTTCAACAAGGAAGAAAAGTAGATTTGAAAAATAACTAGCAGCCAATGCGTAGGATTTTTTGTGATAAATGAAAGGAGAAGCACTTCTTTTAATTAGTAAACATTCGTTTTTAATGAACAAAGTGAATAGAAATAAGATAACGGATGGAGTGTTTTATTTTAAAAAAATGAATATCTCGGTTACAATTAAATAAATATAAAAAGGGGGATTTATTGATGCGAAGGAAGGTCTATACAAGAGAACACATTTTGAAGGCCGCTTATGAACTGATCAATAGAGAAGGTTTTGGCAATTTTACGGCCCGGAATATCGCTAAGCACATGGGAATTTCTACTCAACCGATTTATCTTGAGTTCGAAAATATGCAGGACTTAAAAAATACCTTGGTGGAGGCTGTTTTCAAAGATTTATCGGAAAATGTTTTTCCAGTTGTTCGAACAGGAGACAAACTTGTTGATTTAGGCCTGAATTATATACGCTTCGCTCAAGAGCAGCACAATCTCTACATCGCCCTTTTTATCGACGACTATGGCGGTGGGAAATTGATGCATGATTTTTCATCGACCTATTTCAAATCCTTGATCAAATCAGAAGAAAAATATGCGGATCTTTCAGAAGATGCGGTAAATGCACTACATAATGGCGCATGGATCGTTGTGACTGGTTTGGCTTCCTTAATGTCGGCGGGTATCATCACACCCACCGATGACCAGATCATCAAAATCATCAACGAGACTATTGAAGGCGTAATCGAAAAGAAAGATAGCTACATCTTCGATTAAAGAACAAAAAATCTGCATCCCATTACTTATTGGGTGCAGATTTTTCTTGACATTTTTAATAAAACTAGCGAAAATAACTGTTATGGAGAGTTGGCAGAGTGGTAATGCAGCGGACTCGAAATCCGCCGACCCGGTTCATCCCGGCGCGCAGGTTCAAATCCTGTACTCTCCTTACATATTTTAATTGAAAGAGCCAATAACATTGATGTAGAGACTTTTCTGCCGTTGTTGTTGGCTCGATTTTTTTGTTGAATACGGTTTTGAATACGGTTTGTTTTAAATACCAATATAATTAGCAAATTGGGCAGCCGTTTCTTCTTTTCTTTTTTCTGTTATGTGGATATAAAGATCCAGCGTAATCTGGATAGACGAATGGCCAAGTCGTTCTTGAACATCCTTGATCGTGGCACCAGCTTCAAGCAATAAACTTGCGTGTGTGTGTCTCAAACCATGTACAGTGATCCGTTTAAGGTTATTCTGCTTGATAATCACTTCTAGCCATTTTCTTGGCTTGGATAGTTGTAAAAATTCATTATCCAAGTTTGAGAATACAAGTTGATCTTTTTTCATAGTATTGTGGCCAAATCCTAGCATGATCTTACGCTGGTATAATCTCCACTCCTTCAGGACCGAAAGAGTCTTTTCATCCATAGGGATCATACGCCTTGAACTCTTTGTTTTTGGTGCTTCAACATATAGCCGTCTATCTTTCCCTCTAGCAAGAGTTTTATTTATAATGATTAATTGGTCATCAAAGTTTATATCTTTCCAAGTGAGCGCCAGCAATTCACCAGCGCGCATGCCAGAGAAAGCCAAGGTTCGAAAAAATGCCGACATCTTCAAATCATTCTTGCTATCGACTGCATTAAGAAAAGTGTTCAATTCCGCCTTGGTAAAGTAATTCTCAATCTTATCACCTGCTTTTTCTTTTCTTTTTGGAATAGTGATTTTTTTAAATGGATTTTGTTGGATATAATCTAACGTAATCGCATATTCAAAAATGCGAGAAGCCGCTCTTATAAATTCGCGATACTTAACAAAGTCTTTCACTTTATCGTTAGCGAATTTTTGTGCTGCCGTAACTGTAATCTTATCGATTTTTTTCTGGCCAAAGGCTGGAAGTACATGGACCTTATATTGTTCCGTTTGCTTAACGAATGTACTTTCTTTTACTGTATGCTCGTAATTAACGACCCACAGATCATATACATCTTGAAACGTCATTTTACTTTCTTTCTGAAGTCCGTTCTTTTCAAAGTCCAATTCTAGCTTGCTTAAAGCTATCTGGGCTTCTTTTTTTGTTTTAAACCCTCGCCTAGTTGTTCTTATCTCTTTTCCTGATGCGTCATCAATACCAAGGTATGTTTGGAACTGCCAAAGTTTTGATCCGTCCTTTTTTGTATATTGTTTAAACGTTGCCATTGTTTTCTCCTATCTAGTCCTGGGCAAGGAGTGTTAGGAAAATTTTATTTTAAAACTTATCATCAGGATCTTTCACGTTATAAGCTCTTGTGATTCCGCTATTTGAAAAGTGATTATTCCTATAAAAATATACGTCTTTATCTACCTTATTGTAATTAGCAACTCTATGAAGAGATAGAGTCTCAGATTTATATTTTAAAGATACGTACAAATCATTAGTTTTAACTTCATTTGTGTAATTTGAAAATGTAGAATTTAAAAGATTATTTTCTAAGACAAAAAGTTTAATCAAATCTTTTGAGCAATCAGATGAGAATATTTCAAACAAGTCTATCTGTGAAGTGAAATTAATAATTTCTTTATACAAATCTTTATTAAATGTATTAAGAATATCTAAATCGAATGCAGTGATATTGGAAAAATGAATCGAGTCAAGTGTAATTTGATTTTCATATTTTATTTCTAAGTCTTTAATAAAATGTCCATACATTTTTTCATATTCTTCATATTTTTTATCCTCAGAAATATTCCCTTCTTTGAAGATTGGATTGTGTTTAATACGAAACTTAAAAGCCTCGTCACTAAATTCCGGTGGATAAACAAATGACACAGTTACATCTAAACAAAAATACCTTTTAAACATAGAATTATCAGCTGTATAAAACGCTAAATATGATTCTTGAAGATTTTCTTCTTCTCTGACTTGTTTATCTAAATGGACAATTTTATCTAATGAGAATTTCCAATCGTTGCTAAAAGATAGTAATTCACTCTCAGTAATTTCTAACTTCTCACATATCTTTTCAAGTGTATCAAAGCGTGTTTTAGAAGGGAGGATATCAGTTTTACTCAATGGGGTAAGAGTACTTCTTGAGACACCAGTCAGATTTTGGAGTTGCGTAATACCTAATTTTTTTTCTTCTAAAATGTTTCTTAACTTAATTTTCATATAAAAACCTCCTAAAAGGATTATATTGTACTTTTAAAAATACATCAATTGTTTTTGTTGATTTTTATAAAATACTATGTATAATTACTTTATAAGCTACTTATATACAAAAAAATGTAGTTTATAAAATACGGAAGTGGGTGAATTTATGAAGGCAAATTTAGAAATAAGGAAACGTATAGAATCAAACCGAATTCTTTATTGGGAAGTAGCTGACAAAATTGGAATAGCTCAAAGTAACTTATCAGTATGGTTAAGAAAGGAACTTAGAGAAAACCGCAAAGAACGTGTTGAAAAAGCCATTGATGAACTGCTTGAAGCAAGGGGGTTAGGTGAGGAGGAATAAGGATGGCTGGATTTAAAGTAATGCTTGCTGATGATCAGGAAAGTGATCTAAAAAAATACATCTATGAGTTAACCCTAGAATCATTAAGGCAGGCCAGGAAAGATTTATCTATGGATAGATCATTGCTAAACAAGAAGGAAATGGCTGAGTGGTTAAGTATTAGCCCTGTAACATTGGACGCTATGATTAAGCAAGGTATGCCAATACACGTTATGAGTGAAAGAACTTTCTTTTTAGACAAACAAGAAGTAAGACAATGGATCATGTCACAAAATAAATAAACGTCCTGGGCAAGGATAAAACAAAATATTAGGAGGAACTAACAATGGAATTAACACAAAATCAAGCAATGGAGAATTTTTTGAGCGAGGTTATTTCAAAAGAAGCAGCAAAAGAGTTAGCAAATATTAAGGGGCAAAATTTAACTGATGTTTATAATTCCTTGCACGAACAAATGGAGTGTCAAGGGTTGGTACCTGAAGAGCCAACGGTTACCTCTGTTGTGAAAAGTTTGAACGAACTTGCAACCGCGGAAATAGAAGGAAATCTAACCCTGAATGAGTACCAAGATATTTTATATCGTGAAATTGATTTGTTGGCTATGTTGTTAGGTATTGACTTGGAGTAAAAAAACTATGGATGGAGAAAAGAAAAAGCCTTTGCTGTAAAGATTCTTGGCGGAATCAGCAAATGGCTACACGATAGGATACTTCCTATTATTTCTTTTCTCTAGTATATCACAATTAGAGAATGGAGCGCACTAAATATGGAAAATATTTTAGGAATTGAAAATTTAGTTACTGATGCATTTAATGTTGACTATGCTTTGAAGGGGTTTAAAGCTTTTTTTGACAATCAAATGTCGATGCAAGGAACTATTACTACAGAAGATTTAAACATGGTAAATAGATTAGAATTTTTGCGGGATAAGGCGGATAACATTTGGTATCAACACACGGTAAAAACTGACTTAGGAAAATCTTTTGAAACGATTTCTAATTTTAAAGAATTGCTTCGGAAGTTAAAAGCGATCGAGCGAGATTTAAGGCTGATCCAGAAGAAGAACAGTTCTAATCGAGAGTATATTAAAAGCTATTTTTCTTTGCTTTCTAAAAGAATGGAAATTTGTGAGTTCCTAATAAATGAATTTCAAGATAGAGATGAAGTAGATGGTGTGAAATACGATAAATTAATACAAGAAATGAAGAATAGGCAAGACGAATTTCTTGCAATCAGAAGACAGAAAATGCAAAGGAGATGAGAGTAGAACATGGCAGGAAGTGTAAGAGAAACCGATGTTGTCTTGAATTTCAAGACAAATGGAGAAGTCAATTATTCTAAAACAATCAAGGGGATCAATGGTGTTGTAAATATTTTTGGCGGTATTTTTGATATGATTGCTGCTATGGCTAAAGCACCACTAAACACAATGATTGGATTAATCAATGCATTTCTTGGTGGATTAAACAACATTAAAATTCCGAAATGGGTTCCTGGCGTAGGCGGAAAAAGCTTTAGCATTTCTACTTTGCCTTATTTGGCAGATGGCGGTCATGTACTGAATGGCCAAGCGATCGTAGGTGAAGCTGGACCAGAATTGCTTACGAATAAAAACGGTAAGACAACTGTTACTCCGTTATCAGACGAAGAAAAACGCAAAGGCATTGGCGGCAAAGTACAGCCTTCTAAAGTGGAACAACATATCCACATTGGGAATGTTGATGCGAATAACCCAAGTGAATTAAACAAAATGAACCGTAAATTTTACCGTGCAAGCAAACAGGCACTTGCCGGTGTGGGAGGTTAAATACAAGGCACCTAGCTTATCGGCTGGGTGTCTTTTTTTGTTGCAAATAAAGTTTGAATTTCGTATGTGTAAAGATGTATTATGTAATTGAGAAAGTGAAAAAATAAAAGAAAGGAGCTTTTATGCAACAATTTTTGGAAGCAAAGATACTTGTGCCAGAAGATTATGTGATCATTTCTAAGGTTGAGTATGAAGAGTTGCTTCAAGCGGATAGTTTAGGTCGGTGGATTACGTTAAAAGAAGTGCTTGATCGCATAAATAGAAAATATGATTGGTTTAGTCAGAAAGTTTTAAAAAACCCAAGGTATAGAAATAGAATCGACATTTCAAAATCATCTGAAGGGTTTGTGTATTACCCAGGGGAAGGCAATGACAAGTATCTTTTTTTGAAATCAAAAACATTGGAGTTCTTAGAGAAAAACTTTGCGGAAATTCTGAAAGAATAAAATATATTATAGCTTTCATATCAGGAGGTCAATATGAGACATCTTAAAGTACAGATAGTGATAGCATATACTTAATTGGTAATATCAATATAAAAAGGAGCTTATTATATGAAGATTGGCATGAGAAAACCAAGCATAAAGAAATCGATTTCCGCCAGAACTACAGGAAAAGCAAAAAGAACAGTGAAAAAGTCTGTCAATCCATTGTACGGCAAAAAAGGGATGGGATTTGTTAAATCTCCTGCCAAATCGGTAAAGAACAAAATTTATAAGAAGAGAACATTTAGTTTATGGGATTTATTTAAATAAAAAATCAAACTAGGAGATGAAATAGTGAAAATAAAATTGGGAAATCAACGTTTGATGGTTTTAAAAGAAGTACAGAAGTTAGCGGTAAATTATAGCAAAGAGTATTGGATAATTAATCCGGAAATCTTTAATAGTGATTTAACTGATGAATTTTTGTCTATGATTGGTGACAACGAGGAAGATTCAAGCCTGTTTAATAAAAAAAGAGAGTTAATCTCTTATTTAGAAGGTTTGAGTTATGATGATGTGCAATTCGTTCAGACTGCAATGTATGTTGGTAGAGACGGCCAAAGTAATATCGATGATCCTGAAACTGTTTATGACGAGATGTTTTCAGAATTAAACTGGAGCGGTGATAAAAGCATTGAGATACATCAAATATCTGAGAAAATTCTAAAGCTTGAAGAATACCTTGAGGAAGCGATGAAAATTCTATTTTAAAAATAAAACTCTTTGCCCAGGACCAATGAGTTTTTGAATACGAAAATGAATACGATTGGATATTTTTATCTATTGCTTATTGAGTAAATTACTCTTTTGAAAGAGTGTGGTAACAGTCAATTTTCATCATTAAAAGTTATTGATTTTCATTTGACCAATCCTGTACTCTCCTTATATCAACGCTTTGGAGCGTTTAGCCTATCTTTCGAGATAGGCTTTTTTGTTTGTTGTGGGCAGAAAAATGGGCAGAGAAGCTAACTGACTGCCGAGTTTGCTCGATGACCATCTGAAAAACCCTCAGCTTACACTCAATCGGGAAATCAACAGAAATGTACGCCAATTCGCTGGACTCTTTTTTCTTGTGGTGCGGCAACACACGAAAAGAATCAATCGGGCAAACGCGCTAAGGCGTATTCAATTTGTTCAGAAGTAAAGCCTTCAAAAGAAAGTTGGCTCGCCACACGCTCATCTGATAAGGATAAATTTTGCGAGTAGCGAATTGCTTTTTTCAAAGCTTGCTCGTTCCAATCGGCATCCACGGTGGCTACGGCAAAGTCTGCTGCGCTCTCAGAAAAATCTTCATAGAGTAATTGACGTTTCAAGCTCGACTGAGAAAACGCATTGCTGGATAAGTATCTTTCTGCACGATTCAGTGCATTTCTTTCTTCACGAGAAAGTTTAGGTGTATGTTGCTCGTTGTTTGCGGGTTCTTCTTGTTGCGCGCTGCTTGCTTCGTTGTTGCCAGCTGTTTGTTCTCCTTGTGGTTGTTCCATGGAAGCAGTGGCATCGCCAAAGGATTCATTTTTCCTTGCTTCGTTACGTAAAGAAAGGCTTAATTGCGCAGTGATGCTATCGAAAGACGTCACATCTTGGTAGAAGGACAAGCCACCATACGAAAACAAGACAATAAAGGCGGAAGCGACAATGAGAAAAACATTTCGATCTCGTTTGTTTTTTTGAGTTATCAACCCAATATAAAATAAGATAATGCCAAAAATGAAACCGATCAAACCGATAAAAAACAAACCAGCGAAAAATGTAGCCATAAGCATCCCCCCTAATAAAACAGTTTCCTAAAGTTAATAGTACTATGTCTGGAATCAGAAAACAGATTTGTCTTTTCATGAATAGAGGAAAAGAATGATTTGACAAATGTAACGTGTATGCTATTAATGGATCATTCATATGTATTAAAGAAGTGACGCTCAAGAATTACTGGTAAAATCGCTAGTAAACGAAATGAAAGTACAGTTGTATCAGTAGGAGGGAAGATGATAGATTTTCAAGAAAAAGATTACTTTATGCGTTACACAAAAGTTGCGGCACAGGGATTGAGCAAATTTATTACGCAAGGATCTGTTGATGAAATCTTACAGCTAGATGAACAGCAAAGTGGACAGAAGCAAGAAGCGGATACTGCAAAAGACAAAAGCGAGCCAAAAAACAAGAAAGCACCTAGCTAATTTTTTCCTTAGCGAGGTGCTTTCAGTACGAATCGGTATCCTTCATTTGGATAAACTCCTTATGCAGTTTTTTTCAATTCTTGTACAGCTTGCTCGATCGTAATTCCAGTCGCAAAATGATTCGCATCTTTTTTATCGAAAACGATAAATAAATTCAATTTGGTATCCAGAGTTACACGATATTGTAGATCTGTGTTATAGAATGTCATAGTCATTCTCCTTTCTTAAAACTTGTCATTGAAAGGCAACGGTTAGTTGATAACGAAATTCCATAGTTAGAATAACACTTTTTTTCACATTCGTCCAATAAAACTATCAAACGAACGAATCTGACTGATCCTTTTCAAGAAATCAATGCCTGAGAATGGCAGCAAAAGAAGTTTCCTGGAGTCAGTAAATTCGGGAAAAGTATCTTTGTATATTTTCAGAAAAATAGAATTCATAAAAAATTTCTTAAGAATTTTGAGGATAGCTATTTTCTTAGATAACAAATTTGTAAGATTGAGAGTATGAGTTGGTTAGAAACCTTGATATCATAAGGTTTATCTCCAAATTATGTTTTGTGCAAAAATATATTGATTGTATTTTTTTGGAAAAGAGATCGTATCTCTTGAATTCTATGGTATGATTTACTTTAGAAAAATGAAAATGGATTATGAAAACGGATGTGAAAATATGTGCGGAATTGTCGGCTTTGTCAATTCAAAAGACCAAAAAGAAATCATTATTGAACGCATGATGGACCGGATCGTTCATCGCGGACCAAACAGTTCAGGAAAATTTACCGACGACCAAGTAGCGTTAGGGTTTCGTCGTTTATCGATCATCGACTTAGAAGGTGGCTCACAACCGATTTTTAACGAGGATCGAACAAAAGTCATTATTTTTAATGGGGAAATCTATAATTTTCAAGTGTTGCGGGAAGAATTGATCCAAGCGGGTCATGTTTTTTCTACCCATGCGGATACCGAAGTAGTCTTACATGGCTATGAGGAGTGGGGCATTGATGTTTTGCAGCGCCTGCGGGGAATGTTTGCTTTTGCCATCTGGGATACTCAAAAACAAGAGCTTTTCGGCGCACGGGATCACTTTGGGATCAAACCATATTACTATGCGCAAATGAATGGCAGTTTTATGTTTGGTTCTGAAATCAAGAGCTTTTTGCCTCATCCAGATTTCAAGAAAGAGTTGAACCAAGAGGCGTTGAAACCTTATTTGACGTTTCAATACTCGCCTTTGAACGGAGAAACCTTCTTTAAAGGCGTTCATCGTTTGCAAGAAGGGCATTATTATTTGTTTAATGAACAGGGATTGACGATCAAGCAGTATTGGGATGCAGATTTTTCAGTGAAAGAAAATCATTCAAGAGAAGAATGGGTCGACAAAATCGATCAAGCAGTCCAAGAATCAATTGCCGCTCATCAAATCAGTGATGTTGAAGTCGGCTCATTTTTATCCAGTGGTGTCGATTCAAGTTACGTAGCTTCTGTCTTGCGACCAGATCGCTCGTTTTCAATCGGGTTCGATGACAAAACCTACAACGAAGCGATCGAGGCCCGCAAATTGACGGAAAAACTTGGTTTGAACAACACAGCAGCGGTCATCGATGGTGAAATGTCCTTTGAGGCATTCCCGTTGATTCAGTATCACTTGGACGAACCAGATTCTAACCCAAGCTGTGTCCCTTTGTACTTTTTAGCCAATCTGGCAGCACAGCAAGTGCGAGTCGTTCAATCTGGGGAAGGGGCAGATGAATTATTTGCCGGTTATGCTGCTTATGGCTTCCACACAAACTCTAAAGCGGTGCGCGTTTTTGCCCAAGGGTTGAAAAAATTGCCACAAAACATCCGCTTTCGTTTGGGACGTCAAATCGGCAAAATGAAAAACTTCCATGGTCGAATCCATCTTTATGAAGCAACGGCACCTGCCCAAGACTTCTTTATCGGGCAAGCACTGGTCTTTGAAGAAGAGGAAGCACTGCAGCTTTTAAAACCAACCTATCAAAAAGGACCCTCTGTTGCTGAAATCGTTGCGCCTCATTATGAGAAAGTCAATGGTCTCAAAGACGAGGTCAATAAGATGCAATATTTGGATCTTCATCAGTGGATGCCAAAGGATATCTTGTTAAAAGCAGACAAAATGTCCATGGCGAGTTCCTTGGAATTACGCGTTCCTTTATTGGATATTGAGATGCAAAAGCTGTCGCAAACAATCCCGACGAAATATTTGATCAATCAAAACAACACCAAAGATGTGTTTCGACAAGCGTCAAACCGTCATTTGCCAAAAGAGTGGGCAAACCGTGAAAAACTCGGTTTTCCTGTACCTATCAAGGCATGGCTGAAAGAAGGAACAGGATATGAAGCAGTCAAGAGCCTTTTTGAGTCAGACTTTGCGGCAACCTTCTTCGATCAAACAGCCATTTTACAAATGCTTGAAGACCATCGCCAAGGAAAACCGAATCTTCAGCGAAAAATCTGGACGATCTTTACGTTCTTGACCTGGTATAAAGTATTCTTTATTGATGAATCGATTCCAGAAGCCAAAGAAATCGTTTATGAAACACTTTGATTTGAATATGGCAGAAAAAAAGCTGATGCGGACATCCCGCATCGGCTTTTTTTATAGACCTAAATATTTTTCCAAGTAATCGACCATGCCATCTTCCGCATTGGTTTTGTCGGTAACATCATTGGCGATCGATTTTAATTGTTGCGTGCCATTCGCCATGGCAACGCCCCAACCCGCATAATCCAGCATCTCCAAATCGTTGTGTTCATCACCAAAAGCGATGATATCTTGTCGATCCAAAGACAAAGAATCCGCGATCACCGAAAGACCAAGTGCTTTATGGACCCCTTTTGGTACGATCTCTAAGATAGCTTGAGGTCCGCCCCATGTTCGAACATCGACCGCATCGTCGAATTGATCCTTGATACGTAAAGAAACAGATTCTGCTAATTCATTTTCGGTTTTCACCAGTAATGAAGTGGGGTCCGTTTTTAAATTTGCTAATAGATTTTTTTCGGAAGCATTGCCCGAAAAGAAAAAGTGCTGATCAAATCCGCTTAGGTCATCGATGAAAAAGGTTTCGCGATTTTCTGCTGCCACAAACGTCAGCCCCAGCTGCTCTTTTTGCGCCATGAGCTCAAACGCAATTTCTCGAGAGATCGAGTGCTCCATTTCATTTGCCCAGACTTGTCGAGGTTTATGGACTAACCCACCGTTAAAATTGACCATTGGTGTTGTGAGCGCCAATTCTTTATAGAATTGATCGCTCATACGAAAAGGTCTTCCTGTAGCGATGGTAACAAAGTGTCCCGCTTTGGTGGCGCGAACCAGTACCTCACGTGTGCGAGGGGAAAGTTGGGATTCAGTATTTAAGGTTGTGCCATCTAAATCAATGGCGATGATTTTTGGTTTCAAAAGACTCGCTCCATTCTCTTATGGTAGTGGCTTAAGTGTAACATATTTCTGTCATTTCACAATACAAGTAAGTTTTCGATAAGTTTTCATAATATTTACAAAGCAAAACACGAACATTAAACGTTTTTGGTTAGTTTTATTCGGAAAAAGGTTTGAAAAGCGAAAATTATTCCCTTATAATTTGTAATTGTTCGATGAAAAGCGCAATTATTCATTTTTTCTTTTCATAGAAACGATTAAAGTTCAGGAGTGAAACATAACATGGAAAAGTTTTTCAAATTAAAGGAGAATAAAACGACGGTTTCCACAGAAGTGATGGCTGGGGTCACCACCTTCTTCGCGATGAGTTATATTTTGTTTGTGAATCCGACGATTTTATCTGCTGCAGGCATGCCGTTTCAAGCTGTTTTCTTAGCAACGATCATCGCTTCAGTGATTGGTACCCTGATCATGGGCTTATTTGCAAATGTGCCTTACGCGCAAGCACCTGGAATGGGCCTTAATGCATTCTTCACCTTTACCGTCGTTTTTGGTTTGGGGTATACGTGGCAGCAAGCATTAGCGATGGTTTTCATCTGCGGCTTGATCAACATTTTTATCACGGTCACTCGTATCAGAAAAATGATCATCCATGCGATTCCAGAAAGCATGCAGCATGCAATCGGCGGCGGGATCGGGATCTTTGTGGCTTATGTAGGGATCAAAAATGCCAACTTGCTAAACTTCAGTGCAGACACTGCGGCAGTGACGGGTTCAGTTGTCGACGGTGAGACGATCGTGAGTGCCAATTTTAATGGGGGGATCGTCCCAGCTTTGGCGAATCTCAATAATGCACCTGTTTTGTTAGCAGTGATTGGTTTAGTAGTGACTACTTTATTAGTGGTGAAAAATGTTCGTGGGGCAATTATTTTTGGTATTTTAGGAACGACGATCATCGGTATTTTGATGGGTGTGGTGGATTTAAGTGCCATTGATTGGCACGGGAACTCATTAGGAAGTTCCATCAGCGAACTAGGCATCACATTTGGCGCTGCGTTTGGCTCTGAAGGAATGGGCTCACTATTCAGTGATTCTGCCAAAATCCCTCAAGTAATCATGACGATTTTAGCGTTTAGCTTATCTGATGTCTTTGATACGATCGGTACCTTTATCGGGACTGGACGTCGTACAGGGATCTTTTCGAAAAAAGATGAAGAAGCGGTTGAAAACAGTAACGGGTTGAACACGAAGATGGATAAAGCCCTTTTTGCAGATGCCGTAGCCACTTCTGTAGGTGCCATCGTAGGGACCTCAAATACAACGACTTATGTGGAATCAGCAGCTGGTATCGGTGCTGGTGGACGCACGGGCTTGACTTCTGTTGTAGTGGCAGCACTCTTTGCAATCAGCAGTATCTTTTCTCCACTGATCTCAATCGTTCCCGCACAAGCGACAGCACCAGCGTTGATCTTAGTTGGGGTAATGATGATGGCTTCGTTTGCAGACATCAAGTGGACCGATCTAGAAGAAGCAGTTCCCGCTTTCTTCGCGTCTATTTTTATGGGCTTGTCTTACAGTATTTCCAATGGGATCGCTGTTGGTTTCATTTTCTACGCATTAGTGAAAGTAGTGAAAGGAAAAGCCAACGAAGTGTCTCCGATCATCTGGGTCGTCAATGCGTTGTTTATCCTAAACTTTGTCATTTTGGCTTTGATCAGTTAAGTTTAATGAAGAAAATCTTTCTGTATGTTACCTGCAGAAAGATTTTTTTATTTGATTATTACTCACGATACGGTATAGTATTTGTGAAAGAAGGTTTGTAAATGAAGATTGATTGGAAACGAAATCTACTGATTTCATGGGTAGGTTGTTTTTTTACGGGTGCCAGTTTTAGTCTTGTCATGCCATTCATTCCCTTATATATAGAAGAGTTAGGCGCTCCAGAGAGTCAAATTGAGTTGTTTTCTGGATTAGCAATCTCAGTAACGGCGTTTGCGGCGGCTATCATTGCTCCAGTATGGGGAAATCTAGCAGATCAAAAAGGTCGTCGCTTAATGATGATTCGCGCGGCTGCGGGGATGACAGTGACGATGGGGTCTTTGGCTTTTGTACCGAATGTCTATTGGTTGTTGATCATGCGTTTCTTTACCGGAATTTTATCGGGGTATATTCCCAATGCGACTGCATTGATTGCTTCGCAGGCGCCTCGAGAAAAAAGCGGTTGGGCGCTTGGGACATTGGCTACAGGAGCCATCGCAGGGAATTTGATCGGTCCATCGATGGGTGGGGCGTTGGCGCAATGGTTCGGCATGAAAAATGTTTTTATCATTACTGGTGTTGTGCTGCTAATTACGCTCTTGCTTACGATTTTTCTCGTTCAAGAAGATTTTGAGCCGGTTGAAAAGGGCGATTTGCTGTCCATCAAAGAAATTTTTGGTCAAATCAAAAATATGCAGTTGCTTGTCGGTTTGTTTATTACGTCACTGATTTTACAGCTAGGTGTAACGAGTATCAGCCCGATCCTTACATTGTATATTCGTGATCTAAGCGGGAACAGTGGCAATATTTTGTTTGTCAGCGGATTGATCGTCTCTGTTGCTGGTGTTTCGGCAATCATCTCTTCGCCATTTTTAGGCAAAATCGGTGATCGTTACGGCAATCACAAGGTATTGTTAGGCGGTTTATTGCTGTCATTTTTCTGTTTCATTCCGATGGGCTTTGTCTCCACACCGTTTCAGTTGGGCGTGCTGCGCTTCTTGCTTGGTTTTTCGACAGGTGCGTTGATGCCGTCGATCAACACACTGATCAGCAAGATCACCCCGATGGAAGGGGTCAGCCGCATCTACAGCTACAACCAAATGTTCTCTAACTTTGGACAAGTGTTAGGTCCGATGGTCGGCTCAACGGTGGCAGCTGGCTTTGGTTATCCCGCCGTCTTTTGGGTAACTAGCGGGTTTGTACTGATCAATATTTTTATCTCAGGATTTAATTTCCGTAAAAGCTTGCGTAAAACGGACATCAGTGAATAGTTGAAAAGAAAAAAAAACCAGTTACAATAAAGGTAACTGGTTTTTTTTTAATGGCTTGTCTTTTCAGGCGCTGGTGCGATAATACCAACAAGAATGATCACCACACCTGTGACCAAAGAGATGATTGAAGTTAATTGAAAATCATAAGTTGCTCCAGCAAGTGAGCTGCCTAGATAGCCAACGACTTGACCTAATACAAAAGTCCAAAATAAAGTGACTAAGTAACGCATGACGACACCTCTTTTCTGCGTATCTTCCATTTCGACTTTAGTTTATCACAAAAATATTTATTGTAAAGATTTTCACTTTTTCATTTTGTTTTTCAAATCTAATTACTAGCAGAAAGAAAGAGAATTTTCATTTTTGGAGGGATTTCAATGTATTCACAGCTCACCACCTTAAGCGCCTATTCGTTGCTGCAAAGTACGATCAAAATTCCTCACTATATAGAGCAAGCCAAAAAGATGGGCTATCAGACGTTGGGTCTGACCGATCATAATGTTCTCTATGGCGCGGTCGAGTTTTATCAGCAATGCCTAGCACAGGGCATCAAGCCGATTTTTGGCGCTTTGTTCGACTGTACCTTCGGAGAGGGATCAATGTCCTTTCCATTGTACGTATTTGCAAAAAACCTCAAGGGCTATCAAACCTTGATGCGTTTATCAAGTGAAAAAATGATCACCGAGCAGTTGAATTTGGCTTCTTGTGATTCTTTGCAGGACCTCTTTGGTTTGCTGCCTGAAGGCGAGGGATTTCTGCCTTCTCAGCACGATGATCTAGAAGCCAATCAAGAAGCACTGCGAGCAATCAGCCATAAATTTGATTCTGAGAGCTTGTTTTTAGGTATTACTAGCAAAGGGTTAGATCCAGAAACGATCGCTTGGTTTAACGAGCAAAACATTGCACCATGTGCGTATCAACCAATCGCGGCTTTAGCACAAGAAGAAGCCTTTGCAGTCAAAGTGATGACGCATATCAAAGAGGGCTCGCAAATTGAAGACTTTCGTCAGGCTAAAGAGCAAGGGGCTGCGCAGCTTTTTCTACAACCAGCAGACCAACTGACCGCGGCATTTGAAGAATGGTCGCAGGCATTGATGAATAATCAGCGGATTGCAGCTGAATGCGCTGTCGAGCTGCCGCTGCATCAGCGGCTGTTGCCTCATTACCCGCTACCAGCCGAAGAAAGTGCTGCGGACTATTTGCGGAAAATTTGTTTTGAGCGTCTGCCTCAGCGTGTTGCCCACGTTACATCGGCGTACGAACAGCGTTTGGATTATGAGTTGTCCGTCATCCATAAGATGGGCTTTGATGACTATTTCTTGATTATTTGGGACGTCATGGACTTTGCCCACCAACAAGAGATCGTTACCGGCGCTGGACGGGGATCGGCTGCTGGAGCACTGGTGGCATATGTTTTATCGATCACCGACGTAGATCCAATCAAATACGATCTTTTGTTTGAACGATTCTTGAATCCAGAACGTTACACGATGCCTGATATTGATTTAGACATTCCTGACAATCGCAGAGACGAGATTTTACAGTATGTGCGCCAAAAATACGGGCAAGAATATATGGCACAGATTGCGACGTTTGGCACTATGGCGGCCAAAATGGTTCTGCGAGATGTTTCTCGTGTCTTTGGTCTTTCGCAAAGTGAAGCCAATCGCTGGTCAAAAGCCATCCCCAATGCCTTGAAAATGACCTTAGATCTTGCTTATGAACAATCCAATCAGCTGCGAGAATTGGTGTCGTTTAATGAGCGAAACCAAATAATGTTTCAAGTCGCCAAAATTTTAGAAGGCTTGCCACGTCACGTATCGACTCATGCCGCTGGTGTGGTGATCAGTGACAAGAATTTGCTTGATCTGGTTCCCTTACAAGAAGGCAGCGATGGGATCTGGCTGACCCAATTTACCATGAATGACGTAGAAGCCATCGGCCTATTGAAGATGGACTTTTTAGGCTTGAGAAACTTATCGATCATTGATAATACCTTGAAAGGCATTAAACGAATCAGCCAACAAATCGTTACCCAAAAGGAGATTCCTCTTGATGATCCAGCAACATTGCGCTTGTTTCAAAAAGGCGAGACCGCAGGGATCTTCCAATTTGAATCAGCGGGGATACGCAATGTGCTGCGTAAGTTAGGACCAGAAAGCATCGAGGATATTGCCGCAGTCAATGCCTTGTATCGTCCAGGACCGATGCAAAATATCGATACCTTTATTAAGCGGAAAAAAGGACAAGAGCGTGTCTCTTATCCAGATGACAGCTTGATTCCGATTTTGCAAAACACTTACGGAATCATTGTCTACCAAGAGCAGATCATGCAGGTAGCTTCCAAAATGGCTGGTTTCAGCTTAGGACAAGCAGATGTTTTGCGTCGAGCAATCAGTAAAAAGAAAAAAGACGTCTTGGATGAGGAACGTCGTCATTTTGTGCAAGGCGCCTTAGCCAATCAGTACGATGAAAAGACCGCCAATTTGGTCTATGATTATATCGAGCGGTTCGCCAATTACGGGTTTAATCGATCCCATGCGTTTGCCTATTCCTTTATCGGCTTTCAAATGGCCTATCTGAAGGTACACTATCCTGCACCATTTTTTGCTTCGATCTTACACTCGGTACGCAACACCGCCAGCAAAATGAAAGAATATTTAAATGAAGCCGCACGTTATGGCGTAGAAGTACTGCCGCCTTCGATCAATGCCAGTGGGTTTAGTTTTCAACTGCAAAATGAAAAACAAATTCGTTTTGGTTTCAACAGTATCAAAGGAATCCGACGCGACATGATCCAAGACATTTTGGCAGAAAGAAAAGAGCATGGTAATTTCACGTCTATGGATCAATTTTTGCTTCGCTTGAATCAGCGGAACAGCAAATGGTTAAAATTGGATTATTTATTGCCGCTTTTGAGCATCGGCGTATTCGATGGGATCGCCCCCAATCGAAAACAAGCACTGATCCAGCTAGAAGGAAAGATCCAAAACATTACTTATAGTGGCGGCAGTTTGGATCTCTTAGAAACTATGGCATTAAAAGAAGAAGCCGTTGCCGATTACAAACTAGAAGAAAAACTGGCTTTGGAAGAAGAATACTTAGGTGTTTATTTGTCTGGCCATCCCGTGGAACAGTTTCAAAAATTGCACCAATTAAAACAAATCACTGATATTGCTGATCTGGTTCCGAATGAACGGGTGCGTATCCTTTTATATGTGCGCAAGATTCGAGAGATTCGAACGAAAAAGGGCGAACAAATGGCGTTTGTCGAAGGAACAGATGCCAGCAAAGAAGTGTCAGTAACGATTTTTCCCATCGTTTATCGACAAGTACGTTCCTTGATTGAAGAAAATGCTGTTCTCTACATCGAAGGAAAGGTCGAGGTAAGTCGTTACAATGGTGAAATCCAACTCATTGCTGATAAAATAGACTTAGCAGAAAACGTTCAAAATAAAATTGCGTCACAAACTTGTTACTTAAAGATTTCTGCTGAAGCTGAAACGTCGCACCTGCAAGCATTGTCGAAGGAAATGAAGCAGCACCACGGAAATATTCCAGTGGTGATGTTCTATGAAAGCAGTGGCAAAAAAGTGTTATTAGCAGAAGAAAACTGGGTGACGGATGAGCCGAACTTTGTCAAACAACTGATCGCATTATTAGGAAATGGAAATGTAATTTTCAAGTAATTTTCCGAAAACGGTAATTCAACTTACACTTTTTTCAACTTTTTCCCACTATTTCAAGACATTTTCATGGAATAATGGTAGAATATGTCTCGTGGTTATTACTTGAAAACTAGCAAACAGGGGCTTCCCTAAACAAAATCTTTTGATGAGGTGAAAGAATAATGAAACGCATTGGAATTCTAACCAGTGGCGGCGATGCACCAGGAATGAACGCAGCGATTCGCGCAGTTGTCAGAAAGGGTATTTTTGACGGACTTGAAGTATACGGAATCAACTATGGCTATGCCGGACTAGTCGCAGGCGACATTCGTCGCTTAGATGTTGCTGATGTTGGTGACAAAATTCAACGTGGTGGAACATTCTTATATTCAGCACGTTATCCAGAATTTGCGACACAAGAAGGACAATTAAAAGGAATCGAACAATTAAAGAAATTTGGCATCGAAGGGCTAGTCGTGATTGGTGGAGATGGATCTTACCATGGTGCGATGGCACTTACTCGTCACGGTTTCCCAGCGATCGGGATTCCAGGAACGATCGATAATGACATTCCAGGAACAGATTTCACGATTGGTTTTGATACAGCGATCAATACTGTCTTGGAATCGATTGACCGTATCCGTGATACAGCGACATCACATGTCCGCACATTCGTGATCGAAGTAATGGGTCGTGGTGCTGGCGATATCGCTTTATGGTCAGGTGTGGCCGGTGGTGCGGATGAAATCATCATCCCAGAACATGATTTTGACATGCAAGTTGTTGCTGATCGTATCCGTGAAGGACGCGACCGCGGGAAAAAACATTGCTTGATCGTTTTAGCCGAAGGTGTGATGGGCGGAAATGATTTTGCTGACAAACTTTCTGAATACGGCGATTTCCATACCCGTGTATCAATTCTAGGACACGTTGTCCGTGGTGGTTCACCAAGCGCTCGTGACCGTGTGTTAGCAAGTAAATTTGGTTCATATGCCGTTGAATTATTGCAACAAGGCAAAGGCGGTCTATGTATCGGTATCGAAAACAATGAAATGATTGCTTCTGATATCATCGATACCCTTGAAAACAATCGTCACAAACCAGATCTTAGCTTGTATAACTTGAACAAAGAAATCTCATTCTAAAGAGATTTTTAAGCAACGCAACAGTAATTTTGTAAAAAAAGCTTATTAGCTATTTTAAATAAATGAATAGGAGCGTTTAGTAATGAAAAAAACAAAGATCGTAAGTACATTAGGACCAGCAAGTAACAGTGTGGAAATTATTTCTCAACTGATTGAAGCCGGTGCGAATGTCTTCCGCTTTAACTTCTCTCATGGAGATCATGAAGAACAATTAGCGCGTATGACAATGGTTCGTGAAGCCGTAAAGAAAACTGGTAAAGATGTCGGTATCCTTTTAGATACAAAAGGTGCTGAAATCCGTACAACTGTACAAAATACGACAGAAGCAGACTTTGGTCGTGCTGGATACATCCAATTCAACGTTGGCGATGAAACACGTATTTCAATGGATCCAGAACACAAAGGAACAAAAGAAAAAATTGCTGTAACTTATCCTGGTTTATTTGAAGATGTTCATGTGGGCGGACACATCTTGTTTGATGATGGCTTGATCGACATGGAAATCAAAGAAAAAGACGAAGCAACCCGTGAATTAGTGGTTGTCGTTAAAAATGCTGGAATGTTAGGATCACGTAAAGGGGTCAATGCTCCTGGCGTATCAATCAGCTTACCTGGTATTACTGAAAAAGATGCAGAAGATATCCGTTTTGGTCTTGATAACGATATCGACTTCATTGCCGCTTCATTTGTACGTAAAGCGCAAGACGTTTTAGAAATTCGTGAAATTTTAGAAGAAAAAGACATGACTCATGTGCAAATCTTCTCTAAAATCGAATCACAAGAAGGTATCGATAATATCGATGAAATCATCAAAGTTTCTGATGGTATCATGGTTGCCCGTGGTGACATGGGTGTTGAGATCCCTGCTGAAGAAGTACCAATGGTTCAAAAGAGCATCATCAAAAAATGTAACGCTGCTGGTAAATCAGTTATCACAGCAACACAAATGTTAGAATCAATGCAACAAAACCCACGTCCAACTCGTGCAGAAGCTTCTGACGTTGCCAATGCTGTCTTTGACGGTACTGATGCAACAATGCTTTCTGGTGAGTCAGCAAACGGTGACTACCCTGTTGAAGCAGTAGCAACAATGGCACGTATCGACGTGGAAGCAGAAAAAGCTTTATCAGAAAACAGCACTTTCCAAATCAACCAATTTGATAAAACAGATGTAACGGAAACAATCGGTTTATCTGTTGCTCGTGCAGCGAAAAACTTAGGGGTTAAAACAATCGTTGCTGCCACTGAATCTGGCTACACTGCAAAAATGATCTCTAAATATCGTCCAGATGCTGACATTTTAGCTGTCACATTTGACGAACGCACAAAACGCGGCTTGATGCTTAACTGGGGTGTGTACCCAACCGTTGCTGAAAAACCATCAACAACTGATGAAATGTTTGAATTAGCAGCAAAACAAGCAGTGGATTTAGGCTTTGCTAAAGAAGGCGATCTAATCTTGATCACAGCCGGTGTTCCTGTTGGTGAACGCGGAACAACCAACGTAATGAAGATCCAATTGATCGGATCAAAATTGCTTGAAGCGCAAGGAATTGGTGAAAAATCAGTTGTTGCCAATGCCGTGATCGCTCACAGTGCCGAAGAAGCAATTGCGAAAGCAAAAGATGGCATGATTTTAGTTGTACCAACAACAGATAAAGAATATATGCCAGCAATCGAAAAAGCAGCAGCTTTAGTTGTTGAAGATGGCGGCTTGACTTCTCATGCAGCAGTTGTCGGAATCGCGAAAGATCTACCAGTGATCGTTGGTGCCAAAGACGCAACAACAACCATCAAAGATGGCGAATTGGTTACTCTTGATTCTCGTCGCGGTATCGTTTATCGTGGAGAAACAACAGCGATCTAATGATTTTTAACGATTGATCAAGCAACAGGCAAGTGCACGTTGTGCGCTTCCTGTTGTTTTTTTGAGAGTGTCGAAATCCCTTGAGAAAAGGCATTAAAATGACACGATCAAAAATGAAAAAGGTGTCAAGAAAATTTCATTGACAAAGCCTCAGAAGCCCTGTATAATTGCTTTTGTTGCTTAGGGGTGATAAAAATGAAATGGTCTTTATTGGAATTAAAAAAATACCAAGAGACACCGCTGATGTTTGAAGAAACACTTGACCTAAAAAGTCAACTGATAAAACGCGATGGACAGATCATTGATTTGTCTCCTGTAAAAGTAAAAGGGCTGATGAGTGTTGATAAGCAAGGATACTTGCTGCACTATCAAGTGGAAACGACGATGACATTGCCATCTACTCGTTCTTTGACACCTGTAGCGATTCCTTTTGATTTTTCAGTGGATGAACAATTCATGACACCAGAGCAATTTCAGCGTCGCGATGAAACGATCGTCGAAGAAGAAGTTTTGATCATTGAAGGTCAAACCATCAGCTTAGATGAATCGGTCGCTGATAACCTATTACTTGCGATTCCTTTGCAAGTCCTGACAGAAGAAGAAAAACAAGGTTCAGCAATGCCATCTGGCAACGATTGGGCTGTTTTGTCAGAAGAAGACTTTGCAAATCAAAAAGAAGCGCAAGCTCAACAAGTTGATCCTCGTCTTGCAAAATTATCCGAATTATTCAATGAATCAGATGACGATAACGCGTAGGATTGGAATAAATTGCAGCCTCAAGGTTGCGTTCATTAACAAGGAGGTGTAGCAAAATGGCAGTACCAGCTAGAAAAACTTCGAAAGCGAAGAAAGCAAAACGTCGTACACATTACAAATTGACAATCAACGGTTTGAACGAATGTGCAAACTGTGGTGAAATGAAAAAAAGCCACCATGTCTGCTCTAACTGTGGTCATTACGATGGCAAAGACGTAGCAACAAAAGAAGCATAATTCCTTTTTTTCAGAAAGAGGATTCTAAAACCTTAGGCTAACCATGGAGCCTGAGGTTTTTTTGTTTTTTTTGGAAAAGATGGAACTTTTCAGAAATTTTTTTGTCCATCGAAAGAGAATAGTTCAAAAGCAGGTACATTTGCGCTATAATGAAAAAGATAATTGAATCTTAGGAGGATGAAAGATGACAAAACAACAAATCGGCGTTGTCGGTATGGCTGTTATGGGCAAAAACTTAGCGTTGAACATCGAAAGCCGCGGTTATTCAGTTGCCTTATTTAACCGTACTGGTTCAAAGACAGAAGAAGTAGTAAAAGAACATCCAGATAAAAATTTTAAAGCAACTTATACGATAGAAGAATTTGTTCAATCAATTGAAAAGCCACGTCGTATTTTATTAATGGTAAAAGCAGGATTTGCGACGGATGCTACGATCCAAGAACTATTGCCTCATCTAGACAAAGGCGATATTTTGATCGATGGCGGAAATACCTTCTTTAAAGATACTGTTCGTCGTAACGAAGAGTTGGCAAACTCAGGAATCAACTTTATCGGTACGGGTGTTTCTGGTGGAGAAGAAGGCGCCTTGAAAGGTCCTTCGATCATGCCTGGTGGACAAAAAGAAGCATATGAATTGGTTGCACCGATCTTGGAACAAATTTCAGCAAAAGCTGAAGATGGTACACCTTGTGTAACTTATATTGGGCCAAATGGTGCAGGCCATTACGTAAAAATGGTTCATAATGGGATCGAGTATGGCGACATGCAGCTAATTGCGGAGTCTTATGACTTGATGCAAAACATTTTAGGTTTATCTGTTGATGAAATGGCTGATATCTTTGCCGAATGGAACAAAGGTGAATTGGATAGCTACCTAATTGAGATCACAGCGGATATCTTGACACGTAAAGATGATCAAGGAACAGGCAAACCGATCGTTGATGTCATCTTAGATGCTGCAGGCAATAAAGGAACTGGGAAATGGACGAGCCAAAGTGCCTTAGACCTAGGTGTTCCATTGCCATTGATCACTGAATCTGTTTTTGCTCGCTATATCTCAGCTTACAAAGAAGAACGGGTCAATGCCAGCAAAGTATTACCGAAACCAGAAGCGGTTGCTTTTGAAGGGAACAAAGAAGAATTTATCAATAAGATCCGTGAAGCCTTATACTTCAGTAAAATCATGAGCTATGCACAAGGTTTCGCGCAATTACGTACAGCATCAAAAGAGTACGATTGGGATCTTCCTTTTGGTGAGATTGCCAAAATTTGGCGTGCAGGCTGTATCATCCGTGCGCAATTTTTACAAAAAATCACGGATGCTTATGACAAGAATGCTGACATCGAAAACTTATTATTAGATGATTACTTCAAAGACATCACGAAACGCTATCAATCTTCTGTACGTGAAGTAGTTGCGCTAGCTGTCCAAGCGGGTGTCCCTGTGCCGACGTTCTCCTCTGCGATCGCGTACTTTGATTCGTATCGTTCTGATCGTTTGCCAGCGAACTTGATCCAAGCACAACGGGATTACTTCGGCGCGCATACGTATGAACGGACAGATAAAGAGGGAATTTTCCATTATTCATGGTATGACGAAGCGTAAGCTTTAAGAGAATCCAAAAGAGAAAGGCCGAAAGTGAGAACTTTCGGTCAATCTCTTTTTTATTTTTTAGATACATGATAAAATAAGACAGATAATGTCTATTTTAAAGGCAGAATAATCAATAAAGGGGCTATCAATAATGAGTAATATTCTAATCATTGAAGATGAAAAGAACTTAGCTCGATTTGTGGAATTAGAATTGAAGCATGAAGGGTATAATACCGAAGTTCATTACAACGGACGGACGGGACTGGATGCTGCGCTGAATAATGAATGGGATGCAATCTTATTGGATCTAATGCTTCCAGAGCTAAATGGGTTAGAAGTTTGCCGACGTGTGCGTCAATCGAAGAACACCCCGATCATCATGATGACCGCGAGAGATTCTGTGATTGATCGAGTATCAGGTTTGGATCATGGTGCTGATGATTATATTGTGAAGCCTTTTGCAATTGAAGAATTGCTGGCACGCTTACGTGCGTTGCTTCGCCGTATCGATATCGAAGGGGACAAAAACGTCGCAAAACAAACCACGATCACTTACCGCGATCTAACGATTGAAAAAGAAAACCGTGTCGTTCGACGTGGAACAGATGTCATTGAACTAACAAAACGCGAATATGAGCTATTGTTGACTTTAATGGAAAACGTCAATGTCGTTTTAGCCAGAGATGTTTTATTAAACAAAGTCTGGGGCTATGAGACAGAAGTTGAAACCAACGTTGTCGATGTTTACATCCGCTACTTACGAAATAAAATTGATGTGCCAGGGGAGGAAAGCTATATCCAAACCGTTCGTGGTACAGGTTATGTGATGCGGTCGTGAACCTTAAAAAAAGAATGAAAAAATTAAAAGAACTGAAGGGGCCTTCTTTAACTGTAAAGTGGGCCTTCGCAAGTTCTTTCTTTATATTCGTCGTATTTACGATCTTTGCTGTGATCACCTATAAAACATCGGTGAATTTGATCGTCGCTAAAGAAGAAAACAATGTGGAGCGAACGATGTCAGAGGTCGCTTCTCGTTTAGCCAATTCGGATCAAGAACTAACATTGGTTCGAACATATCGTAATTTAACCAAAAATGATGCGGGGACGACGAGCATTTATGATCGCACTTCAACGATCGATGGCAACTTAATGAAAATCGATTCCTTTATTTCGGAATTAGGCCAAGCGCCGTTGAGCTTGTTTGTTTATAATTTGAATGAGGATCTTGTGTTTAAAACCCATGAGAATGATTTAGCACTGATCGACACGCAGCGCAAAGCGCCAACCATCGTAACGCTGGATGGTATCACAGGCTTTCTCTCGATCCAACCCATCTATTCAAAAGGCACCAGAGAGCGGATTGGCTATGCACAAACATTTTATGAATTGACTTCTTTTTACGAAATACGCAGCAAACTGCTGCTGACTTTGATTATCTTAGAAGTCGTTTCTCTGATTCTTAGTAGTGTGCTTGGATTCTTTTTATCAGCGTATTTCCTTCAGCCGTTAAAGGTCTTGCGAGATACGATGGAAACCGTTCGGAAAAATCCACAGTCAACGGTGCATATGCCAGAATTAAATACGAACGATGAACTGTCTGATTTAGCAGATATCTTTAACGAAATGCTGGATCGCATGCGCCTATACATTGAACAGCAAGAGCGATTCGTCGAAGACGTTTCTCATGAGTTGCGAACGCCTGTGGCGATCATTGAAGGACATATGAATCTGTTGCAGCGTTGGGGAAAAGACGATCCAGAGATTTTGGATGAGTCTCTGGCAGCCAGTATGCAAGAGATCAGTCGGATGAAGACGCTAGTACAGGAAATGTTGGATCTCTCAAGAGCGGAACAAGTGGATGTTCATTATGCAAATGAAACAACCAATGCAAAAGAAGTTGTCTATCAAGTCTTCAATAACTTTAAAATACTGTATCCGGATTTTGTTTTTACATTGGATGATGACTTATACCATGAGTTGAAGCTGAAAATCTATCGCAATCATTTTGAACAGATCATTATTATTGTCTTGGATAACGCAGTGAAATATTCCACTGATCGAAAAGAAGTTCATCTATCCATTTCGTTGGATCGGCAATCCTTTGAAATTGCCATTCAAGACTTTGGTGAGGGAATCTCCAAAGAAGACCTCGACAAGATCTTTAATCGTTTCTATCGGGTAGATAAAGCCCGTGCTAGAACCAAAGGTGGAAACGGGCTAGGGCTCTCTATTGCGAAACAGTTATTGGAAAGCTATAAAGGAAAAATTTCAGCAGAGAGTGTCATCGGTCAAGGAACGATCTTTCGAATCTATATACCGATCGTTCAATCAGAAGATCGGACGAAAAGAGAACGTTAGGCGAAAAGCTTAAGTTCTCTTTTTTTATCCATTAATGATAGATTTAGCCGCAAAATACTTCTTATAAACGAACGTTCGAATCGTTTGACAATGAATAATTCGCTTATAAAAATAGTTGCCAAAAAGCCTATTTTTTTAGTTGATTTTTCCTTTAAGAATTGCTATATTATTACTTGTCCTTGTTAAGGCATTTGTAACAAACACTGATTGATCTTTTTTGAAATTAGTTATTGACGAAACATTTTACAAGTGTTATTATAACAAAGTCGAAAAAATATCATCTCTGAAAAACCTAATAAATCAAAAAAACTTTTCAAAAAAAGTGTTTGACATATAACGGTTGAGATGGTAAGATAAAAAAGTCGCTGAGGTTAAGAAAGAAGTTAAATAACAACTTCTTGAAAAAAACTTTTAAAAAAGAGTTGACAAACAAACGTCGCTCTGATATGATATAAAAGTTGCTAACACAGCACGGTAGACCTTTGAAAACTGAACAAAGCAAGCAAACGAACCAATGTGTAGGACGTTTCAATTTGTTGAAACAAATACATGCAAGCAATAGCTAGCAAAGTTAATTTTTATGAGCTTAATGACCGTATGGTCATTCAAACAAATCATTATGAGAGTTTGATCCTGGCTCAGGACGAACGCTGGCGGCGTGCCTAATACATGCAAGTCGAACGCTTTTTCTTTCATCGGAGCTTGCTCCACCGAAAGAAAAAGAGTGGCGAACGGGTGAGTAACACGTGGGTAACCTGCCCATCAGAAGGGGATAACACTTGGAAACAGGTGCTAATACCGTATAACACTATTTTCCGCATGGAAGAAAGTTGAAAGGCGTTTTTGCGTCACTGATGGATGGACCCGCGGTGCATTAGCTAGTTGGTGAGGTAACGGCTCACCAAGGCAACGATGCATAGCCGACCTGAGAGGGTGATCGGCCACACTGGGACTGAGACACGGCCCAGACTCCTACGGGAGGCAGCAGTAGGGAATCTTCGGCAATGGACGAAAGTCTGACCGAGCAACGCCGCGTGAGTGAAGAAGGTTTTCGGATCGTAAAACTCTGTTGTTAGAGAAGAACAAGGATGAGAGTAAAATGTTCATCCCTTGACGGTATCTAACCAGAAAGCCACGGCTAACTACGTGCCAGCAGCCGCGGTAATACGTAGGTGGCAAGCGTTGTCCGGATTTATTGGGCGTAAAGCGAGCGCAGGCGGTTTCTTAAGTCTGATGTGAAAGCCCCCGGCTCAACCGGGGAGGGTCATTGGAAACTGGGAGACTTGAGTGCAGAAGAGGAGAGTGGAATTCCATGTGTAGCGGTGAAATGCGTAGATATATGGAGGAACACCAGTGGCGAAGGCGGCTCTCTGGTCTGTAACTGACGCTGAGGCTCGAAAGCGTGGGGAGCGAACAGGATTAGATACCCTGGTAGTCCACGCCGTAAACGATGAGTGCTAAGTGTTGGAGGGTTTCCGCCCTTCAGTGCTGCAGCAAACGCATTAAGCACTCCGCCTGGGGAGTACGACCGCAAGGTTGAAACTCAAAGGAATTGACGGGGGCCCGCACAAGCGGTGGAGCATGTGGTTTAATTCGAAGCAACGCGAAGAACCTTACCAGGTCTTGACATCCTTTGACCACTCTAGAGATAGAGCTTCCCCTTCGGGGGCAAAGTGACAGGTGGTGCATGGTTGTCGTCAGCTCGTGTCGTGAGATGTTGGGTTAAGTCCCGCAACGAGCGCAACCCTTATTGTTAGTTGCCATCATTTAGTTGGGCACTCTAGCGAGACTGCCGGTGACAAACCGGAGGAAGGTGGGGATGACGTCAAATCATCATGCCCCTTATGACCTGGGCTACACACGTGCTACAATGGGAAGTACAACGAGTTGCGAAGTCGCGAGGCTAAGCTAATCTCTTAAAGCTTCTCTCAGTTCGGATTGTAGGCTGCAACTCGCCTACATGAAGCCGGAATCGCTAGTAATCGCGGATCAGCACGCCGCGGTGAATACGTTCCCGGGCCTTGTACACACCGCCCGTCACACCACGAGAGTTTGTAACACCCGAAGTCGGTGAGGTAACCTTTTGGAGCCAGCCGCCTAAGGTGGGATAGATGATTGGGGTGAAGTCGTAACAAGGTAGC
>NZ_CP172939.1:1967500-2470000 GCF_050542975.1 Enterococcus sp. DIV1368d | reverse complement strand
ATTTTCTTAACTGATATGACTCTTTTAGGAGATGCTATAATACAAGCTTGTTCTCCATTGAGAATCAATTATGAACTATTGGGAAATACCGATAACTTTCTTCATGCACATTTGTTTCCCCGTTATGAATGGGAAACCGACGAAGCGAAAAAAATGCCTGTTTGGTTGTACGACAAATCCCATTGGACTAATCCAGAGTATCACTATTCAGAAAAAAGAGATGGAGAGCGAAGACAAAAGATAGCCTCTTATTTAGAAAATGCCTATCGCTAGTCTAATGACTCTCCCTGAATCTAGTAACGTCTATTAAAGAACCTCCATGAAGCGATCGCTTCATGGAGGTTCTTTTTCCTTAGATCAATCAACATACTTAAGAACTGCGACTTCTTTTGGTTTCAGAACTACCAACTGTCTGGTTTCTTTGGTTAGAAGGTCTGCTCCAGGGGCTTTCAGCTTCACTTTGGTTGTCTGCTCCGTATGGTTTAAGAGAAAGACGAGTGTATAGCCAGCACCTTTGCGACAGGTAACGGAGACTTCAGTAGGAGCAGCCAAGAAGTGCTGGGCATGAGTCGCTAATTTATGATTTTCCAGAATGGTCGCTAAAAATGTAGTTAGCCCTTCAAGAGACAATTCTGTTCCCACGTAATACGCATACCCATCGTCGATCTGATTCATAGTAATGGCTGGCTTATCGGACAAATAACCGGATTGGAAGGTTGCCAAAGCTTTCGCACCATTTAGATGAATGACTTCCTCCCATAGAGAATTGTCGTACCGACGACCTTGGAAGTCAATTTGGTGATGGATAGCTGCTTTCATTGGGTAAAACTCTTCTACAATGATCCCTAAGGTGTCCCTAAACAGTCCTGGATAGCCCCCAAGATAGACTTGGTCATATTCATTGACGATCCCACTAAAAAAATTCGTCAAGAAGATGCCGCCTTGTCGCACGTAATCATTGATTTTCTTACCGAAGGCTTCTGGTGCTGAATAGAGATTCGGAGCGATCACTAAAGGATAGCCGTCTAGGGATTCGGAAGGATGGACAAAGTCTACGCTCAAATTTAACGCCCTTAGCGCGGCATACAGGCTGCGTAACTGATGAATGTACTTTAAGGTGCTTGGTTTGGCATCCAATTCCAGCGCCCACCAATTTTCCCAGTCAAAGACAACCGCGACATCAGCCAAAAAGCGCGTCCCAACAATATCCGACAGTTGCGAAAATTCGTTACCTAATTGCGCACATTCACGAAAGATACGGCTTGAATGAGGATCTCCGTGAGGCACCATCGCACTATGAAATTTTTCCGCACCGCCACGAGACTGCCGCCATTGGAAGAACATTATGCCATCAGCGCCATGAGCGAGCGCTTCATAACTCCAAAGACGCAGCTGGTTGGGTATCTTGGCACCATTGATTTGCCGCCAATTAACGGCGCTGGTGGCTTGTTCCATGATCAAAAAAGGCTTTTTCTTTAAACTACGAGTTAGATCGTTAGCAAGAAATTGCGGGTAAGGGATCTTTTCAAAGGGATTCGGGTACGAATTCCAGCTGACTACATCCATTTCGGGTGCCCATTTAAACCCATCCACGTATTTGTGCAAGCCCATAAGATTGGTCATGTAAGGGATGCCTTGTGAATATTTTGCGATCGCCGCCTTTTCGAGTTGATAGAGCTCCAGATTCATGTCGGAAAGAAAACGGCGATAGTCTAACTGCTGCGCAGGATTTTTGAAGGTCGGCATCGCTTCAGGTAGAAAAATTTCGTCCCAGCTGCCATAGGATTGACTCCAAAACTTGGTTGACCACGCATCATTCAATCCAGCGATGGTCTGATATTTCTCTGCTAACCATGTCTGAAATCTTTTCCGACAATGATCGCAATAACACTCGTGGATGTGACAGGTATATTCATTATTGATATGCCACATGACTAGCCCTGGATGATTGGCATAACGGTTTGCGACTGCTTCTGACAAATCGGTGGCATATTGACGATAGATAGGGGAAGTCGGACAGTAGTGCTGGCGCGCCCCATGAACCAGTCGATTGCCATGAATGGTCACAGGCAGCATCTCAGGATGTTTTTGAACAAGCCAAGCGGGAGGCGAAGCCGTTCCATTGGCTAGGTCGATCATGATATTGTTTTCATATAAAAGATCCATCAACCAGTCCAGAAAATCAAAATCATAGGTGGATTCATCTGGCTGCAGATTGACCCAGCCAAAAATATTGATACTTACATAGTTCACACCTGCTTCTTTCATTAAGCGCATATCTTCAAGAATGACTTCTTTAGACCATTGTTCAGGATTGTAGTCGGCACCATAGTAAAGTTGACGTTGCGTTTTCATCAAATCGCTCCTTTATAGACGTTTCTTTAGCATCAAGATACTTGAATCATAGCAAATATTTATCTGTTTGATAGCGGTATCATTTGAAAATCATGAAATGATCCAAAAAAACAAAAATAATTCAATCTTGTTTCGCAGCTAGGACTATCGTCCATCAGTTCTTTTGCCTTGCTGTTTTTTTAACAAAAATATACAATTGAAAAAGGCGGTAAATTAAAGTATCTAGAATCTATATTCTCAGATAGTTGTTTTTTTATCGGGGGTTTCTTTTTGCTAAAATGCATGTTTATAACTATAGGATCCAAAAAAACTTTGAATCACGAGTAGAAAAAACACGATGAGTCAAAGAAATGAATAATTATGTGATGAGGAATCAAAAAAATGAATGACATAAGTTATTCAACAAAATTGCCAAGAAGGAGAGACAAGTTCATGAACCAGCCAATACAGATTTTTTCTGAGATTGCCCCTTTAAAACGGGTGCTGCTGCATCGTCCAGGCGCAGAATTAGAAAACTTGATGCCGGATTATCTTGATCGATTGTTGTTTGATGATATTCCTTTTTTAACCCAAGCGCAAAAAGAACATGATTTTTTTGCGGATACGTTAAGAAGCAAAGGGGTGGAAGTCCTTTATTTGGAGGATCTAGCTGCTGAAACATTGACAACAACTGGTGCCAAAGAGGCCTTTTTAGAAGACTATTTAAATGAAACAACGATCCTTGATGAAGAGATTCGCAACGAAGTGCGCAACTTTTTCCTGTCGATTAAAGACAATCGCGCCTTTATCGATCATACGATGGCGGGCTTGAAAAAAAGTGAGGTAGAAATTTCAAAAGCCAGTAACTTAACGGCAATTGTTGAAACAGAATATCCTTTCTTGATCGATCCAATGCCAAACTTGTATTTCACGCGAGATCCGTTTGCTACGATTGGTCACAGTGTTTCCTTGAATCGAATGTATTCTGCAACGAGAAGACGGGAAACCCTCTACGGAAAACAAATTTTTACGCACCATCCGATGTTTGCCCGCAATGAGACGAACTTTTTGTATCATCGGGACGAAACGACGCGGATGGAAGGCGGGGATCAGCTGATTTTATCAGATAAAATCGTGGCGATCGGGATCTCTCAACGAACAGAAGTTGCCTCAATTGAAAAAATTGCCGAAACGATTTTTGCCACAGAACCGAGTTTCGAACATATCTTGGCATTTAATATCGGCGAGGAACGAAAATTTATGCATTTAGATACGGTTTTCACGATGGTGGATCATGATAAGTTCACGATCCATCCAGAAATCGAGGGAGAACTTTCGCTGTATTCAATCACTAAACACAAGGACGGTGTGCGAGTATATGAGGAAAAAGATACATTGGAAAACATTCTTTGCCGTTATTTAGATTTGCCTGAAGTCCACTTGATCCGCTGTGGTGGCGACGATTTAGCAGCGGCAGCTAGAGAGCAATGGAATGATGGGTCTAATACCTTGGCGATTGCACCTGGAGAAGTCGTGGTCTATGACCGCAACACCATTACCAATGGGCTGTTAAAAGAGGCAGGAGTCATTTTGAATGAAATCTCGGGCAGCGAATTGGTTCGCGGACGCGGGGGCCCCCGCTGTATGAGTATGCCGTTTATACGTGAGTAGGACAATTATTTGTTATTTTAAATACTTGCCTTTTCTTTAGGAGTATTTAAGTTAAGAAAAAGACGAGAAAAATCTAAAAGAAAGATTTGAAACATCATTTTGTTTCTAATCTTTCTTTTTTGTCATCATTTAACCCCCAATAAAATGAAAAGGATTTCTTTTTGTGAAAATGTGTAATTTTTGTGACTTTTATATGTAAAGACTATAAAAAAACGCTAGGAACCTTGTTCTATCGCAAAATTTATGTTACGGTTATATTAGAAAACGGAAATAGGTGAAGGTATTTGCCACTTATTGATTTTTGACACCCTACGATCAGCGAATGCCATATGCTTGATTTGTAGTGGTTTTTTTTGCGGAAAAAAAGTGAAAGCAGGTGAGAAAATGACAGTAGATGCCATTCGATTATTACAAGAAGCAGAGCAATTTGCGGAAAATAAAAATAAAGAAGCAGAAGCAGAAAAAAAACAATTGGCACAAGCAAGAGAAGAACGGTTGAAGGCGTTTAAAAAAGAGTTGGCAGAAAAAGAAGCCCAACAAAAAGAAGCAATCAACCAAAAAATTGCAGCTGAGTTGGTACAGTCTAAGGAACCGCTCTTGGCTAAGACCCAAGCAGAAGTGGAAACACTGCGAACGATCCCTAATGAATTGAAAGAAGAAGCATTAGCAATAATAATAAATAAGGTTGTGACATAAATGGCAATTGCAAAAATGCAAAAGTTCAGTCTGTTGACCTTTTACGATCAGAAAGAAGCTGTTTTAGAGCAGCTGCAAGACTTTCAAGGCGTAGAACTGCTTTCTTCGGAAAAATATTATGATTCTGAAGAAACGACGGGTGTTTTGACACCGGTTCGCGAGGAACAGTCTGAAGAAGAAATGGAGAACCAGTTTGGTCAAGTCAACTGGAGCTTAAATTTTTTAGAAGAATATGTACCCAAAAAAGGAATGCTGGCACAACTGCGGCAACCAATCAAAAAATATACCCTTCAAGAATTGGCTGAAACAGCCCACACCTATCCTTGGCAAGAATTATGCCAAACCCTTCGTAAACAAGACAAACGTCTTCGCTTGATTGATCAAGAAAAACGCGATGTATTAGCACAAGAAGCAGAACTGTCGATCTGGAAGTATTTCAAAGAACGACCAGCTGTTTTAAAAGAATTAAAAAAATCAGGTGGCTTGTTAGGATCGATTCCTACTTCTGAAATGGCTGACTTTACGACCAACAGTGAAAAGCTGCCGCTTGTCTATGTCGAAACCATTTATCAATCACAAACGACAACTTACTTATTGGTACTTTTCCATAAAGATGTAAAAGAAAAAGTAACTACTCTTCTAAAGAAAGCAGCCTTCGAGCAATACATCTACCCTTATGAGGGGATTCCAGAAGAAGATCTGCAAACGATGAAAGAAAAATCCCAACGTCTAATTGATGAAGAAAAAGAAATCAAAGCTTCTCTTGGTGCGATGACAAAAGAGCAAGAAACCTTGCGGATCGTTGCCGAGTATTTAGATGGAGCGATCACCCGCTTAAAAAGCAGTAAAATGCTTTTGCGTTCGACTCATGCGGTATCGATTTCTGGCTGGGTTCCTGTTGATGGGGCGGCCGAATTAGAAAAACGTATCAAAAAAGGGACCACGGATAACTATTACCTCGAATACCAAGAAGTGACGGAAAAAGAGCTGGCTGATGTGCCGATTTTATTAGAAAACGCACGTTGGATCAAACCTTTTGAAGGACTTGTTCGGATGTACAGCTTGCCGCAATATGACGAGTTAGATCCGACACCATTTATGGCGCCTTTTTACATGGTGGCATTCGGGATGATGGTTGCCGATTTTGGCTATGGGTTGCTCTTGTTTCTGGCGACATTCCTGGGGAAAAAGCTGTTCCACCTCAGCAAAGGGCTGGAACAAAATTTGACCCTCTTTCAGTTGTGCTCAATCCCTACGATTATTTGGGGCTTGATCTATGGCAACTTCTTTGGATTTGAATTCTCATTCCAACTGTTGTCTGCCCAGGATGATGTCAATCAGATCTTAGTCTTATCCGTGATCTTTGGGTACATTCAGATCATGTTTGGCTTGGCGCTGAAATTCTATATTTTATGGAAGAAAAAAGACCAGAAACTGGCTGCGATGTTCCAAGCCGGTTCGTGGATCGTCTTTTTGATCAGTGTCGTTTTTGTCGCCGCAGGAATGCTGCTTTTCCCTGACACCCCGTTACAAACGATTGGGATCGTAATGATCGCTGCCAGTCTTTTAGCAGTGGCAATCGGAGGCAGTTTAGAAGGAAAAACGTTGGCAGGAAAAATCGGTTCTGGATTGTACGGATTGATGGATGTGACCAACTATGTTGGTGACTTGATCAGTTACACCCGTCTGATGGCGTTAGGGGTTGCCGGCGGAAGTATCGCCTCAGCCTTCAACTTGATCATTAGCTACTTGCCGCCAGCAGCCCGGTTTACCGTCGGTATCTTATTATTTGTGGCGCTACATGGCCTGAATATTTTCTTAAGTTACCTTAGTGCGTATGTTCATGGTATCCGCTTGCAGTATTTAGAGTATTTCGGAAAATTCTTTACGGGGGGCGGACGTGCCTTTGACCCGTTCAAATCAAATGAAAATTATGTAGAGATCATCTCAGAAGAAAAGTTACAGGAGGATAATAATGGAAAATTGGATTAGTTTCTTTTACGAAAATGGTGGAATTGTTTTTGCAGCTTTAGGTGTAGCGACCGCAACGATTTGTGGTGGTATCGGATCAACGATCGGTGTGGGGATGACCAGTGAAGCAGCATCAGGCTTGATCTCAGAGCAGCCAGAGAAATTCGGGCAAGCGTTGATTTTGGAATTGCTTTCTAGTACCCAGGGGCTATACGGCTTTGTAATCTCCTTTATGATTTTTGGTCAGATCAGTGGTTCGATCTCATTCGATCGCGGGTTGTATTTGTTTATCGCTTCATTACCGATCGCGTTAACAGCAATTATCGCCGGTAAATGGCAAGGACGTGCCGCAAGTGCTGCGATGCAGATTTTAGCAAAAAAACCAGAACATGTGACCAAAGGAATTATCTTGGTAGCGATGATGGAAACGTATTGTATTTTAGGGTTCGTGATTTCCTTCTTGCTTGTCTTGAATTAAGAGGAGGGAAAAGTGAATGTCTGATATTACACGTTTAACCGACAAAATAACCGCTGATGCGGAAAAGAAATACCAGCTTCAAATCAAAGAAGCACAAAAAGAAAGTGAAAACCAAGAAAATTTAAAACGAGCACAGTTAGAAAAAGAGCTTAATGAACGGTTAGCTTTTTATGAAAAAGAAAAACGTGCTGCGATGTATTTGGAAATCTCAGATGTGCATATCCAATCAAGAAACAAGGTCTTGGCAGCAAAGCAGTCCGTCTTAGATGAGCTGTTTTCTGAGGCTCTGACCCGTTTGAACACGATGGATCAGGCAGCATTTTATACGTTTATCGCGAAAGGCTTGGCGAATGCACGGTTAACTGGTGAGGTCGAGTTGCTTTTAGGTGAGAAGTCCCGTCATTTTGTAGATGAGGAATTCCTTACTAAGTTGCAAGCATCGGTCCCTGAGGTTCAGCTGAAACTGGTAAATAAGACGATTCCTCGCAAGGGTGGCTTTTTGTTGCGACAAGAAGCAATTGAGTTGAATTTTACCTTTGATGCGCTACTAGAAGCCAACAAAGAAGAGTTAAGCAATACGTTACTGCAATTGATTTTTGAACAGTAAGCAGGTGCAAACAGATGAATGACATCAAATATAATACGTTGAATACGAGAATTCGGACGTATGAATCGCAATTATTCGATCGTAGTCGCTATGAGCGAATGCTCTCAGCTGCCAGCGCAGAGGAAATCTATGGGATGCTGCAAGAAACGGTTTATGGTGACTTCATCAATGAAGATGATCGTGTACACGATTTTGAACAAGTCCTGATGGCTGAGTTGAAACGGGTATACGAAACGATGTATCAGTTGACACCAGAAAAAGCGATCGTTGATTTCTTTGCTTTGAAATATGACTATCAAAATCTGAAAGTTTTAGTAAAAGCGGCGTATATGCAAGAAGATTTTTCGGCGTATCTCGTCCCAATCGGCACCCAGCCACTTTCCGTCCTTAAAGATCTGGTCAAGACCAGAAAAAGTACTCAGGTCGCGCAAGAAATGGTTGCCTGTGTGGAAGAAGTCTTTTCTTATATTGAGAACTATCATGAAGTCCAGTCCATCGATATCATCTTTGACAACCATTATTGGGAGCAATTATGGACGATCGGTAAAGAATACCAAGACGAGTTGCTGCAAAGCTTGATTCGCCGTCAAATCGATATCTTCAATATTTCAACAACGTTGCGCAGTTACGCGATGAAACGCAAGCGCGGCTTTATCAGCGCAGTTTTAGCCGACCATGGGAATTTACCTGCAAGTGAGTTGTTAGCAGAAATCACGACTTCTCTTGAGGCGTTTGTGGGATACTTGCAAGGAACCCCTTATAAAGAGCTGATCAATCATAGTTATGAAGAATTGGTAGAAAAGAAGACCTTGAATACCTTTGATATACGCAAAGACAATTTTCTAATGGCGAAGCTCAAAGAACAAAAAATCGTGCCTTTTGGGCCGTCAGCATTGGCAGGGTATCTGTATGCCAAGGAAATTGAAAGCAAGAATTTGCGTATTCTCTTGATTGGTAAAATCAATAAGGTGCCAGAAGAGATTTTAAGAAGTCGGGTGCGTGATAGTTATGCATAAAAAAATAGCAATGATGGGTGGTAAGAACTCGATCTTGCCTTTCAAAGGGCTGGGGATCGATATCTTTCCAGTCAGCGATTTGGATGAAGCCGCCCAACAATTAGAAGAGATGGCTGAAGCGTATGGTGTGATCTTTTTGACCGAGCGGTTGATCGAGCAATTAGAACCGATCGTTCGTCGTTACGAAGAAGTACCGACACCAGCGATCATTCCGATTCCAAGTAGTACGGGTAGTTTAGGGATCGGCATGGCACGCATTCAGCAAAATGTGGAAAAAGCGGTAGGAATGAATATATTAGATTCATAACAGACAAGTCAGCCAGCTAGGAGGAATAAATGTGGCATTTGGCACAATTGAAAAAGTATCGGGACCACTGGTCACCGCCTCAGGATTAAGTGGCGCAAAAATCCACGAAATCTGCAAAGTCAGTGACAAGGGCCTTATCGGTGAGATCATTGAGATCAAAAAAGGGCTGGTTTCGATCCAAGTATATGAAGAAACAGCGGGGATCGGACCAGGCGAGCCCGTAGAAACGACAGGCGCACCATTGTCTGTCGAACTAGCACCAGGTTTGTTGACTCAGATGTTTGATGGGATCCAACGACCATTAGATACATTTATGTCGCAAACAGAGAGTGATTTTTTGGAGCGGGGGGTCACCATCGATCCACTGAATCGCCAAAAGAAATGGACCTTCGTCCCACAAGTACAAGTCGGCGATACTGTACAAGCCGGTGATATTTTAGGTTCAGTACAAGAAACTTCGGTGATCGAGCATAAGATCATGGTGCCACCAAACTATGAAGGAACCGTCAAAGAAATCATGGTGGGAAATTTTGCGATTACTGAAGTGATCTGTGTTTTAGAAACCATCGATGGTGAAAAAACCTTGACGATGGTTCAGAAATGGCCAGTGCGTCAACCGCGGCCAGTTACTGCTAAATTAAATCCAGGCGAACCGCTAGTCACTGGACAGCGAGTCATCGACACCTATTTTCCAGTGGCAAAAGGCGGATCAGCTGCTGTTCCTGGACCTTTTGGTGCTGGAAAAACAGTCGTTCAGCATCAGATCGCTAAATGGTCAGATGTGGATATCGTGGTCTATGTCGGTTGCGGTGAGCGGGGCAACGAAATGCGGGATGTCATGAACGAATTTCCTGAGTTGATCGATCCGAATACCGGCAAGTCGATCATGGAACGAACGGTATTGATCGCCAATACGTCGAATATGCCAGTTGCTGCTCGGGAAGCCTCGATCTATACAGGAATCACGATCGCGGAATATTACCGTGACATGGGCTATAGTGTTGCCATCATGGCAGATTCAACTTCTCGTTGGGCAGAAGCACTGCGGGAAATGAGTGGACGCTTGCAAGAGATCCCAGGAGATGAAGGCTATCCGGCTTACCTTGGAAGTCGAATTGCGGAATACTATGAGCGAGCAGGGCGTTTCCATTCATTAGGCACGCAACCTCGGGAAGGAAGCATTACCGCAATTGGTGCGGTTTCACCTGCTGGAGGAGACATCTCAGAACCGGTCACTCAAAATACCTTGCGAATCGTGAAAGTCTTTTGGGCATTGGATAGTATGTTGGCGCAAAAGCGGCATTTTCCATCCATCAACTGGATGAATTCCTATTCCCTTTATGAGGATCAAATCAATTCTTATTTGGATCAATTATTAGGTGATCGCTGGTCGGAGCTAGTCAATGAATCAATGGCGATTCTCCAAGAGGAAAGCCGATTAGAAGAAATCGTTCAGCTAGTAGGGATGGACTCTCTTTCCCAGAAAGACCGCTTGACGATGATGACTGCTCGTTCTTTAAGACAAGACTACTTGCAGCAAAACGCCTTCGATGACGTTGATACGTACACTTCCCGCAACAAGCAGTTCAAAATGCTGGAAAATATTCTCTACTTTAATGAACAAGCACAGCGTGCATTGCAGCTAGGTGCTTACTTAGATGAGATCACTAAAGGAACGGTCGATCTGCGTGAGCGCATCGCCCGCAGCAAATACATTCCTGAAGAAGAATTGACTCGCTTGGATACGATCAAGCATGACATCAAAGAAATGTTACAACGAATCATTGAAACTGGAGGTGTTCATTGATGTTAAAAGAATATCGTACAGTTTCCGAAATTGCTGGCCCCTTAATGGTGGTCGAAAATGTTCGAGGCGTGAAATTCGACGAACTCGTTGAGGTCCGCATGGACACAGGCGAGATCCGTCAAGGACAAGTACTGGAAGTCAGTGATGACAATGCTGTTGTCCAAGTCTTTGAAGGTACCAGTAATTTGAGTGCAGAAGAAAGCAAAGCAAGGTTTCTAGGTACTGGTTTGACTCTAGGAGTTTCTCTAGATATGATGGGTCGGGTGTTTGACGGTTTAGGAAAACCAAAAGATAATGGCCCGAGAATCTTGCCAGAAAAACGCATCGATGTAAACGGTGAAGCCATCAATCCGATGGCGCGGGACTTCCCAGATGAATTTATCCAAACGGGGATCTCAACGATCGATCATTTAAATACATTAGTTCGAGGACAAAAACTACCAATCTTTTCTGCGTCTGGTTTGCCTCATAAAGAGATCGCTGCTCAAATCGCACGACAAGCAACAGTACCTAGCCAAGAAGGCAATTTCGCGATCGTCTTCGCAGCAATTGGGATCCCTTTTGAAGAAGCTGAATTTTTCGTGGATGAATTCCGCAAAACCGGTGCGTTAGATCGTTCTGTTTTGTTTATGAACCTTGCCAATGATCCAGCAATCGAACGGATCGCTACACCTAAGATGGCATTGACCGCAGCAGAGTATTTGGCTTTTGAAAAAGGCATGCACGTCTTAGTGATCATGACTGATATGACGAATTACTGTGAAGCGTTGCGAGAAATCTCCGCTGCCCGCCGAGAAGTTCCGGGACGTCGCGGCTATCCAGGGTATCTATACACCAATTTAGCGACGCTGTATGAACGGGCAGGACGTTTGATGGGCAAAGAAGGATCGGTCACACAAATACCGATCTTAACGATGCCAGATGGCGATAAAACCCACCCGATTCCTGATTTGACCGGCTATATCACAGAAGGACAAATTATTTTGTCGCGGGACCTTTACAAGCGCAATATCAACCCGCCAGTGGATATTTTACCAAGTCTTTCACGGTTGAAGGACAAAGGAACGGGAGAAGGTAAGACCCGTGCCGATCATGCGGCAACGATGAATCAAATCTATGCCGCCTATTCCGATGGGAAAGCTGCCAAAGAGCTATCGATCGTTTTAGGGGAGTCTGCCTTATCTGACCTTGATAAAAAGTACGCGCGCTTTGCTGATCTTTTTGAAAAAGAGTACGTCAATCAAGGATTTGAAACCAATCGGACGATTGAAGAAACGTTAGATTTAGGCTGGAAGCTATTAGCTACCTTGCCAAAACAAGAGTTGAGCCGTATCAAAGAAGAATTTATCGACGCCTATTACCCAACGGACGAGGATGTGAGTTCTTAATGGCGATCTTAAATGTCAATCCGACACGGATGGAACTAAGTCGTTTGAAAAAGCGGCTGACGACGGCAACCCGTGGTCACAAATTATTGAAAGACAAGCAAGATGAGCTAGTACGTCAGTTCATTCAGCTAGTAAAGAAAAACCAGGAACTTCGTAAAAAGATGGAGACCGCATTGCAAGCAGGAATGGAAGAGTATGTGCTGGCTTCTAGTAGTATTCCCGATGTCGTTTTGCAAGAAGCCTTTATGATCCCTTTGAATAAAGTGACCTTAGATGTGCAAAGCCGAACCATCATGAATATGGATGTGCCAGTGTTGAACCCTGTTTACGAAGAAGAAAGCTCGGATGATGATTTTTCCTACGGTTTTGTGAGTACCACCAGTGAGCTGGATCTCTCGTTGTCCCATCTGGATCAAATGCTGCCAGTGATGCTGCAGTTGGCCGAGATCGAGAAAACCTGTCAACTGATGGCCAATGAGATCGAACGGACGAGACGAAGAGTCAATGCGTTAGAGTATATGACGATTCCCAAGCTGACAGAAACCATTCAATACATCGAAAGCAATCTGGCAGAAGACGAACGAGCAACATTGACTCGCTTGATGAAGGTAACGGACATCATTGCAGAAAATGAAGCGAAGTAAGGCTTTTGCAAGCAGTGTGATTACAGCAAAAGGCACGTAGAAAGGAGGATTCTTTCTACGTGCCTTTTTTGCTTGTTAAGAGCGTAAGAGCAGTTGGTCATCTTTCAACTCAGCACCACTATTTTGATGGAACATTTCCATCAATTCAGGGACCGTCAAATGCTGCTTTTGCTCACCGGCAATGTCTACGACGATCTTGCCTTGATGAAGCATGATCAGGCGATTTCCGTAACGAATGGCATCTTCCATGTCATGAGTGACCATGAAAGCCGTCAACTGTTGGGACCGAATCAACTGATCGGTCAATGCCATGACCGTCAATGAGGTTTTAGGATCAAGGGCCGCGGTATGTTCATCTAATAAAATCAATTTAGGCTGCTGCAACGTTGCCATCAAGAGGGTGATGGCTTGCCGCTGTCCGCCTGATAGCAACCCGATCTCAGCAGAAAGGCGATTTTCTAAGCCTAAGTTTAGGCTGGCTAACTTCTCTTGGAAAAACGCGCGGTTTTTCGCTTTGACGCCTGTTGCAAATCCGCGGACTTGGCCGCGTTTATAAGCCAATGCTAAATTTTCTTCAACGGTCAAACGAACCGCGGTCCCCATACGTGGATCTTGAAAGACCCGACTAATATCTTTTGACCGTTTGGTCACGGATAAACGGGTAATGTCTTTCCCATCTAAGGTGATTTTTCCTTGTTCTGTTGGGATCGTTCCTGCGATACTGTTTAAGAGGGTCGATTTTCCAGCACCATTCCCACCGATGATCGTAATAAAATCACCGGCATTCATCGTCAGGTCAATGCCTCGCAAGACATGGTTTTCATTGATCGTTCCTTTTTCAAAGGTTTGGTGTAGATTCTCGATTGTTAAGACTGAAGTCATTAGGATTGGCCTCCTTTGGTTTTTGGCAGCATCTTTTTGAGTCCTAGTTTTGAACGAAGCTGCGGTAAGGAGAGGCAGATGACTAAGACGATTGCAGATGCCAATTTGATATCGTTGGCCTCGACATTGAATTCGAATACGACGGCCAAGATAAAGCGATAAACGATTGCCCCGATCACGATGGTGATCAATCGCAAAAGCAAAGATTTATTGGCAAATAAAACTTCTGCAATAATGATCGATGCTAAACCGATCACGATCGTACCGATCCCTGAGTTCAAATCAGCGAAGCCATTGTTTTGGGCTAAGAGGGCACCAGAGAGGGCGATACAGCCATTAGAGATCATATAGCCGATAATCTTCATGTTATCAGTGTTGATACCGTTGGCCTCGCTCATAGCTAAATTGTCGCCCGTCGCTCGCAATGCTAAGCCGATCTCTGTACGGAAAAAGAGGAACAAGCACAAAATGACGATTGCCGCGAAGAGAAAGCCTGCAAGAATCACGGCATTGTTTTTGGTCAGTCCCATGGCTTGAAATTGGGTGAAGACCGTGTCTTGCCCCAGCAAGGCGATGTTGGGAGCACCCATCACACGATTTGTGATGGAATACAGTCCAGTCATCGTGATGATCCCCGCCAATAAGGCAGGGATTTTTAGTTTTGTGTGCAGCAGACCAGATACTAAGCCGGCTACCATGCCGCCGCCAAAGCCCATCAGACTCGCTAAAATAGGCGAGAGACCATTCGTAATACTGATTGCTGCGATCCCAGCGCCTAAGGGGAAACTCCCTTCTGCAGTTAAATCAGCGATATCTAAAATACGAAAGGTTAAAAATACACCAATCGCCAGCAATGCCCAAAGGATCCCTTGAGAGGTGGCAGATTGTAGTAAGAGCAAGAATGTGTCGACTAAATTCATATGATTTCCTCAAATCTAAGTTAGTATGGTTATTCTGGTGCAGTGATGCTGGCAGGATCAATCCCTAAAGCAGCAGCCATCTCTTCATTGACGACTAACTCTAAATTATCCGCTGTTTCAACGGGCGTCGTTGCTGGCTCTGCATCGCCATCCAAAATTTTCGCTGCTAGTTTCCCTGTTTGAATGCCAAGGGATTTATAATCAATACCGTAAGTTGCTAGGGCACCATCATCGACTTGTTCTACGGAACCAGCGACGATCGGTGTTTTGGTTTCTTTGGCCACTTCGCCGACGATTGCAGCAGCAGAGGCAAAGGTATTATCTGTTGGAACATAAATGCCGTCAACATCTTTTGCAAGGCTGGTGGTTACTTGTTGCACATCATTGGTTGTATTGGCGGTCAATACTTTTACATCAACGCCCGCAGCTTTTAAGGCTTCTTCTGCCAAGTCAGCTTGGATTTTTGAATTGGCTTCACCTGCGTTATACATAATGCCGATCGTTTTGGCATCAGGCACGATGCTTAACAGCAAGTTGATCTGTTGCTCAATCGGCACCATGTCTGAAGTACCGGTGATGTTGCGACCAGGTTCTTCATTTGAATCGGCCAATTTCGCTCCAACTAAGTCAGTGACTGCGGTAACTACGATTGGGGTGTCGTTGGTTTCATTTGCTAAAGATACAGCAGCAGGAGTGGCAATGCCCAATAAAAGATCTGGTGAGGCATTCACTAGGCGTTCGCTCATACTTTTTAAATTGTCTTGACTGTTTTGCGCATTTTGGTATTCGATCGTTAGGTTTTCACCTTCCGTGTAGCCCGCTTCTGCTAAGCCTTCTTTGAACCCTTCATAGGCTGCATTCAAGGAGCCATGTTCGACCAATTGTAAGACACCGACTGTTTTTGTTCCGTCGTTTTCTTCCGAAGTGTTGCTTGATTCTCCGCAAGCTGCCAATGCCAGTAGGGAAGCTGTCAGTAACCCAGTCGTGATCCATTTTTTCATTTTCATTGTAATTCCTCCTATGATCGTCTCTTTTTTTATGGGGGTTTACCTGAACAAAAAAATCCATTCAGACAATCGTCTAAATGGATTCGATCCTATACCAAGCGTAAACGTCTATTGGCAACCATTTAGAAGATTTTCTACATGGCTGCAAGTTCAAGTTAAAATGCTTTAGCCATCATAGATACAAACAAAACTCGTTTTTGGTTTGCATCCATAATGTGATATGAATACAAACTATCTAAAGTAGCTAAAGTAAAAGGTATTCAGTTGTGGGGATACGGTCGTGTTTAACATAAAAAGTTCCTCCAAACTTGAATTGATTTTAGTATAGACAAAAAAAAGCGGACTGTCAAATGTTTTTCCTGAATTATCTGAAAATTTTTGAATAACATGCAGAAAATGTTTGGAAAACAAGTTTCGTTTCAATCATTTTCAAAGAAAGAAAAAAACTTTGTTCCTTCAAGCTTTTTAGCTAAAAAAGAAGCAAAGTTTTTTTCAGGGTCATTCGTTTTCTTCTTTATAATAACGAATGGTATTTTTGATTTCACGAATACTATAAAGCAGATCATCTTCGAAGGATTGATCTTGATCGATATCGATCGTCTCATTGAACATCGCTTCGTATTCAGCGATCGTTAGCTTTTGACGGTCATCGAGCAACGCTTGGTGTGCCGCTTGCGCCAACTGTTTTTCATAGCCAGGTACCAACAAGCCGCTGAAAAATTCAGCAACCGCTCCTGATCCGTAGCTAAATAATCCGATTCGATCATTTGCTTGCAGGCTAGAGGAATTTTCCAATAAAGAGATCAAGCCCAGATACAGTGAACCAGTATACAAGTTGCCGGTACGACGGCTGTAAACGATCGATTCTTCATAGCGAGCCATCAGGCGTTTTTGTTCTGTTTCATCTTCTTCGGCAAAAACAGCCAACAAGGCTTTTTTACCCATTTTTGTATAAGGGATATGGAAGCTCAAAGCCGCATAATCTTTTGCTGTCCGCTGATTTTTTTCGCAATGGGCTTGCCAAACTTGTTTGAATGAATCGATATAAACGGCATTTGACAAATGACCATCTACCATTGGATATTGATGTCCTACTGGACGCCAAAAATCATAAATATCTTGCGTCAACATCAAATTATCATTTTCAAGCTGCAAAATTGCTGGATCCGCCGAGATCAACATAGCAACAGCGCCCACACCTTGAGTGGGCTCGCCACCAGAAGCTAAGCCATAACGGGCGATATCTGAAGCCACGACCAAAACTTTGCTTTGTGGATTGGCTTGTACATGGGCTTTGGCAAATTGTAAGCCCGCCGTTGCGCCGTAACACGCCTCTTTGATTTCAAAGGACCGTGCAAATGGCTGGATACCTAATAGGCGATGCAAAACCACTGCCGAAGCTTTTGATTCATCGATGCCAGATTCTGTTCCGACGATCACCATATCAATTGCTTGTAAATCTTCTTTCGTAAGGATATCTTTTGCCGCGTGCATGGCAAAGGTGACGATATCTTGTGTTTTTTTATTGACCGCCATTTGATCTTGACCGATCCCGATCGTAAATTTATTCGGGTCTACCTCTCGGGCGTGAGCTAGATCAACCATATCTATAAAATAGGGGGGGACAAAAAAATTTATTTTATCAATACCAACGTTCATTCCGTCGCTCCTTTATGTTCTACATACTTAGTAGGCTACACGTTCTAAGGTATCATATTTTTTGAAAAAAATGAAAAAGAATTGATTAGAATTTAAACTTTATTAAAGAAAGTAGAAAAGGGTGCGACAACCGAATGTGGGGTATTCTTTTTTGGAGGATTTAATGATATATTTCAAGAGGAGGTGACGTACGTGGAAGAAGTTGTCATTATCGACGCACTAAGAACGCCAATTGGCAAATACCATGGGTCATTAAAAGAATATACAGCGGTAGAATTAGGAACAGTCGCTGCAAAAGCCTTGTTGGCAAGAAACCAACAAGCAAAAGAACATATCGCACAAGTGATTATCGGAAATGTGCTACAAGCAGGCAGTGGTCAAAATCCAGGACGCCAAGTTTCCTTGCAAAGTGGGCTTTCCTCAGATATACCAGCCTCAACGATCAACGAAGTATGTGGTTCGGGAATGAAAGCGATTCTAATGGGGATGGAGCAAATTCAATTGAACAAGGCATCCGTCGTATTGACTGGTGGGATTGAAAGTATGACGAATGCGCCGCTCTTTAGTTATTATAACAAGGCGGAAGATCAGTATTCAGCTCCGGTGTCAACAATGATGCATGACGGATTAACAGATGCATTCAGTAGCAAGCCAATGGGACTGACGGCTGAGACGGTAGCAGAAAGATACGGGATCACTCGCAAAGAGCAAGATGAGTTTGCCTACCACTCACAAATGAAAGCTGCCAAAGCGCAAGCAGCAAAGAAATTTGATCAAGAGATCGTGCCGTTGACTGAAAAATCAGGAACCGTTTTACAGGACGAAGGCATTCGCGCCGCTACGACAGTCGAAAAATTAGCTGAATTAAAAACAGTTTTCAAAAAAGACGGTACGGTGACTGCTGGGAACGCCTCAACCATCAATGATGGGGCGGCCATGGTCTTGATCGCGTCAAAAAGCTATTGTGAAGAGCATCAGATTCCTTATCTGGCAGTGATCAAAGAGATCGTCGAAGTCGGTTTCGCCCCAGAGATCATGGGAATCTCACCAATCAAAGCAATCGATACGTTACTGAAAAACCAAGCACTGACGATTGAAGATATCGGTATTTTTGAGATCAATGAAGCCTTTGCAGCTTCTTCGATCGTAGTAGAACGTGAACTTGGTTTGGATCCGAAGAAAGTCAACCGTTACGGCGGGGGCATTTCACTGGGACATGCCATTGGAGCGACTGGCGCGCGGATCGCAACGACCGTCGCTTATCAGCTAAAAGACACCCAAGAGCGCTATGGAATCGCCTCTTTGTGTGTCGGTGGCGGATTAGGGCTAGCGATGCTGTTAGAAAATCCTTCGGCGACAGTAAGTCAAACGAATTTTGATGAAGAGTCGGCATCAGAAAAAACAGAAAAAAAAAAGTTCTACGCCCTCGCGCCTAATGAACGATTAGCCTTTCTTGAAGCACAAGGAGCGATCACAGCAGCAGAATCCTTAGTTTTTCAAGAAATGACACTAAACAAGGAAACGGCTAATCACTTGATCGAAAACCAGATCAGTGAAGTAGAGATCCCGTTAGGCGTAGGGCTGAACCTGCAGGTGAATGGCAAAGCATACAATGTCCCGTTAGCCACAGAAGAACCCTCGGTGATCGCAGCGATGAGCAATGGAGCAAAAATGGCTGGGCCCATTACGACGACCAGTCAAGAACGTTTGCTTCGAGGCCAGATCGTCTTTATGGATGTTCAGGATCCGGAAGCGATTTTGGCAAAAGTTGAATCCGAGCAAGCAACGATCTTTGCAGTGGCGAATGAGACGTATCCTTCCATTGTGAAACGCGGCGGTGGATTGCGAAGAGTGATCGGTCGGAACTTCTCGCCAGCAGAATCTGACTTAGCAACCGCTTATGTGTCGATCGATTTAATGGTTGATGTCAAAGATGCGATGGGCGCCAATATCATCAATTCAATTTTAGAAGGAGTGGCAGAGCTTTTTCGCAAATGGTTCCCAGAAGAAGAAATTCTCTTTAGTATTTTAAGCAATCTCGCTACGGAATCGTTAGTAACAGCCACTTGCTCGGTGCCTTTTGACAAATTGAGCAAGACCGGAAATGGCAGACAAGTTGCCGAAAAAATTGTTCATGCAGCTGATTTTGCCAAGATCGATCCATATCGTGCCGCTACCCATAACAAAGGGATCATGAATGGGGTTGAAGCGCTGATTTTGGCTACCGGAAACGATACTCGCGCCGTTTCTGCCGCTTGTCATGGCTATGCTGCCCGTAATGGCCGCATGCAAGGGTTGACTTCCTGGACCATCATCGAAGACCGTTTGATTGGTAGTATCACACTGCCGTTGGCGATCGCCACAGTCGGGGGTGCCACAAAAATATTGCCAAAAGCCCAAGCTGCGTTGGCATTGACTGGTGTTGAAACGGCGAGTGAGTTAGCTTCGCTGGCGGCAAGTGTCGGGTTGGTTCAGAATCTGGCCGCGTTGCGAGCATTGGTTTCAGAAGGTATCCAGCAAGGCCATATGAGCATGCAAGCCCGTTCATTAGCTATTTCAGTTGGAGCAAAAGGAAACGAGATTGAACAGCTGGCAGCTAAGCTGCGAGCTGCGACTCAAATGAACCAAGAGCAAGCCCGTAAATTTTTAACCGAAATACGCAATTAAAAAAGGTTCTCTAGGCATTTGTCTAGAGAACCTTTTGTTTATCGTTTCGAAATCGCCGTGTGGGCATACGCCTCGATCAATGGAATGACTTCTAATTTTACTTTGTATTTGCGCTCTAGCGCAGTTTCGATGGTAAAAGTATCACTTTCTGTTTCAGAAATCGTTGCTAGAACACGATCTTCTTTCGGGGAAGCTTCGATCACGATCGTTTCTCCTGAAGATTGTTTGGCAGAAAATTTAGGGAATGCTGCGATTTTTTCAGCAAATGCTGAAAAAGTCATTGTGTTGTCAGCAGTATCAGCCATTGTTTCAGTTGCTTTTTCTACTTCTTTAGTTGATGCAGAGGTAGTCGGTGCAGCCGCTTCAGCTGGTGCTGATTCTTCCTTCACTTTCGCTGGTTCTTTTGCAGGAGCGGGTGCCGTACTTTCTTGCGGGTTGGTCGGCAACCAGTAAGCAGCGATCTCATCAACTAAGTTATCGCTGAAACGATCAAGCAAACCAGCTTCTAAGCGTTGGATTCGTTTCACGACGATCTTGAAGTTCTCATCTAAAGGAACAGCGATTTTTTGTTCTTTTGGCGTTTCCTTCAACAATTCAATCAATAATTCCTCTTGGTTTTTAGGATTGATATACACTGTCGTCGGAAGGTCAAACTTATCTGCTGTTTTGCGCTCGATCGCTGTAAACAACTGTTGGCGAGCTGTTTCATAAGACGGGCGGAATTGTTGTTTCAATTTTGCTAATTGTTTCTTTTTCATAATCTTCTCCTCTCGATCACTATCGATTATAAGGAAAATTTGCAGAAAAGAACAGTGATTCTCATGAAAAAATACAAAAAAATTTATATACTTCCTGAAAAAACACCAACGCTGCTAAAAAAGCGGCGCTGGTGTTTCTACTAGATCATTGATTTGATGGTACTTAGGCATCAGGACCAAAAGGTCATTTTCTCCAGTGGCGACTAAGTAGTTTTCCCAAAGAAAAAAGCGTGGTTCCCCAGTAAGTTTCTCGGTCAGCATCTGCTGATAGTCGCTGGTCGTCCATTGACGTGCTGGAAAGTGTTGGACTTTGTCTGGCCAAACGAGAAAAACAAAATCAGCATGTAAGGCTTTTTGAACAGCAGGGGAGAGATGATTCAAATCAGTTTTTTTCATAGGCTTCTCCTTTATAGAGAGTGAAATTAAAACCCTGTCGTATCTGGATTGGTCGCTTTCCCAACCACACCATCTAATTGATCGATCGTTTTCATGTCCTCTTCAGATAGCTCAAAATCAAAGACGTGAATGTTTTCTTCGATCCGACTTGGTGTGACTGATTTTGGTAATGGCAAGAAACCATGTTGTAAAGACCAGCGTAATGCAACTTGAGCGATTGATTTTTGATGCTTTTCAGCTAATGCTTTCATTTCTGGTACATCAAAGATCTTCCCAGTACCTAATGGGCTGTATGCTTCAAGCAATACATCGTGTTCTTGGCAATAAGTCACGACTTCTTCTTGTAACTCGCCAGGTGCAAGGAAAATTTGATTGACCATTGGGAAGATAGTCGCTGTTTTTTTCAATTCTTCAAAATGATGTGGTAAGAAGTTGCTGACGCCGATCGCTTTGATTTTGCCTGCTTGATACAACTCTTCAAAAGCACGCCATGTTTCTGCGTTCGCTGTTTGCCAATTGTCGCGAAAAGCCACTGGATTTGGCCAATGGATCAAGAAAAGATCGATATAGTCTGTTTGTAATTTTTCTAAAGATTCTTCAAAAGAGGACATCACAAGATCATAAGAATGGTTCGCATTCCATAATTTTGTAGTCAAGAAAAGCTCTTCGCGGGGAATGCCGCTTTCTTTGATCGCTTGACCAACACTGGCTTCGTTTTTATAGCCTTGTGCTGTATCAATATGGCGGTAACCTACTTCTAGTGCTTTTTTGACTGATGCTACGGCAACGTCGCCGTCTGGTGTTTGCCATGTGCCAAAGCCTAGCTCAGGGATGGCCACATTGTTTGATAACGTATAGCTGTTCATGTTCATTCCTCCGTTTTCTGTGATACTTCTAGTTTAGCAGACGAGGCAGGAATTTCCAATGATTGCACCTTTTAAAAAGAAAGCGAATGTTGAAGGAAAATGCCGATTCGCTCTTGTCAGTTCGCCTATTTATTTTGTACACTAGACAAATGGATAAGGAGCGTAACCAATGGATATTTATTTGAAACATGCGATTTTACACATTGTGGACCGTCAAACAGGCGATCCAGTTTTTTCTCAAGTTGAACTTGATTTAACAACGGAATACATTCGTGATTATTTGACGAAGAAAATACAGAAACTTGCTACACCGCAAACCAAAACAGGTCGTTTACTCGAAACTTCAACGATCGCTCAATTGGTCAAACAAGCACCAGACGACTTTATCGCAGCCAGTGAAGCGATCGTGCAACGCTGGTATGAAGCGTACAAGGAAAGTGAAGATGCGCCAAGTGCGGATGCGTTTGTCGTCTTATATGAATTAGATACAAGAATGCAGCTGGCTTTTTTGAAGGTCAATTATCAAGATGGCTATACGCATTTTATTGATAATGGGGAGGCTGGGATCGAAAATAATTTGATTTTGCATCGTGCCTTACTAGCTGGTAAAACCCAAAAGGCAGATGAAGGAATCACGATCGATGTGGAGAGCTTAGACTTTGAACTGATTGAAAAGAAATATAGCTTTTCAGGTGAAAAATACGCCTACTTTTCAACAAAAGTCATTGATGCCGAACCGATCCCATCTTTAGAAGAAAATGTCAAAGTCATCAAAAAAGTAGCCGAAAAAATTGGTCAGAAATTTGAAACACCCACCTATAACGTTGTTGCCGATTTGAAAGAAGCGGTCTACGATACGATCGAAGAGTCTGGTCATATCGATGTGAGTGAAGTGGCGCAAAAAGTCTTTAAAGACAATATTACTGCTCAGCTTTCATTTCAAGAAGAAGTGGTTGAAAAAGGATTCGTCAATCAAGCACCGATGATGCGGGATGTTCGTGAGATCTCGGAGAAAAAATTTGGTAAGCAAAAACTAAAATTATCGAATGGAATCGAATTGATCGTTCCTTTGGATGTTTACCGAGATCCGAATTTGATCGAATTTATCAATAACCCCGATGGCACGATTTCCGTAACGATCAAAAATGTAGAAGAAGTGATTAATCGGATGTAACAAGAGCTGTTTCTAAGCAGACGATGGCAGAACAAGTACAAAAAGCAGGGCGTCCTCATTTAGAAAGAGGACGGCCTGCTTTTTTACAGACGCTTGCTTGATAGCAGCAATTATTGAGGGGTCAACTTTTCAAGAGCCGCTTGAGGAACGTCTTCTTCAGAAACTTCTTCCCAGCTTATAACGCCTTTGTTTGGATTGACCAATAGTTTCAAATAGGCGCCTTCTTTCAAAGGAGCGGAACGGTGTTCATTCATTTTGACCGTTTTGACGTCACCAGAGGCGCTGTAGGCTGTTTGTGTATAACGATAGATGTTTTCAACGACCCCCTCGTCACTGACTTCGGTATCGTGTTCCCCCGCATCGTTGATAACTGTATAGTAGTCACTTCCACCATAGTAATAGTCATAAGTAAGGAAGCAGCCGCCAAGAAAAATTGCTGTAAAAACCAGCGCTGCAATGATTTTCTTCACATTTCTCACCTCATCTTCTATTATTCATAAAAACCAGGCTTGCGTCCAATGGATCACAAAAAGCAAAGAAATTCTTAGGGATTAGCTGCCGAGACCTCTTGCTTGACTTTGACTAATTTTGACCTATAATAAGGGTAGATTTAAACTTACAAAAAATAAGTTAATCCTTATCTCTTTGGAAGCGTAAATCGCAAAAATATGATTCGAGTCAACCAACGACTCAACTTTCTCTAGGAGGGAAACAATATGGCAAAACAACATTATGATCGTAGCAAACCCCATGTCAACATCGGAACGATTGGACACGTCGACCATGGGAAAACCACCTTGACTGCTGCAATTACCACAGTTCTTGGGAAAAAAGGGCTTGCCAATCCGCAAGATTACGCAAGTATCGACGCGGCTCCTGAGGAACGCGAACGTGGTATCACAATCAATACTGCTCATGTGGAATATGAAACGGAAAAACGGCACTATGCCCATATCGATGCACCGGGACACGCGGATTATGTGAAAAATATGATTACAGGGGCTGCTCAAATGGACGGCGCAATCTTGGTCGTATCAGCGACAGATGGCCCAATGCCACAAACACGGGAGCATATTTTGCTTTCTCGTCAAGTGGGTGTGAAATATTTGATCGTCTTTTTGAATAAGACGGACCTTGTCGATGATGACGAGTTGATCGATTTAGTTGAAATGGAAGTCAGAGAATTGCTGACTGAATATGATTTTCCTGGCGACGACATTCCTGTGATCAAGGGCTCTGCGTTAAAAGCCTTGGAAGGGGACCCAGATGCTGAAGCAGCGATCTTAACGCTGATGGATACAGTAGATGAATATATCCCAACGCCAGAACGTGATACTGACAAACCATTGTTGTTACCGATCGAAGATGTCTTTTCGATCACAGGACGGGGGACCGTTGCTTCTGGTCGGATCGATCGCGGCATGGTAAAAGTCGGGGATGAAGTAGAAATCGTCGGAATCAAACCTGAAACACAAAAAGCAGTCGTGACAGGGGTAGAAATGTTCCGCAAAACGATGGACTTCGGAGAAGCTGGCGATAACGTAGGGGTATTGTTACGGGGCATCACCCGTGATGAAATTGAACGTGGCCAAGTGTTAGCAAAACCAGGTTCTATCACACCGCATACGAAATTCCAAGCGGAAGTCTATGTGTTGACAAAAGAAGAAGGCGGTCGCCATACCCCATTCTTTAATAATTATCGCCCACAATTTTACTTCCGTACAACGGACGTAACTGGGAATATCGTTTTACCAGAAGGAACGGAAATGGTGATGCCTGGTGACAACGTAACGATCGATGTGGAATTGATCCATCCGATCGCTGTAGAAAATGGAACGACCTTCTCGATTCGTGAAGGTGGACGAACAGTCGGTTCTGGTATTGTCACCACGATCGAAAAATAATGATGAGTGAAACAGTGCTTCCTTTTGAAGAAGCGCTGTTTCCTTTTTCTTGTCAAAAGATCGCCAATCCCTCAGTCAGCTTAGGATTGCTTGTTTTTTTCTAAATAATCTTGTGATTTTATTAAGGATTTTTTAGGAGAGAAAAAATTCTAGTCAGCCCGTTCATTTCATAGTACGATAGATTCTGACTTAGAAAAGATGGGATGTATTTGATGAGAAAAATTCGACGTTTCCTAGGATTTATACTGAAGCTGGCCCTCGTGTTGCTGCTGATCGGGGCAGGGGTTTGGGTCTATCGAAACTACACGGCATTGAAAGCTGTCTATGCGTATGAAGAAGCAATCGCGCAACAGACGCAAGCCCACGACATCTCTGAATATCAGTCATTAGCCATGAGCATCATGCTGACGGAGTCAAAAGGACAAGGCAATGACCCGATGCAAAGTTCTGAAAGTGTATATGGAAAACAAAATCAATTTGATACGCCAGAACAAAGCATCGAACAAGGGGTTTCTTATTTAGCCGAGTTGATCGAAAAAGCCGAGCAAATGAACTGTGATCTTTGGACCGCAGTCCAGGCTTATAATTTTGGGACAGATTATATTGATTATGTCGCTGAACGGGGTGGCATGAACACCTTAGAATTAGCAGAAACATATTCCAGAGAGGTTTTATCCCCGTTGTTAGGCAATGATACAGAACAAACCTATCGTTATTGGGGCATCCAATCCGTTTTTTATAATGGTGGTCACTTGTATCATAACGGCGGCAATTTATTCTACGCTGATTTAATAAAAATGAATCAATGGAAGATCAATGTTACGGCGCGTTTCTTTTCATAAGCGTTGTAAAATAAGTGAAACAAAAAAGCTTGAAATACAAATAAAATATGGTAAAATCATTATGAGTGATTCTGTCTAATTATTCTTCGCACTGATATCTATTAGTGCGTTTTTTTACCTAGTAAACCGATGAATACTTACCAAATGGAGGTGAGTGGATGGTACGAATTCCTCAAACGGTCATTGACGACATTCGCGAACGTAGCAATATCGTCGATATCGTGGGACAGTATGTCCAGTTAAAGAAGTCTGGAAAAAATTATTTTGGTTTGTGTCCGTTCCATAATGAAAAATCACCTTCTTTTTCCGTTGCAGAGGACAAACAAATTTTTCATTGCTTTGGTTGTGGTCGTGGTGGAAATGTGTATGGTTTCTTACAGGAGCTTGAAGGGATCAGTTTTCCAGAAGCAGTCGTCAAAGTAGCAGAAATGAACGATATTCCTCTTGATCCGCAATATCAGCAGTCTGAAGGCATCAATGAAGCGACCTCACAAACGAGTCAATTGATTGCGTTACATGAAAAAGCCGCCGAAGTCTATCATCACATGTTGGTGAATACGGCTGCTGGACAAGAAGCGCTTGATTATTTATTAGATCGTGGCTTGACGATGGCACTGATCGAAGAGTTCAATATTGGCTTTGCACCGAATGAACGCTCGTTTTTGGAGAAAGTTTTTTTGAATGAAAAAGCCAAAGCAGAGTTTTTTCCTGATACAGGACTCTTTGTTCAGCGCAACGATGGCTCACTGGCGGATCGCTTTTACCAGCGAATCATGTTTCCGATCCGCAATCCTCAGGGAAAAACGATTGGTTTTTCTGGTCGTTGGTTAGCAAGCGAAAAAGTCGGTGATCAAGACCAACCAAAATATTTAAATAGTCCTGAAACGATTCTTTTCAATAAACGCGAGGTTCTTTTCAACTTTGACAAAGCGCGACGAGCGATGCGTAAAGATGGCCAAGTGTATTTATTTGAAGGATTTATGGACGTGATCGCCGCTTGGCAAGCAGGGATCGAAAATGGGATCGCCTCGATGGGGACCAGCCTGACCAATCAGCAGATCGCTCACATCGAGCGAGTGGCACAAGAAGTGATTCTTTGTTACGATGGAGATAGTGCAGGGGTTGAAGCCACGAACCGTGGGATCGATCTTTTGCAAAACAATAGCCGCTTGAAATTATCTGTGGTTCGAGTGCCGGAACGGATGGACCCAGATGACTATTTGCGCAAATATGGGACAGAAGCTTTTTATAAATTAGCTGTACATGGGAAAGAAACCGTCTTTGCTTTCAAAATGGATTACCATCGAGCGAATCGAAATTTGGCCAATGAGAAAGAGCAGCTAGATTATGTCCAAGTAGTATTAAAAGAATTACAGCGGGTGGATTCTTTGCTGGAGCAAGACCGTTATTTGACTCAGTTGTCCACAGAGTTCAACTTGAGCCGTGAGACCTTGCAGCAGCAGCTCAAGCAAAACCGGCAAGAGCAGCAGCCGCGGCAAGATGCACCGCCGCCTGCGCCAACAACCAATCCTGTGGTCTTCACGCCGCCAACGCGGCAGCAGCCCAAAACACAGGTAGAAAAAGCACAAGAATTATTATTGTACCGTTTGTTTCATGACAGTACGTTAAACCATCGCTTTCGAGCGAGTGGCATATCCTTTATCCATGATCGTTACCAACAGCTTTATCTGCTGTTTGATGCGTATATGGAAACAGAAGAACACTTTGTTTTAGCAAAGTTCTTAGATTTTTTAAAAGAAGATTCAATGAAAAAAATGGTGATCGATATTGCAGATCTTAAAGCTTCTGAGGAAGGGACTGAACAAGAATTTCAGGACATTCTGCAGGTATTTCAAAAGTCGGGCATTGCTGAAGAAATCAATCAAAAACGAATCCAGCAGCAAGAAGCAAGACAAAAAGGAAACCAGCAATTAGAACTTGAACTTGCGATCGAAATCATTGATTTGACCAAACGGTTGAAACAAGCTAAATAGCGAACTGAAAGGGGCTTTCTTTCATGGCAGAAGAAACAAAAAAAACGTATGACAAAGCAGTTGCCGAATACATCCGAGAAAACAAAACAAAGGGGCAAGTTGTTTACGATGACATTACGAATCGTTTAGCAACGCCGTATACTTTGGATGCTGATGCAATGGACAAATTAATTCAAAAACTGGAGGATTCAGGCATCAGTGTCGTGGATGAAAATGGAGAGCCTTCAGTCCATAGTCTAAAGAGCAATGAAAAACGACAAGAAACACAACCTCAAGAAGATCTGTCTGCACCAACTGGTGTGAAAATCAATGACCCCGTTCGGATGTACTTGAAAGAAATCGGTCGTGTGCCGTTATTGACCGCAGAAGAAGAAGTGGCGCTCGCACTGAAAATCGAAGAAGGCGATCAAGAGGCAAAACAGCGTTTGGCAGAAGCCAACCTGCGTTTGGTCGTTAGTATTGCCAAACGTTATGTGGGTCGAGGAATGCAATTCCTTGATTTGATCCAAGAAGGAAACATGGGCTTGATGAAAGCCGTTGAGAAATTCGACTACCGCAAAGGGTTCAAATTTTCGACGTATGCGACCTGGTGGATCCGTCAAGCGATCACCCGTGCGATCGCTGACCAAGCGCGAACCATTCGTATTCCTGTGCATATGGTGGAAACCATCAACAAATTGATCCGTATTCAACGGCAATTGCTGCAAGACTTAGGGCGCGAACCGACACCAGAAGAAATCGGCGCAGAAATGGATCTGCCGACGGAAAAAGTTCGTGAAATCTTGAAGATCGCTCAAGAACCTGTTTCATTAGAAACACCGATCGGTGAAGAAGACGATTCTCATCTAGGTGATTTTATTGAAGACCAAGATGCCACAAGTCCAGCAGAGCATGCGGCTTATGAGCTGTTGAAAGAGCAGCTAGAAGATGTACTGGATACGTTGACTGACCGTGAAGAAAACGTGCTGCGCTTGCGTTTCGGAATCGATGATGGTCGTACTCGGACATTAGAAGAAGTCGGCAAAGTCTTTGGGGTAACGAGAGAACGGATTCGTCAGATCGAAGCAAAAGCATTACGGAAACTACGCCATCCATCTCGTTCAAAACAATTGAAAGATTTCTTAGAATAATCAAGGTTTATCGACTTTCCAAAGGAACCCTTTGGAAAGTCTTTTTTATTCAGATTCTGTCCTCTCGACACAAGATTGGTAAAGAACTTAATAAAAACGTAACCAAGCAAGTGTTGGCTAATTGCCAAGAATGTGATAAATTTAATTTTGTGCATCTGCATCAAAACGTAACAAACAACGAAGTGTCAAAAAAGACCCATTATTTGCTGGTCTAAAAAAAGAAGCAGTAGGTACAGCAAGCGTCTGATGAAAGAGGCGACTGCTTCATAAAAGGAAATGCAAAAAACAAAAGGAGTCAGTTTGAATCAATGAAGAAGACATGTCCTGAATGTGGATTTCAAGCAATAGAAGAAACACCCGTTTGTCCCAATTGCGGGTTCCAATGGAACCAGGCAAAGGAGAATGAACTGGAACCAACATCTGACTCTTCCGTTACGCCAGAAGAGCCACAGAATAAAAATGATGATATTCGCTGGTCAGACTTTAAAAACGTCCCGATCGGAAAAATGGAGGAGCACTTAGGTGATCGGCCATCCTCAAATGAAGAAACGATCGACCTCGCGCAGCAAGGGACTTTTTCCGATGAGCAACATGTAACCTCCACATCAGCCTCTAAGAAAGAAGCTGAGGAAAAAACGGAAGTAGAAAGTTCTAGCGCAACGCAAGAGCATGCGACATCAGCCAGTGAGGAAGCAAGTGAAACCGATGCATTAAGTACGGAGGAACAGCATGACGCTGATATTTTGGCTGCTTATATCCGCCAACACAAACTTGATGAAGAAGAAAAAGCCGCTGCTCTAGAAGCAGAAGCCGCCACTGATGATTTGTCTGCTACTGAAGAAGAAAGTCAGGAACAAGCCAGTGAGGAACCTCTACTGATAAGCGAAGATGAACCAGTGACGGATCCAGTCATTGAAGAAGCGAAGAAGCAGCCAGAACCAGTGATCGATCCAATTCCTGAGCCGATCACCGCAGCGGATGAAGCACCGAAAAAGGCGACTACTGAAGAAAAAACGTCGACGCCTAGCGAAAAAAAGAAGCGTCCTCGCAAAGCACTCTATATTACAGCGGCTTGTTTATTAGTGGCAGCTGGTGGCGGTTGGGCGTATTACTATCAACAGCAGCAACAAGAAACTGCCCGAGAAACGCAACTGGCGCAGGAAAACCGTACACTCGATCAAATTGAAAATGAGCTGAATGATTTTTATACAAATGATGAACGAGTGTTCATTAAAAACGACAAAACATCAGAACAGCTGACGGCTGTGACGAATCAGTTGGCAGAGTTTCAAGACCATGAACGGTACGATGCCTTGTCACAAGAAGCTGCGACGATCGCTGACAAACTAGCAACTTTGACCGAGATCAACAGCTATTTTAGCAGTCCTGCCGTTGTGGAAGATCAATTGGAAGAAGTCTCATTGAAAGAAGCGGCTGCCGTCACAATGGCGAAGCGTGAGAACGGGGATGCCTTTGATGAGTTGATCAATCAAGCCATCGACATGGGACAAAAAGAGTTCAGTGCGATCGAGGAAGTTCAAAATGCGGTGAAGAGCATGGTGGCTTTAAGTGGTGATGGTGAAGCACCTGCAAGTGTCACCCGTGAGAACTACAATGCCTTGATGAAAAAAGTCCAAGCTTTACCGATCGATTCATTGGTGGAAAGTCTCACTGCTGATCTGCGCAAAGTCGATACTGCGTTGACGAAGCGTGAAACCGCTACGCAAGAAGCAGCGGCACAACAACAAGCGGCCCAAGAAGCAGCACAAGCGGCGGCTTCCGAGAACAACGCTTCCGCTTCAAGCGGCGGTTCTACAAGCGCTGCGACGCCCGCACAAAGCACGTCTGAAGAAGAGTATGTGCTTTCGCCAAATACGCCAACAAATACCAATAATCAGCCAATTATTCCAGCCCGTCAAAGTGATTTGAATGATGTAAACAATAGCGCTTGGGTGTGGGCAGATGGTGTCCAAGAAAAAATCATTGCCACAGCGATTGCCCGTGGTTACGTGGTTGATGGTGGTTATACTTTTGAACGCGTGCGGATCGTCAACGGCGAAGGCTATTACAATTTTTATGCGACAAATGCCCAAGGCAGCTTGCTTAAAGGAACGGATGATTCAGCGTTCCCGCTATACTTATTTACGGTAAACGCCAAAACTGGCTATTTCAGAGGCAATGGGAACGATCACACCGTTCGCTAAGTCTCCTGAGTCACTAGAAAACTTTCAGAGTTATTACATGCACATGTGAAAAATACTTGTTTCCCCTCCCTGTTTTCGATATGATGAAAGATAATCGTTCAAACAGGGAGGGTTTTTTGTGCAGAAAATAGAAAGATATGATCGCTTTGAAGATGGGGTCATTGCTTGTGTACCAACGATTCTTGGGTACTTAGGGATTGGTTTTGCGATGGGGGTCGTAGGAAAAGGTGTTGGGTTGTCGATTCTTGAAATTATTTTAATGTCTATTATTGTCTATGCAGGTAGTGCTCAATTTATTATTTGTGCATTACTCGCGATTCAAGCACCTTTCACGACGATCGTCGCAACCGTCTTTTTAGTGAATTTACGACATTTCTTAATGAGCTTATCAGTGGCTTCCTATTTTAAAAAGACTCCTTTGCTTTCTGCTATTGGGATTGGGACGCTTTTGACTGATGAGTCCTATGGCGTTTTGACGACGGCACTGCAACAAGACAAACCAGTCACAGCGAAATGGACCCATGGGTTGAACGTGATGGCGTATTTGAGTTGGATCTTCGCAACCTTTTTGGGCGGACTATTAGGCTCGTTTATTCCAGATCCAGAAGCGTTAGGCTTAGATTTTGCCTTGGTAGCCATGTTTGTTGGTCTTTTTTTATTTCAAGTAGAGCGACCCCTCAAGAAGAAAACCCAGCAAACGCTCTTAGTACTCGGGGCAGTTGTGGGGACATTGATTTTATTTATGCGTTTTTCGACTGCTGAGATCGCGGTAATTGCTGCGACCTTGGCAGGATGTTTGGTTGGGACGGTGACACATCATGACTAATTTTGTTATACTAATGCTAGCATGTGGGTTGGTTACTTGGATTCCGCGGATCGTTCCTTTTTTATTTTCTAAAAAGCTCGTATTTCCAAAACCTTTCACCATCTTTTTGAGTTACTTGCCGTTGTGTATTTTGGCGGCATTGTTGGTTCAAAATTTGCTGATCTTTCGAGAAGGGCAGTTTCCCATCTTGAAAGTCAAAGAAACTGTTGCCTGTATCCCAGCATTGTTGGTGGGGTATTATACAAAAGATTTGATGAAGATCGTTATCACAGGCGTTATTGCTATGGCACTGCTGCGTTTCTTTTTTTAGCAACGGGCAGTTTTTATGAAGAAGGAGAGAATAGATGAAAGACTTATTAGCATCCGTATTTAGCGGATTGATCATTGATGAAAATGAACAGAATTATTTTGTTCAAAAAGGCGGGGTTACCTTCCGACTAGCCAAGGAAGAAGGCGAACATCATTTAGGTGAAGCCGTCGAAGGGTTTGGCTATCAAAACCAAAAGCAAGAAAATGTGCTCACTACGAATATTCCGAAAAGCCGCAAAGGGCATTATGCCTTTGGTACAGTCACAGGAAGCCGTCGCGACTTAGGCGTTTTCGTCGATATCGGTTTAAAAGACAAGGATATGGTGGTTTCATTAGATGAATTGCCAACAATGCGGGAACTTTGGCCCAAAAAAGGCGACCGTTTGATGGTCAGCTTGCGCGTCGATGACAAAGAGCGTATATGGGCTTCGTTAGCAGATGAGAAAATCTTCAAGGCACTGAGTAAGAATGGTACGGAACAGATGAAGAATCAAGATGTTACAGGTACCGTGTATCGCTTAAAACTAGCGGGAACCTACTTATTGACGGATGATTTTTATATTGGCTTCGTCCACCCATCAGAGCGCTACCAAGAGCCGCGTCTTGGGGAAGCTGTCAAAGGACGAGTGATCGGGGTTCGTCCAGATGGCGTCTTGAACCTTTCATTGAAACCAAGAGCCCACGAGGCGATTTCAAATGATGCCGCCATGGTCCTAACCTTTTTAGAACGAGCGCCAGAAAATAAAATTCCTTTTACCGATAAATCAGCACCAGAAGAGATTTTACAAACGTTTGGTATTAGTAAAGGCCAATTTAAACGGGCGTTAGGAACCTTGATGAAACAGCGTTTAATTGAGCAAAAAGACGGCTTTACGATTCTTGTTAAAAAACCTAATTGAGAATACTTGTTTCTTTTGCTGTTCTAATTTATAATGATTACAATGTTTGTCTTGAGTGATTCTCACTCAAATTAGAATCGTTATAAATTAGCGGCATACGGAGGCAACTATGAACACAACAGCAGCGTTAAAAAAGACCAAGAAACAATTGCACGAGTCGGGGTTCAAATTAACTCCTCAGCGAGAAGCGACGTTGTTGGTCTTATTAGAAAATGAGAAAGATCATTTATCCGCCGAAGAGATTTTCTTCTTTGTGCGCAAAAAAAATTCTGAGATTGGCTTAGCAACCGTCTATCGAACATTGGAGATTTTGACGGATTTGAAAATCGTCGATAAAGTCAGTTTTAATGACGGTGTCGCTCGTTATGACCTACGTAAAGAAGGCGCCAAACATTTCCATCATCACTTGTTGTGTTTGGAATGCGGCAATATCGAAGAGGTTGAAGAGGATCTGTTGGGCACAGTCGAAGAGATCGTCGAACAAAAGTACCATTTTTTAGTAAAGGATCATCGGTTGACATTTCATGGTGTCTGCCAAAAATGCCAAAACAAAGCCTAGTGTCTGTAGCTGGGTAATTTGAAAAATATTTGTTATCACCCGAATGATAGTCAGATGGTTTCGATAGGAAGAGTGCTCTTTTTTCCAATTTGAAAGAAACCAAAAAATCTGCTATGATTCGGGTGTTTCCTTGGGCAAAAGATTCGGGTAGATGCCTCTTTTTTGTTGGCAAGCTACTATCTAAACGAGCCAGAATTTGATATGATAAAAAAGCTGAAAGTAGAGGAAGCCCCATGAACGAACAAATTATTGATTATCTTCATTATTTGACCATTGAGCGCGGGCTATCCCAAAATACCCGTGCCAGCTACCAGCGGGATCTGCAACAGTATCTTGCGTTTTTACAAAAAAAACAAGTGACGCAGTGGCAACAGATCGACCGAGTGATCGTTTTGTCTTTTTTGCAAAGTTTGCAAGAGGCGGGAAAATCCTCGGCAACCGTGATTCGGATGGTTTCCAGTTTGCGAAGATTCCATCAATATTTGCGTCAAGAACGGTTGACAGATCATGATCCGATGCAGCATATTGATTCGCCGAAAAAACAGCAGAAGCTACCTGACACTTTGAGTTTGCAGGAAGTGGAGCGCTTGATCGAAACACCAGATACTCGAGCGGTGTTGGGCATTCGCGATCGAGCGATTTTGGAAGTGATGTATGCGACAGGTTTGCGCGTCAGCGAGTTGATCGGTTTGAAATTGAATGATTTGCATTTAAGTATGGGCTTGTTGCAAACAACCGGGAAAGGCGACAAAGAACGGATCGTCCCATTAGGGGATCTAGCGATTCAATGGATCGAAACGTATCTCAGCGATGCACGTCCGTATTTGACGAGAAAAACACCGGATGAAAGCCACCTGTTTGTAAACAACCATGGCACACAGCTGTCTCGTCAAGGAATCTGGAAAAATTTAAAAGCCTTGGTTCGACAAGCTGGGATCACCAAAAATGTGACTCCCCATACGTTGCGCCATAGTTTTGCGACTCATCTATTAGAAAACGGCGCAGATCTGCGAACGGTTCAAGAGCTGTTAGGACACGCAGATATCTCGACCACTCAGATTTACACGCATATAACGAAGAAACGGATGACGGAAGTGTACAAGCAGCACTTTCCGCGCGCCTAGAAATCGAGGATGGAATGGAAGAAATCAAAATAAAATTAGCTGTCTTTGAAGGACCGTTGGATTTGCTGCTTCATTTGATCAAAAAACTGGAAATCGATGTTTATGACATTCCAGTTGCAACCATCACCGAACAATACATGCAGTATATCCATGCCATGAAAATTTTAGAATTAGAAGTCGCTGGAGAGTATTTAGTTATGGCGGCGACTCTGATGGCGATCAAAAGCCAGATGCTGTTACCGAAACAAGAGCTGATTGCTGAAGTGGAAGAGTACGAAGAAGATCCACGGGATATGCTGGTGGCACAGCTGCTAGAATACCGCAAATTTAAGTATGCAGCCGAGCAGCTTTCCGAAAAAGCGGAAGAGCGCAGTTTGTATTACACGAAAGATCCGATGGATGTCGATGAATACAAAGAGGAAGAAGATCAGTTAAGAGCCAATCAATTTAACACGATCGATCTCTTTTTGGCTTTTCAAAAAATGATTGAGAAAAAGAAAAATCGCCAAGTACTAGAAACCAAAATTTCTCCTGATGAAAGCACCATCGATGAAAAGATGGCGGCGATCCAGCTGGAGATGCAGCATGTCAGTGCCCAAAAAGGTCGCAGCTTTGATTCGTTTTTTACGACCTACAATAAAACAGAAGTTGTGGTGACCTTTATGGCACTGTTAGAATTAATGAAAAAAGGAACGATTCGAGTAGAGCAAACAGACAATTATGCGTCGATTCTGCTCTATCCAACAGGTAAAGAAGATGAGTAAATATAGTGAATTAGAAGCGATCTTATTCGTCGTCGGTGATGAGGGGATCGGACTTGAAGAATTGAGTTACTTAGTCAAAAGTAATACTGCTAGTGTCTATCAGCATTTGCAGGAACTAAATCAGCAATATGAAGAAAATGAACATACTGCGTTGCATATTCTTGAAGTGGGCAATCATTTTATTTTGACCACCAAGAAACAATTTGCCCCTTTATTGAAGAAATATGCTGAATCACCGATGGGCAGCTCGTTGTCGCAGGCCGCTTTAGAAACGTTGTCGATCATTGCTTACAAGCAGCCGATCACTCGGATGGAAGTAGAAGAGATCCGCGGCGTCCAATCCAGCGGTTCGGTTCAAAAATTGGTGGCAAAACGACTGATTGAAGAAAAAGGCCGCGTTGACGGACCAGGACGAGCGATCCTATATGGTACGACGGAATACTTTATGGATTATTTTGGCTTAAAAAGTTTGGCTGAATTGCCTGACATCCAATCCATGGAAGATGAACTTGAAGAAGATGCACCGTTTGATCTTTTTTACGACCGCTACAAACAAGCAGAAACAGAAGGAGAATGAAGATGGAACGTTTGCAAAAAGTGATTGCCCATGCTGGCATCACCTCAAGAAGAAAAGCTGAAGGATTGATAACCGAAGGCCGAGTGCGCGTCAACGGGCAAGTGATCAAAGAATTAGGGGTCCAAGTTAGCTCAAAAGATGTCGTTGAAGTCGATGGTGTACCAATCGAACAAGAACAACACGTCTATTATCTATTCTACAAACCTCGTGGTGTGATCTCAGCTGTAACGGATGATAAAAAGCGCAAAGTCGTTTTGGATTATTTTGCTGAAGTTCCTGAACGGGTGTATCCCGTCGGGCGCTTGGACTATGATACCTCTGGTTTGTTATTGCTGACAAATGATGGGGAATTGTCACAGACACTGATGCATCCCAAACACGAAGTCGACAAAGTGTACGTTGCCAAAGTCAAAGGGATTGCGGATAAAAAGCAGCTGCTCCCATTGACAAAAGGGATTCGGATCGAAGGCCGTAAGACGTCACCTGCTCGCTTTGAGATCTTGTCGACAGACCAAACAGCGCAATCTAGTATTGTGCAATTGACGATCCACGAAGGACGCAACCATCAAGTCAAAAATATGTTAAAAGCAGTTGGTTTGCCTGTGCAAAAATTAAAACGGGAAAATTATGGTCCGTTAGATTTGAAAGGTCTTCGTCCAGGGGAATACCGAGAATTGTCGAAGAAGGAAGTCAGTCAGCTGAAAAATAGTGCAAAATAGTTGAAAAGTATCTGAAAACGTAACTATTGTTAATTTTTAGATTTTGTGTATAATAGAACATGTAATAAATAGAATAAAGGTTCGTCTTCAGGGGCAGGGTGCAATTCCCGACCGGTGGTTATAGTCCACGACCTATTTCTTCGGAAATAGCTGAATCGGTGAAATTCCGATACCGACAGTACAGTCTGGATAAAGAAGATAGAGCGTATTTGATTTGCTTATGGCTATTTCGAATGCCCTCTTTTTTCCCTGTGGAAAAAAGAGGGCATTTTTTGTCTGGCGCCGACAAGAAAGCCGAGGAAATTTAATAGGTTCGTTTGAAGAGGAATCCTGAACTTAGGAGGATTTATACTGATGAACAACAAAACAAGAAAAATGGTGACGATCGCCATGTGTGCTGCTATGGGAACAATTTTGCAATTTATCGCTTTTCCGATTTTCCCAGCATTCAGCTTTTTAAAGATCGATTTTAGTGATATTCCCGTGATGATCATGATGTTTTTATTTGGTCCTTGGAGCGGGGTATTGACTGCTTTCATTCGTTCGGTGCTGCATTTGTTCTTATCTGGTTTTTCACCTGCTGATATGGTGGGGGATACGGCAAGCTTTTTAGCATCATGTGCCTTTACTTTGCCAATGTACTACTTTTTCCGCAAAGGTATTCACACCAAAAACAAAATGGTTGGTGTCATCAGCGGTATCTTGTCGGTAACGATTTTTATGAGTGTGGCGAACCTATTTGTGATCACACCGCTTTACCTGCGCTTTTTCGGGGTCACAGCCGATCAATTTTTAGGAATGTCTTTGCCGCAATATGTGGCGATCGGGATCTTACCTTTCAATTTGGTCAAAGGCGCAATCGTCAGTGCCGTCTTTTTAGCACTTCACGCCAAACTGCTGCCATGGTTGGCTCGTAAGCAGCCCCATCATTCTGCTATAGGAAAATAAAAAAATGAGCCGACTTGCTGTTGCAGACGAAAGGTCTGTCAATGGCAGGTCGGCTTTTTTTATTTTTCCATGATAATCGCACGGGTAGGGCATTTGCGATAAGCAGTTTTGACTTTTTCTTGTTGGTCTTCTATGATAAACTGTTGCCGAGCATTCGGTTCTTGGGCAAATAAAACGATCCCGTCTTCATCATAATCGAAGATCTCGGGGGCATAGATCGCACATAGGCCACAAGCAATGCAGCGCTCAGGAATAATTTTACAGCGTTGTGACATTTTTTAGTCCTTTCTGGAGGGGAAATATGGATTCTTTTATTTTAGCGCTGTTTTCTGATACTGACAAGCTGCGCCCATCGACACTTTATCAAATTCTTATTGGTAAGCGTACTAGCTCTGTCTTGAGTTATGCCTTTTTTTATGATCGCTTAGGTCTCTTTCAATCGTTGCCCCAGTTGAATGAGAAAGCGTATCAACAGACGCTCGCTGACTTGATCCAACGAGGGGCTCTAAGTCGAGATTCAGATGGTCTGCTGCTCAAAACGACCGCTATAAACAGCCAGCAGCCAGGTGAACGATTGTTGCGGTATGCGAATTACTTTCGTTATGGACGAACGACGGAGGAGGCTTGGCGTTTTGTTCGGCTGCTGGTTCAAGCAGCTGCGTATCAAGGTGTGACCAATCAGTATATTCCCGTTGAAAACACGCCACTCTATACAGAACCTGTCCGTCAGCTGATCCGTCACAATCCTGACATCAAAAAGTGCCTGTATCAAGAGCTATCAGCAATTTTTGACCAGCTTCCCGCAGAAGTGGCAGATTTTTTAGCGGGCACCTTATCGGGTCCAGATATTCTAGGGCAGGCGTTTTTTCAGCTTTTACCAGAAAATGTTCAAAGTAAGCCTTGGGACACTCTTTATGTAGGAGCTTCGATCCATCAATTTTTAACCTTGATCGAAAAAACGCCCCTGACGATCCTGTTTCGAGGATTGTCGCCTTTTCTAAAGAGAAATTTAAACCAAAGCATGGTGGAAAGCCGAGCATTGTTTTTGCGAGGCGATTCTGTCGAGCAGATTATGGAAAAAAGAAGGATCAAACGAGGAACTGTTAATGATCATTTGATTGAGTGGGCATTGCTTGATCCAACGTTTCCTTTTCAGCGCTTTGATACAGCGTTGTTGAAAAAGCTGCCAGAAGCTTCTTGGAAAAATAGCTATCAAGAATTACAGGCGCTTCTTACGACTGATTTTTTGACGATTCGTTTGTTACAGATTGCTCAGAAGCGGGGGATTCGATGTTAGAAGATGCACTGAATCAGTATTTTGGTTTCAAAACATTCCGCCAAGGACAAAAAGAAGTCATCGAAAGTGTTTTAGCACAGCAAGATACGTTAGCGATTCTGCCTACTGGGAATGGCAAAAGTCTGTGCTATCAGCTGCCAGGGTACCTAGTAGACGGGATCGTGATCATTATCTCGCCGTTAGTCTCTTTGATGGAAGATCAAGTCTACGGCTTACAAAAGCAAGGGGAAAAACGCGCGATTGCGTTTAATAGTCAATTGGACCTTGCTGATCGCCAGTATGTGATGCAGCATTTGCAGAAGTACAAGTTTTTGTTTTTAAGTCCAGAAATGATCGTACAAGAAGCTGTTTTGCATCAATTGGAACAGGTTAAGATCGCCATGCTCGTGGTGGATGAAGCCCATTGTGTTTCGCAATGGGGCATTGATTTTCGACCAGAGTACTTGCAGCTTGGTGAAGTAAAGAAACGCTTGAAGGCACCCGTTACGTTAGCCTTGACGGCTACAGCAACAGCACAAGTGGAAGCAGACATACGGCAAGTATTATTAGCAAAGAACGCCAATGTCTACCGTTATTCGATGAACCGCAGCAATATCGGCTTGTTCGTAGAGCAAACGACAGACAAAGATGCGGCATTAGCAGACTATCTCAGCCGCTTAGGCGGGGCTGGGATCATCTACTGTTCCACAAGAAGCAAAGTCGAAGAAGTCTATAACAAACTGCGTCAGCGCTATTTGGTAGGCTATTATCATGGTGGTCTCGCGAGTGATCAAAGAAAAACGTTGCAGCAGCAGTTTTCTCAGAATAAATTAAAATTACTCGTTGCTACCAATGCGTTTGGGATGGGGATCAATAAGGAAGATATTCGCTTTGTGATCCATTATGATCTACCTGATTCATTAGAGAATTACAGTCAAGAAATCGGGCGAGCTGGTCGTGACGGCAAACAAAGCAATGCGATTTTGCTTTATCAGGAACATGATGAGCAGATCCATTACTTCTTTCAGCGAGAAAACAAAGAAGAACGCCTTGCTTTAGAACGAATGGTTCAGGAGAAGAGGAAAGAACCCTTGACACCGTTGCAAGAAAAGTGGCAGCAAAAAATGAAAGAGTTGGGAACTTCCTTTTGGCTGGAAACATTAAAACGCAATGAACAGCAAAAACAAGAACAATTACAGAAAATGTTGGCTTATATTCATTTTACAGGTTGTCGCCGACAATTTTTACTGGCGCATTTCGGAGAGGAAGCCCAGGAGAATCCTTATTGTTGCGACAATGACGGGATCGAAATAGCGGGTGAAGAACAGCTGCCCGAGAAAAAGGAAGCCCATCATTGGCAGGAACGTTTAATAAAAATTTTTAAAGATATAAATTGAATCGTATTTTGTAGGACAGTTTTTATTTACCTATGGTATAATACATCGGAAGGAAACTAGGAGGGAATACGAGTGAGCAAGAAAGACAATGACTACAATTCAGAAAATCAAGAACCGTGGGAACAACCAATCTATGATACAGAATACGATGATTCTGCATCAAGATCCCAACAAAGAAAACAAAAGCGTGGGAATTCACTCTTTTTGACGATCGTTTTAGTTTTGCTTTTCTTGATCGTGGCAATTCCGGTTGGTGCCGGTATTTGGGTATTGAACCATAACAATGATGCCCCAACCACAGCAAGTTCGAGCAGTACTGTAGAAAGTACGACAGAGTCTTCAACAACCGAATCATCAACGACGGAATCATCCACTACGGAATCGACAAGTGAAACGAGTTCGTCAACAAGTGAATCAAGTTCTTCTAGCAGTTTTTCTGCGCCAGCTTCATCAACACCTTCAAGCAGTGAGCCGGCACAAGAACAAAACAATGCTGGACAAGATACTACCCAAAATAACCAAGGGCAAGGCGCTGCTGGTAATGAACAGTATACCACTGTGCAAGCAGGTGAAGGTCCTGAACAAGTGGCAGCTCGTACAGGTATCTCAGTTGAAACCCTATATCAATTAAATGGGATTGATCCGAACAACTACATGCTTTACCCTGGCGACACGTTAAGAGTTAAATAAAAAACCGCTTTGGCGGTTTTTTTTCTTGAAAGAGAGAAGCCAAGGTGGACGATAAGCAGAAACGATGAAGGAATACACATCGTTGGGAAACGAGGAGTAAGAAAAATGAAAAAAATCAACATCGCTATTGATGGTCCTGCGTCATCTGGGAAAAGCACAGTGGCAAAAATCATCGCGAATGACCTGGGATTTATTTATACGGATACCGGTGCCATGTATCGAAGCATCACGTATTTAGCTTTAAAAACGGGCTGTTCACTTGAAGATGAAGCGGCGATCGCTGCTTTGATCGATCAATACCCCATCACTTTTGAACCGACTGAACACGGTCAAGAGGTCTTTGCGGGAGGAGAGCAAGTCACAGAAGCGATCCGTCAGCCAGAAGTAACCAACGCAGTTTCGAAGGTGTCGGCATACCCTGCGATCCGCGAAAAACTCGTCCAACAACAGCAGATGATCGCTAAAGATGGCGGTGTCGTGATGGATGGCCGCGATATTGGTACGGCGGTTTTACCACAAGCAGAAGTCAAAATTTTTCTGGTAGCAAGTGTGGAAGAACGCGCACAGCGCCGTTTTAAAGAAAATCAGCAAAAAGGGATCAAAACCGATTATGAGACGTTGAAAGAAGAGATCCAGCAAAGAGATTATCTGGATTCTCACAGAGAAGTCTCCCCTTTGAAACAAGCGGAGGATGCGGTTCGAATCGATACGTCTGGTTTAACGATCGAGCAAGTCGTCGAAGCAATCAAAAAAACCATCAAAGAAAAAATTGATTAACAAATACAATGGGTGTTCCCCATTGTTTTTTTATTTTTTGAAACCAAAAGATGAAAGTGAGTAAGAAAACAGAGGTGAAAAGACTTTCTTAACGAAAAAACCGTAGTTTTTTAGGAAAATAAGAGAAATCGCTTTATTTTTTTTTCATTCTATTTTAAACTAAAAGATGTAGTGCAATTATTGCAGAATTGTTGGTTAGGAGGACATGAGAGATGACAGAATTTGAAAATAATCAGGTTGAGAGTGGAAATGAATCAATGGAAGCCGCTTTAGACAATTTCCAAGAAGTAAAAGTTGGAGATATCGTTAAAGGTGAGGTATTGGCCATTGAGGATAAACAAGCGATCGTAGGGATCGAAGGCGCCGGCGTTGAAGGCGTTGTTCCTGCAAAAGAATTATCAACTTTACCTGTTGAAGACATCAACGAAGCAGTCAAAGTTGGGGATGTCTTAGAATTGGTTGTGATTTCAGCAATTGGTAAAGACAAAGAAAACGGCAGCTATCTCCTTTCTAAACGTCGCTTAGACGCGAAAAAAGTTTGGGAAGATATCGAAAAAGATTTCCAAGAAGGAAAAATCATTGAAGCACCAGTCACCAACGTCGTTAAGGGCGGGTTAGTGGTTGATGTAGGTGTTCGTGGATTTGTCCCAGCATCAATGGTCGAAGACCATTTTGTTGCGGATTTCGAAGATTACAAAGGGAAAACATTGACCTTCAAAATCGTTGAGATTGAGCCTTCAGAAAACCGTTTGATCCTTTCTCATAAAGCAGTTGTCGAAGCAGAAAAAGCAAAACAAAAAGAAGCTTTATTAGCTGATTTATATGAAGGACAAGAAGTAGAAGGAAAAGTAGCTCGTTTGACCGATTTTGGTGCCTTCGTAGACCTAGGCGGCATCGATGGACTTGTCCATGTCTCTGAAATTTCACATGGGCATGTTGGCAAACCGAGTGACGTTTTATCTGTTGGCGATACCGTCAATGTCCGGATCTTATCTGTTGATGCAGACAAAGAACGTGTGTCACTTTCAATCAAAGACACATTGCCTGGACCTTGGACCAATATTGAAGAGCAAGCGGCTGTTGGCAGTGTCTTGACAGGGACTGTTAAACGCTTGACAAGCTTCGGTGCGTTTGTGGAAGTCTTCCCAGGTGTTGAAGGGCTGATCCATATTTCACAAATCTCCCATAAACACATTGCGACACCACATGAAGTCTTACAAGAAGGCGATGAAGTGCAAGTGAAAGTGCTTGAAGTGAACCCTTCAGAACACCGAATCGCATTAAGTATCAAAGCATTAGAAAAAGCCGAAAATACCAATGAAACACAAGAGGTTTCAGAGGACGACTATCAATTGCCAGAAGAATCAACTGGGTTTACCATGGGTGATATCTTAGGCGATGCCTTAAAAGACAGCGACGAAGAGTAATTGTATGCCATCAGCTTATAACGATTCGATGTTTGAATTTGTTATAAGCTGGTTTTTTGTTTGCCAGGAAAGCTTGCAACTTTCCATGGCTTTAGGTAAACTAAGTAAGATTGAATACAAGAAGCAGCGTACAAGGACTGCTTTTTTAAATGGAGGGTAAAAAATGTCAAATCCAACAATAGCGATCGTTGGACGTCCGAATGTGGGGAAATCGACCATTTTCAACCGGATAGCTGGAGAACGAATTTCGATCGTTGAGGATACTCCAGGAGTGACCAGAGATCGTATTTATGCCACCGGTGAATGGCTAGGCCGTGAGTTTAGCGTAATCGATACAGGTGGGATCGATTTAAGTGATGAGCCGTTTATGGATCAAATCAAGCATCAAGCAGAAATCGCCATTGATGAAGCAGATGTCATTGTTTTTATTACGAGTGCTCGTGAAGGAGTAACCGATGCTGATGAGCTTGTGGCTCGTTTGCTGTACAAAAGCAACAAACCCGTGATTTTAGCCGTCAACAAAGTTGATAATCCCGAGATGCGTACCGACATCTATGAATTTTATGGTTTGGGTCTAGGCGATCCATACCCAATCTCAGGAAGTCATGGATTAGGGATCGGGGATGTTCTTGATGAAGCTGTCAAACACTTCACCAATGAAGCAGAAGAAGAAGATGATTCCATCATCAAGTTTAGTTTGATCGGTCGACCAAATGTCGGTAAATCCTCTTTGATCAATGCAATTCTAGGGGAAGAGCGAGTGATCGTTTCTGATATCGAAGGAACGACTCGTGATGCGATCGATACCCATTTTACCAGCGAAAGCGGTCAAGAATTTACCATGATCGATACCGCCGGCATGCGTAAAAAAGGGAAGGTCTACGAGTCTACTGAAAAATACAGTGTCATGCGGGCGATGCGGGCCATTGAACGCTCAGACGTCGTCTTGATGGTCTTGAACGCCGAAGAAGGGATTCGCGAGCAAGACAAACGGATCGCTGGCTATGCCCATGAAGCAGGCCGTGGAATCATTATTGTTGTCAATAAATGGGATACATTGAAAAAAGAAACGAATACGATGCGTGATTTTGAAGAAGAAATCAGAGACGAATTCCAATATTTGGATTACGCGCCAATCATTTTTGTTTCCGCAGTGACGAAACAGCGCTTGAATAAGCTGCCGCAATTGATTGAAGAAGTCAGCATGAATCAAAACATGCGTATTCCATCTGCGTTGCTGAATGACGTCATTATGGACGCTGTGGCGATCAACCCAACACCAACAGACAAAGGCAAACGTTTGAAGATTTTTTATGCGACGCAAGTAGCTGTCAAACCGCCAACTTTTGTTATTTTTGTCAACGAAGAAGAACTGATGCATTTCTCTTATGCACGTTTCTTAGAAAATCAAATCCGCAAGGCATTCACTTTTGAAGGAACGCCGATTCGAATCATTCCTCGCAGAAGAAAATAGAGATTTTATCATACTTTGTTTCTTTTTACAAAGAAATCTGTCCTTTTCTAGAAAAATGGGAAAAAACCAAAAAAAAACCCCCTAAAAACGTTAAAATCCTTGATATTACAAGGTTCTTATGATAACGTTATATCAGAATATTGATGGTAATCAATATTTGACAAAAACCTTGGACCACTCAAGATTTTTGTTGATGCATGACATCAAAAAAAATATCAGGAGGTGAAACCATCCATGGCAAATAAAGCAGAATTAATCGAAAAAGTTGCAGCAGCTACTGACTTAACTAAGAAAGACGCAACTGCAGCAGTAGACGCTGTATTCTCAACAATTCAAGACGCTTTAGCTAACGGTGAAAAAGTTCAATTGATCGGCTTTGGTAACTTTGAAGTTCGTTCTCGTGCAGAACGCAAAGGACGCAACCCACAAACTGGTGAAGAAATCAAGATCCCTGCTAGCAAAGTACCTGCATTCAAACCAGGTAAAGCTCTTAAAGACGCAGTGAAATAATTGAGTCTTGTAGAAACCCTTGAGTAATCAAGGGTTTTTTCTTTTGTCTAACTAGGAACTGCCACCATGCAGGCGGAGCGAATGGGAAAAGAAACGGTTATTATTGTCAGAAAATTCAAAAATATTTTTTGTTTTTCTTTTGATCAAAAAAAAACATGGGTTGCTGACACACCTTATTTTTCAGGCAAGATTAAAGGTGATTTAAAAGTCATTTTTATCAAAAGAAGCAAGCGATTAAATGACATCTGATGTGAGGAAAGGGTCCTGGGAATTGTCATTATTGAAAAAAAATTCAGAAAATTCGTTGACAAGTGATTTTGCAAAGGGTATATTGGTAAACAATTACAAGAACGTTACTATTTCTAATGAAGGAGCCATTTTCTATGCGCAATTTTAATCAATATTTATTAGTCATTATTATTGATACCAGGACTTAGAACACGGAAGCAAAAATTATCCGTTTGTTTGAGTCCTATTTGCGTAAGTAAAATGGGATTCTGGCAAAGCATCCCAGTTTTTTATAACCGGGATGCTTTTTTTTATTCCAAAATGCAGGAGATGATGAGTGTGAGAAGTGATCAGATTAAAAAAGGGATCGATGCAGCGCCAGCTAGGAGTCTGCTCTATGCCACAGGACAAGTAAAAAATATCCATGACATGAACAAGCCATTTATTGCGATATGTAATTCCTATATCGATATTGTGCCTGGACATGTGCATTTACGGGAGTTAGCAGATATCGCTAAGGAAGCGATTCGTGAAGCTGGCGGCATCCCTTTTGAGTTCAATACGATCGGTGTGGATGATGGCATTGCGATGGGCCATATTGGCATGCGTTATTCGCTACCCAGCCGAGAATTGATCGCTGATTCCGCAGAAACCGTGATCAATGCTCACTGGTTTGACGGCGTATTTTATATCCCGAATTGCGACAAGATCACTCCTGGCATGATTTTAGCAGCGATGCGGACGAACGTACCGGGGATCTTTTGTTCTGGCGGTCCGATGAAAGCCGGTATTGATCCACGGGGCCACCAGATAACCTTGTCTTCCATGTTTGAAGCCGTGGGGACTTACAAGACTGGCAACATGACGAAAGAAGACTTTGAATTTATGGAGCAAAATGCCTGTCCGACTTGCGGTTCCTGTGCAGGGATGTTTACTGCCAATTCAATGAACTGTCTCTTAGAGATCTTAGGATTGGCAATGCCAGGCAATGGTACGATCCTCGCCGTGTCTGAAGAACGACGAGAACTAGTTAGACAAGCCGCCTTTAAGTTGATGGATCTTGTTGAAAAACAAGTGAAACCTCGAGACATCGTGACCAAAGAAGCTATTGATGATGCCTTCGCTTTAGACATGGCGATGGGGGGTTCCACCAACACAGTGCTGCATACCTTAGCGATCGCCAATGAAGCTGAGATCGACTATGACTTAAGACGGGTCAATGAAATCGCTAAAAGAGTGCCTTATCTCTCAAAAATCGCGCCATCATCAGCCTATTCGATGCACGATGTTCATGAAGCTGGCGGCGTTTCGGCAATCATAAGGGAGCTTTGTGATATCGAGGGAGCGATTCATCCTGATCGACCGACTGTCACAGGCAAGACATTACGAGAAAATGTCGCTGAAGCGAAGATCCACAACGAAGAAGTTATTCATCCCAAAGAAAACCCGTATAGTCCTGTGGGGGGGCTATCGATCTTGTATGGTAATATCGCCCCAGAAGGCAGTGTCATCAAGGTCGGTGGGGTCGATCCAAGTGTCCAAGTGTTCAAAGGCAAAGCGATCTGTTTTGATTCACATGATGAAGCAGTTGCTGCGATCGACAATCATACCGTACAAAAAGGACATGTTGTAGTGATCCGCTATGAGGGACCAAAAGGAGGACCAGGTATGCCAGAAATGTTGGCGCCTACCTCAAGCATCGTTGGACGTGGGTTAGGCAAAGATGTCGCCTTGATCACCGATGGTCGCTTTTCAGGAGCGACCCGAGGAATCGCCGTTGGCCATATTTCGCCAGAAGCCGCTGCAGGGGGTCCCTTAGGCCTTGTCAACGATGGCGATGAAATCATTATTGATTTACCAAATCGAACGCTGAATCTGCAAGTATCCGATGAAGAGCTTGCCCAGCGTGCGCAAGAACGACCGAATTTTCGTTCAAAAGTGAAAAAAGGATGGCTTGCACGTTATACCGCTTTAGTGACCTCTGCCAATACGGGCGGGATTATGCGAGTACCTGATGAGGAGGAGTAGCAATGGAAAATATCGAGTATCAAGCATCGCATCTAAGGACTGGCGCACAAGTATTAGTGGACAGCTTACAAGAGCAAGGCGTCGAAATGATCTTTGGCTATCCGGGCGGCGCCGTCCTGCCGTTATATGATCAATTATATGATGCAGCGATTCCGAATATTTTGACGCGTCACGAGCAAGGCGCGATCCACGCCGCTGAAGGCTATGCCAAAGCTACTGGCAATGTTGGGGTCGTTTTAGTGACGAGCGGACCAGGTGCTACAAATGTCGTCACGGGCATTGCCGATGCTATGAGTGATTCCGTACCATTGGTAGTTATCACGGGACAAGTGGCGGTACCAGGAATTGGCAAAGATGCCTTCCAAGAGGCGGATATTCTGGGTATCACGTTGCCGATCACGAAGCACAACTACCAAGTCCGCTGTGTCGATGAGCTCCCAAAAGTGATCGCTGAAGCCTTCCATATCGCTTCCACAGGGCGAAAAGGACCGGTTGTCATCGACCTTCCGAAAGATATTACCTTACAAGAAACCGCTGAAACCTGCTCATTGCCGATCACAAGGAAAAGTTATCAGCCGACGGCAGAGCCATCCCGTCTGCAAATCGAAAAACTGATGCAAGTCTTGGAAAAAGCTCAGCGACCAGTGGTACTGGCGGGTGCAGGCGTGATCGCTGCCGAAGCTGCAGCTGAACTAAATGCATTTATTGCCAAGTACAAGTTACCGACAGTGACAACGTTGCTTGGCTTAGGCTTACTGCCAAGTGATCATCAATTTTTCTTAGGCATGGGCGGTATGCATGGCACCTATGCGGCGAACATGGCTTTATCAGAAGCCGATTTGATTATCAATATCGGCTCTCGCTTCGATGATCGCTTAGCAACGGCCGGCAGTCAGTTCGGCAAGCAGGCCATCGTTGCTCATATCGATATTGACCCAGTGGAGATCGGCAAGATCGTAGAAACAAAGATCCCAATCGTCGGCGATGCCAAGGCTGCTTTGCAGCAAATGCTGCGGTACCCACCAACAAGAGGAACCTGGACGACTTGGTTGGATCTATGCCAAAAACGGAAAAAGGAAAAACCTTATCGCTATGATCGCACTCAGACACAAGAGATCAAACCACAAAAAGTCATCGAAGAAGTAGGGCGTTTGACCAAAGGAGAGGCTTACGTCATCACCGATGTTGGTCAGCATCAAATGTGGGTCGCGCAGTATTATCCTTTTCGCTTTCCCAAACAATTGATCACCAGTGGCGGACTAGGGACGATGGGCTATGGCATCCCTGCAGGAATCGGCGTTCAATTTGCTCATCCAGAAAAAATGGTCGTGGTGTTCGTTGGCGATGGTGGATTTCAAATGACGAACCAAGAATTTGCGATTTTGAATGAGTATGGCTTGAATGTCAAATTTGTGTTATTGAACAACTGCTCTTTAGGAATGGTTCGCCAATGGCAAGAAACATTCCATGGCAAGCGGCGCTCTGCCTCCGTTTTTGCGCAGCAGCCTGATTTTGTCAAACTGGCACAGGCTTATGGCATTGAAGGCTGTCGGATCGATGCCCCAGAGCAACTGGTTGATCAATTGGCAGCAGCTTTTTCTCAAGCAGGGCCGCAGCTGATCGAAGTAATGGTCTCGCCATCTGAGCATGTGCTGCCGATGATCCCACCGGGGAAAGCCAATCATGAAATGATGGGGGTCTAAGGGGATGAAACGGGTATTAGCAGCAATCGTCCATAATGAAGCAGGTGTTTTGAGCCGTATCACGAGTGTCTTGAACCGTCGTCAAGTCAATATCGAGAGTATCTCTGTCGGTACGACAGAACGACCAGAGTTTTCACGTATGACGATCATTGTCAACGTGAACGATTTGGCAGAAACAGAACAAGTGACTAAGCATCTGAACAAGCAGATCGATGTCTTGAAGGTTTCTGATATTACAGAAGTTCCTCATATCGAACGGGAGCTGGTGCTGATCAAAGTCAATGCGCCAACCACAAGTCGTTCGGAGATCCAAGCAGTGATCGATCCATTTCGAGCACACATTGTCGATGTGGCACTAAAAACAATCGTTGTGCAAGTTGCTGGCGATACGAAAAAGGTAGAAGCGTGCATCGAAGTTTTACGTCCATACGGCATCAAACAATTGGCACGGACTGGTGTCACTGGCTTTACAAGAGGGTAAGTGCAATTTTGAATTGCTTAAAATAAAGAAAGAATTCGGAGGAAACAAGTATGGTAAAAGTATATTACAACGAGGAAGTTACAGATAATTTAGGAGACAAGAAGATTGCGATCGTCGGCTACGGCTCTCAAGGGCACGCTCATGCTCAAAATTTACGGGACACAGGTCATGAAGTCTTTATCGGCATTCGTGAAGGAAAATCAGCGGAAGCCGCAAGAAACGATGGATTTGAGGTTTTCCCAGTAGCCGAAGCCGTTCAAAAAGCGGATGTAGTCATGATCTTGGCACCCGATGAGATCCAAGGATCGTTGTATAAAAATGAGATCGAACCGAATCTTTCTGCGGGCAATGCATTAGCATTTGCTCATGGTTTCAATATTCATTTTGATGTGATCGCGCCACCAAAAGAGGTGGATGTTTTTCTAGTTGCGCCAAAAGGACCAGGTCATTTGGTGCGTCGAACCTTTACCGAAGGGTTTGCGGTACCAGCCTTGTTTGCAGTTTATCAAGATGCGACTGGTAACGCACAAGCAACGGCTTTATCCTATGCAAAAGGCATTGGTGCCACAAGGGTCGGCGTTTTGGAAACGACCTTTAAAGAAGAGACCGAAACCGATCTTTTCGGTGAGCAAGCCGTACTTTGTGGCGGTTTGACCAGTATGATCGAAGCGGGCTTTGAAACATTGGTAGAAGCGGGGTACCAACCGGAATTGGCTTATTTTGAAGTTTGTCATGAATTGAAACTGATCGTTGACTTGATTTATGAAGGAGGCTTCAAAAAAATGCGCCATTCGATCTCGAATACGGCTGAGTATGGTGACTACGTTTCTGGTGCTCGGGTGATCACTGCACAAGCCAAAGAAAACATGAAAGCCGTATTGACAGACATCCAAAACGGCCAATTTGCGAAAGGATTCATTGAAGACAATCAAAACGGCTTCCCTGAATTCCATAAAATGCGTGAGGAAAACGGCAATCATCAAATTGAAAAAGTCGGCAGCGAGTTACGGAAAATGATGCCGTTTGTTGCGAAAGATTAGGAGGGACGCGTTTGTTGGTGACAGTTTCTGCAATCGAACAAGCCTACGAGCGACTGCGGGGAGCAGTTAGTCATACGCCGCTGCAGTATGATCGCTTTTTATCTGAGAAGTATCAAGCGACGGTCTTGTTGAAGCGAGAGGACTTGCAAAAAGTCCGCTCCTTCAAATTACGCGGTGCCTACTATGCGATCACCCAGGCAGATCCTGAACTGACTCGTCGTGGCGTCGTCTGTGCCAGTGCCGGGAACCATGCGCAAGGTGTTGCTTATACCTGTCAAGAACAGCAGATCCGAGCGGTTATTTTCATGCCGACAACGACGCCACAGCAAAAAATCGCGCAAGTCCTCTTTTTCGGTGGAGATTATGTCAAAATCGAATTGGTGGGAGATACGTTTGATGCGGCAGCCCAAGCGGCTAAACACTTTGCAAAAGAACAGCAAATGGCCTTCATTGCTCCCTTTGACGATCCTAATATTATTGCAGGACAAGGAACCGTTGCTGTGGAGATGCTGGCGGATGCTGAAAAAAAACAAGTAACGATCGATCTGGTCGTGGCAGCGATTGGCGGGGGCGGCTTGATCAGTGGAACCGCAGCCTATTTGAAAGAAAAGCAACCGAAGATAAAAGTTGTTGGAGCAGAACCTGTAGGGGCAGCCTCGATGCAAGCCGCCTTTGATCATCAAGGACCAGTGGCACTGGAGCATATTGAAACCTTTGTGGATGGTGCAGCGGTCAAACAAGTCGGAGCTCAAACCTATGCCCATGCCAAACGCTACGTGGATCAATTGGTAGCTGTGGAAGAAGGCGCAATCTGTCAAACGATTCTGGAATTGTACAGCAAGCAAGCGATCGTCGCTGAACCAGCTGGTGCCTTGAGTGTGGCAGCTTTGGATCTGATCAAAGAGCAAATCAAAGGCAAAACAGTCGTCTGTATTGTGAGTGGCGGCAACAATGATAGTTCCCGCATGGCTGAGATCGAAGAGAAATCACTGATTTATCAAGGATTGAAACATTATTTTATCGTCAACTTCCCGCAACGTCCCGGTGCGTTGAAGGAATTTGTTAGCCATGTATTAGGGCCTGATGATGATATCACTAGGTTTGAATATACAAAAAAAATCAATCGTGGAACAGGACCAGTAATGCTGGGGATCTTGTTGAAACACAAAAAAGATCTCCCCGCATTACTGTCACGAATTGAACAGTTTGACCAAAACTATATCAACCTTCAGCAAAATCAATCACTCTACTCACTTTTGGTTTAAGAAAAAACATGATTTTCCTTTGGAAGAAGAGGAAATCATGTTTTTTGCTTTTTATCGGATCATTGAACCAATCACAGGAAAATACTTCCTAATCATTAGCGATTTAGTAGGTGTTTAAGCGGCTTCTTGTTATAATAGAAAGTAGTAGCAAAGGAGTGAGCCGATGGAAGCTGTTTTTTTCCGAAATGAACAAGAAACCCAAATTTCTTATGGTGAAACACTAGCATCGGTCATGAGAGAACAGTCGATCGAGCCGCAGCAGGTGATCATTTTGACGAATCAGCGCTATTATGACCGCTTTTCAGAAAAATTGACCCGCCTGTTTTTGCCACGAGAGGTCAATTGGTATATTTGTACCAATCAAATGTATTGCAACAACTTTAGCGAGTTTAAAGCTGCAATGGATTTCTTCGGTCGCTTTTCAAAACAAGAGCCGCTGTTGATCGTCGGCTTTGGGAATGAAGGCGTGTTGGCATTGAGCAGTTTTATCCACGCGACGTCGGTTCTGACGACACAGCTTTGGCTGATTCCCGTTTCCTTGCGGGCCTTAGCTAAAAGTGTGAAAGAAATAGCGATCGTTGTGAAAAAGCCAGATATCCCGATGCTGGAAAATCCTAATACACCCGAATTTGTTATTTACGATCAGACGATCGCAGAAAAACAGATCGATGGGAAATTGGTCGATTTTTTGACTCTGATTCGTTGTGGCGTGCTTGCCGATAGTGAGTTTTTAAAAGAGCTTTATCGAACCTATCCCAGTCATCAGGCGTTGATGAGACATTCGTTGGCTGCGTATACCGATCGGTTGATCCAACTATACCAGCAATCAGGCAGCGAATTGGAGGAGTTTGGCCAACTCTTTGCTGATGCTGCTTATCGAACGGAAAATGGGCACTTGCTGTCTGATGCGATGAAATTATTCTTTGGCTTTTTGTTTCATTTTATGTGGACCGTCCAGCAGCAGCAATTGACTGTCGATCTGCCCGTGTTCTGCCAATGGCTTGCCCGATTAGGCTTTCCCATCGAATTGCCCGAGTCTTTTTCATTAAGCGAATATTTCAGTCATGTACTAGAATTGCAGCAAAAAGAAAAAAAACTGTTATTTTTGGCAAAAGTTGGTACAATAGGGGGCAGAACGAAAATCGAGGAAAAAGATCTCGTCCAGACGATGGAGACTTATCAGCGATTAATCAATGAGATTCGAGGGGTTTAAATGGAAACATATAGTGAAAAAATGTTAAAAGCATTAGCCGCGGAAGAACTGGCTGAAGCACAATTAAATTTTACCGAAGCTCTGCAAAAAGATGATGATGAGACATTAGGCGCTTTAGGTGATGAACTATTGCAGATCGGCTTTTTGGAAGAGGCGAAAACGTTATTTGAAACCTTGCAGCAACGACATCCTGATAATGAAGCTTTGCTGCTTCCTTTAGCAGAAATTGCGATGGAAGAAGACCAGATCGAGACGGCTTTTGCCTATATTGATCAAATACCACCGACCAGTGAAGCGTATTTGCAAGCCTTGCTATTGAGTGCGGATCTTTACCAATTGATCGGTATCCCTGAAGTTAGTGAAGCCAAACTAAAAGAAGCGCAAAGCATTGTGCCAGATGAACCTTTGATACGGTTTGCCTTAGCTGAGTTAGCCTTTTCGACTGATCGCTATCAAGAAGCCGTTGACCTTTATCAAGGATTGCTGGAAGAAGAAATCACGGATATTTCGGGGATCTCGATCGTTGAACGGACTGGTACATCATTGAGTATGGCGGGCAAGTTTGAAGAGGCATTGGAATATTTTGAAGCAAGCCTAGAAGACGAACAGACCGATGAGCGTCTTTTTCAAACAGCTTTAGTCTATTTGCAGCTAAAAGAAAATGAACAAGCGATTCGCTACTTGCAGCAGTTGCGGGTCATGAATCCGCAATACCGTGCCTTGTATCTTTATCTTGCAGAAGCATTGCAAGAAGAAGAGCAGCTGGAAGAAGCGCAGCGTGTGATCGAAGAAGGGATTCATGAAGATCCATATCAAGTGGATTTCTATCATTTTGCTGCCGAGAATGCTTACCGACTTCATGACAGTGAAGCAGCAGAATCATTTTTACTAAAAGCATTGGAGACTGGTGACAAAGAAGATGATACGTTACTGACCTTAAGTAATTTATACTTGAATGAAGAGCGTTGGCAAGAAGCGATCTTGACCATCGAACGAATGGAAGACAATGAACAGCCGCATGCCCTTTGGAATTTGGCGCAAGCGTATAATGCGCTGGAAGATTTTGACAAAGCAGCAAACTATTACGAAGAAGCCAATGCTGATTTGCACCATGAGCCAGCATTTATGAAAGAATATGGCATTTTCTTACGTGAAGAAGGGCGTTTACCTGAAGCACTTCATTTGCTGCAACATTATTTGGCGCATGAGCCAGGTGATTTAGAAGTACAGTCGATCGTGGAGGACTTATTAGAAAGATAGGTGAGAGAAATGAACATCAATGTACAAGAAAAGAAAAAGTTTCTTAATTGGTTAGTTTCGACCGTTTCCTTCAGCCGCCGAGAAGTCTCTTGGGTGTTAAACTATCTGGCGAACCATGAAGCGATCTTGACCAATGTTCATTTTGTAGAAGGGGCAGCCGCAGCCAAACGGGGCTTGAGTGTCCGCAGTACAGAAATTGGGGGCGAACCGTTTGTCTTGAGCATCGAAGGGCAGACCTTTTATGACATTGATCAGATTTTTCATGAGATTCGCATGAATTGGAAACAACCCTTGTATCTTGAATGTCTCTTCCCAGATTCTTGGTCGCAATCCTTTTATTTAGCAGTTTTAGAAGACAATCCTTATGAACGTTGGAACGACCACTTGGATCAAGAAATGACCCAACATGTTACCCAGTATCTTGAAAAAGAAGAAACAAAAACCAAAATCGATACCTTGTATCGGCAAATCGATCTAGCCTTGGAAAATGGGGATCGTGATGCCTTCTTAGAACTTTCCGATGAAGTAAATCGACACTTGCTCCAGCAAAAAGAAGAAAGCCGGTAACAAGCAAAAAGCAGCCCTTTAACCGGGGCTGCTTTTTTCAGTCTCTATTTTGTTTTAGAAACAGCGGTTTTGCGCTGTAAGAACCGCGACTTAGGTCTTAAGTAGGTAAAGCCTTCACCTTCGACTTCATGGACATTAATGACAGAAACAAACGCTTGCGGATCAAAGTCATGAACGATGCGCTTGACTTCAGAAATCTCCCGCCCGCTGACCACCATATAAATGATTTGTTTCGACACTCTTGAGTAAGCCCCTTCGCCCTGTAAAAACGTGACGCCTCGTTCTAATTCATCCATTAAAACAGGAGCCATCTCTTCGCTGTGATTGCTGATCACTAAGATCCCTTTGGCTGAATAGCCGCCATCTAGGATCGAATCGATCACGCGCGTGAAGACATAAGAAAAAATCAAGGTATACATCATGCGGTTCAAATCTATATAAGTCAAAGAAAGCAACAGGACGAACACATCAAAGATCAAAAGCGAACGACCGATCGTCACACCAAAGTTTTTCTCTAAAATACGTGCCAATACATCGACTCCACCAGTCGTTCCCCCGACTTTGTAGACGATCCCACTACCGATCCCTGCAATCAAACCAGCCAAGAGCGCAACGATCAGCAGATCGTGCTGCAGATCGATCAACAGGGGAACACTCTGCCAAAATGCCAACCAAAAAGACAAACCAAAAGTTCCTAAAATCGTATACACTAATGAGCGTCGACCAAGAATTTTGCCACCGATCAAAATGATCGGAATATTTAAGATCAGTGTACTGATGGCAGGATTGATTCCCCATAAGGCTCGCAGGATCAAGGTGATCCCCGTCACACCGCCTTCTGCTAAGTCATTTGGGATATTTAGATAGACTAGACCGAAGCCATAGATACTTGTACCAAAAATAATCAAAACAATATCGCGAATCGTTCGCCATGAAAAAAATGCCCGCATCCTGTTTCCTCCGTTATTCAACTTCCACAAGTATCAATGTAGCACGAAATCATTGAATGCACAACAAATCCTGAAGGGGGCTCTATCTAGGCAGGCAGCCATTCTTTTGGTAAGATAAACGAGAAAGGGTGGAGAAAATGACAGAAAAACGTTCTTTGGCATCGATGCAAGAAGAAGTCGATGCGTATATTCAGCAATTCAAAACTGGCTATTTCAGCCCCCTCGCCCAAATGGCTCGTTTGACCGAAGAAGTCGGCGAATTGGCGCGAGAAGTGAATCACTATTACGGGGAAAAAAATAAAAAAAGCGATGAAGTTGAAAAAACAGTGGCAGAAGAGCTCGGTGATGTACTCTTTGTGACGATGATCATGGCCAATTCACTAGACATCGACCTGACTGAAGTGTTTGAGGAAAATATGGCAAAATTCAATCAGCGGGATGCGTATCGTTTTGAAAGAAAAGATGGAAAAGTAAATGAAACTGACTAAACTACCAAAAGAATTTGCAGAAGCTGCACCGCTTTTAAAAAAAATCGAAGCCGCAGGATATGAAGCATACTTTGTCGGCGGCAGCGTGCGAGACACGATCTTAGGCCAGCCGATTCATGATGTCGATATTGCTACCAGTGCATTTCCAGCCGAAATCAAGGCGCTTTTTCCTCGAACCATTGACATTGGCATCGAGCATGGGACGGTGTTGGTTTTGTGGGAGCAGGCGCAGTATGAGATCACTACGTTTCGAACGGAAGCAGCCTATCAAGATTACCGCAGACCCGACAAAGTGGATTTTGTCCGTTCCCTGAAAGAAGATCTAAAACGGCGGGACTTTACCATCAATGCGTTGGCACTTCAAGAAGATGGTGTCATCATTGATCTTTTCGATGGTCTGGCAGATATCGATAATCAAATCTTACGAGCAGTGGGTCACCCCCAGGAACGTTTCCATGAGGACGCCCTACGAATGATGCGGGGGCTGCGTTTTGTCAGTCAATTGGGCTTTGTTTTAGAAACAGAAACATTGGCTGCTATCCATGCGAATCATGCCTTGTTGGGAAAAATCTCTGTTGAACGGATCATGATTGAATTCGTGAAATTGCTGTTAGGCAATCATCGGAACCAAGCACTACGGGCGCTAGTAGAAACCGAATGCTATATCTATTGCCCAGGCTTGCGGGAATACGGTGAGGCGTTACTGCGGATGGCAGACCTGCCAGCGATCCCATTAGAAAACGAAACGGCGGCCTGGGTTTTGCTCATTGACCAAATGGGTTTAGCGCCAGAGGCAGTCCGCAGCTTTTTAAAAGCTTGGAAATGTTCCAATGACTGCATCCGCCAAGTACACACGGCTTATCAAGCACTGCTCGCGCGTCGAAACGGCGAATGGAATGACCTAGTGTTGTATCAGTTCGGTCTAGAAGCAACCTGTTTAGCCGAAGGATTATTGCGTTATGACAATCAGCCCAACGATCCAGCAAAAATCAGTCAGCGCTATCAGCAGCTGCCGATCCATTCACTGAAGGAGTTGGCGATCAATGGACGTGATTTACTACAAACGATCGATCGTTCTTCTGGTCCGTGGCTCAAAGAAGTCTTGACCGCTGCCGAAGCTGCAGTCATCACACGAAAAATCCCTAATGAAAAAGAAGCACTATTAGCGTTTGTCCAAGCGTATTTAGCAAAGGAGGGATAACTGAAAAATGGAAAGCAAAAAAGAATTTATCGTGGGACAGCAAGACACTGCGGCTGTTTTGGGTTCTGGGGGATTAGACGTTTTAGCAACCCCACGATTGGTAGCAATGGTGGAAAACACCTGTTGGGAAGCCCTTGAGCCTACTTTAGATAAAGGGTTTACTACCGTCGGTACAAAGTTTTCGATCAATCATTTGAAGCCTTCACCAGTTGGAGCGACGATCACAGTTCTTGTACAGTGGGAAAAAGAACAGGGGCTCCAATTTCATTATCAGGTAATAGACGAAAAACAACAGATCATTGCCAATGGGACGCATCAACGAGCGGCAGTGGAAATCTCTCGGTTCATGAAAAAAGTCAACGAAAAACAAAGTTAATTTGTGTCCCGATGGCGACTATGTGTTAGAATTAAAGTGTATTACTAATAAAAAGGAGCGTTTTGTCATGGCTAGAGAAATGAAAGCTTTAAAATTTTATTTCCGTAATGGAGAAACATGGACGATTGAGCGCCGTTACATCGGTGACTTGTGGATCAAACAAATCACGACCAGTTTTGGCCGCATCCACGGAAGCGAATTTGTTGAGATTCATCCATGTGCTGGGTTCAAAATTGAAATATTCCAAGAAGGCGATCATGTGGCAACGCATGACATCAACTTAGGTGGGCTTGAATTAGGGATGTTTGCCCGTGCGTTGAAATATGAAGATATCGAACGGATGGAAATTCTTTACCGTAACGGTACACCGGATCTTGTGTATTTCCCATATAAGGACAAAGATACGGAAGGATTGGATAACGTATACCAATCAACAAAAATCAGTGAGAAAACGAAGAGCCTTTATATCGTGATCGACCCGAACCAGACAGTCGATGATGTTTATAAAGAACATTTCGAAGAATAAGAAAAACGCAGAACCAGTTGGTTCTGCGTTTTTTTTAGAATGATTCTTGGAACATATCCGTATACTTTTTTAATAAAAAATAATCTTCGGCATATTCATCTTTTAAAACGATCGTATCGCCAAAGAAACTCTTACGTGCATGTTGGATGATACGATGCTGAATATCTTTTTCTAAAAGGTAATCGATCTCAGACTGTTTCAGGTTTTGTGCAGCAGTCGCCCGATTCTTTTCTAAATATTGCAGCAAATCGTACTCAAGGTGTCCCGCACCGTTGATGACTCGTTTGTATTCGATTTTGTCAATTTTCATCTGCTCACACTCCTTGCTATTAAAGTACCTTAGAAAAGAACAAAGGGGGAGGTGGGCGAATCGAAATTACATAAATCTTTAAAAAATGGACCGTTTGTTAATGTTATCTTAAGATTTGTCAGCAAAAAGGAAAGAAAAACGAATCAAGTGCCAGTATTTTTCGAACCATCAGCAAACGGTTCTTTTTCCTTTTTCTGATGGACGGGTCCTATATTAGCGATCCCATCTAGACCACCGGCATGTCCGCCGACTAATTTGCTGCGAGCAATGGCGCGAGCGCCTTCCATTCGGCTTGTGGCGTGAACGATCGAAGTGAAGCCATATTTCTCACGAATCTTATCGATGATCAAATCTAATTTACGCTGGCGCAACTGCGCTTCTGCTTGCTCAAAAAGATCCAGCTGGACATTTTCTGTATAAACCAATTTTGAATAGGTAATACCGATGTGGCGAACGACTTGCCCGGTATAAAATTTTCGAAAGAGAAATAGGCAATGAGCGACAAGTTTACGGGTATTGTCAGTTGGCGGGATTTTCATTTGCCGGGAAAAACCAGAAGCAGTTTCACCAAAGGCTACGCCGATGTAAACATTGATACAAGCGGTCTGACAATGATGGCGGCGAATTCGAGCGGCAACTTGCTCCGCCATTTCCTTGATGACGATCTCGATTTCTTCTTGTAAATAATAATTGCGATGTAGAACTTGGCTATTGCCGTAGCTTTTTTCCATCACTTGTGGTGTCGGTTCAGATAAAATCGTGCGATCAATGCCGTGGGCGTGATGATAGAGCTGCTCGCCAATGATCCCCATGCGACTGCGTAAAAGATCAGGACTGGCGTGAGCCAATTGTTCGATCGTTTCAATCCCCATCAAGTGAAGTCGTTTTTCTGTGCGCCGACCGATCCCCCAGAACTCTGTCATAGGGGCGATCTGCCAAACTTTTGTCGGTACATCGTCATAGGTCCATTCAGCGATCAAGGAACGATTGTGTTTGGATTCGTTATCTAAAGCTAGTTTTGCTAACAATGGATTATCGCCAATGCCGATGGTGACATACAATTTCGTTGTTTCGTAAATGTCTTTTTGAATTTGCTGGGCAATCAACCAACGTTTTTCTTCGCGAGAGATCGTTTTATCGGGAATGAAAAGATCCAGTGTACGGGTCAGATCCATCATCGTTTCGTCGATCGAATAGAGCAGCAAGTCGTCTTGTCCAACATATTTGCGAAAGACATTATTGACTTTGGTGTTTTCTTTGATATAAAAACTCATACGCGGCGATGCTTTGTACAAATCGGGATGTGTCGGCAGGTTGTCATTGCGAGTCACATTTGAAATCCCCAATACCGATTTTGCCTTTGGGGAAGCTGCTAAGACTAAGCCGTTACCAGTATTGTCAGAATGTGACATGACGACCAGCATCGCTTGGATAGGATCTAACCCGCGAGAGATGCATTCGACAGAAGCATAAAAACTTTTGACATCTATAAATAAGATATCGCGTTTTGGCTCGAGCGCATAATTAAAACCACCCATTTTTATCACTCCTTACCGAGATTATACGAACGTTTGTTCTTTTTTGTCAAGCGAACAGGAGTGGATGAGGGGGATTTGTTTTTTTATAGAGAGATTATTTTTATTTTATAATGATGGGAAATGTTGGTTTATAAGGAATACATTCATTTCAGATTATCAGAATTCGATTGGACATAAATACGGGATTTTGTCTTTTTACCCGAAAAACGGATAAAAAAACAGCCGCTCCATTGGACCGACTGTCGTAGCTTAAATCAATTTTCGGCAGGTAGGGTTGCAAACAAACTTAAGAGATTGCCGTCTATGTCTTTGACAATGGCATAGCGTTGCCCCCAAAAGGCAGACCAAGGTTCTATGAAAGACTGATACCCGGCAGCAACGACTTTTGCATGAAGGGCATCAACTTCTTCAGGAGAATCACATAAAAAGGCTAATTCAATCGTATCACCCACAGTCATTGGTGCATGTCCGTAGATCCCAGCAACCATCTTGCGGCTATTCAAGGAGATGCGAACCCCGTCGTTTGCTAATTCCATATAATCTTCTGAGTGCTGACCTAATGGCGTGAAGCCAAGTACTTGATAAAAAGCCAGTGCCTGTTCCATGTTTTTTGTGATAATACCGACCATATCTAGTTTCATTGTTTTCTTCCTTTCATGTGGGTGTTCTTTGCATAACAGTCAATGCAGTTGCTAGTAATGATGATCACCTTGTTTCTGTCAGACGGTAATGGTGCAACCGTTCAGCCAACGTACCAGTGTGTAGTTCAAACAAATGGTTGTCATCGTCATAAAAATAAATAGAAGCACCTTCGCCTTTGATGCGAGAACGATCTTTTTCGATCTTCAATCCTAGTCCTTGGATGCGCGTAATCAAGGAATCGATTTGAGATTGATCGATTTTAAAGGCAATATGGTTATACGTTTTCGGCAGCTTTTGGGAGGCATCCTCCATAACAGCAAGCCATAAGCCATCGATCAAAAAGAATTTTTCTGGGAAGTAAGAATGGGGCTGGTCTCGGCTATCATAAATTTCCTCTGCTTCAAACAATGTTTCCAGCATCGTTGTCGTCTTTGCTAAATTCTGTACGAGCAACGTGATATGGGAAATCTCCATCGCATCAACACTCCTTTGTTATGACGAAATAGGGGAAAGAGAAACAATCAGTATCAAAATAAGCATTATATTAGTGATTGTGAAATACCAAGAGGAAGAGCAGAACATAAAACAGTGCATCTGTTGCGCAAGGAATAAGTTTCTTCTTGTATTTTGTCCAAAAGAAGACATTTATTAAGAAGAGGACAATCACCGTCGGTAGGCTAAAGGTCCAAGCAGGGTGTTTGATGAAAATGAAAATCATATTTCCAATAAGTGCAAAAAGAAAAGCGCCATAAAACAGACGATAGTTACTAGGTAGATACGTAAAATTGCCAAGCATGGGTTCACCTCCTATAGGCAGTATAGCATGAAAGGGTCGATCGGAGATCAAAGTATACAGAAAAGGCGGCAACGGGAGAGAGCGGCTTCATATTATGGTTATTGCCAAAATCATCTCGCGCATAATCGCGGGAGAGATACTGCAAAAAATTTCGGAAAATAAAGCTGCCGCTAATCGCCCCTGAAACTTTTGTGGTTGCTCATGGGTTCGCCTTATTCTTCCGCCAGAAAAAAAGCAGCAGTGCATTCACTAAGTGAATTTGGCTACTGCCTGCTTTTTTTATGATGGACAAAGAGAGACAATAAAACGATGAAAAGAATAGTTATTCGAGGTGTTCCAGGAGAAGCTTTTCTGAGCAATTTAGGCAAAGGATCGGCGCGTTTATCAGTGCTAATTCTTTTCTGGGTTTTAGTTGGTAAGCAGAAGCTTTCGGCGGAAACGGCCATTTTGTCCAAACGACTTCCCCTGTGTCGATCACTTTTTTGCAATGGTTGCAACGAAACTCTTTTTCTTCTTTGTTAAACATTTAATTTCTCCTTTTTTCTATACATTATACATTAAAATTTATTTTTGTGACTTTACAAAGAAATGGCCTAAAAGTCCAAAGAAGAGAAGTGAAGAAGCAGCTAAAACAAAGAGCAATCAAGGAGACGGTGCAATTACTATCTAAGTTTGAAAGAACAAGGGCTAATAGAAGGGGAGTTCGATTCAAAACTATCACCTCAAAGCTAGTTTTTACAAAAAAAAGAAGTTCGCAAACGCCTTGGTTATCAGCGTTTGCGAACTTCTTAAATAGCATTATTTTGTTTCGCGGTGTAAAGTAACTTTTCTTTCACGTGGGCAATATTTTTTCTTTTCCAAACGATCAGGATTGTTACGTTTGTTTTTGTTTGATAAGTAGTTGCGTTCTTTACAAGAAGTGCACTCTAATGTGATGTTTACGCGCATGATTTTCCCCCCTAACGATACAAGAATCCTCTAAGAAATCTCTCAGACTAAAATATAATAGCATGTTTTGTGCGGGAATGCTAGCTTTTTCCTGAAATTCGTTAAGTAGTTTTACTTGACGAATTACTTGAAACGCATTAGTCCAATTTGCTCTGGATATCTTCGATCATTTTGGTATAGGCGATCGGACCGTTGTAGAGCCAGCTTGATTCGGGACTGAATTCCCATAAATGATTGTTTTTGACTGCATCAAGATTTTGCCAGACTTGTTCGCTGAAAAAATCAGCGCCTTTATCACTATTCACTAAAATCAAGTAATCGGCATCCAATTCTGCCAATTTTTCCAGAGAAACGGCAGACCAGTCAGCAGTGGCACTTTCACTGATTTCTGAAACAAGGGAGGGAACTTCAAACCCGAGTTCGTGATACAGCAGTTGACCGCTTGATTTTGTTTCTGAAACCATGAAGACAGAGTTATTGACCACCCATAAAACAGCGATCGACTTGCCTTGGATTTGATCAGCGTACGTTTCCTTGGTAGCAGCGACTAAGTCATCATAATCAGCTTCTACTTGGGCAGCTTGCTCTTCTTTGTGTAACACCTTTGCAATATCTGTCAGACGTTCCCGCCAAGTCACGTCCTCGCCATTTGTGACCACATAGGTCGGCGCGATTTTACTGTATTGATCATATTTGTCGCCTTCCACCATGGAATTGCTATCCATCAGCAGCAGGTCTGGCTCAAAGCTCAAGACATCTTCAAAGGGCAGATCGTAGTTGATCCTTGGAACCTCCGCCAGTTTGTCTTGCAAGTATGCTTGATCACTGTCATTGCCGACGGTCCATTGAGCAACCGGTGTTACCCCTAAAGCGACCAAATAATCTTCCAAATAACTACCAATCACCCGCTGTGGGTTTTCGGGAACAGTGACTTCATTTCCCATCGCATCGGTAAAGGTTGTTGCTATTTCTGAAGAAGTAGTGGCTGATCCACTGCTATCCGTTGAGTCATTATTCGTGCTGCAAGCACCCAGTAGGGTAAGGGAGCAGGCAGCTAGCAGGGTAAGCCAAGTACTTCTTTTTGACCATTGTTTCATAGAAACACTTCCTCCTTTGTTACATGTTGAGCACTTATTATTTTAATTGAGAATAGTTCTCATTTGCTGATAGCTATTATCACGAAGAAACGCGCCTTTGTCAATCTTATTTTTTTATTTCCTTTTTTTAGAACTATTGACGAATAGTAGGATTACATTCATAATTGATAAGCATTATCAATCATTTATTTTGGGGACGAATATGGCGAAATTACGAACAGTTGACTTGAGTGTCGGCTATCAAAAACAAAAAATTGTGCAAAATCTAACAATTGAGATGCCAGAAGGGAAAATCATCGGCTTGATTGGTCCGAACGGCAGTGGGAAATCGACGTTTTTAAAGGCACTTGCCCGAATTTTACAGCCATTGTCTGGTGAGGTCCTCTTAGATGCACAAAATCTGCAAAACATCAAAACCAAAGAAGTAGCGAAAAAGATTGCGCTGCTCTCACAAGTTAGCGATTCATCGATTGGCTTGACGATTCGCGAAATTGTTTCTTATGGTCGTTTTCCCTATCAAAAAGGACTAAATAGTTTATCGGAACAAGATCTTGCGGCGATCGACTGGTCCTTGCAGGCAACGGGTTTGACAGCACTAGCAGATGAAACGATCAGCACGCTGTCAGGGGGACAAAAACAGCGCGTTTGGATCGCCATGGCACTTGCGCAAGATACGGATATCGTGATTTTAGATGAACCAACGACCTTTTTAGATCCAGCGCATCAATTAGAAATTTTGCTCTTATTACAGCAAATCAATAAAACCTACGGAAAAACGATCATTATGTCGATTCATGACCTGAATCATGCCTCACGTTTTTCTGATTATATTTATGCATTAAAAGGTGGAGAACTGTTGGTCTCTGGTACACCAGAAACAGTGCTGACCAAAGAGTGGCTGCAGCGTTTGTTTGAGATCGACGCCATGTTAGGAACCTTTCCTAATAGCACAAAGCCATTGGTCTTGACCTATGAGTTAGGAGCCCAAGCATGAAAAAGTTTTCTTGGTTGCTGCTGCTTTTTAGCGGCTGCTTTATTATCTGTTTCTTTTTGGCGATCACCCAAGGAGCGGCCGACCTTTCCTTTGAAACGATCTGGGATGCTATTTTTGCTTTTGACTATGAGAATCAGCTGCATCAAGTCTTGCGCAATATCCGATTGCCCCGTGTGTTGGCTGCTTTTCTAGTAGGAAGTTGTTTTGCTGTTACGGGAGCTATCATGCAGGGAATTACGAAAAACGCTCTGGCAGATGGCGGTCTTTTAGGTGTCAACAGTGGGGCTGCGATGGGATTAGCGATCGCATTTATCCTATTTCCTAGTATTCAACCGAGTCAAGCGGCGCTATTTTCGTTTTTTGGTGCCTTTGCGGCAACTGCGCTGCTTTTTTTATTGACTCGCTATGCCAAATTGGGTATGTCACCTACAGGTTTGATTTTGGCTGGTGTGGCACTAAGTTCTTTTTTCTCAGCCATCAGTCAGACCCTGTCACTGCAATTTGATTTAAATCAAGAGTTAGCCTTTTGGTTTATCGGTGGTGCCGCAAATGTGACTTGGCAGCAACTGCGTTTTGTGGGCCCCATCTATCTGATTGCCATCGTTTTTGTGCTACGTCTAGGAAAAGCGTTGAATCTGTTAGCGCTAGGAGATGACACCGTCATTTCATTAGGCAAGCACCCGCATCTGATTCGGGCATCTGCCTTACTGTTAGTCGTAGTTTTGGCGGGAATGGCGGTTTCGCTTGTTGGACCGGTCAGTTTTGTCGGCTTAATAGTTCCTCATGTCGTGCGGGGAATGGTGGGCAAAAACTATCAACTGATTTTACCTTTGACGATTCTTGGAGGGGGAACACTGGTGATGGCCGCTGATCTGGCTGGCCGCCTGATCAATCCGCCCTTTGAGACACCCTTTGGGATACTGATGGCATTGATTGGTGTGCCTTTTCTATTGATCAAGATACGGAGGGAAGGCTGATGAAAAAAACACTCTCTGTTTTTTTCCTACTGCTGATGGTCGCTTTTTTAGGAAGTGTCATGGTGGGAAAAACAATTTTATCCTTTCAGGCATTAGGGGAAATCTTTCAAGGAACGGCATCTTCGAGCCAAGTACTGACTTTTACTGAGTTTCGACTACCACGGGCTTGTCTAGCGCTGATCGCTGGTGGTGCCTTTGGTTTTTCTGGGTTTGTCTTGCAAGGAGTGACGAGAAATGAGTTGGCTGATGCAAGTATCGTAGGAATCAACAATGGGGCAGGGCTCTTTGTGATGATCTACTTAGGTTTTTATACCCAAGGATCGCAGCTTTTACCTGTCGTTGGGATCATCGGTGGTTTATTAGCTGCTGTACTGGTCTATTTGATTGCCTATAAGCACCGCCAATTGTTATCGATGGAGCGAGTACTGCTGGCGGGAATCGCCGTCAATGCAGGGCTGGCGGCGGCTACCTTACTCTTTACGGTGGAATTATCAAAAGACCGCTATCGCTTTGTAACAGCGTGGCTTTCTGGTTCGATTTGGGGAACTTCTTGGCAGCAAATCACCAGTCTGCTTCCTTGGGTCATCGTATTGTCTGCCGCAGCTTTCTGGACCGTACCAAGGCTTAACTTACTTGGCTTTGGCGAGGAGCAGGCAATTAGCTTAGGGGTTTCTTTGACCCGTTTGCGGACGTGGTTTTTAGTGATCGCGGTTGGTTTAGCTGCCAGTACGGTTGGCTATACTGGTAACTTAGCCTTTGTGGGCTTATTGGCGCCTCATATCGCTAAGGGACTCATCGGCAGAGAATCTCGCAGTGCCTTTTTCTTAGCGGGAATGATTGGCAGTCTGCTAGTCTTAGTCAGTGATACGATCGGTCGTTTGCTATTGACAAGCGGCGAGATCCCAGCTGGTATCATCATTTCTATCGTGGGGGCACCGTACTTTGTCTTTTTGCTGATCCGACGTAAAGAAGGATGAGCAACTAGTCATGATCTTGTCAAGAAATCTGCGATTCTAGTTTGCTATTTGGACACAGTTTTTGGTACTATTTCTGAGAGGAGTGATCCAATGGAAAAACCAGTCATTAGAGAGCACATGATCCAAACATTAAAACAAATGCCAATCAAACAAAAGCAGCAGAAAGAAACGCTGATTTTGCAGTTGCTGTTTTCTTCTCAGATTTGGCAAACAGCTGAGTCAGTAGGTGTGATCCGTTCGTTGCCATTTGAATTTGATACAGCGGCTATTTTTGCTAAAGGATTTGAACAAAACAAACGAATCGCAGTGCCGAAAGCACAACAGAAAAAATTGCAGTTTTATCATGTGGAGCCGACAACACGTTATGAAGCGTCGGCATTTGGAGTTGAAGAGCCGATCAGTGAGCAAGAAGCCCATCACTTGGATTTGCTGATTGTTCCCGGTTTGGCGTTTTCTAAAAACGGCTATCGCATCGGCTTTGGCGGTGGCTATTATGATCGTTTCTTGTCAGCTTTCGATGGCAAGACCGTTTCTTTGGTCTTCGGAGAGCAATTCAACGATCAATGGACACCAGATGTATTCGACATCCCAATCGATAAAATCTATACGGATTCTCTTATTCGCACGTAAAGGAGCACGTCAATGAATTCTCAAATGAAAAGATGGCTGAATCAGCCGGTCTTCACGTATCTGTTTTTAGCTATCCAAACAATTGTGTTTATCTTAGGTTATTTTAGTCCCTCTATTCAATCAGGCGGGGTGATGTTTGGTCCGTTTGTCGTTTATTTAAATGAATATTGGCGTTTCGTTACCCCGATCTTTCTACATTTCGGTTTGGCTCATTTTGCGATCAATTCTGTGATTCTGTATTATATGGGGCAGCAAGTAGAAGCCATCTATGGTCATAGCCGTTTTTTTGCCTTGTATTTGCTAAGCGGCATCATGGGCAATACCATGAGTTTTGCCTTCAACCAAATAGGGGTTCAATCAGCAGGCGCGAGTACTTCTTTATTCGGACTTTTCGGGGCATTTTTGATTTTAGGTTGGCATTTTAGAAATGATTACCGCATCCAAGCAATGGTACGGCAATTTGCCCTATTCGTTGGATTGAATCTGGTTTTTGGGGTGTTTGATCAAACGATCGATATGTGGGGACACATTGGGGGGATCCTCGGCGGGTTATTGTTAGGGAATCTTTTGGCATTGCCAAAGAACTATGGAAAATATTCGATACACACCAGAATCCTCTCTGGCGTACTCTTTGTTTTCTTATTGGCTATTTTTGTGATATATGGTTTTAAAAAATATTAATTACTTGTATAATAAGCAGGAAGTGGTTAAATGGAAACGTTATATGACGTACAACAATTACTGAAACAATTTGGTGTTTACGTATATGTCGGCAAGCGGATCTACGATATAGAACTGATGCAAATCGAGCTGAAAAACTTTTATGACAGTCGCTTGATAGATCGGGATGTATATCTGACTGCCCGGCGAATTCTTACGCGGGAGCATCGAATTGAAGAAAGCCGGGAGGAAAACAAGTGATGGACAAAAAAATCATCGGAATTGATTTAGGCGGAACAACGGTGAAATTCGCTATTTTAACGAGCGAAGGCGAGATTCAGCAAAAATGGAGTATTGACACCAATATTCTTGATGAAGGCTCACATATTGTGCCAGAAATCGTGGCATCGATCAATCATCGCCTAGAATTATATGGCTTACAGCCAGAAGCATTTATCGGTATTGGTATGGGGACACCAGGAAGTGTCGATCGTGACAAAGGAACCGTCATCGGTGCCTACAATCTGAACTGGAAAACACTTCAGCCAGTCAAAGAACTGATTGAAAAAGGCACAAAAATCCCCTTTGCCATCGATAACGATGCCAATGTAGCAGCTTTAGGTGAGCGCTGGAAAGGGGCAGGGGATAACAATCCTGATGTCATCTTTATCACACTAGGTACAGGTGTTGGCGGTGGTATCATCATGGAAGGGCAATTGCTTCATGGGGTTGCGGGTTGTGCTGGAGAAATCGGTCATATCACTGTTGATCCTGAAGGGTTTGAATGTACTTGCGGCAAACGTGGTTGTTTAGAAACGGTTTCTAGTGCGACGGGTGTTGTGCGAGTTGCTCGACAGTTGGCAGAAGAATATGCTGGCGATTCGGCATTGAAACAGCAGCTGGACAATGGGGAAGATGTTTCAAGTAAAGATATTTTTGAAGCGGCTCAAGCAAACGATCCATTTGGCTTGATGGTCGTTGATAAAGTGTGCTTCTACCTTGGGTTGGCATGCGGAAATTTAGGAAACACATTAAATCCATCAAGTATCGTTTTAGGTGGAGGCGTATCAGCAGCCGGTGAATTTTTACGTGAACGGGTTGCTGCCTACTTTGCTCAGTTTACCTTCCCACAGGTAACGGAAAGTACCGAAATCAAATTGGCAGAACTTGGGAATGATGCCGGTGTGATCGGGGCAGCATCATTAGCTTTGCAATTTGCAGCAAAAGCTTAGATGCCAAGCTGCTAGGCAATGATACATTCAAGCAGCATAAATCAAAAAAAGAATGATTGTTACAATAGAGAGGAATAGAAGAAATGACACCAATTATGTGGCTAAACTTGGTTTTGGGATTAATCATCTTAGCAATCGCTTTGAACTGGGCGTATTTTCAAATCATGGGACGCCGTTCAGCAACGATCATCTCAGAAGATGAATTCAAAGCAGGAATGAAGAAAGCCCAAGTGATCGATGTTCGGGAAAAAAATGAGTTTGACAGTGGACATATTTTAGGGGCGCGTAATATTCCCTTTACTGTTTTAACCAATTCCTTCAGCGCATTTCGTAAAGATCAACCGATCTACTTATATGACACGCGTAAATCGTTGAGTATTCGCGCAGCGAATAAATTACGTAAAGAAGGCTTTACCAATGTCTATATCCTAAAAGAAGGATATGAAGGCTGGAGCGGCAAGACGAAAAAGAAAAATAGTTTATAAAACAGAGAACTCAAGGCAAAAGAACACAAGCAAATTTGAATGAGTGACGAAACACCAAACGGAGTGTTTCAAGTAAGTCATTGTTCAATTTACATTGTGGGCTTTTGCCTTTATTTGAACTTAGGTCTATCAATAAGGAGAGTGTGCGTTGATCAAGCGAAAAAGAATTTATGAAGCGGCGGAAACGACAGATGGCTATCGGGTATTGGTGGATCGCATCTGGCCTAGAGGGATGAAAAAGGAAACAGCTCAGATCGATCTATGGCTCAAAGCAGTCGCACCAAGTACTGAATTGCGCAAATGGTTTGGGCATGATCCTGAACGTTTTGATGCGTTTAAAGACCGCTATCTACAAGAATTAGAGAAAGCGCCCGCTAAAGATGCCTTGGCACAGTTAAACGCGTTGGTTGCTGAACAAGAGACCGTTACCTTACTATACGGAGCGAAAAATGAAGAACAAAATCAAGCCGTGATTTTGCAGGACTTACTGGAGAAGGAAGAATGATTACCTAAAAGAGCCGCCAGCCTATTGAAGGCTGACGGCTCTTTTGTAGCAAATGATTAACGGGCAACGCTTTTACGCATCGCACGTTTCCGTTTTTCATCATGATCCGCTTGTTGTTCATCAATTGGATCAATCACTTGTTTCTTGACCGTCATAACAACACTTGCAGCTGCAGCAACCGTTGCGACTGTTCCTACTAAAAATCCTGAAAGAAATCGTTTCATCATTAAACACCTCGCCTTTAGTTATAGGTTCATTATGAATGAAAACGGAAAAAATATCAAAAAAAATCACTTTTGGGATTGAAAACGCTTGAAATAATTTAGTAAATATTTTACAATAAGTTTACTAAAAAGAAAGTGGGAGTGAGAGAAATGGAGCAATTGCAACAGATATTTATTGATAAATTTGGAACAGAAGGCACAGGCATGTATTTTGCACCAGGGAGAATCAACTTGATCGGTGAACACACGGATTACAATGGCGGTTATGTTTTCCCGGCGGCGATCACATTAGGGACGTATGCAGTAGCGCGAAAACGTGAAGACCAGTTGATCCAACTCTATTCAGAGAACTTTCCAGAAAAAGGCGTGATCTCCTTTTCGTTAGATGAGCTGGATTACCGAAAAGAAGATGATTGGACAAACTATCCGAAAGGAGTCGTTCGTTTCCTAAAAGAAGCGGGGCAAGTGATCGATCGAGGCTTTGACATCGCTTTTTATGGCAACATTCCGAATGGCGCAGGTCTTTCTTCTTCGGCATCGATTGAATTGCTGACGGGGGTTTGTCTAAAAGATCTCTTTGATTTAACCCTGACGACCTTGGACTTAGTTAAAATTGGCAAAAAAGTCGAAAATGAGTTTATTGGCGTTAACTCAGGGATCATGGATCAATTTGCGATCGGAATGGGTCAAAAAGACCATGCACTGCTTTTAGATACGAACACGTTAAATTATGAAGTCGTACCAGCGGCATTTGGCGATTATGTCGTAGCGATCATGAATACCAATAAGCGACGCGAATTGGCTGATTCTAAATACAATGAACGACGTGCAGAATGTGAAGAAGCATTGGCTCGTTTGCAAAAATCATTAGCCATTGATTCATTGGGCGCATTAGACGAAGCAACCTTTTTTGCAAATACAGCATTGATCGATGATCCACGCTTGATCAAACGGGCGAAACATGCGGTGACGGAAAACCAACGGACATTGAAAGCAAAAGCTGCTTTGACTGCTGGTGATCTTGAAGAATTCGGCCAGTTATTAAATGCCTCCCATGCTTCATTGCGAGATGATTATGAAGTGACAGGGCATGAACTAGATACACTAGTCGCAGCCGCTCAAGCGCACCCTGCTGTTCTAGGTGCGCGGATGACGGGTGCGGGCTTTGGCGGTTGCGGGATCGCATTGGTCAAAGCAAGTGAATGGGCTGATTTCGAAGCGTCAGTCAAAGCAGCCTATTTAGCAGAAATCGGCTACGCAACCGACATTTATCAAGCAAGTATTGATGATGGTGCACGAAAACTGTAGAATAAGAAACGATGAAGGAATGAAGAAAGAAGGCTGAAAATATGGCGATTTTAGTATTAGGAGGAGCCGGCTATATCGGTTCTCATGCAGTCGATCAATTGATCGAACAAGGAAAACAAGTGGTTGCCGTTGACAATTTGCTGACAGGACATCGCCAAGCGATCCATCCAGCAGCAACCTTTTATGAAGGAGATATTCGCGACAAAGCATTTTTACAATCGGTATTTGAAAAAGAAACGATCGATGGCGTGATTCACTTTGCTGCCAGCTCTTTGGTGGGAGAATCTGTGGAAAAACCATTGAAGTATTTCAACAATAATGTGTATGGGATGCAGGTCCTCTTAGAAGTGATGAAGGAACATCAAGTGAAACATATCGTCTTTTCCTCTACAGCAGCAACTTATGGGGAACCTGACCATAGTCCAATCACGGAAGAAACCCCAACAAATCCTAAAAATCCATATGGCGAAAGCAAGTTGATCATGGAAAAAATGATGCGTTGGTGCGATGAAGCTTATGGAATGAAGTATGTCGCATTGCGTTATTTCAATGTGGCTGGCGCGAAGTCGGATGCTTCGATCGGTGAAGACCATGATCCAGAAACACACTTAGTACCGATCATCTTGCAAGCTGCTTTAGGACAACGCAAAGAGGTAGCGATTTTTGGGGAGGATTACGATACTCCAGATGGTACTTGTGTCCGCGATTATGTCCATGTTGAAGATCTGATCGCTGCTCACCTGTTGGCATTAGAATATTTACAAAAAGGCAATGAGAGCAATGTCTTCAATCTAGGCAGCAATCATGGGTACTCTGTGAAAGAAATGGTGGAAGCTGCTCGCAATGTAACGAAAAAAGAGATCCCAGCCAGAGTGGCGCCTCGCCGTGCCGGTGATCCAAGTACCTTAGTGGCATCGAGTGAAAAAGCACGAAAGGTTTTAGGCTGGAAACCAGTCTATACCGACGTCGAAGCAATCATCGAGACTGCTTGGAATTGGCATGTCAGCCATCCAAATGGGTATCAAGGGCAGGAGGAATAACCAATGACGATCAGCCAAACAATCAGCGATTTCGTCACTTTAGCAATCAAGGCTGGCGGCTGGATGGAAATGGATCGTATTTATTTGCAAAACCGGGTACTAGCCATGATCGGGGAAGCTGTTTTTGAGCCCAGCGAAATTCGTTCTGTTGCTCGTTCCTCCATTGATTTGATGGACGAGCTGGTGGCATGCGCTTTGAGCAATCAGCAAATTGGCGATTCTCACGCAGAAAGAGAAATCTTTGAAGCACAGTTGATGGACTTTTTGACGCCACCGCCTTCAGTAGTCAATGCTTTTTTTGCGCAGCATTATGCCAATGATCCTAAAGAAGCGACGGATTATTTCTTTGAGCTGTGCCGTCAAAATGATTACATCAAGACTCGGGCCATCGCAAAGAATATCGTGTTCCCAGTTGATACCGAATATGGGGAGATCGAGATCACGATCAATTTATCAAAACCTGAAAAAGATCCCAAGCAAATAGCGAAAGAAGGAGCTGCTGCTTCTGTAGATTATCCGAAATGTATGTTGTGTTTGGAAAATGAAGGCTACCAAGGACGAGTCAATTATCCAGCACGGACCAACCATCGGATCATCCGTATGAATTTGGATAATGAAGCATGGGGCTTTCAATATTCGCCCTATGCCTACTACAATGAGCATTCGATTTTTCTCTCTTTAGACCATCGTCCTATGAAAATCAATTTGCAAACCTTCGCTCGCTTGTTGCAGATCATTGAAGTGATGCCGCATTATTTTGTCGGGTCCAATGCCGATCTGCCGATCGTTGGGGGTTCGATCTTGTCTCATGACCATTATCAAGGAGGACGGCACACGTTTGCCATGGCAAAAGCGCCGATCGAGCAACGCTTTTCTTTAACTGGTTTTCCTGATGTCGCTGCGGGGATCGTGAAGTGGCCAATGTCGGTGATACGACTACAAGCGAAAAACAAACAAAAATTAGCCGCTGCTTGCCAATATGTGTTAGCCCAATGGCAACAGTACTCAGATCCAAGTGTTTCGATCAATGCCTTTTCAGAAGATGGAACGCCTCATCATACGGTGACACCGATCGCACGCAAGCAAGGAGAGCTGTTTGAAATGGACTTAGTCTTGCGGGATAATAATGTTTCCAAAGAACATCCTGACGGCATTTTTCATCCGCATCAAGAAGTGCAGCATATCAAAAAAGAAAATATCGGATTGATTGAAGTCATGGGCTTGGCAGTTCTCCCGCCGCGTTTAGCTCCGGAACTTGAAGAAGTGACTGCTTATCTATTGGATCAGCCCAATCAGATCGCGGCATACCATATTCCTTGGGCAGATGCGATCAAAGCCCAGCACCCAGAATGCAATGCCGATAACGTGTCGCAGATTTTACGTAATGCATTAGGGGAAGTCTTTACACAAGTATTGACGCATGCAGGCGTCTTCAAGCGAGACCAGACAGGGCAAGCGGCCTTTGCTCGCTTTATAGCTACTTTATAAAAAAGTTCCCCGCAAAAAAAGGAGGCTGGAAGATGGCAACGATTAAAGATATTGCACAACAGGCTGGCGTCTCGCCAGCCACTGTATCACGGGTGCTGAATTACGATTCAGAATTATCGGTCAGTTCTGAAACCAAAGAGAAAATTTTTAAAGCCGCAGAAGCACTCAATTACACAAAACATAAAAAAAAGAGTCAGCCAGAAACCAGTAGTATGCGCTTGATCCAATGGTTTGATACCGAGGAAGAATTAGCAGATCTTTACTATTTAGCGATCCGTATCGGGATTGAAAACAAAACCGAAGAATTAGGGATTCGTTTGCTGAAAGAACCCTACGAAGGATTGACTGATACCGCAGTCGATGGAACGATTGCACTAGGGAAATTTGATGATCACCAGATTCGACAATTGAAAAAAAGCCAAGCCAATTTGTTGATGGTCGATTTTGACGCATTGGCTCAGGGCGTCAATTCTCTGGTGGTGGACTTTCAACAAGCGGTGGATTTAGTGATCGATGACTTTATTGCAAAAGGCCACCAAAGGATCGGCTTGTTATCAGGCGTTGAGTTTACCAAGGATCATCACCAAGAAATCGAAGACCCTCGGCGCCGAATTTTTGAGGAACGGCTCCGTCGGTTGAAGCTGCACCACCCGCAATATCACCTCAGCGCACCGTTTACAGTAGAGGGCGGTTATGAGGCGATGAAAGAGTATTTGCAGCAAAACAAAGAGTTGCCAAGTGCTTTATTTGCTTCCAGTGATGCCTTAGCGATTGGCGCTATGCGTGCTTTGCAAGAAAAAAACATCAAGATTCCTGAGGAGATCGCAATTATCGGCTTCAACGATGTCAGTGTTGCAAAGTACGTCTTTCCCACTCTGTCAACCATCAAAGTTCATACGGAATGGCTGGGGGAGCTGGCAGTGACGACCTTGCTGGATATCATTACGAATGCAGCCCCCGTTCCTCGCAAAGTTACAATCGCAACGGAACTGATCACGCGCCAATCCTCCTAGCAACCAGTTGAATCACCGAAGGATGTCGTTACACACGTCAACTGAGTTTTAATAGAATAACAAAAAAATGACTATCGTCTTACCCGAACCTTTAAACAGCCTCGTCGGTTTGCAGCTGCAGCCGTGCTTGCTTTTTTCAAAGGTTCGGGTATTGTTGTCCTATTGCTTTTTTTCTAAACGCAGGCATCTTTTGGGAGACTTGGTTGGGCATTTGATTAGAATATGGTAGAATATGAGAGAGTTTTTTGAATGGGGAGAAGATAGATGAAAACATTAGCGATTGATACCTCAAACCAGACACTGGCGGTTGCGGTGGTCGATGGTCAAGAAGTGTTGGGACAAAGCCAGACGATGGCGATCAAAAACCACAGCACAGCATTGATGCCTGCCATTGATGGATTGATGCAAGCGGTGGGGATGGCACCTAAAGAGCTGGAACAAATCGTTGTTGCGAAAGGTCCTGGTTCGTATACGGGTTTGCGAATCGGCGTCACAACAGCAAAAACGCTGGCGCAAACATTGAACATCCCGCTGATTGGTGTTTCCAGTTTGAAAGCAGTCGCTGCCAATTGCGTGGGCGTATCTCAAGTGATCGTCCCGTTGTTTGACGCTCGCCGTCAAAATGTCTACACAGGTGCCTACCAATGGCATAATGGGACCTTACAAACAAGGATCAAAGACCAGCATATCTCACTGTCTGAGTTATTGGCCCAGCTAAAAGCAGTCGATGGTCAAGAAGTGCTATTTGTCGGCGCCGATACCATCAAATTTAAAGACATGATCGAGGCGGAACTGCCGACAGCCCATATCAATCAAGTGTCGTTATGGAATTACCCGAATGGCGTTGTTTTAGCTGCTATTGCGAAAGAAGAAGCTCCGGTCGCTTCGATCCATGATTTTGTACCAGACTATTTAAAATTAGTTGAAGCCGAAGAAAAATGGTTAGCCTCGCATGAACCGGGAGTGGATGCCTATGTTGAAAAAATTTAAAACGATGACGGGAAAGCTGGCTCTTTTCCGTCAGATTCAATACCCAGAGCGTAAAAAAGAGATACGAGGGGAAACGTACGTTGTTCGTGAATTAGTCGGAGATGACATTAAAGAGCTGCTGCAGGTGGAGCGTCTCGTGTATGCTGGGGAACTGCCTTGGACCAAGAGCGCCTTTTTGTCAGAGCTTTATTCACGGGTCAAACATCTTTATTTGGGCATCTTGCATAATGAGCGGATGATTGGGTTTATCGGGGTGCGGATTTTAGGCGCTGATGCCCATATCACCAATATCGCGATCATTCCTGATTATCAAGGAAAAGGGATCGGTTCTTTCTTGCTAGGAGAAATCGAACGTTATGCAAGGAAAAACAAATGCGACCGTTTGACATTAGAAGTGCGCCTGGGCAATCGTGATGCGCAACGCTTGTATCGGACCCTCGGGTTTGTTTCACAGGCGATCAAAACGGCGTACTACACCGAAGGCAATGAAGACGCATTGGATATGGTGAAATTTTTAAATGACTAACGAACAAGTAGAGCAAACGATCCCGACACCGCAAATGCTCTGGTCATTGGCAGATCAGAGCTATCCATTTGGCTCACCTTGGAATGTGCAGCAATTTCAACAAGATTTGCAAAACAGCAACAGTCGCTATTTGTTCCGTTATGGAAAAACCAACCAAGAGCTGATTGGGTTTCTCTGTTTTCAGCAAGTGCTGGATGAAGCAGAGCTGTTTAATGTAGCGGTTTTACCAGCGTATCAAGGTCGTGGTTTGGCGAAAGAATTGTTGAAACAAATGGAATCGCTCGTGGAACAAACCGATGGTCGGCGCATCTATCTTGAAGTGCGTGTGTCGAATTTGCAAGCACAAGCTCTTTATTTACGTATGGGCTATACAGTCATCGGTCGTAGAAAAAAATATTACAGTCATCCAGAAGAGGATGCGTTGATTATGGAAAAGAAAGTAGGCGGACAAAAATCAAATGAATGAATTGATTTTAGCCATTGAAAGCAGTTGTGATGAAACCAGTGTGGCAGTGATTAAAAACGGCGACACCATTTTAAGTAACATTGTTGCTTCGCAGATCAAGAGCCACCAACGCTTCGGCGGTGTCGTACCAGAAGTCGCTAGTCGTCACCATGTCGAACAGATTACTTTATGCATCGAGGAAGCATTGACACAGGCCGACACCCAACCTGAAGAGTTGTCAGCTGTTGCTGTTACCTATGGTCCAGGGTTGGTTGGGGCACTGTTGATTGGGCTTTCTGCAGCAAAAGCCTTTGCGTGGGCCCACAGCTTACCGTTGATTCCGGTCAATCACATGGCAGGACATATTTATGCAGCTCGCCTAGTGAAGCCATTGGTTTTTCCTTTAATGGCATTATTGGTCAGCGGTGGCCACACCGAATTGGTGTATATGGCAGAAGATGGCTCTTTTGAGATCATCGGTGAAACGAGAGATGATGCCGCTGGTGAAGCCTATGACAAAGTCGGTCGTGTTCTGGGGTTGCCTTATCCTAGTGGGAAAGAAATTGATCGCCTTGCGCATCAAGGCAGTGATACGTATCACTTTCCTCGAGCAATGATACAAGAAGATAATTTTGATTTTAGTTTCAGCGGCTTAAAGAGTTCCTTTATCAATTTTGTGCATAATGCACAGCAAAGAGAGGAAGCTTTGTCAGTAGAAAATCTAGCAGCTAGTTTCCAAGCCAGCGTTGTCGAAGTATTGGTTCACAAAACGTTGCGGGCGTGCCAAGCTTATCCTGTAAACCAGCTGATCGTTGCTGGGGGAGTCGCGGCGAATCAAGGCTTGCGTGACGCTTTACAAAAAGCGATGCAGGAATTGCCGGAAGTGGAATTGTTGATTCCACCGTTGCGTCTTTGCGGAGATAATGCGGCCATGATTGGTGCCTATGCCCATGTTGCGTTGAAAAAGCAGCGCTTAGCAGATCTTTCATTGAATGCTGATCCAAGTGTCAGCTTTGCCCATACGATTTCTTAAGATGATTGCACCTAAGATCCGTTCTTAGGTGTTTTTTTTGGGTTTCTATATGAGCAAACAGAAGATTTCGTTGTATTTTATTTCATTATTTGATATTATAATGTATAATTATTAGTTAATCGAAGGGCGGGTATGCAATGACATCGGTTTTTAAAGGACGCAGTTTTTTAGCAGAAAAGGATTTTACAAAAGAAGAACTACAATATTTGATTGATTTTTCCCAGCACTTGAAAGGGATGAAGGCCAACAATCAACCACATCGTTATTTAGATGGCAAAAACATTGCACTTTTGTTTGAAAAGAATTCGACACGGACGCGAGCAGCCTTTACGGTTGCAGCGGTGGATCTGGGGGCACATCCGGAATTTTTAGGGGCCAATGATATTCAGTTGGGGTCTAAAGAATCCGTTGAAGATACCGCCAAAGTATTCGGCCGCATGTTTGACGGGATCGAGTTTCGCGGCTTTAGTCAGCAGGTTGTCGAAGATCTGGCCAACTATTCAGGCGTACCTGTTTGGAATGGCTTAACGGATGAATGGCATCCAACGCAAATGATCGCTGACTTTTTAACCATTCAAGAAAACTTCGGTGAGCTGACTGGCTTGACCATCGCATACTGTGGGGATGGGCGCAACAATGTCGCCAATTCTTTGTTAGTGACCAGTGCGATTTTAGGGGTCAATATTCATGTCGTCACTCCGAAAGCCTTACAGCCAGAAGCAACCATCATCGCACAGGCACAAGCCTATGCCAAGCAATCAGGCGCAAAGATTTTGGTGACTGATGATGTGGATCAAGGTGTTCTAGGCGCTGATGTCGTATATACCGATGTTTGGGTATCAATGGGTGAAGAAGAAAAATTCCAAGAGCGGATTGAACAGCTGCTGCCGTATCAAGTCAACCAATCGTTGATGAAAAAAACACAAAACGATCAAGTGATTTTTATGCATTGTTTGCCAGCATTTCATGATGATCAGACCACGTATGGCAAAAAAGCAGCGCAGGCGTATGGAATTTCTGAGATGGAAGTCACTGATGAGGTCTTTCGCAGTAAGTATGCCCGTCAATTTGATCAAGCCGAAAATCGTTTGCACTCAATCAAAGCGATCATGGCAGTGACTGCTGGAGATCTATTTATTCCTAAAGTATAAAATAATTTTTTTTGAAAATGCCAAAATCTCGCTAGCCAAACAAACATTTCTTTGCTATACTTTCTGGGAAGTAAATAGCCTTGATTTGATGAAACAAGAGAAGTAGCGATTCGAGTATCAGTTAGCGAGTTCGGGGTGGTGGAAGCCGAATTGATCAGATTGTGAAACGCACTTGTGAGAATTTGCCAAGCAAACGGAATTCTGCCGTTATCAGAAAAAAGTAGGTCCGAAAAGGACAATCAGAGTGGTACCGCGGGAAATCTCGTCTCTAGTGCATGCTATGCGCTAGAGGCTTTTTTTGTTTTTATCAATCATTTCTTGCGTTAAAAACATACAGCTGTTTGCTTGCTTCAAACAACTTTTCATCAAAACATGGGCTCAGTCATTATAGGAGGGATACTATGAATAACAAAGAAATCGTCGCACAAGCCATCCATCAAGTAGTAAAAGAAGATCTATCGATCGAACAAGTTCAGCAATTACTGGAAAATCCAAAGTCAGCCGACCATGGGGATGTGGCATTCCCAGCCTTCTCGCTAGCAAAAGTCTATCGGAAAGCGCCGCAGCAAATTGCCGCAGACTTAGCAGAAAAAATCGATCAAGCGTCTTTTGAAAAAATTGAAGTGGTCGGTCCATATTTAAACTTCTTTATGGATAAAAAAGCAATCTCTGCCCATGTCTTAGAGATGGTTCTCAAAGAAAAAAATCATTTTGGCGATCAAACCATCGGCAATCAGCAAGCAGTACCCATCGATATGTCTTCACCAAATATTGCCAAACCCATCTCAATGGGGCATTTGCGTTCCACTGTGATCGGTAACTCGATCGGCTTTATTTTAGAAAAAATCGGTTACCAGCCAATTCGCATCAACCATTTAGGCGACTGGGGCACACAATTTGGGAAATTGATCGTTGCCTATAAAAAATGGGGGTCAGAAGAAGCGGTCAAAGCGGAACCAATCAACGAACTGCTACGTTTGTATGTTGATTTTCATGAAGCTGCCGAGACAGATAAACAATTAGAAGATGATGCGAGAGCTTGGTTCAAGAAACTAGAAGATGGTGACCAAGAAGCAATGGATTTGTGGCAATGGTTCCGTGATGAATCATTAAAAGAATTCAATAAAATCTATGATATGTTGGAAGTTTCCTTTGATTCATTGAATGGCGAAGCTTTCTATAATGATAAAATGACAGAAGTCGTGGAATTATTAGAGGAAAAACACTTGCTGAAAGAAGACCAAGGGGCAGAGATCGTTGATTTGGCTGCGTATGACTTAAATCCAGCCTTGATCCGCAAATCCGATGGTGCGACTCTTTACATCACCCGGGACATGGCTGCAGCGCTGTACCGCAAACGGACCTACAATTTTGCTAAATCATTGTACGTGGTAGGAAATGAGCAAAGTTATCACTTCAAGCAGTTAAAAGCTGTTTTGAAGGAAATGGGCTTTGAGTGGGCAGATGATATGACCCACGTACCATTTGGGTTGATCACCAAAGATGGGAAAAAATTATCTACGAGAAAAGGGAAGATCGTTCTTTTAGAAGAAGTATTGAATGAAGCGATCGATTCAGCGAAAGAACAAATCACTGAAAAGAACCCAACCCTTGAAAACAAAGAAGAAGTTGCAAAACAAGTCGGTGTCGGGGCAGTCGTTTTCCACGACTTGAAAAATGACCGTTTGAATAATTTCGACTTTACGCTAGAAGAAGTTGTCCGTTTTGAAGGAGAGACCGGACCCTATGTGCAATATTCTCATGCCCGTGCCATGAGCATTCTTGAAAAAGCCGACTTTGATCCTGCTGCTGTCAGCAGTCTGTCATTGGCAGATACTGAGAGCTGGGAAGTCATCAAATTGATTCAACGCTATCCAGAAACGGTCATGCAAGCGGCGGAAAAATATGAACCATCCGTCATTGCCAAACATGCCATCAAATTGGCACAGGCCTTTAATAAGTATTACGCTAATGTGAAAATCTTGGCTGAAGATGCGGAAAAAGACGCACGTCTGGCTCTAGTTTATGCAGTAACGACCTTATTAAAAGAAGATTTACGGTTGCTTGGTTTACACGCACCCGACAAAATGTAACAAAAAAAGCTGTGCTCCTTGTTTTGATAAGGGCACAGCTTTTTTGTAGTAAAAATACAGATAGGTCACATTTGTCCGGTGTTTTATAAGACCGCGTGGTTTCTGATAAATTGATAAAAAGTTTCGGCATCTTCGTCGCTGCGGGAAATCACCGCTACTGTATCAAAGCCCGCCAACGAGCACACTTTTTCTGGCATAGTCACTTCATCGATCGCAGCCGAAAGCAAAGGCGCATTGTCCGCAACGGTATGGATCAACGTCATAAATTGCACACGATCTACTTTAGTGACAACGTCTTCGATCATCTGTATCAAACGCTGCTCTTCTTCTTTTTCATCTTCTGACGATTGCATTCCTTGAAAAATGACAAACTTCGTCTGACCTGTTTCATCGGGCACTTTCACGATTTTCAAATCACGAATATCGCGAGAGATGGTCGCTTGCGTGGCGGAGACGCCTTGGGCTTCCAATTGCTGCAATAATTCTTCTTGCGTGCGTACAGTATGTTCAGTAATAATTTGTCTAATAAGTAAATGGCGATCAGCTTTTCGCATAGGTAAACTCCTTTAAGCATGATTGATTAAGTCAGCCTTATCATAGCAGATAAAGCCGAAAAAACCTAGATATAATAAGAAAAGAATTAGAACGTTAAAAAAAAGCTGGAGCACGTATCGTAGTTTTTTCATTTGAATCAGTTGCATTTCTTTTTTAGCTACTGTATACTGTTTAAGGCGTGAGTTTTTCACGTCAATCCCACATCTTGTTCCATCTGCGAAGCGGTGCTGATCGATTCAGTTCTTCAAGGAGTAAAAGAGCAAGAGAGGAAAACAAAAAAACCAAATTGGAGGAAACACAACATGGCAGTAATCTCAATGAAACAATTACTAGAAGCCGGCGTACACTTTGGTCACCAAACTCGTCGCTGGAACCCAAAAATGAAGAAATATATCTTCACAGAAAGAAATGGCATCTACATCATTGATTTGCAAAAAACAGTGAAATTAGTAGACGCAGCTTACGACTACATGAAAAATGTTGCTGAAGAAGGCGGCGTTGCATTGTTCGTAGGTACTAAAAAACAAGCACAAGAAGCAATCAAAGAAGAAGCAATCCGTTCAGGTCAATACTATGTTAACCATCGTTGGTTAGGTGGAACTTTGACAAACTGGGAAACAATCCAAAAACGTGTTGCTCGTTTGAAACAAATCAACAAAATGGAAGAAGATGGCACATTTGCTGTTCTTCCTAAAAAAGAAGTCGTTGGCTTGAACAAAGAGCGCGAACGTCTTGAAAAATTCTTAGGCGGTATCGCTGATATGCCAAGAATTCCAGATGTAATGTACGTTGTTGACCCACGTAAAGAACGTATCGCGATCCAAGAAGCACGCAAATTAAATATCCCGATCGTAGCTATGGTCGATACAAACTGTGATCCAGACGAAATCGATGTTGTTATCCCATCAAATGATGACGCTATTCGTGCCGTTAAATTGATCACTGCGAAAATGGCAGATGCTTTCATCGAAGGTAACCAAGGCGAAGACCAAGTAGCAGAAGAAGATTTTGCTGCTGAATCAACAGAAAACGCAACTTCAATCGAAGAAATCGTTGATGTTGTCGAAGGCGACAACGCATCAGCTGAATAATAAATGATGGAGCTGTTTCAAAGGCTAGGCGCCAAGCCTCACTCTCCTTTGAAACAGCTTTTTTTAAAGACAAGCAATCTTGTTTAAAAACATTTAGGAGGAAACAAAAAATGGCAGAAGTAACAGCTAAATTAGTAAAAGAATTACGCGATATGACTGGTGTAGGAATGATGGACGCAAAACGTGCATTAGTTGAAGTAGAAGGCGACATCGAAAAAGCCGTAGACTTATTACGTGAAAAAGGTATGGCAAAAGCTGCGAAGAAAAACGACCGTATTGCTGCTGAAGGTTTAGCATCTGTAGCGATCAACGGCAACACAGCAGCAATCGTTGAAGTGAACTCAGAAACTGACTTCGTTTCTAAAAACGAAATGTTCCAAGACTTAGTAAAAGAAATCGCTGAAGTAATCGCAGCAAACAAACCAGCTGATATGGATGCTGCTTTAAAATTAGAAACTTCTAAAGGCACAATGGATGCTGCGTTGATCGAAGCAACACAAGTAATCGGAGAAAAAATCAGCTTCCGTCGTTTTGAAGTTGTTGAAAAAGATGACAATGCTGCATTCGGCGGTTACCTACACATGGGCGGACGTATTGCTGTATTGACTGTTCTTGAAGGAACAACTGACGAATCAGTTGCGAAAGATGTTGCAATGCACGTTGCAGCGATCAACCCTCGCTACGTGAACGAAGCACAAATCTCTCAAGAAGAATTGGATCATGAAAAACAAGTCTTGACAGAACAAGCATTGAACGAAGGCAAACCAGCGAACATCGTTGAAAAAATGGTTGAAGGACGCTTGAAGAAATTTAAAGCAGAAATCGCTTTGGTTGACCAACCATTCGTTAAAGACCCAGATATGACGGTTGAAAAATACGTTGCATCAAAAGGCGCAACTGTGAAATCTTTTGTCCGCTTTGAAGTCGGCGAAGGTATCGAAAAACGCGAAGACAACTTCGTTGAAGAAGTAATGAGCCAAGTGAAAAAATAATTCTGTTCCTCGAACAGATGGGAACGCATGGAAGTGCGCTCCCTTTTTTTAAGCAAAAACGGTTTTTGAAGAAATAGTGTAGATAATTTTCAACGAAAGAGCACCAATATGCTACAATAGTATTGGAGAATGTACGGAGGAATCATGATGGGCAAACCAAAATATCAACGTGTTGTATTAAAATTAAGTGGTGAAGCATTAGCGGGTGACGAAGGCTTTGGGATCAAACCACCGACGATCCAAGAGATCGTTAAAGAGATCAAGGAAGTCCACGAATTAGGCGTACAGATGGCGATCGTGGTCGGCGGCGGAAACATTTGGCGTGGACAAATCGGCGCGCAAATGGGAATGGAAAGAGCACAAGCTGATTACATGGGCATGTTAGCGACTGTGATGAATGCTTTAGCATTACAAGACACGCTAGAAAATGCTGGTGTACCAACGCGTGTCCAAACTTCGATCGAAATGCGTCAAATCGCAGAGCCTTATATTCGTCGCAGAGCAGAACGTCACTTAGAAAAAGGGCGGGTCGTCATTTTTGCAGGCGGAACCGGAAACCCTTATTTCTCAACTGATACGACCGCAGCCTTACGGGCAGCTGAAATCAACGCTGATGTCATTTTGATGGCGAAAAACAATGTTGATGGCGTCTACTCAGCAGATCCTAAAACGGACCAAAGTGCTGTGAAATTTGAAGAATTGACCCATTTAGAAGTCATTTCTAAAGGATTGCAAGTAATGGATTCAACCGCAAGTTCATTAAGTATGGACAACGATATTCCATTAGTCGTATTCAACTTGAATGAGCATGGAAACATTCGCCGCGCCATTTTAGGTGAACATATTGGAACGACAGTAAGGGGGAAATAACATGGCTGACAAAATTTTAACAGAAGCAAAAGACAAAATGAAAAAAGCAGCAGAAAACTTGCAGCGGGAATTAGGACAAATCCGTGCTGGCCGCGCGAACGCGAGCATCTTAGACCGCGTAATGGTTACTTACTATGGTGTACCAACACCCTTGAACCAAATGGCTTCAATTACGATTCCAGAAGCAAGAATTTTGATGATCACACCTTTTGACAAAACAATGATCCAAGAAGTAGAAAAAGCTATCATGCAAAGTGATATTGGTATCACGCCTGCCAATGACGGAACCGTCATTCGTTTGGTGATTCCTCAATTAACGGAAGAACGTCGTAAAGAATTAGCCAAAGACGTGAAAAAAGAAGCTGAAAATGCGAAAATCGCGGTCCGTAACATTCGCCGTGATGCGATGGAAGCTTACAAGAAACAAGAAAAAGCTGGCGATATTACAGAAGATGATTTGCGTGAATCTGAAAAAGAAGTGCAAACTGCTACAGATAACAGCATCAAAGAAATCGATGCGATCGCAGCTGAAAAAGAGCAAGAGCTACTTGAGGTTTAAAAGGAATGACGAAGAGTCGCTTCAGCGGCTCTTTTTTTATGGTCGAAAGTGCCTTATGTACTTGAATATCACGACTGTTTTTTTGTTTTTTCTTAATATGGAAATCTTTTCTTGGTTTTCATAGGCAAGAAATCTGATTATTGTTATAATGTAAAAGATGAATTTCAAGAATTGGAAGAGGAGCGAATACGATGCTGCGTTTTTTTCCACAAAAAGACAAATATATCAAAGAAGCGGCTGAACATGAATTTGATCCATCACTGCCGATTCCCCAACACATCGCGATCATTATGGATGGCAATGGCAGATGGGCGCAAAACCGGCGCTTGCCAAGAGTAGCTGGTCACAAAGAAGGCATGGAGACGGTAAAAAAGATCACGAAACATGCTTCACACCTTGGTGTGAAAGTATTGACTCTTTATGCGTTTTCAACAGAGAATTGGAAACGGCCAAACGAAGAAGTGGACTTTTTGATGCAACTGCCCGTCGACTTTTTCGACACGTTTGTTCCTGAGCTGATCAAAGAAAATGTTCAAGTCAAAGTGATGGGGTTCACGGAATCTTTACCCGCGCATACACAAGAAGCGGTCAAGCGAGCGATTGATCAAACCAAAGATAATACCGGGATGATCTTGAATTTTGCTTTAAATTACGGCAGCCGCGCAGAAATTTTGACTGCTGTCCAAGCTCTTTATGAAGAGCTTGCAGCTTCGGAGGAAGCCCTGCCCAAGCTCACGGAAGACATGCTGGCGACACATTTGATGACTGGTTTTTTGCCAAACGCGTTACGTGATCCTGAATTGGTGATTCGCACGAGTGGCGAAGAACGTATCAGCAACTTCTTGTTATGGCAGATTGCTTACAGCGAATTATTCTTTACGAAAGCGCTCTGGCCTGATTTCGATGCTGCTTTACTAGAAGATGCGATCGGGAGCTTTCAACAACGAAACCGGCGTTTTGGCGGTTTGAAAACGAAGGAGGAAGAAGAGTGAGACAACGTGTAATCACTGCGGTCGTCGCATTAGCCTTTTTCCTGCCAATTATTTACGTTGGCGGCATTGCCGTCGAATTGCTGGCAGCAGCGATGGCAGGGATTGGTGTTTATGAATTATTTCGGATGAAAGGACTAGCTGTTTTCAGTTTTGAAGGAATTCTTTCAATCATCGGTGCGGTGATTTTAGTTTTACCTCAAGAACGCTGGTTTTTCTTTTTGCCAGAGGGCACAGATAAAAGTGCCCTGTATTATGTAATCGTCCTTTTATTACTAGGGATCGCGGTTATTTCTAAAAATACGTATACTATCGATGAAGCTGGTTTTCCAGTGATCGTCAGCTTATATACGGGTGTCGGGTTTGAACGTTTCTTGACGGCACGTTCAGCAACGGATGGCTTAGTCGTTTTAGTTTTCGGTCTGTTTATCGTGTGGGCAACGGATATTGGGGCTTACATGGTGGGACGGCGTTACGGACAACGAAAATTATGGCCAGAGATTTCCCCTAATAAAACGATCGAAGGGGCCCTAGGCGGGATTGCTGCTGCGGTGGTCGTAGCCGGTCTGTATCTGCTAGCATTTCCAGGGAAAGATTATTTTGGACATGGTAGTGCCATCATGATCTTATTGACTGTCCTCTTTTCGATCGCTGGTCAATTCGGGGATTTAGTGGAATCGGCAATCAAACGTCATTATGGCGTGAAGGATTCAGGCAATCTTTTGCCAGGACATGGCGGGATCTTGGATCGCTTCGATAGCATGCTGTTTGTGTTTCCAATCATGTATTTATTCGGTGTTTTTTAGAAATTATTTAGAAGTGCAGGCTTGGCTTGCGCTTCTTTTTTTAAATTCTTGTTACAACGGGAATGTGAGTTCCTCAACGGGAATCGGTGTGATAAAATAAGGAAAGGCTGCCCTGAATGAGAGGGATGCTGTGAAAGAGAGGAACGAGCATGAAAACGATACTTGTATTTATCATTATCTTTTCCGTAGTGGTAGTGATTCACGAGTTTGGACACTACTTCTTTGCAAAACGGGCAGGTATTTTAGTAAGAGAGTTTGCCATCGGTATGGGGCCTAAATTGTTCGCGCATCAAGCGAAAGATGGGACGACCTACACGATTCGGATGCTGCCATTAGGCGGGTATGTCCAAATGGCGGGCTGGGGTGAAGATGAAACAGAATTAACACCAGGTATGCCAGTCTCCTTGGTTCAAGATGCAACTGGCAAAGTTATCAAAATCAATACGAGCAAAAAGATCCAATTGCCGCAAGCGATCCCTATGGAAGTGACCGACTTTGACTTGGAGGAGAAGTTGACGATCACAGGGTTCATCAATGGCAATGAACAAGAAGCGGTTACGTACGCTGTGGATCATGATGCAACGATCATTCATGAAGATGGCGTTGAAGTTCGGATCGCACCTAAAGACGTTCAATTCCAGTCCGCAAAGCTTTGGCAGCGAATGTTGACGAATTTTGCTGGACCGATGAACAACTTTATTTTATCCTTGGTCTTATTCACTGGGTTGGTGTTTGCACAAGGTGGTGTTGCGAATCAAGATGCAACCATCGTGACAGGAATCGAAGCAGGAACACCGGCAGCTGAAGCAGGGCTGCAAAATGGCGATGAAATCTTAGCTGTCGAAGGTGTCGATGTTTCCAACTGGTCAGAATTAACGACTGAGATCCAAAAGTACCCAGATACTCAGATTGCTCTAGCAGTCAAACGAGGATCAGAAACACTTGATTTGACGGCAACTCCTGCGAGTCAAGAATCAGGGGAGACCACGATTGGTTTCTTAGGGATCACCGCTTCCTTAAAAACTGGGATCGGAGATATCTTACTGGGTGGCTTGCAAACGACCATTGACAATTCACTGGTGATTTTTAGAGCAGTCGGCAACTTGATTGCCCAACCAGATATCAATAAATTGGGTGGACCGGTTGCGATTTTCCAACTGTCTTCTCAAGCCGCATCGCAAGGTGTCACAACGGTGATCGCGATGATGGCGATGATTTCTATCAACTTGGGGATCTTTAATTTATTACCGATTCCTGGATTGGATGGCGGTAAGCTGGTTTTAAATATTTTAGAAGGTTTGCGAGGCAAGCCAATCAGCCAAGAAAAAGAAGGCATCATTACTCTGATTGGGTTTGGGTTTTTGATGCTGCTGATGGTTCTCGTTACCTGGAATGATATTCAACGTTTCTTCTTTTAAAAATAAGACGCACAAGCAAATCAATTGTTGATCGGGTGAACATGATTTTTTGTAGCAAAGGAGAAAAAAATGAAACAGTCAAAATGTTTGATTCCGACATTGCGGGAAACCCCCAGCGATGCGGAGACGTTAAGTCATCAACTGTTAGTTAGGGCAGGGTATATTCGACAAGTGGCGGCAGGCATTTATGTTTACTTGCCGCTAGCACAAAGGGTGTTAGAAAAGATCAAGCGGGTCATCCGTGAAGAATTGGCACAAATCGATGCCGTAGAGATGGCGATGCCTTCTTTGCTTCCGTATGAGCCATGGAAGGAGTCAGGACGTGCCTCATTGTATGGTGAATCCTTGTATCGATTAACCGATCGAAACGAACGAGAGATCGTTTTAGGACCTACTCATGAAGAGCCGTTTACGACATTGATCAAAAACGAGATCACGTCTTATAAACGGCTGCCATTGAGCTTGTATCAGATCCAAACGAAATATCGGGACGAACAGCGGCCGCGCTTTGGATTGATCCGCAGCCGCGAATTTATCATGCAAGATGGCTATTCCTTTCATGCCGATGAAGCCAGCTTAGATCAAACCTATAATCGTTACGAAATGGCTTATCATGCAATATTGAAACGCTGTGGGATCGAGTATCGGGCAGTGGTTGGGGATAATGGCTTGATGGGTGGCAGAGATTCGAAAGAATTTTTGGCATTGTCGGGGATCGGCGAAGAGCTGATCTGCTACTCGACCGAAAGCGATTATGTCGCCAATTGGAAATTAGCAACCAGTCAATACATCGCCAAAAAATCTCACGAGACCTATTTAGAATTACAAAAAGTCGTACAGGATGAGCCTTTAACGTTAGAGGCGCTGGCGCAGGCATACGAAACAGACTTGCAAAAAATCGTTCAAGTTTCTTTATTACTCGTTGACGAGCAAGTCATTATGGTGTTATTACGAGGCGATCACAGCCTCAATGAAACAAAGGTCAAGCATTATTTAGCTGCTGATCAAGTGAAGGTGCTGACTGTTGAGGAAGCGGAGTCTTATCTGACGAGTGAGACGCAGCTGCGTAGTCCCATTGCGCTTGCTGATTCGATCCAGTTGTACGCCGATCAGCATGTCCAAGATATGGCGAATCTGATCGTTCCAGCGGCAGAAAAACAAAGCTATTATCTCAATGCGAATGTGGGGCGTGATTTTCAACCATTAGCCTTTGCCGATTTTCGCTTGGTTCAAGAAGGTGATCCTTCCCCAGATGGAAAAGGAACCTTAACCTTTACGCGAGGAATCGAAGTTGGGCATATCTTCAAGTTAGGAACCAAGTACAGTGAGGCGCAAGAAGCGACGGTTGTCGATGAAAACGGCGATGAGCAACCAATCATCATGGGCTGTTATGGGCTGGGGGTTTCTCGGCTGCTTTCAACGATCGTCGAACAATACGGCAATGAGTTTGGGATCGATTGGCCCCAAGAAATTGCCCCATTTGATGTGCATATCATTCAAACGTCGATTGAAGATAGCTATCAAAATGCCTTAAGTGAAGAAGTAGAAGAAATGATGAACCAAGTAGGCTATCAAGTGCTGGTAGATGACCGCAATGAACGTGCAGGGGTCAAATTTGCAGATGCCGATTTGATTGGCTGTCCGATTCGCTTGACTATCGGTAAAAAAGCCGTAGAAGGCATCGTAGAGATCAAAATCAAGCATACTGGTGCGACCGTTGAAGTGAGAAAAGAAGAAGTCGCTTCGACCCTGACGATTTTGTTAGCCAATCAGGAATAAACAGGAACGAACAAGAATGAATAGTAGATCGAGAGAGGAAATCCTTTCTCGATTTTTTAATGAAAATGAGGGCAAAAAGAGGTATACTAGTGAGTACTGAGAAAAGGAGGATCTTCAATTGTCAAAAGAAAGAGAGACCTTTGAGATATTATTAGACCAAATTGCAGCTGCCCCAAATCTTCGGCAGCATCCGTTGATGCAGACTGCCCAAATCAAACAAGTGACCGTGCATCGACAATCAAAAGCGTGGACGTTTTATTTCCAATTTGAACGTTTAGTACCGGTGATGGTGTATCAGTCCTTTAAACAACATATTGAATTGGCGTTTAAAGAGATTGCGGAAGTTCGTATCATCATTGAAGCTCAAGATGGTTCCTTTGATGAGCAATTCATTCAAGAATATTGGCCATTGGCGTTAGCCAATCAAAATTGTGATCGGCCATTGGTTCATCAAGTGATCAAAAACCAAATGCCTGTGCTGCAAGAGAACAAAGTGATTTTGCCAGTCAACAATGATGCGGTCATCACGATTTTGCAGCAGCAGTACTTGCCGATCATTGAGGAAAATTATAGTACCTTCGGCTTTCAAAAATTTCGGATCTTGCCGCAGCTAGATCAAGAGCAAGCGGAGGCGGCCTTAAAAGAACTTGAAGCACGCAAGGAAGAGCAAACAGCAGCGTTCCAACAACAAGCTGCTGAGAACTTAATGGCGCACGAGCAACGCAAAAAAGAAGTCAAAACAGTCGAATTTGACGGACCGATCGCGCTTGGACGTAATATTCCCGCAGACGAACCTGTGACACCGATGATCAATATCATTGAGGAAGAACGTCGGGTCACGATCCAAGGCTATGTCTTTGATAAAGAAGTCCGCGAACTGCGCTCAAAACGGAAGATTTTGATCTTAAAAATCACCGACTATACGTCATCGTTTAGTGTGAAAAAATTCTCCAACAATGAAAAAGATGAACAAGTCTTTGATGCCATCGCCAAAGGTAGTTGGGTCAAAGTACGCGGTAGCGTCCAAGAAGATACCTTCATGCGAGATCTCGTTATGAATGCGCAAGATTTGCTGGAAGTCAAACACGAAGCCCGCAAAGACTATGCACCTGAAGGCGAGAAACGGGTCGAACTCCACCTGCATTCCAATATGAGTACGATGGATGCCACCAACAACGTGGCGGATTTTGTCGCTCAAGCAGGCAAATGGGGCCATAAGGCGATTGCGATCACCGATCATGGTGGCGCACAAGGGTTCCCTGATGCCCATCATGCAGGAGAAAAGGCTGGTGTTAAAATTCTTTACGGTGTGGAAGCCAATATCGTGGATGACGGCGTAGCGGTTGCCTACAATCCTCAGCCTGTTCCATTGACCGATGCTACTTATATCGTGTTTGACGTGGAGACCACTGGGTTGTCTGCAGTATACGACACCATCATTGAGTTGGCTGCTGTGCGGATGCATAAAGGCAACGTGGAGGCATCCTTTGATGAATTTATCGATCCAGGTCATCCGTTATCACGAACGACCGTAGAACTGACGGGAATCACCGATGAAATGGTTCGCGGATCAAAATCAGAAGAAGAAGTCTTACGTTTGTTCCGTGAGTTTTCTGAAGGAGCCATTTTAGTTGCCCACAATGCGTCATTTGATATGGGCTTCTTAAATACCAGTTATCGAAAATACGGTATTCCAGAAGCGGAAAATCCCGTCATTGATACATTGGAACTCGCTCGTTATTTGTATCCAGAGTTTAAGCGATTCGGTTTAGGTGTCCTTTCCAAAAAATTCGGCGTTAGTTTGGAGCAACATCACCGAGCGATCTACGATGCCGAGGCAACCGGTCATTTAGCGTGGATCTTTGTCAAAGAAGCGATGGAAAAACATGACATGCTACTTCACGAAGATTTGAACCGACACGTGGGGGGCGAGAACTCCTACAAAGCAGCTCGACCCTTCCATGCCACGATCTTAGCTCGAACACAGGCAGGATTGAAAAATTTATTCAAGCTGATCTCGATGTCGAATGTGAAGTACTTCCATGATAAAGTCCCACGAATCCCACGTTCAGAATTGGTGAAATTGCGGGAAGGATTGTTAGTCGGAACCGCTTGTGATAAAGGAGAAGTCTTTGTCGCAATGATGCAAAAAGGGGTCGATGCAGCGCGGGAACTTGCCAAGTTTTATGACTATATCGAAGTCATGCCCAAAGCAGTTTATGCCCATCTTCTGGAAACGGAGCTCGTGAAAAGCGAAAAAGACCTAGAAGACATCATTCGGAATCTGGTAAAGATGGGGGAAGAGTTAGGGAAAATCGTTGTGGCTACTGGGAATGCCCACTACCTGAACGAAGAAGATGCCATTTATCGTAAGGTCTTGATCAATTCGATGGGGGGCGCCAATCCCTTGAATCGACATAGTTTACCGGATGTACACTTCCGAACAACCGATGAGATGCTGACCGCTTTTCAGTTTTTAGGTCCAGAAGTAGCGAAAGAAATTGTAGTGACGAACCCGAATAAAATCGCTGATCTCTGTGAAAAAGTCATTCCGGTAAAAGATGATCTGTATACACCAAAGATTCCCGGATCTGAACAAGAGATCACCGACTTAAGTTACAACCGTGCCAAAGAGTTATACGGCGATCCATTGCCAGAGATCGTAGAAAAACGTTTGAAAAAAGAGCTTGATTCGATCATTGGGAACGGCTTTTCCGTGATCTATTTGATCTCACAAAAACTGGTTCATAAAAGCAATGAAGACGGCTATCTAGTAGGCTCACGGGGATCAGTTGGTTCTAGTTTCGTGGCAACCATGACGGGGATCACTGAGGTCAATCCATTAGCTCCTCATTATTATTGTCCCGATTGCCAGTATTCTGAGTTTTATGAAGACGGCTCGTATGGTTCTGGTTATGATATGCCAGAGAAAAAGTGTCCAAAATGCGGCACTCGTCTGAACAAAGATGGCCATGATATTCCTTTTGAAACGTTTCTTGGCTTCCATGGCGACAAAGTACCCGATATCGATTTGAACTTCTCAGGGGAATATCAGCCAGAAGCCCATAACTATACGAAAGTACTCTTCGGTGAAGAATACGTCTATCGTGCAGGAACGATCGGTACCGTAGCCGATAAAACAGCCTTTGGTTTCGTAAAAGGCTTTGAGCGCGATCATAATCTTCATTATCGAGCAGCCGAAGTCGATCGCCTGGCAAAAGGCGCCACTGGCGTCAAACGGACGACTGGTCAGCATCCGGGGGGGATCATCGTTATTCCAGACTATATGGATGTCTATGATTTCACCCCAATCCAATACCCAGCGGATGATCAAAATGCAGAGTGGAAAACGACCCACTTTGATTTCCATTCGATTCATGACAATATCTTGAAGCTGGATATCCTGGGACACGATGATCCGACGGTGATTCGGATGCTACAGGATTTATCAGGAATCGATCCTAAAACGATCCCCACGGATGATCCGGAAGTGATGCGTATTTTTGGTGGTACGGATGTGCTAGGTGTGACTGAAGAGCAGATCTACTCAAAAACAGGTACATTAGGCATCCCAGAATTTGGTACACGCTTTGTGCGGGGGATGTTGGATCAAACCCATCCATCGACCTTTGCTGAACTCCTGCAGATCTCTGGTCTTTCCCATGGTACCGATGTATGGTTGGGCAATGCGGAAGAATTGATCCGTCGCGGAGATGCCAGCCTAGCGGAAGTAATCGGCTGTCGGGATGATATCATGGTGTATTTGATCCATGCTGGCTTAGATGACGGGATGGCCTTTAAAATCATGGAGACGGTCCGTAAAGGACAATGGAACAAGATTCCTGATGACTTGCGGGACAATTACTTGCAAGCGATGCGGGAGAACAATGTCCCTGAATGGTATATCGATTCTTGTTCGAAGATCAAGTACATGTTCCCGAAAGCCCATGCGGCGGCGTATGTTTTGATGGCGTTGCGGGTGGCTTACTTTAAAGTGTACTTCCCAATTCTCTATTACTGTGCTTATTTCTCTGTCCGAGCAGACGATTTTGATTTGATTGCCATGTCAAAAGGAAAAGACGCCGTAAAAGAACGGATGCAAGAAATCACTGACAAAGGATTGGATGCGTCAACGAAAGAAAAGAATCTGTTGACGGTTCTGGAGTTAGCCAATGAAATGTTAGAGCGCGGTTATGAATTTGGGATGATCGATCTGTATAAATCGGATGCGGAAAACTTCGTGATCGACGGGAAAAAATTGATCGCACCGTTCCGAGCAGTACCGAGTTTAGGGCTGAACGTAGCGAAACAAATCGTGGAAGCACGAAAAGATGGTCCCTTCTTATCGAAAGAAGACCTCGCCAATCGCGGGAAAGTTTCTAAGACATTGATTGAATACATGACGGATAACGGTGTTCTAAAAGATCTACCAGATGAAAATCAGTTGTCGTTGTTCGATATGTTGTAAGCCAACGGCTGTTCACTTAAAAAAATAAGCCCATCATTGCAGCATCTAGTATAGCTAGTTTCTGCATGATGGGCTTTTTTGTCTTGTTTGTTAAATCGACCCAAGCAGCCACAATCTGGCGAAAATCAGAAAAATACTCGTTACCGAAAGAAGCGAATGCCTTTGGTAACGAGTATTTTTCGACAAAGTTCGTTAACTAGCTAAAAAAAGAAAAAAAGCAAAACAGGCAGATACACCATGTACAGTAAGACGGAATAGCCTAGACATGAAGTTGCAAATTCTTCATCCCCTTGGTAGTTTCGTACAAGGATCGGGACAGAGTTTTGGACGGGCATAGAGGCTTGAATAATAAACACAGAAAGCATCAATTCAGGAACAGGGATGATTCTGCTTAATAGCCATACAACGAGGGGCGAAAGAATGAAGCGACCAAACAAGACACCAGCAATGTCTTTGGTCATTCGCAAGTTCTTGAGCCCGCCAAAGTACACGATGATCCCGATAATAAACATTGATAGAGGCGTCGTTAAATCTGCTAGGTAGCTTCCAAGCCCATCAACAAAGGAGGGCAGTGGTAATGTGAACAGCATCCAGATCAAGCCGATAATGAAACCAATCAAGGCTGGCGAAAAAATCTTTTTTAGCATGACCAATGGATGAAAGGAAATGCGGGCTTCGCCGAAATCGGGGTTATCTTTTGCTAACTCAAAAATACCGATGGTCCAAAATAATGTCGTATTTACGATGTAGTACAACAATACATAGGGAACGGCTTTTTCACCAAAAATAGCTAAATTGATCGGTAAGCCGATGAAGATCGTATTGGAAAAGGTAAACATGGCGGAAAATGCCCCTTGGTGTTTGGTTTCAACTTGCGCGAAACGGCGCCATAAATAACCGGCGAAGTAAGTGATCATCATGGAAAGCAAAGGGATGATCATCCCGGAAACTAATGAGAGAAACTCGTCTTTCGTAAAGTTTTTAATGATCGTCAAAAACATATTGGCGGGTAATGAGACATTTAACACCAGTTTTGAAAACGTATCGGCGGTTCGATTAGAAAACCATTGTTTGTAAGACAACCAATAACCGATAAACATGAGACTGAAAATGACAAAAATATTGATATATGCTTGAAACATGCGCTCACCTCTCATTTACTATAGCGAAAGGCAATAGAAGAAGCAACTGATTCCCATTTGAAAACAACAAAAAACCAAACCGCTCAATGAGCGATTTGGTCAAGAATTACTTCCGTTGCTGCTTGCCAGCGTTACGACCTTTTCCGTTAGGCTTTGTCGTGTTCAACGCTTTTTTGACAGCTTCTGTTTTTTCAGGCGTTACGTCTTTACGAGGCGTAACTACCGTTTTAGGCGGATTTGCTTTCATTTCCGCTTCGACTTGGGCACGAATTTTTGGTTTCATGATGACATTCGTGATAAACGTTTGGATACAACTGAAGACCCCACCAACTACCCAGTAAAGTGTCACACCAGCTGGTGCACTCATGGACATGAAAACGATCATCAATGGAGAAACGATCAACATGGTTTTCATCGTTTTTTTCTGTTCTTCAGGAATCCCGATGGTTGAGATATATCCTTGTGCCAAGTAGGAAAGACCAGCAATCGCCACAAAGAGGATACTTGGGTCGCCTAATGATACGCCAAAGAATTCAGAGTTTTGGATTCCTTGTGTGTAACGAGCGGTGAAATAAAGAGCAGAGAAGATCGGCATCTGAATCAGCAAAGGGAGACATCCGATACCGCCAAACATACTGACGTTGTTTTCAGAGTAAATTTTTTGCATCTCCGCTTGCGCTTGCATTTGTTCTTCCCGAGTGGTTGCTTTTTTCAAATTGGCTTGCGCAATATCCACTTGAGGTTTCAGAAACTGCATTTTTTCACTTTGAACCATCGTTTTTCGAGACTGATGGATCCCTAATGGTAAGATAATGACACGGACAACGATCGTTACCGCGATGATCGCCCAGCCGTAAGACCAGTTGAAGTTTTCTACGAGCATCGTGATCATATCCCCTAATGGTTTCACCAAAAAGCGATAAATCATTCCTGTTTCTTTCGGCGTACCATCAGCATTGGTACTGACACAGCCTGATAATGCTAATAACAGGCCAAATAATCCTGATGAAAGCAGCCATTTATTCATTTTAGACATTCTATTCTTCCTCTTCACAATAAATTTAGACAAAAATAACTATACTAAAAAAGACCGACTATTTCAATGTACAAAGAGAAATTCATTGAAAAATCAATCTTTCGACTTAGAAAACATTCAATTGTTAATAGTACACTACATCAAAACTCCTACGCTCTTTGATAGCATCGTCTGGTTGGATGTCGATCTGATTTACTTTCCCAGCGGGTGAAGGAGAATCCTTAACCCCAGCAACAAAGGCATCGATGGCATTGTCATCGCCAATTGCTTCAATCGAAACAGAACCATCCGCTTCGTTTTTTACAGATCCGGTGACGCCCAACTGATCGGCAAGCATTTTTGTGGTATAACGAAAGCCGACGCCTTGGACACGTCCTTGCACATGGATTCGTAGTTTCTTCATGGACAATCCCTCCTCTGCTTTATATGATAGCGTTTTTTCAGTAAAAGAACAAGTTAGATCGATTGACTCATGCTATAATGAATCGAGGTGACAAGATGAAAGAAATTCAATCGAAAAAAAATACCTTTATCAAGGAAATCAAAAAACTAACACAAAAAAAACATCGGACACAAACCAATACCTATTTGATCGATGGCTGGCATTTGGTGCAAGAAGCATTGCATGCACAAGTACCCATCAAAGCATTGTTGGTGACCCCGCGAGGGTTAAGTGAAGCCAACGGGCAACTCGATGATTATCAGGAAGAAAGCTATTTGATCACAGAGGAGATCGCAGAGATGCTTTCTGATTTGCCAACACCACAAGGGATTTTTGCCGTGGTGGAAAAGCAAGAACAAGACTTACAGACACTAACGGGCAATTGGCTGATTTTAGATAATGTGCAAGATCCTGGAAACGTTGGCACCATGATTCGAACAGCGGATGCCGCTGGATTCAGCGGGGTTTTTCTCGGCGAAGGAACAGCCGATCTCTACAGCACCAAAGTCTTGCGCAGCATGCAAGGGAGCAACTATCATCTGCCGATCGTAGAAGGAGCGATCCCGCCATTTTTAAAGCAGCTGCAGGCAGCTGGTGTGGCGATTTATGGTACCGAGTTAAACAAAGAAGCAGTCCCTTATACCGAGCTTCCTAAAGAACAAGCGGCTGCCTTCATTTTAGGCAACGAGGGGCAAGGGGTCAATCAGGAACTGTTGGCATTGACCGATAAAAATCTATATATTCCTATCTATGGTCAGGCGGAATCATTGAACGTCGCCATTGCGGCAGGTATTTTGATGTATTTTGCTGTCAGCTAGATTTTTAAGGAACTGTTAAACTATTTGAATCTATTGCACCTCACCTAGAAACTTGCAGGAATAGGTGCTATACTTTGTCTTGTAACAATCAAGCAGATCAAAAAAGGTGGCAGACAAAAATTTATGACAGAAAAATGGCAAGAAGATAGCGAATACATGTCTTACGTGGCTGACCTGTTAGAAACAGAAGCTGTAAAAAAATTAGCCAATTTTGTGCAGCATATGAACTCCACACGTTTGGAACATTCGATCAGCGTCTCTTATTATAGTTACAAATTGGCCAAGAAATGGGGCGGCGATGCTCGTGCAACAGCTCGTGCAGGACTCCTTCATGATTTATTTTATTACGATTGGCGTACTACAAAGTTTGACGAAGGTACCCATGCGTACATGCATCCAAGAATCGCAGTAAAAAATGCCGAAAAAATCACTGAACTTAGTGATCTAGAAAAAGATATCATCTTGAAACATATGTGGGGAGCAACGATTGCACCGCCACGCTATAAAGAAAGCTATATCGTCACGATGGTGGACAAATATTGTGCGATCAAAGAAGCATCAGAACCCCTTACAGACAGCATGAAAGAAAAATGGCAACAACGCTTCTGGAAGAAACATCGCACGATTCAATAAGAAAAAAGTTCTTCGAACCAACTGGTTCAAAGAACTTTTTTTGTTTGTTTAGCCAAAAATAAGTTGGAGGATCGCTGCTCCTGCATAGAGAATCAGTAAGGTGATCAATACCGTTAAATGTCGTCTTTTGTGCATAAAAAGGATTGCCACAAATTCTCTTAAAAAGGCATTCGGTAAATAGTAAAAGGCAGTAGGTGCTCCGATACCATCCGCTTTAAGTTGGGCTTGATCTGCATAGAGACCAGCACGAAAAATATGGTAATTGTTTGAGGCAAAGATTGCTTTGTAGCCGTTTGGCTTAAGTGAATCCATGATTTCTTTCGAAAATTTCATGTTTTCATAAGTAGTCGTGGAATTTGTTTCCACTAAAATCTCACCTTCTGGTACGCCTTGGGCAATCGCATATTCTTTCATAGCAACAGCTTCCGGCAGCTGCTCATCGCTTCCTTGTCCGCCTGACATCAGTAATCGAGGCGCGGTTTTTTTCGCTTTAAATTGCGATTCGTAGAACGAGATCGCTGTATTGATGCGTTTTGCCAATAAAGGGGAGACCGTGGTGCCATTCAAAAGGCCTGCACCTAAGACGATGATAAAGTCCTGATTATAGCGAGGATGGTTGAACTGATAAATGACTGAAATGGATAAAAAGTTCAAAAAGACTACAAACAGATACAAAAGACTTAGGGGAACAATGCCGAATAAGGTTCGGATCCAATCTGGGAAAAAGTGCAAAAGGGTATCTGAAAATAGTAAAACGGTCAAAACCACCGCTAAGATCAGGGTTAACAAATTGGCGATCGATCGCGATTCTCTTCGTAGTACGATAATGGAATTCCAGTAAAGAAAGACCACGAGTGTTGCCAAACCGAATAATAGTACAGCAACGAAGATTGCCAGTAATACAGCGAGTAAACCACCTACGAGTATGTCTTGGGTTCGGTATAAATTAATGACTAAGTAGCCGCCAAAAGCCAGCACGAACAAATTAAAAAGCAAGCCATTTACAAGTTGGTGCTTGTTGCGCCGATAAGAAAATAAAAAAAGGCCGGCGAAGGCGACGGGTATCAGAATAAAGAAACTACCTGTCCGTAATTCTGAGACAGCTAAATAAATTAGCAGGGCTAGAATCGTCCAACAACATTCAAAAAAGAAAATATCCGGATCATCTTTTTTCTTGCGCCATTTTTGAACGACGATCACGCCCGACACATAGCTGATGGCAAAAATCAGCAATTGCGTAAAATCCATGTTTTTCACTCCTTTAACGATACACTTAGTATACCGAAAAATGGCAGAAATTGCTTGTTGCTAAGGTCAAAGTTGCTGAATTTCTTGCAATTCGCTAAAATGAAGGAAAGAAGGAGGAAGGAACATGCAATTAGGTGAAGTGATTCGCGTCGAACGACCCGCTTTTTATGTGATTGGAAAAGAGGGCAAGGGGTTAGCAGAAGAAGGTGCTTCTTGGGTACCAGCGCTCTGGGAACTTGCAACAAAGGATTTTGAAGAGATCGAATTTCTCGTAAGTGATCAAAAGGCAGAAGAACTGGAATTTTGGGGCTTGATGAGTGATGGCACCAATTGGTTAGAGCCTTGGCAAGAAACCGGTCGCTACTTGGCAGGCGTTCAAGTCCAGACAGAAAATTTTCCTCCTGTCGGTTGGGTCCGTTGGGAAATGCCCGCAATGACCTATCTCGTTGTAAAAACGGATGAAAAAAACTTAACGATGATGACTGAAAAAATGCTGATGGAAGTTTTACCAGAAAACAACGTCCAGTTGTCAGCAGCCATCCAAGAAAGGTATCTTCCTCATTTTAAGGAGGGGGAAGTTGAATTGTTTTTCCCTGTGGAGCCATTGGCAACAGCAACGGTGGAAACAGTAGAATAAAAAAAATCTGTCCGAGAAGCAGTCTTTGCTTCGGACAGATTTTTTTATTTAGGTTAAAAAAGATTACTGAAAAAGTTGGACACGCCGCGCCAAGCACGAACAAAGATGTTGGCTTTTTCCACTGTTTGTGTTGTGATCAATCCTGCAGTCTCGTCATGATCGGAATCATCAATATAACCAAGCGTATCAGCTGGAATCGAAGCACTTACGGTACCGACTTCTGTGCCCTCAGTCAATGGCGCTTGCAGGGCAGAATCACGATAATGCTCATTAAAGTCAATGGTTGTTTCAAAGGCGGTGGCATCCATATCTCCACGTACCCATAAGGTCAAACCTTGATTTAAGGCAACGGGCACACTCAATTCTTTCCCATCTTTGACTGCAACCGTCTGGGTATCTTCTAGTTGCGCATTTTCTGGTACAATCTCTACTTGTTCCCAAGCGTCAAACGAGTAATCCATCAAACGGCCTGTTTCAATAAAACGAACACTAGGATTTTCTGCATGACCATTGACGTTTAGCACCACGGTGATGATTCGTTGGCCATCTTTAACGGCGGTTCCGACAAAGCAGGCGCCTGCCATATCTGTCGTACCAGTCTTCAGACCGTCGACACCATCTTTCGTATTCGTAAAACCTGGAAGCATCCAGTTCCAATTGACCATCTCGACAGGCGAGTAGGAACCTTCACCAAATTGTTTCGTTGAAAGGCTGGTTACTTCCAAAACATCTGGAAAGTCTTGTAACAAATGACGGGCAATCAATGCCACATCTTTTGCGGATAGTTCGTTTTCATCAGTTGAAGTTGATCCTGGGTAAATATTTTCCCCTAGATAAGCATTGTTCAAGCCAGAAGCATTGACGATCTTTGCATCGGTGATGCCCCATGATTGCACTTTTTCTTGCATTAAATCCACAAAGGCACTTTCAGACCCAGCAATCAGCTCCGCGAGCGCGACGATTGCAGCATTTGCAGATTGGATATAACTGGCATCATACAGATCTTTTACTGTATAGGTAACGTCTTGATGCAAAGGGACATTTGATAAGTTAGGGGACACGCTGAGATTTGCGGCATAATCTGAAATAGGGACAGGATCATCCCAAGCGATCGTTCCTTGTTCTACTTGCTCAGCGACAAGGTAGAGGCTGATGATCTTGGTGATGGAGGCAATACCCATGGCTGTCTCGCCATCTTGATCATACAACACTTTCCCTGTGTCAAAATCAATGGAGTAGGCGGCTTTGGCGTCAATCGAAAAATCTTGGATCTCTTCGATGCTCATTGCTGTATCATCAGCATATGAAACGAGGGGGATGCCGGCAGCAGCAAAGAGGATTGCCAAAGCAGCAACGAAGGAATACCCGAACTTGGTTATTTTCTGCATATATGTAGTAGCTCCTTTTAAGTTGTATCTAAGCAAAAATTTTAACAAAGAGTATCCGCTGTTGCAATACTCTAAGAGAAAACTTAGCATTTAATTGCGAGAAGACCGCTCAAATGGGGAATGGGCGTTGGTAAACCATTACAAACTAGAAGACCTAAGGGCAACAGGCAGCAAAAAAAACTTGCCTTCCTATTTAATAAAGAAGACAAGTTTTTCTGAATTGACATCGGGTCAAACGATTTCACTTAGCGACGATTGGAATGGATTCTCGGGTTTTGGTTTTGGGCTCTGACGGGAACTTTCACTGCTCTCGTTTCTTGTTGCATGGCCAATTTTGCTAAAAAGAATGTCCCAGCTAGTAACGCAGCTAAAGCAAAGATGGAAAAGAGTGAAATAAAGGTCGTTAACATAAAAATCCCTTCTTTCTGTTTAAAATAAATGTGGAAGGTAGGAATCGAACCTACACCTTAATCTATGAACGATCAAACATCACTCAACGGAACACCTTGTTCAACCACTTGTTAAGTTAATGATAGCATGGATTGCCAGGAAATGCTGATAAAAAGTCTGAGAATTGACCGAAGAAAATGTGAAGAAAACATGAACTCGATCTTCTCAGGTCCCTTACGTGATTTTTGTCAAAGAATAGTGGCAATCTTCTGCTTCATCATATAAAGTAATAACGGAGCCTTTTTGTTCCAGAACTAAATGATAGCCAAATGTGTCCAGTAACACTAATCGCATCGGAGTCAGTTCAACAATGGAAACAGACAACGGTTTGCCTTCGATGGTCAATGAATAATCATTGGCAATTTCTAAAATGACATCTTCTTTTGTCTTTGAAGTAAAACGCCAATTTCCAATGAAATTTTGGCGGTTTTCATTTTTTTGTTTTTCCTTTCGCAACAGCAAGGAGCTGACCACGCCCGTTGCTAGAGATAAACCAATCAATAGAGACCTTTTCTTCATTTATACACGTCCTATCACTTACGATTCATCTAGTTGCACCTTGTGAACAAGATGCCCGCTTCTGCACACTAGAAAATAATTGCCATAAGTATACCATGAGAAGGTAAAAAAGCATGGTACTTTAGTTTGAAGTTTAGAAGTTTTTATCAAAATATGCTATGATTCAAAAGAGCAGGTGAGAAAATGAATTATCCGAATACCCTATTAGCCACGTTTCTCGTTCGCGACAACCGATTCATTGCCCGATGTCTAGTCGATGGGCAAGAAGTGATCGTCCATGTGAAAAATACGGGACGAGGAAAAGAACTATTGCACAAAGGGGCACTCGTGACCCTCCAATATTGGGACAATCCGAAACGTAAAACCAATTACGATTTGATCTCAGTCAAGAAAGAAGACCAATGGATCAATATTGATAGTCAAGTACCCAATCGGTTAGGCTATGAAGGCCTTTTGGATGGAACGATCCAGTTGCCAAATATCAAAGGGAAAATTGCCCTCTTGCGGCGTGAAGTCGTCTATAGGATGTCTAAGTTTGATCTTTATTTTGAAACAGACGAACAAGAAAAAGGGTTTATAGAAATTAAAGGGATGACACTTGAAAACAAGCAAATCGGCGCTTTCCCAGATGCGCCAACGATTCGCGGCTTGAAACACGTCAATGAATTGATCCATGCCAAAGAAGCAGGCTATTATGCGGCGGTTTTGTTTATGATCCAATTTGAAGTGGTGCAAATCGCCACGATCCATCGACAGATGCAGCCGGATCTGGCCGATAAGATCGCTGACGCGCAAAGCAAAGGTGTCGAAGTGTTTGCTTATAATTGCCAGGTAAACCAAGGGATGATCGCGGTCAAAGAACCGATCCCTTTTGATTTGAACGTCGAATTTGACGACCCCAATCTATAGAAGAAAGAAGGAAAACACATGATTCATTTAGGGATTATCGGCACAAATTGGATCACCGATCAATTTGTACAAGCAGCCCACGAAACCAAACGGTATCAATTGGTAGCCGTATACTCAAGGAAATTAGCCACAGCGCAACGCTTTGGGGAAAAATACGGGGACATCGAATATGCGACCGATTTGGCCACTTTTTTTGGCTTAGCTCATATGGACACGGTCTATATCGCTTCTCCGAACAGTTTGCACTTTGAACAAGCCAAGCAAGGTATTTTGGCAGGAAAAAATGTCATTGTGGAAAAGCCAGCCTTTTCAACGACTGAGGAAATGGCGGAGATCATTGACCTAGCAAACCAACAACAGGTTTTATTCTTTGAAGCAGCTCGCAACATTCATGAAGCGAGTTTTTCAACCGTAGCCGAATTCTTACCCACACGCGGTGCCATTCTTGGGGCGAACTTTTCTTATATGAAATACTCGTCTCGTTATGACGCTGTACTAGCTGGGGAGGAACCAAATATCTTTTCTCCACATTTTTCTGGCGGAGCTTTAGCAGACTTGGGTGTGTATCCAGTATATGCGGCGGTCGCTTGGTTTGGTAAACCGCAGGACGTTCATTATTTTGCGCGCAAATTACCGACCGGTGTAGATGGTATCGGGACTGCTGTGCTACGCTATGCTGATTTTGATGTCACGATCCAAACAGGCAAAATCGCTGATTCAGAGTTACGATCAGAAATTTATTTTGAAGACGGGACATTAGACCTAAATGCCGTCAATGCTATTGAAGAAGCAGCATTTTATGAACGCCAAACAAAACAAACGCATCCATTAGCAGTCGCTGCTTTAGACAATCCGATGATCGAAGAAGCGCAAGACTTTGCAGACATCATTGAAAACAAAGATGATCCTAAACAAGGACAACGCTATGAGGAATGGGTGGAACTTGCCCGCAGTGTCAATGAAACCGTCTCTTTGATGCGTAAGCAGGCCGACATCATTTTTGATGCAGATAAAAAATAAGGAATGGAACATTTATGACAGTATTTGAATTGACACAATTGCCAGACGTCTGGCAGGAAAAATGGCAAGCGGCTGGGTATCACGCACCGTCCTTGATCCAAGAAAAAACCTTTGGTCCTTTAAAAGACGGCGCGTCTGTCATAGGAATCTCACCGACCGGTTCAGGTAAAACGTTGGCGTATCTCTTGCCATTGTTAACGAAGGTTGAAAAAAAGCAAGGCAATCAGCTGTTGATTTTGACTTCTTCACAAGAATTAGCGATGCAAGTCACAGAAGTAGCACGGGAATGGGCCCAAGCCATTGGTTTGACCGTTCTGCCACTAATTGGCGGCGCAAGTACAAAACGCCAAGTGGAAAAACTAAAAGACAAACCCGAGGTCTTGATCGGTACCCCAGGCCGTGTGTTAGAGTTGATCAAAGCCAAAAAAATCAAGACCCAGCAGCTGCAATCGTTGGTATTGGATGAGGTTGACCAATTATTGAAAGAGGGTGCCTTCACCCTGGCAGCCAAGATCAATCAAACATTACCAAAACAAATCCAGCGTAGTTTCTTTTCAGCAACCGCGAACGAAGTGATCGATGAGATTCGACCATTCGTGTCAAAAGAGCCGCTGATCATTGATGTTACCCAAGAAGATCAGAGCAAAGGCGTCATCCATCATTACTATTTGAACTATCCGCAACGACGAATCGTGGATGCTTTAAGACGCTTTGCTCATTTACCAAACTTTCAAGCCTTGGTTTTCTTCAATGAATTAAGCACAATGGGGAATGCGGAAGAAAAGCTATTGTTTCATGGCTTGCCGGTGGCCTCTCTGGCATCTGATCAAAACAAACTTGCACGAAAAGGTGCATTAGAGAGCTTTCGTCAAGGAAAACTAGTGGAACTATTGACGACCGATGTCGCCTCTCGCGGCTTAGATGTCGTGGATCTGCCTTACGTGATCAATACAGAAGTCCCTTTAGAAAAAGAATCCTATTTACACCGCGCAGGACGCGTTGGGAGAATGGGCAAAGAAGGAACCGTCGTCACGATCGTTCAAGACCATTCGTTGAAGGATTTGAAAAAAATCGCGAATCAGTTGTCCATAGAACTCAAGGAAGTCTATCTGCATGGGGGACAGTTACACACAGAAGCACCTGTTGTCGAAAAAGAAAGCAAGAAAGAAACGAAAACAGCAAGTGTGCAGAAAATTTCCAAGAAAACGCCTGAAAAATTACACACTCCTGTCAAAAAGAGCAAGAAAAAGACGAAAAAGCAAAAAGACAAAGGAAAAAGACGCCATTGAGCGTCTTTTTGTGTTACCATTAACGTTGTTTATTATTAGTGTGTAAAAAAATGAGGAGGCTATCGAATGAATTCGCGAAAAGAAGAGATTTTTCAAACGATCGAACTGCATAAGCAAGGGTTGACCGCAGTTGATGTCGCTAAAATCTTACAAATCGATCGCAGCAATGCAAGCCGTTATCTCAGTGAGCTTTATAAAGAAAAGAAAATCGGCAAACGTTCCGGCCGTCCGGTTGTTTATGAGCCTTTAGAAGAAACGGTCCATGTGGATGTTTCCTCTGAAGTTAGTTTTGAAAGTCTGGTTGGAGTCCAAGCTTCCTTGAAAGTAAGTATCCAGCAAGCCAAAGCGGCGATCTTATATCCACCTAGAGGACTCCATACCATTATTTTTGGTGAGACAGGTACCGGTAAATCCTTATTTGCCGAATGTATGTATCACTTTGCGGTTGAATCAAATATGTTAGAAAAAGATGCCCCATTCGTGTCCTTTAACTGTGCGGATTATGCACAAAATCCGCAATTGTTGTTTGGTCACATCTTTGGCATCAAAAAAGGCGCCTACACTGGTGCCGCAGAAGATAGTCCGGGGTTGATGGCAAAAGCCGATGGCGGCATCCTGTTCTTAGATGAGATCCATCGACTGCCGCCAGAAGGGCAAGAAATGCTCTTTACCTTCATTGATAAAGGGATCTACCGTCCATTAGGGGAAAGTAATCAAGTTCATGAAGCCGCCGTGCAGATTATCGGTGCCACCACGGAATCATCAGAAACCTTTTTAACGACCTTCAATCGGCGAATTCCCATGGCTATTACTTTGCCAAATGTGGAAAGTCGTTCCTTAGATGAACGGTATGAAATCATTTCGTTGTTTATCAAGCAAGAGGCGACCCGTCTGAACCAACGAATCGATGTCGAACGAGATGCGATATTGGCCTTTATGCTCTATGATGCAGAAGGCAACATTGGTCAAATCAAGCGCGACCTTAAACTCGTCTGTGCCAAAGCATTTTTGCATTATCGAACCTATGGAAAAAAACACTTGCTGATTCGAAAAGGCGATTGCTCCTTGCAAGTTCAAAAAGGCTTGTTGAAGATCAAAGAAATGTCGGAACGCTTGGATCGGTTTTTGGATGGCAAAGGCGACTTTCTAAGTTTTGAACCTGGCGACCCAGATGTCGTCTGGTCTCGTGATCCACAACGGAATATGCAAGTGTATAACGAGATCGAAGAAAAAGTCAGCTCGCTGATTGAAACGGGCGTAGCCAATGTCGATCTGGAAAATTTGATCTCTAAAGATGTCGATGCGTACTTTGAAAAGTATGTCGAAGAATTGATCCAAAATCCCGTTCATAAAGAACTGATTCCAGAAGACATTTGGAAACTGACAAATGTTCTTTATGATCTAGCTGGGCAAAGATTGTCTCGAACCTATAGTGAAAAAGCCCGCTTTGCCTTTGCACTGCATCTGCAAAGTACACTGGAACGTGTCAAAGAAGGACATATGATCGTTCACCCAGATTTGAATACAGTCAGAAAAAACTTGAAATCCGAGTTCCAGGTGGCAATGGATCTATCGACCATTATCGAAGAAGAACGCCATGTCGAGATCCCCTTCGATGAGATCGGCTTTATCAGTATGTTTTTAGCGATTCAAGTCAAACAACCCTCGCAACTGCCCCTTGAAAAAGTCGAGATCATTGTCTTGATGCACGGCAAGGCGACTGCCAGCAGTATGTTGGAAACGGCACAAGAGCTGCTAGAAACCGACCACGGCCAAGCGATGAATATGTCTTTAGATATGGAAGTCGGTCAAATGTATGAGCAGCTATTGTACTATGTCACTGATAATAAGGAAAAGATGAGCAACGGCTTATTGCTTTTAACTGATATGGGTTCCCTCAATTCATTTGCGAATTTGATTTCTGAAGAGACCGGAATTCGTACGAAAGCCATCTCGATGGTCAGTACGATGATCGTCTTAGAGGCTTTGCGAATGGCGGAAAGTGGCCGAAGTTTAGAAGACATTTATCAAAACATTCAGCGTTCTTTTGAAACCATCGTGCAAGAACAGTTCCGCACAGTTCGCGAAGCGAAGGGCAATAAAAAAGCAGTCATCGTCACTTGCTTTACTGGAGAAGGTGTCGCTGCTAAACTTTATCAACGAATTTATCCCGTCGTCGATCAATCAAAAGTCGAGATCATTCAAATGCAATTTATTGAAAAAGAAACCTTCAAGAAACATATTGATGGCTTGCTAGAAGAATATGAGATCAAAGCCATTGCGGGCACCGTCGAGATCGATTATCAAAATATACCGTTCTTTTCTGCCTATGATGTCTTTGATGACAATCGGTTGAATGTACTGAAGCGGATCGTTTCAGATGAAGTGCCGATCGAAAAAATCGTACGTTCATTAGAAAATACCTTAACGCATGTGGGGTCCGTCTATCATCTGATCGAAAGTCTGCAGCGAATCGTTCATCAAATTCAAAATCAATTGCATGTGATTGTTGAACCTACCGTTGATGCGGGCTTAGTGATTCATTTAGCCTTTCTAGTGGAAAGTTTATTGAAGAAGGAACATTCCCGTACCTTCCCCAATTTGGCGGCCTTCCAAAAACGCTATCGTATCGAAACAGATGTGTTGCGAACTCATTTATTGCAGATAGAGAAAAACTATCAAATCAAAATCTCTGAAGATGAGATCGCCTATTTAACACAAATGTTCTTAGAAAATGAAATAAAAAGTTATGATGAATCCGCACACAATATTAGTGTGTAATGAAAAATCCGTGAGTGTGCAAAAGAAAAATTGGTTCAGACCATTGATATATAAAGGTCTGAACTTATTTTTTTTTGGCACGCTTTTTGCTTTATAGTAAAGTGTAACTTACAACAGAAAGGAGCAGATACGCGATGGCGAAAAAAACGATTATGCTTGTTTGTTCAGCAGGAATGAGTACCAGTCTATTGGTGACGAAAATGCAAAAAGCAGCCGAAGCAAAAGGAATGGAAGCAGATATCTTTGCTGTTTCAGCTTCAGAAGCCGACCAACATTTGGAGTCGAAACCAGTCGATGTTCTATTATTAGGACCACAAGTACGATTCATGAAATCACAATTTGAACAAAAACTAGCACCAAAAGGCATTCCTTTGGACGTGATCAACATGGCAGACTATGGCATGATGAACGGCGAAAAAGTATTGCAACAAGCAGAAACATTAATGAACTAAGATTTTTAGGATCGAAGTGTAAGGAGGATTTTTAAAGATGGATGAGCAAAATTTGGAAGCCATTATGGGATTGATCATGTATGGTGGTAATGCAAAAAGTGACGCAATGGAAGCAATCGCGGCAGCAAAAGAAGGGGACTTCGAATTAGCTGACCAAAAAATCAAAGATGCTGAAGCATCTCTTGTGGAAGCGCATCATTCGCAAACAGGATTATTGACACAAGAAGCGCAAGGCAATCATATGACCGTGACATTGTTGACAGTGCATTCACAAGATCACCTAATGACGTCAATCGCATTTACCGATTTAGCGAAAGAAATCATTGATGTCTATCGACGTCTAAATAACGAATAATCTTTGAACGGATAGAAGTAGTTATTGTCGATGAATCAAAAAATCTTCTTTGACGAATAGAACTTATAGGAGGAATTAAGAATGGATGGATTAACAAGTTGGATGGAGAGACACATTCTCCCAGTTGCAGCTAAAATTGGTGCGCAAAAGCATTTGGTTGCTTTGCGGGATGCCTTTATCGGAATGATGCCAGCAACGATGGCTGGGGCAATTGCAGTATTATTGAACGCCTTCATGCGTGATTTTCCAAACACTTATCTAGGTGCGGACAATGCAATCACCAAATTTTTCACACCAGTGATTGCCGTCAACGGATTAGTTTGGACAGGTACCTTAGCAATCATGGCGGTTATCTTCTCAGCATCTTTTGGCTATAATTTAGCAAAGGCTTACAATGTTGATGCACTATCAGGTGCGTTGGTTTCTTTAGCAGCATTTATTATGGGTATTCCACAATCAGCTTCTCTTTCTTTAGCATTAGAAGAAGCACTACCAACCAACGTAGTAGACTTGATCAACAGCACAAGTGCTACATCAGGATTTGCAGCAGATGGTTCAACGATCAGCGCTGCTGGCTGGGGCTATTTCCCATTTAGTGCTTATATGGGCGGCTCAGGATTGTTCACCGCAATCATCTTTGGTTTCGTTTCAGTTATTATCTTTGCAAAATTGATGCAAAAAAATATTATTATCAAAATGCCAGATTCAGTGCCACCAGCAGTTTCTCGTGCTTTCGCAGCAATTATCCCAGGGATCGCCGGGCTATATGCATCAGGTTTGATTTACTATCTATTTGAACGTTTCGTTGGAATGCCAATTATTGACTGGATCTCTGAATCGATCCAAAAACCATTATTGGGTCTTTCTCAAGGATACTTTGCCGTATTTATCATTGTATTACTTGTCCATGTTTTGTGGTTCTTTGGCTTACATGGTACAAATATCATGGGACCCGTTTTACAATCGATTTACGGTGTGGCCATGGTTGAAAATACCAATGCTTACCAATTAGGGGAAGCAGTTCCTTATAAATGGGTAGCAGGTTCGTTCGAAGCGTTTGTTTGGCCTGGTGGAGCAGGTGTGACTTTAATGCTCTTGATCGCAATCTTGCTATTTTCTAAACGTGCCGACTACAAGACAGTTGGTAAACTAGGGATTGGACCTGGTTTGTTTAACATCAATGAACCAGTAATGTTCGGTCTACCGATCGTGTTGAACCCATTGTTTATCATTCCATTTATTGTTGCACCATTAGTTACAGCGACAATTGCTTACTTTGCAACAACATTAGGCTTAGTTGCACCAGTTGTGGTAAATGTGATCTGGGTAATGCCAACGATCCTAAGTGGCTTCTTGGCTACCGGTGGGGACTGGCGTGCAATCATCTTGACGATCATTAATTTGGCTGTAGCTTTATTGATCTGGGCACCATTTATTATTGCTGCCAACAAAATCAACCCAGCAGACCAAGAGAACTAATCAAACGAAGCAAACGTTCTAGATGGGTGATTTCACCCATCTAGCTATCTTTTTTAGGAGGAGAAAAAATGATTATCGTAAATTCCGCAATGCAGCAAGACAACATCAAAGCATTACTTGAGTCTTTGTCAGAAGATGAGATCAAGTATACCTTCAAAGAAAAAAAAGGGATTCAGTTGATTTTTGAAACAACGGCAGATGACAAAGAAAAAGCAGTGAAGCTTGCCAAGGACGCAATCAAAAATACCGATTGGGGCCGAGTACTATACTTCAACGTCGTTAGTCAATAGTGAGGTGATATCATGTTTAAAAATGGATTGTTTTTTATAAGTATCGGTAGTATGTTATTTATATACAGCGCCAATGCGCAGTCAGGTGAATACCACTGGGTGAATCTCATCACGTCAGTCATTCTAATGGCTATTGGAGGAATCATGGCTTCAATTGGACACAAACGCAACAAGAAAGACAAGGAGGCGCAAGATGGAAATCACTAAAAAAATGAATGTACCCGCTGACTTTTTATATAAAACGATCATCGATTCCGTTTTACATGATATTAAACAAGCGACAGATCAAACGTTGACAGAAGACCAATTAGAAGGCTATAGTTATCTAAAACAATTTTATAAAGATAGCAATGCCAATATAACGATTGAAACAGTCAAGAAAAACCAAGCCTATGCGTTCCAAACGGCGACGAAAAAAAATACCTTCCGTGTACACTATCAAATTGAAGCGATAGATGACGCGCATTGCACCTTGCACTATGAAGAAAAAATGACTTCTGAAGGAATGATCCAACAATTGAATGACATGCTCTTAGGCACCATTCTAGGATATTTCAAACGCAAGCAATTTAAAAAAATGTTGAGTATGATGGAAGAAGCATATTAAGGGGTCGACTGACGCCTTTTTTGCGTTTCTTGCGTGTTTTCAAGTAGAGGAGATGAAGGAATGACAGATGTCAAAAAAATGACCGAATTCGGTTCGCAAGAAGTACTGGAATTGGTTTCTTATGCCTTTCAGTGGGAGTTGAATGAAACAAATATCAAGCGCTATCGCAAGCTTGCGGAGAATTCATGGAATTATGGTTCCTACGACGAGGATGGAAAACTAGCGAGCCAAATCATGGCAACGATTTTTGATGTGAATTTTCATGGAACGACTTATCCAATGGCAGGGATCGGTTTTGTGGCTTCTTATCCAGAGTATCGCAGCCAAGGTCGAATCGATCGGATCATGAAACAAATCATTAAAGATTGCTATGAACAAAAAATCGTTCTTTCTTATCTGGCACCTTTCTCCTTTGCGTTTTATCGCAGATATGGGTATGAATATACCTTTGAACGCACCGTTTATGAAGTTGATGCGCATCATTGGCCCGATGGGAAGAAAGTGAACGGAAGGATTCAACGCATGAATTGGGAGGAAGCACAGCCGATCATTCACGAGATTTATCATCAATTGCCTCGCCATCAAAAAGGTGGGCTGATTCGCCAAGCCTGGTGGGAAGAAATCAAGTTTGTTTTGCGCAGACCGTATACGTTTGCGATTTATCGCAATGAAGCGGGCGTTCCTGAAGGGTATTTGATCTACTTTGTTGAAGGAGGACGCTTTGATATTCAAGAGTGGGGCTATTTGACCGCTGACGCGTATCAAGGATTCAATCGGTTTATCGTTTCCCATGCAGATTCAGTAGCGCAGATCCATTATCGACCAGGGTTTGATGGGGAAGTCCTGCAAGTAAATGCAGCCAAACCATTGGCTCACTACCAAGTGCGCCCGGACATGATGGCAAGAGTCGTCGATGTGGAAGGGTTTCTAACAAGCTATCCATTTACGTTGAAAAAAGCTGGTCGTTTTGCCATAGAAATTCAAGGGGATGATTATGCCCCATGGAATAATGGGTGTTATGAAGTGACGATCGAAAACGCTCAGCATCAGGTCATGAAAACGACGGACACCAAGTTGCCAAAAGCAACCTTGTCCATTCAGCGTTTTGTGCAACTGTTCTTGCAGGCGCAATCCCTTGATTCCTTGGTCTTTTTCCAGCAAATGGAAACGGAGAAGGAAGCTGCAGTGATGATTCAGGAAAACTTACCAGACGGAAAGCCGATTCTGGAAGATTATTTCTAAACAAATCGAGGCAGAGGTATTTGCTTTCCAACAAAAAAAGATTCCTTAAAAATAAGGAATCTTTTTCTTCAAAAAACGTTCCCTGCCGGAATCGAACCAGCAACTAATCCTTAGGAGGGACTTGTTATATCCATTTAACTAAGGGAACACAATAGCTATATTTTACCTGTTATTCGTGTTTCTCGCAAGATGAGAAGGAAAAGAAAGGAAGAAAAACATGGTCAAACGATTGATAAGTGCAAACTATAGTGAAATCAAAGAAATGTCGGCGCAAGAATTGAAACAATCCATTAAAGCGAGCGAAGGACGAGTGATTGTCTGTGAAACGGTGGTTCAAACCATGCCGCAAGCTGGCGACATCACCAACGCAGAAGTCGCGGCAGCTTTTGGGGCTGACTTGATTTTGTTGAATGGCTTTGATTGTTATCGTCCAGCTATTTTTGGGATGCCTGGTATCACATTGGAGCAGCTGCTTGATCCTACACAGCCCATTGAAAATCCGATTCCTCAACTAAAACAACTGATTGGACGACCTGTCGGCATCAATCTTGAGCCGATCCCAGCTACGACGGAAATGATGAGTGAAAAGATCAGCATCAGTCAAGGCCGTACAAGTTCGGTTGACACCATCAAAAAAGCCCAAGAACTCGGGGTGGACTTTCTCTGCTTTACAGGCAATCCTGGAACGGGTGTGACCAACCGAGAAATCGCTAAAGCAGTAAAATTGGCAAAAGAACATTTCTCTGGGTTGATCATCGCTGGGAAAATGCACAGTGCCGGCTCAGATGAACCTGTGGTTGATCGAGAAGCCATCATTTCTTACGCTGAAGCTGGGGCAGATATTTTGTTACTGCCTTCCGTTGGCTCGATTCAAGGCTTTCTAGAAAAGGATCTGATCGAAGCTGTTCAAATTGCCAAACAATATGACTTATTGACGATGTCAGCGATCGGAACGAGTCAAGAAAGCGCGCGTCCAGAAACGTTGCGACAATTAGCCATTATCAACAAAACTTGTGGGGTCGATCTGCAACATATTGGTGATGCCGGCTATGGCGGCATGGCACCGACCGAAAATATTTTCGAAACATCGGTTGCAATTAGAGGTATGCGCCATACGATCAATCGTGTCGGGCGTTCAATCAACCGTTAAATCAGAAAAAATTACTAGCGAAGGAAAACGGAGAATCGTTCTGCTTCGCTTTTTGCGTTTTTTTCGCTAAGTTAGAAAGAAAGGAGGAAACACAAAATGAAACAAGCATTGATCGTTTACGGAGGTTGGGAAGGACACGCCCCAAAAGAAACCAGTCAGTTTTACCAAACACTGCTGGAGTCAGAAGGATATCAGGTGACACTCGCCTCAGATTTTGAACCTCTCTATCATAAAGAAGAATTAAAAAGGCTGGATCTGTTGATCATGAATTGGACGCGAGGAGAATTGCCTGATGAGCCGCTGCAAAATGTCACTCAGGCTGTAGCAGAAGGGTTAGGATTAGCAGGCGTTCATGGCGGCTTTGCCTCGGCTTTTCAAGCCAGTAAAGGCTGGTTGTTTCTGACTGGCGGCTGTTTTTTGGCACATCCTGGTGGATTGGAAACGACCTATAGCATCGATCTTACGACAGATCACTATATTACGGCAAATACTCAATCGATCCCTCAGTTGACGACGGAGCAATACTATTGTCTGGTTGATCCAGCCGTCACTGTGTTAGCTACCTCAACATTTGCCGCTAAAGATCATCCGAATGCAGCTAACCAAGACGTCATACTGCCAATGATGTGGATCAAAAAATGGGGCAAGGGCAGAGTCTTTTTCCAATCCGTTGGACACAGTCTAAAAGAGCTAGAAGAGCCCACCATTCAGACTTGGACCAAACGAGGCTTTCTATGGGCCACCAGAAATACCTTGGCTGATCCGCTGAAAAATAGCCAGTATAGTGAGTAATCAGAAAAACGAATGAAGAAATAAACGCGTGCAATCGTTTTACTTTATGGAAAAAAATAAGCATGGTACACTTTATTTGTATTTGATTAAGCAGGAGGTAATGTGGAATGGGAAAATTTGGAAAAAGTTTTTTATCGCAGGTAATATCTGACGGAATCAAAGGACCATTTGTCACGATCATGCTAAATACGCATGTCGGCCACCAGAATGTCGAAAAGGATCAAATCAAATTTAAGAACTTTGCCAAAGATGCGAAGCGCCGCTTTGAAAAGAAATACCCAGAACATTCTTGGGATCTTTTTCAAACGAAAATTGATGAACTGCTTGCAGATCAATCATTTTGGCGTAACAGTACAACGAGTGTGGCGGTGATTATCACACCAGAAGATGTACTGGTCCATCGGTTAAGTATTCGTGTGGATGATCAATATTATGTAGGGGAAACCCCGTATGTATTAGCTGTCATCAAAAACGCACAATTTAATTACCCATTTTATCTCTTAGCGTTGAATCGCGATTCAATGCAAGTCTATCAAGTTGAAAACAATCAAGTGCGTGAAGTCGAGTTGCCAGAAGAGGCACCGACAACGATCGAAAAAGCGCTGGGGGAAGAAATCACTGGCGGCGGCAACTTTAATTACAGTGCCCAAGGTGGCCCTAACTCAGGGGGAGAAGGCGTCGCTTATCACGGCTTTAGTGCCAAAGATGAAGAAGTCGAGATCGATCACGTCAACTACTACCAAGCAGTTGATGCATTTTTTAAGAATGATTTTTCAAACGAAGAGCATTTACCAATGTATCTTTTTGCTTTACCAGAAAATCAAACGCTGTTTAAAAAAGTGGCAAAAACGAACTTTTTCAAAGCAGAACCAAGCATTTCCTCTTCACCAGCATCGTTATCTTTGAAAGAGATCCAAACGTGTACGCAAAAGCTGATTGCGGAGTTGACACAAAAAGAAGTTGGGGAATACGACAAGCTGTTGGATCGGAAATTTATTGACCAATTGGTTGATATCGTACCTGCAGCTAAAGAAGGCAGGATCGCCAATCTGTTTGTAGCGACTTCCAATCTCGCCGATGGGTTTGGAGAAGATCCTGACACGGAATACGATCGTCGCCAAGTGTTAAATACGCTGGCAATCGATGTTTTAGAAAATGGCGGCGAGGTATCTATTTTGGAACAAAAAGATGCCCCAGGAGAAAAAAGTTTGACTGCGATTTTGCGCTACTAAACGCAGTTGCGTCCTTCGTAAATAAATCGTTTACAAAAAAGAAAAGACTGTTGCAGATCTTTAGTGCAGCAGTCTTTTTACGAATTATAAAAAAATAAAGGCGTTTTCATTTTTTTTGATTTTCTATTAGTCATAAAGAAGATAATGTGCTATAATACAAAGTGTAGTTTTTGTTACGGTAAATTATGGTAGCTTGTTTCATCTTAAACATCTTCCACATTTTCACCTTATACAAGTAATTGCAAAATATGTGTATAAACACAAGGAGGATTTTTATTATGGAAACAGGTACAGTTAAATGGTTTAACTCAGACAAAGGTTTTGGATTCATCACTGCAGAAAACGGTAACGATGTATTCGTTCATTTCTCAGCTATCCAAGGCGAAGGCTTCAAAACTTTAGAAGAAGGTCAAGCAGTGACTTTCGATATCGAAGACGGACAACGTGGCCCTCAAGCGACTAACGTTAACAAAGCGTAATTTGTGAATGCCTTTTAAGAGCAGCTTAGCTGCTCTTTTTTTTGTGCGCGTGATATTTGCTTGCGGAGAAAGTAGTTGTTATACTCTTAGAAAAAAAGGAGGCAGACTGATGGGATTGAATGAATTTATTCTTGGATTGGCTAATTTAGAAAAAATCCAACGAGCACCTGGATTTTTTAAGTTTACCGAGCACAGCGTGGCCGCTCATTCGTTTCGAGTAACCATGATTGCCCAGACCTTAGCCGATATCGAAGAACAAGCGGGAAACCAAGTCAATTGGCAAATTCTTTATGAAAAAGCCTTGAACCATGATTACACGGAACGTTTCATCGGCGACATCAAAACGCCAGTCAAATATGCAAACAAAGAATTGCGGGCGATGTTATCAACCGTTGAAGAAAAAATGACCGATGCTTTCATAGAAGAAGAAATCCCCCAAAGCTTTCAAGCGACGTATCGCAGACGCTTGGCGGATGGCAAAGACAACAGCCTTGAAGGACAGCTTTTGGCAATTGCGGATAAGATCGATCTTTTGTATGAATCTTTTGAAGAGATCTCAAAAAGCAACCCCGACAAAGTGTTCAAAGAAATGTTTCGTGAAGCGGTTTTGACGGTCAAAGCGTTTCAGCATCGTCCATGTGTGACCTATTTCTTTGAAGCCATTTTTCCCGAGTTATTGAATGCAGATTTTTATGGCAAGACTGCTTTTCTAGAAGAAATCGCAGCTTTGGTGGAAAAATAAACAAAAAGAAAAAACGAAAAATCAAGAAATGATCCATCTCACAGGTTTTACTTGAAACAAGTGAGGGGATCAGGTTTGATTTTTCGTTTTTTTGTTGTATTAAAGCAAAGATTCCGCTCCATCAATATAGACTTCCGTTCCAGAAATATTACCCGCAGCCTCTGAAGATAGAAAAAGTACAAGGTTGGCGACTTGTTCTGGCACGCCTGTTTCTTGTTTTAATGGTCGAGAACGTTCTGGATATTTGACGGGGATCTCAACGCGAGCAACCTCTTCTTCAATTTCTGTGCTGGCATCGATGTTCGTTGCGATCGCCCCAGGGCAGATAGCATTGACCCGAATATTATAACCAGAAAGTTCCAGCGCAGCCATTTTTGTAAAGGCGACTTGACCTGCCTTAGATGTACTGTAAGCAGTCGCACCAAAATTGCTGAAGATGCGGTTTCCATTGACTGAACTCGTAATGACAATGCTGCCGCCGTTTGCTTTCATAAATGGGATCGCAGCTTTGACGGTAATAAAGGTACTGCGTAAATTTGTGTTGATTGTCTGGTCCCATTCCGCCACCGTCAATTCTTCGATCGGTGTCCAAGTACCGTTGATGCCGGCATTGACGTGAAGTACATCGAGACCACCTAGTTCTTCCACAAGACCACTCATCGCTTCTTGCAGCTTCTCTGCTTCAGTGACGTCAACGGCACGATAGTGGGTTTGTGCGTCATAGTCAGCAAGAAACTCCTGTAGCTCCTCTTCGTTGCGATCAATCAACCCAACAAGAGCACCCTGGTCTAGAAATTGTTCTGCCACCGCTTTTCCAATCCCTGAAGCAGCCCCCGTTACAATCACTCGTTTGTATTTGAAATCATTCATTTTTTTCGCCTCCTTATAGTAAATTATAAAAAAGATCTCTTTTTTTGTCGAAAAAAGCGATCAGCGACGAGTGACAAATTCCTTTGGCTGATAAATACGGATACTAGATAGTAAGGTTCTTCTTCCTGCGAACCCTCGTATCCGATGGGAAAACAGATGTAATCGCCATTGATTTTGTAGTATAATGCAGACAGTGTGCAAGGAGGAATACAATGAAACCCATATACGCTGTGGTGGATCTTGAAACAACAGGAACCGATTCGACGATTGATCGAATTATTCAATTTGGCTGCGTCTTAGTCCAAGATGGCAAGATCATTAATCGTTTTGCCGCAGATATCAACCCTGACCGCAGAATTTCTAAGCAAATTCAACGATTGACACACATCACAAACCAGCAAGTAAGCAAAGCGCCTTATTTCGAAGACATAGCTGACACAATCTACAACTTACTCAGCAATACGATTTTTGTGGCGCATAACATTTATTTTGACTATCATTTTTTAAGCAATGAATTTGTTCGTTGCGGTCTGCCGCCTTTATCGATTCCAGGGATCGATACGGTGGAATTGGCGCAAGTGTTTTTGCCGACAGAAAGCAGCTTTCGCTTAGGTGATCTGGCAGACAGCATCGGCTTTCGTCATGACAACCCGCATCAAGCCGATAGTGATGCAGAAGTGACCGCAGCTTTATTTTTATACATTGAAGCAATTATGCGACAGCTACCACGGACGACTCTTAAACAGATTGCGCTTTTAAGCGGTCAGATGGGGATGCAAACGAGTGAGTATATTCACGGAATTTTGAAAGAAAAAGGACCAGAGTTGGCGGAAGATTTCGAAGTGATCGACGGCGTCGTCCTGCGAAAAAAAACTGTTCCGCTTTTTGAAGCCACGCATTTTCAAGAAACGTATCCGAAAGTAAAAACGGAAAAAGAACAGCGCTTTGGCGAGCACTTGATCTATCGGAAACAACAAGCACGTTTGATGAATGCGGTGTATACGCATTACACCCAACCAGAGAAAAATTTGATTATTGAAGCAGAAACGGGGATGGGAAAAACCATCGGTTACTTGTTTCCAGCCGCTTATTTAGCGACGCCAGAAAATCCATTGATCGTTAGCACCTCATCGATTCTTTTACAAAATCAGATCATTAGCAAAGACATTCCATTGGTGAACCAAGTACTGCAGCAGCCTTTGCAAGCGGTCTTGGTCAAAAGCCATCGTCATTACATTGATTTGCAGCGCTTTAAAGCGACGCTGGATCAACCGGTAGAACAAAAGCAATACGCCCAATATCAGATGGGGATCTTAGTCTGGCTGACCAAAACAGAAACAGGTGACTTTGATGAATTGAATTTAGTTCGTCTTGATCATCCTTTATTTACCGACATTCGCCATCGCGGGGTCGACTTTTTAGCCAAAGATCAACCCTTCTATGAACAAGATTTTGTTCGACATTTATATCGGCGGATGGCGCAAAGCAATGTTTTGATCGTCAATCATGCCTTTTTAATGCAGGAAAACCGACGGGCGCAGCCACTGTTGCCAACGAGTGATTATTTGTTGATCGATGAAGCCCAACAGTTGCCGCAGCAAGCAGAAGGCTTTAGTCAACATGTCTTTGACTCTGCTCATTTCAAGCGGCAGTTTTTACAGCTGAATGAAGAAGGACTATTTGAAGAAATTGCCCAGATCATTACCGAGGACGATTTTTTGCAACGGATGTTCTCGTTGTATCGAAATGCATTGTCGGTTTTGGTCGAAACACAAGAACAGTATTTTCGCACCTTATCGATCGATGCCCCAGAATTACAAGTCGTTCAGCATCATGACCTCTATGATGGGTCATTAGAGCAGGACAAGCTACATCAAAAATTGAGCCTCTATTATCAGGAAATCAATGAGATTCAACAGCAGCTGCGTCAGCGATTCGAGTTGACCAATGATCGGTGGTATGCAAGACAACGGATCGTGATTGCCCGTTTATTTGATTTCTTTAGTCAAATGGACGCACAGGAACAAACAGTGACCGCGTGGTTGACTTGGTGGCATCCTCGTTACGTTCATTGGCTGAAAAAGCATCCCCAGTCAGGAAATGCTGTGATTGAGTTAGCTGATCTAGAAGGACATTCGATCGTGGAGAGCACATGGTACCAACGCTATCAGCACATCATTTATTTAGGGGGGACATTGAAGATCCCAGGCAACAAAGAATTTTTTGCCCATCAGATCGGCTTGACGGATGTGCCAGTCAAAACGATTCCTGCCTTTTATGATTACAGCAAGCAAACGCGACTGTATGTAATCAAAAAAGGTCTCTCGATCCAACAAGCATCAGCTGCCGAATACGCGGATTATTTAGTCGAAGCGTTAGTCCCGATTTTGTTTGACAATCCGCAACCAGCGCTTGTGTTGTTTACGGCGCACGAAACTTTGAAAAATGTCTATGATCGATTGAATAAAAAAGCCCTGCATTATGGCAGAGAAATCGTTGCTCAAGGGACTGGCGGAACCCGTGAGAAAATCTTAAAGAAATTTTTATTAGCGGAAAATGGTATCTTATTAGGGACTAGCAGTTTTTGGGAAGGGGTCGATTTACCAGGACAGGCACTGAAGATCGCTGTGGTGACCCGATTGCCTTTTGAGAACCCTAAACAACCCATGGTCCAAGCACGGCACGCCTTTTTGGAAGCAGAAGGCATTGATTCTTTTAAAGAAGATGCCTTACCTAAAGCGATTTTACGGCTGCGCCAAGCATTGGGGCGCTTGATCCGTTCCGAGGAGGATACCGGCGTGATGGTCGTCCTTGATCGACGCTTGCTATCGACAAAGTATGGCAAACGAATGGTCAAAGGCTTACCCAAAAACTTACCTCTGATTGAAGCAAGTCCAACCGAGATCGCCGAAGACATCCAACATTTTTTTGCGCAAGAGGAAAAAGCAGCAGCCGATTTTGAAAAATGAGTTGAACATCTGATATAATGGATTTTATTTAAGATTGGAGTACGAAGTGTGAAAACAAAAGACAAAGAACATCGGCGTGTGGTTATTTTGCTGAGTGCGATCACAGTCTTACTGGTCGTTATTCTCTTCGCTTCTATTTTCTATCTCCGTTCTTCTCGTCCAATGCGACAAGCAAGAAACGAAGCAATCGAAATAGCAGAAAGATACACCGATTTAGCAGAGGTCGAACAATTTTATTGGTTTACCCGTGAGGAAACCTCCTTTAGCATTGTTGGAAAGGATACGAATAACAATGAGATCGTTGTGATCATCCCAAAAAGCGGTGAGAAGGTTTCTGTTTTTAATCAAGCGGATGGGCTGACGGAAGCACAAGCTAAGGCATTTGTTCGCGACAATCATCAAGGTCAGGAAATCCAAAAGGCCGCATTGGGTATTTTTGAAGGCGAGCCAACTTGGGAAGTCATGACGAAAGATGGCGATGGTCGTTTGAACTATTATTTGATTGGTTTCAAAGATGGCGAAGAAATCAAAGCGATCACTGAACTATAGGAAGACGCTTATGATAGAATAAATTTTGGATCGTAGAAAGGATGATAAACATGGTACTTTCAAAAAGAGCAGAAAAATTGGAACCCTCCGCAACGTTAGCGGCATCTGCTAAGGCAAAAGCGTTAGCGGACCAAGGTGTAGACGTATTAAGTCTAACTGTCGGTGAACCCGACTTTATTACCCCGAAAAACATTCGCCAAGCAGCGATCGCAGCGATTGAGAGCGGCAAGGCTAGTTTTTACACAGCAACTGCGGGGATTCCTGAGTTAAAACAGGCGATTCTTGCTTATATGAAAGAGTTTTATGGTGCTGACTATGATTCAAACCAAGTGATCGTGACAGATGGCGCGAAGTTTGCCCTTTATACGCTGTTTCAAGCGCTCCTTGATGAAGAGGATGAAGTACTCATTCCAGTGCCTTATTGGGTCAGCTATGCGGAACAAGTCCGTTTAGCGCAAGGGACACCTGTGTTTGTTGAAGCCAAGCAAGAAGCCGATTTTAAAGTTTCTGTGGCTCAATTAGAAGCTGCTCGTACAGAGAAAACGAAAGCCATCATTTTAAACTCGCCTGCCAACCCTACAGGGGCGATTTACTCAAAAGAAGCGTTAACGGCAATCGGCAACTGGGCAGTGGAAAATAATATTTGGATCATTGCCGATGATATCTATGGTCGTTTGGTTTATAACGGCAATACCTTTACATCGATCGCAAGCTTATCAGAAGAGATACGCAAACAAACCATCGTGATCAATGGCGTTTCTAAAACCTACTCTATGACTGGCTGGCGGATCGGATTTGCTGTCGGCGATGCAAAAATCATCAAAGCGATGATCGATATCGCTTCCCAAGCTACTAGCAACCCGCCGGCTGCTAGCCAATACGCAGCAGTTGAGGCACTGACTGGGAATCAAGAATCGATCGAAGTGATGCGTCAGGCCTTCGAAGAGCGCTTGAACAAACTATATCCGCTAATTGCCGCTATTCCTGGTTTTCAGGTGACGAAACCCCAAGGCGCGTTTTACTTGTTCCCAAATGTCAAAGAAGCCATGACGATGTGCGGCTATCAAACCATTGATGCCTTCGTGGAGGCCTTGCTGATGGAAGCCCACGTGGCAGTAGTGACTGGTGCTGGTTTTGGTACACCAGATTATTTACGCATCAGCTATGCAACTGATTGGGACACGTTAGCGGAAGCTACCAAACGAATCCATGATTTTGTTGAAAAGAAACGCCAAAAAGCTTAAAATGCTCTATGGTGCCTTTATTAATTAGATAGGAGAGAATCAAGTGGAATCTATTCAAATTTTAGATGCAAAAAAACACGTTGGCGAAACCGTTCAAATCGGAGCATGGGTTGCTAACAAACGTTCTAGCGGCAAGATCGCCTTTTTACAACTTCGTGACGGAACAGCGTATTTTCAAGGAATCGTTGTAAAAAGTGAAGTAGGGGAAGAAGTTTTCCAATTAGCGAAAAATCTAAATCAGGAAACTGCCGTACTGGTCACTGGGGAAATCAGAGAAGACAGCCGCTCAAAATTCGGCTATGAAATTGGTATCTCTGGTTTAGAGGTTGTTGGGGAAAGCCATGATTACCCAATCACACCAAAAGAACACGGAACAGATTTCTTGATGGACCATCGTCATTTATGGTTGCGTTCCTCAAAACAACACGCCATCATGCAAATCCGAAACGAAATCATTCGGGCAACGTATGAATTTTTCAACAAGAATGGCTTCATCAAAATCGATCCACCGATCCTAACCGGATCAGCACCAGAAGGAACGACTGATTTATTCGAAACCAACTATTTCGATCAAAAAGCATATTTGTCTCAGTCTGGTCAATTGTACATGGAAGCTGCCGCTATGGCGTTTGGCAAAGTCTTTTCTTTTGGACCAACTTTCCGTGCCGAAAAATCAAAGACACGTCGTCACTTGATTGAATTTTGGATGATTGAACCAGAAATGGCCTTTATGCACCAAGAAGAAAGCTTGGAAGTCCAAGAGCAGTACGTGGCATTCTTAGTGCAAAATGTGCTCGATAACTGTGACTATGCATTAGACGTCTTAGGCCGTGACCGTGAAGTCTTGAAAAAATACACCAAATTACCATTCCCACGAATCTCTTACGATGATGCAGTGGCATTATTACAAAAGAACGGCTTTGATGATATTCAATGGGGCGATGACTTTGGCTCACCACATGAGACCTTTATTGCCAATTCATTCGATCAGCCCGTCTTTATCTTAAACTATCCAAAAGCCATCAAACCTTTCTATATGAAGCCACATCCAACGAGAGAAGATGTCGTGATCTGTGCCGATATGATCGCACCAGAAGGCTATGGCGAGATCATAGGCGGTTCTGAACGTGCCATCGATCATGAATACCTGCTAGAACAAATCCGCGCCCACGGCTTGGACGAAAATGAATATTCATGGTATTTAGATCTACGCAAGTACGGCTCAGTTCCTCACACCGGCTTTGGTCTTGGATTAGAACGGACCGTTACCTGGTTATCAGGAATCGAGCACGTAAGAGAATCCATTCCATTTCCACGGTTGTTGAATCGGATTTATCCGTAATTTAAACAAATTTTGTGCGAAAGCGTAAATGATTCACTCATCACACCATCCCTTGCTAGAAAGTCTCTAGCGGGGCTGGTGTTTTTTATCTGCTCTTGACGATGAGGGATTACTTCAGAAAAGAAGCAAGCAGCAATCCAAAGGGCGGCTGGGACTGAATAGAAGAAATCGCTTTGCTTGCTCGAGTGTGCTTTTTTTACGCGCGGGGATGTGATATAATAACAAATTGACTAGTATCTCTCATTTTATAACATTAAGGACAATACACTATGGATAATAGAAAAACGAATAAAATAATCATCAGTATTGTGACACATAATAGTCGTGATATATTCAAAACATTGGATCATCTGGAGAAAGAGATAGGAGAGGATCCACGCTTTGAAGTGAAAATATTTGATAATAATTCGAAAGCAGAATACATTGCTAAAATGAAAGATTATCCATTTGTCACTGTCATCTCAGCCAATGAAAATCTTGGATTTGGTCATGGACACAATCAATTATTAATGAATGCAACGCAAGAATACGGATTTATTTGCAATCCTGATATTCTTGTCACGAAAGAATCAATTGAAGGATTATTAAAAAGAATTCAAGAGAATGAAGCAGCTGTCGTAGTTCCTCAGGTTTTGAACGAAGATGGCTCTATTCAGTATTTAGTAAGAAAACGATTAGCTGTATTCGATTATTTCTTGCGATTTATTCCGTTTCATTGGGTAAAAAAAGTATTTAAAAAAAGACTGTCTGCTTATGAGTGCCGTGACCTTCCACAAGATCAAACCAGTTATATCCGAATGGGCTCTGGTTGTTTTATGCTGGTAGAAATCGCTCGCTTTAAAGAAATCGGCGGCTTTGACGAACAGTTCTTTATGTATTTTGAAGACAATGATTTGTGTTTGAGATATGAAAAAGCGGGGTACCGCATTTTGTATACGCCCTTTGAAAAAGTCGTGCACTTATACGGCAAAGGAGCTCATAGAAGTGCAAAACTCTTTTTGGTGTTTATGCATTCGATGATGAAATTTTTTAATAAATGGGGTTGGAGGCTGTTTTGATGAACCGTTTATTTGTGACGATCGTAATGTATGAAAGAAGCTGGCAAGAAGCGTCGGCTTCACCGCTTTTGGAAAAAGCGGTGAAGAACCAGCAAATCCAATTGCTGGTTTATGATAACAGTCCACATAGTCATGATGAGCCTTTTTTTCAGCATCCATTAGTGAGCTATTTCCATGATCCAGCCAATCCCGGCCTCTCCAAAGCATACAATAAAGGGTTTAAGTCTGCGTCTAGCGGCGATTTTGATTTGCTGCTTCTCTTGGATCAAGATACGGAGCTGACAAAAGCCTACCTAAACTTTCTTATGACTGAGACGATCGGAACTGAAATAGGTGCTGTTGTGCCGCTGATTTACAGTGGCACAACTCAGGTATCACCGGTCTTAGCTGATCGTTACATCAATCGAAATCTGGCATATCCTGCTATCGGTGAGCAAAAACAGCGGATTATGGCAATCAATTCCGGCACCGCAGTCACTCTCGCGGCTATAAAAAAAATCGGCGGATTCAATGATGCTTTTCCGCTGGATTTTTTAGATCATTGGCTTTTTCTTCGCTTACATCAAGAAGGCTTTCGGTTTTTGATCGCAAACCAAAAGCTGAATCATGATCTTTCAGTCATGCATTATAAAACGATGACTAGGGAAAGATATGAGCAGATTCTTACCAGTGAATCGAAATTCTATAGGGATTTCGATAAAGAAAAGAAAAAGGAACATGAAAAACAGCTTTTTTTTCGAACAATAAAACAAGCACTTTCACCCAAAATGTGCCGATTCAGCCGAAGAACATGGAAAGAATACTTGTCATTTAGGAAGGATCATTTATGATATCAGTATGTGTAGCCACTTATAACGGAGAAAAGTATCTTCAAGAACAGCTGGACAGCATTCTAATTCAACTTGCACCTGATGATGAGCTGATTATTTCGGATGACTTCTCTACTGACAAGACAAGAAATATCCTCGATTCTTATCGCGCAGATCCCCGAATCAAACTTTTGGAAGGACCGCAAAAAGGCATTATCAAGAATTTTGAACACGCAATTAAGCAGGCTTCAGGCGATCTGATTTTTTTGGCCGACCAAGACGATGTGTGGCTTCCCGATAAAGTTGCTGATACAAAAGCAAAATTTGATGAAAAAAAAGAGACACAGGTAGTCATTTCTGATTTGAGAATTGTCGATGAGCAGCTTGAAGTGATTGAACCCTCCTATTTTGCCTATCGGAATGTAAAAGTCGGATTTTTACGAAATGTGCTTAAAAATAAATACATCGGAGCAGGCATGGCTTTTCGAAGAGAGTTGAAGCCAGCTATTCTTCCGTTTCCGCAAGCAATTCCAATGCATGATATGTGGATCGGTGCAATGGCAGGCAACCGTATCGAACTTATTGATAAGCAGTTAACGTTGTATCGAAGACATGAAAAAAATGCCAGTGAAATCAAAACATCCGCTTCATTTGGCCAGCAATTCGTGTGGCGCTGGGGTTTAATAAGAAGCCTGTTCATGAGAAAGGTATTTGATAAATAAAAGTTACATTTTCATTTCAAAACTTTGAATTGAATGACAAAGCTTTCTAGAAATGAGATAATGCTGTGGTGAGAAATACAAGTAAATTATTTAAGGAGCGTAATGAATGAAAGGGATTATTTTAGCAGGCGGTTCAGGAACACGCCTTTATCCATTAACAAAAGCAACTTCTAAACAATTGATGCCTATTTATGACAAACCAATGATTTTTTACCCAATGTCTACATTGATGTTGGCGGGGATCAAAGAAATTTTAATTATTTCCACTCCTCAAGATACTCCTCGCTTTCAAGAGTTATTCGGCGATGGCAAAGACTTAGGACTGCAAATTGACTATGCAGTACAGCCAAGTCCTGACGGCCTCGCTCAAGCATTCATTATTGGGGAAAAGTTTATCGGCACTGATAGTGTTTGTTTAGTCTTAGGAGACAATATTTATTATGGCGGCGGTCTATCGAAAATGCTTCAACGAGCTGCTGCAAAAGAATCAGGTGCAACTGTTTTTGGCTATCATGTAAATGATCCTGAACGATTTGGTGTAGTGGAGTTTGATGACGATATGCACGCCTTGTCTATTGAAGAAAAACCTGAGAAGCCGAAATCAAATTATGCTGTAACAGGTCTGTATTTCTATGATAACGAAGTAGTCGAAATAGCCAAGAATATCAAACCGTCTGCGCGTGGAGAATTAGAAATTACCGATATCAATAAAGTTTATCTAGAAAAAAATAAACTTTCTGTCGAAGTCATGGGAAGAGGTTTCGCTTGGCTTGATACAGGAACACATGAAACATTGCTTGAGGCATCTACTTTTATTGAAACGATTGAAAAACGGCAAAACTTGAAAGTTGCGTGTTTGGAAGAAATATCATTCCGAATGGGCTATATCACAAGAGAGCAGTTGGTTGCTTTAGCTGAGCCATTGAAAAAAAATCAGTATGGTCAATATTTATTACGACTAGCTGCTGAATAAAGAGGAGACGCTTTGATGAAAGTTATAGAAACAAAATTGACAGATGTAAAATTAATAGAGATGGACGTTTACGGCGATCATCGAGGTTTTTTTACTGAAAGCTATTCAAAAGAAAAATTTTCAGCACAAGGAATTGACTTTGATTTTGTTCAAGATAACCACTCATTATCTGCTGAAGCAGGTGTGTTAAGAGGCCTGCATTTTCAAAAAGGTGAAGCAGCACAGACAAAATTGATTCGTGTGGTGACTGGTGCGGTACTTGATGTTATCGTAGATATTCGTAAAGGCAGCCCGACCTATGGAGAGTGGGAAGGGTACTTGTTAACCGAACACAACCATCGTCAGTTATTGGTACCTCGCGGATATGCTCACGGGTTTATGACACTGACCCCAAATGTGAACTTCTTGTATAAGTGTGACAACTATTATAATGCTGAAGCTGATGGCGGCATTGCATTTGATGATCCCGATTTGGCAATTACTTGGCCTATAGATGTGAAAAAAGCGATTCTATCAGAAAAAGATAAAAAACATCCAACACTGAAAGAATTTGAAATAGAAAATACATTTGTCTATGGTGAAGTATAAGGAGTGAAAGTGATGAAAAAAATTATTGTAACCGGTGGAGCAGGATTTATCGGCTCTAACTTTGTTCATTATGTGATCAATAATCATCCTGATGTTTTTGTAACAGTTTTAGATAAGCTGACCTATGCGGGAAATAAGAACAATCTTAATGGTCTTCCAAAGAATCGCTTCGAATTAGTTGTCGGCGACATTGCTGATCAGGAGCTGGTAGATAGATTGGTTCAGGATACAGACGCTGTCGTTCATTATGCTGCAGAATCTCATAATGACAACTCGTTGAAAGATCCTTTTCCGTTTGTTCAAACCAACATTATTGGAACGTATACGCTGATAGAAGCATGCCGAAAGTATAATGTAAGATACCATCATGTTTCAACCGATGAAGTATATGGCGATCTTCCTTTGAGAGAAGATCTTCCGGGACATGGCGAAGGAGCGGGAGAAAAATTCACGGACAAAACGCCGTATAACCCATCAAGTCCTTACTCTTCAACAAAAGCTGGTTCCGATCTTTTGGTAAAAGCTTGGGTGCGCTCATTCGGTCTCCAAGCGACGATCTCCAATTGTTCTAATAATTATGGACCTTATCAACACATTGAGAAATTTATTCCTCGACAAATTACCAATATTTTGAGCGGCATCAAGCCGAAATTGTACGGTGACGGGAAAAATGTCCGTGACTGGATTCATACAAATGATCATTCATCAGCTGTGTGGACGATTTTAACAAAGGGACAAATGGGTGAAACGTATCTCATCGGTGCCGATGGTGAAGAGGATAATAAAGCAGTAATTGAACTGATTTTAGAACTAATGGATCAGCCCAAAGACGCGTATGAGCACGTAAATGATCGACCAGGTCATGATTTACGCTATGCAATTGATTCGACAAAATTGAAAGAAGAATTGGGCTGGCAACCGGAATTCACCAATTTCCGAGATGGTTTAGCCGATACGATTGAGTGGTATCGCAACAACGAAGAATGGTGGAAGACAGAAAAAGAAGCGGTAGAGAAAAATTATGCTGCGAATGGACAATAAATAAAAGCAGGGAAACCTGCTTTTTTTGAAGGGATGAGAAATATGATTTTACTGACAGGCGGAAATGGGCAGCTGGGCACGGAGCTGCGACATCTATTAGATGAAAAAGGATTAAAATATGTCTCAACGGATGCCCAGGAAATGGATATTACGGACGAAAAAGCAACTCTTGCGTTTATTCAAGAATTAAAACCGACCGTTATTTATCATTGTGCTGCATACACAGCAGTAGATAAGGCGGAAGATGAAGGCAAGGAACTTGATGAGAAAATCAATGTCAACGGGACGGAAAACGTGGCGAAAGCGGCGAAAGCGGTAGGAGCAAAGTTTGTTTACATCAGTACTGATTATGTGTTCGATGGAACGAAAAAAGAGGGGGTCTACAAAGAAACAGATAAGCCGAATCCTCAAAATGAATACGGTCGTACAAAATTGTTGGGTGAACAAGCAGTGAAAGATCTTTTAGATGAATACTTCATTATCCGAACTTCATGGGTTTTTGGTAAATATGGACATAATTTTGTATATACAATGAAATGTTTAGCGCAAACGCACCCGCGCTTAACCGTCGTTGATGATCAATATGGCCGTCCAACATGGACCCGAACATTAGCTGAATTTATGGTCTATATTATCGAAAACAATGCAGACTATGGGATCTACCATCTATCAAATGACAATAGCTGTTCATGGTACGAATTTGCCAAAGAAATTCTGAAAGAAACGGATGTTGAGGTTGCACCTGTCACTTCAGCAGAATATCCGCAAAAAGCAAAACGACCACAATACTCGGTGTTGGATCTTACAAAAGCAAAGAATACCGGTTTTGTTATTCCTACTTGGGAAGAAGCATTGGCTGATATGACTGCATCTTTAGAGAAAGAAGAAAACTAGAAAAAGAGGGATCATGATGAAAGTTTCCGTTTTTGGTTTAGGTTATGTAGGATTAGCAAACGCTTTGTTATTGGCGCAAAAAGAAGAAGTACTAGCTTATGATATTGTGGATGAAAAAATCGATCAATTGCAAAAGAAAATCTCACCTCTTGAAGACAAAGAAATTCACCAATTTTTGGAGCGGACAGACTTGTCCGTTCATTTCACCAAAGCTTTTGATGAAGCTGTTGACTTTGGGGATGTATTAATTATTGCGACGCCTACAGATTACGATGAGCATAAAAACTATTTTGATACGTCGACTGTAGAATCGGTGATTGAAAAAGCGCTGGAGTTGCGTCCAGATGCTGTGTTTATTATTAAATCAACAGTTCCTGTAGGGTATACATTAGAGCTTAAAGCACGTTTTAACACAGAGAACATTTTATTTTCACCTGAATTTTTGCGTGAGGGAAAAGCTTTATACGACAATTTGCATCCTTCGAGAATTGTTGTTGGAGAATGCAGTGAGCGAGCGAAAGAGATCGCCGAGATGTTCAAGCGAAATGCATGGGAAAATGAAATTCCCGTGCTTTTAACAAATCCGACTGAAGCTGAAGCAATAAAACTGTTTTCTAACACGTATCTGGCGCTGCGCGTGGCATATTTCAACGAATTAGATACCTATGCGGAAGTGAGGGGACTTGATTCACGACAAATCATTGAAGGCGTCGGGCTGGATCCTAGAATCGGCTCCCACTACAACAATCCGTCTTTTGGATACGGTGGCTACTGTCTGCCCAAAGATACCAAGCAGCTCCTAGCTAACTATGATAAGGTTCCGAATAATATCATTCAAGCGATCGTCGAAGCAAATACGACCCGCAAAGATTTCATCGCGGAGCAGATCCTTGATCGACAACCGAAAGTTGTGGGCATCTATCGATTGACTATGAAAGCTCATTCTGATAATTTCCGCTATTCTTCCATTCAAGGAATTATGAAGCGGATCAAAGCCCATGGAATCAACGTAGTAGTATACGAGCCTTCTTTAAAAGAGAAATCCTTCTATAACTCTGAAGTTATTGATGACTTTGAGACGTTTAAAAAGATCTCTGATGTTATTGTAGCAAATCGTATGGAAGATGTACTGCATGACGTAGAAGACAAAGTATACACAAGAGATTTGTTTGAAAGAGACTAAAAACTTTGAGAAACAGGAGGCCAAATTTCGTTCGTTGAATGCGGCTTTCTTTTTTTCGTTTAATCTGTCAATGAAACATTAATTTTTTTTCTCAATTTTTGAAATGATCTGGTAGAGGTTGAGAAAGAGGTGAATGTCGAGTATACTTTTTAAGGATAGCTTTAAAAAGTTTTACCGTAAAAAAGATTAGTGGAACCTTAAAGGAGAAAATGATGTTCGAGCGTAAAAATAGAATTTTATTGAAAGAATTAGTAAAAACCGATTTTAAACTAAGATATCAAGGAAGTATTATGGGCTATGTTTGGTCTGTTTTAAAGCCCTTGATGCTGTTTACTGTCATGTATGTGGTCTTTGTACGTTTTCTTAAATTTGGACAAGATGTTCCTCACTTTGAAGTGGCGTTACTTTTGGGAACCGTTCTATGGAGCTTTTTTAGCGAAACGACAAATTTAGGTATGTCATCAATCGTCACACGAGGCGATCTGCTTAGAAAACTAAGCTTTCCTACACATATCATTGTTGTTGCTGTATCGATCAACGCCTTAATCAATCTAGTAATCAGCCTTGTGATCGTTCTTTTATTTGCGATGATCAATGGAGCGGATATTTCAATCTATGCTTTTTTAGCACCGCTGCTTCTGATTGAACTCTATGCCTTTTCATTGGGCGTGTCTTTTATTTTGGCAACAATCTATGTTAGGTTTCGAGACATTGGACCGATCTGGGAGGTTGTCCTTCAAGCGGGTTTTTACCTTACACCGTTAATTTACCCATTGACACTTGTAATGAATATGGACGTGAACATTGCCAAACTTTTGATGATGAATCCAATGGCTCAAATTATTCAAGATATGCGGCATATCTTAACAAGTACAAGTAATATTACGGTATGGCAATTAATAAATACGAATTGGATCGTCGCAATTCCATATGTTTTGCCATGGATCGTATTAGTTGCCGGCTACATGATTTTTAATAAAAATTCGAAAAAATTTGCGGAGATTATTTAATATGAATAATGAAATAGCAGTGAAAGTTGATCATATAGGAAAATCGTTTCGTCTTCCTACAGAAAGTACAACGAGTTTAAAAAGAACGATCGTTAATTATTTTAAAGGAATCAAAGGATACAATGAGCAAAAAGTCCTAAGAGATATTTCTTTTGAAGTGAATAAAGGAGATTTCTTTGGAATTGTCGGAAGAAATGGGAGTGGAAAATCAACCTTATTAAAAATTATCTCCCAAATTTATACACCTGAAAAAGGGTCTGTAGAAGTGAACGGAAAATTGGTTTCTTTCATCGAGTTAGGCGTTGGATTCAATCCAGAATTAACTGGGAGAGAGAATGTCTATTTGAATGGCGCTATGCTTGGTTTTTCCGAAAAAGAAGTGGATGGAATGTATTCCGATATCGTTGAGTTTGCGGAATTAACTGAATTTATGAATCAAAAATTAAAGAATTATTCAAGCGGTATGCAGGTTCGGCTTGCGTTTTCTGTAGCGATTCAAGCGAAAAGCGATATTTTAGTCTTAGATGAAGTATTGGCTGTCGGGGATGAAGCGTTCCAAAGAAAATGCAATGACTATTTCATGAAGGCCAAAGATGAGAACAAGACCATTATCCTCGTGACTCACTCAATGGAATCTGTTCGTAAATACTGTAATAAAGCACTGATGATCGATAAAGGGGAAGTAAAAATCATCGGGACCCCAGATGATGTAGCAAATCAATATTCTTTAGACAATGTTACACAGACGGGGACCTCCACCGTTATTGAAAAGGAAGAGGTTTTAGAAGAACCACAAGAAGTTGAAACAAAAAGTAAAGAAGAGGAAACAATTCGAAACTTTACAGTAGATTTATTATCTGATGAAATGCTTACCGATGAGAATCGACGAGTAGAGTTTTTGATTTCTTATGAAGTGTTAAAAGATATGGAGACGTATATTGCTTTTTCAATGACAGATATCGATCGCAACATTTGGATGTACAACGACAATTCATATGATGAAATGACAAAAGGTATCGGTAAAAAGACTTTTAAATATGCTTGCGAGTTAAATCATATCAATGAATGCAAATTAAGGTTAGGCGTATCAATTCGAAACGCCGCGGACGAACCATTTGCTTTTTCAGATCAAGAAAATTCACCCGTAATAATCGTTTCCCCAAGAAAAAATCGATCAAAAAGCGAGCGGATCGCCTCAAGCGGTATTTTGACAAGCAATGGAAGCTGGCAGAAGCTTAAGTGATCAGAAAAATCTACTTATAGAAAAAGGTGAGTCGTATTGGAACCATTAGTTTCTGTGATTATAACTTGTTATAATCATGAAAAATATGTTGGTCAGTGTCTGGAAAGTGTATCTTCCCAAACCTATAAACATTTAGAATTAGTGATTATCAATGATGGATCGACAGATAATTCAGATCAGATTATTAGAGATTATTTATCACATGTTTCGCTAAAACATGAGTATTTGGTTCAAGAAAACCGAGGCGTTTGTGTGACACGAAATAAAGGACTCGAGCGAGCTGTCGGAAAATACCTATTATTTGTCGACAGTGATAATTATCTAGATAATCAATATATTGAAAAGCTAGTTGAAACTGCCGAAAAAGAAGAAGCAGATATTGTATATACTGATCTTGTAAATGTTGAAACAGGTGAGCTGTTTATGGAAGCCAAACCATTCCAATTGGAAGAGTTTCTTTCTAGTAACTTTATTGATAATTGCTCGTTGATAAGAAAAGAAATTGTTGGTCAGCTAACATATGATTTAGCGTTAAACAGAAAAAAATTAGTCGACTATGACTTTTTTATGCGACTGATTCTTACCAACCATGCGAAAGCTGTTAAATGTTCTTCCACAAAATTAAATTATCGAGTGCTACAAGAATCAATATCAAGGAAAGGGCAGCATGGGACCGAAAAATTTTATTATGAGATTTATCTTTATCTCCTGAGCAAGCATCAGGAACAATATCCACAACTGGTTCTTTCAGCAATTAAGAATAATATCATGCAACTGGAAGACCGAAACGAAGATTTAATCAATCATCTTGCAGATTTGACTAATTATATAAAACAACAAAACAAAGATAATGAATTATTGCTTGCAGAAGTTAATGAATTAAAAGTATCTGTGGAAGACTTAAACAATGAAAAACAGGCGATAGATCAGCGACTACTTGAAGAAAATCTTGAAAAAAATGACTTGCAAAATCAGAATTTATCTATGGCGCAATTAATTCAGTTGCTGGAAAACGATAAACAAGCGTTGATGTCATCTAAGTCATACAGGGTTGGTAAACTTATTGTGAAGCCTTTTAGTTATGGACTAAGATTTTTAAGGAATCCTAGTAAAGGATTAGTACTTGTTGATAAAGCAAAACAAAAGTTATTGGTTAAACTCAGAAAAATCCCTAATTTGCAATTTTTAGTTTTATCTAGCAAACGAAAAGCAACACGCAAAAAAAATGTTTATCAAAATCCAAAAAGAGTATTGGTATATGTTATCTATGAAAGCCAATCCCAGTTGCAAGAGTATAAACTCATTTTTCTTTCCTCTTTAGCAGATTTTTCAGAAAAAGTATTAATCGTAGTGAATGGTAAATTACCGGAGTCTGACTTAGAAAAGCTTCGTAAGTTTGGGGAGGTCGTTCTTAGATCTAATGATGGATATGATACGGCAGCCTTTAAACACGGTATCGATTTTCTTGGCGAAAAGGAATTAAGTAAGTATGATGAATTGTTATTGGTGAATGATACGAATGTTGGTCCAGTCTCAGATTTAACAGAAGCATTTAATAAAATGGCAGCTAAAAAACTTGATTTCTGGGGAATTTCTTATGGAGAAGAACAACCTGATTTTACCAAGTATAACAAGTATGGATATATCCCTATTCATTTACAGTCCTATTTTTTAGTAATTGAGAAATCAATGTTCCACGATCCATCATTTTATGACTATTGGAAAAATCTTGGAGATACAAACTCAAGAGAAAAAGCAATCGGAAAGCATGAAACGGTTTTTACAAAACATTTCAGCGATTTGGGCTTTAAACACGGGGCTTTAACCGAAAAGAATACGGATAGTCCAATGTATATCCATCCCCTTCAAATGGTTCGAGAGGGTGTACCTATCGTTAAATACACAGCTTTTGCAAACGATACAGACGAGAAATTTGCTTGGCAAGGACTTCAGAGGAAAACAGAAGTTCCTGAATTAATTGAATATATTAGAAATGAAACGGAGTATCCAGGTGCTGTGATCGATCAAATCATGGAGGATATCAAAAATAAAAAGCACAAAGAACATATTCTCATAATAGATGGTGTCGAAAATGCAATTCCGCAGTTAACAAAATACCGTGTACAAAATAAGATTGAACAGTTAAAAAACCTAGGCTTTGATGTCTGGCATGTTAATCTTTCTACATTTCAGATGGGATTAGCTGAACACGCAAGTCATATCATTATTTACCGTGCACCATATGATGAGCGATTAGCAGAACTGATTCGTTTAGCAAGAAAGTACCATAAACCTGTGTTGTATGATATTGATGATTTAGTGATCGATACCAAGTACACGGATCAGTTGACGTACGTCCAAAATCTTACAAAAGTTGAAAAAAACAATTACGATAGTGGCGTTATCAGTTACAAAAAAATGATGCTTATGTGTGATGGAGCAATAGCTTCCACAGGTGTCTTAAAAGAGGAACTTCTGAATTATCACCAGAACGTACTGCTTAATCGAAATCTTGCGAACCAAGAGTTGGTGGCGATCAGTCATGATGCAGTTGAAAATAAGATGGAAGATAGTACAAAGGTGAAAATCGGGTACTTTTCGGGATCAATCACCCATAATGAGAATTTCGAATTGATTAAGCCTGCTATTCTAGAAATCTTAGAAACTTTTCCGCAAGTGGAATTGCATTTAGTTGGGCATTTAGATGTCCCGAAAGAAATGGAAAGGGTAGAATCGCAACTGGTCATTCATCCATTTGTTGATTGGAAAGAATTGCCGAAACTGATTTGCCAAGTGGACATTAATTTAGCACCGCTGGTACATTCGATTTTTAATGAGGCAAAGTCTGAAATCAAATGGATGGAGGCTGCTTTAGTGAAAATACCTACATTAGCAAGTGAAATTGGCGCTTTTAAAGAGATGGTAACGCACAACAGAAACGGCATACTCGTCAAAGATAATGAGTGGTTCAACCAATTAGAAAAAGTGATAAACGATAAGACTTTTAGAGAAACTATCGGTGAGAATGCTTATAATTACGTAATTGAAAATTGTACAACATCAGAGCATGAAGATGAACTAAGTGCTTTTTTAAGGAGTATCCATCAATGCTATTTATTAAAAACAATCTAATTGAACTAAAAAAGAATTACAAGCTGCTTATTCTTTTTCTATTCATTCTTTTGACTGCTCAGTTTTTCTTACAATATATAGAATTAACTTGGCCTAAACTGTATATTGTTTTGGCCTTAGCGGCTGCTATACTCTTACTGATAGTTTCAAGAATAAGTGATGAAACGAAAATCGCCAGAAATGCGTTTGTCTTAATCTTTATTGCTGGTACATTAAATGCACTGATTCTACCAATTCGACAAAACTATGACGAGAATACGCATTATTACCACGCATTAGAAGTAGCAGATGGAAAAGTCAGAAATCAAACAGATGAAAGAAATTTTCTTGCCATATCCCCAGATTTCTTAGCTATTACCAAATTACCTAGTAAACCCGAGTATGGAAATGAACTGAATACTAATCTTTACCACAAAGAATTCCTTGAAATTGAATCTATTCCCTCTACCTATAATGAAGACTGGCTTGAAAAAAGCGGGTTTAATAATCCCGCTTATATACCAAGTGCTATAGGCATATCCATTGGACGATTATTCTCGCAAAGAGTATCTGTTCACTATTATTTAGGGAGAATTTTTAATGTTCTGTTTTATGCATTGTTGGCTTTTTGGGCTATAAAGGTAAGCAAAGTTTATAAATTAGCGCTTTTCGTTGCAGCTACGACCCCATTTGCCGTATGGATCTCATCTGGTTTTACCTACGATAATCTTTATTATGGTCTAGTACTATTGATATTGGCTCAATTCACCAATTTTTTTGTTGGTGAACGCGAAGTTAATTTTCGAAAAATCATACTTTATATGCTTACTTGCCTTGGGCTGGTTTTTTGTAAGGCACCAGTGATTCTGTTGGCTGCACTGCCTTTATTTGTGCCTACAAAATATTTTGATACGAGGAAAACAAAAAAAATTACGGTTTTTGCAGTACTTCTAAGTTTTTCATTAGGCTTTTTATGGTTGATGAACGGTGCGATTTTCCATATATTCGAGGATGTTCCTGCAGCTAATACTGTCGCAGTGGATGAAAATGAAGATGTTCTTTCGTATTTAATCAGTAATATTGGATACACAATTACTTTGTTTTTACGATCATATTCGGATGTAATTGCTTCTATCGGTTATTTTCTGAAGAATCCAATGCCATACTTTATGGCTAGTGAAGCCGCGGGGTTCATCAATTTGATAAACTATACTTTGATGATTACTCTTTCTGCTATGCTTATTAAAATCACTATCCCTAAGAAGACACGTGTGCTTACTTTGGCTACTTTTTTTGTGATTATTTCAGGAACAATCTTGGCAATAACAGGTGATCCACGAGTATTTGCAATTGGTGATTTAAGAGTCCCAGGTGTACAAGGCAGGTATCATTTTTATTTACTCGCATTCCTGCCGTTATTTCTAGGGCCTATTCTTAATAAAGTAGGCTTTGAAAGTGAAAAGGTAATGAGTCATTTGGATTCAAATAAAATTACTAGCTTTTGCGTTAAAACAATCTATGTCATTACATTTTTTAATTCTTGTGTCGCACTGTATGGCTATTTATAAGAATAAGAAAAGGAGATTTTAATGAAAAAAATATTATTCCTTTCACCAACTGGCACAATGGACAACGGGGCAGAAATTTCAATATTTAATTTAATGAAATATCTAGTTGAGCAAGGATATGAAGTAGTAAATATTGCACCGGTTAGTGGAGACGTCGAAGTAAATGACTACTCGCGAATTTTTGAAAGTAATGGGATCAAATGTTTTTTAGTTTCAAATCAACGGTGGTGGTGGGAGGATGCACCAGGAATGTTATTTGGAAGTGAAGAACAACGAGCGGCATCTTTTAGAAATACTATCGATCTCATTGCAAAAAAGATAGACGAGTTTGATATTGAGTTGGTAATCACAAATACAGCAAACATGTTCCAAGGTGCGATGGCGGCGGCTGTTCAAGACGTTTCTCATATCTGGTTAATTCATGAATTTCCTTCCGGCGAATTTGCTTACTACAAGGATAAAATTGAGTTTATAGAAGAATTTTCTGATGAGATTTTTGCTGTTAGAGGCGAGTTGAGCAATAATTTGCAAGAGCTGTTCACAAGAAAAAAAATTAAATCATTCGCTCCCTACACAGAGTTAGAACAAGTTTCCCTTAAAAAGGGAGATGTTCAAAGAATCGTTTCAGTAGGACGTATCAACCCGAGAAAAAATCAATTAGAACTAATTAAAGCATATCATCAGTTGAACAGGGACGATATTGAGTTGGTTTTTATTGGTGCATGGGATGATGAGTATAAAGAAAAATGTCTCGATTATATCAAAAAAAATCGTTTAAAAAATATTACTTTTCTAGGAAATGTAGACAATCCATGGGAGCACGTGACATCGAAAGATATATGCGTTTTTTCTTCAGCAATGGAAACATTCGGTTTAGTTTATGTTGAGGCTCTTTTAAACGGTGTACCAGTTATTATATCCAATAATCCAGGGCACATGTCAGCATATGATTTCTTTAATCACGGTTGTGTCTATCCATTAGGTGATATAGATAAATTAGTAGAAATGATCCGCGTTCGATTAGATAACTTCGATGACTTCAAAAGCGAAACAGTCAATTTCTCCGTTGAAGCAAAAGAAAAGTACCAGATTTATTATGTTTATCAAGACTTAATCGAAGCGATCGATTCCGTAACTGCTTCGCCAAAAGCGATTCGCCATATAAAATCTTTATTGACCTTAAATGAAAAAAAGAGCAAACTGGCGCAATTTGAGTATCAAACGAGAAGTTTCCTGCAAAGAGTTAAGTATAAAATAAGCAAAAGCTTTAAATAAAGTTCAAATGATTCTAAGTAAAAAGACAAGGCCGGCAACAATTGCAACCTTGTCTTTTTTATTTTTTCAGTTAAAAGTTTACTATTTCACGGACCGCTTACCCCTAGAAATAGTAGGGATCGAGTATTAAAGCAAAAAATACAAACAAGGCATTAAAATAGTTGTTTAATTCTATTAGCAATAAAAATAGCTTGATAGGTGAATATGTCAGAGATTTAATGCTATCATAAACAAAATGATCAGATTTTACGATATATTTATTGTTAAGTTGTTTCCTCGACCATATCAAATAGTGTCAGTAAAAAATAATTGAGTTTTTACTGACACTACTAAAAGACTGGTTAGTATATTCAATTATATAGTAACCAGTCTTTTAGTAGTGATTGGTGTGATTTAGCAATTTATTATTTAACTTCAAGGTCTGATCCTTGCATAATCTGCTGATTGTAAAAGCTTGATGTCTTACTAAGTTCATTAGAGAATTCATCAAACCCTAATTTTTCCATTAGAGTCATTTCTTCTGAAAATAGATTTGTTCCTAAACCTAATCGATTTCCCTCAATGGAAACACCTAATGCAGATAAAGTGGTCGGAAACAAATCCAATGTACTGAAAGAACGATTGGTATTATTCAAGGTTGTTATTGGTGAGTTAATAAAGAGATTGAAGACAGTTCGCTCATAGTCTTCAGGGATACCATTAAAAAAAGAGGGATCCATGCTTAGGTGGTCACCGGCAATTACGATAGTAGTATTATCATAAAAAGATTGTTGCTGAACCCATCGTATAAAATTACCTAACATATAATCTGAATAGTGGATGACATTACTATATTGCTGTTCAAAAAGTTTAGGTGTATTTTCGGTCATCAAACCATCTGGGAAGTGCATATCAGCTGTTAGAAGCGTTAAATTAAAGGGCTCTTCTGACTGAGAATCTTCTATAAGTATGTTTTTAGCAAACTCAAAAAGTTTCTCATCCTCATATCCCCACCAGACTTTATAGTCAGACGGTATCCATTGATTGTCGATGGCATATTGATAATCTTTTATTTGGTAATTTCCATGTTGAGAGTAAAATTTATCTCTGCCGCCAAAGCTTGCATCGGAACCGATTAACAGTGTTTGATTGTATCCTTCTTGATCTAAAATGGTACCGATTGTGGTGACACCAGGCATAAAAGATGAAGTATTGCCATATTCATTTTCGTTATAGCCACCAGAGACTCTCAGAGGAACCCCAGAACTTTGGGCAACCATTCCTCCTACTGTAAAACCAACACCAGGAACTTGACGAGCACCGCCGAAAGTACTTTGGTGCGAAAAATTTAGTCCATCTGCATAAGCTGATTCTGTGAGATTTGGTAATAGATTGACTTCTTGCATTCCGCCAAGGTCAATGGATAAGTACGTTGATTCTAATGATTCGACGTAAATATAGATAAGGTTTCTTTTTTGGTCTGGAAAGGTAAGCGCAACATCATTCGGGTCCACATAAAAATCTTCGTAAATCGTTGATTTTTCAAAAAAATATGCTTTTAGTTCTGCATAGCCCAATGTTTGTATACCAAAGAAAAAACCGTATATAGTGAGGCTTACACTAATGAAGGAAAAAAAGAAACTCGTCTTTTTGGTTAACTTAATTTTCTGAAACTTTTTGTAAGATAGAGCATAGAGTAGCAAGTATAGGATTACTAGAAAACTAAGTGTGAGAATAATAGAATTTAATAAAGGACCCAAAATGAACGTATAAATTTGGCCCGCATCTGTTCCTGTCAAGGGTTGAGACAACGTGTATAGAATTTCACTAATGCCTACATTACCAAAAAAATTTTTCGTCCAAACGGCACTGTTTCCCGCAAGTGCTCCAATGAATACTAGTAATGAAAAAATAAAAAAAGAAAGTTGAAGACGCCAGGTCAAGGATTGAAATATTCTGTCAATCAGACCTGTTTTTTTGATAATCAGTACCGTTGATAAGAGAAAAAGAAAAACAAGGATACTTACACCAGTGACAGCGGACTTGGTTGAAAGGAAACTAAAAGATAAGAGATTTTTTCTTAATTCAGTTAAGCCGAGTGATCGTGCAATAAATGCCGTGAATGAGAGATGAGAAACGGCACAAAATAGAGAAAGCGAAATTCGCCGATAAAAGCTTCTATTTGCTGTTAAAAAGAGTATGAGAATAAAAAGTAAGATTGAAAAAAGCATCCTGTACCTCCAAATACATATTATATATAGTATACTAGAATAATAACAAGTCTCCAAAAGAAAAACTTAAAAAAAGGCGTGGAATCCTTATTTTTTTTCATTTTTTGCCAATTAATGAGAGTTTGTCTTCTTTAAGTTTTTTTCGGGATTTTAATTTTTGTTGAGAATTACTAAAAAGTCGAGTATAATTTTTTAGAATTGGATATTTAAAACTCTTAACAATTCATGGAAAGGGATATTCATGCATACATTTGTTATTTGCGCTTATAAAGAGTCTTCTTTTTTAGAAGAATGTATACTTTCTTGTTTAAATCAGACAAGTATGAAAAAAGGAAAGTCCAAGCTGATTTTGTACACAAGTACACCAAATACTTATATAACAGAGATTGCCAACTCTTATGAGATACCTATGTTTACTAGTTCAGGCGGAAGTATCGGACGAGATTGGAACAATGCATTGTCTTTTGTTGATACGCCATATGCGACGATCGTTCATCAAGACGACATCTATTTAAAAGAGTATGGTGAAAGCGTCATTGATGCGTTCGAAAATAATAATCAAACAAGTATTGTGTTTACGGATTATAAGGAAATCGATCAAGAAAGTCAAATTAGAAAAAGATCAATAAATCTTAAAATTAAAACGTTCGGTTTAAAAACAATGGGGTTATTACAATCAAAGTGGTATCAAAGGCGAATATATGCGTTTGGGAACTTTATTTGTTGTCCAGCTGTTTCATATAATTTGCGGGTGCTCAATGACTTCAAATTTAATGAACAGATGCGAATGGCAGTAGATTGGGATGCATGGGAACGAATCATGAAGCGGCCGGAAAACATTTGTTACATCTCAAAAAATGCAATGTATCATAGAATTCACGAAGAATCTGAAACAACTGCAACAACCCTGGATAAAACGAGAGAAGCAGAAGAATTGGAAATGTACAAACGTTATTGGGGGAAAACCATTGCTTCTTTTCTCATGAAATTTTACGTGAAAAATCAAAAAAGCAATCAATTATAAGAAAAGTTAGGGTGTAAATCGTGAATCCAAGAATTTTACTGATTATTCCAGCATATAATGAAGCAGAAGGTATTGTCCAAGTAATCGACAAGGTACTCGAGTATAGAAAAAAAACACCATATAATTTAGATTATCTTGTTATCAATGATGGGTCTACAGACAATGAGGAAGCGGTATTATTAGAAAACAATATTCATCATGTCGAGTTGGTGAACAATTTAGGTATTGGAGGAGCTGTGCAGACGGGATATCTGTATGCATTAGAACACGATTATGATATCGCAATTCAATATGATGGCGATGGTCAGCACGATATTGAAAGTTTAAGTCAGTTGGTTGAACCGATTATCAATAATCAGGCTGATTTTACCGTCGGATCCAGATTTGTAGAAGACAGCACGTCGACGTTTAAATCTACTGGTGCAAGACAATTAGGAATCAAGCTTCTTTCAGGACTTATTTACCTTCTGACAAAAATGCGCGTCAAAGATGTAACGAGTGGTTTCAGAGCAGGAAACCGGCAAGTAATCAGACAATTTGCCCATCGATATCCGAGCCAGTATCCGGAACCTGAAAGCTACATGCATTTAGTAGCCAAAAACATCCGGGTGAAAGAGATTGGGGTAAACATGTTCGAAAGAACGACTGGTCGCTCGAGTATTCATTTTTTCGACTCGGCAGCGTATATGGTTAATGTCTCTTTGGCTATTCTGATTGCATCTTTGATCAAAAAGGAGGAATCCTAATGCCTGTTCAATTACAAATTATTGCTATTTTTTTAGCATTAGGTTTTTTTGTCTTAACTGTTTATTTGATTCGTAAAGATCATGCAGAAGTACGTCAAATGAACAAATGGCTTTTACTGGGAATAATAATGTTGATCGGTGCATTATTTCCCAAAGTAGGGACGACGATTGCCCACTTTCTAGGGATCAGTACACTCACTTCTTTAGCATTATATAGTTTAACTGCCTTTTTATTGTTTATCACTTTAACAACTAGTATTGCATTGATAAATACGCAAAGACAAGTCAAAACTTTAACACAAGAGTTATCTTTTTTGAAAAAGGAAATTAGAGAAATGAAAGAAGGAGAAAAATGAAGGGTATTTATTTTTCCCAAGATTTAACGCATGCTGGTGGAATTCAAAAGAAGATCAGTCGGCAAATTGAAGAGTTTGAAAAAAATGGTTTTTCCATGAAACCCTTAATAAACCCAAAAAGGAATATAGGTCATTTGTTTGTAAACCTAGTTCCTTTTTTTTCAAGACAGTTTTTTTTAAAAGAGAAAATAAATTGGCAAGAGTACGACTTCGTTTACATTAGAAAAAGTGCGGTTTTTGATAAAAGTGTTATCGATTTATTAAAAAAAATCAAGAGAATGAATCCATCAATTATTGTCCTATTAGAAATTCCAACATATCCTTATATGAATGAATTTAAAGGAATTGTAAAATGGGACATTCAAGCCAAAGAACATCTCTGGACACCATATTTAAAACACTACGTTGATCGAGTTCTGACTTTTTCGGATGATGAAAGAATTTTTGATGTACCATGTATCAATCTTTCGAATGCATACGACTTTGCTAGTCCGATTGAAGGCAGTAATGAGGGAGATGGTGCAATCCGATTACTAGGGGTCGCAGCACTTTGTTTCTACCATGGATATGATCGCGTCATTCAGGGACTGCACGAATACTATAATTCATCTGATGCTAAGAGAAACGTCATGTTCACTTTAGTCGGGGATGGTCCTGTCTTAAAGGACTATAAAAAGCTGGTCTCTGATTACCACTTAGAAGAAAAAGTGAAGTTATTAGGCAGAGTAGAATTTTCTCAATTGGATCAGTTTTATCAGAATGCAGATATTGGGATTGACTCTTTAGCCCGTCATCGATCTGGAGTGACTTATAATAGTAGTTTAAAAGGAAAAGAGTATTTGGCGAAAGGGTTACCGATTGTTTCTGGAGTGAAAACTGATTTGGATAATTGTGATCTTCCGTTTTATTATCGTGTACCGAGCGATGATACACCAATCGATATTCCAAGCTTAATTGAGTGGTACGATTCGATGCTTGAAAATTCTTCAAAAAAGGAATTAAGCGCAGCTATTTTTCAATATGGTGTTAGTCATTTTACTTTTGAAAAAACCTTTAAGCCTGTAATTGACTATTTGAGGAGTACAAAATAATGGATGAGAAAATCAGTATAATAATTCCAATGTATAACGGAGAGAAATATATAGGTGAATGTCTCACTAGTCTTATGAATCAAACCTATAAAAACATAGAGATCATCGTTGTTGATGATGGCTCAACAGACGATTCAATAGAGGTAGTTAATGAAGTCATAAAGAAAAACACATCCAGAGTTATTCGATTAGTCAGTAAGAGTAACGGTGGCCAATCAAGCGCTAGAAACGCAGGAATTTCGTATGCCAGTGGCAAATTTATTGCTTTCATTGACTGCGATGATTTTGTTACGCCGATTTATTGTGAAGAATTGATGCATGCGATTAAAACATGTGATGTTCAAGTTGCTATGTGCAAGTTTACCAAAGAAGAAACCGAGTTGAACTTTGCTGTGGTCAATCCTCCTAAAATTGTTGAAGGGACATTTTTAAGACTAATTGACGAATTGTACGATTCTGATTTTCCAGCAGTTTCTCCAACAGTAAAACTGTATAACGTGGAACTTTTCAAAGACCTTTCATTCATTGAAGGAATCATTTATGAGGATGGGTTGTTTTTCTATGAATTGATTGACAGGATAACGAAGATTGCATTGGTTGATAGTAAAAGCTATTATTACCGAACAACAGAAAATTCAACTTTAACGAGTAAGATAAGCAAGAAGAATTTTGATGTGTTAAAGAAAAACAGGTTAACTGAGAACTTTTTTAAAGAGAAACATCCTGAAGCATTAGGGCACTTTTATCAAAAAGCACTGAATCTGAATGATTTTATTGCAGTAAAATGTATCCAGGATAAAACCCCTCTTTCTAATCAGTTGATTAGAGAAATATTTTCGATGAATCAAGAATATGCAAAAGAGAATGCCGTAAGACAGATTCTCTATAAAAACTATTTTCTTTATAAAGTCTTTCTCACTGCAGTAAGTATGATTTATAAGAATAAAGAGAATGGGAAAAAAAGTATTTTGGCAAGAATAATAAAAAAAATCATATAGAAGTAGGATCAGTGAAATGAAGAAAACAATAGGAATCTTAATTCTGAATTATTTAGCTTTTCAAGATACAATTGAGTGTGTGGAATCTTTAATGAATCAAACCTTTAAAGAGATAGATATCCTAATCGTAGATAATGATTCTCCGAATGATTCCTTCAAACGTTTATCAGATAACTATGAAGATTCAGAACAGGTAACCGTTGTACAGACGAAAGAAAATCTTGGCTTTGCAAGAGGAAATAATTTTGGTCTATCAATTTTTAGAAAGAAAGGAATTGAAAGGGTCCTGGTTATTAATGGTGACACTCTCCTTGAAGATAGAACTTATTTAGAAAGATTAGCTTCAATATCATACAACGAGGATATTGGAATGATTGGAACAAAAATTATCACCAGAGACGGAAAGAACCAAAATACGTTAAATGTCAACCTAAAAAAGAAAACGGATTTGATTCTCCCTAGATTGAAGTTATTTTTGTTGGAAAGTTCATTGAAATTAAATATCTATCAACACCTCAAAAAATTGATGCCAGATCAGAACAGCACGAATCAATCAGCTTCTTTTTCGGAAGAGCCCCAGGAAATACTAGATCCTTACGAGAAGACACTTCATGGTGCAGCAATCTTTTTTACCGAAAATTATTTGAGAAACTATGTTGGCTTTTACCCGGAAACATTTCTTTATTTTGAAGAAGATTTTTTGGCAATCCTTTGTCAGCGACTTGGATACAAACAACTGTATATACCAGCGTTGAGTATTTACCACAAAGAAGATGCTTCGAGTGACCTATTATATAATGACAATCTGAAGAAATCATATCTTTTTAAGTTAAGATATTCAAAAAAGAACTTATCATTAATGAGCGGATTGTTTTCGTTATCAAATGAAGACTTAAAGAGAAGGATGAGTATCTAGATGAGAAATGCTTTTAGATCAGGTATGATTTTTACAGCAATCGGACAGTACAGCAATGTTTTGATCCAATTGCTGATAAACGTTGTACTGTCAAGATTAATACCAGTTGAAGAATTTGGGGTGGTAGCGAATGTTCAAGTTTTCCTAGTATTTTTCCAAATGTTTGTGACAGCTGGCCTAGGTCCGGCGATCATTCAGAACAAAGAGATGAAGGAAGAAGATTATGGCATTGTTTTTAACTATACAGTTCTGTTTGCGTTTCTGTTAGCTGTCGGTTTTGGGTTGTTCGGCCATTTTGTTGCGATTATCTATAATAATTCTATCTATAAATCGCTATTTTGGTTTATGTCGATCATTGTATTCTCAGAAGGAATGAACGTTGTACCAACGGCAATTTTAAATAAAGAATTGAGATTTCGAACCCTTAATTTGAGGCTCTTGTTCTGTAATCTTTTTGGTGCAATCTTTGGTATTGCCTCAGCTTTTGCTGGCTTTGGCGTTTATGCATTGATTTTAAGTGCCGCTATTCCTGCAATTGCTACGCTGTTTGCTAATTTTGCTGTAGTTAAGATCAAGTACACAAAAAGTTTAGACCCGCAACCTTTTAAAGTACTATGGTCATTCGCAAAAAACCAATTAGGTTTTACAATATTAAATTATTTTTCCCGTAATTCAGATAATTTACTAATTGGACGATTTTTAGGTCCCGTGCCCTTAGCAAATTATCAAAAGAGTTATCAAATGATTACTATGCCCAATACGGTATTTTTAGGTATTATTTCCCCAGTTCTGCAACCTGTTTTGTCACATCATCAAGATGATGTGAAGTTGATACGAGAAACGTTTTTAAAAATTGTCCATGTCCTAGGATTAATCGCATTTCCATTAACTATTTTTATGGTAATGAATGCTGAGGAAATTATCCTATTTCTCTTTGGTTCTCGCTGGTATGCCGCTGTCGTTCCTTTTTCAATATTGGCATTTAGTATATGGGCGCAGATGCTTACTTCTGCAACTGGAAGCATATTTATGGCAAGAAACCATTCAAAAACATTATTGAAAACGGGAATGATTTCAACTTTTTTGATTCTTAGTTTAACATTGGTTGGAATCAATTTCTCGAAGATAACTTATGTGGCTGCCTTTGTTTGTGCAGCGTATATCTTAAATTTTTTCACCTCCTACTGGATTTTAATGACAAAAGTCTTAGAAGGAAAACTTTCAGATGTTTTGAAGCAGCTGATCAGCCCAGTATGTATCAGTGTCGTTTTAGCAGCTGCTCTCTTTTTGTTCGATCATTTCATCACGATCGACACGAACTATTTCGTCTTACTGGTAATCAAAGGTATTTTATGGTTAATTCTATTGGTTTCATGTTTGTTAATTACAGGGGAAGTTAAAAAAATAAAATCTGTCTTTTAGATTTGCTATACTCAAGAAAATCTTGTGGTATTCAAATAAAAAATCGCATCTAATTAAAAAGGAGTGAGTAATTCATATGAAAAAAAGGTTGGCTAATTTCTTTCTGGTTCTAGTAATCCTTGCGAGCAGTTTCAGTCCAATCATTGGACTTGCTGAAACGAACGTTGTAGGACAAGAAATGACAAGTAACGTTTCAGAGAGTTTGACAAATGAGCAAACCAGCAGTACTGATTCAAATTATCAAAGCGAATCTACAGAAACGACGGAAATGTCGGATAGTACTTCTACAACAAATAGTGAAAGTACAAGTTCAACTTCAGTAAGTGACTCAAGTACGCAAGATATAACAGAATCATCTTCAAGTACGTTTGATTCTACGACAGAGCAGACGACGTCTTCTTCCAGTGAAGAGGATGATATTGAATTAAAATCCGCAAAAGGTTTACCCAACTTGAAACTAATGGTACATATACAAACAGATGGGGAAACACAAGTACCACCAGCTAGTAATGTTACTGGTGGTACAGTTGGACAGGCGAAGCGTTTGGAGGGAATGTCGCTCGCTATTGATCCAGACAGCACAGAACTGAAAGGTAGTATCGTTTATTCCACGCATGTTCAAACTTATGGCTGGGATTTAGGCGAAAAAAGAGATGGCGAATTTTCTGGAACGATTGGTGAAGCTAAGCGCCTTGAGGCAGTCAAAATTAATTTGACCGATGAGTTAGAGGAGGACTATGATATTTATTACCGCGTCCATTCACAAACGTTTGGTTGGCTTGGATGGGCGAAAAACGGGAATGAAGCGGGTACTTCTGGATTTGCTAAAAGACTAGAATCTATCCAAATTCAGCTAGTGGAAAAAGGTAGTCCAGCACCCGGGAACACTGATAAACCTTATGTTTCAACTGACAATGTAACCCAACCTTCGCTTCATTTATCTTCGCATGTTCAAACTTACGGATGGCAAGAGTCCCAATCGAGCGGTCTTGTTTCTGGAGGTGTTATTGGAGAAGCAAAGAGACTAGAAGCGATTCAGCTTCGTTTAGATAATAATATTTATGATGGAGATATCGAATACCGTGCACATGTTCAGAGTTATGGTTGGCAATCCTACCAAACGAATGGTGCAATTGCAGGTACAACAAATGAAGCTAAACGGATAGAAGCAATTCAGATCCGCTTGACAGGAACCTTGTCTCAATTATTTGATGTCTATTATCGGGTTCACATTCAATCGTTTGGCTGGTTAGGGTGGGCGAAAAACGATCAAATGTCGGGAAGTGTCGCGCTCTCACGAAGAGTAGAAGCAATTGAAGTTCAACTTGTGCAAAAAGGAACGGCGCCGCCAGGAGATAGTACGATGCCGTTTATCTCCTACGAAACAATTGAAACACCAAGTATTCATTTGAGTGCACATGTTCAGACTTTTGGATGGTCGACGACGATTAATCCGGGCCAAGCGAGTATTGGAACAGTTGGTCAGGCAAAACGACTGGAAGCAATCCAGCTAAGTTTAGAAAACTCACCAGTTACAGGTGGAATAGAATATCGTACGCATGTCCAAACCTATGGTTGGCAAGGGTATCAATCTAATGGGAGTACAGCCGGTACAACAGGTGAGGCGAAACGGATCGAAGCACTCCAAATTCGACTGACCGGCAATATCTCATTGCTTTATGATATTTATTATCGAGTGCATTCCCAGACTTATGGTTGGCTTGATTGGGCTCGAAATGATCAGCGGGCTGGAACGAGTTCGTTAGCAAAACGTGTTGAGTCTCTCGAAATAAAACTTGTGCCTAAAAATCAACCGGCACCAGGATCGACAACCAAACCGTATATCGAAATGCAAGAGTTTCTATTTGTAATGGGACACGGAGGGATTGACCCGGGAGCAGTGGGAAGCGGGACAAATGAGCGAGACTTTACAAGAAATGAATTGCTTCCATATTTGCGGAAGTATGCCAATCAATTGAAAGAAAGCAGAATTAATTTTTATGATGTGTCACGCGATATGTTTACTGACACTCGAAACGGACAAGGAGCACACCTTGTAAGTAATGCAATCACTTCAGTTACAGAATTTCATCTAGATAGCGGAGGTATCGGAGCTTCTGGGGGGCACGTCATAGTGAGACCAGGGGGATCCAATTCAGTTAATATCGGGCTAGCGAATACCATTCGGACCTATGTCGGCTGGCATCCTTCATTTGTTAATTCGAATGGGTTGAGTTTTAGACAAGACTTATTGAATTTAAATATTTTCAGATCTAGAGGGATTGAGTATCGCTTAATGGAACTTGGCTTTATCTCCAATCCTTCAGATGTTGCGAGAATAAGAAACAATTTGGACAATATCGCAAAAAACATTGTGCAAAACGTGACCGGTGAAAAATTATAAAAGTTTTAAATGAGCAGAATGCTTAAGTAAAAAAAAGAATGTCATTTCTTTCTGATGAGTTTTCATGTATAATGATACAAGTCAAAAAGAAGAAATTAAGGAGGAGTTGTTTTGTCTAAACAACATCCAGAAGATTCTTTTAAAGAGAAAGTTATGGAGTCTTTAAAAGAATCAAGTTCAAAAAAAGAATCGATATCTGAACACAGCTTCTTGGATGACGATTCTGTGGGATCTCGTAGTAATCATCTAAATAAAAGTAAACATATAGAAGAGAAACAAAATCATTCTGCTTCTTCAGAAAGTTTGCAAGAAACTGTTTCTGAAAAAAACCAACGCAGATTGCAGCGCAGCAAGGAAGACAAAATAGTTAATAAGATCGTGTTGATTGTTGTTCTTGTTTTCTTAGTAATCGGCGGAATATTAGGTTTCTCAGCTTATCGATATGTTACTTCAAGTTTGCAGCCATTAGATCCCGATGATACTGAGAAGGTGACGATTGTTATTCCAAGCGGTTCTTCGAATAAAGCAATTGGTGAAATCTTAGAGGATGAGAACATTATTAAAAGTGGAATGATTTTTAATTATTACACAAAATTTAATAATCTGACGGGCTTTCAAGCAGGAACATATCATTTTTCACCAAATATGACACTGGAAGCGATAAGTGAGCAGTTGCAAAATGGCGAAGGCTCGGTCACCTCTGATGCAAAAGTGACGATTCCAGAAGGATTTGATGTTGATCAAATCGGTGATGCTCTAGCGGAAGCAACGAATATCTCGAAAGACGATTTCTTAGCTTTGATGGAAAGCGATGAGTTCTTTGAAAAAATGAAAGAAACCTATCCTGAGCTTTTAGCAAGTGCCGGCGATGCGCAAGGTGTGCGTTACCGACTAGAAGGATACTTGTTCCCAGCGACGTATGACTACTATACAGGGAATACCCTAGAAGAAGTCGTTACCCAAATGGTGGATAAATCAAATTCAGTCTTGTCGAAATATTTCGATCAAATTGCTCAAAAAGAAATGACGGTTCAAGAAGTCCTTACTTTGGCTTCACTTGTTGAAAAAGAGGGTAGTAAGCTAGAAGATCGTAAAAATATCGCACAGATATTCTTCAATCGCTTAGCGATTGATATGCCGCTGCAATCGGATATTTCGATTCTATACGCGTTAGGTGAGCACAAAGAGCTAGTTACTTATGAGGACACTCAAGTTGACTCTCCTTATAATCTCTATGTGCATACTGGCTACGGACCTGGACCATTCAACAATCCAAGTGAAGCAGCGATCCAAGCGGTCTTAGATCCAACACCGAACAACTACTATTATTTCGTTGCTGACATTCAAACCCAAGAAGTTTACTTTGCGGAAACCTATGAACAGCATATGCAATTAGTGGAACAATATGTAAACAATACCTCAAATTAAATTTTCATAGGTTTATAGTTTACATTTAAAAAAAAGCATGGTAATCTTTTGTGGACTCATCGCAAAAGATTACCTTTTGCGATTTATTAGAAGTTACTAAAAGGAGAAAAGAACTATGGTAGAAAAAGTTTACCCAATGACACTTGAAGGAAAAGAAAAGCTAGAACAAGAATTAGAAGAATTGAAAACGGTAAAACGCGGCGAAATCATTGAACGTATCAAGGTAGCCCGCAGTTTTGGCGATTTATCCGAAAACTCAGAGTATGAGTCTGCTAAAGATGAACAAGCGTTTGTCGAAGGCCGAATCACTACTTTAGAAAATATGATTCGTTTTGCAGAGATCATTGATAATGAGGGTGTAGACTCTGATGAAGTTTCCATCGGAAAAACAGTTATTTTTGTTGAGTTGCCTGATGGTGACGAAGAAGAGTACATGATCGTCGGTAGTGCTGAAGCAGATCCATTTTCTGGTAAAATTTCCAATGATTCACCAATCGCTCGTGCCTTGATTGGGAAAAAAGTCAATGATGAAGTGACGATCTCAACGCCAGGCGGAGATATGCAAGTAAGAATCACAGAAGTAAAGAAAAGCTAATTGCTTGATCACTCGATCAATCTAGTTGACCCTGTTGTTCATTCTCCTTTAGGGAATTTGATCAAACAGGGTCTTTTTTCGGACCAGCGACGGATGGACAAACCATTTTTTTCAGGTATGATAGAGTAGAATTACTAGGAGGAGGAGCTTGAATGAAAAGTCCTTGGCGTTTTTTCTTTATTGTTGAAGCGCTCTTACTGCTTTTTGCGGTATGGCAAATTTTATCTAATCCGCCATTATTATTTTTATTAATACTTGGTGTGACGTGCTTGGTCCTTGTGAACCGAAGTGAGCGCAAGAGCAATTTTAAAAATTTCTTGATGGTCTCAAGTTCCATTGCTATTTTGATCAGTTTGTTAAATAGTCCAGCACTGTGGCTGATGCTGATTTTTGCGATTTTATTTATTGGTTTAAAAGGAGTCGAGATTACCGGAATCGACTTAACTAAAAATTCATTCTGGCGCAAAAAACAAATGATTATCGTTGAAACTGAAGAACCCAAAGCTGATCATCCACTGAAACAAAAGCAGCAATGGTTAGGTAATGAACGGATCGGCAGTCAAGTCTATGAATGGGACGATATCAATTTAGATATCTTGACGGGGGACACTTTTATCGATTTAGGCAACACTTTATTGCCTAAGAAAGAAAACGTCGTGATCGTACGAAAAGGCTTTGGCAGAACTCGTATTTTAGTGCCTGCTGGTATAGCGATCAAATTAGAGCACAGTACTTTTATTGGCTCCGTTATTTTTGAAGGCGAAGAAACGAGCTTGAAAAATGAAAAAGTGACGATCTACAGCCCGGATTATGGCGAAAATAGTCGGCGTTTGAAAATCTTGACGAATACCCTTGTTGGTGATGTTGAGGTGATTCGGGTATGATCGGGAAATTTTCAAGAGGCATGATTGCTTTTTATGCAGGATTAGCAAGTTTTTTCACCATGATTTTGATGCTGTTTTCCTATTTATATGCCAGTGGGAAAAATAATTGGCTGATAGAAGTCTTTCAAATCAAGCTCTTCTTTATCCCAATCGTCTTTCACTTACTTGTAATATCTGCATTGATTGCTTTAGCTGTCTTTTTACTGATTTCTTTTTTTCGCAACCGTCAATACGGTCCGGTGGAAGAAAAGTTAAGACTGTTAGCCAGCGGCTATATCGATAGCCCTTTATTGGAAACAAAAATCCCCCATGCGTCTGAAAACCATTTGATTGCGAATGTGGATCGTGATATTGCCAGTATCCAATCGAAGATGAAACAGATGTCGATGGAATTACAGCAATTGAATGCGAAACCGCAGTTTGTTGATGGTCAGACAAAAGAAGAGATTTTAGAAGCAGAAAGGCAGCGTCTGGCTCGTGAATTGCACGACTCTGTTTCTCAACAGCTGTTTGCCGCCATGATGATGATGTCTGCACTTAATGAGCAAGCGATTCGAACAGATGCGCCAGAAAGCCAAAAGAAACAGTTAGCTATGGTCACAGACATTATCAATGCTTCGCAATCTGAAATGCGGGCGCTCTTGCTTCATCTACGACCTGTTACTTTGGAAGGGAAGAGTCTAAAGCAAGGAATCGAGCAATTGTTAAAAGAATTAGAGACCAAAATCAAAATTCTATTGACTTGGGATATTGAAGACTTTACGATGCCTAGTTCGATTGAAGATCAACTTTTTCGTGTGATCCAAGAACTCTTATCTAATACACTGCGTCACGCCAAGGCCAATGAGTTGGAAGTTTACTTGCATCGTATTGATAATAACGTGTTATTGCGGGTGATCGATGACGGTGTTGGCTTTGATCCACAAGATCAAAAGGCTGGCAGTTATGGCTTGATGAATATCCGAGAACGGGTAAGTGCCGTTGGCGGAACGTTGAAAATTATTAGTTTTAAAAATCAAGGAACCAGTATTGAAATTAAAGTTCCACTGTTGAAGGAGGCATAAGGTATGATTAAAGTGTTGTTAGTTGATGACCATGAAATGGTTCGTCTGGGGGTCTCTTCTTATCTATCGATTCAAGACGATATAGAAGTAATTGGGGAAGCGGAAAATGGTCGAGTCGGGTATGAAAAGGCATTGGAATTACGTCCAGATGTGATTTTGATGGATTTGGTGATGGATGAAATGGATGGGATCGAATCTACGAAATTGATTTTAAATGATTGGCCCGAAGCAAAAATCATTATTGTCACTAGTTTTATTGATGACGAAAAAGTCTATCCTGCTATTGAAGCGGGTGCGGCAGGTTACCTGTTAAAGACGTCTACTGCTCATGAGATTGCGGAAGCCATTCGTGCAACCCAGCGAGGAGAGCGGGTCTTAGAACCCGAAGTCACCACGAAAATGATGGATCGTTTGACGAATCGGACACCGATCCTACATGAAGATTTGACCAATCGGGAACAAGAAGTGTTACTGTTGATCGCCGAAGGAAAGAGCAACCAAGAGATTGCGGATTCACTCTTCATTACGCTGAAAACAGTGAAGACACATGTGTCAAATATCTTATCAAAATTAGAAGTAGAAGATCGTACACAAGCTACGATATATGCTTTTAAACATGGTTTGATAAAATAAAGTCTTAATAATCATACCTCCTCATGGCAAGCAGAGGAGGTTTTTGTTATACTAAATTATGATCTGGCAAAAAAGGAGCGTTTGTGGTGAAGCAAAATTATGCAATAATCGGTCTGGGGCGTTTTGGTGGCAGTATTTGTCGTACGTTGATTGAATCTGGGCAAGAAGTACTGGCGATCGATAGCAATGAAGATCGTGTCAATGAATACATGAATATCGCCACCCATGCGGTGGTTGGTAACGCACAAGATGAGATGACGTTACGTTCACTGGGGATCCGTAACTTTGACCATGTCATTGTTGCGATCGGTGAGGATATTCAAGCCAGTATATTGGTCACACTGATGGTTAAAGAAATGGGTGTTCCTAATATCTTAGCGAAAGCCCAAAACGAATACCATGCCCGTGTACTGGAAAAACTCGGCGCAGACCGTGTCGTCCATCCCGAACGTGACATGGGGATTCGCATCGCCCATAATCTAGTTTCCAAAAATATTTTAGATTATATTGAACTATCTGATGAATTTTCTCTAGCAGAAATTCGTGTGTCCAATCCACGCTTTTTCAATAAATCCCTGATTGAGCTGAATTTTCGACAAAAGTATGGTTTGACAGTCGTTGCGATTCGTCGGGGACCAGGACAAGTGATCGTTTCGCCTGATGCAGAGGCGATCGTGCGTGAAAATGACAATTTACTCGTGATCGGTAATACAGATGATGTAGATATACTTGATGAACATATGAATGATTAGGAGTGAAGAAAATGAACTTAACAATAAGTCCTGAAGCAATGCAATGGTTTAAAAAAGAATTGGTGGTAGACCAAGGAAGCGGGATTCGTTTTTTCGGAAAAATTTATGGCAAAACACAAGTGCATGACGGATTTTCCGTGGGAATGTCAGTGGATAAACCAGAACGTCCGATCGTCGAACAAACCATTGATGGCTTGCTTTTTTTTATTGATGAAGCAGACGAATGGTTTTTCAAAGGCTATGATCTAACTGTGGACTATGATGAAACGTTAGATGAACCGAAATATGATTTTAGCGAAGATAAAAAATAATGTGGATTCGGTCCCAGCTGACCGATTTCCCACGATTGGCTCTAGGAGATGAAACCGATGCTATCAATTGTTGTACCTTGTTTTAATGAAGAGGCAAGCTTGCCGATTTTCTTTGAAGAAACAGAAAAAGTGAAGAAACACTTAAATATGCCTTTTGAATATATTTTTGTTAATGACGGGTCTTCAGATCAAACTCTGTCTGTTTTAAGAGACTTGTATCACGCCCACCCTAAAAGTGTTCGCTATCTATCTTTTTCGAGAAACTTTGGCAAAGAAGCTGCTCTTTATGCGGGGCTACAAGCTGCTAGAGGCGATTTTGTCACTGTAATGGATGCAGATTTACAAGATCCGCCGTCATTACTACCTGAAATGTTTGCTTTGCTAAGAAGTAAACCAGAGCTTGACTGTGTGGGGACGAGACGTGCCGATAGAAAAGGTGAACCAAAGATTCGCAGTTTTTTTTCGAACTCGTTCTATAACATCATCAACAAAATTGCCGATACTGAAATGGTAAACGGTGCGCGAGATTTTCGCTTGATGCGCCGCAATATGGTTGATGCAGTTTTACAGCTGTCAGAGTACAATCGCTTTTCAAAAGGGATCTTTAGCTGGGTTGGGTTTGATACAGAATACATCGCCTATGAGAATCGAGAAAGAGTAGCGGGTGAGACGTCCTGGTCATTCTGGAAGCTATTCCAATATTCGATCGATGGCATCGTCAATTTTTCAGATACACCTTTGAATATCGCCTCGTTTATTGGTGCGCTTTCCTGTTTTGGTTCTCTGATTGCTTTGATCTTTATTGTGATAAGAACCTTTATTTTTGGAGATCCGACATCAGGGTGGCCTTCAATGGTCAGTATCTTCTTATTTGTTGGTGGTTTGCAATTGCTTTGTTTAGGGATCATCGGCAAGTATATTGGAAAAATTTTCTTAGAGACTAAAAATAGACCTTTGTACTTCTTGAAAGAAACCGAAAAAGACCAAGAAAAACTACGATAAAATAAAAGTGTACAATCTGAAGGGGCTGCCTTCAACTGTACACTTTTTTTGTGGAAAGAATTTGTTAGTATCCCTTATTCAAGTTTATCTCATTTTTTACAAGTTCTTGTTTCGTTAAAAATTGTTGGAAATTCGCTAAGAAAATATCCATAAATGCCTTTTGAAAATGGGGCGTGTGTCCTGAGATATGGGGAGTAATCAGCAGGTTTTCGGTATGCCATAGCGGATCATTTTCTGGTAGAGGTTCCTCTTCACAAACATCTAGTGCGGAAAATGCCAGCTGCTTTTTCTCTAATGCCTTTGTTAATGCGGCAGTATCCACGCTAGGACCGCGACCGACATTATAAAATGAAGCGGAAGGCTTCATTTGTGCAAAAAAGGCTTCCTCATACAAATGTGTGGTTTCTTCTGTCAGGGGAAGAATATTGATGATGCAATCGGCGGTTTTTGCGCAAGTGTGTAAGTCAGATAACGCAAACGTTTTTTCAAAACCTGTCACCTCATGGCCGCTTGTATTAATGCCAATCGGATGTACACCAAAAAAGGTTAAAGCTTGGGCTAATTTTTGACCGATTTGTCCCGTACCAACGATCAAAATCTCTTGATCAGATAGCTTTGCATAAGGAATCGTATCCGGTGCCCATTGCTGTTTTCTTTGTTGTTGGATTGCTTGGAAAATCCCGCGGTTTTCCATAAAGAGCAAAGCCAATAAATGGTCTGTAATCGATTCTGCGTGGATGCCACTGCCATTTGATAAGAGAATGTCGTATTTTGCAAACTCTTTTAATGGCAAGGTGTCCACACCAGCCGAAATCGCTTGGACCCATTTCAAATTTGTTTTTTCGGTTAACAGGTGTTCGTTCCATGCTGGCTTCCAACCGATAGTGATTTCCACTTGTGACCAATCAATTGCTTGGTCCTTTGAGTACACGAGAAATTGATAGTCTTTTTCCATTTGTTCCACATAAGTGTCGCGAAAGTTGCGAGTGGCTAAGATTATTTTTTTCATTGCCAAGCCTCCTTGTATCTTAAGTGTAGCAAAGAATGAGAAAAAAGCCATGTTCAATGAATTGAACATGGCATAGATCATTTTTTTAATTGTATTTTTGGTGAATCTTTGACACCTTGTGTAAATAAGAATAGGGAACCAAACAAAATAAAGGTGGTAGCATCAAAGGAAGGCAGCGCTAGTTGTACAATAACACTAATGAGTGTAGGCAATGCAGCACTGACAATGAGAATCTTTAAATTTTCGAAAAAGGTATAAGAGAATAGCTTCAATTTCGTATAGATCGTTGCAATAAAGGTTCCCATGATTAAGGTGATCAGTAAGCTGACAAACGTGGGATATAAGGCGACAAAAAAGACAATGATTTTTATCAGCCATGGGATCGCTTGGTTGGATAAGGTTTCTCGAATCGCCTGACCGTTAAGATTACGCAGTGCTGGTTCACTATAATCAAACTCTAATTGGTTTGAATCGAACATAGACGTTGAGAAACCAGAAGAAGGGATACGAATGACCAGCTGATCTTTTAACAAACCTACTGCGATCACCGAGCCGGTAACATCAGATGCAATATCCGCTGGTGTACGATTGCCATCAGGATCAAAAGTAAAGATGATCGAATCGGTTTGATAGATGAATCCTAGCGTATTTGGAGCGGCAGAAAGCTGTCCATTTTCGATCGTGAAATCAGGAATTGTTTCTCCGATTTTTTGTCCATCTGCTTGCACATCACGAAAGACGCCTAAGACATTGATGGTAATTGGCAAAGCCATCATCACGGCTGCACCTAATAGAAAAACGATCACTTTGGAAAACTCTGCTTTTTTGACGAATTTTAGTTCTGGTATTCGAAAAAAAGCAATTTTAAATAGTTGGACGATAGTCATTTGCTGATAAACTCCTTTGTGGTATAACTAGAGTAATTGTAACGAAGGGTTCTTAGGATTACAAGGAATTCACAAAAAAAGAGCCAAATATCTATTGAATAAGTAAATAAAGCAATGAAAGTAGGCATATATATGCAAAAGTTTATTGAATACAAACAAATCTTACAACAAAAAAAACTGTGGGAGCCACTCACGTATTTATTTTTTGGTGGTTTGACCACTGTAGTCAATATTGTCGTCTATCTTATCTTTTGTGAAGGGTTTGGTTTTTATTATCAGACAGCGAATGTGATTTCTTGGATCGCTTCTGTTTTATTCGCTTACTTTACAAATAAGTTATGGGTCTTTGAAGCAAAAACAAAAACGAAGCAAGAGTCTTGGGCGGCATTTGGAAAGTTCATTTTTTTTCGCGTTTTATCATTAGGCTTGGACATGCTCTGTATGTATTTCTTTATCTCAGTTTTAGCTACCGGCGATCTTGTTGCCAAGCTGGTCACCCAAGTCGTTGTTGTTTTGGCAAATTATGTGTTTAGTAAATTTTTGATTTTCAATACGAAAAAAAGTGAGAAAAAGTAAGCATATTTTTTGAACAAAGTCTGATAGTCTGATAATGTTACTTATGTAAACATTATCATTGAGGAGGATTTTTTTATGACTTACACATTACCAGATTTACCTTACGCATACGATGCATTGGAACCATATATTGATGAAGAAACGATGCATTTGCATCATGATAAACACCACAACACTTATGTAACAAACTTAAACGCAGCGATTGAAAAACATCCTGAATTAGGTGAAAAAACAGTTGAAGAATTATTAGCTGACTTTTCTTCTGTACCAGAAGATATTCAAACAGCAGTTCGTAACAATGGTGGTGGCCATGCCAACCACACGTTCTTCTGGGAAATCTTAGGCCCAAATGCTGGTGGCGAACCTACTGGAGCCATCAAAGAGGCAATTGACGAAGCTTTCGGTAGCTTTGAAGACTTTAAAGAAGAATTCAAAACTGCTGCAACTGGACGATTTGGTTCAGGTTGGGCATGGTTAGTCGTTAAAGACGGTAAACTAGCTATCACTTCAACCGCAAATCAAGATTCACCATTGATGGATGGTCAAACACCTGTTTTAGGTTTAGATGTTTGGGAACATGCGTATTACTTAAAATATAAAAATGTTCGTCCAGAGTACATCAATGCTTTCTGGAGTGTTGTTAACTGGGATAAAGTGAACGAATATTTCGCAAAAGCTTAATCAAACTATTAGGAAGAAGCCTGTCTAAGGGCTTCTTTTTTGTTGATGGAAAGAAATTTCGTTATTGCTAACGCTTACATATTCCGCTATAATGAAATCGACGGAATCGTCGGATTATAATTATTGGAGGCTTTACACACTATGGAACATGGGAAAGTAAAATGGTTCAACAACGAAAAAGGGTTTGGTTTTATTACAGTTGACGGTGGCGATGATGTATTTGTTCACTTCTCTGCCATTCAAGGAGATGGTTTTAAATCGCTTGAAGAAGGACAAGAAGTTGAATTTACGATCGTTGAAGGTGCCCGCGGACCGCAGGCAGCGGAAGTAACCAAAGTCTAATTACTTAATTACAGAATCGACTGAAAACCTTGCAGCTAAGCAAGGTTTTTTTCGTCCTAGCTAGTTTCTGGCAAAACCATGAAGGAAAAGAATGAGAAAATTATTTCTTTCCTTCAAGTGAGGGATACTTTCGTTTTGTTTCATTTACATTACATTTTTATTAAAACAAAAGTTTTATAACAAATGAGATTGCTGTATGATATAAATTATGCGAAAATTTAGTCGATTGTTATTTTTATCGGACGAGGTGCAAGATGCGAAAATATCAAAGAATAGTAATAGGAACATTAGGGATTTTAGTCCTGGGAATTATCGGATTAACTGTGTACGGCTTGCAAGTTTATAAAGATACAAGTTCAACTTTTGAACATATTTCTAAACCAGTAGATCGAAAAACAAAAAGGCGTTCAGAAACTGTCAACATTGAAAAAAGAGAACCTTTTTCCATCTTGTTACTAGGAATTGATACCGGAGCTTTAGGAAGGACCGAACAAGGCCGTTCAGACAGCATGATGGTTGTTACAGTAAATCCAGAAAAAAAGCAATCTACGATTGTTAGCTTGGATAGGGATATATTTACTCAAATCGTCGGGTATGGAACGCTAGATAAGTTAAATCACGCATATGCTTTTGGCGGAGAAGCCATGGCAATGGATTCTGTGGAAAATCTTTTGGATATACCGATTGATCATTATGTGACAATCAACATGCAAGGCCTGAGAGATTTGATTGATGCAGTTGGTGGGATCAAAGTAACGAATGATATCGACTTTACGCTAGAGGGGGTTCATGTTCCAAAAGGAAAAATCACTTTAAATGGGAAAACTGGTCTAGCTTATGCACGCATGCGTAAAGAAGACCCAGAAGGAGATATTGGTCGGCAGAAAAGACAACGTGAGGTCGTAACAAAAATTCTAAAAAAAATAATGAGTTTGGATGGAGTCAATAATTATCAGAAAATATTAAAAGCAGTTGAGAAAAATTCAAAGACGGATCTGACATGGGACGATATGCTGGATATCGGAAAAAACTATTTACCGGCTTTTACGACGATTCATCAAGAGCAGCTGCAAGGGGAAGGGCAAATGTTGAATGATGTCTACTATCAGCTTTTAGGGGTCAATCAGCTCTTACACATGCAAAATACACTCAGAGAACAACTGGCCCTCCCTCCAAACAATCAGCTTTCACAAGGAGATGAACATACGCAAGGCTATGTGAACTATCAGTTCTATGATGACAGTGCAGTGTTTTCCGATGGTGAGGATGCGAGTGAATAAAACCATATAGCTGTCTTTCGATCATTTGAGGGTGTGTCGCTTTACACATCTCCTTCAACTGTTTGATAGGATAGCGGAATCGATACATGGGCAACTGCTTGTGTGTCGATTTTTCGTTTATATGAAAGATCCCATCGCTTCAATCGATCTAGTTTTCCACAAAAACTGAAATGTATATCTTGTTTCACGAGATCAACAAATGAAAAAACACAAGAAAGCTTAAAAAAACAATTTTTTCATGAAAGAGTGAAAATGAAACAATCTATCTGTGAAACATTCAGCCAGATATCGTTGAGTTTTTATAGTTTTTTCTAAGGATTAATGGATATTTTTTGTTTTTTCTGTTTCGAATCGAATTTTTTGGTAAAATAGGACAGTAGTCATTATAGATTGGAAGGATAGATGAGATGAAGAATTTGAAAGATAAAGTTGTCCAAGGGATACGCAAGGGGCCAGAAGAACCAAAGGCTAAATCGTATCGCAAATCTCATGTTCCATTTCGATTGAACTTTTTGTTTTTTATTATTTTTGCTTTGTTTGTGTCCTTGATCGTTCAATTAGGCTATCTACAGATCGTCAATGGCGACAATATTGAGCAGCAATTGAAAGCTTCATCTGTAGTGGAAGTAAAAGGAAGTGCCCCTCGGGGGATGATTTACGATGCTTCTGGGAAAGCTTTAGTGGAAAATCAAGCCAATGCAGCAATCACTTTTACCCGTGGAAACAAAATGACCGCTCAAGATCTTTTAGAAACGGCCAAAAAATTGAGCGAGTTGATAGAAATGCCAGTCGAGAAAAACTTGTCTGATCGAGATCTTAAGGACTTTTGGTTGGCAGATGAAGACAATCTTGAAAAAGCAACTGAACGATTGAGTGATGAAGAGCGTTCTTTAGGTACTTCTGAACAATATGCGGCAACCGTTGAGAAAGTGACTGAAGAAGAAATCAATTTTTCCGATGCCGAATTAGAAGCAGCCACGATTTTCAAGCGGATGAACAGCGCACAATCCTTGAGTACGGTCTTTATTAAGACGTCGGATGTGTCTGACCAAGAATTGGCAGTTGTTGCTGAAAACATGGTCGATTTACCAGGAATCTCCACCGGGACCGATTGGACACGAAAGATCGTTGAAGGAAGTTCTCTGGCTAGTTTGATCGGAACGGTGACTAGTGAAGAACAAGGAATACCTGAAGAAGTTCTAGACGAATTCTTAGAAAAAGGTTACGCACGTAATGATCGCGTTGGACGTAGTTATTTAGAACAGCAATATGAAGAAGTTTTACAAGGAACAAAATCCATCTCTGAAATATCGCTTGACAACAACAACAATATTGAAAGTCAAAAAGAAACCTTTGCAGGCGCAAAGGGGGATAATCTGGTTCTAACACTCGATGCTGAATTTCAAGCGAAAGTTGACAAGATTTTGCAAGACAATTTTCAAAAACTGATTGATTCTGGTGCTGCAGAGTATTCCCCAGGGGTATACGCAGTGGCGTTAAATCCGAAAACCGGCGGTGTCCTTTCCATGTCCGGGTATCATCATGACACGGGATCAAATGAAATGCAGGAAAATGCCATTGGTACCTTTATTAATTCCTTTGTACCAGGGTCCGTCGTCAAAGCAGGAACCTTGGCTGCCGGTTGGGAAAATGGCGTCTTAAACGGCAACGAAGTGCTGCTGGATCAACCAATCAGAATCGGCTCCGATGTAAAAGCCTCTATTTTCAACCCAACTGGGGCAAATAATCGCAATCTTTCTGCAGAGCAGTCGTTAGAAGTTTCTTCTAACTCCTATATGATGCAAGTCGCTTTACGTTTGATGGGCATCAATTATCAGTCAGGCATCTCGATTCCAACAGTGGATCGTCAAGGGGATGTCTACGAAAAACTCCGTGCCTCTTTTGCCTCTTTTGGTATGGGAACTGAAACAGGGATCGATTTACCAGGAGAAGCAACTGGTATCAGCACATCCATTGAGAACATGGACCCTGTCAGTGATGGCGGAAAGATCCTCGACTTAGCATTCGGCCAGTTTGATACTTATACGACACTGCAACTGGCACAATATGCAGCAACTGTTGCTAATGGTGGCAAAAGATTGCAGCCTCACATCGTTGACGGAATCTACGACAATGATGAAACAGGCGGACTAGGTTCGCTGATTGAGGACATCGAACCAACGGTATTGAACGAGGTTGGTTTATCAGATGCGCAAATGCAAATTATCCAAAATGGCTTTTACGATGCGGTTCATGGAACGGATGCTTGGGCAACTGCCAAAGGCTTGGCTTCTGCGAAAATGGAAGTCTCTGCCAAAACAGGTACTGCCGAAACACCCATCGTGGATAGTAATGGCAATACCATCAGCTTAGTTAACTTAAACATCGTTGCCTACGGACCAAGCAGTGATGCGGATATTGCGATTGCGATCGTGATGCCTCAATTAAAAGGGGATACCGATACGCATCCAAATATTCAAATTGCCAAAGAAATCATGGATGCTTACTACGACTTATATATGAAATAAGCATAAAAAATCGCAGTGAAGACTGCGGTTTTTTTGTTTTATAAGAAAACTGATAGAAAACCACCTTTTAGTGAGAAAGACTTGCTATTTTTGAATGATTGGCTTAGAATACTAGCGGTCAAGAGATAATTTTGATTTATACGATAAATAAAAAGATAAACTGATAATAAAAGGGGCCCAAAGCACAATCATGAACAAGGAATGTTTAAGCAAACAAGAACTGATGAAACAGTTGGGACAATTTACACCAGCTGAAAAAAAAGAGATTCGTGAGTACTTGCAACGGAAAAATCCATTGCTTTTTCGTAAATTTGAGCGAATGAAACACGATCTTTACCGCTTGGAATCACGGCGTGTCCAATGCGAAATTGAAAATAACGAAAAGGAGTTAGGTCTTCTAAACGATAAGATCCTTTTGAAAAAAGAAGATTTTCTTGAGCTGTTATTAGCTATTCGAAAGAAAAGAGGGTAATGGATGGAATTTATTGAACTCGTCATTATCATTGCAATTCTCGTCACGTTATCAAATGTGGCGAGCAAAATATTACCCTCGGTACCGATCTTTTTTATTCAAATCATCTTAGGGATTTTACTAGGTTTAACAGAAATGGGACAGGAAATCGCTTTTGAACCGGAAATGTTTTTAGTAATGATCATTGGACCATTGCTGTTTCGTGAAGGAGAACGAGCAGATGTACCTGAAATCCTAAAAAACAGCAAGATCGTATTGTTTTTGGCTTTTGGCGGCGTTTTAATGACACTGTTTGCTGTCGGCGGAACGCTCCATTGGTTGATGCCCACGATTCCTCTGGCTGCTTGTTTCGCTTTTGGTGCTGCGTTAGGACCAACTGATGCAGTGGCAGTCTCCTCATTAGCAAAACGTTTGAAAATTTCCAAAAACATTATGCACATTCTGGAAGGCGAGGGCTTACTGAACGATGCTTCAGGGGTTACCGCATTGCAGTTTGCTATCGTAGCTTTGACCACCGGGAGCTTTTCAGCAGCCAACGCAGGGTTCCAGCTCCTATTCTCTAGTATCGGCGGCGGGCTTGTCGGTTACTTGATCGTGTGGCTGAAACGCCGAATTTTGCGCTTTATTGAAAAAATCTCGGCACAAGATGTCACAGTATACTTATTGATTGAACTGCTCTTGCCATTTGCTGCCTATTTGCTGGCCGAAATGATTGGCGTCTCAGGGATTATCGCAGCAGTTGTGGCAGGTGTAGCCCAAGCCCAAAGAAAACGCCGGATCTCATTGTTTGATGCAGAGCTGGCGAACATTTCAGAAAGTACTTGGTCGACCATTGTCTTTACATTGAATGCATTGGTGTTTCTTTTTCTAGGAATCGAGTTGTCACAAGTATTTTCACCAATCTGGGAGAGCAATAATTATGCAAACTGGCATCTAGTGATTACGATTTTGGTGATCACGGCGGTGATCTTCCTTGTTCGTTTTCTCTTTTTGTTGTTTTACTATTGGTTTTTACAGTCAAAAAAACAAGTATCAATGAATCAAGTCGCCTTGTTGACTTTTGGCGGAGTCAAGGGAACAGTCAGTTTGGCAGCCATCTTTATTTTGCCTGTGATGGTGCATGATGCACCCTTTCATGAAAGAGGCTTGCTTCTGTTTTTGACCGCTTGTGTGATCTTACTGACATTGATCATCAGCGTGATGGTCTTGCCATACTTGGCAGATGGGGAAGCTGCCGAAAGCGTCGACTTCAATCACTTGCTGATCTTAGAAGACGTCATCGAACAATTGGAAGCAGAAGAAAAGCAAGAACTCTCGGATAAAGGCCGTTTAGCGATCGATGCTGTCATCAATTCCTATGAAAATCGGCGCTGGGAGTTGTATCGCAATAGTTTGACTGATTCAGAAAAACAAGAAATCCAAGAAATTCAAGGATTGATCCTATCGATCGAACAAGACGGCTTGGATGAAGCTTATCGAAATGGGAAAGTCAGCTTAAATGGCTACCGTTTTTATTCACGGTTTATTTCTCAGCAACAGCATTCCCTCGCAAAACAAATTCTCTCATTCTTTAGTTTTTGGCTCTTCTTTATTCAGCGATTTATCCGTATTTTGATTCATCCTCGCTTGTTTTTACAGCGACAGCAGCAGCTAAAAGCTGCCTTGAAGCAACGAGACATTTCTGAAGTACAAAAAATTTACTTAAAGAACAGTGAATATATTTTTCATAGTTTGAGCAATTTAGAAGATGTCTATGATTCCTCGCTGATCAATTTCTTTATTCGTCAACGAGAAATGAGCATCAAACGATTTGAACACAGCAATTTCATTGAAACGATCATGATCGAGCAAGACCCGATTTTTGTTAAGAAAGTCCTTTGGGGCTATTACCTTGAGCGCAAGACGATCGATGAATATGAAGTGGCGGAAAAAATCTCAACGATTTCTGCAAATGAATACCGACGCAATGTCAATCTGTTAGAATCGTATGCGATGTCTCGAGCAGAAGAACAGCCGAAGCAGCGAATGTTTCGCCGATAATACGTCTCAAGAGGCGCACAACTTGAGGCACGTTTTATGGAGTGTCTTCGTCAGGTTATTCCTAAAAGATGATCAACAGCGATGATCAGAAGGAGTAGACTGACGAAGGCATTCTTTTTTTACAAAAATTGATTTTTTTCTCTCATCGTTTCCGCTGATGAAATGTGGTACAATGAGCGAAGAAAAAACTCAGGAGGGATTCTGTGAAAGAATTAAAAGTAAGTGAATTAACCAAAACATATGGTGAAAAAACACTGTTTGATCAGCTTTCTTTTCTGATACATGAAAAAGATCGAATCGGTTTGATCGGTGTCAATGGCACGGGTAAATCGAGTTTGTTACGGATCTTGGCCGGTTTGGATCGCGGTGATGGCGATCGCCAAACGGTATTTGCCGCCCAAGATTATCGCATCGGTTTCTTGACTCAAGACAATCAGTTACAAGAAGAATTATCTGTTGTAGATGCTGTTTTTCAAGGCACCAGTCCGCTGATTCGCGTTGTTCGTGACTATGAAAAAGCGCTGATTGCCTTAGAGAATAATGGCTTGGATCAACAAACGCAACGGAATTATCAGTTGGCAGAAGAAGCGATGAATAAAGCCGATGCTTGGAATACAGATACAACTGCCAAGATCATTTTACAAAAACTTGGGATCAATGAGTTAGAAAAAAAGGTCAGTGAATTATCTGGAGGTCAAAAGAAACGAGTGGCTATGGCTCAAGTATTGATCGATGAACCAGACTTGTTGTTATTGGATGAACCGACTAACCACTTAGATTATGATGCGATCCAATGGTTGGAAGGCTATCTAAAAAATTATCGGGGTGCATTATTGATGGTGACCCACGATCGCTACTTTTTGGATCGAGTCGTTAATCGGATCTTTGAATTGTCCTTTGGTAAGCTACATGAATATCAGGGCAATTACGAGACGTATCTTCATGCTCGAGCAGAAAGAGAACGTGTGGAGGAGACGCAAGAAGACAAGCGCAAGCAGTTGTACAAACATGAGTTGGCTTGGATTCGCACTGGAGCGAAGGCCCGTACAACGAAACAACAGGCACGGATCGATCGTTTCGATGATTTAAAAGAAAACCTACATCAAGTAAAACGAAACGGCGAAGTGGCCATTGATGTTGCTACGACACGCTTAGGCAAACAAGTCTTAGAGCTAAAAGATGCGAGTTATCAGATTGAAAACAAAACGATTTTGTCTCACTTTGATTTGTTGATTCAATCAAGAGAACGCTTAGGGATCACAGGAGAAAACGGAGCGGGTAAATCAACGTTGCTCAATATTTTAGCTGGACGCCTGCCTTTAGAAGAAGGAGAGCGTACGATGGGCGTGACTGTGAAAATGGCTTATTATACGCAAACGATTGAAGCGATGAACCCTGATCAGCGAATGATTGCGTATTTGCAAGAAGCAGCCGAGGAAGTGCAAAAAGTGGATGGCTCCCAAGTCAGTGTCGCAGAAATGCTGGAACAGTTTTTATTTCCGCGATCCATGCATGGCACCAAGATCGGCAAGCTGTCTGGCGGGGAAAAACGACGACTATTTTTACTCAAGCTATTGATTGGACAGCCAAATGTTCTCTTGTTAGATGAACCGACCAACGATTTGGATATTGATACCTTGACGATTTTGGAAAGTTATTTGGAAACATTTCCAGGTGCAGTCATCACTGTTTCCCATGACCGCTACTTTTTAGATAAAGTTGCCCAAAAATTGCTGATCTTCGAAGGAAATGGCAGGATTACGTCCTACTTTGGTTCCATCAATGAATATCTAGCAGCCAATACCAATAAAGCTAGTTCGAGTGTACTAGAGCCAAAAGAAACAAAAACCGATTCACTTTCTGCTGAAAGTGAGGCGTCTGCTGCAGCGCCTGTCAAAAAGAAACTGAGTTATATGGAACAAAAAGAGTGGGCGACGATTGAAGATGATATCGCGGCATTAGAAGAAAAAGCAGCCGCTTTGACCGAAGAAATGAATCATCAAGGCGCGGACTTTACTAAGCTGCAAAAATTACAGCAAGAAATCAGCGAGGTTGAAACGCAACTGGCAGAAAAAATGGATCGTTGGGAATATTTGAGCGAATTTGTGTAGAGTAAAGGAGAGAACGATGGAACAAGCATATTTAGATCTAGGAAGAAAAATATTAGCAGAAGGCAATGATAAAAGTGATCGTACAGGAACGGGAACACGCAGTGTCTTTGGTCATCAAATGCGTTTTGATCTGTCCCAAGGCTTTCCATTGCTGACAACAAAAAGAGTTCCTTTTGGCTTGATCAAGAGCGAATTATTGTGGTTTCTAAAGGGAGATACCAATATCCGCTACCTGCTGGAACATAATAACCACATTTGGGATGAATGGGCGTTTGAACGCTATATTAAAAGTGATGCTTATACAGGTCCTGATATGACAGACTTTGGTCGCCGTTCATTAGTGGATGAAGCTTTCAATGAACAGTATCAACATGAGTTGAAACTATTTTGTGAAAAAATCTTAGCCGATGATGCTTTCGCTGAAACTTTCGGCGATTTGGGCCATGTATATGGGTATCAATGGCGGCATTGGGAAAAAAGTACGGGCGGGTTTATCGATCAAATCAAAGAAGTGATCGACATGATCAAAACGACGCCGGATTCTCGCCGTCTGATCGTCTCCGCATGGAATCCTGAAGATGTACCGACGATGGCGTTGCCACCTTGTCACACAATGTTTCAATTTTATGTTCATGAGGGTCGCTTAAGCTGTCAGCTGTATCAACGCAGTGCCGATGTCTTTTTAGGCGTTCCCTTCAATATTGCTAGTTATGCGCTATTAACGCACCTGATTGCTCATGAAACTGGACTAGAAGTCGGGGATTTTGTCCATACATTAGGCGATGCTCATCTGTACAGCAATCATATGGAACAGATGAAGGAACAGTTGACTCGTTCGGTACGTCCTGCGCCAACCTTACAGTTAAATCCTGAAAAACAGTCGATTTTTGATTTTGAAATGGAAGATATTACCTTGGCAGGGTATGATCCGCATCCAACGATCAAAGCACCGATCGCAGTTTAAGTGGTTGTTTGGTTTCATTTCATAAAGAAAGGAATGAGGCGTAATGGTAAATACCCACAAGCGAGGCTTTGCGGCGACCTTTCATCAGAGACATGCTGGATCGATTACTGTAGCGCTCATTGAGCAAGTCATCGATTTCTTGCATCAGCACTATGCTGCAGTTTGGCTATCCGTATCCGAAGAAACAGTGCCAGAGCTAAAGGAAGCCATTCGATCAAATCAGCAGTGTACTGCCATTTTTATACCAGCAAAAGGAGCAGCGGATGCCCGCAGAAGGCTTGTTTTTGCTGCCCAGCACCACCTGCCAGCTCTGGATTCGCTGCATATTTGTGATTTTGATCGCGTGGTGACGTGGATGAAGACCTATCCAGAAGAACTAGTGGCAATAAGCAAAAAGCCTTTACCTGCGAATACGTATTGTATCCTTGGACGAACTGCAAGGGCATTTGCGAGTCATCCGCAAACGTGGCAAAGAACGGAGCGCCTGATCAACGAGATCGCTGCTGACTTCTTTCAAATAGAAGAAGTTGATGTCGCAGCTGGCAGTGCTCTCTTTCCAATTTCCCTGATACCGACCTTGCTGAAAAACAACAACGCGCATTTAAACGATGGGGAATGGCCGCGAAATGTCCAAAGAAGCGGCGGCACAATTGTTTACCAAGCCTGTGATGGCTTGCGCTTTGAGGAGCGCAACAAAGATCCATTTGAGCATGAATCAGCTTTTCAGCTGATGCAGCGGCTGCAGGTTGCTGCTATTATTTCGGAATCATTTTATACAGAAGGGATGTAATTTTTATGTTGATCGCACTTTGGGCACAAGATCAAAAGGGGTTGATCGGAGCGGATGGTACACTGCCGTGGCATTTGCCGAATGATTTGAAATTTTTTAAAGAGCAAACCATCAATAATACGATTATAATGGGGCGCAAAACCTTTGAAGGCATGGGAAAAAAATTACTGCCACAGCGTACGACGATCGTTTTGACGAGTGATCGGGATTATCAAGCCAATGGCGCCTTAGTGATGCATGACCGTGAGGAAATTTTGGCGTATGTGAAGCAGCAAGAGCATCCCGTTTTTTTAACTGGTGGAGCAGGTGTTTTTGAAGCGATGATTGACGATTGCGATCAATTGTACCGTACAGTGATCGCTGCGGAATTTAACGGAGATGTGTATTTCCCAGAGATTGATTGGACGCAATGGAAACTTGATCATGTGATCGATGGGATCGTCGATGAAAAGAACCATTATCCCCATCAATTTGAATTTTATCGTAGAAAATAAAAGAACAGGAAGCTTTCTGCAGCGAAAGTTTCCTGTTCTTTTTTTTGTAAGCAGTGCTTCATTTTTAGGTATACAACAAGACGGAAAAGTACATCAATCCAGCACCTAACATAACGAATAAGTGCCAAACCACATGCATGAACCGAACGGATTTTAAACTATAGAATAGCGCACCTACAGTATAAGAAACACCACCGCTTGCTAGTAAAAATGTTCCCCAGTAGCCTAAATGTTCGATCAGAGGTTTAAAGGCAATAACACATAACCAGCCCATGATGATGTAGATCAGGGTGGAGATTTTTGAGACGGTCTCTTTTTTATGAAGAGTCAGTGACTTATAAACGATGCCGCTAATTGCTAGTAGCCAAATCAAGACAAAGAGTGACCAGCCAAGCCAGCCTTGGATACTAAGCAAGCAAAAAGGTGTATAACTTCCAGCAATCAGCAAGAAAATGGAGGCATGATCAAAGACTTGGAAGACCTTTTTTGCTTTGGTAAAAATCAAACTGTGAAATAAGGTAGAAAAGAGGAAGAGCAAAACCATCATCGATCCATAAATGGCATAGGAAACGATGTGGATAGGTGACCCTAGATTTGCCCCCTTGATTAAGAGAATGACCAGTCCTGCGATACTCAGTCCTAATCCGATCCCGTGGGTTACTGCATTTAATACTTCATTGACGATCAAATATCTGCGACTAAACTTCATGTGCTGCATTCGGCACCGTCCTTTCGAATCGAAATTAGATGAAAAAAAATTTTCTCTCTGTTATACTTAGTATAAATGGTCTGTGGTTATTTTACCACGAAAAAAGACTTGATTTAAAGAGAGAGTGAATATATGATGGCAAATCTTAAAATTGTGACAGATTCTTCCAGTACGATGGAACCAAGTGTCCGTGATGCTTTGGCTATCCATGTCGTGCCTTTATCTGTAATGATCGATGGTGTCGTTTATCCAGATGATGAAACGCTGCCGGGAGAAAAATTTATGCAAATGATGGCGCAAGCCAAAGAATTACCTAAAACTAGTCAGCCGCCGATCGGTCATTTTGTAGAACTGTATGACGAATTAGGCAAAGATGGCAGTGAAATACTATCGATCCATATGACCAAAGGTCTTAGTGGAACTGTGGAAGCGGCTCGTCAAGCCAGTCATTTATCAAAAGCCAAAGTCACCGTGATCGATAGCGACACGACAGACCAAGCGTTGGCTTTTCAAGTGATTCGGGCAGCAGAATTGGCTAAAGCCGGTAAGACACTAGAAGAAGTTTTACCAGAAGTGGATCTGGTGCGTGAGCATACGAAATTATTTATCGGCGTTTCAACGTTAGAAAACTTAGTAAAAGGTGGTCGCATCAGTCGCGCCAAAGGTCTTTTATCGAGCTTACTGAACATGAAAGTGATCATGGATTTTGATCATTCAGAACTGATTCCAGTCGTCAAAGGACGCGGCGTCAAGACGTTCAATAAATGGTTTGAGGAATTAAAAGCAGAATTGAAGAATATGCCAAAAGTGACGAAAATTGGTATTTCTCATGCAGAAGGGTTAGAAATCACGGAACGTTTCCAAAAAGAACTAGCAGAATTGTTTCCTGACTTGGAGATCCCATTGCTTCACACAACACCGATCATCGCCACTCATACAGGTAGAGGTGCGTTTGCGATCACTTACAGTACGGAATAAAAAAGGTGCTTCCTTTCAGCGATTCGTTTGACGACGAATCGCTTTTTGGTGTATGAAAAGCTGAAAGGAAGAAAAAGCAGAATGAAGCTGCGATTCTTTGTCTATTCAGAGAGTAGGGAGCTGTTTTCTTTCTTAAGTTTGAAGGATTGCGACTAGGAATTTTATGAGAATTTTGTTAAAATAGCAAAGATTACAAAGGAGTTTGAATACCTGTGAAATGGAAGAAATTAGTAACTTATTTGATCGTTGTGGGCCTGATAGCCGTTGGAACGGGTGTACTGTTTCATTTAGCTGTTCCCAAAGCGCAACCACTGCTGACCCCTGTGGATAAGCTAGCAGCCAATGATTCGAAAAAATCCGCCATTGAATACCTCGCACTTGGGGATTCATTGACAGAGGGTGTTGGGGATGAAACAGCTCGGGGCGGCTTTGTGCCTATTTTGGCAGGAGATCTAGAGGACCGCTATGATCTGAGCAATTTAGTAACCAAAAATTATGGGGTCGCTGGTGAACGAAGCGACCAGATTTTAAAACGAGTCAAAAATGATGAAGACTTGCGCCAAGACCTTAGTCAAGCGGACCTGATTACTTTGACTGTCGGCGGAAATGACGTCTTAAAAGTGATCCAAAGCAATTTCTTCGGTCTGAGTATCGAGACGTTTACGGAACCGATGGCAGAATATAATGAACGCTTAAAAGATTTATTCGCTCAAATCCGTGAACTAAATAGCGATGCCCCAATCTATGTTTTGGGTATTTACAATCCATTTTATCTGAACTTTCCAGAGATCACCGACATGCAGACGATCATTGATAACTGGAATAAACAGACGGAAACGTTCGTCAATCAGCAAGAAAATGCCTTTTTTATTCCTATCAACGATTTGCTCTATAAAGGGTTAAGTGATGAGGTCGGTATTGCGGATACAGAAGAAGACGCAACTGAGGAAACAACACAAACAACCGACACTGGAAGTTTACCTGAGTCATCGGCGCCAAATGCTGATGAGACACAAAGCAGCACGTCGGCGACTACCGACTCATCGCAAGCTGTCGGGAATAATATCACCAACAATGTTTTGTATGAAGGCGACCGCTTCCATCCCAATAATCTTGGGTATCAACTGATGGCGAATGCCGTTCGCGATGAAGTGATCAAAACACAAAACTATTGGTTGCTAGAGGAGGAAGCAAAATGAAACCAAGTGAATCAACGAAGCAGCCGGAAAAAACAGCTGTAAGCACTAAAAAATCGATCAACTACTGGAAAATTGCTTTTCTAGTTCTGGTCGGCATCCTTTTGGGGACAACGGTTTTCTTTGCTTCAAGAATTTTTCAGCAGCGAGAAACTGGCTTAAATGAAAGTGCTGAACTTGTTCAACGGGAGGGCAGTCCTGTTCTGACCGTTAACAGCAACAAAAGCCAAGTCAATCAATTGATTGATTTTTATCTATCTGATTTTCAAAAGGATCAAGAGGTAAAATATAATTTTGAGCTGAGAAACGAAGCACTCTTAACAGGCGAGTTTCAAGTATTAGGGTTTCCTATCACGTTTTATCTCTATTTTGATCCTTATGTGACAGAAGAAGGCAATGTCCAATTAAAAGCCAAAAGTTTATCGATTGGCACCTTGGATTTGCCCACCAGTGAAGTAATGAAAATGATCAAACGTAGTTTTAAATTTCCCGAATGGATCGATGTCAATGCCGATGAACAAACTATATTGATACGATTGGATCAATTCCGCATGCAAAACGGATTGTTCATCAAGGCAAACAAAATCAATCTTGTAAATGATGAAATTCAAATGAGCTTATATTTACCAGCTGAAACGGAGGATGAATAATGGAACGAGCAATTTTTGCAGGTGGGTGTTTCTGGTGTATGATCCAGCCCTTTGATGAACTCGAAGGGGTGCATTCGATTTTTTCTGGCTATACCGCAGGACATACCGAAAATCCAACATATGAAGAAGTCAAAAGCCATCAAACAGGGCATACTGAAGCAGTAGAAATTATTTTTGACCCAGAAAAAATCAGTTTTGAAGAGCTCTTGACGATTTATTGGCAGCAAACAGATCCAACGGATGCTTTTGGCCAATTTGAAGATCGCGGCGACAATTATCGTCCGGTTATCTTCTATTTTAACGAAGAGCAGCGAAAAAAAGCCGAAGCTAGCAAAGCAGCACTTCAGGCTTCCGGTCGCTTTACCGATCCGATCGTGACTACGATCGAACCAGCGCAACCCTTTTATTTAGCGGAAGAAGAACATCAAGAGTACTACAAAAAGAATCCTGAAAATTTTGCTCGCAATCATGCCCGTCGAGCAGCCTTTTTAGAAGATCATTGGGAGCAAGAACATGCGTAAAAGTTTTTATAGCTATTTAATGGCAGTCAAAGGTCCGAGTCATACAGATGAGGCTCAGATCTTTGCCACTCATGCGAGTCATGATATTCAGTTTCCAAAGCACAGTGATGATTATGATGAAGTCTCTTCTTATCTGGAACTAAACGTTGATTATTTGCCATCCATGGATATTTTTGATCGTATCTGGGCAGAGTATCTCGAAAATAACAAATAAAAACGTCCTTCGTTTTGCCTGCACAAATGCTCAGAACGAAGTTGTTTTTTCTCAGAGAGGTGTTGTGAATGAAAAATGTAACGACAAGCCGATATATCGTTTCTCTTGTCTGTGTCGCGATTTTGTCGGGAGGCGGTGTCTACTTATGGCAAACAGCCCAGCAAAATCAGCAGACGACACAACCTGCGACAGAAACGACGACAGAAGCCAGCGGGATGGAGAAAATCCAGTCGTTGTATGACCAGATTCTTGCGAATTATTACCAAGAAGTCGATGAGGATGCATTGATTGAGGGTGCTCTTCAAGGGATGACCGATGCGCTTGACGATCCTTACACGACGTATCTGAACCAATCAGATGCGGATAACTTGGATCAGTCCCTCTCAGGAAGTTTTGAAGGGATCGGTGCTACTTTGTCGATCGTGGAAGACTATCCCGAGGTCGCACAAGCGCCAATCAAAAACACCCCTGCAGAAAAAAGTGGTCTGCGTATGAATGATCGAATCGTCAAAGTTGATGGGGAAGATACGCAAGGACAGGAATTGTCTGAAGTCGTGAGTAAGATTCGAGGGGAAAAAGGCACGCAGGTGACGTTAACGATTCAGCGTGGAGCAGATACCTTTGATGTGGAAATCACTCGGGACGTGATCCCAATCGAAACAGTCCATGGTGAACTGGTTGAAAATGATGATACGATCGGTCGAATTGATATTACCTCCTTTGCCGAAAACACAGCAGCTGAGTTGAAAGAAACGATCACCGAGTTGCGGGAAGACGGTGCGAAGTCGTTTGTTCTTGATCTAAGACAAAATCCTGGTGGATTGCTGGATCAAGTCCAGATCATGGCAAGTATGTTTTTAGAAAACGGCCAAACGATCGTGAAGTTTGCCAACAATCAAGGGGTTGTCAGTGAGACCAAAGCGAGCGAAGCATTGGATGAAGGATTCAAAGTCACAGAGCCAGTCGTTGTTTTAGTCGACGGTGGCAGTGCCTCCGCAGCTGAGATTTTTGCCGCAGCCTTGCAAGAATCAGCGGATATCCCAGTCGTTGGTACGGAAACCTTTGGTAAGGGGACCGTTCAAAATGTGAAGGATTTGGGGGATAATAGTGAATTAAAAATGACGGTCATGAAATGGCTGACACCGAATGAAAATTGGGTCAACGATCAAGGTGTGATGCCAGACTATGAAGAGGATTATCCAGAATATGCGTATTTCCCGCCATTACCTCGTGATAATGCCTTAAAAGCTGGACAATCGTCAACGGCTGTCAACAATCTGAATCAATTTCTTGAACCGTTAGGGTATGCCACGAGCGGCGATACCTTCAATGACGAGACGACTGCAGCTGTGAAAGCCTTCCAAGAAGCTCATGACCTAAAGGCAACTGGTGAAGTCGATGCCGACACTGCCCAAGCAATTGAAAAAGAAGTAGCAGAAAAACTCAAAGCAGAGGACCCAGCGTACTTAAAAGCACTGTCCTTGCTTTCAGAAAAATAAGTAAGGAATAAATCGGAGAGGAGGTAGATTTGTGAATGCCAAGAAACAGTGGATCGATCGTTTTTGGCTAGTCGTAAAATATGCCTTGATCGCCTTTGCAACAGCCTTCTTGATTCGGGCATTTTTACTGATTCCGGTTCCTGTTGAAGGGAACTCCATGGAAGGAACGTTGCAACAAGGAGATATGGTAGTCATCGAAAAGATTTCACCGATCCAGCGTTTTGATGTCGTTGTTTTCCAGCTGCCAGATGGTTCGACCTATATCAAGCGGGTGATTGGCTTGCCGGGTGAGTCGGTGAAATATGTCAATGATCAGCTTTACATTGATGATGAACCGGTAGATGAAGATTTTCTAGTGAAAAACCGCAGCAACGATCATGAGTCTGCCTCTTATACCAATGATTTTGATTTGGAATCTTTATTGGGCGTTGAGAAATTAGGCAAAGACAGTTATTTTGTCATTGGTGATAATCGACGTGCCTCTAAAGATAGCCGCTCCTTTGGTCCTATATCAGGCGATGCGATTTTAGGCAATGCCCGCTTTGTTTATTATCCATTGACTCATATTCGGCTGATTTAGACTGAGAAAAATAGAATGTTCCTAACTAAACATCCCCCCTTGGAATCATCTGTTGATTCCAAGGGGGGATTTTGTATAGCAATGATCCTTTTTCAAAAGGATGTGGTTTGTATCGAGAAAAGGGTGGACTTAGGCGCTATTGGCAGTTATTCTTTTTATTTTTTCATTAAAAGCAGCCAAAAGTTTCTGACACAAATTCGTTTCAAAATCACGGTAACGGCAAAAATCAATGATCGCCGTGTTTTCCTCAGTTGTAAAAGGAGGTAAAAGCTGTGGGGAACTCAGAATATAAAAGTCAAAAGGTTCCTCTGTTGGCAGCGTGATCCGTTCAATTTCAACATAGGGCAATCGTTCACATATATTAAACACTTCCATTGAGACCAAGTAATTGGATACATAGACAAAAGCAACTTTAAGCTTATATTTCTGTTCCTTTTCGATGTAAATGGGGTAAAGCAAACACGCTTGATAAAAAGCAAGATCCGTATAACAGGCTTTTAACCACTCGTAGCCTTTGCGGTTTGCTATTTTACGCCAAAAGCTCTGAATCGTATTTGTCAAAATCGTATGTAATGGGTACTTATCTTTGATTATAGTAGCTTCAAAAAAATTTAAAAGAGGAACTTTTTGCTTGAATATGCAGAACTTCAGCAATGTAAGATATGTATTCATATAAAGAAACGATTGATGGTCGAAATCAAAATCACAGAGAAATTTTTGGCAGTGTGCTTCAAATTCAGCCATCAGTTCCTTTAACTCCGATTTTTCATGCTTGTAACAGTCTTGAATGATCGGAAGGCGCACGTCTGCCGCTGAAGTTAGCATCGGCCAGTAATAAAAAAGGAAAAACAAAGCATTGATCTCAAGAATATCTATCGCTGAATCAATGATTTCAAAAAACGCTGAAAAGAAATCAAGATTTTCACCACTGGGAATAAAGGACTGGTTCGTTAACTGATAAAGATTTGTCGCGTGGCCATTCTTGATACGAAATAGACAGATTTTGCAATGAAGCAAGGCTTCTTTTTTGCCAATCTCATACTTGCTTTTGTACTTCGTTCCTTCGTAAGTCACAAAAAGTTCTTCGATCTCTTGATCAAATGCCTTCGCCAAACTATCTCCTAAAGAAATGTGCCAGATAAAATTAAACAATAAGATGCGAATCACCATCTCCGAACCTGTAAGTGCCATAGCGGACTGATTTAACGTCACGTTGAATTCTTTCAAATGGTCTTGCAGCTTCTTTGTTTGCCGAAAGCAAGTCGAACGACTGATATAGTTTCTTTGGCAAAATGCCAGTAAACTTTCATCTTGATTGGTCAAGATGCTTAACAATAATTTGTAAGAAATACTTTCTTGCGCTAAAAATTGCTGATATTGGTTGTATTCAATCAAATTTTTAGGAAGATTCAGGGTGTTTTTATGTAATGAAAGATTCACTGGGGAGAGGTTTTGCAAGTCGATTTGGATCGAGGAAAGTAAACTTTTCAATCGTGTTGCACTTAAGTGGGTCAGATTTTTCACGAACTCTAGGTTGTATTCACCCGGAGCAATTGATAATAGTTTTCCGTAGAGTCCGATTTTGTCTAACGCTCGGGTATCTAAGAGTATTTTTTCAATCAAATGATCACCTTCTTATTTTATTAATAACTTATTTATATAACGGTGTAAAGACACGTCTCAAAACTTTTGCTTTTTTTTAGAAAAATTGAGACAAATTTTTCATAGAATTGTCTCATAAAGAACAAAAATAGAAATCGCAGTTGAAAAACGATAGTTTTTTTACATTATTAAATAACATATCGATAATGAATTAACTTTAAAATAACCAACTTTTTTTTCTTATGAATAACTACAGGTGTGCCAATTAGTTCTATTTTTCAGAAAATAAAAAAAAGAGGTGTCTTTTGCTTCTTTCTTGTATGATCAGCTTGTAATTTTTGATTCTTTGAAAGGAGGTCTTTTTATGTTTTTGACAAAGAGACACCACTGGTTCTCTTTCATTTTCTGTATGTTAGGGGGGATACTATTTTTCATTTATTCGAGTTTGCAAACAAACGGGACTGCAAGTGCACAAGAAGAACATACGATCACTATTGCTGAAACGAAGCAGATCAAACTGACTGGTCACCAAGAGGACCATCAATTTTCTTTATGCTATCAACTACCGCAAAAAAACAAACAGCAGCGTCTCTGGGTACAACTATACGCGATCGATGAAACGAAGGAACAGTCGTTATTAAAAACAAGCAATGAAGAGATGACTCAAGTCAAGGATGATTCCGCACAGTCTTGGCTTACAACCCAATCTTTCTTGCAAACACCAACGGAACAAGAACTAATCTTTCAGCTGCCTGAAGAAACGAAAAAGCTAAAATTGATGATTCAGATCGAAGAATATGACAAGGAACGTGAAGAATCGTACAACCTACTGTCTTTGAATGAATCAGTTTTTGAAATCCCACTTGCCACAAATTCTGCTTCTTCAGAAACGTCAGAAGTCAATTCTGGCACTGGATCCTCTTCAGAAGCCGTGAGTGAGTCGACCTCGGAGCAAGCGTCGACTGAAAGTTCAAAAGAAGTTTCGAACGAAGAAACGAAGGAAGAGACAAACGAGACAGGAACGGCGACAAGTGCTTCTGAAGAGGAAACGCTCATTGAACCATTTAAACAAGAACGTCTTTATCAAAAAACGACCGTTTCACAGGCTTTTGCTTCGATTGAACCAGATTATACGACAGACCAAAGCGGGACGTATCCTGTGGCGAACTGGAAAACTGATGAAAACAGTAACGTCTTAAATCATCAGGGGAACAAGGATGCAGGCGAAACGTGGGACGGCATAACTACATGGAATGGCGATCCAGCAAATTTGACCCATTCATATATTGAATATGGTGGTGTAGGAGACGAAGCAGATTTCGCGCTACGAAAATTTGCCAAAGAGACGAATACCCCGGGACTATTTGATGTCTACCTAAATGTACGAGGGAATGTTCAACGTCAAATTGATCCCATCGATGTCGTGTTGGTAGTGGATTGGTCAGGCAGTATGAATGAGATGGGACGGATCACAGAAGTGAAAAAAGGCGTGGATCGCTTTTTGAATCAAATTGAAGGAAGCGGCATTCAGGATAGTGTCTACATGGGCTATGTCGGTTATTCCAGTGATGGCAGCAATTATCAAAACAAAACCTGCCAATTAGGAAAATTTTCTGAAGTCAAAGAGACGATCCGATCGATGACGCCAGAAACAGCAGCTGGGGGAACCTTTACACAAAGGGGGCTACGTCAAGCAGGGGATATGCTATCGACGCAAAATGGACATAAGAAAGTCATCGTTTTGCTAACGGATGGCGTTCCTACTTACAGTTATCATGTGTCTAAAGTGCATACACAGGCAGACGGCAGTTATTATGGAACCGCCTTTTCTCTTACTCAAGACCAGCCGATGAATACATCGTTTCTCTACAATGGCTATTTTGCGTTTGATCAACAGAACAATTATAAATGGATCAACAATACCTTTATCGCCACGATTGGTGAAGCGATGGCGTTAAAAGAACGTGGTATCGAGATTCATGGGTTGGGGATTCAACTGCAAGGAGATCAAACGGCTGGGTATACAAAGGCCGATGTCGAGAAAAAAATGAGACAGATGGTTTCTGCTGATGAAGACGGCCATCTTTATTATGAGTCAGCCAATGAAGCAGCGGATATTGCCGACTATCTCGAGAAAAAAGCCCTTCACATTGCGGCAACAGTCACCGATGGCGAGATTACTGACCCCATTTCGCAGCCATTTGTCTACGAAGAAAATAGCTTGTCCGTCAAAAGTGTCGGGTCTGCTGCTCTAACGGTGCATCCTGACATTTCGATGTCTGACAATACAATCCATGCTTCAGGTCTTTATTTAGGCGAAGGGCAAGAACTGCAAATTCATTATCAAGTGCGGATTCAAACAGAAGCAGCGGATTTTAAACCAGATACTTGGTATCAAATGAATGGCGAAACGGTGTTTTATCCGAATCATCAGTCCAATCAAAAGGCATTGTTTGGTGTGCCATCCGCCAAAGCACCTGGGAAGGAGGTGACGATCAAAAAGCACTGGGAAGAATACGATGGCGATACCTCCAGTCGTCCTGAAACGATCTATTTTGAAATAAGCAGGAGTCCTGTCAGCAATGAGAAAAGCTGGCAAACAGGGTATCTCAAACTTACTGAGACCGATGCCCAAGACCAGACAACTTGGGAACGAAGCAAGGTTTACGCGCTTTCTGAAAAGGATGGGCCGGAGTACGAAGAAACCCGTTTACTACCGCTGTATAACAATCAAGGAGAAACTTTTGATTATCAAGTCACAAATGAACGAGCAGTGGCAGGTTATGAAGCGACAAAAGTGGACGCTTATACATGGAAAAACACAAAGGCGTTTGTGCCCTTGGCATTAAACCTGATCAAAAAATCCGCTGTAGGAGAGGTGAAGCTGACAGGTGCCGTTTTTGAATTAACGGGGGCAGGAGAGACAGTGACCCTTGTGGATCATGGGGATGGAACGTATGGGCTGCCAGCAGATACTGTGTTGCAAAAAGATCAGACCTATCGTTTGGAGGAAGTCACTGCACCGGCGGGACATCATTTGTCTAAGCAGACAGAGTGGCTAATTCATATCGATGCGCAAGGGAATACGACGATCGATGGGCAACCCGTCACAGTGGACGATCATACGATTACGCTGGAGATCACCAATCCGTTTACAGAAATTCCAGTTGCTATTCGAAAATATACGGTACAAAAAGAGCAGCAAGTACTGTTAGCTGGGGCTGTCTTTTCTCTGCAACAAAAAACAGCAGCGGGGGATTATCAAGAAATTGCCTCAGAAACATCGAATGATGTGGGGACGGCTGAATTTACGATCCTTGAGCCGGGCGCTTATCGCATCTCAGAAACAGCTGGTCCGCTTGGATACGATACGATTGCTGGTGATTATGAGTTTGTCGTTGGTTCAGACGGAAAGATCCAGTATCAAGGGGAAAACGTCGCTGCAGATGCCAACTGTTGGACTCTTACCCATGGCAATCAGTTAAAACCTTTTGATTTGGTGGTCAATAAACAGGATGAACTGGGACAAGCGCTTGAGGGAGCCAAATTCCGATTAAGCGGAAACGGTCAGACGATAGAATTACCAGAATTCCAAGAATCGCTAGCGGTATTTCATTTCCATGATCTAACACCAGGCAGCTATACCTTAGAAGAAATTGTTACGCCTACAGGCTATGCTGGTTTAACAGCACCTGTGAAAATTAGGATCGAAGAGGATGGCAGTGTCTTGATTGACGAAAAATTGCAGCCGAATCTTCTTGTTTCTGGAGAAAAGAACAATCAAATAGAATTGATCGTCACCAATCAAGTAAAAGTGTCTCTTCCTGAAACAGGAGGGAATTGGCATGGGTGGCTGGCGATTCTTACAGCAGGTCTACTAGTCCTTATAACAGGTAGCTATCTGTACGTTACGCGCAAAGATAAGCCTTCATCAAAGTAATTTGACCATTCGTGAAAAAACGAAAATATCAAACATAGAAGAGAGGAAAGAACAATGAAAAAGATTTTTAATCATACGAAAATGGTTTGTCTCCTATTTTTACTTCTGCCATTTGTCTTTTTTGGAACGAAAAATCAGCAAGTATCCGCAGAGAGCAATTTGGCACAGGTCCATCTGCATAAAAAGAAAATGGTCAATTTGCCAGGTTCATTGATCCAAAATAGTGGGACTGAGATGGCAGAGTTTGATCAATACCAAGGCTTAGCCGATGTCACTTTTTCTGTCTATGATGTGACCACAGCATTTTATGAAAAACGATCTGCAGGGGCATCCGTTGAAGAAGCGAAGCGTCAAGTCCAAACCTTGACGCCTGGTTCCCCTGTAGCTAGCGGGAAAACAGATGCAGCCGGTGATTTGGTTTTTGAATTGCCGAAAAAACAAGCCGATCGGGATGCAGTTTACACCATTGTAGAAGACCCTAAAGAAGGTGTTGCCACTGCTGAGAACATGGTGATCGCCTTTCCTGTTTACGAAATGATCCAACAAGCAGACGGGTCGTATGCTTACGGGGAAGAAGAATTAGACACGATTCATCTTTATCCTAAAAATACTGTCACAAATGAAGGAACGCTCCTTGTGAATAAACGAGGAACGGGGGAAAACGAACCACTGAATGATGCGGAATTTGTCATCTCAAAGCAAGAAGAAAACGCACAGATCAAGAAATATATTTTAAGTGCAGCCGATGGACTTTATACGTGGACGACTGACAAACAAGCAGCGTACCGCTTTTTAACAGGTAAACAATATGCTGCTGGAGAAACGACCATCGATGTTGAAGAAAACCAAAAAGGACAGTTAAAAGTTGAGCAGTTAGAAGCAGGCACCTATCAATTAGAAGAAACGAAAGCCCCAAGTCAAGCCGCCTTGATCGAGCAAGAAACCATCAAGGATTTTTCGATCGCAGCAGGCAATGACGTCACGGTTGAGTTAACAGTCAAGAATGACACGACAAATGTTACCAAAACAACACCACAATTAGACGGCAAAGACGTGGGAATCGGCGAAAGAATTCAATATCACCTAACGGTCAATATCCCATTAGGTATCCAAGACAAAGTAGGAGCAGAAAACAAATACAAACATTTCCAATTGATCGATGCGCACGATCCAGCATTGACTTTTGAAAACACAGCAGAGGGAGAAACTGGCTATGCGTTGTATGATGGAGAAAAGAAAATCGATTCAACGAACTATCAAGTAGCGGAAAAAGAGCATGGCTTTACGGTAACCATCAATCCAGAATTTGTGCCGCAACTAACGCCGGGAAATCAATTGCGCTTTGTGTATTATATGTATTTAAATGAACAGGCTATGCCTATCAATGGCTTTAAGAATGAAGCAAATGTAGAAACAGATTTCATGACGGATCAAACGCCGCCAAGCGTGGAAGTTTTGACAGGGGGCAAACGCTTCTTAAAAGTCGATGGGGCTGTGACCGCTACCGAAGCGCTGGCAGATGCAGTTTTTGTTGTACGAGATCAAGACCGTGATGATGCCAACTACTTGAAAATCGAAGAGGGAGCCAAACAGGTATCTTGGGTGCAAACAGCGGATCAAGCGACGAAATTTACAACAGGAACAGATGGATTGGTTGATATCATCGGGTTGAAATTTGGCACGTACTATTTGGAAGAAGTAAAAGCACCGAAAAATTACGTGCTGCTAACAAATCGCATCGCTTTTGAAGTCCATGAAACGTCTTATGGAACGAAAGAGCAATTGGGAGAGCCCGAAAAAGTTCCTAACCGCCGCAAAGGAACCTTACCAGCAACTGGTGGTGTCGGCACGTATCTAATGGGCGCAATCGGAGTGATGATCGTTGGTTTAGCAGGGGGTTATTTTGTAAAACGGAAAGGGTAAGTAAATGAGATGAAAAAGCACGATGAGTATCAGACGAAGAAATGGCGTAAAAGCACCAACTAGAAAAGTAACTTTATTGGATTTTTTGATGGGTGTTCTGCTGCTGCTAGGGGTTTTGATCATCAGTTATCCTTTTGTAAGTAATCAGCTCAACACGTTTTTGGATCAACAGTTGATCAGTTTCTACCAGAGCCAAGCCAAAAAAATGAGTGAAATAGAAAAACAACAAAAAAGGAACCAGTTGGAACGAGCAAATCAAGAGCTGGCACAGCAACCCAGCAATCCTGGAATCAAAGAAACGCAAGATTTATCAGAAACAAGAGACTCAGAATCAGTTGATACACCTGATTACTATGAACGACATACGATCGGTGTTTTAAAGATCCCCGTGATTGGTGTCGCTCTCCCGATTTTTGATCAAACCACCGATACGTTGTTAAAAAGAGGCGCAACATTATTGGAGGGCGCTTCGTATCCAATAGGTGGTGAAGATACCCATGCGGTTCTTTGTGGGCACCGTGGGTTAACGAGTGCAACGCTCTTTACTGATCTGCCTAAGTTGCAGATCGGTGATGAGTTTTATATCGAAACGTTTGATGATACATTGGCGTATCAAGTAGATCAGATAAAAACGGTCGACCCTGATGATACTCAGGCATTAAAAATTGTGAGAGGCAGCGATTACGTCACGCTGTTGACCTGTACCCCCTATATGGTCAATAGCCATCGTTTATTGGTACGGGGCAAAAGAATTCCTTATGTTGAAGAAAAAGAAACAGCCGCCGCCAAAAAAGCACAGCAGCAAAAAGTAGGATTGATGCTAGGCGTGATCACTGTTCTTATCCTCCTCTTGTTGATTAGTAATAGGATTCAGCGGAAAAAACGTCTTCATTCGAATACTTCCATTGATGAAAAGTAAGGATCGTTTGTTTTTCTCACTAAGTAGAAGAAAATGACTTTTTAACCTAAGTCAGAATGAAACATGTCGTGTGAAATATGGTACAATAACTAAGATAAAAGATAGCAAAAAAGCAGTCAGACTATTGTGAGTGTGTTAGGAAAAACCAAAATAAAGCGGTAAGGATGCTTCATTCAACCACTTCCCCAAAATTAAAAGTCAAGGAGCGTTGAAACAAACGCGCTCGAAGCTTTTCCTATGCATCAGGTTGGAAAAAGAACCTTGATCCGCAAACAGTTCAGCTAGTTTGCTGCACTGATGGGTTTTTCAGACTCAAAAAAAGCAAGTAGCCTTCGTTCTTGTCACCTATAGACTACACGAATATAAAAACGACTGTCTTTTTTATCAATTCGAAGAAGTACCAAGGAGGAAAACGTTCAAATGACCATTCAATGGTTTCCAGGCCATATGGCGAAAGCCAGACGTGAAGTAAGTGAAAAATTAAAGTTCGTGGATATCGTTTTTGAACTCGTGGACGCACGCTTGCCGATTTCATCCCGCAATCCGATGTTAGATCAATTATTACAACAAAAACCACGATTGATCTTGATCAATAAAGCGGATCTCGCAGATCCCGTTCAAACCAAAAAATGGGAGCATTATTTCCAAGCACAAGGCTATCTAGCACTGGCAATCAACGCCCAAGACAATCAAGGGGTTAAAGCCATTGTTCCTACAGCAAAACAAGTCTTGAAGGAAAAAATTGCTCGCGACAAAGCGAGAGGCTTGAAGCCTCGTGCGATTCGAGCAATGGTGATCGGCATCCCGAATGTCGGAAAATCGACCTTGATGAACCGCTTAGTAGGGAAGAAAATCGCTCAGACGGGCAATAAACCCGGCGTGACGAAAGGGCAGCAATGGCTGCGTTTTGGGACTGATCTAGAGCTTCTAGATACGCCTGGGATCTTATGGCCAAAATTTGAAGATCCTGAGATCGGCAAGAAGTTGGCATTGACCGGAGCGATCAAAGACCAGCTGATCCATTTGGATGATATTGCATTGTATGGTCTTGATTTTTTTGCCCGCTATTATCCTGAAAGAATCGCGAATCGTTACCAACTAAAAGCGGAAGAAGAGGCGTTGTTAGCGCCCGATCTGTTGATGAAAATCACGGAAAAACGTGGCTATAAAGACAATTACGATCGAGGAAGCGAACTCGTTGTCTTCGACATTCGGCAAGGGAAATTGGGCCGATATACACTAGATCGAGTGGAGGAAATGGAAAGCCAAGATGAAACAACCGATTAAGACAATCAAAGAGCGAGTATTTGATCCAGCTTTCAATGACCAAGCGTATTTGCAGGCGCTGCAAGCAGATGAACGAGCGGGGGTCCAAAAGCTGCTGCAACAATATGAGAAACAGCGAGTGAAACACCAGCTATTGCAGGAAAAATACGAAGAAATGATGCGTTTTGAAAACGAAGCATTTCAGCAAGGCGCCCGTTTTATTGCTGGTTTAGATGAAGTGGGGCGCGGACCATTAGCAGGACCCGTTGTGTCAGCTGCGGTCATCTTGCCTAAGGAATGTCAGATCTTAGGTCTAAATGATTCCAAACAGCTTTCTGCCAAGAAAAGAGAAGAGCTGTTTATCGAAATTCAAAACAAAGCCGTTGCTGTCGGTATCGGTGTGGTCAGTCCAGAAGAGATCGATCGGATCAATATCTATCAAGCCAGTCGTCTAGCAATGAAAGAAGCCTTGATCGACTTAGCAGTCAAGCCCGAGTATTTACTGATCGATGCGATGACGATCGATACGGAAATCCCTCAACAAAGCTTGATCAAAGGAGATGCCCGTTCCATTTCCATTGCCGCAGCAAGTATCATCGCCAAGGTATATCGAGACAACTTAATGAAAGATTTTCATGAAGTCTATCCTTTTTATGGGTTTGATCAAAATGCTGGGTATGGGACCAAAGTCCATTTAGAAGGGCTAGCTGCCCACGGAATCTGTCCTATTCATCGAAAAACATTTGCGCCAGTAAAACAATATCTATAAATTTCATCCATCCCTCTTTTTTTAGCGAATCTTATAAGTAAGATTACTAAGAAAAGAGGGCTTTGTTTATGAAGTATCAACAAGCAACAGATTTTGAAAAACAGTTGATAAAACTGTACTACTGTCAGGGAATTGGTCTGCAAGGTTGTTGGAAGATCATTTGGCATTGGTTGGAAACAAAAGAGATGAATTGTTCGTTGGAAGAGATGATTGCCATCGGGGTCCTTCCACAGCACCGTGCGGTTTTTCGGCGATCATGGGAGCGATTGACAGACGAACACATCGCGCAAAAGATGGGCGCACAAAACTACCTCACTTTCTTCTCGGCGGAGTATCCGATGCTTTTACGACAAATCGCGGACCCGCCATTGATGCTTTTTTATGAAGGGAATCTGCAATTGCTACAAACGACCATGATTGGCTTTGTTGGTGCAAGAACGGCGTCCTTATACGCACGAAAAGTTTGCGAAAAGCTGATTCCACCTCTAGTGACGGAAAATTATACCATCGTTAGCGGATTGGCCAATGGTGTCGACAGCTTTGCCCATGAATCAGCCATCAGAAATCGTGGACAAACCATTGCTGTGATTGCTTCTGGGATGGACCATTGTTATCCGTCATCTGCCTACCGTTTGTTCCAGCAGATCCGTCAAGAACATCTGGTGCTAAGCGAATATCCGCACGATACCAAACCGCAAAGATACCACTTTCCGCTGCGCAATCGCATTATTGCTGGGATCTCAAAAGGGGTCTGCGTAATTGAAGCCAAGGAAAGAAGCGGTTCTTTGATTACGGCACAGTTAGCGATGGAAAACGGACGAGAAGTTTTTGCAGTGCCTGGTGAAATGATTTCGGATCAGTCAAAAGGTTGTCACCGCTTGATTCAAGATGGTGCAAAATGTACGATTAGCGTGTCGGATATTTTACAAGAGTTAGCCTTTTTTTGATTTTTCCAATCAACCTTCCTTGACAAACCTTTTCTTGAAAGCTATGATAAGCTACGATTTGTATGTTTCATCTGCATACGATAGGTTCACTGATTGATAGAATATAATAGTAGGAAAAATTCAGGAAGGAGCCATTCTTTATATGGCATATAAATATTTAGTAATCGTGGAATCGCCCGCAAAGGCGAAAACCATTGAAAAATACCTTGGACGAAATTACAAAGTCGTCGCAAGTGTCGGTCATATTCGTGATCTCCCTAAAAGTAAGATGGGGATCGATGTCGAAAATGATTATGAGCCTCATTACATTTCCATCCGTGGAAAAGGTGACGTGATCAAAAGTCTCCGTTCTGCTGCGAAAAAAGCTGAAAAAGTCTACCTCGCAAGTGACCCGGATAGAGAAGGAGAAGCTATTGCTTGGCATTTAGCTTTTCTACTTGGACTAGATTTAAAAGATAAAAATCGTGTCGTCTTTAATGAAATCACTAAAGATGCGGTCAAAGCAGCCTTCAAAGAGCCAAGAACGATCGATGTGGATCTCGTCGATGCTCAACAAGCACGGCGGATCTTAGACCGATTAGTCGGGTATTCATTGAGTCCGATCCTTTGGCGCAAAGTCAAAAAAGGGTTAAGTGCTGGACGTGTTCAATCGGTGGCGCTTAAGATCATTATTGATCGTGAAAAAGAGATCCGTGATTTTGTTCCTGAAGAATATTGGAGCATTGATGGAAACTTTAAAAAAGCCACGAAGAAATTCAAAGCCAATTTTTGGGGCTTAGATGGCAAAAAGAAAAAATTACCGAATGCTGAAAGTATTAAAGAAGTCACCGATCGCCTTTCTGGTAAAGACTTTCAAGTGACAAAGGTTGAAAAGAAAGAACGCAAACGGAATCCATCTGCACCATTTACCACCAGTAGTTTGCAACAAGAAGCAGCCCGCAAACTGAATTTTCGAACACGGAAAACCATGATGGTCGCACAGCAGCTCTATGAAGGGATCGCCCTTGGCAAACAAGGGACTGTCGGTTTGATTACCTATATGCGTACCGACTCGACGCGAATCGCTGACACAGCCAAAGGGGAAGCAGCCGATTTTATCGAAAACACCTATGGTTCAGAGTTCTCCGCTCACGGTGGCAAAAAACGCGCCAATGCACAAGGGGCTCAGGATGCCCATGAAGCAGTAAGACCGACCAGTGTTTTGCGTACGCCAGAAGCCATGGAGAAATTCTTAGACAAAGACCAATTAAAATTGTATCGCTTGATCTGGTCTCGCTTTGTGGCTAGTCAAATGACGCCTGCCATTTTGGATACGATGAAAGTTACTTTGAATCAAAATGGTGTCATCTTTATTGCCAATGGTTCAAAGATCAAATTCAAAGGATTTATGCAGGTCTATGTGGAAGGACGCGATGATGGCAAAGAAGACAAAGAGAACATCTTGCCAGAGTTAGTCGAAGGAGATGTCGTTCAATCCGTATCGATCGAACCGAAACAGCATTTCACCCAACCACCTGCTCGTTACAGCGAAGCAACGTTGATCAAAACCCTTGAGGAAAACGGTGTGGGTCGTCCTTCAACCTATGCACCGACGTTAGAAACCATTCAGCGGCGTTATTATGTGAAATTGACGCAAAAACGTTTTGAGCCAACTGAACTTGGTGAGATCGTCAATTCGTTGATCGAGGAATTCTTCCCGCAAATTGTTGATATGCATTTTACTGCTGAAATGGAAAATAGCTTGGATAGCATTGAAGCTGGGAAAGAAGAATGGGTCAAAGTTGTCGATCAGTTTTATCGCCCATTTGAAAAAGAATTGACAACTGCAGAAGAAAGTATCGAAAAAATTCAAATCAAAGATGAACCTGCAGGCTTTGATTGCGATCTTTGTGGTCATCCGATGGTGATCAAATTAGGCCGCTACGGAAAGTTTTATGCTTGCAGTAATTTCCCAGATTGCCGCAACACAAAACCAATCGTGAAAGAAATCGGCGTTGAGTGCCCTGTCTGTCATCAAGGGCAAGTCGTTGAACGCAAATCGAAGAAAAACCGGTTGTTTTATGGTTGTACCCGCTACCCTGAATGTGACTTTACTTCTTGGGACAAACCAGTGGGTCGTAATTGTCCGAAGTGTGATAATTATTTAGTCGAAAAGAAAGTCAAAGGCGGGAAACAAGTCGTTTGTATCAAAGGCGACTATGAAGAAAATGTGCAAAAATAACTAGCAGGATATCCTGTTAAAAAAGAATCGGCGTATTCTCTTGAACGGTCAGCCTCATCGTTGGCTGACAAAAGAAAGCGCCGGTCCTTTTGATTAATACAAGCTGTTTCTTATGAAAAGAGACGAGCTTTTGAAATAAAAGGAGAGCACTATGAAAGAAATCAATGTTATTGGTGCCGGTTTAGCCGGAAGCGAGGCTGCGTGGCAAGCAGCGCAAGCAGGTGTCGCAGTAAATCTTTATGAAATGCGTCCTAAGAAGTCGACAGAAGCCCATCACACAAATAATTTTGCCGAGCTTGTTTGTACCAATTCACTACGAGGCAACAATCTAACGAATGCGGTCGGTGTCTTGAAAGAAGAAATGCGTCGCTTGGATTCAGTGATTATCACTTCTGCAGACAAAACAGCGGTTCCAGCAGGTGGTGCCTTAGCTGTGGATCGCGATGATTTTTCAGAGTTGGTCACCAAACGTGTCAAGGAGCATCCTTTAGTTACAGTCATCGAAGAGGAGATCACTGAAATTCCAGAAGGCATCACTGTGATCGCAACAGGTCCATTGACTTCTGAACCGCTCTCAAAAGCGATCCAAGCCTTTAACGGATCTGAAGGATTTTATTTCTATGATGCCGCAGCACCAATCGTTGACAAATCAACCATCAATATGGATAAAGTTTATTTGAAATCTCGTTACGATAAAGGTGAAGCAGCCTATCTGAACTGTCCGATGAATGAAGAGGAGTTTTATGCGTTTCGTGAGGCCTTGGTCAATGCAGAGGTGGCTCCTTTGAAAGAATTCGAAAAAGAAAAATTCTTTGAAGGGTGTATGCCGATCGAAGTCATGGCTGGTCGTGGTCCGAAAACCATGTTGTTTGGTCCGATGAAACCAGTTGGGTTAGAAGATCCGAAAACTGGCAAGCGTCCTTACGCAGTGATTCAGCTGCGTCAAGACAATGCGGCGGCTTCTCTTTACAACATCGTTGGCTTTCAAACACATTTGAAATGGGGCGAACAAAAACGGGTATTCCGGATGATCCCTGGCTTGGAAGAGGCTGAATTTGTGCGCTATGGCGTGATGCATCGGAATAGTTTTATGAATTCACCTGAGCTTTTGCAACAAACCTATCAATCGAAAAAACGTGAGGACCTCTTTTTTGCTGGACAAATGACAGGGGTCGAAGGGTATGTGGAAAGTGCAGCCAGCGGGTTGATGGCTGGCATCAACGCTGCCAAACTTGCAAAAGGCGAAGCACCGATCATTATGCCACAAGAAACGACGATTGGTAGTATGGCGTATTATATCACCCATGCTGAAGGCAAACACTTCCAACCAATGAATGCAAACTTTGGGTTGTTGCCAGAACTTCCAGAGCGAATCAGAGACAAGAAATCCCGTTATGAAGCATTGGCAAATCGAGCGTTAGCTGCTTTAGAAAAAGCCAAGGAACAATTATAAGCACGATGATTGAAAACTTTCTTACTGATAATTGGTGAGAAAGTTTTTTTTTAATTTGTCTTGAAACTTTAATCAAGGTGACTTATGATAGACAGTAACAATGACAGAAGGTGGTGAAGATGGTGATCGGAGAATGGATTCATTTGATTCAAAACTATTTACAGCGTTTTCCTACAGTGATCCAATTTTTAGGTTGGCTGATCCTCTTGGTCGGGGGCATTTTCGTTGTCTTTGTTGCATTTAGTTTGCTGTTGGGGCCCTTTATGTGGCTCTACAATCGCATCACAGACAAAAACCGCAGCAATGTCATTAGCCGAAATGAGTTTGTGATCGGCGAACTGACGGAAAAGATTGTCGGAGATACAATCGGCGAAGTCATGGAAATAGGGAGTCAAGGTGCACGTTCTGTTTATCCTGCTCGTTTTTTTCGAGAAGAAGATCGTGAAAACAATGTTCGATTGCCAGTCGGCACCAAAGTCATCATTGTCGATTTTGATAAAAAAGGGATCGCGTTGGTGGTTGAAAGTAAAAATTTTATAGAATAGGAAGTGTTAGGTTATGGTGGATACAGGATCAGCAGTTGATTTTTTAAGTAATCCGATTTTATGGGGCGTTGTCCTCCTTGTTTTAATGATCGCCTTTTTGATGATACGCTACCGAATCGGAAAACCCGATGAAGCGTTGATCGTCACGGGATCGTTTTTAGGAAAAGAAGGTATCAAGATTTTAAAAAACAGTGGGACGTTTGTGATTCCTATTGTTCAAAAGGCACATAAATTAAGTTTACTGACCCACAAGTTGGAGATTGGGACACCAGAAGTTTATACAGAACAAGGCGTACCGATCAAAGCCAGTGCCACGGTATTAGTGAAAGTCGGCAACAGTACCGAGTCGATCAAGACAGCCGCTGAACAATACTTAGGCAAATCCACTGGTGAACTGGAAGATGAAGCGCAAGAAGTCTTAGAAGGTCACTTACGAGCAATTCTAGGAACGATGACGGTGGAAGCCATCTACAAAAACCGCGATGATTTTGCGGAACAAGTACAAGAAGTTGCCTCTACGGATTTGAAAAAAATGGGGCTGGAGATCGTTTCATTTACGATCAAAGACGTTAGCGACAGCAATGGGTACCTCGATGCTTTAGGGCGTCCCCAGATTGCTGAAGTGAAGAAGAATGCTGAAGTAGCAGAATCCAATGCCTTAAGAGAAACGCGGATCAAGCAAGCCGAGAATGAACAGTTGGCACAGCATGAAGAGATCCGTCGCCAAACAGAAATCGCAGAAGCGACAAAAGATATGGCGTTGAAACAAGCGCAGTACAAACAAGAACGTGAGGTTGCGGATGCGAAAGCAGAGCAAATCGCGGTCGGTGAGCAAATGAAAGTACAATTGATCGAGCAAGAAAAAAATATTGAGATTCAAGAGAAACAAGCGGAATTGACAGAAAAAGAATTGAATGCAACTGTCCGTAAAAAAGCCGAAGCAGATAAATATGTCGTTGAACAAAACGCATTAGCAGACAAAGCACGTGAAATCGCCCGAGCACAAGCCGAAGCGGAAAAAGTCAAATTGGCTGCACAAGCGGAAGCGGAACGAATTGAAAAATTAGGTAGTGCCGATGCGGAACGAATCGCAAAAGTCGGTCAAGCCGAAGCGGAAAGCCGAGAAAAAATGGCGATCGCTTTGACCAAGCTGAACGAAGCTGGTATTTTGATGGAATTTATCAAAGTGCTACCTGAAATTGCGAAAGAAGTCAATGCACCCCTTAGCAATATCGATAAAGTGGTTAGCTTTGGCGGCAATGATGGGCTTCAATCAATGGGAGAAGCTGGCTTAGCTCGAACCTTTGATACGATCAAAGAAACCACCGGATTAGACTTAGTGGCGTTGATCAATGACACCATGTCCACAAAACAAGGAAACAAAGAGCTAGTTCAGGCTGTTTCACAAAGCAATGGTTCGCCTCAGCCAACAACGGAGCGGATCGAATAAAAGGAAATAAATGGAAACGTACCCGTCCCTCTCTATTTTGAGAAAGGGACGGGTACGTTTTTATGGCTCTTTTGAGTGATCTTTCTGAAGAATGATAAGAATCTTACGAAGATTCTTAGAAAGTTTTCACAATTATGTCTAAACTTTGAAATATTGATTAAATTCTGACAATTCATTTGTTTTTTTTTGTGGTCTATGCTAAAGTTATTTCGAATCATGAAAAGGGGGGTTACTTTGCAAACGGATCAATTACAAGAAGAGTTTTTTCGTTATCTTATTGTTGAAAGAGGGTATTCGGAAAAGACAAAAAAAGCGTATCAAGAAGATATGAACGATTTTTTTCACTTCTTGAAAGAGTCTGGCAATGAAGACCCGTTAGCGGTGGAGTATCGTGATGTTCGTGTCTATTTGAGCTACTTGACGGAACGAGGGTATAGCCGTAATTCCATCAGTCGGAAAATGGCTAGCTTGCGTTCATTCTACCAATTTCTAACCAAGCATGAGATCGTCAAAGAGAATCCCTTCGCCTACATTCATTTAAAAAAGAAAAACGCTAAATTGCCGCGTTTTTTTTATGAAAAGGAAATGGATGCTCTTTTTCAAAGTGTCGCTGGTGATGAGCCATTACAACAGCGCAATCAAGCATTGTTAGAAGTCCTTTACGGTTCAGGACTGCGGGTCAGCGAGTGTAGCAGTCTGACGCTGGGCGCGATCGATTGGGAAAGCGGCGTTTTGCTGATCCACGGAAAAGGCAACAAAGATCGCTATGTTCCTTTCGGCAGTTACGCACAAGCGGCAGTCAAGCGCTATCTTTCCTCAGGACGCAAGCAACTGATGGAAAAGCAGAACAAGGAACACGAGGTTCTCTTCGTGAATCATCTAGGTGATGGGATCACTGCAACAGGGATCGAGTATGTGTTGAATCAAATCATCCGAAAAAGCAGTTTAGACAGTAAAATCCATCCTCATATGCTGCGGCATACGTTTGCGACCCATCTATTAAACAACGGCGCCGATATGCGGACCGTTCAAGAATTGCTGGGGCATGCCAATCTATCTACGACACAGATCTATGCGCATGTCACCAAAGACAGTTTACAAAAAAATTATCGCCAATTTCATCCACGTGCGTAAAATTGGTACAGGAGGAACGTAAATGAAGTCAGAATTTCATTCAACCACCATCTGTGCGGTTGAAAAAGATGGCAAGTTTGCCATGGCTGGTGACGGTCAAGTAACGATGGGAGAACAGGTCGTTATGAAAGGAACCGCTCGGAAAGTCCGTCGAATTTACAACGGTGAAGTGATCGTTGGCTTTGCCGGTAGTGTGGCAGATGCCTTTACCTTGGAAGAAAAATTTGAAGGAAAACTAAATGAATACAACGGAAACTTGCAACGAGCTGCAGTAGAATTGGCACAAGAATGGCGGACGCAGCAATCGATGCAAAAATTAGAGGCGATGCTGATCGTCATGAATGACAAGGAGATGCTCTTAGTCTCAGGGACAGGTGAGGTCATTTCGCCAGATGAAGGGATTTTAGCTATCGGTTCAGGTGGAAACTATGCCTTGGCGGCAGCCCGTGCGATGAAACGTTATGGCGGTGAACTATCTGCCAAAGAAATCGCTGAAGGTGCCTTGAATATCGCAGCAGACATTTGTGTCTTTACAAATCACAATATCATTGTAGAAGAGTTTTAAAGAGGGATGACGATATGACAAACCAAAACAAATCACCACGAGAGATCGTGAAAGAATTAGATGAATACATCGTTGGACAAACCAATGCCAAAAAATCAGTGGCGGTTGCTTTAAGAAATCGTTACCGCCGTCTGCAATTAGATGAAAAAATGCAGCAAGATGTCACACCAAAAAATATTTTGATGATTGGACCAACGGGCGTTGGGAAAACGGAAATTGCGCGACGGCTAGCGAAAATCGTTGATGCGCCTTTTGTTAAGCTAGAAGCAACGAAATTCACAGAAGTCGGTTATGTCGGTCGAGACGTAGAATCGATGGTTCGTGACCTTGTAGAAAACGCGATCCAAATCGTGAAAAAAGAACAATATAAAAACGTGCGCATCCAAGCGGAGAAAAAAGCCAATCGTCGTTTAGTAAAAGTCTTAGTTCCCGGTATTAAAAAGGAACAGAAAAAGAACACCAATCCTTATGAACAAATGATGAATATGTTCAACGCCGCACAACAACCAGAAGAACCAAAAGAAGAATTGACAGATGAGATTCGCAGCAATCGCCAAGCGATTTTCGAACAATTAGAAAAAGGCCTTTTGGATAACCGAGAAGTGACGATCCAAGTCGATGAACCGAAAAATCAAGCGCCAATGATGAACAATGGCTTAGAACAAATGGGCATTGATTTGAATGAAACATTAGGTGCATTGAAACCGCAAAAGAAAATTGAACGCACAGTAACCGTGAAAGAAGCGCGGGAATTGTTAATTCAAGAAGAATCCTCCAAACTGGTCAACGACGCGGATATTCATAGCGAAGCATTACGTTTGGCGGAATCTAGCGGCATCATTTTTCTTGATGAAATCGACAAAGTATCTTCGAAATCACAGCAATCAGGAGAAGTTTCTCGTGAAGGGGTGCAAAGAGATATCTTGCCGATCGTTGAAGGCTCACAAGTCAATACGAAATATGGAACGTTACAAACCGACCATATTCTCTTTATCGCTTCAGGCGCATTCCATCTATCAAAACCAAGCGATTTAATCCCTGAGTTGCAAGGGCGTTTCCCGATCCGCGTGGAGCTGGATGACTTGACGAAGGAAGACTTTGTTAAAATTTTAACGGAACCAAACAATGCCTTAGTTAAACAATACGTTGCCTTGTTAGGAACCGAGAATGTCAAAGTGGTCTTTACGATGGAAGCCATCGAAAAAATTGCCGAAATCGCGTATCAAGTGAATCGCGATACCGACAATATCGGTGCCCGTCGTTTGCATACGATTCTAGAGAAACTACTTGAAGATCTATTGTTTGAAGCATCTGAGATGCAAATGGGTGAAATCACGATCACAGAAGCGTATGTGGAAGAAAAACTTGCGTCAATCGCAAAAGATGAAGACTTAAGCCGGTATATTTTATAAAGGGAGCGGACCAATGAAAACATTATTAGAAAAGACAAGACAAATCAACGAATTGTTGCAGCAAAAAAACACCTTTAATTTAGCTTCTGATTTGCCTTACGACAAAATGGCTGTCATTTTAGGAAACATTCTAGACAGTAATGCGTATATTATTAGCGTCGACGGCAGCGTGTTAGGTTTTGTTGAGAACCATGATGTCAATAATGAACGCATCAAAAAAATGTTTGTCGAAAAACAGTTTCCTAAAAATTATACAGATTTAGTCGATCACCTGACTTCCACAGAAGCCAATGTGCCGATCAGTGACGATATGACGGCTTTTCCTGTGGAAGGCCGAGAGCTGTATCCCAATGGTCTAACAACCATCGTACCAATCTACGGTGCAGGAGAACGCTTAGGGACGATCATTCTTTCCAGAATCGATACATCCTTTGATGATGATGATTTGGTATTAGCGGAATACAGTGCGACAGTTGTTGGTATGCAATTCTTGTACCAAAAATCCCGTAGTATCGAAGAAGATGTTCGCAGTACCACAGCTGTTCAAATGGCGATCAACACGCTTTCTTATAGTGAGCTAAAAGCTGTTCAAGCAATTTTTGAGGCATTAGAAGGAGACGAAGGTCGTTTGACCGCATCAAGTATCGCTGACCGTATCGGCATCACCCGTTCGGTTATCGTGAACGCTTTGCGTAAATTAGAGTCTGCCGGTATTATTGAATCCCGCTCTTTGGGGATGAAAGGCACCTATTTAAAAGTGCTTAACAGCCGCTTTAAAGAGGAATTGACGAAACATCAATATTAGGAGATGAGACCATGACAGTTACCATCACGGCCGGGCATCTGCAAGCAAAGGTTGCAGAAAAAGGGGCTGAGCTGCAAAGCTTAGTCGATACGAGCAATGACCTTGAATATATTTGGCAAGCTGATCCAAACCACTGGGGAAAGCATGCACCGATCTTATTTCCAATCGTTGGTGCGTTAAAAGAGGACACCTATCAACATGAGGGCAAGAGTTATCATTTGCCTCGCCATGGATTTGCCAGAGACATGTTATTTACTGTCGTTGAACAACGTACAGATTACGCTTTGTTTTTACTAGAAAGTTCGACTGAAACCAAAGCAAAGTATCCGTTTGATTTTCAGCTGTATGTCAGTTATGAATTAGGCGGTGATGGCTTAGTCGTCAAATACCAAGTGAAGAATAGCGGTCAAAAGGAACTCTATTTCTCCATTGGTGGACACCCTGCATTCAACGTCCCACTTGAAAAAGGGCTGACTTTTGAAGACTATTATCTTTCTTTTTCTCCAAAGAAATCACGGGTGAAATTGCCGTTAAAAGGCAACTATATTGATTATGAGCAACGCACACTCGGTCAAACGAATACGGATCTACGCTTGACCCATGACATGTTTGCAAATGATGCGTTAGTTTATGAAACGAAAGGATTACATTCCTACTCGATTCGCAGTGAAAAATCGCCTCATAGTGTCACGTTAAGCTACAATAATATGCCGTATGTCGGTTTTTGGTCCACATATCCAGTGAAATCGCCATTTCTATGTATTGAACCATGGTGCGGCATCGCAGATACGCTAGAAGCCTCCGGTGAGCTGTCAGAAAAACTGGGGATTCAAGCACTTCCACCTGAAGAATTATTTGAAACAAAGTATTCCATTACAGTTAAATAAACGTATGAAAAAAGAAGCTGGGAAAAGCGCAATGACTTTTCTCAGCTTCTGCTTATTTGTTCGTTTGACGTTTATTTAGTCCAAAGGGTACCCGACTTTCGGTCCCATCTTTGATGCGGGTAATGTTTTCACGATGGCGAATAAAGATAAAAATCGTTACGCCGATCGCAATGAAGGTCAGCAGCCAATTTTGCTCAGGCAAGATCGCAGGTGCGATAAAAGGCAAGACGATCGTCGATAAGGTGATCAAACACGCCGCGATCATACTGGTTAGGCTCACCATACTTGTCACATAAAGACAGATAACGAAAATCAATGAAGAATAAATGAAAAAGAGCGGATTGTATCCTAAGAGCATCCCAGCACTTGTCGCCACTGCTTTGCCGCCTTTAAATTTGGCAAAGATCGGGAAGGTATGACCTAAGATCGCACAGACCCCAAACCAGAGCGGATTGACAGTATGGAGACCAAAGATGACTGGCAAGCTGGTCGCCAAAGTTCCTTTTAAGATATCCATCAATAAAACAACGATGCCGGCTTTTTTTCCTAAGACGCGAAATGTATTGGTCGTTCCCGTATTGCCGCTGCCGAATTGGCGAATATCTTTTTTGAAAAACAGTTGGCCAATCCAAACACCAGAGGGGATCGAACCTAAAAGGTAAGCAACAATAAATAAAAGAATCGTATTCATAATAACCAACTTTCTTTGCAAGGCTAGGGCAATTTTAGCATGAAAACGCCTTTCCAACAATAAGAAAATCTTTCGCTGGTCAGACAAAGAAGAAAAACAGCTTTTCTCAGAGCTGTGAAACACAAACAAGCCATTTTGCGACTCTAGCTTGTGCAAACAAAGGAAAAAGGATAAGATAGTTTAGAAAAATGTTCGCTTGAAAAAAGCGTATTTTGTGTTAAGATTTTTTTTGCAGTCCTTTCAACATTAGAAAAGGACTGATCAAGATTAAAGGAGCGGTGGGTTTGGCAAAGAAAACCACAGAATATAATGATGCTTCCATTCAGGTCTTAGAGGGTCTGGAAGCAGTAAGAAAACGACCAGGAATGTATATCGGCTCGACCGATAGCCGCGGCTTGCACCACTTAGTGTATGAAATCGTCGATAATGCGGTTGATGAGGCACTCTCAGGATACGGCAATGAAATCGATGTTACGATCCATAAAGACAATAGTATCAGTGTTCGAGACAATGGTCGGGGAATGCCGGTCGGGACACATGCATCTGGAATCCCAACTGTTGAAGTGATCTTCACCGTGTTACATGCTGGCGGAAAGTTTGGCCAAGGCGGCTACAAAACTTCTGGCGGCCTTCATGGGGTTGGTGCCAGTGTTGTAAATGCCTTATCCAGCTGGCTAGAAGTGGTCATCGTTCGAGACGGTATCGAATACAAACAGAGCTTCAAAGACGGCGGGAAACCAGCAGGTACTTTGAAAAAAATCGGCAAAACCCGTAAACCAACGGGAACAACCGTTACGTTCAAACCAGACGATACAATCTTTTCTGCAACCAAATTCTCCTATGAGATTCTCGCTGAACGTTTGAGAGAATCAGCGTTCTTGTTGAAAGGGGTCAAAATCTCCCTGACGGACGAACGTGGGGAAGAACCGATTCATGAAGTCTTTTTATATGAGGAAGGCATCAAAGAATTTGTTGATTATTTAAATGAAGAAAAAGATACCTTGACCCAAGTGGTTTATTTTTCTGGCACGAAAGAAGCCATCGAAGTAGAGCTTGCCTTTCAATACAATGATGGGTATTCAGAAAACGTCTTGTCCTTTGTCAACAATGTACGTACCAAAGATGGCGGTACCCATGAAGTTGGGATGAAGACGTCAATGACCAAAGCCTTCAATGAGTATGCCCGCAAGGTCAATTTGTTGAAGGAAAAAGATAAGAACCTTGAAGGCAGTGATTTCCGTGAAGGGTTAGCGGCAGTTCTGTCGATCCGCGTGCCAGAAAATCTTTTGCAATTTGAAGGACAGACCAAAGGGAAATTAGGGACACCCTTAGCAAGAAATGCGGTAGACAATGTGATTGGTGAGCAGCTAGGCTATTATCTACAAGAAAACAGTGAAATGAGTCAAATGCTGGTTCGTAAAGCGATCAAGGCAAGAGAGGCCCGTGAAGCTGCCAGAAAGGCGAGAGAAGAAAGCCGTACTGGAAAGAAACGCAAAAAAGGCGAGTCACTGCTTTCTGGTAAATTAACACCTGCGCAATCTCGTAATCCTAAGAAAAATGAATTGTATTTGGTGGAGGGGGATTCTGCGGGTGGTTCAGCAAAGCAAGGACGAGACCGCAAGTTCCAAGCCATCTTGCCATTGCGAGGCAAAGTCATCAATACTGAAAAAGCCAAGATGCAGGATATTTTGAAAAATGAAGAAATCAATACGATGATCTATACTATCGGTGCCGGTGTTGGCCCAGAGTTTTCAATTGAAGACTGCAACTATGATAAAGTGATCATCATGACCGATGCGGATACCGATGGGGCGCACATCCAAGTGCTGCTTTTAACCTTTTTCTACCGGTATATGAAACCTTTGATCGAAGCGGGGAAAGTATACATTGCTTTGCCGCCTCTGTACAAAGTGTCAAAAGGGTTAGGGAAAAAAGCAGTAGTCGAATACGCTTGGACCGATGATGAACTAAGCAAACTGACCCAAAAAATCGGCAAAGGCTATCTCCTACAGCGCTACAAAGGGTTAGGAGAAATGAATGCCGACCAATTGTGGGAAACGACCATGGACCCAGAAACGCGGACACTGATTCGGGTACGGATCGATGATGCTGCCCAAGCAGAACGTCGCGTCACCACTTTGATGGGGGACAAGGTAGAACCTCGTCGGAAGTGGATCGAAAGTCATGTTCAATTTAGTTTAGAAGAAGATGGCAGTATTTTGGATAAAAAAGAAGATACGGTACCTGAATTAGTTGATGAAAAATTAATGGATACCGAACAAGCAGACAGCAAACAGTTAGTTAAGGAATAGGAGGTGGTCTCTTGGAACACAAAAGCAATATACAAGAATTGACATTGGAAGAAGTGATGGGAGATCGCTTCGGTCGATATTCCAAATACATTATTCAAGAACGGGCATTGCCAGATATTCGTGATGGGTTAAAACCGGTTCAGCGGCGGATTTTATTTGCCATGAACCAAGACGGCAATACCTATGACAAAGGCTTCCGCAAATCAGCAAAATCTGTCGGAAATATCATGGGGAATTTTCACCCCCATGGCGACTCGAGTATCTATGAAGCAATGGTCCGCATGAGTCAAGACTGGAAGCTACGTCAGATTTTGATTGAAATGCACGGGAACAACGGGAGTATGGATGGTGATCCGCCAGCTGCCATGCGTTATACGGAAGCACGGCTTTCAGAATTAAGTGGTGAGCTATTAAAAGATATTGAAAAAAACACCGTCGAATTGGTTTGGAACTTTGATGATACTGAAAAAGAACCAACTGTTCTACCAGCAAAATACCCGAATCTGTTAGTCAATGGCTCAACTGGGATCTCAGCTGGCTATGCAACAGAGATCCCTACCCACAATTTAGGGGAAATCATCGATGGAACGATCTATTTGATCGACCATCCGCAAGCTTCTTTGGATCAGCTGATGAAGTACATTCCTGGCCCTGATTTTCCAACAGGGGGCATTTTACAAGGGAAAGAAGAAATCAAAAAAGCCTATGAAACAGGCAAAGGCAAAGTGATTCTGCGTTCGAAAACCAAGATCGAAGACATCAAAGGCGGCAAACAGCAAATCGTCATCAATGAGATCCCATATGAGGTCAATAAAGCCAACTTAGTCAAAAAAATGGATGAGATCCGTTTGAATAAACGCATTGATGGGATTGCTGAAGTACGAGATGAAACAGATCGTACTGGACTACAGATTGTTGTCGAGCTGAAAAAAGAAGCAAATGCGCAAGGGATTTTAAATTATTTATTTAAGAATACCGAATTGCAGATCAACTACAACTTCAACATGGTGGCTATCGACAATATGCGACCCCAACAAGTCGGTTTGAAACGGATTTTAGAAAGCTACATCAAGCATCGCCGTGAAGTAATCGAAAAACGCAGTCGTTTTGAACTGCAAAAAGCCCAAAAGAGACAGCATATCGTCGATGGGTTAATCAAAGCTTTATCGATTCTTGATGAAGTGATCGCCACTATTCGCGGCAGTAAAGACAAAAAAGATGCCAAAAACAATCTGGTTGTTCAGCACGGTTTTACGGAAGAGCAAGCAGAAGCCATTGTGAACTTACAGTTGTACCGCTTGACCAATACGGACATCACACAATTGCAAGCAGAAGCAAAAGAACTTGCAGAAACGATTGCTGAATTGACAACGATTCTGAATGAAGAAAATGAATTGCTGAAAGTGATCAAGAAAGAACTGCGAGAGATCAAGAAAAAATATACGACGCCTCGGTTGACTGAGATCGAAGCAGAAATTCAAGAAATCAAGATCGAAACACAAGTCTTGGTCGCGCAAGAAGAAGTCGTCGTGACGGTCACAAGAGACGGCTATGTCAAACGCAGCAGCTTGCGTTCTTACGGTGCTTCAAAACCAGAAGAGATCGGCATGAAAGAAGGCGACTCTTTACTTTACAGTAACCAAATGAACACGTTGGATCACCTATTGTTGGTTACTAATAAAGGGAACACGATCTATCGACCGGTTCATGAATTACCTGATTTAAAATGGAAAGATTTAGGGGAACATATTTCGCAAACAGTCATGACACTGGCGCAAGATGAAATGATCATTGGGGTCTTTGCCTACAAAGAGATCGATCCATTGAAAAATTTCGTACTGATCAGTAAAAACGGTATGATCAAACAGACACGAATGACGGAATTTGAACCTTGGCGCACCTATAAAACACGGCCGATGACGATCATGAAGCTGAAAGATGAATCAGATGAATTGGTCAACGTCTTTTTGACGGATCAAACGGAAGAAATGGATGTATTCTTAGTCAGTCATCTTGCCTTTGGCTTACGCTACCCGCTTAATGAAGTGCCTGTTGTGGGACCAAAAGCAGCTGGGGTCAAAGCGATGAACCTTAAAGCGGATGATTATCTTATCAATGGGTTGCTCGTTTATTCAGAAGGGGATACACCGATCGTTTTGATCACCCAACGTGGCGCAGCAAAACGAATGTTGGCTCAAGAAATCAACCAATTAGGTCGGGCGAAGCGCGGATTGATGGTCTTGCGGGAATTGAAGAAAAATCCTCATCGCGTCGTCTATATGGGCAGTGGGGAAAATCAGCAACTGCTAGTGACGAATCAAAAAGGACAATCCTTTGAAGTGATCACCAACCAAATCCCGATCAATGATCGGACCTCCAACGGCTCATTTATCATGGATGAGAAAACAGGGGGACAAATCTACGAAGTGAAAACTCAAATCAGTCCTGCAATCGCAAAGGATTCTGTACTATAAATTATAACAAAGCAACCCTTCTGTACCAGTACAGAAGGGTTGCTTTTTTTCTCATAATTAATCTTTCACATTAACGAAAAAGGTACTTTAATAAAAGTTTCACATTTAATAAATACCTATAAATCAACATTTTTAGTAATTAATATCTTAAAAAAAAATAAATTGTTAAAAATAATTCTTGAAAATGCTTGCAATCATTAAGGTGTGTGTTATACTGTTCACGTAAAGCTGTTACATTAGTGAACAGAAAATTTAAGGAGGTCCATCAAATGGAACAATGGAATGGATTTAAAGGAAAAACTTGGAAAGAAGAAGTAAACGTACGCGACTTCATCCAAGAAAACTACACACCTTATGACGGAACAGATGAATTCCTAGCAGATGCTACTGAAGCAACGACGAAGCTATGGGATCAAGTCATGGAACTGAACAAGCAAGAGCGTGAAGCTGGCGGCGTATTGGATATGGATACAAAAGTCGTTTCAACGATCACTTCTCATGGACCTGGCTACTTAGACAAAGACTTAGAAACAGTTGTTGGTTTCCAAACGGAAAAACCATTTAAACGCAGCTTGCAACCATTTGGTGGCATCCGCATGTCAGAACAAGCAGCAGAATCTTATGGCTATGAAATTGATGCAGAAGTTTCTCACATTTTCCGTGACTACCGTAAAACACATAACCAAGGAGTTTTTGATGCTTATACACCTGAAATCAGAGCAGCGCGCCGTTCTGGTGTAATCACAGGTCTTCCTGATGCTTACGGCCGTGGCCGGATCATTGGTGACTACCGTCGTGTGGCATTATACGGTGTGGACTTCTTGATCAAAGAAAAACAACAAGACCTATTGTATTGCGGAAACGGAACGATGTCCGAAGACATTATCCGCCAACGTGAAGAATTAAGTGAACAAATTCGTGCGTTAAGCGAATTGAAAGAATTAGGAAACATTTACGGATTTGATATTTCTAAACCAGCTCAAACGGCGAAAGAAGCATTCCAATGGTTATATCTTGGCTACTTAGCAGCTATCAAAGAGCAAAATGGTGCAGCAATGTCATTGGGACGTACGTCAACTTTCCTTGATATTTATGTTGAACGCGATTTGAAAAATGGCGTGATCACTGAAGAAGAAGCACAAGAAATCGTTGACCATTTCGTCATGAAACTACGTCTTGTGAAATTTGCTCGGACGCCTGATTACAACGCATTGTTCTCTGGTGACCCAACTTGGGTAACTGAATCAATCGCTGGTATGGGTGAAGACGGACGTCACATGGTAACGAAAAACAGCTTCCGTTTCTTACACACTCTAGCAAACTTAGGCCCAGCGCCAGAACCAAACTTGACTGTTTTATGGTCAACACGTTTGCCTCATAACTTCAAAACATTCTGTGCGAAAATGTCGATCCAAACATCAGCGATCCAATATGAAAACGATGATGTGATGCGTGGACATTGGGGCGATGACTACGGAATCGCTTGTTGTGTATCCGCAATGCGCATCGGGAAACAAATGCAATTCTTTGGTGCTCGTGCCAACTTAGCGAAAACATTGTTGTATGCAATCAACGGTGGGGTCGATGAAAAATCAAAAGCACAAGTTGGACCAAAATTCCAACCAATTACTTCTGAATACTTGGATTACAACGAAGTAATGGAAAAATATGACACAATGATGGACTGGATTTGTGATCTGTATGTGAACACATTGAACATCATTCATTACATGCACGACAAATATTCTTATGAACGCATTGAAATGGCGCTACAAGATACAGACATTCTACGTACGATGGCTACTGGTATCGCTGGTTTCTCTGTTGCAGTTGATTCATTATCAGCAATCAAATATGCGAAAGTTCGTACGATCCGTGATGAAAACGGCATTGTTGAAGATTACGAAATCGAAGGCGATTATCCGAAATACGGAAACAATGATGACCGCGTAGATGATATCGCAGTCAACTTGTTGAAAGCCTTCATGAAGAAAGTAAAACGCACAAAAACATACCGTGATGCAAAACACACAACGTCGATCCTTACTATCACTTCTAACGTGGTTTATGGTAAGAAAACAGGAAACACGCCTGATGGCCGTCGTGCAGGTGCACCATTTGCTCCAGGTGCAAACCCAATGCATGGTCGCGATACGCATGGTGCTTTGGCAAGTCTTTCATCAGTTGCGAAATTACCATATGATTACTCATTAGATGGTATTTCAAACACCTTCTCAATCGTACCTAAAGCATTAGGACGTGACGACGAAACACAACAAGAAAACCTAGCAACAATGCTAGATGGCTATGCAGCAAAAGGCGGTCACCACTTAAATATCAACGTATTTAACCGTGACACATTGCTTGATGCGCAAGCTCACCCAGAAAAATACCCACAATTAACGATTCGGGTATCTGGCTATGCAGTAAACTTCATTAAATTAACAAAAGAACAACAAGATGATGTGATTGCTCGTACAATGCACGAAGCAATGTAATAAGCAACAACTTCAGGCGGCGGACGGGAAAATCCGCCGCCTCTTGTTTTGAAAGTATCAGACGGAGCGTGGTCATCCGTCGTTTCGAAGAAAGGAAGAGCATTATGGCAGTAACAGGACAAGTACATTCAACAGAAAGTTTTGGATCAGTAGATGGACCAGGTATCCGTTTTATTGTATTCATGCAAGGATGCCGCATGCGTTGCCAGTTTTGTCATAATCCAGATACATGGAAGATTGGCACCGGTGTCGAACGAACGACTGATGATGTCTTAGAAGAGGCATTGAAATATCGCGAATTCTGGGGACAAAAAGGTGGGATCACCGTCAGTGGTGGGGAACCATTGCTTCAGATGGACTTTCTGATCGATCTGTTTCGTAAAGCCAAAGCAGAAGGTGTCAGCACGACATTAGATACTTGTGGAAAACCATTTACACGGGAAGAACCATTTTTTAGCAAGTTTCAAGAGCTGATGACCGTTACTGACTTGTTATTGTTTGATATCAAGCACATCGATAACAAAGCCCATAAAGAGCTAACTACTCAATCCAATGATAATATTTTGGATATGGCGAATTATCTTTCAGAGATCAATCAACCTGTCTGGATTCGTCACGTGCTGGTTCCTTTTAGAAGCGACTATGATGAATTTTTGATCCGTTTGGATGAGTTTATCAAAACACTGAAGAATGTCGACAAAGTAGAGATCTTGCCTTATCACACGATGGGGAAATACAAGTGGGATGAGCTTGGTTTGAAATATCCCCTTGAAGGGATCGAACCACCAACAGAAGATCGGGTGAAAAATGCCAAGCGTTTGCTTCATGTAGACGACTATAAAGGTTACTTAACCCGTTGATCAAAACAGGAAAGAAGAGATTGCTATTGCTTCTTTCCTGTTTTTTTACTATGATTAGAAAGTGAATATCAATTGAAATAGGAGCGATGAAGAAATGTCGAAAATATTAGTATTCGGTCATCAAAATCCTGATACCGACGCCATTGGTGCAGCAATTGCCTTTGCAAATTTACAAAATCAACTTGGAAAAGATTGTGAAGCAGTAGCGCTTGGTACACCGAATGAAGAGACACAATTTGCGTTAGATACCTTTGGCCTAACTGCCCCTCGGGTGATCGATTCAGTGGCAAAGGAAACCCAAGAAGTAATGTTAGTGGATCATAATGAATTTCAACAAAGTGCAGCGGATATTACGGATGTCACTGTATTGGCAGTAGTTGATCATCATCGTATCGCTAACTTTGAAACGGCAAATCCACTGTATTATCGTGCAGAGCCGGTCGGTTGTACAAGTACGATCGTGTTGAAATTATACAAAGAAAATCAAGTGGAAATTCCAAAAGCGATCGCAGGAATCATGCTCTCAGCGATCATCTCTGATACATTGTTGTTTAAATCACCAACATGTACCGACGAAGACGTAACAGCAGCCAAAGAACTAGCCGTTATAGCAGATGTAGAACTGGAAGTCTATGGATTAGATATGTTAAAAGCTGGTACGAATCTTGGAACGAAATCAGCAGCAGAATTGCTGGACCTAGATGCCAAAAGCTTCCCAATGGGCGGGAAAAACATCCGTATCGGGCAAGTCAATACGGTCGATTTAAAAGAAGTCTTTGACCGTCAAGCAGAGTTGGAAGCGGCTATGAAGGATTCAATGGCAGCAAATGGCTATGATCTGTTCTTGCTGGTTGCCACTGATATCTTAGATAGTAATTCTGAGCTGCTAGTCGTTGGTGAACCAACTGCCCCAGTAGAAGCAGCCTTTAAAACGACATTAACCAACAATCGTGCGTTTTTACCTGGTGTCGTTTCTCGTAAAAAACAAATCGTACCTCAATTAACAGAGGTTTTTGAAGGATAATTAAGCTAACTGTCTGAATGCTGGTGAGATCTGTTTTGGTAGATCAAACCAGCATTTTTCATGATTGTTTGGATAAGGAGTACACGCAGTGAAATTTTTTTATAGTCCCCACTTTCGCTCATTGCAACCGATACTGGAATCTTCGAAATTCCATGAATTGGTAGAGGAGCTATTAAATAGCCAAGAGCCGCCGACACTACGAGCATTAAAAGCGAAGTTTACAGATGGTTCTTTTGATAAAATTCTTGACCGCTTGATCGCAGAAAAGTTGATCATCCGTCAAGAACGACGCTATTATTTAGGCTTCCCCATCTATACTGAACATGATCAACAGCAGATACAAGTAAGTGATGATTTCTATCAAGCAGCGCGCAATTGGTCAACACAAGAAATCGCTGGTTTTATCAAAAGCTTTGCTGCGTCAAGTGTTGAAAATAAATACTTTTACGGTTGTCAGCAAGGAGTTGAACAAGGAGCCGTCTATGCATTGAGTCATGAACAATTTCAGTTGATCTCTTACTCAGAAACACAGTGGCCACCAACACTGCCTGCTTTTTTTGAAGCGAATGAACAGTTGCGCACCCTTGCGATCTTTGATGAATTATTGGATTTGATCGGTGATGTCGATCCAGTCTATTACTTAGACCAAGTGAGTGTGATCCTTGAACGCATTCGTAAAAACAAAAAAGTCCGTCCGAGTATTTTTCTGGAATCACTTCAACGGGTCGAGATCATAAGTCCTGAGCTACATTTGTTGCTGGAAGAAATAAATTGTGATAATCTAAAAAACGAGCGTTATCTGTCTTCTGAAAAGGATCTGTTCGTCCAACGCCTTGTGATCGCTCACTTGGCAAACAAATCAGGTTCATACAATACGCTTTATTTCAATAATAATTAAAATTTCTAATAATTATGTTATTTGTTTTAAATTTTCTGACTATTAAAAAGCTGCTAGATTCGATTCTAGCAGCTTTTTTTCTTATTTATTCAAATGATAATTTGATGAATAAAAATTAAAAAACAACAATCGTTTTGTTTGGAGTTTTGATTTCTTGATGATATGATGATTCTAGAACTTTGAAAGGGGATATAAAAATGGAAGGATATAAAATGGTTGATTTTGAACAGTTGGAACAAAACAAAACGAAAGCAGAAATGATCACGTTCGTATCAATGTCAGAAATAGAAGCTGCTCGGCAAGCAATTACAAAAGCGGGGATCGATGAAACGCGTTTTTCTGATGGCGATCTCATTCTTGCTTTAAAACAACAGGAACGGTTTGGGGCAAATACGATCGTTTCCGTGATCATTGATTGGCTCATCAATCAAAACTATCTGGTGAATCCAGCTCATGCCATGCGTTACTTAGCAAAGAAAATGGCAAATGGGCCAGTTACGAGTTACAAATTATTAAGTGAGGGTGAGTTTGATTGTGACGGGAACTATTACTTGATTGCTCGCACAAACACCTCCTCATCGGCAAATAAAGTCTATAAAGTTTACACGGATGGACAAGTAAAAGAGCTTTGGCAGGCAAAATAAGTACAGATGATTTCGGCTCTAGTGAATAAGGAAAACGGCTGTGTAAGCAGTAGTTAGCGGAAAAAGGATTTTCTTAGATTGAAGGTTGTGAAAGACGCGTGAAACTAAACATTCGAATCGGCTTAGCTGGCAGTCATCTTCTGATTGGTGCATTCAGCTTGCTCGGCGCTCTGCTGACGCTTTATAAAGTACCGACAAGTTTTGGTGCGATCCAAGCCTTGTTAGGTGAAATTTATTATACCGATACGGTATTTGACCGATTTACTCAGCTCTTCTTGTTGGGGATTATCAGTCTTTATACCGTGGTGACCAGTTTTTATGGGTTTCGATTTTGGTGTTTTTGCTCCGCCTCTTCTGCATTTGGGACACTGTTGGCATATTTTGAATTAACTGAAACACTTCCAGTGATGGTAGTTTTCATTCTTGTTTTAGCAAGTTTGTTTCAGTTATGGGTAGTCACATACTTCATTTTCCAAAAGCTAAAAAGTAGAGCTGAAACAGGTTGAACTGATACGTTCAAGCTGTTTTTTTCTGTCAAAGATTATTTGCTGGCAACTAAGGTTATTGCGTTACTAGCGCAGTGTTTTATGCTATGCTAGATATAGAGATGTAGTTGATTTTGAAACGATTTCTAAAAGATGAAAGAGCGTAACAAGTTCGTTGGCATTTCAGTCAACGATCAAAATGAATTTGAGGAGGACTGATGAGAGAGTGGTTACCAAACAACAGGTACTGACTGCGGAAAAAGACTTTCTGAGTGGTGAAAATTTTTATGTACAGCATTTCTTAGGCGCCCATCAAGTAGATGATGGCTACGTGTTTCGCGTTTGGGCACCAAATGCTCAGCAAGTTTGGCTTGTTGGCGACTTCAACCAATGGACGGATACCTTGCCGATGAACAAAAGGACGGAATCCGGTGTTTGGGAAATTGAGACCAACCAAGTAAAAGAAGGACAGCTTTACAAATACAAAGTAAAACAATCAAATGGACGAGAAGTATTGAAGATCGATCCTTTTGCTGTCCATTTTGAAGCTCGACCAGGAACTGCTGCCGTGTTGCATTCGATCCCACAAAAAAAATGGCGGGATGGGTTATGGCAAGGACGGAAAAAAAGACAAAAAACATTTAATCGACCTCTTAATATTTATGAAGTTCATGCCAGCTCATGGAAGCACCACGAAGATGGCACCCCTTATCGCTTCTCCGAATTAAAAGATGAACTTATTCCTTACGTGAAAAAAATGGGCTACACCCATATCGAATTTATGCCTTTGATGGAACATCCCTTAGGAACCTCCTGGGGCTATCAATTGACTGGTTACTTTGCACTTAGCTCCTATTATGGGACACCAGAAGAATTTCAAGACTTTGTAGAGGCTTGTCATTTGGAAAATATAGGTGTCTTCGTTGATTGGGTGCCAGGACATTTTTGTGTCAATGATGACAGTCTTGCCTATTATGATGGCACGCCGACATTTGAATACATGGATGAAAACCGTGCGAAAAATGTTCGCTGGGGTGCGATCAACTTTGATCTAGGCAAACCGCAAGTCCAAAGCTTTCTGATCTCAAGTGCATTGTTCTGGATCGAATTTTACCACATTGATGGTATTCGGGTAGATGCCGTTTCCAACATGATCTATCGCGATTATGATGAAGGTCCATGGGAACCGAATCACGAAGGGGGCAATCGGAATTTTGAAGGGTACTATTTCTTACAAAAGCTCAATTCAGTCATCAAGTTAGCCCATCCTGCAGTTGTCATGATTGCAGAGGAAAGTACTTCCGAGACCAAAATAACAGGAATGGTCGAAGGAGGCGCTCTCGGGTTTGACTACAAATGGAATATGGGCTGGATGAATGATGTCCTGCGTTTTTACGAAATGGACCCGATTTTCCGTAAAGATCATCTAAGCCTTTTATCTTTTTCTTTCATGTATCGGATGCAAGAAAATTATATCTTGCCACTCTCCCATGACGAAGTGGTTCATGGCAAAAAAAGTTTGATGCACAAAATGTGGGGAGACCGCTACAAACAGTTTTCACAACTACGAAATCTCTATACGTACATGATGATGCATCCAGGGAAAAAACTGTTATTCATGGGTAGTGAATGGGGACAGTTTTTAGAATGGAAATATGATCATGGTCTTGAATGGGTCGATTTAAACGACGCATTCAATGCAAAAATGCAGTTCTTCACCCAGACCTTGAATGAATTATACAAAGAAGAACGAGCCCTTTGGGAATTGGATGATCAAGAAGATTCATTGATGGTGATCGATGCAGACAACTTAGATGAAACGACATTGACTTTCTTACGACAAGGAAAAACGAAAAAAGACTTCTTGATCGTGGTTGTCAATCTGACACCAGTGGAGCGTCACGATTTTGCGATCGGCGTGCCATACGAAGGAACGTATCGCGAGATTTTAAACACGGAACGGGATGTATTTGGCGGAACTTGGGTGGCGAATAACCCAGACTGTCAGACCAGTAATACCCCTTTTAAGCAATACGACTATCAAATCAAAACAATTTTGCCTGCACTTGGGGCTTTAATCATCAAACCAGAAAAAATCAAAATGACTCGAAAAAAAGCAGTAAAGAAAGTACAAAAAAAAGAGTAGAGGGGGAACGGTGAGTAGATCACCAAACAAAATGAAAACAGAGATGTTAGCAATGATCCTCGCAGGGGGACAAGGGACTCGATTAGGAAAATTAACAAAGAATATTGCTAAACCAGCGGTTCCATTTGGTGGTAGATATCGGATCATCGATTTCACGTTGAGTAATTGTGTCAATTCAGGAATCAAAAATGTGGGTGTTGTCACTCAGTACCAGCCATTAGCACTAAACAACCATATCGGAAATGGTGCGAGCTGGGGATTGGATGGAATCAGTACCGGTGTGACGATCTTACAACCATATTCAAATTCAGAAGGCGAAAAATGGTTTGAAGGAACTGCCCATGCGATCTATCAAAACATCGCTTATATCGATGAGATGGACCCGCAATATGTCTTGATTTTATCAGGCGACCATATCTACAAAATGGATTATGAAGAAATGCTGGAAAAACACAAAGAAAATGATGCTTCATTGACGGTTGCAGTTCTCGAAGTACCGATGAAAGATGCCTCGCGTTTCGGAATCATGAACACCGATAAAAATGACCGTATCATCGAATTTGATGAAAAACCAGCCGAACCAAAGAGCAATCTCGCTTCAATGGGGATCTATATTTTCGATTGGAGTCGTCTGCGCAGTATGCTGTTGAGTAACTATACAAAAGACGGCGAAATGGTCGATTTTGGGAAACATGTCATTCCTTCTTATCTCGAAAGCGGCGACAACGTTTTTGCCTATCGCTTCTCTGGCTATTGGAAAGACGTAGGAACGATCGATTCATTGTGGGAAGCCAATATGGAATTTATTGATCCAGCAATGGAGTTGAATATTCGGGATAAAAGTTGGCAAGTATTTTCTAAAAACCCAATCGCACCACCACATTTTGTGACTGAGACTGGGGCTGCGAGAAACTCTCTCGTGATGGATGGCTGTTATGTTGCAGGGGAAATCGAGCACAGTATTTTATCAGAAAACGTACAGGTGAAAGAAGGATCGACGATCAAGGACAGCGTGATCATGCCTGGAGCGGTGATCGGTAGAAATGTTAAATTAAACCGAGTGATCGTTGGGGAAAATGCAGTGATCGGTGACGACGCAGAGATCGATGGAACAGACGAAATTGCCGTAGTCGGCTATTCTGAAATTTTAGGGGTGACGATTGATGAGAACTAATAAAATGTGTGCGATTTTAGGGAATCTGCAACGATACCAAGACTTGATGCCATTAACAGAAAACCGTCCGCTGTCGACCTTATTGTTTGACTGCAAGTATCGCTTGTTAGATTTCAATCTTTCAAGTATCGAAAATGCCAATATCAAACAAGTCTATATGATTTTCAATGAAGGAGAAACGCAGTCGGTCTTCGATCATATCGGTGGCGGAAAAGAGTGGAACTTGGACGGCGTACAAAACCGTTTCTTTATTCACCTGTTCCAAGACTCATTGAAAAAGCAAGCAGAAGGACAAGAGTATTACTATAATGTCATCGACTATTTGGAAAAATCCAAATCGGATCATACCGTATTTATGGGCAGCAAAGTCTTATGCAACATTGATTTACGTGCCTTGCTGAAAATCCATCAGCTACAAGGCAATGAAATGACCGTTGTGTACAAACGCATCAGCAGTGACAATATTTGCGAAAGTGATCTGTTGTTCAATGTAGACAGTGAAGGTCACTTAGAAGAAGCGATCCAAGCGAAAAAAGGTGAGGTCAGTGACCTTGTCAACTTATGTACGGATATTTTTATCATTCAAACAGATCGCCTGATCACGGCTCTTAAAGAGGGGCAAAAAGTTGGCGCAACGGCAGACCTCGGTCAATTTTTACGAGAAATGATCGCTGTTGAAAATACCGGTCTATATGAATACACTGGTTACTTAAGTAACATTTATGATATCTCTTCTTATTATCAAACAAATATGGACATGCTCGATGTGCATAAATTTACGTCGTTGCTTTATTCGAATCAAAAGATCTATACCAAACTGAAAAACGAAGTGCCAACGTATTATTCGGAAACATCTGACGTGAAAAATAGCCACTTTGCTTCTGGCTGCATCGTGGAAGGAACGGTCGAACAGTCACTGGTTGCCCGCCGCACGAAGATCCATCCCGAAGCAAAAGTCAAAGGAGCGATCATCTTCGGAAATAATGAGATCAAAGCAGGTGCCGAAGTCTCTTATGCGATCCTAGATAAAAATGTGACCATCGCAGAAGGTGTCAAAGTGCAAGGAACCAAAGAAACGCCAATCGTCATTAAGAAAAATTCTCATGTCACCCAAGACGTTATTGGAGGGGCAAGCGCATGAAGGTTCTGTTTACAGCAGCGGAATGCGCCCCATTTTTTAAAACAGGCGGATTAGGGGATGTTGCAGGGGCATTGCCAAAAGAGTTGGTCAAAAAAGGCGTCGAGACAGTGGTCGTCTTACCCTATTTCACGAAAATGCCTGCTGAATACCAAGAGCAAATGGAAGATTGTTTTTCCTTTGAAGTAGCGGTCGGCTGGCGCAAGCAATATTGTGGGATCAAAAAATTAGTTCTAGGCTCTGTGACCTATTATTTCATAGACAATCTCTATTATTTTGGTCGCGAACGGCTCTATGATTTTTATGATGATGGGGAACGCTTTGCTTTCTTCCAATTAGCCGTGATCGAAATGATGGAACGCATTGAATTTATTCCAGACATCGTGCATGTCAATGATTACCATACGGCGATGATTCCCTTCTTGATCAAAGAGAAATATCATTGGATTCAAGCGTATCAAAACATACGCACCGTTTTGACGATCCATAACATTGGGTTTCAAGGGTGGTATAGTCGCGATATTTTACCAGATCTTTTTGGGATGGGGACTGAGAGATACGATGATGGCACGCTACGTTTAAACGATTGTTTGAACTTTATGAAAGCTGGAATCTTGTATGCTGACCGTATCACGACGGTCAGTCCTTCCTATAGTGAAGAAATCAAAACCTCTGAGTTCGGCTGTGGGCTTGAAGTCATTTTACGCATGGAAAGCGGCAAACTCAGTGGCATCTTAAACGGAATTGATTATGAAATGAACGATCCAGAAACCGATCCTCATTTGGACTACTCTTTCAATCAAGAGGACTTGTCTGGTAAAGCGCAAAACAAGCGAGCGCTACAAGAACAGTTTGGTTTGCCTACCCGTAAAGATGTCCCATTGATTTCTGTTGTTAGCCGTTTGACCACTCAAAAAGGGTTCCATTTGGTCCTTGAAGAAATGGAAAATCTCTTGCAATTTGATGTTCAGTTCATCTTACTAGGGACTGGCGAACATGATTTTGAAGAAGGTTTTCGCTATTTTGCTCAGAAATATCCTGATAAATGTGCTGCTGCGATTTCTTTTGATATTGCATTGGCGCAAAAGTTATACGCAGCAGCGGATCTTTTCTTGATGCCTTCCGCCTTCGAACCATGCGGACTGTCACAGATGATCGCGATGCGTTATGGTACATTACCGGTCGTTCACGAAATCGGTGGCTTGAAAGATACGGTAGATTCCTATAATCCGATCACGAAACAAGGTACCGGCTTTGGCTTTCAAGAGTTTTCACCATTCTACTTGATGAATGCTTTGAAACAAGGGATCGAATTGTATCAATCCGATCAGGAAACGTGGACCGTATTGGTCAAGCAAGCAATGGAAAAAGATTTCAGCTGGAATCAAAGTTCAGATCTTTATATCCAGTTGTATAATACTATCAAAGTTTGATTGTTTTAAGACAGAAGAATCCTTGTCTGCAACAGAACTGCTAGTTGTATGACTAGCAATTTTGGCGGCAAGGATTCTTCTTTTTTATAAATTGAATGCAAAAAGGAGTGTAACCCTATGACAAAAGAACGATTGCGTGAACTGCTAGAAATCAGTGTTCATGAACTCTTTGCGATTGAAATGGATGAAGCTTCACCGCAGGAATTGTTTCAAGCACTAGCCAATGTGGTGAAGCAAATGTATTCAGAAGACTGGCGTCAAACCAGAAAAAATCTCTTGTTGGAGGATCAAAAACAAGCGTACTATTTTTCAATCGAATTTTTGCCTGGCAAAATGTTAAAAAGCAATTTGTTGAATATGCAGCTGTTGGAGCAGGCCAAAGCCGTTTTTGAAGAGTTAGGCGTTTCCCTTGATGACGTTGCGGATACAGAAAAAGACATGGCTTTAGGCAACGGGGGCCTCGGTCGTTTGGCATCTTGTTTTATGGATTCCCTGGCTTCATTAAGCTTGCCGGGAAATGGGAACGGGATTCGCTATCGCTATGGATTATTTAAACAAAAATTTATTGACGGCCATCAAGTAGAATTACCAGATGATTGGTTACGCTCTGGGAATGTCTGGGAAGTCCGCAAAGAAAGCAAAGCGGTGCCTATTCGATTTGGTGGGCAGGTCTATCTCGTTACGGGAGAGGACGGAAAACTAGCACCGGTCTATGAAGGTGGCTTTACCTGGCGGGCAGTTCCGTATGACACCGCGATGGTTGGCTATCAGAATCAACACATCAACACACTGCGCTTGTGGAGTGTCGAAGTACCTGCTGAAGATGAGGCGCATTATGCGACATTGGAATCACGGCAAGCTTTAGAAAATTTGACTGCTGTTTTATATCCAGATGACTCAAACGAGATCGGCAAACGCACACGATTGATGCAAGAATACTTTTTTGTTTCTGCAGGCATTCAAAGTATCATTCGCTATTATAAAAAATCGAATCTGCCTTTAGCAATGCTCAGTGAACGAGTAGCAATCCATATCAACGACACGCACCCAGCACTTTGTGTCCCAGAACTGATGCGTATTTTAGTTGATGAAGAAGGCCTTGCTTGGGAACAAGCGTGGGCGATCACCGTGAAAGTCATGAGTTATACGAACCATACGATCATGGCGGAAGCCTTAGAAAAATGGCCAGTTCGCATGATTGAAGAAGTTTTGCCGAGAATGGATCAGATCATTAAAGAAATTGATCGGCGCTTTGTCGAAGGAATGCAAGGGGTCCATCCGCAAGCCTTACTGGATCGGACGCGAATCATTATTGATGATCAAGTCCATATGGCACATCTCGCCATCATCGGCAGCCATAGTGTCAATGGGGTAGCCAAGCTCCATTCTGATTTACTAAAATCAGTGGTACTCCATGACTTCTATCTCATTTATCCTGCCCGTTTCAACAATAAGACCAACGGTATCGCACAACGGCGCTGGCTTCAGCTAGCCAATCAACCATTAGCCAAAGTGCTGGATCAGTCGATCGGCACGAGTTGGCGCAATGACCCCTTGGATCTGCAGTTGCTCAAAAATTATTATGAGGACGAAACCGTTCTGCAACAAATTGCCGACGCAAAAATGAGTAACAAGCGTGCACTGGCAAAGTACATTCAAAAAGCAACGGGCATTACAGTAGATCCAACGGCAATTTTTGATGTGCAGATCAAACGCCTGCATGCGTACAAACGACAACTGCTGAATCTAATGCATATCTTGAAGCTCTACTTTGAGGTTAAAGAAGATCCGACTGCAGCGTTTCATCCAAGAGTCTTTATTTTTGGTGCCAAAGCCGCACCAAGCTATCACTACGCAAAATCGATCATTAAAGTAATCAATGAAGTGGCGAATCTGATCAATCATGATGAAACCATCAATGATAAAATCAAGGTTGTATTTTTAGAAAATTACAACGTTTCATTAGCAGAAAAAATCATTCCAGCAGCGGATGTCAGTGAACAAATCTCATTGGCCTCTAAGGAAGCGTCAGGGACAAGCAATATGAAGTTGATGCTAAATGGGGCAGTAACGATTGCGACTTTAGATGGTGCCAATATTGAGATTCGAGATGCGATCGGTGATGAAAACATTGCGATCTTTGGGTTGACGGAAGAAGAAGTGTATCAGTATTACGCCCAGCATAATTATTCTGCTTACACCTACTATGAGTCAGATCCAGTCTTGCAACGGGTGGTCAATGCCTTTATTGATGGGACGATCCCCAATATTCAAGTAGAAGGTCGAGAAATCTTTGATTCCCTTTTGAAATACAATGATGAATACTTTTTATTAAAGGATTTTCATGCCTATTGTGACGCGCAGCATCGGGTAGATAGTGCCTATCAGGATACGCAGCGCTGGCGTAAAGTCAGCCTAATGAATATTGCGAATGCAGGCAAATTTTCGGCAGATGAAACGGTGCGAAATTATGCTGCAGATATTTGGCAGATCGATCCATTATTTGCCCATGTCAAAGAACCGAATGCAGCAAGCTTGACTGAGACGGTGCCTCCAGCCGAATTTAGCTGAAGTGTCCTCATCTGAAATGGTGTAGTCTTTCGTGAAATTCTCCTTAATTTATGGTATGATGAAAAAAATGCATGTAAGAGGATGAGTACAGTGGCAAATTATTTAGATGTGAAACGAAAACACTTCCGTTTTCCTGCTTATGATGATACAGATGGTGTGAAGCTGCAATCCGAGCATCGCCCCGCATTCAGTAAAGCAGATGATTGGATTTTAACCGAAATCAAAGATTCCGTGAGTCATTCTCACAAGGAAGAAAATCAATCTTTGCAGCGTAAAGTGCAGTCCAGCCAACGCGATCGGGGGCACAATGTTCGTCAAAAAGAAGAGCTTGCCAATCACCGTGCCAACTTGCCTCAGTACGGAAAACGTCCGGTGAAAGAACAGATGCCAACAGGAAAAACCAATTTTTTTGGCAAAGAGGCGAACCATTCTTCTTATCAAGTGACCAGTAAGAAGGAAAAAGCTGAGGTTCCTGTTTCTTCGAAAAAAGAATATTCGGGGCGCTCTTACTTCGTACCTAAATATATTCCTGCATCAATTATTCCAGATGAGCAAAAACCTGAAATTACGCCGAACGATTTGATGGATGCAATGGCAAAAAAACAAGAAAGTTATTTGTTGTTTGATACGGAACCAGCAGCTTATCAAGTCAAAGAAGAAAATGATCCAACCGTCAAAAAATTCAATCGCCATCCCTCTGTTGGGATGACGCGCAGTGAGTTTCGCGCCAATAACAAAAAAAATGGTGAGAAAAAACGTTCCGTTTTAGATCGATCATTAAAAGGAATGATTGAAGACGATCAACAAGAAGAATCTTCAAATGGCTATTTTCGTTCTAAATAGTAGTGACAGTTACTCTTAATAGAAGTGGTCCTTTGATCATAACGATGAATGATTTCAGCTAGATGGCTAACATCTAGCTGTTTTTTTTGTGTGCCGAAACTGCCGATTTCACAAAATGCTTAGTCGAATTACATTTTTCACCGGCTGAGGAATATTCTGATTTTACTAAGCGATAGCGTGGGCTATAGAATAAAGTGAAACGATCAAAACCATCGTTATTTATAATGTTTGTTATTTTAATTGGCGATTTCTTTTGTCATTTAAAATCGATGGCAGGTCAAACGGTAACAGGATTGTGGTTTTCTAATCAGCTGTAATTGAAAAAGGGAAGCAAGCGTCCTGATGGCTAAAGCTGCTCTTTGGGAAGGACTGATCCATGATCGATTTCAAGGGAAAGATACGCTGAAAGGTGGGGCATCAACAAATGAACAAGAAAAAGAGAAAGGTATATTTCACTATCATTATTGGCTTACTTGGAGGACTCTACTTTTTTTCAACCATGAGTGTGTTTTCTTCAAACATTTTCTTTGCTGCTCAGCTGGAGGAAGACACGGTTGCGAGTGAAGCATTTGAACCGATACGAGAGAAAGAAGCCGAGGAAAGAGTTGCCATTTATTTTGATGAATCAACGAAAGCTGGGACTGTAGGAGACATGTTGCTAGTCGCATTTCATACGGACCGTCCCATTAATGAAATAGCGATCCGATTGCCGCAATCTGCGGTTATTGCTGAAGAGGAGTTGCCAAAGGGAGTCAAAATTACACCAACCACTGAAGAGAATGGGTGGAAACTAACGACCGATACCCCTAGAAGTGATTTCTTGGTTCCAGTGGTAGTTGATACAGCAGGGTCGTTTCCATTTGAGGTAGCAGAATCAATGATAATACTTGAGATAAAAGAAGCACGGGAGACAAACCCTACGGATACACAAGAGGATGACCAAACTGATTCGAGTGACTCCACTGATCAATTGGATCAAGAGGATCAAGTAGCAGAAGAGAAGGAAATAGAAAGCCAGCTTCCTGAGGCATCAGATTCTGATCCTGGCAATCTGTATCTTTTAGGCGACGACGTAAAAAAGAGAGGGGTTGCTAACTGGATCGAATTTATGGCTGCAATGGTCGATCCGACGGTCAATTATATTTATTTGACAGCCAGTTTTCAAACGAACGATAATCCTCGTTTAGGTATTACGGGAATTGACGGCTGGAGCAGCAGCGCCAATCCTAATGGCGGATTAGCCTATGTTTATATCAATGCCTCGAGAGTTTCAAGAACGTTAATCATTGATGGTCTCGACACCTATCAGATGGATCTTAGAGCCGTTGCGATCTGTTTCCGCGATTCGAGTGTCAATCCTGATTCCCCATGGGACATTACCTTGCAAAATTTGGAACTCTACCATGGAAACTTTTGGGGGGCAATTGAATACCATGATTTGAACATGACAAATCAGCAGCGTTCAATCATTCGGTACCACAATCTCAACCATACTGGCAATCAGTTGTTTTACGGTTTGCACTCTCGAGCAAGCTTTTCTGGACATTCGGTTTCACACCAAACGCCTAGATATACATCAGACTTCAATGCTTCTTGGATGATTCACTCGAACATCCAAGCGAATTTTGAAATCAACCAAATAGAACTTCGTGAGGGAGCAAACGTCGAAATGTCGACGATCAGCTCAGGAAATCTTGATTTTTATAATACGAATGCGCGTCTCGTACTAGGGGATAATGCCCGACTCTCATTAAATGCCAACGGTTCAGCTGGTGAAGCAGGTGGTGCCAATATTCGGTTTGTCGCTGGCAATGGACGCATTGAGTTAGGAAAAGGTGCGGAATTGGCATTAAATACACAAAACAACAGTCCGGCAGTCATCACATCAGGCACGCCTCATGATATTCGCTTAATGGAAAAAAGTCGCTTGTCGGTTACTGCTGCAAACCGAACATTGTATAGTCATATTTTCTGGTTGAGTGCCAATACTCATGTAACCTTAGAAGACAGCAGCACCTTAGAGGTTGAAGCAACAAATCAAAATACAACCGCAAATATCTTCCACTTCTCTGGCACGACTGGCAATCTCAATGTTGGCAAAGATGCTACCTTAGATATTCGTTCGGACAGCCCTCAACCTGTCCAACGCCTACTTTTCTTTAGTGGTGCCAACAATCCCGCAAGATTGACGATCGACGATGCCAAGCGTGTCAATTTGCAAAGAACCCGCCCAATAACGACCACAACAAATGGTCTAATTGAAGGGGGAGGAATCACTGCAAAGAACCAGGCGATTCGCCAGTGGCGGCATGGAAATACAGGAGACCCATCTGATTTTCAGTGGCAACCGATTCTGTCCATGACTGCGGCGATTTCAGGAACCAATACCAATGTGACCAATGTATCTTCACTGAATGAGGACACAAGTCGAGGGGTTGCCGCGCAGTTTGCTTCTCGTTCACAACGTCTATTATTTGAGAGAATACCAGACATCACGGTGACCATCGATCCTTTGACAGAAGATAGAACCTTACCTAATGCCTATACGATTTCGGGAACTGCCAATCCTGGTAGCTACCTTCGATTTCAAAGAGAGGGGCTGATGCCAGAACCGACGCTTGAAACGACAGTCGATAGTGCTGGCAATAGCGGGTATTTTCACACACAAGCGGATGAAAACGGGCACTATTTACTTGATCTATCTGATTTAGAACCTTTCCAGTATTTTACACAAGGTGAGGTGGTCACCGCACAGGCATTTCTTGATGGTAAATGGGCAGAAGCATCAACCACTGTGGAACCCATTGGTGACGTTGACCCAAAAGATCCCCTTGATCCTGATCAACCGATTCTTCCTGAAAATCCACCATTGATACCAGAAAATCGCGGGTTTGTCAGCATAGACTTTGTTTCACAATTCGATTTTGGTACAGTACCGATTCGCTCGTCGACAAGCCGCTATCCGGCGCGTTCGCAACGAATTTCTTCAGTGGATGATTATGAATCAACCGAACGACCAAACTATATTCAGGTTTCCGATCGTCGATTTCTCCCAAATGGCTGGACCTTGAGTGCCCGTTTATCTGAGGAAGGGTTCGTTAGCACGGATGCGTTTAAGCACAACTTAAAAGGAGCGAGTGTGCATTTGAATAATATTGAAATGGTTACCTCTAGAGAAAATCCCTCTGAAGCACCAGACTACTTTGAAGCAATTGAGCTGGGACCGCAGAACCAAGTGATTGCACGTGCCAATGAAAAGCAAGGGGCGGGAACTTGGATTCAACGCTATGGAAACGAGCATACCATGCAAAAAAGTGTCGAGCTGGAAATACCTATTGGCGCGAGGCCACAAGCAACAAGTTATCAAGGAACCATCCATTGGGAGCTGAGTTTCGTACCTGGTGCTGACGAATAACCCCTTGGAAAACAAGTAAATATGTTCTGCAATCGTGAATATGATCGAACACTGTAAAAGTTGATCAGACAAAAAGAAGTCCATTTGCCTGTAGTGACCCCAAAAAGTTAGACTTTTATGGAGTGGAGAAATTCACTCCTTTTTTGTACGATAAGATTAACTGTTAGACAGCTGTTTTTACAGCTTCTCGAAACTGAACCGGACTTCGCCAATTTAATTTCTTTTTGATGCGTTTATGGTTGTAATAATAGATATATTGGTCAATTTTTGTTTTCAATTCATCTAAACTCCGATAGACTTCTCCATGAAAAATCTCTTGCTTTAATAAACCAAAGAAGTTTTCCATAGGTGAGTTATCTAAACAATTCCCTTTACGAGACATACTCTGGAAGATTTTATGTTGCTTCAATTTATTCTTATAAGCATTCATTTGATAGGCCCATCCTTGATCTGAATGGAAGGTTCTACGAAATGGACAATCATTTGTCATCTGGATTGCTTCTTCTAATCCTTCCATTATGGCTAGTGCGTTTGGTTTTTCAGAAATCCGATAAGATAGAATTTCACTATTGTAGAAATCCATGAAAGGATCTAAATACAGCTTTTTCTGACGAACGACACCTGTGGTGTCTACTTCATAATACTTAAACTCTGTGGTATCAGTTGTAATTTTTTGGTGACAGATATTTGTATAAAACCGACGATGAATACGATTTTTGGCGACAGTACCAACCTTCCCACGATAAGAATTGTACCGTCGAGATTTTCTAGTGTAAGACTTTACTTCGATACCTAGTTTTTTTATCAGACGTTGAATCTTCTTTTTATTGACATGAATCCCTTGATTCTCTAATTCTTTTTTTAGTCGCAGACAGCCATAGTCTTTATGCTCTTTGCGAATTTCAAGCATTTTTTCTTCAATTTCTTGGTCTGGGTTTGGTCTGTCAAACCGTTTCTGCCAATACATATAGGTTGCTTTAGGAAATTTCAATGTTTCAAGAAGCTCAACTAGTTTGAATGATCCTCGGAGGCTGGCGATGATTCGTGCGATTGATTCTTGCGTCTTTGCTGGGCTTCCTGTTTTCGCAGCTTCCTCAACTCTTTTAAAAAGGCATTCTCAATTTGAAGGGATCGGACTTGCTTTTCTAATGCCTTGATACGCTCGCGTTCTTCAGTTGTTGTATTTTCTTTTTTGTTTTCTTTTTTTCTAGTCAAAGTAAGTGGTCGCCCTTTCTCTTTTGAGAGCCCCTCAATACCTGCTTCTCTGAAATTACGCATCCAATTGGCAATAAGCGCAGGGTTGTTCATTTCTAAAGTGCTAGCAACTTCTCGATAGGACATCTCACTTGTTTGATATAACTCTAGCGCATTTAACTTAAATTGAACAGAATATTTCTGATTTTGATGCTTTCTCAATAGACCTTCCTCTCCGTATTCACGATAGGCATTCACCCAATTACTTACTTGAGACTTGCTTGAAATACCGTATTTGTTGGCAAGATACCGATATCCGCCCACGCCACTAAGATATTCTTTAACGATTTTTAGTTTTAATTCAAAAGGATATTTTGCCATACAAATAACGACCCCCAAAAGTTAGATTTTTTGGTCTAACTTTTGGGGGTCGCTTCAGCCATTGGGCTTCTTTTTTTGTCTGAAACAAACGAGTAGTGGTTTACACTACTTTTCCCACTTTGGTGGATACGCTTTTCAATCAATAGAAGTGAGTGAAACCACAGGCAATGGATCGATGAGCAAAATCATGACACGGTAGTCATCAACGAAATCACCTAAGCACTTTGCCTTCTGCAGAATAAATTTAATTTAGTTATTTTAGTAATTAAATCCTGCTCAAATATTTTAATTTTCGCTTGCGTTTTGATATGCTAAGAACAAGGGGGAATCAAAGATGGAAGTTGATCTACAAATGCTGGCGATGATTTTCTTTATCAATCTCGCCTATGTTACATTGAACACACTGCGATTTTTATTGACAATGAAAGGGTATCGCGTGATTGCCCCATTAGTGAGTATGATCGAAATCACGATCTATATTTTAGGCTTATCTATGGTATTGGATCGTTTGGATAACCCACTGAATCTCTTGTTCTATGCATTAGGTTATGCTGCAGGAGTCAGTATCGGGATCAAAATCGAAGATAAGCTGGCTCTGGGCTATACAATGGTCACAGTGATCCTACCTAGTAATACAGATGAAGAAAAGAGTTTGCCGAAGATTTTGCGACAAGAGGGCTATGGTGTGACACAAAGCTTTGGTGAAGGATTGGAAGGCCCGCGACTGATTTTAGAGATTCTTTCCCAAAGAAAAAGTGAGAAAAAGCTCTATCAAACGATCAAAGCGGTGGAAGAGCGAGCGTTTATCATCAGCTATGAACCCAAGTATATCTCGGGTGGTTTTTGGACCAAAAAAATCAGTCGTAGAGAGGCGAAGTTGAAAAAGCAAGCACCTGTTGATTGAGGAACTAGAGGCAGCTTGATTCATTCGTGAAGAATAGTTGCATAATAAGCAGGGAGTTTATTGATGAGAGGAAGCGTTAGGTGTGGAAAAGAAAGCAAATGGCATGATGGCGGTCATCGCTGCACTGATCTCAAACATTTTGGTGGCGATCAGTAAGTTTGTCGGTTATGCCTTGAGCGGTAGTGCGGCCATGCTGAATGAAAGCATTCATAGTGTCGTAGATTGCAGCAATCAGATCTTTTTATTGATCGGTGATAAACGGGCAACAAAGGGACAAAGTGAACTGCATCAGTTTGGTGAAGGTCGGGCGAAATATTTTTTCAGCACGATCGTTGCGATGATGCTCTTCTTTGGTGGGGGCGCACTAGGCGTGATGGAAGCAGTGGAAAAGCTGCTGCATCCCGCCCATGAAGTCGGCAATACCTGGTTAGTGATCGCTATCTTGATTTTCGGGATGATCGTTGAAGGAAGTTCGTTGTGGATCGCAATCAAGGAGATCCGCGAGCTAAACGTCGAACGTCAACCAATCTATCGTTTTTTGAAAGAAAGTCGGCATAGTGAGATTTTGATCATTTTCACAGAAGACTTTTGTGCGGTGATCGGTCTGATGATCGCACTGATCGGAACGGTTTTAACAATGATTACCGGGAACGCATTTTTTGATGCCTTCAGCGGCTTATTGATTGGTCTTTTATTGATGGTAGCAGCGATCTTCTTAGCCCGCGAATTTTACAGTCTACTGATTGGGGAAAGTGTTACCAAACGTGATTTAGCGGTGATCAAACAAGCGTTTGAACGTCCCGATGTTGATCGCTTGATCGATGTGAAAACAGTCCATTTAGGGCCAGCAGAAATTTTGATTGCAGCGAAAGTCGATATTGCCGCAAAACAAGAAGAGGTCGGCTATGAGATCATTAATGAGATCGAAGCCGAGATCCGACATCAAATGGCAGATAAAAAAGTCTATATTTATATTGAAACGGATGAGTACGATCCTCACTACATGGAGAAGCGGCGCAAACTTGTGCGACCTTCCCACTGATTTAGCTAGAATAAAGCTGTTTTTTTTGATACAATAGACAAGGATTATCACATAGTGAAGGAGATTTCAAAATTATGATCAATGCAAGTGACTTAAGAGCTGGAATGACGTTTGTTCAAGACGGCAAACTTATCAAAGTATTAGATGCCAGCCACCACAAACCAGGTAAAGGAAATACGGTTATGCGTATGAAATTACGTGACGTTCGGACTGGTTCGACTTACGATACAACCTTCCGTCCAGAAGAAAAATTTGAAAAAGCGCATATCGATACGAAAGCTGTACAATACCTATATACAATGGACGATACCGCATTCTTTATGGATCTGGAAACCTATGAACAATATGAAATTCCAGTTGAAGTGGTTGAAGAAGAAATGAAGTTCATTCTAGAAAACATGGAAGTAAAAATCCAATTCTTCGGCAGCGAAGTGATTGGCGTGCAATTACCTTCAAGCGTAATCTTGAAAGTTGTTGAAACACAGCCATCGATCAAAGGGGCAACTGTGACTGGTTCTGGTAAGCCAGCAACGATGGAAACGGGCTTAGTTGTCAATGTTCCTGACTTTGTTGAAGAAGGCGAAATGCTAGAAATCAATACAGCTGAAGGTACCTATTTAAAACGTGCAAAATAGCAAAAAACCGCGACTTGTTCGCGGTTTTTTCTTTGCTCTTGTTGTGTTCAGAAGTGGCTCATTGTCCCATTGCCGATGTTTTTTGTAAAGGATAGATACTATAAGGTTTACTGATAAAGTAGGCGACGGAGCAGACGATCACAAAGAAGGGTAGATTTTGAAAGCCAAAGACTTCTCCACCAATAAAGATCGGTGCAAATAAGGTGCTAGTGGCGCTGCCAAAAACACTGGCATAGCCTAGTGCTGCTACCAGTTCGATAGGCAGTCCGAACAGTGGCGCCAACACGACCCCCAAAGAAGAGCCAATCGCAAACAAAGGGGTGACTTCTCCACCCAAAAAACCAATGCTGATGGTCAATACGGTCAACACCAACTTAAGCAGCCAATCATAAGAATAGATCGGTTGATTCGTGAAACTCGCGCTGATCAAATTTGTTCCTAAGCCTGAATAACGCCCTTGATACAACAAAACAAAAAGCAAGACTAACGCCAATGCGCCAATCCCAATACGCCACAGTGGATTCGGGAAGCGCCGCTTCATGATGCGTTTCATCGTTTCTAAACAGCCCGCAAAGCTACCGCCAACCATACCAAAAATCAACCCAATCACAAGTAATTTCAGAAAAACAGGTATCGTCAAATCGACGGATTGAGGCAACATAAGACTAAATTTTTCTAAGCCTAACCATTGAGAAGTCGTACTAGCAGTGAAAGCAGCCAGCAAAGCAGGTAAGAGGGCATGATGACTGAATTTACCGATGACAAGCACTTCCAATGCAAAGAACGTCGCAGCGATGGGGGTTTCAAATAAACCAGCAAATCCCGCAGCCATCCCAATCATGATCAGGGTGCTGGCGTACTTTTCTATTCGCAGCCATTTTCCTAAACGATTGGCGATGGTGGCACCTAACTGAACCGCAACTCCTTCTCTGCCGGCGCTTCCTCCAAATAAATGCGTCAGCCAGGTTCCCACCATTACAAAAGGAATCAAACGCAGCGGAATATCTTTTTCTTCTTCCTGCCCGACTAAAAACACTAAGTTCATTCCTTGAGGACTCCGATCGCCATACTTTTGGAAAAGGTAAGTAAAGCAAATACCGATAATTGGTAAGAAGAGAATCAATGGCAAAAAATGACTTTCACGAAAGGCACTTAAGAACAGCAAAATTTTACCAAAGAAAGTGTCAACGGCTCCAGCAAGCACCCCAATCACCAGACTGAGCAAACCTAATGTAGTCAGTTCAAAATACGTTGTTTTTTGTTTCTTCATTTCTATCACGATCCTTTAAAAAATATAGGAATAATGCTCTTGCAACTATGACGAACGAGTGAAAATAAAAAATGACTACTACACACTAAAAAAGTGGTAGAAGTCATTAGCAAAATTGCGGTTTCAGTAAGAACTGAGGGAGACATTCATTCCCTATTAGCATCAATATTATCTGATAAAACCCTCGTTTTGTCAATGGATGCTGGTCGCGAAAAGCAGTCCATCTAATACTTATCTTTTATACATACTTATGGTAAAATTAATTTCATAAGAATTTACATGTGAATTGAGCGTCGGAAGAGTCAATGGCAAGAAAAGGGATGAAAGGACGATCCTTCTACTGGTTGACCAAGGGAAAAACAGTAGGTAGTGAGGAATCGAAGGGGAAGAAAGAATGGTTGCATTTATGACGATCGAAAAATGGCTGCAAAGTGAGCGTTTTTATTACGTGATCCTACCAATTCTCATGGTGGTTGGTCTAATTGCGTTATTAGGGTTCCTGATGGTTTTGCTTTATCGAGAAAACCGCAACCCAAAAGTGACGCTATTGCTTGGCGGCATAGTCGTTGCGTGTCTGCTAGGCTTTTTTATTGGAGATCAAGTGTATGGTGAATTCAAAACGTATAATGCGCTGATCACACCGAATATCCGTGACCGCGAAAAAATGTTTTTAGGCTATAAATATTACGAATCTGATACTACAGCAGTTTATCAGCGCATCCAAAGCAATGAAGCGATTGAAACTTTAGGGATCTATCAAGCAGTACCAGTGGAACGGGCGATTGAATTTCTTGGATCTGCTCATAACTCCGTATATTTTAAAATGGGCGCCCAGGTTTACTATGCTCGCTATCAACCGACATTTGTGGAAGAGGAAACAACCGCTAAACTGCAGGGGGTTCAATACCATTTGACTGATCCTTCCTTTGAAACGATCGGCTTCTATTCCGAAACCAACAACTATTTGACGGCAATTACGATTCCAAATACTCAAGAAACCCTCGAATATCAATCCGTCGATTCTGTGATCCCGCAAGAATTTGGGAAAAGTCAAACCCAATGGGCGTTACCGAATAGGAATGAATAACCATAAAAGAAAACTACCTAAGTAACGAAAGAAAGTTCTCTCAAGAGGGAATCTTCCGTGCGCAGGTAGTTTTTTTGTATGCTTAGTCAGATAACATTGCTTTTCCTATGACTGATTAGGTAGTCCTCTTTCTTTTTGCGAGACAATTTTTTGAAGGCGGCTTCTGCTTGAGTGGCTTCACTGCGAGTGGAAAAGCTTTCTGCATGAATCATTTGCAAAGGTCTGCGACTAGCAGGACGGGTATATTTTGCCCCAATCCCTTTGTTGTGCTCTAATAAGCGGCGACTCAAATCAGTGGTATAACCACCGTAGAAGGACTGATCGTTGCAACGCAAGACATAAAAATAATGATTCTCAGCAGCCATAGAGCATCGCCTTCACTTCTGAACTATAGGCACCTGTTTCATCATAGGTAATGAGAGGGGAATCAATTTTAAAGCCATCCGCCTTACCATCCTTGATTCCTTCAATCAATAAAATATTTGCCTCTTTGCCTACTTTCGGATAGACGAAGCGGACGCGTTTTGGGGCGATTCGATGGGCACGCATATGGTCCAAAATATCGAGAAAGCGATCCGGTCGATGAACCATCGCAAACCGTCCGTTCATTTTTAACGCTTTACTGGCGGTTTGGATCACTTCATCTAAATTTGTGGTGATCTCGTGACGGGCGATCGCTAAATAGGGATTCGGGTTTTTGATCGCCGTCGGTACATTTTTAAAATAAGGCGGATTGCAGACCAAAAGATCGACGGAATCAGGTTTGATTTTTTGAAAGAGGTTCTTCAAGTCCATAGGATAGACCGTCAGCTGGTCTTGCAAGTCGTTTAATTCGATACTGCGTTGCGCCATATCCGCTAGACGTTCCTGCAATTCGACCTGATAAATATGAGCGGTCGTTTTTCTGCTGATAAATAAACCGACTGCACCATTCCCTGCACAAAGGTCAACGACCACACCTCTTTTTGGCACTCTAGCGTAATTGGCTAATAAGACAGCATCTAATGAAAAAGAAAAAACTTCGGAACTTTGAATGATCTTGATGTCATCGGCATACAATTGGTCGATGCGTTCGTTCGGTTGCAACATGAAGCATACTCCTGTTCTAAATTCATTTCAATGTATTATACTACGATTAAGAATAATGGGAAACGCTAAAAAATGCTTGTCATTTAAACCGTTTTTTTGCATACTTGAATAGGAGAGAAATAGAAAGGAAAATGAGTATGTTTTTTCGCTTTATGCGCGGTGTGGTTCGCGTAGTATTATTTTTGATCAACGGCAATGCTCGTTATCAAAACAAAGAGGTTTTACCTAAAAATGAAAACTATATTTTAGTGGCTCCTCACCGAACCTGGTGGGATCCATTGTACCTAGCAGTGGCTGCTCGGCCAAAGAAATTTAGTTTTATGGCGAAAGAAGAGCTGTTCAAAAACCCGATTTTACGGTTCATTTTGATTCATGCCAATGCTTTTCCAGTCAAACGGGACAAACCAGGACCGAGTGCGGTAAAGACGCCAGTCAAAATTTTGAAGGAAACCGATCTTAGCTTGATCATGTTTCCAAGTGGTACGAGACACGCAACGGCTTTAAAAGGCGGCATGGCGTTGATCGCAAAAATGGCTAAGGTCAAGATCGTTCCCTCTGTTTATCAAGGACCGCTGACATTAAAGGATTTATTTAAACGCAAGCGAGTAACCGTCCGCTTTGGGGAGCCAATCGATATCAGTGACATCAAAAAGATGGACAAAGAGGGCTTGGCGGAAGTCGAACGGCGCATCCAGGGTGCATTTGACACACTGGATCAAGCGATTGATCCGTCATTTGTTTATCAAATCGATGAGTCCAAAAGAGAAGATTAATACCTAAGAAAAGCCGCTGATCCTTTTGTGATCAGCGGCTTTTTTCTAAAGAGTTAATCCAATAATTCGAAAGCAAATTTGGTCCATGGTTTCAAATATTCCAACAAAGGCAACTCCTCTTTGGGGATAGTGCCGACTTTGTTTTTTCGCACGTCTTGGTGAGGGGTCAAAACGATCTGCAATTCGTTTTTGTACTGACCAAAGGTATCATTGCCGATAACGATGTCCCCGTAAGCAAACGGTTCTTGGTTTGTATGAGGGAGGTTTTCGACGGGACGGTACTTCACCCGTGACTGTGTGGAACGAGCAACTAACGCATTACTATCACCGCGACGAAAATGATTGGTTTCAGCTAATATCCTCCGTTCGATTTCGCTGGCTTCTGCTTCTACGGAAACGCCAAATGTCAGTTTGTAGCGATCGATCGCCGCCAGAGCTTTCAGTTCTGCATCCGACGCATAGGCATTGCCAATAATCACCGTATCGATCAACCCAGAAGCAAAAAGCAGCTTCCCTTGCAGCGCCAATGGTAAATCTCGACAAGATTCTAAGGTCGGTAAGCCATCATTGACTTCCCAAGGGCCAATTTTGGCTGATTGACTAGTGATAAAGGCGGCTGTTTTCAACCCATATTTTTTAAAACGTTGACTGCAGCTGCGGAAAAAAGCCTCCGTTAAGCCTGTGCCTCGTTGGGGGTAAAAATTGTGGCAGCCATATAAAAAAGGTTCATTTGCTTGATAAGAAAGGATATTTTCTAAATAGTTCACATCATTACTCATATTCAATTCAATCGCCAAGCCAAATGGATTAAAGGTCAGCTGGGCTTCTTTATTGCCATCAAATCCTTGATCCAAGCGGATACCGTCCGCACCTAATTCTGCAAAGAAGCTCAGATCGTCATAAGAGATCGCCAAATCACTAAAAACAGCTGGCGAAATATCTAATATCGTTTCAAAGCCAAGGTTCTTGGCAAACCCGATAATCGAAGAGAATTTTTTTCTGACGGGCTCTTTGCCTTCACTGACTTCCAGCATACTCATAAATAAGCGCGAATAACCAAGGGCAGCAGCTTTTTTTAAATAGTCTTGATCCAGTAAAGGATCGCTATGGTCGGGGTAAATCGAAAGGCCAATTTCTCGTTTCAATGGTTTTCCTTCTTTCTAAAAAACCGCACGAAGCACCTCTTGGCATTGAAAAAGCTGCTGAGGAAGGCTTCTTCTGTTGTCTTGATGGGTACTTCGTACGACCATTATTTACACATTATTGTGCGACTGGTTGATTTTCTTTTTCTAATTCGTTTTTGTCATAGATTTTTACGAATGGGTAATAGATCAGAATCGATAAAAGAATCAAAAGAACATTCAGCACGATGGCACGCCAATCGCCGCCAGTCGCTAAGAAAGCACCAATTGGTCCAGGCAATGTCCAAGGGGCATTGACCGTGACGGCATTGACTAAACCTGCTGAGGTGGCGACCCATGCAATGACACCATTGATTAAAGGCGCAATGATGAATGGTGGGATCAAGATTGGATTCAAGACGATCGGTGTACCGAAAATCAGTGGTTCATTGATGTTGAAAATTGCTGGAATTAAGGCTGTTTTTCCTAGTTTTGAACCGAATTCTGATTTGGTGCGAAACGCTAGCAAAATCGCCAAACCAATCGTTGAACCAGCCCCACCAATCCAGATAAACCATTGATAAAATGGTTCGGCTGCGATATTGGGAATCATATCTCCTGAAGCAAGCGCAGTTGTATTCCCTTCTAACAACTGCAACCATAATGGTCGAGCCAATGATCCAACGATAGAAGCACCATGGATCCCGAATGACCAGAAGAAGGTCGTCAAGAAGGTGATCAATAGCACACTTGGCAAGGTGTCTGCGGCACTGACTAAAGGATCGACGACTTTTGCCACGATCGTGTGCCAGTCAAAGCCGATATAGTAAGTGATCGCGCCCATTCCTAAAATAATGACTAAGGTAGGGGTCAAGGCTTCGAAAGAGCGAGCGACTGCAGGTGGGACTTGTTCTGGCATCGTGATTTTAAATTTCGATTTGTCCGTTAACCGATAGATTTCAACGGCAAGAATCGAGGTGATGATCGCCACGAACATACCAGCACTCCCTAAGTTGGCCATTGGCAAGACAAAGCCGACCGTTCCAGCAGCATCCAAGGCTTCTGCTGGGATATTGACCGGGGTGAAGGTCAGTAAAAAGGCGGTCGTAGCTAGGATCCCGCCAGAAAGACCATCAAGCTTATAAGAGCGAGAAAGACTGTATCCAATCCCGAATGCCGCATACAAGCTCATAATGTACATCGTCATTCGATAAGGCAATAAGATCGTTGTGGCATTACTAGACAAGAATTGATAGATGCCCCAACTTTGAGGCAGCGGTGGAAAGGCTAAAATCATAAAGAACGAACTGACGATGATCAATGGCAAGGTTGAGACGATCCCGTCACGAACCGCCCGCAAGTGACGCTGGCTGCCAAGTTTTTCCATCGGTCCTGCCAAATGGCGCTCGATGAATTGAGTGAATTTATCTAACATGGTTTATCCTCCTAAGGTGTTTTACATTTTTGCTTCCCATGGATTCGGAATGATTTTCCCTAAGATCACGCCTTGGGATGCCCCGGTTGCTGCAGGGGCATTGTTGACACGGCTGTGAAGGGTTTCATTTCCTAAGATGGCAAAAGCCACCGCTTCTTTGGCATCGTTGGAACCGCCAATGTCATCTTGTGTTCCAACGGCTACTGATTCTGGTAAATAGCCTTGGATCATCTCAATCAGCAGATGATTGTGGGCACCGCCGCCCGAGAGAATCACTTCCATATCGTTTGTTCCCAACTGAGGAAAAATGAACCGTTGGTAACTGTCAGCAATGGAAAAAGCGGTAAAATCGGTTAAAGTCCTCACCAAGTCTTCAGGTGCTGCTTCGGGATACTGGGTCAATAACTGCTGCACGAATTGTTTTCCAAAAAGCTCACGCCCGGTGCTTTTCGGCGGTTGCTGGGACAAATAAAAATGAGTTCTTAATTCCTTTTGCAAGGCTGGTATAATTGCTCCCGCACGGGCTGTTTCACCAAACGCATCATAAGGCTGACCGAATAGCTGAACCATTAATTCATCGATGACCATGTTTCCTGGACCTGTATCAAAGGCATACAGCTCGTTTAAGCTGCCACTTTTTGGTAGTACAGTAACATTGCCGATGCCGCCAATATTTTGCAGCAAACGATTTTTGGTGTCTGATTGATAGAGCAGATAGTCTGTATAAGGAACAAGAGGGGCGCCTTGACCGCCAGCAGCCATATCCATCACTCGAAAATCGGCGACGACTTTCGTTTGTAAGCCATAAGCGATAATTGAAGGTTCGCCAATTTGCAAGGTGCTGTTTTTCGCTGGTTCAGCATCGGGGGAGTGCCAGATCGTTTGTCCGTGGCTGGCAACAAAATCAATGCTTTTTTCTTCAATACCAGCTTTTTGGCAGAGGATTTGACACGCTTTCAAAAATTCATACCCTAATTCAGTATTTAATTGGCAGATGAGGGGAACATTTGATTCCACCGGATCACAAGCGGTTTTTATTCGCTCCTTCAATTCTTCACCAATGGGCAGCGTGATCATTTCCATCAGCTTTACGTCAGTTTCGGTGCCGCTGCCATTGATTTTTACTAAAGCAGCGTCGATCCCATCCAAACTGGTTCCTGACATGAGTCCTATTGCAAGCATATCGTTTCTCCTTTCTTTTAGAATAGTGATGAAAGCGATTGTTGAATTCGATTTCACACTCATTGTAAATGAAGTGTAATTATATTTCAAGATATAAATTTATAATTGAAAAAACATTTCAACATAATGATGTCAGGTGTTCGCTCTTTTTATCAAAAATGAGTGGTAAGTGAAATTTCGCTGGCAGAGAGATGTCTAACGATCAGGGAAAGTGGTATAATGGTTGGAAGGATATTTTTTAAGAAGGTGAAGAAATGCGCTTTATACATACAGCTGATTGGCACATCGGAAAAAAACTACATGGCTATGATTTGCTGGAGGACCAGCGAGCAATTATCGATCAAATCATTGCGATCGCTTTAGAAGAAAAAGTCGCTGCCATCGTCATTGCAGGTGATCTGTATGATCGTTCCGTTCCCGCTGTCGATGCAGTCAAATTATTGAATGAAAAAATCGCAGAAATCAATCTAACGAATGAACTGCCTTTATTGGCTATCTCAGGAAACCATGATAGCCCAACGCGGCTAGAAACCGGTAGTCAGTGGTTTCAACAAACACGCTTTTACCTGTCCACCAGCATCGAACAAAGTTTGCACCCGGTTGAGTTTGACGATACACAGTTCTTTTTACTGCCTTATTTTGAACCGATCGAGGCGCGCTTGTTTTTTGATGAACCATTAATGAAGATTTCTGATAGTGTCCAAAGAGTCATTGAGGAGATGACCAAGAACTTTGACTCGTCCAAAAAGCAAGTGCTAGTGACCCATTTTTTTGTGGCGGGTTCTAGCCAAACAGATTCAGAAACAAAAATTCAAGTTGGCGGATTGGACAGCGTACCGACCACCGCTTTTGCGCCATTTGATCGAGTCGTTTTGGGGCATTTACATGCCAATACCGCCCTGAAACATCCGAAAATCGGGTACAGTGGCTCTCCGCTGAAATTTTCCCTTTCTGAACGGACGAACCAAAAAGGGGTCTATCTTGTGGATACTGTAAAAGACACCAATGAATTTATTCCCCTCACACCAAAAAGGGATATCCAGCAACTGACGGCTTCCTTTGAGGAGTTGATCGATCCGGTTTTTTACCGTGATCTAAATCGTGAGGCGTTTTGGCATTTTCTGCTGACGGATCGTGCTGTGATTCCAAATATGATGAATCAGTTGCGAAAAATCTATCCATTTATTTTGTCTGTCGAACGGTTGAATGGACGAGAACAGACGAAAAAAAGACAGCTAACCACACGAGAAACCGACCCGCAGACCTTGATCAGTCATTTTTTTCAAGAAATGACGGGAGATTCATTGCTCGATGCACAAACCAAGTGGATCGAACAAGGATTAAATGAAGCATTTGTCGTGGAAAAGAGGGAATAGTCATGCAACCGAAGTCTTTACAAATGAAAAATTTTGGTCCATTCATTGATGAAAAATTGGATTTTAGTCAGCTGCAAGCTGGCGGTTTGTTTTTGATCAGCGGCAAAACGGGTGCAGGAAAAACGACGATTTTCGATGGCATGACGTTTGCCTTGTTCGGTGAAACATCGGGGAATCTGCGCTCAGGCAAAGAAATGCGCTCGATGTTTGCTTCACCAACCGAAGAGACCAGCGTCACCTTTACTTTTGAACATCAGCGTTTTACCTACCAGATCCAACGGAAACCGGAACAGACCTTAGCAAAAAAACGTGGTGACGGGGTCACCAACCAAACGGCAAAAGTCCAGCTGACGATTTTTGACGCCGAAGGCAAAGAGAAAAAGCAGATCAGTAAACGCACAGAAGTTGATGCATTTATCAAGGATCTGCTGCAGCTGGATGCCAAACAGTTTTTTCAAATCATGATGTTGCCGCAAGGAGAATTTCGTAATTTTCTGATTGCCAGCAGCAATGAGAAAGAACGCGTTTTACGGAATTTATTTGGCACGGAAATGTATCAACAATTTAATGAATGGTTGAAAGAGCAAGTCAAAGCACAAAGTAAAAAGCTTGAGCATCAGCAGCTGCTCGCCTCGCAAATCATGGAGCGCTTTGAATGGGAAGAAGCGCAGGAGGTTTTAACGGTTGCGGAAGGTCTGACTTTGTGGGCGCAGGATTTAGAAAAACAACAAGCGCAGCTTCAGCAATTATTGCACAAAAAAGACCAAGCGATCCAAGAAATGAAAGCTGCGCAAGATGCTTTTTACCGTGCAAAAGAAATTGAAAATGCACGGATCGAATGGCAAGGTCTACAAGAAAAAGCCCGAGAGCTGCATGCTAAAAAAACCGAGATTGCTCAGAAAAAAGCACAGTTGAACCAGTTGGTGTGGGCGCTTGAACATCAAGAAATCATGCAGCAAAAAGAAGAACGAGTGAAAGAAGCACAGCAAGCTGCTCAGCAAATCAACGAAACAAAGCAGCAGTTGCAAGAAATTCAGCAGCAACAAGTAAGCTGGCAAGACCAACGAGCGTTGATTGACGGCATCAAGAAAAAACAGGAAGCTGCTAGTCAAAAAGTTCAACGAATCCAGCAGCAGATCCCGCTAGCACAGCGTACACAAGCGCAGCAAGAAGAAGTGGCGCAACTTGAAAAAGCCGCACAGCAACAGACCACCGAATTAACGAAGATAAACCAAGCGCAAGCAAGTGCCAAAGCGCAAGCGCAGCATCTGGTAGAAGAAATCGAAACCTTGCGAGGGTTTCAAACAGAAGCGGTGAAATTGGTAGAAACGCAGGCTCTGGTCGAAAAATGGCAGCAAGCAAAAGCGCAGTTTCGTGAAGCCGAGCAAAAAGCAGGGGAACAGCAACAAATTCATTCGGAGTTAGTTCTTGAACAACAGCAATTAGCAGCATCCTTGCTGGAGCTGCAAAAAACGTTAAAACAAGAAACCAGTCAAAATGCTCGAATGCAAATTGCTCGGCTTCGTCTATTACTGGAAGAAAATGAACCCTGTCCGGTTTGCGGATCATTGGATCATCCGAATACACAGGAGCACACGACCTATCGCATCGAAGACATCATTGCCAGTGAACAAAGACTTGAGCAAACACAAGAAAAATTGACGAAGATCCAGCAGCAAGTATCGGCAAATCAAACGCTGCAGGAGCAAGCCACATTGCGAATCAGCGAATGGCAAGCCACCAGTGTTGCTGCGCAGAAGCAAGTGGCATTCGCTTGGACTGCAGTTCAACAGGCATTTGCTGCCTTGCAGCCGATAGAAAACCAAGAGACGATTACCGAGGAAACGACGGTAGCGGAACTAAAGAAACGGCAATCTTTCAATCAACAAAAAGCCGCTTCTTATGAAGACGCACAGAAGAAACATCAGGCAGTAAATGAGAAATTAGCAACGTTAAATGAGTCCTTTCAGCAAGTCAGTGAGCAAGCGAAAAAAGCCCAAGAAGCGCGTCAGCTTGCGGAGGGGAAATTGGCTTCTTTACAGGAACAACTTGCAGGCGCAACGTATGAACAATTACAAGCCGATTTAACAAAAACCAATGGTTTACTGAGGGAATATACGCAACAAATTGAGGCTGATGCCCGACAAGAAGCGCAGCTAAACGAGCAGCAAGCGATTCTTTCAGAGAAGCTGAAAAATCTGCAGCAATTTTTTGCAGAAAAGCAAGCGGCTAAGACAAAAGCAGAACAACGACTGACGCAGCGACTCCAAGAAGCTGGTATGACGGAAGAAACGATGCGGGAATTGATTGCCCAAGCCGCTCAAACAACCGTTCTCTCAGAAGAAATCAAAACCTATGAGCAAGAAACGGTGTTTGTTCAGCAACGGCTAGCATTGTTAGATGCACAGTTAAAAGAGCAAGCTGCGATAGATTTAAACCATTTGGAAGCTGACTACCTTCAGTTGCAGACCGTGATGGAGGAACTACAGCAAGAAACAGTTCGCAAACAGGAGAAAGTCAACGTCAATCAACGGTTGTTTGACGAGCTGCAGGTCATTTATCAGCAAAATGTCGAAGAACTGGCCCAATTAGGCCAACTTCAGCAGTTGGCAGAAACCATCAACGGCGAAAACGTCAAAAAAACCAGCTTGGAACGGTATGTACTGCAGCAATTTCTGACAGAGATCTTAGAAGTCGCCAATGAACGCTTGGCTCGGTTGACTCGTGGCCGCTATCAATTTGAATTAGCGGATAAAGTCGGGAGCTATCGAAGCTCAACAGGCTTAGAAATTGACATATATGACGATAATGCGGGACAAGTCAGAAGAGCTCATACACTTTCAGGCGGCGAAAGCTTTATTGCTGCCTTAGCGTTGGCGATCTCTTTGGCGGATGTGATCCAGCAACGAGCTGGTGGGATCGAGATCGAAGCCCTCTTTATTGATGAGGGCTTTGGATCGCTTGATGAAGAATCATTGGAAATGGCGATGGAAGCATTAGAAATGATCGAAAATGAAGGGCGCATGATTGGGATCATCAGTCATGTTCGAGAACTGCGGGCAAGAATCCTGCAGCAAGTTTTCGTAGAAACTAACGGCAGCGGGCAAAGCCGGATCCGAATAAAAGAATAAGGAGAGGAGGGCTCTTATGAAGTGGAGTATTCCAGAAAAAGTAATTGAGCGTGGCAGAACGTATGTCAACGAAGATCGCGTCTTATCTGTCACACCAGACAAAGAAAAAAATGTGTGGCACGCAGAAGTATTGGGGACAGAATTGTATTTAGTGACCTTAGATGCTACAGCCAAAGAGGTAGATTATTGCCAATGTCCGTACTGGGAAGAGCATCATTATTGCAAACACACGGTGGCAGTCGAACTTTATCTACGCAAACAAGGGAAAACACGAAAAATCAATGAGCAAACCCCCATCAAAAAAGCCTTTTCTGCTTCAGAGATGTTTTCCAACGGCTTTGCCCGCTTAGGGAGCGAAAAAGAAACGAGCCAACCCTTACAGGTTGAATTTCGGATAGATACCATCGCCACCAATCCTTACCATCAAGAAATGGATATCTTAGGGATTTCCCTCAAAGTCGGCCATCGTGGCACCGCACGGACCTATGTCGTTAAAAACATTTATAAATTTTTGCAGATGTACCAAGAAAACAAGCAGTACGCAGCGAATAAGCAGCAGACCTTCTTTCTATCTGCGGATGCCTTTGATGAGAAAAATCGAGCCTTGTTGAATCGATTGGCAGGAATCGCGCAAACGCAACAGTTAATCGGGCAAGCAGGCATTCAGATCAGTGGTAAACTTGACAAAAAGTATTTGCTGCTACCAGTTGAGTTCGGCAAAGAATTGTTGTTACAGTTAAACGAAGTCTATACGCAAATAACCATTGGTGAAACAAAAGTCAATGAAGCCGATTTTCAAATCGGTGAACCTTTGTCGTTTTCAGTCACAAAACAAGAGGATCATTTTCCGCTGGAATTCGTGAAAGATTTTGACCATTTACTTAGCTATTATAATTGGGGTCTGCTGGATGGAACCTTTTATGAACTGACTGTCGAACAAAAGGAAATCTATGTCACGATGCAACAGTTGTTTAAACGATTTGAACAGCCAGTCATCGACTATCCGAAAGAAGAACTAGCGAATCTTTTTATGAAAGTATTGCCTTATTTGCGAAAAATCGGGCGTGTCCAAGTAGCACCTGAAGTTCAAAATGAAATCGAAGAGTCTGAATTGAAAGCTGTCTTTTCGTTACGGAAAATCAAAGGACAAGTCGATTTACAAGTAGACTTCACTTATGGAGAAGTCGTTTTTTCAAGTGATGAAAAACATCACTATATGCCAGAAAATCATCCCGAGATTTTACGTGATTTTCAACAAGAAGCACGAATTGAAGCGATTATTGAAACCTTTGGCTATCAAGCGAGCACTAAAAATTGGCAAAAAAGCTTACCTGCGGGGGAACAACTTTATACCTTTTTTACAAGGGAGATCCCTGTTTTAAGGCAATTAGGTGAAGTCCGTATCGGCAAGAAGCTGCGGGAACTTTACCTTGACGCCCAACACCATCGACCAGAAATCGTTATCGAAGAAAATGGTTCTTGGTTGGATATCAAGTTTGATGTCAGCGGCATTCAAGAGTCAGAGATCAATGAGGTCTTGCGCAGCCTGTTACAGTCTGCACAATTTTATACCACAGAAAATGGGCAAGTCCTTTCATTGGAATCGGAAGAGTTTCAAGAAGCAAGTGCTGCCCTGAAAAAATTGCGTCTTTCACTAGAAGCGAAGGATGGGGCGATCCAAGTTCCTTTGAATCAAGGGCTGCTCCTGCAAGAGCAGTTTGCTGATCAAGCCAGCTTTAGTGCCGGTTTTCAACAAATGACGGAAGACTTGATCCATCCAGAAAACTTTGAGGCGCAGCTGCCAGAAAACTTGCATGCTGAGTTGCGGCAATACCAAGAAGTTGGGTTCCGTTGGCTAAAAATGTTGAGCCACTATCAATTTGGCGGTATCCTTGCCGATGAAATGGGGTTAGGGAAGACCGTTCAGACGATCAGCTACTTACTTTCAGAAAAACAAGAGAAACAAAAATTGAATGTATTGATCGTGGCACCGGCGAGTCTAACATTCAACTGGCAACAAGAAATCAAACGGTTTGCGCCAACGATTTCTGCGTCTGTCATCAGCGGAACGAAAGAAGAGCGCGAAGGGCAGATGGCGCAGCCAGCGGACGTCCGCATCACTTCTTATGCAAGCTTGCGGCAAGACATTGATGCTTATCAAGCACTAGATCTGACTTGTTTGATTTTAGATGAAGCGCAAATGGTCAAAAACAGTGCGACCAAAACGGCACAGGCCTTGCGCTCCTTGGAAGTTCCACAGCGATTCGCCCTCAGCGGCACACCGATCGAGAATAATTTAGAAGAATTGTGGTCCTTGTTCCAAATGATCATGCCAGGATTTTTCCCGAACAAGCAGAAATTTAAAGAACTGTCTACACAAGAAATTGCGAAAATGATCAAACCCTTTATTTTGCGAAGAGACAAAAAATCCGTGCTGCATGATTTGCCGCAAAAATTGGAAACAAATTATTACAGTGTTTTAACAGAAGAACAAAAGAAAATCTATTTGGCGTACTTGCGGCAAATGCGGGAAGAAATCGCGCAAATGGATTCTACGTCTTTTCGTAAAAATCGAATCAGTATCTTAGCTGGTTTGACTCGACTGCGGCAAATCTGTTGTGACCCACGATTATTCGTGGAGGATTATGAAGGGTCTTCTGGGAAACTTGAACAGGTCAAAGATTTACTCTTAGCAGCCAAAGAAAATGGGCGTCGTGTGCTGTTATTTTCTCAGTTTACTAGCATGCTTTCGATCATTGAAGAAGAGCTAGCACAAGAAGGGTTTGAGTCCTTTTACTTGCGAGGCAGCACACCGCCGCAAGATCGTTTGACGATGGTTGATGCCTTCAATAGTGGAGAAAAGGACGTCTTCTTGATCTCGTTAAAAGCAGGAGGAACAGGACTGAATCTGACCGGCGCAGACACCGTGATCTTATACGATTTGTGGTGGAACCCGGCGGTGGAAGAACAAGCCGCTGGACGAGCCCATCGGATCGGTCAAAAAAATGTTGTCGAAGTCTGGCGAATGATTGCTGAAGGAACCATTGAAGAACGAATGGATGCGTTGCAACAAGAAAAACGTGAGCTTTTCCAAAAAGTGATCCAAGGCAATGAAACACAGCTTCAACAAATGACAGAAGAAGATATTCGCTTGATATTGAGTATCGGCGAAGAAAGTTAGCCAATCAAAAAGATGGACCTGCCGCAGGAGCGAAGGTCCATCTTTTTTTAGTTATACATGTATGCAGGCACTTGCATCAGTGTGTCAATACTGTCTTGCAGCTGTGAAAAAGCAGTGATCGATGCATCTGGTAAGTCTTCCAATCCACTAGGCGCTTGACGGAGACGATGATTGAACCACAAAGCTTGCCAACCGGCTTTCTTACAGCCAACCACGTCATTATCAAAATTATCACCAACGTACAGTGTGGTTTCCGGATCAAGAGCAAAGGCGGTTTCTGCCAATTGGAAAATTTCTAGTTGCGGCTTTTGATAACCAGTTGCTTGTGAAATGATCATATGCTCTGGTTTGATCCATCGAGTCAGTTGCAACTGATCCAATTTTTTTTGCTGGTGGTCAGTGGGACCATTGGTAATAATTCCTAGTTTGACTGGCAATGTGGACAAATAGTTCAAAGTTGACTCAACTTCAGGATGCAGTGTGATGGCATCTAGTTCTTGTTCATAACACAGCTGAAACTTACAGCTTTCTTCTATTGTAATAGGTAAGTACCCTAAATCCGTTAATGAATGGGTCAGTCGAAAATAACGAAAATGATCTAGCGTCCATTCATTTGCCAATACCCGTCCAAACTGCTCATCACTGTGCACCCGAAACCGTAAGTAAAGAGCAGTTAAATCTTTGTGGGCTATTTGTGGGAAACATGAGGTTACGGCATTACGAAATGGTTGTTGCTGGTCATATAAGGTATCATCGACATCAAAAAGAATACTAGTGATCAAAAAAGACACGCCTTTCAGAGTTAGTGAAAATTTTCAGTTTGTTTTCGAATCAATCATAAGCCATTATTTCTGTAAAAAAAAGAGGAAAATCCCTGCAAAATAAAGGTTTTATTTACTGTTTTTAGAAATCCGCGTCTTCATAGGTTTTCAAAATTATAGTGAATTTTACCCATTTTCACATGTTTCTCATTTTGCATTTCTACTGAGAGTTGCTTATAATGAAAGCTATTGAGGAGGGGGAAATGTGTTAAAAAGGTTTTTTCGTTATTATCGACCGTATCGGTCACTATTTATACTCGACTTTACTTGTGCGGTATTTGCTGGTTTATTGGAACTAGCCTTTCCAGTTGCCGTCAACCAAGTAATCGATAAGATCATGCCTCAGAACAACTTTCGCCTAATACTGTTGGCATGCTTAGGCTTGTTCTTGTTTTATGTGATCAATACTGTGTTGCAATATATCGTGGTTTTTTATGGTCATAAACTTGGGGTCAATATTGAAACTGATATGCGTCAAGAGTTATTTCGACATCTGCAAACGCAATCTTTTGAATATTATGATAATCAAAAGACTGGCAAGCTGATCAGTCGATTGACTACGGATCTCTTTGAGATTTCTGAAGTCGCTCACCATGGTCCAGAGGATGTTTTTATTACCATTATGACTTTGGTCGGTTCATTCCTATTGATGTTAAATATGCATGTTCAATTAGCTGTGGCAACATTTGCGTTGATTCCCTTGATTACGATCGCCTTGGTTTTTTTCAATAAGAAAATGACCAAAGTCAACACACAGATCTATGATAATCTCGGTGAGTTCAACGCCGGAGTGGAAGCATCTGTCAGTGGCATTCGAGTGACACAATCATTTGCCAATGAAACGTTTGAACATAAACGTTTTGACGGGTTAAGTGAGATTTATCGGCAGTCTAAAATCCTTTTTTATAAGGTAATGGCAATCAGTTCAGCGTACAATTATTTCTTGATTCGGTTGATCAACTTGTTTGCTCTGATCTTTGGTGCCTACTACGTGATTCGTGGTGAACTGACGAACGGTCAGTTCGTAGGGTTTATTTTATTGTCAAATGTCTTTGTTAGACCAATCGAGAAGGTTAATACGATGATCGAAAGCTATCCGAAAGGCATCGCTGGCTTCAAACGCTTGACCGAAGAGTTGGATAAAGAACCGACGATCAAAGACAAGCCAGGCGCACGGGCAGTAACTTCCTTAAAGGGAGACATCGTGTACCATGATGTTTCTTTTTCCTATGCGGATGCGACGAAAGTCTTGAATCACATCGACTTGTCGATCAAAGCGGGTGAGACGATCGCCTTCGTTGGGCAAAGTGGTTCAGGGAAAACAACGTTATGCAACTTGTTGCCGCGGTTTTATGAAGTCACGGAAGGCGCCATTACGATTGATGGCATCAATATTCAGGAGATGACCTTGGCATCTTTACGTCAGCAGATTGGTACGGTGCAGCAAGATGTTTTTCTTTTCCCAGGAACGATTCGAGAAAATATTGCTTATGGCAAACTTGATGCAACAGAAGAGGAGATTTTAAAGGCAGTCAAATTGGCACACTTAGAAAAAGTCATTGATCAAATGACGGATGGCTTGGATACGGTCATCGGTGAACGAGGCGTCAAATTATCCGGTGGCCAAAAGCAGCGAGTAGCGATTGCTCGGATGTTCTTGAAAAATCCGCCGATTCTGATTTTAGATGAAGCAACTTCAGCGTTAGATACCGAAACGGAACAAGTGATCCAAGAATCATTGAATTCTTTGGCAGATGGGCGTACAACCTTGATCATTGCCCATCGCCTCGCAACGATCAAACATGCGACACGAATCATTGTCGTTAGTGAGAAGGGCATCTTAGAAGAAGGAACCCATGAAGAGTTGATGGCGAGAAGAGGGCATTATCGTGCATTGCATGATGCTCAATTCGCTCGTGACCGAGAACCAACACTCGCTTAGAAGAAAGACATGGTAAACGATCAGTTCAAGAATAGTACAGTCTATTATGCTTTGTCAGTGACCAAGTAACAAATTGGCTGGCTTCTTGGATTGATCGTTTTTTACTGAGTTTTTTGTGAGAAACCCTTTTCATTTATAAGCAGATGTTCATTTCTGCTGCTGTTTTATAGCAGATTATGACAGAAATGCTTCTATGGTTTTCTGATTAAAAAGGAATGTGATACAATAAAACCAAGAAGAAAGAGAGTGATTGCGATTACTAGCACAAAAAAATAACAATCATTTTCCTTGTAGCGCGATCGTTTCTCGGCAAAGGAAGGATCGTGAAAAAGTTCTTTTGAAAACGATTGAGCGACTGCCTTGGTTTTTCGCTCAGTTTTTGATTACATCTGTAATTTTCGGAGGAAAATTAAAAAACGTTGCCTTCTGTCAAAAGAATATTTTAATATTCTGACATCTTTTTGATACACCTTTGACACACTGTTGTATAAAAGGAGTAATATTAAAAAAAAATTTGAGTTTTCTCATTTAAAAATAAACTTTTTGAAGGAAACCTTTTGCCTTAAAGGTTTCGCTTTTAATATAACTTTCGAGTTTTATTAAAAAATATGAGATTTAGACTAGATTTTTTTTAGTTAAACCTGTATAATTGAAATCAAGCGAGGGAACAGGACTTGCTTGATTGAAAATTAAAAAGGAGAGATGCACGTTGTTGACACTATACACTTCCCCAAGTTGCACATCTTGTCGCAAAGCTCGTGCGTGGTTACAAGAGCACGAAATCCCTTTTGTTGAAAGAAATATTTTTTCAGAACCGTTAAATATTTCTGAGCTTAAGGCAATTCTACAAATGACAGAAGATGGCACAGAAGAAATTATTTCCACCAGATCCAAAGTATTCCAAAAGTTGAATATGGATCTAGATGACCTGCCCCTAAAAGATTTATTGACACTTGTTCAAGAAAACCCAGGATTATTGCGTCGTCCGATCATGATTGATGAAAAACGATTGCAAGTTGGGTTCAACGAAGATGAAATTCGTCGGTTCTTACCTAGGGATGTTCGCCAACTGGAACTAAGACAAGCGCAATTAATGGCAGGATTATAAATTTGACTTCATCGACTCGCTTTCTCTTTGAAAGTGAGTCTTTTTTTGAGTTTTTACGTTTTTCTTAAGAGGATATTCGTTTTCTCTTTACTTTTTATCAGGTTTCGATACAATGAACCTATAGTGAGTAGCAAAAGTGAGGTGTAGCTAATATGGAAATGGAACATATCAATGAGAACACCATTCGTGTATTGATCAAAAGTGAAGACTTAGCTGCGAGAGGCATCACTTTTCTTGACCTTCTAGGAAATCACAATGAAATTGAAAACTTCTTTTACAGTATTCTTGAAGAAGTTGATATTGACGAAGAATTTAAGGGCAGTGAAGCTGTAACTTTCCAAGTCTTGCCTAAAGGCGATGGGTTAGAATTGTTTATTAGCAAAAATCTTCCACCAGAAGGAATGGAAAATTTTGATGAGATGAACGATGAAGCGAATGAAGACATTACCGACATGTTGAAAAAGCATGTGGCGGCTCAATTACAAGAGTCGGAGCAAGCAGAAGACATCGGCAATCGTTTTGTATTCGAGTTGTTGCGATTCGAAGATATGATTCAATTGGCATCCGAAGTATATTTGGATTCCGTTGCAACCAATCTTTACCAAATGGGTAACCATTATTATATTGAAATTCGATTCATGGATGCAGAGGTTACTGATATTGAAGTGGAGAACGCACTTTCTTATTTGATGGAATTTGCCCAACGGACATCAGTGACGCCAGAGGTTTTATCTGAATATGGTCAGTTGATCATGGAAAACGATGCACTTGAATTGACTCGTTTCTACTTCAAGAATGATTAATGAATGAAATTCATTTCCAGCCAAGAACATGTTGCTAATGTTCTTGGCTTTTTCAATTGTGTTTGATGAAAATGGCGTATCTTTTATTGAGGTGAGTTAGATGCTGAAAGCATTGAACCAAAGAAAAGAAGTCATTGCAGCGAAAGGGAGAAAGAAAGCATCAGGTCCTTTTTATTGCCCAGGGTGTCACCAAGAAGTGACTTTGCGGCAAGGAACCAAGCGACAGCCCCACTTTGCCCATCAAGCAACTGCTGATTGTCAGACTTACAGCGAAGGGGAGACGAAGGAACACTTGGAAGCCAAACAACTATTGTTTGAATGGTTTCAAGATACAGGGATTGAGATCGAAGCTTTTTTGCCTAAACTCCAACAGCGTCCTGACCTTTGTTATAAGAATATCGCCATTGAAGTACAGTGTTCTTCCCTAAAGTTTTCACGATTTCTTGAAAGAACCAGCACGTATTTAGCAAACGGCTATCGACCATGGTGGATCTTAGGGGAGAAATTGCATCCGAAACGCCAATGGTCACTTTTGACAAGAGCCTGCTGTAGTTATCAGGCAACTGGTTTTTGTTTGTGGCTGATTGATACGCAAAATCAATCCTTAATGAAGTTAGAACAAATCAACTGGCACTATCAAGAAGGAGTCAGCAGTCAACAAAGCGATGCTCGAAAAGGGGCGCCTTACCATAAAGAAACACTTCGCCCTTTGTGCAAAGGACAAAGATCAAACCATCACCGTCCTCCTGAGTGGCTTGCTGCAGACTATCAGGTCTGGTTGATACAAAAACTGCGAAAGAACCTGCCAAAAATCCGTATGATCCAAGAAATATTGTATCCGTTAAAAGGCAATGTCTCCCAGCTGCCTATGTGGTGCTATTGTGCAAGCAGCTTTGGCATTTTATTTGAGCATCGAATATTGGTTTTTCGCTTTCTTTATTTAAGTGACTGTCCACTTCGTTTTGATCAATGGGTGGCACGGCTGCGGCAGCTGGATTGGCAATGGCAATTCCCGTTACTGGATCAACGGGAAATTTTGCGCGGACTCTTTCAAGAATGCCAATATTTAGAAAATTCGGTTTCTTTTTAAGCCAATGATTTGGTTTCACTGAAAAGTATGATAAGATAATTTTAACCAATGAACAAGGAGTGAAGGGAATGTCAGAAACAAAACAATTACCAGCACGTGAATCGATTCCAGTCGAAAAAACGTGGGACTTAACGAAAATCTATGCCGATGATGCGGCTTTTGACATAGAATTTCAAGAGATCCAAGCACAAGTCAAAGAAGCAAGTCGTTACCAAGGCACTTTAGCCGATGGGCCGCAAGCCTTCTTATCCGCATTAGAATTTGTTTTAGCGCTTTCTCGTCGTTTAGAGAAACTCTATGTATACAGTCATTTGAAAAACGACCAAGATACTGCCAATACGACGTATCAAGGCTTGTATGCAAAAGCAAGTAACTTGGTTGCGCAAGTAAGTGAAGCCGTTGCTTGGTTTGATCCTGAGCTATTGACAATGTCTGATGAAACGATTTGGGGCTATTTCGATCAAGAGCCGAAACTAGCTGTTTATCGTCATATGATCGAAAAAACCATCAACGAGCGTCCACATGTCTTGCCAGCGGAGCAAGAAGCGTTATTAGCTGGTGCTGGCGAAATTTTTGGGGCACCTGGCAACATTTTTTCTGTTTTAAACAATGCTGATTTGGATTTTCCAGTAGTTGAAGACGAAAACGGGGAAAAAGTACAGTTATCTCATGGTGTATACGGTGAGTTGATGGAAAGCACGGATCGATCTGTCCGTGAAGCAGCCTTTAAAGGTCTTTATGGTGTCTATGAGCAATTCCGCAATACCTTTGCCCAAACATTAAGCACCAATATCAAAGCTCATAACTTTAAAGCAAAAGCCCGCAAATTTGATTCGGCACGGCAAGCCGCTTTGAGTGCCAACCATATTCCTGAAAGTGTCTACGATACATTAGTGGACGTCGTCAATCAGCACCTGCCATTGTTGCATCGTTATATGGCATTAAGAAAACGCCTATTGGCTGTCGATACGTTGCATATGTATGATGTTTATACGCCAATTTTAGGGGAAGCGCCTATTCGTTATACCTATGAAGAAGCGGTCGAAAAAGCGAAAGAAGCGTTAAAACCATTAGGTGAAGAATACCTTGCAGTGGTTGAAGAAGCCTTCAGCAATCGGTGGATCGATGTCGTTGAAAACAAAGGCAAACGCAGTGGCGCGTATTCTTCTGGTGCCTATGATACGCTGCCATATATCCTGATGAACTGGAATGATCGATTGGATCAACTCTTTACTCTTGTTCATGAAATGGGACACAGTGTGCATAGTTACTTTACACGTAATAACCAGCCTTACGCCTATGGGGATTATTCGATCTTTTTAGCGGAAATCGCTTCAACCACCAATGAAAATATTTTGACAGAGTATATGCTGCAGACTGAAACAGATCCACGGGTCAAAGCTTATGTCTTGAATCATTTTCTCGATGGCTTCAAAGGAACGATTTTCCGTCAAACGCAATTTGCCGAGTTTGAACACTTCATGCACGTGGAAGATGCGAAAGGAACGCCATTGACCAGTGAGTTCTTAAGCGAGAACTATGCCGAGTTAAATGCAAAATACTACGGACCTTCTGTTGAAAAAGATCCTGAGATTCGTCTTGAGTGGTCACGCATTCCGCATTTCTATTACAATTACTATGTTTACCAGTATTCAACCGGATTTTCGGCAGCTTCTGCTTTAGCGAAGAAAATCTTAGCAGGTGAACCAGATGCCTTAACCAACTATTTGAACTATTTGAAAGCTGGACGCAGTGATTATCCAATCGAAGTCATGAAAAAAGCGGGCGTCGATATGACAAAAGCAGATTATATTGAAGACGCGATGAAAGTATTTGAGCAACGCTTGAATGAATTGGAAGAACTCGTCAAAGAAATTGAAGCATAATTGAAAAGCGAACCAATCCGTAAAGGATTGGTTTGTTTTTTTGTTTGTCCACAATAAAAAACGCTGCGCAGCGAGCCAAACACAAGATCATCGTTTGGCTCGCTGCGCAGCGTCGCTATTGAATAGGGTTTCATAAAAGAATCAACCCGCGATCAATTTCATGAATAGTGGAAAGTTTTGGTGCTTTCAAAGACTGAGCTTTTTGCAAGAATGTATCGAGTTCTGTTGCTGTACCACAGACGAGCGGAAGACTTCTCAGTTCCTCTGATCCTTCTAAAAGGACCCCATATTCTTCTTCACTTGAAAAATCATACACCACAGCAGAGGGTGTGATCGTGATGCCCATATCTTTGGCTACACGCTGATCGGTGGCAAAGTTCTTTTTCACTAGCTCAGAGGATCGATCTTCTAGGAACATCTCTAAATCACCATTCGTTTCAGAAAATAATTCTTTCACTAAGGCATCGCTATATTCTTGTCTTTCGATCCCTATCCGTTGTTGCAGTTTCAACAAGAAATCCCGCGCAATTTTTTTCCCTTGCAACTGAGCGGCCTTATAGTCCAGTGATGCAGCATAGATTTGGTTGGTCTGTTCATTTCGCAAGACCAAATCCGTCTTATTCATGGACAAATAGTCCATTGAGACACCTACGGAAAACAAGTTAACGAAAGGTAGGATCTGCAAATGGATTTTTTTGCGGCTGGTGTTTAATTTATTGAGAATCTCTTTTTCGATATCATAACAAATAGGCCCAATCGGATTAATAAATAAAAACAGTTCGATCATTTGAATCTCTCCCCAATTAAGATTCTTTTGTACCTTGAAAAACAAAATAAGTATGTTTTATTAAATATAGCAAAAAAACGCGAAAAAAGTAAGCAAAAGGACAGCTTACTATGATTTTTCTTCAACGGCTCGGATGATCTTGTTTTTCGCTGGTCGGTAAGGAACGCCAAAGAGACGTAACAAGGAGTGAAAGGCATCTTTTCCTTTAATCGGCTCGTTGACTTCTAACTCCAACTCATAATCATGCTGTTGACCATACCAGCTTTCATCCAAAGCAAGTAATCCTTCATTGATTGGAAATTCCGCCCGTTTCGTTTTTAATGCTGCGATCATGTGTAATGAATCAGGTTCGATATCCGCTGCTTTTAAACGTTGAGCAACCACACCTGTTTTTAAAATTTTTTCTGACGCGATCAATGACGCTGCGGTTTCGATTGTCAAAGGATCAGTCGTTTCTAGCAGACCGTGCTCAATGGGGGTTTTTAGCGTTAATTCCGCATTGGTAGCAGTCGTGCGAATACGCAAGCCGAACTGCTTTTCCTGCAGCTTATGATCTACCGTATCAAAATAGTAGTTGGTTTGTATCTTAAATGCTTCTTCTGACAAATTGTAATAAGCAAGCAGCTGGTGGTATTCTTTTTCCGTCAACATTGTTTTATATTCAATCTCTACTTGTTCGACCATCGTTTCTCACTCTCTTTCTATTGCAACCATAGTGTACGCTGTTTCAGCTATTCCGTCAAAGAAACCAAACAAAGAAAAGCTGAGACGTTGGGGGAGAGACAAAAAATCTTTTGTTTCTGCTCTTCTGTTCATTCAGTTTTAGTCCAAGAGTATGGTAGAATAAGAGGTATGTTATGAACAGAATCGAGGGAGAAGAATGATTCGAGATTGGGAAGAATTCTTAGCGCCTTATGAACAGGCGGTTTCAGAATTAAAAGTAAAATTAAGAGGCATACGAAAACAATATCGGGAACAAAACAAGCATGTTCCCATTGAATTTGTCACTGGGCGGGTCAAGCCAGTGGATAGCATTTTAACGAAAAGTAAATTACGTGGGATTGCTTTGGATCGGCTAGAAGAAGAGATGTCTGATATCGCTGGCTTGCGAATCATGTGTCAATTTGTGGAAGACATTCACCAAGTCGTTGAACTGTTGCGTACACGTAAAGACATGAAAGTGATCATTGAACGGGACTATATCACCAATAAAAAAGCCAGTGGTTACCGTTCGTACCATCTAGTGATCGAATATCCCGTTCAACTGATCGACGGGGAAAAAATTATTTTGGCTGAGATTCAAATTCGGACACTAGCGATGAATTTTTGGGCAACGATCGAACATTCATTAAACTACAAATACCAAGGGGAATTTCCCGCTGAAATCAGTGAACGGCTACGTCGGTCGGCAGAAGCCGCCTATCAGCTAGACGAAGAAATGTCCAATATCCGTGAAGAGATCCAAGAGGCACAACGGTTATTTTCACATGGGAAAGGCAAGCGAGGCGGACATGATCAGAACCCGTTGCCAAAGGGGGAAACGGAATGAAAGGTATCCGCGTGGCAATCGTCCATAATCAAGAAAGCAAGTCGGTAGAAGTGACAAAGCGTTTAACTACGCTTTTAGAACAATCAGAAAATAAGATCGATCAAGACAATCCTGAATTAGTGATTTCTGTTGGGGGAGACGGCACGCTCCTTTCTGCTTTTCACTTGTACAATCATAAGTTGGATCAAGTACAGTTTTTAGGCGTCCATACGGGTCATCTCGGCTTTTACACGGACTGGCGAGATTATGAATTGGAAGAACTAGTCGAGTCATTATGCAATGACCATCAAAAAAGCGTCAGCTATCCGTTATTAGATGTCCGTATCACGTATGCGAATGGAAAATCAGACAAGCATTTCCTAGCATTGAATGAATCAACGATCAAGCGCGGCAATCGAACGATGGTTGCCGATATTTCTATTAAAGAAGACCTCTTTGAAAAGTTTCGCGGCGATGGCTTATCGATCTCAACGCCCACCGGCTCCACTGCTTATAACAAGAGTGTTGGTGGGGCAGTCTTGCACCCAAGTATCAATGCCTTTCAATTGGCAGAGATTGCTTCGTTGAACAATCGTGTCTTTCGGACCCTTGGTTCGCCGATCGTCGTGGGTCACCATGAATGGGTCAAAGTACAACTGCAGCAAAGCACCGACTATTTAGTGACGATCGATCAGTTTACCATCGAACAAGAAGAAATCGATGCTATCTATTACCGTATTGCCGATGAACGGATTCATTTTGCGTCTTATCGGCATATGCATTTTTGGAATCGGGTCAAAGATTCCTTTATTGGAGAAGAATAAACCCATGGAATTTACGTATCACTATACTGGACAAGGACAGCAAGTCAAATACTTTTTGAAGGAACAAGGGGTGTCCAAAGGACTGTTAGCAAAAATCAAATTTCAAGGCGGAAAGATATTTGTCAACGATCACGAGCAAAACGTCTTGTTTTCTTTGGCGCAAAATGATAGGGTAACTATTGTAATTCCTCCTGAAGGGGAACATGAGACGATGCTGGCTGACCCGACACCGATTGAGGTCGTGTATGAAGATGCCCATCTGTTAGTCGTGAATAAGCCAGCAGGCATCTCATCGATCCCTGCGCAATATCATCCGACTGGCACGATGGCCAATCGCGTCAAGGCCTACTATCAAGCGCAGCACTATGAAGATCAAGTGATTCATGTAGTCACGCGGTTAGACCGTGACACATCAGGACTGATGCTTTTTGCAAAACATGGGTTTGCCCATGCGAAGCTGGATAGCCAGTTGCGAAAGAAGCAGGTCGTAAAAAAATATCAAGCCCTCGTTGCTGGTGAACTGCCCGCACTTTCTGCCCATGGTGAGATTGAGCTGCCGATTGCTAGGGACCTGACGTCACTATTGAAACGCAAGGTCAGTGACGAAGGAAAAGAAGCACGGACGGAGTATTGGCTAAAACAACGCAATTCAGATTGCGCTTTAGTTGATATTCAGTTACACACAGGCAGGACACATCAAATAAGGGTCCATTTTTCTGCAATCGGTTGTCCCTTATTAGGAGACGAGATGTATGGCGGTACAATGGCTCTTGGGATCAAACGACAAGCATTACACTGCTGTCAGCTGCAATTTCAGCATCCCTTTACGAATGAACCGTTGGCTTTTAAGCTGCCCTTACCAGCAGACATGGCCGCTGTTTGCTCAGCCATGGATAGGCAATAACAAATGAGGTGAAGAGATTGGATGAAAATCAAGAATTAACTGAACGGTTTGATCAACTGAATCAAGCATTAAAAGACAATGATATCCAGGGATTTCGTGAGGCGTTCTTGGATCTGCATATCTACGAGCAGGGTCAGTTCTACCAATCTCTAGAAGCAGCCGATCGACAAATCGTCTATACGTATCTTTCCCCGAAAGAATTGGCAGACATGTTTGACGTCATTGAAGAAGATGATGAACACATGGTAGACTATCTTTCAGAGATGCGCCCCGCCTATGCGGCTGATATGTTGGCGCAAATGTATACCGATAATGCGGTTGACCTGCTGAATACTTTGGATAAAAAACAAACAGCAAAATATTTGAGTTTGATGACCGCTGAAGCTGCTAGCGAAATCAAAGAGCTGCTGCATTATGAAGATGAAACTGCTGGATCGCTGATGACTACCGAGTTTGTTTCCATTGTTGCCAACCAAACGGTTCGTTCAGCGATGTATGTCTTAAAAAATGCCGCAGATGTTGCCGAGACGATTTACTATATTTACGTCGTGGATACTGATAATAAGCTTGTGGGCGTTATTTCTTTAAGAGACTTGATCATCAATGATGAAGATACCATGATCGCGGATATTTTGAACGAGCGGGTGATGTCGGTCCATGTTGGAGATGACCAAGAGGATGTCGCTCAGACCTTCCGAGATTATGACTTTCTCGCATTGCCAGTCACCGATTATGACGATCACCTATTAGGGATCGTGACCGTCGATGATATCATCGACGTTATCGATGATGAAGCAGCCAGTGACTACTCTGGTTTGGCAGGGGTCAATGTGGAAGAAGTCAGTGAGAACCCAATCAAAGCATCTTCGAGACGCTTGCCTTGGCTTATCACCTTACTCTTTCTCGGAATGGCAACCGCCAGTCTGATCAGTCATTATGAAGAGTTGGTCAGCGAAGCAAGTATTCTCGCCGTCTTTATCTCACTGATCACCGGAACTGCCGGTAATGCTGGTACCCAATCCTTAGCCGTAGCCGTTCGTCGTCTGGCGATCAATGACGACAAAGAAAACAGCTTTATGAAGACGGTGGTCGGTGAAGTGCTGACAGGACTGTTCACAGGTGCCATCACGGGGTTGACGATTTTTGCTATCGTAGCTGTCTGGAAACAAAATCCGATTCTAGGGTTTGTGATTGGGATGGCGATGATGTGTGCCATCACAGTAGCCAACTTAGCGGGAAGTTTGATCCCGATGCTGATGGACAAGCTGGGTTTTGATCCAGCAGTGGCAAGTGGTCCGTTTATCACGACCCTTAGCGATTTGACTAGTGTTTTGATCTACTTCAACATTGCCAGTCTTTTTATGAACTATTTTATTCAATGAATAAAAAAGAGCAAGCCGATGATTCTTCATTCGAAGGAAGGTCATCGGCTTGCTCTTTAATTTTTTGGTTTTGGCAATACCCCAGAAGGAGAGACACCATAAAGTTTTTTAAAAGACTTGCTAAAGTGATAAGCATCCTGATAGCCCACAGCAGAGGCGACTTCTTTGATCGTGAGGTTTTCATTTTTTAACATGTCTTTGGCACGCTTTAAGCGAATCTCAATCAAGTAGTTGATGGGACTGACACCCGTCGCCTCTTTAAAAATCTTTGAAAGGTACGTCGGGCTGAGAAATTGATCCTGTGCGAGCTTCTCTAACGTGATTTCTTCTTTGTAATGATTTTCCAAGTAATAGACCGTATAGTTGACGATCTGTTGTTGTCGTCGTTGGCTTTTGGAAAGGTAAGGCACGACATTGATATGGTCTTCATTTAGTCCACGTAAAATGTAGACGAGCATCTCCATCAAAACAGCCTTTTGCATCAATTGAAACTCATCCCGCTCTTCACTGCTTTCTCTCACCAACTGCCAGGCTTTTTCCAAAACTTGATGATGGTATTTGCCTAGCTCCAACAAGGGGTGTTTGTTAGGGAAAAAATTCCGTTTAAACCCTTCCAAAGAAATATTTTTTAAACCAATATGCAGCTGATGGGAGCGAGTGCCCTTAGGCTGCAATTCGCAGTGATCGACGCCAGGATTGAAAAGCATGACGCTGCCAGCACGGATTTTTTTCGCTGGTTCTTTTTCAAAATAATAGGTACTTTCTCCTTCTAATAAGACGCTGATTTCTAAAAAGTCATGATGGTGCATTTCTCCATGACTTTCTGATTGCGTCCATGGGTCAAAGAGATAGATGATTTCTGGATTAAACGTGCGAGGGTTAACTAAATTCATGGCTGATTCACTCCAATTGGGTGCTTATTTCCTGTAAAAAAAGGGAATGGTGCTTCTTACTAATATTTTACATCAAAATGAGTAAGAAAAACCATTCAAATCGCTTTTCAAAACGCTAAGCTTAACAACGAGAGGGGGAATTAGATGAGTAATACACAATGGATCTGGCGCTATGCCAAAAAGAACCGGGGAAAAATCATATTGGCAGTCCTGTTTTTAGTGATCAATGCAGCGCTGATCATTGTTAATCCGTACTTGGGAGGAATGGTGATCGATGATGTCATCAATCAGCAAAAAACGCACTTATTGATTCCATTATTGTTGATCATGATCGCAACGACCGTCATTCGTACCATTGTCCGCTACAGTTATCAAATTTTATTTGAACGGGTCGGGCAAAATACGCTATACGATTTACGGGAAGATTTGTATCAGAAGCTGCAAGAATTGGATTTCGACTTTTTCAATCATACTCGTGTGGGAGATATTATGGCACGGATGACTGGTGATACCGATGCCATTCGCCACTTTGTTTCTTGGGTGACCTACAATATCGCTGAATGTATCTTGTGGTTCTTTTCAGCGGTGGTGGTTATGAGCTTTATTGATTGGAAATTGATGTTGGCGCTGGTGGCTGTCACACCGATCATATTTCTGTTGACCAATCGCATGTCTAAGAAAGCACACCCGTTGTTTTTTGACATTCGTGAGAGCTTTTCGCGCTTGAATTCAATGGTGGAAGAAAATATCGGCGGCAATCGGGTCGTAAAAGCCTTCGCTCGTGAAAATTTTGAGATTGAAAAATTTCGCTCCTACAACGAAGATTTTAAGACCCGCAACATGGCATCTGCCAAAGTTTCCCGTACCTATCTGCCATGGCTTGACGGCTTAGCAGGAAGCTTGTCAGTCATTGCCTTAGTCTTAGGCGGAATTTTCGTAATCAATGGGGACATGACCTTAGGAGATCTTGTTGCGTTTAATGGCTATCTTTGGATGTTGAATAATCCTATGCGCATGAGTGGTTGGTTGATCAACGATGTTCAGCGATTTTCTGCAGCCTGTATCAAAATTCGGCAAATGTTGGCGCAAGAATCGAAAATTCCTGTTCATCAACAAGAAAAATTAGAGCCAATCAAAGGATTTGTAGAGTTTAAAGATGTTTCCTTCCACTTTTCGGATGATCCGAATCAAAATGTGTTGGAAAACATCAACTTCAAAATTGGCCCTGGCCAAACGTTAGGGATCTTAGGGGAAACCGGTTCAGGGAAAACGACGTTAGTGAATTTAGTTGGACGCTTTTATGATCCGACTGAAGGGGAAGTATTGATTGATGGAAAAAACGCCAAAGAGTATCCCGTGCGTCAAATGCGGGAAAACATTTCAATGGTGATGCAAGATGTCTTCTTGTTTTCCAATACCATCTCCGACAACATTGCTTTTGGAAATCCTTTAGCTGATGAAGGCTTTATTCGGCAAATGGCGGTAGTCGCTGATGCAGATACCTTTATTTCTCGGATGCCTCAAGGCTATGAAACGATCGTGGGCGAGCGAGGTGTAGGGCTTTCTGGCGGACAAAAACAACGGATCTCCCTAGCACGGGCCTTAGCCAAAGATCCATCGATCTTGATTTTGGATGATACGACGTCTGCCGTCGATATGGAGACAGAATCGAAGATCCAACAGGAGCTGACAAAATTAACAGGAGAGAAAACGACGTTTATCATTGCGCATCGGATCTCCTCTGTTCGAGAAGCCGATCAGATTCTGATGATGGAAAAAGGACGAGTCGTTGAACAAGGGACCCATGAAGAACTTGTCAGTCTGCGGGGCAAATACTACGAAGTGTATCAAAAACAATTAGGCTTGTCAGGAGGTGAAGACGATGGCGAGAAATAAATTTGATGTGGATGAGGAATTAGACCAGGAATTTAGTTGGAAGGATTTCAAACGCTTGTCACAATATGTCGTTCCTTATAAAAGAAGTATTGCGAAAGTCCTATTTACGATCATTCTGGCAAACTTAGCAGGAATGCTGGCGCCCGTGTTCACAAAGATCGCGATCGATTCATCGATTCCTGAGAAAAATGTCAACCAATTGCTGCTTCTAGGAGCTGCCTTTCTAGTGACCTTGATCGTTATCGGCGTCTGCATGCGTTACCGTATCTACCATATCACGAATATTGGTCAAGACGTATTGAAGGATATGCGCTTTGATATTTTTGAACATCTGCAGCGACTGCCTTTTTCTTATTTTGATACAAGGCCCCACGGCAAGATCTTGATTCGCATCGTAAACTATATCAATACACTGAGTGACCTATTGAGCAACGGCCTGATCAATTTGATCTCGGATGTTTTCAACGTCATCATCACCTTGATCTTTATGTTTGCGATCGACTTCAAATTGACCTTGTATTCCCTTGCGTTGCTGCCAATTTTGTTCATCATGGTGATGGTGATCAAGAATAACCAGCGCAAAGCCTATCAGGTGTTGAGTAATAAACAATCCAATCTAAATGCTTACATTCATGAAAGTATTGCTGGTATCAAGATTACTCAATCCTTTGCGCGAGAAGAAGAAAATGCTGAGATCTTCCAAGAAGTCAGCAATGATTACCGAACTTCATGGATGAAAGCTGTCAAAATTCAGTTTCTGATGTGGCCAGGGGTGCAAAACATTTCAGTCATTACGACTTGTTTGATTTATTTTGTCGGCATTCGTCAGATCGGTGTCGATGTCAGCACAGGTACTCTGATCGCTTTTATCAGTTATATCAATAATTTCTGGAATCCAGTCATCAATATCGGGAATTTTTATAATTCTTTGATTACAGCAACAGCCTATCTTGAACGAATTTTTGAAACGATGGATGAAGTCCCAGATATCGAAGACAAACCAGATGCAAACGTATTGCCAACGATGAAAGGGACCGTTGATTTTGAACACGTGACCTTCCGATACGAAGAAGGCAAAAACATTCTTTCTGATGTTAACTTCCACATTGAACCTGGGGAAAGTATTGCTTTGGTTGGTCCTACTGGTGCAGGGAAGACCACGATCATCAACTTGCTGAGCCGCTTTTATGATGTCAATGAAGGCAGTGTTAAAGTGGATGGGATGGACGTTCGTGACGTGACGCTGGAATCGCTGCGCTCACAAATGGGTGTCATGCTGCAAGATACCTTTATTTTCTCAGGAACGATCATAGAGAATATTCGCTATGGAAAATTAGATGCGACAGAAGAAGAGATCATCGAAGCAGCGAAGATCGTCCGTGCCCACGACTTTATCACGGAGTTGAAAGATGGCTATCAAACCGTCGTCGAAGAACGAGGAAGTACTTTATCTGCAGGGCAACGCCAACTGATTTCCTTTGCCCGAGCGTTGTTGGCTGATCCAAAAATTTTGATCTTAGATGAAGCGACCTCAAGTATCGATACGAAGACAGAAGAATTGCTGCAAGAAGGATTGTTGAAGCTGTTAGAAGGCAGAACCTCATTTATCATCGCTCACCGACTGTCCACGATCAAAAATTCTGATCGAATCTTTTACGTGGCAGGGGGGACAATCGCTGAATCGGGTAACCATGATCAGCTAATGGCACAAAAAGGCTTGTATCACCATTTGTATCAATCACAATACGACTTATTGCAAGCGATCTAAAAGAATCCCCACAAACGATAGAAACGCATCGTTTGTGGGGATTTCTTTGTGTCCTTCAAGCTCAATCGTTAAGGTCAACGATTCTGGTTCCATGAACTTCTTTTACACCTAGTGTATCGGCAACTTCTTGGGCATTTTCAAAGGAAATGCCACCGCCAGGTAAAATCGTTAAACGCTCACCAGCATAGGCGATCAATTCTTTCAGACGATCGAAATTTGCTTCGATTGGAGTGCCTGCAGCACCACCATGGGTCAAAATCCGCTGTACCCCATGCTCAGCTAACCAATCGATCGCCTTGAATTGGCGCGCTACAGGAATCGCGTCGAATGCCATGTGAAAAGTAACCTGCAAGCCTTCTGCGGTTTCTAACAGTAGCTCCAATGCTTCTTCGTCCAACCAGCCGCTAGGAGTTAAGCAACCTAGAACAACGCCGTCTGTTCCTAATTTTTTTGCTTCGATCAAGTCGGTATGCATGATTTTCAATTCTGTATCATTGTAAACAAAATCACCGCCCCGAGGTCGAATGATCGTCATAACGGGTATTCCTTTTTCGCCAGCATATTGCAGAACTTCTTCTTGCACGCCGGTACTTGGTGTTGTTCCGCCGACTGCTAAATTATCACAGAGTTCGATGCGCTTTGCACCTCGGGCGATTGCTAAGGGAATATTGGTATAGTTTTCTGCACAAAATTCTTTTAACATGATTTACCTCCATTTGATGGGTGTTCAATTGATTTGTTATTCTATCCACTAGCATTCTACCACAAGAATATGCTAAAGTAGAGCAGAGATGAGGGAAGTTGAATGTTAAAAAAAATCGATCGCGGGCGCCTATTTTTAAACGCCCATTATCACTTGTTTGAATGTCCATTGTGCCGCCAAGCATTTTTCCCGACCGAAAATGGCTTGGTTTGTCCAAATCGTCATCGATTTGACTTATCAAAGAAAGGCACACTTTTCTTTTTGGATCATCAAGTCAAAGCAGATTATGATCAAGCACTGTTTTTGCCGCGTCAACGAATGATCGCTAGCGGCATGTATGCACCAGTCCTTGAGACCATCAAAGCAGCTTTGGGAGATGCTAAGCATCTTTTAGATGTTGGCTGCGGGGAAGGCAGTTTTCTGGCTCAGCTGGTCAATGAAAAGACTCAGGCGGCTGTCGGCTTTGATATTGCCAAGGACGGAGTCTATCTAGCAACCAATCAAAACGTACCAGCTTTTTGGTGTGTGGCGGATCTGACCAACCTGCCGTTTGCTGAAGCGAGCTTTGATACGATTTTCAATCTATTTTCGCCGTCAAATTATGGGGAGTTTAACCGCATTCTAAGAAAAGGCGGACAGCTGATCAAAGTGGTTCCTGCGGCGGACTATTTAAAAGAGCTACGAGCCGCTTTTTATCCTGATAACGAAACAAAACAGCAGTATTCGAATGAACGGGTCGTTAGCAAATTTTTTGAACACTATCCCAACGCATCCCGTCAAAGAGTGACGCATGTTTTTGCGATCCCTGAAGAAAATCGTCAAGATTTACTTGCCATGTCCCCGTTAGAGTGGGGGGCTTCGGAGGAACGCAAAGAAAAGCTGCGACAAACCCCTTTGACACAGATTACGGTTGATGTTGAGGTGTTGATTGCGAAAATTTCCTGAAAATATTTTGAACTTTTTTGTTATTTACTCTTGCAATCATGCCATGGGAGTGATATATTGTTCTCAAGTCATTTTTCATTGGTTTTTATCAGGTTCCTGTTCTGATAAAAGTTAGTGAAAAGAGCTTCACTAACGTAACGACTCGCAGTGATCGACACCGAGTTGGTACGTTTTTTTTATGCCCAAAAAAGCGCCCAAAAAATGTTGCTTCTAGAAAAACAAGCGTGCCAAAATATGGTACTATAGAAGTTATTGAAGTAGTTACTGAGCATGCAATGGAAAACGTAACGTTTAACGACACAAATCAATGCGAGAACCGATCGGCAGTAACCGATCGAAAGGAGTTTTTATCTATGAATCACATCGTTCTTTTTGAACCTCAGATCCCAGCCAATACGGGGAATATTGCACGGACGTGTGCAGCAACAAATACTCATTTACACTTAATCGAGCCTTTAGGCTTTTCAACGGATGACAAGCAATTGAAGCGTGCTGGGCTTGATTATTGGCATGATGTCAATATTACCTATCATAAAGATTTAGCTGCTTTTATGGACTTTTTAGGAGCGCGTACATTGTACCTGATCTCGAAATTTGCCAATCGTGTGTATTCTGATGTCGATTACACCGCAGATGACGATCAGTTCTTCATTTTTGGGAAAGAAACGACGGGGCTTCCAGAAAGCTTTATGCGAGAGCATGCCGAAAAATGCTTGCGGATTCCGATGAATGATGAGCACGTTCGTTCCCTTAATCTTTCAAATACGGCGGCCTTGATCATTTATGAAGTTTTGCGGCAGCAAGGCTTCCCAGAGTTGGAATTGACGCATCATTACGAGAACGACAAATTAGACTAAGAAGCGAGGCTTTTTCGATGCAATTATACTTTACCCGTCACGGAAAAACAGAGTGGAACCAAGCACGCCGCTTTCAAGGAATGCTGGGGGATTCGCCGTTATTGCCAGAAAGTTATGACGAGATCAAATTACTCGGTGATTATCTGGCAGCTATTCCTTTTGAGAAGATTTACTCAAGTACATCTTTGCGAGCAAAAGTGACTGCCCAAGAGATCCAAGCAAGACTCCAACACCCTGTTGAAATCATTTATAATGAGAACCTGCGAGAAATCGGACTCGGTGAATTGGAAGGTCGGTCCATCGATGAAATGCATGAGAAGTATCCCCAACAACTGAATGATTTGCGTAATCACTTGGATAGATACGATCCCAGTGCCTTTAAAGGTGAGCCGATCCAAGAAACATTGAGCCGAATCGAGACCGTCGTCATGGATGCGGTGATGCAGCATGAAGGCCCATTATTGTTCGTCGGTCATGGAGCATCCTTTACGGCTGCTATACAGTGGCTTGCAGGCAAACCATTAGCCGAATTAAGAGAGCAAGGTGGATTAGTCAATAACAGCGTTAGCTTATTAGAGACGAATGAACAAAAAGTATTGCCTTTTAAACTAAAACTTTGGAATGAAGCAAGCTTTTTAAGCAATCAGGCAGGATTAGACGCTTTATTGTAAACCATGAAAGGAGCGGCACCATGATTCCAGAAAGAACGTTTTTTGTCGGCCATGTTGCCGCCATCTTTTTCCAGAATCCCAGCAATTTTTATAAAGTACTATTAGTTAAAGTCACTGAGAATAATGCCGACTACAAAGACTCGGAGATCGTCGTTACTGGTAGTTTCGGCGAAATCCAAGAAGAGGAAAAGTATCGGTTTTTTGGTGAGCTGGTCAATCATCCCAAGTATGGCGTCCAGTTGAAGGCCGAAAGCTACCAACAAGAACAACCAACCTCTGAACAAGGGTTGATCGCCTATCTTTCTGGAGAAAAATTTCCTGGGATCGGCAAGAAGACCGCTGAAAAAATCGTTGATCTTTTAGGAGAAGAAGCGATCGACCGGATGCTGGAAGAACCAACATTGTTGGAGCAGATTCCAGGATTGAATGAAAGTAAGCAAAAAATGATTTTAGATACCGTTCGGCAAAACCATGGGATGGATCAAGTGATCGTTGGCTTGAGCCGTTATGGTTTTGGTAGTCAGCTTTCTTTTGCAATCTACCAAGCCTACAAAAATGAAGCATTAGCAATTATCGAAGAAAATCCTTATCAGCTGGTGGAAGACATTGAAGGCATTGGCTTTAAACGTGCAGATGGCATCGCTGAGCAACTAGGGATCGAAGCATCGTCACCGCAACGGTTTCGAGCGGCGGTCTTGCATCAGATCTTTGCCCAGTCCTTGCAGACGGGTAATACCTTTATCCACGCCCAGGACTTGTTAGAGCAGACACTGCGTTTATTAGAGACGAGTCGACCTATTGAGATCGCGCCAGACGACCTGGCATCAACGATCATTCAATTAGTGGAAGAAGGAAAAATCCAGCAAGAAGAAACTCGTTTATATGAAAACAGTTTGTACTTTTCTGAGTGGGGAATCGCTAGTTCCATCGAACGCTTGCTTTCTCGCAAAAAAGAGATCGTGTATCCTGAGAAAACAATCAGCAAAACGCTGCGAAAAATTGAGAAGCATTTAGGAATCACCTATGGGTCTTCGCAAGAAGAAGCAATCAAAGAAGCCATTCGTTCGCCATTGTTTATTTTGACAGGAGGACCTGGTACTGGGAAAACGACGGTGATCAATGGGATCGTACAATTGTTTGCTGAGTTGAACGATTTGGACTTAGAGCCATCAAAATACAGCGACGAAACCTTTCCGATTCTCTTGGCAGCACCGACTGGTCGAGCCGCCAAACGAATGAACGAAACGACTGGCTTGCCAAGTGGTACGATCCATCGTTTGTTAGGCTTGAACGGACGTGAAAAAGCGCCATCGATCAGTCCAAAAGAATTAGAAGGCGGCTTACTGATCGTCGATGAGATGTCTATGGTGGATACATGGCTGGCGAATACCCTCTTTAAGTCGATTCCTACGAACATGCAAGTGATTTTTGTGGGGGATAAAGATCAGCTTCCTTCTGTGGGGCCAGGACAAGTTCTTCATGACTTGCTAGCGATCGATGCGATCCCGAAACAAGAATTGACGGAGATCTACCGCCAAGGCGATGGGTCAAGTATTATTCCACTCGCCCATGCCATAAAAAACGGGCAGCTGCCTGCAGATTTTACACAAAACCAAAAAGATCGTTCTTTCTTTGCGTGTGATGCTTACAAAATCGAACCGTTGATCGCTCAGATCGTGAAACGGGCAAAAGACAAAGGCTACACGCCGCAAGATATTCAAGTGTTGGCACCGATGTATCGTGGGGCAGCCGGGATCGATGCCCTTAATAAAATGATGCAAGAGATCTTTAACCCCAATGATGGGACCAAAAAAGAGGTGACCTTCAATGATACGGTGTATCGTATCGGAGATAAGGTCTTGCAGTTGGTAAACTCTCCTGAAGATAACGTGTTTAATGGCGATATGGGCCAAATCGTTGGGATCACTCTAGCCAAACAGTCGGAAGACAAGGTCGACGAGCTGGTCATTCAATTTGATGCCAACGAAGTGACCTATAAGCGGAATGAATGGAACAAGATCACGTTATCCTACTGTTGTTCGATCCATAAATCTCAAGGCAGTGAATTTCAAATGGTTATTTTGCCGATGGTTCATCAATACCAACGCATGCTGCAGCGCAATTTGCTATATACTGCTGTGACCCGTAGCAAAGAGATGCTGATTTTACTTGGTGAACCACAAGCGTACCAAACTTGTGTCAACCACGAATCTGCGACTCGTTTAACGACGCTGAAAGAACGCATCAATGGCACAGAAAAAATGACGCCGTTACAACGAGCAAAATTGGCCCAATTTGAAGAAGCGGATGATCCATTTTATGAGGATTCCTCTGTTGACACGAAAGTAAAAACGTCTTCGACGAAGATAAAGGAGCAATCCAGCACTGAAGTTAGTGCTAACAAGCAAGCGGTAGAAAAGACCTCAGATAGTGGGCTTGATTTGTTTGCTTTTGCCGAGACGGAACCGTCAGCATCAAATCAGACAGAAATGGCAAAGCCTCTTTCAGGGGATAAGGTTCTAAGTGAAGGGACTACGGGGGAAGAAGCACTCATCGAAGAAACGCCAAACGATGGTGTATTGACCTTAACGATGGTCAAAAAGCATTTAGTGGATCCAATGATTGGCATGAAGGATTGTTCTCCATACGACTTTATGCCCGCAAAAAATGGTTGATTCAAAGATGAGAAAATACTAAAAAAGGGTCGTTAGTGAGCGCTTTCTTTTGGTTTTTTAGCTTCTTATGCTAAGCTAAAATCAAAAGGAGGCGTTACGTTATGGCGAAAGAAACCGAAGATAAATTAGCAAAATTAGCAAAAGAATCTGGCAACGACTTTAAAAAATTAGATGAGATGGAAAAAGAATTCAAATTGGATGAAAGTCCTGAGTCAGAACGAGGCGATCGGGAAGAATCAGGGTTAGAAAAAACGTTAGATAAGGCGCCGATTTTTCCGCCTAACACACCGAATAACCCAACGAATCCTGGCAGTCCTGGAAATCCATAGCTTGTCCACAAAAATACTATGACAGTCGGATAATCGAGTAGAAAACAAAAAGCCTGAAGAATGCAGCTTCGCATTCTTCAGGCTTTTTTGCAATCGATGAGGTTTACTTTAAATGCTGATAATAATAGATCGCTAATTGCGTGCGATCCCGCAACTCCAGCTTTTCTAGTAATTGACTGATGTAATTACGAATGGTTCCATCACTCAAATACAAGGCATCAGCGATTTCTTTATTATTTTTACCCGCTGCTACTTCTTTGATGATCGCAAGTTCACGTTCGCTAAAAGATGCTTGATTATCTATCGCTGGTTGGTTCTTCATCATTTGCGTGAAGGTCTCGACGATCTCATTCCCAAACACGACTTGCCCATTGTATGCGGCTTTGACAGAAGGGATGATCGCTTGCAGGTTCTGTTTGATCAAATATCCTTTGACACCGATAGAAAAGGCTTCACGAATGTATTCTTGATCTTTGAAGGTGGTCAAAAGCAAGAGGATCGCTTGGGGAAATTTAGCCAGTATTTCTTTGGCAGCAGCGATCCCAGTTTGTTCCGGCATACGGATGTCGGTCAACAAAACGTCAGGACGATGGGCTTCGTAAAGAGCAATGGCGTCTTTGGCACAATGACCGATATCCAATACCTGAATCTCTTCTGTGCTTTCAAGAATGGTTTGTAACGAGGTCGTCACGAACGGGTCATCATCAATAATGACTACAGTAATCATTGGTGTTCCTCCTTTGGTAAAATGATCGTCAACTGAAAGCGTTGGTTTTCTTGCAAAATATGAACTTGACCTTGTAGCTCCTGGACCCGTTGACGCATCGTTTTTAGACCGATTCCGCTGTTTGCAGTTTGGGGTGAATTGACGTCCTCGTTGGTGATCTGCAAACGGTAAAAGGCGGGCAACGTGCGAAAATGCACGACAACGGTTTTGGCATGACTGTGTTTGATGCTGTTGGTCAAGGCTTCTTTGATGACCATTAAGAAACAGTTTTGCTGTGCTTCGCTCAATCCTTCAAACAAGTTTCCTTCAATCGTTACGGAAGAGGGGAAATCAGCAATCAGAAACTCTATGGCCTGCGGAAAAGAAATCGAGGTTTCATGGAGATCATGAACGCTTTGCCGAATGCGATCCATCCCAGTGTGAACCGTTGCACTCAAATTTGCTAACGGCACATTTAATTTCGGCTCTTGATTGATCATTTCAAGCGCACCAATTTGTAAAATGGCACTCGAAAGTAGATGGCCGACATTGTCATGGATATCTCGCGCGATTCGATTTCGTTCTTCCGCGATTTGTAAGGCTAATTTTGTCTCTTGTGACAGGGCTAATGCTTTGTTTTGTTCCGATAACTGCTGCTGCTTTTCCCAATGGGTATCTTTTGAAGCAATATATTTTTTCTCAAGATCGATCATTCGCTGCTCTTTTTTTCGTAAATAAAAAGCGAAAAGCAGTAGCAGGATGATAAAGGCGAGCTCAGTGGGTGAATGGTTGCCAACCGTCGAAATCAACAAAAAACCTAATAGGAATAAACCATCATCTTGTCTTTCTTTTGGAGCGATCACCCGCATCATTGCGGGCAAAAAGAGGGCAAGCGCTGGCCAAAAGGCACATAGCAGCAACAGAATAACTTGAAAAAACCAGCTTGGTTTCTTAGGCAGCAAATAACTGACGCCAGTAAATAAAACAGCGATCAGCAGATAGATGACTTGCACAGCAACAAATCCTTGGTTTACCAATAAGAACAATGAGATAGCGAGGAAAAAGCCCGCTTCGGTGAGTGGTCGATAGTTCGTCATAGGAGACTCCTTCATTGTGACAAATGTCATGGTTGGTTTAGCCAATCGTCACTAGTTTCTTTCCTTGAACTTTATTATAGTCAGATTAACAAGAAATTTGGAAGGAGTTTTTCATCATGATTATCGAAATTGATAAATTAGTAAAACGCTATGGTGATTTTGTGGCATTGAACCATTTTGATCTGCAAGTTCAAGAAGGAGAAGTTTTAGGATTATTGGGACCAAACGGGAGCGGAAAATCCACCGCCATCAACTGTATGCTCTCTTTGTTAAATTATGACAAAGGGATCATTAAACTGTTTGGATCAATCATGACGCCGGAAAATTATGCCGTCAAGGCAATGATTGGCGTCGTTCCTCAAGATGTTGCCGTCTTTGAAGAACTTAGTGTGCAAGAAAATATCGATTACTTTTGCGGTTTATATGTTGCTGACAAACAGAAACGCCAAGCCTTGATCGAAGAAGTGATTCAATTAGTGGGATTGGAAAATTTTGTGACGTTTCACCCAGGCGAGCTCAGCGGTGGGTTGAAGCGACGATTGAATATCGCCTGCGGGATCGCTCATAAGCCGCGCTTGATCTTTTTAGATGAACCCACGGTAGCGGTCGATCCTCAAAGTCGGAACAAAATTTTAGAAAGTATCAAAGAACTGAATCGTCAAGGAGCGACGATTGTTTATACGACCCATTACATGGAAGAGGTGGAGATTCTTTGTGACCAGATCGTGATTATGGATCAAGGACAGGTGATTGCTAAAGGAACCAAAGAATCTCTAAAAGATATGGTACGGACAGCGGATCGTTTGACCATCGATATCCCCTTACTGCCTGAGCCTGTATTGACAACGATTCAGCAAACCATTGCTTCTGATGGGATCGCCTATAAAAACGGTCAGCTTGAAGTAACAACGACGGAGCTGAATACAGTTTTATTACCGATTCTGACGCTCTTACAAGCAGAGCATATCACTTATGGAAAAATTGCAACCAAAGAAGCCACCTTGAATGATGTCTTTTTAGAGATCACGGGCAAGGAATTGAGAGACTAAAGGAGGGAATCACAATGTTTTGGCATTTTTATAAATACCGCACAAAAGTGTTGCTGCGAAATAAATCCATGCTGTTTTGGACGTTGGCGTTTCCTATCCTCTTAGGTCTAATGTTTATGGCTGCCTTCTGGGAGATCGATCAAGCGGGCAATCTAGAAACGATCACAACGGGGATCGTAAAGACTGGAGATCAATCAGCGCTTTCGGAAAATTTTTCCACCGTCCTTGAACAAGTAAAAATCAATGAAAAACCATTATTTGAACTCGAGGAATTACAAGAGGCAGAGGCAGCTGAGAAGCTGACTGCCGGTGATTTAGCTGGGTATTATCTGATTGATGATGAAACCATTTCTCTGCATGTGGGCCAAGCGGGCATGAGCCAGTCGTTGATGAAAAATGTAATGGATCAATTTTTACAACGCACAGCAATCATTGCTAGTAAAGCGGCAGAACTTGAGAGCCTTGATCTGGCACCAATTCTATCGGCTTTTGAGCAGGAAGCGACTTTTCAAGAAGTGAATGCTGATCGTGACATGAGTTTCAAAAGTTTCTATTTCTTTACGTTGATCGGGATGGCGATCCTCTACGGGACGATGTGGGGTGTCCGCAATGTCCAGGATCAGCAAGCCAATCAATCCGCGAATGGTATTCGGCTTTCCTTGATACCAAGGAAACGGACATTGGTTTCAAGTGCGAATTTAGCGGCAAGTTTTACGATTGTGTTAGTCGAAATCTATCTTATCTTAGCCGTCTTTCGTTTTGTCTATCAAGTAGACTTCGGCGAACGTTGGCAGTGGTTACTGCTGGTTGCCGCATTAGGATCATTGTGTGCGATTTTGCTAGGGACATTGATTGGGAATCTGACACCAAAAATGAATTTGGTGCAAAAGGACGGAATTTTGGTCTCCGTGACGATGGCAATGAGCTTTTTTGCCGGGATGATGGGCTCGGAACAAATCAAGTATTGGCTTGATCTGCATGTGCCACTGTTGGGGCAAGTGAATCTCGTCAATTTGATCAGTGAAAGCCTGTATCAATTGTACTACTATACAGATTTGACTAGCTTTTATACCAATCTTCTATGGCTGACTGGCTTTATCGTCCTATTTGCCATCGGGAATGCTTGGATCGAAAGAGGGGTGCGCTATGACGCTTTATAAAACGATTTGGACTTTGCTTAAAGCAAATAAGTCGAACTTACTGATTGGGGTATTGATCACTGTTGTTGTCACATTCTTTTATGCACAAAGCATCGATGTCGAAAACACCTCTTTGCAAGAGGCAAAAATTGCTTTGATCAGTGAGGAGGAGTCGCCTGTCGTGGATGGTCTCCGAGCCTATTTAAAAGAAAAGCAAACCTTGGTCACGTTGGATGGCACCTCGCAAAAAGAAATTGATGATGCGCTTTATTTTAATCGTGTAAACATTGTCTTGCATGTGCCAGCAGATTTCACTTATCAAGTTGAGGCAGGCAAGATGCCGACGATCGAGATTCAAAGTCGACCCGATGCCTTTTCTAAAACAGTCGTCACTCAGCAAGTGAACACTTTTTTACAAACAGTCCTTTTGTTTCAGGAGGAAGGCAAAACCGTCGCAGCGGCGATAGAACAAGCGCAATCTGCACTAGCGGTCACAGGGGATGTGAAGCTGAGTGCAGAGTATGGGCAGCGAATGAAAAAACTGTTGACTGGCATGACCTTTAACTTATTGTCTTATGGGCTCTTTCTCTCGGTATTTAGCGGGTTTGGTGTGATCAACTTGGCATTCAATCGCAAAGAAATCAGCAAGCGAAACCAGAGTGCACCACTTCCGAAGCGTGTATTGCAGCGGAAAATCCTTCTAAGTTTGATCAGCTACTCGCTACTCTTGACCTTCGGCTTTCTACTACTGATGGTGTTATTAGTGATTCGCACGTCTTGGGATACAGCAGCCTGGTACCACATTTTGAATACGTTCTTGTTTTTATTGCCAGTTATCAGCTTTTCAGCTTGTGTCACTTCCCTGGTGAAAAACTCAGAAGCAATCGGTGGGATCAGCAATATCTTCATAACAGGAAGTTGTTTTGTCGGTGGTGTCTTTGTATCCGCGAATTTCCTGCCAGATATCGTCAATAAAATTGCAGCGTTTACGCCAACCTATTGGTTTGTACAAAACAATACATTGATCAGTGAAACCCTCACTTATAATCAAGCGTTCACAGAATCTTTTTGGTTCAATGGCTTCGTACTAGTTGCTTTTGCTGCCGTATTTTCAATGCTCCAATTTATTTTGGGAAGAGAAGGAAGCCGTCGTTGGCAATACCATTCGGCGAAAAATTAATGATCGAACGGATAGAAAAACGATACAAATCAGCAGCGATTTGTATCGTTTTTTTATGGGCACCAGAATAATTGTGAAGCCGTGGTAAAGGTAATATCAAAGGGGCGTTGCCCCATTTCCTCGCCATCTTCTTGTCCATGTTGAGGAACGGGGGAGATGATTCTCAGCTTCGAAGTGGAAAGATGGTGAAAGTAACGTGAATTCATGTGTTTCTTTCGCATCAGTAAGCCGATCAGCCAAAAAATCTTAAAAAGCGACACACGTTCGACAAGAACGAAATCAAACTTTTTCTCTTTGACTGAAGCGGTTGGAGCAATCGCCACACCGCCGCCAAAGTAAGGATGATTGGTCGTGGTACATAAAAAAGCTTTTTTGTAACTGAACTGCTGCCCATTGCACTCAACTAAGATCGGGAAGCCTTTTTGGCGAAACAAAACCCGAATAATCGCAGCGATATAGGAAAAGGAGCCAAGATTAAACTTATTTAGATTGCTTTTTGCCACAGAGTGATTGGTGGTATAGACGATTGCCGCATCAAGACCAATTCCGACATTATTAAGAGCAATGCCATTTTCTTCTTGGATCTGCTCCTCATAACGGATAATGGTCAATTCTTGAGGCTTAGTAGTACCAGCAATTTTCCAAAATGCTTTTTCTGGTTCCCGCGGCAACTCGATACTCCGAGCAAAATCATTTCCTGAACCAGCAGGGATATAGGCAACGGGGATTTGTTGTTGTTCAAGTTGTAACTCTGAAACTACTTGGTGCAACGTTCCATCACCGCCGATAACCACCAATAATGGATAAAGCATCTCGCCGTTTTCTAAATAGACCTCATCCCAAGGAATGAGGCGCTCTTTTAAGAGTTTTCGTGTAATCGTTCGTTCATCACCTGGAGACTTTGTTAAATAGACTTGATGGGGGAAACGATGTTTTTTTACGATTTTTTGCACACGTTCCACCGCTTTTTTTCCTCGTCCACTGCCTGAGACAGGGTTCACGAGGAAGTGATAATAATAGTTCATTTTATGAATAGCTCCATATCGTTTTTTCGTTCAATGCGATTAATTATAGCATGTTTCGACAGAAGGAGGGGGGACGATGCCTGAAAAAAAGAGCAAAAAAATAGATTCGACGATTGTGCTTTCTAGGTTCTCAAAGGTTCTTATGTCCACTTTGATCCTCAGGTAACGATGCCCATCGCCGAATCCTATTCAATTAGTAAGGAGTAACTCAAATTCCCACATCCTTTGTCTTTTATTCTAAGTTGACAACAATTCTTTTCTTGCAGAACCTGCTTCGTCTGCTTTACTGGGAATCCTTGCTCCTTACACTTACAGTATAGCAGGTTTTCCTATTTTAGCAATCGCTTACAATGTTTACTTTGTGCATTTTAGAGAATTTTAAACTTTCTAAAGGAAAGGTAAAAATAGTAGCAACTTCCTCTTTTCGCACCAAACTCGGAAGCTGTCGTCCAAGTGTTCCCGAAGTGAGCAAGCTGTGAGAAGGCAGGCATTTAAGCTGAAATTTTTTTTTGAATTTTAGTTCATATTAAAATAATTATAAAATGTCTAATTATCTTTTTATTAATATTTCTTCCGTTTTACTTGTTAAAAAAATGCGATAGGAGTAAATTAAAGGTGTAAAAACTTATTTTAGGAGGAATTAGGATGTGTACTGCGCTAACGTATGTAACGAAGGATCATTATTTTGGCAGAAATTTTGATTACGATGTTTCTTATAAAGAAGTGGTGACCATTACTCCGAGAAATTATCAATTGAAATTTCGCAAAGTAAGTGAAATAGATCACCATTATGCGATGATCGGGATTGCTGCTGGAGTCGCTGAATACCCACTCTATTATGATGCGGTCAACGAAAAAGGCTTAGGTATCGCTGGTTTGAATTTTCCAGAAAATGCTGTATACAATGAGTTTCAAGAGGGGAAAGAAAATGTCACGCCTTTTGAATTCATCCCATGGATACTAGGACAATGCGCTACCGTGGAAGAGGCAAAAGCCCTGTTGGCGAAGGTTAATCTGGTAAAGATCAATTTTAGTGAAGAACTACCATTATCGCCATTGCATTGGATGATTGCTGATAAAAAGAGCGCCATCGTTGTTGAGAGTATGAGTGATGGTCTTCATATTCATGAAAATTCGGTCGGGGTCTTAACGAATAATCCGCCATTTGACTACCAGTTATTCAATTTGAATAACTACCGTGTGTTATCATCGAAAACACCAGAAACGCATTTTTCTGACAAGCTGGATTTTGATGAGTACAGTCGTGGAATGGGGGGCTTAGGTCTTCCAGGAGATCTTTCTTCGATGTCTCGTTTTGTCAAAGCGGCATTTACCCGATTGAATTCCGTTTCTGGAGAATCTGAATCCGAAAGCATTAGTCAGTTTTTCCATATTCTAGGTTCTGTCGAACAGCAAAAAGGACTATGTGATATTGGAAATGAAAACTATGAATACACGATTTATACTTCTTGCTGCAATACAGATAAAGGGATCTATTACTATCGTACGTATGAAAATAGTCAAATCGTTGCAGTCGATATGAATAAAGAAGATTTGGGAGGCAATGTACCGATTTCTTATCCATTAGTTGAAGACCAACAAGTATTTTTCAGTAACTGATCCATTTTTAAAACCCCATCTCAATGCCGTTTTGAGATGGGGTTCTTTTTCTGCTTTGTTTCAAACCGAATCGCTCTGACTCGGTGTTGCCTTCGTTTGTGCAGTGCGTTTATTGGGAAATGGGAAAAAGCGATTCACCAGTATGGCGATCGTCATGCCTATGAAGCTGTCAATAATCCGATTAAAGGCATACAAGTATGATTCAGTTTGAGGAATCATAAATAAAATCGTCAATAGTGTGGCACAGGCGCCAACTGTTCCCTCGGAGTAATCAAATTTGACCAATAAAGCGATCATCAACATGATCACTAAAGGGATCGCAATGATTTGTATAACGGACGAATGTCCGAAAAAGTTAAATATCGCAATACAAAACACGGAAGCGATTGCGCCAAAGCTGTTGCCGGCAATCCGATGTTTCCCGTATTTGACAGTGTTTTCATGGTCTTCTCGTAATGTGAAAACAGCTGTGATCGTCGATACAACATACGTTTCACGATTCAAAAGAAAACTAATCAAAATACATAGAAATACACTAATGCCAGTTTTTACATTTCTTAAGCCAAAGGTCAATCCAAATAATTTCAATCATGCCATCCTCTCAAAACAATTTCAACGAAATAGATTATACCATATCGCAAGCACTCATATTTTAGATTTTCAGAAAAATGAACAACGATTCTTTCATCGTGCGTTGAGAGGTAAATTCTACCAGTAGTCGAAAAGCTAGTTTTATCCTATGCACTTATCAACTTTGAGTATTGAAAGGAATACAATAAGTAAACCTAACTTAAAATGAATTGATTTTCGCATTCCTCGTTTAAAGCTCCTTTCCATTTCCATGAGTGATCCTTCTTTTGATTTTTCAGTCCTGTTATCATTTATATAAGTTGTTTTGATAAAAAACTACTTATTGTTTATAAAAAGTTTGTTTTTTAGATATTATATTGAGATAATCAAAAATAAGGATGGGATAAAATGAAAAAAGTTTCTGTATTACTTGTTTTCTTACTTGGTTTTGTTGTTTTTCCAGTGACAGTTTTCGCTGCTTCTTCACCGAGCGTGAGCTATCAAACGAATGTCCAGTCTCAAGGGTGGCAATCATGGAAAACAAACGCTCAGACGTCAGGGACTACAGGAAAAGGGAAGCGACTTGAAGCAATCAAAATAAAAATTACAAACGAAAAATATAAAGGAAGTATTGAATATAAAACATCCATTCAGAAACAAGGATGAGAAAAATCTTTTAGAAAAAATGGTGCGCTATCTGGTACAAGCGGTAAGGGGCAACGTTTGGAAGCGATCCAAATCAAACTTACCGGTGAGATCGCTAAATATTATGATGTCTATTATCGAGTCAATGCACAACAATTTGGCTGGATGGGCTGGGCAAAAAACGGGCAGTCCTCAGGAACTTCTGGCTTTGGCTTTCAATTGGAAGCAATTCAGATTAAGCTGGTAAAAAAAGGTGGGAAAGCACCTGGAACGACGAATAATGGCTTTCGAGATGGACGAAAAAAATATGTAGATAAACGGGGCAAAGGGTTGATCAAAGGGTCAAAACAAAAGATTTATCACCTGCCGGGCAGTCAATACTATAAGAAAACGACCAGTCCGATTCGTATGTTCAAGACAGAGGTGGAAGCTTACAAAGCGGGCTTTCGACCAGCTAAATAGAGAAAGACTCAGTCAATGTGTACACAATCGGGCACTTGAAACTGGTTCGATCACTATAAACAATTCCTTCACCTCAGCGGGAAAGGAGTTTTTTATTCCATAGTATTTTTTGCTAGATATGAGGATTCACAAAGTAAGTTTACTGGCTGCCCGCTTTATAGGCTGATCCTTTTTTTAGCGAGGTTTCAGCACAAAGCTACCATCTTCATCGTTCATTCCTTCAATAAATGTAAAAATAATATTTTTACCATCTCTTTCAAGGAAGAAGTAGGACATCTCAGTTTCATATTCTGGATCTTGCATCACTAGCTGATTGTCTTCAAGGGTATAGTTGTAGGTATACTCGAATTCTTCCCAGACTACCCCATCAAAAGCTACTCCAAGCTCTTCCAGTTCATCATCTTCTTCTGATTGTAGCGAGCTATTATCGGTACCAATAGTAAGATTCGTTTCACTAAATGTGGCTGTCATCACTGCATACTCACCATCATCATCATCTATCTCAATAAGCCAGTCATTTTTTTGTAAGTCTTCTTTTGTGATATTTTCATTACCATTACCATTTCCACAACCAACAGCTATGACCATCAGAAGGAGAGTTATTAAGCTGATCGCTATTTTTTCATTATTACAACTTTTCACCTTTTTATTTTTGTTTATTTGAGTATATTGTAACATATTTATTGCGTACCTCGTTAAAGTAAAAAAATATGATTATCCATCACGTGATTTGCGACATCGATTACAAGTGCTTCTCTCCCTTCTTTTTTTAGTTTTGCTATCTGAAAGATCAGCATGACTAGCGGTACTTTTTTATTAGTAAGCGTAGGCTTTGCAAGAGTATTTCTCATTGAGTTTGCTTTCCAAAAGTATGCTTTTATTGGAAGCCGAAAAGAAAAGCTACCCCATGAGCCGTGACTAGCTTGTTTAAGTAGAATAAAGAAGCACTGAATGAATGGCAATCGGTGAGAAACTTGACTTAGAAAAAGCTTTTAAGGTGATTTAGAAAAGGATTTGGCTGGTTTAACATTGATATATGGCTATTAATGTGTATAATAAGTACTTGTGCGAAGCGCACCGCGGTTCATCAACCATCCCGCGTAATCAAAACTCGGAGAAAGTAGGGATCAAATGGAAAAATCAACAAATCTAACCAATCAACGTTTGCGTGTCGTCGCAGCCAATGGGATCATTATGGCACTTTATGTTGCTGTAACGGTTCTGGTCGCACCAGTCGCCTCAGGAGCGATTCAATTCAGAATATCTGAAGGGTTGAATCACTTAGTCGTTTTCAACAGAAAATTGATGTGGGGTGTCGTCGGTGGGGTCGTTATGTATAACTTGTTCTTTGGAATGGGGATCTTGGATGTCGTATTCGGCGGTTTCGGAAGCTTTTTAGCCTTAGGAGCAACTGCCTTGGTACATAAGAAGATTCCAAATGTTTTCTTAAGACTCGCATTTAATACAATTGTTTTTTCATTAAGCATGTTCCTGATTGCGATTATGCTAAACATCACCTTAGCATTACCTTTCTGGCCAACCTTTGCAACAACGGCATTGAGTGAATTTATCGTGATGACGATCACTGCACCTGTGATGTATATCATCAATCGTGCCGTTCGTTTCGATAAGCGCGTTTAAAAAAAATCTTGTTTTTTGCTTTGATGGTTCTCAAAAAACAAGAAAAAAGATCATTCCTTTCTTTCTTAGGAATGATCTTTTATTTTATTCTGCTTTTAGGTCTTCGATCTCCACAACTTTGAAATTTTTTGCTTCCAGTTGAGAAACGATCTTGTCGCATAATTCTTTTGATGTGTTCGCTGGTAAAGTGATCATCGTACGACGGATAAATTCATCTTTACCGATATCCAGTGTGATACAGCTGGCAATACTGCTGTATTTTGCGATTATTTTTGCGATGACTGCTAAGTCGCCTTGTTGACCAGTTGATGCGATCGTCAACACATAGCTTCCTTGCTCAACACTCCATGACTGTGACAACATGTTCAACAAAGAACTGTGTGTCAAGATGCCATAAAATTGATTGTTTTCATCTAATACAGCAATATAAGGCAATTCTTTGATCGTGAAGAAAACGTTAAAGAAAGAAGAATTGACATAAATAAATTTGGTCGCATTTTTTAGTAGATAAGTGACTGGCAAAGTCATGTCGCCGCCGTTTGCTTTGTGGCGATAAATGTGCATTTTATAAATATTTCCTCTGAAAATCTTGCCTGATTCATCTAGGATAGGCACACAACGATAACCAGATTCTTCCAAAATTGCCAGCGCTTCTTCTAAAGTAGCTGTTTCTTTTACCGTTGTTAAATCGCGTTTTTTGTAAACCATTGTTTTTAATAACATAATTTTCCCTCCCAAATACCCATTTAACACCATTATCATACCACAAAATTAGAAGAAACTATATTTTTACGACAGAAAATCAAAAATTGACACATTCTTAAATAAATGGTATTTTTAGTGTTGGAAAACTTTATAAAAAGGGGGAGGACACTAAGATGGCAACAAAAAAAGCTGCTTTGGCTTGTTCTGTCTGCGGATCCCGCAACTATTCAAAATCAGTCAGTGAAGGTAAAAAAGGCGAACGCCTTGAAATCAACAAATTTTGCAAGTATTGTAATCAATATACGTTGCATCGTGAAACGAAGTAAGGAGGGAATCAAATGAAATTTTTGAAAAATGTTGTTGAAGAAATGAAAAACGTTTCTTGGCCATCGAAAAAGCAATTACGTAAAGATACCTTTGTGGTGATTCAAACAACCATTATTTTTGCATTGATGTTCTTTGTGATGGACACACTGATTCAAACAGTCTTCAATTGGATCCTAAAGTAAGACTTCTTACTGATAGCGCTAGTCATTTATCGCAAATCATGCTATAATCGCTTTGAGGAAAAACTTCGGTGCAGCTGAGGTTTTTTTATTTTACAAAAAGATGGGGAGTCCGAAAAAAATGGAATCTTTTGAAAAAAATTGGTATGTACTGCATACGTATTCTGGCTATGAAAACAAAGTAAAAGCGAACCTAGAGTCACGTGCACAAAGCATGGGTATGGGTGATTATATTTTCCGTGTCGTCGTTCCCGAAGAAGTAGAAACAGAAGAAAAAAACGGCAAAACCAAAGAAATCGTTCATAAAACATTTCCTGGCTATGTATTAGTTGAAATGGTCATGACGGATGAATCTTGGTACGTTGTACGTAATACTCCTGGGGTAACAGGTTTCGTTGGTTCCCATGGTGCAGGAAGCAAGCCAGCGCCTTTATTACAAGAAGAAATCAATTCAATTTTACGTTCGATCGGTATGAGCACTCGGACAGTTGAACTGGAAGTAGAAATTGGCGAAACCGTCAAAATCATCGAAGGTGCGTTTTCTGGTCTAGAAGGACAAGTAGCAGAAATCGATGAAGAAAAACAAAAACTAAAAGTGAACATCGATATGTTCGGTCGTGAAACGAGTACAGAACTTGATTTTGAGCAAGTAGATAAGATTTAACTACTGGATTCACTAGCAAGAATGACTCTTTTACGGTAAAATAACAGTAATGAGAATAAAGTGGACCAATTCGTTGGCCCACTTTTTTTCTCAAAATAAGTAAGCGCTTTATAAGAGGAAGGGGTCCTATGTCAAAACTAGTCACTTTTTTTAGAGTAAAGTTTCACAATGATTTTCATCCCCATGGTAAAGGGATGATCTCTGTACATAATGGATATAGCTTGTTATTTCTTTTCAATTTGCTGCTATTTTTCTTTGCTATGTTGTTTTTTGATCCAATGGTGGCAATCGAAGAGCTCAAGTTGATTTTGTTTTCGGAAAGTCATTTAGTCACCGATTATATTGCCATGACCTCGGTAGGGACGGCTTTGTTAAATAGCAGTCTGATGACCTTTGTAGCGATCTCGATTTGCTATCACTATCGGGTACCGATCACGGGCGGTGCAGTCTCTGCGATCTTCATGGTGACTGGCTATGGTTTTTTTGGAAAAAATCTCCTTAATTTTATCCCAATATTTTTAGGCGTTCGACTGTATTCGTATTTTATGAACGAACCATTGAAAAAATTTCTGTTGATCGCCCTCTATGGGTCATCGGTTTCCCCAATCGTCAGCTATTTTGCTTTCAATGATTCCTTACCACCATACTTTAGTCTAGTGATGGGGTATGGCATTGGGATCTTCACCGGTTTTTTGATGGTTCCTATGGCCTTATACTTTCAAGCGCTGTTTCAAAGCGTCAGTCTATACAGTGCGGGATTTACTTCAGGGATGCTATGTACACTGGTCGCTGCCATCTGCCGAATGTTTGGCTTGACGATCGAGCTAAGAACATTAGTATCTCAAGAGCAGCAACCTCGATTGATTTTTATGATGCTGGTTTTAGGAGGGGTATTCGTCGGCTATGGCTTGTTGATGGCGATCAAGAAAAAACGATTGAATATGCGAGCGATTTGGTCGCATAGTGGCAAAATCGAGCGAGATATTTTAAGGGATACTGGCGTTTATAATACGATGATCAATATGGGGTTAATGACATTCTTGTTAGTGGCTTACGTTGTCAGTATTGGAGCGGTTTTAAATGGACCAGTTATCGGTGCGATCTTTTGTGTCATCGGCTTTTCTGCTTGTGGCTCTCATGTGTTTAACTCGCTGCCTTTATTGGCAGGGGTGACGATCGCCAATCTATTGAGCGTATACACCATCAACGAGACGGTTACAGTCACGTCAGCGATTTTTGCGATGATGCTCTGTGCAGTAACGAATGCCTATGGCTGGAAAGGCGGCTTGGTGGTCGGTTTTGTCCACGCCTCAATGGTACTGAATATTGATTTCTTACATGGAGGTTTGAATCTGTATAACAATGGTTTTTCTGGCGGGCTCGTCGCCATGATGATCATTCCCTTATTGGATCTCAGCAAACAGCTCTGGCAAAAATCAGCCGATCAGGCACAAGCTACCCAGGAAGAAAAACCACAAATGGACTTGAAAGCACAAGAAAGCGAGCAGCCATTGGTCACGTTGGATCAAACAGAAGGGAAACCTAAATTTTCCGAGCCTGTGAAGGTATTAAAACCCGTTGCCCAAAAGAAACACTATAGGTTAGGCGAGTGGGAGTAGAAAAACCGCCAATGTCGTTTGTTACTTGTTTAACAAGTGTGGATTACTTGTCTTTTCGTCGCTGGAAATCATGGGAAAATGAAAACCAACCAAGAACAAGCAACGATTGGTTGTTCTTGGTTGGTTTTTATTCGTGTTCGTTTCTAAAAAAATCAACGATTGGCTTCTAAGATTTCTGCCTGCAAGCGTTGGGCAGTCGGTGTCATGGCTAGACCGCCTTCAGCCGTTTCCTTGAAAATGCTAGGCATTTGGCGACCGACTTGATACATCGCTAAGACCACTTCATCAGGTGGGATAACACTTTCGATTCCTGCCAGTGCCATGTCGGCAGAGATAAAGGCTTGGGAAGATCCCAGGGCATTGCGCTTCACGCATGGGACTTCGACTAAGCCCGCGACAGGGTCACAAATCAAGCCCATCATATTTTTGAGGGTGATCGCCACCGCTTGAGCCGCTTGGTGAGGGGTGCCACCTTTTGCACAAACCAAAGCTGCCGCTGCCATTGCGCTAGCAGAACCGATCTCCGCTTGACAACCGCCTTCGGCTCCAGAAATCGAGGCATTGTTGGCAATCACTAGACCAAAGGCGCCGGCTGTAAACAAAAAGTCGACTTGTTGCGCTCGAGTCAGTGCCAAACGTTCACGTACGGCCATCAAGACACCAGAAACAACACCCGCACTACCGGCGGTCGGTGTTGCACAGATCAAGCCCATTTTCGCATTGACTTCGTTGACTGCAATGGCATTTTGGACCGCTTGTAGAATGGTTTCTCCGCTTAAAAAATCACCGGCAGCAAGGTAGTCGTTCATGCGTGTCGCATCGCCGCCGGTCAATCCCGTCACCGATTTTACACCAGCGACACCTTCAGCGACTGATTGTTCCATAACAACTAAATTCTTTTCCATGATTGCAAGGATCTGTTCGCGACTACGGCCAGTATTTTCAGCTTCGATCGCAATCATCATCTCTGCAACGGAAGGATAATTTTTACTCTCTGTTACTAATTCTTCTATTGTATAGAACATGTGCCTTTTCTCCTTTAATCAAAATACGCAGCGCTGTAAACGTGTGGCAAAACTTTGATTTGTTGCGCCAGCTGATCATTGCGCTGATCGACTTCGATGATCATGATTGCTTTATCACCGACAGCTTCTCTTGTTACGGTCATCGTACCGATATTGATTTGAGCCTCTGATAGTAAATTGGTTACTTTTGCAATCATTCCTGGAACATCTTGATGAACGATCACATAAGTTGGCGTACCCAGCGTCAGAGAAATTTTGAAGCCGTTAAGCTCTGAAATTTGAATATTACCACCACCGATCGAGATACCAGTGACAGAAAGTTTGTGGCTACCTTTTGTCAAAATCATCTTGACCATATTTGGATGTTCCGCTTTTTCTTTTTTAGGAACGAATAGGACTTCGATCCCTTTCTCATAAGCGATTTTTAAAGAGTCTGCTAGGCGAGCATCATCTGGCTCCATGCCTAAAAGACCGCCAACTAACGCAATATCGGTTCCATGACCGCGATAGGTTTTGGCAAACGATTCATACAAAAGGATATCAACACTGTCTGGCTGTTCGCCAAAAATACTGCGAACGATTTTTCCGATCCGAGCCGCACCGGCTGTATGAGAACTGCTGGGACCCACCATGATGGGACCGATTATATCAAATACACTGCGGTATTTTAATTGTTCCATTTTTTTCACCTCGATAGTAGTAAACGAATAGGGAAGAATTCCAGTAGTAGTGTAGCATAAAAAAATGAGAGAATGAAAAAAGCAGACCAAAAGCAAGGGATTTTTATTTATTTTTTTATCAAAGGAATGACGAAAAGCGATGGTGAGTATTTTTTCAAAAAAATCAGCTGAAAAACCTTGAATTATTCCTTAAAGATGCTATAATATTCCAGTGTGCTTTCGTCACACGTTTTTTGTGTGTGCACATGAATCACCAAAGTGGGAGGAGAAATTTGGATCTCCAATTAACCACATCACGGACTCAAGGAGGTATGTCTCGTGGCAAAAAAAGTAGAAAAAATCGTTAAATTGCAAATTCCTGCAGGTAAAGCAACACCAGCTCCACCGGTAGGTCCTGCGCTAGGTCAAGCGGGTATCAACATCATGGGATTCACTAAAGAATTCAATGCTCGTACAGCTGATCAAGCAGGTTTGATCATTCCAGTAGTGATCTCTGTATACGAAGACCGCTCATTTACTTTCGTTACAAAAACACCACCAGCAGCAGTATTGTTGAAAAAAGCAGCAAACGTTGAAAAAGGTTCAGGCGAACCAAACAAAACAAAAGTTGCAAAAGTTTCACGCGATCAAGTAAAAGAAATCGCTGAATTGAAAATGGAAGACCTAAACGCAGCTGACGTTGAAGCAGCAATGCGCATGGTTGAAGGAACTGCACGAAGCATGGGGATCACTGTAGAATAATTACAGCCCTAAGGAAGTAGCTTCTCAGTCGGCTTCATATTGAAAAATATGGGACACGTGGGAGGTTCTACCGTTATAACCACATCAAGGAGGAAACAAAATGGCTAAAAAAAGCAAAAAAATGCAAGAAGCATTGAAAAAAGTTGATGCTACAAAAGCTTATTCAGTTGAAGAAGCAGTAGCTTTGGCAAAAGAAACAAATATTGCAAAATTCGACGCAACGGTTGAAGTTGCTTACAAATTAAACGTAGACCCTAAAAAAGCGGATCAACAAATCCGTGGCGCGGTTGTATTACCAAACGGTACTGGTAAAACACAAACAGTTTTAGTTTTTGCTAAAGGCGATAAAGCCAAAGAAGCAGAAGCAGCTGGTGCTGATTTCGTTGGTGACGACGATATGGTTCAAAAAATCCAAGGTGGCTGGTTCGATTTTGACGTTGTTGTTGCAACGCCTGACATGATGGCTACTGTTGGTAAATTAGGTCGTGTGTTAGGCCCTAAAGGTTTGATGCCTAACCCTAAAACTGGTACAGTAACAATGGACGTAACAAAAGCAGTTAACGAAGTTAAAGCTGGTAAAGTAACTTACCGTGTTGACAAAGCTGGAAACATCCACGTACCAATCGGAAAAGTTTCATTTGAAGATGACAAATTAATCGAAAACTTCAAAACAATCCATGAAACATTGTTGAAAGCTAAACCTTCAGCAGCAAAAGGTCAATACATGAAAAATATCTCAGTTACAACAACATTTGGACCTGGGATCCATGTAGAACAAGCTTCTTTCTAATTTAATACAAAAATTTAAAACTTTTATTGACTTGACTGCCTTATCTATGGTAAGGTAGTCAAGGTTAAAAGTTTAACTGTACCGAAGACAGTAGGTGGCATTTGCCTTAATTTCCTACCGAGGACGTTTATTGAGAACCTTCAATAGTCCCTCTATGTCTACGGTGGCATAGAGTTTTTTATTGTCTTTTTTTAAGACATAGGAACCGTTCGTTTCGAAGAAACTCTTCCATCAAAATCAGGAGGTGAAATATAAATGAGTGAAGCAGCTATCGCTAAAAAATCCGCGATCGTTGATGAAGTGAGTGAAAAATTCTCTGCAGCCGCATCTGTAGTCGTTGTTGACTACCGTGGACTAACTGTTGATGAAGTAACTCGCTTACGTAAACAATTGCGTGATGCAAACGTTGAGATGAAAGTTATCAAAAACTCAATTCTTTCTCGTGCTGCTGAAAAAGCTGGTCTAGAAGGTTTAGGTGAAGTATTCACTGGTCCTACTGCCGTAGCATTCAGTAACGAAGACGTTGTTGCACCTGCAAAAATCATTAACGATTTCGCAAAAGACGCAAAAGCTTTAGAAATCAAAGGTGGTATCATCGAAGGCAAAGTTTCTTCATTGGAAGAAATTACTGCATTGGCGAAATTGCCAAACCGCGAAGGACTTCTTTCTATGTTGCTATCTGTGCTACAAGCACCTATCCGCAACGTGGCTTACGCTGTCAAAGCAGTGGCAGAAAAAGAAGAAGATGCAGCATAATTGCCGCATGATTTTTCAGTATTAAAAAACTAAACTACTTACTTAAATGGAGGAAAACAAAATGGCATTGAACATTGAAAACATTGTCGAAGAGCTAAAAGGCGCGACAATCTTAGAATTAAACGATTTAATTAAAGCTATCGAAGAAGAATTTGGCGTATCTGCTGCAGCTCCTGTAGCTGTAGCTGGTGGAGCTGGCGATGCTGGTGCTGCTGAAGAACAAACTGAATTCACTGTAGAATTGACTGCAGCTGGCGATCAAAAAGTTAAAGTTATCAAAGCAGTTCGTGAAGCAACTGGCTTAGGCTTGAAAGAAGCGAAAGCAGTCGTTGACGGAGCTCCTTCAGCAGTTAAAGAAGGCATCTCTAAAGACGAAGCTGAAGCATTGAAAGCAGCTTTAGAAGAAGTTGGCGCTTCAGTAACAGTTAAATAATTTTTCTTAGTGTCAAATCCTTTTGTATGAAGGGATTTGGCGCTTTTTTTTTAGTACATGAAATTCCTGCAAAAGGAATAAGCAGCGATCCCCGTTTCTTACTAGCGAGGATCACTGCTTATTTTTTTCGGAATTGTTGGAATAGAAACACAAAAATAAAAAAGAAAAATGCTTCCCACAATGTTGTGGTCCAGCTAAAGCTGCGGTTGATACCAAAAACGAGATTACCGATATTGGAAACCACCAAATACAATGCTGTTGCAAGCAAAGAATAGCCGAGTCGTTTACCCATCATTACGCCTCCCTTTGCTATGATTGTAACAAGTCGAAAGAGTTGTGGCAATCAATTCTCTCCTGATGGAAAGGAATTGGTTGGCGGAAAGAGAATAAAACGAACGATCACAGTGGACCGTTCGTTTTATGATGGTCTATGGGTGTGGCTATTTCAATGGGACATCAAAGATCCAACCTGTTGGGGCCGCAATATCTCCAAATTGAATGCCGGTCAATTGATCATACAATGCTTTTGTTTGTGGACCAACTTCCGTTTCACTATAGAACACATGAAAATCCTCACCGTTTTGGATCCCGCCGATTGGGGAGATAACAGCAGCTGTTCCGCAGGCACCCGCTTCGACAAACCGATCCAGCTCATTAAGATAAACATCGCCTTCAACAGGGGTCAATCCTAATGAGTGTTGCGCTAGATGCAGCAATGAATATTTTGTGATACTTGGCAAAATAGAAGGAGATTTTGGTGTCACAAATTCATTGTCAGCCGTGATTCCGAAAAAGTTAGCAGAACCGACTTCTTCGATTTTGGTATGCGTTTCTGGATCCAGATAGATGCAGTCGGAAAATTTCCGCTGATGGGCTTCGTATCCAGGCAACAGACTCGCAGCATAATTTCCACCAACTTTGGCTGCGCCAGTACCATTTGGTGCAGCGCGATCATAATCAGAAACAATGAAATTGGTCGGTGTCAATCCGCCCTTAAAGTAAGGACCGACAGGCATACAAAAAACCGTAAAAATATACTCTGGTGCTGGACTGACACCGATGTTTTCTCCGACCCCAATCAATAGAGGACGAATATACAAGGTGGCGCCGCTGCCATAAGGCGGAACATATTCCTGATTTGCTTTTACTACTTGTTTTACCGCATCTAAGAAAAAGTCCTCAGGAACCTCTGGCATGCGCAGGCGATAGGCACTGCGATTCATCCGTTTGCTATTTTCGTCTGGACGGAACAAATTGATGCCGCCATCTTTTCTTCGGTAGGCTTTTAGTCCTTCAAAACATTGCTGTCCATAATGAAGAGCGGTTGATCCCTCGTGGATATGCAGATAATTATCCTCGGTAAGTTCGCCTTCATTCCAAGAACCGTCTTTCCATGTTGCCAAAAAACGCCATGGCGTCTTGATATAAGAAAACCCTAAATTTGACCAATCGATTGTCATTCGTTCACACCCTTTTTTAATTTTTCTAAGTATAGCACTTCAGAAAAGAAATGTCATTATTTTCTGAAAATTCTTCTGTAAGAATAGTTGGTGACATTGACGTGTAAAGGATAGGGAAGTGCTATTTGCTTGTACGAGTTCCCCAGTTTGTTTTTCTATAAGTTCTGTGCTTCAATGAGAGTATAAAAAAACAAAAAAGGGGGAACGTTTGTGATTGAGGAAGTGTTGACGGACAGTCTGGGGATCGCTGCTGCGTATCGACGATTGAAACCAATCATGATCCATACACCACTTGCACCAAGTAATATTTTAGGCAAAGAAAAAGAGGGCGCGATATTTTTGAAATTAGAAAATCTACAGCGTACCGGCTCCTTTAAAGCACGGGGGGCGTATAACAAGCTCGCTTCATTGACTGATGCAGAAAAACTTCGCGGTGTCATCGCCTGTTCTGCAGGGAATCATGCGCAAGGTGTTGCTCTGGCCGGATCGTTACTGGGGATCAATGTCCGAATCTTTATGCCATTAACGGCTGCTAAAACAAAAATAGAGGCGACAAGAAGCTATGGCGCACAAGTCGTTTTAGCAGGAGAGACGTTTGATGAAACCAAACAACTGACAGTAGACGCCATGAAAGACAGTGGCGAAGTTTTTGTCTCTCCCTTTGATGATCGTGCAGTAATGGAGGGGCAAGGAACGATTGCGATCGAACTGTTAGAGGATCTTCCAGATGTTGATAATGTCATTATTCCCATCGGCGGTGGTGGGTTGATCGCTGGGATGGCTTTAGCCTTAAAAGAACTTCGTCCAGAAGTCAAAATCATCGGCGTTCAATCCTATGGCGTTTATGGTATGATCGCATCGATCTGGCAGCAAAAGCTGGTAGCCAATCGTCGCAGTAGAACGATTGCCGATGGCTGTGATGTTGCTTTAGCAGGGGAGCTGACCTATGATGTTTTAAAGACCCGTATCGATGAAACGGTCTTAGTTGAAGAATCCGACATCGAACAAGCGATCCATTACTTGGCTTTGAAGGAAAAAGTCATTGCAGAAGGTGCTGGTGCATTAAGTACAGCGGCGATTTTAAGCGGACAGATCGATCATTTACTTCGAGGAAAGAAAACTGTGGCTTTGGTCTCCGGCGGCAATATTGATTTCTCTGTGTTTAAGGAAATGATTTGAATAAAAAGCATACTCAAGTAAAATCGATGAGGTGCATTTGAAATTATCAAAAGGATCTCTATATCTTTACCTTCGATAGGGTCAAAATCATTGTGACGATAGCTAAAGGATCTTGTCGATTCATGGTATGAATAGCAGTAAAAAAAAAGAGTTCCCGTTTGAAGGAACTCTTTTTTACATTCAAAACAACTATTCAACGATTAGAAACTGCGTCCGCCGCCGCCGAAAGTACCGCCGCCAGAAGAGTGGGTCGTACTGCCGCCGCCACCGCCAGAAAAACCGCCGCCACCGCCGCCTCCACCATTATTCGAAGGACGGGGGATTCGTCTGGTTGTGACAAAGGAGTTGACTAAGCGATCTTCTTTTTGGGTTAGATCAATACTTGATTTTTCTAGATAGTTAAATTTGTAGCCACCCATCTTTAATTGGTAACGGGATTTAACAATGATGAAAAAGGCGATACTGATCACTGCCGCGATCGCTAAGCAAATAGCAATTTCTAGTGGCGTCATCACTTTGTAATAAGTAATTTTTCCGGTATCACGATCGATACGATAATGATCGGCAGGAACACCCGCTTCCACAAAACCTTCTGCTTTTTGCAGATAGACCAATGCCGCTTGATAATAATTTCCCTCTGCCATCTGATCAAATACCGCATCAAGTAGCTTGTCTAGACGTGAATCGGTGAGGTAATCGATCATGTTTCCAGAAGTCGAAACGTGAAATTTACGTTGCGACATATCGATCACCAAAGCGGATCCGTTGTTGTCGTTGCCGATCCGTCGTGAAAGATACCGATCAGTATACAACTCGATATCTCCCGTGTTGCTGTTCGTTGTTTGAATAAACACTTCGCCTTTGATCTTCGCATTCAGCGCTTCTGCTTCTTCATTTAACTTCTGGATCTCTTGTTCGGTAAAAAGTCCAGCGTGGTCTGCGACTGTCTCTTCGGCTGCAAAGGCGGGCAGGGTGGTGAAGAAAAAGCCAACCAGCAGAAGCAACAAATAAGATAGTTTTTTCATAAGAAATACGCTCCAATCAATGCGAGGATGGTCGTTGCCGCGAAAATTGCGCCACTGACGATTCCCAAGCGTTTGTAACTGATCGGTAAAACACCGCTGACTTTTCCTGTTTGCCCATTCATCGCATAATAAAAGGCACTCTTGTTTTCATCATCGGCTCGATAGGTCACTAGCCATACAGGAAGCAAAACGTAATTGTTTTCTTCTTTTGTTAGATTGATGGATCGATTGTTGCGTTTAAAACTAGTATAGCCATTGACGGTACCTGCTAGCAGATTTTCAGCATACCCCGATAATTCGTTTTTGACTTCGTCGGAAAGATCAATGTATTCAATGTCTCTTTTTTCTGCTTGGAAGCCGGCTAAATACTGACTGCGAAAATTAACAGCTTTTTCAAGGGGAAACGGCTGAACGCCAGTCACCATTTTTTGCTGAACATTTTTTGACAACGCATGCTTGAGTAATTCGTTTATTTTGATTTTGCCTCGTCGCAAGACGTCGTATTGTTTATGCTCGGTATATTCAATGTCACCCACTCGCCAAATTCGCAAGGAGGTACCCATTCCTGAAAGGGAGCCGTTCATCTCGGCATCGACGACCCAATAAGGGAAGTATACGCCAGTCAATTTCTCTACTTGTGCTTGGTCGAAGAAATCCCGTGGGACGAATTTTTTCTTTTGCGCCCATTCTAAAAACTTTTGCGTTGCTTCTTCTTTTTCGATCGCAAAGGGAAGGACTTTGTTTGGCAAAAATTCTCCCGAAAGCCGTCCAGATAAAACGACCGGGTTATGGCAAAAGTAGCAATAGGTTGCAGCTGTAGTTGCATCCGTCACGATTTCAGCACCGCAGCTGGGGCAGGTGAAAAGGTCCATCTGTCCCGCTTGTGCATTGGCTTGTTGCTGCACTTCTTCTTCAAGGCTCGGCTCCGTCACTGAGGCAGCCGTGGCATCTACAGAAGAATCAGCGGCCATTTGCGCTTCTTTTTGCTTTTCTTCAAAGGCAGTGACTTCGTCTTCAGTAAAAATACTCAGACAAAATGGACAATGAAATTTTTGATCGCCAGGATCAAAAGTTAAAGCGCCCCCGCAATTGGGGCACTTATGTGTGATAACATCCATCAGCAATCCTCCTCAATTAGTCTACTGGGACACCTTTGAAAGGTTTGCCGCAATTCGGACAGAATTTTGGAATGCCGTTGGCTAAATCGATCACTTCACCACAATCGCTGCATTTCATTTTCAGGCTTGGTCCATCGCTCGTTGGTTTTGGCGTGCCGCAATTGCTGCAGAATTTACCAGTATTGGAGGTGCCGCATTGTGGGCAGTCCCAATGATCGGCGTTGTTTTGTGCGGGTGCCTGTTGCTGCTGCATCTGCTGCTGGTTGTTTTGTGACGCTTGGTTCAAATAACCGCCACCAGCATTCATCCCCATGCCCATGCCAACAAACCCAGTCGTAGCGCCAGCGGCATTGCTACCGGCAGATTCCATACCACGAGCAACCGAACCTTGAACATAGCCTTCACGAATCGAAGGGTCGCCTAACATTGCCCCTTGGTTCCGCATGTTGATCAATTTTACGGAATCATCCGTATAAGAGATGCTTGCGACGGCAACCGAAACGATTTCCATTCCTCGGAGTTCTCGCCAGCTGTCATCAAGAACTGTTCCCATATATTTGCTTAATTCCATGCTCTTAGATGGAACGTAAGAAATTCGTTCGCCATCAGCGGACATTTTGTTGATCGCTGTTTGTAGGGCGGTCAAAAATTCAGCTAAGTACTGCTCGTTGATGTCGTTGATATCGACTTGACTTTTGTTTTTTGGGATCGCATTCGTATAGAACAAAATTGGATCGGTAATTCGTAAGGAATAGTTTCCGTGCGCCCGCAAGAAAAGTTCTGCGTTGTAAAAGTTGTCAAAATAATTCAAAGGCGAGGAAGTACCGAAGCGAATCCCTTTGATTTCTTGTAGATTGATATAAAAAACTTGTTGTTTTTGCGGTGTAACGCCACCAAACTTAAAGCGGTCAAACGTTTCAGAAATCGCATCTTTCAATGAACCGTTTAACATTGAAGGCGCTAATTCGTTTTTCACTGTATAGTAGCCTTCTTCGGCGGTATAATCGATGATTCGCCCGCCATCAACCAATAACATCATCATATTCGGATAGACATGGATCACTGAGCCATCAGTGATGACATCTTCCGTGCCTTTTCTGTTGGAACCGCGTTTGTCATTACGCCGCACTTTGACACCTTTTGTCATTACTGTCGAATCGCTCATATTGTCAGGCTCGATCACCTCTAGCCATTGATCTGCTAATCCGCCGCCAATTGCGCTTGTTGCCGCTTTGATAATACCCATTTTCAGTCCTCCTTTAAATTGTTTTCATCACAATAGATGAACATAGATTCATTATACCATAGGAGGTGAGATTTACGTTATCAGTCTAAAGTTGGAGAGGAGTTTTTCGCAAAATCCATCAATAAACGGTTCGTTCGCAGGTGGATTTGAATAAAAGAGACAAATTGGAGGTTGCGGATTAAATTTCCATTTCTTTTGAGATTCCCCCACGCAAACGGTGGTTTTTTTGGCTGATATTACGTATAATAGAAGGTAGCGAATTTTGAAATGAGTGTGGAAAACTATGGCTTATCAAGCATTATATCGTGTTTGGCGTTCTCAGCGTTTTGATGATGTTGTCGGACAAAAAGCAATTACCCAAACCTTAAAAAATGCAATCGATCAAAACCAGATCTCGCATGCCTATTTATTTACGGGTCCTCGAGGAACCGGGAAAACAAGTGCAGCGAAAATTTTTGCCAAAGCCATCAATTGTCCGAACCAGGTCAACGGTGAGCCTTGCAATGAGTGCGACATGTGTCGCTCAATCACAGCAGGGACGCAAGAAGACGTGATCGAAATCGATGCGGCAAGCAACAACGGTGTAGAAGAAATTCGCTTTATTCGTGATCGTGCGAACTATGCACCGACTCAAGCTGAATACAAAGTTTATATCATTGATGAAGTGCACATGTTGTCAACAGGCGCATTCAACGCTTTACTAAAAACATTGGAAGAACCACGGAAAAATGTTGTCTTTATTTTGGCAACAACAGAGCCCCATAAGATTCCAGCAACGATCATTTCCCGAACCCAACGCTTTGATTTCAAACGGATCAATACGCAAGATATCGTGGGTCATTTAGAAACGGTCCTTACTACTAGTGAGATCAATTATGAAGCAGAAGCTTTACAGATCATTGCGCGAGCCGCAGAAGGCGGTATGCGGGATGCCTTGAGTATCACCGACCAGGCGATCGCTTTTAGTGATGGAACCGTAACGACCCAAGATGCTCTTGAAGTGACGGGCAGCTTGTCCTATGAAATGATGGACCGTCTGATGCAGGCTTGCGGGGAAAAAGAAGTTGCCGATGCGTTAGCGACCTTGCGGGAGTTATTAGACTCTGGTAAAGAAGCCCGACGTTTATTGGAAAACTTGTTGGTTTATTGTCGAGACTTGCTGATGTATCAACAAGCGCCGCAGCTGCTATCTGAAAAGTCGCTGCAGTTGACTGAAGCGTTTCAAACACTGGCAAAAAATACCCCGCCAGCAAAAATCTATCACTGGATCACGGTCTTAAACGATACGCAAAATGAAGTACGATTTACGAACAATCCTACGATTTATTTGGAAGTGGCTGTGGTCAAATTAGCCAATGATCCAGAAAGTGCTGCTGTTGCTAGCAATTCAGCTGATAATAGTCAAGAAGTGGCGCAGTTACGGCAAGCATTGCAAAAACTTCAGGCAGAGGTGCAACGACTGCAGGAGAATCGACCGGCAGGTGCCGTTGCGGAAACCACTGCGCCAGTGAAGAAAGCCAAGGCGACCACTACGTTCCGTTTACCAAAGGAACGCGTGTTCCAAGTACTGAAAAGTGCAACGAAGAAAGACTTGGCAAACGTTCGCAATGTTTGGGACGATCTTTTGATGTCTCTTTCCGTGACGCAAAGAGCGATGCTGCATTCCAGTGAAGCAAAAGCTGCCAGCGAATCGGGCGTCGTGATCGCTTTTGACTATGAGATCTTATGCCAGCGAGCAAGTAACGACCAAGAGTTTCAATTGATGATCCATAATCAATTGTCTCGCATGATCAAAGACTACGCCCCCCAGGCTGTCTTTATCACAAAAGAAAGTTGGCCAGCACTACGGCAAGAGTTTTTGGCCGGCGGTCAAGCAACGGCAGATACGGAAATTGAAGTAGACCAAGAAGAGACCGAAGCCGCTCCTGTCGAACCTGAAAATGACGACTTAGTAACAAAAGCGCAAGAGTTATTTGGTGAATTAACCAGCATTGAAGAAAATTAATGAAAATGGAGTGATTGATAATGATGCGAGGCATGGGAAATATGCAAGGCATGATGAAACAAATGCAAAAAATGCAAAAAGAAATGATGAAAGAACAAGAAGCGCTGAACAGCAAACAATTTATCGGCGAATCGACAAATGGCTATGTCAAAGCGACCTTTACTGGCGATAAGACGTTACAAGACATTACTATCAATGAAGCGATCGTTGATGCTGACGATGTGGAAATGCTGCAAGATATGATCATTTTAGCTGTCAATGACGGATTGAAGAAAATTGAAAAAGAATCGGAACAAACGATGGGCAAATACACAAGAAACATTCCGGGTCTATAAAAGGAGAAATGACGGTGCAATATCCTGAACCGATCGCCCGATTGATCGACAGTTACATGAAACTGCCGGGAATCGGACAAAAAACCGCGACACGTTTGGCATTTTATACGATCGATATGAAAGAAGAAGTCGTCAATGAGTTTGCCAAATCGTTGCTTAGTGTCAAACGAGATTTGCACTTTTGCAGTATTTGCGGAAATATAACTGAAGAAGATCCTTGTGAGATCTGTAGTGATCCAACAAGAGACAAAGAAACGATTTTAGTGGTTGAAGAGCCTAAAGATGTCATGGCACTAGAAAAAGTCCGGGAGTATCATGGACTTTATCATGTGCTGCATGGCGTGTTATCCCCGATGGAAGGGACAGGTCCAGAAGATATCAACATTGCATCGCTGATACAGCGGCTGCATGATGATCAGGTCAAAGAAGTGATTATTGCGACCAATGCGACCACGGAAGGTGAAGCAACGGCGATGTATATGTCACGTTTGATCAAGCCTGCTGGTATTAAAGTCACGCGTTTGGCTCATGGCTTATCTGTGGGCAGCGATATTGAATACGCGGATGAAGTGACCTTGCTAAAAGCAGTAGAAGGTCGCCGAGAATTATAAAGATATTGGAGGCAATTAGGGTGAATGGATTGTTTATAACCATCGAAGGACCGGATGGTGCTGGAAAAACCAGTGTGATCGAAGAGTTGTATCCTCGGTTACAGCTTGAAGCAACAAGAAAAATCGTGAAAACAAGAGAACCTGGCGGAGTTAAAATCGCTGAAAAGATTCGTAAAATTATTTTAGATCCGCGAAATGAAGAAATGGATGAGCGGACGGAAGCCTTACTTTATGCAGCGGCCCGCCGCCAACACTTGATTGAGGTTGTCCTGCCGGCATTAAATGCTGGACACATCGTGATTTGTGACCGCTTTGTTGACAGTTCGCTTGCCTATCAAGGAGCTGGACGCCGCATCGGGATTCCTGAGATCGCACGGATCAACGAGTTTGCGACGGAAGGAACGACGCCTGATTTTACCTTGTATCTAGATGTTGACTCTGATACTGGCTTGCGTCGCATCCAAGAAAACCGCGCACATCAATATGACCGCTTAGATTCGGAAGGATTGGAGTTTCACCAACGGGTTCGTCATGCGTATCTTAAGCTGGCGGAAGAAAATCCTGTACGCATTCATAAGATTGATGCTAGAATGGGGTTACAAGAAGTTGTTGAATCCAGCTATTCAGCAATCGTTGAATCGTATCCTGCTTACTTCAAGTCAATCTAGAGTAGGTTGGATAACACAAAGGAGATGGTCCCATGAAATTAATTATGGCAATCGTACAAGACAAAGACAGTAATCGTTTGGCAAATGAGTTTATTGATGCCAATATCCGTGCTACAAAATTGTCCTCAACGGGTGGGTTTTTAAAGGCTGGCAACAGTACGTTTATCATTGGTATTGAAGACGATCGGGTACAAGATGCATTAGAATTGATCAAAAAAACCTGTCAATCAAGAAAACAATATGTCTCGACACCGATGTCTTTAGACATTTCCTTAGACGGTCAAGTTCCTTATCCAGTCGAAGTCGAAGTCGGCGGAGCAACTGTGTTCGTGCTACCGGTTGACGGATTCCATCAATATTAAAAAAGGAGCTTTTCATGGAGGAGTTATTTCTACAAGAATATCAGCCTCTTGTTTTTGCCCAACTAAAAAAAAGTATCAAGCATGGGCGCATTGCTCATGCTTATCTTTTTGAAGGGGACAAGGGGACTGGCAAGCACGAATTAAGTCTGTGGCTCGCAAAACGCCTTTTTTGTACCAATGTGCAAGAAGAAGCCCCGTGCGGCACATGCAGCAATTGTCTGCGGATCGCCCAAGGAGAGCATCCTGACGTCATCCAAATCGAGCCGGATGGGCAGATGATCAAAGTCGACCAGATTCGGCAGCTGCAAGAGGAGTTCTCAAAAAGCGGCTTTGAAAGTCGTCTGAAAATCTTTATTTTGTCTCAAGCAGACAAAATGAACAACAGCGCTGCCAACAGCCTATTAAAGTTTTTAGAAGAACCGGTGGGAAACTTTTTGGCGATTTTAGAAACCGAGAGTTTAGGACGTATTTTGCCGACGATTCAGTCTCGCTGTCAGATCATTCATTTTTCGCCGCTGTCAAAAGAAAAACTACAGGAGAAGCTGCAAGAAGAAGGACTTTCCAAAGAGACGAGTCGACTTCTGAGCCACTTGACTAATAGTTATCATAAAGCAGTTGAAATCTCGCAGGATGAATGGTTTAATGAAACTAAGGATGCTGTTAAGCGTTGGGTGAATTACCTTTTGAAGAAAGACCCGCAAGCATTTATTTTTGTTCAGAAAAAATTATTGGGTCTAGCAAAAGAAAAAAATCAGCAATCAGAAATCTTTTTGCTCTTGTTATTTTACTTTCAAGAGGAACGAGATCGATTGTTGGCACAAGGTTTATGGGGAAAAGAGATCAATCGTGCCATTGAAGCCGCATTGCAAGCACAAAAAAAATTGCAAGCCAATGTGTCTTTCCAAGGAGTGGCAGAACAATTTTCCGTGAAAATCATCTATGGATAAAACGCAGCAGCCGGAAAAGGAGACCAGAGATGATCGAAGTTGTCGGAGTGCGTTATCATGACGTAGGCCAGATTTATTTTTACACACCAAAAAAACAGACCTATACCATAAATGAACAAGTCATCGTGGAATCACAAGATGCCAAATGTCTTGCCACGGTGGTTACCAAAAGCAGAAAAATGAATGAGAGCGATTTGCCTCAAGCAGTCAAACCGATCCTGCGTCGAGCGACGAAAAAAGATTTGGAGCAAGCTGCCGCCAATCAAAAAGCAGCAGACGAAGCGTTGAAAATTGGGAAAGAAAAAATCCGAGCACACCAGCTGCCAATGAAGCTGATTCGGGTGGCATATACCTTTGAGCGCACAAAACTGATTTTTTCGTTCACGGCAGAAAGCCGCGTTGATTTTCGTGAGTTGGTCAAAGACTTGGCAAGTGAATTTCATACACGGATCGAACTGCGCCAAATTGGTGTCAGGGATGAAGCAAAGGCGCTAGGCGGAGTTGGACCCTGCGGTCGCAAACTATGCTGTGCGACGTTTTTAGGCGATTTTATCCCAGTGTCCATCAAGATGGCTAAGGATCAAGGACTCTCCTTAAATCCTGCAAAAATTTCAGGGTTATGTGGTCGTTTGATGTGTTGTCTTAAGTACGAAAGTGAAGAGTATGAGCGTGCAAAAAAAGAATTGCCGGATCGCGGCAAGGAAGTTGAAACGCCAGATGGCAAAGGACGTGTGGTTGGGCTGGATCTGTTGAGCCGAGTGATCAAAGTCCGTTTGCATGATCGGCAAACACCAATCGAGTATGATTATGAAGAACTAGTGACAAAATAAGTAGGTGACCATAATGAGCATGGACAAACGATCAATATATGACGGATTGAATCAGTTAGAAGTGGAGTTGCAAAATTCCTTGAATAATCTAGCGGAAATGAAGCAGTCTTTGCAAGAAATCGTCGAAAAAAATACGACATTAGAATTGGAAAATCAACGCTTACGTGAACACATTCGTGAGTTGAACCAAGTGGCAGATGCACCCGCTGAATCGGTCAAACAAGAGCTTTCTAAATCACGGATGAATTTAGAAAAGATTTACGAAGAAGGATTTCATGTTTGTTATGACTTATACGGTTCTCGCAGAGAACATGACGAACCTTGTGCGTTTTGTCTAGAAGTGATCTATCGTGAAAGCGGCAAATAGCTGACAGACGAAGCGGTTCGTTAGAAAAAAGATCAGTTTCTGCTGGTCTTTTTTTCGAAAGGAGCAGTACATGCAAAAGCAGCAAAGTTATAAACATGACACTGGAAAACTGTATCTTGTTCCAACACCGATCGGTAACTTGGAAGATATGACGTTCCGATGTGTCAAAATTTTAAAAGAAGCGGACCTGATCGCAAGTGAAGATACTCGAAATACCCAGAAATTGTTAAATCATTTTGAGATTGCGACACCGCAAAAAAGCTTACATGAACACAATTATAAAGAACGGGTGCCACAGCTGATAGAACAGCTGCAAATGGGCAAGACTATTGCCCAATGCAGTGATGCTGGTATGCCCTCCATTAGTGATCCAGGTCATGAATTAGTCAAGGCGTGCTTGGTCGAAGGAATCGCAGTGATTGCGCTCCCAGGACCTACGGCTGGTTTGACCGCGCTGATCGCTTCTGGCTTATCACCGCAGCCGAATCTTTTTTATGGCTTTTTACCTCGTAAGAAAAAAGAACAAAAGCAAGCGTTAAGTGAATTGGCAAGCCAAGAAGCTACGATGATTTTTTATGAGTCACCGTATCGAATCGCAGCGACGATCGAAACGATGAAAGAGGTATTGGGAGAACGTCAAGCAGTTATCTGCCGTGAATTGACGAAAATCCACGAAGAATACTTGCGAGGGACCTTTTCAGAATTGATTGAATACCTCGACCAACAACCAATCAAAGGGGAATGCTGTCTATTAGTGGAAGGCGCTTCTGAAATCCCTGAAGTCGTTTATGAAGGAAGCTATGCTGAACAGGTGGCAGCCTTGATGAAAGAGGCAGACTTGTCCTCAAAAGAAGCCATCAAAGAAGTGGCTAAACGCAATCAAGTGAAGAAACAGCTTGTTTATCAAGCCTACCATCAATTAGAAACGTAATCATACCGAGAATTCTCTCGGTATTTTTTTGTCTTTTTTCGGACTTGTGTTAAATTATCTGACATCGACAGTTAGCTATTTTCAGAAAATTCACGATTTTCTCAGAAAAATCTAGATTATTTGAAAATATGATGTTAGGATAGCTAACATAAAGAAAAGGAGGCGTCAAAAATGAACACAGGGAATATTGCATTTATTTTAATTTGTAGCGGCATGGTTTTTCTTATGACTCCAGCATTGGCATTTTTTTACGGAGGATTGGAACGTCGCAAAAACATCCTCAATACCATGATGATGGTGATTTGTACGATGGGCTTGGCGTCTGTGCTATGGGTCGCTTTAGGGTATACCTTATCTTTTAGCGGCACAGGCTCATTTATTGGGAATTTAGATAAAGTCTTTTTCAATCATGTCTCGATGACAGAAGGAGAAGGGATTCCTGAAGGGTTATTTGCGGCCTTTCAAATGATGTTTGCCTTGATCACAACGGCGATCATTACTGGATCTGTCGTGGGCAGAATGCGTTTCTCAGCTATTTTCCTATTTATCGGCTTCTGGCTAGTTCTCGTGTATTTTCCAATGGCACATATGGTATGGGGCGGCGGTTTTTTAGATGCGATCGGCTCGATCGATTTTGCAGGAGGCAATGTCGTTCATATCAGTTCGGGTATCAGTGGGTTAGTCTTAGCGATCGTTGTCGGTAAGCGGCGAGAATTTCATCAAACCGAATATCGTCCTCATAATATTCCCTTTGTTGTACTAGGTGCTGGCCTTTTATGGTTTGGCTGGTTTGGCTTTAATGCTGGCTCTGCGTTAGCAGCTGATGGTCTAGCGATCCACGCCCTAATGACCACGAATACGGCAGCAGCCAGTGCGATGCTTTCTTGGATGCTGATCGAAAAAATCGTGTTGGGCAAACCGACGGTCGTTGGTGCGTGTACTGGAGCCGTCGTGGGCTTAGTTGCCATCACACCAGGTGCGGGATTTGTCTCGCTTTGGTCTTCCTTTATCATTGGCGCTTTAGTCAGTCCGTTTTGCTACTTCTTTATTTCTGTCATCAAACATCGATTAGGCTTAGATGATGCGCTGGATGCCTTTGGCTGCCATGGGGTAGGCGGGATCTTCGGTGGTTTGATGACGGGGATCTTTGCGGATCCAGCAGTGGGTGGACGGTCAGGATTGCTCTATGGCGGCGTTGATCTTTTTCTCGCACAAGCCGAAAGTATCGTATTTACGATTCTATTTGCAGGTATCTTATCCTTTGTCATTATCACTTTGATCAAATGGGTAATGCCGATTCGCGTATCGCAACAAGAAGAAGCAGTGGGGATGGATCGGATCGAACATGACGAAACGGCCTATCCTACCTTTATGGGGTTAGACTCTTAAGAGTGGAGGAGCAGTCATGAAAAAAGTTGAAGCGATTATTCGCCAAGAAAAATTAGAAGAACTAAAGGCCGCTTTGGACCAGTCTGATTTAATCAGCGGCATGACAGTCAGTCAAGTACTGGGCTGCGGCAATCAAAAAGGGCTCAAAGAGTTTATTCGTGGCCAAGAAGTGATCACAACTCTTTTACCAAAAGTAAATGTCCGTTTTGTTTTAGCAGATGAAAAAGTCGATGAGGTGATTGAGCTGATTGTATCGATCTGTCGGACAGATGAAGTCGGTGACGGCAAAATATTCGTCTACCCGTTGGAAGAAGCGATTCGGATTCGCACTAATGAACGAGGGGAAGCTGCCTTATAGTAGAACTTCTTGGACCATGAAGAGGGCCGCAAAAGCAGTGAATGTAGAAGGAAGGACCAATGAAGGTTGGTCCTTTTTGCGTGCTTCCCTCGATTCCTTGCTTGATAGGGAACCTCTGTTCGTTTATAATAAGAAGTGAGGTGAACAACGATGTCGGAACTGCAATTTCCCTTAAAAAATGATACGAGCCGCAAAATTATTCATATTGATATGGATGCTTTTTTTGCTTCGGTGGAAGAACGGGATGATCCAGAGCTTGCCAAGCATCCCCTCGTCATTGCCCGTCACCCAAGTGATACTGGCGGCCGAGGAGTGGTCACGACCGCCAATTATCTGGCACGACAATATGGCATCCACTCGGCAATGAGTGCGCAAAAAGCCTATGAGCTTTGTCCGCAAGCGATTTTTAAACCGGGAAATCATCAAAAGTATCGTGAAGTGTCCCAGCAAGTCAGAGAAATTTTTCATCGGTACACCGACATCATCGAACCAGTTTCTATTGATGAAGCGTATCTAGATGTCACAGTCAACAAGATCAATTGTCCTTCAGCAATTAAGATCGCTCGTTTGATTCAACGAGACATCTGGCAAGAGACTCATCTGACCTGTTCGGCAGGAGTCAGTTACAACAAATTCTTGGCAAAACTGTCTTCGGATTATCATAAACCACGAGGATTGACGGTGGTGATGCCAGATGAGGCAGTGGCATTTTTGCAACAATTACCCATTGATAAATTTCACGGGATCGGGAAGAAAACTGTTCCGCGGATGCATGAGTTAGGTATTTTTACAGGAGCTGATCTGTATGGCTGGAGTGAGATGGCGCTGATTCGTGAATTTGGCAAAATGGGGTATTCCTTGTATCGGAAAGTTAGAGGTATCCATGATTCCCCAGTTAGTGTGACGAGAGAACGGAAATCAGTTGGAAAAGAGCATACATACGGCAATCCATTAACCAGTGAAGAACAAGTATTGAGCCAGTTACGGGCTATCGCAGAAGAAGTCGAAAGATCACTGAAGCGCACACAAAAACATGGCAAGACGGTCGTGTTGAAAGTTCGTTACAGTGATTACTCTACGATCACCAAGCGAGTGACCTTGCCAACCTATGTTCATAAAAAAGAACAGTTATTTTCCGAAGCAAGTCTGATTTGGGAAGAAATTTTAGGTCTGGAAAAAGGCATCCGTCTTTTGGGGATCACCGTCACAAATCTTGATCCACTGACCTATGAAAATATCGTACTGCCCTTATGGCAACTATCTGACGAGCAGTAGGCTGAAGAGGAGGAGCAAAATGACACTCTATCAAGTATATGACACGATGACAGGATTGGCTAATCAGGAGCGAAGTGAAAAAATGGCCGCCTACATGCGGCATCAGTTTGATTTTTTAGGCATTCCTACGCCGTTGCGCCGCCAGCAGGAGAAAGCGACCTTCAAAGCAGCAAAACAAACGAAAACGGTTGATTGGGACTTTATCGATCATTGTTGGCAAAGCAGCTATCGGGAACACCAATACCTTGCGATTGATTATTTAGTGGTGATGGAGCCGTTTCTAGCAGCCATCGATCTGGCAAAAATTGAACAGCTAGTCATAACAAAAGCTTGGTGGGATAGCGTGGACGCCCTAAGTGAGGTTGTCAGAAAACTAGTTCGCCGACTGCCAGCGTTAAAAGCTGAAATGCTTCGCTGGAGTCTTGAGGAAAATCTTTGGCTGCGGCGAGTGGCAATACTCCATCAACTGCTGCAAAAAGAACAGATGGATCGACCACTGCTTGAAGAGGTCCTCGTCAATAATTTGGGGAGTTCTGAATTCTTTATCAACAAAGCCATTGGCTGGAGCTTACGAGATTATGGCAAGACGAATCCTCAGTGGGTCCAAGACTTTCTGCTTCGCTATCAAACAAGTCTGGCGCCTTTGACGATTCGTGAAGCAAGTAAGTACCTGTAAAAAGCTTGGTCACTGAGTTGAGATAACATAAAAAAACACCGTGCATCATCTTTGAAGGAAGAGGAGGTGACCGCCAAAAGTTCGATTTTTTGGTCTAACTTTTGGGGTCACCTCAAGATGCACGGTGTTTTTAGTTTTTAAATTTGTTTTTTGATTTGTTCGTAGCTTGCTTCAGCATCTTTGCACTTTGCCCAGATAACCGCTTTTCCTTGTTCCCGAGATGCAGCAAGATCAATGATTCGTTGATTGCTGCTGCCGCGAAACTGCAAGTTTAAATTTCGTTTGCTCAGTTCAAAACGACCGTCGACTAAAATATCGATTTTGGATAAAAGTTCCAATTTATCGGGTGTTTCCAAAAGCAATTCTTCATAGGTGTAGCCTGACCAGCTCCAAATATCTTTGCTGTGCCCAAATTCAGCACGAACCCGATCAACGACTTTCAGACAGACTGTCGTGTTCAGGAAAGGTTCGCCGCCTAGGAGGGTCAGTCCTTGGACATACTCATGTCGCAGATCTTCGATGATTCGATCCTCTAGTTCTTGCGTAAAAGGTGTGCCATAGCGAAAGTTTTGGACTGCTTTGTTGAAACAGCCTTCGCAAGCAAAGAGACAGCCGCTCACGTATAAACTATTTCGAATGCCTTCACCATCAACAAAGTTGAAGGCTTTGTAATCAGCAATATAATTTTGGCTATATTCTTTGGCTTGCCATTCTTTAGGTTTCGGATTTCTCATAGGAAAACTTCTTTCTATCATGAATTACAGGGATTGGTCTTCAAGAAAAGGAGTGTAGAAGAATTCTAGCACTCCTTTTTCGTTTATTCTTGCAAATGTTTGACCCGGGCAGAAATTTCTTTGTGCCGTCCATTGACCATTGGACGAGCTTGAGGATTTCCAAGATACCCACAGGTTCTTTTGACGACGTCACAACTTTTTGGGTCATGATTGCCACATTGTGGACATTCAAAGCCCCGTTCGGTTGGGTTGAAGTCTCCTTCATACCCACACTCGTAACAGTGGTCGATAGGGGTATTTGTTCCAAGATAGGCGACCCGATCATAAGCGTAATCCCAAACCGCTTCTAACGCTTTTGGATTTTGCTGCAAGACTGGGTATTCGCAGTAATGAATAAACCCGCCAGAACAGTATTTTGGATACTCTTTTTCAAAATCAAGTTTTTCAAATGGTGTCGGATTTTTCCGCACATCATAGTGGAAGCTATTGGTGTAGTATTCTTTGTCGGTAATGTTTTCAACTTCACCGAATTTTTCGGTATCCAAGCGGCAGAAACGATCAGTCAGGCTTTCACTAGGCGTTGAGTACACGCTGAAATGATAGCCGTATTCATCGCCCCAGGCATCAGCATGAGCTTTCAATTCTTTCACGATCGCTAGGGTAAAGGCTTTTGCTTCTGGATCTTGTTCCCATGTTCCACCATAAAAAGCCGAAGCAGCTTCATACAAACCGATATATCCAAGAGAAACAGTAGCACGTTTGTTTTTGAATAGTTCATTTACATTGTCTTTGCGATCTAAACGTTCACCAAAGGCTCCGTACATGTAGAGGATCGGCGCATTCGCAGGGCTGGCTTCTTTACAGCGCTCCACCCGATAGACAAGAGCATCCTTGACGATTTGCAGACGATCTTCCAGCAGCGTCCAGAATTTTTCTTGATCACCATTTGCTTCTAAGGCGATCCGGGGAATATTTAATGTCACGACACCTAGATTCATCCGACCGACATTGATTTCTTCACCACGTTCGTTTTTCCAGCCTTGCAAGAAAGAACGACAGCCCATCGGCACTTTAAAGCTGCCGGTCAATTCAACCAATTTATCATAATTCAAAATATCAGGATACATCCGTTTGGTGGCACACTCTAAAGCCAGTTCTTTAATATCATAGTTCGGATCGGTAGGGGCCAAGTTGACGCCACGGCGAATACTAAAGATCAATTTTGGAAAAATAGCGGTACGCTTTTCACTGCCTAACCCGTTGATGCGAATTTGGAGAATCGCTCGTTGGATCTCCCGTTCGAACCAGTTGGTTCCTAAACCAAAGCCAAGGGAAGTAAACGGCGTTTGCCCGTTCGAGGTGAATAACGTATTGATTTCGTATTCTAGACTTTGCATTGCGTCGTAGATATCTTTGCGTGTTTTGCTCTTCGCGTAAGCTTCTCGACGTTCAGGTGCCTCGATCCATTCTTCGGCATCTTTTAGATGCTTTTGATAATTCAACTCAGCAAAAGGAGCCAATAATTCATCTGTTCGATCAGCAGAACAGCCGCCATATTGACTCGATGCTACGTTTGCAATGATTTGTGAGATTTGAGCGGTGGCCGTTTGGATCGATTTTGGCGATTCCACTTCGGCGTTCCCAATTTTAAACCCATTATTCAGCATGCCTTTAAAATCGATCAAGCAGCAGTTGGTCATTGGGGTGTAAGGATGATAATCCAAGTCATGGTAATGAATGTCGCCTTTTTGGTGAGCATTTGCCACGTGAGGAGGGAGCATTTTCAAACCGATCGATTTTCCTACGATCCCAGCGGTCAAATCACGTTGTGTATTGAACACATTGCTATCTTTATTGGCATTCTCATTGACGACCGATTGATCTTTATTCATCAATTTGTTGATCGTAAAGTTGATGTCTGTGGCTTTGCTGCGCTCGAAATCACGACGGGTCCGATAGTTGATATATTCTTCAGCCAAGGCATACTCGTTTTTTGCTAATAAGATATGCTCGACGATATTTTGGATCTCATAGATTTTTACATTCGTACGAAAACGTTCCGCGATCTCGTGATCGACACTGTCAACGATCTCGGTGATTTTTTCGTGGTCGATGGGAGAAAGCTCGCCGTTGATTTTTCTTAGGGCTTTCACTAACGCATCGTAAATTTTTTGATCATCAAAATCGACAAGCCGTCCATCACGTTTTACGATTTTTAACTGACGCAAAGCGGACTGTCTTTCCAACCCTTGCTCAGGATTTCTCTTAATGTTCATCATTTCTACCACTCCTTATCTTCCTCAATATAATAAAACAAATTGTAGAAATGAGCAACTATATATAGTGGTGAATAAGGGTTGGTAAATTGGATATGCACAATATATGGTGTATATTCATTGGGGTGTTTTCTGAGAAAACTGATAAGATTAAGGATTTGGTTGTTCCATGTTTCACATAATGAATAAAAAACTTTTTTAAATTTATTTTTTCTCTGTTTTGAAGCAGAAGTATTCAATGAAAAAGTATGCTACCATAAGGAGAGAATTTTATTAAAGGAGGGTTCTATGTGAAAAATATGATTGATGTGAAACATCTGACCAAAAGTTACGGCACTCGTTTCAATCAAACCAAAGTATTAGATAACCTTTCTTTTGCAGTGGATCAAGGAGAATTTGTCGGGGTCATGGGGCCCAGCGGCGCTGGGAAAACGACCTTGATGAATCTGTTGTCTTCAATCATGCGACCTAGCTTAGGCTCGATCTATATCGATGGCAAAGACATTACCCGAATGTCGGAAAAAGCCCTCAGTGATTTTCGTCGTCAGCAGATCGGTTTTATCTTTCAAGACTTTAATCTTTTAGAGACGTTGACTGCCAGAGACAATATCTTGCTTCCCCTTGCCATTGATCGTTTGCCCGTAAGTGAAACCCAAGAGCGCATTGAACAAACGGCCAATTTGTTAGGAATCGAGCACTTGTTAGATCGCTACCCAGAAGAATTGTCTGTAGGGCAAAAACAAAGGGTCGCTGCTGCTCGGGCGATCATCAGTCGTCCGGCGGTCCTTTTTGCTGATGAACCCACGGGAGCCCTTGATTCAAAAGCGGCAACAGAATTGTTACGGTATCTAGCGCAAATCAATCAACAAGAAAAAACGACGATCTTGATGGTCACGCATGATCCTTTCACCGCCAGCTACTGCAACCGAATTTTATTCATCCGAGACGGTGTCTTCTTTGCAGAAGTCGTCAAAAAAGGCGGGCGTCAGGAATTTTTTGAAAAAATCATCGATATGCAGGCAACGATTGGAGGCGGTCCGCGCCATGTTGTTTAAAATCGGCTGGCGGAGTTTTTTGCGGCAGTTTCGCAACTATATGGTGTACTTTATTTGTATGATGACCGCTGTGATGATTTTTTATTCCTTTAACGCCCTGATGAATGATCGTCTGCTGAATCAACGGGTCCAGCAAGATATCCGCATTGAAGGGGTTTTAGGATTCGGCAGCAGTGTGGTTGCCTTTGTCGTCTTGTTTTTTATGCTGAGTGCCAATCATTTTTTTCTTAGTCAGCGGCAAAAAGAAATCAGTGTTTACCAGCTTTTGGGGCTGCGGCAAGGTCGTCTGGCTTGGCTGTTGCTGCGGGAAACGTTTCTATTGAACTTTTTCTCTTTAGTGACCGGCATCTTTATGGGGATTATTTTTTCGAAATTTTTTTCTATGATTTTGATTCGAGCGATGGGCTTGAATTTAACGAGTCATTTCTTTAATTCGCCCCAATCGATTTTTTCAACGGTTTTTGTCTTTATCGCGGCGATGATTATTTTGAGTATTCAAGTGATCCTTTTTGTATGGCGTACCCCAATGAGTGAGCTGATTAAGACTGAATACCGCTTACCGATCAAGAAAATGAAAATGACCCCGTTTCGTTCATTAATGGGGGTTCTAGGTCTGATTCTACTGGGGGTAGGCTACTATTTGTCTTTGACCCTGCGGGAAACTTGGACCAACTATATCACGTACACACAAGATTTTTCAGCAATTTTATGGATTCCTTTATTGATTCTGTTTTGTTGTGTGACGGCAACCTATCTTTTTTTTGATTGCTCGTTACCGGCACTGTTATATTTTTTGAGCAAGCCGAAAAAACGTCTTATCAAAGGGGCGAAACTGATTGCTTACAATAACGTGCGGGCTTACTTGCAAAGAACGTGGAAAAGCTATGCGCTTTTGACGATCATCACAGCGATCGCAATCTCCCTGATCGGGGGAACGATGGGGGTCATCTCATTAAACTATCAAGCAACGAACCGCATTTATCCAACGTCCTTTCAAGTGTCAGAAGAGCAGGCAGATACCTTGCGGGACCTTTTAGAAAAAGCCGATACACCGATTATTGCCGAACAATCGATTCCCTATAAAATGACCAATATGACGGTTCAAACCCGTTACCTTGGAGAGTTGCAAGACGAAAATATTGAAAATATCATGGTGAATCTGGTCGCTTTTTCTGATTATCAGCGTCTGCGAAAACTGGTTCCCGATGCCCCGGAGATTCAACTGAGTACCGATAAACAAGCGGTGCTTTTTGACAGTCAATACGATGTGACTCGTTCGTTTATCACCTATCGCGATGAGGTCAAAATCGGCAGTCAACATACGTTCAAACTCATTCAAGCAGAACAGGATTATTTTGGGGATTCTGCCTTGCGCTATTCCTTGCCGAATGTCCTTGTCATCCAAGATGATGCGTACCAGCAAGTTGAGGGCTTCACCTATAGCGTTGCTTATTTACAAACAGACAAGGTGCAAACGGAGAGCTTGACTCAGCTGCTAGATGAAGAGCTGCCGATTGAGTGGACGCATCCTTTGACCTATGAGTTTAGCGATGACCAAAAAAGCGTGCGTTTTTATCCAGAGACTGCCCGAGATTCCACCAGTGAGAATAACCAGATGACCGCATATCGACTGACCTTAGCGAATCGTTTTACAACGATGCGCGGCGTGCGGCGGCAAGCAGGAATCGTTTTGTTTGTGTCATTATTTGTAGGTGTGATCGTTTTGATCACGACATCCAGCAGTTTGATCGTTCGGCAATTTTCAAATACCGAGCGGGAGAAACACAATTACCGATTATTGACCAAACTAGGTTACACCCGAAAAGAAGTACGCAAACTCGTTTACTGGCAAAACATCTGGATTTTTATGCCAGGTACGCTACTGGCGATCTTGCATGCCGTCTTTGCCATCAATACCTTCACCCAAATCATCGACAGTCCTGGGTATTGGGTCGCTCATTTGTTTGCGGCAGTTGCAGCAGTCGTCTATCTATTTGCCTATTTGATTACCGTCAAGCTGTGTCTGCGAATAATTGAAACTTGATTGAATTCTTGATAAAACGATCCTTAGAATTGAAGCGAACCTTACAAGTTAGACCAAAAAATCTAATCTTGAGGATCACTACAAAACGAGGATCGTTTTTTCATTTAACCAATCTTTTTGTATTTCCCTCTGGCACCAGATTAAGAGAATGGTATAATCATAATCAATGAGACAAAGGAGGAAGCAAGATGGAGAAAAAAGAAGAACAGCTTTTAATAGACCTAACGACTGCACGTGGGGTTCCTGGGAATGAGGAGGAAGTGCGTGAAGTCTTTAAAGAATATGCCAAAGACTTTGCTGAAGATATCTTTTTTGATGGTTTAGGAAGTGTCATTGCCAAACATGTTGGTGATGGCGGTGGACCGAAAATTTTTATATCGGGACATATGGATGAAGTCGGCTTTATGGTAACTAAAATCACAGAAAAAGGCTTTATTGAATTCCAGACCCTTGGTGGTTGGTGGGGGCAAGTGATGCTGGCACAGCAAGTCGAGATCAAAACCAATGAAGGCAAATTGATCCACGGTGTCGTCGGTTCAAAACCACCCCATGTTTTGAGTCCAGAGACTCGAAATAAACCGTATGATATCAAAGATATGTTCATTGATATCGGCGCTTCAAGTGAAGAAGAAGCCAAAGGCTGGGGGATCCGTCCGGGAGATATGATCACCCCTTATATCCAATACAAACGGATGAACGACAGCAAATTTTTATTAGCCAAAGCATGGGACAATCGCATCGGTACGGCGGTATCACTGCGGGTATTAGAAACCTTGGCAGCAGAAGGACATCCCAACTGCTTGTTTGCTGGCAGTGACGTGATGGAAGAAGTTGGCCTAAGAGGGGCGCGAACAAGCACTCACTTAGTGAATCCCGATATCGCGATCGCACTAGATACTGGTACCGCTGGGGACACACCTGGAATGACACCAAAAGAAGCGGATTCTGTGTTAGGCAAAGGCCCACAAGTCCTGATTTTCGATGCTTCCATGATTCCTCACAAGAAATTATTGAATTTTGTGATCGATGTCGCAGAAGAGATGGAAATTCCTTTCCAATATACCGTAATCACTGGTGGAGGAACCGATGCTGGTCAAATGCATTTGACTCGTGATGGGGTCCCTTCGATCGCTATTACCGTGCCAGTTCGTTACCTGCATTCTCATACTTCTGTCATTCATGAGGATGATTACTTCAATACAGTCAAGCTTGTAACGGAAGTGGTTCGCCGCTTAGACGATAAGACCGTTAAAGCATTGCGTAGCTATTAAGGTGAGTCTATGAGATCAAATACAATGATTCGAGAGACAGCTAAAAACTCCTTGCGCGGATTCTGGGGAACGTTCGTCTTAAGTATTTTAGCGACGGTTGCTGTACAAGCGGTCGTCAATTCACTGTTCAGTAGTTTAGGCTCTTCCGTAGGGACAACCAACGCAGGAAATTGGCTTGATTTTATTTTGGACAATTTTGTCTTCTTTGCGTTTTCAGTAGCATTGAGTATCATGGCACTCTATCTGGTTCGTGGCAGAGGAATCAAGGTGGCGGATATTTTTCTCGTATTTGATAAACGATTCTATGTGCCGTTTTTGCTATTAAATTTGGTGAGTACCTTCTTAAACTATCTTTTAAGCTTTGCGATTTTCTTGCCGCAATTTGTCTTATCAGGCCTTAATCAATATTTGGACTTGGTATTCAATTTTAATCGGGGAATCTCTATTGATTTGGCGATGTTTAATGGCTCCCTAGCTTTTGTACTCGGGACTTTTCTCGCCATCATTTTGTTCTTCTTTTTGTCACAAGTCGTTACTGGTGTGATCCAATTAGCGATCTATCTGCGCTATGATCAACCGGAATTAGGGGTTCTTCAGTCAATTAAAGTGGCCTTTGCGCTCTTGCGTCCACATCTGGGTCAATACATTTGGCTACAGCTATCATTGATTGGTTGGTTTATTCTCGGCTTTTTGGCACTGATGATCGGTATGCTATGGGCAAACGCCTACGCTTATGCAGTTAATGCAGTATTTTATGAGGAATTGATCAATGAACAACGAGCGCTGATCAGATAAACAAAAAAGACGATGGCCCATTGGTCTGGCTCCCTGCAGATAGAGTAAAAAACTCATTCATAGGGTTCTACCAATAGACGTCGTTTTTTTCTCGTTTTCTCGCTCTTTTTTTGCAAAAAAATGGTCGGATTTTAGTCAAATCAGCTGAGATGTGATAGCATAAAAGAAGTAGAAAACCAGCTTGAGCCAAAGAGGAGGAAACACAAGTGAAAATAACTGTCTTAGGTTGTTTAGGTGCCTATCCGTATAATGGTGAAGGGACTACTGGCTATTTAGTTGAGTCGGAAGGCTTTCATTTGCTGCTTGATGCGGGAAGCACCACCTTGGTCCAACTAGAAAAAATCCTTGATCCCTTAGACTTAGATGCAGTGATTCTGACGCATTACCATCACGATCATATTGCGGATCTAGGCGTATTGCAATACTATTGGCAATTATATCCAGGAAACGAAGAACGCCAGGTTTTGCCGATCTACGGACATGGGGAGGACACTGTTCATTTTGAAAGCCTGACGATGCCTGGAGTGACACAAGGAATTGATTACCTCCAAACGGAGTCATTGGAATTGGGCCCGTTTACCATTACCTTTATGAAAACGATCCATCCAGTCACTTGCTATGCCATGCGATTTGTTGAGAAAAGCACAGGCAAGGTTTTTGTTTTTACAGGCGATTCTGGCTACTTAGAATCTTTTGTTCCGTTTGCACAAGGAGCTGACCTGTTTTTGGCAGATACCTATCTTTTTGCAGGCAATGAGCGGCACAAGGCTCATTTTACGTCAAAAGAAGCAGGGGAGATTGCCCATGCGGCGCAGGTAAAAAAATTAATGTTGACGCATTTGCCGCAACACGGTGATTTAGAACAGTTACGAGAAGAGGCTGCACTAGCTGCCAATGGGATCCCCGTTGAATTGGCGGCTGTTCAAAAAATAATTGAAATCATCTAATTAGGAGGAACGAATAGTATGCTTTTTGTACCGAACGAACTGAATGACCCACGCATCAATTTAGCCATCGAGATTTTTCTTCTTCAAGAAATGAAAGTGGATGAACCAATCTTACTTTTTTACATTAATGAACCATCGATTATCATTGGACGCAATCAAAATACGATCGAAGAGATCAATAAGGAATATGTGGATGAACATGGGATCCATGTCGTTCGTCGTTTCAGCGGCGGCGGTGCAGTCTATCATGATTTCGGAAACTTGAATTTCAGCTTTATTATGCCTGACGATGGGAATTCTTTCAGAGATTTTGAAAAACTGACCAAACCAATCGTCCAAGCTTTACATGAGATGGGGGTTGAAGGGGCGCAACTAAAAGGCCGCAACGACCTTGTGATCAATGACATGAAGTTTTCTGGGAATGCGATGTACGCAACAAATGGTCGGATGTTTGCTCATGGCACGATCATGTTTGACAGTGACATCAATGAAGTAGTCAACGCCTTGAAAGTCCGTAAAGACAAAATCGAATCAAAAGGCATCAAATCGATCCGTTCAAGAGTGACCAACATCAAACCATTCTTGCCAAAAGAGAAGCAAGACATGACGACTGAAGAGTTCCGTCAAGAAATCTTATTGAAGATTTTTGGTGTCGATTCCGTGGAAGACGTCAAAACCTATGAACTAACAGAAGAGGATTGGGTCAAGATCAATGAGATTTCCGATAAGTATTATCGTAACTGGGATTGGAATTACGGCAAATCACCAGCCTTTGATATAGAACGTCGTCATCGATTCCCGATCGGCTCCATCGAAGTTCGTTTAAATGTGGCAGAAGGAAAAATCACAGATGCCAAAATCTTTGGCGACTTTTTCGGCCTAGGGGACATTGCAGATGTAGAACAAGCACTGATCGGTACTCGTTATGCCAAAGAAGATTTGGCACAAGTCATTGTCAACATTGATGTCAAAAAATATTTTGGCAACATCACGACTGAAGATTTTCTTTCATTGATTTATTAAATAAAAAACGAAGCAGCCTTTTCCATCTGGCTGCTTCGTTTTTTATTAGTATGCGCGGGCGATCCAAACGGTGTGTTTGGCAGGTTTCCCGCTGACGATATCGACCGTTTTTTCCATTGGCGCTTCAAACGGAATGTTTCGGGTAGTAAAGCCAGTTTCTTCTTTGATTTTGGCTTCGGTTTCTTCCGAGCCGTCCCAACCGATCAAAACAAAACCAGTCACTTTGTCTTCTTGTTTGCACGTTTCGATATGGGCTTTTAGTTCATCCAATGTATCGATGTTGGTATACTCATTTTCTTTGTTTCGTTCCTTCGCAGCTGCTAATAAACGTGGAGTCATTGCTTGTAATTCTTGGTCAACAAACGCTTCTAATTCCTCAAGCGCCACCGTTTGCTTGTCAGGTAGGTCACGGACTTTGACCATGACTTTGCCAGCTTCTAAATCTCTTGGGCCACATTCGATTCGCAAGCAAGCGCCTTTTAGTTCCCATTCATTGAATTTATAGCCAGGTGAGTTATCAGAATCATCCAAACGAACACGAATGCCCTTGGCTTTAAAGTTGGCATACAGTTCTTCTAATTTTTCTAAGATGGCTGGATTCTTTTTCCAAGGACCGACTGGTAACAACACAACTTGGGTTGGTGCAATGGTTGGTGGGAAAACTAAACCATTTTCATCGCCATGGGTCATGATCAAGGCACCTAACAAGCGGGTAGAGACACCCCAAGAGGTTGTGTGGGCATGGGTATGCTTGTTTTCTTTCGTTAAATACGTAATATCAAATGCTTCAGCAAATTTTGTCCCCATGTAGTGGCTGGTTCCTGCTTGGACTGCTTTGCCGTCTTTCATCATCGCTTCGATCGAATACGTATCTACTGCCCCCGCAAAGCGCTCAGATGGGGTTTTTTGTCCACGATAAACAGGGATCGCTAGAAATTCTTCGCAAAGGCGGGCATATTCATCTAAGACTTTCATGGTGCGTTGACGAGCATCTTCTTCATTTTCGTGAGCGGTATGACCTTCTTGCCATAAAAACTCTGAGGTACGCAAGAAAGGCAGTGTTTTCTTTTCCCAACGAAAGACGTTTGCCCATTGATTGATTTCATAAGGCAGGTCACGGTAGGAGTTGATCCAATCAGAAAAGGCAGAGCCGATCATGGTTTCTGAGGTTGGACGCAAGGCCAAAGGTTCTTCCAGTTTTTCGTTGCCGACTTCTGTGACCCAAGGTAATTCAGGGGCAAAGCCTTCGATATGATCCGCTTCCTTCATAAAGAAATTTTGCGGAATCAGCATTGGGAAGTATGCATTGCGAATGCCTTCTTTTTTCAAGAAACGATTGAACTCCTCTTGAATATGTTCCCAAAGTTCGAAACCGTCAGGACGGAAAATAATGGAACCTTTCACTGGGGAGTAAGCCATTAATTCGGCTTTTTGGATCGTTTGGATATACCATTCTGTAAAATCATTTTTTTGTGTCATTGTTTTTCCTCCTTAAAAAAATAAAAAAGCATCTCGTCCTAAAAAAGGACGAAATGCTTGGATTTCGCGGTACCACCTTTGTTGATTATCAATAGGGATAATCCAACTCGTAAAGGATAAGGCCTTTCCACCGACCGTTTTGCGGTCATTGCCATTGGGTAGGTTCATTTTATCAGCGGGTGTCGATTTTTCAGCTACCATCGACTCTCTAAGACCATCATAAAATTACTATTCCAATGCTTGTTGCTGTTCTTTATCATGCTAAAGCGAAAAAGCGAAAAAAGCAAGAGTTTTTTCGCTTTTTCTTAAAATAGACCGTTTAACGTATCGGAGAAAAGGCAGTCAGTCAAAAGACAGCAGATCCGCTTTAGCGGCAAGTGTCAAACGCAAAAAATGAAAACCATCTGAATCCTCGATACGCAGACTTCCTTGATAGACAAGACAAATTTGTTCCAGCATTTGCACATCGGTATGGATCGCCTGTCGTTTTGCTTCGTCAGTTTGCAGTTTTTCTGCCTCATCCTCTGTTAAAAGCGGCATTTGACAGTCGATATGCAGCTGTTCTTTTGTGTCAGTCACTTTCAACGAAAGCCTGCGATTTTGAGGATCTGTGACCGAACAGGTGTAGCGGATGGCGTACTCTAAGCAATGGGCGATCAAGGACAGACGATCATTTTCTTCCAATCGTTCCAGTGGTTCCGTGAGGTCATCGCAGGTAAGCGTGATCCTTTTTTGAGCGGCGGTGTGTTGATAATCAGCAAGCAGCATCGTCGTGATCGATTCTTTTTCAACCGCAGGGATCGTTAGCTGCTGCTTGATTTCTTCTTCAATCTCGCAAAGACCTTCATACGCAGCCGCTAGTTGTTCATCTTCTAACATGTCCTTAACGGTATGGGTTCTCTTTTAGATGGTTTGTAAAACTTGCTGCCATTGTGCCGTTTGATCTGGACCGATCGCTTGCTGATTTTCATACAATCGCACTTTGATGTCTGCCGTGTCGATCTGCTTATTTTTGCCTTCACTGGCAAAAAAGAGTTCGAGGAACCCATAACAAGTAAAAATAAGTATCAGTAAGAAAAAGATGATCGAGCGCCAATTGATGTCAGATTGCGGGAGGACTAAAATATCCTGGATATACAAGAACCCATGACCGATTGCCGCGACAACGATCCAAGGTGCACAAAGGACATAAAATTGATTCTTTTTTAACGCCTCATAAATCGCCGCAAACGAAGTCACAAAGGTGCTGGTGATATTTAATAAAAACAGATAGTTCATGACGACAGGCAAACTTTGTTTTTGAAAAAGTGCCAGAAACATGGCAAAGATCCCGAAGGAGTAGTGAACAAACAACCATTTCTGATAATACTTACGTACGAAGTGCATGTTTGTGTAGTAAAACCCAATCAAAAACATGGGCGTAATAATCGAAAGAAAATTTAACATAAATGAATTCACGATGGGAGAAAAAAGCAGTCCGCCTAGCAGATCCCCGAAGCCGGCTTCTAAACCTGCACTTAAGGCAAAGCCACTGAATAAAATGGAAGATACTTTCAGCTTTCTTTGGTTGATAAAAGAAACGAAGAGATAAAATAAATTAAGGATACAAATAAATCCGGTAAATAAGAGGATATAGATATTCAAAATTGAAAGACTAAAAACATAACCGATCAATGCATTGGCAGGACCGAAAAAGACTTCGGCTGGAAAGCCAGAATAGGTGTCGAAAGGACTAGTCACGTAGATCTTCAACGTTTTTCCAACGTAATCCTCTGGCAATGTGATAAAAGATAAGGTTTTTCCGGGATGGTTGAAGGTCAATGAATGTTCGGCAGCTTCATTGGTATAAATTTCTTGATCATCCAAATAGACGGTCATGTGTTGATGATCGCCAATCAGTAGCATCGTTGGATATTTGTATTCATTGGTCATTTTTCGCTGCATGACAAATCGATCATTGGCTTTTACGCTAGGTAAATATTTCACATAACGGCTAATAAAAGTAGAATCAGGATTGTCTTCCGCATAAAAAATCCAATCTTCCTTCTTCTCCACGGTATGGTTATCAGAAGTAGGAGATAAGAAGAGTATAAGAAAAAAACCGATGCTTCCTAGCAAAAATAGAACGAGTAGGATAAAAGGAATCCAACGTTTTAAAAAGAACTTGTTATTTAAAAAAAGCATACTTTTTCTCCTATGTTTTTTAATCGCCTTTAGCATAATATAAATAGTAAAATAATGTCAAATAATAATCAGAAAAAATACGCATAAAAATTCAATGAATCGTTTTTAAATATTTGAAAAAAAATTAATTATGTTATAGAATCGAAAAAGAAACTGAGGCTTAGAAGGAGAAAAAAAAATGAAACTTTTGCCAAAACAAAGTATCATGCTCTCGCTTTTTGTACTGCTGTTTATGCTGATTTCTGTTTTAGCGGTCGTGATTCCTCATGCGTTTGGTTTCACAATGGCCATCGTTAACAGCGATGCAATGGAACCTACCTATTCCGAAGGGACATTACTTTTTGTTAAAAAGGCTTCAGAAGACAATTTGGTCGTTGGCAATGAAGTGACCTATTATGTCGATCACGGCAGACAGATGCGCACACGGCGAATCGTTGCAGTGGGAGAAAACCAATCGGTGCTTTATGCGATCGGTGATAACCAAAGCCAGATGGAACCAAAAGAAATCCAAAAAAGCCAATTGATTGGGCAACCCATTTTTTATATCCCTAAAGTAGGGGCTTGGTTCAATCAAACGACGATCCAGCTTTTTAAAAACATGTATTTCCTTTTCGCAATGTATATTTTAGTGACCACCTTGTTTGTAACGCTCTATCAAATCAAATCTGGATCCATAAAAAAATCAATCATCTCTTAGCCATAAGAAGGAAAAAGCCAAAGAAACGGCAGTGTTTCTTTGGCTTTTTCTCTTTTTCCCCTTCATAAGATCAGGGTTCCAGCGAGGCCGATTATCAGACAAAAAGATAGAAAGAGCATATCGGCGAAAGTGATGCGAAATGACTTGGCGTAGGTTCGCTTTGCCTCGCTGTCAAATCCTCTTGAAAGCATCGCAGTCGCCAAGAGCTCAGACCAACGAATCGATTTGACCAGTAAAGGGATCAGCATCTTGAATGAAAATGGATTGACAGGGATTCCTCTAGAACGCATGCTATTACGGATATTCTGATACTCGGCTGGAATGATGGGCGCAATTTGAAACGCAGCGAGCAGACCATAGGCAAAAACGGCGGGGAGTCGCAGCTGTTGCTGAAGCGAATAAATCAGCTCATTGATCGTGGTCGATACACTGAAAGAACTGCCCAACATACCAAAGCAATAGATACGGCTCGCCATGTCAAGTCCATAGCGCATAGCTGCTGCTGAGGAGGAGCCACCTTGGTTGTCCTGGTAGTAAAGGAGTCCGGTGAAAAAGACCCCCACAGCTGCCAAGGTCAATGCAGAAACAAGCAAAAGGCTTTTTTTCAAAGAGCGTTCGTTTACAGAAACAGCAAAGAACAGGACACAGAGTAGCAGATTCAATCTGAAATTATTTTGAAAAGAAACCAGTAAGGCGAGTCCTAAAATGGCGAATAACTTGACTGTCGGGTTGAGGGTGCGCATCTATGTCCTCCTTTTCATAATGATTAAAATCAATGATTTGTGAACAAAATGCTTCCAATAATAAGACATCGTGACTGACGATCAACACTAAGGTGCCACTTGCGGCTTTTTCGGCTAACAGCTGCATGACCTGCCAAGCTTGCTTGACATCTTGGCCATAGGTCGGTTCATCCACCAACAGTAATTTGACTGGTCGCTGCAATAAAGCTGCTACTGCCAAGCGTCTTTGCTGGCCTTGGCTGAGTAGAAAAGGGGACTGAGTGCTCTTGTTTTGCAGTCGCAATTTTTCCAGCAATTTGTCACTCTCGGTCGCTGCACGTCCTTGGCTAAGCTCCTGTGCCACTGTAGCAGCCAAAAACTGATCCTGCGGATTTTGCATGATCCAGCTGATGGACCGAAAAGGGGAGGGATGCTTCTTGATCGGATCCCCGCACAGGCGAATGGTTCCTGAGTACGCCTGCTGCTGCAAGATCGCTTTTAAAAAAGAAGATTTGCCGCTGCCGCTACGTCCGGTAAGCCCAATCATTGCCCCACTATCAAAGGTAAGATTCGGAAAAACAATCGCTTGGTTACGGATCGGCAGGCGAAAATCTTGAAAAGATAGCCGCTCTTTTGCAGAAAGTTTCTTAATCTCAACAGGCGGTAGTGACCTGCGCAGCTCCTGATCGAGTGTGCGCATCTTTTCTTGATCGACGGATCTGAACCCTTCTTCAATCAGCAGCCACTCAGCTACCCAGTCAGCAGTTTCTTTGATTTGATGGTCGATCAGTAAGATGCCAATGGCATGTTGCTTTTGGAGCTGTCGCAGTTTTCGAATGACTTTTTGACTTGTGTCGGCGTCCAAATTGGCAAATGGTTCATCCAAAAGCAAGTAGCGACTCTTTAAAATCAGACAACAAGCCAATGCTACTAACTGTTTTTCACCGCCAGACAGAGTCGTAAAGGGCTGATCGGCAAGATGGCTGATCTCGCAAAACGTCAAGGCTTCCGCTACTTTTATTGGCATGTCGGCTTGGGGAGTACATTGATTTTCAAGACAAAACAGTAGTTCTTCTCGAGGAGTAGCCATACAAAATTGCATATCAGGATTTTGAAACAGTAAGCTGATCGACGTGCTTCTTTCTCGAATGGAAAGCTGGTTTAGCGTTCGGTCATCGATCGTATAGGTTCCTTCCTCAAACCCTTTCTCGTTAAGCCCCGCTAAGAGGTGGAAAAGAGTGCTTTTTCCTGTTCCTGAAGCACCATAGATTCCTTTTGTTTCTCCGGGGGCTAAAGACAGTGTCAGATCAAGCCGTTTTTGATCCACGAAAAAGCAGCCGTTTTTCACGAGCAGACTCATGCCGCTTCTCGTTTGGCGCTAATGGTTTGGTCTTCAGCAATCGGGTAACTGTTGAGAACGCCCATGCGTGTCAGATGGTCACAGACGATCTTCACCAAAAAGGCGGAAAAGAATAAAGAAGAAAGCAAGCGAATAATAAAAATCACCACCAACAACTGCCATTGCAAGTCAACGAAATTTGACCGAATGATCCCCCAAAGAAAACTCGTGATCGTGGCGCCAATGGCACCAGTGAGCAAAGGGAACCAGCCATAGCGACGGTAGCCACCCAATGCAAAGCCAGCTTCTGTTCCAATCCCTTGTACAAACCCACTGATAAAAATAATCGGTCCATAAAAATTCCCCATAAACACTTCTAAAAGTGCGGCGATCATCTCAGTGATCGTCGCTGCGCCCGGTTTGCGCAGCACATAGCCAGCAAAAGCCGCTGCCATGAACCAAACCCCGAAAATAAACTCATTTGCTAAAACAGACAAACCAAAGGGGGTTAAAAGCGTACCTAACAACAGCCCAAAATGAACAGCGCCCAAATAGATCACGCCAAAAATCAACGAAGCGATCCCCACCATAATGACATCTTTTAAGACCCATTTAGTCATGCGACACCGCCTTCTTTTTGGAAGGACTGTTGACTGAGACCGTTGCTTCTAACACATAATGGGGAAGATGGTCATGGGCATACGCTAATGCCGCTTCAAAATACCCAAAGAGTTGGTTGGCCGTTCCCGTCAGCATCGTGACATAATGGGCGGAGCGAGGCGCCAGACCATAGGTTTCTGCCAGTTGGACGATGGTGGCGATTTCTTCCATATAATTGTTTTCCCCAAATACATAAAACGAATATTTGCAATCCACGTCAAACGTACCATTTACAAGATTGCTTGCTTTATTGGGTTGTGCCTGTTCTCCATTCAAAAACGCGTCACCTGCAGAATCGCCAGGACAGCCCTTGGAAAAAGTAAACTCACCCACGAGGTGTGTCTTGGATTCGTAAGCGTTGATAAATAGCCCAGCTGCCGCATCGACAACACTTGGGGCTTCCCCTCGGAAAAGGGTGCTGAACAGATCGGTTTGCTGCCAAACAGCTGTTGTATCCGTCCGCTCAATGCTCGTTACGATTTGTTGCGCAAAGTGGTCTTTCATGGGGTACAAACTTACTCGGCACCCAGTGATATCGATCCCGCCTGCGGTACAGGCGATTGGTTCATTTGTCATTTTCTCTTCTCCTCTCGATGGTTTTTCTGTCTACAAAAAAAGCGTTCCTCCTTTTTCTATCCACACGTAGACAGAAAAAATGGGAACGCGAAAAATCATGCGCTGCCACTTCCCTACGTTGGTACTAACCAAATCAGGTTCTAAGGGACCAGACTTACGTCTATCTCAGCATAAAGCGCCCCTAGTGGATAATCTTCTATTCAATTACCCCTCGAGTGTAGCACAGGACCCAGCAAAGGACAATAAAAAGAGATGTTCGACGATTGAAAGAAATCAGCAGAGCAAGTCTTTCAAGGAAATTTCTTCGCTGATATCTGTGGTGGTACATATGAAGGTTTTTACATATAAAAAAACAAGTGAAAAAGCGGTTGACAGGTTGCAAATAGTTGTGTAAAGTATAAAACCGATGGTAAAACGTAAACGTTACGTTTTGTTTTTATAAATCGTAATTGATTTATCAGTATTTTACCAAGGGAAAGAAAAAGAGGAAAAATAAAAGGAGTGTAGTTAGAAAATGAAGAAGTTTTTTAAAATAACGATGTTATCAGCAGTAGCCCTCGCTTTGGCTGCCTGTGGTCAAGGGGGATCTGACGCTACGGAGCAGTCAGGAAACGACTCTTCTGAGAATGAACAAATTCAGGTCATGGCCACGTTTTATCCGATGTATGATTTTACACGCCAAGTCGTAGGGGAGGAAGGGCAGGTCGAATTATTGATGCCCGCAGGCACTGATTCCCACGACTACGAACCTTCTGCAAAGGACATGGCAAAGATCCAAGATGCGGATGTCTTTGTCTACAACAATGAAAACATGGAAATGTGGGTTCCTTCGATTGAAGCTACGTTAAATGATGGAGATGTGACCGTGGTCAAAGCCACAGAAGGAATGGTCTTACTTCCGGGAGACGAGGATCATGATCATGACCACGATCATGGCGATGATGGTCATTCCCATGAATTGGATCCCCATGTTTGGTTAGCACCAAGCTTAGCCATGAAACAAGTAGAAGCGATCCGTGACCAACTAAGTGAGGCGTATCCTGCGAAAGCGACAGCCTTTGCTGAAAATGCTGCGAATTATTTAGCAAAATTACAAGAGCTTCATGCATCTTATGAAGAAGCGTTTAGCAATCCAGCGCAAAATCACTTCGTGACCCAGCACGCAGCTTTTGGTTACTTGGCGTTGGAATACGGGTTGACCCAAGTACCGATCTCTGGTCTTTCACCAAGCGAGGAACCTTCCGCTTCACGAATCGCAGAATTAAAAGAGTTCGTTCAAGAAACAGGCATTCAAACGATTTACTTTGAAGAAAATGCCAAAGACAGCATTGCCCGGACGTTAGCATCAGAAGCAGGAGTCGAATTGGCTGTTTTGAACCCATTAGAAGGCTTGACCCAAGAACAAATGGATAATGGGGAAGACTATATTTCGATTATGGAACAAAACCGTGATGCCTTGAGAAAAACGACCGATGTAGCAAATGACAAAGAAATAGCGGAAGCCGAAAAAGAAAAAACGGTTTATAACGGCTATTTCGAGGATGCAGATGTACAAGATCGTCCATTATCTGATTGGGCAGGAGAATGGCAATCCGTGTATCCATTTTTACAAGACGGAACATTAGACCAAGTGTTTAATTATAAAGCAAAAATGGACAAGAAAATGACGGCTGACGAATACAAAGAGTATTATACGACCGGTTATCAAACAGATGTTGCTCAGATTAAGATCACAGACAATACAATGACGTTTATCTTCGATGATGGCACAGAGAAAGAAGCCAATTATGTGTATACTGGCAAAGAGATTTTGAACTATTCCGCTGGTAATCGTGGCGTACGTTTCTTGTTTGAAAGCACTGACGAAGATGCGGCATTCAAATACATTCAATTCAGCGACCATATGATCGCACCAAGTGCGTCCCATCATTTCCATATCTACTTCGGCAATGATAGTCATGAAGCCTTATTAGAAGAAATGGATCATTGGCCTACCTATTACCCAACTGGGATGAGTGGATTAGAAATTGCACAGGAAATGCTTTCCCATTAAAAAAAAAGATTGACAATCCTCGCTCTTTTCGTCAAAGTAAACTTGATAGGAAGGAGCGAGAATTTTTTTGGAAAAAACATTGAAGAAATTAGCGAAAGTGATTGACCGCATGATGGATCACGTTGATTTGTATGGCGGACCAAGTGTGGTTAGTGACGACGATCTTGAACACTACTTAGATCCTGTTTTTTACTTGATCTTTTGCGCGGAAACAGATGGTGGCATGACTAAATTAAAAGACAAAGTCTTTGTCGAATCGGTGTACACCGAAATGCTGCCTCAAGAAGTACCGTACAGTTTAAATTTTCTTCCGTTTGCCAAAACAGCCATTGAAGACTTTTATTACTGCATGTATAAAGAAAAGCATATCACCAAATCACAATACCAAGAAATCGCCTTTGTATTGGCTGAAAAACAACCTATCTTTTTCGCACGGATGTCCAAACCCCAGTTTTGGTCAGCTGAAAAGAAAGAAGCGATGTTAGCGATGATTCAAGACACCGATCCTGAAGAACATGAACTATTGCCTGTTGATGACCCGCGTATTGCTGCAATCTCGCCAAAAATCGTCCCATTTCCAACGAAACATACGGCCTTTGATGAAACGGCGAATACACCAGTCGCCTATCAGATCCGTATTGATTTAGAAGGATACCGTCCGCCAATTTGGCGTCGTTTGATCATTCCTGCAGGGCTGACCTATGAGCAGCTGCATATGTTGATTCAGATTGCCTTTGAGTGGATGAATCAACATTTGTACTTGTTTATTGCCGGTTCGAAATCGATCGGCTTAGGCAATTCCGTACCAACGGATGCTTCCGGTATTGACCAAGATTTTCAGTATTGCAAGTCCATGACCTACATTTATGATATGGGGGCAGATTGGACACATAAGATCAAAATTGAAAAAGTGTTGACCACAGAAGATCACCCAGATCCCGTCGTTCCAGTTTGTATCAAAGCTGTTGGCGATGTTCCAATTGAAGATGCCTTTGATGACGATTTCCGAGAACCACTGGATCGCGAGATCATCAATGAAGTGTTACTCGATTATTGGGAAACAGGAGAATATGTTTAGCGATCAGCTAGAAGACTGTATCGTAACTCTGCAAGACTATCAATGACAACCACCAGAACCGCTAGGGTCTGGTGGTTTTTTAGTCTTCTGTCAAAGACGCTTCTTGATATATTCTGTCATCGGTTTTGTGTAGCTCGAGAAGTTTTTGGGTTGAGACCCTCCATCATTGATCCGATTGGCTAGGAGATAACCGATATAAGGCCCGGTCGTTAACCCAGAAGAACCAAGTCCACTGGCGGCGAACAAATTCGTTTCATCAGGCACTTCCCCAAAGAACGGGGCAAAATCAGAAGTGTAGGCACGCGTGCCAACGCGCATGGTCATAGGCGATGCAAAGAGTGCTTCGGGGTCTTTAAGAAAAGCACCGATTCCTGTCATTAATTGCTGCTGGGCTGCTTCCGTTGGTGTTAAATCCCAACCCGCATCGTTTTCATGGGTGGCTCCTAATAAAATTTGCCCATCAGAGAAGGGAATCAAGTCACCCTCGCCCTCTAGCATGGCGACCGGCCAACTGTTTGTCGGCAGGCTGGTGGCAAAAGAGAGCAACTGGCCTTTTTGCGGACGGATATCAACCTGATACCCTAAAGGTGATAACAAGTCTAGCAATCCCGGTCCAGCTGTCAGGCAAAGAATCTCCGCCTCAAGGAGTTGATTCTTTGTTTTGATTTGCCAATGGTTGTCGTTTCTGACGATCTCAGCTTTTTCTTCAATAAAAGCAACTTGCTGCTGCTGAGCCGTTGCTTTTAAGTGGGCAAGATAAGCTTGGCCATCTAAGCGACCACCGCCTGAAATCCGTAAAGAGGGCATTTCTTTAAGTAATGGCAATACCTCTTTGGTTTGTGGGCCCGTCAGTAAGTCGATTTCACCGATTTCTGGTGCCGCTTTACGTCGATTTTCAGCTAATTCTGCCAGTTCTTGAAGCGCCTTTTCTGGTCGCACCACCAAAGTGCCACAGGGGGCATAGATGGATTCATCCAAAGCAAAATCCCGCACCAATTGTGGAAAAAACGCGGCACCGTCTTGTGCTAACTGGTACCATTTTTTATTGCGGCGTTTGGAGAGCCAAGGGGAAATGATGCCAGCGCTAGCAGACGTTGCTTGCCCGATAAGGGAATCAATGACAGTCACGTCAAATTTGGTTTTATCAAGATAATTGGCGAGGGTCAAACCGATGATCCCACCGCCGATAATCACAACTTTTTTCATAGTAGAAGACTCCTTTGGTTGATTTCAATGAAAAGCGAATAAAAAGCGAAAGTTCTCTTAATGCCGTTTTCTTTGCGTACTTAATTGCGTATAATAAGGAAATGGAAAAGAGGGTATTATGCAAACTATTCAAACAGTCTTAAAAGAACATTTTGGCTATTCACAGTTTCGTGAAGGTCAAGAGACGATTATTCAATCTATTTTAACACAACAAAATGTTTTGGGGATCATGCCCACAGGTGGAGGGAAATCCATTTGTTATCAATTGCCAGCGCTTTTGCTGGATGGAGTGACCTTGGTCATCTCCCCTTTGATTTCATTAATGAAAGATCAAGTAGACAGCCTCGTTGATATGGGGATTCCAGCTGCCTACATCAATTCTTCCTTGACAGGAGCACAGATCAATCAACGCTTGCAAGAAGCTCGTCAAGGACGAATCAAGCTGCTGTACGTTTCTCCAGAACGTCTGGACTCAGAAGCTTTTCGCTATTCGCTACGGCAGATGCCGATCGCTTTGTTAGCCGTTGATGAGGCCCACTGCATTTCCCAATGGGGGCATGATTTTCGCCCCAGCTATCTGCGGCTCGCCGAAACGATCGACAATTGGGAACAAAAGCCAACGATCGTAGCCCTTACCGCGACAGCTACGCCCAAAGTTGCCGAAGATATCGAAAACTTACTTTCGATTCCAGCTGAAAATCAAGTCAAGACCGGCTTTGCGCGGGAAAATTTGGCTTTTCAAGTCGTCAAGGATCAAAAAGATACCTACATAACGACATATTTGAAAATGAACCAAGGACAATCAGGTATTATTTACGCCAGCACCCGCAAAGAAGTGGAACGAATCTATCACCTGTTGAAGCATGAACACGTGTCAGTCGGGTATTACCATGGCGGGCTTTCAGAAGAAGAGCGCTCCTTTTTCCAAGAAGAATTTCTCTATGATCGCCTGCAAGTGATGGTAGCCACTAATGCATTCGGGATGGGAATCAACAAAAGCAATGTCCGTTTCGTGATCCATGCCCAGATACCTGGAAACTTGGAGTCTTATTATCAGGAAGCCGGGCGTGCCGGACGAGACGGCGAACCCAGTGATGCGATCTTACTCTATGCTCCGCAAGACATGCAGATCCAGCAATTCTTTATCGATCAATCCGAATCAGACATTCTTTATCGCCAAAACGAATACTTGAAGTTGCGGGAGATGAGCCAATACGGACATACCCAACTGTGTTTGCAGCGCTATATTTTGCGTTATTTCGGAGAAGATGGACCCGATTGCGGTCGTTGCAGCAATTGCCTTGATGAAAGAGAACAAGTGGATATCACAGTGGATACACAAAAAGTGTTGTCATGTGTGAAACGAATGGGCGAACGCTTTGGGAAAGCCTTGGTGGGGAAAGTGCTAACTGGCTCTGGCGATCAAAAAGTCAAACAGTGGGGCTTTGAAAAGTTACCAACTTATGGATTAATGAAAGATTGGTCCCAAAAGGAAGTCAATCAGCTGATCGATTATTTAACAGCATCAGGGTATCTTTTGCCGTCTGAAGGGCAATACCCTTTGTTAAGTGTGACCAATGCGGGGATTGATGTGTTGCTTGGAAAAGCAAAAGTTTATAGAAAACAAACCAAAGTCAAACAGTTAGTGGTGGATGATGAGCTATTCGATCAACTGCGCACCTTACGATTGAATCTCGCACAAGAACAAAATTTGCCGCCATATGTGGTTTTTTCTGATAAAACACTACGAGAATTGGCGGAAGTTCAGCCAAAAACGCCGATCGAGTTTTTACAGATCAAAGGAGTTGGCCAAAACAAGTTGGATAAGTATGGCTACGCCTTTTTAGCATTGCTTTCTGAATACGAAAAGACGGAAAGTGACTAAAATAGACATTTTTCTAAGATAAGACAAAAAAGACAGCAGGAAGGGACGAAACATCAGTGATTACGATTCGACCGGCAGTAGCTGCAGATCAAGCATTTTGGTTTTCTTTGGATACTCACTTACCAACGGAAGTCTTCGCCAAAAAGATAATGGAAAAAACTGCTTATGTTGTAGTTGCAGACGACCAGCCAGTAGGGTTGCTACGCTACAATTTTTTCTGGGACACGATTCCTTTTTGTACCATGTTAGTGATCGCAGAAGCGCATCAAGGCAAGGGACTCGGGAAACGGTTGGTTACTTATTGGGAACAACAGCAAAAAGCAGCTGGCCATGCTCTTTGCTTGACTTCCACACAAGTCGACGAGCAGGCACAGCATTTCTATCGCAAACTCGGTTACCAAGATGCCGGTGGGTTCCTTTTGACAAGTCCTGGATTTGAACAGCCGATGGAATTGTTCCTTGTCAAACAGTTGTGATGTTTCTGCCAGCTTATGGTACATTGATAGGAGAACAAAATAATAGGAGCGTTTAACATGTCTTTTTTTGGAAAAATCGATTTCAATGAGTTATCAGAGACCGATCGTGCAATCTATCATTACATGTCCAGCCAAAGTGATAAAATTCCTTACATGCGTGTCCGTGAGATCGCGCTTGAATCCCACACTTCAGCTTCTTCGGTCATGCGCTTTATCCGTAAATTAGGGTACGAAAGCTTTACGGAGTTTCGTACCCAGTTTAAAGTCCCTGAATTAGATGCCGTTAGTTTTTATAGCAGCATGAATGTCCTGAATGCTGAACATTTTCCGCGAGATATTGAAGGAAAGATTCGTCGGATCGCAGAAAGAATGTTGGAATGCGACAACATCATTTTTTATGGCATCGGTGCCTCTGGTTCCATGTGTGAATACGCTGCCCGCCGTTTTGCTACGATTGGGTTTAATAGCTATGCATTAGTGGATAATACGTACCCCATTTTTGCTAAGTTGAAGCATACTTCGGATAATATGATCGTCGTCTTGTCCATCACGGGAATGACTACCGAGATCATTGAAGTCGTCAATGGGTTTCGTAACAATCCAGACTTCACCACGGTAGCGATCACCAGTGATGCCAATAGCACTCTGGGACGAATGTCCGATTATGTCTTGGACTATTCAGTTGATGTAAAACGCATCAACAAGTATGAAGATTTGACGACGCAAATTCCTTGTCTTTTCTTAGTGGAAGCGTTGTCGGAGACGGTTCGTCAGTTTTCTTTATCCGCAGGGGAATGAGAAACGTTTTTCCTTTAATAAATGAAAAAACAAACTGGTTCAATGGATCAAGATGCTTTTCTCTTGATGACTTTTGGACCAGTTTGTTTTTTTGCATTTTAGCAAGCTAATTTCGGTTCAGTCTTGTTTATAGAAAATGAGAGAAACGCCTGACATGAAGCGTCGATTCAAGGTGTCGAGGATTAAAGGAATAACGTAATCTAAGATCATTGAGCTTTTTGTTGTATAAAAGGGTGATGGCAAGTTTCTAAAGTAATTGCAACAATAACATAAGAATGAAACGTATGTGTTTTAAACTCCATGCAGGATATTCATCGATCGAGGAATATCGTGAATTTTAATCTAAGTAGAACATCGATATAATTAGTATGACATGTTTGAAAACCATCGTTTTTGAGATATCAAATTCGACAATGATCAAAAAAGAATGAATCCAATTTAAACAGTACTATTTAGACTTTTGTAAAGAAATCTACCTAAAAAAATAACACGTCTCAAAAACGATGGTTTTCGGAATGAACAACTCACAAGGAGGAGGGAGAATGGATATCAACGGTGCATCTATTAGAGGAAGAGCTTTGAAAGTATGTTTGGTCTTATTGTTCGCTTTCGGATTTACAAGAACGAGTTTTGGCGATGAGAGACGATCAACGGAAACGGAAGGGACTGTGGGGTTTACTGGGATTTATAAGCCTGTGGATCAACCAGAACCATCTCCACCAACCGGTCCTGTTCCGCTTCCACCGCAAGACACGGGTAAACCCGGCGGGCAGCTGCCCCAGACAAACTTCATTCAACGGTTGGATTGGGTGATTCTTGGAAGTCTCTTGCTGATCACCGCACTTAACATATACGTAGTAAAACAACTTATCAAAAAAGGGAAATCAACATTCCCTAAGTGGGGCTAGATCCCATGGGAAAAATAAGAGAAATGACATTTAGGAGTGAATGCGATGAACTCATTTTTTCGCAAAAAAAATAAGTGGTTGCTGGTTCTACTTGCCTTACTCCCACTGATTACAACATTAACAATCATGAATGCCGAGACGATTTTTTCGTGGACACCAGAGGAAGAACACGAGGAGAAGGCCGACGATGAAGTGAGTGGAAAAATCTCCTTTGCGGAGGAATTGATCCAAGGCGAGGTCGAGCACATAATAGATTTTATTTTCTACTCAGAAGTTGCCCTCGAAACGGTGGACATCGCGTTGCCTCAGGAAGTAAGCATTGATCAGGAAGCTTTGAACGATGAACTAAAGGTGGTAGCAACAGACCACGAAGGTGGGTGGCAGCTGAACAGCGAGACCCCACAAACGACTTTTGTCTTACCGATTCTTGTGGATACGATCGGAGAATATGAGATCATCGTTGCCGAGACTGCTACGCAGCGCCTGCTGATCTTAGATCATACGGATGCCGAAGACACTGATTCGACGGAAGAAGAGAATGACTCTGCGGAAGCAGATCAGGCTGCGGATGCGGAAGCGAGAGAGCCAGAAGTAGATGGTAGAAGTGGACAGATGGTCGAAGTGACAATTAACAAAAGCAATTTTAGAGAACACTTTGCTATCGAAGGTGACGAAAATACTGCTACTTACAATGATGAAACTGGGCTATTAGTACTAACAGAAGATATAACTGGGTCAGTCGGTTATGTTACCTTAAAAGACAGAATTAGTCTGGATCAGCCATTTACGCTTAAAGGTAAAGCCAATATTGGGTCTAAACCACTTGGTGCTGACGGGATGGCATTTGGCTTTCACAATTCTGAGACCAATAGAATAGGTTATGAGGGCAATGCGTTTGGAATCGGAGGTTTGAGGGATGCTTTTGCTTTTAAACTAGACAATAACTATAATGCTACTCGAGGTTTTTTTGACCAGAATAGGTTTATCGTTGAAAGAGACCCTATAGCTGTCAATGGAGCGCCCTTTGCTGGCTTTATCTATCATAGGACACCATTATTACTGGAAACATATATGGAAGGTGATGCTCCAGCAGTAACTACGGGTGCTAGAAATGGAGCAGATGACCCGATCCTAATTGAATATCAGCCAAATAATGAAGGTCGCTGGTTTAAAGTTACTTATAGAGATATGATTTGGGAACGTGACATCAGTGATTGGCAGCCATCAGATATTTCTGCAATGGCATTTATTATATCCGGTAGTACTGGTGCGAGAAGTGATCGCCATACCTTTTATTTTGAAGAGATGAATTATTACATTGGTACCGGAACCGTCCATGTGAATTATCGAGATCGAGAGACAGGGGAGGATATTCTACCAACTGAAACATTAGAACTACCATTACGTTTCCTTCATACCCTTGACCCCAAGAACCGAGAGAGCGATGAACCCTATCAGTTAGGGTATGACTATTACGGGGTTGAGTTTGACACAGAACACTTTGACCCAGGTACATTTGATATTATGCCGCAGCCTTTCCATCAGGAGGTGACTTTTTTATTTGATCGCGTGCCATCGAACATCAAGATCAATCATATAGATGAAGAAGGGATAACACTGAGGGAACCAACCTATCAAGGAGAATTCGTAAATGAATCGGTTGATATCTTGCCTTTGACAATTCCTTATTATCAATATCTTTACGAGCGGGACGGTCAGCCGCTGGAAACAAGAGTCACCCGAGCTGAACAAGAATACTGGCTAGTTTATGGTTTGGAAAGTACTCCGCAACCAGTAGACCCTCTTGATCCGGATACGCAAGTAAATCCTGAGAATCCGCCTGAGATTGATGAAGAACAAGGGTTTGTCAGCTTGGATTTTGTTTCCCAATTCCAGTTTGGGACAGTTGGCATTCGGTCAGAAACGACGACCTACGATGCCCTGCCGCAAAAACTCCTTCAGCCGGCTGATCCAAATGATAATCTACGCCCTAATTATGTGCAGGTTTCAGATCGGAGGAGGGAAAATTCCGGTTGGACCCTCCGTGCAACCTTACGAGAGCCTTTTGAAAGTGATGAAGGGCATCAACTGACTGGTGCTAGAATTTTATTAGACAATATTGATGTAGTAACGAGTCGAGAAAACGTGTCTGATCCACCTACTCATAAAAAGCAAGCAGCACTGACTGTTGGAAATGCGGAGATAATCGCACAAGCAGGTGCCAATCAAGGCAGAGGCACTTGGGTCCAGCGCTTTGGCGATCGAGACACAATGGATCAAAGTGTCAAACTTGAGGTGCCAATTAGTGCGACTCCTCAAGCCACGAGATATTCAGCAACCATTCTTTGGGAACTTTCATTTGTTCCTTAACAATAAACAAAAAGAAGCTGCAGCGAATTGCAGCTTCTTTTTTGCTCAAAGGACTAGAGGTACTATTAGCTATTGGTTTTTCTTGGATAACTAAAAGATTATATTCTTCCTTGTCTTTTATCGCCCCTTAGCCACAAGATAATTCACGTCATTTTTTCAGGGAGGGATTGATCAACCGTGATAATGCATTTTTTTATGTACTTTGTCATGGATGAAACACGTTCCAATCTTTGAAACGCATTGAATTGAAAACGTTTGCTATTCTATTAGTAACAAATATTTCCTATAATGAACCTACAAATCAACTACAAAGGAGTTTCCTCAATGAAAGAAAAAGTGATGGATGCGATGCAGAAATTCTCCAAGGCAATGTTTGTGCCCGTTTTGATTTTGCCGATCGCAGGGATATTGATTGCCGTTGGGAATGTGTTTACGAATGTCCGCTTGCTTGAGCAGTTTCCTTTTTTGGATAATCCGATAACCACCGGTTTTGGTAGTATCTTGTCCGCTTCCTTATTACCGATTTTAACCAATTTAGGCATTATTTTTTGTGTTGGGATCGCTCTAGGGCTAGCCAATAAGAAAAAGGCTGAAGCGGGATTTACCGCGTTGTTGGGATATTTCGTCTTCTTAAATGCCATGAACAAATTCATGGAGCTTCGAGGGATGTTGGTTCCAGCCGATGCCCTTCAAGGTTCAGGACAAGCGATCGTTTTAGGAATCCAAGTGTTGGATATGGGGGTCTTTCTGGGTATCATTTTAGGGATCGTCGTAGCATTGATCCATAATCGTTTTATCGATACGACCTTTAACAACGCCTTTCAAGTTTATGGCGGCGCGCGCTTCGTCTTTATTGTCTTGATTCCGGTCGTCGTGTTATTAGCCATCGTTTCCACGTTTATATGGCCAGTAATACAAACTGGCATCGACGGTTTAGGCGGCATCATTCAACAAACGGGCAACTTTGGTATCTTCTTGTATGGTACGCTAGAACGCTTATTTATTCCAACTGGCTTGCATCACTTGATCTACACGCCGTTTTTGTATACTTCATTAGGCGGTGTCGCAGAAGTCGGTGGCCAAGTCTTTGAAGGGGCACGGAATATTTATTTTGCGGAAATTGCTGACCCAGCAGTCCGCGTATTATCGCAAAGTGTCATTTGGGACGCTCGTGGGATCTCAAAAATGTTTGGACTGATCGGTGCCTGTTTGGCGATGTATCAAACGGCAAAACCAGAAAATAAAGTCAAAGTCAAAGCCATTTTGATTCCAGCAGTTGTGACTTCCTTTATCGCAGGTGTGACTGAACCAATCGAATTTTCTTTTATGTTCGTGGCACCTGTTTTGTTCGTCATTCATTCTGCCCTTAGCGGCTTGAGCATGGTGGCGTTAAATCTCTTTGGCTCTCGTGCCATCGGACCGAATGGCTTCATCGACTTTCTTTTGTACAACTTGCCCTTAGGCATCGAGAAAACTCGCTGGCCGGTGTACTTGATCGTCGGGGTCGTATTCTTCTTTCTTTATTACTTCTTGTTCCGCTTTTTGATCACGAAACTGAATTTGAAAACGGTCGGTCGTGAAGAAGATGGGACAGAGACCAAACTGTATTCGAAGAAAGAGTACAAAGAAAAACAACTTGCTGGAGCAGGTGTCGGGGTCATGGCGAGTGACCAAGCCGCCCCTAGTCCAACTAGTGAAACAAGTATCTCAGCAATCATCACCAAAGCGCTAGGTGGCGATGACAATATCAAAACCATCGACAACTGCTATACCCGCTTACGTTTAAAACTAAAGGATCCTGAACTCGTGGATGAAGCGCTGCTAAAAGACGAAACACAAGCCAAAGGCGTGATCAAAAATGGTGAAAATGTCCATGTCGTTTACGGGTTGACCGTGCCGAAAGTGCGGGAAGAGTTAGAAAATTATCTTGGAAGAGAAGGAGAGATTGAATGATGAAAAATTTTTCAGTAGTGATCGCAGGGGGCGGCAGTACTTTTACCCCGGGAATCGTTATGATGCTGCTTGACAATCAAGAACGCTTTCCTTTAAGAAAGCTGAAACTATACGACAATGATGAGGCACGCCAAGCGATCCTCGGCGAAGCCCTAGCGATTTTATTAAAAGAACAAGCACCGCAAATCGAATTTTCATTTACGACGGATCCTGAGGAAGCCTTCAGCGATGTCGATTTCTGTATGGCGCATATCCGAGTAGGAAAGTATGACATGCGGGAAAAAGATGAAAAAGTTCCCTTGCGTCATGGCGTCTTTGGCCAAGAAACCTGTGGACCAGGAGGGATCGCTTACGGGATGCGCAGCATCACTGGTATGCTGGAGATCATTGATTACATGGAAAAATATTCCCCCGATTGTTGGATGCTGAATTATTCCAATCCGGCTGCAATCGTAGCTGAAGCATGTCGGGTCTTGCGTCCGAAATCAAAGGTTCTGAATATCTGTGACATGCCCGTAGGCACGTTGCGTCGCATGTCGCAAATCATTGGCAAACAGCCAGAGGAACTAGAAGTTCGCTACTTTGGCTTGAATCATTTTGGCTGGTGGACCAGCGTCAAAGACAAAGAAGGCACGGAGTACATTCAAACCATTCGTGACTACGTTGCAGAACACGGCTATTTGACGCAGATCGAAGTGGATACCCAACATACTGATCCAAGTTGGCAAGACACCCATAAAAAAGCCAAAGACCTCTTGGCGCTCACACCAGAATATCTGCCAAATACGTACTTGAAGTATTATTTATACCCAGATTACGTCTACGAACACATGAAAGAACATCCAGAGTATACGCGTTCCAATGAAGTGATGGAAGGGCGGGAAAAACGAGTGTTCGATCATGCCAAAAAGATCACTGCCCAAGGATCTGCTGAAGGGATCGCTTTCGAGATTGATGCCCATGCAACCTTTATCGTTGATTTGGCACGCGCCATCGCTTTTAATACGCATGAGCGAATGGTCATGATTGTGGAAAACAACGGCGCGATTGCGAATTTCCCGGATGATGCCATGGTGGAAGTGCCATGTATCGTCGGTTCTGATGGACCAGAAGCCCTCGCTCAAGGAAAAATTCCTGCCTTCCAACAAGCGCTCATGTTCCAACAGGTGACTGTGGAAAAATTAGTGGTCGAAGCATATGTGGAAAAGAGCTATCAAAAAATGTGGCAAGCGTTAAGCCTTTCCAAAACGATTCCTAGCGCAAAAGTAGCCAAAGAGTTACTCGATGATTTGGTCTCGGAAAATGGTGATTACTGGCCAGGATTGTCTTGATTTGTTTCACATTTGCGAAACATTCGCTGATTGGATAACTGAAAGAGGAAGATTCTCCAAGAATCTTTCTCTTTTTTGATTTTTGTTGTGGAAGGATAATTCTCTGAAGAAAATCATCACTAAACGTCTTATCAACAAAACGATCAGACAGGTATACTAGAATATGCCACTAACTATGGTAGAATAAAGCTAATTGAATCAGATGAGAGGGAGCAATGCGATGTTTTTAGGGATTGATATCGGCACGACAGCCATAAAGTTTGGGGTCATTGAAGATCGGAAAATCATTTACTCACAGTCATTACCAATCAAAACCCATAGCCACGGGTTAAAACAGACCCAATCAGCGACCCAGATCAGTAGCCAATTGATCAGTGGTGTCACAACGATTCCCGCTCAATTAAAAGCGGCAATCACAGTGATCGGGTTCAGTACCGCCATGCACAGTTTGATGCCAGTGGCTGGTGAGACAGCAGAAGAGATTTACATTTGGTCAGACAATCAAGCGAGTCAAACGATGACGGACTTTCGTCAAACGGATCTGGCGGCAACGTTTTATGAAGAGACAGGGACACCGATCCATGCGATGTCTCCCTTTGCGAAACTGGCTTATTTCCAAACAAATGGTTCATATTCCAAAGAGACGAAATGGTTTGGCTTAAAAGAACTAGCAATGGCGTTGTTTACCGGACAAGCACGGATCGATTATAGTACCGCATCAGCGACCGGTCTTTTTTCTTTGAAAGAAAAGCAATGGAGTCAAAAGATTCTTAATTATTTATCCCTTTCAAAAGCCCAGTTAGCGCCTTTATGTGCACCCACTGATCGTTTTTTGATTACCGAGGAGATGGCGCAGCGGTGTGGCTTGAAGCCTGAGGTAGAAGTGATGTGTGGGGCTAGCGATGGGTGTTTAGCAGCATATGCTGGCTATATTTCTACAGGGATCCGCAACAGCTTGACGATCGGAACCAGTGCGGCGGTTCGTAAAGTAAGTGAGACCACCGTCTTTGATCGCCAAAAACAAAATTTTTGCTACTATCTGCAAGATGACCTCTATGTCGTAGGGGCACCTTCAAACAATGGTGGCTGTGTCCTTGCTTGGGCAAAAGATACCTTATCAGAAGATCCTGATGCATTTTATCATTATCTGCCTCAAGTCATGGAGGAGTCGCCGATCGGCAGTAACGGCTTACGTTTTTTTCCCTATTTAAACGGGGAGCGGGCACCTTTTTGGACAAATGAGATCACAGGCGGCTTTTCTGGCTTGACCCTGAAACACAATCGCTCAGACATGTTGCGGGCAGTCATCGAAGGCATGCTGATGAACATCGATTTATTAAAGCAAATGGCGCAGTTGGAAGGGGCAGTCACTGTAAGTGGTGGTTTCTTTCAAACAAAACTTTTAGGTCAAATGACCGCGGATGTGTTGGGGCTGACCTGTTATCTTTCCGATGAAAACGAACCGATATTCGGCTTGTATGATTTATACAAAAGCTCTGTTGTGCGCCAAGATCAGCCAGATGAAAAATTTGTTCCTGATCTGCAGAACCAAGCGCTCTATCAAGAATTGGCAAAAACCTATTTTCAAGCATAAGCAAAAACCAGCAATCCACTAGGGTTGCTGGTTTTCTTTTTCAACATGGGTAAAAGCGTCGACGATATATTCCATCAATAAGAGCAGTTTACCAAAGAAGCTAGTGTACTGGATGTTTTGGGTGTCGTAGGGACGTTCATCGGTCACTTCAAAGGAAAAGGTCGCTAGTTGATTGGCGCGATGATCACCGTTCCCGCAAAACAAAACAGTTGGTATGTGATGTTCATTGGCTAATGCCATCTTTTCCAGCACTTTTTGTGTTTCGCCAGATTTAGAAATGGTGATCAGCATACTGATGTTCTCGATGTTGTTACTAATGATCCCACCTGAGTCAGAAGCACTGACTAATAAGGTTTTGATGCCGTTGACAAGCATTTTTTTGTGGAGGTATTCTGCCACGATCCCAGAAAAACCTGTTGCATAAATCGTAATAAACTTGTCCTTGTTTCGTCCATAGATTTCTTTGATTGCGTCGATCGTATCTGCAATACTGGCAGCGTCAATTTGGTAATCGATGGCGGCTTCAGTGATCGTCTGATTTTTCAAGCGATTCTTTAAGAAGTAAAGTAGCTCTAGATAGCCAGAAAAACCTAATTTTTGCGCAAGCCGCACGATGGTTGCGGGGGAAGTGTAGATCGCTTTAGCGATTTCTCTTAAGGGCAGTCCATCGATCGCAGCGGTATTTGCAAGCAAATAATCAAGGATTTGCAGCTCATTGTCAGTCAATTTTTTTCCTTTGATCAATACATTTAGGTCCATTGTTCGGCACTCCTTTGTCTTGTCTTCATCATACAATGAATAACGACAGAAAGTAAAATGGGAATCGCGTCATGCTGATATATAGGAAAAAAGATTGTGCATTTCCTAAAAAGATATTATAATTTCTTATATAGAAAATAAAGGTGGAGAAATGATGACGCAAAAACCATATGGAACCGTACTACTAAAAGCAGCAACCATTTTAGATTATCTCGCAGAAGCGCCAAGTAAACCATTGCAAGAAATTTCAGAAGCAACGAAACTGACCCCATCCACAGCTTTGAAAATATTAGAAACGCTGCAAATGATCGGCTATGTCAAACGGGACAAAGAGAAGAATTATCGCTTAGGGTCTAAGCTGATCAAGTATGCCAATCAAAACATTCAAGAGCTTGATTTAGTGGAAATCAGCTTGCCTTACTTGGAAGCATTGCAGAAAACGGCGGATGAAACGATCCACTTAGGGGTCTTGACTGCCAATGAGATTCTTTATGTCAATAAATTGGAGCCCCACAATCAAACGATCCGCATGTCTTCAAAAGTAGGGATCACAAGACCGTTGTATAGCTCTGCCATGGGGAAAGCCGTTTTAGCGGAGTTTGATGCCCCTCAAGTGGAAGAATATTTGGCAGCAACGCCTTTAACCGCTTATACGGAAAACACCATTACGAATCAGTTGAAGTTGAAGAAAGAATTGGAACAGGCAAAAGAAAACCAAGTAGCGTTTGATGATGAAGAAATGGAACAAGAAATCTATTGCATCGGCGCCTCACTGATAAAGGATCAGGAGATCGTTGGGGCGTTTTCTATCAGCCTACCGAAATACCGCTTGACCCCAGAATACAAAACGACATTAATCGATGCGATTATTGCGACAAAACAACAAATTGAACAAGCATTATAAACTTTTTAGTGGAAAGCCCTTGCAAATAAAAACGAGAACGGTATAATAAACGTGTAAGTTTCTTTATAATAAATACCATTTTCCAAATAGGAAATAAATGGAGGGTCTCAATGAAAAAAGTAGCGAATTTAATGAAACTAAAGGAAAGCGGCGTGATCGCTGTTGTGCGTGGCGCTTCAAAAGAAGAAGCACTACAAGCAAGTAAAGCGATCGTTGCAGGGGGGATCACTGGCATTGAGTTGACTTTTACAGTGCCTCAAGCGGCGGATGTAATCGCTGAATTAGTAGCAACCTTCAAAGATAATCCAGAGGTAGTCGTTGGTGCGGGGACCGTTCTTGATGCAGTGACTGCTCGCTTAGCGATCATGGCAGGAGCACAATATGTGGTAAGCCCAACCTTTGATCAAGAAACGGCTGAATTATGTAATTTATATCAAATCCCGTATCTGCCTGGTTGCATGACCATTTCAGAAATGAAGGACGCCTTAAAAGCAGGCGCAGATATTATTAAACTATTCCCAGGTAGTGCGTATGGACCAAGTATCATCTCGGCCTTCAAAGCGCCATTGCCACAATTAAACATTATGCCGACCGGTGGTGTCAGCTTAGACAACATGCAAGAATGGTTTGCGGCGGGTGTCGTAGCCGTTGGTGTAGGGGGGAATTTGTTAGCGCCAGCAGCAAGTGGGGATTTTGACAAAGTAACAGAAGTAGCGAAACAATATGCGGCAAAATTAAAAGAGATTCGAGGAAAGTAAGATGGCAAACATTCTGACACTAGGAGAAATCATGTTGCGTCTATCGACAACGTTAGGCGACCGAATCGCCCATAGTTCGATGTTTGCTGCCCATTATGGTGGCGGGGAAGCCAATGTTGCGATTTCCTTGGCAAATTTTGGTCATCACGTTTCTTTTGCTAGTAAAGTGCCGGAAAATGCTTTAGGAGATGCCGTTTTTCATCATTTACGAAGCTATGGCGTCGATTGTCGCCACTTGCTTCGTGGCGGTTCCCGACTAGGTACTTACTATATTGAAACCGGTATCGGGGAACGAGCAGCGCGAGTGGTTTATGATCGCGCAGGCTCTAGCTTTGCTCAAATGAAAGAAAATGAGTGGCAATCTGACCTTTTTGATGGGGTTGACATTGTTCACCTTTCCGGGATCACACCCGCTCTTTCATCGACTTGGCAGACACTTTTGCTGACGTTGATCAAAGAAGCGAAAGCAGCTGGTTGTAAAATCAGTTTCGATATCAATTATCGTGGAAAGCTGTGGACGACCGCTAAAGCGCGCGACTTTTTGCAAGAAGTGCTCCCCTATGTCGATTATTGCTCGGCAGGACAGTTAGATGCCCAAGTCTTTATGGATGTATCAGCTCCAACAGAGGAAGTCGAAGATGACTACTATTATCAAGAAATGCATCGGAAATACCCAAATATCCAGCTCTTTTATTCAACTAGTCGTCAGGTGCTCTCAGCAAGTCACAATCAATTGACAGGAAGCCTATGGCATAACGGCAATTATGTCGTTTCTGCTACACATGAGATCAATCCAATCGTTGATCGCGTCGGAGGCGGCGATGCCTTTTCAGCTGGTATCCTACATGGTCTTGTCACGAAGAAACAAGACCAAGAAATCATTGATTTTGCCACTGCCGCATCTGCCTTGAAACATACGATCCATGGCGACTGTAATCAGTTTAGCGCCAATGAGATACAAGAATTTATTGCAACAGGTTCAGGAAAAATTATCCGATAGGAGGAATAAAACATGCAACACATGGAAACACGCTATACCCATAGTCCACTTGATATTCGTCACTATAGTACCGAGGAATTACGCAGAGAATTTTTGGTAGAGAAAATTTTCACACCAGGACAAATCATGCTGACCTATACCCACAATGATCGGATGATCTTTGGCGGAGTGACACCGACGGAAGAAGCGTTAGAAGTGCAGTTAAGCAGCGAATTAGGGGTGGAATACTTCTTAGAACGTCGCGAATTAGGTGTCATCAATATTGGAGGACCTGGTGCGATCACGATCGATGGCCAAAAAGAACCAATGAAAAAACAAGACGGTTATTATATCGGCAAGGAAACCAAACAAGTCTTGTTCCACTCAGATGATCCAGCAAATCCAGCGAAATTCTATCTATCTTGCGTGCCAGCACATAAGAAATACCCAAATGTAAAAATCAGTATCGATCAAGTCACACCAATGGAGACAGGCGAGGGCTTGACATTAAATGAACGGAAAATTTATCAATACATTCACCCAAATGTTTGTGAAAGCTGTCAATTACAAATGGGGTACACGATCTTAGAACCAGGCAGTGCTTGGAATACGATGCCAAGTCATACCCATGAACGTCGGATGGAAGCATATGTGTATTTTGATTTTGCCAACGAAGACACAAAAGTGTTCCATATGATGGGCAAACCAGATGAAACGAAGCATTTAGTCGTTAGTGAAGAACAAGCAGTTATTTCTCCAAGCTGGTCGATCCATTCGGGTGTTGGAACCAGTAACTACTCCTTTATCTGGGCAATGTGTGGCGAAAATATCACCTATACCGACATGGATATGGTGGCAATGGACGACTTAAAATAAAAAGAAAGAGGGTTTATCAATTATGGATTTTTCAATGGATCAATTTCGTTTAGATGGTAAGATCGCATTAGTGACTGGAGCTGTCTATGGGATCGGTTTTACGATCGCTCGGTCACTAGCAGCAGCAGGAGCAACGATCGTTTTTAACAACTTGGATCAAGAATCAGTGGATAAAGGATTAGCAAACTATCGTGAAGCAGGGATCGAAGCCCACGGCTATGTCTGTGATGTAACGGATGAAAAAGCAGTCAACGAAATGGTCAAGCAGATCGAAGAAGAAGTTGGCGTGATCGATATCTTAGTCAATAATGCTGGGATCATCAAACGAATCCCGATGTTGGAGATGTCTGCTGAAGACTTCCGCCAAGTCGTTGACGTGGACTTGAACGCTCCATTTATCGTTTCAAAAGCAGTCTTACCGTCAATGATCAAAAAAGGACATGGAAAAATCATCAACATTTGCTCAATGATGAGTGAATTGGGAAGAGAAACGGTGGCTGGTTACGCAGCGGCTAAAGGCGGCTTGAAAATGTTGACGAAAAACATTTGTGCTGAATTTGGTTCAGCTAACATCCAATGTAATGGGATCGGACCTGGTTATATTGCAACACCGCAAACCGCACCATTACGAGAGATCCAACCAGACGGTTCTCGTCACCCATTTGATCAATTTATCGTAGCGAAAACACCTGCTGCCCGTTGGGGTGAGCCAGAAGATTTAGCAGGACCAACTGTTTTCTTAGCTTCTGAGGCATCCAACTTTGTCAATGGCCATGTCTTATATGTAGACGGCGGTATCTTGGCGTATATCGGGAAACAACCTGAATAAAACAATCAGTAGTAAGGATGGGGACGATTGCAATCGTTCCCATTTTTATGGTCCAACACCCAAGAAATGCAGGGCTTTAAAAATAAATGGGTTGAAGCAAAGGAACTGCAAACAAATCTTTTAAAAAGAATCAAAAGCAAAACGCTGTGAAGGAAAATGTTCTTCGCAGCGTTTTGCTTGAGTAGCTCTTTTTCAAATCAGGTAGCGTATTTATGTTAGGGGAAGATTCAACACGAGCAATGAGTTTCAATCTAACAAAACTTGTTGTGCAAGCGGTAATGGAGCATTTTTCAAACATTTGGCAACTAATTTGGCGACGGCTGTAGCACCTTGGTCATTCAAATGCGTGTTATCCGTAATGCCGGTTGGATAATTGGGGTGCTGATTTTTTTCTAAATGAAGAAAATAGGTTTTCGCCTGTTGTGGTTCCAGCGCTGAAAAGAACCGTTGTGTTGCGGCAAAAAGATCCAGACAGACCACATCCAAGGAGGTAGCCAAAGCACGCATTGCTTCTGGGTAAGGACCGACTGCCAAAGGATCAAGTTGCTGTTGGTCCACGTAATGCAAACGAGTGATCGAGGTCAATAGGATCGGTGTCGCTTGCTGCTGGCGTGCCGTTTGCACGTAGGTTGCTAAATTATGCTGATATTCAACAGGTGTCGTGCCGCGACTATCTGTTTTTTGATCATTGTGTCCAAATTGAATCAAGAGATAATCACCAGCATGTAGTTCTTTTTCTGCCTGCAACAAGCGTCCTTCTTCAATGAAGCTCTTGGAGGAACGCCCATTTTTTGCCAAGTTGACGATTTGATGCTGGGGTAGATAGCGTGAGATTTTTTCTCCCCAGCCCGTTTCTGGACGAGCGCTAGGCTCTTTGATCGATGCGGTGGAATCACCGACGATGACGATTTTTACCATTTGCTTTCTCCTAAAATTTGAAGTAGTTGTTGGCGTTTTGATAACAGACATTTTCTACTAATGGTTTTAGCTGACGAAGATCAGCAGGTGCTTCACCACGTACAACGATCTCAGCGAGCCATTCACAAAAGACGCGTCGGAAATATTCATGACGGGTGTAAGACAAAAAGCTTCTTGAATCCGTCAGCATGCCGACAAAGTTAAAGATCACACTGCCATCTGCGAATTTCGTCAATTGGTGACGCATGCCTGCGCGGGTGTCGTTATACCACCAGCCAGATCCTAACTGCAATTTATTATTGCCTTCTTGCTGGAAGCACCCCATCAAAGCGACGAGTGCATCATAGTCATTGGGATTTAAGGAGTAGAGAATCGTTTGAGGCAAATGGTCCTGCGCATCAGCAGCGTTCAATAATTTCTGCAAGTTTTGAGTCAGTGGTTGATCATTGATGCCATCGTAGCCCGTATCTGGTCCCAAGCGCTCAAACATTCGTTGGTTGCAGTTACGGTACGCATGGACATGCAGTTGCATCGTCCAACCATGTTCGTGATACAGCTTCATCAGTTCAACTAGAACATTGGTTTTGAAGAACGAGACTTCTTTTTCCTCCAAAGATTCTCCAGCTAATGCTTTGGCAAAAATTGCTTCAAGGGATAACTGTTCGTCTGCAGCATACACTAAAGTATCCAATGCATGGTCAGACAAGCGGCAGTGATGCTGGTGAAAGTAGGTTACACGATCCCGCAAGGCTCTCAAGAAAGCATCGTAGGTAGTGATCGCGTTTTCGACACTCTTTTCGAGTTTGGTAACATAGGTAAGAAAATTCGGATGGTCGATTTGTAACGCTTTGTCAGGGCGAAAGGTCGGCAAGACTCGAAAACGTTGTTCTGTTTGGCTTAATTGGTGATGATAGTGAAGATCATCGACTGGATCATCTGTGGTGCAAACGATCTCGACGTTACTGCGAGCAATCAAAGCTCTACGAGTAAAGTCTTTTTGCTGCAATTTTTCGTTGCATAGCGTCCACAAAGTTTCGGCATTTTCTTCAGTAACGGGAAGATCGATCTCAAAAAATCGCTTTAATTCTAGATGGGTCCAACTGTAAAGGGGATTTCCCACCAATTTTGGCACTGTTTGACACCATGCCAAGAATTTTTCATAATCACTGGCATTGCCCGTAATCGCTTCTTCGGGTACGCCACAAGCGCGCATCAATCGCCATTTGTAATGATCACCACTTAGCCAAGCCTCGGTGATAGTTTTAAAGGGCCGATCCTCATAGATTTCTTTCGGGTCTAAGTGGCAGTGGTAATCAATGATCGGCAGCTCTTTGGCATAGTCATGGTAAAGTGTTTGAGCAATTTCATTTGGCAATAAATAGTTTTCATTTAAAAACATGTCGAACCTCTTTTCTTTGATTATAGTGTCACGCCATTTTTAAAGATGGCGATCTCACGAACGTTGTTGGCTTCATTACGCGTCGGTTTTCCACTGGCAGTATCGATGATCGCTTGAATAAAATCTTCCAGCACGACCTCCATCGGCTCTTCCAACAAGCGACCAGCGTTGAAATCCATCCAGTGCGGTTTCTTATGATAGATCTCTTGATTCGTGGCAACTTTCATGGTCGGCACATAGGCACCAAATGGCGTGCCGCGACCAGTGGTAAATAAGACGAGTTGGCAATCGGCAGAAGCCAGTGCAGAAGCGGCAACAAGGTCGTTTCCTGGACCTTCCAGCAGGCTCAAGCCTGGCTTACGGAGTTTTTCCCCATATTTTAAGACATCGACGACAGCGGAAGTCCCAGATTTTTGAGTACAGCCTAATGACTTATCTTCTAGCGTAGTGATGCCGCCTGCCTTATTGCCAGGAGAAGGATTTTCATAGACCGGTTCACCGTATGCAAGGAAATAATCTTTAAAGTCGTTGATTAGATGGAGAATTTTTTCAAAGGTTGCTTCATCTTGTGCACGCGCCATCAAGACTTGTTCAGCGCCAAACATTTCGGGTACTTCCGTCAAGACCGTACTGCCACCTTGAGAAACTAAAAAGTCAGAAAATGCCCCCAACAAAGGGTTGGCGGTGATCCCAGAAAACCCGTCGGAACCCCCACATTTCAACCCGATCTTTAGCTCACTCAAGGGAACGGCTTCTCGTTGATCCTCTTTTGCTGCTTCCAGTAATTCTTCTAATAAGCTTTCTCCGACCGCAATTTCATTGTCGCTTTCCTGTGCCACCATAAATTTGACGCGCTTTGGATCGTAGTCACCAAGGTTTTTCTTAAACTCGGGAACGGTGTTGTTCTCACAACCTAAGCCAAAGACCAAGACGCCACCGGCATTTGGATGATGCACCGCATCAATTAAAATTTGACGAGTGTTTTGATGATCTTGGCCTAACTGAGAGCAGCCGTAGGGATGTTTAAGGATCGTAATATGATCAAAAGTGCCAAGATCCGGATGATTCTTCTTGAAGTTTTCAACAATAATCTCTGCGATACCATTGATACAACCAACTGTTGGCACGATCAGTAAATCATTACGAATCCCAACTTTGCCATTTGCCCGTCGATACCCTTGGAACGTCGCAGCCCTTTTTGGATAACGGACGGGATGCAAATCGGGGGCATAGGTGTATGCTAAGGTGCCAGAAAGGTTGGTTTTGACATTGTGGGTATGCAACCATTGGCCAGTTTTCACGTCAGCTAAGAGATGTCCAATGGGATAGCCATATTTGATCACGTCTTGTGATTGTGCGAGGTCTTTGAGGGCGATTTTGTGTCCTTGTGGAATATCCTCAAAAAGGGTGATCGTTTGACCTTCAAATGCAAGGGTCGTTTTAGCAGCTAGTGGTTTTAATGCGACTGCGACATTGTCTTTAGGGTGCAATTTCAATAGTTGCGCGGGTGTTTCTGTTAATGTGCTGGACATAAAGATTCTCCTTTATTTCAAACTTGGCTCAGGGGTGTCAATCGACGCAAGTAACTGGCGGGGTCCGTCTTGTTTTAGGCATGTGCACATTTCATTGATCGTCTCTGTCATAAAGCTCAGGTCTGCATGCCAAAGTTGCTCATTTTTTAATAGAGCTGCGATCTGTTCTTCTGCTGGTAATTGTTTCACTTGCTGAAATATGGTTGTCACTAGCTCATCATCTTGAAAGGGTCGTGTGAGATAGAAAGTCAGCAACCCTGCCAGTGCGGCAGTGATTCGTTTTGGTACCTGCTGGTTTTGATGGACATAACGACTTAAGACTGGTTGAAGACGCGCACGGAATTTTGAGACGCTGTTTAAAGCGATCGATTGCAGCTGATGCTTCACATAAGGATTTCTGAAGCGCTCTTTGATTTGGTCCGCATAAGCTGCAAGCTGCGCTTTAGGCAAATCAAGCATTGGAATCAACTCTTCCTGAAAAAGACCATCCAAAAAGGCTGCAAATTCACGGTCGTTCATTACTTCTTCAACGGTTTCTAAACCTGCTAAAAGAGCGAGTGGAACCATCGCCGTATGAGGACCATTTAATAAATGTACTTTTTGTTCACGGTAAGGAGTCATATCTTCTGTCACGATCACATTCAACCCAGCTTCTTGCAAGGGGAGCTTTTCGGCTACGCCGCTTCCCTCGATCACCCATAGCATAAAGGGTTCCGCAGTGACCATTACGGCATCCTCATAGCCAAGAACCTCTTGGTATTGTGCCACTTTGTCGCGAGGATATCCTGGAACGATCCGATCGACTAAGCTGCAGCAGAAGGTGTTTTCTTTTTCTAACCAGTTGACGAAGTCTGACTCCAAAGACCATAATGCGGCATATTGTAAGACGATCTCTTTTAGTTTTTCTCCATTCCGATCGATCAATTCACAAGGAATGATCAAAAATCCCTTTTTTCGTAGTTGAAAACGACGATACAAAAGAGCGGTCAGTTTTGCGGGAAAACTTTGGGGAGGGGTATCGTGTAAGGTATCCTCTGGGTGAAACGCAATACCTGCTTCCGTCGTATTAGAAACGATGATCTCAAGTTGCTCGTCTTCGGCTAAAGCAAGATAGTCTTCCCATTGCTGATATGGATTCAACACTTGATCAATGGTGGAGACGACTTCAAATGTTTGAGATAAAGCGCCATCGACAAGTCCTTCTAAGATAACGGTGTAGAGATTTTCTTGTTGTGCCAACAGCTCTTTCAAGCCGTGATCAATCGGCTGTACCACAACGGCACTGCCGTTAAAAAGACCGTTCTTGTTCATTTGCTGCAGCTGCCAGTTAAAAAAGCCCCGCATAAAATTGCCTTCCCCGAATTGAATCACTCGGGCTGGATAGGTTTGATGGGGTTGTTCGGTAATTTTTTTCATAGAATCCTCCTTAAAAAATAGTTATGCACACGTTAACATTTTTTTGCGTAAGCGCTCTTGAAAACAAGAGGCTTACAACGATTGACGAATGATTAACGAGGTATCAAAGAAATGTTGTTTCTCAACTACTTGATTGGCAAATGCTTGCAACAGCAGGGTTGCTGCCAATTGACTCATTTCATAGACTGGTTTGCGGATCGTTGTTAATGGGGGATACGTATAGGGAGAAAAAGAACTATCATCAAAACCGATGATACCGATCTCCTCAGGGATCTTTCGTCCTGCTTGATGACAGGCATTGATCGCACCGATCGCCATGTCATCATTGGCGCAAAAAATCACTTCAGGTGGTTCAGGTAAAGCGAGTAGTTGCTGGGCACCCAGCTGACCGCTTTCCAACGAGTAGTCGCCAGCTACGAAGTATTCTTTCGGGCAGACAAGCTGCTTTTCTTGAATCGCTTTCATAAATCCTTTGCGGCGCTCTCTAGCGGAACCAAAGGAAGCGATCCCTTCGATCATGGCGATCTTTCGAAAGCCTTGTTCAAGCACATAGGTGATCATTTGATAGACCCCTTGGGCATCATTACTAGTGACATTCATCAAGGTTGCATCCTGCAATTGACGATTCAAAACGACGATAGGAATGTTTTTCTTTGAAAGAGCAGCGATAAAGCCGTCATCACGATCACTTTGACTCATCACGATCGCTCCATCGAGGCGATTCGGCTCTTCATCAAATGTATCGGATTGCAATAATTCATGAACCGCCAAAGTATATTCGGATGGTAGGGTATCACTGATTCCTTTGATCACTTCGACTAAAAAGCTATCGGAAGTACCAATGGATAGATGAGAAAAATAAAGACCAACGATATAGGATTTTTGATTCACCAGACTTTTGGCATTGACATTGGGCACATAGTGTAAAGATTCAGCGATGGCTGCGATCTTCTTTTTTGTTTCTGGCTTAATTAATGGGCTATCGTTTAGCGCACGAGAAACAGTTGTATGTGAAACACCAGCGACTTTGGCGATATCTTTGATCGTGACCATAGAAAACCTTCTTCCTTTTTGCTTGATTCAAGCATAGCTTGTTCCCACGAGAATGTCAATACACCAAGGATGCACACGTGAAACATTTTTCAAAATAACATAGGAACTTTTTCTGGGATGTGCTAGTATAAAAGAAGATAGTCAGGTAATGGGAGGGAGTCTATGAAATTCTTTTTAAGCTATCATCAAACGTCCAACTTGTTTTATAAAATATTTATTTTGATTTTTCTAATTGGTAGCGCTTTAATCATTGGGTTTAGTGGGGTCATTTATCATCGAACGTATCAAAACATTCAAGAAACATTTTTGCAAAGTCAACATAATTTGGTCAACCAAGTCAAAGAAAATCTGGATCAAAAAATTCAGATGGTGGAGTATGCCTTTTCTACATACAGTAGCACACAAAGCTTTTCCGATACGATGGAACAGCCGTTTTCCGTGACGAATTATCGACAAGTGCGAGAGATCAATTCACAACTGGCTTACATTGGTGTGATGGGGATTGAAAACGCCAGCTACCAATTGGTGAATTTGAATCAGCATTGGAAAATCGAAGAAGGCTCCTTAAAACAGATCGATGATACTGAATTCGCTGCTTTTCAAGCGTTGATCGACAACCAACGCTACTTGTATTGGTTACCAGAAGATGGCTATTTAAAAATGGTGATGACGCTGCCTGTGTTTCGCCAGGAAACCACTGCTTTGGGGATCGCTGAAATCCAAGACCATACCATTGCGCAGTTGGTGGCAGATCATGACGATTCCTTTTTGAATATTTTTCATGCAGACGGACAACTGCTTTTCGATAATGGTGAAGTGATCGATTCTGCCTTACAAGAAACAATGATTGCAGCTGCCCACGGCGATGGCATCTTCACTGACAAAGAAAACAATAAGTATGTGGTCACACAATCGGATTACAATCAGTGGTATCATGTGATCCGCCTGGCGTCTGCTAGCGTTTCACAAGCAATCCGTGAATTAAGAAGCGGTTTGATCGTGATTGGCAGTCTTTTGATCATCCTCTTTTTATTAGTATCCTATCGCATTGCGATCGTGGCTACCTCACCCATCAATCGGATCGGTGAGCTTTTAAAGCCCAAAAAACAAGGTCAGAAATTAGAAGTCAATCAGTTGATTTCCGATATCGACCAGGTCTTACATCAAAACCACGATCTCGCCGTCAAAGTCGAGCATCAAAAGCCCGAATTAGAATCCTTGTTTCTATTAAACTTGTTTCGCGGCTGTATCTCAGAAGAAGATATTCACTTAAAACTGTCACAATTTGGGTATGAAGTATCCAAAACAGAACACTTTGCCGTATTACTGATTCAAATCGATGATTTGTGTGGACGAGAAACAGCGACTATTGATATTTTCTTGCTTGCCATCGAGAATCTCGTTTCTGAGATCATTCCAGCAAATTTGCGTTTTCAACCAATCATCTCCAGTCAAGAAACCCAAGGAACGATTTTAAAGCTTCCTGAATCAGTTGACCAAAAACAAGTATTGACCTATTGTCAAAAGATCCATCAAGCGGCAAAAGATTACTTGAAAATCAAAATAAGTTGTGGGGTCTCACAATCCTACGACCGCCTCGTAGAAACCAAATTAGCGGTTGATAACGCCAAAGAAGCCTTGCACTATCGAATGAATTTAGGGGAAGAAGTCATTATCTTTTTTGACGACATTGCAGCACAATTAGACAATAATGCGATCGTTCAATACCCTAGAGAAGCAGAAAGCACCTTTTTGGATGCGATGCGTAGTGGGGAACTAGCGACCATCAAAGCGAGTTACACGGAAGTCGTACGGGAAATCATTCATGAAAACAAAAATCCGTTGACGATTGAAAGTGCCTTGTTTAAGTTGATCAACAGTATCGTTCAGCTAGGGCAACTCTTAGGAGCGGATCATACCAGCTTGCAGAATAGTCGTAAAGTTTATCAATCCGTGCTCAACCAAACTAGTTTGTTCAAAGTTGAGCAAATCATCTATCATGAGTTAGTTTTACCTATCGTTGAAACGACACAAGCCAAAACAGATCGAGAAATTCGCTCCTTGTCTGAAAAGATGGTCTTGATCGTACACCAACAATACGATCAAGATCTCTCCTTAGATAGCATTGCTGAACAGCTGCATTATAATGCCAATTACTTAAGTAATGTGTTTAAAAAGGAATTATCCATCAATTTTGCCGATTACTTACAAAACTATCGGTTGCAAATCGCCAAAAAATGGTTGCGGGAAACGGATATGACGATCAAGGAAATCGCAGCCAACCTTCAATATACCAACTCTCAAAACTTCATCCGCTTTTTCAAAAAGAAAGAACAGATGACCCCTGGAGAGTATCGCAAGCGATCCAAAGACTAAAAGAAAAAAGCGCTTTTTGATCGTTGATCAAAAGCGCTTTTTTTCTTTGCTGCCTGTTGGTTACCCTTTGACGGAACCAACCATTGCACCTTTCACGAAATACTTCTGGACAAAGGGATAGGCGATCAACATTGGCAGAGTCGCAACGACGATCACGGCCATTTTTACGGATTGTGCTGGGGGGACAACATCGACACTAGCGGCATCAGCGTTCATCCCGCTGGAGACGATCACGATTTGTCGAAGGAGCACTTGGATCGGCCATTTCGCTGAATCATTGATGTACAAGATCGCTGATTGATAAGTATTCCAATAACTAACAGCGTAGAACAAAGAGATCGTCGCAATCGATGGTAAGGAAAGGGGTAAGATGATACGGAAAAAGACGCCCCAATCAGAGCAACCATCCATTTTTGCGGATTCCTCTAAACTATCAGGAATCCCTTGGAAAAAGTTTCTCATAATGATCATATTATATGCACTGATGGCGCTCGGTAAGATCAATGCCCAGAGAGAATCGATCAAGCCGAGGCTTTGTACCAAAATAAAACTTGGGATCATCCCACCGCTAAACAACATGGTAAATACGACAATAAAGTTGAAGATGCCGCGTCCATGCAAATATTTTCTCGAAAGAGCATAGGCCATAAAAGAGGTCAAGATCATTGAAAGAACCGTTCCGACGATGGTCACGAAAAGGGAAACACCAATACTCGTAAAAATCGTGGGTGTCGAGAGAATATACCGGTAAGCATTTAAGCTAAATTCACGTGGGATAATGATAAATGTTCGTGTCGCGATCTCAGAAGAAGAAGCAAAGGAGCTTCCGAGAATGTTTAGAAAAGGTAAGAGACACGTTAAGGTGAAGAGTAGTAGAAAGCCAATAATAAATCCTTGAACGACCCGTTCACTTTTCGGGCGGTTCGTTTTTTTCAGGGTTTGTTGCATAGAAAAAACCTCCATCTTTTTTTACTTAAATAGGTACTTCCAACGTATCATGAGGCGGGGACAACGTATATAATCACTTTTACATGTTAAAAAATTCACAATAGTGATAAACGTTGATAAATCAAGGGTTTTCCAATTCGATTGAGAAATAATCCTAAAAAATGTATGCCTTTTCAAAGCTGAGAAAATGATTATATACGTTATCTTTTTTTCACGCTACCATGGGACTATCAAATCAAAAAAATTCGGAGGAACAAGTATGGAAACAAAAGTTGATAATTACTTCTCACCACTTAATGAAGAAGAACAGCGGCTGCGGCTGAAAAAGAAAAAATGGGCGCAAATCAGAAAAAATCGTGCCCTCTATATTATGGTATTGCCGGGGATTTTATATTTTCTTATTTTCCGTTACATACCGATGGGCGGTTTGGTCATCGCTTTTCAAGACTACCAACCATTCTTGGGGATCCTAGGAAGCCCCTTTGTTGGCTTCACTCATTTTATTCGGCTCTTTACTGAAGATACCTTCGTGATGTTGATGCGCAATACACTGATCATGTTTTTCTTAAATATCACGATTTCTTTCCCTTTTCCTATATTATTGGCACTTATGCTAAATGAAGTAAACAATCGCCGTTTGAAAAAAGGGATTCAAACCATCATTTATTTGCCTCATTTTATGTCGTGGGTCATCGTTGTTTCCATCTTCTATGTTTTATTAACGACAGAAGGTGGTGTAATCAATAACATGATCGAAAGTCTTGGTGGCGAACGTATCCCGTTTCTAACAAGCCGCACGTGGTTGCGTCCAATGTACATTTTCCAAGATCTTTGGAAAGGTGCCGGTTGGGGGACGATCGTCTATCTAGCCGCTATTACCAATGTTGATGAACAGCTTTATGAAGCTGCGGATATGGATGGGGCTGGCAAGCTACGAAAAATGTGGCATATCACATTGCCTTGTATTCGTCCAACGATCGTAACCTTATTGATTTTAAAGATCGGTTCGATCTTAGATATGGGCTTTGAGCATATGTTCTTGTTGATGAACTCAATGAACCGTGAAGTTGCCCAAATCTTTGATACCTTTGTCTATACCGCCGGGATTCAAAATGGTCAATTGAGTTACTCGACAGCTGTTGGGCTGTTTAAAGGACTTGTTGGCTTGATCCTCGTTATCTTTGCGAATCGTTTGGCGAAAAAAATTGGCGAAGACGGGATTTATTAAGAAAGAAGGGATCACATGACGATCGAAAAGATCACGAAAATCAACGAAGGATTACTCGCATTTTTGACGCTGATCGCACTTCACTTTCTTTGGCTCAGTGTGACTCTCCTGGGAGGGGTCCTCTTTGGCATTGGCCCTGCGTCGTATGCCATGATGAAATATTATGATCGCTGGCTTCGTCTTCATGAACGACCACCTTTGATAAAAAGTTTTTTCTACTATAGTAAAGAACGGTTCCGACAATCGGTGCTGATCAGTTGGTTGTTTCTGATCATTGCAGCGATCGTGATCACCAACATATTTGCGCCATTTCCATGGTTTATCCAAGTAGCGAATGTCCTCTTTTTGATTGCGTTTCTCTTTTTATTCATGCACGTGTATACCGTCATGGCAGCCACCAACTTTGTGACCGTGTTTGAGATCCTGCGGGGGAGTGCGTTGTTAGGTTTAGGCTATCTGCATTATTCGATCATAAGTTGGACGATTTTGATCGTTGGCTATTTAGTCCTGGGCAGTTATTTCTTGATCGGCCTCTTTTTGATGGGTAGTAGCTTAGTTGGTGGTGTTTTTGCCCTTGCTGGTAAAAAAATTCTTCAAGATATCCACCCAATTGAAACAGATCAGGTGGTTTCAAAAACGGCATCGACTACGGAGCAAACCGTTGCCAGCAAAGGAGAGGAGGTCATTATCTAAAGAAAACGGCTCAAAGACTTTTACTTGTCCGCAAACAAAACGGTTACTAGAGAACACCTGAAAATAGCAAGACAAGCTGAACCCTCATGAAATACAGCCGGTAAAACGGATTCATTCAAATAGCTCTATGAATTGAGGAGACTACAATAAAAGGAAGTATCGTACATGAAGAACTATTCGGAAATTGCTTTGAACACATTATTTGAGCGCTATGACTACTTATGCAAAGAAAAAATTTATCACGGAAAATGGTCCTATGACATCGGGGTCGTTTTACAAGGTGTGAAAGAAGCCTATGAGCAAACTGGTGACAAACGCTATTTCGACTATATCCAAAACACGATGGATTTTTATATTGACGAAGACGGTTGTATCAAAAACTATCAGATGGATGCGATGAATATCGATTACATCAATAATGGCAAATGTTTATTCTTACTATACAAAGAAACAGGTGCTTCAAAATACAAGATCGCCTTGGACACGCTGTATCAACAATTACAGCAGATGCCAAGAACAAGCGAAGGCGGGTTCTGGCATAAAAAAATCTATCCTTATCAAATGTGGTTAGATGGCTTATATATGGGGGCCCCATTTCTAACAGAATACGCACTGACATTTGAGAAAGAAGAAGCATTGGAAGATGTAATCAAGCAATTCACCTTATGCTTTACTCATACCCTAGATCCAAAAACGGGTCTTTTGTATCACGCGTGGGATGAACAAAAAGTCCAGCCGTGGGCAGATCCTGAGACCGGTTGTTCAAAAAATTTCTGGGGACGATCAATGGGATGGTTCATGATGGCTCTCGCAGATACGATGGTGCTATTAGGGGAATCAGAGCAGAAGAATCCATTAGAAAAAATGTTTGTCTCCTGTCTAGAAGCTCTTGCTAAAGTAAGAGATCCCCAGAAAAAAGTGTGGTATCAAGTCTTAGATAAAGGCAGTGAGCGTGGGAATTATTTAGAAGCATCCGCTTCTTCAATGATTTGTTACGCAACAGCGAAAGCAGTCAAAGCAGGGATCATCGATCAAAAATGGCAAGTGTTTGCCCAAGAGACCTATCAAGGATTGCTTGATGAGTTTGTCTTTTTAACAAAAGAAGGCTGGTTGAATCTGATCAGAAACTGTGAAGTTGCTGGTCTTGGTGGCCCAGATGATCGGGATGGTACGTTTGTTTACTATATCAGTGAACCCGTTATCACAAATGATTTCAAAGGATACGGTGCCTTTTTACAAGCGAGTTTACTGCTGCAACCACTAATGGAGGAAGGAAGCAAGAAATGAATATCCAATTGACTACAGCTGATTTACAAGAAAAAGAAGGTCTGTTGACAGAAGCGATTCAAGAAAAAATTGATGAATTGCATCAACAAGGAGGAGGCAGAATCACTTTTTCCGCAGGACGCTATCCGACAGGAGCGCTCTTTTTAAAAAGTAATATTGAACTGCACCTACTATTGGGGGCGACCCTAGTATTTTCTGATGATCCCAAAGACTATCCCGTCGTCGTGTCTCGCTGGGAAGGGGTCAAACGGGAAGTTTATGCCTCTTGTTTATATGCCGAGAATGCGGAAAATATCGCTGTCACAGGATTAGGAATGCTTGATGGACAAGGGCAAAGATGGTGGAAGACCTTTCGGGAAAACCGTGAACAACTTGCTTATCCACGACCTAAATTAATCAGTTTTGACTCTTGCCAGCAAATTACGTTGAAAGATATCCGTCTTGTCGATTCACCAAGTTGGACCGTCAATCCGATTCTTTGCCAAGATCTAACGATCGATAATCTTCGCATCAAAAATCCAGCGGATTCGCCAAATACGGATGGGATCGATCCTGAATCTTGTAAAAATGTCCGCATCAGTAACTGTCATATCGATGTTGGCGATGATTGTATCGCCATCAAATCAGGAACGGAGGACACCAAAGAACGGGTCGCTTGTGAGAATATCACGATCGTAAATTGCCATATGCTTCATGGGCATGGGGCAGTCGTTCTAGGTAGTGAGATGAGCGGCGATATTCGTAATGTCACCATCAGTAACTGTATTTTTCAAGATACTGATCGTGGGATTCGGTTGAAATCCCGTCGGGGACGTGGCGGAACGATCGAAGATATTCGAGTGAATAACATTGTGATGGATAATGTTATCTGTCCATTCACTTTAAATCTTTACTATTTCTGTGGACCGAAAGGCAAAGAAAAGTATGTTTGGGATAAAAATCCGTACCCGATCACCGAGGAAACCCCTCATTTTCGGAGAATCCATTTTGCAAATATCTCGGCTCGGAATGTTCATGCGGCCGCTGGGTTTGTTTATGGCTTGGCTGAACAATTTATTTCAGATATCACTTTCCAAGATATTGCTGTTTCTATGGCTGAACACCCAATTCCTGGAAAACCTGCGATGATGACAGGTATCGAAGAGATGACAAAACAAGGCTTTTATATTGGCTGTGGACGGAATATTCAGTTTGATCGTATCAATTTGGAAGGCGTAACTGAAGCGTTCCATATCGAGAATAGTCGGGAAATCACCGTCACACAATCATTTGAGAATCGTCAGCCTCTGGCATTTCAAGGAGATTTTTTGTGAGGGATCCTCAGTTACTACAGCTGCTAGGTCCTGATATGAAAGTTGCACCACAAGTGGTTCAGCAAACAAAAGAGCAAGTGCAAAATTATACCTTGGAACATTTACTTCTACGATTAAATCAAGAAGAGGATGTCCCTGCATACTTTGCTTATCCTAGCTCTCAGCAACCTGTTCCACTCGTTTTGTTCAATCATTCTCATGGCGGCGACTTCACGATGGGGAAAGAAGAACTACGACAAAGTCCGTGTTATATGCAAAAAGAAAGCCTATTCGCGACATTTATGAAGTTGGGCGTCGCCGTTGGGGTGATCGACATGTGGGGCTTTGGCGAACGAAAAAACGGTGAGAATGATAGCTACAAGCGGTTTCTGTTGCATGGCAAAACATTATGGGGACAACGAATCTATGATAACCAACAGTTTTTGACCTATCTTGCTTCCCGCAAAGAAGTGAAACATTCCGCTATCGCCACATTGGGACTTTCTATGGGCGGCTTGATGAGCTGGTGGTTGGCAGCGCTTGATGAACGGATATCAGTGGTGGTGGACATGGCAGCACAAGTGGACTATCAGGCATTGATCGAAGAGGACTGTCTAAGCAAACATGGGTTTTACTATTATGTTCCTAATGTGTTGAAAGACTTTACGACTGTGGCGATCCAAAAACAGATCGCACCACGCCCGCGTTTGAGTTTGGTTGGCAAAGAGGATCGTGGCTGCCCCTCAAGCGGCGTCGCTCGTTTGGATCAGCAGATCGGGCAGCATTATGAAGCAATAGGCTACAAGGAGAATTGGCAGGCGTGTTGCTTGCCAGGCGGTCATGAAGAAACCAAGGAGATGAGAGCGCAGTGGATCGAATTTCTAAAACAGCACCTCCTATCAAGCTAAAGGTTAGTAAAGAGCCGCAAAAGGGTGATTTTACGAGTATCCAAGCAGCCGTGCTGGCTGCTGAAGCCTTAAAAGCACCTTGTGAAATCACGATCGCCTCTGGCGTGTATCAAGAACAGGTGAAAATTTATAAAAACCAGCTTACGTTGATCGCGGAACCTAACACGTTCTTATGCTACCACTTGGCTGCCGAGCAAACCGATGAAAAAGGGCAAAAAAGAGGAACGTTTCAAACAGCGACGCTCTTTATCAATAGCCGAGAAGTCTTTGTAAAAAACCTGACCATCATCAATGACGCAGGGTATGGGCAAGCAGTCGGGCAAGCAGTTGCCGTCTATATCGAAGGGGATGACATTCGCTTCGAACGCTGTCATCTCGATGCTTTTCAAGATACCTTGTGCCTGGGTCCATTGCCAAAATATACCAAAGAAGGCGAACCAATGATCAGTCCTTGGCGAAAGACAATCTTTGACCAACAACAGAGTTTGTTTTTGCATTGCAGAATCAGTGGAACAGTCGATTTTATTTTTGGCGGTGGTTCCGCCACCTTTGAAGAGTGTCACTTGCATTGTAAAAATACACCACAAACGAACTACATTACTGCTGCCTCAACCAGCAAACAAGCAAGCGGGTTAACCTTCGATCGGTGCCGAGTGACAGGGGACAAAGCCTATTACTTAGGCCGTCCTTGGCGTAATGACGCCAAAGTCACCTTTTTATCCTGCTGCTTTGATCAACAGCTCGCCCCTTGCGGATGGTCTGATTGGGGAAAAACAGCAAGCCACCAAACGGTCACATTCACGGAGCGAATGTGTTGTTACCAAAGAAGTCCCCAACGTCCTGAATGGGTGACTCTTGAAGGAGTGATAGAAAAATGAGCAAGGCAAAATGGTCTGGCTGGATCGGGATGGTTCTCGCTCTGGTGTTTATGGGCGGCTTTTCCTTGGCGATCAATCAAATGACTGTCCAGCAGTTCGAAGAGATCTTTCAACGTGCGTTTCCCACTATACTGAATCAAATGACGGCAGAAGCAGCATTGGCGCAATTTCAAACACTCGGCGCTTGGTTTGGCTTCACGCTGTTGGCACTCCTGATATTGGTTTCAGTGGCGACGATGCTTGTTCGCTATCGTAATTATCGAAAGCAATCTTGTGCTATTTATTTTTTGACTGGTGTCGTGACATTGATTGGTAGTCAAATGATCGCTTTTCCGATTGCCTTTTGTTTCTTTTTAGCGGTGGGTTTTTGTTTTCTCCATCGCGATGACGGACACAAGAAAAAAACAGCGGACGCAGTCAGCAAACAAGGAGGGGTTGCATGAAGGCAATAATCAATAATCCGATTTTAAGAGGGTTTCATCCTGATCCGAGTATTTTAAAAGTCGAGGATACTTATTATTTAGCGGTTTCTTCCTTTGAGTGGTTGCCAGGAATTCGGGTCTACTGTTCTCAAGATCTAGTCAATTGGTCCCATGAAACAGATATTCTGACCAATCAAGTGGATTTATTAGGCAACGCAGCAAATTGCAGCATTTGGGCACCGCAAATCAGCTACGCAAACGGACAATACTATTGTGTCTATACAAATGTTCGCAACACGACACGCCCCTTCAAAGACTGTCGAAACTATCTCATCACGGCTCCTACCATTCATGGGCCATGGAGTGAGCCCATTTACTTAAATGGTAGTGGCTTTGATCCGTCCTTGTTTCATGATCAAGAGGGGCGTATCTGGTTACTGAATGCGCTTTGGGATTATCGTAAGGATACACCAAATAAATCGGTGGGGATCGTGCTCCAAGAATACTCTGAAGCACAAGGGTGCTTGATCGGTGACAGAGTGCCAATTTTTTCTGGAACCCAGCTGGCGAAGACTGAAGCACCGCATCTTTATTACCACAATGAGTGTTATTACTTACTGACGGCAGAAGGAGGAACGGGTGCAGGTCATGCGGTAACAGTTTGTCGTAGTAAAACCATCACTGGACCTTATGAAGTAGATCCGCATTTTCCCATGATGCGTGCCTATCAGCGCGAAGATTCCCCTTTTCAATGTACAGGTCATGGCAGTTTGACGATTGCGCCATCAGGAGAATGGGTCATGAGCTATTTGATGACTCGGCCAGTAGAAGGGGCAGCGATCCTTGGACGAGAGACAGCACTCCAAACTGTCTATTGGGATCACGAAGGATGGCTGCGTCTTAGCAATAACGATACGATCCCAGATCAAACCATCAGGCTCGCTAGCGACGCTCAGAAGCAAAGGGCATCACCTGCTGTTTTTATTGATGACTTTAAAGGATCGTTGCAAAAAGCATGGAACGGTAGACGATTGCTGCCCAATGAAGAGTGGTGCAATCTGAGTGAGCGACCAGGGTATTTGCGATTGATCGGCGGAGAATCGATGCAATCGAACTTTCATAAGCACTTATTGGCGATTCGTCAACAAGACTTTTGTTTTGAAGCTGAAACAGTGATGGAATACCACCCCCAATCGTTCAATCAGATGGCTGGATTGTCGCTTTTCTTAAATGAAGAAAACTATTTGTTTTTCTACGTAACCTATGATGAAAAAGAAGACAAGGTCCTTCGGTTGCTGCGGTGTTGTGAAGGAGAATTTCACTTGTTCCCAGATAAATTGCCCCTCGCTGCTGCAAGTGAGCCGATTGGATTGAAAGTAGTCGGTTCTTATCTAGAAGCCCAATGGTTCTATCGGCAATCACAAACGTGGCATCCCTTTAAAAAGCAAAGCATCCAGTTCTTGTCTGGTGGTTTTACGGGGAATTTCATTGGAATCAGTGCCCATGATTTAGATCACTTTGGCAAAAGCTATGCCGATTTTGAATATTTTACGTATCAAGGGAAAGATCCGCTCGATGATGGCTCCCTAAAAATAGAGAAAGAAGGTTAACAAATGAAAAAGTTGAAAGTTGCAAGTTTATTATTATGTGCTGGACTGTTTTTAGCAGGCTGCGGCGATGGTGGAGGTTCACCTGAAGGACCAGAAAGCGAAGGGAAATCAAGTATTTCGTGGATGGCGATGCTACATACTGCTTCCCCACCATCTGGAGATGTCACGCAAAGGTTAGAAGAATACACAGGGGTCGAGATCGACTTTACGTGGGTGCCAGATGCTTCAAAAACAGAACGCTTGAATGCAGCATTGGCGTCGAATTCTTTAGCAGATATCGTTAGTCTGACAGAAATCAATAACACAACCGTCCGCAGCTCACTCGCATCTGGAATGTTCTGGGATGTGGAACCCTATTTAGAAGAGTTCCCGAATTTGGCAGAAATTTCCGAAGATCGGTTAGAGTCTTCTCGAATTGATGGTCGAATCTATGGTGTTCCGTTTTTAAAACCGATCGCTCGTTATGGCGTCCTTGTCAGAAAAGATTGGTTGGATAATTTAGGCTTGGACGTGCCATCGACATTAGAAGAATTAGCTGCTGTCGCCCAAGCCTTTACGGAAGATGATCCAGATGGAAACGGTGCGGATGATACGGTTGGTTTCGTAGAGCGTGATGAGTCCTTTAACGTTGGGTTCCGTTCACTTTCAGGTTACTTTGGTGCAGACAATTGGTTTACGATCACGGATGATGATGAAGTGATGCCATCTTTTATGCAACCAGAATACAAAGAAGCAATGGAATGGTTCCGTAATATCTATGATAACGGCTGGATGAATTCTGATTTTGCGGTAATGGCGAAAAATGATCAGAAGAACTATATCGTTCAAGGTCGTGGTGGGATCGTATTGAGTGGTTTGCAAGAAGTACGTAACTACATTGATGATGCAGCTGGTACTGATGAAGAGCATATGGAATGGGTCTTGATCAATGATATCGTCCATGAAAACGTGGAACGTCGTATCCTTTCTGATACCAATGGTGGAATGGGCGGCTGGTTAGCCATTCCGAAAAACAATGTTGAAACCGAAGAAGACTTACGTGTTGTTTTGAAATTTATCAATGATTTGATGGACGAAGAGCCGTTTACGTTGATGACGCAAGGGATCGAAGGTGTTCATTATGAAATTGATGATGAGGGTGTCTATGTCCGTTTAGATGATACGAAGTGGCAACAAGAAGTACAACCATTTTCTTCGTCTCGTCCATCAGAATTAGTAACAGTTTTCCCTTCAAGCAACCCATATGTCAACTTAGCCAATGAAAAGATTCGCGAAAATGAAGAGTTTGCGGTGATCAATCCTGCACAATCGCTGACCTCTGAAACCTATGATCGTTCATGGTCAAGCTTGATTGAAGGAATCTCAGACGCTTACTACCAATATATGACTGGGGAAATCGAGATCGATGGGTTTGATACAGCGATCGAAACCTTCTTAAGAAATGGTGGACAGCAAATCATTGACGAGTTCACGGAAGACTATCGTTCACAACAATAAAGGTCACAAAAGGTTCTGATCATCTATTGAGAAGAAATGGATGAAGTGAGGAGCCGCTACTGCTGAAAGATTTGAAGACCAAGACCAGTTGAAGTGATTCGCTGCTTGGTCTTCTTTTTGCTTCAAAAGCAGTGAAGAAAGGAGAAGCTATGTTTCAACTAACTGTTCGGGGTCATGATTTAAAGAATTATGGATCCCCAGAAGAATTAGCGCAAAAAATTGCCGCCCAAAACATTCATAACATTCAATTTGCATTAAATAAATCCTTCACGCAATGGGCAGAGCCAGAGCAATTAAGCCCTGGTTTAGGCCGCTTTTTCAAACGAGTTTTTGGTCAATCTCACGTTCAGGTCGCTTTATTAAGTTGTTATTGTAATCTGATCCATCCTGATCTGGAAAAACGGGAAACGATTTTATCCAGATTCGAGACCTATCTCGCACATGCCAAATATTTTGATGCAGCTATGGTCGCAAGTGAAACTGGTTCGGTTTTGCCAAATATGGGGTATACCGAGGAAAATTTTAGTGACGTCGTTTTCGATGATTTGGTTCAGGTGATCAAGCGTTTGGTCCAAGTGGCTAAGAGACATCAAGTGATGCTAGGAATTGAAGCAGGCTTGAATCATCCACTATCATCGATCGACCGAATCGAAGAATTGCTGGAACGGGTACCCTCTGACTATTTAGGGATCATCTTTGATCCAACCAATCTGATTACTGCGAAGAACTATCAAGAGCAAGTCGCATTGACAAGGGAAGCTTTTTCTCGCTTTGGCGATGCCATCGTTTGCTTGCACTTGAAAGATTATCAAGTAATCGATGGGAAAATCAAGGTAGTCCCATTGGGAGAAGGAATGATTGATTATCAACAACTATTGGCCATCACCGCTGAATACAAGCCATATTGTTATGTTGTGTTAGAAGGGACGACCGAAGAAGCGATGCAGCCAGCCATTTCACTGATTGAAGCACTGAAAAAGTGAGCGAGTTGTCTTTGATTGTGACTGATGAGGAACTGCTTTGTTTCTAGGAATCACGGGAGATCACGGAGTCCTTTCCTCAGCAAGCAAATTTATTTACTTACTAAAAGTTAGTGTTATACTTAAAGATACAAGTGAATTTAACTGTTTAGAAAAGAGGAAATAGCGATGACAATGATTCAATCCACCTATCAAATCGATGCAACAGCCGCAATTGGCAAAGTCGTTTTAAAAGTAGCAAACATAGAAAAAATGAGCCAGTTTTATTCGGACGTGATCGGCCTGACTTTATTGGAGCAAAGTGTAGATCACGCGCGATTAGGCGTGGGAGCGCAAGAGCTTTTAGTTCTAGAGAAGGTGAGTGATCCGTTGCCTTTGACACGGAAAACAGGCCTTTTCCATACGGCGTTTCTTTTGCCTAGCCGTAAAGACCTAGGAAATATGCTGATTCATTATTTGGAAGCCAAAGCTCCCCTCGATGGTGCCAGCGATCATGGATATAGTGAAGCGTTATACCTGACCGATCCAGAAGGAAACGGGATCGAAGTGTATCGTGACAAACCGATGAGTGAATGGGATATTCGAGCAGATGGTGAGATCGTAGGCGTTACTATCGAAATGGACGCGCAAGGCGTGCTGGGAGCCGCTGACCGATCTCAAACGACCTTTCCAGTTGGCACCACGGTGGGGCATGTCCATTTGAAAGTGGCGGACTTGGCAAAAACAGAAGAATTCTACACAGAAGTTTTAGGCATGCGTTTGACGTCAGATTTTGGTAGCCAAGCAAAGTTTTTTGCTGCTGGTTCGTATCATCACCATATCGGATCGAATATTTGGATGGGAAGAAATGTTCCAGCTATGGAAGAACAGGATCTAGGCTTAGCGTACTTTACGATCGTTTTGCCAGCTTTGGCTTTTTCTACGTTACGAAGTCATCTCAAGGCAAGAGGCGTTTCGTATGAGTTAGAAACAGACAGCCGCTTGCATTTGACTGATCCGAATGGGATCAATCTGATCATCGAAAGAAAGAATCAGCCTTAAGATGGAGGTTTTTTCATTCATGAAATGAGAGAATAACCTATAATCAAGTAAAAGGAGAGCAAGCATGAAAAAAAACGGGGCGGGACAATCACTATTTCTAGCATTATTGATCAGCATGGGCTTATTTTTCTTTGTCCAAGGGAAACAGTTAATAGAAAGTGGGGCGTCTCCTGTGATTTTTATTGCTTTTTCGGCTTTTGCAGGAATTATCGGAGTTGGTGTCTATGGTCTTCAAGCAATAATGAAGCAGCATCGGCGCAAAGCCATGGTACCAATCAAAACCAAAAAATAAAGAAACCGGCCAATCTTAAACAGGAAGATTGGTCGGTTTTTTGTTTAAGCTAAGACAAAATGGGGAATTGGGGTCTCGTCCCCTACATACTAATTTTCCATGTTTTCAATCGCAAATTCGATCTCATCAGGTAAGAAGCCGTTCCCTTCAAGATGAGCAGCCATATTTCTTTGACGGATCCCTAACACCCGACGGGATTGATTGGCGCGTCCTAAAGCATGGCGATACCAATCTACATCTAGGGTTTCTAGTGCCCATTGTGTTTCCTCCGCAGTAAAACCTTCTGTTTCTAACAGTTCTGCCATCTCTTGTTTTGAATAAAAGCGACGATTTCCTTGCGCTCTAACGAGGAAAAAGGCTTCACGTTCTCGTTCTGTCGCATTGTTTTCGCGCTCATAGCGTGCTGCTACAGTCGGGGCGAGATGAAACCCTGCTAAAATCGTTTCCTCAGTCACTTCGTTATCAAACACGTAGGTTCTGAACTGAAAACGATTGTCGTTTTCCAGTTCAAGCCATAGTGATTCAACCAGAAATCGATAACCGTATGGAATCGTTTCATAAACAGCATCGGCAATTTCGTAAAAATAAGCGGAAACGGCTTCGTAAGGAGTCATTATCTCGGGAACGATTTCCGTCGTTTGTCCATTAAACAAAGTGATTGCGGAAGGGTAGGTCTCACCAGCATTTGTAAATGTGAGAATCCCCACTGGCTCATGTTTTGTTGAAAAGACATTCATGGTCACACCGTTCGCCAAATCAATCGCACTCTGCCACTCGATTTCTTGGTCATCGCTTTGTTGGTGTAAGTGTTCAAGTGTATCAGGTGTCAAACCAAGTTTTTCTCGTGTATCTTCATTGATTTCTTCTTCATCGGCAAGTGGATTGTTTGCTCCAGCGGTCACTAGTGCCAAATCCTCTTCGTATTCGTTGAATAATTCTTGCAATTTTGCTCGTCTACTGACGATGATCGGGCTTTCCTCATGGATGGCAAGTAAGGCTTCGATACGGCCATTGCGAGCGGCAACCCAACTGGGCATATCCAGATAGCGAGCTTCGATCGCTTCTTGAGCGAGTGCGATCATTGTTTCCGTGTTTTCAATGAATGCCGCCTTGTGTTTTGAGTTGCTATTGACCTGGTCTAGAAAGGCCAATTCTGCTTCTTTGCCTCGAATCATCAGTTCGAGATTTTCAATACTTAAATCATAAGTAAGATTTTCTGCATGATAGGTATGTTCCCAACCAGCATCTAAAGCGGCACCGATGCGTTCAGAAAGTTCCTCAGGGCTTGCTGAATTTATCGTCCCACATCCTGAAATCAGGGACAGTATTAGTAATAAAGGCAACAAAACTTGTTTTTTCATTTTTCTCCTCCTCGTGAGACTCTAGTAAACCTCGCCAATTTGTACGAATGAACGCATCAGAGCACTTTCTTGGGTATAAACATAGCCACAATATAAGGGACATCAACTGACCCCCAAAGTTAGACCAAAAAACCTAACTTTTTGGGGTCACTCCAACAGCATATGGGCATCGCGATGCCCTTTTCTTCGCTAGCTTTTAGTTACCTATGTTTGTCATCGCGTAGTCGATTTGTTCTTCTGAAAAGTCTTCAAAAGTCAATAACCGGCGAATGTTGTCAGGAGGAAGACTCATCAAGGAATGGTAACTATTTGCTTTCTTCAACGCCTGCTCGTTCCAATCAATCGTGAGCTGATCAACTGCCCATTGTGCATCATTATGGGTAAACCCTTCAAATTCTAATTGTTGTATCAATCGTGCACGTGAGAAAGCCATGAGGTTCGTATAGGATTCGGCACGAGCGATCGCTCGTCTTTGTTCTGAAGATCCTTCATTCTCGGTCTGAGTTTGTTCGTCATTGTTTTGCTCTTGCTGCAAAGCCGTAGCTGCTTCTTGTTTGGCGTTTGCTTCTTGAAGCTGTTGATACACGGTAGTGACCATGTCTTGATCAATGTCATGATCAAAGCCATAGGTCATCACCGCCAGCTGATGTTCATCAGAAGATTGATCGAATCGATTCATAAACATCATTGATTCACGAGGAATATTTACGGCGAGCGCTCGTAAAATCGTTTCATAGAAAGCAGCTTTTTGCTCGTCGGCAGTTTCCCGATTCAGAACAGTAAACCCAGATGCGTACTCCTCATCGGGCATCGCAAAAACGAAGACGTCAACATTCGTTTCGCTTGTGTGGTAAACGGTGGCAGTGAGTCCATCGTCAAGTTCGATTGTGCGATGAAGAGTAAGCGCATCTTCTGTGAGCTGCTGAAGCTGCTCGATATCGTCTGCCAAAAGCCCCAGCTTTTCCCGCGGATCGGCTTCAGGAATCGTTTCGTTTGCTACCTCTAGTAGACTGTTGAGGTTGTCTTGATTACTGAGAATGATAGGGCTCCGTTCATGAATCGCAGCCAGAGCTTGGCTATAACCAATGCGGGCAGCAAACCAAGCAGGGACATCGATCCGACGCTCCACTAACGCTCGTTCAGCGGTTGCCATCAAATCAATCGTGTGGCTGATCAATTGCTGAAGGTCTTCGTCGGAAGAATCAAGTTCTTCCAAAATAGCCAGTTCGGCTTGGCTGCCTGCAATCAGCAATTCTAAGGTCGCTGGTTGATAATAGGCCCAACCCGTTCCAGACTGGTTTGTATATTCCAGTCGTGCGTCGATGCCAAGCGCAACGGTCTCTGACAGTTCTTCATCTGCCTTCGTGCAGCCGATAAGCAAAATAACGAATGACAATAGGGTGATCAGTATTCTTTTTTTCATTAGGCTCCTTCTTTCTATCGAAAGTAACTGAGAAAACAGTCGGCAGAGGTTGGTTCATCTGGGGGAAGGAGGGGGGCAGGTGAATGGAAAAAATGTTGAAAAGATTTCCATCACAAGTTCATTCAAGCAATTGTTTCTGATACGTTAATAAGAAAAAACGGAACATTGAACTGGTTTTCATTAATACCTGTTATATTATTCATTTTATATGAAAAATATCACTAAATGCAATGATAAAAGGATTTTTATTGGATTTTTTATCTTTGGGAAAGGAAGGTTACTCTCAACTTTTGAAGAGTAGGTACTCAAGAGCAAAGCGATCGAGGGAATTCATTAAAGGATCGCCAAGGGGATCTTTTGCGCAAACAAAAAACAGCTTCCCACAATGGGGAAGCTGTAAGGATGCGGAAAATGGGATTTGAACCCACACGAGCGATTGCTCACAAGACCCTCAATCTTGCACGTCTGCCATTCCGTCATTTCCGCAAATACTATAGAAGGAAACGCAGGCTAAGGTAGTTCTGTCACGCCGCGTCTAGAAAATATCTTACCTGATTTTCAGCAGGTTTGTCAATAACTTTTCCAAATGCTATTTGAAAGAATTTTCAGACTTTAGATTGCATTTTTTTCCATAAAAGGTATGCTAAAAGAATGAATAATTATTTTTTTGAGAGGAGAGCAAATGAACTATTTTAAAAACCAACTGGCAAAAGCTGTTAAGCAGAAAGTATTCATCTTCCTACTCATTGGTGCCTTTAGTTTAGGCTGCAGTTTTTCCGTTTATTTGAAACTGATGGAACCCGTCAACTTGCCCGCTACCATTACCGCCGAAAAAGCGGAGGCCTCACGGCATGTTGATCGCTACCAAGCCAATCAGTCGGGCTCGCCTGACCAGCAAGAGGTATATCAACTTTTGCTTGAAAATAATACACTGACCTCACGGCAGTTATCCAACTTGATTATGGAGGAATACGAACGATTTAATCAAACGAGTATTCAAATTGCAGAACTAAAAAAGCAGATTTGGGCGTCTGAAGTTGATGACAAAGCCTTTTTACCGCCTATGTGGACGATCGAACAAGAGCAAACGGTCTATCAAGCATTAGCCGAGCAAGAAAAAGAGCCGGTCCTCACGGCTGCCAATACCCAGACCGCTGTCGCTTTGGCAATAATGCTTTTACTGAATTTTGGGTTCTTCTTTTGGGCTTTTTTTGCCAGTGACAATTTGATAGAAGAAAGAGAACACTTCTCTTTGATTCGCTCGTACCCGCAGATTTTCCCGATACGGATGGTCAGTAAGGTTTTTGTCAAAACGATCACAAATTTAGGAATCTTGCTCGTGTTTTTCTTAGGCGTGTTTCTTTCAATGAGCCTTCTGGGGGAGTTCGGGGATTGGCAGTATCCAGTAGCCGTCTATCTCAATGGGGATTGGGTAGCCTTACCTTTTTGGCAGAGCGTTTTATCTAGTATGGTTTCTTTTGCCTTGCTGATTGGTTTGATCGAATGCTTAGGTTTTGTCATGAACATGGTCGCAGCCAATCGATACGTCTCTTTCTTTTTACTGGTGCTTTTTTATGGATTCGGCTTGATTCCGATGCTGCAAAAGATCCCTATATTACCAGTTCATCTAGCTGCTATGGATAAATTTTATTCGGGTGCCTTTGCTTTGGGCTCTGGCACTTCTTGGGGCGTCTATGCCAGTTGGCTGCTGACGCTGGTGTGGATCTTCCTTTGTTTAAGCATCATGCTCGTTGCAGATAAACAGAATCGCTTGTTGAGAGGAGGCAAAGGATGAAAGACTATTTTTTATTTGAATTACGACAACTCTTAAAGAGCAAGAAAACCATTGGCCTTTTTTGCTTGCTGCTGATCTACAGCGGCGTTTACAGTTTTTGGCAAAGAGACTTTCGCCCGATTGAACGAGTAGATAAAACAGAAATGCAACAACGCTATACCGTGCGACAAGATTTTCTTGATCAACAAGCAGCCAATCCTTCTGACCATTGGTCGGCAATCATGGCAGTCGAAATGTTTACACCATGGAATGAAGCAGAAAAACAACGGTTAGATGCGCTAGCCGATGAAGACTGGCAAGCTTATGCCCAAGGGACAAGTAATTGGTATCAGTTGGCCTTACAGTTTACCGATGAACGAAATGTTTTTTATACACCGGATTATTATACGTTTCAAAATTACTACGCTGGGTATGACGGGCGCTTCGGCTATGCATCAACCGCAAAACTGATGGAGGCTTTTAGCCAGCTGCCCAATAGCAAACTCTCTCAAGCAGTCATGGAGCAAAAAACGGGGGTGCAAGCATTACAGCGAAGTTTTACTGGATATTTACCGACTCTGTTGCTTGCTGTTTCTTTATTTTTGGCGATCGATTGCTTACCAAAAGAACGAAGACATAAATCCCTGTTTCTTTCACTGCCATTATCGACAGAAGAGATCCTTTGGAGCAAAACGGCAGCGTTGATGGTTGGTTCTGCAATCGCAACGCTAGGAACCATGTTCTTTATCTGGTTTGGCTCTGGAATTCAATTCGGCTTTGGTTCCTTGGAACTGCCAGTCACGATTTTATCATCGACCTTTGATGCCCGCTATCCGATCACCGATTTCAATGCTTTTGAGACCCAATCCATCGGTCTTTTTCTAAGTCAATGTTTTCTTGCAACACTTTTCTTGCAGTTTCTTTATTGTCGTGGCATCTTGCTGTTCAGTGCCCTGTTTCGCTCAGAGCTGATTAATCTGCTTGTGGCTGGTTTTTGTTTGCTTTCGCCCTTTCTTTTCCAACGGCGCTGGTTTAGTGCCTACCTTGATAAAACGCTGTATGTCTATCTGTATCAAAATGTGGGACAAGTCCTTTCAGGCTGGACACGCTTTTACTTTGGTTCTGCAGGATTTACGATTGAGAAAGGCTTACTTTTATTAGGCGGGGTTTGGCTTCTGATCGAAATGTGTTTCTTTTTGACGATCCAACGCAAAAAATTTCATTTGGCATAGGAGGAACGATATGTTAGAACTGAAAAATGTGACTGTCACGTATACGAGAAAAGTATTGGATCAACTTTCCGTTGCTTTTTCTCCCGGGGAGATCGTCGGGTTAGTCGCCCCTAACGGCACTGGGAAATCCACACTATTGAATGTGGTGATGAATTTCATCCAGCCGAATGAAGGCGCAGTATTTTTAAACGGCAGTCAAGTATATGTGACCAAAAAATCAGAAGTGGCAGCGCATCAACAAATTTCATTTTTTCCTGACCAAAATGATTTGTACAATGATTTAAGCGGACTCGAGCATTTGAAACTGTATCAGCGAATGTGGCGTTCAGAGGAACGCTTGGTGGAAGAAACGATTGCTCGTTTGCGAATGAGCGATTACATCAAACGCCCAGTGGGAACCTATTCGCTGGGGATGCGGCAACGTCTGTGCTTTGCGATGCAGATCGTGACAGATACGCCATACATGTTGATGGATGAGGTGATGAATGGCTTAGATCCGACAAATGTCGAATTGATCTCCAACGTGTTGAAAGCCTTGCGGGAGCAAAAGAAAGCAATCGTGATCGCTTCGCATATTTTGACGAATTTAGATTCTTACGCGGATCGGGTCTTGTTTTTAAAAGACGGTAAGATCATTCACGAATACCTTGGCCGAAAGTCGTTAGTCAATGAACCGTTGTATGTAAAGACGGATTCGGCGGATTTCTTGGTGGCTTTTCCAGAGTTAACGACAGTGACTATCGATCTGCAAGGGCGGATCTATCTAGTAGAAATCAGCGATCCGCAGTTGCCGCAACGTTTTATCGCAGCAGGAATCACTGATTTTTCGGTGGGGCATTTGGCGTTAAATGAATTGTACTTGAAGTATTTTCCTGAAAATTCCTGAATGAACCAAATTCAGTGGATGAACGCAGGGCAAGCGCTCTCGACCCAGAGGTGAAAAATTTTCGCCACAGTTAAAATTTTTTTGCTATAATAGGTTCAATCTGAAAAGAGATCAACGACGAGAACCAATAACCTGACGTTGACCTATGGTTAAAGGAGAAATGGAATATGAAGAAATTTTCAAAGTCGTCAAAACTTGAAGGGGTCAGTTATGATGTACGCGGCCCTGTTTTAGAAGAAGCTGATCGGATGCAAGAAGAAGGCATCAGTATCTTAAAATTAAATACTGGGAATCCCGCGCCCTTTGGCTTTGAAGCCCCAAATGAAATCGTTAGAGATTTAATCATGAATGTGCGAGAGTCGGAAGGCTATTCTGATTCAAAAGGGATTTTCTCGGCACGTAAAGCGATCGAGCAATATTATCAATTACAAAAATTTCCTGATGTGACCATCAATGATATTTACACAGGTAATGGTGTTTCCGAGCTGATCACGATGTGTATGCAAGGGTTATGTAACAATGGGGACGAAGTGCTCGTGCCGATGCCAGACTATCCTTTGTGGACTGCTTCGATCTCATTAGCTGGCGGAAAACCCGTCCATTATATTTGTGATGAACAAGCAGATTGGAATCCTGATATCGAGGATATCAAAGCCAAAGTAACCAGCAAGACGAAGGCCATCGTCATTATTAATCCAAATAATCCCACCGGTGCCGTTTATCCGAAAGAAGTTTTACAACAAATCGTCGAGGTTGCTCGTGAGCATGACTTGATCATTTTCTCCGATGAGATCTATGACCGTTTAGTCATGGATGATTATGTCCATGTACCGATTGCTACACTAGCACCAGATCGCTTCGTTGTGACGCTAGGCGGTTTGTCTAAGTCTCACCGAGTGGCAGGCTTCCGCGTTGGCTGGATGGTTCTCAGCGGGGATAAGTCCAATGTCAAAGACTATATCGAAGGCTTGAATATGTTGTCTTCGATGCGGCTGTGTTCCAATGTTTTATCGCAACAAATCGTCCAGACTGCATTAGGCGGCTATCAAAGCTCCGATGAGCTGCTGCTGCCAGGTGGTCGAATCTATGAACAAAGAGAGTTTATCTACAAGGCGATCAATGATATTCCTGGATTGTCAGCAGTGAAACCGAAAGCAGCCTTTTATATTTTTCCTAAAATTGATATTCAGCGCTTTAACATTACCAATGATGAACAATTTGTTCTCGACTTTTTACATGAACACCATATCTTGTTGGTGCACGGCGGTGGGTTCAATTGGCAACAGCCCGATCATTTCCGAATCGTCTATCTTCCTAATATGGAAGATTTAAAAACGACTGCTGAAAAAATGACAGAATTCTTGGCAGCGTATCGCCAGAAGTAAGTACATGAAAAAGCACCGCTCCTTCAGCAATCGTGAGGGAGCGGTGCTTATGTTTTTATTCGGTAACTGGTTGACAAATTTTTTTGCTGACAATCATCCGATTGGTAAACTTATCCAGCATTTCAGCACTAGGATCGGTCACTTGAACGAGGACCGAATTTTCATATTCCCGTTCGATGATCCCTTGGTATTTTTTGCCTTCCCATGTAAAAAAGATCGTACTGTCGATCGTCATCTTAACACCTCATTTGAAATTGTGGAAAAATAACAAGACATTCTTGAAATTGCTTTCCTTTTTGTCATTATGTGCTAAAATAAAGAAAATTAAAAATGCGAATTCGCATTTTTGACAAGAAACGTTCGATTTTTTTAGAATTCCCCCTGGAGGACGATTATGAAAAAAAGAGATGAATCTTTTGGTCAAAATATCCGTTCAATTCGGTTGAAACGAAAGATGACCCAGAAGATGTTAGCGGAAGATATTTGTTCGCAAAGCGTGTTAAGTCGTATCGAAAACAACGAAGAGCTGCCCAATGTCTGGGTGATGTATCAAATCTGCCAACGCTTAGGCGTCACCTTAGATCAAGTAATGATGCTTCATTCGGAAGAGATCAACAAAACCAATCAAATCTTTGCCGAGATCGAATCACACTTTGTCCATAAACAATTTCAAGAAATGCGGGAAAAAATGGAAGACAAGGCGATCAAGGATTATTTGTATCTGGATTCAGATATGCAAATGTATTACTACTATCTAGGCAGCTGTGATTATTTCCTCGATCAAAACTATGATGCCGCCCTTGAGGCGCTGAAAAAAGGATTGGCTTATTCCTATCAACAGGATAAGACCAATGTTTCGGTGATGGAAATTCGTATCCTGAGCTGCATGGGTCGCGTCTATAGTGATTTGCTGCAACTGGGTGAGGCGCGTTTTTATTTAGAAAAAGCCTACGATGCCATGCATGCCTTGCCGCCGGAGCGACTGTCCACAGCGCTGACCAAAATTTATTACAACTATGCGGTCTTTTTAAAGGAGCAACAAGAAGACTGTCGCGCGCTAAAAGTAACCAACGAAGGCATTGCCCTAGCAAGAGAGAAAAATAGCTTGTATTTTCTTGAAGAATTGTTTGAACTAAAAGGACAATTGCTTCAAAGACTAAAAGAAGAAAAAGCGGCTGAAAAAAGTTTTCAACTGTATCGTGCCGTCATGGATATTCGCCAATCTGACAAAGTGGTGTAGACCTTTCTTGACTTCTGCTACAAATAAGAGTACTTTTAAGGAAGAAAAGAAATAGAGGAGCGATCAAGATGAATAAATATATTTACGCAGACAAATTCTTTCTGAAATCAGCGGTTCATGGCCCTGGTTACTTGGAGGTCAAGGAGGGAAAATTCGGCGCGATCGTCGAAGAAGTCCCTGCTGGTGCAGACGTAGAAGATTATTCAGGCAAATGGGTAGCACCGGGTCTTGTGGATACTCATATCCACGGGTTTATGAACCATGATGTGATGGATAACGATGCAGAAGGCATCAAAGCCATGTCAGAAGGTCTTTTGTCTTGTGGTGTGACATCTTTCTTACCGACAACCTTAACATCCAGCAAAGAACGGTTGCGTGATGTTGCTGAAACCGTTGGGAAAGTCAAAGACGAAGTTACAGGAGCAAAAATCCAAGGGATCTACTTTGAAGGTCCGTTCTTTACTGAAGAACATAAAGGGGCGCAAAATCCAATCTACTTTGGTGATCCTGATATTGATACCTTCCATGAATGGCAAGAAGCTTCTGGTGGAATTATCAAAAAAATCGCCTTGGCTCCTGAGCGCGAAGGTGTGAGTGAATTTGTTTCGCAAGTGACGGAAGAAGGCGTAGTGGTTGCACTAGGGCATAGTAATGGAACGTTACAAGAAGCGCAAACAGCAGTAGAAGCTGGTGCCAGTGTCTTTGTTCATGCCTTCAACGGAATGCGCGGATTAAACCATCGTGAACCTGGAATGGTTGGTGCCTTACTTTCATTAAAAGAAGTTTTTTCTGAGTTGATTTGTGATGGCCACCATGTACATCCTCAAGCAGCTGAGATTTTGATGGAAAAAGCTGGTCACGACCATGTGGCCTTGATCACCGACTGTATGATGGCTGGCGGTATGCCAGACGGTGATTACATTTTAGGTGAATTTCCAGTAGTGGTAAAAGATGGCACGGCTCGAATGGAAACAGGCAATCTTGCTGGCAGCATCTTGAAACTAAAAGAAGCCGTGAAAAATGTTGTAGACTGGGGAATCGCTACCCCTCAAGAAGCGGTCATGATGGCAAGCTTGATCCCAGCGATCAGCTGCAAGATCGACCACGCTTGCGGTATGATCAAACAAGGTCGTCCAGCTGACTTCATTGTTTTGGATCAAGAAATGAATTTAGCAGCCACTTATTTAGATGGTGTTTGCCGTTACCAAGCATAAAATGAAACAATCTGCTTCAAGAAACAAGAAGAGAGCTTCTCTTGATCTGTTTTTTGAGCAGATTTTTTTATTTTCAGTTATGATGAAAGAAACCGGTATTCTTAGAAGGGGAAGGTGGCAAATTGAAGACGATTTTAGTTACGGGTGCCAACGCTGGCATGGGCTTTGCAACAGCCAAACAATTGGCAGAATTGGGGATGCATGTGATTTTGTATTGCCGTTCTGCCGAACGAGGGCAGGCAGCACAGCAACGTTTGAAGGAAGAGACAGGCAATCCAAGCATTGATCTAGTGATCGGTGATTTGGGGTCATTGGCTAGCGTACGCAAGTCAGCCGCTGAAATCAATGCCCGCTTTGAGAAAGTGGATGTACTGATCAATAATGCGGGCATCGTCAATTTAAAAAAAGAGCGAACAGCCGATGGATTTGAACAAATGCTGGGCGTAAACTACGTGGGGCATTTTGAACTGACCCGTCAGTTATTGCCGCTAATAAAACGTGCGGATGCTGGTAGGATCGTTAATGTTGCTTCTGGTGCTTACAAATTTGTAAAGAAAAAGGATCAGCGCTTTTTCGATGTACCGGATTTTTTACCTTGGCGGGAATATGGTCGCTCAAAAAAAGCCCTGATTTTATTTACGGATGCACTTGCCTTTCAATTGCGCAATACGACCGTTACTGCCAATGCCTTGCATCCGGGAGCTGTGGCGACCAGCTTAGGGGTCAGCCGACAAACAGGATTTGGTCAATCTGTCTACAAAATGCTCACGCCTTTTTTCAAAACACCAGAGGAAGGGTCTGATACAGCGATATATTTGGCACTAAGCCCCGAGGTAGCTGGCACTAGCGGGCGCTACTTTGTCGACCGTCAGGCAGTGCCGACGGAGATCCTTGATGAGCGGCAGCAAGCGCAAAAACTTTGGGAAGAAACCCAGCGAAGAATTGCCGACCAAGCACAATAATTGGTTTTTGTTCTTTGTCAATCAAATTAGATGGAAGTGTAAAATCGATTCTGGGACAGAATGAGCATCATTTTGTCTCAGATTTTTTAATTTGATAAAATGAGCTGCTTTTTTGCTGTTTCTTTCGCAGGAATAAGTATGATACACTATTAAGCGAGAAAGCGCATGCGGCGCTGGAATTCTTGGAGGAACATAATGAGTTATATCGAAGTTGTGAAAGAAGTGAAGAAATACACAATGGGCGACACGGTCATTGCTGCTAATGATGGTGTTTCGTTTTCTGTAGAAAAAGGAGAGATCGCACTGATCCTTGGTCCTAGTGGCGCTGGTAAGTCCACCGTTTTGAACATACTTGGCGGAATGGATCAATGTGACAGTGGCAAAGTGATCGTTGATGGAACAGATATTGCTGGCTTTGATGCCAAACAATTGACGACCTATCGCCGCAAAGATGTCGGTTTTGTCTTTCAGTTTTATAATTTGGTCCCTAATTTGACAGCCAGAGAAAACGTTGAACTCTCAGCACAAATCGTGCCAGAGGCACTTGATGCTGCTGAGATCTTGACCCAAGTTGGGCTTGGTGATCGCTTGGATCACTTTCCAGCGCAATTGTCTGGTGGCGAGCAGCAGCGAGTCACGATCGCTCGTGCTATAGCGAAGAAGCCCAAATTGCTGCTTTGTGATGAACCAACTGGGGCACTTGACTATGAAACGGGGAAACAGATTCTAGCAATTCTAGAAAAAACGGCTCGTGAGACTGGGACGACCGTTTTGATCATTACACATAACAGCGCATTGGCTCCCATGGCTGATCGTGTGATCCATATCAATGATGCAAAGGTCCGCAAGATGGAAAAAAATACTCATCCGATTCCAATTGCCTCTATTTCTTGGTAAATGCCTATGAAAAAAACATTATTACGTTCCAGTTTACGTGAAATTAGGCAAGCACCCGGGCGGTTTTTGTCCATATTAGGCATTATCTTCTTAGGGGTCGCTTTTTTTGTGGGGATCAGTGCAACAGGTCCGAATATGGAACAAGCTGCTGAAGATTACTTTGCTCGCCAGAAATTAGCGGACTTTACGATTGCGTCAACTTTAGGGTTGTCGACTGCCGATCGGGAAATCATTGAAGAAATGCCTGGTGTCACGTCTGTTGAAGCAGAGCAGATCGCCGATATCAATGCCGAAAATCACCGTGCCGTGATCCGTGTCTTTTCCCTTTCGAAGGAGCGACAAGTCAATCAATATCAGGTGACTTCTGGTCGATTGCCGCAAAAGTCAGGGGAAATTGCTTTGGATCAAGCGGCACAAAGCAGCGATGGGTTTGCACTAGATGAAACTTTTGAACTGCCAGAAAGCGGTGAAAACCAGCTAGCAACGCACACTTACACGATCGTTGGCTTTGTCAATAGTCCCGAATTTATTGAGAATTTTCATCGAGGCAATAGTACCGTTGGGAATGGGACAGTCGATTACTTTGCAGTAATTCCAGAAGAAGATTTTAAAGAAACTGCGTATGCTAGATTGTTAGTTCGTTTTGATGAGCTATCGCAAGTGACTAGCTATTCAGAAGCATATCAGACAAAAAGGGATCAAGTAAGTGATGAAGTAGAAGAACGGTTGGCTCCGCGGGCACAAGGACGTCGGCAAGAGTTGATCGATGAAGCGCAACCAGCGATTGATGAAGCCAAAGAACAGATCCGTGATGGCGAAGAGGCATTGCAGCAAGCGCAAGCGGAACTTGACGACGCAACAGAGAAATTGGCGCAGGCGCATCAGGAGTTGACGGAACAAGAAGTAGCTTTTCAGACAGAGATTCAAACTGCCCAAGAGCAATTGAATGTAGAAGCGCAAAAATTAGCTGAGGGGAAACAGGCATTGATCGAAAATCAACGCCTGCTAGATCAAAATGAACAAGCATTGATTCAGCAAGAAGCCCAAGTACAGTCAGCCCAAGCTCAGTTGGCACCCGTTTTGGCACAAAGACCTGAACTACAAAGGGGTATCCAGCAGGTAGAGGAGCAACTGGCGCTGGCATACCAAGGCATGGATCAAATCAGAAGTGTGAGTCAACTTTCTGCAGAGGAGCAAATGTCCCAGCTGCCTACCGTCTATGCACAAATAACAGCCGCTCTGGCACAGTTGAACCTGCCGACAGATGTCCTTGGTCCGGTTCCTGATCTGGAGGAAATCGATGAAACGATGATTGCTACTATGCTGACGGCAGCTGAAGATACATTGCGTCCACTTATTGCCGAAGGTGAGCAACAACGTGCTCAATTACTTGGGCAATTGTCTACGATCAATGACCAAGAAGCGCAACTTCAGCAGGCACAACAGCAAGTCAATGCTGGCTGGAGCCAAATCAGAGCTGGGCGCCAAGAATTGGCACAAGCGCAGACTCAGATCACCCAAGGAGAGACGCAGCTAAGCGACGCTCGTGAGACCTTAGCTTCTGAAAAAGCCAAGGGTCAGTCTTTATTAGCTGCTGGTTGGCAAGAATATCGAGAAAACGAAGCAACCCTTCAAGAAAAGGTTGACGAATTTAAAGAAAGAGCACCAAAAGAACGCGAAAAACTTGAAGATGCCAAAAAAGAAGTTGCTGAAAAAGAGCAGGAATTGTTGGATCTAAAACCGGCAGTTTATCGTGTCGCAAACCGCGATGCGAACCCTGGTTATTCAGAGTACCAAGACAATGCGGAACGGGTTTCTTCGTTAGCGACGATTTTCCCAGTTATCTTCTTTTTGATTGCAGCGTTAGTCAGTCTAACCACCATGACGCGGATGATCGATGAAAAACGTAGTGAGATCGGTACATTGAAAGCATTGGGCTATCGTAACTGGGAGATTGGACAGAAATTTTTGCTTTATTCCTCTGCAGCAGGAATCACAGGTGCTGTATTGGGTCTAGCAGTCGGCTTTTCCTTTTTTCCAGCAATCATCATTCAAGCTTATGGACCGCTTTACAATCTCACGGAGTATGACACCCCATGGTATTTGCGGCTTTCATTGATTGCTGTGGGAGTCAGCTTGCTTTGCACCATCGGTATCGCGTTGCTGGTTTTACGATTTGATTTAAGACAGTCATCGGCTTCATTGTTACGACCAAAGGCACCCAAAACAGGAAAACGAATTCTCTTAGAAAGAATCACCGTTATATGGCGGCACTTAAGTTTTATTCAAAAAGTTACAATGCGAAACCTGTTTCGCTACAAGTCCAGAATGCTCATGACCATCTTAGGGATCGCGGGATGTACCTCCATGATCTTGACTGGATTTGGTCTAAGAGATTCCATCAGCAATATCATTCCTTTACAGTTTGAGAAAATCTGGCAGTATCAGGCGGTGATCACCTTTGATGATGAGGATTCTGAAGCAATGAGTGAAACAAAAGCCGCCGCAGAAGATATTGAAGGCTTTGAAGCAGGGTTATTCTTGCATACGGAAAGTCTGACGTTGGCTCAATCGGGGGGCACGCAGCAAGAAGTAACCGTCACCGTGCCAGAAGATCCTGCGGCTTTATCGAGATTTGTCCACTTGAATGATCGGGTTTCAGGAGAAGCTTACGAGCTAGAAGGAGAGGGCGCCATCATCAATGAAAAGCTTGCTAAGTTGTTTGGATTATCGGTGGGTGATACGATAACGTTGACGAATGAAAGCGGCGAAGCATTTGAACTGAATGTGGCTGCAATCGCAGAAAACTACACAGGGCATTTTGCTTATTTGACCCCAGAAGCGTATCAAAAGATCTTTCAGGCCGCCCCTTCTTACAACAGTGAGTTATTGAAATTCAGTCAGCGTTTGACGATATCGGAGGAAGAAGCGATCGCGGCTGATTTGATGGCACAAGACAATGTCATCAATGTTTCCTTCCTCTCAGCTTCAGCGGATGCCTTAGATGACACGACAGCAACCTTGAACATCGTCATCTGGATCTTGATCTCGTCTGCGGGGGCATTAGCCTTTATCGTGTTGTACAACTTGAACAACATCAATATAGCGGAACGCATTCGCGAGTTGTCGACCATCAAAGTATTGGGCTTTTATGATAGAGAAGTGACCATGTACGTCTTTCGTGAAAATATCTTTCTGACGATCTTCGGCATTGCATTTGGTTTATTATTAGGGGTGCTTCAGCATCAATTTGTCTTACAGACCATTGAAGTCGATATCGCCATGTTTTCACCGACAGTCGAACCAATGAGCTATGTGTATGCCGCTGGATTGACCTGCTTATTTTCAAGCGTGGTAGGGATCGCAATGTATTTCAAACTGAAACATGTCAATATGATCGATGCACTGAAAGCCAATGAGTAACAAAAACAGCCTTTTCTCAGAATGATTCTGGAAAAAGGCTGTTTTTATTTTTCTTGTTTTTCTTGTTCGGAAATCTCACCTTGGACTTCTTCTAGCATGGCTTTTAGTTCAAGCTCTTTTTGCCTCAGCACCACCAGATCTTCTTGGATCTCATCCTTTTTCTCTTCCTCAGGTGGTCGAATGACGAAATTGATCGATAGGGCAACTAACGTGCCGATAAAGGTGTCCAATACACGGTCTAAGGCGAAGATGATCGATTCCCCTTGAGGGACACTGGAAGTGATCAAAAGCATCGTCGCAATAGCAGAGATAATGCCAGAATTGTTATTGATGCCATCTGAAAAAACGATGACAAAAATGACTAGCGCTGGCAAGACAAACAATTCGATCAGAAAGTCATTTTGAAAATATTGCTTCGTCAAAAAGTAAAAAATAGCTGTACCGCCGCCGATCGTATTTCCTAATACCCGTGACTTCCCAAAAGAGATCGTTGTGGTCAGGTCTTGTCGCAAAGAAAAGACAGCCGACAAGGCAGCAATCAATGGTTGGCCACGATCAAGAAAATGAAAGAGCAGAATACAAAGCATGACAGCAATGGCTGTTTTTATCGTTCGCATACCCAAGCGAAAACGCCCCAGTTTCATGGTCAAATGCCCCCTTTACTTAATCATACCCAAAGCAGTTGAGAAATTCTAGTCTTATTCCTCACAATTTAGTATACTTTTCACAGGAGGTGACAAAAATGAAAATCGGAATGAGGACCGTGAAAACGGCGATTGCTGCTGGTTTATCAATGTTTCTGGCACAACAGATCGGTCTTTTGTATGCGCCAGCCGCAGGGATCATCGCCATTTTAAGCGTCGGTAATACAAAGAAAACGTCACTTTTTACGGGAATCGGGCGTTTGATCTCTTTGGCGATCGCTACGCTCTTAGCTTTTGTCAGCTTCCATTTATTAGGCTTTGGGCCGATAGGATTTGTTCTTTTTCTCTTTCTCTTTATCCCAACCGCTGTCTATTTCAATTTGACCGATGGGATCGTCGTCAATTCTGTCTTGGTGACCCATTATATGATGGAACGTTCGTTTGCTTGGCCACTGATTGGGAATGCTTTTTTATTGATGAGTATTGGCATTGGCTTTGCACTTTTGTTCAATTTATATATGCCAGATGGCGAACGAGCATTGAAAGAAAGACAGCAATTAGTGGAAGAAATGTTTAAAAGTCTTTTAAAAGACATGTCGATTGCCTTAACTGAAAAAGAAAAGGCGACGCTTCCCCAGGTCTGCCAAACGCTTTTGGGGGATATCAAGCAAGGCAAACAACAAGCAATGGTGCATAGTGAAAATCAATGGCGAGGAGAAGCCTCCTATTATGAAGAGTACTTTACCATGCGCCAAAGTCAGGCACGCTTACTCTTAGAAATGGTTGACTTATTGCAGTTTTTTTGGGTAGAAGAAGCCTATACAAATGCGTTTCAAGAGTTGCTATCCTTTACTGCCGAGTCCTTTCACGAAAATAACGATGGGAAAGAGATCTTGGCAAAAATTGCTGCGCTTTATGAAGATTATCGACAAAAGCCATTGCCCCAAACAAGAGCAGAGTTTGAAAATCGCGCTCAGCTGTTTCAGTTTCTGCAAACCTTTAAAAGTTTTATTGAAATCAAAGCCGACTTTTCTGATCAAATGCAAACAATGGCACGCTAAAAAAGACTCCCAAAATGGAGTCTTTTTCATTTTACTGCTGTTCCCAAAAAGCCTGCATTTGATCAAGAACGTCAATGACATCGGTGGTCAAGTGGATCGATCCTGCGATCTCGCCATCGATGGCTTTGATCATATTGGCAATTTCATAATTAAGGGCTTGACTGCTGTCGCCAGCTTCAATCATTTCATTTGTTCCATCTCGGAAATGGATCACGGCTTTGTCCGCACGAGGGTATTCATCTACGGTAATGTATCCTTCTTCGAAAGCGACGATACCGGTTTTAGGCATTTTCGCTTGGAAAGTCAGCGTGACACTAGCCATTTCATCGGCTGGATTTTGTAGGATCGTGACTGATTGTTCATCCACACCTGTAGAGAAGGGCTTCATGCTGCTAAACGTCACTTCTGGTGTATCCGTCATGAAAAAGCGGGCAAATGAAACAGCATACGTACCGATATCCAATAAAGCACCGCCGCCTAAATCTGGATTGAAGAAACGATTGCTTGGGTCTGGATCTTTGTAGCTGCCAAATGGCGCTTGGATCATTTTTAATTTTCCTAAGCGTCCGGCATCGATCTCTTCTTTCAACTGAGCATAAACCGGCATATTGAAAATCGTCATTGCTTCTTCTAAGATTAGGTTTTTTTCTTTGGCTAAGGCTAGTTCTTCCGCCAGCTCATCGGCACTGGTGGTGATGGCTTTTTCGCAGAGGACATGTTTTCCTGCCATCAGAGCTTTCATAATAAATTCATGATGAAGATCATTAGGTACTGCAATATAAACAATATCGATTTGCGGATCTTCTAACATGGCATCTGTGCTTTCATAAGCATGGGGAATAGAGTGTTTCTCAGCAAATGCTTGGACTTTAGGGAAACTCCGGGCACTGACCCCATGTAGTTCACTTGCTTCATTAGAAAAGCCAGCAGCAAATTGCGTTGCGATATCTCCGAGGCCAATCATTCCCCAACGGTATTTTTTCATCATTGATCATCTCCTTCGTATTTAGTATAACAAAAGAAATCAATTCTTTAAAATAATCAAAAACAATCGCAAAAAGTTTCCATTACGGCTGACTTTCAGTAAAATATAGAAGAGGAGGGATAACATATGCATAATGTATCAATTGCAATTATTTTAAATACCATCATCGAGCAATACGCATCAGAAAAACAGTTTTATGAAACACAATTAGGCATCAACGAGGAGCAATGGGAAGCATGGAAAAATGGCACAATGAGTCTGTCACCTGCTGAAAATCAGAAAGTGAAGCTGCTGTTTTCAGATTATGAATGGATGTTGATCCAAAAAATCATTCGGCAAACCGTCATTTATCCAGAAAAACGCAATCAAGCGGTCGTCGAGTTCAAAAAAATGAAGACCCAAATCGCCAGAACGTGGTTAGCAAGCGATTTAGCGAAGGTCGAATTGTTAACAGAATCTGAAGAAACAGCCCAATACCTTGATTTGAGAGTCAGTATTACGTATGATGAGTGGGGTTATGATGATATACTAAACTTCCGATTGCCCGCTTTTGTTCAGCAGCAAATTCGCAATGAAAAAATCGAACTGTTGGAGTGGGTCAAAGAAAATCTGGAAGAAACTTACAACTAAAGGTAGGATATTTTTTGAAAAAGTATTATGGAATGGCTGCGGCGGCGGGCTTCTTGTTTCTGGTTCTTTTAACCATTCAAGTGAACCGAGTGACCGCAGTCACCCCAACAAAGAGTGCAAGTATCGCTCGTTCAACAGATCAAGCAACAACGAGTGAAACAACAGAAACAAATGAAAAAGAGCCAAATGGGAACACGCAAGAGTCACAAGAACAAGCAAGTGCTAGTGATGAAGTGAACGAAGAGGATTTCCCAACCGTTTCATTGGATGATTGGTCATTGGTTTTGGTTGGACCAAACAATAAAATCGAAAATGAAATTGCCCAAAAAGATTTAGGGAAATTGTCGAATGGCTATCTCGTCGATCAACGCATCGTTTCAGCTTATGAAAAGCTGGCAGATGCCGCAAAAGCTGCAGGACATCCTTTGGCGATGGTCTCTGCCTACCGTTCAGTAGCGTATCAAGAGGAGATATTCAATGCCAATGTCAACACCCTGATGAGTCAAGGTCATACAAAAGAAGAAGCAATTCGGATCACGAAACTGACCTTTACTGAGCCTGGCTATAGCGAACACCATACTGGGCTTGCTGTTGATGTTGTGGATCAGGATTGGTATCAAAATCATACTGGAGAGCTGCTCAATGAGGGGTTCGGTGATACCGAGGGTGGAAAATGGTTACAGGCTCATGCAAGAGAGTATGGGTTTATCATCCGTTACCCGAAAGGAAAACATGCTATTACGCAAATCGATTATGAGCCTTGGCATCTACGATATGTGGGGGTCGAAGTGGCAACCTACATTGAGGAGCAGGAGTTGACCTTTGAAGAGTTTCTCGAAGAAGCAAAAGAACACATCGCTCGAAAAGAAGCAGAACTGTCCTCTCACGAATGGGAAGATCCTCTGGCAGAGGACTGGATCTATGAGGGTTCTCTTGCTAAAAGTCAAGAAAGCAGTGAGCTTACACAAGATGAGTTGTTGCTGAATGGAGGCAATTTGTTTTCTAAAACTGTGTTTAGTCAGACAAAGGAAGTGAAAAAATGAGCGCAAGACGAAAAAAACAGAAGACTCGTTTCCCATTAGTCTTTCTAGGGTTATTCTTGATTGGGATTGCCTTTATTTTTTCCTTGAATAGTTTGGCAGACCCCCTTCCAAAAGAGGAAGAAACAAACACGGAAGCCATCTCTCATGAAGAATTTATTGATCGCATCGCTCCTTACGCACAAGAACTGCAAAAGGGCTACGGGATTTTACCTAGTATCATTATTGGACAGGCGATTCTTGAATCAGATTGGGGTCAAAGTTCTCTAGCCAGTGAATACAATAATTTATTTGGGATTAAGTCGTTTGGCCATTCAAAAAAGGTGACATTAGATACCCAAGAGTTTTATAATGGAGAATGGGTCACGATTCAAGGAGATTTTCGTGTCTATGATACTTGGGAAGAATCAATGGATGATCATACGATGTTGTTTGTAAATGGTGTGGATTGGAATCCTGCGCTTTATGTAAATGTCTTGACAGCAAACGACTACCGCAGTGCCGCACAAGCATTACAAGATGCAGGGTATGCAACGGATCCAGATTATGCCAGCAAAATCATTCAAGTAATTGAAACCTACCAATTGAATCGATTTGATCAATAAGAAAAGAGAGTTGGCTGCTTATGGAAGAAAAATATATGCCAAAAATCACCACCGATTTGCGTAAAGATATCGTGAAAGTGCCTAAAGTTATTCGAGAGGCTAGCGGTATTCAAATATTTGGAAAACAAATCCGCTCCATTATTTTCACAACGGATATTGCGATCATCCGCAATACAAATGCGGATGCTGTGATTGCGGTCTATCCTTTTACACCGCACCCAGCAATTACGAAAGCAATCATCGAAGCAGCAGATATTCCAGTGTTTTCTGGTGTCGGCGGGGGCTTGACCCAAGGATTTCGCTCGTCTTATATGAGCATGTTTGCTGAAGCCCAAGGATCGATCGGGGTCGTCTTAAACGGACCAACGCCACTGAAAACTGTGGAGCAAGTCTGTAAAGTTGTAGATATTCCCGTTATCAGTACCGTAACGAGTAAGTATACCGAAATTGATGCCAAACTTGAAGCTGGTGTGAAAGTCATCAATATCAGTGCTGGCAAGGACACAGCAGATACCGTGGCTTTCTTCCGTAAAAAATATCCGAAGCTGCCGATCATCGCAACCGGTGGACCAACCGATGAAAGCATCTTAGAAACGATTGAAGCAGGCGCTAATGCCATCACCTACACACCGCCGTCCAATGGGGAGCTTTTCAGTAAAAAGATGGAACACTATCGCGATATGGAGAAGCCAGAGTAGGAAATGATCCGCAAATGAGAATATTTTTATTTATAAAGGGCATTCCATGCTTGTGTTTTTAATCAAAGACAGGCATAATCGAATCTATCATTTAAAAATTACTTGTATATCGTCGAAATATGGTCGACAGTCTCTACCCGATACCGTAAATATCGGACTATAAGTAAAAATCGTGCCTGTTAGACACTTTTTTTGCTTTGGCAAAAAGAGTGTCTTTTTTTTCAGGATGGAATAGAAAGGAACGAGGAGAGCTAGGATGGAAAAATTAGTTGAGCGTATCAAAACACATGGAAATGTGCTGGGCGAAGGGGTTCTTAAAGTGGACCAATTTTTGACCCACCAAGTGGATTATGAGTTGATGAAAGAAATCGGTACAGTCTTCGCGGAACGGTTTCAAGGAAGCGGCATCACAAAAGTAGTGACCATCGAAGCTTCAGGGATCGCACCAGCGCTTTATACTGCAGAACAGTTACAAGTACCAATGATCTTTGCCCGTAAAGCAAAGAGTTTGACGATGGATGAAGAGCTTCTGACTGCATCTGTCTATTCCTTTACTAAGCAAGTGACCAGCCAAGTATCGATTTCCAAGAAATTTTTGTCTTCAGATGATACGGTCTTGATTATTGATGATTTCTTAGCAAACGGACAAGCTGCAAAAGGATTGATCGAATTGTGTCAGCAAGCAGGAGCAAAAGTCGTTGGCATTGGGATCGTAATTGAAAAATCATTCCAAACTGGTCGACAATTGCTTGAGGAGATGGGGATTCCTGTTGTTTCACTAGCACGGATCGCCTCATTGTCGGAAGGCCAAGTTAGCTTTTTAGAAGGAGATGCCTAATGAAAGAAACGAATAGCCGTTCAGCAGTTTTAGGCTTGCAACATTTGCTAGCGATGTATGCAGGAGCTGTTGCCGTTCCTTTGTTGATTGGAACAGGTCTGGGCTTCAATGAAGCTCAGATGACGTATTTGATCTCGATCGATATTTTCATGTGCGGAATCGCTACGCTTTTGCAATTAGTTGTTACCCGCTTTTTCGGGATCGGCCTACCAGTCGTTTTAGGCTGTGCCATCCAAGCTGTCTCCCCATTGATTTTGATTGGCACCAAATCAGGGATCAGTGCGATTTACGGAGCGATCATTGCCGCTGGGATTTTCATTGTTCTGATCGCTGGCATTTTTTCGAAAATCAAAGTCTTGTTCCCCCCATTGGTGACAGGAACGGTGATTACCGTCATCGGCTTGACCTTGATTCCAGTCGCCATCACCAAAATCGGTGGAGGGGATGCCGCAGCTGCTAACTTTGGTGATCCAACGAATTTATTGTTAGGCTTTGTGACGATTGCCTTGATCATTGGGGTGCAGGTCTTTGGGAAAGGCTTTATTCGCTCGATTGCCGTTTTGATTGGTTTGATCGGTGGGACCATTTTAGCAGCGCTCTTAGGATTGGTGGATCTTTCTGCCATCGCCCATGCGCCTGTGTTTCATTTGCCTCAGCCTTTTTATTTCGGCTTACCATCCTTTGATCTGTGGTCGATCGTTTTGATGATCATTATTTCCATCGTGAGTCTGGTAGAGTCCACTGGCGTTTATTTTGCGCTGGGAGATATTACTGAAAAACCGATTACAGGCAATGACTTAAAGCGCGGCTATCGTGCGGAAGGCTTGGCGGTGATCCTTGGGGGGATCTTCAATACATTCCCTTATACTGGATTTTCACAAAATGTAGGTTTGGTTCAACTTTCAGGTATTAAGACACGACGCCCGATTTTCTTTTCAGCTATCTTTTTGATCGTATTAGGGCTGTTTCCAAAAGTTGGTGCCATTGCGCAAATCATTCCAGAAGCAGTACTGGGAGGCGGCATGTTAGTGATGTTTGGCATGGTCGCTGTTCAAGGGATGCGAATGCTGAGCAAAGTTGATTTTATGAATGACAAGAACTTGTTAGTGATTGCGGTCTCGATCGGTTTTGGTTTAGGGTTCAATATGATGCCAACCTTATTCAGTCAGATGCCTGAAACCGTCCAAATGTTTACAGGCAATGGGATCGTCATGAGTAGTTTGACAGCCATTGTTTTGAACCTGTTCTTCAATGGATTGCCGAAAGAAACAGACGAAGTTACGGAATTGAGCTTGCAACAGTAAGTCGATTTGATCCAGACGAGGATTCGTCTGGATTTTTTGTATTGTTCCTTTATTTGTCTTTTTCCTGCCAAACAGAAAGACTGAATGGTTTTCTTAGCCATAAAAACGAACGATACAAAGTTAAACTATCAAATAGTTCGAAAATATTTTGACATTGCTCCGGCAACTCGTTACTATTTAAAGGGGAAAGTGATTGTTAGTCATAACGTGCTATGCAAAGGGCGTTGGGTCGCAGTGACAAACTGCTGCTAACAAACTAATTTCGTGAGAAAATACTTCTGAGCTTGTTTCAGAAGAAACTAGTAAAAAATCGTTGGAGGGAAAATCAAATGAAACCAGCAGTTGCAGTGATTATGGGGAGCAAGTCAGATTGGGAAACAATGAAGGAGTGCTGCTTGATTTTAGATGAGTTAGCGATACCTTATCAGAAAAAAGTCGTTTCGGCACATCGTACACCAGATTTGATGTTCGAATTTGCCGAAACTGCTCGTGCAGAAGGAATCAAAGTCATTGTCGCAGGAGCAGGAGGAGCAGCTCATTTGCCAGGAATGGTCGCAGCGAAAACAACGTTGCCCGTCATTGGTGTGCCTGTACAATCTCGCGCATTAAACGGGTTGGATTCCCTACTATCGATCGTGCAGATGCCAGCTGGGGTACCAGTAGCAACAACAGCGATCGGAAAAGCTGGCGCAACTAACGCAGGACTACTTGCAGCGCAGATGCTTTCCATGTATGATTTAGAGATAGCGGAGAAATTAAACGCGCGAAGAAATACATTAAAAGAAATTGTATTGGAAAGTAGTGATCAACTTGATTAAACCTTTAATGCCCAACGCAACGATCGGAATCGTTGGCGGAGGACAGCTAGGTCGTATGATGGCAATGAGTGCCAAAGAAATGGGCTTTCGGGTTGGCGTCTTAGACCCTACTGCCAATTGTCCAACAGCCCAAGTCGCTGATTGGCATATTGTTGCTGCCTACGATGATGTGTTTGCTTTAGAAGAAATGGCTCGACGTGCCGACGTGATCACCTATGAATTCGAAAATGTCAGTGTCGAGGCTTTGAATTCCATTTTGCCTTATTCCCATATCCCTCAAGGGACTGACCTGTTAGCAATCACTCAAGACCGTTTATTAGAAAAGTCATTTCTAGAGGCTAACAATATCGTAATTGCACCTTATGCCACGATCATCAGTCCAACGGATATCCAAGATGCCATCGACAGTATCGGTTATCCCTGTGTGTTAAAAACGACTAGAGGCGGTTATGACGGAAAAGGGCAGCACGTGTTATACAGTACCGCGGACTTAGCGCCTTCGATGAACTTACTGCGTGAAGGGACGTGCGAATTAGAAGCGTGGATTCCTTTTGAAAAAGAATTGTCGATTTTAGTTGCTGGTAATGGAGAAACCTTTACCACTTTCCCAGTGGTAGAAAACATCCACCGCAACAATATTTTGCATCAAACGATCGCTCCTGCGCGCATTGATCCAGAAGTTGCCGAAGAAGCCAAACGGATCGCTCATATTATTGCGAAGGCCTTGGATCTGCAAGGCGTTTTAGCCATCGAAATGTTCTTGACTAAAAGTGGCGGCTTGTATGTCAATGAGTTGGCACCGCGACCACATAATTCTGGTCACTATTCGATCGAAGCTTGTTCCATGAGTCAGTTTGATGCCCATATCCGGGGGATCTGTGGCTGGCCATTACCAGAAGTGTCATTGCTTTCACCAGCAGTCATGGTCAATGTCTTAGGCGATGAATTGACAGAAACGTATGAGTTGATTGCCACAAAACCTGCTTGGCAATTCCATTACTATGGCAAAGAAGAAGCGAAAACCGGGCGTAAAATGGGTCATATCACTGTTTTGACAGAAGATATCGCAGAGACCACTGAAGAAATCTATCAAACCAATATTTGGGATTAAAGGAGATAATAACATGTTAGAGCGTTACACAAGACCAGAAATGGGTGCTATTTGGACCGATCAAAACCGTTACCAAGCGTGGTTAGAAGTAGAAATATTGGCGGATGAAGCTTGGGCGGAACTAGGGGAGATACCGAAAGAGGATGTTGCTTTGATTCGTGAAAAAGCAACCTTCGATATCGACCGTATCTTAGAGATCGAAGCGCAAACGCGACATGATGTGGTTGCTTTTACCCGAGCAGTCTCTGAATCTTTAGGTGATGAAAGTAAATGGGTCCACTACGGCTTGACGTCGACGGATGTTGTTGATACTGCGTATGGCTACTTGATGAAACAAGCCAACGACTTGATTCGGGAAGATTTAAATCGTTTTGTGACGATCATTGGTGAAAAAGCCAAAGAATACAAACATACCGTAATGATGGGACGTACCCATGGTGTACATGCGGAACCAACGACCTTTGGCTTGAAATTAGCCTTATGGTATGCGGAAATGAAACGCAATGTCGAGCGTTTTGAGCGGGCAGCAAAAGGGGTCGAAGCAGGAAAGATCAGCGGAGCAGTTGGAACCTTTGCAAATATTCCACCGTTTGTCGAAGAGTATGTCTGTGAAAAATTAGGGATTCGTGCGCAAGATATTTCCACACAAGTACTACCTCGTGACTTGCATGCAGAGTATTTCTCTGCAATGGCGTTGATCGCAACTAGCATTGAGAAATTTGCCACCGAAATCCGGGGCTTACAAAAATCAGAAACCCGAGAAGTTGAAGAATTCTTCGCAAAAGGTCAAAAAGGTTCTTCTGCCATGCCCCATAAGCGTAACCCAATCGGTTCTGAAAATATGGCGGGACTTGCACGAGTCGTTCGCGGCCATATGGTGACAGCTTATGAAAATGTCTCACTGTGGCATGAACGGGATATCTCACATTCATCGGCAGAACGGATCATTATTCCGGATACGACGATTTTGATCGATTATATGCTGAATCGCTTTGGCAATATCGTCAAAAATCTGACTGTTTTCCCAGAGAATATGAAGCGCAATATGAATGCGACCTTTGGATTGATCTACAGCCAACGAGTGATGTTGAAATTGATCGATCACGGTATGACAAGAGAGCAAGCCTATGACTTGGTTCAGCCAAAAACAGCGCAAGCTTGGGATGAGCAAACGGATTTCCGTCCACTATTAGAAGCTGATCCAGCCATTACGGATGTGTTGTCCAAAGCAGACTTAGACGATGCGTTTGATTACAACCATCATTTAAAACAAGTCGACACGATCTTTGAACGTGTCGGTTTAGCCGAATAAGAAAAAAGCCGCAACCTTCAGATCCTTGTCTGATGGTTGCGGCTTTTTTTAATAATGTTCAGCTAAGTAGGTCAATAGCTCAGGTGCTAAACCAGTTGCTGATTGGTTTTCCTGGCGATCTTCTAGCATGGAGACCATCAGAAATCCTTGGTCTTGCGAATCAAAGGCAAATAAGAAACTGTTTTCCTGGCCTTTTTCATCTTGCTTTTCTTTGATTTCAGCTGTTCCTGTCTTAGCAGCCAATGGAATGTTTAATGCTGCCAAGGAATGTGCAGTTCCGTTTGGATCGGAAACAACGGCGGTCAAATCTTGATTGATTTGATCGATCGTTTCTGCTTTAAAGACTTCTTTGTCTTTTTGCTCTTCCTCTTTCACTAAACGGGGATAGACCAGCTTCCCTTGATTGGCAAAGACGGAGTAGATCGCCGCTTGCTGGATTGGATTCAATAACAATTCTCCTTGGCCATAGCCGGTATCTGCCAGTAAAATGTCCGAATTGAAGGAGTCTTCATTTGAAATTTGAGCAGGATTCATCGCGATCGGTAAATCCAATGTTTCACCAAAAATCAACTTCGACAAGCCGTCACGAAAGGTATCTTCGCCCATAGATAGGGTTTGTTGCGCCATATAAATGTTATCAGAGTATACCAGTGCATCCTTGAGATTCACAGAAGCTACATCAGTAACTCTCGTCACAAAGTAGTCGCCCCACGAGCTATCTTTTTGCCATTTCAATCCATCGATCGCGATACTCTGCGTAGGATCGATCGTGCCATTTTCCAAGCCGATCGCACCAGTGATGGCCTTAAAGGTCGAACCAGGTGCATAGGCCGTAGCAAAGCGGCTGATGAAAGGCAGGTCTTCATTTTGTTCATACGCATCATAATCTTCTTGTGAGATCCCTTGGGTCATTTTATTGGGATCATAACTTGGCGAGCTGGCAAGTACCAACAGATCGCCAGTTTTGGGTTCAGTAACGACCGTTGCTCCTGCTTGGTTTTGTAAGGAGTCAAACGCCGTCTTTTGGGCTTGGGCATCAATGGTCAAGTGGATATCCTTGCCATCTGCGCGTTCTTTTTCTAACAGGACGACTTTTTCAGCACCATCTTCATCTGTGATGGCGATTTTTCCGCCGTTTTCTCCTCGCAACTCTTTATCGAAGGCAGCTTCCAGACCACTACGACCAATTTGTCCGTTGCTTGCTAGTGTTTCATCTTTTTCGATATCTTCCGCTGTTACATTTCCTAAGTAACCAATCAGTTGGGCGGCAGCTTCCCCAAGTGGGTAAGTGCGTCCAGTCGTTTCTTTTAAACTTGTTCCAGTTGGCATCTCATCCGTTGGTTCGATGATCTTCAAGGGGACGAACAACTCATCTTGAACCCAAGATTGCCCCAACGCTTGATTGATGGCTTCTTCTGTCAGGTCGAAACGTTCCGCGATCGCTTTGATATTGGCGTTTTTTTCGTCTCCCGTGCCCAGTTGCCCCGGAACGACGCCTAACTGATAAAGCGTGCCATTTTCTGCTAGTGGTTCGTTGTTTCGGTCGAGAATCTCACCGCGAGTGGCATTATCTACGGAAATACTGACTTTGTCTTGTCCCTCCATTCCTGGAAAGATCAACTGAGGGGACCAATCGATCTTGGCTTCGTTATCAGCTACAGTGATCGTGCCGCTATAAGAAAGCTCGGTTAATTCACCTAACGAGGTGGTCAAGGAACCGTTGTATTGGAAATTGAATTGATCGGAATCCTTGTCATTAGGAGTTACCTCAATCCCAGAGGCTTTAAATGATTCAGCACCGATACCAGTGAAGATCGCTTCGTATTTTGCAGAGACTTCGTCTGCGGTAAAGCCGGTTGATGCTAAACTGTCTTCAGACACGAAGGCAGGCAAGTCACTGTACTTCTGATCGGCCAAAGCGTCGATAAAGGAAGTGAGGGCTTTTTTAGCAGCGGCTTCTTCTTGCCGATCCTGATAGACGGTATAACCATAATAGCCGCCGCCTAGTACCAATAAGGCGGCAGGAAGTGCCAACCAGACGAAGCGCTTGGGCTTTTTCGCTGGCTTTTCGTTGCGAGAGCGCCGATTTTCTGACATATTATTGTTCCTCCTTCAAAGCCGTCATACGGGCATGATAAAGCGGCAACAGCGTTTGATAAACTGCTAAAATATCCGCCAGCTCAACGTCTTCGATCATTTCTTTCGGAAAAATCTTTCCAATTTGAAGCTCGCTTTTTTTGACTTTCTTCAATCGTTCCAGATAGGTTGGCCACATGGCGATAGGGTGGTGGTCGTATTTTGTGTGATCAGGAGAAAGTGTAAAGTCAGCTGGTAATTGATCGAATAATTCTTTTTGGGCCAACCAGGATTCAGCGATCGTTGCCTGATTTTTCGGTTGATCGATCACGCTGAGCCAAACAAAGACATACGCTTGATTGATCCCAATTTGAAAGTGGGCATCCATTTTATAGCCTCGTTTGTTCGGACCGATCCCTGCCCAGGTTTCGGCAGGAGGGTAGACGGTTCTGCGTCGGTGCTGAGCAATATGCAAATAAAAAGGCTCTTGGCAGCTTTCTTCAATTAATGGGATCGCTGCCTCACCGATCGTTTGAAAAATCGGCTGAATCTCGGCACGGATTTTTTCCATTCGTTCGTCTAACGTTTCTAAAGAAAAAGCATCAAATGATTGTTTCGTAAATAGCATAATCGTATCCTTTCTGTTGTCTGAAAATAGTATAACAAAAAAAGCCCGATAAATTACGGGCTTTTGTTTATTTTACCTTTTTTTATTGAAGGATACTCAGTCAATTTGCCGCTGGACTCAATTTAAACGTTGGTGTCTGGCTTTGTTCCTTCAAAAGATGCAAAAGATCATCCAAGAAAGAAAAATCCATTTCTTCTAAATTAAAATAAATCCGAAAAGAATACGTATGTTTAAATAAGCTTTGGCGATGGATTTGATGAATAATCAATTCGTCATTGCGTTCATTTTGAAATTGTAGAACACGCTTTTGTTCTTCGGTATAATGAGGGCGCGCCCCTTTTTTGAAGGGACTGAATAAATAGAAACTTGTTTGTTGGTTGATGGAAAGGATTTGCTGCACGGCCAATAATTCGTTATGGAGCTGTTGTTTTTCTTTGTCTGATAAATGAGCTAAAAAAAGTTCAGCACGATTCTTTAGCGACCACATATAGTACTCCTCCTTGAATGTAGCTACAATACGACCTAAATATAGCATGAAAAAAGAATATTGTAAACGCTTTATAAATCCTTTGCTGCTTCTAAAGAGGGATCTACTTTCAACCAACTGGGTAAAAAGCGAACATTCGTGTTTATTAATATGTAAATGTACAGATAATCGTTGACCCGCTTTTTCTGCGTTGTTAGAATAATAAGCAAATAAAGATGTGTGTCATCGCTATGTGAAAAATATTACTTAACTGAGGTGGATTATGAAATCAGAAGTGCTTCTTTATGAAGGAAAAGCCAAGAAATTGTTTAAAACCAACGAAGAGGATGTATTGAGAGTCGTTTATTTGGATCAAGCTACTGCATTGAATGGTCAAAAGAAAGATGCCGTTGTAGGAAAGGGTGCCTTGAACAATCAGATCACTGCGCATCTTTTTCAGCGGCTAGCCGACAAAAATGTCCCAAGTCACTTTCTTCAATTAGTGTCTAAACACGAACAATTAATTCGAGCTGTCACCATGATTCCTTTAGAAGTCGTTGTTCGCAACACGGCTGCTGGTAGTTTTTCAAAGCGCTTGGGCATCGAAGAAGGAACCAAACTGCCAAAGCCGATCGTAGAGTTTTACTACAAAGAAGATCGCTTGGATGATCCGTTTATCAATGATGATCATGTGTTTTATCTAGGGCTTGCCTCAGAAGAGGAGCTGGACCAGATCAAAACATTGGCGCTGCAAGTCAACGCTGCGTTACTGGAAATCTTTGCGAACATCAACATTCGCTTGATCGATTTTAAAATCGAGATCGGCAAAACCAAAAAGGGCGAGTTGCTTCTGGCTGATGAGATTTCACCAGATACTTGTCGTTTATGGGATATGGGGACAAATGAGCATCTTGATAAAGATGTTTATCGACGTGATTTAGGGGACATCGTTCCTGTTTATGAAGAAGTCTTAAATCGTTTAGAAAAGGAGAATTCAGCATGTATTTAGTCAAAGTTTATGTAACCTATAAGGAATCTGTTTTAGACCCTCAAGGGGAAGCTGTGAAAGGAGCGGTTCATCGCTTGGGGTATCAAGATGTCAGTGATATTCGGATCGGGAAATACTTTGAAATCAAAGTGACACCTTCAAACAATCAAACACAAGCAGCTGTAGCAGAAGAAATCGAAGCGATCTGCGACAAGCTTTTGGCAAATGTCAATATGGAAACCTACCGTTATGAAATGGTTCAAATGGAGGAAGCGGCCCTATGAAATTTGCAGTGATCGTTTTTCCTGGATCAAATTGTGATGTTGATTTGATGTGGGCAATCAAAGATATCATGGGGGCAGAAGCAGAATATGTGCGCCATGATGCAGACAGTTTAGCCGGTTTTGACGGTGTTTTGCTTCCAGGAGGATTTTCTTATGGTGATTACTTAAGATGCGGAGCGATTGCCCGTTTTTCTACGATCATGTCAGAGGTCATTCGTTTGGCAAATGAAGGCAAACCTGTCTTTGGTACCTGCAATGGGTTTCAAATTTTAACGGAAGCGGGCTTGTTACCAGGGGTTTTACAAAGAAATGAATCACTCCATTTTATTTGCAAACCGGTCCGTCTGCAAGTGAATAATCAAACAGCTTTTACTTCTGAGTATGAAACGGATCAAGTCATTACGCTTCCTGTCGCTCATGGTGAGGGCAATTATTATTGTGATGAAACGACTTATCAGGAATTGGTTGCCAACAATCAAATCGTTTTCCGTTATGAAGATAACGTCAACGGCAGCCTACACAACATCGCTGGTATCTGTAATAAAGCTGGCAATGTTCTAGGCATGATGCCTCATCCAGAACGAGCGATGGAAAGCTTACTGGGCTCAGAAGATGGCAAGAAGTTTTTTGCTTCATTATTGAAAAATTTTGGGAAGGTGCCTGTAAATGGATAAAATGATCGTAAAAGAACCTACACCACAAGAAATCAAAGACACGAAATTATACGAGCAATGGGGATTGACCCAAGAAGAATATCGGATGATCTCAGAAGATATTTTGGGGCGTTTACCGAACTATACCGAAACTGGACTCTTTTCAGTGATGTGGAGTGAACATTGTTCTTACAAAAATTCCAAACCTGTTTTGCGGAAATTCCCGACAGAAGGGCCGCAAGTACTGCAAGGACCTGGCGAAGGTGCGGGTATCGTGGATATCGGCGATGATCTAGCCGTCGTTTTTAAAGCGGAAAGCCATAATCATCCTTCTGCGGTGGAACCTTATGAAGGAGCAGCAACTGGTGTTGGTGGGATCATCCGCGACATCTTCAGTATGGGTGCAAGACCGATTGCTGTTTTAGACTCCTTACGATTTGGTGAGTTAGATAATCCAAGAACGAAATATCTTTTGGAAGAAGTCGTTGCTGGGATCAGTGGCTATGGCAACTGTATTGGGATTCCGACCGTCGGTGGTGAAGTGGCATTTGATCCTTGTTATGAAGACAATCCATTAGTCAATGCGATGTGTGTAGGGATCATTGCCCACAAGGATATTCAAAAAGGGCAGGCCAAAGGTGTTGGAAACACCATCATGTATGTCGGCGCAAAAACAGGACGCGACGGGATACATGGGGCGACTTTTGCATCGGAAGAATTTGTCGAAGGGGAAGAACAACAACGTTCCGCCGTACAAGTCGGTGATCCTTTTATGGAAAAACTTTTGTTGGAAGCTTGTTTGGAATTGATCGTGGATCATTCGGACATTTTAGTCGGAATTCAAGATATGGGTGCTGCTGGATTGGTTTCTTCTAGTGCCGAGATGGCATCAAAAGCCGGATCAGGGTTGCGCTTAACGTTAGATGATGTTCCACAACGAGAAACCAATATGACACCTTATGAAATGATGTTGTCAGAATCCCAAGAGCGGATGCTGATCTGTGTCAAAAAAGGACATGAAACTGAAGTGGAAGCACTCTTTAAGAAATATGATCTAGAAGCCGTCGTGATCGGTGAAGTAACAGATGATGGCAACTATCGTTTGTTCCATCACGGACAGGAAGTCGCTAATTTGCCAGTAGATGCTTTAGCTGAAGATGCGCCGACTTACTACAAAGAGATGGCAGAACCGAAACGGATCAAAGTGTTTAAGGAAACACCAGACTTTGTTCCAGTGATTCACTCAGCAACGTCTGTATTTGCCGATCTACTGCAGCAGCCGACGATCGCTTCAAAACGCTCGATTTTTGAAACCTACGACTCGCAAGTTCGTACCAATACCGTGGTAGGACCCGGCAGTGATGCCGCTGTTTTACGAATCAAGGGAACCAATAAAGCCTTGGCGATGACGACTGACTGTAATGCTCGTTACCTGTACTTAGATCCAGAAGTCGGCGGACAGATCGCAGTTGCAGAAGCTGCTCGAAATATCGTCGCTTCCGGTGGGCGTCCATTGGCGATCACTGACTGCCTTAACTTCGGCTCGCCAGATAAACCAGAAGGATTCTGGGAGTTATCCACGGCTGCTGACGGGATCTCAGAAGCTTGTCGTGTGCTAGAGACACCAGTAATTTCTGGGAACGTCTCCTTATACAACGAAACGGACGGACAATCGGTCTATCCAACGCCGGTAATTGGGATGGTCGGATTGATCGAAGAGCTGGCGCATATCACGACGCAGCATTTCCAAGCAGCGGGGGATGCGATCTATGTCCTAGGGGAAACCCATGCTGACTTCAATGGGTCTGAATTGCAAAAACTGCAGACAGGAAAGATCGCTGGGCGTTTAATGTCCTTTGACCTTGAAACAGAAAAAATGAACCAACAATTGGTTACCGCAGCGATCCAAGCAGGTCTTGTTCAAAGTGCCCACGATTGTGCCGAAGGTGGTTTAGCGATCGCTTTAGCCGAATCCGCTTTTGACAAGGGCTTTGGTCTAAATGTGACCGTGTCATTGCCAGCAGCACAATTGTTTTCAGAAACCCAATCCCGATTTGTGCTTTCAGTCGCACCTGATAAGCAAGCAGCTTTTGAAGCGCTGGTAGGCGCTGCTGCAACAGCGATCGGGGAAGTGACTGCTGATGGCCAGATTCGCATGCAAGCACAAGATGATACGATCGAGATGCCCCTTACTGAGGCGAAATTGAAATGGGAGGAAGCCATTCCATGTTTAATGAAGTAAAGAGCCTCAACGAGGAATGTGGGGTTTTTGGTGTTTGGGGTCATCCAGATGCCGCTCGTGTCACCTACTTCGGACTACACAGTTTGCAACATCGCGGCCAAGAAGGTGCAGGGATTGTCACGAATGATGCGGGGAAACTCAATGGCCACCGTGATTTAGGGTTGCTAGCGGAAGTCTTTTCGGATGAACGTGTCCTCCAGCGTCTGACAGGAGATGCTGCCATTGGTCACGTTCGTTACGCAACTGCTGGTAATGGTAGCGTTGATAATATTCAACCATTTTTATTCAAATTTTTTGATCAGCAGATTGGCTTAGCTCATAACGGCAACTTGACGAATGCGAAAAGTCTACGGAAATCCTTAGAAAAGGCTGGTGCGATTTTCCACTCGAATTCCGATACAGAGATTCTCATGCACTTGATCCGTCGCAGCGAAGAACCGCTTTTTATGGATCGGGTCAAGGAGGCATTAAATCAAGTTAAAGGTGGATTTGCGTACCTTTTACTGACCGAAAATGCCATGATCGCAGCACTAGACCCCAATGGCTTTCGGCCATTGTCAATCGGGAAAATGGTCAATGGTGCTTATGTGGTGGCTTCAGAAACCTGTGCGTTGGAAGTCATCGGTGCGGAATTTATTCGTGATGTCCGACCAGGCGAAGTCGTGATCATTGATGATGCAGGCATTCAAATTGAACAGTATACCCAAGAAGTACAACCTGCGATATGTTCGATGGAGTTTATCTATTTTGCCCGTCCTGATTCCAACATCGCTGGCGTCAACGTCCATCGTGCCCGTAAAAATATGGGCCGTCGCTTAGCACAAGAGGCGCCGATCGAAGCGGATATGGTCATTGGTGTACCGAATTCATCCTTATCTGCTGCCAGCGGGTACGCAGAAGCATCAGGTATTCCCTATGAATTAGGCTTAGTAAAAAATCAATACATCGCACGAACGTTTATTCAACCGACGCAGGAGTTAAGGGAACAAGGTGTACGGATGAAGCTCTCAGCTGTTCGTGGCGTAGTCGAAGGCAAACGAGTGATTCTAGTCGACGATTCGATCGTCCGAGGAACCACCAGCCGCCGTATCGTGCAACTGCTAAAAGAAGCAGGTGCCAAAGAAGTTCATGTACGTATCGGTTCGCCGCCTTTGCGCTATCCGTGTTTTTACGGGATCGACATTCAAACGAGAAAAGAATTGATCGCAGCCAAATATACGGAAGCTGAGATTTGTGAAAAAATCGAAGCAGATTCTTTGGCCTTTTTAAGTGAAGACGGGTTGATCGAAGCGATCGGTTTAGATTTTGACGCACCTTACTCAGGATTGTGTATGGCCTATTTCAATGGCGATTATCCAACCCCTTTGTATGATTATGAAGAAAACTATCTCGCGTCTTTAGCTGAATAAATTGTAGGCAAAAATGGGTTTTCAAACGAAGCAGTGAAGGACCGCTGGTTTACTTGCGTTAACGACGAATGAGCTGAATGAAGAAAAGCGGATGAATGATTGAGGAGGAACGAACGTGGCAAATGCATATGCAAAAGCCGGTGTCGATGTCGAAGCCGGTTATGAAGTAGTCGAACGGATCAAAAAGCATGTGAAACGAACAGAACGTCTAGGCGTGATGGGGGCAATCGGGGGCTTTGGTGGCTGTTTTGACTTATCATCGTACCAATTGAAAGAACCAGTACTCGTTTCTGGGACAGATGGTGTAGGAACTAAGCTTTTATTGGCGATCCAGCAAGAACAGCACACAACGATCGGCATTGATTGCGTCGCAATGTGCGTGAATGATATCGTCGCTCAAGGGGCAGAACCTATCTACTTCCTTGACTATGTTGCAGTCGGTAAAAACGATCCTGCAAAGATCGAACAAATCATTGCTGGTGTCGCAGAGGGCTGTGTGCAAGCGGGTGCTGCCCTGATTGGTGGGGAAACCGCTGAAATGCCGGGAATGTACCAACCAGAAGAATATGATCTTGCTGGCTTTGCCGTAGGAATCGTCGAAAAAAGTCGCTTGATCACTGGAGAAACCATCAAAGAAGGCGATGAGCTGATTGGTTTGCCTTCATCAGGCATTCACTCGAATGGGTACTCTTTAGTCAGAAAAGTCTTTTTTGAACAGCATGGCTATACAGGAGCAGAAACATTTGCAGAACTTGGCAACCAAACACTTGCAGAAAGTTTATTGACGCCAACGAGAATTTACGTGGATGCATTGAAGCCTTTATTGACAGAAGGATGGCTAGCTGGAATTTCTCATATCACTGGTGGCGGCTTTGTTGAAAATATCCCGCGGATGCTGCCTGAAGGTCTGGCGGCAGAAATCTCCTTAGACACTTGGCCGCAGTTGCCGATATTTGATCTGATCGCTGCTCATGGCGCGATTCCTCACCAAGAAATGTTCGAGATTTTCAACATGGGGATCGGTATGGTCTTAGCCGTTGCGCCAGAAAATGTTGCGGCAGTAATGGCGCTTCTATCCGCCAATGAAGAACCAGCGTATCGGATCGGTAAAGTGACGAAACGTGACAACGAAGCTGTCTGCTTTAAAGAGGCAGTCCGATGAGGATCGCCGTCTTTGCTTCTGGAACGGGCAGCAATTTTACAGCGATCGCCGATGCGATCCAGGCTAATGAAATCAAAGGGGCGCAGATCGGATTGGTCTTTTCCGATAAACCTGCAGCGCCAGTGATAGAAAAAGCCCGCGCAAGAGACTATGAAACGCTTGTCTTGGAGCCAGCGGCTTTTGCGTCAAAAGCAGCCTTTGAAAGGAAATTGATCGAAGAATTGCAGTATCATGCCATCAATTTTATTGTTTTAGCTGGGTATATGCGGATCATCGGGAACACCCTATTATCCGCTTATGAAGGCAGAGTCATCAATATCCATCCCTCGTTGTTGCCGAGCTTCCCAGGCAAATCTGGGATTGCCGATGCCTTCGCTTATGGCGTGAAAGTGACGGGGGTTACGGTTCATTATGTCGATGCTGGCATTGATACAGGGCCAATCATTGCCCAAGAAATCGTTCGGATTGACACCGACGATACGTTAACAAGTGTGACAGAGAAAATTCATCAAGTGGAACACCAAATCTATCCAGCTGTTTTAGCTGAAATTGTGGAAAAGGGGCTATCAAATCGTGAATAAACGTGCATTAATCAGTGTGTCTGACAAAGAAGGACTGGTACCATTTGTCCAAGAATTGACCAATTTAGGATTTGAAATCATTTCAACTGGCGGGACCAAAACCGTCTTGGAGGAAGCAGGGCTTCAACCGATCGGCATCGAAGCGATCACAGAATTTCCTGAAATGATGGACGGTAGGGTAAAAACGCTACATCCGCGGGTGCATGGTGGTCTGTTAGGGCGACGTGATCTGCCTTCTCATATGGAGGCAATGGCTGAGCACGGTATTTTACCGATCGACCTCGTTGTCGTCAATCTTTATCCATTTAAAGAAACGATCAGCAAGCCTGATGTCACAGAAGCCGACGCAATCGAAAATATCGACATCGGCGGACCAAGCATGCTGCGTTCTGCGGCGAAAAACCATTCCTCAGTAACTGTTGTCGTTGATCCCAAGGATTACGACTGGGTTTTAACTGAGCTGAAGGAAGGCAATACGACGTTGGCATCAAGAAAGAAATTAGCTGCCAAAGTCTTCCGCCATACCGCAGCCTACGATGTCTTGATTGGTGAATACTTGACCAAAGCGGTGGCTGAAACAGAAACGGAGAACTTGACGAAAACCTATGTTTTGAAACAAACATTGCGTTATGGTGAAAATAGTCATCAGAAAGCTTCCTTCTATCAAGACGCATTACCCGTGCCCTATTCGATTGCCAGCGCAAAACAAATCCACGGCAAAGAATTGTCTTACAACAACATTAAAGATGCTGACGCTGCCTTACGGATCGCAGAAGAATTTACAGAGCCAACTGCAGTAGCCCTAAAGCACATGAATCCATGTGGAATCGGAAGTGGAGAAACGATTGCTGAAGCTTTCCAAGAAGCTTACGAAGCAGACCCAGTGTCGATTTTTGGCGGGATTATCGTCTTAAATCGTCCAGTTGATGTGACAACTGCGCAGCAGCTGCAGCGGATTTTTCTTGAGATCATTATTGCACCTGCATTTGAAGAAGGAGCACTTGAAATCCTAACGAAGAAAAAAAATCTGCGCTTGCTGGTTGTTGATTTCGAAAAAGCAGCCAAACAGCCAGAAGTTGTCTCTGTCCTTGGGGGCTTATTGGTGCAAGAACCAGACGATCAAATGGAGTCACCAGCAGATTGGACCGTGGTGACCAAAAGACAGCCGACACCAGAAGAAATCGCAGCCTTGGCATTTGCTTGGAAAGCGGTGAAACACGTGAAGTCCAATGCGATCGTTTTAGCCAATCAACAGCAAACCGTCGGGATCGGTGCTGGTCAAATGAACCGCGTTGGTTCAGTGAAAATCGCTGTGGAACAAGCCCGTGAAAACAATAAATTGGCTGGTTCAGTGCTGGCAAGCGATGCCTTTTTCCCGATGGATGACAGTGTCGAATATGCAGCACAACAAGGAATCAAAGCGATTATTCAACCTGGTGGTAGTATCAAAGATCAAGAATCGATCGACATGGCAGATAAGTACGGTGTGGCGATGGTCTTTACTGGTGTTCGTCATTTTAAACACTAAGAAATAGGAGAAGACGATGAAAATACTTGTTATTGGTAGTGGTGGCAGAGAACATGCCGTCGCAAAAAAGTTTCTGCAAGACCCTCAAGTTGAAACAGTCTTTTGTGCAATGGGCAATCCTGGAATGCGAAAAGACGGGATCGTGACAGTCGCAATTGAAGAGTCCGATCATGAAGGTTTGATTGCTTTTGCTCAAGAGCAGGAGGTTGATTGGACCTTCGTTGGTCCAGAAGTTCCATTACTAAATGGCATCGTAGATGATTTTCAGGCGGCGGGCTTGGAAATTTTTGGTCCCAATCGACAAGCAGCGATGATCGAAGGATCAAAAGAGTTTGCCAAAGAATTGATGCGGGCCAATCACATTCCAACAGCTGACTATCAAAGTTTTACAGATAGTGCGCAAGCAAAAGCGTATATCCAACTTAAAGGTGCACCGATCGTTATCAAAGCGGATGGCTTAGCGGCAGGCAAAGGCGTAGTTGTTGCTGAAACCGTTGATGAGGCGAATGCAGCTGTCGAAGCGATGCTGGAGCAAAATGCTTTTGGTGAAAGTGGTGCAAAAGTGGTGATCGAAGAGTTTTTGGCTGGCGAAGAGTTTTCGCTCTTGGCGTTTGTTAAGGACGAAGCCGTCTATCCAATGGTCATTGCCCAAGACCATAAACGTGCGTTTGATGGCGATTTAGGGCCGAATACAGGAGGTATGGGGGCATACACACCAGTACCGCAGATTCCGCAAGAAATGGTCGATCAAGCGGTCAAAGAAGTTTTACTTCCTGCAGCAAAAGGGATGATTCGTAATAAGACACCATTTACTGGTATTCTTTATGCAGGTCTGATTGCTACTAATGATGGACCGAAAGTCATCGAATTTAATGCGCGTTTTGGTGATCCAGAAACGCAAGTCGTGTTAAGTCGTTTAGATAGTAGTCTGGCACAGATCATTGATGATCTCTTGCAGGATCGAGTGCCTGTGATCCGATGGAATCAAGCGGCTTCGATCGGTGTCGTGATTGCATCGCAAGGATATCCTGGCAAGTATCAGCAAGGAATGCCTGTTCCATCTCCTCAAGGAGAAGGAACGCAATTCTTTTATGCAGGAGTGGAGGAGACTACTGATCAAGGCGATTTGACGGCAGCTGGTGGTCGTGTTTTTCTTGTGGAAGCTTCAGCTGAGGATTTAGCTACTGCACAAAAGAACGTCTATGAAGCAATCAATAAATTGCCTTTGTCGGGTTTGTTTTATCGAAATGACATTGGTGACAAAGCCTTACACTATAGCAACTCATCAAAGGCGATGAAGTAAAGAACGTTTCTATGGGTAATGCAAATTGAAAGTAAAGGATGACTGCCAGTAGAACCGATCGGTTGTGCTGGTGGTTTTCATTTTATAGGAGGTTTTTTTGACGTTGGTGTAGCGTTTTCATCTTGTTGTGCTAAAATAAGAATGTAGTTTAAATAAGGAGGAACTTTACGTGAAAAAAATTAAATTCGGTCCCACTGATTTAGAAGTATCTAGCGTGATTTTAGGTTTGATGCGAATCAACAATGCCAAAGACCCAGTGAAAGTATTGACGACAGCGATTGAAAATGACATTACCTTTTTTGACCATGCCGATATCTATGGGCGCGGGGAGTGTGAAACGATTTTTGCGGAAGCGTTAGCAAAAACGGATGCCAAAAGAGAAGAGTTGTTTATTCAATCAAAATGTGGCATCGTTCCAGGTGAAATGTTTGATTTTTCGAAAGAGCATATCATTTCTTCCGTGGAAGGTAGTTTACAGCGTTTGAAAACCGATCATTTGGATGCGCTACTATTGCATCGCCCTGACACTTTGTTTGAACCAGAAGAAGTGGCAGCTGCCTTTGATCAATTAGAAAAAGACGGCAAAGTGAAATACTTCGGTGTCAGCAATCAAAAACCTGGTCAAATCGAATTGTTGAAAAAATATGTTTCCCAACCTTTAGTAGCGAATCAGCTGCAATTCGGGATCATGCATACGGGAATGATCGATCAAGGAATTCATGTCAACATGACGGATGCTGGTAGTGTCGATCATGATGGAGAAATTCTTGAATATTCTCGCTTGCTTGAGATGACGATCCAAGCTTGGTCTCCGTATCAATATGGTTTCTTCGAAGGTGTCTTTATCGGTAACGAGAAATTCCCCGAGTTGAACGAAAAATTGACTGAACTAGCGGACAAGTATCAAACGACACCAACAGGTATTGCTTCTGCGTGGATCTTACGTCACCCTGCAAACATGCAAGTGATTGCTGGAACGATGACCCCGCATCGGATCGAAGAAATCGCACAAGCATCTTCGATCGTATTGACTCGCCATGAATGGTATGAGGTGTATAAAGCAGCTGGGAACATCTTGCCGTAATTTATTAGTAAATCCCGTTTTTTTCAGTACTTATAAGGATGAATGTTCGCAAAAGACGAACATTCATCCTTTTTTTTCAAAAAGTATTTCTAAAAAGCTTGTATTTCACTTCTAGGTGGTTTAAATTGTTGTGGGCGTTAAAAATAGGCGGATGCCATTTGATGCTTGCTTCACTCTTAGTAAGATTTGGAGGATATTTTTATGTTTGACATGAAAGTTTTTGATTACGAAGATATACAACTGATTCCTAACAAGTGTATCGTGAACAGCCGTTCAGAATGTGATACCACGGTGACATTAGGCGGACACTCGTTTAAGATGCCTGTTGTTCCTGCAAATATGCAAACGATTATTGATGATTCGATCGCAGAATTTTTAGCTGAAAATGGCTATTTTTATATTATGCACCGCTTTGATGAAGAAGCGCGGATTCCATTTATCAAAAAAATGAAAAGCCGTGGCTTGATTGCTTCTATCAGCGTAGGTGTCAAAGAAAATGAATATGCCTTTGTGGAAGAACTAGCTGACAAAGAGCTTGTTCCTGATTTTATTACGATCGATATTGCTCATGGCCACTCAAACGCCGTGATCAATATGATCCAACACATCAAGAAGCATTTGCCAGCAACGTTTGTGATCGCTGGAAATGTTGGAACGCCAGAAGCAGTTCGTGAATTGGAAAACGCTGGTGCAGATGCAACGAAAGTCGGCATTGGACCAGGGAAAGTTTGTATCACAAAAATCAAAACTGGTTTCGGGACTGGCGGCTGGCAGTTAGCAGCACTACGCTGGTGTGCCAAAGCTGCTCGCAAACCAATCATTGCAGATGGAGGCATTCGGACACACGGCGATATCGCTAAATCTGTCCGCTTTGGTGCAACAATGGTCATGATCGGTTCATTGTTTGCAGGTCATGAAGAATCACCAGGGGAAACTAAGGTAGAAAACGGCGTTGTGATGAAAGAATACTTTGGTTCTGCATCAGAATTTCAAAAAGGTGAAAAGAAAAACGTGGAAGGAAAGAAAATTTGGATTCAATACAAAGGTTCTTTGAAAGACACGTTAGTTGAAATGCAGCAAGACTTGCAGTCATCCATCTCTTATGCAGGTGGAAAAGATTTAGAATCGATTCGTAAAGTGGATTACGTAATCGTAAAAAATTCGATTTTCAATGGAGATACGATCTAACTTTTATATGGAAGAAACGGCCTTTTAAGGTCGTTTTTTTGTTCTCATAGAATAAAAGAACATCTGATCCATTATCGTAAGGTAAGAGGAACTCTTGAATGAATGTGCTGTATTAGCAGGATAGAAGAAAATGACAGGAAAGTCCTAAAAGACTACTTATTTCATTAAGAATGATTCTATATTGACGGATTTTATTGAATTAACCTTCATTGTTAACCTTTATTAATGAAAAGACACTAGTTTTTCTCTCGAATCATCAGTGAGTGTAAGCTCGTTTTTTCTTAGAAGGTTTAGAGTAACTGAGTGACAGGATTGCTATGAGGATATTCAGCAACTGATGTGTTTGATGAAAAGAGTATCGATGTTACACGACAAATAGATATTTCTCTAATTGTTTTTTTATTAAGTTGTCCATTATCAATTAATGAAAACGAGAATCTGCAAAATGAATCAAATCAGCTGCCATCCATGTGTTTTGTCAAAAAAATGGTGGTATTTTGCTGTTGTAAGCCTATTCGTGCTATGCTACCCTTATTTGTGAAAGATATTAACTAGTGAATTGAAAAAGAAAGTAGGAGTAAATTTGATTAAAAAAATCGTTAAAGTTTTTTTGGGATTAGTTGTGGTTTTAGGTATTATAAGCTTCGTTATCCCATCATCTGACGGGGATGGAGAAAATGGTTCAGAAATTGCGGATGCTGAAGAAGTGATTCAAAACGAGAATGATTCAGATACAGGAACAAGTGAGCTTCAAGAACCAGAAGCTGATGAAGAAGATCAAGCTGAAGAAGATGCAACAATTCCCAGAGAACACAGAAATGCTTTACGTGCAGCTGAAAACTATCTTTTATTAATGCCCTTTAGTAAGGCAGGACTTTTTGAACAACTAACATCAAGTTATGGTGATGGTTATCCTGAAGAAGCTGCCCAATATGCCGTGGACAATGTTGAAACTGACTGGAATGCAAATGCTTTGAAAGCGGCTGAAAACTATTTAGACCTGATGCCAATGTCTGATAGTGAATTATATGATCAGCTAGTATCTGAATACGGAGATAAATATACCCCAGAGCAAGCGCAATATGCTATTGATAATCTAGCTGATTAATTTACTGCAACTCCTGTCACACTTTAAAGTAATACAAATCAGTATTGCTAGGACAAAATAGTCAGAACTCTCAATGGCTATTCCTTTCTAAAAAGCAGTTATGGGACCTTGATTAGTCTCTTAGCTGTCTTTTTTGATTTTAATGGAATATCAGCATAGTGAATAGGGCGGTATGGCATTAGTTAACTTGAAGCAGTCTGCGCGAACAAAGGAATACAAGCACATAGATACAAATGTTTTGAAATATAAAATCACATCAGTTCTTTAACGTTGTTATTTTATTGTAAGACCTTTCATTTGAAAACCTATAGAAAACTTGGAAAAAAGGGTGCTTTTTTCCTTAGATGCTGTTGACATTGGTTAGGATAGCAGTTATTATGTGGGTAGTTGGAAGAAAGACTTCCGACGAACTGACATTTTATACAAATAATTGTTAGGTGAGGCTCCTATATGGACACAAGCTGCTGCCGCAAAAGCATCGAGAGATGCTTAGTTGGTAGGACAGGTCTAATCGTGAAGGTTAAACCCAAAGCAGCTGATAGCAAGTTTGCTATCTACGCCCTATAGTGCTAAAGCTCTACAATGATCATGAGTTTTTTACGCATGCTTATTGGGAGCGTGCGTTTTTTTGTGTCTTTTGCGCGCGTTCCACAGTGACTTACCTAATAAAAAGAAAGGAAGATTCACATGGAATACCCCAGTCCCCAGATGAAACAGCGGAGTAGTTATCGAATCGCTAGGGGTGGCGTAAGCAACTCCTAAGTGCTAGGAGGAAAAAAAGATGTTAAAAAAACTATCTAAAGATCAAGAACTAAAATTACTTGCAAAATTGACCGAAAGAGAATTGTTGATGGAGATGCGGACCTCCTTCCAAGGGTTATCGGAAGAAGATGCTGCAGAACGTTTAGCAGAGTATGGTCCAAACAAAGTCGACGCACAAAAACCAACACCCGCTTGGTTGATGATCTTAGGCGCTTTTAAAGATCCCTTTGTGTTAGTTTTAGCCCTATTAATGATTATTTCTTTTGTAACAGGCGATATTGAAGCAGTGATTGTGATGGGAATCATGATTTTAGCCAGTGTCATGATTACTTTCGTCCAAGAATACCGTTCCCAAAAAGCAAGCTTAGCGTTAAAAGAACTTATTGAAAATACTTGTTCCGTAACCAGAGATGGAATCACGAGAGAAATTCCAATGGATGAGGTCGTTCCAGGAGACATCGTCACCTTAGCAACCGGCGACATGATCCCTGCGGATGCGATCTTGATTTGGACCAAAGATTTATTTATCAATCAATCTTCATTAACAGGCGAATCAATGCCCGTTGAAAAATTTGTCGATGCTGGGATCAAAGAAAGCGATGAACAAATTTCTGCACTAGATATGCAAGATCTTGTTTTCATGGGTACCGATGTCTTAAGTGGTCAAGGAAAAGCCATTATATTGAAAACCGGTCAAAGTACATTCTTTGGCGATATTGCTAAAAATGCGACCACGAAACGGGGCAAAACAACCTTTGAAGATGGCTTAACAAAAGTCAGCAAGCTATTGTTGCGAATGGTCATGGTTCTTTTCCCAATCGTTTTACTGATCAATGGATTAACCAAGGGTGATTGGGGCGAAGCGTTGTTCTTCGCGATTGCAGTAGCAGTTGGTTTGACGCCAGAAATGCTACCAATGATCGTTACCAGTAACTTAGCCAAAGGGGCGATCTCTTTATCAAAAGAAAAAGTGATCGTCAAAGAATTGCCTTCAATTCAAAACTTAGGTGCAATGGATGTGCTATGTACCGATAAAACGGGTACGATCACCGAAGATCGTGTCGTGCTGGTACAACATTTAAACCCGTTTGGCGTAGAAGATAAACAGGTTCTTGATATGACCTATTTAAATTCTTACTATCAAACAGGGTGGAAAAACCTGATGGATATCGCAGTCCTAAACTACTATGAAGAAGAAGGTTTGGCAGCGCCATTTAACGATGTGACAAAAATCGATGAGATTCCTTTTGACTTTTCACGTCGCCGCTTGACGGTTGTTGTCAATGCGGATGGTCATCAACTAATGGTCACAAAAGGTGCAGCTGAAGAAATGGAGCAAGTCTGCAAGTACGTAGAAGTTGATGGCAAAGTGATGGAACTGACTCCTCAATTGAGAGAGCAATTACGTCAAGTGAACCTGCGCTTGAATAAACAAGGGATGCGTGTGTTAACGGTTGCCGTAAAACGCGATGCCCACGCAGATGCCGTTTATTCTGTAGCAGACGAACAAGACATGATCATGATTGGCTTTATGGGCTTCTTAGATCCAGCAAAAGAAACAGCCAAAACAGCGATTGCTTCTTTACACGGTCATGGCATCAATGTCAAAGTGTTGACTGGAGATAATGCGATCGTTGCGCAAAAAGTTTGCCGAGATGTTGGTATCGATGCAGATAAATACTTATTGGGAACCGATATTGATCATCTATCAGATGAAGAGTTAGCAGCGAAAGCTGCAAAAACCAATCTGTTTGCAAAATTAAACCCAATGCAAAAATCACGAATCATTGAAACCATTCAAGCAGCAGGCCATACGGTCGGCTTTATGGGAGATGGCATCAACGATGCGCCTGCTTTACGCACGGCAGATGTTGGCATCTCGGTTGATACAGCAGCGGATATCACCAAAGATGCCAGCTCGATCATTTTATTAGAAAAAAGTTTGAATGTCCTTGATAAAGGGGTCATCGAAGGGCGCAAAGTATTTACCAATATGATGAAGTACATCAAAATGACGTTGAGTTCGAACTTCGGGAATGTTTTCTCGATTTTAGTTGCTAGTGCCTTTTTACCTTTCTTACCAATGTTGTCCATTCAATTGTTGGTTCAAAACTTGGTGTACGATATGGCACAATTGACGATTCCATGGGATAACGTAGACAAAGCAGAGTTAGAAAAACCAGTCAAATGGCAAGTGGGCGGACTATTGAAGTTTACCGTCGGCATTGGACCGGTCAGCAGCATCTTTGATATTTTGACCTTCTTTGTGATGTGGCATGTCTTTAGTGCAAATACGATCCAAGAGCAAGCCTTGTTCCAAGCAGGATGGTTTATGATCGGCTTAACGACACAAACCTTAGTTGTTCACATGATCCGAACAAGAAAATTACCATTTATCAATAGTATTGCTTCACCGGCAGTCCTGATCTCCAGCGTCTTAGCAATTGCAGTTGGCTTCTTAGTTATCTTGACGCCATTGCACACCGTCTTCGATTTTGCGGCGCTGCCATCAAGCTACTGGCCATGGTTTATTGGTATCAATTTCGCTTATTTAGTAACAGTTGAATTTGCCAAACGCATTTACATTCATGTAACGAAAGAATGGATTTAAAAAAACAGGTCGGCGTTCTTCCTATGGAGGGGAGAATTGCCGATCTGTTTCTTTTTATCCGATCTCTGTATTATTTTTTTCTCATCTTAAGAAAATTCTTTTTGATTCAAGTCGAATCCTTCACAAGTAATAAAAGGAGGTTAATGGTAAATCTGTTTAGCAAAATGATGATTGCTGTAATATTCTTAAATAAAAAAAAGAATCTGAAAAGAAAAAACTGAAGAAAGCGATTGCTTTAATGTGATTAATTTCACTAATGTTTTCTTAAGAGTTGCTACAGTGGGAATTGTTTTATTAAAAAAAATACCCTTTTCACTTGTCATTTTCGAAGTTAAATGATAATTTATAAGAGTAAATGAAATTTCGATAGTACAGATTTAAACCCTGTTACATACGAAAGTGAATTTTTATATCAGAGAGGAAAGTGTGTCAAGATGGCAAAAAAACAAAAAGCACTTGATTTCCAAGCGATTTTGGAGCAAGTCAATGCGGATTTTCCAACTTACCAAGCTTTGGACAAAGACGGGAAAATTGTAAATCAAGAGTTAGTACCAGATTTAAGTGACGACGAATTAGTTGAATTGATGACTCGTATGGTATGGTCTCGTGTATTAGACCAACGCTCAACTGCGTTAAACCGTCAAGGTCGTCTAGGTTTCTTCGCGCCAACTGCTGGACAAGAAGCAAGCCAATTAGCAAGTCAATTTGCTTTTGAAAAAGAAGACGTTCTATTACCTGGTTACCGTGATGTACCACAATTGATCCAACACGGTCTGCCATTGAAAGAAGCGTTCTTATGGTCACGTGGTCACGTTGCTGGGAACCTTTACCCAGAAGATTTAAAAGCATTGCCACCACAAATCATCATCGGTGCACAATACGTCCAAGCAGCCGGCGTTGCTTTAGGATTGAAAAAACGCAATAAGAAAAATGTTGTATTCACTTATACAGGTGATGGCGGTTCTTCACAAGGGGACTTCTATGAAGCAATCAACTTTGCAGGGGCATACCATGCAAACGCTGTATTCTACATCCAAAACAATGGTTTTGCGATCTCTACACCTCGTGAAGTACAAAGTGCGGCACCAACATTGGCACAAAAAGCAGCAGCAGCTGGGATCCCTGGTATCCAAGTTGACGGTATGGATCCATTGGCAGTGTACTATGTTTCTAAAGCAGCTCGTGAATGGGCAGCAAACGGCAACGGTCCTGTATTGATCGAAACCTTGACTTACCGTTACGGTCCACATACATTGTCTGGTGATGATCCAACCCGTTACCGTTCAAAAGACATGGACAGCGAATGGCAACAAAAAGATCCATTGGTACGTTTCCGTACTTACCTAACTGAAAAAGGACTTTGGTCTGAAGAAAAAGAAGAACAAGTCATTGAACAAACAAAAGAAGAAATCAAAGCAGCGATCGCTGAAGCTGACCGCGTGCCAAAACAAAAAGTTTCAGATTTCTTGAAAAACATGTTTGAAGTTCAACCACAAAACATTAAAGAACAAATTGCAACTTACGAAGCGAAGGAGTCGAAATAGTCATGGCACAAAAAACAATGATTCAAGCAATTACAGATGCCTTAGCTGTTGAAATGGAAAATGACAAAGAGATTTTAGTCTTTGGTGAAGATGTCGGTAAAAACGGCGGGGTTTTCCGTGCAACAGAAGGTTTACAAGAAAAATTCGGCGAAGATCGTGTCTTCGATACCCCTCTTGCTGAATCTGGTATCGGCGGCTTGGCTTTCGGTTTAGCATTAGAAGGTTTCCGTCCAGTTCCAGAAATCCAATTCTTTGGTTTCGTATTTGAAACCTTTGACGAAATCGTTGGTCAAATGGCGCGTACTCGTTACCGTATGGGTGGTACACGTAATTTACCAATCACTATTCGTTCACCATTTGGTGGCGGTGTGCACACACCAGAATTGCACTCAGATAACTTGGAAGGATTGATCGCTCAATCACCTGGTATCCGTGTCGTTATTCCATCAAACCCATATGATGCAAAAGGATTATTGATTGCTTCTATCCGCAGCAATGACCCAGTTGTTTTCTTAGAGCACATGAAACTTTACCGTTCATTCCGTGAAGAAGTGCCAGAAGAAGCATACGAAGTTCCTTTAGACAAAGCAGCAGTAACTCGTGAAGGTTCTGATGTTTCCATCATCACTTATGGTGCGATGGTTCGTGAAGCAATCAAAGCTGCTGACAACTTAGCGAAAGAAAACATCAACGCTGAAATCATCGACTTGCGTACAGTTGCTCCTCTTGATGTTGAAACGATCATCAAATCAGTTGAAAAAACTGGTCGTGTGGTTGTCGTTCAAGAAGCACAAAAACAAGCAGGTGTTGGTGCTCAAGTCGTTTCTGAAATTTCTGAACGTGCGGTTCTATCACTAGAAGCTCCAATCGGACGCGTGTCTGCACCAGATACGATCTTCCCATTCGGTCAAGCTGAAAACATTTGGTTGCCAAATGCAAAAGACATCGAAGACAAAGTGAAAGAAATCGTGAACTTTTAATAGTTGAAGAAGGGAAGAATAGAAAATGGCATTTCAATTTAAATTACCGGATATCGGTGAAGGAATTGCAGAAGGCGAAATCGTAAAATGGTTCGTCAAAGCAGGGGATACAATCAATGAAGATGATACCTTACTAGAAGTTCAAAATGATAAATCAGTGGAAGAAATTCCATCTCCAGTAACAGGAACAGTGAAAAACATCGTTGTCCCTGAAGGTACAGTCGCAAACGTTGGGGATGTCCTTGTTGAGATTGATGCACCAGGACATGAAGACAACGAAGGCGATGAAGGTGTAGCAGCAGAGTCTCAAACACCAGCAAAACCAGCGGCAGAACCTACAACGGAAACGGCTGAAGCATCAGCTGGTTCTTCTGAAGGTTCAGGCGTTTTCCAATTCAAATTACCAGATATCGGTGAAGGAATTGCAGAAGGCGAAATCGTAAAATGGTTCGTTAAAGCAGGAGATACCATCAATGAAGATGATACGTTGCTTGAAGTTCAAAACGACAAATCAGTGGAAGAAATTCCATCTCCAGTAACAGGAACAGTGAAAAACATCGTTGTTGCTGAAGGAACAGTCGCAAATGTTGGGGATGTTTTAGTTGAAATCGACGCACCTGGTCACAACAGTGCGCCTGCTTCATCAAGCACATCTGCAGAAGCACCAAAAGAAAAAGTGGAAACTTCTGGTTCAGCAAGTGTTGTTGAAGCAGCAGATCCTAACAAACGCGTCTTGGCTATGCCTTCTGTCCGTCAATTTGCTCGTGAAAAAGATGTTGATATTTCTCAAGTATCAGCAACAGGTAAAGGCGGCCGTGTAACAAAAGAAGACATCGAAAACTTCCTATCAGGTGGCGGACAAGCTGCAAAAGCTGAAACTCAAGCTCCTGCGAAAGAAGAAACAAAAGCTGCAGCAACTGAAAGCAAACCAGCAGCTCCAGCAAAAGCCTTCAAATCAAACTTAGGTGATTTAGAAGAACGTGTGGCCTTAACACCTACACGTAAAGCAATCGCTAAAGCGATGGTAAACAGCAAACAAACAGCACCTCATGTAACCTTGCATGATGAAGTTGAAGTAACAAACCTATGGGATAACCGTAAGAAATTCAAAGAAGTTGCTGCTGCAAACGGCACAAAACTTACTTTCTTACCATATGTTGTGAAAGCATTGACTGCAACAGTGAAAAAATTCCCTATCTTGAATGCGTCGATCGATGATGCAAAACAAGAGATCGTATACAAAAACTATTACAACATCGGTATCGCAACAGATACTGACCATGGTTTGTATGTACCAAACGTAAAAGATGCAGATCGTAAAGGCATGTTTGCTATCGCCGATGAAATCAACGAAAAAGCAAAACTTGCTCATGACGGCAAATTAGCTGCAGATGATATGCGTAACGGTACCATCACGATCAGTAACATTGGTTCAGTTGGTGGCGGCTGGTTCACACCAGTAATCAACTACCCTGAAGTAGCTATTTTGGGTGTAGGTACGATCGCGCAACAACCAATCGTAAACGCTGAAGGCGAAATCGTTGTCGGACGTGTGATGAAACTTTCATTAAGCTTCGACCACCGTATCGTTGATGGCGCAACAGCGCAACAAGCAATGAATAATATCAAACGTCTATTAGCTGATCCAGAGCTATTAATGATGGAAGGATGATTAACAAATGGTAGTTGGAGATTTTGCTGTTGAATTAGATACAGTTGTAATCGGTGCGGGACCTGGCGGCTATGTAGCTGCAATCCGCGCTGCTGAAATGGGACAAAAAGTAGCAATCATTGAAAGAGAATACATCGGCGGCGTTTGTTTAAACGTTGGTTGTATCCCTTCAAAAGCTTTGATCGCTGCAGGTCATCATTACCAAGAATCTTTGGATTCAACAATGTTTGGTGTAACAAGTGAAAATGTTTCCCTTGATTTTACCAAAACACAAGAATGGAAAGACAACAAAGTCGTTAAAACGTTAACTTCTGGTGTTGGTTTCCTATTGAAAAAACATAAAGTTGAAACAATTGAAGGAGAAGCTTTCTTCGTTGATGATCACACATTGCGTGTCATCCACCCAGATTCAGCACAAACTTACTCTTTCAACAATGCAATCATCGCAACAGGTTCTCGTCCAATTGAAATCCCTGGTTTCAAATTCGGCGGACGTGTCCTTGATTCAACTGGCGGATTGGCATTAAAAGAAGTTCCTAAAAAATTCGTTGTTATCGGTGGCGGTGTCATCGGTTCTGAACTAGGTGCAGCGTATGCAAACCTAGGTGCAGAAGTAACGATCCTTGAAGGTTCTCCTCAAATCTTGCCAACCTATGAAAAAGACATGGTCAAATTGGTTGAAGAAGACTTTGCGAAAAAAGGTGTAACAGTCGTTACCAACGCAATGGCGAAAGAAGCAATTGACAATGGCGATAGCGTAACTGTGAAATATGCCGTAGATGGTAAAGAAGAATCAGTTACTGCTGATTACGTGATGGTTACTGTTGGCCGTCGTCCAAATACTGATGACATGGGCTTGGAACAAGCAGGTGTTGAAGTAGGCGAACGCGGATTGATCACGGTTGACAAACAAGGCCGTACCAACGTATCAAACATCTACGCAATTGGTGATATCGTTCCTGGTGCTGCATTAGCACATAAAGCCAGCTACGAAGCAAAAATCGCTGCTGAAGCAATCTCTGGCAAAAAAGTTGCTGTTGATTACAAAGCGATGCCTGCAGTGGCCTTTACTGACCCAGAATTGGCTTCTGTCGGTATGACCATCAAAGATGCCAAGGATGCTGGAATTGAAGCAAAAGCATTCAAATTCCCATTCTCAGGTAACGGTCGTGCGTTATCTCTAGGAAAAACCGAAGGATTCATTCGCTTAGTAACAACGGTTGAAGACAATGTGATCATCGGTGCGCAAATTGCTGGTTTAGGAGCAAGCGATATGGTTTCAGAACTTGCTCTTGCTATTGAATCTGGCATGAACGCAGAAGATATCGCGTTAACCATCCATCCACATCCATCTCTAGGTGAGATCACAATGGATGCTGCTGAGTTAGCTCTAGGTTTACCAATCCACATTTAAGCTTTTTGAAACTCGTTCATCATTTGGTGAACGAGTTTTTTTATCACCAAAAATAAAGCGATCCTAAGCTATTGACAGAATCTTCTGTAAATGATACGATGCTCTTAATATTTCAACCGTTGATGAGGAAAGTACATTGATTTGGCAAGCCTAGAGAGTCTTCGTAGGGTGCAAGAAGAACTTGTAGAATCAATCGAAAATGGCCTCAGAGGTGATCTTCTGAACTTGTACGAAAGATAAGAAGATCCGGGTGCGCCCGCTATCGCGTCAGAGTATAACGACGTTAATTTGTCGCGTACTTGCTGAGAAGCATGCTGGAAAGTCTGCTTGAATAAAGGTGGTAACACGTAAACACGTCCTTTGATATCTCGATATCAGAGGGCTTTTTTATTTGTATTATTAAGGAGGAATAGTATGACAGAAAGATTTGAGACGATTCAATTACACGGAGGACAAACACCAGATCCAACTACAGGGAGTCGCGCCGTACCCATTTATCAAACCACATCGTATGTGTTTGAGGACGCAGATCAAGCGGCAGCGAGATTTAGTCTTAGTGAGAATGGCAATATCTATACCCGTATTACCAATCCGACAACGGCTGTTCTAGAAGAACGATTAGCCCTCTTAGAAGGCGGTGTCGGTGCGTTAGCAACGGCTTCTGGCTCAGCAGCGATCACCTATGCGATTTTAAATCTTGCACAAGCAGGAGATCATATCGTTTCTGCTGCTTCAATTTATGGGGGTACCTATAATTTATTCGCTCATACGTTGCCAGATTTTGGCATCACTACAAGCTTTGTTGATAGTGAAGATCTGGCAGCACTAAAAGCAGCCATCCAAGAAAATACTAAAGCAGTTTTTCTAGAGTCTTTAGGCAATCCAGATATTGATATTGCCGACTTTAAAAAAATTGCAGCGATCGCTCATGAAGCAGGGATTCCCCTCATCATTGACAATACCTTTGCGACTCCCTATCTGTTTCGAGGATTTGAGCATGGGGCGGACATCGTCGTTTATTCCACGACAAAATACCTCGGTGGTCACGGCGCTGCTTTGGGAGGGGCCATTATCGACAGCGGCAACTTTGATTGGACAAATGGCAAATTTCCCAAGCTGGTCGATCCCGATCATAGCTACCATGGAATCTCATGGGTAGAAGCCGCTGGTAACGCTGCCTATATCACTCGGGCACGAACGATTCTTTTACGGGATACAGGCGCTGCGATTTCTCCCTTCAATTCATGGGTGTTGCTGTTAGGCATCGAGACGCTTTCGTTGCGGATGGAACGTCATGTAGAAAATGCGCAACAAGTTGCTGAATTTTTAGCCAAGCACTCGGAAGTCTCTTGGGTTCACTTCCCAACACTGCCGGACAGCCCCTATTTTGAACGGGCGCAGGAGTATTTCCCCAAAGGGACCAGTTCCGTCTTTTCCTTTGGATTAAAGGGTGGAGCAGAAGCAAGCAAAACCTTTTGTGGCGCAACCAAGCTCTTCTCTTTGCTGGCAAATGTCGGGGATGCAAAGTCCTTGATCATCCATCCAGCTTCGACGACCCATTCCCAGCTTAGCGTAGAAGAACTTGCAGCAGCCAAAATTCGTCCAGAGACGATTCGCCTATCCATTGGATTGGAAAACATCAACGATCTCTTGGAAGATCTCACGCAAGCCTTCCAACAGCTCTAAATAGTTGAAGCAGTAGGAAAAGCGCAGGATACTATGCTGCGCTTTTTTGTTGTCGGTTAGTGTTTCAAATAAAACTGCGGTTTCTGTTGGTAGAAGGATAGTAAATCCATCGGTTCTATGCTATATTTAGTTGCTAAGGAATATGGATAAGGTGGGGGATGTATGCGTAATCATGCAAGTGACAAGAGGATTCGGTTTTACTACACAAGTTTGCAATTTCTTTATTGGATGATGTTTTGCTCAATCTATGGCTTTGCGACCCTTTTTTTGATTTATTTCAAGGTCGATCCAGCAAAAATTGGCGGTATTTTAGCCTTAGTCAATATTGCGTCTACGATTTTGCAGCCCTTCATCAGTCAAATCATTATCAAAAAAAGTAAAGTACCGCTGATCGTTGTCTTGAAAACGATGACAAGCGGCGTGGTCGCGGTGCTCTTAGCAGGTGTGATTTTCCCTGCATTATCAATACTGACCTATGTTTTAGGAGGGATTTTGCTCGTTTCCATGCAGTCCTTTCTCAACGCCTTGGCGTTTGAATACACGAATAGCGGCAACAAAATCAATTTTGGCTTTTCGCGTGCGGGTGGGTCACTAGGATTTGCGGGGACCTCCTTTTTACTGGGGCAGCTCTTGGAGGAGTTTTCGGCAGCCCTTTTGCCTATGATCGCTATCGGGCAGGCCGTTTTGTTTCTCATTATTTTGCTTTTGCTGCCAGCGATCAAGAAGCCAGAAATGCCCGTGATGCTTACAGAACAAAGTCATTCAGGGGCCTTTTTGAAAAAATATCCTTTTTTACTCTTTCTCTTTGTCGGGTTTTGCTTTCTCTTCAGCTTCCATACGATGATCAACAGCTTTTTGGCACAAATTTTTGCCGATATTGGCGGTGGCAGTAAGGAAGTTGGCATCGCCCTGATGATTGCGGCGTTATGCGAATTGCCAGGCATGATTTTCTTTGAACAGTTAGTGAGGATACGGTCTAGCCGTTTTTGGCTGTTGCTGTCCAGTGTTGCCTTTGCCATTCGTGGGGTGCTGATGCTGTTGATCAGCTCCATCATCCTGATGGAAATGAGCCATTTGATGCAAGGGGTTAGTTTTGCCTTGTTTATTCCAGCTTCGGCTTATTTGTTCAACCATAGTTTGGCAGATGAAGATCGGGTTTTTGGACAAACGATTATTATCATTGCTACCACGATCGGTGGCGTGATCGGCAATCTTTTGGGCGGGATGCTGATCCAAAGCTTCGGTGTCTGGGAAATGCTTTTGATTGGGACTGGGTTTGCCGTTCTAGGTGCTGCATTGACCTTTATCGGTGTGAAAAAAATCCCTAAAAGTAACAAGATATTAGCGATCGTAAGCGAATGACCGCTAAGTAGAAAAAAGAGTTGCGGCCGTATTTGCTTCGGTCGCAACTCTTTTGAATCTGATCAACGGGTACTATTTCTTTTCTAATACAGCGATAAATTCCCGCATATAGTCTGGTAGATCTGGGGGACGGCGGCTGGAAACGATATGTCCATCCGTAACCACAGGTGTATCCACCCATGTGGCTCCAGCATTTGTCATATCATCTTTGATGCCTGGTGTACTGGTGACCGTCTTGCCTTGCAGGATATTCGCAGAAATCAAGACCCAGCCTGCATGACAGATTTGACCAATGACTTTTTCGTCTTTGTCCATCGTTTGCACGAAAGAGATGACCTCTGGGAAACGTCGTAATTTATCAGGCGCCCAACCACCTGGAACTAAGATGGCATCGTAGTCATCGGCATGAATATCAGAAAAAGCATAGGCTGATTCTGCGGGTACACCGTATTTGCCAATATACGTTTTATGCGCTTCTTCACCGACTAAATCGACTTGCGCGCCTTCTTCCCGTAACCGATGGACCGGGTACCACAATTCTAAATCTTCGAAATCATTGTCGACTAAGGCAATGATTTTTTTGTTTTCTAAACGCAAGAGAATTCCTCCTTTTTCTTGTTATTCTTACTGTAACATCATGCAAAGAGAAACACCAAAAGTATGCTTCTTAAAAAATGCCAAGAAGCTATTTTGAGAATGGTCATTCAGAGAAATGGTAGTGATGTAAGCGTTGTAATCATTAGGAAAGTAAGAGATAATGAAAGAAAGCCAAAGGAGGCGAAGATGTGGAAGCATTCGAAAATGCTCGAAAATTTATTTACAAAAACGCGCGCCCTTTAGACCTTGCTCGTTGGCAGTATCATTTTGAAAATGGATCTCGCGAGGCTGTATTACAGGCGTTACAATTCTACCAAAATGAAGATGGTGGGTATGGGCATGGTTTGGAACCTGATCATTGGAATCCCAACAGTACACCGATTGCAGTGTGGGAGGCATGTCGAATTTTAAGAGAGCTTGAATGCCTTCATTCGACAAATCCACAAGTCCAAGGGATTTTAAGGTATTTAGCTAGTGGAAAAGAGTTTTCTGAAGGGAAATGGTTCAACCAAGTGCCGTCAACGGTATCCTATCCGCATGCGATTTGGTGGGAGAGTCCTGTAGGCGTGCCAGCAGACAACCCAACAGTAAGTCTAGCTGGTATGATCTTAAAAAGAGGGGAAACTACCCTCTATCAAAAAGCACAAGAAATTGTCGAAACAGCAGTTGCAAGTTTCCTTAAGGAACCAACCAGTGAAATGCACACATTAGTCGTCTATCTAGAATTATTACAAGACTGTGAAGAAATCCAGTATCAGCCTGTTTTAGCAAATGACCGCTTTCGCGAGATCTTATTCCAGCAAATTCGCCATACTGTCTCAAACGAGCCAGAAGAGTGGTTCACGTCTTATGTCAGTAAACCTTCAAATTTTTTCTTTACAAGAGAGCAGCTGCTTGGGATCTTTAGTGAAGAATTATGTAAAAAAGAAGCCCAAGAAATTTTAAAATACCAACAAGAAGATGGATCATTTGTCATTCCATGGCAATGGGGAACGGATTATCCAGAGTTTTTCATAAGTAAACAGTGGTGGAAATCAATTACTATCATTAAAAATTTTTTGTTTTTGCGGGCTTTTCTAGACGAACCTTTTTGAAATCGGTCATCTTTTACTAAGCAATCTCGTTGGAAGAAAAAAGGAATTTCCTTCTTATTTGAGATTCACGGATTTCAGCTTTTAAAAATCTCAATAGTTTGTATACAAGAGGTACATTCATTGCTAGGATGTACCTTTTTTGCAGCGGAGGCTCTGACCTATTTTCAATTTTGTGGTACACTGAATAAGATGAATAGGAGTGGTAATATGCGGGATTATCAATATCCTCTTGACTTAGATTGGTCGACAGATGAAATGGTCGTCGTCATGAAGATGTGGGAACGATTAGAACAAGCCTATGAAAAAGGCCTTCCTAGTAGTACGTTTCTTGAGGCGTATCAAGCCTTTAAGAAAGTCGTTCCTAGCATTGGCGAGGAACGCCGTTTAGGCAGAGAATTTGAAGAACTATCAGGCTATTCGCTGTACCATGCTGTGCAGGCAGCGAAAAAGACTGAGGGAAAACTAAAAATGAAAGGGTAGATCAACGAATGCATGAAATCGTTAATGAAGTTCGCCAGTGGATGATCGCTGCAGGTGAAACGATCAAAGACAATTTAAATAAAGAAGACTTAGTGGTCGAGACAAAATCAGGACGGAAAGACTTAGTGACAGAATTGGATAAAGCCACGCAAGATTTTCTGATTGGTAAGATCCAATCCTATGATCCGGATGCCAAAATTTTAGGTGAAGAAAACGGACTGGACACACTTGCCGACATGAGTGGGCGGGTCTTCATCATTGATCCGATCGATGGAACGATGAATTTCGTGTTAGAAAAAGAAAACTTTTGTATCATGATCGCGATTTACGAAGAGAGCAAAGGGCGCTTTGGCTTTGTCTATAATGTTATGAAAGATGAATTCTTATGGGGTGGTCCAGAGATTGGTGTCTATAACAATGGCGAGAAGATCGAACCGCCGAAAGATATTGCCTTATCCGAAGGTCTCGTTGGCTTGAATTCGCCCATGTTGATCCATAACCGCCACCACGAAACCGAGGTCAGTGACAAAGCATTAGGCATTCGTATGACTGGCTGTGCTGGGGTAGAGCTGATCGCCCTCGCTAAAGGACAAAGAGCAGGCTATCTTTCTCATCTTGCGCCATGGGATTATGCGCCAGGGGGCGTTTTGTTAGAAACCCTTGGATTAAAGATGGCAAACATCAAAGGAGAGCCGCTATCCTTGAATGGACGGGAATTGTTCGTAGGCGGTACACCGAAAGCTTTTGAAGAATTATTGGCGATCGTTAATCAATAAGAAAAAACCAGATATTTTATTAATATCTGGTTTTTTCTGCAAAAATGAAAACTTTGCACTATATTTCAGAAAGAAATTCTGGTATAATGGCTTGTCGAGTGCAATGTCACCAAAAAAGGAGTTTATAAATTGAATATTAGAAATGATATCCGCAACGTCGCTATTATTGCCCACGTTGACCACGGAAAAACTACATTAGTTGATGAATTATTGAAACAATCCCAAACGTTAGATAGCCATACCCAATTACAAGAACGGGCGATGGATTCAAATGCGATCGAAAAAGAACGTGGCATCACGATCTTAGCGAAAAATACAGCGGTTGAATACAACGGTACAAAAATCAATATCATGGATACCCCAGGACACGCGGACTTCGGTGGTGAAGTAGAGCGGATCATGAAAATGGTCGATGGTGTTGTTTTGGTTGTTGATGCTTATGAAGGAACGATGCCTCAAACACGTTTCGTATTGAAAAAAGCGTTGGAACAACACTTAGTGCCAATCGTAGTTGTCAACAAAATCGACAAACCATCTGCTCGTCCTGAGCATGTCGTCGATGAAGTCTTAGAACTATTTATCGAATTAGGTGCCGACGATGACCAATTGGACTTTCCAGTGATCTACGCTTCTGCGATCAACGGAACTTCAAGTGAATCAGATGATCCTGCTGATCAACAAAAAACGATGGCACCATTGTTTGATACGATCATCGAACATATTCCAGCGCCAATCGACAACAGCGATGAACCATTGCAATTCCAAGTATCATTGCTTGATTACAATGACTACGTTGGACGTATCGGTATTGGCCGTGTCTTCCGCGGATCAATCAAAGTCGGCGACCAAGTTGCATTGATGAAATTAAACGGAGAAGTTAAAAAGTTCCGTGTGACGAAACTTTTCGGTTTCTTCGGTTTGAAACGTTTAGAAATCCAAGAAGCCAAAGCCGGTGATTTGATTGCCGTTTCTGGGATGGAAGATATCTTCGTTGGTGAAACTGTTACACCAATCGATCATCAAGATTCATTACCTGTTTTACACATTGATGAACCAACTTTGCAAATGACCTTTATCGTGAACAATTCACCATTTGCGGGTCGCGAAGGAAAATTCGTAACCGCTCGTAAAATTGAAGAACGCTTAATGGCGCAATTGCAAACAGACGTTTCATTGCGTGTGGATCCAATCGGACCTGATTCATGGATCGTTTCTGGACGTGGCGAACTTCATTTGTCAATTTTGATCGAAAATATGCGTCGTGAAGGCTTTGAATTGCAAGTTTCTCGTCCAGAAGTTATCGAACGCGAAATCGATGGCGTGAAATGTGAACCATTTGAACGAGTGCAAATCGATACCCCAGAAGAATACATGGGATCAGTAATCGAATCATTGGGAATGCGTAAAGCAGAAATGCAAGATATGATCAATACAGGGAATGGACAAGTACGGATCATTTTCTTGGCACCAGCTCGTGGCTTGATCGGTTACACGACAGAATTCCTATCAATGACTCGCGGCTACGGCATCATGCACCACACTTTCGATCAATATTTGCCAATGATCCAAGGACAAATTGGTGGCCGTCATCAAGGTGCACTTGTATCGATCGATACAGGAAAAGCAACAACATACTCGATCATGAGTATTGAAGAACGTGGAACGGTCTTCGTTGAACCAGGTACCGAAGTGTACGAAGGAATGATCATTGGTGAAAACTCTCGTGACAAAGACTTAACGGTCAATATCACGAAAGCAAAACAAATGACCAACGTCCGTTCAGCAAACAAAGACCAAACCTCAGTTATCAAGAAACCTCGTATTCTTTCTTTGGAAGAATCACTGGAATTCTTGAATGATGATGAATACTGTGAAGTAACACCAGAAAGCATTCGTTTAAGAAAACAAATCTTGAACAAGAGCGAACGGGAAAAATCACAGAAAAAGAAAAATAACTGATAACTAAAACAGTGATCAAAAGTTTTAAACACTTCTGATCTGTTCGATTTTCCGAAGGATGGAAAAGGGATTGCTCCTGTGTTGCAGCGGCTCTTCGCCGCAGGACCCAGAAAAAGCAATCAGCCGATTTCCCTCCTTCGGTTCTTTTTTGCTCGAAGTCAAATTGAACCGTTAGAATAAGCACCGCTTGCAATTTCGGCCATTCCTTTTTAAAATGAAGAAAGCAAGCACAAAGGAGAAATCTATGAAAAATTATCCTGTTAAAAAGAATCAGGAACTTGAAGTTGATATTTTGGATCTTTCCCATGAAGGAAATGGGATCGCCAAAGTCGATGGGTACTTATTATTTATTGAAAACACCCTGCCAAATGAACGTGCCTTAGTCAAAGTGTTGAAAGTCGGAAACAAATTTGGTTTTGCCAAAGTGATGAAATTGTTGCAAGCAAGTCCTGATCGGCAAGAATTGCCGAATGAAGCATTGCTGCGCACCGGTATCGCTCCATTGAGTCATTTGAGCTATGACAAACAATTAGCCTTCAAACAGCAGCAAGTAGAGAATGTTTTGGCTAAAATCGCCAAACTGCCTGAAATCAAGGTCAATGCACCAATCGGAATGGAAAAACCATTTGGTTACCGCAACAAAGCGCAAATCCCTGTGCAAAAGATTCATGGGAAATTAACGACTGGATTTTACCGCAAAAACAGTCATACTCTGGTACCGATCGAAGACTTTTATATTCAAGATCCAAACATCGATCAAGCAATCATCAAAGTCAGAGATATCTTGCAGCGCTTCAATGTCAAAGCCTACAATGAAGAAGCCCATGAAGGGTTCTTACGCCACATTGTCGTTCGTCGTGGGCATCACTCAGGTGAAATGATGGTCGTATTAGTGACACGTAAACCGAAATTCTTCAAGGGAGAAGAGATCGCGGAAGTGATCCACGAAGAGATTCCAGAAGTTGTTTCTGTCATTCAAAACATCAATGAAGAAAAAACCAATGTGATCATGGGCGAGTTCGAGCGTGTTTTGTATGGCAAGTCATCGATCGATGATCAATTATTAGGCAAAACCTTCCAAATCTCAGCGAAATCTTTCTACCAAGTCAACACAGCGCAAACAGAAGTCTTGTACCAAACCGCCTTCGAGATGGCACAACTGTCTGAAAATGATGTCGTTGTGGATGCTTATGCAGGAATCGGAACGATCGGGATTAGTTTGGCTGATCGCGTGAAAGAAGTGTTAGGGATGGAAGTCATTCCTGAAGCAGTGAACGATGCCAAAGCCAATGCCAAAAGAAATGGTGTCGAAAACGTGCATTACTTTATCGGTAAAGCCGAAAAAATCATGCCGCAATGGCTACGCGAAGGCATTCAACCGACAGTCGTCTTCGTTGATCCACCTCGCAAAGGTTTAGATGCTAGCTTTATCGAAACGACTGCTGCGGTTAAACCAGAGCGCATCGTCTACATTTCCTGCAATCCAGCAACCTTGGCTCGTGACCTCGCGTTATTTGCGGAAGAAGGGTATGTGACAAAAGAAGTCCAACCTGTTGATTTGTTCCCACAAACGACCCATGTGGAGTGTGTCGTGTTGTTAGAACGTCGTTAAGAAAAAACGAGCTTCTTTTCAGCAATTTTGACCGTGAATTCTTATTATGGTAATTGTCATAAAATCTTACGATACCAAAGTTGCTAGAGAAAGCGAGTCAATTGATAAATAAGCAACTATAACCCATCTGTTTATCTAATTACGTCGATTGTGACGTTTGGAATGGATGAAATATAAAACCAGAAACTGGAACAGAAAGACACTCTTTTTTGTTCCAGTTTTTTTTGTTCTTTCTCACTATTGATGAGCGGGGACAAAATCAATGCAAAAAGCAGTGAAGCTACAAATATGCAGACAGCCAAATCCTTTAACAAAATGGTTTGTCGGCAATTTATAGTTAATGTGTATAAAAATATGGCGTGTAGTGATTAGAAAGTATTATAATAAACGTAGTGAATAGAAAATTTTTGTTAGGAGGGATTGCACATGGCAACGATTCGTGCATTTTCACACAAAGAGATTACACCGCAAAATACGCATTTGTCTAGTTTTAAAGTGTTGATAGAGTCAGCTTTTTATGGGAACAATGTCACTTGGATTGATGATCTAGCCACTGCCTATCACTTAGCAAAAGAATCTTCTGGGGCTATTCTTACGGATATGCCGGTATCACACACCAAGGAGTTAGGACTACCAGAGGATGCAAAAGTCATCGTGTTTAATGACGGAAAAGTTGTTGGACGAACAGCGTCAGCTCGACGCATCATCGGACATCCTGGAATCCAGCGAGAATTATATGAAGACATTTTGCGAGATGCCTTATATCATGGAACCCGCAAGCAATTTTATGGTGGTGAAGTTGTTGTAGGATTAGACGAAGCGTTTATGGTCAAAGCTCACCTGTTGATACCAGAGCACTATGAAACCAATTTTTACTCTTATTTGTTGAATTTTCAATTGATGACGAAATCATGGGAGGAAAGATACCAACGTTCCAAAGAATATCCAGAGACGGACATTTTTTTGTACGCTGATCCAGACTGGTCTCATCCTGATTTTCCTTACGGGCTGTCTCTTTTTGATCCTGAACACAATGTTGCGGCAGTCTTAGGTTTAAACTATTTTGGTGAATTGAAAAAAGCGACATTAACTTTGGCTTGGGCTACCGCGCATCGCCATGGCTTTGTGGCGTGTCATGGGGGAATGAAGCAGTATCAGTTACCGAATCGAACATTTACGATGGCTGCTTTTGGTCTTTCAGGATCAGGAAAATCGACTATCACATTGGCAGAACATGATGGCAAATATGAGATCAAGGTTCTGCATGACGATGCATTTGTGATTAATCAAACAAATGGTGCCTCCACTGCACTGGAGCCTTCTTATTTTGATAAAACGCAAGACTATCCACTAACCAACCCAAATGTCCGCTACTTTATCACCTGTCAAAATGTTGGGGTTACTTTAGACGAGAAAGGAAAAAAGGTCCTCGTGACCCAAGATATTCGTAATGGGAATGGTCGAACCGTCAAATCACGATATGTCACACCTAATCGGGTAGACCATTTAGATTCGCCGATCGATGCCGTATTTTGGATCATGAAAGATAACACGCTGCCTCCGGTAGTAAAAATTGACGATCCGATTTTAGCCGCTGTTTTTGGTTTGACCTTAGCTACGAAGCGCACGACAGCTGAACATATTGTCGAGACCACGGATATAGATAAACTGGTCATCGAACCTTATGCCAATCCATTTAGAGTCTATCCTTTAGGGGAAGATTTTGCCCATTTCATGCACTTGTTTAAAGAAAACCAAACGGCTTGTTATATTCTAAATACAGGCTTTTACAAAGGCAAGAAAGTCACGCCTGAAGTCACACTAACATCGATTGAAAAAATTGTGGAAGGCGAGGCTGAATTTAAAAATTTCGGTGGGATCACCGAAATGAGTTTCCTGCCAGTAACAGGCTTTAAAGTCGATTTTCAAGATGCCTCCTATGTTGCTCATTTAAGAGAGCGGATGCAAGGACGGCTGGACTTTATTTTGGCTCAAGAGACAGAAAATGATGGCTATAATAAGTTGCCTAAAGAAGTAGCAACGGCAATGGAAAAGGTGATTTCTACATTAAGTGAGCTTCCTAGCTAATTTAGTTGAATCAAACTTCCGCAAGCGGCTTTTTTCCTGAAACACTTATTTTGTTAGCCAGAAAGGAGCGAATATGAACATTCAGTTTCACCATATCCAAATCACAGTCAATGATGTAAAAAAAGCAGAAGGCTTTTATGATCAATTATTTGCACTATTAGGTTTTGACCTTCAGAAGAAATATTCTGGGTACTTAGAACATGCTGATATGGAAGTAGTAGAATATATAGGCGATTCATTTGATTTCGGCATTTGTTCCCCACGAAAAGAATGGAAGAACGAGAAAATCGATTCAAGAAAACTTGGCTCTGTTCAACACATAGCATTTAAGGCGGAAAGCCGCGAAGTAGTAGATGCGATCTTTCCCAAAATAAAAGCTTTAGGGGTAAAGATCCTTCACGATCGACCAATGGAGTACAAAGAGCGCATCGCTCCTAACTACTATGCCTTATTCTTTGAAAGCCCAGAAGGCATTCGTTTTGAACTATTTCATTATGCCTGATTCCTTTTACTAAAAGAGCGTGGCATGAACTTGTTGCGTGAACGTGTTCCTATTCAGGTGATCTTTCATTGTGGGGTTCGTATAACCATGTGATATCAGAGACAAACTTTTTTAAAACCTGTCATCAGGAAAACTAGAACATTCTTTTTAAAAGTACGTCCGTCTGGAAAAAACTATTTGATTTCTAAAATTCATTTGGACAATTCACAAATAAAAACCTAACTCGTGTGTTAAAAAACGTTCGAATTTTTATCATTCTAGAAGCGAGTGCACCGTGGGTCAATGAGGATTATTGGGTTGATGGCACGACACTTAAGAGAGGGAGGAAGATCAATATGGATCAGAGGGTTCAGCAAGACATCGAAGCAATCATTTCCCATCAATATGATCATGGCGCCGATTTATGGTCGACGCCAGACCATAAATTACTAAAAGGAGCACCCTTTACGACCTTAGAAAGTCCTCTTTATTTACTTGAACTTGGTATGTCTCCTGAGGAGAACTTATTAAAAGAGACAGCCGCATTGATCTTTCAAGGATGGAGAGAAGATGGCAGATTTAAAATTTCTCCGTCAGGGGGGATCTATCCATGTCATACGGCGTTGGCTTTGCGAACGCTGTGTGCTCTTGGTTACACAAGGGACCAGCGGCTGCAACAGACCGTTCACTATTTTCTTGCTACTCAGGAAGCAGATGGCGGCTGGAAGTGTAATAAGTATAGTTTTGGTCGCGGCCCGGAGACCCACTTTTCCACGCCAATGACGACGTTAACGGTCCTTGATGCTTTTCGCTATATTCATGATCGTGAAAAAATGGAAACGCTTAAGCAAGCAAGCGAATTTTTGCTTGCTCATTGGGAGATCCGTCAGCCAATCAGTCCCTGTCATTATGGGATGGGTACATTATTTATGCAGACAGAATACCCCTTTAGAGGATACAATCTTTTTTATTATCTGTATGTCTTGTCTTTTTATCCTTCTGCCAGAAAAGACGCACGATTTTTGGAGGCTTTGCAGCAGTTTGAATCGAAAGTTCAAAATGGCAATGTCATCGTAGAACGGGTCGTACCCAAACTGGGGAAACTGAATTTTTGCCAAAAAGGGCATATCAGTCCCTTTGCCACACAGCGTTACCAAGAAATTCTTGCTCGATTGGCAGAGGATTGAGGAAAAACAGCCCTTTGAAAGGTTCCCCCCATCTAGACGATTCTTTTTCTTTTCTGGTACACTGTCTGTAAAGAAGCAAGTGATTAATCAACAGAGAGGAGAAAGACATGCAAAAAATATATCTTGTTGAAGATGATGCAACGATCGTCTCTGTTCTAGCAGAATATTTACAGCAATGGGGGTACGAATGTGTTTCCGCGAAGAATTTTGCTAGCATCTTGCAAGAGTTTCATGAGATCAAACCGGATCTCGTTCTTTTAGATATTTCGCTGCCTTATTACAACGGGTATCATTGGTGCCAAGAAATTCGCAAGAAGTCAGAAGTGCCGATCATTTTCCTTTCGTCGATGGATCAACAGATGAATCAGATCATGGCGATGAACATGGGAGCAGATGATTATTTAACAAAACCCTTTGATTTAGCCTTCGTTTTGGCAAAAATCCAAGCATTGCTGCGGCGGAGCTATCAGTATAGCCACCAACAAGCGCTGACCTTTGAGATAGGGCAAGTAACCTTTTATCCCACAGAAAATGTATTAAAAAAACAGGGGGAACAGTTGCCACTGTCTCCAAATGAAGCTCGGATTCTTTCCTTGCTTTTGCAGCATCGAGGGAAGATCGTAGCCAAAGAGACCATCATTGAAATGCTCTGGAATAGTGAAGAATTCATCGATAATAACACATTAGCGGTCAATATGACCCGCTTGCGAAAAAAATTAAGCCAGATCGAACTATCCGATTTGATCCAGACAGTAAAGAATAAAGGGTATTTGATAGAAAAGGAACACGCCTATGACTAACGTGAAAGAATATTTCGTCCTTTATGGAAAGTTTTATCTCGTTTACCTGCTGTTTAGTGCGGGCCTATTTGGGCTATTCTTTCTCCACAGCCTTTCATTGGAGCCCTTCATTGACTATGTGGTCTTTTCAGGGGTGATCTTAGGGGGACTTTCCCTTTTTCATTATTTTCGTTACGCACAAAAAAGAAAGCAGCTGCAGCATTTATTAAGAAAACAACGTATGACGGAAGCGGCGTTGGCGTTCTTGCCTGCCACTCGAAATCGTTTAGAAGACGAATACCAAGCCCTTCTTAAACAATTGGCAAGAGAAAAAACCACTTCTGATTACAAGGCAGCGTTAAAAAAAGAAGAAATTTATGAAGATTTCGGCTTGTGGCTTCATCAAATCAAAACGCCTCTAGCTGCGCTGGATCTTTTGGTCCAAAGCGATTCGTTGTCACCGACGGAGGTCAAAGCGGAATTATTTAAGGTGAATGATTACTTGCAAATGATGTTGAATTATTTACGACAAAATTTAGCGAATGAAGATTTTGTCTTTGAGTCGATTGCTTTAGCGCCCCTCGTTCGTCAAACGATCAAAAAGTATGCCTTGTTTTTCTCGAAAAAGAATCTGCAACTGGACATGGCGGTGGATTTGACGGTGACATCCGATCGAAAGTGGCTCGTTTTTATTTTTGAACAGGTTCTTTTCAATAGCTTGAAGTATACCGAAACTGGTGGCGTCAACGTTTTCACTAAAGACAATGCCTTAGTGATTCAAGATAGCGGCATTGGTATTCGTAAGGAAGACTTGCCAAGGGTGTTTGAGAAAGGATATACGGGAAAAAATGGTCGCTTTCAGCAACGAGCGAGCGGGCTAGGCTTATATATGAGTCAACAAGCGGCTGAAAAAATCGGCTGCCGTTTAGCGATTGATTCTGAAGTGGGACAGGGAACCATCGTCACGCTTCATTTTCCCACCACAAATAACCGATAGCCGCAAACTTTCAACACTGTAAGTTTGCGGTTTTTATTGTAAGTCGCTTTTTTCTGCCAGTCAGCTTATTCTAAAAAGGAAGGAGGGAACAAGATGACACTTTTAAACATTCAACAAGTAAAAAAAATCTATCAAAGCCAGCTGAACGGACAACCCGTTGAAGCGTTGAAAAATATTACCTTTATGGTAGAAGAAGGGGAATATGTCGCTATCATGGGGGAATCAGGTTCGGGAAAGAGTACGTTGCTGAACTTGATGGCGACGTTAGACCAACCAACAGCGGGTGAAATGCAGCTGAATGGCATCGATCTGACCACGATCAAAGAAAAAGACGCAGCGAGTTTTCGACGGGATCACTTAGGCTTTGTTTTTCAAGACTTTAATTTATTAGACACCTTTTCGGTAAAAGACAATATTTTATTGCCATTAGTTTTATCAAAAGTTTCCGTCAAACAAATGGAAAAGCAGCTTCAACCTATCGTACAAACTTTAGGGATCGCCGATTTATTGCAGCACTATCCGTATGAATTGTCTGGCGGACAAAAACAACGAGTTGCTGTCGCACGAGCAATCATCACAAAACCGGAACTGCTATTAGCAGATGAGCCAACCGGAGCGCTGGATTCGAAAACCTCTGATCAACTGCTGACATTATTTCAACAGATCAATCAAAATGGACAGACGATCGTGATGGTCACTCACAGTTCGATCGCAGCCAGTCGCGCACAACGCGTCTTGTTTATCAAAGACGGGTATGTGTTTCACCAGCTGTATCGAGGGGATCGCAGCAATACCGCTTTTCTAGAAGCAATAGCCGAAACAATGACTGCTGTCTTTGCAAAGGAGGAGTAACCAATGTTCTTTCAAAAAATCGCCTTCTCCAATTTGCGTAAAAATGCCAAAGCTTACACACCCTTTTTATTATCCATGAGTTTCTTGGTGGCTGTTTTGATGATGACGCAAATCATCGTGAACAATCCAGGAATGAAGGAACTTCCTAGTAGTCAAAGCGCCATCTTCATGTTTCGTTTAGGAAATATCATCCTCATGATTTTTGCGGCGATCTTTTCCTTTTACACCAATAACTTTTTGATCAAGCAGCGAAAAAAAGAATTTGGTCTCTACAATGTTTTAGGACTAGGAAAACGTGAGATAGTCTTCGTGGTCTTTTGGGAACTCTTTTACAGTTTTCTCATTAGCCTTGCCGCCGGATTGATCAGTGGCTTATTGTTTGCACGATTAGGATTTTTGATACTGAAGAAAATCTTAGCCGTAGGCGAGTTCTTTGTCTTCAAACTGTCATTTGAGAGTATTGGCTTGGTGATCCTGTATTTTATGTTCGTCTTTGGTTGTTTATTTTTATTTGACATACTGCAAGTCCGCAAAACCAATCCACTTCAACTACTGCAGGGAAGCAAGCGTAATGAAAAAGAACCACGAGCAAAAGGTATTTTGGCACTATTAGGTGTCCTTTGTTTAGTGGCAGGCTATACGATCTCTGTGACGATCAAATCTCCTATCAGTGCATTAGGCCTGTTCTTTGTCGCCGTCGTCCTCGTAATCTTGGCTACCTATTTGTTGTTTATTGCGGGCAGTATCAAAGCATTGCAGTTTTTAAGAAAACGAACGACCTATTATTATCAAACGACCCATTTTATCAATGTCTCTACCATGTTGTATCGGATGAAGCAAAATGCGGCTGGTTTAGCAAGTATTTGTATTTTATCAACGATGGTGTTAGTGACCGTTGCTACGACCGCCAGTCTTTATTTTGGACAAAAGAATGTGATCGAAACCCGTTTTCCTTACGATGTTCAAATTGAGTCAGCGGCTGATTCCCAGCAAATCAACACAGCAATTAATGGACTTGAGGAGAAGCTATCGATCAAAGAGCGCCAGCAAGTCACTACAACAAGACCGTTGCTTTTTACCTTTGAGGAACCAAATTTTGTTCCCTCAACCAATTTTGAAGAAAATAGCGGTAGTTTAGATAAAGCCGTGTATCTTATTTTTCTTACCAGTTCTGAATACCATGAAATCACTGGGAAAACAGGACCCGCTGACGACGAACTATTCGTTTTTCCCGCCACCTGGACGCATCAAGCGTTACCAGAAAAGACGACGATCGATGATCGTCAATTTCGCTTGCGGGAATTGAAAGAACTGCCAACATTCACGAAAACAGAAAACCCCGTTCAGCATCTTGTTCTCGTGGTGGATGATCAGTGGCTTGCCGAAAAGCTAAGCGCTTGGTATCAAAACGAAGAGTTTCAACTTTACCAGCAACCAGTGACAACAACAGTCTTTAATTTTCAAACAGAAGAAGCAAGCGATCGCGAAGCCATCGCAAAACAGATTCGCAGCGAACTTCTGGCAGCAGATGCTCAGGCGAGCGTTGAATCAAAAGATCTTTTTGAAGTTGAGACAAAAACCTTTACCGGCGGCTTCTTCTTCTTAGGCTTGATTTTTGGTGTGATCTTTATTTTAGCTGCTGCATTGATCATTTATTATAAACAAGTTTCCGAAGGGATGGAGGACAAAGAACGTTTCGAGATCTTGCAAAAAGTTGGGTTAAGCCATAAGGAAGTCAAGCAAGTGATCCAGCAGCAAGTTTTGATGATCTTCTCATTTCCTTTGGTGGCAGCGATCATCCATTTGGCGTTTGCTTTACCAATGATTCGAAAATTACTGATTCTTTTTGGTCTGACGGATCGTAACTTATTGATTACGGTAACGATTATTTCTGTCCTGTTGTTTACAATGATTTATCTGCTGGTGTATTTCATCACCGCAAGAGTCTACTATCGATTGGTGGAGCGCAAACAGTAGAGGATGGACAAATGCTATTTAGTCAGACGATAGCTAGATGGATTAGCCGTCACCGCCAAGAGCTACAATAAAATGTAAGAACACCTCATCCATGAAGCGACGCTCAAAAGTTAGAATTTTTGGTCTAACAGTTTGGAATCACTACATGATTGAGGTGTTTTTTTGATAGGCACGCCCGTTAGCCCACTTTTTAGAGTTGAAAAAAATCCTTAGGTGACCTATAGTGAAAAGGAGTAAAGCACGGGTATAGAGTGCCGCGCGATTGATAGTCATTTCAAAATAAAAGAGATCATGTGATCCAAAAAGGAGAAAGCCCTATGAAAGAGCAGCCGATAACCATTGGATTCCCCTTAAGAGGTGAGTGGCTTGCGCCGACTACACCAGCCGAGAAGATTCCTAGCCATGGTACCGATCGAATGGGGTTGCGTTATGCCTTTGATTTTTTACAAGTTAATTTTGAGGGGAAAACCAAAGCTTTTCATAATCGAAGCTTTCTGCGCTATTTCTTCTTAGGGGTTCCGCTGGAGAGCTGTTATTGTTGGGGCGAAAAAATCTATGCGCCTTGTGATGGCGAAGTAATTGTTGCAAGAGATGGCTATCGGGAACGGAAAATCGTTCACTGGATCAGAGATTTTTCGATCGCTGTAAAAAATGGTTTGTTTTTTAATGAACAAAAAGATGATTATCAACAAATAGCTGGAAACTACATTGTGATAAAAGCTTCTGAGGGCGTTTATATGGCATTTGTCCATCTACAAAATGGATCTGTCAATGTTTCCGTAGGACAAAACATCACCAAAGGGATGGTGATCGGAAGCGTTGGCCATTCAGGAAATTCGACTTCGCCTCATCTGCATTTTCAAGTGATGGACACAAGTGATATCGCCCATGCAAAAGGTCTTCCTTGCCGCTTTCAAGAATATGAAGTGTACCAAGCAAGGGGATGGACAAAGGTGCAGAATCGGATACCAGGAAGTACGGATCGGATACGATTGTTGAAGGAATACTAAGGACCAGTTTTGAAACATTGCATCAGGGCTTGTAGGACGCTCAAAAGAAAAAACGTTTAAAAGTCTTTGGACTTCTTTTATGCATGTAAAATAATCTTAGGCTTTCAAAATTTGTGAAGAAAATGAAATGCAAGGAGAACAAATGAATCATTTACCCAATATCCTTACCACTACTCGACTGATTCTCGCACCACTTTTACTATTCCTTCAGCCAATGTCTGGCTGGTTTTGGCTGCTCTATTCCTATTGTTTTGTAAGCGACCTCGTTGATGGGCTGCTTGCAAGAAGGTTGAATCTTACGAGTGAGGTGGGTGCCTTACTAGATAGTTTCGCAGATGTAAGCTTTTTTCTCGCAGTTTTTCTTTCTTTTCTACCACAGCTGTTGGCGGTACATACGCTTTGGGTCTGGCTACTAGTGATTGCTATGATTCGTTTTGTCAGTTATCTGATTGGCTATGTAAAATATCGGTCTTTTAGTAGTCTGCATACATGGCTCAACAAAGCAGTCGGATTTCTTTTATGTATTTTCCCGTTGTTGCTCATCATGTTCCATGAAAAAATTGTTATCTTGATTTTGGGGACCATCGCCACTGTTTCCGCATTAGAAGAATTGCTGATAACGATCCTCTCAAAAAATCTGGATAGAAATCAAAAATCGATATTCGAAAGTTTTAAGTAAGGCGCCTCTATCATTGAGGGCCTTTTTTTGCGTATTCACCGCTAATAGACTTTTAAAAGACCCTTCAAAAACAATTTTAAAAATAACATTGAAAACAATTTTTAATGGTATTATGCTTATCTTTGAAGGGAGGCTTCACAAATGAATAGACAAGAACTGCATGCATGTATCAGTAAAAACCAGCCTAATATTTGCCAAATTGCTGCCTACCAAAATGGAAAGGAAGTTTACACGGATGAATGGCATGAGTATAAGCCAGAGGATACTTGCCACCTTATGTCCGCTACGAAAAGTATCGTTTCTCTACTAGTTGGGATAGCGATCGATCAAGGTGTCATCCGGAGTGTCAATGACAAAGTACTCGATTATTTTCCAGACTATCAAGTAAAACGGGGCGAAAAAACGATTCAGGATATTACGATCAAACACCTATTAACGATGCGAGCCCCGTATAAATGCAAAGGTGATCCATGGACAAAGGTTTGTTCGAGTGACGACTGGACCAGCGCCTCGCTTGATTTATTGGGAGGAAGAAAAGGAGTGACAAATGAATTCAATTATCAAACCGTTTGTCTGCAAATCCTCACTGGTTTGTTAGCGAAAGCTTCTGGAATGACGACCGTTGATTATGCGAACCATTATTTATTTCGACCTCTTGGTGTAGCCGAACTGACCAATTATTATGCGGAAACGGCACAAGAGCATAAGCACTTTACGATGAGCAAGGCACCAAAAAAACCGGTTTGGTTTTGCGATCCTTTAAATATTGGCACTGCAGGTTACGGGCTTTGTCTTTCAGCAAAAGATTTAGCCAAAATCGGTGAGCTATGCTTGAACCAAGGCATCCATCAAGGACAACAAGTGATTTCTTCACAATGGCTCACTGAAATGGTCAATCCGCTAGAGACAAACATAGAGAAATTTCAAAATATGAGTTATGGGTATTTATGGTGGATCTTGGATGCTGAGAAAAGCACCTATGCCGCCATCGGCAATAGTGGAAATGTCCTTTATATTGATCCCGAATCAGAGACTGTTATCGCCATTACGGCGTATTTTAAGCCAACTGTCTTTGATCGCATCGACTTTATCGAGACAGAGCTAAAACCGTTCCTTTTGCACTAATGAGCGTTAAGAAAAAGCAGTCTGCTGTCAAAAGTTGATTGCTTTTTTTGTAGACGAAAGCTTAATGATCCCTTTTGTGACTATGGCAGGCAGGTGACCTACTGATAAAGCTCGGCTGCTAGCCTTTTTATGAAATTATAATTTAGCAATTTGATCCCGCAGGTAGGAGGCTAAATCAATAATAAACGGAAGATAAATGAGAAATGAATAAAATGACCAAACTATCAACGACGTAAACTTGGTATACTATAATTGAGAAGAAAATCACAAGTGAAAGGAGCGGTCGGGGTGTTTTCAGAAATCAGTATCTATCAAGTGAAACCCAGTAGTGTTGAGACCTTTGAAGCAGTCATGCAGGAAGCAACAGAGGCAATGAAGGCCATGGAGGGGGCTTTGTTCTTTCGATTAATGAAACGAACCCATTACATCAAAGAAATGAGGACCATCAAGGAAGGTCGCCTGCCAGATCCATTGACGAGAGTCATAAAATGTGTGAAATATGCTCACTATTGGGAGTTTGATAGCGAAGAAAATTATGGCAAAGCTCAAAAAAAGTTGTATGAAAGTTACTGGAAAGCAATGGAGAAATGTTTGATCGTTCCCCACGACAAACTATTGGGGGAAGTTCTTGAGTGCTCGCTTTAGTACCAAATGCTCTCCTGCTGAACGGACTTTTTGTTGCAACTGTTAAGAAAGGACAGGGTAGAAATACAACGGACGTTAAAAAAGTCATTTGAACGGTTGAATGGAGAACTGTTAGTTTTTTTTTAAACGCTCTATTACTTGATGGAATCTAAAAGGAGGAAGCCCCGATGGCACAGGTTGCTTTTCATAATTCGTACAAATTAAAAAAAGGCGTTTCAACAGCGGAATTTGTTCGTGTCGTTGAACAATTAAACCGAGAATACATTTCCAAACAAAGAGGATACCTTTCTTTTGAATTATTCGTAGATGGAGAAACTTGGGCGGACATCACCAAGTTCGAAACGAAAGAAGATGCGGAAACATTTGCCCGATGCGGCACGCCTAATGCCTTTGCACAAAAGTTTTATTCATTCATCAATCTAAACAGTTGCACCTCTCACCTATACACCATTAAAAAAACGTTCCAATAACTAGCCACTATGGAATGAACAGCTCAAAAAACAATTCATATGAAAAGAGGAACTTCTTATGACAAAACCAGCAGAATGGTATCAAGGAAAAGTCGGTCGGGCAGAACATTTGGTCTATTTAAATAAGGAAGCCAAAGAGCTTGAGAAACTGATTCACGGTGACAAAACAATGATCATTCGGGGGGCAGCCGGCAGAAAATCACCTTTAGGAGGAAGAGCCAAAATCAACGATCTTGTGTATTTTGTGGAGACCGGCGGCGATTTGACCATCACTCATCGGGGCAGCATTGCCAACGTGATTGAATCTGAAAAGATGACGAAAGAAGAATCCATAGATTTTGTAAAACGCTATGAAAAAGAGTTGAATTTATCGAAAAAACAAGTCGATCGTTGGGCAGGGAAAAAGTATCTAGCGGTCTATGAAATCGCTGAATTAGAAGAAATAACACCATTTCAGTACAATCGTGACAAAAATATGGATGATTGGGTCATCACAGATGATATCAACAAAATCAAATTGTAACGTAGCGAAAACCTTAAAAAACGAAGCGCAAAGGAGTTGAGTGGAAGGATGGAAGGCAAAAAGCAATTGTTTCGAGACAAAAACGTGAAACCAACAGAGCAGCTGATTGCAGAATCTTTGGGTGAAGGATATGTCATTTATCAACGTTTTATCGAAACCCTTGAAAACGAGGGCATCTCTCTTATGGATTGGCGCTATTACCAAGATGGAAAAGCGTGGTTGTCCAAAGGCGAATACAAATGGACAACGACTCGTGGAACGAATAAAGTAAAACCAATTTTTTGGCTCTCGATGTGGGAGGACTTCTTCAAAGTCTCTTTTCACTTTAGCGAGAAAGTCCGAACACAGTTATTGTCTTTACCAATCAGTGAAGAGACAAAGGAAACCATTCATAAGGCGCTAACTAATGGCACGAAAATGAAGTTTTTTTCTGTGATTTTTGATGTCGCTAATCCATCACTCTTTGAAGATATCACCGAATTGATCGTGTTCAAAAAAAGTAAATAAAGTAAGAGTATGTTTATTTAACTTGGATAGTCTGATTTTATTACATCTATCAAAAAGGAATCTTTGTTATAGTTTACCCATTTTTTAGGTTAAGAAAAGTAAAAGTCAATCAGAAGACTCTAAGTTTATCGCCTTTCCTCTGATTGGGTTTTAATATAAGTGACTCTTGGGAAAACCAACGCTAATTTTGATTAGATTATCGGATAAAATTCACAATGAAATAAATTTTACTCGCTAAATATGCTATTATGGGTAAAATATGCTTTAATTACTTTTGAATTGATGGAAGACACATTGGAAAAGGAGAAAAGACAAATGACTATTCAACGAATCACAGCTTGCGTTCAAGTCAAAGGAGACTATCAGAAGTGTTATCATTTTTATACGGAAAAAGTTGGTTTGGTACCAACTTATGGCGATGAGTCAGGTCCTTATACAAGCTTTGCATCGAAGAAAGAGGAGGCGCCTTTTTTTGGTATGTTCCAAGTGGATGCCGTGATCGATCAAATGGAGGGCTATCCGATTTCGGATAATCGGATTTCATCTGATACGCTTTCGGCAACGTTTCACACCACGGATTTTGAAGAAGATTATACGAGAATGAACAATGCTGGTGTAGTGTTTGAAGTGAGTAAAACCGTTTTGGGGGAAGGGGACCAAGCTTTTCATATTGCCTATTTCCGCGATCCAGAAGGAAATTTGCTAAGCTTGGAGGATGGCGGTGTCTAAAGAGTTCACATACAAAAAGAATCAGAAGAAAACGTAAAGAAAGATTTATCTCATAATTGTTTTGAGATAAATCTTTTTTTATTTGAAATCATTCCTCTATAAAGCGTTCCTTCATCCGCTCCAAGAAAAGTCCAGAGGCTTTTGAAAAAACTTGGGTGTTCTTCCAAATGACTGCAAGATCTGATTCAAGAGTGGGACTCAATTTTCTAAAGCATAAAGGACTGTCAGGGGTGAAGTTGATTAATTTGTCGAGGGTCAATGCATAGCCGACGCCTTCTTCAACCAATTTTGACGCATTGTACACGAGATTATACGTGGCAACGACAGTCAATTTGTTCATGTCTTTTTTCAACCATTTAGAAAGCTCACTGCTGACCAGACTTTGTCGTGAAGTAATCAAGGGAACCTCCCAGAGATCCTTTGGTGTGATGACTTCGTTACTAGCAAGGGGACTGTCTTTTCGCATCAAGACGCCCCAGGTGTCTCTGGCAGGTAAGCGCAAGGAATGGTATTTTTTGACGTCGACGGGGCTGATCACGACGCCAAAATCCAACAATCCTTTGTCCAACCGTTCTTTGACCTCGTCAGCATTGCCGCTAAATAAATGAAATTTGACGTTAGGGTACTCAACTTGAATCTCCTTGATGATTTTTCCCAACAGCTGGATCACGTAGGTTTCTCCAGCACCGATCGACACGTTACCGGCAATCGTATCTCGAGGCGACAAAAATTCAGAACGGGTCTTTTCTAACAATTCTACAATTTCTTCCGCCCGCTTACGAAACAAGAGGCCATCTTCCGTCAGCGTAATTTTGCGATTGCCTCTGGTGAACAGCGTGACACCTAATTCTTTTTCTAACTCCATTAACTGTCGTGACAGGGATGGTTGCGAGAGATGCAGATGTTTTGCGGCAGCTGAAATCGTTTCTTTTTCTGCAACTGCTAGAAACGTGGTTAAACTTTTTAATTCCATAGGTCTATACTCCTTTTTCTATGCTATATATGAATAGTTAGGTATTTAACATTAGTATTTTACATAGAAAGATGCGGCAAGTACAATAGGTTTATCCAAAAATAGCTCAAGCGATCAAGAAAAAACGATCATCCAGACCTTGATCATTTGAAAAACATTGGAGAATCGCCCTAAGGTACAGGATAGTTGACCGAGAAAGAAGGCGAATGAAATGAAAAAATGGCAAAAGAAGGCCCTTGTGTCTTTAGTTGTGCTGGCACCGTTGGTTTTAGGTGCTTGTAGCAGCAATAATGAGGAGACGAATGAAGAGCCGCAAGCCAGCTCAGGAGGAGAAACGATGACAGAAAATGTTTCATTGACAGATGAATGGGATAAAGTTTTCCCAGAAAGTGACACGGTGAATCACCGAAAAGTGACTTTCCAGAATCGTTACGGGATCACTTTAGTTGCGGATCTTTATGAACCAATTGATGCGCAAGGACCACTTCCAGCAATCGCCGTTAGCGGACCTTTTGGAGCAGTCAAAGAGCAGACATCTGGTCTATATGCTCAAACGATGGCAGAGCGTGGTTTTGTTACGATCGCTTTTGATCCGTCCTATACAGGTGAAAGCGGTGGCGAACCACGCTATGTGGCTTCACCAGACATTAATACAGAAGATTTTCAAGCAGCCGTCGATTTTCTATCTGTCCAAGAAAACGTAGATGAAGAAAGAATCGGTTTGATCGGGATTTGTGGCTGGGGTGGTCTAGCTTTGAATGCCGCAGCCATCGATACCCGTGTGAAAGCGACTGTTTCTGCCACCATGTATGACATGTCGCGAGTCAATGCTCAAGGGTATTTTGATGAAATGGGGGCTGAAGGACGCCATGAATTGCGCCAGCAGCTGAACGCCCAACGTACAGTTGATTTTGCCAATGGCAGCTACGAACGAGCAGGTGGGGTACCAGATACACTGCCAGAAGATGCGCCGGTCTTTATGCAGGATTACTTTGATTATTACAAAACAGAACGAGGCTACCACGAACGTTCCTTGAACTCTAATGATGGTTGGAATGTCACGTCTTCGCTGTCATTCTTAAATATGCCACTTTTGTCTTACATTGATGAGATCCAAAGCGCCGTTTTATTGCTTCATGGAGAAGAAGCCCACTCACTTTACTTCAGTCAAGACGCTTTTGAGCAATTGCAAGGTGATAACAAAGAGCTGACAGTCATTCCTAATGCTTCGCATGTTGATCTATACGACCAAACAGAGGTGATTCCTTTTGACCAAATGACCGAATTCTTCCAAGAGCATTTGAATTAAACAGCAACAACCAGCTGCACGACTGTTCAGTCCCATATCTTCTGCTGAGCAGTCGTATTTTAGAAAATAAGCATTCCGTTGCCCGCCGCTACATCGAATCATCAGCAGAAAGGAGCGAAGCCATGTTGATAAAACTCATCCCTGCTGTCTTGCTGTTCCTACTAAGTGCCTGTGGGACAAGTGGAACAGAGGAGAGGCATGCGCTGTCTGCCAGCGAAACTTCCTCTGAAGCAAGTCAGGATCATGATCAACCGACGATTGAATCAGCAACAGCTGTCGTCATTACGGTTGGTCAACAGGATTTTATAGCGAAGTTTTATGAAAATGAGGCGTCTAAACACCTAATAAATCAAATGCCCTTCACGTTGACAATGAGTGACTTGAACAACAACGAGAAATATTATCGTTTTTCTGAGAATTTGCCAGAAATGACTACAGAACGGCCGGAGATCATTCACGCAGGAGAAATCATGAGCTGGAATAGTCATACGTTGGTGCTGTTTTATCAGACCTTTACCAATTCTTATGGTGGCTATAGTCGTATCGGCGTTATTGAAGATCCAGCAGGCTTAAGAGAAGCAATGGGGGAAGAGGACGTGGAGGTTGTCTTTTCGCTAGAAAATACTCGTGAGTAACGAATGATTAGGAGAAAAACAAATGACGATCGATCAATTAAACAAACTTATGGCAAGTGGTGAACCCTTACTTGCCGGTTCGCAAGCTTCAAAACAAATGGTGGCTTTGAGTGCTGAGGCGAGAAAATTGACCATGAAAATCAATACGGTTTATCATGAACCTCATGAATTACAAGAACTTTTTGCCCAATTGACTGGGAAAGCAGTTGAACCGACATTTTCGCTTTTTCCGCCTTTTTATACAGATTATGGCAAAAACATCCAAATTGGTAAAGGGGTGTTTCTTAACGCCGGTTGTCATTTTCAAGACCAAGGAGGGATCACGATCGGTGATGGTACCCTAATTGGGCATAACGTTGTTCTAGCTACCTTGAATCATGGCCTTCACCCTGAAGATCGTAGCACGCTTTATCCAGCACCCATTACGATTGGGAAGAATGTCTGGATTGGCTCAAATGCAACGATCGTTGCGGGTGTGACCGTCGGTGACCATGCGATCATTGCTGCTGGGGCAGTGGTGACCAAAGATGTCGCTGAACGCACGATCGTGGCTGGTGTACCTGCAAACTATGTCAAAGAGGTCACTGAGTAAGCACAATAGCAATGAGTAAGAAAAAAACTGCTGTTCGCCTTGTCGCTTTTGAAGCGATGAAGACGAACAGCAGTTTTCTTATTCTTGAGGCGGCTCGCTCGTATTGGAACCGGCGAAGTTTTCGATCAACGATTTCACATCAAGACCAAGGGTTTCTTTCAAAGTCTCTTGTGTGGTCGATAAGAGATTGGTGGCGTAATTGGTGACACGATTGGCACCACCGCCTTCACCTGATCCTGTATCAACGACCGAAATTTTATCGATATTGCCTAATGGGGCGGCAGCCTCTTTGACTAATTGCGGCATGATCTCAACGATCATGCTAAGGATCGCTGCTTCATCATATTTCTTGAAGGCTTCAGCGATTTTTTCCTTCGTTTCAGCTTCCGCCGTTCCTTTCGCCAAGGTCGTCTCGGCTTCTGCCAAACCAATCAGACGAATTTTATCGGCTTCAGCTTTTGCCAACGACTCTGTTCGAAACTGCTCAGCTTCAGTGGTTGCTAACGCAGACGCTTTTTTCGCTAATGCTTCTTGTTCAAGCGCATAACGATCGGCATCGGCTTTTTTCTTGATCTCAGAATCAAATTGGCGTTCTCGACGCAAGATTTCTTTTTCTTCCAATTCGATTTGTTTTTGTCGTTCAACGACTTCGACTTCAATCTCTTGTTCTCGGACTTTTTGTTTCATGATGGCACTTTGCAGATGATAGGCTTGATCGGCATCGGCTTTGGCGATGTCTTGTTCTTTCTTATAAAGCGCCAACTTCAATTCTTTTTCCTTCAATGCTTCAGCGATTTCGGTCATGCGTTTTGATTCCGCTGTTTGCGATTCTTGTTCCGATTGGGCTTTTTTGATGCGGGTTTCTTTCAGCGCTTCGGCTTCCGCAATTTCAGCATCCCGTTTGACTTGGGCGATTCTAGGTTTTCCAAGAGAATCTAAATAGCCATTTTTGTCTCGTACTTCTTTGATCGTAAAGGAGACAATGATCAAGCCCATTTTCGCTAGATCGACAGAGGCCACTTCTTGCACGCTTTGGCTGAATTTGTCGCGATTTTGATAGATTTCTTCGACGGTCATCGAACCAAGGATCGAACGCAGGTGACCTTCCAAGACTTCTCGTGCCTCATTTTCTAATTCTTCACGGGTTTTTCCTAGAAACTGTTCCGCTGCCGTTGCGATTTCTTCTACGGATGAGCCAATCTTGATAATGGAAGTTCCATCACACATAACGGGAACTCCTTGTTCCGTATATACTTCTGGTGTTGAAACATCCAGCTTGCTGGAAAGTAAGCTGATTCGGTTTGATCGTTGGAACACTGGCAAAACAAAGGCTCCGCCACCACGCACGATTTTGATTTTGTTATTGCTCTCATCCGCATGAACATTTTTGTTGCCAAGGTAACTTCCGCTGATAATCAACGCTTCATCGGGCTTGGCTGTTTGATATTTCGTGACAAAGATGATCAAAAGCATCAGTAAAATGAACGCCACGATTGCGATCGGAAAGACAATTGGTGATAAGAAAATATCCATAGATGCACCTCTTTAGTGATTTATTTTAGTTGCCCAAAAATTTTTCTGTATAGGGAACGACGTAGCAAATACGCTCTTTGACTTCAATAATCAACACTTTTGATCCTGCTGCTAATGGTTCATCGATAGGTTGAAAAGCCGAGGCTGGACGATTACTTGAACCAGTGACACTTGTGAGTTGAATTTCACCCATTCCTTCACAAGGAATCGGCGTCAGCACCGTTGCGATTCGACCTTCAAAGTCTTTCTCGGAACTCGAAAGCGTCGCTTCAGCATTCCTCATGGGAATCAGCACGTAAAAATTCAAGAGAAAAACGAGCCCTGTAGAAAGACAACCGCTACCAATGAAAAGCATCATCGAATAGCCTGGGAAAATAGTTTCCCCTAAGTAACCGAAAAGACTCGTAAAGGCAAACCAGGGGATGATCAACATCGGATCAATTGGACCATCAAAATCGAAGATATCGCCAAACAGAAGCAGCAAAAAGGCTAAAATGGCACAGCCAATCAATACATACAAATAAATCTGATCAGGTGCGTAAGTGTGCAGCACGTATCCACCTCCTTTCAAATAGAGTGATTTGTAAGAACAATGAAAGCTAAGAAACAATCGAAAGAAGAACGAGGGAAGGAAAAGAACGGAATAGGTGTTCTGTTATAATTATACCAATAAATAATAAAAAAAATTAAATAAAATAGTAAAATTGAACAAATAGTACAACAAAGGGAGGTTTATTTTTTTGAAAGAGCCAATCAAAAATCAGCTTTTTTTCATCAGCCATTGACAAACCAGGAAAATCCAAGTAGATTAAATCAGGGTACTAGAAAAAGGCAAAATTAGCTGCAGATGATTTGAATCGTAAGAGGCAGCTTTTATTTTCTATTACCATAGATCGAAGGTAGTTGTTCGCAAACATAAAAGAAGTCAGGAACACTTCTTTTCAACCGACAGTATTGCTAAGAAATAGAGGTGGAATCGATGGATCAAAAAGAAAAAATGTTAGAACTAATCAAGAAAAAACAAGGCGGCGGCCGTTCAAAAAAAATGGAATCCCCAAAAAACGATCGAAAAAACATGCGTAAAGGCCCGAAAATTTATAATAAGTAAGGCGATGCATTAGAAACATGAAATGGTTGATGAAAAAAAGAGAGAAGGACAGGATTTCTGTCTTTCTCTCTTTTTTATTTACTCTTGAGAATCCACGTACAACTCACTCAAAGCTGGCAGATCATGGACTTGGTATTTTGCTTTAAAAGCTGCGATTTCTTCAGCGCTGAAGCGGTTCGGATCAAGTTTCAGTTCTTCGACAGGAAGAGGGCGTTCGTTAGCGATCTTGACATCGATCACCACAGGTCCGTGGCTTTCTTTAGCTTGTGTAAAGACGGATGCTAATTCTTCTTCCTTCGTTACCGTGAAGCCTTTCGCACCCAATGCTTCCCCAACTTTACCAAAATCAGCACCGGCTAATTGGACACCGAACTTGGTTTGCTCGGTATCTTCTTGCTCCGCTTCGATGAAGCCGAATGAGTCATTGGAAAAGACCACGTTGATGATTGGCAAATCATATTTCACTTGGGTGATGATGTCTTGCATTTGCATCGCAAAACCGCCATCCCCACTAAAGGTAAATACTTGGCGATTCGGATAGCTCAATTGAGCTGCGATCCCACCAGGTACACCATTGCCCATTGTCGCAAACCAGCCAGACGTTGTGAAACGCTGTTCACCCGTCATTTCTAAATGACGGATACTGTGAATCGTCACATTACCGACATCCGTGACAAACAGGGCATCAGGAGCTGCAATCCGGTTGATTTCTCGATAGACAGGTTCAGGACGCAAAGGAACTTGCGAATCATGGTAAAAACGATGGCGCCATTCATGCCAATTGCGACAGTTTTCTTGATTGGCTTTTAACCAAGCATCTGCAGGACGAGGGGCTGCCATCTCTGTCCATTTTCTAAGAGCGGTCGCACCATCTCCTAAAACGGAGACATCCGTCTGATGACGACGACCAAATTTCGAGGCGTCGATATCAACTTGGACAAAGTTGGCACCAGGATTGAAAAAGCGGCGGCCAAAAGGGAAGTCACTGCCGACAAAAACGATGAGATCGGCTTCTGCCAAAGCTTCATTGGCAGGTTTTGTCGCCACCCGTCCAGCAAATCCAAGAAAGTTTTCATAAAGATCAGGCACGATGCCTTTGGCTAAGACAGAAGATGCGATAGGCATCGAGAAATGCTTAGAAAAAGCATCGATGGCATCAAAATGACCAAAGAGACCTTGTCCGATATAAAGGACGGGTTTTTTTGCTTGTTCAAAATAAGGAAGGGCAGCCTGTAAATCCTCTTCATCAGGCTGGAGAACACCTGTCTTATGATTTTTTGCGGTTGCAATCTCCTGTTTGTCGATTTCTGCAAACCCGTAATCGACCGGGATCGTTACCACAGCGACTCCTTTAAATTTGTAGGCTGCTTTAATGGCTTCGTCCACCACGTGGGGCAAACTTTCAGGGGACATGACCGTGCGATTGTAGATACTGACATCAGCGAACATCGGATTTTCATTCATTTCTTGAAAATCATTGTAGTTCATCGAGCTCGAAGCTACTTGTCCTAACAAGGCAACGACGGGCACGTTATCCATTTGAGCATCATATAAGCCATTGATCAAATGGGTGGCACCCGGACCAGCAGAACCAAAAACCGCACCGACTTTTCCCGTTAGCTTGGCATCAGCCGCTGCTGCCAGCGCACCTGCTTCTTCATGACGTACTTGAATATACTTGACCGATTGCCGTTCATGGTACAAAGCATCCATCGTTGAGTTGAAAGAGCCACCGGGGATTCCATAGATATGGTCGATGCCCCAAGCTTCAAAAACCTTGATCATTGCTATACCAGCATTGATTTTTGTCATTTTCTTCACTCGCTTTCTCTGTTGTCATTCGTTCTCTTTTAAGTATAAACGTTTCTCAAAAAGACAACAAAGAATGCGCCTTCTGTCACAAGGCGCAGTGAAAGACTTATTTTAGGAAATGAACGACTCAGTTGCGCAGCTCTTGCACGAATCGGCTGGCGATCTCTTTTGGTCGGGTGATGGCACCACCAACCACGATACCCGTCACACCCATATCTTGGATTTTCTTTGCTTGTTTCGGGGTGTGGATCTTGCCTTCGGCTATCACTGGAACCTTTGCCGCAACCAATTGCTGGATCAAATGATAATCTGGTTCGTCAATGGTGGGACTATTCGCCGTATAGCCGGACAAAGTTGTACCAACAAAATCGACGCCCGCTTCAAAGGCATTGATGCCTTCCTCATAGGTGGCGATATCTGCCATGAGTAGTTGATGGGGATAAAGAGTTTTGATTTGTTTGATAAAGGCATTGACCGTCAAGCCATCGTGACGTTTGCGCAAGGTGCAGTCCAAAGCGATCACCGCAATCTGTAAAGCTGCTAATTCGTGCACCTCTTTGATGGTCGCTGTGATAAATGGTTCTTCAGGTGGATAGTCTTTTTTGATGATTCCGATGATCGGCAGATCAACAGCGGCTTGGATTTCGCGAATATCGCGAACGGAATTGGCACGGATGCCAACAGCTCCAGCTTCTTGAGCTGCTTTTGCCAATAGGGGCATGACACCGCCGTTTTCGGTATACAAGGGTTCTCCAGGCAATGCTTGACAAGAAACAATCAACCCGCCCTTGATTTGTTGGGTAAAGACTTCTTTTTCCATTTATATGACACTTCCCATTCTACTAAAGGTTCGTTTCTCCCTTCGACTATATCATGAGGTTTTTTGCTTGTAAATGAATCAACACCTCTTTGAATCAAAGGCAAGACATTCAAAAAACGTGCAGCAAGCATCATTGTCATGGATACTTGCTGCACGTAACGAATAGGCTAGGCAGATTTTTTATTCTGCTTGTTTTGACGTGCATTGCTTGAACTTTTCAAAATCGATCGTTTGATTAGCAGGCAGCACTTCGTATTGCAATCGTTCTGTTTCTTCATCGTGAATGATATGGAGGATTTTTCCTTCGTCATCTACTGGTCCCAGACTGATGATCGTAAAGCGTTCATTGATGACTTCTAAATTTTGTAAAACCCCAGAAAACACTTTGCGAATATGATGGGCGGTTTTGATTTTTTTGTCCGCTTTTTCAACAGCCTTGGCCAACGTAAAGCCTTCATCTAAAAACGTTTTGATTATTTCCACTTTGACGACCGTGGGCAGTCGGTATTTTCGTGGGGCATTTTCTTCTTGTGGGACCGATTGAATAAATCCTTTTTGTTCCCAATAACGCAATTGGCGAGGGGAGATATCACACATTTGGCTAAGTTCGCTGATGCCGACCAACAAGTTTTCATTATCAACGAGTTTTCGAAAAAGATGAGACATACGGACTCCATTCTTGTAAAGGTATTTGTTAATATTGTAACTTGTTTTACTTTTATGTCAAGTAGGTTGACAAATTTCAGGGAAAGATTTAAAGTAAAGAAGGTTTTATGAAAAATATACTGAAAAGAGTGTGAAATATGTCAACGAGTCGTCCTTTAGATATCTACGGCAAACCTTACAACCGTTCCTTACTGGTCATGGTTTTGCTGATCGGTACGTTTTGTACTGTTTTGAACCAAACATTGTTAACAACGGCTTTTCCAACTTTGATGGATGCCTTTGACATCTCAGCATCTGATGTTCAATGGCTGACCACTGGTTTCTTGCTGGTCAATGGGATCATGATCCCGATCACCGCATGGCTGATCAACAAGTTCAGCTCGAGAAGTCTTTACTTAACGGCAATGAGCATCTTCCTTGCAGGAACGATCGCTTGTTTTGCTGCACCGAACTTTTCTACATTATTGATTGGCCGCTTAGTGCAAGCTGCCGGTGTAGGGATCTCGATGCCGCTTTTGCAAAATATCATGTTGTCGATCTTCCCACCAGAAAAACGCGGTTCAGCCATGGGCATGTCAGGAATCGTTATTGGGTTAGCACCAGCCTTAGGCCCAACGTTATCTGGTTGGATCATTGATCATTATGACTGGCGCTATTTGTTCGGAATGGTCATTCCGATCGTCGTTTTAGTCTTAGTCTTAGCGCTCTTTCTAATGAAGAGTGTGATTGAATTGTCGCATCCGAAAATCGATCTGTTCTCAGCGATTTTATCAACCCTTGGTTTTGGTACATTGCTCTATGGCTTTTCAAGCGTCGGCGACAAAGGGTGGGGCAGTATGGAAGTAATCGGTTTTCTAGCAGCCGGTGTCTTTTTCATTGCTTTCTTTGCATGGCGTCAATTGCACATTGAGCATCCGTTCTTAGAGTTGCGCGTGTTCAAATCAACGACCTTTACCTTGGCGTCGATCCTTTCAGGGGTCACGAATATGGCGATGATCGGTGCTGAAATGGTTCTCCCATTGTATATCCAAAACATTCGTGGTGAGTCAGCGTTTCATTCAGGATTGATGTTATTGCCAGGTGCGTTGATCATGGGGATCATGATGCCGATCACTGGTGCGATCTTTGATAAGTATGGTGCAAAACGTTTAGCTATCACCGGGATGTTTATCTTGACTGCCGCAACCTTACCATTTGCTTTCTTAACAAAAGATACACCGATTTTGCATATCATCATTCTTTATGGGATTCGGATGTTCGGGATCTCAATGGTGATGATGCCAGTAACGACTTCAGGAATGAATGCCTTACCTGGTCATTTGATCAGTCACGGTACCGCGGTAAACAATACGTTCCGTCAAGTAGCCAGCTCAATTGGTACGGCTATCTTGATCAGTGTCTTGACAAACGTCACTAAGGGCAACTTGCCAAGTGATTCTTTGCTGGATGCAACGCCTTTGGCATACAAAGAAAAAGCAATCGAAGCGACTTTATCTGGCTACCATGCCGCCTTTTATGTGGCAGCGGTCTTTAGCTTCTTAGGATTCTTGATCGCCTTCTCCTTAAAGAAAAAAGAACCGCGATTGACGGTTCTTGAAGGAGGTGCGGACAAATGATCTTGCTTTTGATCGTTCTTAGCGTGTTAGGGTTTGCGGTACTGAATGTCTTTGCCAAAAACAAGCTGCAAACAGGTTTATCATTGGTCTTAGGTCTAGTCTTCGTGGCAAGTGTCGTCGCACTGATGGCCAATTTGACCTATCATTTTGGAATGGAAAAAGAAACGACTGCTAAAACAACCCCACTGGTTTCTAGTGCCGATAACGAGAATTTTGATTTGCTATTGTATCAGCCATTAGGAGATGGTACGGAAAAAATCTACCTATATAAAACGGATGCTGATCAAGAGGAACCAAAACAAACCGGTACTGATAAAGTGACTAATGTTGTGGAAACAGGGGCTGATTCAGCTCAATTAGAAACAAAAACGACGCGCTGGGTTTATAAAAGTGACCTATCACGCTTCTTGTTCGGGATCGCTGATAACGATGGCCAATATGTCAGCCGTACCAATACGTTCTCATTGCCAGATTCATGGGAAGTCTTGAGTGTGGATCAAGCAAAAAAACTGGCTTCTTTAGCGAAAGAACAAGCAGACACTATGAAAACACAAGGACAAGCCTATGTCCAAGAAAAAATGCAAGCTGCATTAATGGCTGATCCAACTATGGATGAGGCAGCCCAAAAAGCAAAAATCGCTGAATTGACAGAAGCTTATCAAAAAGAAGCGATGGCAAAATTACTAGAAGAAGCAAAAAAGTAAAAACGAGCAGATAGTCAGGGGATGGAAGAATCAAATCGGATTCTTCTGTCCCTTTTTATATGGAACGTGATACTTTTGAAAAACGGCTACCACCAAAAAAAATCCCACACACTAGAAGTGAGTGGGATTTTCTTTAGTCAAATGAGCACGCGGCAATGCGGTCGAAAGCTTCTTTTAACAAGTCCAACGATTGGGTGGCAGCTAAGCGAACATAGCCATCGCCGGTCGTTTCTCCAAAGGCTTTCCCAGGGATCATCAGCACACTGGTTTCCTTTAATAATTTCTCGACAAAGCTGACAGAGTCCAACCCCGTTTGTTTAATGTTGATGAAGGCATACATGCTTCCTTTGACTGGGGATAAGGAAAGGAAGGGGATCTCAGCAACCCGTTGTTCAATGTAGGTCAGTCGTTCCTTAAAGACAGCAACCACTTGCGGCACGAGGGTATCATATTGATTCAATGCGTAAATACCTGCCCGTTGTGAAGGAGTTGGTGCCGAATAGGCGATCGACTCATTGATCAGTTTTGCCGTAAGATTGATCGATTCAGGTGCGATCATGTAACCGATCCGCCAGCCTGTCATGGCAAAGGCTTTTGAGAAACTGCTGAATGTGATGGTGTTCTCAGGTGCGAAGGCTGCCATCGGTACAAAGGTGTCATCAAAGCAAAAGGCTTCATAGACTTCATCTGAGAGGATTAGTAAGTCATGTTCAATGGCAACTGCTGCGATTTTTTCAAAAGTTTCTGGAGAAAAAACAGCACCAGTAGGATTGTTGGGTGAATTGATAATGATTGCCCGGGTTTTCTCAGTGATAGCGGCCTTTAAAACCTCGACGTCGATTTGAAAGCCATCTTTTTCAAAGGTCGGAATAAAGACTGGCACACCACCGACTAGTTCGACTTGTTGTTTGTAAGGCGAAAAGTACGGTTCGTGAATAATCACTTCATCACCGGGATCAATGATGGCAGCCAAAGCTAAGTACATGCCATGCAATGCACCGACAGTTCCTCGTACTTGGCTAGGAGAAAAAGTAAGCTGGTATTGCTTTTGATAAAAATCAACGACGGTTTGGATAAAATCAGCACTGCCGTCTGAAGCGGTGTATTTTGTATGACCCGCTTTGACGTCAGCAAAAGCTGCATCAATGATTGTCGCATCTGTAATCAAATCAGGATCACCAATCGACAAATCAATCAAATTTGGGGTTTTCTTCGCAAGAGTGGCGATCTCCATTAAAAGATTTTCTTCTGGTTGTAAAAAACGTTCTGCAATCAACGGACGGTTCATTTTGTCATCTCCAATTTCTATAAAACTTTGCTTAAAAAATCCTGTGTCCGCGCATTTTGCGGATGCTCAAAGATCTGTTCTGGTGTTCCTTGTTCTTGAATGATACCGTCAGCCATAAAGATGACACGATCGGCGACTTCTTTTGCGAAGCCCATTTCGTGGGTAACGACGACCATCGTCATGCCTTTTTCTGCCAAAGCTTGCATGACCGTCAACACTTCTCCAACCATTTCTGGGTCCAATGCTGAGGTTGGTTCGTCAAAGAGCATTACATCAGGATCCATTGCCAACGCTCTAGCAATCGCCACCCGTTGCTGCTGCCCGCCAGAAAGGCTAGAGGGGTAACTATCCGCTTTTTCAGCTAAGCCAACTTGCTCCAGCAATCCTTTCGCTGTCTCTTCGGCAGCAGCTTGCTCTTGCTGTTTGACTTTGATCGGGCTGATAGTCAGATTTTCTAACACCGTTTTATGAGGGAATAAATTGAAGCTTTGAAAGACCATTCCCATTTTTTGACGAATCTGATCGATTTTCACCCCTTTTGCCAATAAATCATTGCCTTCGAAGGTGATTTTCCCACCAGTCGGCTGTTCAAGTAGATTCAAGCAGCGTAAGAAAGTACTTTTCCCACTTCCTGAGGGTCCGATGATCACAACGACTTCACCAGGTGTCACTTCAAGATCGATTTCTTTTAAGACGGTATTCTCGCCAAATGTTTTCACTAATTTTTCAACTTTAATCACTAGTTTTCATTCTCCTTTCAGCAACACCCAATAGACGTGAGAGGGCGAAGGTCAATACAAAGTAGATCAATGATACGATAACGTATGGTAAAAATGGTTTGAAGCTGGCCCCTTGAACGACGCCTGTTTGGAAAATCAGTTCAGACACACCGATTACCGATACGACCGAAGACTCTTTGATGACCGTGACAAATTCATTTCCTAAAGCAGGCAAGATGTTTTTGATGGCTTGCGGGAAAATGATGAAGCGCATCGCTTGGATCTGATTCATGCCTAATGAACGAGCGGCTTCCAGCTGTCCTTTATTGACGGCATTGATCCCAGCACGAATGATTTCTGCCACATAGGCGGCACTGTTTAGTGCTAAGGCAATACAGCCAGCAGCTAACTTCGAAAGCTCTAAGCCTAACACGCCTGTTCCAAAGTATACAATAAATATTTGTACTAACAAAGGTGTTCCCCGAACATATTCAATATAGACAGCGGCAATGACTTTCAATGCTTTTGACTTAGAAAGCTTCATAAAGGCTAACAAGCTGCCACCGATAGAGCCGAATAATACCCCAACCAAGGCTAGGAAGATCGTATAGCCAGTTCCAGTGATGTAAAAAGGCAGATATTTTTCCCAAAAGCTTTGCTCTTCATCGATCGTGCCTTCTTCGGTAAACATCAATCGATAGGCATCTTCTTTGTATTGGCTTAAAAGATCATTACTAATGATAGTTTCAATGGAGGAATTGAGTTTTTCCAGTAAAACTGGCGCTTCTTTCGAGATGGCGATCGCGGTCTCCTTCACGCCGTTTTCAAACGTGACATTTTCGGCTAATGCCAAGGTATCATTCGCCGTCACATAAGCTTCGGCGACGGGACCTTCCATCACGATCGCATCGATCTTGCGTGATTTTAGATTGGTGATCAAATCAGGCACCCTTTGCAAAGAGGTGACGGTCGAGCCAGTCAATTCTGTATTTGCCAGCTCTTCTTGTGTGGTTTGTCGTTGTGCACCGACAGCTACACCATCAAAATCAGCCGTCGATTGGAAACGATCCGCATCTTCTGCTCGAACCAGGACGGTCTGTTGGACTTCCATATAGGTATCAGTGAAATTGACTTCTTTACGGCGCTCATCCGTAGCAGCCATCCCAGAGATGACGACATCGATTTTACCCGTTTTTAGAGCCCCTAACAGCGCGTCGAACCCAAGCTCCTCAATTTTCAGATCGACCCCTAAGTCATCTGCAATTTTTTGGGCAATCGAGATATCGATCCCCACGATTTCATTTTTTCCATCAACATTGGCACGGAATTCATATGGTGCATAATCGGCAGATAAACCCACGACCAATACACCATTTTCTTTGACTTTTTCATAGATTGGATCGGTTTCTTCTGCATGTGCTTGTCCGACAAAGAAAAACGGCAGCAACGCTGTGATGATCCCCAATAAAACAGTACCCTTACTAAACCTTTTCATGTAAACGCCCCTTTAACTTTTTCTGTGCATCTATTAAAAATGCAAATAATAACTAATAAATGTATAAAAATACATATAAGTGATAGAAACTATCATAGCATAACATCAGTTGAAGTCAATAAGTCAGAGAAAAAAAGTCAAAAATTGTTGTAGAGCGTAAAACCATTTATTCAAATTATTTGCAATCCAAGGAAGAACAAAGTGGAGAAGGAACAGCAGCCATTTTCTATACACATCTATTTGAAAGGATGCTTAGAAAATAACGGATAGTGAAGAAAGAAAGCAGCTTCGCTTAAACGAGAAACAGGATCTGCAATGACAAAATAAAAAGTTGTCTGAAACAAAGCGGCAAAAACGAAACATAAGACATTTTTTGGATTTCTTGCGATAATAAAAGAGAAGAGGAGGCGATAGAGTGAAGGTCGTATTGATTCGACATGGTGAAAGCGAAGCAAATTTTGAAAATTACTGGACAGGCTGGCTAGATGTTTCTCTGACCGAAAAAGGCCGACAACAAGCTTGGGATGCGGGGGAACAGATCAAAGAATTAGGGATTTCCTTTGATTTTGCCTTTGCATCTGTGCTGCAGCGAACGATCATCACCTGCGATGCCGTTCTGGAAGCCAGCGATCAGCTTTGGGTCCCTGTGAAAAAAACATGGCGCCTAAATGAACGTCATTATGGCCAATTAGTAGGGGTCAATAAAGATGAGATGGTGGCAAAGTATGGAAAAGAACAGGTGCAAAAATGGCGACGTGGATATGATGAACCGCCTTTATATGTGGAGGAAAATGATTTAGACCGACGCTATGATTCTTTAGACCCTCGCTTGATACCTAAGGGAGAAAATCTGGGGATGGTGGTGGCGCGAGTAGTCCCATTTTGGCAAGACCAGGTGGTTCCGTTACTTAAAGATCATAAGAATATTCTCATTACTGGTCATGGGAACAGCTTGCGGGCGTTAGTCAAATACTTGGAAGACGTGCCAAAAGATGCCATGGATACGATCGATATTCCTAACGCACAGCCGATCATTTATGAGTTTGATAGCCAAGCAAACTTGATTGAACGGGCGTAATAACGAACATTTAAAGAATAAACCACATTTTCGTTTGATGTTACATCGAAAATGTGGTTTTGTTGTGCTATAATAAGAAAAATTTTATGAAAGGCGGGAGGATATGAAAGCCGTATTAACCGTTATTGGAAAAGACAAGGTTGGGATCATTGCTGGTGTTAGCCAGAAATTAGCAGAACTAGAAATCAATATTTTAGATGTGTCCCAAACGATCATGGAAGATTACTTCACGATGATGATGCTTTTAAACATGGATGCCAATCAGGATTTTGATGGTGTTCGTGAGGAGCTTCACCAAATTGGTCGTACATTAGGTGTAAAAATCAGCATTCAAAATCAAGAGATTTTTGATACCATGCACAAATTATAGGAGGCACTATGGAGACAAATCAAATACTTGAAACCATTCGCATGGTGGAAGAAGAAAACTTAGATATTCGTACCATCACAATGGGGATCTCATTATTGGATTGTATTGACGCCGACATTGATCGTACTTGTGAGAAAATTTTTCAAAAAATTACAACAAAAGCGAAAGATCTTGTCAAAGTCGGCGAAGAGATCGAAAGTGAATATGGCATTCCGATTATTAACAAGCGGATTTCGGTTACCCCTGTAGCGATCGTAGTGGCAGCTTGCCAGCCGACACCCGCAGACTGTATCAAAGTTGCGAAGACCTTGGATCGAGCGGCGCAAGAAGTTGGAGTCAATTTCATCGGCGGCTATAGCGCACTAGTAGAAAAAGGCTATCAAGGCGGCGACCTTGCATTGATCGAATCGATTCCAGAAGCCTTGGCTCAAACCAATTTTGTCTGTTCGTCGGTCAATATTGGATCAACGAAAGCTGGGATCAACATGGATGCAGTACGTCTGATGGGAGAAACAGTCAAGAAAACGGCTGAGGCATCAGATATGGGCTGTGCGAAGCTCGTCGTCTTTGCCAATGCAGTGGAAGACAATCCCTTTATGGCAGGGGCTTTTCATGGGGTCGGTGAAGCTGATGTGGAAATCAACGTTGGTGTCAGCGGACCTGGTGTCGTCAAACGTGCCTTGGAAAAAGTCAAAGGCGAGTCCTTTGATGTTGTGGCGGAAACAGTCAAAAAAACAGCTTTCAAGATCACGCGGATGGGGCAATTGGTCGGGCGCGTGGCTTCAGAGCGCTTGGGCGTTCCATTCGGGATCGTCGATCTTTCGCTGGCGCCAACTCCTGCAGTCGGCGATAGTGTGGCATTGATTTTAGAAGAAATGGGTCTAGAATCTGTCGGTACCCACGGAACGACAGCGGCTTTGGCCTTGTTAAATGATGCAGTAAAAAAAGGCGGCGTAATGGCATGTAACCATGTTGGAGGTCTGTCGGGTGCCTTTATCCCCGTTTCTGAAGATGCAGGGATGATCAAAGCAGTAGAAGCTGGTTTATTGAATTTAGAAAAACTTGAAGCCATGACGGCGATCTGTTCTGTCGGTTTGGATATGATTGCGATTCCAGGAGATACTTCTGCTGAGACGATCGCCGCAATGATTGCGGATGAAGCAGCGATCGGTGTCATCAACCACAAGACGACAGCTGTCCGAATCATTCCAGCGAAAGACAAAAAAATCGGCGACCGCATTGAATTTGGTGGATTATTAGGAACGGCGCCAGTGATGAAAACCAATCCTGCGCAGTCTACTGATTTCATTTTACGTGGGGGACGTATTCCTGCTCCGATCCATTCATTCAAAAATTAATTTGTACTCCTTTACTAGGAAAATATGATAAAATGACCTTTAAAAGACCGACCAAAATGCTGTCTTTTAAAGGTTTTTTAGTCATCTAACTATTTTTTTCATGCTTAAGGCGGATGTTTTATCATTTGAAATCGAATACAATGAAAGATAACACGATGAAAAGGGGTGGTAAAATGAAGAAAGTCTTCCAACTTGGGATGTTGGTTTTTGTTGGTTTGATGGGATTTTTTGTCCTTCAACCATCAATTGCCTTTGGACAGACATTTGTTCGTGATGATGCCGGGGTCCTTTCACAAGAGACGATCAAACAGATCGATGCTTTGAATAAAGAGGGCTTCCAATCATTGACTGGAGCGCCAGAATATGCTGTGATCACGATCCCTTCTTTAGATGGGCAATCGATTGAAGAGCGTAATTTGGAACTGTTCAATGAGTATGGTTTAGGAAATCCAGAGGACAATAATGGACTATTGTTTCTCTTTGCCATTGACGATCGTGAATTTCGTCTGGGTTATGGCGATGGACTATCCTATGTCTTCAGTGATCTATCGGAAGATGATTTAGTGGATGAAGATGCCAAAGACGCATTACGAGATGAAGATTATGATACAGCGATATTGGCAGCTTCTAATGAAGTCTATCAGCGAATGAAAGAAGCGGATGAAACGATTGGTTTAGGGACGATCTATCAAGATGGCAAGCAAATGTTAGCAGAAAAACAGGCACAAGAAGCAGAAGCCACTAAGCAGATGTGGTTCACTATTGGTAAAATCGTCAGTGGTGTCGTAGCGGCAGCAGCTGCAGGCCTTGTCGGGTTCATCAGTTTTCGCCATCTTAAAACCAAACGGCGTTTTGAAGAGCACCTGCCATTGCCGAAACATCTGTTAGAAGATAGTCACTTCCAACAGAAAGATTTCTTGAAATGGGCTAGCAATAGAAAGAACTATCAGCGTTACCATCAGTATCAGACAGCAAAAGATTGTCAACAAGCATTTACGCAGTATGTGACGAGGACTTATGTGCCAGCGAAATTGACTTCGGTCACTGGATTGTCGACAGCGGATAAACGAGTCATCCAACACGGCTTGACGAATCCAGCAATTGGCGCCTATTTTTCAAACTTGCTGATGAAGAAACAAACCACGGTCAAACATTTCGGTCAGGTGATCCTTACCCAACATGACACCTTAAAAACCTATGAAGCCCAATTAGGCAGGGAAGTGACTGAACGGATGGCAGACTACGATTTGACTGATGCGGTGTTACCCGAAAATCTGCCTTTAGCAGATGCTTATCGAGCAGAAATAGCCAAGCAAGCCAAAGAAGAGATCAGAAGACGCAATGAGCAAGGGCGATACTTAGCTCAACTTGTGACGGAAAAAGCGACCTATCCTGAGATGGTACAAGCCATTCCAAAAGAAGTTTCTGATGTTCTAGCGGAAGTGAAAACAGATGCCTTGTTCCAAGTTGACTTGAAACAGGTTTATCAAAATCACCCAGATTTAGCGAACAAATTATCCTCATTTGATGCTTCTGATCGAGCAGCCGTTTTGAATAATGCTCGCCAAGAGTATGACCCCCATGGTATGAATATGGCGTTGTTCTTTGTGATGATGAATAATCATGTGACCCATCAAGAACAAGTCATTGCCGATACGCAAAGTTCTTCGAATGATTTTGGCGGCTTTAGCGGAGGAAGCAGCAGCGGTGGCGGTGTTTCTGGTAGCTGGTAATTTTTCGTAAGGAAGAACGTTCATTGTTCTGCAATACATTCGCTTGCATGTAGGTTTGTGCAAGCGGAAGGATTGTATGGTCAATGGCGTTTTTTCTTGTAGAGGAAATCCCTTGATAAATAAGACAAACCAAACAAAGTGTGGTAAACTTTTTAGAGTTACTGAAAATGAATGGAACTTTCATTCATTTGAAAAAGGGAGAAAACGAGGGATATCATGTACCAATCTTACATATGGGATTTTGACGGAACACTTTACGACAGCTACCCAATCATGTTAAAAGCTTTTATCAAGACATTGAAGGAGTATGGCTTCGATCCAGATCCAGCGGAGATTTATTATATATTGAAAGATTCATCTTCCAAAAAAGTTGCTGAAAAATACAACTTAGATTTTCAAGAGTTCACTAAAGCATTCAAAGCAAATGAAGCGCTGGATGATCGTTTGCCGCTTTCCTTTGCAGGAACCAAAGAAACATTAGAAGCCGTGGTTGCTGCTGGGGGCAAGAACTACATTTTGACCCACCGCGATGTCGTCTCAACGAAAGAGTTGTTAGAAAAAGAACAGATGGCAGACCTGATCGTTGAGATCGTTGGCCCAGAAAACAACTTCCCCCGCAAACCGGATCCAACTTCCCTGATTTATCTTGTTGAAAAGTATCAACTAGATAAAGATCAGACTGTCATGATCGGCGATCGCACGATGGATGTTTTTGCAGGACAAGGAGCAGGTGTCAAGACGATATTTTATGATATAGAAGGTCTCTTAAAAGATGTATCTGCCGACCATACCGTCCAATCAATGGCTGAAATACAAGAAATCATTAAGTCTTGAGAAATCAAGGCTTTTTTTGTGGTAAAAATGTTCTTTCCTGTTCATTGATAACGATCATGAAGTTACTTGTCACAAAAGGTATGAGAACGTCGACTTTTTTTAAAATCGCTGGGTGAAATACCATAATAGGCTTTAAAGACTTGAAAGAATTGACTGCGATCAGAGTAACCTAACAAGATAGCAATTTGATCGATCGAATGATCAGTATGCAACAAGTATTCCTTAGCTTTTTTCATTTTTTGCATCTTGACATAATCAGAAAATTTCATGGATGTATTCTTTTTGAAAAATGTGGATAGATAAGTGGGATTGTAATGAAAATGACGTGCCAATTTTTTTAGTGTGATCGAATTTAAGTGTAGCTCAATATAATCAATGATTCCTTGAATATCCACCGATTCTTTTTTGAAAAGATTGCAGGATGTAATCATCTCGTAGGACTGGCTGATGTCTTCAATCATGATTGCCAAAAACAAAGTAATGATTCGAGGGTTTTTGTCTTTTTTTTGCCACTCGTAGTAAAAATTGTTGAAAGAGTTTAACGGTGAGGTGTCTCGGCTTTTAAAATATATGTAAGGTGTTTTCATTGGTGTCTCGTAAACGAATGGAAAGAAAAAAGGACTTACTTGTTCGTTATTTTTTAAGGCTGGAAAAAGATCTTTTTTAATAAATTTAGGTGGTGCTTGAATAATCATGATCACATCATTGTCTGACTGATCGATATGAAAAGGAATGGAAGGCGAGATCATTACGAAGTCATACCGATTGATTTTAATACAAGTATTTTCAATAAATAACGAACCCTGACCACTTCTTACATAAATAAAAATGGCCTCCTCGTAGTATTTTCTTTGAATCACTGTAGGGGAACCCTTCAATTTAGTCATTTTAAAGGACTGTTCGCCTTTAAGGGTTTGTGGCTGATTTTTTTTCTCCTCGTTCATTATATGCACCCCTTTGCTAATCTCTCCCACTCAGTACAGGTGAAATTATAGCAAATTTTAGAAAGGATAATTTTCGTTGAAAGCGCTTTGACAATATTGGAACATATGATGCCAAGAAAGTGTCATTTATGCTGATTTTTCGAAAAAAAAACACTCACTGAACCAAAGAATCCCCCTCGTTTCCTCACCATATACAGTCTATACTTTTCGTTATAGAAAACGATTTCAAAGGAGGTCATGAAAGAAGATGTCAGAAACAGTTTTAGAGCTTAAAGGTATCACTAAGACATTCCCTGGTGTCAAAGCACTTGATAATGTCCATTTCAAATTAGGCAAAGGCGAGATTCATGCACTGATGGGAGAAAATGGTGCAGGAAAATCAACCTTTATCAAAGTAATTACTGGCGTCCACCAGCCGGATGAAGGTGATATCTATCTTAACGGCAAGAAAGTATGTTTTAAAAATACCACCGAGTCAAGAGAAGCGGGAATTGCTGCCATTTACCAACACATCGTCGCATATCCTGATTTGACTGCTGCAGAAAATATTTTCTTGGGGCATGAGGTGACGAACGGTTTACTAAAAACACTTAACTGGAAGGCAATGAATGAGCAGGCGGATCGTCTTCTCAAAAGACTGAAAGCTAATTTTTCTGCAAAAGATCGGATGGGAGAGCTCTCAATCGCCCAGCAGCAGATCGTTGAAATAGCAAAAGCGCTCTCGCAGAAGGCCAATATCATTATCATGGATGAGCCTACTGCAGCTTTGACTGCTTCTGAAAGTGAAGAGCTTTATCAATTGGCGGAACGCTTGCGAGATGAGGGTAAGTCGATCATTTTTATCTCTCATCGTTTTGAAGACATGTATCGCCTTGCTTCAAAAGTCACCGTTTTTCGGGATTCACAATATATTGGATGTTGGGATGTGAACGGAATCGCCAACCATGATTTAATCGTGGCGATGGTTGGCAGAGAAATCAACCAACTCTTTCCAAAACAAACGCTGACTCCCAAAGAAGAAGTACTTCGTGTGGAGCAGCTGTCGAAGATTGGCTATTACAAAAATATTAATCTCAGTGTTCGAGCAGGAGAAATCGTAGCTCTGACCGGTTTAGTAGGGGCTGGAAGAACTGAAGTAGTGGAATCGATTATTGGAATCAGCCAAGCGGATCAGGGAACGATTTATCTGGATGGGGAAAAATTCGTTCCGAAAAATCCAAACCATGCGCTCTCTCATGGAATCGGTCTGCTACCGGAAGACCGTCAAAAAGAAGGGCTGATTTTAGATTTTTCGATCGGTGATAATATTACTCTTTCCAACATGCGAAAAATTAGCAATTCAATTTGGCTAGCGCCCAAAAAAGAAAATCAGTTGGCTCAGGAGTTATCGAATAAGCTGGGAATTAAGTGTCGAAGTATCTCAGATAAAGCTTCCACGTTGTCAGGAGGGAATCAGCAGAAAATCGTTGTTGCAAAAATGCTTACCTCTTCTTTGAAGCTGATCATTCTCGATGAACCGACGAAAGGAGTAGATGTCGGAGCTAAAGCGGCTATCTATGAAATTGTTAGCGATCTTGCTTCTAAAGGTTATGCAGTTCTAATGATCTCTTCGGAGATGCCTGAAGTTTTGGGCATGGCTGATCGTATCTATGTCATGAAGGAAGGGAAAATCACTGGCGAGATGTCAGTGGAAGAAGCCACACAAGAACGTATTCTGGCCCTTGCGATGATCGCCCAGGATGTTGAGAAGGTGTCCAGCAACTCTGAAAAAATAAAGGAGGTTTTGTAATGGAACTTAATGAGTTGCAAAAGCAAAACGGATTTGGTATCAAGCGATTAAAAGATAAACTTCCTAATTCACGGGAACTTGGATTGATCTTATTTATTTTAGTAGCATCAGTATTTATCCAAACTCAAAACAGCAGTTTTCTGACAATGGTCAATTTGACCGATATGTTGACCAACACTTCTATTTTGGCTATTTTGGCTGTGGGAATGATGATGGTTTTGATCACAGGCGGAATCGATCTTTCTGTGGGGGCAGTCGTTGCTTTATCTGGGATGTCCTCAGCGGTTTTTATCCGAGATTTTCCGAACATCCCGGTTATAGTTGCCGTGCTCGTGGGGCTTTTCGTGGGGCTTTTCTCAGGACTGGTCTTAGGCCTTTTGATTGCCAAAGGAAGGATCCTGCCGATTATTGCCTCACTGGGGATGATGAATGTCTATCGCGGTTTAACCTACATCGTTGGTGATAATCAATGGGTCAGTGCTTTTCAAATGACTGATGCTTTTAAAGAGATCGCAACAGGTTCATTTTTAGGTATAAATCATTTGATTTGGGCAGCTTTCATCGTTCTGGCAGTCTTCTATTATATTTTGAATTTTACTAGAAGTGGACGTCGCATGTATGCTGTGGGATCCAATGAAGAGGCTACGGCGATCACAGGGATCAGTAAAGAAAGAACGTTGATTCTTGTATACATGCTCAATGGTTTGCTTGCTGGCTTAGCGGGTGTTTTATGGGTCAGTAAGTTTGCTTCTGCACAAGGAGATACTGCTTCTGGGTATGAATTAAACGTGATTGCAGCTTGCGTATTAGGGGGTGTTAGTGTTAATGGAGGCGTAGGGAAAATTTCTGGCTTGATTACGGGGGCATTACTTTTCGGTATCTTGAATAATGCTTTGCCGTTGTTAAATGCGTCAACCTTTTGGGAGGATGCGATTCAAGGAGTGGTCATCGTTGCTGCTATTGTAATGAATGTATTAATGAAACGCCGGTCGGATGCTGCCGCACTGAAAAGGAGAGAATTGTAATGGCTAAAAGAAAAGAGACCGTTCCAGATTATGAAAAATCCCCATGGATGAGATTTCTTTTTTCTTGGGAATTTATTCTGCTTTTGATACTGGTGGGGATCCAGATAATGAACAGTATGATTTCACCAAATTATTTAAACGCAGGTTCCATAAGTACAGCGATGATGAATTTCCTTGATAAATCTTTTATGATTTTTCCTATGACGATGATTTTACTTCTGGGGGAGATCGATATCTCTATCGGTTCAACCGTTGCTTTATCAGCGGTCGGCATGGGACTGGTTTATCAGCAGACCGGATCTATGGTAATTGCCATCGTTGCCTGTCTTATACTGGCATCTGTCTGTGGTTTGCTTAACGGGATCCTCGTCAATTTATTTCCTGAGTTGCCAACGATGATCATCACTTTGGCAACGCTAACGATTTACCGAGGGCTTGCTTATATATTATTGGAGAATCAGTCGATCTCAGGCTTTCCGGATTGGTTCCAACAATTGGGATGGGGAAAATTAGGGGAGATACCGCTGATTGCTCTTGCCTTTGGTTTTACAGCAATTGTTTTTTGTTTGATTATGACGAAGACAGCTTTTGGAAGAGAACTATATGCGATGGGAAGCAACAAAAAAGCAAGTTTGTTTTCAGGAATCAAAACGAAAAAGAATCTTTTAATCGTCTATACACTAATGGGGGCTATGGCTGGAATCACCGCTTTATTTTTGTCTTCAAGAATGTCTAGCGTTCGGGCAGATATTGCCTCTGGTTACGAGTTGGAAGTGATTTCCATGTGTGTCCTTGGCGGAATCAGTACTAGTGGAGGCAAAGGAAAAGTTTTTGGGCCGATTTTAGGAACCTTTATCATTGGTTTCTTAAGGTATGGTTTGGGAATCATCAATCTGCGAGCGCAGACGATTACGATGATTTTAGGTGTATTGCTGATTATCAGCGTTTTAATTACTAGGTTTGATCTATCAAAAATCTCAACTAAATGGATGAAAAGAGGGACAATCAATGAAACTAAGTAAATGGATCGGTTTATCAATCGCCACAGCTGTCATGTTTTTAGCTGCTTGCGGCGATGGGCAGGAAAGTGCTGGAAATGTAGAGAATTCATCAGGAACTTACGCAATCGTGGCTAAAAGTGCTGGCAACCCGTTTAATGAGAAACAGATTGAGGGCTTCAAGATGGCGATTGAAGAGCAAGGGTATCAAGTCATTGAAAAAACACCAGATCAGCCCACGGCAGAGCAGCAGATCAATATAATTCAAGAGTTGATCACACAAGGCGTGGATGGAATCGCCATCGCAGCAAACGATGAGAACGCATTGCAGCCTGCATTAAAGCAAGCAATGGATCAAGGCATTGCTGTCACGAGCTTTGACTCTGCAGTCAACCAAGAATCAAGACAGGCTCATGTAAATCAAGCCGACCCGAAAGCGATTGCTGTTGCAATGATGGATGCTGTCTTAGATCTGGCAGGAGGAGAGGGACAATTTGCAATTCTTTCCGCCACCAGTACTGCCACGAATCAAAATACTTGGATTGCTGGGATGGAAGAACTGATGGCAGAAGATGAAAAATATGCCGGACTTGAGCTTGTAAAAATTGCTTATGGAGATGACCTGAGAGATAAATCTACTTCTGAAACAGAGGCATTATTGCAATCTTTTCCTGATTTAAGGGTGATCATGTCACCTTCTACCGTCGGTATCGCAGCTGCCGCTAAAGTTGTTCAAGACAAAGGCGTTTCGGACAATATTAAAGTCACAGGACTGGGGCTTCCTTCTGAAATGGCAGCATACATTGACAATGATGTCTGCCCATATATGTATCTTTGGAATCCTATCGATATTGGCTATATGACCGGTTATTTGTTGACAGCATTGGCACAAGAAGACATTAGCGGTTCCGTAGGGGAAACATTTGAAGCAGGAGATTTAGGAACGAAAGAAATCACCGAAGCACCTGATGGCGGCACAGAGTCCTTCCTAGGAGAGCCGTTCCGATTTGATAGCAGCAACATCGACGAATGGAAAGAAGTCTATTAAAAAAATAGCAAAAAGAGTGCTTGAGGGAAACAAGCACCTTTTTGCATCTTAATCTGATTTACGGTAGTTTAATGGAGTCATACCAGTTCTTTTTTTGAAGAGACGACTGAAGTAAGATGAGTTTTTGATGCCGATTACCTCACTGATTTCTTTCATACTGAGTGAGGTAAATCGCAGCAGTTCTTTTGCATAAGATATTTTAGCTAAGAGATGGTATTCGATTGGCGGTACTCCTTGAAATTTCGTAAATTCTTTGCTGAGATGAAATTTATCACGATTGAAAGCTGTGGCTAGTTCGTCAAGGGTAACGGTTCTAGTGAGATTTGCTTCTAAATATGCACGAATCTCTTTTATATGGTAAGGAATGTCATCCTCAAAATCATTGGAATGATACTTGTTGAGGATAACCTCATTTAAGAGTTCGTGGATCAACAAAGATACTTTGAATTCGCTCTTACCACTTTTTTGCAAGAGCTGGTTTTGTATTTTTTGTATGATGGCTGGAATTTTTGAATTTGCAGACTGACATTTATTTGATCCTGATCGAAGAAAATAGTTGTAAAAAGTTTCTGTACCAAGACCATAAAAGTGAATCCAATCCATCTCCCATGGCTCATTACTGGAGGTGAAATAATGCTGGTATCTTTTGCAATCGATCAAAAAGAAACTATTTTTTTCAAGAGTATAAGTACTTCCTTCATAAAAAAGCGTTCCTTGCCCACTATGGGTAAATTTCAATAGGTAGGAAGGGTAATTTTCTCTTTCAGTAAAATAAGGTTTAGACGCCTTGAAATGACCAGTTTCTTGAACGTAGAAAAGCAGTTCTTTACACATCTGGCTAGGTGTTTCTATTAAATAAAGCGAATCTGGTGACCAATTTCGGTGATCATTTTGCCAGTAGGACATAAGTTTCCTCCTAATTTTTTCTATTTTAAGAGTAAACGGATAATGTAAGGGTTATCAAGAGGCTAAAATCCCCCAAAAAGAAGTATGGTCGAAAAGAATATGAGAATCATATATTATAAAATTGACAGGTAATAGTGAAGGAGTGAAGATGTGATGATCAAAAAAGCGATCCGAATGAAATTGCTTGATGGGTATCAAGAACTTTATAAAAAACGTCATGACGAGTTATGGCCTGAAATGGTAGATATGCTTTCCCAGCATGGTGTTCAAAGCTATGAAATCTACTTAGATCCTAAGACAAATGATTTGTTTGGTATTTTAGAAATAACTGATGAGAAGCTTTGGGCACAAGCATCAAGGACGAAGGTCAATCAAAAATGGTGGGCATTTATGGAGGATATCATGGAAACAAATCCTGATTCTTCTCCCGTTTCTGTGTCATTGTTGAATGTCTTTCGTCTGGAAGAACATAGAAAAAATAAGTAATCAAAAAATCTGTTTAAAAAATCCCAAGATTTCTGGGAAGCGTTGGATGTCTTTTAATTCTTAACTCTGACCTCTTATTCATGGTTAGGTCCTTGAAACTCAGTGAAAATCAGCGAATTATAAAAACCTCTTACAGGAAATGAGTTGTAAGAGGTTTTTAGATGTGCCTGAAAATATAAGAGCTGCATTTATTAAAGAACTGCATGATCTTCTAGTCTCGGCACAACAAACCAAAAACAAGTCACGCCATTTTTCGACTCAGCACCATATTCGAAGGCATGAGAAGTCAAAATGGTTTTTACGATCGCTAAGCCGATGCCGGTTCCTTCTTTATGTCCTGCTTGATGTTGGACGCGTTGGTATCTTTCCCAAATAAGTTCGAGTTGTTCTGGAGGGATATCTTTTCCAGGATTGATGACAGCAACTTTTGTTCCTGCAGATGTATTCGTTAATTTGATTAAGAGTCGTTCATTTTTAGGTGTATGGTTGATGCCGTTGTTTATTAAATTACGCAAAACCTGTTCCATTTTGATGCGATCAAAAAGAGCATTTCCATTCTTACTATCTGCTTCAAAATCTACAGTGATGTCATATTGATTGGCGATCCCTCTTGCGTAAGCAACGACGGAGGAAACCACCTCGTATGTATTCCAGATTTCATTTTTAAGATGTGTGTAGCCTGCTTGCATGATAGAGAAATCCATGATGTCATCGACCATAGCACTCATGCGGTGGGCTTCGCTGATAATTAGGTTCATATGTTCTTTTCGAAGGCGTTCGTCGCTTCCAGATACATCACGTACCATCTCCCCATAGCCAGTGATCAACGCGAGGGGGGAGCGTAGTTCATGAGAAACATTGGCAATCACTTCTTTGCGCAACACGTCTACTCGCTGAAGTTCTGTGCTTAAGTCCGCAACTGATTCAGAAAGTGTACCTAATTCATCACTACGGTTAAGTTTGGGTACGGAATAAAGCTCGCCGTTGGTTAAGCGGATGATGGCTTCTTTGATGGTTTTGATCGGGCGAATAAAATGCTGTGCTAAAAAAAAGGAGATCGTTGACGCAAAAATAGTTAATATGATGGTGAATAGAAAGAGTTGCTGTCGATTTAAGCTTTGAAGCGCTTCGATTTGAGTGATCGTATTGGAGAGCAAAAGGGCAGCTGGGCGTTGGAAAAGAGTGGTAGGAACGCCAATAAGAATGGCAGAAGACTTTTCAAAGTCTTCTACAGCACTCAAGCTCTCACCATCAAGGACAGTTGGTGCGTGAGATAACAACCAGTTGTATTCGTTGCTCAACCCATCTATGTTTAATTGTTGGCCATTGTTAAATGCCGCCAGAATTTCGCCATCCGCGTCGACTAAGAAAAGAGTCCCAACGATCGTTTTACTGAGGAAAAGTAATGGCTCTTCTGGTAAATCATCTGGATCTACTGCCATTTCTTCAATAGCGGCAGCTGTTTCCTGAACTGTTTCTAAAAGTGATTCTTTCGTTACATTGATATAATTTGGTTCAAAGAGCAAAATTTGAACAGTCCACAAAAAAGCGATGCCAATGATGACCAGCAGCATATTGGCGGACCAAAGCCGCACGAGTAATTTACTTTTGATGTAAGTAAAACCTAACCGACTAGTCTTCATAATCAAATTTATACCCAACTCCCCATACCGTTTGGATCAACTCACGGTAATCCCCTAGACGCTCTCGCAAGGACTTGATGTGTGTATCCACTGTTCTGGTATCTCCAAAATAATCAAAGCCCCAGACACCTTTTAAAATTGATTCTCGGCTCAAAGCGATATGATTATTTTTCGTCAAATAGACCAGCAGATCGAATTCTTTTGGCGTAAGCGGCAGAGGATTCCCATTGATCGTTACAGTATGAGAAAAAACATTGACTTCGAGATCACCAAAAACGATCTTTTCGAACTGAAACTGACTGCTTCGTTTCAACACAGCTTTGATGCGAGCCATCAGCTCTTTAGGGCTAAATGGCTTGGCAATATAATCATCGGCACCAAGATTGAAGCCAAAGAGTTTGTCATACTCTTCCTTTCGAGCGGTAATCATAATGACAGGCGTGTTACAGCTTCCTCTGATTTCCGAAAGCGTCTGAAAGCCATCTTTTCCCGGCATCATGACATCTAGGAGGATCAAATCGAATGAATGATTGGTTAATTTTTCCAAAGTTTCTTTTCCATCTGATGCTTCAAAACATAGATACCCTTCGATCTCCGCATAAGTTTTCACTAGGGCACGCATATGGGTGTCATCATCAACGATCAATATTTTTTGCAATTTTATTCACATCCTTAAAAATAATTTATATTTTTTAAAGTATATCACAGCATAATCGCTGAATTAATAGGAAAATGACTCTTTGAAAAATAATTGTTCTTTCCCTCACAAGATCATCACAAATAGCCAATACTATAGAGGTATATTCAATCGAAAGGAGCGCTTTGGCGATGTATGACTATCATATGGTGAGAAAGAAAAAAGCAAAGAAAAATCGTAAGCTAGTCGGTCATTGGTTATACATAATCAGTCTTGCGCTTTTTATGGGGTTTTCTGCACGTTTGATTTACATTGTTCAAGTCGGCGTGATTGCAGGCGTCTCTTTGTCTGAAAGAATAGAAAATTTGTATTATAGTTCACGATCGATCGAAACAAGTCGAGGGGCGATTTTTGATCGGCAGGGGACAGTGATCGCACAGGATATTCTTTCCTATACTGTTCGAGCGGTTCTTTCTGAAGATTACATTGATAATGGACGACCCATGTATCTAGACAGAGCGCGCTTTGAGGAGACCGCAGCGATTCTTTCGGAGTATTTACCTATTTCTAACGAGCAAGTTTTGTCAATCTTGTCAGATGGTGCGAATCAAACAGATCCGCCTGTCTTTCAAGTGGAATTTGGCAATGTTGGCAGTGGTCTAAGTGTGACTACTCGAAATCAAATCGAAGCGGCGTTTGATGCAGCTGGAATCAATGGTATCTATTTCGATGCTCGTTCAAGTCGCAGTTATCCGAATGGTATCTTTTCTTCACATTTAATAGGGACAACGTCAGATGATGAAGAGATCCGAGTCGGAGTTTCTGGATTAGAATATGTACTCAACGACTTTTTGAAGAATCAAAATGGGCGAGAGTCCTTTCAAGTCAATGCTTCAGGGAATCCTGTTCCCGCAACCAATCAAACCGTAGAAGAAGGAGTAGATGGGAATGATGTTTGGACGACATTAGATGCTCATCTGCAGTTATTCACTGAATCAGTGATGGATGAAGTTATGGAACAAACACGACCAGAAAATCTAACGGCTTTATTGATGGATGCGAAAACTGGGGAGATTTTAACGATGGCTCAAAGACCTAGTTTTCATCCAGAGACCCAAGAAGGAATTGCGGATGAACACTTTATTTGGCGTAATCTTTTTACGGAAGAGATGTATGAACCTGGTTCGACCTTGAAGCTGGCAACCGTTGCGGCCGCTATTGATGAAGGTGTTTTTGATCCGACGGAACGCTACAATCCTGTGAGTATGCAGATTGAAGATCGAGTCATCAATGACCACGACTCAGGAGCAAATGGTGAGTTGACGATGCGGCAAGCGTTAGCTTGGTCAAGCAACACAGGGATGGTTCGACTTCAGCAACGGATCGGTTTTGAGCATTGGGCACAGTATTTAACTGATTTTGGACTAGGGAAAGTTACAGGAAGTGAGCTTCCTGGGGAAGTGCCTGGGATCTTACCTTCAAGAAATCGGGTGGATTATGCCATGAGTTCCTATGGCCATGCGATCGGCGTCAATCAGATGCAGATGATGCAGCTATTTAGTGCATTTGCCAATGGTGGCGAGATGATACGTCCGCAATTGATTCGGCGAGTAGGGGAAGAGACCCAAGTTTTTCCAGAAGTCGTTTCCCAGCCTATTTCACAAGCAGCAGCTGATGCTGTATTGGAATACATGACCGATGTAGTGACGGATGAACGTTATGGCACCGCTTATGATGTATACCAACTGACGAACCATGAGATTTCTGTCAAAACTGGGACTGCTCAGATCGCCAATGAGAATGGTCAAGGCTACATGACGGGAGAGTTTGATTATATTTATTCGGCGGTCTCCATCTACCCAACGGATGATCCACAGTTTATTCTTTACCTCACCATCAAGCGACCAGAAGAATACGATCGACATACATTAGCTAAAATCGCCAATCCCTTGATGGAGCGTTCGATGGCGCTGCAAAGTTTTCGTGAGTAAAAAAAGTTTCTTAACAGGAGCTTAAAAAGACCTAGATCATCTAAGAAATTTCATGATGCAGCTGGTCAACTTCCCACAGGAATGATAGTCTTTAGAAAAGACAGGAAGGGTGCATCAGCGATCCAATCTAGGGATGAATGGATAAACGATCGTGCTAAAGTTAACACATAAAGATTCATTGACGGAGGTGTCATATGAAAAAAATAAAATTTTTAATCAAAAGCATTTTTCTCATCGGGCTTCTTTATTTTGCAAGCCAGATGATCACATGGCAAGACGGGCGCTTGGCATTTCGTGATGCCCGACTCAACGAGATCACTCAATCTCTCTCGTCCCAATTATCTCTTTCACAAGATACTTCAGCAAGGCCAGCGGCAGAAACGCCTGCCCAGACATATTTATATAATGAATCACGACAAGTGATCGAAGAAACCTTTGGGGAAGCGATCAATGAATCAGCGAATCGGTATGGACTGAACTGGACTTCCTATCACGATGATTTTCGTAACTTCATGATGGTGATGTACGATGAACATGATATTGCGCAAGGGATCTATACGAATCAAGACACGATTCTTATCGATGACACGCTAGGTATCGGGTCTTCAAAAGCAAGCGTTCGTAATCAGATGGGGACGCGTCAAGAAAGTCTACAACGAGGATCACGACGGTATCGCATCGATTCGGATGCCGACTATGATCTGTTCTTGCAAGACGATCAATTGATTACTTTTTTCTATGATGTTCATGCCGAAGATACAGTGACTGCGATCCAAATCATCAATCGTTCCCTAGAAACACGCCATGCGAATGATTTTCGCCAAAATCAAACCGCCATTTTAAGCGGTTTACGAACACAGTTATTTGAATTAACGAATGCCACCCGAGTGAAATTTGGTTTGTCACCCCTTGGTTTCAGCGAAGCAACCAGTGAGACCGCCGTGAAGCATAGCCAAGATATGGCAGAACATCGATACTTTGACCATATCGGGTTAGATGGATCGACTCCATTTGATCGGATGCAAGAAGACGGGATCAGCTTCACTGCTGCAGGGGAGAATTTGGCATTTGGCCAGGCCAGCAGTATTTACGCCCATCAAGGTTTAATGAATTCAGAGGGACATCGGGCAACGATTCTAAACGATGAGTATCAATTTCTCGGGATCGGTATTGCGATCGATACTAGCGAACAGCCATATTATACAACGTTGTATCACCGAGGATCGGCGTCGTAAATTCCTGAATTGCGTGAAACTGATTAGTTAAAAAACACTGCTCATTTGAGATTGCTGCGTTAGCAGCATCAAGTGAGCAGTGTTTTTTTGTCGATAAAATGGTGTGCAACAGTATTGTTTAGTTTTGACGGTAGGCATGAGGAGAGCACTGATACTTCTTTTGAAACAGCTTATAGAAGAATGAGACATTTTTATAGCCGACTTGGTGTGCGATTTGTTCCACAGGTAGGGAAGAGTTTCTCAACAATAAACTGGCTTGATTGAGTTTTAATTCTTGAAGGATCGTCACAAAGGATCGACCAAGCTGCTGACTGATACGGCGACTCAAATAGCTCGGGTTGTATCCAAATGTCTCCGCAACCGAAGCTAGTGTGCAAGTAGCGAAATGTTTCTCCAGATAGTCCAACACTTCTCCGAGGTACAATTGGTCACTGTTTTGCGACTCGATCCGTTGTTTTTCTTGGAAATTACGAACAAGTTCGGAAAAAATAATGATCATATAGGAATGGATGACCTCATGAGAACCGAAGGAGGGATTGAAGAACTGGGCCAAGACCCCGAAAATCGCATCAATCAAATAGTCGTTGTTACTCGTTTCAAACACTAGATATTGATTGTGCTTTTGGCTTTCAGATAACGCATTGATGGCAAAATCGGCGATCATGCTATTGGAGGCCAACCGACTGAGCATCTGCGTGGAAAAGTACTCTTTGCTGATCAAAAAGTTAATAACAATATCGTCTTGATTTGTTTCGATAATTTGGTGGATCACCCCAGTATCTAGTAAGCAAAAGTCACCCGCCTTTAGGATCACTTTTTTCTCATTGATCATGATCGTGACTGTTCCAGAAAAAACATAATTCATTTCGATAAAATCATGCTGATGTAGTGGTGTAGAAGAAAAGCGTGCATGTTTTAAAATCAATAGCTGGCTTGTCTTAAGAAATCCGCTATCCTGCGGTCGTTTTCGTATGAGACGAGAAAGGTGTTTTTCGAAGGTATATTGGTAAATTGGCTCATTTTTCTCAGTGTAGACTTTCTTGAAATCCTCATAATTGTATGGAAGGGTTTGCGTCTTTTTAAGGGCTATTTCTTCAGTAGTCGTCAATTGTTGTAACTGCTGCAGAATGTTTTGTTTATCCATAGCTTTCTCCTTAGGTAAAAAATAGTCAATGAAATAGTAGAGTATCGTCATTGAAGACAGGTAGAGATAGTATATAATACTTGTATGGTAGCGTTATCAATTATCATAATCCGGATGATAATAATAGTCAATAGTACCAGCAAATTCGAAAGAAATGGGGAATCACCATGAACCACGACAAACCATCATTAGGGGATAAGATCCAAAGTACCCTTGGTCCATTTGCAAGTAAAGTCAATGGGAATATTTATATTACTTCAGTTAGGGATGCAATGTTAGCTTACATGCCATTCACCTTTATTGCGTCGATCTTTTTAATTATTGCTTTTTTTCCGATCCAACAAGTGACCGATTTTATTACTATGGTGTTGCGAACAGAAGATGCTAGTGTCTGGCAAGAGAAATTGCTCTATGTCAACAATGCCACACTCGCAATCGGTGGTTTGCTAGTTGTCATTTCCCTCGCAAAATCACTGGCAGAAAAACTTGAAACAAATGTTTTGCAATGTGTCTTAACTGCTTTTGTTTCCTTTTTACTATTAACACCGTTGGATGCAATGGAAGCAGGGGCTTTTTTAGATATCACCCGCGTTAGCGCGCAATCGATGTTTTTAGCGATTATTGTCGGTATTTTTAGTACAGTTCTTTATAAAAAAATTGAGGGCAAAGGAATCAAAATCAAAATGCCAGCAGCGGTTCCACCAGCTGTTTCTGGACCATTTGAATCGGTGATTCCATCTTTTCTTGTCATCACGACGATTTGGGTCATCCGACTCATCATCGAAGCCTTATTTAACAGTGATGCCATGACGTTGATCAATGGGACCCTTGGGATTCCATTAACTATGTTAGGTGGCTCCCTAGTTGGAATGGTCGTTGTGAAAATTTTCGAGCAATTCTTGTGGTTTTTTGGCCTTCATGGAACTTCGATCATTCAAGCAGTGATGGACCCAATCCATCAAGTCCTTGAAGATCAAAATCGTGTGGCATCAGTGGCCGGAGAGATTCCAACGAATATTATCAGTATGAGCTTTCGGAATCATTTTGCCTCGATTGGGGTCGTCGGTGCGATCATTGCTATTTTGATCGTAGCAAAAAGCAAACAGTACAAAGAGGTTGGAAAAATTGCTAGTGTTCCTTATATTTTCAATATCGGTGAACCAGCGTTGTTCGGGATACCGTTAATGTTGAATTTCAGTTTTCTCATTCCCTTTGTTTTTGCGAATGCCGTCACAACGACCGTCGCTTACTTTGCCTTTTATTTCGGGTTAGTCCCGATCCCAACAGGGCTTGCACAAATTCCTTGGACGACTCCGCCGATCATTAGCGGCTATTTTGTCACTGGTAGTATCATGGGCGCATTGCTACAAATCGTCTTGATCGTGATCGCAACGGTGATTTGGTTGCCATTTATCAAAGTTGCTGATAAGCAGATCTGTATTGAAGAAGCACAATAACCCACGAAAGGAGCAGCCTATGAAAGAAACGATAACTATCAACGGGAAGACAAAGCCATTAACAGTGGATTTAAATGATCCGGTCCTTATTGAGTGGTCGATGACCAATCACCAAGGCTATCGATTGCAACTTTTCAATGAACAGCAGCAAGCAGTGTATGACGTTTCCAACATAGCCGCTTCTGAGAATAAAATGGCGGTCCACTTACCACAGCATCCACAGCGAAAAAAATATCAAGTCAAATTGACAGCAGGAGCAGGAAGCGATGTCACCGTTTACAGCAGTTTGTTTTTCACGATAGAAAAGCGTGAGCAACCTAAAGAAACCATGGGCAAGTGGATCACTCGCTTAGATGATCCAATTAAAAAAGAACGGTTTTACTTTTCAGAAGAGAAAAATAGCTGCTTGTCCCGCTCCTTCACACTGGAAAAGTGTCCTTCCTATGCAGTGATCGATTGCTGCGGGCTTGGTTTTTATCGCTTGTCTGTTAATGGTAAAACCGTATCAGATGTTTATTTAAACAGTGATGTAACGAACTATGATCGAGTCGTCTACTATGATACTTATGAGTTAACTGATTTTTTACAGGAGGGAGACAATCGGATCGAAGTTGAACTTGCGAATGGCTGGTACAACCCTGCTCCGATTGAGATTTTAGGTCGGTATAACATCCGCAAACAACTAGCGATCGGTAAACCTTGTTTCTGGGGGGAGCTTCAGTTAAATGACGGAGGAGAGAATCGCTACATTTACTCAGACAATCAGTGGCAAAGTAGTTTTGGGCCTTATTTGCAAAACAATCTTTATATAGGAGAAATCGTTACCGATGTACCTGATCCTCGATCAGAAGGAAAAACGGTACAAATTGCTGGTCCCGCCGGACGTTTTAAGCCAAGCTTTATTCCTAAAATCAAGCGCACACAATCGATCGTTCCCCAAAAAATGACCGAAACTGCAGCGGGACTGCTCATTGACTTCGGTCAAATCATCAGCGGTCAATTTGCTTGTACACTTGAGAAAGATTTCATTGGTCAGATCAGAATCAGCTATGCAGAAACATTAGATGAGCAAGGCAACCCAGATTATACGTCTACGATCAGTGGAACTTATGGCATATACGATCCCTATGAAGGGAAGCAGCCAGATGATCCCATCGTTCAACGAGACATCATTGCGAAAACGGCAGCGAGGACGTTCGTTTTTGAAAATCGCTACACGTATCATTCCTTTCGCTATGCGTTGATCGAGACGAAACCTGCTAACAAGCTTCAAGCGATTGTGGGCGCAATCAAAGCCTATCGCCTGCATACGGATGTGAAATCGTTGGTAACCCTTGAAACCTCCGATCCCTTCTTGAATCAGTTATGGGCGGTTGGCCAAGCCACGCGGTTGAACAACATCCACTCGTATTTTGAGGACTGCACCCGTGAGCGGTTCGGATATGGGGGAGACATCGTCGCTTTATTGCCAACACAGATGGCAGATCTGGCGATTGAGCCGTTGTTGGAAAAAGTGTTGTGGGATTTTGCCAACGACCAACGACCAGATGGTGCAATGACTGCAACTGCGCCATTTGTAGGAATCATGACAAATGGTCCATCAAATGGTGGTGGTGCGTTAGGATGGCAATTGGTAGTTTCAGAGCTTGCTTTGGCATTGGTCAAGACCTATGGGAAACAAGCAGCGGTTGCCAAGCTGCGTCCACAGTTGGAACGGCACCTCAACTATTTACTCGCTTTTGATTTTGATTATATCGCCCAGTGCTGCCTCGGTGATTGGGGAGCAATTGATGAAACTCAGCAAAACGGGGTCATTACTTCGCCAGATCAGTCCTTTTGCTCTGCCTGCATGTATCTGCTTTTACTACAGCGTTACCAAGAATTGATCGACTCGAGGATCATTGGTAACGAGGACTATTGTCAGCGAGTGACAGCAGCGATCCAGTACACGACACAGCAAATCAAACAGCAGTTTTCTAAAGGAAATGAGCAATACGGTGCGGGCACCTTGTCTAGCATGATCTTTGCAATGAAAACGGGACTCAGTGAAAAAAAACAAATCTTGCCAAAATTAGTACAACGGATCAAGCAGCAAGAGGGGATTTTCTCTTTCGGCATCTTCGGGATGGCATGGAGTTATCAGTTGCTGGCTGAAGCTGGCTATAATGATATTATTTTTAATTGGTTAACGAGGAAATCTGCACCTAGTTATGCAGCAATGCTGGCAAGCGGAAACGGCACTTTGATGGAACATTTTCCAACGCCGCAACATTCAGCCACTTACGAGGGTTCGTTGAATCATGCCATGTTTGCTTCTTATGGGTATTGGTTTGTCCGTCATTTATTAGGCATTCAGATGACAAGCGCTGGGATACTGATACAACCAGCCTTCGATGTACCTGTAGCCCATGTCAAAGGCTCCTTACAAAGTACGTTTGGACTAGTAACTTTAAGCTGGGAAAAGACTGATCGTACCGTTCGCTTAACGGTGGAGTTGCCACGAACATGTGGCTATGAAATCAGTCAGATGAAAGGTTTTAGAATAGTCAGCGAGAAAATAGAGGATGTGAGGAGTCAAAAGAAAGTTACCTGTCACTATACGATTACTTCTTAGCTGGTGAAAAAGTCGACACGTGGAAAGTGTTGACTTTTTTTCTGTCCTTGATTACTTTTTGCGTATTTCATCTATGAGGTGGTGAAAATGGATCAATGGAAGCTGCTCAAAGACTATTGGCGATTTGCAGTTGGTGGTGCTGTTTTGATGGTTTTGCTGATCATCTGGTTTGTACCGTTCTCGCAAAACAAAGAAACAAACTGGCAATCAATGGCAGATGCAGAAGGTCAATCGTCTGAAATGGGGGAAGGTGGAACCCTTCAAGAAGATGGTCTTCACGATGAAGAGTATGAGATCGTTATCGATGTCAAAGGAGAAGTGCACCAACCGGGCATTTATCGTTTAAAATCAGGTGCGCGGATGTATGAATTGATCGAACAAGCAGGTGGTCTGACAGAAGAGGCGTTAGAAACAGCCATAAACTTAGCACAGGTGCTGCAAGATCAACAGATGGTGATCGTCCCGCATAAAGAGGATCAAGCGTTTACGGAGATGAATGCTTCAGGAGTAGGTGGCAGCCAGACAGCAGTGACACAAATCAATCTGAATCAAGCCAATGCGCAGCAACTGCAAGAACTGCCAGGCGTGGGTGCCAAAAAAGCAGAAGCAATCATCGCTTACCGCGAAGAATATGGCTTTTTTAAACAGATTGATGACCTAAAAAAGATCACAGGCATCGGAGAGAAGACCTTTGAGTCCTTGAAAGAGATGATTACAGTGACGGACTGAACCAAATAAAAGTAAGAAATACTAAGAAATGACGGTTGAAAATTCAAGAAATTCGATTAGAATAGAACTAATCAATCGCAAAGGAGCAAATGAATGAGCAATACGAGAATCCCTTGGGACCAGTATTTTATGGCGCAAGCTGTTTTACTTTCTTTACGCAGTACGTGTTCCCGACTTGAAGTCGGCGCTACATTAGTCAAAGATCGCCGAATCATCGCTGGAGGCTACAATGGGTCAGTCAGTGGCGATGTACACTGCATCGACGATGGCTGTTATGTTGTCGATGACCATTGTATTCGGACGATTCATGCAGAAATGAATGCCTTATTGCAATGTGCAAAATTAGGGGTGTCAACAGACAATGCGGAAATCTATGTGACGCATTTTCCTTGCCTTCCCTGTACGAAAGCAATTTTGCAAGCAGGGGTCAAAACGATCCATTATTTGAATGACTATCGTAACAATCAGTATGCAATGGAATTGATTCAACAAGTAGGTGCTTCCGTCCACCAAGTTGAACTTGATCCGGTGTATTTTGAAAAACTTTCATTTGGTGTGCTGAATGATGCACAACCAACAAAAGAGAACTGATTCATTTTTATTTCTTAGTATTATCTTCGCTTGTTCGGTGACTGCTTACTATGTGCAGTCCATCTTACTGGGACTCATTGCACTTTATTATTTCGGGATGCTTGTCTTAAGACGACAAGCATTTTTGTGCATGATTTGTTTTGTCGGACTGTTGCTGTTAAGTGTCCGCGTCTGTCTTTCTCGGACTGGAAACATACAAGAAGGTGAGTATCAAGGGGTAGTCAATGTGTTGCCAGACACGATCAAAATCAATGGCGATCTGCTTACGTTTGAAGCAAAATCTTCCGCAGGTAAAGTGATTGGCCGTTACACGATTTCTTCAGAGACTGAAAAACAGCAATGGCAGGATCGATCCGATTGGGGAAGAAAGCTGCTGGTGAATGGATTTTTTTCTCTTCCTGAAAAACCACGAAACCGCCACGGGTTTGACTATTCTGCCTATCTAGCCAGTCGATCAATTATTGGCACAGTCCATATCGAGCAAATGGTAGGAATGGAAGCAGCAGACTCAGGCTTTTCGCTTGCAAAAATTCGAGCAGAGGTTATTTCTTCTGTGCAACGAATCTTTCCTGAACGCTCAGCAGCCTATATCAATGCGTTGCTCTTTGGTTTTAAAGACCATGACTTTCAAGAAGTACGTCAAATGTATCGTGCGAGTGGCTTATTGCATTTCTTTACGATCTCAGGAATGCATGTCGTCTTATTTTTCAAGTGGTTTCGCGGATGCTTCTGCCGATTGGGGTTTACGCAACAAGAAATGCTGTTGCCAATGGGGGTCTTTTTCTTGGTCGTAATTGGGATTTGTGGCGGCGGCATTAGTGTCTGGCGTGCTGTCTTGGCATTGTCGGTTACTCAAGTGACCACTCTTTATCAACGACGGCTATCGGCAAGTGATCATTATGGGATCGTCTTAACGGCTCTTTTATTCGTTGATCCCAAAGTATTGCTTCAAACATCGGGGCAACTAAGTCTTTTGATGACCTTCCTGATAATGATGCAGCGACCAATCAAATTGACGTGGTTTTGGCGCAGTCAGCTCCTCACGGTGCTGGCTGCGCCTGTCATTGTCTCGCTCTTTTATGAATTTCCATTATTTGGGGGCTTTTTGACGTTTGTCTTTTTACCGTTTTTTCAATTGGTTTTGCTGCCAGCCTGTTTCTTAATGTTCATTGCTGGGACGCTTTTCCCAACAATCAGTGGGCTGATTGCCCTTTTTGAAGAGCTTTTATTACTTATGGAAGTTGCCGTGGGCGCTGTAGGAGGCGTATCGATAACGGTGGGTGCCCTTCCTGCAGGATTGGCAGCTAGTTGTTGTTTGCTTGGCCTGCTCTGTTACCAAAAGAAACGGTGGCTGCTGGTGATCTGTTTTTCGCTTGTTGTACCAATCGTCTTTCAACAGAATCGCGTTTTACCCACCATTAGTTATGTCGACGTTGGTCAAGGCGATAGTATCGTTTTACAGGCAGAAAAAAATCGCGAAGTTTATGTGATCGATACTGGAGGTTCTCTATCTTTTCCGAAAGAAAACTGGCAAGAGCGCAAACGACAAGCTGCCGCGGAATCTACATTGATTCCTTTTTTTAAAGGGGAGGGAGTCAGGAAGATTACTGGTTTGTTTCTAACTCACGGGGACACGGACCATATGGGAGATGCGCTAGCATTGATGAAGGCGATTCCTGTTGAAACGTTATATCTTGTACCAGGAAGTGAACAAGATCACCGCATCGCCAAGCTTTTAAACGAACTGCCTAAGCAGACAAGCGTTGTTTGGACGACGGTTGGCCAAGTGGTGGGTGATTTCCTTCAGTTGCAAGTATTGGCACCAGAATCAGGTGCAGGACAAAACGAAGATTCGCTGGTGATTAAAACCAAGGTAGGGGATAAAACATTTTTGTTTACTGGCGATCTCGAACAGGCAGGGGAAAAAAAGTTAATTCATGATTATCCGAATTTAAAGGTTGATGTATTGAAACTAGGGCATCATGGCAGTCGAACCTCGATGGCACCTGAGTTTGTTGCGGCAATCGATCCCCAATTCGGGATCGTTTCAAGTGGACGGAACAATCGGTACGGGCATCCTCATGAAGAGGTGCTTGAAACGTTGGTAAATCAGACCGTTTTGCGAACCGATCAGCAAGGCATGATCCAATTTATTTGGTCTGAAAAACAACAATCATTTTTGATAAAAACGCTGCTAGACTATCCGATTGACTAATGGTAGGATAAGAATGAAAGCGGGGGGAACGATGGAATTACAAAAAGCGTTGCAAGCAATTCGAACCAAGGAGTTGCAATCGATTTATCTGGTCATCGGCAGTGAAATGTTTTTACAAGAGCAAGTTCGCACGGCCTTTTTGGAGCGTTTTTCCGTTGGGAAAGATGATCTGAATTTTGCTTCCTTTGACATGGAGAAAGATCCCCTTGATATGGTGATCCAAGAAGCCCAATCGTTGCCTTTTTTTGGCGATCAGCGATTACTGTTCGTTGAGCGGCCATTTTTCTTAACGGCTGAAAAAAAGAGCAATGCACCTGAGCATGACCTAGATGATTTTTTGAATTATATCAAAGACCCATTGGAATCATCGGTAATGGTGATTTTTGCAGATGTCGATAAATTAGATGAACGGAAAAAAATTACTAAGCAGTTGAAGAAAGCCGCAGTTGTGATTGATGTCGCACCTATGAAAGAAGCCGACGTGCGTCAGTATCTCCAACAGTCGTTGGCCAATGATGGCATCGAAATGAGCCGAGAGGCGTTTGATTTGTTTTTACGGTTAACGGATCTGCACCTATCAAAAGCGATGCAGGAGTTACAGAAACTACGGCTGTATGCAGGAAATGGCAATAAAATTACGAAAGAGATCGTCTTGCAGTTGATCCCTAAGACGTTGGAACACAATGTCTTTGAATTAACCAGCGATGTCTTAAAGGGGAACGTATCGGATGCGTTGCGCTTGTATGACGATCTATTATTGCAAGGGGAAGAGACGATCAAGATCAATGCTATCTTGATCAGCCAAGTCCGTCTGCTGTTACAGGCGGCGATTTTGATGAAAATTGGCTACCAGCAAGCCAATATAGCAGAAACGTTGGGGATTCATCCGTACCGAGTGAAGTTAGCGATGCAGCAAGCTCGGGGGTTTGGAGAAAAGCAATTAGCGGCACTATATAGTGAATTGATCGAAAATGATTACTTAGTAAAAAGTGGTCAGATGGACAAAGAGTATTTGTTCCAGCTATTTGTTTTAAAACATGGCAAACAGTAAGTTAAAAAGAAAGGCGCAGCAATCGATGATTGCTGCGCCTTTCTTAATTTGCTTATTTTGCAATTTTTTTACTTAAACGAGATTTGTCGCGACTAGCTTTGTTCTTGTGGATCAATCCTTTAGTCTCAGCCATATCGATTGCTTTAACAGCATCTTTATATAACGCATCTACGTTATCAGCACCAGCTTCAACAGCTTGATCAAATTTTTTGATTGCTGTACGCATTGTGCTTACTTGAGATGAATTCTTAGCATTAGCCGCTTCGCTTGTGCGAACACGTTTGATTGCAGATTCAATGTTTGGCATGTATTTCACCTCCGAAAAAAAAGTTCAATTACGTTTAGAAAACGTATAAATCAACACTAGTCATTATACCTAATGCCAAGAGTGATTGCAATAAAAGTTGTAAAGAAATTTTACTTAACACAAAAATTTGTTTTTTGGCCGTGCTATTTTTTGCTTTATGGATTTTAAAAATGCTTCTTTACACATTTTTTACTGAATAGTTATAAAAAGTTTACACAGAAACAGCTTTCTATGCTATGATTACTTCGGAATTTTTAAATGGGGGAATCTATGTGAATATCGCTTTGTTTCTAACGATTGTGTTGTCATTAGGGGTGATTTTCGTCAACGGCTGGACGGATGCTCCGAATGCTATTGCAACCGCTGTCTCCACGAGAGTCTTACGCCCGAATATCGCCATTGGCATGGCAGTCGTCATGAATTTCTTAGGTGTGCTAGTGATGACGTATTTTAATGCACAAGTTGCAGAAACCATCAGCAACATTGTGACTTTTGATTCAGGCGGGAGTTTTCGGGTCTCACAGATCGCATTAGCCGCTGCCTTGTTTTCAATTGTTGTTTGGACGGTCGCAGCTTGGTATTTTGGGATCCCAACTAGTGAATCTCACGCGTTGATCGCAGGACTGACTGGTGCAGCCATGGCCCTTGGTGGGTTACATGCAGTCAATGGCGATGAGTGGCTGAAAGTTTTGATCGGTCTTGTCGTTTCTACGTTGATGGGCTTCATTGGCGGCTTTCTGATCACGAAACTGATCGTATGGCTCTTTCGCGATACCCAACGGCGAAAAGCCAACAAAATTTTTACAGTTGGTCAAGCCATTGCGGCTGGTGCCAATGCGTTCTTACATGGTGCACAAGATGGCCAAAAATTTATGGGTGTCTTCATGTTAGGGCTTTTCTACAACAATCTTGCTGAAAAGACCGGCAATGGCTTTTCGATCCCACTCTGGGTGATGGTTCTTTGTTCCTTGACCATGGGGATCGGTACTTCTGTCGGTGGGATGAAAATCATCAAATCAGTAGGGATGGATATGGTAAAACTGGAAAAATACCAGGGCTTTTCTGCAGATGTTACCGCTGCGATCTGTTTGTTCTTGTCTTCCGTATTTGGTATCCCAGTTTCAACGACCCATACAAAAACGACTGCCATCATGGGGGTAGGGGCTTCTCGACGTTTTTCTAGCGTTGATTGGCGCATCGTTAAAGAAATGATCTATGCTTGGATTTTAACGTTCCCTGGTTGCGGGTTGATTGCGTTTCTAATGGTGAAAATTTTATTGCTAATTTTGTGAGGAGAGAAAGTAATGGCACGAAAAAAAGGATTTGATTATTTTGCGGCAATGGAGCAGTTGGCAACAAATGGCCATCTAGCTGCGAAACGTTTTTCGCTGTTGATCAATGATTACTCTGAAACAGCGTTAAGTGAAGCGGCAGCTGAGATTCATGGATTAGAAAAGGAAGGCGATCAGGTGATCGCTGAGTTAACGAATGAGTTGTACGACTCATTTATCACACCGATCGATCGCGAAGACATCCTGGTCATCTCTGAGCGTTTAGATGATATTTTGGATGGCATTATGGGACTGACTTATTTATTTGAGAATTTGGTCATTACGAAGATTCGCCCTGAGACGAACTTATTTGCTGAAATGATCGTTCAAGCGACACAGGGGGTCGAAACAGCATTAAAAGAGTTTCCGAAGTTCAAAAATTCAAAAACATTGCGTCAAATGATCAACGATGTAAATACGATTGAATCAGAAGCAGATCTTTTGTATTCAAAAATGAAAAAAGCGTTGTTTACGGATGAAAAAGAAGTGCTGGAAATTATTAAGTGGAAAGATATTTATGATCGCTTTGAATCGATTATCAACGACACCGAAAGTGCGGTTGATATCATCGATGGTATGGTGATCAAAAACACGTGAGGAACTAGAGAGCATTCAAACGAAAAAAAGAGCAACTATTGCGGCAGTTACCTGCCCAAGAGTTGCTCTTTTTGCTTATAATTGGATCAGCCAATAGCCGATCAAAATGATTCCTAAAACGATGCGATACCATCCAAATACGGTAAAATCATTCCGTTTGATGTAGTTCATCAAGAAACGGATCGCGATGATCGAAACGATGAATGACACGATGGTTCCTGTCAATAAGATGACGGTTCCTTGGAAATCAAAGGCATTGCCATCTTTCAAAAACTTGAAGATTTTCAAGGCACTGGCACCAAACATGGTGGGAATACCTAAGAAAAATGAAAATTCAGCAGCAACATAACGAGAAGCGCCGATCATGATAGCACCTAAGATAGTAGCACCAGAACGAGAAGTTCCTGGGATCAATGCCAATACTTGGAACATTCCTACGATCAATGCCGCTTTGTAGGTAAACTTGTTCAAATCGGTACATTTTGGTGCTTTATTTTTGTTGCGTTTTTCTACCACGATAAAGCCGATCCCATAAACGATCAAGACGATCGAAACGGAGAAAAAGTTGTAGAAGTGCGCATCTAACCAATCATCTAACGGTAATCCGATAATAACCGATGGCAAGACCGCCACGACGACTTTAAACCATAACGTCCATGTATCTTTTTTCTCTAACTCATTTTTCTGCGGTGAAAAAGGGTTTAGTTTATGGAAATATAAGTAGACGACTGCTAAAATCGCACCCAGTTGTATGACAACATTGAACATCGTCATAAACTCGGGAGTTACATTCAATCCGATAAATTCGTTGGCTAGAATCAAGTGACCCGTGCTGCTGATTGGCAGCCATTCCGTGATCCCTTCAATGATCCCAAATAAAATCGCTTTTATGAAATTTGTAAAAAACATTGGTTCAGTCCTTTCTATGACAAAATACAACTCTTAGTATACCGTTTCCTGATTCGAATACCAATCTTTTTCCTAAAAAAAGGGGGCAGTTTTTAAAACAAAAACTGCTCCTTTCTTAAAGAAATTGATCAACTGCCAAAGGTTTCTCTTAGGATAAAAGTTCTTGAGAGAGTGCTAAGCCTTTTTTGATGTAATCGGTACTGCCCACTTCAGCAATCGTAAAGCTGCCATCTTCGTAGATCAGTCGAGTGACCGAGCCATTTTCAATATCCATGCGAACATTGTTCTCATCATTGATCAGATGCAAAAGAAAAGCGATCGTTAAGCCGTGAGACACAACTAGCGCATTGCCGCCGCCTTTTTTCTCAACGCGGTAGGCGATATCTTCAAACCCTGTTTTGACACGTTCGGTCAACACATCAAAGGTTTCCGCCCAATTGGCTGTATCTGCGTGATAGATCGCATTGGCGATCGCCTCAAACGAGACATGATTGGCAATCATATCATCGTAATCAGGAAAATCAAGAATCCGTGGCAGAACGCCCCACATTTCTGCATCATAGGCACCTTCAAGTGAGCCAAAGCACCATTCACGAATCCGTTTGTCGATATGATAAGGGATCTCTGGTCCTCTGACATGTTCACCCAGTATCAGACGCATCGTTTCGATCGCGCGGCCGCTGTCACTGGATACTGCTTCCACAAAATCCACATCTCGTAACCCGAGTCCTAAATAATGGATGCCTTGTTCACCAGTACGAGTCAATGGGGTGTCGCACCAGCCTTGCACACGCTGCAATGTGTTGAACATGGTTTTCCCGTGACGCACGACATACAATTCCGTTTTTGCCATAAGTAGTAATTCCTCCTTTGGTTCGTCATTCGTTTATGCGTTAAAAAACGGATTGGTCCGTTTCTCAATCTCGATCGTTGTTGGTTCCCCGTGGCCAGGATAAACGGCCATCTGATTCGGTAAAACAAAAAGTTGCGTTTGGATGCTGGTCAGCAATTGCTCAAGGTTGCCAGTTGGTAGATCGGTCCGACCGATGCTGCCTTTAAATAAGGCGTCTCCAGAAACGACAAACTTGTCAAAAATAAAACTGACGCTGCCGATGGAATGACCTGGGGTTGCAACAACCTTAAAGGACATGCCAGCTATCTCGTACTCTTTCAATTCTAGCTCGAATTCTGCTGGACGTGCGGTGATGGTTCCTAATTCAGGATGACGACCAGAAAGGTTTTTCATAGGATCACTTAGCCATTCTTGCTCAAGTGGACTAACGTAAACGGGGATCTGATAATAATCCCGCAAATGGTCAACTGCGCCGATATGGTCATAATGAGTGTGGGTCAATAAAATCGCTGCTGGTTTTGCGCCTGTTTTTTCGATCTCAGCGATCAATCTCGCTGCTTCTGCTCCAGGATCAATAATCAACAAAAAATCTTCTTTCCAAATAAGGTAACAATTTTCTTGAACGGGTCCTGTCACTAAACCAATGATTTTCATGCTAAAACCTCCTAGGATCACAAATACTTGTGTCTGACTATAAGTATAGCTTAAAGTATAAGAGGAAACAAAGAAAGGTTTTTAGGAGTGAAAAATTAATGATAGAAACGATGAACACAGAAGGCAATCGTCAGGCGATCTGTCAATGGCTCAATTATTCAACGAAAAAAACAGAGGCAGTGAGTGCCTTTTCCGATCAAGAGCAGCTTTCATTTGCATTTTTTGACAATCACGATCAACTTGGTGGGTTGATTGGGAAACGGACAGGTAATACGATTCATATTCAATTGTTTGCAGTTGATCCAAACCATCAGAATCAAGGGGTGGGGAAACAATTGATGGAAGCACTTTTCGATCACGGTAAAAAAGCGGGGTGTCGTTCCGTGACAGTTACCACCCAAGACTACCAAGCGCCACAGTTCTATCAAGCAGTCGGCTTCGAACAATTTGCTGTGCTTTCTGACACACCTGTACTTGGCACGGATAGGCTTTATTTCGTGAAGATGCTGTGACCACCCTATGGCAGGCAGGTGATAAGGCTAACCAATAGTTTGATGAGAGAAAAGCTCAGAATTATTGTGGGAATTCGAAAATTTTTCTAAGAAACCGCATTAGCAAAAAACTGCTGTTATACTAATTAAAATAAGAAAGCGTTGATTCGTTTGAAACGGGTCTAGTTTTTGACAAAAGCATGAACATTCTTCGTGACCAACTTCGAGGAAAGTGTGTGATCTGTATCTTGCGTTAGTTTTGATTGGTATACCTCAACTTTTTGTAAGAAGGTGTTTTTTATGAAAAAATCCCTGCAATTTTTTTTCACTCTATGCTTCGCCGCGCTCGCTTTAGTGAGCTGTGGCCAAGAGGAGCTAACCATCAACGATTCGAAAGAAGTTTCTGAAACTGTTACTTCCGCCTCAAAAACGGTTGAAAATGGCGACCTTGATTTGATGCTGATCCAAGATGAGAGTGTCATCTTTCCGCAAAGCCAAGGGGTTTATGATTTTCATGAGAATGAGTTGACGATCGTTAAGCAGTATTTGCCGATGGCAGACTTAGAAGATAGTTCAGCCAGCTCTAGTGATGTTGCCTTGTATGAAGGACAAATCGAAAGTGATTTTCAGCGTCATTTTTCCCATTCAGAGGTACAGTTGTCCAACGACCCTTATCAAATTTATGAGATCACCTATCAAGATGCATCATACACGGTTGAAGGGAAGCATTTGACGATCAAAGCAGATGGACGGACCTTTGAGTTCACCTTAGATCTAGATAATCAACAAGCTTTTGACCAAAATGGTGTCAGTTATGATATTCAAGTCGATCAATAAATATCTTTCAAAAAATAGCGCTGCTTTACTTGCTTAGGTGAGTAGAGTAGGCTTTTTTGTAAATCCTTCGCCAAACCCATTTTCTGGAAGAAAAAATGAAGTCAATTATCTGATGAGTAGGTGTTTTGTTGCAAGTGGTTTTTTCATGGTGATAAAACCTGTTTGGATAGGATACTCTCCGCAGAGGATGAAAAGCTGTTTCTGTTCGCTTTTCCAAAAGTAATCTATCCGCTATAATGGCAAACGAGAAGGTGAACACGTGTATAAAGGAAAAGTTGCGGTTAGAAAAATCGTAGAATTTATTTTGCGCCGAGGCGATATTGATAGCCGCAAAGTCAGTAATCATACCGCGCAAGAAGGCGCCCGTATCCATCGCCAACTACAAAAAGAGGCTGGGGATGCGTATCAAAAAGAAGTCTTTTTCAAACGAGAAAGCCAAATTGAGAAAGATTCGATCACTGTCGAAGGACGTGCCGATGGTCTCTTTTTTGATGCAACTCTTAATTCTTGGGTGATCGATGAGATCAAAACTTCAGAACCAGCGTTCGAAGATATCCCTGAAGATCAAATCGATTTGTTTTTTGCCCAGGGAATGGTTTATGCTTATTTGTTTTTACTACAAGAAAATGAACAAGCAGCGCTTAGTGACAGTGAAAATCAAGAGAAAGCAGAAGCGGAACCTATTGCTGAAGGTAATGATCCGAAGAGACCCATCGATCGAATCGCCGTACAATTGACTTATTATCAAACCACTGAAAAGCTGACCACCCGTACGAGAAGAACATTTCAGTTTTCAGAATTAGCTGTTTTTTATGAAGAATTACTTCAGGAATATCATAAATGGTTAGTTTTTCAAGAGAATTGGCGCCGTGTCCGCAATACGTCTTTGCAGCTGCTGTCTTTTCCCTTTGAAACCTTTCGCAAAGGGCAGCGAGAGTTAGCAGCAGCGGCGTATAAAACACTAAAAAATGGCAAGCGACTTTTTGCGGAAGCGCCAACGGGAACTGGAAAAACCATGTCAACGCTGTTTCCCGCATTAAAAGTTCTCGGGGAAGAAGGGGCAGATCGGGTCTTTTATCTGACGGCGAAGACGATCACCAGACAAGTGGCTGAAGATGCGTTGAGCAAGTTAGCAGACAACGGTAGTGAAACCAAGAGTGTCACGATCACTGCCAAAGATAAAATTTGCTTTCTGGATGAACGAAATTGTACGCCAGAGCATTGTCCTTATGCACAAGGTTATTACAATCGAATCAACGAAGCTTTGTGGGATCTGTTGCATCACGAAAACCAAATAACCCGAGAAGTAATCGAGACTTATGGAATGAAGCATACGGTTTGTCCCTTTGAGCTTTCACTGGATGTCAGTGTCTTTTGCGATGTCATTATTGGTGATTATAATTATTTGTTTGATCCAACCGTTTATTTACGGAGATTTTTTGAAGAGCCAGACGAAGAGTATTTCTTTTTAGTGGATGAAGCCCATAACTTAGTCAACCGTTCGAAAGAAATGTATTCTGCAACGATCTCCCGACAGCCATTTAAGGAATTAAAGAAGAAGCTGCCGAAGGATCAACAGAAATTAAAACGCGCACTAAACAGAGTTGATAAAGAATTTGCGGCTTTAGCCCAATTAGCAAAAGAGGAAGGATGGTCATACCACCATCAAGCAGCTCCCCATGAAACAATGGTCAATCAGCTATACAAATTAGCTGAATTGATGAAGGAATGGTTGCCGGCAAATCCTGAGCATGAATTGCAAGAAGAAGTGCTGCAAGTGTATTTTGAAGCTAACCATTATTTGAAGATCAGTGAATTTTATGATGATCACTACGAAACGACGGTGGAGATCGACCGCTATGATATCAAACTACGGCAATTTTGCATCGAACCAGCGCCGTTTTTGGAATCCGTGTTAGATAAGGGCAAGGCCAGCCTGTTGTTTTCTGCGAGCTTTACCCCTTTGTCGTATTATCAAGAAGTATTAGGTGGCGGCGATGAAGCTTTGCGCTATCGCTTGCCAAGTCCTTTTGATCCGAAAAATCAGGGGATTTTTATTGCGGACTATATCCAAACGACGTATCGCCAACGTGAAGCCAGCATTCCTGCGATCGTTGATGCGATCCAGCAAATGACGGCAGCGAAAGCGGGAAACTATATGGTCTTTTTCCCATCTTATCGTTACTTGGATGATGTGGCGGCAGCATTTTCTCAACAGGCGCCAGAGGTGGAGGTCTTGATTCAGGGGACTGCTATGAACGAAGCAGAGCGCGAGGCGTTTCTTGCGCAGTTTCAATCTTTTGACCCGCAACAATCATCCTTGCTGGATAAAAGTCAAGACGAACCAAAGAGTCAACCAAAAACATTGGTGGCATTTTGTGTCCTTGGAGGAATTTTTTCTGAAGGGATCGACCTAAAAGGCGATCGCTTGATCGGTGCAGCAGTGGTAGGAGTCGGACTGCCGCAAATCAATCACGAGCAAGAATTGATTCGGGAATATTACGATGAGAAAAAGGCAGCTGGCTTTGCGTATGCCTATCAGCTGCCAGGGATGAATAAAGTCCTGCAAGCAGCCGGTCGAGTGATTCGGGATGTCAGCGATCGTGGCGTGGTGTTATTGCTGGATCAGCGCTTTCGGACACCGCGTTACCAAGAACTTTTCCCACTACATTGGCAGCATGCCTTGCAGATTCGTCGGCCGCAAGAGTTATCAAAGGCATTGACTCATTTTTGGCAAGAAAAAAACTAGAAGCAGAGCTTTCAAGAGCGGTTGCGCAAAATCAGTAGATAAAGCTGATTTTGCCTAACCATCACGTTAAACTCTGTTCTAGTTTTTTTGATTAGCGATAATTTGTAAACTGTAAATCGATCGTCAGGGGCAGTTTACGCAACAATTGGATCACCTCTTGCAGATCGTCACGACTTTTGCCTGTTACCCGAATTTGATTGTCTTGAATTTGGGTTTTAACTTTTAGCTTGGCGTTTTTGATCGCTGTCGTTATTTTTTTTGCGTTTTCTTTATCGATGCCATTGATCAATTCTGCCGTTTGACGAGCTTTTGCCCCCAAGGCATGCTCCGTTTCGCCAAATTGAATATTTTTCGTTGGTACATTCCGTTTGATCAGCTTCGCAAAGAGCACATCTTTGATTTGCTCCAGCTTAAATTCGTCATCTCCAACGATCGTCAGTTTGCCCTCAGTCATCTTGATTTCTACTGTGGAGCCTTTAAAATCAAATCGGTTTTTCAATTCTTTTTCCGCCTGTTGAATGGCGTTTTTCACTTCTTCTGTGTTGATCTCAGATACGACATCAAAACTTGCTTCTTTTGCCAAAATCAATCACTCCTCTCATCTCTTACCTATGATTTTAACATGGAGGCGAACGATGCGGGAATGAAAAGTAAATTTTTGCAAATAATTGTTTCATTTTTTCACACAAACTGCTATTCTTTGGAAGGAGATTTTTAGTGAAGGAGCTAGATCATTGTGAGTAAGTTATTAACGAAGCACGAACAATCAGAACGATTGAAAAAAATAGGGGTTATTTTGCTGTCAGGTATCACTGCAGCCATTGCTTTAAATTTCTTTTTGATTCCCGCAAACGTTCTTTCTGCTGGGATGAACGGGGTCGCCCAATTGATCGTGGCACTTGCCTTGGAACATTTTGGCGTTCACCTTAGTACAGGGCTGTTTATTTTCCTCTTAAACTTGCCTATCTTTGTTCTCGGGTTCATCAAACTCGGGAAATCATCGACACTATTGAGCTTTATCAATGTCGTAGTCGTTTCCGTCTTAACGATGATCCTTCCGCAAGGAGCGATCACTGACAATATTTTGGTTAACGCTTTGCTAGGTGGCGTACTGTTAGGCGTCGGCGTTGCGTTTTCACTGAAAATGGGTTTTACCACCGGCGGAATGGACATCCTTTCGTTGATATTATCAAAAACGACTGGAAAAACGGTCGGTAAATATATGTTTATTTTAAACGGCATCATTGTCATGGTCTCAGGTTTCGTCTTTTCTTGGGAAAGTGCGTTGTACACGATCATTTCGATTTTCGCAATGAGCTACGTTGTGGACATGCTGCACACAAGTCATCAAAAGGTAACGGCAATGATTATTACGACCAATGCGGAAGCTGTTGGGAAAAATATTTCTAAGCATGTGTTTCGCGGCATGACTTTGTTCCCCTCAGTCGGAGGGTATTCAGGCGTACCTGGCAATATGATCATGATGGTCGTGACGCGCTACGAGATCTACGATTTAGAACAAGCCGTTTTAGAAGCTGACGGCAATGCGTTTATTAATTTTGTGCCGACCCAATCGATTACAGGCCGTTTTGCGACAGATGATGAACAACGGACCTTTAAAACGACAGGGGTCTTCCCAGAACTGAAAATACACAAGAAAAGCCGGCCATAATCAAGGATCGTCCATTTACAAATCTTGCAAAAGAAGGTATTATTTGAAACAAGAATTAAAGGAGGTCTTCAACCGTGGCATATACTGAAGTAGAAGCAGAAGCAATCAAAGAGCGTGTCTTGGCTGCCTTGGAAACCGTGATTGACCCTGAGTTGGGGATTGATATAGTGAATCTAGGCTTAGTTTATGAAGTCGAATTTGATGCAGAAACAGGCAATACCGTAATCAAAATGACCTTAACAACAATGGGCTGTCCCTTAGCCGACGTATTGACTGAATCGATACACGAAGCACTAAGCGATATTCCAGAAGTCAAAAATCCAGAGGTAAAATTAGTCTGGTATCCCGCTTGGACGACCGATAAAATGAGTCGTTACGCACGGATTGCTTTGGGGATTCGTTAATAAGCATGATAATGATAGAAATAATAAAGAACCATTGAAGATGCTCAAGAAATTGAGTGTCTTTTTTTATTCAGAAAAAGGTGAATAAACGAAAATGAAAAAGAGAATAGTTGGATATCGGAAAATTTAGTAGTTATTTTATGGTATTTAAACTTTATAAAAAGTAATGATATTATAGTTAGAATTATGATAAAGTAGGAACTAAGGCAGTTATAATAAGTTCTTATAGAACTTTAATTCAAGGCGTGGAAAAATCAAAACGAAAATAGCGTACTCATAAATGAAAAAGAGAAATGGGGTTCTAATGATTGAAAAAATATATTTAGAAATAAACGGAGTGAAGCAAGGCTTAATTGTAGAAAGAAATATGAACAAAAATGCTCCAGTTTTATTATTCGTTCATGGAACTGCACCAATTTTACCCTTTATATGGAAGCGGCAAGTAAAATTCAATCAAGATTTCCATACTTGCTATTGGGACCAGAGATGGGTAGGGATGTCTTGTAGTTTGCCTGATGAAGCGGCTTTTAATATTGAAATACTTACAACAGATGTCCTCAAAGTGACAGAACAATTGAGGTATATGTTTAATCAAGACAAAATTTATGTCTTGGGCCATTCTTGGGGATCTTACATAGCGAGTCTCGCTGTTCAAGAAAAACCAGAATATTATTATGCATATATTGGTGTGGGACAAATAAATTGTATGAGGAATTCAGAAAAAGAAAAATATCAGGCAATTTTAAAAGAGGCTTGTAGAAGAAATGACAAAATAGCGTTACGCCGATTTGAAAAACTTGATCTGCCAGACAACTTTTTCGATACATATAAAATCAATAAAGAAAGTATGCTTTATGGAAGTGCCAGTATGAAATATACAGAAAAGTATGGATTTGGAGTGACACGTGAAGGCTATCAAAATAGTAAGCTGTTAAAAGCGGTCTTTCTATTTCCGTATTATACTGTTAATGAAAAAATCTGCTTCTTTAAAGGAATGTTTCAAGCTTCTGAAAAACTCATCAGTCAAATCCTAGATACACCACTTCAAGAGGTAGTTAGAAATATTGAAATCCCGATTCATATCATTCATGGAGAATTGGATAGTTCAACATCGTATAAAGAGGCAAAACGATTCTTTCACAGTGTCGATGCAAATGAAAAAAATTTCTATACATTTTCTCATTCCGCTCATATGCCATTTATTGATGAACCAGACAAATTTATGGAAGTACTCTCAAAAGTAAAGTGTTTTTAATTTGTAACGAACAGTTTGATACTGTACCCGACTCGTGTAACTAATAGAATTGCAAATAGGCATTCAATCTGAGCATCCCGAAAAATGAACAAATATATTGAAAGAGGAGCTTTGTAAAAGGACCGTTGCATTTTCAGAAATGAAACGGTAAACTAGTTGAAAAGATTGGAGGAATGAATCAATGTTAGCTACGAATTTTGGGAAATTTACATACGAAAATCCGTTTATGAACGCCTCAGGAGTCCATTGTATGACGATCGAGGAATTAGATGAATTAGCGGTATCAGCAGCTGGATCATTTGTCACAAAGAGTGCAACGCTAGAAGCACGTGCCGGAAATCCAGAACCACGTTATACCGATTTACCCTTAGGAAGCATCAATTCGATGGGATTACCAAATCTAGGGGTGGACTACTACTTAGATTATGCCATCAAAAAACAGCAGGAAATGACTCAGCAAGCGCCTTTCTTTTTCTCTGTCGCTGGTATGAGTGTGGCTGAAAACATTGAGTTATTGAAGAAGATCCAAGAAAGTGATTTTGAAGGAATCACTGAGTTGAATCTTTCTTGTCCAAACGTGCCAGGAAAACCACAAGTTGCCTATGATTTTCCTTTGACCGATCAAATTCTTGAAACAGTCTTTGGTTTTTTCACAAAACCTTTAGGTGTCAAATTGCCGCCATACTTTGATTTGGCTCACTTTGATGAGATGGCTAAGATATTAAACAAGTATCCGTTAACCTACATCAATTCAATCAATAGTATTGGGAATGCTTTATTCATCGATCCTGCTACTGACTCGGTAGTCATCAAACCAAAAGGTGGTTTTGGTGGTCTCGGAGGCGAATATGTGAAACCAACGGCATTAGCCAATGTGCGGGCTTTCTATACACGTCTCAAGCCAGAAATCAAAATTATTGGTACAGGTGGGATTCGTAATGGTCAAGATGCGTATGAGCATTTGTTGTGTGGTGCCTCTATGTTGCAGATCGGCACAGAGTTGCAAAAAGAAGGGCCGGCGATCTTTGAACGATTGACGAAAGAATTAGAAACGATCATGAAAGAAAAAGGATATCAATCAATCAGTGAATTTCAAGGCAAACTAAAAACGATTGATTAAAACGACTTTCTATCATCCTCTGTTTCTTTTTATAGAAGAAAGTGATAGAAGAAAGGTGGGGTTAAATGGAGAAATTTCGTAAAACAACTGAGGACGATTTAACGGAGTTAATGGCGCTGATTGAGGAAGGAATTGCTTTTTTAAAAGCTCAAGGATCACCACAATGGCAAAATGGCTATGGCCCAAAAGAAACTCAAATCAAAGAAGATATTGCAAAAGGCGAAAGCTATGTGTTAGTGAAAGATGGGAAAATCGCAACGTCTGCGGCACTGGTTTCTGGTGATGATCCTGTCTACAACGCAATTACCGGCGCAGGGTGGGATGGAAACGGTCCGTATCTATCCATTCATCGCGTCGTTGTCAGTTCTCATTTTAAAGGGCAAAAGTTAAGTGCCAAATTGCTGCAAGCTCTTGAAGTGGTTGCATTAGAGCAAGGAATCGTTGATTTGCGTATCGATACGTATAAAGCCAATATTGGGATGCAAAAGAATATCCAAGCAGCTGGCTATCAATATAAAGGAGAGGTAACATTTCCTTTTCCGAATGGAGAGCGATTGGCGTTTCAAAAACGTTTGATCACAAACTAAACATTCTTTTTCCATTCTTGTCACTTGGCTGAAAGAATGGAAAAGGTGTGTCAAAGTGAATTTTTGGTATGAAAATGTGGATAATGGTTGTCAGAATCCTTTCGGCTTGCTAAGATAAGCACGTAAAGGACGGTGCCAAATGAAGAAAAGAATCAAAAAGAAAAAAGCTTATAAAAAATACATCCATGATATTTTTGCAGGTTATGAAGAAATGCTTGAAAATCCAGCGATCGATGAGAAGAAGTTCTCTTATTTGAAAGAAGAAACAACCTTAAAACGAGACGATCAAAATCAAATCCGTTTCCGTACGATCGATATTGATTAAACTACCTTTTGGGTAGTTTTTTTCTTTGTTTTTGTTAATTGGAAAAATTTCAGAAAAAAAGCTTGCTCTTTCATTCATAGAGTGATAAAGTATTCAACGTTGGCAATTGAGCCAGCGGGTCAAAACAACAGTTGAAAAATCTTCAAAAAAGACTTGACCAAAAATGAAACAGATGATATTATAACGAAGTCGCAATAATAAAACAGTTAATCAATGTTGATACATCAACGAAATTAATTGAAAAAAGTTGTTGACAAATAACAAATCATTTGTTATTCTAATTAAGTCGCTGAGACAGCCGCTACGAAGTTGAAAAACAACGAGCGAAAAAAACTTTTAAAAAAGAGTTGACAATCAAATGTCGCTCTGATATGATATAAAAGTTGCTAACACAGCACGGTAGACCTTTGAAAACTGAACAAAGCAAGCAAACGAACCAATGTGTAGGACGTTTCAATTTATTGAAACAAATACATGCAAGCAATAGCTAGCAAAGTTAATTTTTATGAGCTTAATGACCGTATGGTCATTCAAACAAATCATTATGAGAGTTTGATCCTGGCTCAGGACGAACGCTGGCGGCGTGCCTAATACATGCAAGTCGAACGCTTTTTCTTTCACCGGAGCTTGCTCCACCGAAAGAAAAAGAGTGGCGAACGGGTGAGTAACACGTGGGTAACCTGCCCATCAGAAGGGGATAACACTTGGAAACAGGTGCTAATACCGTATAACACTATTTTCCGCATGGAAGAAAGTTGAAAGGCGCTTTTGCGTCACTGATGGATGGACCCGCGGTGCATTAGCTAGTTGGTGAGGTAACGGCTCACCAAGGCAACGATGCATAGCCGACCTGAGAGGGTGATCGGCCACACTGGGACTGAGACACGGCCCAGACTCCTACGGGAGGCAGCAGTAGGGAATCTTCGGCAATGGACGAAAGTCTGACCGAGCAACGCCGCGTGAGTGAAGAAGGTTTTCGGATCGTAAAACTCTGTTGTTAGAGAAGAACAAGGATGAGAGTGAAATGTTCATCCCTTGACGGTATCTAACCAGAAAGCCACGGCTAACTACGTGCCAGCAGCCGCGGTAATACGTAGGTGGCAAGCGTTGTCCGGATTTATTGGGCGTAAAGCGAGCGCAGGCGGTTTCTTAAGTCTGATGTGAAAGCCCCCGGCTCAACCGGGGAGGGTCATTGGAAACTGGGAGACTTGAGTGCAGAAGAGGAGAGTGGAATTCCATGTGTAGCGGTGAAATGCGTAGATATATGGAGGAACACCAGTGGCGAAGGCGGCTCTCTGGTCTGTAACTGACGCTGAGGCTCGAAAGCGTGGGGAGCGAACAGGATTAGATACCCTGGTAGTCCACGCCGTAAACGATGAGTGCTAAGTGTTGGAGGGTTTCCGCCCTTCAGTGCTGCAGCAAACGCATTAAGCACTCCGCCTGGGGAGTACGACCGCAAGGTTGAAACTCAAAGGAATTGACGGGGGCCCGCACAAGCGGTGGAGCATGTGGTTTAATTCGAAGCAACGCGAAGAACCTTACCAGGTCTTGACATCCTTTGACCACTCTAGAGATAGAGCTTCCCCTTCGGGGGCAAAGTGACAGGTGGTGCATGGTTGTCGTCAGCTCGTGTCGTGAGATGTTGGGTTAAGTCCCGCAACGAGCGCAACCCTTATTGTTAGTTGCCATCATTTAGTTGGGCACTCTAGCGAGACTGCCGGTGACAAACCGGAGGAAGGTGGGGATGACGTCAAATCATCATGCCCCTTATGACCTGGGCTACACACGTGCTACAATGGGAAGTACAACGAGTTGCGAAGTCGCGAGGCTAAGCTAATCTCTTAAAGCTTCTCTCAGTTCGGATTGTAGGCTGCAACTCGCCTACATGAAGCCGGAATCGCTAGTAATCGCGGATCAGCACGCCGCGGTGAATACGTTCCCGGGCCTTGTACACACCGCCCGTCACACCACGAGAGTTTGTAACACCCGAAGTCGGTGAGGTAACCTTTTGGAGCCAGCCGCCTAAGGTGGGATAGATGATTGGGGTGAAGTCGTAACAAGGTAGCCGTATCGGAAGGTGCGGCTGGATCACCTCCTTTCTAAGGAATATTTCGGAAGACTACACATCGTTTGCCTTTGTTCAGTTTTGAGAGGTTTACTCTCAAACAAAATTTGTTCGTTGAAAACTGGATATCGAAGAAATAATCAAAACAAGTAACACACACCGAGTTGAAATGTTAAAAGAGTTTTTTAATAAGTTCAACGCTTATTTTCTTGAGCAACCTTCTATCGCTAGAAGAAGTACTCAAAACCGACCGTAAGGTCAAAGGTTAAGTGAATAAGGGCGCACGGTGGATGCCTTGGCACTAGGAGCCGATGAAGGACGGGACTAACACCGATATGCTTTGGGGAGCTGTAAGTAAGCTATGATCCAGAGATTTCCGAATGGGGGAACCCAGCATCTTTTATAGGATGTTACGTCTGCGTAAATACATAGCGCAGTCGAGGTAGACGCAGAGAACTGAAACATCTAAGTACCTGCAGGAAGAGAAAGAAAATTCGATTCCCTGAGTAGCGGCGAGCGAAACGGGAAAAGCCCAAACCAACAAGCTTGCTTGTTGGGGTTGTAGGACTCCGATATGGTAGTCTATTCAGATAGTCGAAATACTTGGAAAAGTATGTCAAAGAGGGTAAAAACCCCGTAGGCGAAATTTGGATAACACCTAGGAGGATCCTGAGTACGGCGGAACACGAGGAATTCCGTCGGAATCCGGGAGGACCATCTCCCAAGGCTAAATACTCCCTAGTGACCGATAGTGAACCAGTACCGTGAGGGAAAGGTGAAAAGCACCCCGGAAGGGGAGTGAAATAGATCCTGAAACCGTGTGCCTACAACAAGTTAGAGCCCGTTAATGGGTGATAGCGTGCCTTTTGTAGAATGAACCGGCGAGTTACGATAGCATGCGAGGTTAAGTTGAAGAGACGGAGCCGTAGCGAAAGCGAGTCTGAATAGGGCGAATGAGTATGTTGTCGTAGACCCGAAACCATGTGATCTACCCATGTCCAGGTTGAAGGTGCGGTAAAACGCACTGGAGGACCGAACCCACGTACGTTGAAAAGTGCGGGGATGAGGTGTGGGTAGCGGAGAAATTCCAAACGAACTTGGAGATAGCTGGTTCTCTCCGAAATAGCTTTAGGGCTAGCCTCGGAATTGAGAATGATGGAGGTAGAGCACTGTTTGGACTAGGGGCCCATCTCGGGTTACCGAATTCAGATAAACTCCGAATGCCATTCATTCATATCCGGGAGTCAGACTGTGAGTGATAAGATCCATAGTCGAAAGGGAAACAGCCCAGACCACCAGCTAAGGTCCCCAAATAACTATTAAGTGGAAAAGGATGTGGGGTTGC
>NZ_CP172939.1:0-1965000 GCF_050542975.1 Enterococcus sp. DIV1368d | reverse complement strand
CCGTGCATTACTATAAGTTAGGGACCTATTATCATGAGCGAGCGACGATTGGTATCGATGCGAGCATTCCAGAAATTTTTGTTATCCCTGAGATAGACGAAGAATGGGAGAAGTTTCAACGAGGCGATCGTGAGATGCTGACAGCCATCGAACAACAAATGGATAAGCTGGAAGCCAAACGGATCACTGCCCTATCAGAAGTAAAGGAAATCCAAAATCAGATCGATAAGCTTACGGCATCTGTAAATGAATTGAGTGAGTCAAAGGGCTTTTTCAATCGGACAAAAATCGATGAAGAACTAGAGCAGTTGACTTCTGAGCGAAAAGCATTAGAAGCCAAACGTCGGGAATGGGAAAGATATTCAAATAATGACGAAGAGGTTTTTGCTGAAAAAGAGCGTCTGCAACAGCAATACCAAACATTGCGCTTAAAGAAAGCAATCGTGGAAAAAGAATTCCGTCAAATTGATACCTTTTTTGGATCATTTGATGAATTTACGGCAAAAATAATGGCTTTCTTAGCTCACTATACTGGAAAGGAGCTGACTGAAGTTGACGAAAGAAACGCAGACGAATCCTGAGGAATCACAGCTGCTGGAGCAGGAACCGACTCTAGAGGTCCAAACAGAAGGAGCTAATGAAGTCGAGGAAAACGTATCAACAAATGCGACGGACTTAGTGAATGACGGTCCTTTAGTAGAAGATAGTGGAAATGTAGTGGATGATTCTTTTGATTCAGCAAAAGAAGAAACTGACTACGAAGATGATTATTATGCTGTAAAAGCGCAAGATCACCAACGAATCGAATCGCTTATTGAGCAAGCCGAAAACGAACTAGCTGATTTAAAATTGAGAAAATCAATTATGGAAGCTGATTTTTCTGGATTGCTTGCTCATTACCGCCAGTTGATTTTAACAGATCAAGATATTTCGGTGATCGCCAAAAAGACATTGCTTGAATACTATGCCTATGAATTCTTGAAACCATTAAAAACGATTCATTTAACTGCTACTGATAACTATGACACATGGAAGACAAAGCATTTCAATGTCCGTTTTCGTTTAACAGAAACAAAGGAGCTCGAGTTTAGTTTCAAACTTAATCCAGTCAATTCTACGTATCAATCTAATTATTTGCCATTGTTGACTATCAATTCAAACTCCCAGTCGGTGGTTGTCAATGATGAACAGATTTTGCATTTAATCAGTCAATGGCATGCGGAGAATATTTTCTCGGTCAATCAGCTGTCGCTCTTTAATTATGATGTCAACTTGGTATTGGCGCATTTAAAAGAATTAGGCTTTACGGTTTCACCAAGCTTGATCGACAATACCCAAACATTGGCTGTCGATATGGAGACGGACTTTGCTGTTGCAGCAGAAGTTCTCGATCAAATTTTCATTATTACAATGGAGAATCAGCAATATGATTTTATCACAGAAAACAAAGGCGAAATTCTTGTTTTACTTGATAAAAATCAACGATTGACGATTCATTTGTATACAGAGTCCACTTTACTAACGATTGATTCAGATCAATGGAAGCGATCCTTATTAGATTTCTTCACAAGCTATCCATTTTTGGTTCCGCTGGTTGTGGAAGGTGAAGAATAAATGTTCTAAATTCATTAAAAGTGCTAGAATGGTTTTTATAACTATTCAGCACTTTTTTTTTTGGAAGGAGCAGTATGATGAAAAACAAAGCACTAGGTTTTTATGAAGGACGATCTTTAGATGAGTCAAATGTATTTATTGAAAAGGAAATTCCGATACCCAATTGCCAAGCAAATGATTTATTGGTGGAAGTACAGGCAGTTTCGGTCAATCCAATCGATACAAAAAGACGGCAAATGACTGCTTTAAGTGAAGCGTTCCAGATCCAAGGGTATGACGCCGTTGGGATCGTTAAAGAAATCGGTTCAGCAGTTAATGGCTTTGCCGTTGGTGATCGGGTGTTTTATGCTGGAACCACACAACGACCTGGTGCGAATCAAAGGTTCCAAACAGTTGATTCTCGGATCGCAGCAAAGGCACCAGCCGGCTTTTCTGATGGCGATCTTGCAGCTATGCCATTAACGAGTATTACAGCGTGGGAATTGCTTTTTGAAAAATTTGGGTACGTGCCTGAAGAAAACGCGAATGATGGATCGATTTTATTGGTCAATGCCAGCGGTGGTGTTGGCTCAATTGCGGCGCAACTAGCAAAATGGGCAGGATTGACAGTCTATGGCACTGCGAGTCCTAAGAACGATCAGTGGCTTAAAAACAATCAAGTGGATCAAGTACTTAATCATCGCTTGCCGTTGGCTGAACAAATCACTGAGCCTTTTTCAGCTGTTGCAATTTTTTATGACGCCTCGGCCTATTTGCCACAATTAACGAAAGCAATCTTGCCGTTTGGCAAAGTCGGAATGATCGTGAATACGAAAGAAGCGCTAGATTTAAATCCATTTAAAAACCTCGGCATCGATTTTTATTGGGAGTATATGTTCGCAAAAACAGATGCTCAGTTGATGATTGAAACACAAGGGAGCATTTTGCAACGGATCGCCTCGTTACTCGCTGACAAAAAGATCCATACGACTGCGGTCCAAACGTTTGATGGAGGAATTACCATCGAGACCTTAAAGCTCGCTACAAAAGCGGTTGAGCAAGGAACGAAAGGAAAGACAGTGATCACTGGAGGCGTCCGCTAGATGGAAGAAGAGGAAGCGATGCTGTTTTGGGATGAATTTGCCCAAGAATATGCACAGATTCAAAGAGAATCCCAATTGAAAATTGCCGAAGAGGTAGCAGCTTTTTTGGTGGAGCAGAAAGTGTTCCCGATATCGGCCTTCGTTGACTTTGCTGCGGGGACTGGCCGCTACATTTCAGCATTTTATCCTTATGTAGATGAGTATTACGCAATTGATTTTTCAAAAGAAATGTTAAAAATCATTGAAGAAACGACGGAAGATCCGATGAACAAGCTCCATCTGGTTCAGCAGAGCCAAAAAGACTTTTTATCTGCAGACCAGCACTGGCCCTGTATTTTTATGGCAATGAATCCAGCAGTCAGAGACAAGGAAACATTGCTTCAGTTTCAAAAAAAGGCCCATCAATTGATTATTCTAAGAATGATCACAGAAGAAGAAAACGTGTTTCAGCCATATGAAAAAAATCTTTCAGCGAAGAATGACCTGAACCTAAACACTTGGTACAAGAAGTGGTTTTCAGAAGAAGCGATCGATTGGCAGAGTCGGCAATTCGAGTATATTTTGAAGGAGGAGATCGATCAAGAAATATTTCATCTTTATTTTGAGGAGGAGTACTCATTGGAACAACGGCAACAAATGGTTCAACATGTCTTTGGTGAGGCATTGACTGTCGAAAGCCAAACGAAAATCACTTTTGAGCTTCTTTTAGCTTAAGTAAAATCACACAATGGGTATCAAAAAAACGAGATTCTGACATAAGATCAAGAAACAGGTACAGGAGCTAGGCTTCTTTTGGCTGCTGACTGGAAACATCTTATGCTGGAATCTCGTTTTACAGTGAATTTGCTACAATAGAAGGTATACGATGCTGCCTAATAACAGTAAAAAAACGATGTTGACGATAAAAAAAGCTTTTGAAACGTTCTCGCTTCTTTTGGTCTGGCTTGTTTCAATAATTTGTACCCAATCAAATTCGCCAAAGAAGCAATCAATGTACCCAAACCACCAACATTGACGCCCAAAAGAACGGCTTTTTCTAAATCGGTGAAAGGAGCAATCAAAATTGCTGCTGGAACGTTAGATATTCCTTGGGAGAGTAAAATACTACCTAAAAAAGCGCGATGCGTTTCCTGAAAATACGGTCGGATGTGATCGGTGACCAGAGATAGGTCTTGAATATTCCCGACGATCAAGAAGAAACAGAGAAAGGTAAGTAGTAACCGATAATCAACTTTTGCAAATAATCGTTTATTGCTAAACCAAACCACGGCTGCGACGACAAGCACGACGATTGAAATAGGGAGAACACTAAAAATACCAAGAATCATAAGGACAAATAATCCTGCATTAAGCAGCGCTGGCTTTTTTTCAAAGGGTTCTTCTTGCAGGGCGATTTCCAATGGAGTCTTTGGGATGAGCTGGATCGAAACAAGGAGTAATAGTAATGAAAGTCCCACAAAGGTGCCGGTAGTCCACATGAATTGTGGCAGCGAAATCTGATAGTAAGAAAATAAAAATAGATTTTGCGGATTTCCAAATGGAAACAGGCTGCTTCCTAAATTGGCTGCTACGATCAAATAGATAGCGCCTAATAAGACACTAGTGTGCTGTTGTTCTTTCCTCGTTAAGAGTAAATAGATGGGCAATAAAGTTAAGATAGCCACGTCATTTGTTAAAAACATCGAACTGAGGAAGCTTAGCAAGACGATTGCGCGGATCAAGTCACGCAGATTGCGACTTTTTTCCACTAATTTTTGTCCAAATGCTCGTAAAAGACCAGCTTCTTCTAACCCATTGATTACTAACATTAATCCAAACAGTGATAAAATCACTTTAAAGTCAATAAACGACCAACGGAAGGTGCCGAAAAAACACGCAATAAGTGCTAGTAGCAGGGAAATCGAAAATAATCGATCCGTTCGAAAAAATGCTAACATTCGTTTTCCCATAGTTCACCACCTTTCTTCTCAAGAATTTTACCATTCCTATGCTTTAGGAACAATAAATAACGCTTTTTCCATCGAACTCAAAGACATTCAGGCAATTTTTATAGTTGACAAACGACTCATTAATTGGGAAATTAGTATGTGAAAGGTGAAGGAGGTTCAAGAATGAATGTGATGCAGCTGCTTGAAAAAAATCAGCAGGTACATTTTCAAATTTTGGCTGTTTTTTTTCAGAATGGCTCAGAAGTCTCTTATAAAAAACTTGCAAGAACGTTATCCATTTCCGCGCCCACTTTGCAAAAAGAACTTCAAAATCTTCATCAAAATTTAGCTGCTTTCCATGAAGACGCAGCTTTGATCTATTCAGAAAATGATCAAGTGCAATTGGTATTGCCTCTTGATTTTTCCCTGAAGCAATTTTTTTATGCCTATCTTTCAGAAGCAATCGATTTTCAGATATTGTCGTATTTGTTTTTTCATCGAGATGAGTCAACGACGAAAATGATGTTAGAACTGATGTTGAGTGAAGCTTCATTGTTTCGTCGATTCAAAGCGATCAATCAGTTATTGAAAGAATTCGACATCCAATTAAAAAATAAAAAATTGATTGGGGATGAAAAACAGATTCGCTTTTTCTATTATCAGTTTTTTTCACAAAGTTATCCCAATGAAGAATTGATCGCTCGCTTGAATGCACCAGCCATCAACAATTTGATTCGAGTCATTGAAAAACAGTTGCAGACAACGTTTAGTCAAGCAGAGCGTTGGAAAGTCGGGCTTTGGTTAGGCATTATGGAAGCCCGTTTTGATTATCGCGGCTCGCAACAGCATGAAGCCTCGTATCCATTGTTGAAGTCATTGGAAAATGAAGCGATGTTCCAGCTTTTGCGGAATATATTAGGGCGCTATCTCAGTCGTTTTGCCGTATCCTGGAGCGATTATGAAACGGTATATTTCTATTTATTTTTATTAGCTGAAGGCTTGATTCGCCCTTCACTGGATGACTCCTTGCAAAAATCACTTTTCTTCCAAGAGATCGATGCGTTAAATGCGGAGCTGCTGCAAGCCATTGGTGATAGTGAAAGAAAGACTACAGAAACTTCTACGGAATTGCGCGTCTTCTTGACGAGTGTGACGATCCAAGCGTTGTATATTCATGGCGGCATTATTGCCTTTGCTGAATTTCAGCCGCAAAGTGTTGCGAATGAGAGCTTGATAGAAGTGGCACAGCAAGCAATCGAACAGTTGGAGAAAAACGTAAACCAGTCCTTTTCTCTTGAGAAAAAGCAGCATTTGACCAATGAATTGCTTTTGATCCGTCAATGGATTCAAGTAAAACAGGAAAAAGCATTTACAGTAGGCATTTTGCTGACTCAATCACGATTACGCAGTGGCTTTTTACGGCGCTTTTTGATCAAAGAATTGGCTGGCTATCCGAATATTCACTTCGATGGGACAAAGGAGAAGGACTATGATCTATTGATCGTTGATCATTCTGAGATCTCGGAAGGCTATCGTTATAAAAAACGATTGATTTTAACAGGTGGTGCAACCCCATTTGAAGAAGAGCGGCTTCATCAAATCGTGGATGAAATACGAAATGAGAACCTTGAAAGCGAGTTGGAAAAGATATGAGAATAGTGATTATTGGAGGCTCTCATGCAGGAATTGCTGCTGCCCGTCATTTAAAAAAAGTTGACCCAAAAGTCGATGTGATAATTATAGAAAAATCAAGCGTTCTTGGTTATGTTGCCAGCAGTTTGAATTTAGTACTGGAAGGTTACATTCAGCGTTTGGAAGATTCCAAAACGGCAACTGCCAGTGAACTTCTTTCAGAAGGAATCAATGTGATGCTAAACAGTGAAGTCACAAAAATCTTTCCGCAAGAACAAACGGTTCATTTTGTCACATCAACGGAATCTTATCAGCAAGAAGATGAAGTGAGTTATGATGGCTTGATTTTGGCGATGGGATCGAGTACTTTCCGTTCGGAGTTTGCCTCAGATGTCGAAGCACATATAACGACCTACAAAACCATTGGTCAATCAAAGCAAGCATTAGAAAAAATCGAGAATGCCCAAACCGTTGCGATCGTCGGCGCTGGTCTGATCGGGTTCGAATTAGCGGAATCTTTAAGCGGACAACAAAAAGCCGTTCATTTGATCGATCGCATGGATACGCTGTTGTTCCGTTATTTTGATCATGAAATTGCCAAAATTTTGATGGAACGCTTTCCTAAAAATTTGCAGATCTATCTTAATAGCAATGTCGCTCATACGATCAAAAATGAGAAAGGCGATTATCAAGGAATTGAGCTGTCAAATGGAACGAAGATTCAAGCTGACGTGGTTGTTTATGCTGTCAATCCACGTCCAAATGTCGCGTTAGTAGAAGATTTTCTAAAACTAAATCTGGATGGCACGGTATCGACAAATGAGTATTTGCAAACGTCTGACCCAGCGATTTATGCAATTGGGGACCTTGTTTCGATCCCATTTAATCATTCGGATAGCTCCTTGTATATTCCTTTAGTAACGAATGCTTACCGCACCGGGATCGTTGCTGCCACCAATTTATTGGCAAATGAACGGGGAACAACAAAAATTCCTTTTCCAAAAATGCAACGGACCGTCGTCAGTAAATTGTTTGGCTATTTCGTCAGCAGTTCAGGTATTAATGAGACCGAGGCACCGTATTACGGCTTTGAAGTAGATTCAGTGACGCAAACATTTCATTCTCGGACATTTTTCGCGACAGATGAGGATTTTGAAGTAACGTTAAAACTGATTTTTGATCAGCAAACGAAAGTGATCATGGGGGGACAAATCATTACGAGTGATCGTGGAAGTTTGGAGATCATCAATACGATCTCAACCTTGATCAATAGCAAGACGACCTTGCACCAATTAGCAACAATGGATTACTTTTTCAATCCAACCATCTCATTTCCACTGCACTTTTTGAATCAATTGGCCCTTGATGGCTTGTTAAAGTAAAATAGTAAGTCTTGATAAACCTGCGATGATCGCAGGTTTATTTTTTTGAATTGACGTTATTCGGGAGAAAATAGCGATGGCACGATGAAAGGTATCGCGTATTAAAACCAGGTGGGGTTGTGCTGAGCTTTGATGCCAACTGGTATCGCTATCTTTTTGATGAAGAAACTCGTAAAAAAAATGACGACGCTCGTTTTATGACTGAACGATTTTCGGTAAAGGATTGTTATTGGCAGACGAATGTTCCTTGGATGGACACGTTAGCTCATCAGTACCCTTTATCTGGAAAGCTACGCCCAGCTTGGGATGAGCATGTGTGAACTACACAGGGGTTTCAACAGATTGAAACGATTGAACGTGTAAATGATTTGTTATTGAATGAAACTCAGAAGTTGAATCTAGCCTTCTCAAGTATTTATTTGATTTAAGCGATTAAATAGGCTCCGTTGAGAAAAAAAGACGTGCTCGCAGTCTTTTATAAGAGAAAAATATCACATAATCCCTTGCCTTCGCAGATTCGTTTTCACTGAAATTGCATTGGTAAAGGGATTTTTTTAAAAAAATTCTTGTGATTTTAAGTGAAATACGGTACCCTATTAAAGAGAGTGAGAATCATTCTCAATAAGGAAGGGGCGGGGCATGTTGAAAAAAATCGGATTACTGCTGATCTTGATTTTTCTTGTGGGCTGTTCCTTACTCGTAGGAACTCATGAATTATCATTAAGTGGTTTACAGCAGGGTGATCCGAATCATTGGCTTGTTTTGGTAAAAGTTAGGCTCCCACGGACGATCAGTTTGATTATTGCAGGTGGAATCATTAGTTTATGTGGGAAAATCATGCAACATATGATGCAAAATAAATTTGTGGCATCTGAGTCGATCGGATTATCTGATAGTGCTCGTTTAGGAATTTTGCTAGTCATGCTTTTTCTGCCAAATGCTTCAAACTTGATTCGGACAACCGCAGCATTTGTGTTTGCTTATGCAGGTGTTTTGTTCTTTTTATTTTTAAGCCAATTTCTACCAAAGAAAGATCCAATGATGCTCCCTTTGACCGGGGTGATGTTCGGTAATATCATCGGTGCCATTAGCAGCTTCTTGGCCTACCGTTTCCAATTGGTTCAAAATGTCTCTTCTTGGCTACAAGGAAATTTCGCTACCATTATGGCTGGCCAGTATGAACTTTTGTATTTGACGATTCCAGTATTCGGTCTGTTGTATTTCCTAGCTTATGAGATCACGATTGCTGGTTTAGGAGAAAGTGCCGCCAAGAGTCTGGGGATCAATTATCTGTATTTACGCTTTGCTGTGTTCGCTCTGGTGGCGTTTGCCAGTAGTGTCGTTTTATTGACCGTTGGACAAATCCCTTTTCTAGGGATCGTTATCCCAAATATGATCGGCATGGTGTTTGGGGATCATTTGAAGAATAATCTACTGCTGATCAGCTTTGCTGGAAGTGCATTTTTACTTTTATGTGATGTATTGGCACGTATCGTGATTGCTCCGTATGAGATGCCCGTAAGTGTGGTTGCCGGTGTACTAGGTGGTTGCTGCTTCTTGATTTTGCTGCTGGGGAGGAAGTTTCAATGAAGAAAAAACTCTTTCTTTTGTTCTTTCTGATCCTTTGTGCCGCTACTGCCTATCTGACCTATAACACCTATGGTAATTGGTCATTTGCTTTTGCATTGCGGGGCCGTCGGATCTTCGCCTTTGCTCTGGTGGCGATCGCAATTTCCTTTAGTACGATCACCTTACAGACTGTTACGAGCAATCGCTATTTAACACCAGGAATCTTAGGCTTGGATCAACTATATGTCCTGGTTCAGACCCTGTGTTTCTTTTTTATCGGCGGGATCCAGATGCTAAGCCAAGAAACAGCAGCGATGTTCTTATTCTCTGTCAGTCTGACTGCCATTCTAGGAAGTTTATTGATCGGTTTTTTCTATCAAAAAGCCGTCAACGGATTGTTTTTGTTGTTGATGGCTGGAATGGTATGCGGCACGATGTTCAGTAGTCTGAGCACGTTTTTGCAAGTCTTGATGGACCCGAATGAATATGATTTACTGCAAGGACGCTTATTCGCTAGCTTTGGCAATATCAATACGCAACATCTCTTAATTGCTGCTGTGATCATTTTGATCGGTAGTAGCTGCCTGATTCTGTTGATTCCAGAATTGAATCTATTACATTTAGGAAGCGGGCAAGCCAAAAGTCTAGGCGTTCCTGTTCAATGGCTTCATAGAGGTATTTTATTTTTGATTGCGCTTCTGACAGGTACCGCTACGGCACTCGTAGGTCCAGCTGTTTTTCTCGGCTTTGTAGTGGCAACGATCACCTATCAGCTTTTTCCCACCTATCGCCATGGGTGGTTGTTTGCTGGTGGCAGCCTGATTGGTTTTCTCCTGTTAGTAGGAGGGCAGTTCTTAGTGGAACAAGTGTTTCAATGGCAAACGACCATTGGTACAGTGATTCAATTATTAGGTGGCGTCTTCTTTATAAGCAAATTGCTGTTGGAAAGGAAAAAATCATGATCGAAACAAAAAACGTATCCAAAAATTATGCGAAAACACAGGTGTTGACCGAGTGTTCTTTAGCATTACCTGAGCAGAAAATGATTGCCTTTATCGGGCCAAATGGTGCGGGAAAAAGCACCTTACTCTCCTTGGTCAATCGGATGCTGGACCAGAGAACTGGTGATATTTATTTAGATGGAACTGAGATTCGCCAATGGAAATCCAAAGAGCTAGCCAAAAAAATGGCTTTTTTGCAACAAAGCAATCGCTATGCAGTCAATCTGACTGTAAGAGAACTGGTGGCATTTGGTCGCTATCCGTATAACCGCGGGCGACAATCGGCAGCGGATGATAGGATCATTGATGATTCTTTAGCTAAGCTATCCCTTACCGAATACGCCGATCAATCGATTCATGAGCTTTCTGGTGGTCAGCTACAACGAGTTTACTTGGCGATGATCTTGGCTCAAGATACAGATTATCTGCTGTTGGACGAACCGTTAAACAATCTAGATTTGAAGCACGCCAACCAGCTGATGAAGCTATTGACCACCTTGGTGGAAGACTATCAGAAAACCGTTGTGATCGTTTTGCACGACATTAATTTTGCCGCTCGCTACGCCGATCACATCGTTGCCATGAAAGACGGTCAGATTTTTAAAGCGGCCGACACTGAGGCTGTGATCCAGGAGCAAGTGTTGGCATCATTATATGAGATTCCAATCAAACTGGTACAAGTGGATGGTCGGCAATTTTGCTATACCTTCCAATAAAATGTATTTCTAAGGAGGAAAAAAATGAAAAAAATTGTAGTAAGCTTTATGAGTATTTTCGTATTAGCGGGGTTGACCGCATGCGGATCAAATAATACTGGTACAATCGAATCGACAGGGACACAGCAAAGCCAAACTGCTCAGAGTGAACAGACACCGACAGAGGTTGAAATCACTGATAGCAATGGAACTGTTACTGTTCCTTATGCACCAGAAAAAGTGGTGGTTTTTGACAATAGTGCCTTAGACACGATGGATGCGCTTGGCCTTGGGGATCGAATCGTTGCTGCTGCGACCAGCAATTTACCAGATTATTTATCAGCGTATGCAGATGTTGAATCAGCAGGGGGAATCAAGGAGCCTGATTTAGAAAAAATCAATCAACTGCAGCCAGACCTAATCATTATTTCTGGGCGACAACGTGATTTCCAAGAGGAATTGTCTGCAATCGCGCCAACCGTTTTCTTAAGCGTTGACAATAGTGATACTTGGGCATCGATCGAAGCCAACATTACGACTATTGGTCAAATTTTTGGTAAGGAAGAGGAAGCGCAAGAACAACTAGCATCGTTACAAGGTCAGATCGATACCTTGAAGGAGCAAGCGCAAAATGCTGACGAGAAAGCCTTGGTTGTTATGGTAAATGAAGGCAATCTTTCTGCTTTTGGGCCAGGTTCTCGTTACAGTATCTTGTATGATACGTTTGGTTTCCCTGCAGTAGATGAGGAATTAGAGGCGTCGACACATGGACAAAGTATTTCTTATGAGTACTTGCTTGAGAAAAATCCTGATATCATTTTCGTGATCGACCGGACAAAAGCGATCGGCGGCAATGAAAGTGAAAGTGAATTTGTTGCAAATGAAATCGTCCAAGAAACAAATGCTGGGCAAAACGATCAAGTCATTGAATTGGATGCTGCGGTTTGGTATTTAGCAGGTTCAGGCTTGGAGTCGATCCAACTAATGATGGACGATGTCAAACCAGCCGTTGAATAAATAGGTGAGAAAAGCAATCAAGTAATTAGGACACGCGTATCAGTTTACTGAGAATGCGTGTCCCTTTTTATTTTCCTATTTTCTAAGACCTACGACTGATTTTTGATAACTTTCCCTGCTTTACTTTACCTGTCGTAGTAATTGTTTTATAATTAGTACGACAGATGAAGTAATTTAGGAGGCGATTGCGTGATCTCGAGTGACGGAATTCGCGGCTATAACGACGCAATCATTTTATCCATTCTTTCCAATGAAGATTCTTATGGATATGAAATATCCAAGCGTATTCGCGAAGGAACAGATGCTTTATATGTGATCAAAGAAACGACGTTGTATTCCGCTTTTACTCGGTTAGAAAAACAAGGATTGATCCGCTCATATCCTGGAGAAGTGACGCATGGCAAAAAGCGGACGTATTACCAGATAACTGCAGACGGAAGAGCAAGCCTTACGGAGAAAATATTGGAGTGGCAGCAGACAAAGATCGTCGTTGACCAGTTCTTACAAGGAGGAGACAAATGAAAACCATTCATGACTATCTAGACAGCTTATTTTTATCAGTACCCATCACACCGGAAACCAAAAAGGCGAAAGAAGACCTCTTAGCGATTATGGAAGACCACTACTTAGAACTGATTCACCAAGGGAAAAGCGAGCATGAAGCCATCGGTGCAGTAATCAGTGAGTTTGGTTCCGTAGATGAGCTGTTGCAAGAGTTAAATGTTTCAAAAGAAGAAGCGCCGATTGATGATTGGTCCGATGCCATCACAGAAGACGATGCGTTTGATTATTGGGGAACTGTGCGACACTTTGCTTTCTCGTTATCTATAGGAATCGGTTTTTGTATCGCATCCCTAGCAGCCTTGATGCTCTTAGTTAGTATATATGCTGAGACCTTTGGAATAATGGTGATGTTTCTTTTTATCGCCATCGGGGTCGGTTTTATTATCTCTAGCAGCTTGCACTTTTCCGGTGCTCGTAAACAGTTGGATGATCGTCCAATAAAAAGGGATGCCAAACGAGAAGCCGCTCAGCAACTCGCAAATTATGAAAAAAGTTTTCGGATTGGTCTTGTTTTAGGAATTGGTGCCTGTATTTTATCAATTGCGCCTGTACTTTTAAGTGAAGTGTTTTATTATTCTGTTGAGTTTGGGATTTCTTTGTTTTTCTTGACGGTTGCAGCAGGTGTGTTCTTTATTATTTATGTAAGTATTATCCGTACAGGCTTTGCGAAGCTGGCAACTGAGACGTATTTTATTCGCGACGAAGACCATCCTGGGGATCGAGCAACACGTCATAAATATGGCGAATCCGCTGGTAGAGTTACCTTTTTTCGAACAGTCTACTGGCCAGTGATTTTGGTCGTTTACATGCTTTGGTCCTTCATGTTTCATGCATGGGCTTACTCTTGGGTCATTTTTGTTATTGGTGGTGTCTTAGAGGACTACTTTATCGGACATACGAAAGCTAAAAAATAGAAGACACTTCAATCGAGAGTGCTTTCTTTACTTTTAAAAAAAGGAAGATTATAATACGCCTTGTAACTGAACCAATCAAAAAAGAACAGCGAGAAATATGGTTCTCTCAATGCTTTTAAAAAGTTCAGAATACAAGAAAAGAGGCAATGAATATGTTAGAAATTCATTATCTGAAAAATGGCAGCAAAGAAATAGCAACAGTCGAATCTCCGGAGCGCTTTCTCGCAAGTCAATACTTGGAAGTTCCACCTTTTCAAGACCATTACCCGGTCGAAGAAGTTTTTTTAGACGGTAAGCGGATTACATTGAGGGATCGAACGATCAGTGGATTGTTCAACTATTTAAATACTAAATAAAAAATTGCCTTTTTCTATGGCTCACTTTACTTGGTGAGGAATCATAGGAAGAGGCAATCTTTTTTATTTAATTGAGAATGAGGGGTGTAATTGAGAATCTAACAAGTAGGGAATTAAAATGGAAACGATTAGTCAAACTTACAACTATACTCTATTTGTTTTGGATAGGAAATAAATATGCTCATTTCTGAGGAGGATAACATTTTTTTTGACTATTTCTGAATAAACTATTGCTTTTTATAGTTAGATATACTAATAATTAATAGAGATTATTCTCAAATAATTATTCTAATTGGAGGAAATGATATGTCATTAATTGGAAAAGAGATTGGTTCATTCGAAGCGAAAGCTTACCACAATGGAAAATTTATCGATGTTTCATCAGAAGATTTTAAAGGAAAATGGAACGTTGTTTGTTTTTACCCTGCAGATTTCTCATTTGTTTGTCCGACAGAGCTTGAAGATTTGCAAGATCAATATGCATCACTAAAAGAATTAGGCGCAGAAGTTTATTCTGTATCAACAGATACTCATTACACTCATAAAGCATGGCATGATCATTCTGATGCCATCAATAAAATCGAATATATCATGATTGCAGATCCTTCTCATGTGATCTCAGAGATCTTTGATGTACTAGATGAAGCTTCTGGGTTGTCTCAACGTGGAACATTCATCATCGATCCAGATGGCGTAGTCCAAACAGTTGAGATCAATGCGGACGGTATCGGTCGTGATGCTAGTGGCTTGATCGATAAAATCCGTGCTGCACAATATGTCCGTACTCATCCAGGTGAAGTATGTCCTGCAAAATGGAAAGAAGGCGAAGAAACTTTAACGCCAAGCTTAGACCTTGTAGGCAAGATTTAGGAGGCTCTCATGGCATTAGATAAGGCAATCAAAGACCAACTGACGCAGTATCTCGCGATGCTAGAATCAGAGGTTGTTTTTGCGGCAACTTTAGGTGAGGATGATTCTTCCACAAAAGTACGTGAATTCTTAGAAGAAATCGCAGAAATGTCGCCAAAAATCACTATCCAAGCTGTAGCAAGTGAACGGACACCAAGCTTTTCGATCAATCGTCCCGGTGAAGAAAGCGGCATCGCTTTTGCTGGTTTACCGTTAGGACATGAGTTCACTTCGTTTATTTTAGCGTTGCTTCAAGTAAGCGGTCGTCCGCCGAAAATTGACGAAGCACTTCAAAAGCGCATCAAAGCGATCGATAAGCCATTACATTTTGAAACCTATGTCAGTTTGACCTGCCATAACTGTCCTGATGTTGTTCAAGCGTTAAATATCATGGCAGTGCTAAATCCTTCCATCAGTCACACCATGATCGAAGGTGGGATGTTCAAAGAAGAAATTGACAAGAAAAAAATTATGGCTGTGCCAACCGTCTTTTTAGACGGTGAAGAATTTGCAAGCGGCCGTCAAACGATCGAACAATTGTTGGAAAAAGCAGCTGGTCCGACGAGTAAAGATGACTTTGCTGAAAAAGAGCTTTTCGATGTGTTAGTTGTCGGTGGCGGACCTGCAGGCGGAAGCGCAGCGATTTATGCAGCGCGTAAAGGCATCAATACTGGGATGGTCGTCGAAACAATGGGTGGACAAGTAATGGAAACCCTGGGGATCGAAAACATGATCGGTACTCCTTATACCGAAGGACCAAAATTAATGCGTCAGGTAGAAGAGCACATCAACGAATACAATGTAGACGTGATGAAAGGGCAGCGTGCGAAAGATATTCGTCGCAATGATGTCATCGAAGTTGAATTAGAAAATGGTGCAGTATTAAAAACCAAAACGGCCATTTTAGCAACTGGCGCTCGCTGGCGTAACATCAATGTTCCAGGAGAAAAAGAATTCAAAAATAAAGGTGTTGCCTATTGCCCACATTGTGACGGTCCGTTATTTGCTGGGAAAGAGGTTGCTGTTATTGGCGGCGGAAACTCCGGGATCGAAGCAGCGATCGATTTAGCTGGCATGGCAAAACACGTCTATGTTCTTGAATTTTTACCGGAACTAAAAGCGGACCTTGTGCTACAAAACCGTTTGAACACGTTAGAAAATGTGACTGTTATTACGAATGCGGCAACGAAGGAAATTGCTGGATCCGATCATGTCGAACAATTGACCTACGTTGATCGTGAAACGAATGGCGAATTCACATTAGCTGTTGAGGGTGTCTTCATCCTGATTGGCTTGATGCCGAATACCGAATGGTTAAAAGATCGCATCGTTTTAAACGAACGCAATGAGATCGTCGTAGACAAACACGGCGCAACCAATATTGAAGGGGTCTTTGCAGCAGGGGATTGTACCGATAGTGTATACAAACAGATCATCACTTCAATGGGTTCAGGTGCGACTGCGGCATTAGGTGCCTTTGATCACCTGATTCGCTCGTAAGCGCCTTGCATCATTTAAAATCAAAAAACGTCTCAGGGGCTTCTAGGAGCTGCTGAGCGTTTTTTTTTTTGTAAGGGCAGTTTGGGTCCAGTTGACAGAAGGACAGCTTCTATATTACAATGAAAAAAACTCGTTCAAAAAAGAAAGAGGTATATTGATGAGTGTCGTAGGTATCTAATCAGCCAATTAAAACAAATAAGCAAAAACAGACTGTTTATTTGTTGTGCCTGTAGATACCGATAAAAATCGTTATTGATGAATCAGGTGATGGGAAACTATCGCTTTTTTTGTACACTTTTTTGGACGGGGATCTGATCGGAATCCTCAGGCACAAGAAAGGATAACTCATGAAGATACCTCAAGCAACTGAATTTGAACAAATTAAAGAACAAGTAAGTAAAAAAATAATCAGCGATTACGGCAAGGCGCGCTTTGCGAATGAAAAACCAGCAGCGACGATCCACTCTGCCCAAAAACGAGTGACAGAGACCACTGAAGCGATGGCGCTATTAGCCGCTGGTCGTCAAGTGCCTTTTATGGGGCTGCAGCATGTCTTACACCATACGGAGAAAATTGAAAAAGGGTTTGTTTTGGAACCACAGGAGCTTATCGAATATGGAGACTTTTTACGGTCTTTTCGAATCATCCGTCAATTGTTCGAAAAGAATCAATCGATTGCCCCAAGATTACATCAATATGCACAAGGTTTAGAAGACTTTTCTGAAATCGCCGAAATGATTTTCCAAAAGATTCGCAATGGTCAGGTTGATAGTAATGCCAGCCGAGAATTGCGGAAAATTCGCGGTACGATCGAAAAATATGAAGCTGATCTGAAAAAAGTTTTTGCAAAGTTTTTTAAGGAAAGTCGCTATTTACAAGAAAATCGTGTCATCAAAAAGAACGACCGATATACGTTACCTGTGCGTGCTGAATTTCAACAGCAATTTAACGGAACGATCATCGAACGTTCCAATAAACGAGCGACTGTCTTTATTGAACCGGAGGCAGCTGCCCGTTTAAATGATCGATTGATCTTGGCGCAAGCAGAAGAAACAGCCGCTCAATACCAAGTGTTGTCAGAGTTGACAGGGGCGATCGCCGAACAAATGAACGCCGTGTTTACCTGTCTTGACATTTTAGTTGTGCTGGATATTATTTTTGCTCGGGGAAAATATTGTCGAGAAATCAACGGGCAACCGATAACTATGACTGAGGAAGAAGTTTTGCTTCTTGATCACGTCCGTCATCCTTTGCTGGGACGTGATGCGGTTCCTCTTTCTTTAAAACTTGGCGAAGAAAACCGCTGCATGGTCATCACGGGTCCCAATGCTGGAGGCAAGACCGTCGTCTTAAAAACCGTTGGACTTGTTTGCGCCATGGCTCATTATGGCTTATTTCCAGCACACAATGGCAAAAGCACTGTTCCGTTTTTAAAAAGTCTTTGGATGGATATTGGCGATCAACAAAGTCTGGAAAATTCTTTAAGTACCTTCTCTGGACACATGTCGAACATTGCTCAGATTATGAAGAATGCTACCCGACACAGTATTGTTTTATTGGATGAAATCGGCAGCGGTACTGAGCCCAATGAAGGGGCTGCTTTGGCGATCGCCATCATGGAATCCATCTATCGCTCAGGAGCTTTAATGATCGCAACAACGCATTATGGTGAAATCAAGCAGTTTGCCGTCGATCATCAAGATTTCGAAACAGCGGCAATGGCTTTTGATGCCAAAACCTTGACACCAAAATATCGTTTGCTGACGAATGCAGTCGGTGATAGTAATGCGTTTTGGATTGCCGAAAAGATGGCGATCCCCGCTGACGTAGTCCAAACAGCAAAGGAATATTTAAAGCATAAAACCTATTCTTTTGAGAAGCAGCCTTTTGAAAAGGGGAAGAAACAACCCCCTCAACAAGAAGCCAAGATAGATCTTATTTTTCAAAAAGGAGACTTGGTCTTTTCAACAGAACATAACCAGCGCGGGCTTTTTTATGAGTATTTGGAACAAGGACAAGCGAAAATTTCAATAGAGAAACACTTTTTTGTTGTTGCCGCTCGTCGCTTGCAACTCCTCACAAAGCGAGAGGTGCTCTATCCCGCAGGTTATGATCTTGATCAGCTATTCGTTGAGTTTGCGCAGCGCAAGTTTACTCGAGATATTGAACGAGGATCTAAAAAAGCGCAGAAGCAGTTACGAAAAGCAGCGCAAGAACGGCAAACCAATCGACCCGTGGATTGATAGATTAAGAAAACTTTCAATCGATAGACCAAAATCAAGCAAGCAGTCCTTTTTCAGCACCTAGAAAAAGGACTGCTTTTTTTAAATGTTCGTTTTTTTAATAACGTCCTTTATCGATGCCGTTCCTTTGTTTGGATGATTATTTTGGTTGTTTTTTCTTTATAGAGCAGAAAATATTCGAAATATCTAAATTCTTTAAGAAAAGTTAAAGAAAAATAAAAATAACAGAGAATTGGTTGTATCTTTATTCGAGGAAGGGTACCATTCATATTGGATTGAAAAATAACATATAACCTTGTTAGGTGAGGCTCCTATACAAACACAAGCTATTGCGCAGAAACGTCGAAAGACGCCAATGTGTAAAACAGGAATTGTCGGATTAAGGCTTTTCATAAAATAGCTAAGAGAGCAAATGACTTTCTTTACGTTGTATAGTGCTAAAACTCGGACGATGAGATTGCTGCTAAAGTCTGACGTCCTAAGAGAAGTGAGACTTTTTTGCTTTTCTTTCTGATGGATGACGAAGCTCATAGAGCAAAATAACTGGTACCGTCTGAACACCTACTCCAAGGCAAGAGGAGTGGAAGCAATGATAGAAAAAAAGAAGATCGATTGGCTGCTTATCATAGCTTATTTGCTATTGAGCCTTATCGGTCTTTTAATGATTTATAGTGCAAGTTCATACCGTTTATTAACGAGAGATCAACCACCAGCGTCGCTATTTATCCGTCAATTGGTCTTTTTGTTACTTAGCTGGGTTCTTTTATTCATTATTCAGCGGACGCGAAGAGAGATTTTGCTTAGCAAATACTTAGCGATCGGTCTGCTAGCATTTGGGATCTTTACCTTGCTCTTAGCTCGTTTGCCCTTTTTCGGTGTCTCTGTTAATGGGGCACAACGCTGGGTCTCGATCGCAGGGATTCAATTTCAACCATCAGAGATTGTGAATGTAGGGATGGTCTTGTACCTTGCTCATTACTTTCAAACTGCAAAAACCACCTTGCAGGAAATGAAACGTCCGCTTTTCGTTTTGTTTTTGTGCTGTGTGTTGATCCTGTTTCAACCGAAAATAGCCGGTGTGATGATTTTGCTTTTTTTAGCATTTGTCATGATAACTACGGTACAAGTCCCCGTGAAGCTGACGGCTCTTTTATTTGGTGGCTTAGTGATCAGTCTATTCTTGGCTGCCCTGTTGATCATGTTTTTAGGGGACAATGATTTATTGCCTCATATTTTTATGCACGTATATAACCGAATTCGCCTAGTAGGTGATCCATTCTCCGACCCTTACAATCAGGGGTTCCAAATGATCCATTCTTACTATGCTTTATTTAATGGAGGGCTTACTGGTCTCGGTTTAGGAAACAGTATTACGAAAAAAGGCTTTTTACCAGTTGCGGAAACCGATTTTATTTTTTCCGTTTTAGTAGAAGAGCTTGGCTTGCTTTTCGGGATTTTTGTTATTGGCTTATTATTCGTAATCATCTTACGTTTATTTATTCGTTCCGCAGCTATTGAAAACCCTCAGATTGGGTTGATATTGCTAGGAACAAGTACATTACTTTTGTTGCAAACAAGTATCAATATAGCCAGTATTTTAGGGTTGATGCCGATGACGGGGGTACCGTTACCCTTTATCAGCTATGGTGGCTCCAGTTACTTTATTCTTTCATTTGCCTTTAGTATGTGCCTGAAATTAGAGCGAGAGGAGGGCAAACGAAATGAAGTTCCTCAAACGACATGATGCAAACTATGCCTTGCTGCTACCCGTTTTTCTGCTTTTTTTGCTAAGCATTTGGGTCCAGCATCAAGCTTCTGTAATGGATGGCAATGATCCTTCTGGAATCGTTTTTCGACAGATCGTTTTTTGTGTTCTATCCGCCATCGCGCTCTTCGTTACAAGTTTGATCCCAACCAATTTGCTCTTACGCTTTTCGGGTCTTTTGTATGTATTGGCGCTAGGTTTGATGGCTTCTCTTCATTGGTTCTACGATCAAACGATGTTTGAGCAGACTTCTACCAAACGCTGGATCAGAATCGGCGACTTTACCATTCAGCCCTCAGAGTTTATGAAAGTGGCCTTTATGCTTTTTATGGTCTATCTCACCTTAGTATATGAAAAACGAAAAGCCGAACGGACCATTAAATCTGATTTGATCTACGTCACTAAGATCTTGCTTTATAGTATACCGACATTTCTATTGATGTTTATGCAACGGGACTTTGGTACGAGTTTAGTGTTTATTGTGATGTTAGGGGCTTTATTTATTATCTCGGGTGTTCATTGGAAAATTTTGACCGTAGTGATCGGTTTGATCGCAGCCCTCGGCGCTATTTTATTGCTGCTCGTGTTTACGGAATGGGGCAATCGTGTCTTGTTTCGACTTCATTTCTCGCAGTATCAATTAGACCGAGTGCGAGCTTGGGCAGATCCCCTAGCGTACCAAGACTCTATCGCGTTCCAACAAGTTCGCAGTATGTGGGCGATTGGCTCAGGAGGCTTATTGGGAGCGCCTGACACCCATACGACAGTGTACGTTCCGGTTCGTGAATCAGATATGATTTTTACAGTTATTGGTGAAACCTATGGCTTTTTAGGAAGTACCTTAGTGATCTTCTTGTATTTTTATCTCATCTATCAAATCATCTTCGCCGCGTTAAAAACGAATAACAAGGCGTCGGTCTATATCGCCATCACGTACGTTTTTGGCTTAGTCTTTCAGATCTTTGAAAATATCGGAGCGGCGATTGGGTTGCTGCCATTAACGGGAATTCCTCTGCCATTCTTAAGCCAAGGAGGAACCTCGTTGATTGCGATCAGTATTGCGATGGGAATTATTTTCGGGTTAGAAAAATTCCCGACTAAAGCGAAGAAACGATCTTACGCATTAAAAGAAAGTAGGGGATTAACATGAGCAAGACAGCAAAACAAGGGGTGATAGGTGGACTGCTTTGTAGCTGTTTCGCATGGTTGTTTTTCCTTGTAGCATTAGAGCCGCAGTGGTTCCAAACGCTTGATACCCTGTTTTCCCACGTGCCTCAATGGCGGACGGCTACAGTAGAAGCGATTTTTGTTCCGCTTGCTAGCACGGCAACGATCGTCCCGATAGCAGCTATTCATTTTCTATTGGCAGCAATTTTGTTTCTTCGAAAGAAACAGATCGAGAGTTTTTGGTTGATGGGAAATATGATCATAATCAGTGGTGTTGGCCAAGTGATCAAGAAATTCGTTGATCGCCCAAGACCGGAGTTTGCTGACAGTATGGAACGGGCGTCCGCCAGTTTTCCAAGTGGCCATACACTATTAGCGACCACGCTAATTATTTCTCTCCTCTTTTTCTTCGCACAAACAGCGCCTGGCAAAAGAGGCAAACGTCCTATTAGCCAAAAACTAGCTATGTTTTTGGGATTGGTTTATTTACTGCTTATTATGATGAGCCGCTTGCTATTTGGGGTTCACTATCCTAGTGACTTGTTAGCGAGTATCTTATTGGCAAGTGGAATCAGCTCGATTACGTGTTCAATAGTTTTTTTCAATAAAAAAAAGGGTGCTTAGGGGGGAATAAATTGAGTTTGGTAAAAAAAATAATTATTGTATTTTTGGCTTTGCTTACAGTGGTTGTGGCATCGGGGACTGCTTACGGAATCAAAGTATATTTTCAAGTTGAAAATGTTGCGCACTCGATTCATCGGCCGATAGAAGGAAGACAAGAAGCAGAGGTGATAGAAAACACAGAGCCTTTAAGTCTGCTTTTGCTAGGAATTGCCAATGATGCTCGCCGGCAAACAGATTATCGTGCCAATACGATCATGATTGCAACGTTGAATCCAGTTACGAAAAAAACGACACTTACGAGTATTCCCAGGGATGCGTATGTTGAAATTGTTGGTCAAGGATATGAAGATAAAATCAACCACGCACATTCCTTTGGCGGAGCAAAGATGATGATTGAAACAGTGGAACAATACCTTAATGTTCCGATTCATCATTATTTTTCTTTAAATATGGATGGTATGGCAGATCTAGTTGATGCGATTGGCGGTATTACCGTTGAAAACGATTTTGCATTTACTGCTGAGGATATCTATTTTGAAGAAGGTATCCTTGATTTGGATGGCTGGGAAGCACTTCAATATACCCGTATGCGCAAAGAAGACCCTGAAGGTGACTATGGACGCCAACGTCGTCAGCGAGAAGTGACAGAGATTTTGGCCAATGAATTAGTTTCTCTATCAAGCGTGATGCGGATTCAGGATCTGTTAACGATTATTGGGGAAAATGGTGAAACAGATTTAACGTTTTCTCAGATGAGTCAACTATTCACCCAATATCAATCGGCACTCGTTACTGTCGAATCTTACCAAATGGCGGGTACTGGGTTCACTGGCGATGGCTTTAGAGGTGAATACGGTATCTCTTATCAAGAAGTGTCGCCTGAAGAACAACAAGCGACGAGTCAGCGTTTAAAAAGCGAATTAATGCTTGATTAAGTAAGCCTTGGGTTTAATTAGTAATAACACCACTTCCTCTTTGTTCCTCTAGTAAATCGTGATTAGAGTTGACAGCTGCTTTTCCTCAGGATACTCTTTAGTCAAGCAAAGCAATTCGGCTTGAAGGGTAGCAAGAGCCTGTTCGGAGAAGGACTGTTAACTCTTTATTTGTTGCTATATCGTTTGGTTAAAAGTTACAAGGGGGGAAAAGAATGACTATCATCTTTAAAGATCAATTACCAGAGGATTCAAATCAGATTCTCGCTTTATATAAATGTGTTGGCTGGGTCGCCTATACGAAAGAGCCAGAGCGACTATTAAACGGCCTAGCTCAGTCGCAGGTGATCACTGCCTATGTTGAAGAGCAGCTAGTCGGACTTATTCGATGTATAACCGATGGACAAACCATTCTTTATATTCAGGATCTGTTAGTAGCGCCAGCGTTCCAACGTCAAAAAATTGGCCAGCGATTGCTCAAAAAAATGCTGGCGAGATATCCATCGATTCGACAAAAGGTTTTGATCACGGACAACACAGAGAAAACGCGCCGATTTTATGAGTCTTGCGGCTTTTCCTCTGTAGAAACGCAGCAAATTGCAGCATTTATTTATTTGCCTAAAAACGAGTAAATAGCCAGAAACCCGATCGCTAGTTGAAAATGGTCAATTTATTAACGGTTTTATGTTTGATGAAGGAGTGGGAGAAATGAAGCTGCGATTTGCGTTATTTGTGTTAAGTTTAGTGATTGGTGTTGGCGCATGTGGAGGAAGCATGCTGGCGTTTATGAGTATTGAGCCATTAAGGAAAGGACAGTCATTTGCTGGGTTGGAATCGTCCATGCTCCAAGGAACGCCATTTACAACATTTTTGATTCCCGGGGTGTTTTTGCTAATTGTGTTAGGACTGGGCAATTTATTGGCAGCTATCCGATTGTGGCGCAACCAAGGGTATCATGGCGAATTGCTTTTAGGCATCTGTTTAATTATCTGGATCATTGTTCAAGTGATTTTATTAAGGGGCGGGAATGTTTTGCATCTGATTTTCTTAGTGTTAGGTTTACTCCAGCTCGGTGTGGCAGCTTACTGTATCAAACACTTGCAACTCTCGGTTCCTTTTTCTGCTCATCAAAATTGATTAGGCAGAAGGGTTTTATGGGGGAAATAATTAAATTACTCAAAAGTTTCCTATGAAAAACGCGGATTTTTGAAAAAATATTCGCAAAAGGATCATTCGCTTAAAAAATTATGATAAACTGAAAGAAGTGAACGTATTTTCTAGAATCAGGAGGATCAATTATTGGAGTTTCTTAAAAAATCAAAAATTTTTGCAGGTCTGGTGATCGTCTGCCTTTTAGGGATCGCCGTCTGGATCTATTCAAATATACTGTTTGTTTTTCGACCATTAGAAGCAATCTTTTCTAGTGTCTTTTTACCTGTACTGATATCCATTTTTATTTTTTATATCTTTTTGCCTTTCTTTAATTGGGTAAAAAGAAGGACGAAAAAGAAAAGCATTGCGCTGTATGCGACACTGTTGTTGATCGTTTTTGCAGCCTATTTGATCATTCAGGTGATTGGACCCGCATTAGCCTATGAGATGGGACGCTTTATCAATCAAATACCCGTTATCATCAATTTGGTGATCGATAACATCGATCATTCCTATTTGGAGGAACTTTTCGGTCCTTTCATTGATTCGATCGATATTTCGCAAGCGAGCAATTTCGCCTTGCAGTTTATTACCGGGGCAACGAATAGTCTAACGAGTTTGATCTCCATCGTTTCTCACTCAGCGATCGTCTTGTTTACGATCCCACTGCTCTTAGTCTATATGTTTAAAGACGGTGAGAAAGTGCCAGACTTTTTAGCAAACAAAACACCGAAAAAGTACCAAGGTTTGATGCGTCAGTTATGCAGTGATTTCCACCAAGCAGCGTCTGCTTATATTGGCGGGAAATTGCTTGTATGTTCGTACGTTGCCGTTTCCAGTTATTTGATTTTTTCTTTGCTAGGTTTGCAGAATGCGTTGCTTTTAGGCCTGATTTGCGGTGTCTTGGATATCATCCCATACTTCGGACCATTTATCGGAGCGGCACCCGCATTTCTATTTGCTTTAAGTTTAGATATCCGTACCGCCATTTTATTGGTAGTGGGCATCACGATCATTCAATTGGGTGAATCGTATCTAGTTTCACCTCTAGTAATGAATAAAGTGTTGCATATCCATCCGATTATTGCGGTGTTCTTATTATTGATCGCCGGCAACTTGCTGGGATTTGTTGGTATGATCGTTGCACTTCCAGTGTATTCGATCATTATGGCGATGTCTGGCACGCTACTCCGTTTTTTCCAGGAACGCAAACTAGAACGTTCTGTGATCGACAAGGAGTCATTGTAACAATAAAACTTGCTGTTGAAGAAATCTTCATCAGCAAGTTTTTTGTTTTAGATGACACATAGCACGGTACAAAGACTCATGCTATACTGATTGAAACGAAAACGACGATAGGAGTGAGGAAATGAAGGTTTTGTGGAATGGTCAGATCGTTGATCGAGAGGCAGTGAGAATTGATATCGAAGACCGTGGCTATCAGTATGGTGATGGGATCTATGAAGTTATCCGAATATATAATGGCCACTGTTTTATGTTAGCGGAGCATATGGCTCGATTGGAAAGCAGTGCACAAAAAATTAAGCTAACGTTACCCTATTCGATTCCCCAATTGACTGAAAACCTAAAGTTACTCATTAAGACTGAAGGAATCACAGAAGGAGAAATCTATCTTCAGATCACCCGAGGAATCGCTTCTCCGAGAAATCACGAGTTTCCACCAGCTGGATCGGTCAAAGGGGTGGTGACGGCAAATGTGATCCTCTTTGAACGACCAGATGAAATGCAGCAAGCAGGGCTTTCGGCAACCGTTCTTCCTGATGAACGCTGGTTGCATTGTGATATCAAATCATTGAGTTTGTTAGGTAATCTTTTGGCGCTGGATCAAGCGATCGAAGCTGGCTTCGATGATGCGATACTGCAACGAGATGGCTTTTTTACAGAAGCATCTGCATCCAATCTCTGGTTTGTCATTGATGGGATCGTCTATACTCATCCGGATGGGCGTTTGGTGTTACCGGGAATCACGAAATTGAAGGTCCTTCAGTTGTGTCGCCAATTAGAAATTCCCTATCGAGAAGAACCCGTCCCGATTGAGGCACTACGCGACACGCAAGAGTGTTTCTTGACCAACTCAGTTTGGGAAATCGTTCCGATCGTTGCCATTGATGGGAAACCCGTTGGCACTGGCGTATTGGGTTCAATCACGAAACAATTGCAAGCAGCGTATATCGCTGCCACAAAGAATAAAAGCGATTCATTGTGATTATGCAATAGAAACCACCTAAAAAAGCTTTGGCAACACCCAGTATTTTTAAGGCTGGGTGGGACCAAAGCTTTATCTTGCGTTGAAAATTATTTCTTACCATTCACTAGGGTTCCACAACTTCCCGTCAAGTTCTCCTTGTTTCAATTCGATGCGGGTTTCTTGCTGCTGCAACAACTGTCCCAGCTCTTGCAAAAATGCTTTTTCATGGTAATCAGTGGTTTCTTGAATGGATTGTTCTATCAGCGGTGTTAGCCAATCATGCCCCATCAAAGCACCTCCAATTCAGCTAAAGCATCTTCTAATTCGTTCAATGTTTCATGGTTTTCCTGCAACAGGGATAGCAAAGGAGAAAGCTGCGGTTTTTTAGAAACCAAATGTGCCAGTTTCTCAGCAAACCATTGTTGCTTTTGATCAAACGTAAAGGGAGCGGGCATCGATAATAATTGCTGATAGGCAATGACAAAGGCACGCTTTTCTTTTTCCGTTTTATACATCAGTTGGTCAAGGACAACGATGGGTAACACGGTCATTTGGTGTTTTTTTGCCATCAGTACGAGTGGATGCAAAATTTCGTTAAAGGTCGTATTTTCTCGACCACCTAACTGAAATTCTTTGGCAGCAACACCAGTAGAAACGGCGAAACTGATTTCTTTCCCCATCAAAGCAGGCGCGCAATTTTCCCAAACCGTATCGATCCAAGCTTTCATTTTTGCTGGAACACTGTACCAATATAAGGGGAATTGTAAAACCAAACGGTCACAGTTTTGCAGCAGCGCCTGTTCATCGGCAAGGGAAAAGTCAGAAAAATCATCAAGAAAGTGTATGGTGACATTAGAAAGTTTGGCACTTTCACTGAAAAAACGTTGGGAAAGAGAGTTGTGGAAATCTGGGTGGCTAGCCACCACTAAGGTTTTTATCATGAGATTGATCATCCTTTCCTACTACATTTACCATATTTTACCAGAAAGGGAAACTAGTCTGCTTTGCTTTTCGTAGTGTTGGTCCTCTTTTAGTTTGATTTAAGGTACCTCGTCTATATTCATTGTTAAGGAAGTGTCAGTAACAACTTACACGTGAAGGAAATGGGGGAATAGAGGATGGAACCAAACGATCCCTTGATCAAAGGTCTAGCAAATGTAGTAATGTTCGCCGCCAATACAATGGAATATGTCGAAAATAAACTTGTCAGTTGCCGACAACGAATATCTGGAAAGCAACCCTCAAAAGAAAGTGACTATGGCAATGGGCAAGAGTTTACAGAATTGACTGCGCAAAAATGATAGATAGAGAGAAAATAGAAGAAGTAGCTCACCTTTTACCTGGTGAGTCACTTTTTTGCTGTCAAGTTCTTCATCATCAGTTGGTACTTTTCTTGATGGAAGGTATAATGAGTAAATGAAGCATAGTGGAGAGGAGAAGAATAAAGAAACAGTAGAGAGGAGAAGCAGGTGATGAACCATTTATACAAACGAATCCAATACAAAATCCCTGAGCTAAACCGAGTAGAACGAACCGTCCTTAACTATTGTTTGAGAGCGCCTGAGAAAGTTTCGGAAATGACGGCCGATGAGTTAGCTTCTCAAACCTATACTAGTCAAGCAACGATCAGTCGAATGGCGAAAAAGCTTGGCTTTACGGGTTTTCAAGAATTCAAATTTTCATTGAAAAGTTATCAAAGCCTTGAAAGAAACGAGTCTGCTACCCAAGCCTCTCTTGGCTTATCCCCACTGATCAAGCAAATGATTGACCAGCTGACGACATCCTTATCAATGATTGAAGAAGCTGACTTTCAGCGTGCCGTGGAAATGCTGCAGCAAGCACAACGAATCGAATTTTTCGCTTTAGGGCAAAGTGCGCCGGTCGCATTATCTGCAAGTCGAAAATTGCGCTTTTTAGGTAAAACAGTGGGTGCATCAACGGATTGGGATGAATTGACAACCATCGCGAACCAACTATCAAAAAATGATTTAGCTCTTTTTATTAGTCATAGTGGAGAAACGATCGGGATGCTAAATTATGCTACTCGTTTGAAACAAAGAGGCGTGCCGATTTTAGCCTGTATTGGTCAACCAAAAAGCACGTTAGAAAAGCTTGCCACCTTCTCTTTTCCTGTTGAAATGACAGCGATTTATCATCATGAAGTCGATTTGAGCCCGCGGATCTCCTTAGCGGCGTTACTGGATATTTTAATTATTCAATACGCCAATCAAATCGAAGCAGGACTTGATCCTGAATGACCATTCCATTTTGTGAATGGTCATTCTTCTTTGGGGAACTGTATTGTAAGCCTTCTTGATATCGTTTACATTTTAAGAGATAAAAGTGTTAGGAGGAAATGATATGCAAAAAGGAAAGAAAGCAAGCTGGATGGAAATTTTTCAAGGACTTGGGAAAACATTTATGTTGCCAGTCGCTTTACTCGCATTCATGGGTTTATTTTTAGGGATTGGTAGTTCATTTTCATCTTCTTCAACGATCGACGTTTTCCCATTTTTAGGTGCCCCTTGGCTCCAAGTGGTTTTTCGTTTCATGTCAACGATCGGTGGGTTTGCCTTTAGTTACTTACCCGTCATGTTTGCGATGGCGATTCCTTTAGGTCTAGCAAGAAAAGAGAAGGGAGTTGCGGCATTCTCAGGCTTTGTGGGCTATGTCGTGATGCATTTATCCATCAATTTTTATTTACAAGAAACGAATCAATTAGCTGCTGCAGATCAACTACGAGAAGCAGGGCAAGAGATCGTTTTTGGCATTCAAACATTATCAATGGGTGTTCTAGGAGGTATTATCGCAGGATTGATCGTTTATAAATTGCATATGCGCTTCTACCATTTTCAATTGCCAGATAGTTTTGCATTCTTTTCAGGAGCACGTTTTGTTCCAATCATCACCTCGCTTACTTTAGCTATGGTCGGGGTGATCATTCCGATGATTTGGCCGTTGTTTGCTATGATCATCACAGGAATCGGACATTTGATCCAACAAGCTGGTCCTTTCGGTCCGTTCTTATTTGGTTCAGGTGAGCGCTTGTTACTGCCATTTGGATTACACCATATTTTGGTTTCCATGATTCGCTTTACCGAAGCCGGGGGAAGTCAGCTGATCGATGGTCAGCAAGTCTTTGGGGCGTTGAATATTTTTTATGCGGAATTACAAAACGGCTTGAGCATCTCACCAAGTGCAACTGCGTTCTTGTCTCAAGGGAAGATGCCAACCTTCATGTTTGGCTTACCGGCAGCAGCATTAGCTATGTACCACACGGCAAAACCTGAGAATCGTTCAAAAATAAAAGGTTTATTGATTTCAGGCGTCATTGCAACTTTTGTGACAGGAATTACTGAACCAATCGAATTTTTATTCTTATTCATCAGCCCTTTATTATGGATTTTTCATGTCATCATGACAGGTGCTGGATTTATGGTAATGAGTCTATTAGGTGTCACGATTGGAAATACCGATGGGGGCGTGCTTGATTTTCTTATCTTTGGCGTGATGCAAGGCGCATATACAAAATGGTGGCTCGTTCTGATTGTAGGAGCTTGCTGGTTTGCCCTTTATTACTTTGTTTTTAAAACAGTAATCCTTCGCAAGAACTTGAAGACACCTGGTAGAGAAGAGAATAGTGATCAAACGAATGAGTTGGAAGAGGAAATGACCTATTCTGGAAAGAGTGGCTACGATGCCCATGGTATTTTGGCAGCTTTAGGGGGAGCAAGCAATATTGATTCTTTAGACAATTGCATTACACGGCTACGCCTCGTTCTAAACGATGGTACATTGGTTGATGATGAACGGCTGAAAAAACTAGGTGCGCTTGGGGTCGTTCACTTAGATGATACTAACGTGCAAGTAATCATTGGAACGAAAGTAACAACAGTCAGAAATCAACTTGATGCGATTCTTTAGCAAAATTGTCAAGTAGTAGGAGTGAAGAAAATGTTTTTTGATGAACCAATCAATCGTAAAGGAACCCAGTGTACTCAGTGGGATTATGTTGAAGACCGTTTTGGTGAAAAAAACTTGTTGCCATTTACGATTTCCGATACGGATTTCAAGGTGCCAGCTGCAGTTGAAGCGGCACTTATCAAGCGGATGCAGCACCCGGTTTTTGGGTATACACGTTGGAATCATAATGAATTCAAGCAAGCGGTCTGCAAATGGTATTCTGAACGTTTTAACAGCATGATCAAAAGCGATTGGCTGGTCTACAGTCCTTCCGTTATGTATAGCGTTAAACAGCTCGTCACCCTACTCAGTGAACCAGGAGATGGGATCATTGTTCAGACGCCAGCGTATGATGCGTTTTATAAAATGATCAAAGAGAACAAAAGAAAAATCGTACCTAATACACTCATCTATGATGCTAAGTCGTATCGCATTGATTTCGAAGAGCTAACAAGATTGATGGCACAGCCTGAAAATAAAGTTCTTCTCCTCTGTAGTCCTCATAACCCAACTGGGAGAGTCTGGCAAAAGGATGAGTTGCAACGAATCATCGAATTGGCGAAAACCCATGATGTATTTATCATCTCTGATGAGATCCATATGGACATTGTAAGAAAAGGGCAAAGGCATCAACCGATCATTGATTTGTTGCAAGAAAATGTAGCCCTTGTTACTTCGGGAAGTAAAACATTTAATTTCCCAGGGTTGATTTATTCTTATGGAATCATTCCTGATCCCAAGTTGCGTGAGCGCTTCTTAACTCAGTTAAAAGAAGCCGATGGGTTGAGCTCCACCAGTATTTTTGGCATGACCGCAACGATTGCTGCCTACGATAATGAAAGTAAGTGGGTGGATCAGCTCAATGACTATCTTGATGGTAATATTGCTTATGTGATCGCTTATTTACAGGAACACCACCCAGAACTCGTGGTCACGAAAAGCGAAGCCACGTATCTTATGTGGATTGATTGTACAGCACTGGGTTTAACGATGGCGGAATTGCAGCAACGAATGATTCGAAAGGGGAAAGTCGCGATTATGTCAGGAGAGATCTATGGGAAAGAGGGGAGAAATTTTTTGCGCCTAAACATTGGCTGTTCGCGAGAAAAACTCATTGATGGCTTGAAGCGATTCACATTGAGTTTGACATAAAAAAGAACCCACTGAGCGATTAGAAAGATCCTGTATTCTTTCTGATCGCCAGTGGTTTTTTAGTCTTTCGTCGTGCGGGGAGTCATTGCAGTAGTAACGGGGATTGGTTCAACGACATGGAAATAGCCTTCTTTGTCTTGAATGATCAGCATATCTTGCTGACTCTTGCTCTTGATGATCTCACCTTTAACAATTTCGTTGGTGACAGTCCGATAAATGCTTGTAGTCATGTTCATTCCTCCCAACGGTTTTTACCAATTGATCTTCAATAGGGGGACTAGTACAAATCAATTGCTTGATTTGTACCAGCAAGGAAAAAGAAAACGAATTGGTATCTTTAGTATAGGAGAGCAATGTTTAGATTGCTGCAATTCCATGTAAAGTTTTTGTTAATCCTTTTATTTTCAGCGATTGACTAATCGGCTAAAGAAAAACGCAAGGCCATTTTATTACTGCCAGACTCCACCATTTTTCCTAGTAACGTTGTTGCATTTTTTAAATACAGTTCGGCCATCTCAGCGTTGGCTTCTTCAAGCAGACGAGTAGGCTGCTTGTCAACGGAAGCTTTACGATCAGTTTCTTGTTGGATGCGGCGACAAGCCGCCATCGTTTCCATTTCAAAACGGTTGGCAAGATCACTATAGCGATCGTAGTCGCTGTCTCCAATCAACGCCAAGGTGCGTCCTAACCAATAGCTATTTGATGGATCGTAGGTCTTTGTCGTATCACAATAGCCAAGTGGGGTCTTAGTGATAGCTGCATAAAAGGGCACAACGCCGTTGAAGGTATTGGGGCCAAAGGCAAGCCAATGAATGCCAGCGATTGCTGCGGGCACGTGGTTGCGAATCTGTAAAATATGGACTTGCTGGTTGCGATTGAGAGCAATCGATCGGAATTGTGTTTTTTGTGTCTCGCTCCCTGTACCGTAAGGGTCAAAAGGCGTATTTTGGAAGTGGGAGCTCAATGCCCATTTTACATCTTCCACGGATAGCTTTTGTTTTGGGTAGCATACAAACGGGAGCTCTTGATCGATCGGTTCAGCGGCTGTTCCGCTAAAGTGTTTTTGAATGTACCATGCCCGCGGGTTATTGTAACGGGCATCTTTTTCTGAGGAGCTGCCAAAAATATGGCGTAGATTAATGCCTTCAAAATCAGGATTTAATTGATAGTCTTCAATCAACTGTTCGAGATCCTGCGAACACAACGTCATTTCTGAGGCGAAATCGAAGTGATCAATGTTTAAGCGATTTGGTGCCACGACATAGGCATCATCTGGTATGCGAACAGCTGCCCAGTGATGTCCACCGATGGTTTCCATATACCAGATTTCCTCGGCATCAGAAAAAGCGATCCCGTTGGCTTCATAGGTCCCATAGGTTTCTAAGAGTTCCCCTAAGCGTAAAACACCTTCTTTAGCGGAATGGATGTAAGGCAGTACGATGCTGACGAAATCAGCTTCCCCGATACCATCTTCCACATATGGATCAATAGCCAAAATGCGTGAATTGGTTGTGATCGTTTCTGTTGCAGTCATGGCGATATTTTCTTCATTGATTCCTGAAGCTGCCCAAACTCCTTGCGATTCATCTGCTTCAGGGGTTGAAGTATAGCGTAATGATTTTGCTGGCAAACTGATTCGACAGTCGCTTAAAACGGCGTAAAATTCATTTCCTTGCTGTTCTGGAGTGATGACGACGAATTTTTGCGGTTCCGAACCGCTTCCAGAATCTTCATTGCGGGCAATCATGGTCGAGCCGTCGATCGATGCTTTTTTTCCTACTAGTAAAGTGGTACAGGACGCTTTTTTTCTATCCATCTTTCCAACACTCCTTCATTTCTTCTTACGAATGATTGAAGCTAGTATACCCATAGTCTCATGGTTTTACAATGCTTTCTATAGAGAGGAACAAAAAAATTTCGCCTTTTTTATTTATTTTTAGTAGAATAAGGTGTTGTAAAAAAAATCAAAGGAGCCATTATTATGAAGAAAACAGTTGTTTTTAGTTATATTTTTTTACTAAGTCTGGTTTTTGCCGGCTGTGCCAAACCATCGATGGATGCGGGAAACTCCTCCAGTGAATCTTCGTCAGTCCAACAAAACGCCGAAGAGCGCACTGCCCAAATCAGCTTCAATAATAAAAGTGAAGAGCAAGACCAGGAGATCGAAACCAAAACGGTCACTTTTAAAGAAGGGGTTTCTTTGATGACTATCATGAAAGAGAACTTTGACTTGGAAGAAAATCAAGGGATGATCACCAGCATTGACGGTTTAGCGCAAGATGAAAAAGCTGGCTATTATTGGACATATACGATCAATGATGAAATGATTACAACTGGGGCAGATGATACCTTTTTAGGAAACAACGATAAAGTGGTTTTCACCTATGAAAAATTCGAATAAACCACTTGCATTTGCTGGAAAAGAAATTGCTTATTTAGGGCTGCTTGTGGCAGCGGCCGTCGTCGGCAGGTCACTTTTTCAACCCTTACCCAATGTTCAACCAATGACGGTGATCTTTTTATTAGTAACCATCCATTTAGGTCTTAGTCGTGGATTGATCGTTTGTCTGCTCTCGATGCTGATTACCAATTTTTACATGGGAATGGGAATATGGACGATTGCTCAATTAGTTAGCTATGCAATCATTATTTTGGGGATGTATCTGTTGTCAAAAAGCAAGCTGTTTATGAAACGGTTGCTTTTACAAGTCAGCTACAGTGTATTTGCAGGGTTTGCTTATGGCTTTGTGATATCTTGGATCAGTGTCAAACTTTATGGGTTTCCTAGCTTTTGGGCTTATTATTTTCAAGGATTGAGCTTTGATGCCCTCCACGCAATAGGCAATGGCATTTTTTATCTGTTACTAGCACCGATCTTTCTGCGGCTTTTCCAACACTACTATCCAAAGAACAACAGCGAAGGGCACTAAGCGCTTCGCTTTTTTTGTTGAGTTAGCTAGTGTCGGGCAAAACGTCCATGACTAGAGGAAAAAGTCTTTGACGATCAAATGAGGTGAAAGGGGTTATGTGAGGAAACAAGCAGGCATATTGTTGTGCAAAAGCGGTTTCTGCAGGTATCTTTAAGGTATCTAAGGAAGGATGTGGCTTTTGATGAAATGGATCGTGAAAAAAGATGATTTAGAAAGCTACCGTGCGAAGTTCCATGGAAAACTGGCTGGTTATGCCGAGGAAGCCAAAATGATTGCCCTGCCAACACCAAAGTATTTTATCGTGGTGGTTGACGAAGAAAAAATCCACTTGATTCAGTTAGATCTGCAATTTCATGAAAAAGGGATGCAGACAATTATGATCCACGAGATCACAAAATTACAACTAGGCGGTGTGGTAAATAAAAAAGTCCAGATTCAGACACCTTCGACCACTGTCAAACTAATGATCAAACCGTTGGCGATCGGTATCAAAGAGGAACAAAAAGCCTTGATCGACCGGTTTACTAGAATGTCGCGATAAACATCGGAGGAACACGCGGGAAAAATCAGCTGGATTTTTTCAAAAAAAAAGCAAGGGCAGTTGTCTGCACTTGCTTTTCGTGAGTCCTGTTATTCTGGCGTACCGACGATTTTAATAAACTCATCGATATTCTTGATTTTCATATGCTTGATCACTAACTGTTCCCGCTTGTTCCATTTTCCTTCGACTTCTAATTGGTATTTATTTAAAGGAAGGCGTAAGACATAACTGGCTAAGTAGCGATCCTTAATAATGCAATTCACGATTTTGTGGTCTTCTAAAAGTTGGATACCTGTTAGCATCATTGGCGTTTCTTGAAAAACACGGCTATTGACTAACAATCCAGTGTGGGTTTCGTTCATGGGATCTTCCTTTCTGATAAACCTGGGATAAATCATCTTTCTGTCTGTTATGTTACCTGATTTGCATCAGAAAGGCAATTCCTATAATAAATCCTCGTTATTATGTGTCACGTAAAAAGAAAGGAGGCAAAAGGAGTGGTTGGGTATAACCGTTTCTCAAAAGAGTTTCAAAAGGCTTCGAAAGAACTCCGTGAAGGGAAGAAGTCCAAAAATGCCAATAAAGGGCTGCGAACACGACAAAAAATCGCTGCTGAAAAAGAACAAAAAGCACAAAATGCTTTTTCGACTGGTTTTTTGATCGGTTCCTTCAGAGAAATATTCCGCAAGAAATAAGCAAGTTCCGCTGCCAAAGCGGGACTTGCTTTTTGTTTAGAATAAATAATTGAAGAAGACACCGTTGAGAAAGGAAAAGCTCAGATAAAATAGAAAAAGTGTCACGATGTCCAGAGGTAAGCCTTTCAGAATTGGCGGAATTGCGGCAATTTGATTTCGTGTATGAACCCCTGACAAAGCACAGGAAAAGAGAAAATACATGCCTACAGCAACAAATAAATTGGTTAAATAATCGGTATAGGGAAATTGGGTCACAGTGGCGATCGTCAGCAAAGTGACACTGACTAGGGTCGTCTTTTTTAGATCATTCGTCAAGAAACGTTTTTTTGCTGGAACGATCAGTAAGCATAAACTGGCAGTAATCAAGGCGATGATGGCAGCACTTACCAAATTGGTGACCACTTGATTGCCATAGACAAAGCGATTTTGAAGCAAAAGATAAAAACTTAAACCGCTCAACAAGTATGCGACTGCAATGATCCCTGACAGGAAAACCACCCGTGTCGTCACGTTCGGTTTTTTTTCTTTGACGATCGGCGCCAAATTTTGGCAGGCGTAATTTGTGAGTAGAATGACTAGGAAGACCACTAGTCGATTGGCGATCATCATATGAGAACGCTCCTTTCTTGCGTTTTAGCTCATGATTTTAAGGTTGAACGGGGTCTTTTTTCCTTCCCCTAAAATGCGAAGGCGTAAGAAGCGATCGATGAGTGGAGTAAAACAATTCATGATCAAGATGGCATAGCTCATGCCTTCGTTTGTGAAACCAAAGAAACGGAAGAGGACAACGAGAAGCCCCACGCCTAAGGCAAAAAGATTTTCTCCTGCTTTTGTTCCTGGAGTCGAAGAATAATCAGTCGCCATATAGATCGCACCCAACATGGCACCACCGCTGATGATATGCCCAATCACCGTTTGCCAACTGCCAGTAAAAAGTCCTTCTGGACCAAGGATAAAAGCAAAGAGCCCGATCGTTGCAAAAATAATCAGCGGGATACGAGGGGAGATGATTTTCTTGTAAACGAGAAAAATTCCACCCAGAAGTAAAAGCAAGGCACTGGTTTCACCGATTCGTCCCCCAGTAAATCCTAAAAAAGCATCCAACAGATCAGAACCGCTTAAGGTGTCCCCGGCCTTCATGACAGCTAATGGCGTAGCACCGGAAACGACATCGTTCGCCGTAGCTTGCGAAACCACATCAGGAGCGATGCTGCCAAAAGGTGGATCTGGCCAACTGATCAAAAACATCTGGTTATAAAACAAACCAATCAACAAGGCGCGACCGCCAAGGGCTGGATTTAAAAAGTTATAGCCGATACCGCCAAAAAATTCTTTGACGATGATCACGGCAAACGCCACCCCGATCACTGGGAAATACCAAGGTGCGGTCGGTGGAAGATTCATCGTTAAAAGCAAGGCCGTCACAACGATGCTTAGATCGAAACGAAATGGCCGTTTGATGAGGTAGGACCAAATTCCGTCGGCGGCAAACGCCGTGGCTAACGCAATGAAAAACAACCCATATACCTTGAGCCCGAAAAGGTAGCCCGAGAATAAAACTGCTGGTAGTAAGGCTAGTACTACACAGCCCATGATTTTGACTGTTTCGTCATTGCTGCGAATATGTGGGCTTGGTGGTGTTTCTTGGTTTTTTCGTTGCTGAAAGAGGCGCTCGCTATCGGAATCCTTGTAGTAATCAGGCACTTTCCTTCGCCTCCTTCTGCAGCTGTGCAACCTTGCCTTTTGCGGCAGTGATGTTGGCAGCTAAGGAACGTTTGGCTGGACAGACAAAGGTGCAAGCACCACAATTGATACACGCTTCTGCCAGCAATTCTTCACATTTTTGATAATCGCCTGCTCGATAGAATTGATCGATCTCCATCGGCATCAGGCGCATCGGACAAGCTTCGACACATTTATTGCAGCGAATGCAGGGGTTTTCGGCATAGAGCCAATCGGTTTCTTCATTAAAAACAACGATCCCGTTGCTGCCTTTGGTGACCGGAACCTTTAATGTTTTGACGGATTTCCCCATCATGGGGCCGCCAAGAATCAGCTTGCTGGGCGCACCTTGAAAGCCGCCAGCAAAATCGATCAACTCTCCTGCGAGTGTTCCTAAAGGATTTTTGACGATGCGTGGATGTTGAACATCACCAGTCACGGTTGTATAGCGTTCAATCAGCGGTTTGTCATAACAGACCGCTTCAGCGATGGCAAAGCTGGTGGCAACATTGATCAATACGATCCCAATATCGGCAGTCAAGCCGCCTAAAGGTACCTCCTGATCGGTCAATAACTCTACTAACTGCTTTTCACCACCGGTTGGATAAACAGTTGGGACAGTAACGACTTCTATCGTGTCATCCTCTGCACTTGCGGCTTGCATCGCTGAAATGGCTAGCGGTTTATCATCCTCGATGCCAATGATGATTTTTGGATCAGCTAACAATTTTTGGGCAATTTTTGCCCCTTGGATGATTTTTTGGGCTTCTTTTTGCATTAAGAAGGCATCACTGCGCAAAAAGGGCTCACATTCAGATCCGTTTAAGATCAAGGTATGGATTTTTTTATTTTCATCAATACTGAATTTGACATGGGTGGGAAACGTTGCACCGCCTTTGCCGGCGATACCGCCTTGACGGATTTTTTTGAGGATCGTTTCGTTAGCAGCAGATTGCCAGTTGAATGGGGTAGACAAAAAATCATTATCGAAGGCATAATCGTTTTCAATGATGATGGTTTTTCCTTCTTCATTGTTTTGATTTGGCCAATCGACAATATCGACGATTTTGCCCGAAACAGATGCATGGACTTTCGCAGATACAAAGGCATCTGCTTCAGCGATCACTTGCCCTTGCTTGACGTACTCACCAACGGAAACCGTCGGTTCGACAGGGGCACCAATATGTTGTGCCAAAGGGATAAAGACCATCGTGGGTGAAAAGGTAAGGATTTCATCTTGTTCGATCATTAATTTTTCTTTTAACATTTGTAACGGGGGACTTAGTGAAATTCCACCAGTAAATGTTCTCATAGCCAACACTCCTTTTTTCTCCTAACTTTATTCTAGCATGCCATCCGCATTCTCAAAACCATAAACGCTTACATTTCACAAGAAAAACTTATTTCGGTTGACATATGATTGTTTGTTCATATATAATCAGGGTATAAACATGATTGATCGTTCATATGTTCGATGGAATAGAGGAGGTTTTGATGATGGCTGAACATACTTGTCAACACGAGCACACAAAAACGAAGGGACATACGCATACCCATGATCATGGGACGTTTCCTCGTAAAGTTTACTTCGCGGGGGTAATCTTCTTTATAGTGGCGCTGTTTATTTCGAATCAATGGGTAAAAGACGGGGTTTATTTTGCTGCAGTTTTATTAGCGGGCTACCACATTTCGTGGGAAGGGATCGAGGATACCGTAAAAAGCACAAGAATCAATCGGCGCTTTACGCCAAATGTACATCTATTGATGTTATTAGCAGCGATAGGGTCAATGATCATAGGCAATTTTAATGAGGCAGCCTTACTGATTTTGATTTTTGCTGGTGCTCACTTTTTAGAAGAATACGCGGAAGGGCAAAGCCGACGTGAAATTACCAATCTTCTCAAATTGAATCCAACGGAAGCGCGTTTGATGGGCCCAGATGGGAAAGCCAAAAAAATTGCTGCTTCAGAGATAAAAAAAGGGGATATTTTACAAGTTTTGCCTGGTGATCAGTTAGCAACAGATGGGGTGATTCTTTCTGGCACGAGTGCCATCAACGAAGCTTCCATCAATGGCGAGAGTATACCGCGAGAAAAAACAGCGGGAGACGAAGTTTATGGCAGTACCATTAATGGCAATGGAACATTTTTGATGGAAGTCACAAAAGACAGCTCGGAAACGGTCTTTGCCAAAATTCTTTCAGTCGTTGAAGCGGCACAGTCGAATCAGTCACCAACAGAAACACGAATCAAAAAAATTGAACCAATCTATGTAACCATTGTTTTCATTGCAGTCTCTTTGTTCATCTTAACAGCACCGTTTCTACTTGGTTGGGATTGGTATACTAGTTTTTATCGCGGGATCGTGATGATGATTGCAGCGTCTCCTTGTGCGTTAGCGGCAAGTGCGGTACCTGCTAGTTTATCTGCGATTTCAAATCTAGCGAAAAAAGGGATTCTTTTTAAAGGCAGTAACTACTTAACGAATTTTGCTCAGATCAAAGCGGTGGCATTTGACAAAACGGGCACGTTGACCGTCGGAAAACCAACGGTCACGGATGTCATTTTCTCTGAAGCCATCGATCAAGCAGAGGCCGCTTCCATCATCGTTTCGCTGGAAAAACAAGCCAATCATCCATTGGCAGATGCGATCGTTACTTATTTTGAGAAGAACAGTAAAGGGCAGCAAAACGAACAGCTGACGGTTACGAATGAGATTGGTTCCGGTTTAGTAGCCGTCTCAGGAACAAAAACCTATCGATTAGGAAAAAGAACCGAAAACTCCCAGTTAACAGGTTCGTTGGAGCAACAGTACCGTCACCTGGAAGCGCAAGGAAAAACGATGGTCATTTTTTCCATCAATGAAGAGGTTGTCGCAATCATCGCTTTGATGGATGAGCCGAACGAACAGGCAGCTTCTGTGATTCGTTATTTAAAAAATGAAGGGATCCATACCGTTATGATCACCGGAGATAGTGCGTCTGCTGGGGAAGCCATCGGAAAGCGGCTAAACGTTGATCAAGTGGCGGCTAATGTGTTACCTGAGAACAAAGCGGAAGCGGTTCGAGCACTCCAAGAAGCCTACGGACAAACCGCCATGGTGGGGGATGGCATCAATGATGCGCCCGCACTTGTTCAGGCAGACATCGGTTTTGCGATGGGGGAAGGGTCAGATGTTGCTATCGAAGTGGGGGACGCTGTGATCATGAAAAATGACCTTTCACGCTTCGCGTATGCCTATCGCTTAGCGAAGAAAATGGATCGAATCATTTGGCAAAATATTTTCTTCTCCATGTTTATCGTCGCATTATTAGTCGGGTTGAATCTATTTGGAAAAATGAATATTGGGCTGGGGGTATTTGCCCATGAAGGAAGTACGTTGATTGTATTGTTTAACGGGTTGCGCCTTTTGCGCAAACTGCCAGATGCATAAAAAAAAGCGGCTATCGAAGGATAGCTGCTTTTTTAATGACTGAATTGTGTCGAAGTTGGAAAATCAAAGGCATCGATTTTTTGTAATCGATTTTCGATCCTTCTTAGAATCCCTTCAGAGGACTCCAACGGTTTGATTGCATGATAAGCAGTCAGTAACAGGACTTTTTCTTTAGCGGGACGGTTTTCGATGCGGTAGATATTTGCTAATCGTTCCACGTATTCATAATGACTATAGTCTGTTTTATTGATCAAGAAATGCAAAAGATCTTTGGCTTTTGCGTAGTCTTCTTGCAGATAGAAACTGATTGCTTCACGATACAATTTGATATCAAGTTCTTCGATCTGGTCAGGGGTTGCTTTAAGCGCACGCCACTCATTGATCGAGATTTTTCGTACGACTTTGCCAGTTGCATCGGTCAAAAAAATTACCGGTACATCGTTTGGATGTTTTGCTTCTTGCTTGATTTTCTTCATGTCGCACCTCCCGCGTGTCAATGGACTGACTGTTTGATATCTCCTATTTTAAAAGGAATATCGGGAAAAGTCTACATGTAGATGTTAGATTCGCAGGAAATTTTAAAACATTCTCATTTATTAGGCTCTTTTTCGTTGAAAATGGTTGACCGCATCGGAGGCACCCATGAAAATCAAGATCCCGCCAAAAATTTGGAAGAATAACAACCAAGTGGCGAAGGGATTCAATACTAGGATGATCCCTGCAGCAATGATCAATAGACTGATGATTAAGCTAGTGATATAAGGTAAACCAATGCGTTTTTGGTTAAAGCTTGCCATCAATCGGGTGCAACCGCTGATGGTGATCATGATTCCTAAGAAAAATGGCACGATGGCAAGCAATCCTTTGGCAAAAACTAAAATCGCAGCTGCCGCAATCAACAGTAAGATACCAGAGACGGATTGCACATTGCGATAGCCCTTTTGTTTTTCTTTGTAGCTCGTATACAAGCTAATGATCCCTAAACATGCAATATACCCAGCAACAAGATAAACGATCGTGTTGAAGACAGATCGTGGTGCAATCAAGATGATGAAGCCAAAGACGATATATACGACGGCACGAAGTAAATCATAGCGTTGTAATTTATCAAAAAATGCATTCATGATAATTCCTCCTTTTTTTCCTATTGTACCGAATTCTTGTTAAAATAGATATCAAAAAACCTACGAAATAGGCTAAGCCTTTTGTATCAGATGGTTTTTTGGTAGAATAAGGAAAAGAAAACAGAACGGAGAGTATTATGAGTGGGTTAACGCTAGTGATGTGTGCCTTTACGATCGTTTTATACCTTTATTTATTCGTGGTAAGGAAAGACATTCAATTTCTTGCTGTGGAGCGCAAACTAAGCAAGGTCGCCATTACGATTTTTTCAGTAATGATCATCCTGTCTATGGTGATGATGGAAGAGGCACTTGATAATCGGGTGCGAGGGATCGTTTCGGGTTTGGTCTTTTTGAGCTTTGTTTTAGATAGCCGCGGCTTAGCACTTGATCGAATCATTGTCCATCCAATGAGTATCAAAGGGGTACTATACCAAGAGATCGATCGAGTCGTTTTATTTCAAGAAAAGGAAGGGCAGCCCATCAAGATGAACTATTTTCGAAGAGGGATGAGAGGCCCATTGATGAAATTCAAGCAGCCATTAGCAGAATTGGTTGTTTTCTTGTCAGAACACTTGAATGAAGGGACACCGATCGATATTTTAGTCGATCATGATCAAGGAACAAAGGACTAAAAGACCCTCGATTACTGCCAGTTTAAGGCGTAATCAAGGGTCTTTTTTTAGGTCGAAAATCGATTAATGGAACACGCGGAAGCGCTCATCGTCACTTAGAAATTCTTTTTCGTTCGGTTCGCTTTCTTTTGAACCAAAGACTAGTTGCGCCCGCAGTTGCCAATTTTCAGGAATTGACCATTCAGCTGCAACAGCGTCATCGATGACAGGGTTGTAATGCTGTAAGTTGGCACCTAATCCAGCTTCTTCTAAAGCGGTCCAAGCGTTCGCTTGAGCGATCCCATTCGATTGTTCTGCCCAAACGGGAAAGTTCTCTGTATATAGCGCAAATTGCTCTTGCAAATTTTTCACGGTATCCGTGTGAATAAAGAATAGAACGGTTCCGTAACCCGCTTTAAAACCAGCAAGTTTTTGTTTTGTCGCTTCAAACGCTTCGGGTGGTGTCAATGGTTCTAACGCAGCCTCTGTTAATGTCCACAATTTTTCATGGGCTTCACCAAATAAAATCACGGCTCTTGGTGATTGTGCGTTAAACGCAGTTGGACTATTTTTCACTGCTTCTTTCACAATGTCTTCGATTTCAGTGTCGGAAAGAGCCACATTTTTACCTAGCCCATAGATTGAGCGGCGCTGTTTGATTGTATCAAGAAATTTTGTCATCGTATTCCCACCTTTTCTATTGTCATAGAGTGAAGTATACATTCTTACTTAATGTTAGTAAAAGAAAATGCTTGGGACGTCAAAAAGTCAGGCAAACGCACCTGACTTTTTCTTATTGGGCATCGATAGCAATGAATTTAACGGTCACGTATTCTTCAGGGCCATATTTGCCGTTTTCACGACCAAAACCGGAATGCTTGACGCCGCCGAAGGGAGCCGCCGGATTTGAGATCGCAATGTCATTGACCCCAACCATCCCATATTGGAGGTTTTGGGCTACATTCGAGATCGTTTGCAAATTCGTTGAAAAGAAGTAGGAAGCTAGTCCAAATTCCGTATCATTTGCCGCAGCGATGACTGCTTGTCGATCCGTAAATGAGATCAATGGAATCACAGGTCCAAAGGTTTCTTCATAGTAGATAGCCATCTCAGAAGTAATCCCATCGATGACCGTTGGTGCGAAGAAGTTGCCTTTTTCGTATTCACCTTCAGTAAGCTTCTTACCACCGAGTAAAACTTTAGCTCCTTTATTTACCGCATCTTCCAACTGCTCGATGACTTTTTCAACGCCTGCTTGGTTGATCAAAGGACCAACAGTAGGGTTTTCCAGACCATTGCCGACCGTTACGGTTTCCATTTTCGCTAGTAATGTTTTGGTAAAGGCGTCTTTGATGGACTCTTCGACAAAAATTCGATTGGGGGATGTACAGACCTGACCGTTGTTGCGGAATTTTGCTGCAATTAATTTTTCAGTAGCTAAATCTAAATCAGCATCAGCAAAAACAAGAAACGGGGCATGACCACCTAACTCCAATGAAACTTTTTTCAGAGTTGGTGCTGCTTGTTCATATAATTTCATCCCAACTTTCGTGGAGCCGGTAAAGGTGATTTTTTTGACTTGTTCATTTTCGGTCAGTTCTTTCCCAATCTCAGAAGAATCACCTAAGACGATATTGACGACCCCGTCTGGAAGTCCTGCTTGTTGAAAAAGTTCACCTAAAGCCAATGCTGATAGGGGTGTTTCTTTAGATGGTTTCATAACAAGGGTACAGCCAACGGCCATAGCAGGTGCAATTTTTCTTGCAATCATGTTAGAAGGAAAGTTCCAAGGTGTGATCGCGCCAACAACCCCGATCGCTTCTTTGCGTACCAGCCAATGATTGTGTTCAGGGGCTGGAATCACTTCGCCATAGACCCGTTGCGCTTCAGCTGCATTCCAACGGAAATTGTCAACGTTGGATTGGATTTCTGCCTCCGCTTCTTTTAATGGTTTTCCTTGTTCCATACTCATGATTTTTGCTAAACGATCGCTTTCTTCTTCCATCAAATCAGCAATGGCGTTCATCAAATCGGCACGTTCTCGAGGGGAGCGTTTTGACCATTCGGGAAAAGCAATCGCTGCGGCATCGATTGCTTGCTTGGTTTCCTCGATCCCTCCTTGACTGACTTTTACGAGTTCTTCATTAGTGGCAGGATTGGTAACCGAAACCGACTCTTTTGTTCCTTCAAGCCATTTTCCGTTAATCAATAACTTTGTTGGTACTTGTGGTAACTGTTGGTTCATCTTGGCACTTCCTTTCAATAATGGGTTCTTATTAAACCCTAGCACGGATCAGAAAGGATGACAATTCATATGCAAGTCTCTTGATTCTCCAAATTTTTGTAAAGAACCAAAGGGGAAATGTCCTGCTCCTATCATTTTATGGTAGAATAGAAAATAAGAATGTTTGTTCGATTCTTGGAAAATATAGTAAAATATTCAAGGAGTGAGGGACGCGTGCAACAAGTAAAAGAGCTTTTAAAAACAGTAGGATTTGTCGTGATCTTCACTTTATTCCTCTTGTTATTAAGACAGTATGTCTTTACTCCTGTGATCGTAAAAGGAGATTCGATGGACCCCACATTACATGATGGTGAGCGGGTAATTGCTTTGAAAAATACCGAGATCGAACGTTTCGATATCATAACGTTTGAAGCACCGGATGAAGCAGGCAAAAATTATATCAAACGCGTGATCGGTTTGCCTGGCGACCAGGTTTCCTATCAAAACGATACCCTTTATATCAATGGACAAGCATATGATGAACCCTACTTGGATGAATTCAAAGCAGCTGTCACAGATGGCTTTCCATTGACCAGTGATTTTGATATGGGGTTATTTGGTGTTGAAGTCATTCCTGAAGGTCAAATTTTAGTGTTAGGGGATAACCGCCGAATTTCCAAAGATAGTCGTCAATTAGGTCTGATCGATGAAGCAACGATTTTGGGTGATGTAAAATTTGTATTCTGGCCAATTGCCGATTTTGGTATGCTAGGCAAAGAGTGAAATTCTGCGACCGTTTTTTTGTTTTTAAGGAGATTCTTTTAAAAACAAAGACGCATTTGAAAAAACGTGCCGCTGATTTTTAGTGTTTTTTTTAAAAGACGATGGAGAGAAGGAGTCCTTTCATGAGTTTACGATTTATCCTTGGCGATGGCCGTTGTCGTCATGATCAAGCAGTGATAGAAAATGCAAAAAGCTGGTTAGAAAAAGACCATCAAGAAGTATTTTTTCTGGTACCTAACTACAACAAATTTGAACGAGAACGCGAGATCCTACAATTACTGAGAGAGGATCGCGTAGAAGATTTTGCTTCTATTCGCGCGCAAGTGTACAGTTTTCACCGTTTGGCTTGGTTTTATCTGCAACAAACCGGCTTGCTTTCTCAAAATGCCATCACTGAAAATGGTGCCTCCATGATCATGCGTAAGCTGCTTTTGGAACTAGAAGAAGAACTCGTCTTATACCGTGGTGAGATCAACAAAGCGGGTTTTATCCAACAATTGTTGGCGTTCTATCAAGAAATGCATACAAGTCGATTGGGGATCGAAGATTTATTGGCAGGTGGTGCTGCACCAAGCGCAACCCAAGACGAGGAGAAAAAATACAGTGAATTAGCGAAAATATTTCAACGATTTGAACAAGAACTTCTGGAGCGTGCATTACAAGTCGAACAACCGATCACCTTGTTGACACGCTTTCTTGAAGGTTCCTTGCTGGATGATTCTCCAGTGGAGCAAGCAATGCCTAACGCGGTGTCAATGAACAAAGCACCAGATCTTTCCCATGCCTTATTTATTATCAGTGGGTTTTCCGCTTTTTCAACACAGGAACAGCAGCTGATTCAAGTGTTGATGAAAAAAAGTCATGTCATTATTGATCTTTTTCTGGATCGTGGGTATCCACAAGAGCTACCTTCACCGTTAAATTTGTTCTATGAAGCAGGGCGAACATATTATCAATTGATCAGTTTTGCCCGAGAAAATCAAGTGCCGATTTATTTGGATCAGAAACTTTCGGTCAACCAAGAGGTAGACAAGGAAGCGAAGGGATCGATGCAACAGGCGTATAATGAAATTGAAACATTTTGGCGGCATACTCAGTCACAAGTCAACTATCAGCAACAGTCCTCTGTGAAGGACTTTCTGGCAATTTGGAAAGTTGGGAATCCAGAAGAAGAGATCCGTCAGATTGCAGCGTCGATCCGTGGGATCATGAGCGATAAGAAACGGTACCCAGCATTACGATACCGAGAGATCCAATTATTGATCGCCGAACCAGAAATCTATCATCAATATATCCCTAAAATTTTTACTGAGTTTGAGATTCCTTTTTATATCGATGAAGAGCAGATGATGGCGCAACATCCATTGGTTGAGTTTTTGAATGCTTTTTTTGCTTGTCAATCCTATGGCTTTCGCTTAAATGATATTTTACGGTTGCTTAGAACGGAACTTTACTTACCGGCAGCCTATCGCTCCGAAGCAGATTGGCTCGTTGGGCGTGACCAGTTTCGTAAGTTGGTGGATATTACCGAGAACAAAGCGTTGGCTCATGATTTCCAAGGAGCGAGTTGGACGAGAAACGAAGATTGGGAACTGATCGAGTATTTACAATCGGAAGAAGAGCAGACGGAGAAAGTGGATTTGACAGCGTATACCAACCAGTTGCGCAGGGCCTTTAAACAAGATGTTGCTGATACTCTTGACTGGCTGACGGCCGCTAGAACGAACCGCGATGCGGTCGAACTGCTGTATCGCTTTTTACTGAATGCCGGTGTTGAAGAACAACTGCGGCATTGGCGAGATCAAGCGATCCAGCAAGGGAAGTTGGATCAAGCTCGTAATCATGAACAAGCATGGCAAGCCTTGATGGATTTGCTGGATGAATATGCTGCGATCTATGGGGAAGAGTCCTTTGATTTTGCGCTCTTTGAGGATGTCTTATTGACTGGCTTAGAAAATGTCACATTCGGGAAGATCCCAACAGCGATCGACCAAGTCAACATCAATCGCCTTGATCTGGCACGTCCAAAGCAAGCAAAGATCACATTTGCACCGGGATTGAATGAAACGGCGTTGCCAAGAAAAATAGAGAACAAAACGTTGTTGACGAATGAAGAACGTCAGCATTTCAATCAGTTGTTCAATGGTGAAAAACACCTTAGAGATACAGTGGTGGAAGGCAGTGTCAAAGAGCCATTTGCCTTCTATTCTGTCTTGCTTTCAGCAACGGAACACTTATCACTGTCCTATGCCGTTAATTTTGATACCCAGCAAAACATCAAAATGTCGCCTTATTTAGATCGCGTGGTCAAACGTTTGGATGTCCCACTGCAAGAGCGAGGGATATTGACGCTAGTCAGTGACCCAAGAAACTATGTCGGCAGTTACCGTGGCCTGATCTATCAAATCAATAACCTCAGTCAGCAAGCGCAAAAAAACAAAGAGAATTTACCTAGGGTCTGGGAGCAGCTGAGACAAGCACTGCTGCGTTCGGAATGGACAGATTTAGCTGCCCAAGTATTTGAAAGCCAAACTCATCAAAATATTCCGATTCCTTTGTCTCAAGCACAAGCTGCGGCACTATATGGACCATCGATCTACAGTTCCATTTCTCAGATGGAGACGTTCTATCAGTGTGAATACAAGTATTTCGTCAGCTACGGATTACGATTAAAAGAACGGGAAGTTTATGGCTTAAATCCAGCAATGACCGGTGAGTTTTTCCATGATGCGTTGGACCGCTTTGTCAAAGTCCTGATTGCTGAAAATATTTCCTTAACCCAGTTAACTGCTGACCAACGCGTGCAATTTGTGGAAGTCGTTTTGCAGGAAATTTTTGGCGAAAGCCGTTATCGCTTACTGACGAGCTCTGCTCGGATGAATTTTATTCGGTATCAATTAGGCAAGACGATTCAGCGAGTAGCGTGGGCATTAGCGAAACAAGGACAAAAAATGCATTTTAGTCCTGAAAAGACGGAGGTGCTATTCGGTCAGATCGCTGGCTCAAATGGGATCAATGGGATCGAATTGCCATTAAGTTCTGGCGGGAAACTGCATGTGCGGGGGAAGATCGATCGTGTCGATACGGCGAAAACGGAAGAAGAACAATGGCTTTCTGTTGTTGACTATAAATCTAGCAGCCGAGATTTTGACCTTTCTGAAGCATACTACGGACTTGCGATGCAGTTGATCACCTATCTCGATGTCGCATTGACGGATGCTGTCCAACTGGTTGGTTCGCCAAATGTGCGACCAGCGGGGGCTTATTATCTGCATGTGCATAATCCGCTTTTGGACGGACAAGAAGCCAGTGAAGAAGAACGTTTAAAACGTTTCAAGTATGACGGGTTGTTTATTGACGAACCGGCTGTTTTCCCGTTGCTAGATGAGGATGTTGAAGCCAGCAAAAATTCACCGATATTTCCTGTTCGAAAAGACAAAAACGGCAATTATCAAAAAACAACGCAGGCGAAAAACAAGTTTTATACAGAAGAAGAGCTTGAACTGTTAAGAAAACACAATCGGAAAAACATGCAGCAAAGCGGTGAGAAGCTGTTGAGCGGTGAAATCGCCTTAAACCCGTCTTATAAAATAAAAGACAAAAAACGGGCGTGTGAATTTTGTCCGTTTCGCAGCATCTGTGACTTTGATGTATTGTTGAAAGAAAATGAGTACCACCGTTTAGAAAACTTATCTAAAGATGAGATTATCCATCGCTTAAGGGAGGAAGAAGATGAGTAAGATCCCTTTAAAACCGCAAAATGAAACCTTTACGGATACCCAATGGCAAGCCATTTTTGATAAAGGGGATAATATCCTCGTTTCCGCTTCAGCGGGTTCAGGAAAAACCACCGTTTTGGTTCGGCGAGTGATCGAAAAGCTAAAAGCAGGAACGACGATCGATTCTTTACTGATCGTGACCTTTACCGAAGCAGCTGCTCGAGAAATGAAAGAACGGATTCAAGTGGCACTGCAACAGGCCATCAATCAAGAAAGTGACGAGCAAAAGCGCCAGCACTTCGTTCGTCAGCTGCAGCTGTTGCCGACAGCTAACATTTCTACCTTGCATGCGTTTTGTTTAACTGTGATTCGGCGTTTTTATTATTTGATCGATTTAGATCCCAATTTCCGCATGATGACTGATGAAACCGAAATTTTATTGATGAAAGAAGAAATCTGGACACAGCTGAGAGATCAACAATATGAAGCCAATGATGAAGCCTTCTTTCGTTTGACGGAAAATTTTTCAAGTGATCGTTCTGATGAAGGCGTCGGGGATCTGATCCTGTCTCTCTATGACTTTGCCCGAGCCAATCCAGATCCAGTCAACTGGCTAGCTCATCTAAGTGATCACTATATCGGCAAAGAAACCTTTGCTGAAAATATCCTGTATCAATCGCAAATAAAACCGACTTTGCAAGAAAATTTGAAGACAGCGGCGCATTTGCTGCAGGCGGCGCAAGACTATGCCCGTTCTGATGAAGCGATGGAAAAAGCGGCACAGTTGATCGATACCGAATTGGGCATGGTGGAAACCTTAAAGGCTCTGCTGGATGCAGACGATGTCGATGGCTTCTATGAGCAGATCCAAACATTGCGTTTTGGTCGTTACCCAGCTTTTCGCAAACCAGAACAAAAGGAATTGTCCCAAGAAATCAAGCCCTTACGCGATGATGCGAAAAAATTGGTCGAGCAATTGAAAGCCACCTTCCCGTATCCACCAGCTGAAATGATGGAGTTGCTTCATCGATCAGCACCTGTCGTTGAAAAAATGGCAGCGATGACCGAAGCATTTATGAAAGCATTTCAAGAAAGAAAGCTTTCAAAAGGCCGTTTAGACTTTAGTGATTTGGAACATTTCACCTTGCAGATTTTACAAGGAGATGGCAGTGGAAGTGAGGCGTCGACCTATTATCGTGATCGCTTTGAAGAAGTTTTAGTCGATGAATACCAAGACGTCAATCGGCTGCAAGAGGCAATTTTATATTGGGTGAGACAAGTCGAGCATAATCCTGGCAACATGTTTATGGTGGGGGATGTGAAGCAGTCGATCTATTCGTTTCGACTAGCAGATCCGACGCTATTTATCGAAAAATACTTGGCATTTGAAACAGAGAATGGTGGGCGGAGAATCGTCTTAGCAGAAAATTTCCGTTCTCGTTCCGATGTATTGGATTTTACGAATCTAGTTTTTCAACAACTGATGGATGAACGGGTTGGACAAATCCCTTACGATGAGGCGGCAGCCTTGATTACCGGTTTTCCTGATTTTCCAGAAAGCGAGGCCTTCGCAACAGAGCTCTTGTTATATGAAAAAGAGCATGAATCCGAAGAACAATTGATCGATGACAAAACAGAAGGTGAAATGCAGATCACTGCCTTGAAGATTCGAGAGTTGATTGAATCAAACTTCATGATCTATGACAAAAAAGCCAAAACAAATCGACCAATCACTTACAATGACATCGTCTTATTGACCCCCACACGTAAAAACAATCTTGTCATTTTAGATGTCTTTAAGCAGTTTGGGATTCCGATGGCGGTCAATGATGCTCAAAACTATTTTCAGGCAACGGAGATCCAAACCGTCGTTTCTTTGCTGCAGATCATTGATAACCCGTACCAAGATATCCCGCTTGTGGCGGTCTTGCGTTCGCCAATCGTCGGCCTAACAGAAGATCAATTAGCTGAAATCCGTTTAGCGAATCGTTCCAGCGACTACTACGATGCAGTATTGGATTACCATGGGCAACAAGAAGCGTCACCCTTGTGGCAAACGGTCGATGGGTTTTTAACAAAACTGGAACAATGGCGAGAGGAAGCACGACGATTACCAATCCCAACCTTGCTTTGGCAAATCTATGAAGATACTGCCTATTTGGATTATGTCGTGGGACTGCCTGCAGGTCAGCAGCGCTATGCCAATTTAGCGGCATTGGTCCACAGAGCGGAGAAATACGAAAAGAGCAGTTTCCGTGGGTTGTACCAATTCATTCGCTTCATCGAAAAAATGCAAGAAAAAAACAAGGACTTGGCAGAGCCGTTAGCTACACCAGTAGAAGATGCGGTTCGTGTGATGACCGTCCATGCAAGTAAAGGTTTGGAATTTCCTGTCGTCTTCTTATTGGATACAACAAAATTCTTTAATTACCAAGATTTTCAAAAACGCTATATCTTTGAAGAACAGCTGGGGGCTGGGATCCAATATGTGGAACCCGCAGAAAACCTTAAATTTGAAACACTGCCGTTTCAAGCCATCAAGCAAGTTCGTTTGAAAAAAGCCTTGTCAGAAGAGATGCGAAAATTATACGTAGCATTGACACGAGCAGAGCAGACGCTTTTCTTAGTAGGCTCCTATAAAAATCAAGCGGATGCCTTTAAGACGTGGCAATCTGGCCTGACACAAGCCGAGATGGTTCTTGATCCTGCATTACGGCTTGTTGCCCGGGGGAGCTTGATGGATTGGGTCGGACGGACCCTGATGCGCCATCCAGATATGGAAGCAGTATTCTCTGAAGCGTCAGAGCGCAAGCGGACGATCGATCATCCTGCTCATTTTCGTCTGTCATGGTGGAATCAAGAAACGATCACGCAACAAGTCCAAGAGACCCTTGCGCCAGTCGAGGAGCCTAAACGATTGCTTGCGCCAGATAGCAATATCGATGATCTTTTGAAACGCCTAGCATATCGCTATCCTTATCAAAAAGCGACCCAAACGACTAGTTATCAATCTGTATCAGAATTGAAAAGACTCTATAACGATCCCGATGATCAACAGACCACTTTGTTGGAATGGCGGTCGGTTTCCGAGAAGACGAATCCTCAGCAATATCGCTACGTACAGGATGAATTGGCGAAACCAAAATTTCTGCAAGAAACGAAGCCTCTCGCCAGCAGTATCGGGACAGCAACACATACGGTTTTGCAAATGATTCCATTAGGAATGACGCCAACACAAGATACTTTGGAGCTCCTGATTGCTGAACTCGTGAAAAAGCAATTTTTTTCTGAAGAAATCGCCAAAAAAATTGACCGATCGAGCATTTTGTGGTTTTATCAAACTGAACTAGGTAAACTGCTGAACCGATTCTCTGATGTGGTGAAGCGGGAGCAGCCGTTTTCGATGCTAAAAGAGGCTGATACGATCTTTGAAGGGTTTGACGAACCAGATGCGCCGCTTTTGATCCATGGTATTATCGACGGCTATATTGAATTGGCGGATGAAATCATTTTATATGACTTTAAAACAGATGATGTTTTCGGCAGTCAGGCTCAGATTGAAAAGAAAATGCGCGAACGATATTATGGTCAATTGAAACTCTACTGCCAAGCATTGGAGAAAGCATTGAGCAAACCAGTGAAACAGACCTATTTAGTGCTGTTAAAACCTAAAATGATCGTAGCATTCTAGCTGATCGATCCTAGTTTCTTACAATTCGTAAGTCATATGCTATAATAGGTAAAAGAGGTGATGGAGAATGATAAAAGTAGAATCGGATTACGCCCTTTGTCCTAAATTTGAAAAAGCTTTTTCTATTTTAGGCAAAAAGTGGAACGGCTTGATCATTGATGTCCTTCTTGAAGACGGCAAACAAAGATTTGTTGAGTTAGCAAACAAGATTCCTCAAGTGAGTGATCGGGTGTTAGTCGAACGCTTGAAAGAATTAGAGCGGGAAGAAATTGTCTGCAAAGAAAACAATCTTTACTGCTTGACGCCAAGAGGTATTGCTCTTGAAAAGAGTATGATGAGTGTGAAGCGTTGGGCAGAAACCTGGGTGCGTGAGGAAGAATGCAGTTGATTTCTCACCGGAAATTAGGTAAACTAAGCTTAAATGAATAGATAAAAAGCGTTGATAGAAACTAGTAATTTGGCTGAATCAGAAAAAGGGAGACTTGTCACAGACTGAAAGCAAGTCCTGTATTCGAAAAATGAATTTCACTTCTGGAGCTTGCTGATTACAGTCAGTCGGCAGTTTTGCTGTCGTTAGCCGAAGTGAGTGCGCGGTTTTTTTCGCGAATGAGGATGGTAACACGAGACGTCGTTCCTTTTTTAAGGGATGATGTCTTTTTTTGTCTTTATATGAATGATACTCACTTTATTCAGTCAATCCAGTCTTTTTATTCTTACACTATTCACAGCATAGAAGGAGGAAACACATGTCTTTACAAGAGAAATTAGAAGCATTGAAGGAAACGACATTGCTTAAAATCAAAGAAAGTCCAACCATGAATGACTTGAATCAAATTCGAGTGGAAGTGCTTGGGAAAAAAGGCCCTATCACAGAAGTTCTGCGGGGAATGAAAGATCTTTCTGCGGAAGAACGGCCGAAGGTGGGGAGCTATGCCAACGAGATTCGTGATATCTTGACAGAAGCGATCGAAGAAGCCAAGACGTCTATCGAAGCAGCAAACTTGGAAAAAGCTCTTGCTGAAGAATCCATCGACGTGACGTTGCCTGGTAAAAAGATGAACCGAGGAACACGCCATGTGCTAACGCAAATCATGGAAGAAATCGAAGATATCTTTGTTGGTATGGGCTACCAAGTAGTCGAAGGTTACGAAGTGGAAAAAGATCATTACAACTTCGAACGGATGAATCTGCCAAAGGATCATCCAGCCAGAGACATGCAAGATACTTTTTATATTTCAGAGGAAGTGCTGATTCGAACCCATACGTCACCAGTGCAAGCGAGAACAATGGAGACTCATGATTTTTCTAAAGGGCCGCTGCGGATGATCTCACCCGGGAAAGTTTTCCGTCGTGACACAGATGATGCGACCCATAGCCACCAATTCCATCAAATTGAAGGTTTGGTAATCGATAAGAATATTACGATGGGTGACTTAAAAGGAACCTTAGAAGTCATGATGCAAAAAATGTTTGGGGAAGATCGCCAAATTCGCTTGCGACCAAGCTATTTCCCTTTCACAGAACCATCGGTCGAAGTCGATGTCAGCTGCTTCAAGTGCGGTGGTGCCGGTTGTAATGTTTGTAAACAAACTGGCTGGATCGAGATCCTCGGTGCTGGAATGGTGCATCCTAACGTCTTAGAAATGTCAGGGATCGATCCAACCCAATATTCAGGATTTGCTTTTGGTTTAGGTCCTGATCGAGTGGCAATGCTGCGCTACGGCGTGAACGACATTCGCCAATTCTATCAAAATGATGTGCGTTTCATTCGCCAGTTCAAGGGGGAACAATAAATGTTAGTATCATACAAATGGTTAAATGAATACCTTGATCTGTCTGAGATCACACCCAAAGAGCTGGCGGATAAAATGTCAGTGACGGGGATCGAAGTCGAAGGTATTGACGTGCCTGAAGAGGGTTTAAAAAAAATCGTTGTCGGAGAAGTGACCGACTGCCGACCACATCCAGATTCTGATCATCTATCAATTTGCCAAGTAAATATTGGCGAGGATGAAGACTCACAGATCGTTTGTGGTGCGCCGAATGTCAAAAGCGGCATCAAAGTCATCGTGGCATTACCAGGCTCTCGAATCGCGGGCAACGTAAAAATCAAAAAGGGCAAGATGCGGGGAGAAGTTTCCAACGGCATGATTTGTTCGTTGCAAGAGTTGGGATATGCCGATAGCGTGATTCCCAAAGAATACGCAGAAGGAATTTATTATTTACCAGCAGAAGCAGAACCAGGATCACCGGTTTTTCCTTATCTTGATATGGATGATCACATTATCGAATTATCGATCACTCCGAATCGTGCGGATGCGTTGAGCATGCGGGGGGTTGCTTATGAAGTCGGTGCAATCTATCGGCAAACACCGAAGTTTCCTGAAATTGCGCTTACCGAAAGTGAAGTAGCTGCTGCCGATAAAATTCAGGTGAAGGTCACTGAAGTAACGGATGCACCCGCCTACCAAATTCGAATCATTGATGGCGTAACGATCGCCCCAAGTCCACAATGGCTGCAAAATCGCTTGATGAATGAAGGCATTCGTCCAATCAATAATGTCGTGGACGTGACGAATTATATCTTACTGTTATTTGGTCAACCATTGCATGCTTTTGATTATCAAAAGCTAGACAGCAAGGAAATACTGGTACGTCGCGGCAAAGAAAATGAAAGCCTGGTTACCTTAGATGGAGAAACTCGTCAGCTTTCCCCAGAAGACATCGTTATCACCAACGGAACGACACCAGTTGCGCTCGCAGGCGTCATGGGAGGTCTTGATTCTGAAATCACGGAAACGACGACCACAGTCGCTTTAGAAGCGGCCTTGTTCGATCCATTAGCGATTCGTTTGACTTCGAAAAAATTCAATTTAAGAAGCGAATCATCCGCTCGTTTTGAAAAAGGGATCAACCAAGCAACGGTTGCAAAAGCTTGTGATGCAGCAGCAGCACTGATTGCGGAACTTGCTGGCGGAATGGTCTTAAAAGAGGCAGTAATAGGTTCCCAAGTAGCAGTAGAACCTGTGGAGGTTGCGATTACTTTAGCACGGATCAATAGCTATTTAGGCACAGAAATCACTGATGAAGAAGTGCAAGAAATCTTTGATGCATTAGGCTTTGGTCATCGTCAAGAAGCAGACAGCTATATTGTTTCAGTCCCACCTCGTCGTTGGGATATTACGATCGAAGCAGATATCATTGAAGAAGTGGCGCGTATTTACGGTTATGATCGTTTGCCATCGACTTTACCGCAAGGAGAAACGGTTGCCGGTCATTTAACCAAAGCGCAACGTCTGACTAGAGAAGTTCGGACGCTATTGGAAGGCAACGGGGTCAGTGAAGCCATCAGCTATGCTTTGACAACGGAAGAGAAGGCGCAACAATTTACGGATAAATCGAGCCAAGTGACTCGATTGGATTGGCCAATGACCGAAGAGCGTGCCGTCTTGCGCTTGAATCTTATTTCAGGTTTGTTAGACGACGTTGCGTACAATTTGGCACGTAAAAACAATCGTGTTGCTTTATATGAAATTGGTCGCGTCTTCTATCAAACGGGCGACAGTAAACACGAACTGCCAACAGAAGTCAATCACTTAGGGCTAGCATTGACAGGAAATATCCATGAGAAAGACTGGCAAACCCAAGCTCAAAAAGTTGATTTCTTCCATTTGAAAGGCATTTTAGAAAATCTTTTTGATTCGTTGGCATTAACCGACCGTATTCGTTATCAAAAAACGGCAGATATCAAAGAGATGCATCCTGGGCGTACGGCAATGATCTTGCTAGATGACCTAGAAATCGGCTTCTTGGGACAAGTCCACCCATCGATCGCCAAAGCCTACGAAGTGAGTGAAACCTATGTTGCTGAATTGAACTTAGATCAGTTATTAGCAGCTAAAACAGAACAATTGGTCTATCAACCAGTTTCTAAGTTCCCATCAGTGACCCGAGATATGGCACTCTTGCTCGATGAAACGATCGATAACCAATCCGTGATGGAAATCATTCGTGAAAGTGCAGGTCGCTTCTTAAGTGATATTCGTTTATTCGATGTTTATCAAGGGAAAAACATTGAAGCAGGTAAAAAATCTCTAGGGTACAGTCTGACCTTTAGCAATCCGGAAGCTACCCTGACGGATGAAGAGATCAATCAAGCAATAGCGAAAATTACTCGTAACTTAGAAGAAAACGTTCAAGCAGAAATCCGCTAATCAAATAAGTAGAAAAACGTTCTCCACCATACAAAGAAGTTGGGTGGGGAACGTTTTCTACTATTATAATAGATGCTCAGATGACACAAGAATGTTAGGAGTTGAGTGAAAGCCTTAAAAGATTTCTCTATTGAAGGCATTCCAGCTTTTTTGGTACAACCTTTTTTAAACACTGGCTAGGCTGAAAAAATGCATTTTCTAATCAGCGTTTTATGAAGTTATTTTTTAGGACAGCTCCTCGATTTTTGCGCAAGAAACAGCATCAAATCAAAATACACAAAGTGTCAGTCTGGGGAGGAAGTGTTCTCGTGAAATCTAACACAGAGTTTGTACATAGGTTTTGCATGAAAGAATTCATTCCGATTTGTAAACAAAAAAACAAGCCGTAAAGGCTTGTTTTTTTAAGCAAAGTAATTGATGCCCATTGCATTTTTGACTTCAGCTAACGTCTGAGCGGCAACTTGTTCAGCTTTTTCACTACCAAGTTTTAGTAAGTTCATCACTTCACCGGGATCTTTGGCAAAAGCTTCACGGCGTTCACGAATCGGTGCAAATTCGGCTTCTAGAACATCGATCAAATAGCGTTTGATTTTGACATCGCCTAATCCACCACGGGTGTAATGTTCTTTTAATTCAGCAATTTTTTCTTTTTCGGTACCAAATACATCAAGATAAGTGAAGACCATATTGCCTTCAACTTGTCCGGGGTCGTTGACATGAATGTGATTTGGGTCCGTGTACATGCTCATCACTTTCTTTTGTAATACATCGGCTGGATCAGCTAAGTAAATGCCGTTGTTCAATGATTTGCTCATTTTCCCGTTCCCATCGATCCCCGCTAAACGTCCCATGCCTTTTGGCGGTAAAACCGCTTTTGGTTCGACTAATACTTCACTATACGTAGAATTAAAACTATGCACGATTTCTTGCGTTTGTTCCAGCATTGGTTTTTGATCTTCGCCGACTGGGACTAAATTTGCTTTAAAAGCGGTGATATCCGCTGCTTGAGAGACAGGATAGATGAAGAACCCTGAAGGGACGCCTTCGCCAAATTTTTTTTGTTCAATTTCGGCTTTAACGGTTGGATTTCGTCGTACTCGAGCAACACTGACTAGATTGAGATAATACATCGTCAATTCAGAGAGCTGAGGGATTTGCGATTGAATAAACATCGTTGTTTTTGCTGGATCCAATCCAACGGCTAAATAATCCAAAGCAACTTCTAGAATATTCGCTGAGACCTTCTCAGGTGTTTTCGCGTTATCTGTTAGTGCCTGCATGTCAGCGACCATAATATAAAGCTGATTTTCAGGGTCAGCTTGCATTTCGACCCGTTTTTTTAAAGACCCCACATAATGGCCAAGATGCAATTTGCCAGTTGGGCGGTCGCCAGTTAAAATCGTATTCACTTTTTTTCCACCTTTTCCTTTGTTATATGGTTTATCTTACCTTTTTTTAGCAAAAGAAACAACCGGTTCTCCTTGTGATCTGATGGGGTGAGAAAAATTTTCATGGACAAAAACCTCACATCAAAGTAAAATAGCACTTGTCTTTTCAGAAATAAGGGGGGAACATTGGAAAAGCACCTTTACAAATGAAAAAAGATTGAGCTATAATATGAATCAAATCTTTCCAATTACTCATTTAATTTTAAAAAAAGCTAGGAGTGTGAATCAATGGCAATGATCGAATTTAAGAACGTAGAGAAATATTACGGAAAGTTCCATGCATTAAAAAACATCAACCTTGAATTTGAAAAAGGTGAGGTCGTTGTTGTTATCGGACCTTCAGGATCTGGTAAAAGTACAATGCTCCGTACGATTAATGGTCTAGAAACCATTTCAGGTGGTCAATTATTGGTCAATGGTAAGAACTTGTTTGACAAAGATGTCAAAATGACAGAAATTAGAAAAAACATCGGCATGGTGTTTCAACATTTCAATTTGTATCCAAATAAAACCGTGTTAGAAAACATTACGTTGGCACCGATCAAAGTATTAAAACAAAATGAGCAAGAAGCCATCAATTTGGCGGAAAAGCTTCTTGATCGGGTAGGGATGTTAGATAAAAAAGATTCCTATCCTTCCATGTTATCTGGCGGACAACAGCAGCGGGTCGCAATTGCCAGAGGGCTTGCGATGAAACCAGAGATGCTGCTTTTTGATGAGCCAACGTCTGCATTGGATCCAGAAATGATTGGTGATGTCTTGGATGTCATGAAAAAAATTGCCAGTGAAGGCATGTCCATGATCGTTGTTACCCATGAAATGAGCTTTGCCCGTGAAGTAGCAGATCGAATCGTCTTTATGGCGGAAGGACAGGTCTTAGAAGACCGACGCGATGTCGATGGATTCTTTGATGCACCAAGAGACGAACGTGCAAAACAATTCTTGAGCAAAGTCACAAATCATTAAGCCATAGGAGGAGCCCTTATGAGAAAGAAAATATTTTCCTTTCTAGTCTTAGCCTTTGCCCTTGTGACTTTCTCAGGTTGTAAAGGACAAAGTGCCGCAGAGATCGATATTTTAGAAAACAGCAAAGAGACGAATCAGATCGTTTGGGGCGTAAAAAACGATACCCGTCTTTTTGGATTAATGGATATCGCGACCAGAGAAGTACGAGGATTCGATATTGATATCGCTCGTGCAATCACTGAGAAAATTTTAGGTCGTGATGGCAATGCCATCTTTGTTGAAGTTACCTCAAAAACCCGGATTCCTCTTTTGAAAAACGGCAACATCGATGCAATCATCGCCACGATGACTATCACGGAAGAACGTAAAAAACAGGTCGATTTTTCCGATGTCTACTTTGATGCAGGCCAATCTTTATTAGTCGCAAAAGATAGTCCAATCCAAGGGATCGAAGATTTGACCGCAGACACCACTGTATTGGTCGTGAAGGGCTCTACTTCAGCTGTCAACATCCGTGAAGCAGCACCAGAAGCGCAAATTTTGGAACTTGAGAATTATGCGGAAGCCTTTACCGCTTTACAATCTGGTCAAGGGGATGCTATGACCACGGATAATGCGATCTTATTAGGGATGGCGAGTGAAAATCCCAATTACCATTTAGTTGGCGAAACTTTTACAGAAGAACCTTATGGTATTGCCATCAATAAAGGACAAAAGCCGTTTCTTGATGCAGTGAATCAAGCCTTGCGGGAAATGCGTGAAGATGGAACCTATGATGAGATTTACAACAAGTGGTTCCCTGAAGACGAATCAGGAAAAGTAGAGTAGGAGGAAACTGAATGGTTGAATTATTTCAAACGTATACCGGTCAGTTTATTGAAGGCTTTAAATACACAGTCATGGCGAGTTTGATCGCACTGTTTTTTAGTCTTTTGATCGGAACCTTAATGGCAATTTTTCAGTTGTCAGACAATCGCCTCATCAAAGGGATTGCCAAAGCGTATGTTGAGTTTTTTAGAAATATTCCCTTATTGATCATCGTGATGTTCTTTTATGTCGTTGTGCCAATGTATTGGGTTTCTTTTGACGGCTTTCAAGCAGGAACGATCGGCTTAACGATCTATACATCGGCATTTATCGCTGAGACGATCCGTTCAGGGATTCAAACGGTCCCTAAAGGCCAGATGGAAGCTTCCTTGTCTTCTGGTTTTACTTACAGCCAAGCGATGCGCTACATTATTCTGCCACAAGCATTTAAGATCGTCGTACCGCCGTTAGGCAATCAATTTATCAATCTTGTCAAAAATTCATCAATTTTGGCGATGGTCGCAGGATTAGATATTATGTATCAAGGCGATTTGATCGCAAGTGAGACCTTCAATACATTTGATACGTATATCATTGTTGGTCTTTTCTATTTGATCATTACCCTACCATTGTCTTATTTGATGGTTTACTTGGAACGGCGTTGGGCTGTCCGCTCATAGAAAGGAGCTAACGAACTATGGACTTTTTTGAAGCTTTTTCAGCGATTAACATTCGCTTTTTGATCGATGGCTTGCGGGTAACAGTTGAAGTGTCGATCCTATCGATTTTATTTAGCTTTATTATCGGAGGGATCGCCGGCATTTTGCGCTTCAGCTCGATCCCAGTCTTTTCTAAAGTATTAGGTGTCGTGATCGATGTTATTCGTAACTTGCCTTTGCTCTTGATCATCTTTTTCACTTACTTTGCATTGCCGCAGATCGGTATCCGCTTTAATATTTTTTGGTCAGCGGTTGTGGCGTTGACGATTTTTGAATCAGCGATGCTTTCTGAAATCTTTCGTGCTGGTTTGAATTCTGTGCCAAAAGGGCAGATGGAAGCTGGTTTGTCTACAGGGCTAAGCTATGTCGAAGTATTGCGGAGCATCGTCGTGCCGCAGGCATTTAAAGCGATGCTGCCAGCGATCGTCAGTCAGTTGATCTCTTTGATCAAAGATACGTCATTAGCTGTGATTATTTCTTTACCAGAGCTGACTCATCATGCTCGAATCATTTATGGTCAAAACACAAACTATGTTTTGCCTATGTTTTTGGCAATGACTGTTTTATACTTTTTGGTTTGTTATGCCTTGTCATTGCTTTCTGGCTTTTTGGAAAAACGTCAGTACGATTACTAAAAAGAATAATCGTCAAAAACATCCCCACGATCGGTCTTTCACCCATGCAAGTGCAACTTGTGGGGTGTAAGCCAATTGTGGGGGCTTTTTTCATTTTGACCGTTTCGTGGTTTTTCGGAAAGCTTTTTTAGCAAGCGAAAGGAATACTTGAAAAATAGACAAAAAAAGTCCAAAATGAATAAGAGAGAAAAATGCACCAAACTCTTTCTTTCATGTAAAGGATGGAAACTATGACAAACAACAGACCAATTGGTTTTATCGATTCTGGTGTTGGTGGGTTGACGGTCGTCAAAGAAGCAATCAAGCAATTACCCAACGAATCGATTCTTTATCTGGGAGATACAGCCAGATGCCCGTATGGTCCGAGACCTGCTGAGCAAGTCATCGAGTATACGTGGCAAATGACCCGTTTTTTATTAGAAAAAAACATTAAAATGTTGGTGATCGCTTGTAATACAGCGACAGCGGTCGCCCTTGAAGAAATCAAAGAACAACTAGCGATCCCAGTGATCGGCGTGATCCTGCCTGGCAGTCGAGCAGCAGTCAAAGCAAGCAAAAACCAACGAATCGGTGTCATCGGGACAAACGGAACGATCAAAAGTGACTCTTACAAGCGCGCGCTTCATGGCAAAGCGCCCCATGCGTCCGTCGTCAGTTTGGCTTGCCCGAAGTTTGTGCCGATCGTAGAAAGCAAACAATACCATAGCTCGGTCGCCAAGAAAATCGTGGCAGAAACGTTGCGACCATTGAAAAACAAACGGTTAGATACAGTGATTTTGGGTTGTACCCATTACCCTTTATTGCGTCCTTTGATTCAAAATGAATTGGGCGCTCATATCCAGCTGATTGATTCAGGGGCAGAAACGGTGGGGGAAGTCAGTACCTTGTTGGACTATTTTTCCATTGCAGCAACGAGTCAGGACGATCCGCATCCGCAACATGCATTTTTTACTACTGGTTCACCGAAAATGTTTGATGAGATTGCCAATGATTGGCTTGATTTAGACACGATCTCATCGATTCACACTGATTTAGGAGGCTTTTAAATGCGACATGATGGCAGAAAAGAAACAATGTTAAGACCAGTTAAAATTCAAACCAACGTCTACAAACACCCCGAAGGATCGGTTGTGATCTCTTTTGGTGACACAACCGTGATCTGTTCGGCAACGATTGAAGATCGGGTCCCTCCGTTTTTACGAGATACGGGAAAAGGCTGGGTCACAGCCGAATACAGTATGCTCCCACGAGCGACCAACACTCGTAATCGTCGAGAAAGTGCCAAAGGCAAGCTTTCTGGTCGGACGATGGAGATCCAACGGCTGATCGCTCGTTCCTTGCGCGCAGTAGTCGATTTAGAAAAATTAGGGGAGCGCAGTATCGTGGTCGATTGTGATGTCGTTCAAGCAGATGGCGGTACCCGAACAGCTAGTATTACCGGCGCATTTGTCGCGTTGCGTTTAGCTATCGATACCTTGTTGCGTGACAAAGCATTGACGGAAGATCCAATCAAGGAGCATTTGGCAGCAATTAGTGTCGGGATCTTACCAGATGGCACCTGTGTGACCGATCTTGATTATCAAGAAGATTCTTCAGCTGCTGTTGACATGAATTTGGTGATGACGGAATCTGGTCGATTTGTCGAATTGCAAGGAACTGGGGAAGAAGCGACCTTTGATGGTCAGCAGTTGAATGAGATGCTGATTTACGGAAAAACGGCTATCGAAGAATTGATTGCCTATCAAAAAGAGGCACTGTTTTTACCAGATGAACCCCCTTATGAGATTCCCGAAAAAACGATCGTCATTGCTACAGGCAATCCAGGAAAAGCCAAGGAATTTAAAGCCGTATTTGGCGCAGCAGGTTACGATGTCCGTACCTTAAAAGACTATCCTTCCTTGCCAGATGTTGAAGAAACCGGCACCACCTTTGAAGAAAATGCCCGCCTTAAAGCCGAAACCATCGCCAGAATTTTGGGAAGACCGGTGTTAGCTGATGACTCAGGACTGAAAGTCGATGCACTAGGGGGGCGACCAGGGGTGTACTCTGCTCGATTTGCTGGTGAGCAAAAAAGTGACGCTGCCAATAATGCAAAATTGCTCTATGAATTGACGGATGTCGAAGATGACAAACGCAGTGCCCAATTTCACTGTACGTTAGTTTTTGCAGCGCCAGGAAAAGAGAGTTTGGTGGTTGAAGCTCAATGGCCGGGGAGAATCGGTCGCATCCCTCGCGGAGAAAATGGGTTCGGCTACGATCCATTGTTTATTCCTGATGGTTCAGAGCAAAGCGCAGCCCAAATGAGTCAAGAAGAAAAGAACCGAGTGAGCCACCGTGGTCTAGCAATCAAAAAACTGCAGGAACAGTGGCAGGAGTGGTTAGAAGGAGAAAATGTATGAAATACTTAGTTGTCAGTGACAATCATTCAGATCGTGAGATTCTTGTTGATCTTAAAAATGAATTCGAAAATCAAGTCGATTTGTTCCTTCACTGTGGGGATTCAGAACTTCCTGAAACGGATCCTTTATGGGAAACATTCCAAGTCGTTTGTGGGAATTGCGATTACGGTGGTGGTTTTCCGAATGAGCGTATCGTTAAAACGCCGCTGGATATCATCTATATGACCCATGGCCATTTGGCGGATGTTCGTTTTGGCGTAACCAAATTAGGCTTAAAAGCGCAACAAGCAGATGCCTCGATCGCTTTGTTTGGTCATACGCATCAAATTGCTTGTGAGAAAGTCGGGAATCGACTTTTCTTGAATCCCGGCAGTATTTCCCAACCGCGAGGGCAAATTCAAATCAAAAGTTTTGCGATTATTGAAAGTACGCCAGAACAATGGGCAATCCAATACTATGATCGTTCCTTTCATAAAGTCCCAGAGCTAGCTTTCGTTTTTACACGTTAAGTAAGCGGAATCAAAAAGTAAAAATTTCATTATAATTTTGCAGGTTTCTACTTTCTATTCTCATTTTCAAGTAAAATAGAAGAGTAGCTGTGAAATGGAGGCAATTAGATTGATAGGACAGACCGTAGAAAAAATATTACTCGAGAATCAAGAAAATTTCTTGGTGCCGGCAGAGAATGTGGCATCGGTATTTTATAACCACCCTTTGAGTCACGCATTGCTTGTTTTATCAAAAGTGGGCTATTCAAAGATCCCAGTACTAGATAGTGAGGACCATTTAGTCGGCTTAATCAGCCTCTCAAACATCGTAGAACGAATGATGGATCTCACTGGCTTCAGTATGGAAAATATTGAAGGGCTGACTGTGGCAGATGTCATGGAAGTCAATGTGAATTGCATCAAAGAAAACGATGAGTTGGAAAGTATGCTGCATCTGTTAGTGGATCAAGCATTCTTGCCGATCGTTGATGATGACAATGTCTTTGTTGGGATTATCACCCGCAAAGAGATTTTAAAATCCGTCAATCATTTGGCGCATGAAATCGAAAGACGCTATTTGCTGATTTCGAAAGAAGATGCCCCAAAGATGACAGATGAACTACATGTGGTATAGAAAAAAGGTTATCCCAGTTTCGGGATAACCTTTTTTTAAATACCGACGATCGGCGCATTGGGGATCGTATAGCCTTTGGCAGTTAAAGCATCGATCGATGCGGCCAAAAATTCCTCTTTGATTTTCCATTGCGTACCGTTGGTCACATACATGGTCGTGCGAATTGCAAAGTTGTTGTTTCCTAGATCCACCAGACCGAAGACCGTAGGGGCCGTTTGAATCTCTTCTTCGTGCTGCTGAGCAATCTGTTCATTGACTTCTTCAATGATGGCACGTATTTCATCTAAGCCTTCAGATGGTAAGATACGTACGTCTACCACGACTTGCATATTGGCTCTGGATGTATTACTGATGGTTGTGATGTTACGATTTGGGATATAATGAACGGTTCCATCAACGGATTTTAATTGAACAGTCCGAATACCGACGGCCGTCACTGTACCTTCAAGCGTCAGATTGGTCAAGCGGACGTAATCACCAACGTTGATTTGTTGTTCGGTAATAATAAAGAAGCCAGTAATCAAGTCATTCATAAAGCCTTGGGCACCGAGACCGAGGGCGACACCGACGACTCCGGCACCGGCTAGTAGCGAGCCTACAGGTACACCGATGGTAGAAAGGAGTGCATAGACAAAAAAGAAGCCTAATGTGTAATGAACCGTATTGCGGATCAGAGTATGGATCGTGTTGATTCGACTCACATTGAAGGTGGCTTTTTTTTCATAGGACCGATAGATCCGGTCAATGATCATGTTGCTTATTTTTAATAAAATTCCGAATAAGATACACAAAAAAAGCAGCATCAGTGCTTTTTGGATCAGTAGGCCAATGATCGATTCCCAGTCGATCGATGCCCACCATTTTTGTAATGCATTGAGCTGAGCAGCTGCTGGTTCGGTAATGCTGGAACCACTTGAATCGGTCGTGCTAGCTGCAAGTAGCAGTTGTTTCATAAAATCCCTCCAAGTCTTACTGCATCTATTTTAACGAAGATAAAATAGAAATGCAAAGGAGGTTTTCTGAAATACCTGTTTTTTTCAGAAAAAGCCTGCTTAGCCAACGGGTAGGCAGGCTTTTCTATGACAATCATTGATTAAGATAAATGAACGCCTTTATCAACGAAAATCACTTCGCCGATAATCCCGCTTGATAATGGACTGATCAAGAAGGCACAAGTATTGCCCACTTCTTCAATCGTCACACCAATATGATCAGGTGTTCGATCCTCTGACAATTGGATCAGTTTTTGATAGTCTTTTACACCAGTTACTGCCAGCGTCTTGATGGCACCAGCTGAAATCGCATTGACGCGGATTTTTTGCGGTGAAAGTTCGGCAGCTAAATAGCGAACGCTTGATTCTAAAGCGGCTTTTGCAATCCCCATCATATTGTAGTTCGGTACTGCCCGTTCGGCACCTAAGTAGGAAAGGGTAACGATTCCAGCATTTTCAGCTAAGATTGGTTTGGCATATTTAGTGACGGCAATCAATGAATAACTGCTGATGTCTTGCGCCAAAGCATAACCGTCACGAGAAATATTCAAAATATCGCCAGATAGATCTTCTTTATTGGCATAAGCAACGGCATGGACAACACCGTGGATCTCACCTGCATATTCTTTGATCGTTTCAAAGGCGGAAGCAATGCTTTCGTCATTGGCGACGTCACATTCCACTACAAATTCATCAGATTCCAATAAGCGCTCTAAAGGCTTTTTCATGCGGTCGTTTTGATACGTGTAGATCACTTCGGCTCCTTGTGCTTTTAATGCTTGTGCACAGCCCCAAGCGATACTGCGTTTGTTAGCAACGCCCATGACGACAACTTTTTTACCGGTTAAAAAACTCATAATTCCACTCCTTAATAAATTCAACAATAATAAAATACGTATAATGACAAATAGTAAATCAAACTATCTTGATTTCTAATTATTAAGCATAATTGTTTGATTGTCAAACTATTTTTTTCTTAATAAATATTTAGTTGCGAATTTCGCTGAACTATGATACTTTGATAATCAAACTATAATAAATTCTTAAGCAAGGAAGGGAAACCATGAAAAAACTATTGACTGAAACAGAAGTCATGGATTTGATTCCAAATCGCTATCCAATTATATATATTGATTACGTCGATGAAATCGAGTCTGGCAAAAAGATTATCGCAACGAAAAATGTCACCATCAACGAAGACTTTTTCCAAGGACATTTCCCAGGAAATCCAGTAATGCCAGGTGCCTTGATTTTAGAAACATTGGCACAAGCAGGATCGATCCTGATCTTGAAATCCGAGGAATTCCAAGGTAGAACGGCGTATATCGGCGGCATCAACAAAGCCAAATTCCGTCAAAAAGTTGTTCCGGGAGATACCATGAAACTTGTTTTCGAGATCACTAAAATCAAAGGCTCTGTAGGAACTGCTGATGCGGTCGCTACAGTGGACGGCAAAAAAGCTGCGGAATGCGAATTCACCTTTATCGTTGGCGACCAAAAATAAAAGAAAACCGCTGAAATTCCCGAATATCGGAGACTTCAGCGGTTTTTTATTTATTCTTTGGCTTCTTGTAAGACCTTGATCGTTTCGATCTTCACTGGCTCAACCGGTTGAGAATTCTCACCATTGCCAGAGTCTTGGGTTTCTGCTTGTGCAATTTTATCTACGACATCCATGCCTTCAATCACTTGACCAAAAACGGTATAGCTGCCGTCCAATTGTGGTGTTCCACCATTTTTGTAGGCTTCGATGATTTTTTCAGGATAGTGTTGGATCGCTAGACCGTCAGATACATCTTGATCATTTTGAACGATGTAGAATTGACTGCCTTGGCTGTTTGGCGCACTTGATTTTGCCATTGCTAATGCGCCTCGCAAGTGATAAAGCTGGTTCGAGTATTCTTCGCCGAATCCTTCGCCCCAAATGCTTTCTCCGCCAGTGCCATCACCATTAGGGTCGCCCCCTTGGATCATAAACTCTTCTACGACACGATGGAAAGTCAAGCCGTCATAATACCCATCTTTGGCATGGGTCAAAAAGTTTTCGACTGCTTTGGGCGCGATCTCTGGGAAAAGTTTGATTTTGATCGAGCCTTCTTCCGTTACCATTTCAACTAAAGCTTCATTCTCTTGCACATCCGTTGATAATTGCGGCAATTCCAGGGCATTCAAGTCAACAGATTCTGAGGTTGACGTGCTTTCTGCCGAATTGCTTGATGAGGGATCGGTGGTACTTGAACCTGTACAAGCAGCTAGTAATAAAAGGCTAGCAGCTGCTGTCAGTGTGAATAGGATTTTTTTCATTCTTTCATTCCTTCCAGTTTTCTTAATGATAATCATAACAAAAAAGAGACATAGAAGAAAGCGCAGATTTTGTGGAATGAGAAAGAAACAGACGGAAAGGTGTAGACCACTTTTTAGATGTTTGCTATAATGAAAGAGGATTCATTATAATAAACGGATAGAATTTACAGGAGGTTTTTTTGATGGGAAAATTAGGGATATCGATTTATCCAGAGCGCTCAACGTTTGAAAAGGACAAAGCGTATCTAGACTTGGCACACAAATACGGCTTTAAACGGGTATTTACCAGTTTGCTGCAAATCAACGATGATAAAGAAAAAGTCTTGGCAGACTTTAAACAAGTCGTGGATTATGCCAATCAGTTAGGAATGGAAGTCATGGTAGATATCAATCCTGGTTTATTCGAACAGTTAGGTATTTCTTATGATGATTTATCCTTCTTTGATGAGATGGGGGCTTACGGTGTTCGGTTAGATATTGGTTTCACTGGTTCAGAAGAAGCCAAAATGACCCGTAATCCTTACGGGATCAAAATCGAAATCAATATGAGCAGCGGCACGAGCTACGTGGATAACATCATGAGTTATTCACCTAATACTGAAAATTTACTCGGTTCGCATAACTTCTATCCTCATCGCTATTCAGGGTTAGGCTATGACCATTTTGTTTTTTGTTCGGAAAAATTCCGCAAATACAATTTAAATACGATGGCTTTCGTGAATTCTCACGAAGCTGATTTCGGTCCATGGCCAACACAAGATGGTTTGTGCTCTTTGGAAGACCATCGTGATCTGCCACTAGCTACACAAGTCAAACATTTAGTGTTGACTGGTTTGATCGATGATATCTCTATTGGAAATGCCTATGCTTCAGAAGCAGAATTGGCAGCAATGGCTGAAGCGTTTCATGCTGATTATCCGACATTAAGAGTCGATGTCGTTGACGGAATCACTGAAGATGAACGAATTTGTCTCTTCGATAATCTGCAAAGCTATCGAGGAGATCGCTCAGAGTACATCTTGCGTTCAACGATGACGCGGATCTATTATAAAGACAAGGAATTTCCACCTCATGATACCCGTGATATGGTAAGAGGGGATGTCTTGATCGATAATGCTGGCTATGGACAATACAAAGGTGAGACGCAAATCGCCTTGAAAGCAATGAAAAATGATGGCCGCGTCAATGTCGTTGGGAAAATCGCTGATGAGGAACTATTCTTATTAGAATTTTTGAAACCTTGGTCAAGTTTTAAATTGGTCGAAAATAACTAATTATCACGAGAAATCAACCATTGCCAACAAAGCGTGTTGGCAATGGTTTTCTTTTTGGGCGCTTGCAATTGACAAACACGAGCAAAAAACGGTAATTTATGTAGTGGGTTCTTTCCATGAAGAACGATGAAACCATAATAATATTATGTAAACTATATAACAAGAGGACGTGACAAGTGTGAAATTGCGCTGGAAGATTGCCATCGGAGTGGCTGTATTAGCAATTGCAGGATTAGGGTATGCAGGAAATTATTTTTACGATTATGCGGTGGTTCCTTCAGAAAAAGATTTTTTGGAAGGAGATACCCCTGGTACGGATGAAAATCAGACAGGAAATGAATCGCAAAATTGGTTTACAGATCCAGCAAATCGTGAGATGTGGCAGCTGACTTCTGAAGACGATTTAAAATTATCCGCCATTTATCTACCGGCAGAGGAGAAGAATCGAGGAAAAACGGCGATCATCGCGCATGGCTACATGGGGAATGCAGAAACGATGGCGGACTATGCTAAGATGTATCATGATTTAGGCTATAATGTCTTGGTTCCAGACGCTCGAGGGCATGGTCAAAGTGAAGGAGATTATATTGGTTTTGGGTGGCACGAACGTAAGGATTATCTGCAATGGATTGATGAAGTACTCGCAAAAAATGGTCCTGAAGAGACGATCACTTTGTATGGCATCAGTATGGGGGCTGCCACGGTAATGATGACCAGTGGGGAAGACTTGCCGAAAAATGTCACTTCTATCATTGAAGATTGTGGGTATACTAACGTCAATGAAGAATTGGGGTATCAACTCGATCAATTGTTTGGTCTACCTGCCTTTCCATTGATGAATGTCACTAGCCTTGTCACAAAAATCCGAGCGGGGTATTTCTTTGGTGAAGCAGATGCAGTCAAACAACTGCAAAAGAATACGCGTCCAATCTTTTTTATCCATGGCGATGCGGATACGTTTGTTCCTTATTCGATGCTGGAAATTTTGTATAACGCGACCGATGCACCAAAAGAAAAGTGGGTTGTTTCAGGTGCCGAGCATGCGAAAAGCTACAAAACAGATCCAGCGCTTTATAAAGAAAAAATTGCAGCTTTTTTGGACAAATACGATCACCCAGCAAGTGAATAAAAAAGTGCCGGTTCAAAAAAAGAACCGGCACTTTTTGCTTGACCCTTGGCTTATAAACGAGCAAATTCTTCTAGCAAACGAATCATTTGGCAAGTAAAGCCATATTCATTATCATACCAAGCGACGGTTTTCACCAGTTGGAAATCGCCAGCCGTGGTTACTTCTGTTTGTGTCGGATCAAAGATAGAACCTTGAGTGGTACCAATCACATCTCCAGAGACGATCTCACGGTCATCGTAACCGAATGACGGATTATCGACGGTGTGTTTTCTGATCGCTTCATTGACTTCATCGGCGGTTACTTTGGTTTTCAAAATTGAGACTAATTCTGTTAAAGAACCATCGACGACAGGAACCCGTTGGGCGTGTCCTTGTAATTTGCCATTTAATTCTGGGATAACTAGACCGATCGCTTTGGCAGCACCTGTCGAGTGAGGGATCGTGTTGTCTGCAGCGGACCGAGCGGCTCTTAAGTTTCCGCCTTTTACCGGGCCATCCAATAGCATTTGGGTAGAAGTATAGGCATGTACCGTCGTCATCGTACCAACTTCGATCCCGAATTCCTCATTTAAGAAGTAGGCCATCGGAGCTAAGCAATTGGTCGTACAAGAACCTGCGGATATGATAGTATCCTCTGGTGTTAACGTGTCGGAGTTGACATTGTAAACGATCGTTTTCATATTACCAGCTGGTGCGGAGATAACGACTCGTTTGACACCCGCATCAAGATGGGCTTGTGCTTTTTCTGCGGAAGTGTAAAATCCCGTGCATTCTAAAACGATATCGACGCCATTTTCTTTTGCCCAAGGGATTTTGCTTGCGTCTGGTTCAGCGTACACACGGGTCTCTTTGCCATCGACAACGATAGCATTATCCGTTGCAGTAACAGTTCCAGGGTACGTGCCGTGGGTCGAGTCAAATTGCAATAAGTGTGCTAACATGACTGGACTCGTTAAATCATTGATTGCCACAACTTCAATATCGGCAGAAACTTCTTTGATCCTACGAAAAGCCAAACGTCCAATTCGTCCAAAACCATTGATTCCAACTTTTACTGTCATTTCTTGTTTCCTCCTTTGATTGTGTCTGGTACACTTAAAAGTTTGCTACGATTTCAAGTGACTGTCAAAGAATAACCCTTAAGAATTCGCGATTTCTTACGGAAACCCATGAGAAAAGATAGACAAAAGACGTTTCGGTCGTTACAATAAAATAGACTTTCTTATTAGAGAAATAGTAACCACTTAAGGTGAGATAACTGATAATCAAAAAGTATAGAAGGTAGTAAAAAAAGAATGGAGGACAAATAATGTCCATGTTTTTAGATCAAGTGACAATCGATGTCAAAGCAGGAAAAGGCGGCGACGGAATGGTTGCTTTTCGCCGAGAGAAATATGTCCCAGACGGCGGACCCGCAGGTGGTGACGGTGGACGTGGTGGTGATGTCATTTTAGTCGTAGACGAGGGTCTGCGTACATTAATGGATTTCCGTTTTAATCGTCATTTTAAAGCGCAACCCGGGGAAAACGGCATGAGTAAAGGAATGCACGGTCGTGGCTCAGATGATACCTACATCAAAGTACCACAGGGAACGACCGTTCGTGACGCTGAAACAGGTGCCTTATTAGGTGATTTGATTGAGCAAGGCCAAACATTAGTGATTGCTAAAGGTGGCCGTGGCGGCCGTGGCAACATTCGGTTTGCCTCTCCGAAAAACCCAGCCCCAGAATTAGCTGAGAATGGAGAACCTGGTCAAGAAAGAAAAATCGAGCTCGAATTAAAAGTTTTAGCAGATGTTGGTCTAGTTGGTTTCCCTTCAGTTGGGAAGTCTACATTACTCTCTGTGATTTCCTCTGCTCGACCAAAAATTGGTGCGTATCATTTTACCACGCTGGTACCAAATTTAGGTATGGTAACAACTACTGATGGCCGTAGTTTTGCGGTCGCTGATCTACCTGGTCTGATCGAAGGAGCCTCACAAGGGGTTGGTTTAGGGACTCAGTTTTTACGCCATATCGAACGGACCCGCGTCATTTTACATGTGATCGATATGAGTGGCATGGAAGGACGCGATCCATACGAGGACTATTTGTCCATCAACAATGAATTGTCGACCCATAACTTGCGCTTACTAGAGCGACCACAAATCATCGTTGCCAATAAGATGGATATGCCGGATGCTGAAGAAAACCTAGCCCTTTTCAAAGAGCAGCTGGCAAAAGAAAAAACGGATGAGTTCGCGGATGAACCAATGATTTTCCCCATCTCTGGTGTCACTCGTAAGGGAATCGATGCCTTGTTGAATGCGACAGCGGATCTATTGGAAGTCACCCCTGAGTTTCTTTTATACGATGAAGAAATGGAAGAAGATGTTGTTCATTATGGCTTCCAATCGGATGAACCAGAGTTCTCAATTGATCGCGATCCTGATGCAACTTGGATCTTGAGCGGTGAAAAAATCGAAAAACTATTCCAGATGACGAATTTTGATCATGATGAGACCGTGATGCGTTTTGCTCGACAGCTGCGTGGTTTAGGTGTCGATGAAGCATTACGGGCGCGCGGTGCCAAAGACGGCGATATCGTTCGGATCGGCAACTTCGAGTTCGAGTTTGTCGAATAATCGTTTAAAAGAACATCATTTGCCTAAAAAATACCTTTTTAGCTGCAGTGGATTTGACTACCGATCATTGATTTTCACTAAGAAATCAATGATCGGTAGTCTTTTTGGTTTCTTTTTTCATTTAAATGATTTACTGTTAAAATAAAGAAGAGAACAAATAAACCAAAGGGAGCGATTTTTATGTCAAAACGTGTCATTGTAATGAATTTTGATGCCAGTGCCAAAGCGTACCAAGCCTTTTCGGAAGTGAAACGGATGCATATGGAACGGAAGATCAAAGGGGAACAAATGGCAGTTCTTACCCACACCAATGAAGGCGTGCATCAATTTAAAGTCGAGGACTTTCTCGATTTTACTGGGAACAATAAGACATCAACGGGTGGATTGATCGGGATGCTCGTTGGCGTGCTAGGCGGACCTTTAGGAATCATGCTGGGCTGGTTTGGTGGCAGTATGATCGGTGCTACTCGTGATGCAAAAGAGATCCAAAATGCGCAAATGCTTTTTGAACATGTCGGAAACCAAATTGGTGTTGGTGACACGGGGTTATTATTGATCGCAGATGAAGAAGACAATCGTCCTTTGAATCAATTGATCATGAATGAATTAGGCGGTGACATCACGCGCTTTGACTACGATGAAGTGGAAGCAGAGATTGAAACGGCTAAGAAAGTCGAAGAATCCACCAAAGCACGCGTTCAAGAAGACTGGAAAAACTCTCATAACGACGCAGAAGATCGCCAATCTGAGAAATAAAATCCACAAGCTTCAATTGCAACTTGATTTCTTTTCCGCTAAAATTGGAAAGAGATGAAAGGAAAGAAGCTTATGGAATTAGAATTTTTAGGAACAGGCGCAGGTGTGCCTGCGAAACATCGAAACGTGACCAGCATTGCGTTACGACTTTTAGATGAACGGAATGCCGTTTGGCTTTTTGATTGTGGCGAAGGGACGCAAATGCAGATTTTGCATTCTACGATTCGTCCACGAAAGATTGAAAAAATCTTTATCACTCATCTTCATGGTGACCATATCTATGGGTTGCCAGGATTGATCAGCAGCCGCTCCTTTCAAGGAGGCGACACGCCTCTAGAGATTTATGGACCCAAGGGGATCAAAGCATACGTTCAAACCGTTTTGCGGATTTCTCAGACCAAAGTCAGCTACCCCTTACATTTTTTCGAGATTAAAGAAGAAGGGATTCTTTTTAAAGATCAGCAATTTGAAGTATCGTGTCTGCGTCTTGATCATGGCATTGACAGTTTTGGTTATCGGATTGTTGAAGCAAGCCATCAAGGGGAATTGCAAGTGCAGGCTTTACTGGAACTTGGGTTGAAACCTGGGCCGCTCTTCGGTCGTTTGAAAAAAGGTGAAGTAGTTACCCTTGACGATGGACGTCAAATCAATGGGGCTGATTTCTTGGGCCAAGCGAAAAAAGGTCGGATCGTGGCGATATTAGGTGATACGCGTAAATGTCAAAACGCCGTACTGCTAGCAGAAGATGCGGATGTATTGGTGCATGAAAGTACCTTTAACAAAGAAGAAGCCAAGTTGGCTCGCGCTTATTTTCACTCGACGACGCGGCAAGCTGCCGAAGTGGCACAAGAAGCTCAAGCGAAGCGTTTGCTGTTGACCCATATCAGTGCGCGTTACGTTGGCAAAGATATTACAAATTTAGTAAATGAAGCAAAAGAAGTATTTCCGAATACGTTGATCGTCAAAGATTTTGATATTGTCGAGATCCCTTTTGCCGGAGAGGAAGAAACAGATGAATTTAGAGAATAAAGTTGTCGTTGTAACAGGTGGCTCTGCTGGACTTGGAGAACAAATCTGTTATGAAGCCGCAAAACGTGGTGCGATCGTCGTGACTTGTGCCCGAAGAACGAATCTGATTGGAAAAGTCAAAGAACAATGTATGGAATTAAGCGGCAAAGAAGCGTATGCGTTTCAATTGGATGTAGCAAATCCTGAAAGTGTGGAGCGCTTACTAGAAAAAATCAATGAAAAAGTTGGTAAGATCGATGTCTTCGTCAATAATGCTGGCTACGGGATCTTTCAAGAATTTACAGAGATGGACCCGGCGGTCATCCGAAATATGTTCGAAGTCAATGTGCTTGGCATGATGGTTTTGACCCAGCAAGTAGCGATCCAAATGGCTGAACAAAAGCATGGTCATATCATAAATGTTGCTTCGATCGCAGGTAAGATCGCTACGCCAAAAACGGCCGTCTACTCTGCAACAAAATTTGCTGTGCTCGGTTTTTCTAACGCATTACGTTTAGAACTAAAACCATTAGGGATCAACGTAACAACGGTCAATCCTGGACCGATCGAAACGGCATTCTTTGACCAAGCAGACCCAAGCGGTAGTTACTTATCGTCGGTGGGCAGCCTAGTGCTCGAACCGAACAAATTAGCGCAAACGATCGTCAAAGCGATGATCCATCCAAAACGAGAAATCAATCGCCCACATATTTTAGGCGCTGCTGCGAAACTATATACCCTGTTTCCTTCAATCGGCGATTATATGGCGGGAACGATGTTCAACAAAAAATAGGAGTTGAAGCCCATGAAAAATCAATGGCGTGTTATCGTTGGTATTTTACTGATTTTAGTGATCGTTTTATTTGCCGTTGCAAACAATATGACTGTCCCGATCAACTTTGGCTTCACAACGATTCAATCGCCACTGATCTTAGTCATTATTGGTTCTGCTTTGTTAGGCGCATTGATTTTGCTGCTGGTTTCCACAAGCGCAATGTTCCGCCAAAAAAAAGAACTAAAGCAATTGAGAAAAGAGCTTTCAGATTATCGTTCGAATAACGAGAAGGTTCTCCAAGAACAACGAGAAGCTTTGGAACGGGAATACACGAACAAGCAGGCGGAGTTAGCGGCAAGACAGCAGCAGCTCGATGATCAAGAAGCCCAGCTTTCCTCACGTGCTGCGGGCGCATCCACGCCGCCAACGATCAATGAGGAAATGAAGTCTTTTGAATCGCAAGCCTAAAAGAACGACGTTTCACAAAAAAAGAGTTTGCTAGTGCAAGATTTGCTGCAAGCTCTTTTTTTTTGTGTTGTAAAACGAGTGCTGTTTCTCTCGTTGTTTTTCTTTTTTGCATAAACTTTGCTATAATATCCTAGTTAGGAGTGATTTGGTGAAACGTGCAAATTTTCACTGGGTGCGTCCGCAAGAAAGCGAAACGACCCCAGTATTTAAAGAGCTGATCCAAGAAAGAAAGATCCCTGAGCGGATCGGCGCGTTGCTATGGCAGCGAAATATTCGAACAGCAGAGGCGCTCGATGCTTTTTTATCAACGGACCTGCAATATCTTCATGATCCGTTTTTATTTCATGATATGGCTAAAGCCGTGGAACGAATCCATGAAGCGATTTTAAATGGCGAACGAATCTTGATTTATGGTGATTACGATGCGGATGGGATTACGAGCACTACCGTGTTAAAGGAAACGTTGGAATTGCTAGGGGCGGAAGCTGAGTATTATTTGCCTAATCGTTTTACAGATGGATATGGGCCCAATCTAACTGTCTATCAAGATAAAATTGCAGCAGGGACGCAATTGATCATCACCGTCGACAATGGGGTGTCTGGTCATGAGGCGATTGCTTATGCTCAAGGACAAGGAGTTGACGTGATCGTCACAGATCACCATGAACTACCTGCAGAACTACCGGAGGCGTTTGCTATTGTCCATCCCCGTCACCCTCAAGGAAACTATCCTTTTGGTGATTTGGCTGGAGTCGGCGTTGCATTTAAAGTGGCTTGCGCTTTGTTAGAAGAAGTGCCAGTGGAATTGCTTGATCTTGTTGCGATTGGGACGATCGCTGATATGGTTTCTTTAACCGATGAGAATCGGCTATTAGTCAGCAACGGGTTGAAAATGATTCAGCAATCGGATCGCATCGGACTGAATGAGTTGCTGTCAGTCAGCGGTTTAAAAAAACAAACAGTCAACGAAACAGATATTGGCTTCGCCGTTGGACCACGGTTAAATGCGATCGGTCGTTTGGAGGACCCCAATCCGGCTGTTCGCTTGTTGACTACCTTCGATGAAGAAGAGGCAGTAAGCTTAGCCAAAACCTTAGATACAATCAATCAGCAGCGAAAAACCTTTGTTGAAGAAATCATGAAAGAAGCACAAGAAAAAATCGATCCTGCGAACCATGTTCATTTGGTGGTGGGAGATCATTGGCACGAAGGCGTTTTAGGGATCGTGGCAGGGCGAATCATGCAAAGTACAGGACAACCAGTGATCGTTTTGACCAAAAAAGAAAATGGCTTAGCCAAAGGGTCGGGAAGAAGCATTGCTGCGTTGAATCTGTTTGAAATGCTGTCGACGATGAAAGACATGTTTACTAGCTTTGGCGGCCATCATGCAGCAGTTGGATTAAGTATCCCCATCGATCATTTAGATATGTTGCAAGCCCAAATGAATCGTTACGTTGAAGAAAATGCCATTGACCTCAGTCAGGGCATCCCCTTAGCGATCGATGAGGAGCTACCGTTAACAGAAGTTTCGATCAGTTTTATTGAATCATTAAAAGTCTTAGCGCCTTTTGGAACGGACAACCCCTTACCGAAATTTTTATTTTCTAATCTGATGACTCAAAATGCTCGCCAGATTGGTTCAGAAAATCAGCATTTGAAGTTAGTGATGAGCGATGAGTCTAACACGCAGCTGGATGTCATTGGGTTTGGTTTTGGAAAAGATTTAGTAGCGTTTGAAAACGACCGCTTATCGATCGTTGGTCAGCTTTCCATCAATGAATGGAATGGCAACAAAAAACCGCAGCTCATGTTGGATGATTTTGCAGTGGAAGGGATTCAGCTATTTGATTATCGTTCGAAAAGAAGCCGTCAAGGTGTCTCTCTGGGCAGTCAAACACTAGGCGTTCTTTTCAAGCAGAAACTTCCTCGGGAATTGCAAGGCTTTTGTGGGCAAACCACCATATTTGACTCAGTTACAGCCTTGGAAGATACTTTTCGTGCTGGTCAGTTCCAAGAGATTGCATTTTTAGATTGTCCTGCTGACCCTGCATTGATCAAAGAGATCGTTCAAGCGCTCCAGGCGTCAAGAGTTGCTTTTGTTTTCTACTCGACAGAAGATGCTTATTTAGATGGGGTAGGGACAAGAGAGCAATACAGTCGTCTCTTTCAACTGATCAAACAGCAGCCTCGTTTGGACATTCGTTACAAACTAAAGATGGTCGCTGACTATCTAAAAATTCCACAAAAATTACTTATTTTCATGATTCAGGTGTTTTCTGAGCTGGAATTTGTTACAATACAAGATGGTGTTTTGAATAAAACTGCTGATCCTGTTTCCCGTCCATTGACGGAGAGTCATTTGTATCAGCAACGACAAAAACTGATCAAAACAGAAGAATTTTTATTAATGAGTGATTTATCAACCCTTCGTCAGTGGTTGACAGTCTAGGAGGAAAGAAAATGGATTTAAAAGAGTATATTGCTAGTATTCCTGATTATCCCCAAGAGGGAATTATTTTTCGGGACATCTCGCCATTGATGGCAGATGGAGAAGCGTATCGGTATGCGACACAACAAATCGTTGAGTATGCACAAGAAAAAGGCATCGATATGGTGGTAGGACCTGAAGCCCGCGGCTTTATCGTTGGTTGTCCAGTTGCCTATCAATTAGGTGTCGGCTTTGCCCCAGTACGTAAAAAAGGCAAATTGCCACGGGAAACGATTGAAGCAGAATATGAAAAAGAGTACGGTGTGGATGTCTTGACGCTGCACGCCGATGCCATAAAACCAGGTCAACGTGTCTTGATCTGTGATGATCTACTAGCAACTGGCGGAACGATCAAAGCAACGATCGAACTCGTAGAAAAACTAGGTGGCATCGTTGTTGGCTGTGCCTTCTTGATCGAACTGATGGATCTACATGGAAGAGACAAGATCCAAGGTGTCGAAATCAAGACGTTAATGGAATACTAAAAAAGCAGAAACAAAAAAGGACTCGCTGGAGTCCTTTTTTGTTTCTGCTGCCTTATGGGCGTATGTAGGGGAAGGATCATGGTTCATAACGATAAAAATCATGATCGTGATAATAATGGCGGTTACGTTTGCGCTCTGCTTGGCGGAATTTCTTTTCATCCCAAAGCATGAACCAAAGCATCATTAGAGGGCAAAAAATCAGAACAGCACTTAAAACGCCAAAATAGCCAATAACAATTCCCATCAATAATACCCACAACATAAAACCAAATCGACGAACTGCTTTCATCTCATTCACTCCTTAAATAATACGAACTTATGTTTGTATACTTATTATACGAATGTTTGTTCGCTTTGTAAAGAGGAAAGAAAAAAAATCTTCGTAAAAACGAAGATTTCCTAGTCAGCTCGTTGAGCATCAAAGCAGATGGCGATACAATCCAACAACCAATCCTAAAATCGTTACGTCAGGCAAAATGATTGGGTCTAAATAATCATTTTCTGGTTGTAAACGAATGTAATTCTTTTCTTTATAGAATCGTTTGCACGTAGCTTCGTCTTCATCTGTCATAGCAATCACGATATCGCCATTTTGAGCACTTTGTTGTTTACGAACGATTACTTGATCACCGTCGAGAATGCCAGCATTGATCATACTTTCTCCTCGGATCGTCAACATGAATAAACTTCCTGTGCTATTCGCTAAATCTGGCGGAATCGGAAAGAAATCGGATGCATCTTCCACGGCTAAAATCGGTTCTCCAGCAGTTACGACACCAAGCATCGGAATGGATGCTGGTTGAACATCGATTTTTTCAAGACCGGAAGCAGTTAATTCAATGGCTCTGGGTTTTGTAGGATCTCGTAAGATCAGCCCTTTTTTTTCAAGTCGGGACAAATGGCCATGAACAGTTGAGGTAGAAGATAACTGAACGGCTTCGCCAATTTCGCGAACAGTCGGCGGATAGCCTTTTTCAGTGACACGTGTATGAATGAACTTAAGAATTTCGATTTGTCGATTTTCTGTTCGTTTTGCCAAAACTGACACCTTCTTTCATTTGATAACCTTAGTGTACCATAGCTATATCGATTATTCAAACAAATGTTCGCTTTTTGTACTATTGTTTTTGCTCGCTAGTTTGTAGTAAAATCAAGAGGGAAAAGGAGGAACAACTATGCTATCTCAAGAAAAATTAGCTCGAATCAATGAACTTGCCAACAAGAAAAAAACAGAAGGATTGACTGAGGCTGAGACCCACGAACAAAAAGTTCTGCGTGAAGAGTATTTAACCGCCTTTCGTGGAGGGATGCGACACCATATCGAAGGAATGAAAATCGTTGACCCTGAAGGTGCTGATGTGACACCAGAGAAGTTAAAAGAGATTCAAAAGAAAAAAGGTCTCCACGGCAGATAATTGTGAATTCCTTTTCATTGCTATTGAAATAAGCTTCTGAATCACGTATAATGAAAGATGTAATAAAGGTAAAAAAAACCTAAATTAGGAGGAACTACCATTGTTTGATAAAATCGATCAATTAGGAGTGAACACCCTTCGTACATTAAGTATCGAAGCCGTACAAAAAGCCAATTCAGGACATCCAGGATTACCGATGGGGGCAGCACCCATGGCCTATGCCTTGTGGACGAAACACTTGAAAGTCAATCCAACGACTTCTCGCAACTGGGTGGATCGTGACCGTTTTGTTTTGTCTGCTGGACACGGTTCGGCGTTATTGTACAGCTTGTTGCACGTGTCTGGCTACGATGTGACCATTGAGGATCTAAAAAACTTCCGTCAATGGGATAGCCGCACGCCAGGGCATCCAGAAGTCGATCACACAGACGGCGTGGAAGCAACCACTGGACCTTTAGGACAAGGGATCGCCATGGCAGTCGGTATGGCAATGGCCGAAGCCCACTTGGCTGCAACCTACAATCGCGAAAAGTATCAAGTCATTGATCACTATACCTACGCTTTATGTGGCGATGGCGACTTGATGGAAGGTGTTTCGCAAGAAGCTGCATCCATGGCTGGTCACATGAAATTAGACAAACTGATCGTCTTGTACGATTCAAATGACATCTCCCTAGATGGCCCAACTTCAAAAGCCTTTACAGAAAATGTCGGTGCGCGTTTTGAAGCGTATGGCTGGCAACACATTCTCGTTGAAGACGGCAATGATTTAGAAGCGATCTCGAAAGCGATCGACGAAGCAAAAGCTGAAAGCGACAAACCAACCTTGATCGAAATCAAGACTGTGATCGGATACGGTGCGCCAAATCAAGGCACCTCTGCCGTTCATGGTGCGCCGATCGGTGCCGAAGGCATTTCTGCAGCTAAAGCGATTTATGGTTGGGAATACCCAGAATTTACCGTACCTGAAGAAGTTGCCGCGCGCTTCAAAGAAACCATGATCGATGAAGGGCAAAAAGCTGAAGCAGCTTGGAACGAAACCTTCCGTGCCTATGAAGCAGCCTACCCAGAACTTGCTGCGCAATTCAAACAAGCCTTTGCGGGTGAATTGCCAGCAGATTGGGATGCAGCATTACCAAGCTACGAAGTTGGCAGCTCACAAGCTAGTCGAGTATCTAGCAAAGAGATGATCCAAGCCTTATCCAAAGCCGTCCCTAGTCTCTGGGGTGGATCGGCTGACCTTTCTGGATCCAACAACACGATGGTGGCAGCAGAAAAAGACTTTGAACCTGGCCAATACGAAGGCCGCAACATTTGGTTTGGCGTCCGAGAATTTGCGATGGCGGCAGCGATGAACGGCATCCAATTGCATGGCGGTACGCGAATCTATGGCGGAACCTTCTTCGTCTTCGTTGATTACTTACGTCCAGCGGTGCGCTTGTCTGCGATCCAGCATGCACCTGTGATCTATGTCTTGACGCATGACTCCGTGGCGGTGGGAGAAGATGGACCGACGCATGAGCCAATCGAGCAATTAGCCAGCGTCCGTTGCATGCCAAATGTCCAAGTGATTCGTCCAGCAGACGGCAATGAAACCCGTGCTGCCTGGAAATTGGCCATGACAACAACGGATAAACCAACGGTCTTAGTCTTAAGCCGACAAAATCTACCAGTGATCGAAGGCACGCAAACCGGTGCGGATGAAAATGTCGCAAAAGGTGGCTACGTGATTTCAAAACAAGCTGGTGAAACACCAGCGGGGATTTTGATCGCCACAGGTTCTGAAGTGAATCTTGCGGTCCAAGCACAAGCTAAATTGGCAGAAGAAGGCATCGATGTATCGGTGGTCTCCTTACCAAGCTTTGATCTGTTTGAAGCACAAAGCTCAGAATACAAAGAAAGCGTCTTGCCAAAAGCAGTGAAGAAACGGGTAGCGATCGAAGCAGCTTCCCCATTTGGTTGGGAACGTTACGCCGGTTGCCATGGAAAAGTGATCGCGATCGATCATTTCGGTGCATCCGCACCTGGTGACAAAGTCTTAGCGGAATTCGGCTTCAGTGTTGAGAATGTCGTGAATACTTTCAAATCAATCGATTAATTGATCGACAATCAATCAAAAATAGCACGTTCGAGAATCTTTTCGATTTTCGAGCGTGTTTTTTTGTCTGGATTCTTGCCACTTTAAACGTGTTAGAGTGACTTATTTAAAGTAATAGTGGCTAAGATTTCCAAAAAATGGTTGTACCGCAAGGCACAAGCACTTGTGAATAGTAAGAGGGAATCGATAAAATAGCAATCTAACAGTTTTTAAAAAAACTTATCAGTAGTTAGCAATCCAAGCGGGATACCCATACAGTTTTTTAAAAGTCTTTTGTTGTTTGCAAAGTGATCATTGTTTGCACTGTTAGATGTTTTTCCGTATAATAGCTGTATTGATTTATTTGAAAAAACGTACAGTTACTGGAGGAAAAAAATGGGAAGTTATCAAACAAGAAGTGAAAGACATCATCAACCAAAGAAGACGATAAAAAGACCTACTAAAAAGGCGGTGGTCTCTTTGATGGGGGCAGGAATGATGTTAGCGCCAATGACGGTCACTTTCGTTCCTCAACAGGTACAAGCTGCTGAGAATCAATACGCGACGCAGGACATCTCAGGTTTTATTGAGCAAATTGGCTGGTCAGCACAAGATGTTGCTGCCAACAATGATCTCTATGCTTCTGTGATGATTGCTCAAGCGATTTTGGAAAGCGGCTATGGTTCTTCCGCGTTATCCAATGCACCCTATTACAATTTGTTTGGGGTCAAAGGCAGTTACAACGGACAAAGTGTCTATATGCCTACACAAGAGTATTTGAATGGTCAGTGGGTAGAGATGAATGAACCGTTTCGTCAATATAACTCTTACTGGGAATCGTTTCAGGATCATGCGAATGTCTTGCTCAGCACGAGTTTCGCGACAGGAACTGCTCATTACAGTGGTGTTTGGAAAAGCCAAACAACCTCATTTTATGATGCAACGAATTACTTGACGGGGCGCTATGCTACCGATCCAGGGTATGCACAAAAACTGAACTGGTTAATTGAAACGTATCAGCTCACACGCTTTGATACTGGGACAACGCAAAGTACCGCATGGACAAGTACAACGAGCACGACTAGCACGAGTACTACGCAAACTACAACGACGACTCAGGTAAACAGCGGATCTACAGCGCAGAGCTATCACGTTGCTTCAGGCGATACACTTTGGGATATCGCCAATAAATTTGGCACAACGGTCGACGCTCTAATGGCAACAAATGGGTTATCTAGTGAGGTCATTGTTGTTGGCCAAGAATTAATCGTTTAATTATCTGATACCGCCTTAAGAATGATTGCTCTAAATGGCATCATTCTTAAGGTTTTTTTGTAATGGAAAAACAAAATCAAGAAAGTGAATACAAACAAATATAAAAAAATAAGAAAAAACTTGAAATTGCTTACTTTTTATTCGCAACTCGGGGTTATTTTAGGTAGAATGGAAGAATAAGAACGGGAGGGATTTTCAATGACAAAAATCTATCAATCGGTCAATGAGTTAGTTGGGCATACGCCAATCGTCAAATTAAATCACATCGTAGAAGAAGGTTCTGCGGATGTGTATCTGAAATTAGAGTTCTTCAATCCTGGGGGAAGTGTCAAGGACAGAATTGCTTTAGCCATGATTGAAAAAGCAGAAAAAAATGGCTTGTTAAAAGCTGGTGATACCATCATCGAACCAACATCTGGGAATACTGGGATCGGCTTAGCCATGATCGGTACGGCAAAAGGCTATCGTGTCGTGCTGGTTATGCCAGAAACCATGAGTATTGAAAGACGTAAAATTGTTCAAGCTTATGGCGCAGAGTTGATTTTGACCCCTGGGTCTGAAGGAATCACTGGTTCTATCAATAAAGCAAAAGAATTAGCAGAACAAGACGGCTATTATATGCCATTACAATTTGAAAACCCAGCCAATCCAGAAGTCCATGAAAAAACGACAGGGAAAGAAATTGAGGATGCGTTTGAATCTAAAGGGTTAGACGCTTTTGTTGCTGGGATCGGCACAGGTGGCACGATCACTGGTGCGGGGAAGGAATTGAAGCGCGTCTATCCTAATTTGAAGATCGTGGGCGTTGAGCCTGCAGAATCAGCTATTTTAGGAGGTGGCAAACCTGGTCCCCATAAGATCCAAGGGATCGGCACGGGATTTGTTCCTAAAGTACTAGACACTGAGATTTATGATCAGGTCATTGCCATCGCTAGTGAGGATGCCATGGAAACTGCGCGTCAAGTTGGGATGAAAGAAGGAATCTTAGTAGGAATTTCTTCTGGTGCAGCGATCAAAGCGGCATTAGAGGTTGCTAAGGACTTAGGAAAAGGCAAAAAAGTCTTAGCGATCGTACCAGATAATGGTGAACGCTATTTGTCTACGGCACTGTATCAGTTTGAAGACTAACAAAGAGGGGGAAAGCAGGCATTCGTTTGTCTGCTTTTCTTTCTCGAAAAACTGAGGGAAGACGGGCTGGGCAAATGCGTTATTCCTTTAAAAAAACAAGGAAAGCTGTTTGAATTTTTAGGTTTTACATAGTATGATAGGTAAGATAAGAGAAATGGAGGAACTCCTGTGAGTACGATCTACGATGAAGCGATCAAACGATTAAAACATGAAAATATTCGTATTACACCGCAGCGAGTAGCGATATTAGAATTTTTAGCCAGTCACGATGCCCATCCGACCGCTGAAGAGATTTATCGGGCGATCGAAGTTCATTTTCCTGGTATAAGTGTCGCAACGGTATACAATAACTTACGTTTGTTCACAGAAATTGGCTTTGTAAAAGAAATGAATTATGGAGATGCCTCCAGTCGTTTTGATTTTACAACGGAGCCTCATTATCATGCTATCTGTCAAAAGTGTGGAAAGATCGCTGATTTTTACTATCCAGGATTGGAAGATGTCGAAATGGCGGCTTCGAAATTAACTGGGTATCAAATAAATAACCATCGACTAGAAGTTTATGGCCTATGTCCCGAATGCCAAGTGAAAGAGGAGGAAACAAAATGAAGATAATTTCTACAGATCAAGCACCACAAGCAATCGGTCCTTATGTTCAAGCAAAAATCGCAAACGGCTTTTTGTTTGCTTCTGGTCAAGTGCCATTAGATCCTGTTTCGGGGGAAGTTGTCGGTACGACGATTGAAGTACAGACTCAGCAAGTATTGAAAAATATCAACGCGATTCTTGAAGCGGCGGAACTTACGCCAGATGACATCGTTAAGACGACATGTTTTTTAAAAAATATGAATGATTTCGTTCCTTTCAATAATACGTATAGCACATTGTTCAATGAAGCGTTACCTGCACGTTCTGCTGTCGAAGTTGCTCGCTTACCAAAAGATGTTTTGGTTGAAGTTGAGATCATCGCAGCAGTCAAAGAAAAAGCGTAACCAACAAAGAATCGTGGGACGTCCGCATTTGCGTCGTCCCCTTTTTATTGATTCGATCCTGATAGGATGAATCTTTATGTTTCAGATGAGCCAAGGAGAAGAGGATGTAGTATGGTTTCATTAAAGGAATATTTGGCAAAAGGGCAAACGACGATTTCAAATTTGCTTTTAGAGAATTACCATCATCTTGGTTTGACGAATGATGAATTTTTGTTATGGCTGCAACTGTATCGCAGCCATGAGCAAGGCAATGATTTTCCAGATTTACGTGAGATCGCCTCGGTGATGGGCAGCGACCAAAAAGAGATCTATCATTGGTTGAATCAATTGCTGAAAAAAGATGTGCTGCGAATGGGTTCAAAAAAAGACGACGCAGGAAAAATGGTGGATTATTATGATTTCACTGGCATTTATGAACGGCTCGAGTTTCTTTTGCAGCAGCAATCTAAAAAGGAATCCGCTGAAACAAATGAAGAGAAGATACGCGAGTTGTATCGCTTATTTGAAGGAGAATTTGGTCGCCCCTTATCGGCGATCGAATACCAACGGATCGGGCAGTGGTTGGATGAGGACCACTATGATCCCGAGCTGGTCCAGTTTGCTTTGCGAGAAGCGGTCTTGAATCAAGCGTATAGTTTAAACTATATCGATCGTATTTTGCTTTCGTGGGAACGCAAGAATATTACCTCAAAAGCGCAAGTAGAAGAAGAGCAAAAAAGAAGAAAAAAACAGTTTCTTCAAAATGAAACTACGCCACAAGAAGATGGCCCAATGCCCAAAATCCCTATGCATAATTGGTTAGAAGGAGAGTAAGATACAAGGAGTTTAATTCGTCCAATGATCAGTAAAGAAAAAACAATGACTGCGATAGAAATAATGTATGAGATGTTTCCTGATGCACATGGAGAACTAGTGTCAAAAAATGCCTTTGAATTGCTGATTGCTGTCATCCTAAGCGCACAGGCAACGGATGTGTCAGTCAATAAAGTGACACCGGCACTTTTTGAAGCATATCCAACGCCGCAGGCTCTCAGCGAGGCGCCGTTAGAAGACATTATTGAAAAAATCAAATCGATTGGCCTCTATCGAAACAAAGCGAAAAATATCAAAGCTTGTGCCTCTGAATTGTTGCTGCGTTTTGGAGGCGAAGTGCCTCAAACCAGAGAAGACTTAATTTCTTTGCCAGGTGTCGGCAGAAAAACAGCGAACGTCGTTCTTGGCGATGCATTTGGCATTCCAGCAATCGCTGTCGATACGCATGTCGAGCGGGTATCAAAAAGGCTGCGCATCTGTAAACTAGACGCCAACGTATTAGAAGTCGAACAAACATTGATGAAAAAGATTCTAGATACGTTGTGGGTCAAAACGCATCACACGTTAATTTTCTTTGGTCGTTATCATTGCACAGCACGGGCACCTAAGTGTGAGGTTTGTCCATTGTTGACAATGTGCCAAGAAGGAAAACTTCGGATGAAGGGGAAGAAAACCATTTAATGGTGAACATAAACCAAAAGTAACTAGGATCAAGACGCTAAGCGAAATCGCTTAGCGTTTTTTTTGCATAAGTTGATAAAAGAACAGGTGATTAACGTAACAACCTTTGATAAAGCCGTTTCAAGTAACTGGAAAAACATAAGCTTACTGAACTTTTTTGATTACACCACTCAAAAACAGGTGGTTTTTCACAAAGAGCGCGTGTGACGATTGTTGCTCGATACGAGATTAAACCTTCCAATACGCCTTTTTATGAAAGTGTTTGTAGGCTTAATATGATGGGATTCTTTCGCAAAAATTTTAACTTCTCTTTTTTATAAAATCCTATTTTTGGTCAATAATAAGTAACGTTAATAAGAAAATTCACCTATTGGTGAAAAATAGTATTTCAAATCTGTGGAAATCATCAGTATAGTGAACTTTGTCAAAGGTTATAAGTCTTTCTCTGCTATTTTGCTAATGACAGAAAAAGCGTTGCAAATTTCGAAATGATTCTTTAACAATCTCATAATCATTTTTGTTACGGATACTAGACAAACGCAGTTTTGAAAAGATCACTTATAAGATGTGGCAAGTATAGAGGAGGAGGGAGAATGAAAGGAGAAAATGTATGGAAATTAGTTCGTATGGTTCTGTTTTGCACTCTTTTTTATGGGATAACTATTTCTACGGCAGCGGTGAATGCTCAGGAAGTGCAGTCGGTTGAAACAGAAAGCTCTGTGCTTTTTACCGGTGTTTATGAGCCTATTGGCCAACCCAAACCAGCACCGCCAGCAGGCCCTACAGAGAATATCTCGCCACCAAAAGAGGTAGCAAAACCAGGTGGCATTTTACCAAAGACCAACGAGACAAAAACTTACGGCGTAATCTTGCTTGGATTACTGCTCGTACTGGTTGCATTGTATGCGCAATATACCAAACATCGATCAAAATTTATGATGGTTAAAAAGAAAAGACAAATAATTTGAAAGCAGGGATGAATTTGAAATTCGTACGATTTGCATCGGCAGCTGTTTTAGCTGCAACTTTATTTACTATTAGCGCGGAAGCCTTCGCTACTGAAAGTGTAACAAACCATGATACAGAAGGGAAAGTTCTCTTTGTACCAAACGATAGCGAAGCGACAGTGGTTCAACCACCAAATCCTGGTCCTAATGGTCCAGATGTAGAGATCAATCCAGTCGGCCCTGAAGGACAAACAGGACCAGTGACGATTGCTTACGCACCTACGCTTAATTTCGGTGAGCAAGTGATTTCTAATACCGATCAAGAATATAAGCTAGTGGCTGAATTACACAAGCTAAAAGACGCGGAAGATAGTGAAGAAAGAGTTCCGTATGTTTCATTTGCCCAAATCCAAGATACGCGAGGGACAAATGCTGGTTGGGATTTAAAAGTTTCATTAAGTGCTTTTGAATCAGGAACACAAAATAATGAACTGACTGGAGCAAGAATTCGTTTTAATTCGCCGAAATTGGAATATAACGGAAGCAACCAAGAAAATGAACCACAAATTCATGCGGATGGATTGATTTTAGATGCTACAAATAGTGAGCGTTCGGTTCTGACCGCCGCTCAAACAAAAGGTGCCGGCGTTTCGTCAGTCGTTTGGGGCGATCAGGAAGAAATCAATCGACAAGTGGAAGCAGGCGCAGAGGTTGTTGAAAATGCCGGAATCGAATTACTTGTTCCTGGATCAACAGCAAAAGACGCTGCTCTTTATGAAGCAACCCTTACTTGGACATTGGCTGCAACAGCCGGACCGGACGGAGAAACGGTTCAATAACTTGGTTTTGTACTGAATAAAAAAGAAAGAAGGAACTAGAAATGCAAAAGATTCGTTTAGCTACGGTCGCTGTATTATCCACCACTTTACTAGCCGGAGGCGTTCAAGCCTTTGCCCAATCTTCATTAGAAACGACTACCGATAACGTTATAGGATTTACCTCAGACGGAAGCGATCTAACAGAGGTACAGCCTCCAGTCGTAAACCCAGAAGTAGAAACAATCGAACCAACACCGCCAGGGCAAACGGGTCCGTTTACCATTGCTTATGCACCAAAAACTTTTGATTTTGGTCAGAATGCTATCTCTACCAGTGATCGTTGGTATTCAATGGTTGCAGATGAGCGTAATTTGGCTGATCAATCAGGTACGACACCGTATGTATCATTTGCCCAAGTGCAAGATACCCGAGGAACGCATGCTGGTTGGACATTAAATGTTAGTCTAACTGATTTTACTTCTGAATCAGGGGATGTTTTGACTGGGGCAAAAATCAAGTTGGCAAACCCTGAGATCGTGTTCAACAAAGGCGAAGGTGATCGAGACTTACAGCCAAGTGCCGTTATCAATAGTGAAGAACAAAATGCGTTGATCCTAGATGTCAACGATCAAGACATTCCTGTCATGCGTGCTTCGGTCGGTCAAGGCGCGGGCGCTTCATCGATTTACTGGGGAGATCAAGAAAAATTGACGGAACAAAATCTTAATAAACAAGAAGACGAAATTATCAGAAATGATGATATTCAACTATTTGTACCAGGCTCTACCACGCAGCTAGCAACCAACTATACTGCGGAAATGACATGGACGCTAACTGCTTCTGTTGATAGTGGCGGCGAAACAGTAAATCCGTAAGAAGGATCATAGCTTGCAACAAGAAACAACTGGCAGGAATAGTAAATTATTCCTGCCTTTTTTGGAAGGAGAACCACTTTTGACTGAACAACGTATAAGAATGAAATGGATAAAAACGGTTACCTGTGCGGTCATCCTGCTATCATTCTTTTTTTCGCCAAGATTGAGCTATGCTCAGACAGAATCAGAATTAAACTTCTATGTGACGCCTATCTTACCAGAAAGTCAGCTGGAAGGAGGGGCGTTGGGGTATTTCGATTTAAATCTTGGGGCAAGAGAACGTGATGAATTGGCTTTAGAGATCGAAAATGGTTCTGATCAAGCGATCGAAATAGAAATTTCTGCCCATACGGCATTTACGAATGTGAATGGTGTTGTGGAATATGGCCGGGATGCAGAATCCCCTGATCCGACTTTACCTGCATCAATTGATGAACTGGTAGAGGTGCCGGAAACCATATCGTTAGATCCATTAGAAAAACGAATCATTTCTTTACCGATTGCGATGCCAGAAGAGGAATTCAAAGGGGTTTTGGCAGGTGGCATTCGAATCAATGAAGTTATTTCTAAAGAGGAGCAAACACAATCTGCTGAAGAAGGATTAGGCATACGGAATGCATTTTCCTATGTCATTGGTGTGGTAGTAAGCAACAATCGGTCCGCAATGGATCCGGGATTGGAACTGCTTGATGTTTTTGCCGATCAAGTAAATTACCGAAACGTATTTAGTGCTGTTATCCAAAATTATACATCGACATTTGTCAATCAATTGGAAGTAACAGCTGAAATTCGATCTGTTGGCAGTGAGACGATCTTATATGAAGCAAGTCAAGCAGCGATGCAAATGGCTCCTAATTCACATATGCATTTCCCAATTCCCTTGAATGGCGATCGTTTTCGTAATGGGGAGTATGTATTAAATCTTACTGCACGGTCAGGAGAGGAAGAGTGGTCTTGGGAACAGACATTTAGCGTGGAGGCAGAAGATGCTCGCCGCTTAAATGAACTCGATGTCAATGTAGATACGTCGCTCAATTGGTGGATGATCGCCACGGCTGGTCTAATCAGCTTGTTTTTATTGCTTGTGATCATCCTAATTGTTCATAAGAAAAAAAAGGCAAAGGAAGGTGGGAATAGTTGAAATGAAGAATACCCCACACAAGGTAATAATTGCGATCATTATTGGATTACTAAGTGTGCAAACTTTTTTTCCAAGTCTGAGTAGTTTACTATTGCCAGAAATCCACGCCATCGATCACACGATTGAACCATTGGACGAAACGCAGAACATGTCCTTGCTTGATAAAGCAACACAACCGATCCAAACAAAAGAATTTGACATCCATAATCCTTTTTTTCAGTTTCCAGTTAGTGTGATTGAAGGTATCGTGGATCAACCGATCGATGTTTTCGTCGTATCAAGCCAACCGTTAGATGAGATTACGCTAGTTGTAGCGAAAGAAGCATTGATCGTGGAAGAAGAATTTGCTGCAGAAGTGAAGAGTAAAAAGCTGTCTGAAGAAGAACAGGAATGGAAGCTTACCTTTGATGAAGAGCTAATGGAGTTCGAGATTCCTATCGTCTTTAATAAAATAGGCGATTATCAACTGATTATAGGTGAAGCGGAACTAACGATCGAAGTACAGGCAGAAGATGACGGGGAAGAGGACTCGGATGATGATGCAGATAATGAAACGATCGAGACAGAAGTCTCACCATCAGAGACGCCGCAGGAAGGGGAACGAACCACGCAACCTTCCAATGACGCGAACCTAAACGAGAATCAGCAAGACACAGAAGCTGATCAAGCAGAAGCGATTGCCCAATTGACAGAACCGGTCACACCGTTAAACGAAATCAGTCACCGAGATGTTTCCAATTGGCAAGAATTTATGGCGGCAATCGTGAACAAAGATGTAAATTATATCAATATCGTAAACGACTTTGAATCTTCGGATAATCCTACTCAAGGAGTTTCTGGAGTGGCTGTGGGAAGTGCAACTTCCAACCCAACAAATGGATTAGCCTATATTTGGACCAATGCTTCTGGAATTTCAAGAACGCTTGTGATCGAAGGCAATGGGTATCAAATCGACTTTAGAGCTGTTGCTGTCGGATTTTATGATAGTACCGTCAATAGTGCAACGCCGTGGGACATTACGTATCAAAATATCGATGTCGTTCATGGCAACTGGTATGGGTTTATGAACTTTACGAATATGAGTATTCCTCAGCAAAATCTATCCAGAATGCGTTACCACAATTTAACCAACGCGGGCAATCAGTTGATCCACTCGTTAGCGACACCTGTTATTATGTCTGGCGAAGTAATATCGCATCAAACTCCGACATATACTTCCAGATCTGGACGTGTGCAAACGATCAATGCAACCAACCAAGCGAATATGGAAGTAACACAATTGGAAATTCTTGATAACGCAACAGTTGACATGTCGACAATAAATTCCGGCAATATCTATTTATATTATGCAACGGGGCGTATGACTATTGGCAATGATGCAAAGATGTCCCTGCGTGCAGCTGGAACAGCCGGTGAGGCTTTTGGAGCAAATATTTATATTGCGAATGGACGGATCAATATCGGTAATCGATCAGAGCTGCATTTGAATGCCCGAGCCAACTCCCCCGCAATCAGTATGTATGCAAGCGGCGCCCACTTTGAAATGTCTGAGGATAGCAAAGTGGTAATCAAAGCTGACGGACGTACCACAAGCCTCAATGGATGGTCCTATAACATTATCTACATGGGTGCTGGAAGCACGATGCTTATTGGAAATAAAAGCAGTGTCGAAATTGATGCAGTGAATCAAGGGACCACCACATCCGGAGTGATCCATGTAGCCGGTGCCGCCACATTTATTGTTGCTAAAGAAGGAATCTTGGATATTAAGTCAGACGGAACCAATCCCTCTCATTCCTTGATGACATTTTTGAGCTCGGCCTCAACCTTCACTTTTGCGGATGCACAACGCATCAATTTAGAGAAAACAAGGGCGGTTACCGGAAATGCAGCAAATAGTAGCCTTATTTCGATTTCCGGCAGCGGCGGGCTATTAGATGTGGATATTCAAGCAGCGAAGCAATGGCGGCATGGAAACTTGACGGAGGAACCAGACTTCAGTTGGAGTCCAATCTTCAATTTAAAAGTGAATTTTTCCTCTACCTTGTCATCGATTTCGAATGTTTCTTCCATCTCACAAGAGATCGTTGATCATTTTCGCGCGAATTTTACCACAAGAGCACAACGTATCCTATTTGAATATATTCCAGATGTCGAAGTTCATTTAGAACCATTAACGGAAGACCCGGCACTAGATGGATCAAGAATCATTAGAGGAAAAGCCACACCTTATAGTGTGATTCGTTTTGACGGAGATCCAGTTATTCCCGCACCGCAACTGCAATCACCTTCTTTTGATGATAACAGCTTGTTTCATCTTCAAGCAGATGCCAATGGTGATTTCAGCTTGACCTTAGCCGAGGGGGATCGGTTTACAAAACATAATACGGTGACGGCTTACGCTTTCTTAAATGGAAAATTCGATACAGATGAAACAGTTGTTCAAGAGATTGCCACAATGAATCCACGAGATCCGATCGCGCCAGATATTGAAGTGAACCCAGAAAATAAACCGGATATACCAGACCATTTAGGGTTTATCAGTGTCGATTTCATCTCCCAGTATAGCTTTGGAGATGTATCAATAAGTGCAGATACCAAACAGTACAAGGCATTGCCGCAACGTCTTAGCAGTGCAGATGGCTCAGTAACTGAGGAACGGCCAAATTACGTGCAGATTTCTGACCGGCGCGCTCAATTTACCGGTTGGGAACTTAACGCGACATTATCCGCTGCAGGATTTCGTAATGATCGAGGAGAAGAACTTCGGGGTGCACGAATTATTTTAGAAAATGCAGTTATGCTGACGAATGCTGCCAATTCAGCAATTCCTCCCACTTATAGTGAATCAATGATCCTTGATCCTGGGGTACCCGCTTTGATCGCTGAAGCAGATGCAAATGAAGGAAGCGGTACCTGGATTCAGCGCTACGGGGATATGGGGACGATGGGGGATAGTGTCAAACTTGAAGTTCCCATTGGATCAAATCCGCGTAACATGACCTACCAAGCAACGATTGAATGGGAGTTAAGTTTTGTCCCATCTACCGAATGATCAATGCTCAATCTTATCAAATGGAAGCTGTTGACACCTATGACAGCTTCCATTCTTGATAGGAAGATAGTGAGTAAATCGCTTGAAAAGCAGTGGGTTTTACCGTTTTTTTGCGGTAGATCACGCTTACTTCATAATAACCGCGAAGATATAGAGTTCACCTAAACTCGTGCAAAAACTATTCAAGCAGCTTTGAATCAGTTCGTCAGGTTTTGTTCAAAACCAATGATGCCAGCTGAAACAAGAGAAAGGAAACTGTATGAAGAGTAAAAAAAAGAAGTCATATCTGACATTATTCAGTGCTGGGATTTTAGCAAGCCAACTTTTTGTTTCTCCCGTATTGCTGGCGAAAGAAAGCCCTCAGCCTGATAACTATTCAGAAAATACAAATGTCGAACAGGAACTTGATGATCAAGATTCATCGGCAGCAGAAGACCAAGAGAGTCAAGAAGACGTCAGCAAAGAGCAAACGGAGGGCTCGACCGAGCTATCCACCGAATCAAATGAGACGCTTATGGATTCAGAAACAGCAGATACCGTTGTAGAAACTCCCGATTCGTCTGAAGAAGTAGACTCAACGCAAACGACCGAGTCAGCGGAAACGACCGAAATAGAGGAATCAGAGTCCACGGAACCTTCCGAGGAAGAGGAAAAAATAGATGCTGAAACGGACGATCTAGAAGTAGAAACAGAGAACAAGCCAAAAGAGACCGACTTGATTGATGAGTCATTGGCACCAAAAGAAAATGAAATTTCAACTGATAGCAACGAAAATACTGAAAATGCAAAAAAAGAGGAGCCGAAAACACCTCCGATTATTGCACCTGAGCAAGTAATAAACCCTGTCGTTCAAACACCAGATGCTACTTCTGACTTGAAAAATTCTTTTTATGATGGACGTACTATTGATTTACCAGAGAGTTTTCGGGCAGCAAAGATCGCAGATTCGAATCTGTTAGATTTCACCTTGCCGATATTAGCTGATTATGATGCGCAATGGCAAGCGGCATTCGTCTACGAGATCATCGGACAAATTGGTGAACTAGAAGAACCATTGACGATGGACGAATGGATCAATGAACGGATCAAAGCGGTTATAAATGGGGAAGCTAGCTGGATAGAAAAAGAACAGCAGGTTGAACAATTACAGCCGGGGGATCTTTTATATGACGCAAATAAGTTAATCGGTATCTACCTCGCAGATGGTTACCAAGCAAGTTTAGTGACAAATCAAGAAGAGCCAATGAAAACTGCCATCGAAGTTCAGCGGGTTTCTATCGAAGAGCCGCTATCGATCAGACGGCTATCAAATCCTGAATTGGCTACATATGGCGAAAAGCTAGTTGCTGAATATCCAGCCCCTTACGAATTTACAGTGAATCAAAAGACCCAGATGTTTATTGAAACATTGGCACAAGAAGCCCAAAGCTTAGGGCAAGAATACGATGTCTTTGCTTCTGTTTTGATCGCGCAAGCGATCCTTGAAAGCGGCAGTGGCGACAGCGGGCTTTCCAGCAGTCCCCATTATAACCTTTTTGGCATCAAAGGCAGTTATCAAGGAAACAGCGTGACTTTACCAACAATGGAAGATAAAGGCAACGGGGAACTTTTCCAAATTCAAGCCGCCTTTCGTTCCTATTCAAGTTATCGAGATTCCATGGCAGATTATGTCAAATTGATTCGCGGAGGAATCACTGGAAATCCAACCTTTTATCAAGACGTGTGGTGCTCTGAATCAAAAAACTATCTTCGGGCAGCAGATGCTTTGACGGGCACTTATGCGACTGATGTTAATTATAGTAAAAAAATCAATTCACTGATTGCGGTCTATGGATTGACGCAATATGACCAAGTGATCGCAACAGAAACAGGCTTGTTTATCCAAGGAAAAGAACAAATTCCAGAAGAGTATCGCTCCCTTATGACATTCCCAGAATACAACGGTCGTGACTACAATCTTTCTGGTTCGTATCCTGTTGGACAATGTACTTGGTATGTGTTCAATCGCGTGAGTCAATTAGGCGGTCAAGTAGATGACTACATGGGAAATGGTGGTCAATGGGGCAATACCGGACGACGTTTAGGTTACAACGTCAGTCAAACGCCTAAAGCAGGCAGTATGATCTCTTTTGCACCTGGAACAGCTGGATCTGATCCTCGTTATGGTCATGTCGCTTTTGTTGAAGCCGTTGGTCCAAATGGTATTTTGGTTTCAGAAGGAAATGTCTATGGTGGAACCACAATCTCTTATCGCGTGATCAGCAATGAATTGGCGCACTCATCAAGTGTTTCATATATTATGCCAAAATAAGGATGGAGGGCTGGCAATATGAGTAAAAGGCATAGACAAATAGGTCTTCCTATCAGCGGTATCTTTTTGATGGTCCTATTGCTTATTGTGTTTCTTCAGCCGTATCGACTGGCGTTAGTCAGAGGAACGTCCATGCTGCCGACGATCGAGGATCGACAAGTTGTGCTGATTCATAAAAAGCGCCAGCCAAATCGCTATCAGCTGATCGCTTTCGAACAGGAAGGAAAATTTTTGATCAAGAGAGTGATTGGTGTGCCGGGGGATTCCTTCGTTCGTACACAGGAGCGTTTGTTGATTGGGGCGGAGGATACTGACTTTGATTTTTCATTTATGATCACTGTGAAGGATGAAGCCGTTGAGGCGTTGCCGATTCGGGGGTACCTCAAAGAAGATGAGTACTTTGTCGTTGGCGATGCACTGCTCACTTCAAGTGATAGTAGAGAATTTGGAATCATTTCAAGTAAAACCTTTTATGGTGTGGTGACCACGTTCTTCTGACACATCAGCTTTTTGAAAGGAAGTTTGCGATGATTCATTTCTTGCAACATATCAACAAGACTAAGTTTGTATCAAAATAGATGAATAAAACGAATTTTAGTTTTGATGGAAGGAAGAGACTGTGATTTTTATCTATATTGGGATGATACTGCTTGCCATTGGAGCAGGTAGTATCATCGGTTGGCGATTGTATCGAGAATATTTATTAAGAAAAGTTGAAAAGCAGCTGTCGTCAGATGCTTTAGCCAAAAGGAAACTGCGTTTATTTAAGCACAACCTGCGCAGTGGGCACCTGCTAATTGTATTGGGCTGCAGTAGTGCCATAATCGTAAGTGTCTTGCTACTAACAGTTTTTCAGCTGACAGGCGGCATTCATTTGCAAAAGCTGCAAGAAGAAACCAGTCAATTGAAAGAGGAAGTCTTCGCGCTAAGAACTGAACAAACGGAATGGATGCGTATGCCGATTTTTGCATATCCTGAGAACGGCTTTTCTTTTGAAGCGATTGATTGGGAGCATTTACTCGTCTCCAATGATCGTGAAGCACAGTTCGCAGCTGAATATGAGTTGGCCTATCAGTTATCACCATATCTAGGTCGCACTGTAGCGATGATTTTTGTTGATCAGCCTTTGCAAGAAATCTCGATTGTTCTATCTAGCAAATTACCATCAATTGATGACTTAAACGGATGGGAAGAGAATTTTTCTTATCTACTCCATGATATGCAGAACGTTCCCCTGATCACCCAAGGAACCTTCTCTGTCCAATTTTCCAAGGATTCTGATCAGTCCTTTGAGCAGACGATCATTCGTGACGAGAATGGGGTCTGGACCCTTTTAGAACGCAGATTCCCAAACACTGATGCTCAAGAAGTAGCCAACAACGAGAGGAGCGAGAGCATATCGTCTACTCCTCAAACGGATCAAAGTGAAACGATCAATACAAATGAACAAAAAGGCAGTGTGAAAAATTAATGATGAAAAAGAAAAACAAAGGTTTGTTTTCTGTCCAAAAGCTAATGGATGAAGTAAATCAATTATCCATAGAAGAGTTGAATGAATTTGAGGAGACAAATCAAGAAGAGGGAATCATTGAGGATCAAGGGTCCGCAAAGGCTACGCCTGAAAAAAAAGAGAAAGGAACCAATCGACAAGCGGACAATGAACTACCTAAAACTCAGAAAGAAACAGCGAAACCTGTCGCACAGACTTTAGCAAAACCGATTTCTCAGCAAAGAGTATCTGTTGATCAACAGACAGATCAAAGTGTCAAAAAGATAGCAGTGCAGCAAAAATCCTCTGGGAACCGTGATAACCACGCCAAGGATAGTCAACTCGTTGAAGATAAAGGAGAACGTATGGAGAAAGAATTGAGTATAAACCAGACACATCAGCAAGAGTCAGAAGAACAAGAAAAGGATCATATGATTGAAAATTTATCTTTTGAAATTAAAGAATTGATTTTAGAAAACGAGCAACTACAGGAAGAAAAAAAACAGTTAAAAAAACAGCAGAAGGTAGTGGCTCAACAAGAAGCAGAGGCAAAAGAATTAAAAGCTTCGCTAGTAGAAGCGAATAAGAAAGTCAAAGACCTAGAAGAACAGCTTAGAAAAGTAGATACAGAAAAACTTGAAGCAAAGATCCAGCAATTAGAAGCTAAGTTAGCTGTTCAGCAAGAAAAAGAGCAAAAAGAGAAACAAAATTACGAAAAGGAACGCGCTGAATGGACGTTGAAGCGGCAAGAAATCCAGCAGTTGCAAGAAGTAATTGCTGATTTGAAACAGCAATTGGCAGAAAAAGAAGAGCTTGCAGCAAAAGTTTCAGCTAGCGAATCAAATGAAGAAGTCGCAGAGCTTCAGGCGAAGATCGAAGCACTACGGGAAGAAAATGCAACCCTACAAATCGAAAACGAGCAGTTCCAAACAGAAATCAGTGAGGTTTTAGTCTTTGCTAGAAGAAAAGCAAATCGCACGATTCAAGAAGCGAAGATCGAATCTGAACGAATGATCCGTACGACAGAAATGCGGATCGATGGGATTCATGATCGTGCCAAAGAGATTCTTTTTGAAGTGAACGAGACGAAAGAAAATGTGATTCATTTATTTGACGATCTGCATAATCAAGTTTATCAGCTTTCCGATAAAAAATTGCTGTTTGAAGAGCTTGAAAAGTAAGCTTCTACATTTATATGGCAGGAATTAAAAAAAACAGTAGATCAGATTTTGATCTACTGTTTTTTTGCGATTCTCCATTATTCGACACTACCATCGTTTGGTTCCGGCGGGTCCGGTGGTGAGGAAGGATTATCCTCACTGCTGGAAGGTGTTGTTGAACCGGGATCCTGACTAGAAGCAGGAGGCGTAACGACCGATGATGAATCATCCTCATCAGGTGTTGTCACTGGTGGTGTTACTTCGCTTGATGATTCTGTTGTACTTGATGGTGTTGATTCGCTACTTTCTGTAGAAGGTGTCGTTGGTTCAACGTAGGAACTGCTGCTGGAAGAACTTGGTGCTGAATAGCTTGGTTGGGTGTACGTCCCTTCAAGATAAAGCTCTCTTCCGATCCGTGTCAATCCGTCAGGCATTGTCCAGTCCGTGTTTTCTACAGAAGCAGAAACATAGCGCATCAATTCACGATAGACATCTGAAGCCACATGGGTACTACTATCAGTGATCGGTGTCATTTTGTCGTTGTAGCCTGTCCAAACCGCCAATGAGTAGGAGGGAGTATAGCCGGCAAAGGTAATATCAGGGTAGGCACCATTCGATGTATCCAGTTGTGCTAACTGGTCATCGGTGTAGTTGGACGTTCCCGTTTTCCCTGCTTGGTACAAACCATCGATTTGCGCGTTGGTTCCAGTTCCGACTGAAATAACATCTTTCAAGATATCGGTCACCATGTAAGCTGTCGTATCATCCATTGCTTCTTGACCAGAAACTTTAAAGGATTCTTCGTCTTCTGTACCATCTTGCATGACGATTTTATTGACGTACTGTGGTTCATAATAGGTGCCACCATTTGAAAACGCAGCATAAGCAGCGGCCATTTTCAGACTGGAGATCCCATACTTTGTGCCATCCAATTTATCTGTATTGCTGGAAATCGCATTGGATTGGGTGATCGTATCATATTCGATTCCTAAACCACTGAGAAAGTCTGCGATATTGTCCGCGCCGACTTCATCAAACAGCTTCACTGCCGGCACATTTCTAGACTCTGCTAGAGCGGTCCGCAAGGTGATATTGCCCATATATTGGCGATCCCAGTTGTAAACAGGAATATTCGTCCCTTTATACGTGTAAGGTTCATCTAAAATCATTCTACCCGTGGAATCTTGTAGAAATTGAAAGGCAGGGCCATAGTCTGTGATTGGTTTGACGGTCGAACCAAAGTCTCGTGCGACATTGACAGCCAGGTTATTTGCTAGAACATCATCAACATTACGGGCACCGATCTGAGCGGTCACCTTGCCTGTGTTGACATCAACTAAGGTAGCGGCAACTTGCATCTTGTCATCTGGGTAATCAACGTAGTCGTCACTGTTGACGATGTCATATAATCGTTTTTGTGCATCGATATCGACATTAGTATAAATATCTAAGCCGTCAGTATACACATCTTTCCCAGTTTTTTCTTTGACTTCAGCGATCACTTCGTTAAAGTAGTTGTCAAAGTATTTCCACTCTTGGTTTTCACGGGGATTGTCTTGCAAGCCTTCTTGAATATCCTCGGCAACGGCCGCATCATATTCCGCTTGCGTGATTTTTTCATTTTCCAGCATCGCACCTAAAACAACATCTCGCCGACTTTTCGCATTATCAGGATGCGCAAATGGGTCAAAAGCTGAAGGGGCATTTGGTAAACCCGCAATCAAAGCGGTTTGCGCAAGGTCTAGTTCAGCTAACGGCTTGCCGTAAAACTTCATTGCGGCCGTTTGCATCCCATATACACCATTGGACATATATACTTTATTGATGTAGTAAGTGAGGATCTCTTGTTTTGATTTCATTTGTTCAAGACGAACCGCCATCCATGCTTCTTGTGCTTTTCGACGCAATGTTTGGTCTTCAGCGCTGGTAGAAAAGAAGGACAGCTTGATCAATTGCTGTGTCAACGTACTTCCGCCTTGCATACCGCCGGTTGTGGCATTGGATAATGCGGAACCGACGATCCGAATCGGATCGACTCCGATATGCTGGTAGAAGCGGCGATCTTCGACAGAGACGATCGCGTCTTCCAGCAGTTGAGGAATCTCACTTGCTGTAATTTTCTCTCTGGTTTCACTACCGAATTCAGTGATCAATTCGCCATTTGACGCATAGAAACGAGAAGAAACCGTTGAATCCAAGCGTGTTTCATCAAGTGCAGGCGCATCTTTGGCATACCACCAGAATAACCCCATCCCGGATAGAATCCCGATACAGCCCAAGAAAAACAGCCCCATAAATACTTTTAAAAGAATACTCCCAATGCTTCGTTTGCCTTTTGCCTTAGGAGGCTTTGGTGCTTTTTTAGCTGTACCTTTTTTAGAATCATGCCGAGAGGTCCTCGATTGTGATCCATTTGCCATACTAATCATTCTCCTTCATCGTTAAAAATTGATCAACTGCTTTTAAATAGGGAATACGTGGCGCAATTGAAGGGATAATTTCAATCCCATTCGTTTCAATATAGGCCAGTGTCATTGATTTTTTTCCCGTTTCTTTTTGCAGGTGCCATTGAGAAACTAAGCACTTGCTATCGAGAAAAAAGCAGCGTTGTAGACTAGAAAACCATAAAAGAACAAAACATAAACCCGCTTGTTCCAAACAGTCTTCCATATGCTTGATTTGGTGTGGATGAAAATTTTTAAAGGGAAATGACGTTTTGTTTTGAGTCTCTTTCGCTTCAAAGTCGATATATTGCCCTTGATAAACCCCATTGTAATCAGTGGTGGATGCCTCGCGGAAATAGGCTTCTTTGATTACGGCGGCGCTTCTTCTTGGATAATCTACCTTCACGATTTGAATTGGTGTCGGTTTCTTATGAATGACAGCAAGTTTACGATTCAAATAATAAAGGTTGCTTTCATTGATCGCTTCTTCAAAACGCATCCCACGATTGGCATACGTTTTTGGCTTTATTAGTTTCTCTTGCATTTTTTGTTTTTTGCCGTCATCATAGGTAGTAGATTGTCCATTCGGGTAACGAATAACCATGTTGTTCACACTCCTAGGCAACATTATACCAAAAAGTCGTTTGGAAAGAAAAGAGATGACCAGAGAAACAATGAAAACCTTATACTTTACTGGCTATCGTAATTATGAATTAGGTGTCTTTCAAGCAAAAGATCCCAAGATTGCAGTTATTAAGAAAGTAATAATGTCGACTTTGACCAATTATGTCGAAGAAGGGTTAGAATGGCTCTTGATCAGCGGGAATCTTGGAGCGGAGCTGTGGTGTGCCGAAGCCGTTGAACAATTAAAACAAACATACCCAGAACTGAAACTAGGAATTATTTTTCCTTTTGAAGGGTTTGGTGAAAATTGGAACGAAACAAATCAGCAGGCACTGCAAACAGCGAAGTCATTTGCCGATTATGTCAATGCCACCAGCCATAAGCCTTACCAAGACCCCAGTCAATTAAGAAATCACACGGCATTTTTACTGGAGCATACCGAAGGCGCACTTGTGTTATATGATGACGAATTTCCAGGAAAACCTAATTATTTCTTAAGAGATGCCAAAGCTTATAGTGAGCAAAATCCCTACTTTATTCATCAAATAACAATGGATGACCTACAAAACGCAACATTTGATAGTAATTTACTTTGATTTTCGTATATTTTTTGATAGAATGGTCTAGAAAGTGAAAACCATTTGGAATAAACAATGAGGTGTAAATAATGGCAAATTTAATTTATAGTCCAAAAGATATTCTGCAACAAGAATTCAAAACAAAAATGCGCGGGTATGATCCAGTTGAAGTGGACGAGTTTTTAGATAATATCATTAAAGACTACGAAAGCTACAATAAAGAGATCTTAGCCCTGCAAGAAGAAAATGACCGTCTGACAGCGAAAATCGATCAATTGTCGAAAAACCAAGCGATCGCATCTCGTGTTCAACAAGAAGCGCCGAAAAGCCAAACCGTTACAAACTTTGATATTTTGAAACGTTTGTCGAATCTTGAAAAAGAAGTGTTTGGCAAAAAGCTTGATCGTGAATCAGAACCTGTCACTCGTTCTTCTTCCTACAACAGCAACTATACAAATGCTGATTTTGAAGATGACAACGAAAAAACCCGTCAATTCTAATCTAATGTAGAAAAGATAGTTGTGGTTTTCGGGTAATTGCGGCATAACTCGATTATGCTGAGGAAAGTCCATGCTCGCACAAGCTGAGATGCTTGTAGTGTTCGTGCCTAGCGAAACCATAAGCTAGGGTACTTGAGAAAGTAACGGCAGGAAAAATGGCTAAGGTGTAAGCTATGCCAAAGTATCCTTGAAAGTGCCACAGTGACGAAGCAAGGCGGGAAACCGTCTTGGTGGAACGCGGTAAACCCCTCGAGCGAGCAACCCAAACAATGGTAGGGGCACTTTTTGCACGGAAATGAACGGAGCAAGAAGGCAAGTAATTGCAGATAGATAATTACCCAGTGTTTTCTTCTCCCTGAGGAAAATACGGACAAAACATGGCTTATAGAAAATCACAACCTATCAGGGAATCCTTCCAGCAACGGAAGGTTTTTTTATACCAAGAAGGAGAGCGTTATGACTGAAAAAACATTTAATTGTATTGCCACCGCTGCGAGCGGTTTAGAAGCACTAGTGGGCAAAGAATTACGGGATTTAGGGATCGAGTGTGAGGTTGAAAACGGCCGAGCGCGCTTTAAAGGGACGATGGAGACCATTGCTACCGCGAACTTGTGGCTCCGTACAGCGGACCGTATCAAAATTGTCGTCGGGGAATTTGACGTATTGACTTTCGATCAGCTGTTTGAAGAAGTTAAAGCGTTACCGTGGGAAGACTTTTTACCTTTAGACGCTGAATTTCCAGTAGCTGGAAAATCAATCAAATCAAAATTGTATAGCGTACCTGATTGTCAAGCGATCACCAAAAAAGCAATCGTCAATCGCTTAAGAGAAGTATACCATCGTCCAGCAAGTGTGCCGCTGACTGAAACTGGCGCTTTTTTCCAATTAGAAGTCGCTTTATTGAAAGACCATGCGATGATCACATTGGATACGACTGGCCCTAGTTTGTTTAAACGTGGCTATCGTTTAGAAAAAGGAGGCGCGCCGCTGAAAGAAAACATGGCTGCGGCTTTAGTGATGCTGACAAATTGGTACAAAGACAAGCCGTTTGTCGATCCCGTTTGTGGATCAGGCACATTGTGCATTGAAGCAGCGTTGATCGGCCATAATATCGCCCCTGGCTTTAATCGGGAATTTGTTTGCGAAACGTGGGATTGGTTCCCAGCAGAAGTATTTGAAAAAGTACGGAAAGAAGCAGATGAAGCAGCAGATTATGATGTCGAATTAGATATTACCGGTTCGGATATCAATGGTCGAATGATTGAGATCGCCCGCAGAAATGCGGAAGAAATCGGTCTAGGAGACTCGATCACCTTCAAACAACAAGCCGTTAAAGACTTTAAAACAGAAAAAGAGTATGGTGTCGTTGTGGCTAACCCTCCTTATGGCGAACGCTTAGGAGAAGAAGCGTCCGTTCAGCGACTGTATCAGGAAATGGGCCAAGTGTTTCGACCGCTTAAAACCTGGAGCAAGTACTTTTTGACCAGTGACTTGACTTTTGAGACCCATTACGGCGAAAAAGCGACAAAAAAACGCAAATTATACAACGGTGCCATTCGTACCGATCTCTTCCAATACTGGGGACAACGTCCGCCACGCAAAAAGGAGTCTGCTGAATGAAAGAACAAGAATTTCTGAAAGAATTAAAAGAAATCGATCTATTACAACAAGCAATGGGGATCTTAGGTTGGGATAATCAAACAGGGATGCCAGAAAAAGCCAGTGATTACCGTGCGGAAGTTGACAGCTATTTATATGGTCTATACTTTGATAAAAAAGTGGGGGAACCAATCCAAGAAGCAATCAGCTATTTCGGGAAACACCCAGATGAATTATCAGAAGTAGGGAAAGCGGCGTATCAATTAGTCAAAGAAGAATATGAATTGCAAAAAGATGTGCCCAATGAGTTGGCGATGGCGGCTTCCTCAGCTACGTCAAAAGCACATACTGCTTGGCTCAAAGCCCGTAAAGAAAAAGATTTTTCTTTATTTAAAGATGCTCTTTCTGAAAACATTCGCTTAACGAAAGAATTGATTCCTTATTGGAAGAAAAATGAGCTGACGAACTATGACGTCTTATTAAATCAATACGAACCGAATATGACGGTTGAGATCTTGGATAACGTATTCTCACAAGTGAGAGATGGTATCATGGATATTCGTCGTCAATTGGCTGAAAAAGGAACAGCGCCAGACACTTCGATCCTTTCACGTAAGATGACCGAAGCGCAACAACGTAAATTTATCTCAAAAGTGATCGCCGACTTAGGCTATGACTTTTCTCGCGGCCGTTTGGATAATACGGTCCACCCATTCGCTACGGGGATCAACCACAATGATGTACGGTTGACCACACGCTGGAGCGAAACTGACTTTTCGATGGGACTGTTCGGTGTGATTCATGAAGCTGGTCACGGGATGTACGAGCAAAACATCGATGAGAAATACGAAGGCACGCCTGTTCATGAAGGGGCGTCCATGGGAATCCACGAATCCCAATCGCTGTTTAATGAAATCATTATCGGCAGCAACCGCAATTTCTGGGCAAAGCAATACCCATTTTTCCAAGAATGTGCGGAAGGCACGTTTGATGATGTGTCTTTTGACACTTTCTATGACTCCTTAAAGCATTCAAAAGCTAGCTTGATCCGTATTGAAGCTGATAGTCTGACATATGTCATTCATATTATTATTCGTTACGAGATCGAAAAAATGATCTTTAACGAAACCGTATCGATCGATGAACTGCCAAAAATCTGGAATGACAAATACGAGGAATATTTAGGGATTCGTCCAGAAAATGACTTGGAAGGGATCTTACAAGACGTTCATTGGTCAGGTTCAAGCTTCGGGTATTTCCCATCCTATGCTCTAGGATATATGTATGCAGCGCAATTACTCCATGCCATGGAAAAAGAAATCAATGTCGATGAAGTGTTGGCTTCGGATGATTATTCACCGATTCGTAAATGGTTGACTGAAAATATCCATCAATATGGCGCATCCAAGAAACCAAATGAATTGATTTTAGATGCAACGGATGAATTATTGAATCCTCAATATCTATTAGACTATTTACGCAAGATCTATTTTAGCGTCTATAAAATCAGCGAGACGCAAGATTTCGCTTAAAAGTAACGAGTGGAAAGAAGCTTCGCAAGACGTTGCCGCCCCAATTATTTCATGGGGTGCTCGTCTTGTTGAACTTCTTTTCCTTTTGTATCAAACACCATCGAAAAAAGAAGGCTAGCTGCTTTCATATCGAAAGAAGGAAAAAAATGAAGGAAGAATACAATGTTGCCGATCTTAGCAAAGTAATTGCTTATGCCGAAAGTATTCTGGGGAATGATTACACAGGACATGGGTTTGATCATGTCAAACGAGTGGCTGGGTTAAGTCAAGCCATCATTGATGCCGACGAATTGGCAGTTGATTGCTTTGTCGTACAGGCGGCAGCCTATCTCCATGATACGGTGGATGACAAAGTTGTGGCGGATGTCACAGCGGCGTCTAATGAAGTGCGAGCTTGTTTGACCACAGCGGGAGCCAGTGAAGCACAAACGAAAGAAATTTTTTCTATTATCGAGAATCTGTCTTTTTCAAAAGAACTTTTGCAAGGCGCGCAAGTTGTCTCAGTAGAAGGCCGCGTCGTTCGTGATGCAGATCGTCTCGATGCTTTAGGTGCGATCGGTATTTTACGGACGAGTTATTTTGGTGGCAGTCATCAACACCCGATCCATGTCAGTGACTTAGCCCCAAAGACGTTTCAAAATCATGAAGATTACCGAAAAGGAACGACGGTGATCAATCATTTTTATGAGAAACTATTTTTGCTTCCTGAAAAGATGACCACGGCGTATGGCAAAAAAGAAGCCCAACGACGTGTGGCTTTCATGAAGGATTTTTTAGAAGAATTCTATGCAGAGTGGGATGTTTAACTTTGTTTAGAGTTTTTTAAACTGAAATTCGATTATTTCCTTTTTCCTCCATTGTTCTTTATAATAATAAGTACAAAGGAGGGATGGAAATGTACTACCAACAGGCATTACAACCGAATGAACTATTGCCAGCGATTTCCAATTCAGGGGAATGCTTTTTTGTCATTCGGGCTGAGCTACCCATCCGGCAATATCAAATCGCAGTCTATCTTTACGACGATCAATTCTTTTTGTTGCAAGATGATCGCTTGTTTGATCAAATCGACCAAATCTCTAGTGAAACATTAGGGGATGAAGAAGAGATTTTACCATTTATCGAAGAAGCGCTGGAAGAAAACCATTATTTATTAGTGGAAAAAGCGTTTATTCGTTTAGATCTATCTACTTTACAAAAGATGACCGATCTTACTAGTTTCGATATCTTGTTTTATGAATTTTTTGACTCATGGGGGGAAGAAGGATGAAACGGACTGAATACGTAACGCTACAAGACCAAACATTGATCGACCTATTCCAGCAGTTAGGAGAGGATGTTTCGAATTTCGAGCTGATCGATGAAGAAAAGAATATCGATGTGGTGGTTGTGTCGAATAGTGATTGGCAATATTTATTGGAGCAAGTCAATGATGATGTGAAAGAGTCTTTTGCTGATACCTCAGAGACAGACCTGGATGAAGAACTAGCCGACGAATAAACCTTTTTTTAGTTGATAAACTGTTTTACTACGAAAGTGGCGGATGGATCTTTAGAAGGGGTCTAGCAATCTAGGCAGCTTACCAAAAAAATACGAAGCGATCTCATTTCCCGTCAAGAGGAGCAAGATCAATTCGTATTTCTAGGTAAGTTGTTTTTATTTTGTCCGCAGACGAACGTTTTTGACTTTTAAATAGCCGCGAATCAAGTTGACAATCAGTAAAAGAATGCCCACAATCAATGGAATCGCTAATAAGTAAGGCGAGTAAAGGTGGGTTTCTTGCACGTGTTCAAGAGATGTTTTCTCCACTTCATTGATGGCTTGTTGAATGACTTGTAAACTAAATCCTGTCAGAAAACCAGCAATGATGAAAAGGACGAAGCCTAAATAGGGAATATCGGAAGACCGGCGAAAAAGAGCAAAAGCTGCATATAAAACCAAAAGGAATGCCGGTACGCCAAAGGCAAAATAGGGATTTAACATGGTTTTTTAACCTCCTTTTCTTTTATGATACTCCAAAATTTACGTTTTGGGAAATAGCGTGTAAGATAAAAAGAAAACGTGAAGGAGTTCTTTATGTCCGCTTATATTACCCCAATAAAGGTTGCCTTGCTGGTTTTTCCTTTCCTAGCATTGGCGATATCAATGATTTTTTTTGTTATCCAATATCGAAAATACGGTCGTTTTATCTTGTCACGCGCACTGGTTCTGTATTCATTTGTCTTCTATTTATTGTGCGCCTATTTCTTAGTTATCCTACCATTGCCCTCGATCGAAGAGGTAGCACAGATGACTGGTCCTAAGATGGAATTGCAGTTAGGGGCATCGTGGCAACATTTTGTCCAACAGACCGTCTTAAACATTCACGATCCGCAAACCTATCTTCCCGCTATGAAGCAGGGGGTCTTCCTTGAGCCACTCTTTAATTTATTGTTGACCTTACCATTTGGGGTCTATTTGCGTTATTACTTCAAATGTTCCTTTTTAAAAACACTCGTTATTACGTTTTGCTTGACGTTGTTTTTTGAATTAACGCAGTTGACGGGACTGTATTTTATTTATCCTCGTCCGTATCGCTTATTCGATGTCAATGATCTCTTTGTCAATACAGTTGGAGGGCTTGTGGGCTGGACGATCGCCCCACTTTTTACGTTCTTATTGCCATCAAGGGAAGAGATGGATGCGGATTCTTACGCCAAAGGCACTCGGGTGACTGTGACACGAAGGGTGTTTGCTTGGTTGATCGACTGGGTAATACTGAAAGTGGTCAGTTTTATTGTGGTGATCGCTGTTCGTTTGCTCACTCAACAGACGGTACGGGACTTTAGTGGGGACTATTGGTACTTTGCTCTTGAAGTGTTGCTGTACTTTGTGTTGTTGGCTTACCTTGCCAAAGGACAAACGATTGGAAAAAAACTCGTACGAATCAAAATCATGCAAGAAGGCCGTGAGCGTGTCAGCTTGGGGGCTTTATTGAAACGCTATGGTTTGTTTTATCTGATTTATGCCAGCATCAGTCGGGTCAATATCTTTTTCGCACCGTTTCTTGAGTCCAACAATCTGCTGCTTTTAGTCGTTAGTTTGTTGATGGTAGTTATTTTTGGGTTGATCCAGTTTGGTTTTTACTTGAATCTCTTGTGGGCAGCAATAAAAAAAGAAAGCCGCTTTTTCTATGAACGCCGCAGTGCAACGTATACTATCAGTACGATCGATCATCAATCGATTACAAAAGAAAGTTAGGAAAACAAGGCAACATATGCTATAATCCAAAGGATGCTAAAAGAAAGAAGGTGTTTGAATGTCTTTTGAGTCATTTAAATTTCAACCATTTATTTATGAAGCACTTGCTGATAAAAAGTTCTCTAAGCCAACAGAAGTGCAAGAAAAACTGATACCTGTTATCCAAAAAGGACGCAGTGTTGTAGGGCAATCACAGACCGGAAGTGGTAAGACCCACACATTTTTACTGCCATTGATGGATAAAATCGATGCCGAAAAAGATGAAGTGCAAGTAGTGATCACTGCACCGAGTCGTGAATTAGCCACGCAAATCTATCACGCCGCAAAACAAATCGGCGGATTTCATGATCCTGAAATTCGAGTGTCAAATTTCGTCGGAGGAACGGATAAGCAACGTCAATTAAGCCGTCTGCAAAATCAACAGCCCCATGTCGTGATTGGGACACCTGGTCGTATCCTGGATATGATCAACGAACAAGCGTTAGGGGTTCACACTGCCAATGTATTTGTCGTGGATGAAGCAGACATGACCTTGGATATGGGCTTTTTAGAAGAAGTCGATCAAATTGCGGGACGTTTGCCTGAGAAACTACAAATGCTGGTTTTCTCCGCAACGATTCCAGAGAAATTGCGCCCATTCTTGAAAAAATACATGGCCAATCCATTGATCGAAGAAATCAAATCGAAAGCAGTCATCTCTGATACGATCGAGAATTGGTTGATTTCTACCAAAGGGAAAAATACCAATAAATTGATCTACCAATTATTGACTACAGGCCATCCCTATCTTGCCATCGTTTTTGCCAACACGAAGAGCCGTGTGGATGAAATTACGGATTACTTAAAGGAACAAGGCTTAAAAGTAGCGAAGATCCACGGCGACATCAGTCCTCGTGAAAGAAAACGGATCATGCGCCAAGTGCAAAATTTGGACTACCAATATGTTGTCGCAACAGATTTAGCTGCGCGAGGAATTGATATTGAAGGGGTTTCTCATGTCATCAATGCTGAGATTCCAGCTGATTTAGACTTCTTTATCCACCGTGTTGGTCGGACCGGTCGAAACCAAATGGATGGGACCGCGATCACGTTATATGATCCAAGCGATGAAGGAGCAATCCAAGCCATCGAAGATTTAGGGGTTGTTTTCCAACCGAAGGAAATCAAAAATGGCGAGATCGTTGCGACTTACGATCGGAATCGTCGGCAAAAGCGGGAAAAATCTCGTGACGAATTAGACCCAACCTTGATTGGCTTAGTCAAGAAAAAGAAGAAAAAAATCAAGCCTGGCTACAAGAAAAAAATTCAATGGGCTGTTGATAAGAAGAACAAAGAAAAACGGAAGATCGAACGTCGTCAAACGACTCGAACCGCCCGCAAAAACAAGAAAAATTCGAATAGTTAATGGTTACCAAAACAGCAGTCATGTAAGGGGTGTTCTCTTACTTGACTGCTGTTTTTAATTGTTTGGTCATTTCTACACACAATACACCATCTTCAGTATAGGGCTCGGATTTTTTTTGATACCCACAGGATTCATAAAACGCACAAGCGTCGATCTCTGCGGATAACACTGATTGGAGGGCACCCTCTTGGACACCACGCATTTCGAGATAATGCAATAATTTGGTGCCGTATCCTTGGTGCCGATAGGCCTTGGCTACGCAAAAGCGATCAGGTTGCAGAGTGTTCGGTGAAGAGAATTGATAGCGAATGGTCGCGATCGGGATGCGTCCATCTAGCCAAAGAAAGTATGGGCAAGATTGGTCTTTTTCATCAAATTCCCATTCTATAGGGATGTGCTGTTCTTCCACAAAAACGGCTTGCCGCAGGGCGAAAACCGCTTGTAGCATCCACGGACTGCGTCCAAAATAAAGCATCAGTCGTTTTCCTCCTTTTTCGTGGTATACTCGTTATATAGTAATTGTAGCAGATGAGAGGAGAAATGACGTGGATTTTTTTGAGGCGTTACAATGGTCAAATTGGAAGACACTGTCCTTTGAAATCAAAGAACAGCTGATCCAGCAAATTTTAATGTATTTTGTCAGTCCTTTAAAGGAGATCACCGATGTCCATTTTAGTCAGTTGACGTATGCAGGGTTGAAATGTGCGACCTTTGAATTAACGATCGATGGCGAAGACTTTGTCTTTATACCAGGGAACTCTGAGGCGATCTTAGGTTGGGATCTCGGTGTGCAAGGATTACCAGCTACTTGCTGGAGTAAAAATTGGCAGTCAGCCCCCAACGAGATCATTCGCCAGCTGGAAACAATCTATGAGTTAGAAACCAGCCAGGATTGGGGGATTTTTGTCAATGAGTCTACGAGCCCTTTGCGCAAAGCTGTGATTGATCCTATGCTAGTCCAAAAAAGTTCTCTGCCTGCTGGCGCAAGGTATATCGGGCAGTTAAATACAATCACTGGGGAGTTTCACGGGTTAGTCGATCAATTCAGTGTTTTCGAAAAAGAGCTAAAGGCACAATTCACAGCACCAGCGTCCTTTGAGGAAAGCTTGCGTTGGGAATTACCCGCTTTTTACCACGAAGAGAATCGCTATTTTGCTGCACTAGAGCCGTTATCGGAAACCTATCAGTTATTTACCCACGAATCCGTCAGTCAAACAGAATTGAAACAGCAGTTAGATAAACAAGGCTTTCAGCTACTATCAGAGGATCAATGGGAATACGTTTGCGGTGCTGCGACTCGGCGACTTTTTCGCTGGGGCAATGAAAAGTCCTGCGACGATAGTGTCTCTTTGTCAACCGCTGAATTGCTTGAACCGAATTTATTTGGCTGCACCTATGGGCTTGCGGATGCGTGGGAGCTGACAGATGGCTTGTCTTTAAAAATGGAGAACTGGCAGATTTGTGGGCATCCTTTATTCGATGCCTTGCCATATGCCAGTTATTACCGTTCACGGAAAATGCTGCAGCCAGATCAAAAGCTTTCTCCGCAAAGCTATCGTTACCGCAAAGCGATTCTGATCAACAAAGAACGGATTTGAGGATTGACTTTTTCGACACATTTCCTTATACTTTGAATGACGAAGGATATGGTCGGTTTGATGATTCATTACAGAAAGTTTTTCATTGCTGAGAGAAAAACATGAATTCAGACGGATTGCTCCCTTTGGTGCTCAACTGTAGCAGAAATGTTGCCGTCCACTCCGCGTTAACGAGTCTAAGAGGTAATGAGTCACATCATTGCAAGCAAGGTGGTACCGCGTATCGACGTCCTTGCTCTGCAATGGTGTTTTTTTTCGTCAAAATGACTCGACAGGCATAAGAGCGCCTTACCAGCAATTTTGTCAGCCCCTGTATCTTAAGCGAACACAGAAGAAAGTAGGAGAATAACGTGAAACAATTATCCAGTGCAGAAGTACGCCAAATGTTTTTGGACTTCTTTCAATCAAAAGGTCATTCAATTGAACCAAGTGCGTCCCTTGTCCCAGTCAACGATCCAACCCTATTATGGATCAATTCAGGAGTGGCAACGCTAAAAAAATATTTTGATGGCAGTGTTGTTCCTGAAAACCCAAGAATTACCAATGCGCAAAAATCGATTCGGACCAACGATATTGAAAATGTTGGGAAAACAGCGAGACACCATACGATGTTTGAAATGCTAGGCAACTTTTCGATCGGCGATTACTTTAAAAATGAAGCGATTCATTGGGCCTGGGAGTTTTTGACATCACCAGAATGGATGGCTTTTGATCCAGAAAAATTATATGTCACGGTTTATCCAAAAGACACAGAAGCAAAACGGATCTGGGCAGAAGAAGTCGGCTTGACACCAGAGCATATCGTTGAGATTGAAGACAACTTTTGGGACATCGGTGCAGGACCATGTGGACCAGATTCAGAGATTTTCTATGACCGTGGTCCTGAGTTTAATGACGTAGCGGAAGATGATCCCGAAAACTATCCTGGTGGCGAAAATGAACGCTATTTGGAAATCTGGAATCTGGTCTTTTCAGAATTCAATCATCAACCAGATGGCTCCTATGAACCACTACCACATAAAAACATTGATACGGGGATGGGGCTGGAACGAATGGTTTCCATCGTTCAAAATGCACCAACCAATTTTGAAACAGACTTGTTTCTGCCGATCATTAATGCAGTGGCAGATTTAAGCGGTCGTGTGAACTACGGCGACAGCAAAACGACAGATATCTCCTTTAAAGTGATTGCAGACCATATCCGCGCGCTTTCTTTTGCGATCGGCGATGGGGCACTTCCTTCAAATGAAGGCCGTGGCTATGTTTTACGTCGTTTATTACGTCGTGCAGTCATGCATGGGAAAAAATTAGGGATCGATGCTGCCTTCTTATACAAATTAGTACCGATCGTTGGCGAGATCATGGAAAGCTACTATCCTGAAGTACTAGAGCAGCAAGAATTTATTGAGAAAGTGATCCGCAACGAGGAAGAACGTTTCCATGAAACCATCAATGAAGGGTTAGATATTTTAAATCAAGTGATCGCCCAAGTAAAAGCAGACGGTCAAGATACGTTAGCTGGTCAAGATATTTTCAAATTGTATGACACTTACGGCTTCCCAGTTGAATTGACAGAAGAAGTGGCGGAAGACGAAGGGTTGAAAGTGGACCACCAAGGGTTTGAACAAGAAATGGATGCACAACGTGCCCGTGCTCGTGCAGCTCGACAAACGGAGCTTTCAATGGGCGTACAATCCGCTTTATTGACAGATATCAAAGTTGACAGCCGTTTCGTTGGCTATGATTCACTTGAAGCAAACAGCGAATTATTAGTGATCATCCAAGACGAAGCGTTACATGATTCTGTTTCGACAGGTGAAGCAAAACTGATTTTTGCCGAAACACCATTTTACGCAGAAATGGGTGGACAAGTTGCGGACACAGGCACGATCGTAGCAGAAGATGGTACGATCGTAGCGGAAGTGACGGATGTCAAAAAAGCACCGAACGGTCAGTTCTTGCATACTGCTACAATCAAAGCGCCACTACAAGAAGGCATGAACTATTTCTTACAAGTGGATCAGCATCGTCGCAATAAGATCATTAAAAATCATACAGCGACTCACTTATTGCATAAAGCCTTAAAAGAAGTATTGGGCAGCCATGCGAACCAAGCAGGTTCATTAGTTGCTCCAGGACATTTGCGCTTTGACTTTAGTCATTTTGGGCAAGTGACCAGCGAAGAGCTGAGCCAAATGGAACAAATCGTAAACCAGAAAATTTGGGAAGCTCTTCCTGTTGTGACGATCGAAACGGATATCGATACCGCAAAAGGCATGGGAGCGATGGCACTCTTTGGTGAAAAATATGGGCATGACGTTCGCGTCGTCAATGTTGCCGATTGGTCGATCGAATTATGTGGGGGAACCCATGTAGCAAATACGGAGGATATCGGTATTTTCAAAATCGTTTCTGAATCAGGGATCGGTGCTGGTGTTCGTCGGATTGAAGCAGTGACTAGTCAAGAAGCTTATACGTTATTGCATGAAGAAGAAGCGCAATTAAAAGCAATTGCAGGGATCGTTAAATCCGCCCAATTAAAAGAAGTCGTTGCCAAAACAGAACAACTGCAAGCGCAGCTGCGTGAATTGCAAAAAGAAAACGAAGCTCTTGCCAGCAAGTTAGCAAACCAGCAAGCAGGGGATGTTTTCAAGGATGTCAAAGAAGTAAATGGTCTGCGTCTGATCACAGCAAAAGTGACTGTAAAGGACATGAACCAATTACGTCAACTAGCTGACCAATGGAAACAAAAAGACCATTCTGATATTTTAGTGTTAGCTACCGCGAATGATGGCAAAGTGAATCTTTTAGCTGCCATGAAGAAAGCAGCCAACGAAAAAGGATTGAAAGCGGGCGATTTGATCAAAGAGATCGCACCTAAAGTTGGCGGCGGCGGTGGCGGCCGTCCTGATATGGCACAAGCCGGCGGGAAGAATCCAGAAGGAATCGCAGCAGCACTTGAGACAGCAGCAGCGTGGTTAGCTGCCAAGTAAGCACACTATGGTTGAATCTATACCCGCGAGTTCCTTTCCTTTAAGAAGATAGGTGAAAGAGGAGCGTAGGTCTTTAACACATTCCTTTTTTGAACGAAGATGACGGAGGGGGAGACCCTTCCGTTATCTTTTTCCTTTTTTCCTACGTGTTATCTGAAAATGCGTTTGATAATTGAAGGGAATTCGCTTTTTTTTTCGAAAAAACGATACGAATAGTTGTTTAATTGAATTCCTTCGGGGTAAAATAAGAAAGATGGTTTTTTGAGAGGGTGATGATTTGCTAAACTTTTTTTTAGATCGTAGCAAAAAAAATGGTGTCTACGAACGTACAGCCATCGGGAAATTAGCAGGTAGCCTCGGGTTGCTTTCCAACCTACTATTATTTGCTGGGAAATTTATCATTGGCTTATCTGCCCAGTCTGTTTCGATTATGGCAGATGCCATCAACAGTCTTTCAGATACCGCTTCGTCTATTTTAACATTGATCGGTTTTCAGATCTCTGCGAAACCAGCCGACAGTGAACATCCATATGGTCATGAGCGATTTGAAGCCATCAGTGGGTTTGTAGTATCTTTGATCATCACGTTTGTTGGCGGCCAATTTCTCATCAGCTCTGTGCAACGCATCATGGAACCGACGAGTATCCGTTTTTCCCCACTATTGTTTATCGTTTTGGTCTTATCGATTTTGATCAAAATCTGGCAGGGAGCGATGTACCGCAAGCTGGCGAACCTGATCGGCTCTCAAACACTTAAAGCCAGCGGACAAGACAGTCTCAACGATGTGTATACAACGGGGGCAGTTTTGTTTTCAGCGACGATCGAGTGGCTGACTGGCCTACGTATCGATGGCTTTGTCGGCTGTCTGATTGCCTTGTATATTTTGATTAGCGGAATCAAAATGATTCGTTCCTTTATCAACGAATTATTAGGGGCACGCCCAACCCAAGAAGAAGTAGCTGCCATGGAGCAACGCTTGGATCACTATCCGACGATTCTCGGTTACCATGATTTACTGGTTCATAATTATGGACCGAAAAATCGCTTTGCCAGTGTGCATATCGAAGTGGATGAAACGTGGTCTTTACGAGAAGCGCATGAGGTGATTGATGCGATTGAACAAGATTTTCGCCAATCTTTAAAGGTCGACCTGGTCTGTCATCTTGATCCAGTACCAATTCAAGATCAGCAGTATCGGCATTTAAAAAAAGAAGTGTCAAAGATCATTCGCTTCGTTGACCCACAGTTACGGATGCATGATTTTCAGGTCAAAGGAGATCTGTTGGCTTTTGATTTAGTGATTCCCGCAAAATCGGCGTATAGTGATCAAGAAATCGAAGAAATGCTGAAACAAAAAATCAAAGAAACACTAGGGGACTATGAATTGAAGCTTGCTTTCGATCACAGTTACCTATTATAGGGTTACAGGATATAGGAGGAAACTATGATAAAAATGGATATGAGCATGATTTCCACAGTATTATTGGCACTTTTGTTTATTAATACGATCGCTGCCTTTATTACTGTTTTTCGGAAACCACGCTCGATTGCAAGTGTCTTTGCTTGGATGATGACGTTGGTATTCATCCCCGGCATCGGGTTCTTGTTGTACTTGTTTTGTGGTCGGGGGATCGACGGAGAAATTATTTATAAATTTAGTGAGCACCACCAAAGTAGGATCAATGAGTTGAATCAAATCATCAAAGTGCACAATTATTCTTTTCCTGAACATCCTTACTCAGATGACAATCATCTATTAGAGCGCTATTTTAAGAACCTTGATGAATCGCCCTTGACGAAAGGAAACAAAGTAGAATTTTATACAGATGGAAAAGAAAAATTTGCAGCATTGTTTGAGGACATGAAGCAAGCAGAAGATAATCTGCATGTGGAGTATTATTCGTTTTTTAATGATGAGATCGGTGGCCAATTCTTGTCAATCTTGATCGATAAAGCCCGTGAAGGTGTTGAAGTGCGTTTGGTCTATGATCCATGGGGGTCACCGAAGGCCAATCGGAAATTCTTTCAACCGTTGATTGATGCCGGTGGAAAAGTCGTGCCTTTCATCACTTCGAAGAACCTAATCCGCAACACACGATTGAACTACCATCTACATCGAAAAATCGTTGTGATCGACGGTCAAATCGGATGGACTGGCGGCTTTAATGTCGGCGATCAGTATTTAGGGAAAAAGGCCAAATTTGGCTATTGGCGAGACACCCATGCGAGAATCGTAGGTACTGCCAGTTTTACACTACAAGAGATTTTTATTCGTGACTGGAACGCATCTGTAAAAAGAGAAGAGGATCAGCTGGAATACGAGGATCGCTACTTTATTCTACCGCCGAAAGAGCGATCTGGAAATGTTGATTTGCAGATCGTCGCTGATGGGCCGGAAAGTGAGACCCAAATTCTCAAAGGCGGTTTTGTAAAAATGATTTTGGCTGCCAAAGAATCGATTTGGATCCAAACGCCTTATTTGATTCCCGATGACAGTATGATGAATGCATTAGAAATTGCGATTCACTCAGGTGTAGACGTCCGAATCATGATTCCATGTATGCCGGATCACCCATTTATTTACCGGGCAACGCAGCATTATGCCAATTACTTGCATCGTCGTGGTGCAAAAATCTACATCTATAACAACGGTTTCCTCCATGCGAAGACGGTCATGATGGATGATACCATTAGTTCCTTTGGGACGACGAATCAAGACATTCGGAGTTATGCCTTGAATTTTGAAGTCAATGCCTTCGCCTACGATCACGATGTCACGCAAACGTTGAAAGGCTTCTTTGAAGAGGATATGGCACAATCAACATTACTGACGGATGAAATTTTGGCGAAGCAATCTTACTGGTTGCGCTTCAAACAAAACTTCTCTCGGTTATTGTCTCCGATCCTTTAATTTCATCGCTTTTGCTAATCCTTGGCGTGCCAAATGGTCGGCACCTTTGTTTTGACTCTCAGGGACCCATTGGATGATTGCTAAAGCGAACTGTTTCAACAAGTATTGAATTTCTGTTAAATAATCAGAAAAAGCAGGGTTTTTGGTATAATTCTTGTCGATGGTCTGCGAAACGACTTTGCTGTCGGTATAGAGCATAATTGTTTGTTCCTGTAAACCTTTGTCAATCAGCAGCTGCAACGCGTTGACCATCACAGCGAACTCTGCTTGGTGGTTGGTTGAATCAGGTAGCGGAAACGCAATTTGTTCATGCAGATCAGTACCGACAATGACGATTCCACCGCCACTAGGGCCGGGGTTGCCTTTCGTGGAAGCATCAAGATAAACTTTTAACATTGTCTCACCCTTTTTTGATATGATAAAGATAGTATACTAGAAATTTTATGTTGTGAGGAACTTTTATGAAGCGTAAATTGTATTGGCAACCGGAAGCTGCTACAGCGATCATTTATTGGTCGTTTACTATGATGATATTATTTATCAGTTTGATTCTTTCGTTAGAAAATACCAGACCTTATTGGAAAAGCAACCTCGTATTAGCCGTCTTTTTCTTTTTTGTATGGTTAGGGATTCACCGAAGCATGCTCATCAGAAATGATTTGCTCCTGATTCGCTATGCGCGCTTATGGAAGAAAAGCCTTATTTCTTTACCTGAGATAGAAAAATGGCAAATTATAAACCGTTTAATAAGCATTACCGATCATCAAAAAACATATACCTTCACGTTGCGTAAAAAAGATGTGGCATGGTTAGAAACTTTTTTTCAAGAAAAAATCCCTGAAAAAAGGGTGCAGGTCGAAACCAACGAGTAATTCATAGGAATCTAGAAAGCAGCGATCACTCCTTTTGGCGTTACAGCCTTAGGAGGGACGTTGTTTTTTGTTTACATTAAGGATTCGTGAAACTTCTTGTAAAAGTGTGAAAAATCTCTCTTTCTTTCTGAATAAAATCAAGTATAATAAGAGCATAGCAAACAAAATACATTTTAAAGTGCTAAATAGTTCGTGAATTGAGGGTAAAAATGAAATCAGATATCGAAATTGCACAAGAATCAATGCCTAAACCGATTATTGAAATTGCTGAACCACTTGGTTTAACAGGCGATGACCTGGAACTTTATGGCAAGTATAAAGCAAAAATCGAATGGTCGGCAATCAACGAAAAAGCAAACAATCCGCTGGGTAAACTCATTTTAGTCACAGCGATCAGTCCGACACCCGCTGGAGAAGGCAAGTCAACCGTGACCATTGGACTTGCAGATGCGTTAAATCAAATCGGCAAGCAAACCGTCATCGCCTTACGTGAGCCATCTTTAGGACCAGTAATGGGCATCAAAGGCGGCGCCACCGGCGGCGGCAAAGCACAAGTGTTGCCGATGGAGGATATCAACTTACACTTCACTGGCGATATACATGCGATCACAGCAGCAAACAATGCCTTGTCTGCATTGATCGACAATCATATCCAGCAAGGCAATGAGTTGGGGATCGACGGACGTCGGGTCACATGGAAACGGGTTGTCGATTTGAATGATCGAGCGTTACGACAAGTGATCGTCGGTCTAGGGGGACCGTTACAAGGCGTTCCCCGAGAAGACGGTTTTGACATCACCGTTGCTAGTGAAATCATGGCGATTTTGTGCTTGGCAACAAGCATTCATAATTTAAAAGAGCGATTAGGAAAGATTTTAATTGGTTATTCTTTTGAGAAACAACCGATTTACGTAAAAGATCTGGCGGTCCAAGGTGCTTTAGCCTTACTTTTAAAAGATGCCCTCAAACCGAATCTCGTTCAAACGATTGAAGGAACCCCTGCGCTGATCCATGGCGGACCTTTTGCAAATATCGCTCATGGGTGTAATAGTGTCATCGCAACCGAGACGGCTTTGCACTTAGGCGAATACACGGTGACCGAAGCTGGGTTTGGTGCTGACTTAGGGGCAGAGAAATTTCTTGATATCAAAACACCGAACTTATCAAAGGCACCAGATGCGATCGTAGTAGTAGCGACGATCAGAGCACTGAAGATGCATGGTGGGGTCGCTGTGGCTGATTTAGGGACAGAAAACTTAAAAGCATTAGAGTTAGGCTTCAGTAATTTAAAGCGACATGTTGAAAACATGCGTAAATACGGGATTCCAGTTGTCGTTGCGCTTAATGAGTTCTCACAAGACACCGAAGCGGAGCGAACATTAGTCGAAACCATGTGCCAGAAAATCGACGTCACCATCGCACGGACAGCCGTTTGGGCAGACGGTGGTGCAGGTGGAACGGATTTAGCAAAAGCAGTGGTTCAAGTAATCGAGGAAAAACCTGCCAACTATCAACGCTTGTATACCGACGATTTGCCTTTAGCGGATAAAGCTTCTTTGATCGTGCGGGAAATCTATGGCGGGGCAGAGGTTGAGTTTGCGCCGAAAGCCAAGGCACAGTTGCAAAGCTTCAAAGAACAAGGCTGGGATCAGCTGCCGATCTGTATGGCAAAAACCCAGTATTCCTTTAGTGATGATCCAAAGCGATTGGGCGCACCAGATGACTTTACAGTAATGATTCGCGAATTCGTGCCAAAATTAGGGGCTGGCTTTATCGTAGCCTTGACTGGTGCCGTGATGACGATGCCAGGATTACCGAAGAAACCTGCCGCCATCAATATGGACGTGACTTCTGATGGCCAAGCGATCGGTCTTTTTTAAAAGAGCTATCACAAACAAAGAAGGCATTCGCGGCATTTGAAACGGAAAAACGGAAAGAGATGACTTGAAAGGACGGGTGCAAGCGGCATTCGTCTTTTTCTCGTTCATTAGACGTGATGGAAGATAAAAGTAGGGATTCTTGTTATAATAATCAAGGAAGCAAGCAAAAGTCTATTTTCTTTCTTTTGATAATCAAGTATACTTAACCAATTGAGGTGATCTTTGTCAATGGAGCTACAACTAACTAGGAGGACTGGTTTTTATGGAATGGGCAGTCCCTTGGAGGTCATGCAAGGAAAAAAAAGAATCGCTGCCATCAATCATCAGCAAACGATTTTTTTGGCGCTGGCTGAGCAGACGCCGATTCGTGTGCGCATGTTTTTTTTAGAAAGTCAGCCTTTTCATTTACCAAAAGACCAATCAGCGCTCAAGCTGGAGGTCGTGATGAATCCTGCGCTTAAAAGAATATATATCGGCTTTTATTTAAGCCTTTTTCTCATGATGGGGGTATTGGGCTTATTATCCATCTCCCTTTACTCGTTGCTTTTTGTCGGTGTGTATTTAGTGGCATATTTTGTCTTTGTTTTGATTTATTTAAAAAAAGCGTATCTTATCAAGGAGGTTCCTCATGGCTAGTGGTGCAGATCAATTTTTGAGCAGTTTTAATCGAATCGAAAAGCGGCTTCGTGACGAATTGGATAATCCGCGGAATATGGGTTTTTCTGAAATGGTTCGTCGCTTGTCAAAAAGCAAAAATATCAATGTCAGAAGAGCAGAAGATGATCTATTACAAATGGCTCAGCTGCGCAATGCCATCGTACATGAAAAAATCGGAGAAAACTTTGTCATTGCAGAACCGAATGAATGGGTTGTCAATCGCATCCAAGAAATTGAACGCTCCTTACTGGCACCTGAAAAAGTCATGCCGCGTTTTGCGAAACGAGTGACTGGTTTTGAAAAGCACCTGCCATTACCAGAGTTATTGAAAATCGTTGCCCAAAAGCGCTATTCACAATTTCCGATCTATGATAATGGTCGATTTTTGGGATTGATCACCTTGCGGATGCTGGGATACTGGTTAGCGAAAGAAAGCCTCCATGGTGAAATCAAGTTGGCAGGCAGAACGGCAGATGAATTATTAGCAGGAGATGGGAAACGATCGAATTATTGTTTCGTGTCGGCTGAAACGACCATCGTAGAAGTGGAAGAATTGTTTCAAAAAAATGCCCTGCTTGAGGCGGTTTTGATCACCAAGGATAAAAATCCGAATGGAAATCTCTTGGGCATCATCCGTCCGCGAGATATTTTTAAAGAAGAAAGAGTGGAAAATTTATGATCGCGTTGTTTTTTTTGTTAAGTGCTGTTGTCATTGGCTTGGATCAATGGCTGAAAATTTGGATCGTTGCCAATTATCAACTGGGTGAAACACATTCTCTGATCGACAATGTGTTGTCCCTGACCTATCTTCAGAATACGGGCGCAGCTTGGAGTATTCTAGAAGGAAAAATCACCTTTTTTGCGATCATCACCGTTATCGCGGTTGCTGTTGTTGTTTACCTATTGTTTCGCTACCAAAAAAGCAGTCTATGGTTTCGTTTCGGACTGGCGTTTGTTCTAGGTGGGGCGATCGGTAATTTTATCGATCGGTTGCAGCATGGCTTTGTGGTCGATATGTTCCAGCTTGATTTTATCAATTTCCCAATTTTCAATATCGCTGATATGTCATTAGTGTTCGGGGTGATCTTGATTTTTATTTATGCACTGGTAGATGACGAAGCAAAAGGGAAACAAGGAGAATCAAATGGAAAAGCAAATTGAAGTAATCATTAAAGAAGAAAAAGGGCGGGTCGACAAAGTGTTGGCTGAACGCTTGCCAAATCATAGTCGGTCACAAATCCAGCAGTGGCTAAAAGAAGATGCGGTCACATTGAAGGGCGAAACGGTTCGGGCAAATTATAAGGTAAAAGCAGGTGATCACTTGATCATCCAAGTACCAGAACCTGAAGTTGTAGACTTACAACCAGAAAATATTCCTTTGACGATCGTCTATCAAGATGCTGATGTGGCAGTCATCAACAAGCCGCAAGGGATGGTGGTTCATCCATCCGCTGGGCATCCCAATGGCACCTTGGTCAATGCGTTATTGTACCATATGGATGATTTATCCACGATCAATGATGTTGTTCGGCCAGGAATCGTTCATCGAATCGACAAAGATACGTCGGGTCTGTTAATGATCGCCAAAAATGATCAGGCACATGAGTCGTTAGCGAAACAATTGAAAGACAAAACATCGTTACGCAAGTACGTAGCATTGGTCCATGGCAATATCAGCCACGAAAAAGGCACCATCAATGCACCGATCGGCCGCTCGAAAGTTAATCGGAAAATGCAAGCCGTGATCGAGAATGGCAAACCCGCAGTGACTCATTTCACCGTGTTGGAACGCTTTGATCAATTTACCTTGGTGGAATTGCAATTGGAAACTGGAAGAACCCATCAAATAAGAGTCCACATGCAGTACATCGGTTTTCCGCTAGCTGGCGATCCGCTATATGGACCTAAGCGCACGCTAAAAGGCAATGGGCAGTTTTTACATGCCAAGCTTCTAGGCTTCACCCACCCAACAACAGGCGAGTCGCTGGTCTTTGAAGCGCCATTACCAGAGCTGTTCGCGGACACGTTAAAAAAATTGCGAAAAAATGATTGATTTTTTTGTGTGAGAACTGTATAGTAATTGTAACAACTAAATAGCTCCTTTAAATGTAGTCCCGTGAGGCTAAGAAGGAATGAGTAAGCAGACGACTCCCGCGTTGGAGATTCGAACCCTTACTAGATGATAACGTGTACCCAAAATCCACAGAATGGGATTTTAGGCAACGATCGGAAAACATGACTCCTACCTCAAGCAGGTAGGAGTTTTTTTATGTTCAAAATTAGGAGGGAATAACATATGGCAGCGAAAGAAGTAGTAGATGCAGTAACAATGAAACGAGCGTTAACGCGGATCACCTATGAAATTATTGAAAGAAATCGAGGCATTGATAACTTGGTGCTGGTAGGGATCAAAACCCGCGGCATCTATATCGCGCAACGAATAGCAGAACGTTTAAAACAACTAGAAGGCGTAGAAGTACCTGTCGGTGAATTGGACATCACCTTGTACCGAGATGACAAAAAGACAGAAGATGATCCAGAGATCCATTCATCAGACATCCCGACTGCCATTGATGGCAAAGAAGTCATCTTGATCGATGATGTCTTGTTTACAGGACGGACGATTCGGGCAGCTTTGGATGCCATCATGGATATTGGTCGACCAAAAAGAATCTCACTCGCCGTTTTAGTTGACCGCGGTCATCGTGAATTGCCGATTCGGGCAGATTTTGTTGGAAAAAATATTCCAACTGCTTTAAGTGAAGAAATTATCGTGGAGATGGAAGAATCCGATGGTTCTGACCGGATCATGATCAATAAAGAAAACGACTAGGAAGAAGAGTGACAGCAACATGCAGAAGCAAGAATTTCGTAATCCAGACGCAGTTTTAGACATCAAAGATCGGCCCAAAGCACTGCCTTGGTTAGGCCTAAGCTTACAACATCTTTTCACGATGTTTGGGGCAACCGTTTTAGTTCCGATCCTCGTTGGGATCAACCCCAGCATCGCTCTAGTTAGTTCAGGTATTGGAACATTGGTTTACTTGGTTACGACGAAAGGGAAGATTCCAGCGTATCTAGGCAGCAGCTTTGCGTTTATCGCAGCGATGCAGATGCTGATGAAATCTGACGGCTACCCAGCTATCGCACAAGGCGCCATCACGACTGGGTTGGTCTACGTGATCGTTTCGATGATCATTAAACGTGCGGGTGCTGCTTGGTTGGATAAGATCTTACCACCGATCATTGTCGGTCCTGTGATTATGGTGATTGGATTAGGGTTAGCCGCTAACGCAGCTCAGAATGCGATGTACAATGACTCAGTCTACGATTTCAAGTACATTCTGGTAGCCTTGGCTACCTTAGGATTAACGATTTTCTTCAATATGTTTCTGCGAGGGTTCTTAGGACTGATTCCGATCCTTCTGGGGATCGTGGGCGGATACTTGATCGCCTTAGCAGCGGGAATCGTCGATGTACAGCCCATCATTGACGCCAACTGGTTTGGCATGCCGAGCTTCGAGATTCCCTTCATTAACTATGAACCAAAACTGTATCTGAATGCAATCACAACGATGGCGCCGATCGCTTTTGTTACCATGACCGAACATATCGGTCATCTGATGGTCTTGAACAAATTAACGAAGCGGAACTTTTTTGAAGAGCCAGGCTTGAACCGAACACTATTGGGAGATGGGTTTGCTCAAATTGCAGCCGGTCTCGTTGGGGGCCCCCCAGTGACAAGTTACGGAGAAAACATTGGGGTTTTAGCAATTACACGCGTCCACAGTGTGTTCGTTATCGGTGGTGCAGCAGTTCTAGCCATCGTACTAGGCTTCGTTGGAAAACTAAGCGCATTGATCTTAAGTATTCCTGGTCCAGTCATCTCAGGGATCAGCTTCCTGCTCTTTGGCGTCATCGCTGCCAGCGGGTTGAAAATTTTGATCGACAACAAAATCGATTTTGATCGTAAGAAGAATTTGATCATTGCGTCAGTGATCCTTGTGGTAGGAATCGGCGGTCTTGTCTTCACGGTCGGTACCTTCACATTATCCGCAATGGCGTTAGCAACTGTCCTAGGGATCTTCTTGAATCTTATTTTACCTGACAGCTCTCGCAGCGAAGAAAAATAACTTGTGCCAACTCATCGTTTAAACAGAATCAAAGGAGGAATTCATTCATGATTATTCAATCCGAAAGAATCAGCTTAAAGCATCTTTTGACGGTAGAAGCATTGACGGACCGTGAAGTGATGGGACTCATCCGCAGAGGACAAGAATTCAAAAGAGGGGCGAAATGGATGCCCCAAAAAGAACAATATTTCGCAACAAATCTCTTTTTTGAGAACAGTACCAGAACCCACAAAAGCTTCGATGTTGCTGAGAAAAAACTAGGGATCGAAGTCATCGAATTTGAAGCCTCCACCAGTTCTGTTCAAAAAGGCGAGACCTTGTATGACACGGTCTTGACGATGTCGGCTTTAGGTGTAGACGTTGCGGTCATTCGCCACGGCGATGAAAATTACTACGACGCTTTGATCCAAAGCAAAACGATCCAGTGCAGTATCATCAATGGCGGGGACGGCAGCGGCCAACACCCAACTCAATGCTTGCTAGATCTGATGACGATCTATGAAGAGTTTGGGCATTTTGACGACTTGAAAGTCGCAATCGTAGGTGACATCACCCACTCACGGGTCGCAAAATCAAACATGCAAATGTTGAAGCGTCTCGGAGCGAAAGTCTTCTTCTCAGGTCCAAAGGAATGGTATGACGAAGAATTTGAAGTATACGGTCATTGGCTACCATTAGACGAATTGGTCGCAGAAGTCGATGTTATGATGATGCTTCGTGTCCAGCACGAGCGCCATGATGGAACGGAAAGCTTTTCAAAAGAAGAATACTTAAAAAATCACGGGTTGACCGTCGAACGCGCCGCAAGAATGAAAGAGCATGCGATCATAATGCACCCAGCGCCGGTCAATCGCGATGTGGAATTGGCTGATGCCTTAGTTGAAAGCTTACGCTCACGAATCATCACACAGATGTCCAATGGCGTCTTTGTTCGAATGGCGATTCTTGAAGCGGTGTTGAACGGTAAGGCCTAACAGGCAAAAAGGAAAGAATTAGAGGAGGAAGTTTACATGAAAACACTCATTAAAAACGGTAAAATCATCAAAAAAGACAATCACTGTGTTCCTGCAGCAATTTGGATCGAAGAAGGAATCATTCGCGGGATCGGTACAGCATTTCCCGAAACAGATTTTGACGAAGTCATCGATGCCAAAGAGCAATTGATCACGCCAGGTTTAGTGGATGTTCATGTACACTTCAGAGAACCAGGCTTTGAATACAAAGAAACAATTGAAACGGGCAGCATGGCAGCAGCTCGCGGTGGGTTCACGACAGTTTGCGCAATGCCAAACCTTGACCCAGTTCCCGATACACCGGAAAAATTAGCAGCTGTTTACGAAAAAATCAACGCAGATGCGTCAATCAATGTCTTACAATACGCCCCGATCACCGAAAACTTGCGCAGCGAAACGTTGACGGATGCAGCTGGAATGAAAGCCGCGGGGGCATTTGCCTTAACAAATGACGGTGTCGGGGTTCAGACTGCTGGCACAATGTATTTGGCAATGAAGCAAGCCGCCGAAAATGACTTGGCCTTGGTTGCCCATACAGAAGATGATTCCTTACTCTTTGGCGGCGTGATGCATGCTGGTAAAAAAGCAGAAGAACTTGGACTACCGGGGATCTTGAGTGTAACGGAAGCTTCTCAAATCGCTCGTGATGTACTTTTGGCGGAAGCAACGGGTGCTCATTACCATGTCTGCCATGTCTCGACCAAAGAAAGTGTTCGAGTGATCCGAGATGCCAAAAAAGCTGGTATCCATGTGACAGCCGAAGTTTCTCCTCATCATTTACTTCTAATCGATGAAGATATTCCTGCCGATGAAGGCTTTTGGAAAATGAACCCACCGTTACGTGGGCAAGAAGACCGTGAAGCGTTGATCGAAGGTCTGCTGGATGGCACGATCGATTGTATCGCGACGGATCATGCCCCACATGGCTATGAAGAAAAAATGCAAAGCTTTTTAAAAGCACCATTTGGCATCGTCGGATCAGAATATGCCTTCCAATTGTTGTACACTCATTTTGTCAAAACAGGACGCTTTACCTTGCAACAACTAGTGGATTGGATGACCGTGAAACCAGCATCAATCTTTGGTCTAAGCGCCGGAACGATGATGGTCGGAGACAAAGCCGATCTCGCGATTTTTGACTTAGAATCAGCTTATAACGTGGATCCTAAGCAATTTCTATCAAAAGGAGTCAATACGCCTTTCGGTGGATGGACGTTATATGGGGATACAAGTTATACATTTGTAAATGGAAAATTAGTATGGCAAAAAGGTGGGCAATAATATGAAACGTTGGCTTATTTTAGAAGATGGAACATACTTTGAAGGCGAAGGCTTTGGTGCCAGTATCAATGTTTTTGGTGAGATTGTTTTTACCACCAGCATGACGGGCTATCAAGAAGCCATTACGGATCAAAGCTTTAACGGACAAATCATTACGTTTACGTATCCGATGGTTGGAAATTACGGCGTCAACCGAGACGACTACGAATCAATTTCACCGACTTGTAAAGGGGTCGTTGTGAAAGAACACGCGCGTCTAGCGAGCAATTGGCGGAAACAGCTGACGTTAGATGAATTTTTAAAACGCAAAAATATTCCAGGGATCGCAGGAATCGATACACGCGCGCTGACAAGAAAGATCCGTCAACATGGGACCATGAAAGCGAGTATCGTTGATGCAGGAGATGTCTTTGACCATGCCTTTGATCAATTAAAAGCGGCGGTTTTACCAACCAATCAAGTGGCACAAGTTTCTACCTCAAAACCTTATCCAAGTCCTGGAACGGGTCGCAATATCGTGGTCATCGACTTCGGCTTGAAGCACAGTATTTTACGGGAGTTGTCACGCCGCAACTGCAATTTAACGATTTTGCCATACAATACGACAGCGCAAGAAATTTTAGACCTCGCACCAGATGGTGTAATGCTGACAAATGGACCGGGTGATCCTAAAAGCTTGCCAGAAGCAATTAAAATGATACAAGGGATTCAAGGCAAGGTACCGATCTTCGGGATTTGTTTAGGCCATCAGCTCTTCTCATTAGCGAATGGGGCAGATACCTATAAAATGAAATTCGGTCACCGCGGATTAAACCATCCGGTAAGAGAGATCGCCACTGGTCGGATCGATTTTACCTCACAAAACCATGGCTTTGCTGTGGATGAAGCATCCATCGATCCAGAAAAACTAATGGTAACCCACGTCGAAGTGAACGATGGCACGATCGAAGGGGTTCGTCATCGCCGCTACCCAGCATTCAGTGTCCAATACCACCCAGATGCGGCACCGGGCCCGCATGATGCAGTCCACTTATTTGACGAATTTTTAGAGATGATCGATGCATGGAAGGAGCAGAACTAATATGCCAAAACGTACAGATATCAAGAAAATCATGGTTATCGGTTCTGGACCGATTATTATAGGACAAGCGGCAGAGTTTGATTATGCTGGTACACAAGCTTGTTTAGCATTACGAGAAGAAGGCTACGAAGTGGTGTTAGTCAATTCGAATCCCGCAACGATCATGACGGACAAAGAAATTGCTGACAAAGTCTACATTGAACCAATCACATTTGAGTTTGTCTCACGGATTTTACGTAAAGAACAACCTGATGCAATTTTACCGACATTAGGTGGACAAACGGGCTTGAACATGGCGATGGAATTAGCCAACTCAGGTATTTTGGATGAATTAGGAATTGAGTTGCTAGGAACCAAATTAGCAGCAATCGACCAGGCAGAAGACAGAGATCTATTCAAACAATTAATGGAAGAATTGGATCAACCGATCCCAGAATCCGAAATCGTGTCAACGGTGGAAGCAGCAGTTGATTTTGCGAAAAAAATCGGCTTTCCAATCATTGTTCGTCCAGCATTTACGCTAGGGGGAACGGGCGGCGGCATGTGTAACAATGAAGAAGAACTTCGCCAAATCGCTGAAAACGGCTTGAAGCTCTCGCCAGTGACCCAATGCTTGATTGAACGGAGTATTGCTGGATATAAAGAGATCGAATATGAAGTGATGCGAGATTCTGCTGACAACGCGATCGTCGTTTGTAATATGGAAAACTTCGATCCAGTCGGTATCCACACCGGCGATTCCATCGTCTTTGCGCCGAGCCAAACTTTGTCAGACCATGAATACCAAATGTTACGGGATGCCTCATTAAAAATCATCCGCGCGTTAAAAATCGAAGGTGGCTGTAACGTTCAATTGGCGCTTGATCCTCATAGCTTCAACTACTATGTCATTGAAGTAAATCCACGGGTCTCACGTTCCTCTGCGTTAGCAAGTAAAGCTACAGGGTACCCGATTGCCAAACTGGCAGCGAAAATTGCCGTCGGTTTAACATTGGATGAAATGAAAAATCCAGTCACAGAAACGACGTATGCAGAATTTGAACCCGCCCTTGACTATGTCGTCGCAAAAATTCCTCGCTGGCCGTTTGACAAGTTTGAAACTGGGGAACGTCGATTAGGAACACAAATGAAAGCGACTGGTGAAGTGATGGCGATCGGTCGTAATATTGAAGAGTCATTATTAAAAGCCGTTCGTTCATTGGAGATCGGCACACACCATATCGAAATGAAAGAATTAGAAGCTCTTTCTGACAATGATCTGATGGAAAAAGTCATCAAGGCGCAGGATGATCGCCTATTCTACGTCATGGAAGCCATCCGAAGAGGGTACACCATCGAAGATTTGAACGAAATGACGAAAATCGACTTGTTCTTCTTGGATAAGATGCTTCACATCTTTGAGATCGAACGAGCATTAGCAAACGAACCACAATCCCTTGATGTGTTGAAAAAAGCCAAGCAAAATGGCTTTACGGATAAAAAGATTGCTGAGCTGTGGGAAACCACGGAAGCTGAGATCCGTACGCTGCGTCATGAGCAAAAGATTTTGCCCGTCTACAAAATGGTAGATACATGTGCCGCCGAATTTGAATCTGCAACACCTTATTTCTACAGCACCTATGAGTTTGAGAATGAAAGCAAGCGCAGTGAAAAAGAATCTGTTCTTGTCCTAGGTTCTGGACCGATCCGAATCGGACAAGGGGTGGAGTTCGATTATGCGACAGTGCACTCGGTGAAAGCGATCCAAGCTGCTGGCTATGAAGCGATCATCATGAACAGTAATCCTGAAACGGTTTCGACTGACTTTTCTATCTCCGACAAGCTGTACTTTGAACCATTGACCTTAGAGGATGTCTTACACGTCATCGATTTGGAACAACCCATTGGGGTCATCGTCCAATTTGGCGGGCAAACGGCGATCAACTTAGCAGAGCCTTTAGTAAAAGCTGGGGTCAAAATCTTAGGCACCAGCATTGAAGATCTTGATCGTGCCGAAAATCGTGATCTCTTTGAGCAAGCATTACAAGCGCTAGATATTCCGCAACCACCAGGGGATACAGCGACGAACGAACAAGAAGCGATCGCCATCGCTCAAGAAATCGGCTATCCTGTTTTAGTCCGCCCAAGTTATGTCTTAGGGGGACGTGCGATGGAAATCGTGGAAAACCAAGCCGATTTAGAAGATTATATGCGTCATGCAGTGAAAGCATCACCAGAACATCCTGTCTTGGTCGATCGTTACTTGGTCGGTAAAGAATGTGAAGTCGATGCTATCTGTGACGGCAAAACTGTTTTGATTCCTGGAATCATGGAACATATCGAGCGTGCAGGGGTCCATTCAGGAGATTCAATGGCGGTCTATCCACCGCAAAATCTTTCGGATGAATTAATTGCAACGATCGAAGAATATACCAAACGCTTGGCATTAGGTTTAAATTGTATCGGTATGATGAATATCCAATTTGTCATCCATGAGAACAAAGTGTATGTCATTGAAGTAAACCCTCGTGCTAGCCGAACCGTACCATTTTTAAGCAAGGTAACAGAGATCCCAATGGCACAAATTGCCACGAAGGCGATTCTCGGAGATGAGATCACAGCGTTAGGTTATCAAGACGGACTTGCGCCAACACCAAATGAAGTACACATCAAAGCACCTGTCTTCTCCTTTACAAAACTTTTAAAAGTCGATACTTACTTAGGCCCTGAAATGAAATCAACGGGTGAAGTAATGGGATCAGACAAAGATTTGGCAAAAGCACTTTATAAAGCTTTTGAGGCATCAGGCCTGCATATTCCTGAATTTGGAAAAGCACTTTTCACCGTTGCAGACGAAAGCAAAGAAGAGGCCACAGCGCTGGCAGCGCGTTTCGTAGAGGTCGGCTTTACCTTATTGGCTACCAATGGAACCGCCGATTACTTTGAAGAAAAAGGACTACAAGTGACTCGGGTTGCCAAGATTTCCGAACAGCAAGCAGAAGAAACGGTTGTTGATTTGATCCGTAAAGGAACGACCCAAGTAGTAGTCAATACCATGGACAAAGATCGCCAAAATGCAACGGAAGACGGATTTATCATCCGCCGAGAAGCGGTGGAACATGGTGTACCGACCTTTACTTCTCTTGATACAGCGGATGCGATTCTAAAAGTGATGGAATCCCGCAGTTTTTCAACAAAAGCAATTTAACGCAGATAAAGGAGTTTTTTGATGAAGCAAGAAATCATGACCATCAGCAAACAGCGTCAACTGGCACCGCGGATTTTTGAAATGACATTGACGGGTGAATTAGTCAATGAGATGAGGACCCCAGGGCAATTTCTACACCTGCGGGTTCCTCAAAATGCCTTTCTTCTTCGCCGACCGATCAGTATCAATCATATTGATGCTGAGAAAAAAGAATGCCGAATCATTTATCGGGTCGAAGGAGATGGCACAAGAATTTTTTCAGAAATGACTGTTGGTGATCCAATCGATGTGATGGGGCCGTTAGGAAATGGGTTTCGCTATCATCATTTAAACCAGGGGGACACTGCATTTATCGTCGGTGGCGGTATCGGTGTACCGCCGCTCTATGAATTATCGAAACGCCTGACGCAACAAGGCGTCCACGTCATTCACTTTTTGGGCTTTGCCAGCAAAGACGTCATGTATTATGAAGAGGAATTTCGCGCACTGGGAGATACGAGGATCGCTACCGATGATGGCAGCGCGGGTTTACAAGGAAATGTTGGCAACCTGTTATTAGCTGCAGAGCAAACACCTGCGGCGGTCTTTGCTTGCGGAAATAACGGTCTTTTAAAAACCACCGCCCAGCTTTTCGAAGACCTTCCAGATGTTCAATTATCAATGGAGGCGCGAATGGCTTGCGGGATGGGTGCCTGTTATGCCTGTGTTTGCCATACGAAAGATGATGAACAAGGCACAAAAAGTGTCAAAGTTTGTGACGAAGGGCCTGTATTTCAGGCGAGAAAGGTGGTCATTTAATGTCGATCAATGTCGAGCTACCCGGATTGAGCCTGAAAAATCCGATCATGCCTGCCAGCGGCTGTTTTGGGTTTGGTGCAGAATATGATAAATATTATGACATCAGTCAATTAGGTGCGGTGATGATCAAAGCGACCACACCTGAACCGCGTTTCGGCAATCCGACCCCAAGGGTAGCAGAAACGCCTAGCGGTATGTTGAATGCCATCGGGTTGCAAAATCCTGGGTTAGAAGCGGTCATGAATCAAATTTTACCCGACTTAGCTCAAAAACACCCCGATTTGCCAATCATCGCGAATGTTGCTGGTTCGACCGTCGAAGATTATGTTCTTGTGTGTCAGGAAATCAGTCAGGCAGAAAATGTCAAAGCGATCGAATTGAATATCTCTTGCCCGAACGTCAAGCATGGCGGCATCACGTTCGGAACCGATCCTGCGGTTGCTGGTGCATTGACTGAAGCGGTCAAAAAAGTCTCGCAAGTGCCGATCTATGTCAAACTTTCGCCGAATGTGACGGATATCGTCCCAATTGCGCAAGCGATCGAAGCAGGCGGCGCCGACGGGTTTACGATGATCAATACACTTTTAGGCATGCGGATCGATCTAAAAACACGGAAACCAATTTTAGCTAACCAAACGGGGGGCTTGTCTGGTCCGTCAATCAAACCAGTGGCGATTCGCCTGATCAAACAAGTGGCGCAAGTTTCTCAATTACCAATTATTGGCATGGGGGGCGTGATGTCAGTGGATGATGTCCTTGAAATGTATCTGGCAGGTGCTAGTGCTGTTGCAGTCGGAACCGCAAACTTTACCGATCCTTACATTTGCCCAAAGTTGATTGAAGAATTGCCTATCCGAATGGCAGAATTAGGGATCCCTTCTTTGGAACAGCTGATAAAAGAAGTGAGAGAGGAGCACATGTGATGAGTGAACGGCCAATTATTGCCTTAGATTTTCCTAACAAACAGGCTATTGAAACTTTTTTAGCGCAATTTCCTATAGAGGAAAAGTTGTTTGTGAAAGTGGGAATGGAGATTTTCTACCAAGAAGGACCAGCGATCGTTACTTGGTTAAAAGACTGTGGCCATGATATCTTTTTAGATTTAAAACTACATGATATTCCCAATACAGTAGGACGAGCAATGGAACGCTTAGCTTCGTTAGGAGTTGCTTTGACGAATGTTCATGCAGCCGGCGGGATCGAAATGATGACTGCTGCAAAAATAGGCCTACAAAAAGGAACCCCCGCAGGACACAAAGTTCCTGATTTGATTGCAGTTACCCAATTGACCTCCACTAGTGAGGCACAAATGCATCATGATCAGCAGATCATGACGTCACTGCAAGAAAGTGTCATCCATTACGCCACTTGTGCCCAAAAAGCTGGGTTAGACGGTGTTGTTTGCTCCGCTCACGAAGCAAAGCAGATCAAACAAAGGACAACGGATGCCTTCATCCGCTTGACGCCTGGTATCCGACCAGCTGGCAGTGAAGTTGGTGATCAAAAACGGATCATGACACCTGCACAAGCTCGTAAAGCAGGGGCTACCATGATCGTTGTGGGACGTCCAATCACCCAATCTAAGGCACCGTATGAAAGTTATCTGCAAATAAAACAAGAATGGAAGGAAGATAGCCAATGAAAGAACAATCCAATCAAATTGCCAAAGATCTTTTAGACATCGAGGCGATTTTCTTACGACCGAATGAACCATTTACTTGGGCAAGCGGCATCAAAAGCCCTATTTACTGCGACAATCGAATCACTATGAGTTATCCACATGTACGTCGCGCCATTGCGAAAGGCTTAGCTGCAGTCATCAAAACGACTTACCCAGAAGCAGAAGTGATTGCAGGGACCGCAACAGCTGGGATTCCCCATGCTGCATGGGTCGCTGAATTGTTAGATTTGCCAATGGTTTATATTCGCAGCAAAGCAAAAGAACACGGTAAAGGCAATCAAATTGAAGGGCGTATTAAACCAAATCAAAAAATGGTCGTCATTGAAGATTTATTGTCAACAGGTGGCAGTGTCTTAGAAGCTTGTGAAGCAGCCAAAAGAGAAGGAGCCGATGTATTAGGCGTCGCTGCGATCTTTACTTACGAGCTGCCTCAAGTCCAAGAAAATTTTGATCAAGCAGGTTTATCCTATGTGACTTTGACAAACTATACAGCGTTGATTGAGTCGGCTTTAGAAACGGGTGCTATTCAAGAGTCTGATGTTGCCCTGTTACAAGAGTGGCGTAAAGATCCTGCTGCCTGGTTGAGTGAATAAGGAATTGAAATAAGAAACGGATATGTGAGGGAATGACCAAGCATATTCGTTTTATTTTTACCTATTTTCTGATAGCATTGGGAGAAAGTTTTTTGATAGGAAGGGCTATACCTTGCTGTCAACTTGAATTAGGAGGCTGTTTTTTTTGAAAAGAAATATGGACGTTCCCTGGAGTTATTCTGGAGACAATGGACCTGAACATTGGCACACTTTGTGCGACTGGTATGCACAAGGTGCCGAATTTCCTTACCAATCCCCAATCGCTTTAGTCCACGATGAGACCGAAGAACCCATCGATCAGGACTTGGCTTTTCACTATAAACGAGAGCGGTTCACGGAAAAAGAATTCAAAAATACGATTCACTTCGTTCCTTATAACAAAGAAAGCTATGTCACATTTAAAGGGATCAACTACTATTTGACGGATATTCATTTTCACATGCCGTCTGAACACATTATCGATGACGAGCAGCAAGAGTTAGAGTTTCACCTCGTTCATATGAATGAGGACGGAGAAAACTTGGTGGTGGGTATCTTATTCAAACTGACGGATAAACTCAACTGGATCTGCAATCAGCAAGACGACAGCATCTGGGACTTTGAGAACCATACCCAATGGTTTGATCCGAGCATGTTCTTGCCAGAGCGCACTCATCATTTTCATTATGTGGGTTCCTTGACGACCCCGCCAACGAAAGGGCCAATCAACTGGTTTGTCTTTGACTGGATTGGTGAGATGAGTCGTCGCTTCATTTTAGAATTCCGCGAAGAAGTATTAGAAAATAATAATCGCCCATTACAAGACCGCAAAGATCGGCCTATTTATTTCTATTGATTTATAAAAATGGTCCCTTTTGCGTAGTTTTTCTCGGACTTCTCTTCTGATTATCCTATAAAACCCGACGTAGTGGGAACCTTCTAACAATACAATCGTTTAAAAACGAACGAAAAAAAGACGAAAATCCTCGTCTTTTTTTATTTTCATAGCCATCGAGCACAAAGGCTATGCTAAACTAATCAATAAGCAGGTTTTAAGTATTCGTTTTATTGTGAAATAAAACACAATTAAATTAATTGAAAAAGAGCAGACACGGTAAAGCTTTTTTAGCGAATTATTTTATAGTAAAAGAAAGGAAATTCATATGCATGCATGGGATGCAATCCAAAAATCAATCGATTATATTGAAGACAATCTTACCGAGCCATTAGAGATCGAAACGTTGGCGCAAGTTGCATCATTGTCCGTTTTTTATTATCAGCGCTTATTCACTCGTTTGGTTAAAATTTCTATTAGAGAATATATAAAACTGCGTCGTTTGGCAAGAGGTGCGCTTTTATTGAAAGACCAAAAGAAGCGAGTCATTGATGTCGCTTTTGAAGTCGGCTTCAGCAGTCATGCCGTTTTTTCGAGAACGTTTAAAACGGTCTATAGAATTTCACCCTCGCTTTACCAGAGAAAGCCCATTGGCTTACAAAACTTTGATAAGCCAGATCTTTCATTAGGCTATATTGTGACGGAAGAGGGTATCCCATTGATCAGTGAAGGGGTTGTTTTAGAAATCCAGAAAAAAAGCAATCCGCATCCGCTGGTCTTCTATGGTATTGTCGGTTACTATCCATTCAACTATGGGAAAATGCTGGGGCAACGAACAGGGATCGACCCGATTGAAGAAATTTGGCATGAATTTCTTCAAAAAATTGCCAATCAACCGGGAAAAGCCACCTGTCAGATCGGTGTTTCGTTTCCAGGAGATGCGCCAGAAGGTCATTCAAGTTACTTTGTTGGCCAAGTAGGTGATTGCTCACAGGGATCGACCTTCAGTGAATGGACGCTACCGGCTCGGGATTACGTTGTTTGCAGTTTTGATACGATTTCAGAGCAACTGATCATCAATATGGGGAAAGCGATGCGCTATACCCGTTTCTGGTTAAAGAAGAATGGGTGGATTGCTGAGGATTTTTTCCCTGAGCTTTATCAAGAAAGAGAAAATCATGTCGTTCATGTTGAATTATGGATTCCTTTTAAAAAAAGAAGTGAGATGTAAGGAGGAACAGTACAATGACTCAGTTTGAAGAAGGAGTAAAACTACTTGAAGAAAAATTCGGACATTTTAAAGACAATGTGATCGCCCTTGCCACGACTGCTTGTAACGAGAATGACAAGGGAGAAACACAGCCAGTCGTCCGAGAAGTAGATGCTTTTTATGAAGACGGCGTTTTTTACGTGTCAACTCATGAGCAATCAAACAAACTGAAGCAAATCAGTAAGAATTCAGCAGTTGCGATTGCTGTCAGTGGTGAATGGTTTACTGCGATCGGTCAAGGAGAGAATTTAGGGTGGGTGCTAGACCCTAAAAATGCAGAATTAAGAAGCAAAATTCGCAAAGCCTTTGTCTGGTACGACGAAGTTAACAATGAGGATGATAAAGGCTGTTGTTTTCTAGCGATCCGTTTGACCAAAGGAACGTTGAATATCAATCACTGGGAAAAGCTGTATCATTTTGATTTTGAGAAGAAAGTCACTATGGAGGATGGCGGGATTTATTAGCCAGCAGAGCCTATTAGCTGCAGGTGATGTTCAATTGCCATTCTAGCGAATCTAGCAGATATGTTGATGGCTGAATTCTGAGAAGGCTTGCCTTTTGTGATACAAGCTAAGCAAAATTGTTGCTGAAAGAGCAGTAGATAGAACGAAAAAGCATAAAAACCGATCACACAAGCGCTGCGAAGAGGCACGCGCTTGTGATCGGTTTTTTGATTGATTACTTTATGATTTTTTGATCCGAATAAACTTAGAAACAGCTAGGACTGTTTTAATCTCAAAATTCCCTCATCAGGTGTCACAAAAAGTGTTTTTTGATTCTCATAAATGACGAATCCAGGCTTGGCACCATTCGGTTTCCGAATATGTTTGACTTGCACGTAGTCCACTGGTACTTGGGCAGATTGACGATATTTTGAGAAATATGCGGCAAGCTCTGCAGCTTCCATTAAGGTTGTCTCACTAGGATCATCCGAACGAATGATGACATGAGAGCCAGGAATATTTTTGGTATGCAGCCAGATATCACTCTTACGAGCTGTTTTTAAGGTCAGTTGGTCATTTTGTAAATTGTTTTTTCCGACGAAAATTTCAGTTCCGTCTGAAGAAAGAAATCGTTCTGGTTGCGAAGGAGCAGCTTTTTTACGCTGTTTCGCCCGATTTTTGACGTAGCCTTGTGCGATCAGTTCTTCCCGAATAACCGCCAGATCCATGGGAGAGGCTATTTCTAATTGGGCTAACACGGATTCGAGATACGCGATTTCTTCTTTCGTTTCGGCAATCTGTTGATGGATCAGTTTCACTGCATTTTTTAATTTCTGGTAACGTTGAAAATATTTCTGAGCATTTTGATTGGGAGAAAGAGCAGGATCGAGTTTGATCGTCAAAAGTCGATTCTCATCATAGTAATTTTCCAAATCAACTGATGCAGCACCACGGGGGACTTGATTCATAAAGGTCGTCAAAAGCTCACCTTTTTGACGGAATTCTTCGGCGTTTTCTGAATCGATCAACGTTTGTTGGCGTTTCTTTAACTTCAATTGGTTCCGTTTCAGTTCATTCTCAATCTTCTTTAGTAATTCGCCACCTTGTTGTTTGACCCGATCTCTTTCCGCCTTGTCGTGATAAAACGCATCTAAAAGCTCGCTCAGACTCTGATAATGGGTGACAGTGGTGGTCGCATCGATCAATGATGGATAGGGAATTGGTGTAAAATATTCCTTTTTCTCTGACTGGAGATAACTTGGTGCTAGCTCCTGGGTAAGCTCTGTAAAGAAAGCTTCCCACTGACGCAGTTTTTCATTGGGATTGGCATTGATTCGAGCGATCAATTCTTCTGCTGTATCGCGGCCTAAGCCTTGGAATCGTTGTTGAAGTTCTTTTGCCGTCAATGGATCAAGAGTAGATAATTCTTCAAAAATCTTGGTGCGAGAGGCTGTGAAAGGATTAAGCGTCGATTGCTTTGGTGGTGCAACATAGACAGCACCTGGCAATAAGGTACGATACGTATTTTGGGAATGACCAATGTGTTTGATCGTATCGACGATTTTTCCACTCGTCTTATTCATTAATAAAATCGTACTGTGACGGCCCATTAGTTCGACGATCAAGACGAGGGCTTGCAAATCACCTAATTCATCTCGTCGCGTGAAATGAAAATGGATCACACGGTCATTGTCGATTTGTTCGATTGATTCTAAGATCGCCCCTTCTAAATATTTCCGTAGCATCATCAAGAAATTCGGTGGGGTTTCTGGATTGCTATAGGCGATCGTTGTGCATTGTACACGAGCATAGGTGGGGTGTGCGGATAGCAAAAGTTTGTGATTTTTCCCTTGGGAACGGATCACAAATACGACCTCATTTTCATAAGGTTGATGAATTTTGTTTACACGTCCACTGGTTAATTGATCTTGTAATTCTTTGACCATTAAATGGGTAAAGACACCATCAAAAGACATATTGTTTCCCTCTTTTCTTTTAAGGATAGTTTGACTGAGGGATTGATCCTTCCAATGTCAAATATTCCTATCTATTATACCGAAGAATCCAAAGAAAAGCCATGGCAGCTAGCTTTCCTTTTTCTTGGTAGGTTGGTGATCGGTGGTTTGCAGTGCACGCTCGATTTCCTTATTCAAGAAATAAGAGATGACTGTCCGAATAATAACGACGGCAGCTAGACGGACGATGTCTTCGAAAGTAGGGTGGATGATCGTCTCAATAATATCTGCTGCAATCAAGATCTCCAGACCTAATAAAACATAGCTCCCTAAATAATTGCGGATAAAATTATTCTCTCTGGCTGCCACCAATCGATCCTTTTCTGTTAATTCGTAGCGCACAAAGTCAATGCCTGCGATCAATACACCCCAAACGATGACAAAAATGGAGAGAAAGTTCAAACAGACAACGATGAAATCGAAGATTGGATTGGCTCCAGACATCAATGAATCAGCTAGATTATGCATAATGACTCCTTTACCGTTTTCTTTTATCTTACCGAATAATCGTAGAAATGTGAAGTTTCTTGACGTTCTAGAAGGGAATTGATAGTATGAATTAATAGTAGGATTTTAAAAAAAGGTGGGCAAATTATGGAACAAGTTAGGAACTTTGTTCATTACACGAAAGAAAAAATAGTTGAAAGCTGGCAAGCTTTTTTAGATGATCTTTATCGAGATCAGAAAAAAACGATTTTCACGCTGATCGGGGGAATTCTTTTCGCACTGGTCTTCGCAGGTTTGATCGTCTTTTCTCAAAATCGTATCAATGCTTCTTTAGTGGATCGGATCGCTTTTGACAAGCTGCCGTCAGAAAAAGTACAGCCATTGCCTTATCTGACTGCAGACAAGACGATTCGTGAAACACGAGCGATCTCGGTGATGTTTAGTAAGCCCAACGGACCTCAACTCGATCAAGTATTTGATCTGATCCAAGCGCAAGAAGATGAGCTGAATCGGACATTTTTTTATTATCCAATCGTCTATGATGCGGCTTTTTTCTCCAATGAATACAGCGTTGACCCTGATAAAGTGACGTTTGTTTTTTATGAAGAAGGGGTTGAGAAAAATCGCTTTACCTTTGATTCATTTGAGCAGCCAACGACGGAATTCATCCCAGAATTGAATCGTTTACCGATGTGGACGATTCGTTCTTCGGCCAATGATCGATAAAAAAATCTGACAATTTGACAGAAAATTGTTGACGTTTTTTTATCAATAAGCTAAACTGAATTCAATCAAGAAAGAAAACAAGTTGAGAAGGAGGAACAATCATGAAACTATTTATTCCATTGCAAGTGAAATCATGGCAAAACTGGCGTAGATAGTTGTATTGATGGGACCTCATTCCATAGATACAACTTTTTAGAGAACCTTCTAAAGTGCTGTATCTATGCTGGTAGTTGAATTTATCGCCGCATAGGACAAGCTTCTATGCGGCTTTTGCTTACTTGCAATTGCCGTCACATAGGCAGTTGCTTTTTTTGTTCTCAAAAACCATAAAATGAAAAACACGAAAAACGTAAGCAGAAAAAGGAGAATGAAAAATGAAAAACAAGGGATTAATTGCATCGGTTGCCGTTATTTTATTATTTTTAGGAGCGACATTTGTCTATCAGTTAGGAATGAGAAGTGGGACCAATCAAGCTAGTGAGACTTCGGAACCAGTAGAAAAAGCTGAAAAAACAGTCGGGATCCTACAATTTGTCAGTCATGAAGCACTGGATGCGATCACCGAGGGGATCAAAGAAGGCCTTAAAGAATCAGGCTATACCGAAGGGGACAACTTGACGATCGAATTCCAGAACGGTCAAGCGGATCAAAGCAAATTGGCAACGATGAGTCAGCAGCTGCTAAATAAAGATGCCGACGTTTTGGTTGGGGTAGCAACACCCGCAGCACAAGCGTTGGCGAATGTCACTCAGGATGTACCGATCGTTTTAGGAGCGGTCACTGATCCAGTTGGGGCAAATCTGGTGGCAGATATGGATCAACCCGGCGGCAATATCACTGGTGTTTCCGATAAAGCACCAGTTGCTGCACAAATCAAACTAGCAAAAGATTTGCTGCCAGAGGCAAAAACAGTCGGTATTTTGTATTCTTCGACCGAAGACAATTCGAAATACCAAGTGGCAGAAGCAGAAGCTGCTGCCGAAGAAAATGGCTTGACCAGCAAATCGTATGCCGTTCCTTCAAGTAATGAAATTGCGCAAATGGTCCAAGTGATGGCACGGGAAGTCGATTTTATCTATATTCCGTTAGACAATACGATCGCAAATGCTATGCAGACCGTAGTTCAAGAAGCCAATAAATCAAAAACACCAATCATTACTTCCGTAGACACGATGGTGGAACAAGGCGGTTTGGCAACGGTCGGACAAGATCAATTTACGATAGGCGTGGAAACTGGGAAGATGGTGGCAGCAATTCTTGATGGGACAGCAGAACCTGCGACAACACCGATCTATACATTCAGCGATGGCGAAACGATCATCAATGAAACTCAGGCGCAGTTATTGGGCATCACTATCCCAGAAAACCTCAAAGACGAGGCGAAACTGATTACAACGACGCCAGAAAGCGAAGCAAGTGACGAGTAACAACCAAGAACAGCGACCACCTGCGATCATCGAGAGGGTCTTGAAAGAGAAAACTTGTAAGAATATGGAGGAAGAATGATGATTGTTTCAGCAATAGGGCAAGGACTACTTTGGGGAATCCTGGGATTAGGGATTTTTATGACCTATCGAATTTTAAATTTCCCGGATATGACGACGGAAGGGTCCTTTCCGTTAGGCGGTGCTGTCTGTGTGACAGCGATCACCCATGGGGTGTCGCCCGTCTTAGCGACTTGTTTAGGAGTATTGGCTGGGATGTGTGCGGGCTGTGTGACAGGACTTCTTTATACAAAAGGCAAAATTCCCGTGATTTTAGCTGGAATCTTGGTGATGTCTTCATTGAACTCGGTCATGCTGTTTGTGATGCGCTCACCCAACCTCTCTTTATTAAACCAACCGAAAATTCAAGATTTTTTTACTAGAATGAATTTACCGAATTATTATGATACGGTGATCATTGGATTGATCATGGTCTTGTTGATCGGGGGCGTCTTGGTTTACTTTTTCCATACAAATTTGGGTCAAGCTTACATCGCTACAGGTGATAATGAGCATATGGCAAAATCGATGGGGATCAATACCGATCGAATGAAAATCATTGGATTGATCGTCTCCAATGGCGTGATCGCACTCTCAGGCGCATTGATTGCGCAAAATGACGGCTATGCCGACATAAGCAAAGGTATCGGTGTGATCGTTATCGGACTGGCGTCAATCATCATTGGTGAAGTGTTATACGGGGAACTGACCTTGCTGGAACGTTTGATCGCTATTGTGATTGGCAGCATTATTTACCAATTATTGATCCTATTTGTGATCAAAGCTGGATTTGATACGACCTACTTGAAGATCTTCTCTGCAATCGTCTTGACGATCTGCTTGTTGATCCCTCAATTTAAACAAGCCTTGCATCTACGCACTGGTTTTGAAACGGAGGACGAATAATGTTAGCCTTAAAAAAAGCCTTTAAAGTTGTCGGCAACGGACCAAATGAGAAAAAAGTACTCTTGAATAAAATCGATCTTTCTTTAAAGCCAGGAGAATTTGTCACGGTCGTTGGAGGAAACGGCGCCGGCAAAAGCACGTTATTCAACTGCATCTCAGGCACCATGCCCTTGACGAGTGGGCAAGTGATGATCGATGATCAAAATGTGACTACACTTTCGGAAGAAAAACGCGCACGCTTTTTGGCGCGGGTTTTCCAAGATCCGAAAATGGGCACTGCTCCCCGTATGACAGTGGCAGAAAATCTGCTGTTAGCCCAAAAAAGAGGGCAAAAACGGTCACTTGGTCTTCGACAACTCCAAGGACAAAGGGAAATGTTCTTTGCACTTTGTAAAGAAATCGGCAACGGGTTGGAAAATCATTTGGATACGCCAACGGGCAGTTTATCTGGTGGTCAACGACAGGCACTAAGTTTATTGATGGCAACGATCCAAACTCCAAAACTGTTGTTGCTAGATGAACATACGGCTGCGTTAGATCCAAAGACCTCCAAACAGCTGATGCAAATCACTGCAAAACGCGTGGAAGAACAAAACCTGACCTGTCTAATGATCACCCATCGGATGGAAGATGCATTAAAATACGGAGACCGCTTGATCCTGCTCAGAAAAGGGGAGATCGTCAAAGATCTTTCAGCAGAGGAAAAAGCGCAATTAAGCTTACCTGAACTATTATTGTTCTTTGAGGATGACTTATAAACCCTTGATAGAACAGTGTTTTCAAAAAAAACAATCAAATAAATGAAAAAAATAAGAAAAAATCATTGACATCTTTCAAAGTTAAACCTATACTTAGGTCAATCTTACATCAGTTTGGAGCGAACGACTATGCAAAAATTATTGCTAACGAACCCCACACAACTGAATAAATATTACTTTAGCTATTTTAGATAGGTTTGTATTCATGAAGGCATGGGTACAAACGCTAAGTTTGTATCTATGATGGCTAGAGCATTTCGTAATGAATTCGCAGCCACGTAGATCGTAAAATCTATAGTGGCTATTTTTTATATTCACATATCGGCTCTGTCGTTATGTAATGTTTGAAGGTGTTCACTGTAGATTCTTAAATTTACGGTGGACATCTTTTTTTGTTGAAAGGAATGAACCAGATGAAACAAATGATAACCGGACACACACGGTTGGCGGCACTATTTGCCAAACCAGCCAAACACAGCATCTCTCCAGCGATGCACAATCTTTCTTTTGAAGAACAAGGGATCGACGCCGTGTATCTGGCCTTTGATGTTGAGCCGGATGATTTAGCCGCTAGTATCCAAAGCATCCGTCAGTTGGACCTCTTAGGTGTCAATTTATCGATGCCTCATAAAATGGCGGCTGTAGCGCTGATGGATGAATGTTCACCAGCAGCCGAGTTGATCGGCGCAATCAATACGATCGTCAATCAAGAAGGACGCTTGATTGGGCACAATACAGACGGCATCGGCTTTATGCGAGCTCTTGAGGACATTCAAGTATCCATCCTTGGCGACACCATGACGGTGATTGGAGCTGGTGGAGCGGCGACAGCGATCATTAGCCAAGCCGCACTAGACGGCGTCAAAACGATCCATGTCTTTAACCGCAAGGATGAGTTTTATCCAATCATCCAAGAAAAATTAACACAGATTGCACAAAAAACAGCTTGTGAAATTACCTTAACCGACTTAGAAGATCAGATGGCTTTAAAAACAGCCATCGATCAAAGCAGCTTATTGGTAAATGCCACGGGCGTGGGAATGAAACCAAATGATACCGAAAGTCCTCTGAAAGATAAAACACTCCTGCGGGAATCATTAGCTGTCTATGATGTCATCTATAATCCAAGAGAAACGCAGCTTTTGAAAGATGCGAAAGCAGTCGGCGCCAAAACTGCAAACGGCTTAAGCATGCTACTCTATCAAGGTGCAGCCGCATTTGAACTTTGGACTGGCAAAGCGATGCCTGTTGAAAAAGTCAAAGCACTCATCGAATCCATGTAAAAAATAAAAAACAGAAAAAAACGAAAGTAGGAAGAAAAAATGATCGTAATTATGAAACCAGGCGCTACGCCAGAACAAGTTGAAGTTGTTGTAACAAGAATCAAAAAAGAAGGCTTAGATGTTCAAGTCAACCAAGGAAAAGAACAGGTCGTTATCGGCTTAAAAGGGGATACCCGCCGCATCCAAGATGTTGCTTTTCGCAGCTACGAGGGTGTCGAAGATGCCATTCGGATCTCAAACACCTACAAATTGACCTCTCGTGAGTTCCATCCGCAAGATACGGTTGTGGATGTAGATGGCGTGAAAATCGGTGACGGCAACTTTGTTACGATGGCTGGTCCATGTTCGATTGAAGGCTTAGACCAAATTCGTGAATGTGCCCGAATCGCTAAAGCTGGTGGTGCACAAATCTTACGTGGTGGTGCCTTCAAACCACGCACGTCGCCATACGCATTCCAAGGGCTGGAAGAAGAAGGGCTAAAATACATTCGTCAAGCAGCGGATGAAACGGGCATGAAAGTCATCACAGAAGTCATGGACGAAGGACATATCGATATGGTTGCGGAATACAGTGACATTTTGCAGATTGGTGCTCGGAACATGCAAAACTTCAAATTGCTAGCTGCCGTTGGGAAAACTGGGAAACCAATTGGCCTTAAACGAGGCATCTCTGGCACGATCGACGAATGGTTGAATGCAGCGGAATACATCGCCGTTCAAGATAAAAGTGAAGTGATTTTCATTGAACGTGGGATCCGAACTTACGAAACAGCAACCCGTAATACCTTTGATCTAAGTGCGGTACCAATCATCAAAAAACTGAGCCACTTCCCAATCATCGTTGATCCTAGTCATGGAACAGGTATCTGGGATCTCGTACCGCCTATGGCTAGAGCGGGTGTTGCTGCTGGCGCCGATGGGATGATCGTTGAGATCCATCCAGATCCAGCCAATGCTTGGTCTGATGGTCCTCAATCACTTAATGAAAAAACGTACATGAACATGATGAAAGAAGTCCATATCATGGAAAAAGCGATGAAAGAAATCAAAGCGTTGCAAGACTAAGCGTCAAGACAACCAATAAAAGAGGTGCAAAAATCAATGTTACACATTCATTTAGAAGAACATTCCTATGATATCCTCATCAAACGAGGGGCGTTTCAAAAAGTCGGAACCTGGGTGCAACAGTTGTGGGACAAACAGCGTATTGCCGTCATTACAGACAGCAACGTCGCACCCCTGTATGGCGGACAAATCGTCGATTCCTTAACCGCTGCAGGGTTTGAGGCAACACTGTTAGTCGTACCAGCTGGCGAAAAAAGCAAATCACTAGAGCAAGCAGCTAATTTATATGATGGTCTTGCCCAACTCGGAATGACCAGAAGCGATGGGATCATTGCCCTTGGTGGCGGTGTGATTGGTGATCTTGGAGGATTTGTTGCTTCTACTTATATGCGCGGCATTGATTTCTTGCAGATTCCAACGACGTTATTGGCACAGGTCGATTCAAGTATCGGCGGAAAAACAGCTGTAAATACTGGCAGTGCCAAGAATCTCGTCGGGACATTTGCACAACCAGCCGGTGTGATGATCGATCCAGATTTACTTACAAGTTTGCCCCTCAAACGCGTCCAAGAAGGCATTGCTGAAATCATCAAGTCAGCCGCTATTGCAGATCCTGAGCTTTGGCAAACGTTAGCAGGTTTGAAAGATGAAGTCGATCTTTTGGCACATGCTGAGAAAGTAATCACTGCTTCTTTAAAGGTAAAACAAAAAGTAGTAGAAGAAGATCCTTTTGATCATGGCAGTCGTCTGACACTGAACTTCGGTCATACGATCGGGCATGGCTTAGAAAGAACAGCCGCGTTTGACACCAGTCATGGCGAAGGGGTTGCAATGGGGATGATCATGATCACCCGTCATGCAGAAGCCATCGGATTAACACCAAAAGGTACGACCCAGCAGCTTACAGAAATGGTTGAGAAGTTTCATTTGCCGATCACACCAAGTGAAATAGATAAAGAGCAATTATACCAAGCAATCACTCATGATAAAAAAGCCCGCGGGCAACAATTGAAGATTATTCTATTAGAAGCGATCGGACAGGCGAAAATCGTGACGATCCCGACTGAAAAAATCAAAGACTACCTATTATAAGAAAGGAAGGTAACGGATCATGCGTTATATTACAGCAGGCGAATCACATGGACCAGAGTTGACCGCCATTATCGAAGGTTTACCGGCAGGATTGCCATTAACAGCAGAAGACATTAATTTTGAATTAGCGAGACGACAAACCGGCTATGGCCGTGGGGGACGGATGCTGATTGAAAAAGACCAAGTCCGTATCACTTCGGGTATCCGTCATGGAAAAACACTAGGCTCTCCTGTGACTTTAGTGGTTGAGAACAAAGATTGGAAAAACTGGACCAAGGTCATGGCGATCGAAGAGGTACCAGAAAAAGACCGCAAACTAAGACGAGTGGCACGACCAAGACCTGGTCATGCTGACTTAGTCGGCGGCATGAAATACCATCATCAAGATTTACGAAACGTCTTGGAACGTTCATCTGCCCGGGAAACGACTATGCGGGTAGCCATCGGAGCAATCGCGAAGAAAATTTTAAAGAAGCTTGGCATCGATGTGGCAGGTCATGTAACAATGTTAGGCGGCATCAAAGCGGAAATTCCTGAAGGGTTGACCGTCAAAGAAATCGCAGAACGCTCTGAAGCTTCAGAAGTAAGGGTGTTAGATCCGTCAGTCGAAGAAGAAATCAAGCAGCTGATCGATCAAACGAAGAAAAATGGCGATACGATCGGCGGTGTAGTGGAAGTACTTGTTGGCGGCGTTCCTGCTGGTTTAGGTAGTTACGTGCAATGGGACAAAAAACTTGATGCGAAAATCGCCCAAGCCGTGGTCAGCATCAATGCCTTTAAAGGTGCTGAGTTCGGCGTTGGCTTTGAGGCTGGTGTTTTGCCAGGTTCCAAAGTCATGGATGAGATTTTATGGGACGAACAACGAGGCTATACCCGTCGCAGCAACAACCTTGGCGGGTTTGAAGGCGGCATGACGAACGGTGAACCAATCGTGGTTCGTGGTGTTATGAAGCCGATCCCGACCTTGTACAAGCCGTTGCAAAGTGTGGATATCGACAGCAAAGAACCGTATAAAGCAAGCGTCGAACGCTCAGATAGCACCGCTGTACCAGCAGCCAGTGTTGTTTGTGAGAGTGTGGTGGCGACAGTGGTGGCCAATGAACTATTAGAAAAGTTCCCAAGTGATTCATTCGAAGAATTGACTGCATCTGTTCAGGCGTATCGAGAATACTTGTTAACCTACTGATTAAAGAACCAGCAAAAATTCCAGTAGAAATGAGGATTCTTTTCATGAACCAAAATATCTTTGTCGCCGGTCTAGGATTGATCGGCGCTTCCTTAGCAAAATGTATCAAAAAGGCACATCCGCAAGTGCATTTGATGGGCTGGGATTGTCAGGAAACCAATGAGATCGCATTAGCGACAAGTTTAGTAGACGAAGTGCCCCCTTTATTTTCAGAAGGTGCTGTCCGTGCCGACGTGATTTTGTTGGCATTGCCGGTAGAGATCACCAAAAAATATCTTGCCGAACTGGGGACACTTTCATTAAAGCCTTCGGTGCTAGTAACAGACACCGGCAGTACCAAAGCGGAAATCACCCAATTCGCCGAGTCCTTTTCCTTTGATTTTATTGGGGGCCATCCGATGGCTGGCTCTCATAAATCAGGGATCACAGCAGCCGATGAGAACCTTTTCGAGAATGCTTACTATATCTTCACACCGACGAAAAGTCAGCGGATGGAAGAGCTGCAAGAGCTTTTTCGCGGCACTAGAGCCAAATATGTGGCGCTTGCGCCAAAAGAGCATGATCAAATCACAGGGATGTTGAGCCATTTGCCCCATATTATTGCTTCTGGATTAGTCAATCAGGCAGACGCTTTCAACCAAGCCCACCCCAGAGCGCAACAACTTGCAGCAGGCGGTTTTCGCGATATCACTCGCATCGCTTCTTCAGATCCTCGCATGTGGACCGATATCTTATTGAGTAATCGACAGGAACTGCTGCAGCTGATCGATGAGTGGCAAAAACAAATGACGACCATGGCTCACTGGTTGCAAGAAAAAGACGAACGGGCGATCTTTCGGTTCTTTGAATCCGCGAAGGAAACACGGGATCAATTGCCGGTTCATCAAAATGGCGCGATCCCGGCATTTTATGATCTATTCATCGATGTACCGGATCATCCTGGTGTTGTCGCTGAAGTGACGGGGCTATTGAGCGAACATCAGCTCTCTTTGATCAACTTAAAAATTCTTGAAACTCGAGAAGACATCATTGGTGTTTTACAGATTTCATTTAAAACGCAAAATGATTTGCTGCAAGCAGAGCAGCTGATCCAAAACAAGACGACCTATTCGTGTCGAAAAAAATAGGAGGCTGGGATGAAACTAAAAAAAGCAACACATTTAAAAGGGACGATAGCGGTCCCTGCTGACAAATCGATCTCGCATCGCAGTATCATGTTCGGGGCGTTAGCTGAAGGAACAACGACTGTCCGAAATTTCTTACGTGGAGAAGACTGCTATAGCACCCTTCATGCATTTCAATCATTAGGGGTTCCGATCCATGATGACGGTCAGACGATCACGATTGAAGGACAGGGCTTCAATGGCCTTAAGCCTGCCCACGAACCAATCGATATCGGTAATTCTGGTACAACGATTCGTCTAATGATGGGGATTTTGGCTGGACAGCCATTTACAACTACCTTATTCGGTGATGACTCATTGAATAGACGACCAATGAATCGCGTGATGCTGCCATTAAGAGAAATGGGTGCCAATGTGAGAGGGCATGAGCAGACGGAGTTCCCACCGATCACCGTTAATGGTACTGCTTCTTTACAGCCCATCAATTATCAGATGCCCGTAGCAAGTGCCCAAGTAAAATCGGCGCTGATTTTTGCGGCATTGCAAGCACAAGGTACCTCGACGATTATTGAAAAAGAGGCGAGCCGTAACCATACTGAAGAAATGATCCGTCAATTCGGTGGCGTCATCACAACACAAGGCAAAACGATCACTGTGACGGGACCTCAAACACTCCAAGGACAAGAAGTAGTTGTTCCTGGTGATATTTCCTCCGCTGCTTTTTTCCTAACAGCCGGCGCGATTATGCCAGAAAGTGAGATCGTTTTAAAAAATGTCGGGATCAACCCCACTCGTACAGGAATTCTTGACGTGCTAGAGGAGATGGGTGCTTCGATTGCTTGTTCCAATCAAGACGATCAGAATCAATCAGCTGACCTTACCGTTCGAAGTTCTACCTTGCAGGCAGTAACCATCGCTGGCGATATTATCCCACGCTTGATCGATGAATTGCCGATCATTGCGTTGTTAGCCACGCAGGCTCATGGCAAAACGGTGATCAAAGATGCGGAAGAACTGAAAGTAAAAGAAACCAACCGAATTGATGCAACTGCCGAAGAGTTGACAAAACTTGGGGCGGACATCACTCCCACCGAGGACGGGTTGATCATCAACGGTCCAACCCCTTTGCATGGCGGACGTGTGTCAAGTCGGGGGGACCATCGCATCGGCATGATGCTGCAAATTGCCGCCTTATTGACAGATGAAGAGGTAGAATTAGAAAAAGCCGAAGCCGTAGCAGTTTCTTATCCTGATTTTTTTGAGGATGTCGCACGTTTGGCTAAAGGAGGAAACAGCGAGTGAAAAAAGTGATATTAATTGGATTTATGGGTGCTGGAAAAACCACGATTGGTCGTCTTTTGGCTGAAGAAACGAAACAGTCTCATGTGGATTTTGATGACTTGATCGTTGCTGAGATCGGCATGACCATTCAAGAATTTTTCGACCAACACGGTGAGGAAGCCTTTCGCAAAATCGAAACGGATATTTTAGCTAAAACTTTGGCAAAGGAACAAATTATTTCCACTGGTGGGGGCATCGTATTAAAAGAAGAAAATCGTCAACTTTTAAAAGAGATGCCGCTCGTCGTGTATTTAAAAACAGATCCCGAGGAGCTGATTCATCGCTTAAAGGCGGATAATGGCAGCATTCGTCCCTTAGTCGTCTCAAAATCACCAGAAGAAATATTGGCTGTTTACCGTCCTCGGATCCCTCTTTATGAAGAAACTGCTTCATTGATCGTTGAAACGACGAACAAAGCACCAGAAGAAATCGTACAGGAAATTTTGATCAAAGCGGGTGCATAAAATGAAGATTGGTTATTTAGGACCGAAAAGTTCCTTTACGCATTTAGCTGCGCAAGAAGCTTATCCGGAAAATACCTGTATCCCCTATGGATCGATTCCGCTTTGTATTCAAGCGCTAGCTAACGGCGTGATCGATCGCGCGGTCGTTCCGAACGAGAACTCATTAGAAGGATCTGTTCATGCCACGATTGATACGCTCTTTCGTCAAAATCAGTTGAGCATCGAACAGGAAGTTATTTTACCGATCAATCATCAATTGTTAGTTTCTCAGCAATCAGCAAAAGACAACCGTCCCATCACTAAGATAATTTCTCATCCGCAAGCCTTAGCGCAATGTGCCGACTTCATCGAAGCCCGATTTGCTGGAGCTACTGTTGAGGCGGTTGCTTCCACAACGACTGCAGCAGCCTACGTAGCAAAACATCCAGAAGAAGCAGTTGCGGCGATTGCTTCCAAAGAAGCGGCATTGGCCTATCAATTAACGATCAAAAAAACCAATATTCAAGATGTTGCCTTTAATCAAACCCGTTTTTGGGTTTTGACGAAGAAAGCAGCAAACACCCAATTACCAGAGCAGACTGCTGAGAAAGCAACGATTTTTGTGACGCTCCCAGCAAATCGACCGGGGATCTTGCACAAAATCTTAGCAACCTTTGGCTGGCGAGAAATTGATTTAAGCAAAATTGAATCGCGGCCTTCAAAAACCACCTTAGGGGAATACTTTTTCGTGATCGATCTGGTGATGGACAAGCCGTGGCAACTGATTGTAAATGCCTTTGAAGAGATTCAGTTGTTGGGTGGTCAAGTCCATCTTCTCGGCGTGTATTCCGTAAATGTTGTTGAGGAAGTGACAAAAAATGACTCAAGTCAAAATAAAATTTAGCCATGATGAAACCCTTTTAGCAACGTTTCATAAAGAGATCCAAACACAGCACCATCAATGGTACCCAACGATTTTTAAGCCCTTTGATCAGTCAAGATTTGAACAAGCAATCACACAGCAGCTGCAAGAGCCAAGCCACCACTTTTTTATCGCTTGGTTGGCGGACCAGCCTTGTGGCTTTGTGCATCTTCAAGAGGTCTGTTTGCCACAAAATGCGATGATGCATGAACGAAAGTGGCTGGAAATTGCAGCGATCGCTGTTGACCCTCGGTACCAAGGGATGCATATTGGAAAACAATTGTTGGTATTTGCTGAAAATGTTGCGCTGGAAAAAGGCTTCGATGATCTCTCACTAAACTTTTGGTCGGCAAACCAAGTGAAATCATTTTATGAGCAAGCAGGATTTGTGAGCTTACGACAAGGTGCATCAAAGCATCTAAGGTAAAATATGAAGAAATTTCCTAGAAAAAGGTTAAAATTTCAGAAAATAGCTTTCTTTCTATAAGGTCTAGGGTATCCTTATAGACAGAGAGCTATTTTTTAGTTGGAGGATCAGAAGCAATGAGCAGGATGGAAAAAAATAAAAAACTGCATGAACGGCTAGAAAAGGAATCCAGTCAGGCAGCCAAAGAAAGTATCTTTGCCCGTCGAGAAGCCAAAAGAAGAAACCAGCGCGTCAGACCGAGTGATTCTACTTCTTCTGCTGATGAGCGAGTAGGAGACATTCCTTATCAAAACACCGAGCATCCTAGGGCAAGCGACTCTCGTGCGGCTCAAAGTTCTCGAGAACAGTCACAAGTAGGAGCAATAAAATCTGAGGGACGAAAAAGCGCGATCCCTCCGCTATCTGCTCAGAGGCCTGCGATGCATCAAAGCCAGGAACAAAGCAAACAAAAACCGTCAAAGCTTAAGAAGACCAAGCAACCCAAACAAAAGAAAAAGCGGAAGCACCCAGTTCTGCGTATTGTGGTTCGGGTACTATTGGTGCTTTTTGCCTATTCATTGATTGCGTTTCTTGTCGGTCAGCAAGTCGCAAGAAGTGACGCTGCTTTTGCTACGACTGATGAAGAGTCCTTTAATGGTACGGCCGCTGCAAATGGTGCTCGGAATATATTGCTCATTGGTAGTGATAGTCGTGAAGGAGAAGCTGGACGAGCAGACACTATTATGGTTTTGCAATTAGATGGTCCCAGTAAGCAACCGAAGCTACTTTCCTTTATGCGGGATACTTTAGTTACGATTCCCGGTTATGGCGAAAACAAGATCAATGCGGCTTATGCCTTTGGTGGTGCTGATTTGGTTAGACAAACGTTAGCGGAGAACTTCGGGCTAGAAACCAACTATTATGCAAAAGTTGACTTTCGTTCCTTTGAAAAAGTGATCGACACATTGTTTCCCTCAGGCGTTGCTATCAACGCGGAAAAAGATATGAGTAAAAATCTTGAAGTTGCCATCAAGCAAGGGCAACAACAAATGAATGGGCTTGAGCTGTTGCAATACGCACGCTTTCGGATGGACGAAGAAGGTGACTTCGGTCGTGTAAGACGACAGCAGCAAGTAATGGATGCGATCTTTAGCGAAATGAAAAATCCTTTAGCTATTTTAAAATTGCCTTATGCAGCTGGAAAAGTCTTAGGCTATGCTTCCACCAACCTGCCAATGTCTTTCCTATTAAAAAATACCTTCTCGATTGCTCGAGGGGCGGGAGGAGTCGACAGCTTGACTGTCCCAGTCGCTGACTCTTGGCAATACGGTTCAAGTGTGAGTGCCGGAAGTGTGTTAGTCGTCAATCTTGAAACCAATCAACAAGCGATCAGGAATTTTCTTAATGAGTAAGCAGAATGAAAAGTTCTGAAAACCATTTGAAAGTAAGTAAATTTATGCTATATTATTAATGACGTTTGAAATTTGTTGAAACGAGGAAAAAGAATGAAATTAGCCGTTGTTACTGACAGTACAGCTTATCTGCCGGAACGGATCAAAAACCATGAAGATTTGTTTATCATACCGATTCCTGTTATTTTAGATGGAAAAGTCTACAATGAAGGTATCGACATTGAAGCTGATGAGTATTACGCTTTGCTGAAAAACAGCAAAGAATTCCCAACCACTTCTCAACCGGTATTAGGGGAAGTGTTAGCCTTATATGAGTCATTGAAAGATCGCGGTTACGACACGATCATTAGTATCCACTTATCAAGCGGGATCTCTGGATTTATCGGAACGCTTTATGGAATCACCGATGAAATCGAAGGCGTTCAAATCATTCCTTACGATTCGAAAATCACAAGTATGCCGATGGGTCACATGGTAGAAACCGCTCTTGATCTATCAAGTCAAGGCAAAACCGTAGAAGAGATCATTTCCCATCTGGACACTATCAGAGACAATACCTATGCCTATCTAATCGTGGACGACTTGAATAACTTGGTTCGCGGCGGTCGCTTAACCAATGGGGCAGCCTTGATTGGCGGATTATTAAAAATCAAACCGATCTTGACCTTTGATCAAGGAAAAATTGTGCTTTACGAGCGCATTCGTTCCAGTAAAAAAGCATTCAATCGCGCAGAAGATATCATTGGTCAACGGGAGCAAGAAATCGCATTGCCTGTTAAATTTTATGTAATCCACGCCAATAATTTAGAAGTAGCGAAAGAAGAAAAAGCGAAGCTACAAGCGAAATACCCAAATGCAGAAATTGAGATTGGTCACTTCGGACCAGTTATCGGCACGCATTTAGGAGAAAAAGCCATTGGGATCGCTATTTCAGCGCAATAATTATTATTTTTTCTATGTTCATTCACGCCTTTATCTTTTCAAGACATTGTATGTAAGAACCAGTTAGACGTTTGTCTAGCTGGTTCTTTTTTCTGCTTTTTTGAGATTCGCTTGTAAAAAAACACGCAAACTCGTACAATAGGATCAAAATGAAGGACTGACAAAGGAGGAATTGCTATGAAGTGTTCCTTAAGAAGGTGGCAAATGAGCGATGCGCAAGATTTAGCCCATGCGTTAAATAATCAAAACATCCACGATTATTTACGAGATGGGTTGCCATTCCCCTATACGGTCGCAGATGCACAAGCCTATATTCGATCTGTGGAGGAAGCAGAATTTGCCTTTGCGATCACTGTGGATGACCGAGCAGTCGGCAGTATCCGTGCTGTTCGCAAAGAAAATATCCATTATAGAACGGCTGAGATTGGCTACTCTATTGCACAAGAGTATTGGGGAAAAGGCTTGATGACCCAAGCTGTTCAGCAACTATGTGACTATGTATTTACTACATCAACTATTGTTCGTATGTCTGCAGAATCTTTTGCGAAGAATCATTCCTCTTGTCGTGTGTTGGAAAAGGCAGGTTTTACGTTAGAAGGCGTCTTGCGAAAGCATGCGGAGAAAAACCAGCAGCTGTTCGATATGAAGCTCTATGCATTGGTTCGTCAAGAGGAAGACGGGCAGGATGACAACAATCAAAAAGGAGAAACCTATGAATGAACTGCAAAAGTTACCAAATGTAGGTCAGGTTTTAGCGGATCACCTGGTACGTATCGGCATCAATACTCCTGAACAACTACGCACAAAAACGGTCGAAGAGGTTTTTCTAGCTATCCGCCAACAATGCGATGCGGGCGCTTGCTTGCATATGCTCTACGGCATTGAAGGGGCGATCCAAGGCATTCCTAAAGCGCAGCTTACACATCAGAGAAAACAAGCGTTGCGCCATTTTTTCAATCAATTGAGTTAGTGAAGTAATGCGTCATAAAAAGCACTTTTTAAGAGCGTTTGTTTTTAGATGCTTCTTATCAAGTGCTTTTTCTATAGACATCTGTCCCTAGCTACTAGAAAAGACCTTTTGCTTGTTCCAAACCAGCTTCCTCATTATACTTACTCTATCTAGTAAATTAGTAATTTACTAAACAAGGAGTGAGAACAATGAAAATACCAGAAAACTTGAAACATAAGCCCGTCATTAAAGTGGAAGACTATGATACTGTTGACGGAAAAAATGCGTTACATACGGATGCAAAAGGTCTTTCCCTCGGATTGGCACAATGGAACGACCGGGGAAAAGTCGATATCTCAGGCAAGGTTTGGCGCCACACAGGTGAAAAATGGTCTCGTCAGTCAGAAGAACTACCGCTCACTAGAATCTTAGATCTAGCAATCTTAGTGGCGCAATCTAGTTTGTATTTTCAAGAGGCTTATCGCCATGAAAAGTTTTACGATCCTGAAAATCCGTTGATCGAGATCATTGGCTTACAAGGAAATCGTATGACCGTTGAAGTAGACACCGAAAATCCTAAGATCGATGAAGACATTCTACTTTTTTATGATTCCTTGCAAAAAGATGGCGAGCTATACGGCGAACGCTTCAAAATCCTAAAGCGGCTTTTAGATGAGCTAGGTTATTAAGAAAAGGAGCAGATTGCCATGACACAAAATCAACCGTCTTTTGTTGTAACGAAAGGACGCGCTTTTAGCAAATTAGAACAAACCATGATTTGGAAAAAACCACAAAGTCATCAGACCAGTGCTGAAGAACTACGAATTGCTTCAGAGATCGCGTTGAATTGGGCGGATCCAGAGATGAAGATCTTCAATGTGTTGCTGGAAGGCGATGCTGGGTCTGGTAAGACCCAGTTGGCAAAGGCACTTTCTGCCGACTTGCAACTGCCCTACACCAAAATCACCTGCTTTGCGGATATGGATAAGTCAGATGTATTTGGTGCTTTGTTACCAGTGATCAACACCGACCAAGAAGAGGACAAGGACTTGCTGGATGCGATTTATCAAAGTGATTGTTTTGAAGATGTCTTGGCATTGATCCAGCGGCATTTTTCCTTGACTCGTGAGCGGGCACGGGCGAAATTTGCGGAACTGATCGAACGGATTGAAACCAGTGATCAGCAACCGACGATTCAATACAAATTTTATCCCTCCGAAATCGTACGGGCGCTGGAAAAAGGCTACTTGCTTGAGATTCAAGAGCCAACGGTCATTCGTGATGCTTCGGTACTAGTGGCACTAAACTCGGCCCTTGAACAAAACGGGATGCTAAATATCCCGACTGGCTTTGTTCGACGACACCCTGACTGTGTGGTGATCATCACAACGAATCGGAATTACCAAGGTAACCGCCCCTTGAACGAATCCTTGCGAGATCGGATGCAGCACGCTGAAAAAATGGATTTACCTGAGCTAGCAGTCATGGTGCAGCGAGGCATTGCCAAAACCAATTATCCGGACAAAACGACTGCAGAGAAAATGGCTGAAATCATACGATTACTAGACGTGACCGCCAAAGCCAACGCCATCAAAGGGGTGGCGGGCATGCGTTCTTATTTTTATTGGTTAAATGCAGTCAAACAAGGACAAGATCCCTTTACAGCAATTGATAGCAAAGTGCTCTACAAAATCACTACCGATCCAAATGAGCTTTCTCTGTTACAACAGGCGTTAGAAGCTTCAGGATTATTGGCGCAATTGCGGCTTTTGTTTTCTGGACAACCGCTAAATGCCTTTAAAGAACAAATCAAAGGACGCCGAATCAGCAGCGAAGAGGCTGACCAACGCAATGTAGTGGAAGAAGGCACGCCCATCCTAAAAAATGAGCAAGTCCTTGAGACCGTCAATCAAGAAACTGAGGCGGAAACGATGGAAACCAGTGATTCTGACAAACAAGAAGCGAAAAGCGCAGCAACTGAGGCGACGTTTTCAGAAGAACTAGAACGCAATAGTCATGATGGCCAAGCAAAAGCTGGGAGTGAGACACAAGAGGCAGCTCCTGCTTCTCATTCTTTGTCCATAGAAGCGTATGAAGCCCAGGAGAAAGAAAAGAAAACCACGGCATCAAAGGCAGCACGACAAGCATTGAAAGAATCGATCCATGCCAAAGAAGGGCTGATCGTTCATCGACCACCCGTCGATTTAGAAAAAGCGACTGAAGCCCAACAGCGTTTGCAGCCGTTGCTGCCGATCGTAGAGTCATTGATCAAGCAAACCCAAGAAGTATTGGAAAACGAACAAGCTTCGGCATACAGTAAAGGTAAGTACAGTGGTACACGCTTTGATGCCAGCAAGGTTGCGTATCAGGATTTCCGGACCTTTGACAAGAAGAATCCACCTCACGAACAGCCTTCCTTAGCTCTTGCTTTGCGCATCGATGAATCAGGTTCGATGATTCGAGAAGATCGGATATTGTATGCCCAACAGGCGGTCTTAGCGGTGAATGCTTTTGCCGAACGTTTATCTTTGCCATTGATGATCTATGGCGACACAGCGGACGTGACCGCTCGTGAAAAAACCTCGCTTTTTGCATACAAAGAATTTAATGAAGGCTTTGAATTTGTGCCAGAGAAACTCATGACAATGAAGCCTCGGCAAAATAACCGTGATGGAGCTGTCTTGCGTGTGCTAGCTGAAAAGCTCGCTCATCAGCCGGCAACCACTAAATTACTCTTGAATATCAGTGATGGCCAGCCAAAAGCTCTTCCTGATTATACAGGGGTAAAAGCCAAAGAAGATATTCAGCAGGTGATCGCTGACTATGAACGACAAGGGGTGCTGTTTCTTGCAGCTGCTATTGGGCAAGACAAAGAGGTGATCAAAGCGATTTATGGGGAAGAACGCTTTATTGATCTTTCCAATCTAACAGAATTTCCGCAGCGTTTGTTGCAGCTACTGACAAGGTATTTGTAAACGTCGATAGCTAAAGGGAAAAGAGTGTGGACTGCATGCCGCACTCTTTTTTTGATTATAATTATATTATGTAAACAAGATGATATTTGTCTAAATTTGGAAAGTTCTGTAAAATAGACGCCAAAAGGAGGGTTATCATGAACAAATGGCGGTACTTCTACTATCCTTGCCAATTCGGCTGGCACGCAGCACTTCGTAGGCGCAGTTTGCTGATGAGTGGTGTATTGGCGATTCTTCTACTGATCATCGCCATCTTTGCAGAGCATTGGCTAGTGTTTTTTCATCAATGGCTACAATATGAAACAAATAGCAGTGAGAATCAGATGGATCTCACGTATGCCAGTTGGCTTTTCTTTTTGCAGTTGCTACGCTTCGTACTAGGCGTTCTAACTATAGGCTTGATCGCCGCCTTTTTATGGCACTGCAATCACATGTATCGTTTTCATTTGATGGGGGAGGAGCAGCAATCTCTGAGTATTCGGTTGTTGTTAGGACAGTCTCCGTTGTTAATCACCTTTGAAGAGCTTTTCTTTGTAGGCATTCAAAGCATTGTTATTAGTTTGATAGGGCTTGTCAGCGGTCTGTGGCTTAGTCAAAAAGCACTGCAGGATTTTTTCCATTTCTTTCATCTTCCCGCAGGCTTTACTTTTGAATTTCCCTTTAAAGGTCTATTAATCGCTCAACTTGGTGTGCTCTTGCTGCTTTTTTTGTTACGATTCCGCGGTACAAAGAAGACGGTTGAAGAGATTCTCGTTAACGGATGCCCGAATGGGTGAGAGGATGATAGGCTGCTTTTATTTCCTTCTTCCAAAATGCGAACATATGTTTTATAATAGGTGAAACAAGACAAAGGTCGTGAATTTGTGAAGACATCCTTAACTTTAGAAATGGAAGAGGCACTTTATTATTATTGTCGGGAAAACAGTGATATTGTGGTAGAAGAGGTAGTCATGCCAGATGATCACGGCATCGTGGATACTTTGAGTTGTCGCTTGACGACTGAAAACACGTTTGAATGGCGTTGCTACGAACTCAAAGTTAGTTTGGCAGATTTTCGCTCAAAAGCAAAACTATCCTTTATTGGGAATTATAATTATTTTGTCTTACCCAAGGCATTGTATGAGAAAGTCAAAGATCAGATTGGACCTACAATTGGTGTTCTGGTCTATCATGCATTTCTTGAAAAAGAATCGGGCAGCAAAGGGTATTTCAGTGTCGAAAAGAAGCCCCAACGGCAAGAGCTGCAGGTTCCAGAAAATGCCTTATTGTTTCGGTTGATTTCGGCACAAGCGCGAGAAGTCGGCAAAGCAAAACAGACTGCTCGAGGATTGCGGGTATTTTCAACAGAACGTTTGTACCAAGAACTGAAGAAACGTCAGCCTGAGTATGACTTGTTCGGTGGTGGAGTCAATTACTATGATCGATTTATTGAAGATACTCAGCTGCAAGCGATCGAAGCCTTGAAAGAAGAATTGGCCGCTACGAGATCAGCCTATGAAGCGCTGGAAAAACGTTTTTTATCAGGCGAGTAAGAAGGAGAGAAGAAGATGTACTTCCCGTATATTCGTGGAAAACAATTTGATTTATTGGCGTTGAAAGCACTGTTGGAACAAGATTGTTTGTCAGACGCGATCCAGCCGATCATTGAACCAGTCAAGCAATCAAAAACGTTTTGGACGACCATTGACCTGTTTCAAAGGAAGCAGCATCCTTTTTATCTGGTTCGCAATCCACAGGCGGGAGCTTTTCTGACGGCAGAGGGGTTAGCAGAGTTGCAAAATGTTGCTGCCCCTAAAGCAATGATCGTAGATCGCCCCATTGAGACAGTGGAAGAAAAGCCTGATCTTTGGATCATCCATCAAGCGGACCAAGCACTCGCTAGTGATTGGCGGGAAAATACGCTGCCGGTGCTGGTAAGCAAAGAGTTTCGTTTGTTAAATAAAATCAACGGCCCGAAACTACTGATGGAAGATCCGTTTACCCGTTTACCTAAAAATAGTTTTTATACAGAATGTCCAGACGAAGGATTTTCAAAAACCCATCATCTTTATCATAAATTGGGCTATGCGGGATTTAGTGATTTTTCTGTCGATAGCAAAATTTATTATGAGCACAGTTATCCCTCAAAACGGTTGGTTTTGCATTGGATCTATCCGACAGCAGAGCAAGACTTGCGAATCGTTCACTTATTTTCTGAGGAAGAATTACCAAGTCAGAAAGAAAAGTTTTTCGAAGTCATGGAAGCTTTGTTACAGCATGAGGAAGAGTATCCTACGCAAACAGCTGGGCTGCAGCTATTAGTTGCTGCTTATCAGCAAGGGGCGTTTCCTGGTATGGGCGTTATTCGGAAAGCTGCCGTTATGAATCACTTGGAACTCGTCAGTCGTCTTATTTAGTCGCTATACGCATACGATTGTAGGCTCTAACAAAATACTGCCATTTATTGTACAAAACACCTTGATTGCACCCATTGTTTTCAGGATAGTGATAAAATCAGGGAAAAGGAGTTGGCGCTCGTGGGAACAAAAGATAGAGAATATTATCGAAATGAAGGAAAAGAATTTGAAAAAAACAAGAAAAACCTGCTTATTCGACGTTTAAATCAACTAATCGTTGTCTTGGTCATTTTGATCATTGTCTTTTCGGCGATCCTGTATTACATAGTTTGAAACTTTCCGTAGCTGTCATTGCTTTATTGGCAGCAACAAAACGAAACTTGTACTTAGATGACTGTGCACCCTTGATTAGGACTCGCTATGGGAATCTGATCCGTTTAAGTGAAAACTGAACGCAACGAAATGTTTCTTGTTTATCGTTGCTGGTTTGCCTGTGATCAAGATTCCCATTAGGCTATTAGTTAGCACAAATTTGCTGGGTTAAGTGCGAATCATTACTGATAAGATCGTGAACAACGATACTTGACTGATTCATTGAGTTTGGCCAGCAGCTGCAAACAAACCTTGAATTCAAAGATTCAAGAATCAACAAGATCAAATACAGACAAAGGTACAGGTATAATTTGTCAGTTGATTTTCTTATCAGACCTAGAACAAACAAAAACTATCGCTCAAATAACCATTTTTTTGGATTATGCTGCCAATTAGGTGAATTTAAAGGAAATATTCCTAAATAAGAGGGAGGAGAGCCGTAAAATTACCAGTTAAATACGGTGTTCGAAAAATTTTATATTTTAGTTTACATAATATATATTATACAAAGTTATATTCGAAAAAGAGTTCGTGATATTTTAGACAGTTCAAGTCAATTTTGCATCATTTTACCTCCCTCCGAATGACTTTTATCAGAAAATTGTCTCTAATTCATCTAAAATTTAACTAAAGCTAAGAATTTCTTATTTTACAAGTTTCTTCAGATTCTTTTTGGATTTACTAATCAACAGATTGTTAACGGTCTTGTAGCAAGTTACATACGGATTCGTCTTTTTTATCTCAGCAAATACAGAATCAAGCTATCAGCCTTGATTCACGAACCAATCGGTTTGATTGTATGCTATAATCATGTTGAAAATCTTTGAGCTTTTACCTAGAACTTTATTCATATATAGCCAATCCATTTCAAAGTTCTTACACAAGTAGTTAGACGTTGCAAATGCCAGCAAATATCTATTACATGATTCGATAAAAAAGAACCCTAAAATCATGTAGATAATTTAGGGTATTTCGTTATTTAATATAATTGTAATGTTCATAGGTCGACATAAACGTCCATATTTTGCTAAAAAAGTCTGAATAAAGCGCCGTTGATCATTCCTTGGAATACTAGAATCATGGCAAGTAAAATCAAACCAGCAGCTACCCATAAGCTTATTTTTCCTTTTCGTCGACTGCTGAACGGGTTTTGCTTCAAGTTGCCACTCGTCAGGATGAAATACATAATCATGCTGAATGATATGAGCAAAATAATTTCTATCCCTATACCTAACCATAATCGCTGATTGTTTATTATTGTCATTTTATCACCTCAACTCATTTTACCATTAATGAGTTGCAGACTACTGATTTGCCTGGTTTGCAGCTTGTTTTTTCCACTGTGTAATTAACACCCGATAAAAGCAATTCCATCCGTATAAGCTGACAATTTTAAAAGGAGAATAATAATGAAAAAGAAGAAGCAATTAAAGCTAGTCTTTTTACCAAAAATCTGGGCGTCACTCCTCTACTTGCTTTTCGTGTTCACAGCCCTCTTCCTCTACTTATCAAAGTACTTGGACGTTTCTTTCTTTACTTCGATGTATCCTGACTTTTATCTTCATATCTCCAATTTTTCGATTAGTTTGATTATTGGCTTACTGGGGTACTTTTGGCTTCTCGTAGGTGCGCCATTTAAAGCCGTCACGCTATTGACCCTGCTCTTACTCATTGCCAATCTATTGAGCGAGACTGTCTTGGGCTTTATGAACACCCCTGATCGAATCGATTTACTTTTTGGGATTGCAGGAACGCTCGTCGCATATTTTACTTTGGCAATGATCAAAAGACACGGTTTAGTCAAGAATCAATCGGTTTGATTCAAACAGTCGTGACTTCTCCTTATATGATCCCCCTTGCTACTTAGGTTCAACCCATTTTTTGGGAAAAGAAACATCTTGCTGCAGTGATTTAGCCGAAAAAAGCACTCAATAAAGGGAGTGCTTTTTTTCGTTTCCATTGGCGATACTTTCGTATGGCTAGTCACTTGGTAGCCAATACAATGGACTTAGCTGTAGATTTTCCCAATACGGGTTGTGAAACCCTATCAAATAGTGCATAGCTAAATACCCAAAAATCATAAAGCCAAATGACAAAGTCACGATCCGTCCCCACCGTGGTATTTCTTTGATAAATAGACCTAGCATACCTATCAATAAGGGGAACGAATAATTAAACAGTAAATCACTTCTAATATTTTGGTTCCGAGGATCCTTCATTATTTTGTCATTTAAGCCCCAACTTATGCCGACGATCACAAACATAAGCGCCAGAATAGTCAATCGTTTGGGATCAAAAAGCCACTGTTCTTTATCTTTCCTACTTGCAAAGTAGATCGTAAGCAGGACCACGATTAATCCAGACATACTATTCTCCTTTTTCGCCAGCTATTTTCTAAAACGTTCATGATTACTTCAGGATAAATTATAACATATATAGTATAAAAAAACGATACCCGCCACTATCCCCTTGTTTGATGCACTTTTTAGATGTTTCATAGAAGAATCAGAAATTTAAAAATCTGTTCGCTTTACAAAAGAGAACGTATGTTTGTATTATATAGATAAGAGGTGATTGCTATGGGTATGCTGCAACCATATGAAGATCGGAAAAAGCTAAAGTGGCAAGGATTCTTTTTATCTGAGCATACAACTGAAATTGAAGAAGAGCCGACACGCACGTTTGATTGTCCGCCTAAGCCGTCACTCACAACGGAAGAAATCAATCAATGCTTATTCGAAGCGATGAAAAAGAATCTAACTGTGGCGATCCAACGAGAAGAAGTCAATGAAGAAGGTGGCTATCCCCCAGATATTGTCGGAAAAATCAACGGATACGACACATTGGGCATTTATTTGACGGGAGAAACCACAGAAAAAATTCATTATGATGAGATTCGTCATGTTGCTTTTTATGAAGAGAAAAAATGGTTTGATCTCAACGAATGATCCGCTTTTTACTACTTACTAAAGGAGGAATACCTGATGCAAACACAAAAAGGCGCTGTCTCAAAAATAAGGATCGTCTCCTTTGCCCCCTCCCCTTTGGTCCGCTTTACACTAGGCACCACCAACTGTTTGATTGCGAAGCACAGTTTGAATTTTTTAGGCGATGTTGATGAGGGCATGTTTCTAACTGTGGGTGGCTATTGGAATAAGCGCCACCAATTCGTGGTGCAAAAGTATACGGTATACGGCAAAACAAAAATCATGTTGGATATCGATGCCTATCGACAAAAAACAGTAAAGGCGGGTTCATTATGAGAGCAAGAGACCTCTTGACAGCACTGACAACGTCGTCGAGTGCAGCAGATTACCAAGGAATTTATTTAACTTACAAAGAAAACCTGATTCCTTTTACGACGATCGCACAAGATAGTCATAACCAATTGATTTTATTTTTCGAACCCAAAAAGCCTGCTTTGACTCTGAAAGAATTATATACACAGCTAATGCTGCATAAGAATTTGGACTTGCTCTATTGGGATGGCGAGTCACGACAAAAGGTATTGGGGTTTCGTGAACAAGAAGAAAAAATCATCCTTTAGTCCCCTCGCCTATTTTGGCACACAACAAACGTTGAAAATCTCGGCAAAAAGAAAAAAATGAAGTATACTTTGTGTAAAGACTAAAGGAGTTTATCATGAAAAATCAAAAGATTACCCAAATGAGTTTTGCGAAAGTCTATCCTCTGTATATTGCCAAAGCAGAACGGAAAAATCGGACAAAAGAAGAAGTAGATCAGATTATTACCTGGCTGACTGGGTATGACCAAGAAACACTCCAACAGATGGCTGATGATGTTTCTTTTGAACACTTTTTTAAGCAAGCCCCTCAGCTCAATCCTGCACGAAAACAGATTACTGGTGTGATTTGCGGGATTCGGGTAGAAGAGATCGAAGAGCCAATAGTTCAAGAAATTCGTTACCTAGATAAACTGATCGATGAATTGGCGAAAGGAAAAGCCATGACGAAAATTCTGCGCTCTGCTGAATGAGGCGTTTTTTTCGAGTTGCTATTTAAGAATCAACGCTTTATACTAGAAATACCTTGGCAGGGGCAAATCATTGCTCAAAACACAGTGGGACAACACCCCACTGTGTTTTTTTATCCTGCTTTTCTTGACGACAGCTTGTAACCAGGCAGGCGATCTTAGTTTAGTTCAACCACTTAGCATGTAGTGCCCTTTGGAATTGGCCGCCTTTTCGTGAAAACACAAGAACGTTGGCTGCGGCTCTCCTCTTCTTTACTCAACAAGGCGCTCTTGACACGTACAAAAAAGCACTCCTCTTATAGAAAGGAGTGCTAACTATTACTTTTTCATTTCTTTGATCTGTTCTTTTCGTTTCAAATACGCCAGCTCTTTTTCCATTTTGCGATAGCGAGCGAAGGCTGCTTCTGAAAGCTCACCGGCAGCAATAGCTGCTTTGACCGCACATTTCGGTTCTGTTTCATGCTGACAGTCTCTGAAGAAACAACCTTCAGCATATTGACTGATCGCTTCAAAGGATTGCTCGATCGAAGCTGACCGAACGGTACTGATGCCAACTTCCCGCATGCCAGGAGTATCGATGATCATTGCGCCAGAGGGCAGTGTGAACAACTGGCGACTCGTCGTCGTGTGTCGTCCTCGACTATCCTCTCGTATGTCATTGGTTTTTTGAACGGCTTGCTCCATGAGCTGATTTAATAAGCTGGACTTCCCAACGCCTGACGAACCGATAAATGCACTGATTTTTCCGTCTGAAAAGTAGGCTTCTGTCAGCAATTCGTTCGGTTCATAAATAGAAGTAGCGAATGCTTTCACACCAAAAGCATCGATTAATGCTTGCAACAGCTCTGCTTTTTCATCAGCTGTGACTTGATCGGCTTTGGTCAAGAGAATCACTGGGTTAGCGCCACTGTCCCAAGCGATCGTGACAAAGCGCTCTAACCGAGCGAAATTGAATTCTTCATTGGCGCTGGTTGCAATAAAAACCGTGTCGATGTTCGCAGCGATCCCTTGTTCATCCGTCCGATTTCCAGCTACTTTTCGTTGTAAAAAACTCTTTCGTGGGAGCAAAGCATCAATCAAGAAATGATCTTGATCATACACCTGCCCTTGGACAAAATCACCAACAATAGGATAATCCTTTGGCACTCGTGCCTGTTGACGAAATTTTCCTGAAACGGTTGCTAAACATTCTTCTCCTGTGGTCAGGCGGACTTTTGCGATATCCTTAGCCTGAAAGACCACGATTCCTTGTTTTTCCATGATTTCCCTCCAGTTAATTAGGAGGCCGCACTTAAAAAGAGAAACCTCCGAGTTGATGTTGCTTCATTTGATTTGTCATAGGACATTTCCCCTTTCTATGTTGTGCTCATCATGCGATGTCGCTTTATTATACCACTGGAACGGACAGTATGCTAAAGCAAATGACCCAAAAGAACATTTACTGAAACGAAGTAGATAAACAAGCCAGCAATATCTTTGATCGAGGTGATGATCGGTGCCGAACCGGCTGCTTGGTCGATGTTTAGTTTAATAAGTACAAACGGGACTAAAAAGCCAAGTGCTGCGGCTAAGGTCATAGCAAAAACTAATGAAATCCCAACAGCGACCCCTAACATCGGGATCCCTTGCCAAAGTGAAGCAGCGGTTCCAGAGATGATCCCGACGATCAAGCCTAGACTCAAACCGATCCAAACTTCTTTAAAGAAATGGCGGGTGAAGGTTGAAAGATCAATATGCCCTAACGACATTCCCCGAACAAATACAGTAGAGGATTGTGTACCAACGTTTCCACCCATATCCATGATCAAAGGAATAAAAATCGCAACGGCTGCCACCGACTCCAACGTTTGTTCAAATTCATCAATGACGACCCCAGCTAAAAGCCCAGCAACAAGCGTGATCACTAAGAATGGCAAGCGGACTTTCCAGATTTGCCACAGGCTGCCATTGATCAAAACATTACTACGGTCTGCTTCATTAGAAGCAACATCGACTAAACCAGCGGCATTAAACATGTCTTCCGTTGTTTCTTGCTCGATGACATCGATCGCGTCATCGACGGTAATGATCCCAACGATTCGTGATTCCTTGTCTACGACTGGCAGCGCAATGATATCTAGTTCATTTAGCAAACGGGCTGCTTCTTCCTGGTCGGTGTCCGTGGTCACATAAATAACTTTTTGGGACATGATCTCACTGATGCGTTGCTCCCCTTGTGCCATTAAGAGATCTTTCAGCGACAAAACACCTTCTAACGTTTTCGTTTGATCAGTAACATAAAGCGTATAGATCGTTTCTTTTTCTTTGGCTTGCATTCGCACTTTTTCTAACGCTTGATTGACCGTCATATCTTTTTTCAATGTGATGAATTCCGGTGTCATCAAACGACCCGCAGTTTCGGCTTCATACCCTAGTAAGAGGTTTGTTGCAGCACGTTCATCCGGTGCCATTGATTGTAAAAGTTTTTGTGTTACGGTCGCTGGCAACTCATCCAAGAGTCTTACTCGGACATCTGGTGCCATTTCGTTCACAAACTCGGTTGCCCGTTCATCGGTGAAAGAGCGTAATAAGTGTTGTTGTGTAGCTGGTGTCAAATCTTCAAACAGGATAAGTGCTTTATCTTTCGGTAATAGTCGGAAAACGATCACTTTTTCATCCGCGGATAAATTGCTGAACAATTGTAACAACGGCAGCTCTTCCATTCCTGATACGAGTTCTTTTAATTTTTCAGAGTCTTTCTGATTTAAATAATGTAAGATGGTTTCTTGCTGGTTCATGGGATACACTCCTTCTCCTGTAATTTTGCTCAAAGAAAGAAAGGAAATCGTTCAGAAAATTGTCCAGATTTCTTTCGTTTGAAGGTTGCGTGCTATACAGCTGAAATTTCGTTCCGCAGCTGGAGATGCCTGTTATTAAAACAAGCATCAAAGGGAAATAGCAACAACTTTATTCATTATATCACATAGTTTTTTTAAAACATGAAAAATATGACTTGCAAATAAAAAAAACCATTCAGGCATGTTCCCTTGGTAAAGAAAGTGGGTTAAGAACATTTGAGATCAAAAAGCAAAAGAAACCTGAAAGTTCTGTAAAACGCTCCATGCAAATGGTATGATGAATGGGTTGCAGTTTTTTTACTCCCCGTTTATGCTAACTATACATCAATGAAAAGAGAGGCAAAAAAAGATGGCAAAGAAAAAAACATTTATCGGATCGGTCACTGCGCTTCTCGCACTCGCAGCAGTCGGATTTAGTTTCCTACACAGTAATGATCTATTCCCAAATCACAAAACACCATCATCAGAAGTGGCAGTCACTTCTGCTAAGGATATTCGTGCAGATGAGCTGGCACAGTTAACTTACCAAGGCACCCAAACGATTGAAGTCAATCAGAACATCCCTGAGTTTTCAGAAGACGACCTTTCACTTGAAAATGGTGCCTGGGAAGCATACGGCGACCTTGACCACCTCAATCGAGCGACTTCGGCTGAAGCAATGTTGAATCAATCCTTAATGCCTACGGAAAAACGTGGCGATATCTCCAGCGTGAAACCGACAGGCTGGCGTAATAAACAGCTCCCCAATGGGAAATATTTATATAATCGGACGCATTTGATTGGGTTTGCTTTAGCTGGCGAAAATGCAAACTGGAAGAATTTGATCACGGGAACTAGTCAATTGAACAATCCAGAGATGTTGCGGTTAGAAATGGATATCAACTACTATCTCAAGCAAGACAAAAACCATTATGTTCGATATTCTGTCACTCCAATCTATCGTGATGACGAGCTGGTTGCCCGTGGGGTACAGATGCAAGCCCAATCTATTGGCGACGATACGATCCAATTCAACTATTATATCTTCAACATCCAAGATGGTGTCACGATCAACTATGCGGATGGCAGCAGCGAGATTTCAAATGAAGATATGACGCAACAGGAGAATGCTACAAGTAGTGAGAACAACACGACAACAGCCACTTCTCAAAACAGTGAAACAGAGGAGAAACAGAAAGAATATGTCGATCAACAAGGAAATGGTTTGATCAAAGGATCAAGAAGCGGCATCTATCATTTGCCAGGATCTAAATACTATGATGATACGACGAATCCGAAAGAATGGTTCAAAACGATCGCTGAAGCGGAAGCTGCTGGCTACCGTGCACCAAAATAAAAAAGCCTCTAGGCTTTTTTATTTTGGTGTTAAGCTATTCTTCATTGTCATGCGTTTGTTTTTCGTCTGCTAAAAGTGCTTGTCGCAACGCTTTGACATAGGCCTTCCCTTCGTCTGTAAAACGAACCGAACGTGACTTAAAGCGATAAGCTCGGTAAATTAGGCCTCTTTTTTCGAGACGCAGCAAATGACGATAAACCAAAGAGGTCGTTTTTATTTCTTCATTGGCACAGATTTCTCGTATGGTAGGTGCGCAACCTTGAGCTTGCATATATTCGTCAATGAAAAGTAAGATTCGATCTTTTCTAGGCATAAGTCCTCCTTTCCGCAAAACAGTCTTCACTGCTGCAAATTCGTAAAAACCGATAAACTGCTACCTGGTCTGCTTTTTGTCCGATCAATACACTGAAAATCTATTGATCTGTCTCTTTTCCCCTTCTTCTAACGAGTAAAAGTTCTTTTTATACGCTGAAATTTTCCCCTTAACGAGAAAAGCATCGGCTAGCAGCGCTCTTTGGTATTGATTTTATCAAATTTAGCAGCAAAAAATAGCAAATTTCAAAATTATTTTCCTTTTTATTGACCTAAAAATAAATAGAGCTATTATTTTTTCTTAGAATTTGTTATTCTAAATTTAAGTAAAGGAGGATTTTATGTTAGGGATCGGTTTATTTTTTGTAGGAATTACTTTGATAATCAACGGCTGGGGCAGCTTACTTCACATTGACTACCGCTCACTTGCTTTGATCAATCTTTTTACAGGTACGTTATCTTTTATTATCAATCTAATCTATATGCTTCAAGGCGCTTATTATGAAGCAGGCACTGGCTTTCTCTTTGCCTTCACGTATTTGTTGGTAGGGATCATTTACCTTTTTGATTTAGATCTACGTATTTATGGGATTTTCGCACTATTCGTAGCCATCAATACCTTACCTTTTGCTTGGGTCTCTTGGCAATGGGAGCAAGATCCCCTCTTTGCATTGATTTGGTTAACATGGGGAGCGTTATGGTTTTGCGGCTTTTTGGATACGATCGTGAAGGTAAACTTTGGTCGTAAGATTCATTATTTTGCGATCGCTTGTGGTATCTTCACTACGTGGGTCCCAGGCTTGCTGATGCTAGTAGATCTCTATTAAAAAAGAGTGATTATCTCAATGATAATCGCTCTTTTTTAATAGGAAAATTTAGAAAAATTGTTTTTTTCTAAAAAGTGTTCAATCTCCTGCATCGCTTTCTGAGGACCATTTGTCGGGAAATCCTTCTTTAACTGATAGGCTTGTTGGCAAATCTTCGGAGCACCAACCTCAGTCAGGGCAGCTTCCAGCTTTTTCTCAGTTAATGGTTTTGTCAGCGCGATTGCATTGCCATACGCCACGCAGTACTGAATATTGCAGCATTGCTCATAGTGCATCCCAATTCCGATAAACGGCTTCCCAGATGCACAAGCTGTTTGAACAGTCCCTTCCCCACCATGGATAAAAGAAAAATCGATATGCTCATGCAATAGATGACTTGGCAGATATTCGGTCAAGAACAGATTCTCTGAGTCGTTGTGTTTCCCCTTGAGTAGATGTGTAACCGGAGCAATGATCGCTAGTTCCGAACGGTTTCGCAAGAAAGCTAAGATTTTTCGCACCATGCGCGGATTCCCCGAACTGCCCATCGCAAAATAAACGATTCGTTTTCTTTCCCGCCGCTTTTGTTGAATAAAAGTCAACACTTCGTCTGGTAAAGAAGACCCGAGCTTCGCAAAAATCGGCCCAACGATTTGATAATTTTCTGGCAGCTGCTCTTTCGTTAAAAATAAATCAGGAGTGGTGATGAGATTTAAATCAGCGTCCATCATTCGTAAGCTCGTTTCAGGCATAAAAAGTTTTTCTGTTTGAGCAGCGTGTTTGAATGCTCGGGGCATCCAGCGGGATTTTACCAATTGTTTTCTTATCCAATACCAAAGTGGTTTCCTTAGCGGTCCGAAGAAACGCAAACTAGAAGGGATAAATGCGCTATCTGATCGAAAAAAGGGATCGCTCATCGCATAGGGTTTTACGTAGACTAAGGGAATCTGTTTGCTGCGAGCAGATAGAAAGATCGTGACATTCGATCCAGTTACAATGACCTGAGGAGCAAGTTTATCGATCAGCTTTTGTTCGCTCAGAATACGCGCGGCAACCATCTCTTTGGTGAAGGGATTTTTGATTGAGCGTAGTTGATCTAATTTTATGATCTGTTCCTCTTGTTTTTCTGTCAGAGTCGGCGTCAGCAAATGGTACGTAAAGCCACTTTCAGTGATAAGTGAAGCAAAGGTTTTTGAAAAACCAAAGAACTCGCAGTGGTGATTTCCTTGCATTTGTTTAGCGACTTCGATCATTCTTGTCGTTTCAGCCAAGTTGAATACCGCAGGCGCAAAAAGAATCGTTGGCATGAAATCCTCCTTATGTATCGAGTCCATCCACTCGTTTCTTTCAAGTATACTAAAAGTAGGCACATGTAGGAGAAGTTTTTTTGCAGATCTTCTCGTTCATCTTTTTACATTATTTAATTAAAAATTTGCTATAATAAAGAAAACCTTTCAAGGAGTAAACCAATGCGAAAAAAAAAATCTTCCTTGCGGCTTAGTACATTATCAAGCGGGCTCATTCTCTTTGCTTTCTTTTTCTTGATTCAACAATTTTGGGAAATGGTTGTTTCTGACTTTGCACTTTTGCCTTCGCTGGCATTCATCCAAATTCTCTTGATGATCCTTTCAACCTTTCTCATTAGCAAGTTTGTTAAAAAACGCTCGTGGCGGCAAGTGCTTTTTGGCAGCTACCTATTCATCATCGGCTCGCTATTTTCTTTCTGGCTAGCAAATAATCCATTGGAGCTGCAAGCAGTCATTCTTTATATGATAGGCGCTTTTTTTGGCGGCATTCTTTGGGAATATTTGGCCCAGCGCTTGTCAACAGATCTTCTGGCCAAAGAACATGAACCTCGTTAACAGAGGTTTTTTTCTTTTTCTGATAGAAAAGGCAAACATTCTTCGTATATAGTGTGAAGGGGTGAAAAAGGTGCAGGATGAAGAAATCATTGAACGAATCAAAAAGAAAGACTATGCCGGCTTAGAAGAACTGTTAGCTGTTTATGGTGATAGCATGCTGAGGACGATTCATAGTGTCCTCTCCCAACCGCATGAAGTGAGCGAGCGCCAAGATGTAGCGAACGAAGTTTTTTACGAGGTTTGGCAAAAGATTGCTGCGTACCAACCAGAAAGAAGCCGCTTGATTACTTGGCTGCTTTTGATCAGTCGTAGTCGTGCGATTGACCACAAGCGGAAGTTGAACAAGCGCTCACTGGAAGAAAAACCTGTTGATGAGCAGGAACTAGCTATTGAAGAATCACCTTTGACAAAGGAAAACTTTTTGGGCTTTATTGAAGACCTTGAAGCCCTCGATCAAAGGATCTTTCTGCTCTACTATTTTTACCAAGAGTCACCCGAAACCATCGCAGAGCAGACGGACTTAAATGTCTCAGCGATCTACAATCGTCTTTCCCGTGGCCGCAAACGCTTAAAAGAAAGGATGACTATCGATGGATTTTAAACAGTTAGTCTTAAATGAAAACAATTCACTGACAAAAATATCTGAACAAGAAAAAGCAGCAACCTTCGAGCTGTCCAAACAATATGTTTTCTTGCAAGATCTATTAGAGGAGCTTCGGACGCTTTTAGCAAAAGACGAAACGATTCTTGGCTATCTGCCTTTGACGCCAGATGGAAACCTCGCCTTCGCCAATCAAGGGCTTGGCGCCTATGCCTATGCAACAACCGAGAAAGCAAAAGCATACCGTGACATCTTTCATGATACCCGCGGGAATCGTTTGTTGGTTTTCACAGAAACCCGCATGCTTTTTCTGGTCATCATCGACTATTTAGAAAGTAACACCTATTTCAGTTACCCCTATGAGACCATCAAGGCGTTCACGATCAAGCCAAGAAAGCTGATGAAGCACGAATCACCAGAGGATAAAGAACAATTCCATTGGGGCTATTTCGACTTTCAGGCAGGGACGCACATTTTCTCAGAAGTACTGACGAAAAAAGACTACGAATTATTTACGTCCTATCACGAATCGATCCCTGCACTCAAGAAAATTCCGATTCAAAACAAAGTTTACCGAGCAGCGAAATATCAGTATTTCCTGAGTAATTGGCATTTCAGTTTTCGCTTGATGACCGCTTTCAACCTGCTTTTCCTGCTGCTGTTTGTATTAATGATTCTCGGATTTTTCTTACACATTGGCCCACTGAAAGGATTTTATTATAAGGATCTGTTGGACATAGGTATGGTCATTTCCCTTTTTTATAGTAAGAACATTTTGCCATAAAAAAGGACTGCTGCTCCTTCCTAAGCATTTCTTTGGTATCAATTGAATAAAGCACCAGATTTTCTACAAAAGAGTACCCCTTGCAGGATTCAAGTCAAAATGAATGCTGCAAGAGGTATTTTTCGTCTCGGACAATTGGGATATTCCTAACCGTTCGTTTTTTCATTTCCTTTTGAAATTCTCAGATTTCTTGTGAACTTTTCAGAAGACTCCACTCATAATTTCATACATGCCTAATGGGATTATTTTTTCCTTCACGCTTGCTTTTTAGGAAGAAACGTTATGATGATTTTACTTGCTAGGAGGTGTGAAAAATCGAACTTATCGGACATTTGGTCTTTTGGATCCCGTTTTGTCTTTTTCTAGTGATTGGATCGTTTTTCATACAATGGCGGAAACGTTTCGTTTCAACCCTTATTGCAGCGATCCCATTTCTCTTTTTTATGGTAAAAATATTCAATTATCGGCACTATGAGCCAGATTCTATTTTCATCATCTATTTGGTCGGGCTCTTCTTGTCGGCGATCTTACTGATTGCTGCTGTCCGCCGGCTGTCAAAAAAAGCCTAAACCTAGGGTTACTAGAAAACAAAGACATTGCCTAAATGAAATCCAGCCTAACTTTAAGGTTCATTTAAGGTTCACGGACTATAGTCAATACGGACATAATAATTTAGAGCCTGTGCTAGCGGAAACTAGCGCAGGCTTGTTTGATTATTTATAGAAAATAGGACAAATCGCTAGCAGGTGTTGGGTAGGCAAAAATCATTTGGGCCAGCGCTTCTTTCGATAGCTGATTCTCCAACACAAAAACGAAGTGGTTGATCAACTCATCGGCCAATGCAGAAACAATCGTGACCGCAACGATGGTATCAGATGTGTTATAAACCAATTTGATTTTTGCATCTTGATCATTGATTCGTCGATAGGTATACCAAGAAGAAAGATCCATCACCTCGCTATGATATTCTGAGGCATTATCGGCAATCTCTTGCTCACTGATCCCGACTCTTGCCAGTTTTTCCGCACCAAAAACCAGCGTAGGGATCAGCGGATAGCGGATGGGTGTTTTCTGATCATCTATATGCTCGACAAGATAGGCGGCTTCAAAGCTGGCAACAGGCGTCAGTTTGGGCTGCTTTTTCGCTAGCACATCCCCGATTGCATAGATGTGTCTTTGACTAGTCTGCAAAAACTCATTAACTACGATCCCTTGTTTTGACGTTTCTACCCCTGCCTTTTCCAATTGCAGCTGGTCGCTATTGGGTCTGCGTCCCGTGGCACCAATCACTGCTTCTACGGTGAGAGACAATGCTTGTGTCTGGATCGTATAGTGGTTTTGTTCTTTCGTGATTCGCTGCGTGTTCTGATTAAAGTGGAACGAAACGCCTTGGTCCTGCATTGAACGAACCATTTCTGCGGTCAATTCAGCATCAAATCCTTTTAGCGGCTGGTCATTATGATGGATCACATGAACTTCAGCACCTGCTGCTTGAGCGATCATCGCCAATTCGAAGGTAATATACCCAGCACCTATGAAAGCAATCGTTGCTGGCATCTTTTCAAAGGAAAGAAAATCAGTACTGCTTTGTAGATGCTCCTTGCCGACGATGGGCAGTACGGCTGGACGCTGTCCTGTCGCAATAATTATTTTTTCTGCTTGAATCTCTTCTGCGTCCACGACGACCGTATGGGCATCACGAAAAGCGGCTTGTCCGTAGTAAGTAGTGATCCCTTCTGCTAGTAACCCTTGTTTGGTTGACTCTGGCACCCGATCGGTATACGAGCGCTTAAACGCCATCAGTGCCGGCCAATCAATGGCTACCTGTCCTTGAACACCATTGCCTTGCATACGTTTCGCCTCTGTTTTGACTTCTACACCTCGCATCAGTAGTTTTTTCGGATCACACCCGCGATTGGGACAAGTGCCACCCCATAAATCGGCTTCAACGATCGCCACTGTCTTACCTTTGGCTTTTAACCCGTAGGCAGCAGCCGTTCCAGCTGGACCCGCTCCGATAATCAGTACATCCACCTTTTTCATCTGTCTCCTCCTTCTCCTAAAAAAATATTCCTGCGCTTGCTCTTCCCTTCAAGTATAGCGAATCACGGTCAGCCAACAAAATAATTCGCCTTTTGCGGCTCCTGCGAATGATCACAATCAGACCTTGAAGTTGCGTTTGATGTGGTATACTTTTCTTGTCAGTTTAACGACAAAGGAGAATGAATGACTGTGAGTTTTAAACGTTTTTTTCAGCTCTTTCTTTTTTATTTTCTCTCGATTCTGGTGGCATATGGCCTGATTGCATTTCTAGCAGTAGATAACTTTTGGCTGGTGGTCTGTTTGATGACGATTGTCGGCTACCTCACCTTGGGTATCCCACTAACCTTATTGAGTTTAAAGAAGAAAAAATAAGACAACAGACAAAGACACCAGCAACTTTTCTAAGAAGCTGGTGTCTTTCCTCATTGATGCGATTATCCTAATACGATCTGGGCATCTGCCAATGCTTTTTCCACGACTTCCATCACCAGCTTGCTATGGGCAAGACGTTCCTTGACAAAGGCCTGATCATTTTCGTGAATGGCTTGTGCAAAACGGACAAATTCTTCAAACATACGATGTCCGTGAACGCTGCGATCCTTATGGCTTTTTGCCCCATGGACCGGTTCAACGTCATAGCTGGCAAGCATATTCGTCGGCCCATTGACGATGATCGATCCTTTCGTCCCTTGGATCGTTGAACGAATCGTCGCTGTCGAATCTTTGGCGCCAATACAAACGACTTTTGTTTGTTCATAGTCTAAAAACAGCATACCAGAAGTATCGATCCCCTGTTCGACATTAGCAAAATAGCGGACACTTTTTGGTTTTCCTAAAAGCCCGACGACAAAATGAATATTATAGATATTGATATCCATCAATGCCCCACCACCCATTTTCGGGTTAAAAGCAGGTAAAACGGTCCCCTCTTTGAATAAATCATAACGAGAAGAATACTGCGAATAGTTGCATTCAATCACTTTCAGCTCTCCCAATGTTTCAAGCTGCGCTTTTATTCCTTGATAGTTGGCTAAGTACTGATTTGTGATGGCTTCGATCAAAAGCACCTTGTGGGCAGCAGCCAATTCTGCTAATTCTACTAATTCTCGTGTCTGCAACGTAAATGGCTTTTCACAAATGACGTGTTTGCCAGCGAGGATTGCTTCTTTGGCAAAGGAATAATGCAAATGATTGGGCAGTGCGACATACACGGTGTCAACGGATGGATCCGCCAAACATGCCCCTAACTCTGTGTAGACGGTTTGAATCTTGTATTGCTGTTTTAAGTGATTCATTTTTTCTAAATCATTTTCTGTCCCAAAAATAGCGGACAGTTCAAGTTGTGGGACATCCCCTGCCACCGTTAAAAAATCATGGACGATCATGCCTGCCCCTAAAATCGCTAAGTTCATCTTGCTTCCCCTTTTCTATCTTCTTAAATCATTTGTTTCAATACTTCGGTGATCACTTTATGATCCTCTAAATGAGCCAAACCTGACACACAGATAGCACCAGTGACTTTTCTGTCTTCGATAATTGGAAAACCACCACCACAAATTGCATAATGTTCGTCTTGTGCCCATTTAGCAAATTGTATATCTCTATCTTTTTGCGCATAGACGTACAGTGAACTATGCCCGCTTTCTAGTACCGTTCGTTCTTTTCTTTCAAGCCAAGGGCTCTCTTTTCGCCCTGCCATTAAAAATCGAATGATCGGCAAGCCTTGATGAACAACTTTGATCCCTACCGGCTTCGGGTAGTTCCTTTTAACGTACTGATCGATGGCAATAACCAACCGCAATGCGAGGTCATTGTCAAAATGAGCAAACTGCAGCTGCTGTTCTTCTTGCAGGATTTCTGAAGGTTCGATTCGGATCTACTCCTTTACGTTGAGTCAGTTGATGCCTTCAGGCGCTTTGCTTGTCAAAAGCCCCATAATCACCCTGCCTTATGACTCAGTAATCACTTGATTGATGCCTGTTTCTAGCATTTCGATTTGTAAAATCGTTTCTTCGTCTTTCACGATTTTCTCTTTGCCATGGATGATCGTTTCATAGACGCCCTCATACACACGGCTATAATCACCAATTTCAGAGATGACTTTTTCTTCATGGTAGTTCCCGTTAGCATCCATATAAGTTAGTGTGCCATAGTGCTCTGGCAAATCGATCCCAAAATCGGCATGATCTGGGAGATAAAACTGTTTTAGATGCTCTTCTTGTCGATCCTTGGTTTGTTTTACAAAAACGCCGTTTTCGCCATAAACGACAAAACTAGGCCGCTCTTTTAATCGGAAGTAACTAGATTTGACTGAGACTTTCATTCGACCATAAAACAGATCCAAATCGAAGTAATCATTCATGCGATTTTTTCCAAGCAATTGCCGAACCTCATAATGGACATCGTCTGGTTGTCCAAAATAGGAGATCACTTGGTCCAGTGTATGACAAGCGTGTCCGTACAAGTAGCTAGTATTCAATGAAAATTCGGTCACTGACCGTGGAATCTCTGGACGAAAATAATCAAAATGCATCTCTACTTCTAAGAGATCTCCGAGCACGCCGCTTTCGATCACTTTTTGCGTGGTCAAAAAATCGGAATCAAAGCGGCGATTTTGATAGCATTGCACAAACAAGCCTTTCTCCTGCGCCAGTGCGAACAATTCCTTTGCTTGTGCCGAAGTTTCCGTAAAAGGTTTTTCGATCAAGACATTTTTCCCATGAAGCAAGACATCCTTGCCTAATTCATAATGCAAATGACTGGGGGTCGTGACCACAACTAATTGAATTTCAGGATCACGGTAGATATCCTCTAAGTCAGAGGTGTAATGAACACCTTCTAGTGTTGGCCAGGTAAGCTTTCCGCTTGGTGAATAGATCGTCTTTACTTTGATCTTATCCTGCAGCTTGGTTGAAAAAGGCAGATGGTAGCGATTGGTGCTTTTTCCGTTTCCGAGATATGCGATAGTTAACATTATGACGCCTCCTATGAATTGATAGCTTGATTATTGCTGATATCCTTCGAAATGAGAAGTCTTTTGCCAAAAACAGGTTCTTTTGACCAGACTTTTTCGCAAACTGCTGAGTGGTTCTGAACATTTTTACCAAATTGACAAAAAGGTACAGTTTTTGCTTTTGGTTTTCTTTGTCCTAGGCTATGATTAGAAAGAGGTGGTTTGATGTTATTAGGAGATAAATTACGGCTTCAAGAAGGATTGACCAATACGGAGAAACGGATTGCCGATTATATTTTGCAAAATATCAATGATGTGCCTTCGTTGACGATTGAAGTCATCGCCAAGCATACATACACATCCCACTCTTCCGTCATTCGTCTAGCCAAAAAGATGGGGTATGAAGGATTTAAAAGTTTTCGCTTAGGTCTGGCTGAAATTGCCCATAATCAGATGTTCAACCCAACCTTTGTTGACGCGAATTTTCCCTTTTCGCCTAAGGATCAAACACCTGATATTTTGAAAAAAATGGCCGATCTAACGATCAACTCGATCCACAAAACCCATGCTCAGGTCGCCCCAGAAACGATGGAAGCAGTGGTACAATCGTTGGAAGCTGCACAGCGGATTTTCTTATTTGCTCGCGGCGATTCTCAGATCCGAGCAAGAAGTTTTCAAAATAAGTTGGTCAAAATCAATAAGTATCTGATCGTAGCTGATGAATATGGGGATGATGCGTGGAATGCATCGAACGTCACGCAAAATGATTGTGCCGTGTTTATTACCTACCGTGGGAAAAATACGCAATACGAAAAAATCATGCAGCACTTTCGTGATGTCGGGGTACCAGTGATCGTGATTTCTGGAAACGCCTATGCGAAAATCATCCCATTAGCGACCCATGCGATCATCGCTTCTCATGATGAACGTGATTTTCTCAAAGTCGGCACCTTTTCTTCACAGGTCGCCTTTGAGTATATTTTAGATTCACTGTTTGCCTTGCTGTATGCCAAAGAATACCAAAAAAATATTGTCGAGTTAAGAAAAAAACAAACTGTTTTGGAATCAGGGATTCTCTCAGAATACCCGTCAACTGAAGAAAAGAGGGAAATGAAATGATCAATTGGGGAATTATTGGTGCCGGAAATATCGCCAATCGCTTTGCTGCAAGTTTAGAAAATTTTCAAGACGCCCAGCTTTATGGGGTTGCTTGTCGTACGATGGAAAAAGCGCAAGCGTTTCAAGCAAAATTTCCGTGTGACGTCGTCTTTGATGACTACCAAAACCTATTAGATGATCCAACTATCGATGTCGTTTATATTGCTTTGCCGCATTTGTATCACTATGAATGGATCATCAAAGCCTTTCAAGCGAAAAAAGCTGTTTTATGTGAAAAACCAGCAACCTTGACTGCACAAGAAATGCGCGACGTACAAAAACAAGCCCAAGCACACGAAGTCTTCTTTATGGAAGCTATGAAGCCACGCTTCACGCCGGCGTATCGCAAACTAAAAGAACTTGTGGGAGGTGGTCATATCGGTGAACTAACAAGTGTCACGACTACTTTTCGCCGCCATTTACCAGTCGAAGGCAGTTCTTACCATTATCTGCCAAAACAAGGGGGTGCTTTACTGGATATGGGGATCTATAACTTAGCCTTTATCCAGGATTTTTCACCAGAAAATTTAACTGCCGAACTGATCGATTACAGCCTTTATGAAACTGGGGTTGATACCTACGTTGAAGCACGCTTTGTCAGTGAAGACTTTGTTGCAGTGATTGAGACTGGATTTGACCAAACAAAAGAGACGGTGGCGGAATTACAAGGAACAAAAGGGAAAATCACGATCCCCAACTTCCATCGCCCCGCTTCTTTTACCGTGACGATTGACCAAGAAGACACGGTCTATGATATAGGGTACGAGATCGATGATTTCCATTCGGAGATTCAAGCAGTTCATACCGCTCTTGCACAAGGACAACTCGAAAATCCCCTGATGTCCTTAACAGATAGCATTACCTGTATCGCTTTAGCTGATGAACTAAGAAGCTTACTAGATGCGGAAAAAAAAGACAATTAAGATCATGCCCCATCGTTTTTGAATAGAACTGACCAGTGGCTAACACTCGGTCAGTTTTTTTGTATCAAAAATCGAGCGCTCTCTTTGACGGTATCGAAATGGCTATATTATATTTATTGAGTATATTTTTATACAAATAGAAAAAGAAAGGAAAACGCCCATGACACCAGAAATTATAACGTATCTTATTTGTTTATTGACCTTCGCTTATCTAGCTGTGACGGTTTTTACTTTTGTAAAAAATCGCCGGACAGGTGACGACTATCGCCTCCGTATTTTTTACGTGTTGGCAGCAGCACTCGTCTTTTTGCTTTCCGTTTATGCAATCGCTACCGGTCAAACCTATGACGACTTAGTGACATCGATAAATGATCTTTTTCAATAAAACAACGACGGCACGAACCCCTGCGGATCTCTTCGTTTGTGAACCTGTGGTTGAGGGAAGGATCAAAACAGAAACGAGCCAATGAAAGACTGCTAATCGATGGCTTTTCCATCAGGATCTGCTAAGCCGAATCAATGTCTTTCAATAAATGATGTCTGATTTTTTATGGAGGTGTGCATGCTCATTCAGCTTAAAGAAGCGAAGCTTTCCGATCTGCTTTCAATCTACTTGATACAAAAAGCGGCCTTCAAACCACTCTTTCTCCGTTATCAAGACAAAGAAACTTCTCCCTATTTACAAAGTTTCGAGAAGCTAAACGCAAAGTTTTCTGCGTCGAATACCACTTATTATTTAATCATGACCGCTCAGAAAACCGTGGGCTTCCTAAAACTGACGGTTGAGCAGGAACATACGACGAAGCTATCTTCCATCGCCCTTCTTCCCTCCTACGAGAACCGCGGGATTGGTAGACAAACAATGATCTTGATTGAAAGGAACGTACAAACAAATACGATTCGTTTGAATACGATCCTGCAAGAACCCAAGCTGGTTCACTTTTATCATTCTTTGGGGTATTCCCCAACAGGCAGGTTTCAAAGCCCTTCTTCAGCAATCTGCTTTGTCTCCTTTACGAAAAAAATTGCTGCGAAATAAAAAAGCCATCTCGCCTTTCATCGGCAGAGATGGTTTTTTCTATCAATTGCCATCCTTTACAGCAATCATTTTTATTGGTCCTGCAAGGTGTCATCGGTTTTTTTACGCAATCGCGGAATCTCTTTCACATTCATTAAATCTAAAAAGAAAGTGAACAATGGGATCCCGATGATCAAGCCCCACAAACCAAAGAGGTGTTCGCTAAGATACAGGAGAATAAACGTGTAAAACATCGGGATCTCTGTTTTATTAGCCATCAAGCGGGGATTTAAGATATAGGATTCCAACGCATGAACAAACACAATGATCAGTAAAATGTAGATCACATCATTAAATCCGCCGATAGAATAGGCAATAAACGTTAATGGAATACACGAGATGATCACACCAGCAACAGGAATCAAGCTGAGAAAGAAAATCATCAACGCCAAACTCAATAGTTGCGGAAAGCCCATCACCGCTAAGGCGAAGACAGTGATCGCTGTATTGACTAAGGCGATCACCAACTGCGTCTCAATAACATTTCCGAAAGCCCGCGTAAACTTAGCTCCTAAATAGTAAACATCTTCAAAGAACCACGCCCCTCGCCCTTGCAAAAACAGCCGAGAAAACGCAACGGTCTTTTTGTTATCGATCATAAAGAAGAAACTAAGCAGAAAGGAGATCAGCACCGTCAATGCCAACTCACCGAAATTATACAGATAATTGATCACGACTAGAACGCCGCTTTGTAATTTCTGGATGTATTCGCTGGTCTGCAATAAATTCAAGACATATTCGATCAATTCATTATTGGAGTCTGTCCGTTGGTAGAAATCAGCAACGGAATTGACTAATTGGACGGATTGTTTGATGATGATGGGTACATAATTTGTTGCTACTAAATAAAGAATAAAAACAATCAAGCTGTAAGTCAGGATGCTCGTAAGCTTAATGGGCAGATGACTTTTTCGATGGAGCAAAAGAACCAGCCGATAAATCAGATACGTAAAGATAAAGGTCAGCAAAAGAATGGTCATCAGACTGCGAAACAAAAAAAGAATGCCCGCAAGCATAAACAGGACCGTCCAGCGCCGCAACACAAGATTTTGAAGAAAAGCATTATAGTATTTCATCTGTAACTCCTTTATTCGTTGCAATGGAGCAACGAAGCATTTCAGTAGTGCCTAAGAATTATCTAATCATTAAACTATGCAAATAGCAAGAGATTTTATTTTTCTTAATCGAGCGAAAAAATGAAACAAAAAATCCTTAGAAGAATCGTTGCCTTTCTTCTAAGGAAAAGAGTTATTGGTAAACGGTCTTTCCTTCGTTTACGGGTAAAACCGAGTTGATGGACAATAAAAAGAAGCTGGCAGCCAACAGATCAGCACTGCCGCCGGGAGACACATTTTCTGACTGGCAGAAGGCTGCTAGTGCATGAAATGCTGGGTTCGGCAACGCTTGCTGATTGGCTTTTTGTGCGAGTTGCTGAACTAGTGCCAGTACCTTTTGATTGCTGCGGTATAAAATACACGTATCGTCCAGCGTAGCGATGATCGCCAACAGCATGTGGAGCCTTTTTTCAGTCTCATTGGAACAATCCCGAGAAAAGTAATCTGCTAGAGCGATTTGAACATGAGGGAACCCAGCAGCAGCTTCCCCATACGCACCGAGATGTCCATATTTGGCTTGAACAGTTTTGCCATGACTTTCTGTTTGTTGAGTCAGCGCACGATCAGGAAATGCAGTGAGAAATTGGATATCAGAAAAGACTTCTGGTAAAAAAATCCGCTGTTTGCGACTAAGTTGGCTACTGACGGCGCTGATGAGCAAGCCTAATGCCCAGATGGCTCCTTTGTGAGTGTTGATGCCACCAGTGGCTGCCAACATCGCCTGTTCTGCCTTCCGACCGATTGCAGCGATTGCTTCCCGCAACTCTTGAGACATGCTGCTTCCCCAAGACACCAAGGCCATTTCTTCAAAGTATGGCGTCAATGCTCGAGCTGATCGCAGAAATAGTCCTTGATCCATATCGTGATGGGCACCTGAATCAATGGCATCCACTAATCCCGGTTTTGGGGACAATGTCACTTCTGCAATCAAGGCTTCTTCTACCAATTGGGAGAGTCGTCGACAATTTTCTCCTACAGCTAATGCAATCATCCAACTCCTCCTCTAGTTTTTGATTTGACCTTTGATCGTTACCCATAAAACATGCAAAACATAGCTTGTTAAAAAACCACAGCTGGCAGTTGCCAAATAAGCGACGATGATCATGATGCCCATCGGCAGTTGCAGCAACAAATCTTTGAAGCATAGCAACAAGACTTGAAAGACAAAAACATTGGCAAGATAGGTTCGATACGCATAAGTAGACAGCCACTTAAATGTCCCTAACTGTGGGGCATTGTTTTTGATCATAGTTGACCCAAACATAAAAACTGCAAAAATCAATGCTAAGCTATATAAGCTTTGTAATGTATTTAAATACGGTGCATGAGCGAAACTTAGATCACCTGCATAATGTAGCAGATGATTGGCAGATAATAGCCCTAATGCTAAGCCCACTGGCAAGAAAGCGTAGCGAATCTTGTATAGGAAGCGATAGACGGTTTCGTGATAAATCAAAGCGGCTTCGCCATAGATCCCATAGATCACAAAGCTAAAGACAAACCGATCCAATAAATACCAGCTTTCATGATGCGGTCCTTCAAAAACTTGGCGATCGTAAAACACATACCAAGCGACATACAAAGCAGTTGCGACGATCAACACCGGCCAAACAGCTTTTTTCTTCGTCAACACTTTGTAGCCTAACCAGACAAAAAACGGCATCAACAATTGGATCTGTAGCATCATGATCGTATACCATAAGTGTGGCGCCGCATCCCCTGTCACATATTTCAGTAAAAACGTTGCTGTATCAGTATAAGGTTTTCCTTGTTGGACAGCGGGAAAGAGCCATAAATAAGCCGTCGTCCAAAGCACATATGGCACGACAAGTTCAAAAAACTTTTCTTTCAAAAATTCTAGATAAGACAGATGTTGACTTGTCTTAACCATGTTATAAACAATAGCAAAAATAAACAGGGGTGCGGTAAATTTCACCAAGACATAAAAGGTACCGATGAATGCTGCAGTCTTTTCATCTTGGGTATTGGATAAGGCAAAAGTCAAAATCGTTTGCATCATTACTGCTGTCACGGCAAATACTTTTTGGAAATCACTGATGTTGATTTTTAAATCGTTGTTCTCAAACATGTTTTTCGCTCACTTTTCTAATAATTACCAAATCTCAGTGGTGAGTTTTGGCCCTTCGTCTGTTTTTACTAAGATTTTTTTTGATGGATGGTCCAAATACTCCTTTAAGGCAAACCCGCCTTGTTTTGTGATAACTTGAACATCGATCTGTTGAAAAAAGGCTGCCTGCTTTTCCAATAGTTCCAGTGGCAGCTTTTCTTTCGTGTCGGCATAAAGCAACAGATCTAAATCACTTGTCGGCTTGATTGCTGCCTGTTTTGCAGCCAATTCAAAACCCAAGCTGCCACCGATTCCCCAAGAATAGTGCTTCAATAAAAGTTGTGCTTGTTGATAGTTGCGGTAAACTGGATAATTGGCTACTTCATTGAATCGAAAGCTCTCACGAGTGATCAATTCCCAAGGATGGATCGTTCGTTTGATCATGTTGCAGGGCGCCTCAAAGGCAAACCGTTCTTGCCGCTTTTCCCCGCGCAACCCCACTGGTAAATAGCTGGGGTTACGGGGTTTCCCACGACGGACGGTCGCAAAAAGCTGTTCTTTTTCAGAAAACCATTTGGGAATATCAATCATATCAAGAACTTCTTTATCCAATTGAACGATATCGTGGGCACGGTTCATTCGTTACTCATTCCATTCTGCATTCATTTTTTCAAATACGTTATTCGTTTCAAGCCGGCCGCTCTTTTTAGCGATCGGATTGGTGTAGCGACTGGTCAACATCGTGTCATTCGTTTTACGCACATCATCAATCGCCTCATTGATCGCTTCAATTACAGTCGCTTTGCTTTCAGAGGTGACAGACTGATCCGTAATGGAGGATAAGAAAGTGAAGATTGCCCCAAGTTTCGTATAATTTTTGATATCATAAGCAATACTTGGTACTTTTTCCGCCGCGGCTTCAATCGCTGCAATCGACCGTTTGGTGACCCGACTTGCACTTTCTTTCGACATTGCTTGAACAGTGATCTTTTCACTATTTAATGCGATCAGACGACTTGATTGCAAGCCATGCGCTAAGAAAGCCCCAGAGATCGCATTACCAGCGATAAAACCGATCACTGGATGACCCGCTTGGCGTAGTTTGGCATAAGCTGCCGCACTATTTGCTAAAGCTGCATGAATACCAATCAATTCTTCATTATAGCCATACGCTTGGCTAGGGACATCGATGACCGCAATGATTGGCCGTTTGATTGCTTTCTCTTTGTCTTCTTGATAAACAGTCTCTAACAGGTGGCCCATCTCATACCCTTCGACTAACCCAACTTCTCCATTGCGTACCCGATACATCGGATTATTTGGGTTTGGCACGATTGCTGTAACAACGACTTCTTCAGTAAAAAGGTCAGATGCAGCTGCATAGACTGTTGCACTAGTTGAGGTTGGGAACTGCAGATTCGTCAATGCTGAAAACCAATGATAACCGATACTGTCAGCAGCAGCTTCTTGGCCTTCTGTTACAGTAATAGGTGCCACTTCAGTTGCTTTATGCGCTGCAAGAGCCTTATTGTATGCCTCGATAGTCAGCGGCTTTGATAGATCAAGTTCGTTTAAAAGAGAAAGATAAAAACCACTTTTTTCGCTGCGATGACTGTCTTTCTTTTCAACCATCGCCGCAATCACAGCTTCTTGGATCGATTCGACACTGTCAGTCACTAGTTCATCGATCATTTGTGCTTCCAAACGTTGTTTGGCGCCAATGGTATTCCAAATCAAATCTTTATCACTGGAATCAAATTCTCTCACGCCAGCTTCTTGTTCGATGACTTCAGGACCGTTCAAACCGATACGGGCTTTCTTCGTCGCTATCAAGTAGCTCATAAGTGCTGAGGTAATCGACATACCGCCAAAAGAACCCACCCGACCTGGCACTAACCCAATCACTGGCACATACGATTTTATTGCAACGATCAAATTGCCGATTTCTGCGATCGACAATAAGCCGTAATTCGCTTCTTGGAGGCGTACGCCACCAGTATCGAGGATGATGATCGGTGTGATCGGATTGCCCTTTTGGTTTTCTTCCAACACATGCGTCAATGCAGCGATGATTTTAGCACCAGAAACTTCACCGATCCCGCCACCTTGGAATTTTCCTTCCATAGCGATCACGACCACGTTTTCTCCAGAAATCGTTCCACGACACACAACGATCCCATCATCACTTTGTGGCACGATGTCTTGAGCCACCAGATTGGGTGCGATCATTTGGTCGAATGGATCGATCAATTCACGACCGCTCTTGGCATCCAATAATGCGTGCACCCGTTCTCGAGCATTTAATTCTACAAAACTATTCTTCATCTGCTAGTTCCTCCATTGCTTGGGTTAATCGTAGGTAAACCACACCGGGAGTGGCACCAAAGTCGTTGATCACTATTTGCGCACTGATTGGATAGCGCTCAAAAAAACGCGTCAAGACATTTTGCCACACATCGCCAAAGCCGTCACTTCCTGTACACACTGAAACGGTGGTTTCTTGTTTGTCTGTTGGAAAAAGCAGAATTTCCAAGTCTCCAGAACCAACCACGCCAACATGGACTTTTTTGGTGACTGGTTTCGTTGTTTGATACGTATAAGCTAATTTTTCCATCTCTTCTTCTCTCCTCTTGCTCTTATTAAGACCACGTTCTGAATTTCATTGGCGGTTCATACAACCCATCGGACCATTCGATCAAATCATCAACGGTTTGAGCTGCTAGCAATGATCGTTTGGCATCACTGCGTTTGATCCCTAAGTCTTCTGGTAATTTCACGATTCCCGCTTTGCGCAAGGCATCCAGAGAAGCTTTTGTGCTGGTCATTCCTAGTGGGGTTACACCACCGATTGCTGCGATTGCTGCTTGTTTTTCCTCTTTTGAGTTTGCTTTATAAAGATAAGCGATGCCTTCTTCTGTCACGATATGCGTCGTATCTTCGCTATAGATCATAATTGGGGCATTGGCTAAACCAGCTTGCTTTTGGACAGCCAACGCATCTAACGTTTCTACAAAAACAGGTTTTTTATTGGAACCATACGTTTCAACCATTTGAACGACTAATTTTTGTCCTTTTGCTAAAGGATCTGTTTCATCCCGCAATGATTGCCAAGCTGGAGTCGAATGCCGACGGCCCCCCGGATTATGCCCCATATTTGGTGCACCACCAAACCCAGATAAGCGGCCTTTCGTCACTGTAGAAGAATTTCCTTGATAATCTAGTTGTAAGGTCGAACCGATAAACATATCGATGGCATATTGACCTGCAGTTTGTGATAATGCTCGATTGCTGCGCATCGTGCCGTCTTTTCCGACAAAGAATACATCGGGTCGAGCGGCAATATATTTTTCCATACCAACTTCCCCACCAAAACTGTGGATGCTTTCGACCCAACCAGATTCGATAGCTGGAATCATCGTTGGATGAGGATTCAAGACCCAGTTTTTCGCTACTTTTCCTTTGATTCCAAGCGTTTCTCCATAGGTTGGTAAAAGTAACTCGATCGCAGCGGTATTAAAACCGATCCCATGATTCAACGATTGTACTTCATGTTCTGCATAGATTCCTTTTAATGCCATCATCGCCATCAAAATTTGTAATTCCGTAATGTTTTGCGGATCTCTCGTAAAGAGGGCTTCTAATTGATACGGTTGATCTGCTACCACGACAACATCGATCCAATCGCTGGGAATATCGACCCGCGGCAAACGATCGACCACTTCATTAACTTGGACGATCACAATCCCATCTTTAAAGGCTGCTGCTTCGACGATCGTTGGCGTTTCTTCCGTATTGTAACCTGTATAAAGATTTCCTTGGCGATCGGCTTTGTCCGCCGCCACAAGGACCACATTCGGAATCAAGTCGATAAATAAGCGACCATATAATTCCAAATACGTATGAATGTCCCCTAATTTCATGGTTTTGTCTTCAATCATTTGGGCAACGCGCGTACTTTGTGCGCCTGCATAAGAAAAATCGATTTTCGCTGCAATGCCTTTTTCAAATATCGTCAAATGTTCTGGACGGGAGATACTCGACATGATCATATGCAAATTGTTGACTTTTTGAGCATCGACTTGTTCTAAGCTTTTTGATAGAAAGCTTGCTTGTTTCTGATTGTCGCCTTCAAGGACCACTTTGTCTCCCGGACAGATCAACTGTTCTAAGACTTCAATGATCGCTTCCGTTGGGACATATTTTCCATCGAGAAGATGCTCGATTTTTTTCATGGTTTGGGCTTTCTTTTCACGTTTACTTGCCCAGTTTCTTGCAGGTTTTTCCATTCTATTCATCTCCATTTTTTATATAGGAATAAAGCATCATCCAAGCCATGTTGATCCAAATTGATCACACGGATCGCTTTGTTTTCACCAAATTTTGCTTGGATCAGTTTTGTTAGGGTATTGCCAGGAGGAAATTCAAGTGCCAAATCAAGTCCTGCTTCGTAGGCAACATCCATGATCTTGTTCCACTGCACCGGATAAGCAATATTTTGCAGCAAATCACGACGGATCTCTTCAGGATTCATGGTCATCCGCCCATCCGTATTTTTGAGGTACGGACAGATAGGCACATCAAGGGATACCGTGTTCATAAATGGCGCAAACCGTTTCACGGGTTCTGTCATCAACACACAATGGGACGGGACAGGCACTGCTAAAAGTTTGGCGGTTTGCGCATGATAATCTTTCGCTTGAGCTAGCGTCTTGCGCAAGCCTTTGATATGACCAGAGATCGTATGCTGCATGGGGCAATTTTCATTTGATAAATAGACGGGAGCAGCAGGATCAAATGTTTTTGCCACGAGCGCTTCTGCTTCACTTCTCGTTACACCAACCAGTACCCCCATGGCATAATCAGTCGGATAGGCTTCTTTCATCAATGTCGCCCGATGATAGACCAAGCTAGCGGAATTTTCGAAACTCAAGCTTTCACAAGCTAACGCAGCGGAAAAAGCGCCAATCGAATGCCCCGCCACAAGCTGAGGTTGCACACCAGATGCTTTCATCTGGTCCGTGTAAAAAGCCGCTTTTACTAAAAGCGCCAACTGAATAGAGACGGTATCTTGTTTGAGATCCCCCGATACAGGGTGTAAATCAAAGCCTGTCGCCTGTTCTAGCCGATGGAAATAACTGGCAGGCACGTCCTCAAGCATCTTGCTGGTCTGACTGCCTTGTCCTGGGTATAAGAAACCTGTACTCATGAAACACCTCCTAAACAATTTCTCTTTCCTGTGTCATAATAACGGAAGTTTGTTATAATAAAAAATACCAGTTTCGTGAATATCCATAACCAAAAGGTATGGAAAGAGGAGTATCTGATGAACCTTGATCATTTACGCTACTTTAAAAAAGTAGCCGAATCGAAAAATATTACCCAATCTGCACAAGAATTATACATCTCACAACCTGCCTTGAGCCGTGCCATGAAACACCTAGAAAGTGAACTAGGCGTTCCTTTGTTCTATCATGCCGGTCGGCATATCGAGTTGACGATGTATGCTGAAGAATTTTATCCCTATGTCGTTGAGACGTTAGCACGTTTCGACGAAGGAATGAGTGCGATCCAAGCCTTAAATGGAGAAATGGTCCCTGCAGTGACGATTTACTCTGAAGTCGCTTCTGTTTCCTTGCCCAACTTGGTGGCGACATTCGTTGAAAAGCACCCTGAGATCCAACTTTCGATCAAGCAGCACGGCAGTAAGGAGACCAACAAAGAACAAGCCTTCTACATTACCTCTGAGCCAAAGAACGGCTTGACCAATCTGCCAATATTCACGGAACCCATCTTACTGGCGATCCCCAAAAAGCATCCCTTGGCAGAAAAAAAAGACTTGCAAGTTGCCGATATCCAACACGTGCCTTTGCTGATGCTGGTTGAAAACAGCCCGCTGCGTAGAACCATCGACGAAGCTTTTGAAGCAAAAAAAATCAGTTTGGCTATCGGTTCAACGACGGACGATCCGGCGACGTTGCGCTCCCTTATCAATCAAGGGCTAGGAATCACGTTCTTTCCTAAAATTACTTGGGGCTATGAAGATGAGGCACCTTTCGTTTTACGTGAACTAGCAGATTTCCCCTTATCAAGGACGATCTATTTAGCATCAAGCTTTACTAAAGGTCATCCCATGACAAAATTGATTGCAAAAACGTTGATTGAATTTTATCTTGGCTAAACAAAAAGAAGCGTCCATTCGCACGTTAGTTGTGCAAGTGGACACTTCCTTTTTCTTTCCTATTTACAACGGTTGAATCATCGGCTCGACCGTACATTCATTCACATTGATCACTTCGATCTCTTTTGACTCGCCACACTATTGGCTGCCAGTCAGGTGAGACCCCATAAGATTTGTTACACGCCTTCCAGTACGGCTGACTTATCATCGCTTATGCATTAGGCAATCGATCATATTCTTCATCACTGACTGTTTCTAACCATTCTGAAGCACCAGCAGTAATCGCTACATGGGCAAACCAACTATTTTTTGCTGCACCATGCCAATGTTTGACCCCTTCCTTGATGACTACGACATCCCCAACAGTAAGTTTTTGCGGTTTCTTGCCTGCTTCTTGGTACCAGCCTTCTCCTGAAGTCACCAACAACAATTGATACCCACCATCAATATGCCGATGCCAATTGTTGCGGCAACCTGGTTCAAAAGTCACATTGCCAACGTTGACTGGAATCGCTGGATCAGCTACTAAAGGATTCAAGTAACTCTGACCGCTAAAATATTGTGCATAGGCGTCATTTGTGTTGCCCAGTGAAAAGATTCCAGCTTCTTTTGCTGCATCGAGTTCTGACATTTATTTTTCCTCCAATTCAGCTAGCTCTTCTTGATAAACCGTTTTGGCGATGTTAAAAGCAGACCAAGCTTTAGGCCAGCCAACATAGAAAGCCAGATGAGTGATTACTTCTGCAATTTCCTCTACAGTGATCCCGTTTTCCTTGCCAATCGTTAGATGAGCAGTCAATTGTTCAAAATTCCCACCCGAAATCAAGGCCGATATCGTTAATAAACTTCTCGTATGAGGAGCCAACTCTGCCTCACGTGACCAAACTTCACAAAATAACACATCATCATTTAATTGCGCAAATTTCGGCGCAAATGTCCCTAGGTTATCTCTTCCTGCAGTTTGTTTCTTTACCATATCGATCGACTCCTTCTTCTATTGTGATGAAATGCTGGTTCACCCAATTTTGAATGGCAGTATCCGCCTTATTCACTCGTGAACCACGGATGGCTAATCCAGGATATATGAGGGCTTCAGGACAAGTTTTTTTAAAGTCTTCCAGGCTATTGCCGAATCCTGAGCCTTCATGAGTACAAAAGGGAAAAATAATCTTCCCATCGAAATAATGGTCTTTTAAAAAACTCGCCACGATCCTCGGATAGCTCTCCCACCAGTTGGGAAATCCAACAAATAGTATCCGTTCTTTAAAAAACGCAGACGGTACTGTTTGATAGCGGGGAAAATCATTCGTAGCTTTTTCTTTTTGTGCTTGTTCGACCATCGCCTGATAGCTTTCAGGATAAGGTTCCACAGGGGCAAGGGGATAAAGGGGGCATTGCAGCTGCTCTGACAGCTTCTCTGCTAAAATCTGCGTATTTCCTATGCCCAGTTTTTTGAGCTGTCCCTCAATCAGATTTTCACCAGCTCGTGAACAAACAAGTATTGCCGCCATTTTGTCACCTCCTACTCTTTGTTTCCTGATAGATTTAATGGTAAGCCAATCGAGTTGGATTGGCTAATGCTTTTTCACACAAGACCTTATGCTTACAAAGCATAGCTGGTTTCGATATACAAAAAAGAAGCGGATATCACCGCTTCTTTTGATGTTTACACTGAGCTTATTGAAAGGAATCGTGAAATCGCCGAATAAACTCGATAACGACTGGCGACAGCACCCGATTCTTTTTCCAAACCAATACACAGCTGGTCTCGATTTGTGGTACTAAAGGCAGAAACTTAATTGCTTCACTCCTTCGTTCTCCGACTGCTCCGCTGATGGTCAATGCCGAGCCAACATGGTTTTCTACTAAGGAAAAGACATTGAATATTAAATTGTAGGTGCCCACGATCGGCAATTCTTCCACTGGTGTCTTCGACCATTGGCTGAACATTTGTTGTACTTCTGGACGCTTGGAGATCAATAAAGGCACACCTTTGATGTCTTCGGGTGTTATTTCTTCTTTATGCGCAAGAAAAGAATCAGCCGATGTCAAAAAGCCCCATGTTTCTTTTCGTGGAAGAACGATTTTTTCATACTTCTCGATTTCAATCGGTTCGATCAAGATCGCTAGATCCAACAAGCCTTTCTCCAGACGATCGCTGATGTCATCTCCTGTACCACTATGAATATGAAAGCGAACATCAGGATAATCATTGATAAATTCTTCCAACATCAAGGAAAGCGTATCGGAATTATCTGCTTCCACACAACCAATCGTGAAGTGACCGCTAAATAAATGTTTTTTACGGTCTTCAAACGCTTGCATTGTCTGGTCTGTCAAACTCAAAATCTCTTCTGCACGGCTTTTTAAAAAACGCCCCGCTTCCGTTAAAACCATTTTACGATTATCGCGAGTGAATAGTGCCGTCCCTAACTCGTCTTCTAATTCTTTTAATTGTCGACTCAATGTCGGTTGTGTGATGTGGAGCACTTCTGCAGCTTGAGAAATCGTCCCTTCCTCCGCAATCGTGTAGAAATATTTTAATAACCGAATTTCCACAAAATCTCCTCCTCATTTTGTCTTTTGCATTCAAAGTGTTCGAAACAAAAGAGAACCTCCCTCTCCAGTCTCCTTTTCAATTCTTATGATAACAAAGAATCACTGTTCCAGCGAATCTAGCTAAAAAAGCGTAGGAAATTGCAGAATTGTAAAAAAATTCGTCAACAACATGTAAAAACTGTTCGCTTAAACGAACAGTTTTGTCAGCTGCTTGCTTTTTACGGCTTTTGGCGTAGGATATATGAGTATCTTGGTATGAGTACTCATACAATGATTTGGAGGAATACGATGTTAAATTTATCAATTCTTTTATTTTGTGTAGCGATCGCTTTACTCGGACTTGCGGATTTATCTTTAGAGTGCGCGCGTTGCTGAACAAACGTCCGTGGAATGGTCCTGTATTGCCATTGTCGGTTATTGGTGTGATTCTTTTCATCGTCTCTTTGGTCATGATCTACCTTTCTTATCCTAAATAACAGAATTGTAGTCAACCTAGAACGAATAAATCGGAAAAATTGACTATTCTCGGGAATAAGTAGAAGCTCTTGCTCCTAATCCATCAGCGCATCCCCAAATGATTCATAAATCAACTGGATTAGTTTACCATAATTATATTATGATAATTTCGGTTTGTGGTACATCATGAACATTTAGCTAATTGAGAAACGGCTACTAAACTTGAATTTTGCTAATATCCTAGTTCATCGAGCCAATTCAACAGATTCGGTTCAGCGTCTTCAACACTTCCCGCTCTTGCTGCAAAGCCTTCAAGAAAGTCATACGCTGGATACAACGTTTGAAGTTCATTTTGACTATTGGTCAGTCCACTTCCCCCATGGGTTGCAAAAGGAATGATTTGTTTATCCGTAAGATCATAGGTTTCAAGAAATGTTAAAACGGCTCTTGGGGCACGGTTCCACCAAACGGGAAAGCCGATAAAGAGAACATCCACTTCAGTCATTTGGGCAACGTCAGCCTTCAACGTTGGTCTGGCATCTTCTTCCACCTCTCTAGTGGCAAAAGCTGTATGTTCATCGTAAACGTTAGGGTAACCTACTTCTGTTTGAATCGAGAACAACGCACCGCCGGTCTGTTCAGCGATCATTTCTGCTAGCACCTGGACATCTCCTACTAAGGTGTCATCGATTACATTAAAACTACTTCCAGAAACTGCTTCGACCGCTGGTTCATGCTCTAAATTTTCTGGTCTTGTGAAATAGGCAATCAAAATATCGGCCTCCCCATCAATCCCTGTTTCTCTCATTTGTTGCGTAACGGTGTCACTAGTACTTGTTTCCGTTGTACCGATGTCTGGCTCGTCATTCATTGAATCACTGCTGCATCCTGCTAGAAAAATCATTGTCAGAAAAAGTCCTTTTGTCCATTTGTTCATTGAATTGCTCCTTTCTTTTCCCATCAAAAATGGTAGTTCCAGTATAATTCTTGAAGTGGACTTTAAGGCAAGGCTCTTGAGCAAACCTTCCCCTATTTTTTACATCTTTCTCACAACTTCCTCACAAAAAAATTTCCTTCCCAGCATACTGAAAAAAGCCGTAAACAAAGCTTTGTTTTACGACTTTTTCGTTTAGTTATCGATTTTTCTCAAACTGGCAGCGACAAAATGATTTGTTCCTACCTGAACCCAATCGGGGTCCGCTGTTTCTTCTGTTTTAAATGTGGTGAAATCAAAGACATTGTTTTCCTTACTGTAAAAATCATCAGGCGCTGTTTTCTTGTTTCGAATGTCGGTTCTTAAAAATGCAGCAAGTAAGCGCCTTGTGTACGGATGGTAAGCATTTTTGAATATCTCATTGATTGGGGCACTCTCGACGATTTTTCCCCCATGCATCACGATCACATCATCGGCCATTTTACTAATGACACCCAAATCATGGGTAATAAACAAAATACTTGTATCCAGCTTGTCTTTTAACTCATTCATTAACTTAAGGATTTCTGCTTGGATGATCACATCGAGTGCGGTAGTCGGTTCATCGGCAATCAATAGCTTCGGATTGCAGGCTAATGCCATTGCGATCATTACTCGCTGACTCATTCCTCCAGATAACTGATGAGGATATTGCTTGGCTACTCGTTTAGGATCTGTGATCTTGACAGCTTCTAACAGCTCATATGCCCGTAAAGTCGCCGTCTTATTGTCGACGTGCTGATGAAGTTTCAAGGCTTCTGTCAGTTGTGCTTTGATTGTAAATACCGGATTCAAACTTGTCATAGGCTCTTGAAAGATCATTGAAATATCATTTCCACGAATTTTCAAAAGCTCTTTTTTGCTTAATTCGAGGATATTTTTTCCTTCAAAACGGATCTGCCCTTCCGCTATATATTGATTTCGTTGAAAAAGTTGAAGGATCGACATGGCTGTTTGACTTTTGCCACTCCCACTTTCTCCAACGATTCCTAATGTCTTCCCTCTTTTTAATGAAAAAGTAACGCCTTTGACAGCTTTGACAGTTCCCCGTTTCGTATCAAAATACGTATGCAGATTATCAACTTCTAGTAAATCCATCTTGGTCTCCTTTTGATTTTTTCCCATTAAACCAATCGTATCATGCTTATAGTTCGTTTGATTGACTCCTCAACCATGTTTCAATTCCTATGTTCTAAAAAAACTATTTTCGCGTACACTTCACAAAATGATTTGGCTCGACTTCTACCCAATCTGGATCAGCATCAGTTTCTTTTGAATAGTTGAATGCCAAATCAGGATGGGTTTCATCAAGAGCCCATGGGCGATACTCTTCGTCTAGCGTTGGAATGGCATTTAATAATTGCCGTGTGTACGGATGGATCGGGTTAGAAAAAATCGTCTCAGCTGAAGCTAATTCTACAAGATGCCCAAAATACATCACACCGATCCGATCAGAAATAAATTTTACGACTCCAAGATCATGGGTGATAAACAAGTAAGTCAAATTGAGTTCTTCCCGCAAATCATGAAGCAAATTGATGATCTGTGACTGAATCGAAACATCTAATGCTGAAACAGCTTCATCGCAAACAATGAATTTGGGCTTTAAAGCTAAGGCACGAGCAATCCCGATTCGTTGTCGTTGTCCACCAGAAAATTGATGCGGATAGCGATGAATAAATTCTTTCTTTAACCCACATTTTTCCATGATATCAAGAATATAGGTTTCATAGTTTGGGTCCTTTTTACTAGTAAAAAATTTGTGTATCAACAAACCTTCTCCAATAATATCACCCACTGTTAACCGTGGATCTAGTGAGGAGTAAGGGTCCTGAAAGATAATTTGCAGGTCTTTTCGTAAAACTCTTGATTCCTTTTGAGTCAAAGCAGCTAGATCGATGCCAGAATCAAGCTGCTCTTCGTAGTATGAAAAGTCTTTTTTGTTCATGACTTCATTTTTTAGTTGTGCGACTTGCTTATCAATAGCTGCTAAATCATTTTGTTGTTCAGCGATCGTTTTTTCCAAGTTCATGAGCTCTGTTTGATCCACTGCCCCATTCATCGCTTGTTTTTGCTGATTAAATGTTAACGCTCGCTTGCTAGCGGCAACTTTTGCTGCAGCTTCGTAACGAGACGAAAGAAGCTTACTGACCTTTTGCAGATCATCATGCAAAATCAAGCCTCCGACTAATCGTAGGGTATTGCCATATTCATTTTCAAAAGCGATTTTCTTTAGACGCAACCGTTCCGTTGTTGCTTCTACATCAGCAGCTGAATCGGCAGCGAGTTTTGATTCGATCGACTGGAGCTCATTGACAGAATCAGTAAACTGTTTCATCTTTTGTGGCAGTTGTTGATAGACTTTTTTTACGTAACGAGGCATGAAATCTTCGATCGTCTCTCCATAGTAAAGGGTCGAGCCTCCGGTTTGTCGTTGGAGCTGAATAATCGTGCGTCCAAAGGTCGATTTTCCACAACCACTTTCACCGACGATGCCTAATGTTTCTCCTTCATAGATATCGATCGTAAGATCTTTATTTGCTTTCACATAGTCTTTTCCCACCCCAAAAAAGTTTTTCTTCTTCACAGGAAAATACTTTTGTAGATTCTTGACGCGCATGATCGTGTCCATAACTGCTTACCTCTCTCTCATCTTCGGATCGATGGCATCTCGGATTCCGTCACCGATCAAATTGAAGGATAAAATGGTCAACATGATCGCGATCCCTGGATAAATCGTCAGGTAGGGATGTGTTCGGATATAGCCTCGTCCAAAATTTAACATCGTTCCCCATTCCGCAACGGAAGCCTCCATACCTAAGCCAATAAATCCTAAGCCAACAGCAGATAAAATTGCTGTGGCAACGCCCATTGATGAATGCACGATGACTGGTGAAAGGATATTTGGCAAGATGTGTTTGAAAATCAGCAATCCATTATTTGCGCCTAGCGCTTTTCCAGCTTCAATAAATTGCTTCTCTTTGACCGCCATCACACTTGCCCGAATAATACGAGCAAAAATGGGGATATTCGCCAACCCGATCGCCAAGATCATGTTCGGCAGACTGGATCCCAAAGAAGCCACGATGGCGATTGCCAACAAAATAGAAGGGATGGATAGTAAGATGTCACAAAAACGCATAATCAGCGTATCGATCCACCCTCTGAAATAACCGGATAAGACACCTAAGATGCCACCAAAAAAGAGTGCCAGTAACACCGCACAAACGCCTACAGTCAGCGATATTCTCGTGCCGTAAATCAAACGAGACAATACGTCACGTCCCAAGTCATCTGTCCCAAACCAATGAGAACGACTTGGAAATTGCAATGCATTGGCTAGATTTTGCTCCCGCATACCATAGGGAGCTATAAAGTCTGCAAAAATCGCAGTAATCGTCAGTAACGTGATAAATAGTAACCCAAACATTGCTCGGCGATTTGCTTTTAAGGAAAGCCAAATCTCTTGTTTCGATCCTTCTGGTACGCCTGCAAGTGCTTGCGTTTTCGCAATGGCCTTTTTTCTAGAAAACATGAGTTCCTCCCTTAATCATATGAGGTTTTAATTCGCGGATCGATATATGCATAGAGAATATCGACACATAGATTAACCATCGTAAAAATAAATGCAATAAATAAAACGCCGCCTTGGACGATCATTGTGTCTCTTGTACGGATCGCATTCACCATCATTGTCCCGATCCCATTGATACTAAAAACAGTCTCGGTCAATACAGCCCCACCTAATAAAGCCCCAAACTGCAAACCAATGACTGTCACTACGGGAATCAAGGCATTTCTTAAGGCATGATGGAATGTCACCTTTGAACCATTTACTCCTTTGGCTTTTGCCGTACGAATATAATCTTGGTCTAAAACGTCCATCATACTCGACCTTGTAATCCGGGCGATCGTGCCAATTGATGAGGAAGCCAATGCAAATACTGGCATGATCATTTGCTGCCAAGTATCAAAACCAGATGCTGGCAACCAGCCCAGGGTAGAAGTAAAAAGAATAATTAAAAGGAGTGCCTGCCAAAAGGTTGGCATAGAAACCCCAACTAGTGAAAGAAACATCACGAAATTATCAACCTTGGAATAAGGTCTCGAAGCAGAGATCACTCCCAGTGGAATACCAATCAGCGAGGCAAATAACACACTCCATACTGATAATTTGATTGTGTTGGGCAAACGGACTAGGATTTCATCCATGACCACCCGGCCAGAAACATACGATCTCCCAAGATCAAATTCGACGACAACATTTTTTATATAATGAAAAAATTGTTCGATAAAACTACGGTCAAGCCCCATTTGCACACGCATAGCCTCATATTGTTCAGGAGTCGCTCCTTCCCCCAACACCATTGTTACAGGGTCTCCAGGTGATAGATACATAATCGTAAATACAATAAAAGAGACGCCTAGCAGGATAGGAAACAACCACAGAATTCGTTTTACAATATATTGGAACATCTATTCATCTCCTCAAAATAAAGAGCCATTGCGGCTCTTTATTTTATACTCTCAATCCAATTTAGTTTTTTGACACCGTATCTAAGAAGTAACTTCCAGTTGGATGATGTTCGAACCCTTGCACCCAGTTGCGGATACCTGAAACATTTTCTCTGGTTTGTAAGTAAACCCATGGCATCTCATCATTGATAATCTCTTGCGCTTCATGATAATAGGCCAAGCGTTCCTCTTGGTCAGAAGTGCTACGAGCTGCATCAAGTAATTCATCTACCCGTTCATTATGATAGAACGTACGATTTCCAGCTTCGCCAAAGCTACTTGAATGGAACAGTGGATACAATCCATAGTCAGCATCTGTTGTGATCGTTGTCCAACCTAGTAAGAACATATCTGGTTCACCAGCTGCTGCAGCATCTAAAAATGCTCCCCACTCCATTTGGTTGACCTCAACAGTGATACCTAATTCTTCTAAAGCAGCGGAAACAACCTGCGAGACACGGATTCGTTCTTGATTGTTATCACCGACATACAACGAAAGAGAGAACCCGCCATCTGGATAACCAGCTTCTGCTAATAGTTCTTTTGCTAATTCAACGTCATAAGGAGTAGCTTCCAAGTTTTCATTATATCCAAAAACCAATTCGTTGATCGGTCCACTCATTTGAGTCCCGATCCCCATATGAACCGTTTGAATAATCGATTCGACATCGATAGCATGGGCAATCGCGCGACGTACCCCTACTTCTTGCAATGGTGTATCATTTCGAACGTTGAAACCTAAGTATTCCGTTCCTAAATTTTCTGTCGCTAATAAAGTTAATTCATCGTTTTCTTCAACCTTTTCATTATCAGAAGGAGCGATATCATAAACAATATCGACGGTTCCTGACTCTAGTTCAATCAAACGAACACTTGAATCTGTAATTGTCCGAAACTCAATTCTTTCCATTCCCGCTGGCTCATCCCAGTGATCGTCAAATCGATCCAAGGTCACGTGACTACCGGTTGCCCATTCAACAAATTCAAAGGGCCCCGTTCCCACAACGCTGCTGATACCATAATCTTCACCAGCTTCTTCCACAGCTTTCTCACTCAAAATTCCAACCGCAGGATGTGCTAAATGAGTCAAGAAAGGCCCGAAGGCACCATTTGTCCCGATATGGATCGTATGATCATCGATCACTTCGATCGTATCAGGATCGATCGAACCAATGATATGACTGATCGAAGGTGAGTCCACCGCCCGTAGAAGGGTGTAGGCAACATCAGAAGCTGTCATCGCTTCCCCATTATGAAAGACAACATCTTCTCGCAACTTGAACTCATAAAGGTTCTCTTCAATTTCTTCCCACTCTGTTGCTAACCCTGGCACTAACTCAAGATCGTTCGTCTGTTTGATCAGTGTTTCATAAATCTGTCTTGCTACCCTGGTAGTTGCTTGGTCGTTCGTTTGATGGATATCTAATGTCACTGGATCCGCACCTGATGCGACCACTAATACATTAGGATCAGAACTAGCTCCCCCTGACACATTCCCTCCCGAACTATCTGTTGGGTCTTGGCCTCCACTACCACAAGCACCTAATACCATCAGACTTGTTAACAATACGAGAGCCCAGCTTGTTTTCCTTTTTTTCATGTTATCCTCCATTTCGTCCCCTGTAACTTAAGGTTTTTTTTTGCGCTCTTCTTAATACCAGCAAATATAGAAATTAGACGCACTGGTGTGTAATTTGGATCGAAAACACATACGCTCGTCCTGTTTTCTATCAACTAACTATAAAAAATTTGCTCATAATGAAGAAGCTTTTATCTGAATGATGAAAATTTTCAGATAATAACAAACTTTAGCTTGGAAATGTGATAGATTTGTGATGAACACCTAAGAAAATTGTCATTTTGTTAGAATAAAATGAAGAATTGCGATTTATTATCATTAATTTGACTTTTTTTTATAAGCTTCCTCTTTTTTAGATGCCGTTTTATTCCTAATTCCCTTCTTTAAAATAGAGCGAACGCTGATTCGTACAGAGAATCAGTGTCTTTAGCAAGACAGGAAGCTTTGCGAGTTTTTTTTTCATCTCACCAGAACCCCGATCCCTCTAGACTATTTGGAAAAGCTGAAATCGCTATTCATTTGACAAGAACTGATCGAAAGAAGCGTTATGCAAACTTTCTTCAGTTACATTTAACTAACGCTCCTTTAATTGTCCAAACGATCCTTTTAAGCAGAAAAAAGTACAATGGGCAAAAATATGCCTCACTGTACTTTTTAGTAAAAACGATCACCCGAATCAGTTATTTCTAATAAGGACCATTAGATCAGTGGAACAATGAAGTTGGTCCAAAGATGACTGATAGGCATCGCTAAAATCATTGCTGGGATCATATCTGCTACTGGGAATTCTTTGACTTTCATCATCCGAAATCCAGTAGCGATCATAAGAAATGCCCCCGCCGCTCGAAAATCGTTGATCATTTCTGGCGTTGTCAAAGGCAAAATCTGTTTCGCCCCCAAAAACAACAGGAAAAAGATAATAAATTGCGGTAGAGCGATGATCGAAACCACATAACCTAAATTTGCGGCAAAAATCGCAGCAGTGAAAAGATCCAGAATCGATTTTGAGATCAATATAGTGTTATCCCCTGTCATCCCAGCATCTAAAGAACCATATATGCCGGTTCCACTGGCACAAAATAAAACGATCGCTGTAGTTAACGCGGAGACAAACTCTTCTTGTGATAGTGTGCTTTCTTTGCTCTTTGCCATAGCAGCAATCGGTTTCTCCATCAAAGACGCACCATGATTGATCCACTTACCTAATTTCAAAACCAATCCTAACCCTGTTCCAATCACCACCGCAAAGACCACGGCTGGCATATTCTGCATTAAACCTAAAGTAAAAATCCCCATCGACATTGAACAAACCCCAAAGATCAAGGTAATCTGGGTCTTAAATTCTGCACTTAGCTTTTTTCCTGCTATCCCGCCGACGATTCCTCCAACGATAACAGATGAAACATTAATTAGTACTCCTGTGGGCATGCTTGGTTTCCCCTACTTTCACTTAATATCAAAGAACAGCGACCATCTCCACTTGAACGTGAACCCCCGGTTTCAATGAATGAACGGTGGTATGTCTTGCAGGTCGATTATCAGGGTCAGGGAATAGTTTCAGCCATTCTTTGTTTACAATTTCTTTGTATGATCGATCTGTCACTGATACGCTGAGATGGGCAATATTTTCGTTACTCCCACCTGCTTTTTCCATAATCTCAAGGATATAGGTAAATAGTTGTGCGACTTCTTCTTCTACAGTTTCTGGCATTTGTCCCGAAGAAGGATCGGTACCCATAAGTGCAGAAGTATAGACCATATTTCCAATTTTAACTGCTGTTGGTATTGGATTTTCATGCGCAGAACCGTTGATTTGAATCACTTGTCTTTTTGTCATGGTTATCACCTACTTGTTTTCATCATCGACTTGGTCAAGATAAACGACCCCTTGCTCTGATAAACGCCCACGCAAATTATGGAAATCCATACTTAAGATACCTGCCGCAATTTGCTCTTTGACCGTTGCTTCTTTTCGCATTCTTTTTTCTGCGCTTGCTAAAGTTGCCGCTAGGTTTTCTTTTTGAACGACGACTACCCCATCATCGTCAGCCATGATCAAATCACCGCCCCGCACGACTTGTCCAGCACAAGCTGCCGGTGCATTGACCCAACCACCTTTATTTTTGAACGTTCCTTTGGAGTAAATCGCTCTTGTCCATACTGGAAAACCTAGTTTACGAATTTGCGCAACATCCCGAGCAGCAGAATCGATCACCACTCCTTGTATACCGCGTTTCATCAAAGCAGTAACGATCAATTCGCCGATCATACCGCCGACATATTCGCCGCTGGTCGTCGTGATCACTAAAATATCTCCTGGCTGACAAACCTCGATCGCTGCATGAACCATAAGATTATCCCCTGGTGGACAGATGACTGTCACCGCAGGCCCGACGATTTGCTGACCTTCGATCAATGGTCGCATATAAGGCAACATCAGGCCAGTTTTGTCCTGTGCTTCATAGACAGTGGAAACATCATATTTCCGATAGTCCTTTAACGTATCTTCTGATGGGCGGTAGATATTTTTTAAAATATATTTATTCATTAGTTAAAGGCACCTCCTACATATGGAAAGAAACGTGTGAATGCTTCTGCATATTGATAGTCGTTATTTCCTGAACAACGTCTTGCCTGATTGCCCCGCAGCAAAGCTTTGGCACTGTAATAGTTGATCAAATGTTCCTGTGCTTTGAAGCAGTTCATTGCTGCTTGTTTTTGCTCATAGGTTTCAGTAATATCAATGATTACTTCTGGTTGAAAGCCACTGATCTCTGATTGGTGTGGTTCAAACCCGAAAAGCCGACTTTGCTTGCATCGTTTTGTGTCATCGATCTGGACACCGTTTGAGGTGGACAAAACGCTCGCCTCAAAAACAAAGTTAGAAACAAGTTCATGATCAGGATTAAACGCATCTTTTGGTCCATGGGTCAAAATGATATGTGGTTGAACGTCGCGCATCTTACGAACCATTCGATCCATTTCGACTTCGCCTACCGACATATGATAGTCTTGCAAATCCCATAGCTCATAATCCGTAACCCCTAAATGTTTTGCCGCTTTCATAATTTCTGAACGCCGAACTGATTTGACCTGCTCCAGCGTTTGACCTGGTTCATTCCATAAGTCGTTTGACTCACCTCGAGCGCCATAGCTCAAAACAACCAGTGAGACGTGCGCGCCATACTTGATGTATTTGGCGATCGTTCCGCCACTGCGCCAAATAAAGTCTCCGGCATGGGCACTAACAACTAATAAGCGTGTCTTTTCATCGATCAATGATGCTTCCAATTTTATTCCTCTTTTCTATGTTCTCTGTGGAAATGCTGCTTTTATTTATAAGGATTATTCCTCAACATGAGGTGTGCCGTACGTATGGAAGGTCGAAACAGTTTTATTGCCCCAAGCCTGTCCACGAGCGCGTTCCTCTTCGTCCCATGAGATGACTTCCCAGTCCGGTTGCAATACTAAATATCCTCCTGCGGCGATCTCGATGCGATTTCCACCTGGTTCATAACAATAAACAAAATACGTTTGATTGATCGCATGCTTACTTGGTGCAAATTCGATGTGAATGTCATTCTCACAGAAAATATCAGCCGCACGTGCGATCTCAGCAAACGAATCGACCGCCATTGCAATATGATGGAAACGTCCTTTTGAAGCGGTTGCATCTTTTGTGAAAACAACCACATAAGACTTGTTATTTGGACTGTACCAGACAGCTTGACGTGATCCGTCTTTAAATTTGATCTGTTCCGTGAGACGCATTCCAAGTAACTCTTCCATCATGTCGCCATCAGCCGGTGGGTTTGAGGACAAGAAATTGATGTGGTCTAAGTGTTTTACAGCTGCTCCCCGACCAGTAAATTTCTGCGGTTGATTTTTCAAACAAGGCTTAAGTTCAGGTGGCGCAACATATTTTACTGTTTCGTAGTAGAGCTCGTGGAGATGTCCATCGGGACCTTTAAAACGGTATGCTCGACCATGACCATAATCCCCTTCGATCCAGCCAACACCAAAACCAGCTTTTTCTAAGGCATTCGCTCGTCTTTCTAACGCTTCTGGACTAGTCGTTCGATACGCTGTGTGCTTGATTCCAGCAGTATTTGAAGCAGTCAAAATGACAGAATAAAGCTCATAGTCACCCCAACAACGTAAATAGACAGAGTCGTCTTTTTGATGGACTTCTTCCATTCCTAATACATCAATAAAGAATTTGGTGCTTTCGGATAACTTCGGTGTCACCAGTTCTACATGACTTAAGTGTGCAATTTCATGACTCATTTTCTGTTTCATTTTTCCACCTCATTATTTAATAGTTTTGTGTTCTATTTCTAGTACCAACCTTCTTACCTCCGGACAGTAAGCGATTACAAAAGTCTAAAAAATAAAACAACGGTTTTTCTTCTTGCTAGCAACGATCCAACAATGAATAACGTTAAACATTATTGTTGAACAATTTCATTCTACAATTCACTCTTTTCTTTGTCAACAGCTTTTGGTGATTCTTTTTTTGATCCATTTTTGTTCCCCCTAGAGGAAATCATTGACATACAACGGAAAATCCCTGTATAGTAAGTCTAGAAGATTGTTGAACAACATTTTTCAACAATAAAAAAAGCAGGTGAAGAGATGGAACAAAAAGCAGCATTACCCGTTGATAAAGCCTATGAATATATAAAAACGCGCATCATGGATGGACGTTTTCATCCTTCTCAGAAATTAATTGAGAACGATTTAGCACAAAGTATTGGTGCCAGCCGTAATACCATAAAAAAAGCGTTGCTTAAGCTTGAACAAGAGAATCTAGTTATTTTGGAACCAAACAAAGGAGCAAAAATTAAAGCCTTTGAATTGCAGGAAATCAAGAATTATTTGGAAATTCGGGAGGTTCTAGAAGGTGCGATTTTGCGTCGGACCGCCAAGACGATTTCTACCTCCGATATCAAAGCACTTGAAGATCTGATTGAGCAAATGAAGGAATTTGCAGCCTCCAATAATCTGAAAGGGTATTCACAATGCAATCAACAGTTTCATGAAATTATTTATCGTGCCTCAGAGAATCAGGAGGCAGTTGCCTTAGTCAAACAAATCAAAACACAATTGCAGCGATTGCAGCTTCGAACGAATCTCGTTCCCGGACGAATTGAGCAATCGATCCAAGAACATCAGCAGATATTGGCAGCGCTGAAAGCAAATGATGGCAGTGCTGCTCAAAAAGCGGTCGTTGCCCATATCACCCATTTAATAGAAACGATCGATGCGAATTATCAACAGCTGATTTAAGTAGAAAAACGTCTATTCTGATAAACTATAGCGACTAGACAAGATGAACCAGCGCTTTCGTTTCTGCTATATGTTTGAATGTGAGTTTTTTGATAAGCAATCAGTCCGTCTATTAGGAAAATTAAGGAGAAGCACACATGAACATTTCTTTTCGCCCCCCGCTATTACAAGACCTTAAGTCTATAATGGAAATTGAGCGAGCTAGTTTTACGGTAGATGAGGCAGCATCAGAAAAAGCGATGAAAGAGCGTATTTCAATCATTAAAGATAGTTTTTTGGTTGCAATCAATAACGACGATCAACCGATTGGCTATGTTGTTGGACCGATTATCCAGGAGCGGTATTTATATGATGAACTATTCGAAAAAACCAGTCTAAATCCTCCTTCTGGCGGTTATCAAAGCATTCTTAGTTTAGCTGTTGCACCCGAGTATCGACAGTTGAAGGTTGGTGGAAAACTTTTGAAGCAACTTATCCTGCAGTGTAAGGAGCAGCAAAGAACTGGAATTACATTGACCTGTTTGGAGCCATTGATCCCTTTCTACAAAAAACACGGTTTTAGTTTAGAAGGTCTTTCTGCTTCACAGCACGCAAATGTCCCTTGGTTTAATATGGTTTTAGAACTGAAACGAAATGAATAAAAAAAGAGATCACTTCGATCTGTAATGGTCTCTTTTTCGTCTAAAGAGCTCGATAATCATTTCCTTTGTGAAACCTGAGGAAGCGAGAATACTGTTTAAGCAAATGAGACATAGTAAAAAAAATCTGAGATTCTTCATTCTATTTACTAGTAATTAGAATGAGATAGATGTATTATTAAGATAAAAGAAATAAGTTGGTATAATTTTACTTAAAAGGAGAAAATACATGAAAAAAATATTTATTGCCTATTTTTTATGTTCAATGTTGGGTCTTGCAGCTTGTAGCACAGGTACCTCGGATAGTGTATCAACCAAAGAAAGCACTACTCGCACTTCGCTTACAAGTGAAAGTACTCTTTCCAGTTCCTCTTCTACAAATGAATCAATAGCTGAAACAACAACTGGAACAATTCCCAGCCAATCATCTGTTACACAGAACACACAAATCCAATCATCAGATATTGCGACTGATTCAAATACACAAGCGAATGCTGACGCTACGCTTTCTATGGAAGATCAAGCATTAGAAATGCTGTATGCCGCTAGACCAGAAATGAAAAATGACGATTATACATTCGCATTTTTCGGGATGGTTGGTGCTGATTATCTTTTCCGGGGTACAAGCATTTCGATTCGTAATCAAGGCGGATCGGGGACAATAGGATTTTTCCGAGTAACACCTGAAGGCGCTGTGATCGATACCGACTCATCGGGAAATCCTTACTAAATCATCCGTTCTTAATGATTCAAAGTTACTATTAAAAAGTTTTGCGGATTTCAACATCCCCAGAACCGAATAGTTGGATATGTTTTTCATTTTTCGAAGAACAAAATGAATAAAGAGAGAGCAAAAAAGAGTTGTCTTTTGCTTCTCTCTTTTTAATTGCCGGTTGTCCTTTTATTATTGGTCCTTCACATAAATCTCCTGATATTTTTCCATCAATGATTTTTTAGGATCATTGTATTCAAACATAACCCCATCTTTCAGAAATAAGATCTGCTGAGAGATCTCCTCCAAATTATACAAAATATGAGAAGAAACCATGATCGCTTTTCCTTCTGCAGCCAGCTGCTGCAAAATAGTCGAAACCAATAAAACATTGGTAGGATCCAGTCCGTTCATCACTTCGTCCATGAACATATATGACGTATCCCCGATTACTTGCATCGCAAAACAGAGCCGCTGACGCATGCCTAATGAATAGGTCGCTACGCGGTTTTTTGCATAATCTTCCATTTGTAGCAGAGCAATGATCGTTTCAACCTTCTTTGATGACTTCCAAATACTTTTGTATAGCTCAAGATGTTCAATACCGGTAAATTCCTCAAACAATTCACTTTGATCTGGTAATAGAGATACATTTTCTAATAAACGGCTTTTTTTCTTTAGCGAAGTGAAATCTTCGCCGTTTAATGTTATCTCACCAGAAAAGCACGGTACTTGTCCCAGGATTGCTTTCATCATTGTGGTCTTGCCAGTACCATTTGGCGCTACTAAACCAATAATCGCCTTTTCTGGCAATTCAAAGGAAATATTTTTTAGGATCTGCTTATCTCCAAAATTGACGGATAAATTCTGAATGCTCAACATTTTTTTCGTCTCCCTTCAATCAGATAGGTAAGCAGAAGCAAACCCGTTAAACGAACGATCCAGGCTAATAAGACCCTGACTCCGAAATCAAAACGCATCCGAGGATCATAATAATCAAACCAGCTTCTCCCCAATACGACCTTCCCAATACTAACAAAAGAAGTGGGGAAAAAATGCCAGCTATTGTATGCTCCGCCACCTCGAACCAGATAAAAATTACTGGAAACAAGCAGCAGCAATGAAAACATCGCACTAATAATCTGAGAAGAAAACCACTTATTTAGTAAAAACGCAAATAGAAAACCAAGAATCAGGAACAACACATAGAGAGCAAGGCAACGAAGCAACACGTTTCCCAACGTCGATAAAACAAAATTCACTTCGATACTACTCGTCCAATAAACCGCCACTGGATAATCTAAGCGCCCAACTTCATGGGTAAAGCTATAGAGAAAAACGCAAGCCATGACTGGTAAAAGCAAGCTGAGTCCATACGCTAACCCAGCTGCAGCTTTGGCTAAAAATCTGCGAGACTTGCGCAATGGAAATGTCGCAAGCAGTGTCTCATGTTTTTGGTCCCGTGTAAAACTATCACTAATTCCTAAAATGAAAAAGAAAAGCAAAGCCATTGGCAAGATCGTTTCACTGCTTCTGAGCAATGCCTGCAAAGCCGTTTTTTCCTCCAAGGCTTGTGCTGTCACCTCCCCCTCATAGCGGGCAAATTCCTGATATTTCAAGATATTTTTTTGATAGTCGTATTGTCCATCGATTTTTGCATTCGGATTATTGTTTAAATAATAAGGAATGTCGTAACGTAGAACCCCAATATCGTTTGCGAATAGCTGCTCGTCAGAAAATCGATACCATTCACTCGTGGCTTCAGCGTATTGCCGCCAATCATGATCATCGATCGCTGCTAATCGCATTTGATCCCATTTGTTCCAAATCGGAAATACACTCAGCGCATAATGAACATAAAAGTGAGTATTTTCATCCACAGTAGTATTTTCTAGAAATGTCTGTCTTTCCGCAACTCTGGTGTTGATAACAGGTCGATTGATTTTATCGATCGGCTCGAAAGTGGATGCGACCTGCAATGTATAGTAGACACCTAAGAAGAAAAGCAGGAAAAAAGAGACATATGTTCTTTTTTGGCGAAACTGTCGCTTTAATTCGAACATCCAGATACTCATTTCCTTAATCCCTCTTTCAATCGTTGTGTGGTCAACCAAAAAAGAGCGACCGTATAGATGAGCAAGAGGATCAGAGCGAAATAAAAAGAATAGAATGACCAATCACTGGCAAAAGCATAGTCTCCTTGAAGCAGCTGGAAGACATTCAGAAATTGAAATGGTGTAAGCAGCCAGATCCGACTAGGAACAATCAGCGGTAATGCCCCAAGTAAACTAGCAAGTAAGCAGGTTTGTAAGACGTCTTTCGTTACAGTAAAAATGAACGAGGTCAAACAAATGGCAAAGCCAGTGATGACAATCGTCATCAGAAAATACAAGAGCAAAAAGAGAAGAAATTCAACTGCTTGAATTTCCCGCAACCAATAGGCAAAAGGATATGAAAAATCAACATGATCAAAAAAGAAAGAACAAAAAACAGCACTGATCAAAAGCAAGCTGGTCCCTATGGTGCAAATTACCAGTCGAATGATGATAGGAATAAAAATTCGGTCTCGTTTTCTAAAAGGTAAGCTGTTGGAAAACTGCGGTCGTTTCACTTCTGAAAGAAAAAGATCTGCTGACCAGAAAACATTCAAATAAAAAAGTAGTGCGCCATAGAGTAAAAAGACGGTTTTCCAGTAGTCACTAAATCCTTGCTGATTCCAATGAAATTCGTTGCTTTTGGCAAGTACTTGTGTGAACTCACTTGTTTCTTGAACCACTTTTGCCTGTTTTGGAAACAGGGATTGGTCACTTTCAGCGGCATATTGCTCATAGAACGTTTCCATTTTTTCACCATAATCTATACTGGCAGACAGATACCGTTGGCGATTTTCTAACATAGCAGATTGTGTCATGGTTGCTAAAGCGTTGGATTGATCGATAAGACTAAGGTAACGCTCATCGGTATTCTCGACATCGGTCAAATCAATTTTTTGATAACTTTGCAAGGCGATATCGATAGATGATAGTCGTGCCTGAGCAATAGCTGCGACTGTTTCTGTCACATTTTTTTGAATGAAAACAAAAAATAGCGGCAATAACAGCAAGAATACTACTATAAAGCGATGCTTTAGGCTGTTTGTTTCTAATTTTAGGTAAAAGAGTAAGGTGTTTTTCAAAAGACGCTCCTTATGATTTCCATAGATAAACTTCAACATCACTACTTTCTACAAAAAGCTTGATGAATTAAAGTCCATTTTTTTAGTCTAAGTTAAAGATAAACCAAAGCATTTTCATCACATTTAAAAACTTTCATCTTTGTATTTTATATAAAAAGCTATTTTAACCTTAATATTTTCTATTTCATCAGTCAACACATTTTGAACGAAAAAAACCAAAGACAAATAAATGTCAATGGTTTGAATGACTCGATTCTCCTTAGTCACTTATTCCTATATTCCTATCCTCTATTTCCTTGGGCAGTAAAATAGTGACTGTTGTGTTGTCGTAGGCCTTAGAATGAATGCTGAGAGTTGCTTTTTTTCCGTACACAAGTTGAATTCTTGAACGGATATTTTCAAGCCCTAAACCAGTCGAATGGTTTGTAGAATCTTTGCTTTTTTCAAATCCCGGACCATCATCACTCACAGCTATTTTTATGGTAGTTTCTTGGACAACAATTTTCAAAAGAATAGTGACAGGGCGATTAACTTTTTCTACACCATATTTCACGGCATTCTCTATGAGAGGCTGTATGATTAGTTTTGGCACTCGAACCCGAAAGGCATCATCTCGGATATCGCTTTTGAAAATCAATCTGGTATCGAAACGGTTAGATTGGATATTAAGGTATGCTTGGATTACTTCCATTTCCTCTCGTAAAGACCAAAAAGAGTCCCCACTATCCAATTTATTTCGAAAGAGAAACGCTAAGGAAGTGACCATCTCAGAAATTTCTGTTTCGCCTTTGCCTAAAGCCATCCAATTGATCGAATTCAGTGTATTGTAAAGAAAATGTGGATCTAACTGAGCCTGAAGAAATTTGTATTCCATTTCCTTAGTTAATAGCTTTGACTGATAATCGTTGATCACTAGTTCTTCGATTTGATGGATCAATTTATTAAAGCTCGCATATAAAACACCGATTTCATCAGAACGGATTGGACCGCTAGTTGACTGAGAAATAGTTTTTAAATCATTTAAATCTGCTTCCCCGTTGAATTTTTTCATTTGCTTTGCTAGACGATTAATAGGATCAATCAGATTTTGTAAGTAGCGTTTCCCGAAATAAATACTGATACTAAATACAAAAATGATTGTAATAATAATAAAAATTTCAGCTTTGACTAATTGTTCAACGAGCAAATGGTTCAGAATAAAGTAATAAAATGTAATTTCATTTTGACCTATTCTAGCATTAGCAGACATTGTTCCCATTGATTTTTCCAATTTCATATTTATTCTCACGACTCGCCTGCCCCGCCTTGGGTTGAATAAAAGGCAGAAAGCTTTCCTGTCCGTCCCAATTTGTTGAGGAAATCGACTTGCCATTGATTAAAACAAAGAAGTCTTCTCTTGAAAAGACAGGTGACTCTTTGAGAAAGTTTTGAATAAACATTGTATTAACAGAAATGACCACTGTCCCGATTGGCGCCATCTTTGAGCTTCCCCGAGTACTAAAAATTGTTTGAACAAACACCGATTCTTTTAGTTCTTTATCGAAATACCACGAGCCACTGTTAGCAGTTCTAGGACTCTCTTCTACGATTGATAGCAGACTTTTTCCGTCAAAAAAATTCTGATCATGAGAAGTAGTACCCGAAATTCGTTCATTTTTATTATTTAGAAGTTCAATTGATTTCACATTAGGTTTATCAGCGATTATCCAATTCAATTCTTTGAGGGCTTTTCGTTGAAGACTTGATAAGTCGGAAAGGGCTAACTCAGTATTGATTGACTCTTCCAGAGCATTCTGTATTGTGGCGTTACGATGAATTTCTGTGGGAATCTTTGCAATCGTATTTAATTCATTTTCTACATTCATTGATAAAATCGAGAGTTTTTCCTGATTATTATTATAAATTTCAGTGGATAACATCTTAATAAAAAATAATCCGATAAAGAGGAGTAATAAAGTTACCACTAAAAATAAAACATAAAATAGAATGCTTAATTTGGTTTGATATGAAAGATCATGGTAAAATTCACGACATTTTTTTATCATGTACAATCCTCAGCTGTTTTATAATAAGAAAACTTGAAAAGCTAACACATAAGTCTATTTGAAAAACTAATTTCGTACATCTCGCAAACTTACTCTGATTTTTCTTGCTAACTTTTCATCCGTCAACGCTTTTTTAGTATTTGAAAGCAACATAACTCTTGATTCAGTGGAGTCCATAATATATTTTCTCTCCCACTGGTCTTGATCTGGACCATCACCAATGATGCGAATGTAAGACAACAGACTTTCGATCATCTCTTTTGTCAATGTTAGGTTAGTATAGCCGTCGTTTTCATAAAAATCATACCATTTATCACTAGGATTTTCCTTCAATATTTGAATTAATTGGTGGATTTCTTCTAACGCATCGAAAACTTTTATAAATACAAAGACCATTTCTTCCCGATCAAGCATCTGATAAGCGTCTAACAAGTGGAGCAGTGCTTTTAATGTTTTGCATTGAACAGCTACTGAGAGGTAAATATCATTAAAAAAGCGAGCATTTTGCGCATGTTTATCCTGAAGGGATAATGTAATCTGCTGGCATCTCAGCAATAGATTCTCCCAGGCTGCTATCTTTTCTCCTACCATAGAGAAAATTTCTGTGACTTGCTCCTTGATTTTCCGACTACCCGTCAACCATTCTAATCTCGGAATTTTTGTTTCTTGCTTAAGCCAGGATTGAATAATTTTTCGAATCAAATAACAGGTAAACTCGTCCCCAGCGGTTTGATCCTCATGTGTTCCATAGCGGATAACCGCTTCAAAGTAAGCTTCATAGACAGCTTGGATCTCTTCTTGCTGATTTTGATAGTATTGTGTTACATGCTCTGAAATTATCTCTTGATTGGTTCGTAACTGATAATCTGCTCGCCAGAAATTCGCTATTTCTTGTAAGAACAAAATATGCGGTTTTATGTTACCTGTATTAACTAAGACAAACTTATCCATCTTGACTTCTCTAACCGCCATTAACTCTCTAGAAACAAATTCTGGGCTATTAGGCAAGATCGTCAAGAAATTAGATGCTTGTAAATCATGAAAGGCAACGTGATAATAGATTCCTCTTGATTGATTTGGTTTTGGTGTGTTTGTTAGCACCTCATCTCGTGGATCGTGATTCCCTTGTCTACGAGAAACCATTTTGCCATAACCATTATCCGCCCAAATCTCAATCACATCATCTGGAAGCTCAAGTAAGCCAAGATTAAATAATTCCGTCATTTCCCCATAAATGTTCATTGAACATACTGCATGAGGATCGACTTCTTTAACCATCTGATATTGTAGATGGACGATTTCGTTGATCACTGCTGCTTTTTCCGCTGCTGACCACTGTCGATCGAGATCTTCTGCCCAAAAAGGACAATCCCCTTGTCCGCGAAAACCAAGTGTGTAGATAACCTTGGTACCTTTTTGCTCGTGTAAGGCTTTTTTCCATAATTCCTGAAACAACTCAAAATGTTCCTCGTATGAAGCCTTCAAACCAGGATACCTTCTAGCAAACATCTCAGCGCCTAGTGGCTCGGCATGATGATGTGTATAGATCAACCCCATCGCTTGCGCACTTTCTCGATGTCTATGACTGTTCTTATCTGTTCCAGGGATGATGACATTTCCGCCTAAACGTAACAATGTTTCATAAATCCGTTCCCATACATATTCATTTGAACCATTATCTTCCCATTGATCCAGCAGCAACTCATCATTAACGAACCAGCCCCGATAGTCCGTTGCAAAATCAGGCAATGTTAAATCAAAATTTGTCCATTCAACAAATGGCTTTTTTATTGGAGGAATATCCATGAAATACCAAAAGGGTTGAACATCTAAAATTTTATGAGAGATTTCAAGAACCCCATACATTAATCCTAACGGTGTTTCAGCACACACTTTTACTTTATCTGGCGATACGAAAAGTATATGAAAATCATCCTTTTCATTTTTTTCATCAAGTAAAACCAATTCAATTTCATTTGCCTTCCTCGTGTCTGTCACAACGGTTGAAATGTCACGCTGCAAGATCTTGCAAGCATGTCCAATCACTTCATTTTCCAGCTGTTTTGACGTGACAGAAGTATTTTTCGAAATGAAAAATGTTGTTTCCATGTAATCACCCGTTTCATTTTGTATAAACACTTTTTATCATTAAATCTTACAGACGAAATTTTAGTAACACTTCAGAAACAATTGATTTGCCTCTTTTCCTTTCACTCCTGTTCTTCGATCGATGGTTTTCCGCCATTTCTTAGTCTTACATCAGTAAGCGCTAATGTCTCGACGTTGTTTACTTGAATTTTTGCTTTTTGATCCGGACTATTGAATAGAATAATATCTTTCAAGACAATGTTTTTTAAAGAAGAAACTCTACTCCCTTTGCTAAATCCTTTTAAAAGAATGATTTATTGGGATCAGTGATTTGGCAATGAACGAGCGAAATATTTTCGATGACCGGTAATGCTTGATCCGCTTTACCATCAGAATTATATGCAACTTCATGGATACAGCAACCATCAATTTGACAATTAAAAACTTCGATATTCCGAATAAACCCACCTCGGTTACCATGCGCTTTGATATCTAACCCATAATTTGTATTTTTTATGAGGCAATTCTCAATCAAAACATCATTTACTCCACCAGACATTTCACTACCAATTGCCATGCCATTACCACCAACCATCTCTAAATCAAAAATCCATATTTTTTCCGCTGGTATAGCTATTTCATTTCCTTCTGGGTTTTTTCCAGATTTAATAGCGATACAATCATCTCCAGTATCAAATCTCGTATCGAAGATCATTAAATTTTTGGAAGAATCTGGATCCCAGCCATCCCCATTATCAACACCACGTGATCTGATTAAAATATCGTTCGTCGTTACTGTATCGCAATAAAGTATATGGATTGTCCAACAAGGTGGGTTTTCGAATGTCACTTCTGTAATGTGAACGTTCTTACACTGAATAAGACTAAGAAGTCGGCCTCTCGTCCTTCTTCCGGGTATACCATCAGATTCGTATTCTGGGTATTGCTCACTGTCTGAGTATATCTCTCGCATTGCATAACCAAGAGAGTTTCCTCCACCAACGATACGACCTTTGCCACAGATTCGTATATTTTGGCAGTAAATGTTCCTTCTATCTTCTGGATTTAACCACCCGGCATTAACTAAACTTCTGTAGCAATACATTTCCCATCCTTCGTAGCGAGAAAGGACTAATCCGTCTTGATTGAACTCGCCTGGACATTCAGAATCTGGTGAAATTGTATAGTCTTTTGGATCGAGACTGCCTTGTAAAGTCCCGTCTACTTGAAAGGTCATATCACTTTTTAGCTGCAATGCCCCTGACAACACTGTCGTTTTCTCTGGTATGAGGACAATTCCTCCTTTAGGACAATCATTGATTGCTTTTTGAAGACGTTCCGTTGAGCATTTTTCACCAGTAGGATCTGCAAAATATGGACTAGCGGTGACATCAATCACACTTTTTTTATCTAACGTTTTCACGTATAAAAGCTCAGAAGAAACAGTTTTGCCATTTTCTAAATTCGCGATGACTTGGAACTGATAATTGCATTCAGGCATCAAATTTTTAAAGGTATAATGGGTTTTCTTTGCTTCTTGTGTCGCCACATTCTTGCCGTTTTTAAAGATATCATATGTTGCAACCGCAATACCTGAGCGCTTACTTTTCCAAACGATCGATATCCGATCATCAGAAAGTGTTGCTGGTGCAAAACAAATGTTGAATTTTTCTGAACTCATTTAATCACCTTTCTGCTAGACTTTTTTAGGCTTTTATCGCTTATATAATGAACCATTGTCAGGATCATCGCACTTGCAAACAAAAAATTTAAATAAGGAAAAAAATAGTATAGGCTAAGTAAAGTAAGAAAAAGGATAAATATAATCATCGTATGAGTGAAATATCGGAAACTGCGAAACAAACAACTTCTCAGTTGATCTTTCCAACTCAATCCGCTTTCATTCATGCCTAATAGGTGTAAAATCGCTACTGAACTATACATCGATAACGACAAAAAAATTGGAGCATAGTAGATAAATTGATCTTGTGAAAAAGCAATAAAAATATTGATGGTCAGTAACGAAAAAAGGAAGCTATAAAGTAATCCTCGTTTCACCTCTTTAAAGAAACTTTTTTTCCAAATCCACAAATATCTCTTAAAAGAGATTGGGCTTTCAATTACGCAAAACAAAGTCTTGATTGCTGGATACAGAAACATGCTAGTAAGAATATACAACCACAAAGTTTCAGGTACAAAGGCAATATAAATGTTGAGGATGATCCAAGGCAGAATCGTCAAATTGAACAAAAAATTCAATTTGACGATCCGATAGACCCCGTCCATCAATGCACCGATAGTCGATGGACTGATTAGTTTCCCAAAATATTTTGCCATAAATTCCTCTCCTTACCCTTTTATGCCTCCTGCTGAAATGCCATCCACAAATTGTTTAGACGCGCAGAAGAACAAAATGATCGAAGGCAACAAGCTAATGACCGACATCGCTATTACCTGATTCCATGCAATCGAACTAGAAGCATCCATTGACATCTTTAGTGCAATTGCCACAGGAAATTTCTCTACACTGGAAATGTAAATCAATGGGCCTAAAAAGTCGTTCATTGACCACATAAATTGGAATAAGGAAATAGTGACAACAGACGGTCGAAGAATGGGTAATAAAACTTTTGTAAATACTTGAAAAGAATTACACCCATCGATCGTTGCGGCTTCGTCAAACTCTTTCGGAATTCCCCTTAAAAATTGAATCAACATAAATACAAAAAATGGTTCTTGTGCAAAAACGGCGGGAGCGATCAATGGCACATAGCTATCAAGAAAGCCTAATTGATTCCACAACATATATAAAGGAATTCGCGTGACGACCCCCGGCAAAAATAGCGTTGAGATCAGCAAACTAAAAAGAATTTTTTTAAAAGGAAAATCAAATCGAGCAAAGCCATAAGCCACAATTGGACACATGATGGCTGTAAAAAGAACTTTCGGAATGACAATTTTAAACGTATTGATAAAAAATGTCGTAAAGGTGAACTGGGTTCCAGTTTCCCACCCTTTAATGTAGGAAGAAAAATCCAAGCTCGACGGAATAAAACTTATGGAGGTGAAAATTTCTGCATTTGTTTTAAACGACGCTCCGACTAACCATATAATTGGATAAAGCATTAGAAATGCTACTGAGATAAGTAAGGTATACCGAATGGTGGTATTGATTCTTTGCTTATTTTTCACAAAAGCATTTTTCTTATAGCTATCCATTTTGATTTCTGATGCCATACTTATTTGCCCCCTTCATCAGAATAGTAAACCCATCGATTCGATGTCTTAAATAAAACTAGGGTAAAAATCATAATAATTATAAATAAGACCCAACTCATCGCACTCGCATAGCCCATCTGGAAGAAACGAAAGGCATTGTCATAAATCATTAGCGATGTTAAATAAGTTGATTTTAATGGTCCGCCACTCGTAATCAAAAATGGCGCATTAAATTCTTGAAAGGCGTTAACAAGCTGCATCACTAGATTAAAAAAGATCGTTGGTGTGATTAATGGGATTGTGATCTTAAAAAAGATCCGCCATTTTCCTGCGCCATCAACTTCGGCTGCTTCGTATAATTCAACTGGTATTTCTTTAAGTGCGGCTAAGAAAATAACCATAGAAGAGCCAAATTGCCAGATTCTCAATAATGAAATGACAGCCATTGCAGGCCCTGGTTCAGATAGCCAGCCAACAGGATCCAAACCAATCGTTGTTAACAATTGATTGATAAGTCCATCACCGGAAAATAAAAAGCGCCATAAAACCGCTATCGCTACGTTTCCTCCTAAAATTGACGGAATATAATAGGCGGTACGAAAAAAGTTGATTCCTTTCAATTTGAAGTTCAAGATAAATGCTATAAACAAAGCAAAAATCAACTGAAACGGAACGGTGAAGAAGGCATAGCGAAACGTTGCTAAAATTGATTGTAGAAAGTCTGGATCATCCGTAAAAAGTTTAATAAAATTATCAAAACCGACAAAAGTCGGTTTTGATATCAAATTATAGTTGGTAAAACTTAGTACGAGTGAACTAATGAATGGATAGATAACGAAGATTACTAATCCAATCAGCCAAGGCATAATATATAATAGCCCTATCCTATTTCTTTTGTGTTTTCCATTCATTTTTAAATTCCCCCTAAGTTACTCCTTTTTCATGGTTTCAATGGCTGCTTCTACTTGGCGAACCAGTGACTCCGCAGCTTCTTTAGAACTAATGGCCTCTAAACCATAGCGTTCAAGAACGTCAGTGTAGATAGCCGTTAAAGTGGATTGTGTGAAGTAAGGTCCTTGATAAATTCCTTTTGTATCAGCCATAACGTCTAAGATCGATTGTTCAAAATCAGAAATCATATTTGCTTCCTTGAGAATATCAATGGCTTTCTGATTACCAGGGACTCCCCTAGCAGTTCCCATTGCAAGAACCCCGTCTTTTTCATTCAGCATGAAATTCAATAGTTTTGCAGTTTCTTCCGGATGCTTGGTGTTTTTACTAATCGAAAATGACATTGTTGGTTGAGTGATTACTCCTTCTATATGATTGGCATCAATTTTAGGGTATTTCGCAACTACAAGTTCTTGATCATTTTCTTCGAGAACTTCTTTGAAGCTAGCAGCACCTTGAATCCATTCCGTTTGACCCGCGTACTGTCCTTCAATAAATTGTTTTACAGTAGCAACAGAGTTACTACCAATGTTTTCAATCACTTCTTTTTGAGTTGGTATTACACCTGCATCAACCATGCTTTGTTTCCACTCTAAACCTTCTTGAATTTGCTCAACAGTCATGTTCAAGTTTCCTTCTTCATCAAAAATAGGTTTTTCGTATTTTTGAGCTAAGTACTGCGCAATTTGGTGGAAAGCCAGCCCAGATAATGGATAGTAGCCGTCTGGAAATTCCTTCGCTGCTTCCACTAAATCATCCCAAGTTTCAGGAATAGGAACACCGAATTTATCAAAGGTCGTTTTGTTGTAAACCACACCGCCGATATTCTCACCGAAGGTAACACTATTAAGCTTTCCGTTGATCCTCCCAGGTTCAAGAGAATCTTCCGAATAACCTGATAAGTCAAGATATTCAGTTAAATCTTCTAAGTTATAAAAGCCATCGCCTTCAGGAGAATAAACCATGAACCAGTCAAAATTCATCTGCATTAAATCCGGTTCTGTTCCCCCAGCAAGTTGGATTGCCATTTTTTCTTCAATCCCATCCCAACCGCTATACTCTGCTTTGACAGAAATATTGGGATGCAGTTCTTCAAATTTTTCAATCATTTCTAAAGTGGCTTGATGGCGATCATCATTTCCCCACCAAGAAAAACGAATAGTCACATTTTCTTGATCATCCCCACTACTGTTACCATTAGAATTGTTGCCACAGCCTGTTAGAAGTGTGCCAACTGTTAAACCTACCCCTAGCAGCATCAGCAAGTTCTTTTTCTTTGTAATCATTTTGTTACCCCCTTGTCATGATATCGTTTACAAATATTAGGATAATCGATATTTTCACCAAAAAAAATAGAGAAAGTCGATGAAAAAACTCAAAAATCAGACTTTCTCTATTTACTATGATCTTTATAGTGAAAATTCTTTTTTAAATCACTTATGATTTCATCAGCCTATCCGATTTGTTCAAACTATCTTTTTGATAGCGTTTCGGAGATACCCCATACTTCTTTTTGAACAATTGACCAAAATAATCTGGATTATTCCCATATCCAATCAATTCAGCAACCTGAGCAACCTTTTTTCCTTTTTGCAACAAAGTAACTCCTTTAGATAAGCGCAACTCTAATAGCCGATCATTAAATTTCATACCAGTTTCTTTAAAGTAGGTTTTCCCAAGATAATCTGGATTCAAGAATAGTAAATTTTTGGAGATCCACCGCAAGGAAAGTTCGGGATTATGATAGTTCTTTTCAAGAATATAGTTAATATTGGCTGAAATAGTATCATTCAATTGCTCTTTTTTCTTTAAATTAGACACACGGTCTAATAAATCATCCAGAAGATCCACCAATTGTAAATAATAAGTGACTTCATTGATTTGATTTAAAAAATTTATGTACCCTTTTGTATCGTCAAAATCAAATTCATTGATAACCTTTTTTACAAATGATAAAAATCGATCTTTCAAATCTTGAGCTGGTACCTTCTTGTCTCGACAATGCTCCAATAGTTCAACGCAGAATTCCCTCGCTTTGGTATACTCATTATCCCTAATTAGATCAATCAAGGGCTGGAATTCAGGAATTCGTTTTGAGCCTATATAATTTTTATCTGTCACATCACATTCATCTATGATCGTTAGTTTGTCAAAATAAAATCGATCTTCCAAACTAATTTGCCCTTTTTTGAAGGTACTAGTGATCATACTGGGTCTTTGTTTTTCCGCTGTAAAAATAACGCATCGTATATCAAAGCTCTCTATTCCACATAAAATAGATGATAGCTCTTCGATTTGAAATAGATAGAAAAGTTGAACCCCTTTAAGATTTGTAGATGTAAATAAACATTGACTGTTTCTTAATTGAGCGGTAATAACGGGTTGAAGACGGTCGGCAAACTGTTCTTCAAACATAATGAGTGAGAATTCAGGTAGCGTTTCTGATGTTTCTTCATTATTTAAAATGATATGATTGAGTTGTTCTTTCAAAAGCAAAAGTTGATTGTTTTGTATATTTGCCAAATCATTCAAACAATCAATAATACTATCTTGAAGTTCAATAGGCGAAACAGGTTTAAAAATAAAGTGTTTGACACCAAAACGCATGGCTTTTTTTGCATAATCAAGGGTCGCAACACCTGTAAAAATAATCGTTTTTGCTTGAGGATTTTTTTCGTGAATTAGTTGACATAAATCTAATCCAGTAACCTCGGGCATTTGGATATCTGTGATCATCAAGTCCACTTGATTGTTTTTTAAGTAGTGTTTAGCGTCAATTCCAGAATAAAAGACTCCGACAACCTCAATTGGGAGCTGACAATTGTTGACTAAATTAGCGACGCCATCAGCATTAACTTTCTCATCGTCAATAACGATCAATTTTGCTTTATTCATAGAACACTCTCCTCTCGATTTATTTAAAACGATTTCATTTTTCTTGATAGATTCTACAAATGTATGAAAGGAATCCGTCATATGATGGACATTCCTTCATTCAATATCATACTATAAAATACTTTATTCAGAAGGTCTATCTTTTATTAATTTTATTCGTTTAAGCTAAATGACAATTAAGCATAATTTTTTCAAGTAGAAATCACCTAAATTCAAACTACCGTTTCGACCCCATTCTTATTGTATAGATGATATAACTTAGCCAAAATTACCCTCACTTAGCACCTTCATCCTGATATAATGAAGTAAATCAACGACAAGGAGCCATAGCATGTCAAAAATAATTATTTCTGGAAGTATCGCTTTTCAAAAGGATTTTGAAGAACTAACGAATACACTTACTGAAAACGGGCATCAGGTGATCAATTATCCAAGAGCCACGGAGGATCTTTCTACTCACTTTCCAACCTTATTCGTAGACTTTTATAAAGACATAGAAAAAGCCGAGATTTTTTATTTATATAACAAAGAAAAAAATGGCATCTGCGGTTATATCGGCACAGCTGGCTTTGCGGAAGCAACCTTTGCTTTGACTCGAAAACTACTGTACGGACAGAAAATTCAATTGTTTTTGCATGAGGACCGAGTGAAAAAGTAGCTTGTTCTGAAGAGATTGGGCTTTGGAAAGAGAATGGTTGGATCACAGTTAAAAATCTAAACACGTTTTTGGATTGAGAAAAAAATACTTTTTATATGAAAGGTAGAGGTAGTCTAATGAAAAAGCTTATATTGATCAGCGGTACGATGGGAATTGGTAAATCAACTATAACTGAAGAACTATCCAAACAAACAAAGCAGTCTGTTTACCTTGACGGGGATTGGTGCTGGATGATGAATCCGTTTGTCGTCAATGAAGAAAATAAGGATATGGTGATCAACAATATCCATTTTCTGTTAAACTCTTTTATCAATAACTCTATGATCAACGTCATTTATTTTTGCTGGGTTATGGATGAGCAAAAAATTGTGGATCGAGTCTTGAACGGCATCGCATTGGAAGATATTGACGTGCAACACTTCTCATTAATTGCCTCGCCAGAAAAATTGCAGGACAACTTTGAAGGAGATGTAATCACCGGGAAACGAACACTATCTGATTTACAGCGTTCACTGGATAGGTTACCAAAATTTACTGAATTGCGTTCAAGAAAAATTGATATTTCCCATCACTCTGTTTCGGAGACCGTTTCAAAAATAATTTTGGCATCTTCTTAAATATTCCTTCAATCAGTAAATTTTGGCCCATGTTTTTTAACGCAACTATTCTCAGAGAGCTACTTCTTGTGACTGACACAAATAAGCCCACACTCATAAGAGCATGGGCTTATTGAGATCATTGTCAATTCTAAATCTTCAATTGAAATCTGGCTTTTATCAATTCAGATTTCAATTGCTGAATAATGGTGACAATTTCTTATTATTCTTCAATTACATATACTTCTCAACTTCATCAATTTCTTTTTGTAGTGCTTTTTCATCGTACTTTTCATACTTACCGGCTTCGTGTGCGATCTTTTTGATTTTATGAATCGCTTTTTTCTCAACGATCCATTTCTTCATACTATGTTTTTTTGCATCTGCATCTAGTGTGTCTAATTCAGCTAAATTTTCATCTAACTTATCAAGAACCTCTGCAATCTTTACCAATGCTTTTGCTTCCTTTTCTTCATAGTTTGTCATAGATATCACTCCTTAAGTATTTGATATATTTATCTTACCGCTGTAATTAAATATTTTCAAATTAAATGTACTGTGTATCACAAAGTTTTATCTTATTCTCACTGAATAGATATAAACTATAATTTTTTTGCAATATTCTATTCATTTTACATTTATTTTTATCCTTAAAGATGTATCATAAGAGAACTATCGATTATATAAAAAAATTCCTTAGTGAAAAATCAAACATTCGGTGTATCGTTTGCAATAAAAACATCTAGTTTTTTACCTTCTTATGGTTGCAGCAGAATTTTACCGATACTTTTTCCAGATTCTAAATAATCATGGGCAGCTTTTCCGTCAGCTAATGAAAAAATGGTTGGTTGACTGATTTTCATTTGATCCTTGCTAAAGTAGTCAAACAATCGGGTGCTTCTTCTCTCCCGCTCTTGAAAACTCGTCAAGTAATCCCACAGATCTCCTGTCAAAATACTTTTTGATTTAGATAGCAAGGGAATAAAGTCGATCGCTGGAGGATTTCCGCCGGCCATGCCAAAAAAGACAACCTTCCCTCTATTAGTGTAGGTATCTTGCCATTCTGTATTTCTTAAAAAGACTTGTTTTGCTCCTTGGTCTAAAGCCAGTTGTCGCTTTTCTTCCGTAGAAGTGACGCCATAAACTTCTAGACCATCTGCGGTTAATAATTGCGATAAAATTTGTCCGACGCCACCACTTATCCCATGGACGAAGACCTTACTATGATTCACATTATTGCCAAGATCATGAGCTAAAAAATCAGCTGTCAACCCTTGCAGACCAATACTGGCTGCTAATTTAGGTGGTATATCTGATGGAATACGGATGGCATTTTCCTCAGGAACAGCCACCAATTCTGCATTAGCAAAAGGAACATCCACAAAAAGAATCGTTTCCCCTAGCTGAAACTTGGAGACAGATGTTCCTTTTTGAATAATCCTCCCTACCCCTTCATAGCCATTAATAAGAGGGTCTCGGGATTCAATATGATAGCTGCCCTTTCTTCGATAAATATCTGCAAAATTCAACCCAATATACATCATTTCTATCAATAGCTCATTTTCATGAATGATGGGATCAGGCAAATCCCCATATGTTAAAACAGTTGAATCACCGAATTCATTAAAATACAACGCCTTCATGCGCAAATCATCTCCGATCTTCAATCCATCAAAAGCCACGCATCAATCGATTGAAACTATCTACTAAACAACCAGTGAATGTTCCTTCGGTCATTTTAGATTTTTCCTTTTATTCAAAAAAAGCACCTTCTCTCGAAGGTACTTTCATTTTATTCCTCTTGTTGGTATCCGTCAAAACAGATTATTTCTTCGGTTCATCCTCGTCCATCTTCAGAACTGCCATGAAGGCTTCTTGCGGTACTTCGACGGAGCCGATTTGTTTCATCCGCTTCTTCCCTTCTTTTTGTTTCTCTAGGAGTTTGCGTTTTCGAGAAACGTCACCGCCGTAACATTTCGCCAATACGTTTTTACGCAAGGCTTTGATGTCGGAACGCGCAACGATTTTTTGTCCGATGGCTGCTTGGATCGGTACTTCAAATTGTTGTCGTGGAATCAGTTTTTTCAGTTTTTCAACGATGGCTTTGCCGCGTTCATACGCAAAGTCACGGTGAACGATAAAGCTTAACGCATCGACTTTTTCAGTATTCAGCAAGATGTCCATCTTCACTAGCTTGCTAGTTCGGTAACCAGACATTTCGTAATCCAGTGATGCGTAGCCTTTGGTGCTGGATTTCAATTTATCAAAGAAATCAAAGACGATTTCCGATAGTGGGATCTCATAAACGACGTTTACTCGATAATCATCCAAGTAATCCATCGTGACAAAGTCTCCCCGTTTGCGTTGGGACAATTCCATTACAGCACCGACGTAATCATTAGGGACCATGATTTGTGCTTTGACGTAAGGCTCTTGCACGTTGTCGATCGTGACTGGTTCAGGAAACTCTGCTGGGTTATCAACGACGACCATTGAGCCATCTGTCTTGTTGACATGATAGATTACGGATGGTGCAGTCGTAATCAACTCAAGGTTAAATTCACGTTCTAGCCGTTCTTGCACGACATCCATGTGTAATAGGCCTAAGAAGCCGCAACGGAACCCAAATCCTAACGCTTGAGAGGTTTCTGGTTCAAATTGCAATGCTGCGTCATTCAATTGTAATTTTTCCAATGCTTCTCGAAGGTCGTTGTAGCGTGAAGTATCGATTGGGTACAATCCGCAATAAACCATCGGATTCATTTGACGATAACCAGCTAAGGCTTCTTCTGCTGGATTGTTGGCTAATGTCACCGTATCCCCGACTTGGGTATCTTTAACGGTCTTGATGGCAGCAGTGATATACCCAACATCGCCCACCATCAACGCATCTCGTTGAATGGCTTTTGGTGAAAAGACACCAACTTCCGTAACATCAAAGGTCTTGCCATTGCTCATCATTTTGATTTTATCTCCAGGTTTGACCATCCCGTCCATGATGCGGACGTTTAAGACCACCCCACGATAGGAATCGTACACGGAGTCAAAGATCAACGCTTTTAGCGGTGCTTCAATATCACCTGCTGGAGCTGGGACATACTCAACGATTTGTTCCAAAATGTCTTCGATCCCAATACCTGCTTTGGCACTTGCTAAAACAGCTTCACTGGCATCGATACCGATCACATCTTCGATCTCTGTTCGTACTCGCTCAGGATCGGCAGCTGGCAAGTCTATTTTATTAATGACTGGTAGGATCTCTAAATCATTGTCTAACGCCAAGTAGACGTTTGCCAATGTCTGTGCTTCGATCCCTTGAGCTGCATCAACGACGAGCACGGCGCCTTCACAAGCAGCCAAACTGCGGGAAACTTCATAGGTGAAATCGACGTGCCCTGGGGTGTCGATCAAATGGAAGATGTAGGTTTCGCCGTCTTTGGCGGTATAGTTAAGTTCAACGGCATTTAATTTGATCGTGATTCCTCGTTCACGTTCAAGATCCATGGAGTCTAATAGTTGGTTTTGCATTTCTCGTGACGTCACCGTATGGGTTTGTTCCAAAATACGGTCCGCCAATGTTGATTTCCCATGGTCGATATGGGCGATAATGGAGAAATTACGAATCTTCTCCTGTCGTTTTTTCATTTCTTCTATGTTCATGGATACGTTCCTCATTTCTTTTAGTCAGCTTTTCTATTATACCAACGAAACGCCAATAGTTAAAGTATTTTTCTTAACCGTTATTTAGACATATTCATTCAGGTTTTGCTATACTAGAGCTAGCAAATAAATTGGAGTTGAAAGAATGGACAATAATTTTCATCAAAATCTACATATTCGAGCGGTGGATGAAAAAGACGTTGATCAGTTCAACGAACTGTTAAGCTACGTTTTTCAGATCACTGAATCGGATATTGAAGAAAGCGGCTATGAGAGCAAACGGGAAATGATCAAATCCAAGCGCCCGATCTTAGAGCTTTCCAAGGTCTTTGGCTGGTTCAATGAAGACAAGTTGATCTCGCAAATCGCCGTTTATCCTTGTGAAGTCAATATACACGGCAAATTGATCAAAATGGGCGGAGTGACCGGTGTTGGGACTTACCCTGAATATGCCGGCCATGGCCTGATGAAAGACTTGATCAAGCTTGCCTTAGAAACGATGCGGGAAGATCAGCAATGGATCTCCTACCTTTATCCTTATAATGTGCCCTACTATCGTCGCAAAGGCTGGGAGATTATGTCCGACAAGCTGACCTTTAAAATTCGTGATACCCAGCTTCCGAAAACCAAAGAAGTCCCTGGGATCGTAGAGCGCAAAGAAGTGGATGACCCTGATGTCTTTACTGTCTACAACCAATTCTCCCGCGACAACCATGGTGCCTTGCAGCGGACCTCTTTTCACTGGGAAGAGTATTGGCGCTATGAAAATGAAGAAGAGCGCACCGCGGCTGTTTATTACAATGCCAGTGGTCATCCGACTGGTGTACTTTTTTATTGGGTAGCCGAAGAAGTCTTCCATGTAAAGGAAATGTTCTACTTGAATCAAGAAGCCCGCAATGGTCTATGGAATTTTATCTCTGCCCATTTCTCAATGGTTTATTGGGTCAAAGGAGACATTTATTCAAATGAACCCCTGTCCTTCTACTTGGACGATAGCCAAATCAAAGAAACCATCGAGCCTTATTACATGGCGCGGATCGTCGATGTTGAACAGTTTTTGAAAAACTTCCCATTTGAAGCCTTCCAAACACCCTTTCACTTTGTTGTTTCCGACCCAGTTGCCGATTGGAACAACGGGATCTTCGGTGTCCAATACAATCACGGGGAGATCGTGGTTTCAAGAGAAGCTATCGGAAAAGCGGTCCAACTGGATATTCAGACATTGTCGTGTCTGTTGATGAATTACCGCCGTCCGGCTTACTTAGAGCGTGTGGAACGGCTAAATACCGATTCAGAAACACTGGCATTACTGGAATCGATCATCCCTGATATGGAAGCCTATTTCAGTGATTATTTCTAAACAACGAATCAACAAAACGTACAACTATGAATGATTAAGGAGTGTTTTTGAATGAAACTATATTTTGCTGCTCCCCTGTTTGCTGCTAGTGACCTGCGCTACAACGCCGAACTCGTTGCGTCGATTCGTCAGCAGTATCCGCAGCTGGAGATTTATTTACCTCAAGAAAATGCCGCGATCAATGATAAATCCGCCTATGCGGATAGCAAAATGATCGCTTTGGCAGATACCGAAAAAGTGCTGGAAAGTGATTTGATGATCGCATTGCTAGATGGTTTGACCATCGATGCTGGGGTTGCCTCTGAGATCGGTGTCGCTTATGCAAAAGGCATTCCTGTTTTAGGGCTTTATACGGATAGTCGCCAACAAGGGGCCGACAATCAGCAAAAGCTGGCAGCATTACAAACCGTTGCGGAAAATCAGTTCCATTATGTCAATCTTTATACGGTGGGTTTGATCAAGCTAAACGGGGAAATTTATTCCTCTGAAGCAGCCCTTTTAGCTGGCTTAGCCGACTATCTTTCGGAGGACAATTAAATGGGGCAAAATTATCAGCGACTGCAAAAGGTATTCACTATTTTCGGTATTCTCGTGTTTTGTTTTTCTTTGTGGGAATTTTTCCGTGGGGTCTATCCGCAAACACAAGGATTGATTTTCCTCGCCCAAGCCTTGCTTGGGATTTTATTGATCTTTGTCCCAGAAATGAGTAAAAAGTTCTTGAAAATCCAGCTACCAAATGCCACCGTCTACTTTTATTGGTTTTTCTTGCTGATCTCTGTATTTATGGGGACGATCTTACATTTGATCGAAACCATTGCTTTCTGGGATAAAATTCTGCATGCGGTAAGCCCGATGGTCTTGACGGCTGTCGGCTATGGGTTGATCTGTCTGCTGTTGAAAGAAGTCAAAGTTTCAAACGTCTCTCCCTGGTTATTCCTACTGATGGGCTTTGCTTTTGCTGGCTTGTGTGGTATCTTCTGGGAGTTTTGGGAGTTTATCTGCGATTCCGTTGGTGGAATGAACCTCCAACGTTATGCAACCTTAGATGGCACCCCATTTATCGGTCGTGAAGCATTGATGGATACGATGGGCGATTTACTGACCAACACGATTGGTGCTGCCTTGATGGGCGTGATCGCATATGTGCAAGGTCGAGGCAAACCTGATTATTTTGAAAGTTATCGGATTAAAAAATTATCATAAACGACCTTTAAAAGCTTGTTGAAACCAGCGTTTTTCAACTAGCTTTTTTCTTTTGTTCTTTTATTCATAAAGAAAAATTTATAAAAATACTTAAATAACACATCTTATTTTTATAGATTCGCTGTCTATCAAGGTTTGACCTTTCTTACATTTCCCTATAAAACGATTACAACCACAAAAAAATTCCCTCGTTTAATCATTTTTATTTCCCCAAAAAACCATGGTCTGTTATAATTACATTATTCATTTGACGTTGCGTCAGTAAAGGAGAGGCTTATGGTTCTAACAGTGTTTTTTATTTTATGCTGCTTGATTTTTTCATCGATCACCTATGCGTTCTCTAAAGATGCCCGAAAATTTGTCCAACCTTTATCAATCAAAATTATTTTTATTGCATCAGCTATTATTGCGGTTTGGACAATGTTCTTTTCAATGGTTGCATTTGTCGCTTGGGTCATCTAAAAAAACATTCTTGCCAGTTGCGGCGTTTTCGCTGCATTGGCAAGAATGTTTTTTCTTTTGATTAAAATAGTTTGATTTGATTCAATGGCCAAAAGCGCAGCAGCACTTTCCCTTCCATTTGATCTTCCGTTACAACCCCGAAACTGCGACTGTCTCTAGAGATCAAACGATTGTCTCCCATCACAAAATAACTGCCTTCAGGCACCGTTACTGAGAAATCTTCCGTAAACTGTTCCGCACCAGCGGCGATTTGCTGAAACATTTCGCGATAAGAATATTCGTCTTGTAATTGATCGTTTGCAAATTTCTCTTTAAACTCATCTAAATAGGGTTCTTCATATACTTCTCCATTGATCGTTAGGACATCATCTTTCATCTCGATGGTATCACCGGGTAAACCAATCAACCGCTTGACAGCGATTTTACTTGGATCATCTGGTTCAACACATATCACGATGTCTTGTCGGTCATAGGAGGAGATTTTTGATGCAATCAAACGCTGTTTATCTGCCAACGTCGGGTCCATAGAATGGCCACTGACTTGAACAGGGGTCAGGACAAACAGACGGATGAGAACCACGGCGACGATAAAGAAAAGCAGTAACCAATTTTCTTTGAGAATTTTTACCATAGCTGCTCTTTCGCTCCTTTACTGCATCTTTTGTCATCAGCGAAAGCTTGTTCTGCCATTTTGACAAAAGATATCTTCCTCAATCTTACGTGGAATTTTTGCTTTGAGCAAGAGAAATCATCGATTTTAAAAAATTTATGATATTTCTCGTTGAGAAAAGAATCGTTTACGTTCGATCACGACTCAAGAAAGCAAACACATCTTTTCGACGTAGACTCCCTATCAGTTGGTGATTTTCTTCGATCACCACCGTCTCATGACTCGCAAATAAAGTATACAACTCATTTAATGGCGTAGATGCTGCAATTTTCGGGTCAGATTGATTGATGTCATTGCTGAAAAAGTTCATCCGTATCAAATCTCCTGCTGTAACCAGTTTTGCTTCATCTTCCCCGGTTTCTTCAAAGAAGCTTTTCACAAAAGCGGTCTTCGGTTGTGAAACAATGACTTCTGGTGTATCGCATTGAACGATCTTCCCTTGATTCATCACAGCGATGCGCGTCCCTAATTTTACCGCTTCTTTCATGTTATGCGTGACAAAAATAATCGTCGTCCCAAGCTCTTGGTGCAGATCGAGGACTAGCTCCTGTAAGGAATTACGAGAAATTGGATCAAGGGCACTAAAGGGTTCGTCCATCAGAATGATTTCGGGATTGGCAGCTAATGCGCGCAAGATCCCTATCCGTTGCTGTTCTCCACCAGACAATTCTTTCGGCATTCGATGACGGTACTGCTCTGGGTCAAGTTTGACCTGTGTCAGCAAACGATCCACGGCTTCTGAGCGATCTTTTTTTGACCACCCTAACATCTCTGGGATCACTTCGATATTTTGTTTGACATCCATCGTCGGAAACAGAGCGATTTGTTGGAGAACATACCCCATTTGCCAACGCATCTTTTGAATATTGTATTCTTTGATGCGTTTTTCTTTGAAGTAAATATCACCATCTGTCGGTTCTGACAACGCGTTGATCATCTTCAAAGTCGTTGTTTTCCCACTCCCAGAAGGACCGACCAAAACAAAGATTTCTCCTTTATTGATACTCAGATCTAATTGATCGATCACTAGTTTTTGATCAAACTTTTTACTGACGTTTTTAAATTCAATAATTGGTGTCATTCTTGTCCCTCCTTAATTAATCCTTCGTCTATCAGGAAGGTACGTGCGACTTCTGCTGGATTTTTTCCTTCGACATTGACCTGATAATTCATTTCACTCATTTGTTCTTCGGTGATTTTCCCTGCCAACTTTTCCAATGCACGGACGACTTCTGGATGTTCCTTGGCAAAGGCTTCTTTCATCAAAGGCGCTCCTTGATAAGGTGGAAATAGTTCCTGATCGTCTTCTAGAATAACTAAGCCATATTGACGCAATTCACTGTCCGTGGAATAGGCATCCAGTAGATTGATATCGCCATTATTGATGGCTTGGTAACGCAATGCTGGTTCCATACTTTGGACACTTGGAAAATCTAGCCCATAAAGTTCTTGGATCCCCGCATATCCGTCCGTCCGATCAATGAATTCGAGAGTGAAGCCAGCTTTGATTTGATTTTCGATTTTCTTCAAATCAGAGATCGTGGTTAGTCCATTTTCCTCAGCAAATTCTTTTTTGACAGCCAACGCATAGGTATTTTGATACGCCATCGGCTGAAGCAAGGTCATCTCAAACTGATCCTTCAATAGATTGACTGCTTCGGTATAGGTTTCGTCGGAGTCAAGTTTTTGACTCGCAAGCTCTTCTGGTACCTCAACTAAGCTCTCCAACACGGTACCAGTAAACTCTGGATATATATCAACTTGACCATTGTCCAATGCGCTGAATAAGAAAGAGGTTTTTCCAAAATTTGGCTCTAGTTCAACTTGGGCATCAGGGTCTTCTTGTTCAATCAATTCTTTGTACATGTTGATCAAGATATCAGGTTCAGACCCTAGTTTCCCTGCGATCGTAATGGTTTTGGGAGCAAAAAATCCGCTTTGTGAAAAGGAAACCCCACCAATCAGCAAGATGATTGCTGCCAACGTGATCAAGGTATAGCGCGGTTTTAAATGTTGCAGGTAACGGATCAGGGTACTGAAAACAATCGCCAACAAGGCAGACCCGATCGCACCAATCAACGTTAACTCAGGCGCATTTCGATCGATCCCTAACAAAATAAAGGAACCTAACCCGCCAGCGCCAATCAAAGCGGCTAAGGTCGCTGTTCCGATGATCAAGACCAGCGCCGTGCGAATCCCAGAAATTATGACAGGCAAAGCAATCGGCAACTCGACTTTGATCAATCGGCGCATCCGAGACATACCAAATGCCGCAGCAGCTTCTTCGATTGATGGATCGATCTCCGAAAGGCCAATATAGGTATTTTGAAAGATCGGCAATAACGCATAAATAACTAATGCGATCAATGCAGGTGGCGTTCCGATCCCCACGAATGGAATCAATAAACCTAACAGTGCCAGTGATGGAATCGTCTGTAACACACTCGTTATTTGTAGGCCGACTTCCGCTGCCCGTTTATGATTAACCAGCCAAATAGCTAAAGGAACAGCAATAACGATCGCCACGAGCAGCGCAATGATCGACAATGACAAATGTTCAAAGACAGCTGTCAGCAATTCCCCTTTTCGCTCATTCAACGTTTCAAAAAAAGTATTCATCTTTTCATTCCTCTCCTACTCCATAAGAACAGTATAATCGAAGTGCGAATTTCCTCCAAACAACAAGCAAGGAGAACTTTTTGTCATATGTTAAGAGACAAAAAAACGATGGCTGCCAATGAAATGGCAACCATCGTTTTGTATTTATTCATTTGTTCTCTTTTTATTACTCGGTCATTGGCGTATTTTCAAAAACCAGCTGATCGTTCAATAATTCGATCGTGACTTGGGTCTTTGGTAAGACTCTGCCAGCAACGATTTCTTTTGCCAATGGGGTTTCGACTTCTCTTGTGATAAACCGACGGAGAGGTCGCGCACCATACGCTGGCTCATAAGCATTTTCAGCGATCCAGCGTTTGGCTTCTTCAGTGATCGTCAACAGTATATCTTGGACTTCCAGTCGTTGTGAAAGCTGTGCGATGATCTTGTCGACGATGCCTGTCACATCGCTTAGACTAAGCGGTGTGAATAAAATCGTATCGTCGATCCGATTTAAGAATTCTGGTTTGAAATGGCCTCTCAAGAGATTACGGACAGTTTCTGCGACAGTTTCTGGGATCGTCCCTTCTGCCGTCACGCCATCTAGCAAGACTTGAGAGCCGATGTTGCTGGTCATGATCAAGACGGTATTTTTGAAATCAACGACGCGTCCTTTTGAGTCTGTCAAACGACCATCATCAAGCACTTGCAATAAGATATTGAAGACATCTGGATGGGCTTTTTCGATCTCATCCAATAAGACGATCGTGTATGGATTGCGTCGAACGGCTTCGGTCAATTGTCCGCCTTCTTCAAATCCAACATAGCCTGGAGGGGCACCGACCAAACGAGACACCGAATGTTTTTCCATATATTCGCTCATATCGATCCGAACCATATGCTCTTCAGAGTCAAAGAGGTTGACCGCTAACGCTTTCGCTAATTCGGTCTTACCGACACCGGTCGGTCCTAAGAACAAGAAGGAACCTAATGGTCGATTTGGATCTTGCAGACCAGCTCGGGAACGAATGACTGCATCACTGACGGCATCGACTGCCTCGTCTTGTCCAATCACTCGTTGATGCAAGGTCTCATTTAATTTCAACAGTTTTTCTCGTTCGCCCTCCACTAATTTCGCAACAGGGATTCCTGTCAAGCGGCCCACGACTAAGGCGATCTCATTTTCTGTCACTGACTCTTGAACCATCCGAATGCCTTCGTCTTGGTTTTTTTCTTCCAATTCAGCGAGTTCTTTTTCCAGTTGGGGAATCGTCCCATGACGAAGAACAGCTGCCCGTTCCAAATCATAGTTATTTTCAGCATCTTCCAACTCATGCTTGGCTTTATCGATCTCTGCCCGTTTATTGGAAACTGCATTGACTTCTTCTTTTTCCGTTTCCCACTGCATTTTCATGGTATTGACTTCTTCACGCAATTCCGCCAATTCTTCTTGTAAAATGCCTAAACGTTTTTTCGATGCATCATCAGATTCTTTTTTCAGTGCGGCTTCTTCGATCTCCAATTGCATCAAACGTCGAGTGACCTGATCGAGCTCGGTAGGCATCGAATTCATTTCTACCCGAATCGTGGCACTTGCTTCGTCGATCAAATCGATGGCTTTGTCTGGTAAAAAGCGGTCCGTGATATACCGATCAGATAAGGTCGCAGCAGCAACAAGCGCATTGTCATGGATATTGACGCCATGATGGATCTCGAACCGTTCTTTCAAGCCACGTAAAATCGAAATCGTATCTTGAACGGTTGGTTCCTGTACCAGCACTTTTTGGAAACGACGTTCCAAGGCTTTGTCCTTTTCCATGTATTGACGGTATTCATCAAGGGTCGTTGCGCCAATCGTATGCAATTCTCCCCGTGCCAGCATTGGTTTTAGTAAGTTTCCAGCATCCATGCTGCCTTCCGTCTTACCAGCACCTACAATATTGTGGATCTCATCAATAAAGAGAATGATCCGTCCATCGGCTTTTTTCACTTCTTGTAAGACGGCTTTCAAACGCTCTTCAAATTCACCTCGGAACTTGGCACCTGCGATCAAGGCACCCATATCCAGAGAAAAGATCGTTTTGTCTTTTAGGTTTTCTGGGACGTCTTTTCGCACGATCCGTTGAGCCAATCCTTCAACAATGGCTGTTTTACCAACCCCCGGTTCACCAATCAAAACGGGATTGTTTTTTGTTTTCCGAGAAAGGATGCGAATCACGTCGCGAATTTCTTCGTCTCGTCCGATAATGGGGTCCATTTTTCCGCTGCGGACTTGTTGAACCAAGTCAACGCCGTATTTTTCTAATGCTTTGTATTGTTCTTCTTGATTTTGTGAGGTCACACGATCCCCTCCTCTTAATGTTTCGATCGTTTGCTTGATTTCTTTCGCGGTGATTCCTTGTTTCTTTAAATACACCGTCAATGGATGATTTTTCAATTTCATCAACGCATAAAGGACGATTTCTGTGGAAAGATACTCGTCTTGAAATTCATTTTTTAATTGATCTGCCTCAGACAAAAGATGAAACAGATTTTGACTCATGGATTGACCATAACGAACATTTCCTCCTTCAACCGAAGGCAGTTCATCTAGTAGCTGGTCGACTTCCTTTTCAATTGCATCGACATCAAGGCCTGTATCCGTATAAAAATTGCGGCCGAATTGATTGGCTTGCAATAAAATCTTCCATAAATGCGGAATATCGATTTCTTGGTGGTGACGCGTCATTGCAATCTGCTGTGCTTCCGCGATGGCACTCTGTAATGTAGTCGTCATTTTTTCTGGGTTCATACTTTTCCCTCCCAAAATGGTAGTCAGAAAAATTAGTACACTGCAAGCAGCATCCTTTTTTCTACTCTTCCATTATACAATATTGGTCAGTAATGGTCAAAAGATTTCCCTCGAAGATCAAGATTTTTTTCAGTATTCTTTCATGAAAATTGACAGATAGGAAGCCGCAATGGTATGCTAGGTCCTGATTGGTCAGGAACAATCGATTTTCTTGATCCTTTTGATCGCTCTTTGGCGATAGTTATTCAGTAAGATTATCTACTTAGCTGTAACGTCTACTGTTTACAGCTTTTTTATATGGAGGAAACGATGTTAACATTAACGAATATTAGCCAACAATTTGGCGACAAATTGCTTTACGAAGATGTTTCCGTTCAAATCAACCGTGGGGAAAAAGTCGGGTTGATTGGACGGAACGGCGCTGGCAAAAGTACTTTAATCAAAATCATTACAGGAGAAATTCTCCCAGACGATGGCTTTGTTCAATTTCCGAAAAATTTGAAAATGGGCTATTTGGATCAATACGTCAATGTTGATGAAACGCAATCGATCCGTGATTTTTTGCGCTCTGCCTTTGCAGAAGACTTCGAAAAAGAACAACAGATCGCAGATCTTTATACTGCTTATGGCGAAAGTCTTGACGATAAGCTTTTAGAAAAAGCCGGCGAATTGCAAAATCAATTGGATCAAGGAAATTTCTACCAAATGGATACATTGATCGATGATTTAGCAGAAGGATTAGGTATTTCGGTTCTCGGCATGGATACCCCCCTTGCTTCCTTAAGTGGTGGTCAACGCTCAAAATTGATCTTAGCAAAAATGCTGCTAGAAAAACCCGACATGCTGATTTTAGATGAACCGACCAACCACTTAGATGATGAGCATATCAAATGGCTGGTTGAGTTTTTACAGGACTTTACTGGTACCTACTTAGTCGTTTCTCATGATCGTCAATTTTTGAATGAAATCACGACCCATATCATTGATATCGAATTTGGCAAGCTTTCTAAGTATACGGGGAATTTAGACAAAGCATTAAAGCTAAAAACGCTGCAAAATGAAAGTTATATGAAGCAATACGAAGCACAACAAGAGCATATCAAGAAAACCGAAAGCTATATCCGTAAATACAAAGCTGGTTCTCGTTCAACAATGGCAAAGAGTCGTGAAAAACAATTGGCAAAAATCGAACGTTTGACCCCACCCCAAGATGTCCCTAAACCGCATCTAGGATTTGATTTGGCACCGATCGTTACGACCTTGGCATTAGAGACGACCAATCTAGTGATTGGTTATGACCAAAAGCCTTTACTATCGCCAATCAACCTAACGATCCGTTATGGCGAAAAAATTGCGATTCGGGGATTTAATGGGATCGGTAAATCGACGTTGATCAAAACAATACTTGGTGTGATCCCTGCAATTGAAGGAACCGTTTCTTACCCACAGCATACAAAGTTTAATTACTTTTCTCAAGATCTTGACTGGGAGTATCCATTACAGACGCCTCTGCAATACCTCGAGGATCTTTTCCCAAAGGCAACCAACAAAGAATTGCGACGACAACTTTCTCGTGCGGGATTACCTAGCCAGCTTGCTCAAGAGGAATTGAAATTATTAAGTGGTGGCGAGCAGACAAAAGTGAAGTTAGCTGAAATGATGTTGATCAAAAGCAACTTTTTGATTCTTGATGAACCGACCAACCATATCGATCAAGACACGAAAAACAATTTGGAAGAAACCCTGGCAGCTTTTCCCGGAACCGTTCTGATCGTTTCCCATGAAGCTGAATTCTATGAATCCTTTGTTGATCGGATCATTGATTTGAAAGACTAAAAAAAACGCTTATCCTCTACTCGAAGATAAGCGTTTTTTTAACTTTCCACTTTCTCTTTTCTAAGCTCTGTCAGCTCTTGGCTAATGTCTTTGCGCTTTTCTTTCATTACATATGCAAAGCCAATAATGAATGGCCAAATGAATGTCGCTAAGCGATACAGCAGCATAGAAGATGCTGCATCGACTGTGCCGACTAATGGACCAAAAAGCAGCATATAAATAAATTCAAAGGAACCGATCCCTGCCGGTGTTGGAATCACTCCGGACAAGACGACGGCAAAGCTGATGAAGGATAACGTCAACAAGAAATCGATCTCTGGGTGCTGCACGACAAGAATCACATAAGGGATCACGTACCAAGGCAGCATCTTCAAAAGATTCCAAAGATAGATGCGTAAAAAAGCGGTCCGGTCGGTAATGATTGCATTGACCGTTTCTCGCAAAGAATAGATCTGGGTGTTGCATTTGTCAACGATTCCTCTTAATGTCGCACTTTTGAACAGCTTATTACTGACGATCACAAAAAAGACTTGAATGTTGATACTGACAGAAAGTGCCAATAAAGCGGCAATGATCAAAAAGACGAGTACGATCCCCGCCAATATCACCCAAATCATATTCGGCGCATTGTCATAGAATAACGAGAATTGAATGATCAACCCAGCGATCGCATAAGTCAATATGGCAAACTTATACATCACCATGTGTAAGGTGGTGACCCCAACCCCTTGTGACAACTGCAAACCATTTTTACGATAAAAATTCACCTCTGAGATCAAGGTGCCCGCGCCAAACGTCACGATCCGATAAAACCCACTGTAACAGACGGTTAGAAACCCCGCCTTGGTGGTGAATTCCGGTTGAAAAGTCACTGCGATCTCTTTAACTGTTCGTCCTTCAATCACTAGGTACAATGTGCCAAGCCCCATAACCAGTAAGACGACGAGAAAGCTGGTCTCTCTTAGCCCCGCTAAAATTTCCATCATCGAGTTACGGACAAAAAAATACATCACACCCAGAATGCCTACTAGTAAAAGTAAATTAAGGGCGAACTTCACTTTAGTTTTCATATTAACTCCTTGCTTGTTAAACCGAATTTATGCAAAAAAGACCATCAGCAGGATAGCAAAAACGGTGCCGAAAGCAAAAAAGAAATAAAACTTCTTCTTTCTTGTTTTGTGGCGAAACACGCGTTGCGCGATCAAACCGCCTAATCCGCCGCCAATCGCCCCCATAAAAAGGAGATTTGCTTCGGGAACCCGCCAACCTTGTTTTACTGCCTGATATTTATCATAACCCATCAGACAGAAAAGATAAAGATTGACTGCAATTAAATAAAACCACAATGGATTGTAAATCAGTGCATCCATCCATTTCCTCCATATGATTGATCGTAGGGACCATTATTTTGATTCTTGTGCTTCCTCAGGTACCAACATCGTCAACCCGTGCTTGATGACTTTCATCTCGATTGGCAGATCATCCGTTGGATCGCCGTCGGTCCGAGTATGAACCGTTTTTTCTTTCGCTTTGATCGAGACCTTTGCGGCAGTGAAGTATTCAACACTTGGTACTTTGGCAATTCTACCCCGAATAATTCTTGGCAAATACAAAATAAACCGTAAAATGTTCAATTTTGGCAAAAGAATAACATGGAACAAGCCATCGTCAGGTTTTGCTTCTTCATCAAAGTTCTTAAACCCACCTGCTGAATTCGACATGACGATCGTCAGTAATTGACTTTTCCCCTGCCATTTCCGTTCGTCAGCGATGACTTCCAATTTGTATTGTTTCTTTTTGATCAACAGATGAATGAACCGTTTCATAAACGCCAACGGACCGTACTGTTGTTTTTCTTCTTGGGAAGTTGCGGCGGCGGTATCTGCCAAAAGACCAATGGTCATCGTCGAGATCATTACTTGATCATTGACCATCCCATAATCGATCGGACGTTCAACCCCTGTTAAAATATTCTCAAACGCTTCTTCTGGCTTGACTGGTATACCCAACATTCGAGCGAAGTTATTTACCGTTCCTCCAGGAATGATCCCGATCTTCAGCTCATCCAGCTTTTCTTTGAAGGTTTGCAGCCCATGATGGATCGTGCCATCTCCGCCGATGATCACAATCGTATCGACTGCGTGTTTCTTGGCTGCCTCTTTAACATCCTCAGGGTCAACATCGGGATTTGAGGCTTGTAAAAACACTTGATGCTCATCGCCTTGTTCGTTCACATAAGCTTGGAATTTTTCTGCTGTTTCTTTTGCTTCACTTTTCCCCGCTGTATCGTTGTATAATACGAGAATTTTCATCCTATTCACATCCTAATAAAAGGCCGGGCCTTACGCAAGACCTGCGTGAAGAGTTCCCAGCCCTAAAGTTATTCTTTTCTTTCAATGAAGAAGCTGCTGCTATGCTTGCGCATTCAGTTCGGCGATTTTCACGATCACATCGGTCGCTTTCATCATTGATTGTAGTGAGACGAACTCATAACGTCCATGCATATTTTCTCCACCAGCAAAGATATTCGGGGTTGGAATCCCTAGATAGGAGATTTTCGAGCCATCGGTCCCACCACGGACAGGTTCTGTCATCGGTGTGATTCCAACTGCTTTCATCGCATCTTTCGCTAAATCAATGATGCTCATATCTTTTTCGATGATTTCTTTCATGTTGTAGTATTGATCATAAAGATGTACGTGCACTCGTGGTTCATCAAAGCGGGCATTCAAGCTTTCTTGAACCGCTAATAATTGTGCTTTTCTTTCTTCGAAACGACTCCGGTCATGATCTCGAATAATGTATGCTATTTTCGCTTCTTCTACTGAACCACTAAGGCTCATCAAATGGAAGAACCCTTCTGTCCCTTCGGTTTTCTCAGGAACTTCATCAGCAGGTAGCGCATTTTGAAAATCGACTGCTAGTTGCAAGGCGTTGATCATGGTGTCTTTAGCAGTTCCAGGGTGGACATTCTTTCCTTGGATCGTAATTTCAGCTTGCGCCGCATTGAAGGTTTCGTATTGCAATTCTCCTACTGGACCGCCATCCATTGTATAGGCAAAATCAACATTGAAATCTTCAACATCGAATTTATCGGCACCAACACCAATTTCTTCATCAGGTCCAAATGCGACTTTGATTTCCCCATGCTTGATCGTTGGGTTTTTCAGTAAAATTTCCATGGCTGTCATGATTTCTGCAATACCTGACTTATCATCAGAACCTAATAAAGTGGTACCATCAGTAGTGATCAAGGTTTCGCTAGCATAATTTTTTAAATTCGGAAAATCTTTTGTGTTTAATGTGTATTTTCCTTCTTTATCTAATTTAATGGTCGATTCGCCATCGTAATTTTCGATGATCTGCGGATCAACATTTTCTGCATTAAAATCGGCGGTATCCATATGGGCGATAAAACCGATGGAGCGCACGTCATGATCGACGTTACTTGGTAATGTTGCGATCACGAAACCATTGGATTCATTGTAATGAACATCGCTTAATCCTAATTCTTCAAGTTCTTTTTGCAGTTCTTTAGCAAACGCGACTTGTGTTTGGGTGGAAGGTGTTGTGGTGCTTGTCGCATCTGAGCGAGTTTCTGTTTTGACATACTTTAAAAAGCGAGGCAATAAATTTTCGTACATAAAAGATTCTCCTATCTATAGTCAAATGGATTTGTTGAAGTGGTGGAAGGAACAAAGGTCACAGCCCAGTTCTCTTCTGCTTTCCACTGATTGAATTTCTCAATAAACCGAGGAATACATTCCTTTTCGATGTTGTGCCCTGGATCGATCGCGATCAACCCATTGGCTTGCATGTCATGGGCGAAATGGTAACTGATATCGCCAGTGATGTACACATCCGCTTGATGGCGTAAGGCATCGGAATAAAACGATTGACCACTGCCGCCACAAATGGCGATTCGCTGAATTTTTTCAGGTGCATTAGGAAAACTGACAACCCGTAAAGCAGTCAAACCAAACCGCTCTTTGACACGTGCGACAAACTGATCAATGGAAAGAGGCTCAGCGAGGTTGCCAACCCGTCCGATTCCATAGGTCTTCGGCAAATTGTCTAAGGCATACAGATCATAAGCTGGCTCTTCGTAAGGATGAGCAGCGATCATTGCCGAAAGGACCTTTTTCTCGATCGTTTCTGGAAAAATGACTTCGATTTTCGCTTCTTGCACCTGTTCTTCTTTTCCGATCTCACCGATGGCAGGATTCGCCGCTTGCTGTGGTGTAAAGCGACCGGTGCCAATCAATGAATAGCTGGTGTTTTGGTAATTGCCTTGCTGACCAGCACCAGCTTTTCCTAATGCCTTTCGCAATGCTGGTGCCGATTCAACAGGTGTAAATACAGCTAGTTTCTTCATTTTTACTTGATGGGTTTGCTTCAAGTACGTATCTGGTTCAACTTCTAGCAGTTCACAAAACCAATCGTTCAAACCGTCTTCAATAATATCCATATTGGTGTGGGCGGCGTAAACGGCGATATCATGCTTGACGAGATCCATCAACATCTTTTGTTGCGGATCATCGGTCAGCAAGCGGTTCAAAGGGCGAAAGATCGGTGGATGTTTCGCGATGATCAAGTCGATCTTTTTCTCGATGGCTTCGGTTACCACTTCTGGACGGACATCAAGGGTCATCATGACTCGCTCGAGGGGTTTGTTTAATGTACCAACATGCAGACCAACAGGATCGCCTTCTTCTGCCAACCATAATGGGCAATATGCTTCAAAGCGTTTGATAAATTCTTGACCAGAAATCATGCCAGTACCTCCTTGATCCATTCGATTTGTTCTTTCAATTCATTCATTTTCTCAGCAGGTGGTTCTTTGGCTTTCTCTAACTCTTTGACCACTCGTTGACGCTGCTTCAATTCATGCTGCCATTTTTTATAAAAAACTGGATTTTTTTCTTTTAATAAAAAGGGACCAAAAAATAATTGCTGGGGCGTGTACGTCGCTTTTCCAGTTTCCGCAACGATGATTTCGTAATTTTTGTCATTTTCTTCTAACAGCACTTCATGAATGATCGTAAAATTGTGATCAACGAGCCATTCCCGCAAAGTCCTTTCGCCAACATTCGGTTGTAAGACCAAACGTTTGACCCCCGCTAAGCGATTTTTTCTGCTGCCTTCTTCTAAAATAGAGCGAATCAAAGTCCCCCCCATTCCAGCAACAACAACCGTGTCGATCTTATCTGCTGGCTGAATAGCGTCCAATCCGTCTGCTAAGCGCACCACGATCTTCTCTGTTAGCCCGTTTTTACGTACTTGTTTACTGGCAGAATCATAAGGTCCTTGAACGACTTCTCCAGCTACAGCATAAGTGATTTTGTTCTGCAGCATCAATGCCACAGGTAAATAAGCATGGTCGGAGCCGATGTCGGCGATACGTGCTTGGTCGGGAATTTGTTCGCCCACGCAAGCCAAACGATCCGATAATGCATGTTCGTTCATATTGTCACTCCTTCTTTCGTAGTATAACACGCTTTCCATAAATAGAAAAAAATGTGCGTCTTGACTGTGGTGCCATTGCCAAGGCGCACATTGCATTAATCGTTCACTAATTCAACCTTTTGAATCGAGTTACCGGGAATTTGCGGTGGGATCGACATCGTCATGATCGGGACGCCTTGCAGCGACACTTGAACTTTGTCTCCTTCAACTAACTCCTCGATCTCTCCTGAATAGGCCTCGATAGGGACATGGAGAATGACCCCATCATTTTGAAAACTTTGGACGACTTGATCCTCATCTTCAACTGCCGCTACGTCTTTCAAAAATAATTGAAAGGTATCATCTGAACCTGCTCGGGCATCTTCTTGGATAATACCAGTAAAAACCGTCGCTGTTTCGCTCTCTGAAGAACTATTGGCAACGGAACTAGCATTCTCACTTGATTCAGAAGGCGTGTTATCGCCACTTGATGCATTGTTGTTTTCGGGACTGCCACAAGCCGTTAACAGCAGCACTGCTGCTAAGGACAAGCCTAGAATCACTTGTTTTTTCATCATCTTCTTCCTCCAGTAATGGTTTTTTTAGGCATCATTTCGTCGATTTTTGCCCGTCATTTGGATCTCTTGTGTCAAGTAACGAATACGCTCCATAATACGTTTGGCTTTCAATGGTTCGGATTCGCCGCGTTGCGTTACTGAAAGATGCTGCTCCAACTCATGCATGGTAAAATTCGAGGTAAAGAACGTCGGGAGTTGCTCTTGCATTCGGTATTGTAGAATCACACCGAAGACTTCGTCACGAATCCAACTGCTCATCGCATCCGCACCGATATCGTCCATCATTAAGATTGGGGCTTTTTTCACTGCATTCAGCTTATCCCCCACCTGATCTTTGCCGATTGCTTGTTTCATCTCTACTGCAAATGTCGGGAAGTGAACCAATGTCGTCGTGTAGCCTGCCTCCGCTAAATCTCTGGCGATCGCGCCAAGCAGATACGTTTTTCCGATTCCAAAACTCCCCACAAAGTAAAGTCCTTTATGAAACTCCTGTGGATTGGCTGTCAACTCACTAATAAAATCAACGGCAGCTGCGATGGCCTCCATTCGGCCAGGCGTTTGCTGATAATCTGCAAAACTTGCTTCTTGTATATCTTTAGGCATATCCATCGCTTTGATGCGGCTGCGGATCTCTTCTTGTTTCTGATATGCCAGTAGTTCTTTCGTTGGTACATAGGTGACGTCAATAAAATGAAAATTTAACGCTAAGCGCGGCTCATAGCCCGGTGCGATCATGGATGGATCATTGATGCGGAATTTCCGCTTTTCTTGGACGAACTCATACAGTTTCGCATAGCTTTTTTGAATATCTGCTTCGGTCAATACCTCTTCATTTTCGGCAATAAACGCTTTGACATCAGGATCTTGTAAAACCTCTGCCATCATTGCTGAAAACTGATCACGGTAATTGCGTTTATCCAATAGTTTTCCTAAGTTTTTCCCTACATCTTCCATTACTTGTCACCAGCTTTCTTATGCAAGTAGTTTTGCAGTTTTTTATCTAATTCTGCTTGTCGCTCTGGCGTTAAGGCTGTCTCTTCCACTGGTTTTTCAGCCCAAGAAGGCAGCTTTTCTTCGCGAATGATTTTTTTGCCGCTGGTTTGTGGTCGGCTGCGTTTTTCCTTGGCACTTCGAACAAGGCTCCGAACATGTTTGATGGCATCTTCTGCCGTGCCAATTTTTAATTCTGACCACTGGGCGGCGATATTGTTCACATAATTCCCTGACAAAGCGGCATTGTTTTGGACCACCAAGACATAATGAACCAGAACATTGATCACACTATTTGGCAATGGTGACCGTTCGACAAGGCTCTTGATCAGCCATTGTTCTGAATCCGTCATGAAACTGTTCTTCTCCGCTTTGATCGCCTTGAGAAAAGCGATCGGTGCATTGTTCTCACTTTCTTGAATCAATAAGACATCATTTTCTGAAAAACCATTCTGTTTTAAGGTATTGAAGCGGCGCAACTGACTTTCCGCTTGGGGATCTTCTCTTTTTGATATTTTCGTGAATGTTTGCCGTGATTTCTTCATGATAGCTTGTTCCAGCTTCTTCTGGTCCACCTCGCCTGTTGTCAAAGAAACATTGTCCGCCATCAAATCCAACAATTCCAACACATCATAGCCATATAAAGAATGGTATAGAACTAACTTTTGTCGAAAACTTGGCGTGAAATTAGCGGCACGGATATACCGACGCTGCGCTTCATATAAAAGAAAGTCCCAATCCAACTGGTTTTCGTCAAGCACCAAGTTCGCTTTGGTTTCTTGAAAAGAATCACTGACTGCCTGTAACGTTTCTTCATGTGAAGCAAAACGTGCGGTATTTAACCCATAGGCGGCTGAGAAGGATTGAGTCACTTCCTGATAATCGGTCAAGGAACACTGCTTTGGTTGATACAGCTTGACCAGCTGATTAAATTTACGCTCCCCGACTCTTTCCAACAACAGATAGGCATACAATTCATCTTGAAAAAACGCTGCTGGATGGACCGGTTCTTGCAACCAATACAGATACGAGCTCCCGTTTTGAGCATCTGCTTTCTCATAAGACTTTAGCAAGCCGATGCCCTCTAAGTTTTGCTTGGCTTTTATGAAGCGAGGCATTCCCGCATTCATGGCATTCAAGATATCTAGATGCACGGTCGTCATCGACTCCTCGCCAGAAAAGCTTTGGGCTTGGACATCGCTTGCGAGTGTCAAATACAACGCTAAAGCATCACTTTCAATAATTGGTTGATACAAATAAATGAGGGCGTCTTTCCCTTCCGTTGTAAGTGGACGGCTTTTGAACACTTTGTACGATTGATTCGGTAAACTATTGCCCACTTGTTGTCCCCCTCTATTCTTGTGGTTCTTTCGCTTTTTCGACGATGTCTTGTAGTTCTTTCAAGAAAACTGACATGTCTTTAAACTGGCGATAGACACTGGCAAAACGGATATAAGCGATCTCGTCTAAATCAACTAAATCTTCCATCACATACTCACCAATCTGTGTTGTAGAAATTTCATTTTCACCAAGAGCACGAACACGACTTTCCACATGATCGACGATCGTTTCCATCTGATCCATTGTCACTGGTCGTTTTTCAGCAGAACGAATCAAACCCCTTAGGATTTTTTCTCGATTGAATTCTTCACGGGCACCATTCTTCTTAATCACAAGTAGGGGTGCCTCTTCGATACGTTCAAATGTTGTAAAGCGATAGCCGCAATTTTCGCATTCACGACGGCGGCGAATCACACGTCCATCATCGGCTTGTCGACTATCAACTACCCTAGAATTGTTATGATGACATTTTGGACATTGCATAGTTCCACCTCATTTTCTCTCTTATGCGCTTACGTATTTACGTAAAGTCATCGGTTTCTATGATTAATTATAACATGAAATCCGTTGGTACAATAGCCAAAGTGGTTTATTCTGTTCATTTAATACAAAATTTAAATAATGTTATAACTACTGTTTTTTTGAATTTGAAAAAACGGCAGAAATCTTTCTGCCGTTTCATTTCGTTATTTATCTTTCATTTGCAGCAAAGAAACAAAGTCATGCAAATTTGCTGGCTGTTCCATCTGCTGATTGCACCGTTGGCTATCCCGGCAAATATAGTTCCCCCGTTTGGTATACGTTCCATCTCCATTGCTTTTTGTCAAAGAAAGAAACATCGAGACATTCCCCTCATGCTGACACAAGGGACAGATTCCTTTCTTGACCTCGGTTGAGACATGACCGTGAAGTCCTGTAAAGCCCTGCTCAGTGGCAATGATCATAAACTTACTTTGACTACCGATATCATCCCAAGAAAGATAGGTGGTCTCTTTTAAATCAACGGAAGCAAAATCAGGTATTTTTAGTTTTTTTACTTTCCGAAACATTTTTTCAATTTGTTTTGTTGTCGGTACCTGAAAGGGTCGGACGTACTCTTTGAGCTCTGTTAACAGCTCATTGCTGCGACTGATCGTCATCCCTGGTTGAAAGAAAGCAGCTAAAATTTCACGTGGCGCTGTTTCTTCTTCAGGAAAAAATTGTTCTATGGCGTCTTTTGTCATCGTTTCAACCGTTTTGATCGTTCGAGGATCATTGACCGATTGATACGTTCGTACTAATTGGTATACTTGATGTTTAATTGAATGAAATTGGTAAGGTTCGATCATAAAAAAGCCTTCTTTCTAATTTTCCGTTTCCTATTGCGGCTGTTCTACTTTCTTGACAGTCGTACACAATGCATAAATAAGCATTTGATGACCACCTCCCAATTTCTTTGCTGCTTTCCATGCGATCTTAATGGATTATAATGAGAGGTTGAGCAATTGTCAACTGTGCAGGTGGTTCTCTTTCAACCTCTCTTTGATCTCATTAACAAAAAATGCCTCGTCTAGAAGACGAAGGCATCCATATTTGTTTATAATTTATCTTCAATTCCTGTGTAATGCTTCAGCTGGTCTGCATCCCGTCGATCATTCGAAGAAATTTTATTTGCATCGGGATTTTCAGCTCGCAATAGTTCTTCGCTGCTGACATTTTCAGGGGTGGTTCGATCATTGCGGGCATCACGCTCATCATTTTGATCATCTAGTTCATTGACTCGTTTTTGATCGTGCTCTTTCTTGATTTGACCTTCTTGTGCTTGTTCTTTCCCAGAGTGGGCAAGTTCTTCATTGTTGGTCCACTCACCGATTTTTTCTTTGGCTTTGCCAACGATCACATCTTTTTCATCTTTAAAAGTACCCATAGTTATCATCCCTCCTGTATAGTTTCATCATAACAAGCATTCTGATTTCTGACAAAAGATATGAATGCGATACCAAACAGTCAGCAAATTGTTTTTCTTTATGCTATAATATGAGCGATTATTTTCTGAATATTCATACAACTGGAGGTGAAGAACCTGTTTAAGGTTCGACAATAGATGACAATCCTCGATTTCCAACAGGTTTCATTCGTTCGCAACAAGAACTATTTATTAAAAGCGATCAATTGGCAAGTGAAAAAAAATGAGCATTGGGCGATTTTAGGTCTGAATGGTGCTGGCAAAAGTTTATTACTCCAAATGATCACGGGAAGTTTATGGCCTTCTTCTGGTCAACGAACGGTCTTAGGTGAGCGTTACGGAAAAACGTCTGTGCCCGATCTTCAACGGCGCATTGGTTGGGTCAGTTCAGCGCTGCAAAGCAAGTTTTATGGTCGCGATCTTGCCGAAGAGATCGTTCTTTCGGGGCTTTATTCCAGTATTGGTCTTTATGAGTCCTACGAAGAAGAGCAGCTAATCCAAGCAAAAGCGCTTTTGGCTGACTTAGGTCTGTCGCATCTGATCTATCGTTCCTATCACGTCCTTTCTCAAGGGGAAAAACAGTTTGTCATGATCGCACGGGCCATGATGGCACAACCAGAGATCCTCATTTTGGACGAACCTTGTACGGGCCTTGATTTATTTGCGCGAGAAGAACTGCTAACCCGTCTTCAGGTTTTTTCACAGCTGCCGAATACGCCGACTCTTCTTTACGTTACCCATCATACGGAAGAGCTACTACCGATTTTCACTCATTTGCTGATGTTAAAAAACGGCAAAGTCCACGCCGCTGGTCAACGAGAGACGATTTTTACTGAGGAGGTTCTCACCTCTTTTTATGATCAGCCGATCGTTCTTCACCCCTTTTCCAGCAATCGCGTGATCGTGACCCCAAAATAAATCTGGGCTGGTACTTTGATGTTTAACCATTCATACACGATCGTCTTACTTTCCAAACCAAACAGTTTCCGACGTGTTTCAGCGCCAGTTGTTTTTGGAAATGATAGGGCTAGGTTTGCTATTGAAAGACAAATAGCAGGTTCCCTTTTGCTGAAGGGAACCTGCTGTCTTATCTATTTGTTTAAGGATGCTAGCCAATCATCGATCTGCTGATTGAGTTGGGCAATCGTTCCTTGATTATCAAAGACAATATCGGCCCGTTGTTTCTTTTTCTCAATGGAAAGCTGACTGTCGATTCGTTGTTGCGCGTCTTGCTCACTCAATTGATTACGTGCCATCAACCGCTCTTTTTGAATCGCTTCTGGCACATAAACGACTGCGGTTTGATCCATGTATTGGTCGTAGTCGGCTTCATAAAGCAAAGGAATGTCAACGATCAACAAGGGCACTTGCTGCCTTTTTTCTTCGATCTGAGACAAAATCTCTTGTCGAATAAATGGCGACAGCGTCTGATTCAGCAAGCGACGTTTTTCTGGATCATTAAATATCAGGGCACCGAGGGTTTGCCGATCCAGGTGCCCGTCATCGGTCAAAATCTGCGGACCAAAGGCTTGCGTCACCGCCTGCAAGCCCTCCGTATTCGGTTCAACGACTTCTCTGGCGATGATATCGGCATCAATAATCGGTAAGCCCAGTGAGCGAAAATGCGCGACTGCGGTACTTTTCCCAGTGGCGATCCCGCCAGTGACCCCTAAGACAAAGCTCATTTGCTGGACCTCACATGCAATTTTTGGCACTGAGGACAAAAGTGCGTCCCCCGTTGGGCAACTTTGGTTTTGACGATTGGTGTCCCGCATCGCCCGCAAGGATTGCCCGTTTGGCCATAGACATTTAATGACATTTGGAATTTTCCTGCTTCGCCCAATGCATTGAGATAGGTCCGAATGGTTGTCCCCCCTGCTTCAACGGCGCGTTCCAAGACATCGATGATCGCTTGATGCAACACGTTGGCTTCTGCTGGGGTGAGCGAATCTGCTGGTTGTTCAGGATGGATCTTCGCTTGCCATAGCGCCTCATCTACATAAATATTGCCCAAACCAGTCACAAGTTTTTGATCTAACAAAAGGGGTTTGATGGCTTTTTTAGACCGCTTCAATCCTTGCTCAAATGCTTCCAATAAAAACAATTCAGGCTTAGGCTCAGGACCTAATTGCATGATGCCTTTATAGGCTGCGCTTTGGTCTTTATCCACTAAAGTCATACGACCAAATTTTCTTACATCATGGTAATTTAACTGACTGCCATCCGTAAAATGGAAAATGACATGTGTATGTTTATCGACAATCGGGTCTGACTCAAAATACTCGTACTTACCTTCCATTCGTAGATGAGAGATCAGATCACAATCTGTCAATTTAAAAATCAAAAATTTTCCACGTCGTTCAAATTTTTCAAAACGTTGCCCTTTCAACAGTGCCGAAAAGATCGGCACTTCAGGACTTTCGATGATTCGCGGCCAAAGGATCTCGACCGATTCGATCGTTTTATTTAAAACAAGTTTTTCAAGTCCTTTGCGGACCGTTTCAACTTCTGGTAATTCAGGCACCTCTGTTCACCTCATTTATTTTGCATCGTACCATGTTTTGCCCCAATTGCTATCTGTTAGTAAAGGGACATGCAATGCAACGGCTTGCTCCATCACTTCTTTCACTAAAGCGTCAAGACGAGGCAATTCAGATTCAGGTACTTCAAAGACTAGTTCATCGTGTACTTGCAGCAGCATCGTTGCTGCTAATTTTTCTTCTTTCAAACGTTTCGCCAAATCGATCATGGCAATCTTTAAGATATCCGCCGCACTGCCTTGGATCGGTGTATTAATGGCGGTTCTTTCAGCAAAAGTCCGAATATTGAAATTGCGCGAATTGATATCAGGTAGGTAACGACGGCGATGATACAAAGTTTCAACGTACCCTTTGTCCTTCGCCTCACGAACCACATCCTCCATATACGTTTTCACACCAGGATATTTTTCAAAATACGTATCAATGTATTGTTGGGCGGCTTTTCTGGTGATTCCTAGATTCTGGGATAAGCCATAATCGGAAATACCATAAACGATACCGAAGTTGACCGCTTTGGCTTGACGACGCATATTTGGTGTCACATCTTCTGCTTTTTCGATACCAAAGACTCGCATCGCTGTGCTTGAGTGGATATCTTGACCTTCGATAAAGGCTTCTTTCAAATGAGTATCATCTGAGATATGTGCCAACACTCGTAATTCGATTTGAGAGTAGTCAGAAGAATAGATCACCCAATCAGCTTCTCGCGGCACAAAGGCTTCACGGATCTTTCGACCTTCTTCTAAACGAATCGGAATGTTTTGCAGGTTCGGATCGACTGAACTTAATCGACCAGTTTGGGTCAAGGTTTGTACATATCGTGTATGGACTTTGCCATCCCCTTGGATCACTTTTAATAAGCCTTCTACATAGGTTGATTGGATCTTAGCGATTTGACGATAAGTCAAAATGTCTTCAACGATCGGTGCTTGCTCTTTTAGTTGTTCTAACACATCGACTGCTGTCGAATAGCCAGTTTTGGTTTTTTTGATAACTGGTAAGCCCATTTTTTCAAATAAAATCACACCCAGTTGTTTCGGTGAGTTTAAGTTGAAGGTTTCTCCAGCTTCGGCGTAGATTTTTTCTTCAATTTCATGCAACCGTTGTGCAAATTCGCCCTTCATCTGATGCAAGCGAGACGCATCAACTTTGATTCCAGTAATCTCCATATCAGCTAAAATCATTGATAAAGGCAATTCCATTTCTTCAAATAGCGCTGTTTGATTCTTCGCTGCCAATTCTTCCGTAAGCTTTGGTGTTAGGTTCGTAATCGCTGCTACTTTACGGGCTAAATGAGCAAAGAAGTCTTCCTCATCCGCTGGCAGACCTTTTTTCGCACCTTTTCCATAAATCGCTTCATCCGATTGGATCGCATCATAGCCATAGTGAGCGGCAACACCTGCGATGTCATTATTCGTATCATTCGTGTCTAAAAGATAAGCTGCCAATAAAACATCAAAAGCGATTCCTTTTGGTGCTGTCGTGTACCGGTTTAACGCCACGTACGTGCGTTTGGCATCATAGACGAATTTATTACGTTTCTCGTCTTTTAACCAATCGGTAAAGACTGGACTTTCAAACAATTCTTCACGATTGCTGACATAAATCTTTTCTTGATTGCCCCAAGCAACACCGACGATGTCTTCCAAATGATAGTTATCCCCCATCATTTCGACATACAATGCCATGTCTCCTTGGAACATATCCTCCGTTACTTCTTCAACGACGGAAAACAAAATGTCTTCCATCTCAACTGGTTCAGCTGTAATCTGCAACTTATCTAAGAAGCTATTAAAGTTCATTTCTTGGTAGAATGGCACTAACTTCTCTAAATCTTTGCCTTCATATTTCAGTTTGTCAACATCGACCTCAATGGGCGCATCCACATCAATGGTTGCTAATTGTTTTGAAAGAAAGGCGATCTCACGATCATTGATCAAATTTTCTTTCATCTTGCTTTTTTTCATTTCATCGATGTGTTCATAGATCCCCTCAACAGAGCCATATTCTTTCAATAGCTTGATGGCTGTCTTCTCACCAATTTTGGTGACACCAGGAATATTATCGGAAGCATCGCCGGCTAGTCCTTTCATGTCGATGATTTGTAAAGGCGTTAGGCCGTCATATTTTTCAGCCACATGAGCGGGCGTATAACTTTCAATTTCGCTAACTCCTTTGACCGTAATGTCAACTTTCACGTGCTCCGTTGCCAGCTGGGTCAAATCGCGATCACCAGATAAAACGACGACATCAAATAGCTCTTTGTCGACTTTATTTGCCAATGTGCCAATGATATCATCGGCTTCATAGTTATCTAATTCGTAATATTGAACACCTAACGCGTTGATCAATTCGCGAATGTAAGGCATTTGTTCTTTAAATTCCCCAGGGGTTTTTGAACGTCCGCCTTTATAGTCTTCATACATCGCTGTCCTGAAGGTGGTTTTTCCAGCATCAAAAGCCACTAAAACATGTGTTGGCTGTTCTTTTGCCATCACATTTTCAAACATAGTATGAAACGCATAGATGGCATTTGTGTGCAGCCCATTGGCATTTTTAAACCGTTCTAATGAATTATGCAACGCAAAAAACGCGCGAAAAGCCACACTATTTCCATCAACGAGTAGTAATTTATTTTTTGGCATTTGATTACTCCTTTTCTCAAAAAGTTCCTCTTTATTCTATCAAAGAACGGGCACAAAAGCGATGAATTGCTTTGTTTTCTCTCTCATTTTATACAAAAAAAAAGGCGAGTTTCCTCGCACTTTTTTTAGTTGTTTTTTCCAAAGATTCGCAATAACGCAAGGAATAAGTTGATAAAGTCCAAATACAGTTGTAATGCCATGAAAACGGCCACTCCTGTATTTGCGCCACCATTCGTTGCGAAGTATACATTGCGGATTTGCTGATTGTCATAAGCGGTGATCCCCATAAAGACAAAGACGGTCACGATCGATAAGAAAAAGTCAACCGGTTGACTGCGTAAAATAAATACATTCAAGAGCGTCGAGATGATGATCCCAATCAACAGACCATAGCCGATACGACCAACCACACTTAGATCACGTTTAGTCATGATCCCAAATGCTGACATGACACCAAAAGTGACAGCTGCTGAAACAAATGCTCCCACGATCGATCCAAAGTCATAGATCATCAGTGTCACAGACAAGGTCAATCCATTCAAGAGCGAATAGACTAAAAAGCCAGCAACGGTCAAGGACGGATTTTTCTGCGCCTTCACCCCTAATACAATAACTAGAATGATCTGTAAGATCCAAAGACCAGTAAATCCTAGCGGAAAGTTGCTGATAAATTGCAGGGTTTGCGCTTGAAAGACTTCCCCAAATATATAGGCTGAGATCGCACTGATCGCAAGCCCAACACCGAAGAATAAATACACTTTTGAATAAAAGCGATTTAAGCCTTGGGCTTGGACGGTTTCATTATTTAAATTATTCATCTTATTGTTCCTCCTCATTTTCTGCTACTGCTTTTGGCGGCTGGACCATGACCACAGCATCTAAAATACGATGATCTTCTATGTTGATCGCTTCAACCGAAATAGTTACCACGTCTTTCATTTTATCCACTTTGATCACTTCGAATTCAAAGGTCAACGTTTCATAATGATATACAGGTTCAATAAAGTTTACCGAAAAATTGACTACATGAGAGCCAGGACCAGGCAAATGTTTCGATACGGCACTGGTAATGATCCCCATCAACATAATGGATGGTACGATGGGACGCTGGTACTCAGTTTTTTGTGTGTAGTCATGTTGTATATACAAAGGATTGGCATCATTAGTCAGCCCTAAATATAACAGCAGTTGATTGTCTTCGATCGATTCTGTTAAGGATAACGAATCGCCTTCCTCGATATCTTCAATACTTTTTCCTATTTTTCGCGGTTTCCCTATATTCAAAATTTAATTCCTCCAAAAAGAATAGTTTCATCTGAGTATATTCTATCAGATGCCGACAAAAGTGCAAGTTCGCGGTGCTGCTTTTGCAAAAACTTCAGATGTAAAAAACTCTTGCAGCAAACACGCCACAAGAGTCTTTGATTACAATACGTTACGAGTTGTATTGCTTAATAGTTTTTCATAGGCTGTTTCAAATTTTTGCACATCGCCTGCTCCCATGAAAATCACGACAGCATTTTGATGATCCAATAGCGGAGATACGTTCTCTTCTTTGATCACAGTTCCGCCTTTTTGGATTTTCTTGCCTAGATCTTCAATTTTAACATCTCCTCGTGATTCACGAGCAGATCCAAAAATGTCACATAGATAGACATGGTCTGCAAGATCCAATGCTTCCGCAAATTCATCCATCAAAGCGATCGTGCGGGTAAAGGTATGTGGTTGGAAGACAGCAATAATTTCTTTCTCTGGATATTTTTGACGAGCGCCATCGATCGTTGCTTTGATTTCTGCAGGATGGTGGGCGTAGTCGTCCACGATCGTCATATCCGCCACGATTTTTTCGCTAAAGCGGCGTTTCACTCCAGGAAATGAAATCATCTCAGCAGCAACTTCTTTCATATCCAATCCTTCTTTGTAAGCCACAGCGATCACACTTAATGCGTTGTTGATGTTGTGCTGACCAAACGCTGGTAAGACAAAATGGCCAATATTTTCACCATGGATGAAGACGTCGAACTCTGAACCTTGGGTGGTGCGTTCAATATTTTTTGCTTGGACATCGTCGTTATCGTTGACGCCGTAATAGTAGATTGGGACATCGGCTTCAAGTTTACGCAAGTATTCATCATCACCAAAAGCAAAGATGCCTTTTTTCACTTGACTTGCCATCGATTGAAAGGCTGAGAAGACATCCTCGATCGAGTGGAAGTAGTCTGGGTGATCAAAATCGATGTTGGTCATGATTGCATAATCCGGTGAATACGCTAAGAAATGACGACGGTATTCACAAGCTTCAAACGAGAAGAATTCCGCATCAGGTTCCCCATGACCAGTACCATCGCCAATCAAGAAACTTGTTGGACGGATGCCGCTTAAGACATGAGAAAGCAATCCTGTCGTACTGGTTTTCCCGTGAGAACCAGTCACCGCAATACTCGTATAGGGCTGAATGAATTGGCCAATAAAGTCATGATAACGAGTAACTTCTAAACCAAGTTCTTTTGCCCGTACGATTTCTTCGTGGGTGTCAGGGAAAGCATTCCCTTGGATAATGACCATTTCTGGTTGAATGTTTGCTTTATCAAAAGGCAACAATTTGATTGCTGCTTTTTCTAGATCACGTTGAGTGAAGAAATATTCTTCCACATCAGAGCCTTGTACTTGGTAGCCTTTTTCGTGCAGAATCAAAGCCAATGAACTCATACCGGAACCTTTGATTCCAACAAAATGATGTATTTTGTTTTGATTTTCCATTATTATAATCCTCTTTTCTCAAATCCGCGTCGTAAAAAAACGCGTGTATTGACAAATATCAGGTTGTCACACGACCTACATTATCATACAAAATGAAAAAAATAGCAACGAGTTTTATTTTTCGACTTGACTTTTCTCATCATTTCCTATTTCTAGCAAACGTCCACGACATTTTCCACAAACATATTTTTTGATATCCACGCGTCGCTGCCGCCGAATCTCGCAGCCGCAATTTTGGCATCGATAGCGATGTTTCGCTGACCTTTTGGCAGGAGGTGCATAACGCAAGCCTCCCGTTCTTGCCAGCAGTGCTTTAAAAGCAGGATCTTGGTGACGGTGACCAAGACCTGCTAAGTGCAAATGATAGTGACACAATTCATGCTTGATAATGCCGATAAAAACCTCCATCCCGTGTTCTGTGAGCATCGCTGGATTGAAATCCAAGTGGTGATCACTTAGATGGTAGCGGCCACCGGTTGTTTTTAAGCGAGAATTAAACACCGCTCGATGCGTGAATGGTTTGTTGAAAACAGACAGCGATAGCTCTTCCACCAACCGCTGCAGTTCTTGTTGGGTCATTTTGCATTTCCCGGATCGACCATCGTTAAACTGATACGGCCTTTTTTGACATCTACTTGCTCGATCCAAACGGTTACGACATCACCGACGGAAACAACGTCTTTCGGATGCTTTACAAACGAACGGCTCAGCTTCGATAAATGCACCAGTCCATCTTGTTTGACACCGATATCAACGAAAGCACCAAAGTCGATCACATTTCGAACCGTTCCCTTCAGTTCCATTCCCGGTTTTAAATCCTCCATACTCAACACATCTTTACGCAATAATGGCGCTGGCATTTCATCACGCATATCGCGTCCAGGCTGCATTAACGCCTTTAGGATATCCGTGATGGTTTCTTTGCCGACTGACAATTTTGCGGAAAGCTCCGCTGGGCGTAGTTGGGCAAGTTTCGCTTTATTTTCTTCCATTTGCTCTTTCCCTAGCTCCGCTAAAGAAATACCCGCGATCGCCAAAATTTCTTTGGCAGTGTCATAACTTTCTGGATGGATCCCGGTATTGTCCAAAATGACTTTTCCGCCAGGTATCCGCATAAAGCCGATCGCCTGTTCATAAGCTTTTGGTCCTAAGCGAGGGACTTTTTTCAGTTGATTCCGCTGCGTAAATACACCAGTTTCTTCTCGATAAGTCACGATATTTTGAGCAGTGGTTTTATTTAAACCAGCTACATGCTGCAAGAGTGCCGCACTTGCGGTATTGACGTCAACGCCAACTTGGTTGACAACAGTCTCAACAACAAAATCCAATTGTTCAGCGAGGCGTTTTTGCGAAACGTCATGCTGGTATTGTCCGACGCCCACGGATTGTGGATCAATTTTGACTAATTCTGCCAAGGGATCTTGCAGACGGCGACCAATACTGATGGCGCTGCGTTCTTCCACTTGCAGATCAGGGAATTCTTGACGAGCGATCGGACTGGCAGAATAAACAGAAGCGCCTGCCTCATTCACGATCACATAATATACTTCTTGATCGATCAATTTTAATTGTTCAGCGACGAATTGCTCTGATTCCCGACTCGCCGTCCCATTACCGATTGCGACCATCTCGACTTTATAGGTTTGTAATAAGCGACGAAACGCTGGTCCGGCAGCTTCTCGCTTATTCATAGGCGCTGGTTTATGAGGATAGATCACTTCGATCGCTAGTACTTTTCCAGTCTCATCAATGACGGCTAGTTTACAGCCTGTACGATACGCTGGATCAAAACCTAAAACGACTTTGCCCTTCAATGGCGGCTGCAGCAACAGATTGCGAAGATTTTCTCCAAAAATCGCAATTGCTTGTTCGTCGGCTTTTTCTGTCAATTCATTGCGAATCTCTCGTTCGATGGCTGGTGAAATAAACCGTTTCAGCGCATCAGCAGCTGCAGCTTCAACAAAACCGGCTGCGGGTGAATCCCTATTCGTGATCAATTTGCGACGTAGGTAATCCATGATTTTTTCTTCATCTGCCACAAGGGCGACCTTCAAGATGTCTTCTTGTTCCCCACGATTAGTGGCTAAAATTCGGTGGGATACCATCTTATTGATAGGATGCTGGAAATCGTAATACATTTCATAAACGCCTTTTTCATCTTTTTCAGCATTTTTGACCGTGCTTTGATACAGTCCTTTGTTTGTGTAATAGCTGCGGATCCAACTACGAAACTCTGCAGTATCACCAACGCTTTCTGCAATGATCTCGTGCGCGCCTGCTAAGGCATCTTCTACAGTAGGAACAGCATCACTGATAAATTCGGCCGCTTTTTCTTGAACGTCACCTGCTTTTGGGAAGCTTAACAGCCACTGAGCAAATGGTTCCAAGCCGTTCTCTTTGGCGATCGTCGCTTTGGTGCGTCGTTTTTGTTTATAAGGACGATACAGGTCTTCGACGGCCTGCATTTTTGTTGCAGCTAAAATCGCCTGAGATAGTTCAGGCGTTAGCTTTTCTTGTTCTTCTATCAAACGCAAAACCTCTTGCTTGCGCTTCTCTAAGTTTTCTAAGTATTGGTATCGCTCTTCAATTTCTCGAATCTGAACTTCGTCAAGTCCATTCGTCATTTCTTTACGGTAGCGGGCAATAAAGGGGACGGTATTTCCTTCTTTCAATAACTGCAACACCGTACTGATTTGTTTTTGGGTAAAAGCGGTTAATTCTTGTTTTACTAAATCAAGTACCTCTTGATTCATTTCTGCCATTTGTTCTCACCTTTCCTTTGTTGCTTTTGCTATTTTAACATAAAAAAGACAGCCATTGAGCGAACAAGATTGCACGAAAACAATGTTGCTTTCGCGACTCTTGTTATGGCTGCTTTTGTCTTTTCTCAAAAAGACTTTTAAAAGTCTGGTTGCCAAGGACCTGCTAAATTTTGGTATTCGATGTCCTGAACGATCCCTTTGCCATCAAAAATCACGCCATGCACCGATCCACCAAATACTGCCCCGCCATCGATGCCGATTTTGTCGTCTTGTTGCCATAGATCCGTCGTCTGCATATCTCCATGCAGCATGGGCGTGATGGTATGGCCAAAAACGATCGTTTTTCCTGTACGGTTTTTTCCTTTATGAAACGGCTCGCGAATCCAGATAAAATCATGGTCTGCGGTCTTACGCCAATCTTTTTTACTTAAATCCACGCCCGCATGAACAAAGAGATACTTTCCCCATTCGTAATAAAGCGGTCGCTCCATCAAAAACTCTATTAAGTCTCGATAGCTACTGCGGATCATTAAGGCGATTTCCGTCGGCGAATACTCCTCAGTAGCGCCTGTATGCAAAAGACTTTCAATCGTTTCTTTGCCGCCATTGCGTACGTAAGCGGCAAACCAATCCTCAGGGGCATTTAGAAATTGCAGAAAATACTCCTCGTGATTGCCGCGTAAATAAATCGCTTGGTATTCTTCGACTAACTTTTTTCCCAGAAAAAAACACTCTTTTGACTTCGGCCCCCGATCATTTAAGTCTCCAATCAAAAGCAGCTGATGGAGCTTAGGGTCATAATCGGTAAGAAGTTTTTTAAACAGATCGGCCATTCCATGAATATCACTGATTGCATATAGATAGTTTTGCATAGTCATTTCCTCCTTAAAGGCAATTGATTCTCTTGTTATCAATTTTAGACCTTTGCCTGTAAAATGTCTTGCAATAAAACGAAAAAACCAACCATTTGTCCTGAACAGTACGACAACATAAAGTCGGGTTCAAAAGGACGAATGATTGGTTACGATCGACAAAAGCTATTTTCCTGATACAGCAAAATAATTGCCATCCGGATCGGCAAAATTGAAAACCAGTTGTTCTTCCATCTGAATCAATTCACCCACTTCTGCTTCCATCTCTAAAAGCTTCTTATAAAGTATCGTAATATCTTCTGCAAAAAACATGATCGATGGGGAATTCAAAGCGACTTCAGGTGAATGTGTTTCGATAAACTCACGGTCATATAAGACAAAATGTGCCTCCGCCTCTTTTGATGGCGCGATTTCAACGACGGATGTTCCATCAACGGTTTGTTGTTCAATGATCACAAACCCTAGTTCTTGCCAAAACTCAACTGCTTTCGTCACATCGTCAACGTATAGCATCACTTGCATTTGATTGGAAAACAATGGGCATCCCTCCTATTTCTCGTTATTCGTCTGCTTCCTTCGCTTCTTGCGCAGCGTTCGAATTGGTATTAAAGTTCAATTGTAAACCTGGTTTGTCGGTCACGATCTCTGTCACTTCATAAGTCAAGCGTTTGACGATATCAAACAAGGGCTCAACCAAGCGATCTGTTTCGGCTTTCGTCAAATCCTCTCCAGAATTGACTTTGCGATTCAAAATATGATTGACTTGTCCGACACGTCCTGACAAAACGTAATCAGGGAACACCAATTGGAATTCTAAGCGGGCACCAATAATACTGTTTTCTTCCATATATTCTTCATCTTTGACTTTTAACGGCGCAAAGCCGACATTCAATTTTGTTTCCATTTCTTTGTCTTTCGGTTTCATATCAAAATGATATGCTTCAACGATCGGTTGTTGTCTTTTTAATTCCACTAGATTCACACTCCTTATCTAAAAGTATAGCATAACCTTTTCTTTGAGCCTACTGTATTCTTTAGACAATAAAAAAAACGGCAAGTGCCGTTTTAATTTGCTTCTTTTAGTGTTGCTAGGTAGTCCAATGCATCTTGGACATTGGCGATCGGAACGATTTTCATGTCTGTGTCTAACTTCTTCGCTGCTGCCACTGCCTCTTCGTAATTCGTTTTAATGGAAGGATCTATTTCACGCTCTTCATCAGTGATTTCATCGTCCGGAGCAAAAAAGATTTCTGCTCCACTTTCGCTGGCACTCGCTACTTTTTTGTCAATCCCACCGATTCGACCAACCGTCCCATCAGCTGAGATCGTTCCGGTTCCAGCAATATTATGGCCTTTACGCAAGTTATCTCCAGTTAGCTGTTCATAGATTTCAAGGGTGAACATCAACCCAGCTGAAGGCCCACCGATATTGCCAGAATCGATCACGATCTCTTCATCAGAAGTGATCTCTGTATGATCGACGAGTGAGATACCGATACCTGCTTTTTGATTGCTTTCCAGTTCAATTAATTTGCCTGTTGCTTCTTTTTCTTCACCATCTTGCAAGTAAGTTACGGTGATCTCATCACCAATGGTTTGACTTTGTACATAGTCGATAAAGTCTTGGCTACTTTTAAATTCTTTGCCATTGACAGCGGTGACGGTATCTCCAACGGATATTTTCCCCGCAAAGCTGGAATTTGGATCGATCCCCATGACATAGACCCCTTTATAGGTCATTTCATAAGGCAAGTCTGCCAGCTTTAATGCTTGCTCAATCGCACTATTTTGCGAGGATTCCATATAATAGCGCTGGATGCGATTGTACTCCTCATCTGTCGCACCGCCTAAAAGTTCTTCCTCACTGATCAAGTCTTGAAATTCATTGAATTTCGTTCCAATCGCCGTAAACACGGTAGCCTGTCGAATCCCGACACTGGTTAAAGAAAAGGAGCCGGCTGAGGTGTCTTCTTTTTGATTGACGGTAATCAATTCTTTTAAATCGATCGTTGCACCAGGTTGCTCGATATAATAAGGAATCGGCAAAAAGGCACAGGCTGCGATGATCAGCGCTAAAACAAACAGGAGAACATATTTGATCGTTGATTTAAGATTCATTGGTATCACGCTTCTTTACTATAGCATCGTAGATATTTTGTGGTAAATATTCCGCAACATCGCCGTTAAAGGTTAAGATTTCTTTCAACAAACTGGAGCTGATGAAACTATGCTTTGCATCTGCTAAAAGAAAGACGGTCTCCAGGGAAGGTTCTAAGTGATGATTCATTTCCATGATGTCCCGCTCATACTCATAATCTTTCACACTGCGAATGCCTCTAAGCAGAAACTGGGCGCCTAGTTTTTTCGCGATCGTGACCGTCAGCTCCGTTTCTTGCGCCAGAATCTTGACGTTTGGAATATGAGCGAGGGCTTCTTCAATTAGATGAACTTTTTCTTCACTTGTAAAAAAACTTTTTTTATTGGTATTTGTAAAAACACCCACGATCAGCTCATCAAAAAGCGTTGCGCCTCGCTCAATCAGATCCACATGACCTGACGTCAGCGGATCAAAACTTCCTGGAAATAAAGCAATCTTTTTCATGTTATCCCTCATTTCTATAGATCGTCACCGCAGATATGCCATAGGTTTGGGCGCGCATCAAATGCAAAGAACCAATCTTTTCTGGCAAGACGATGGACTTATCTGTTTCGCAAACCACATAAGCAAACGGACGAATCAATTCATCCTTAAGCATAGCTTCTAGCTGTTGCAGGATCTCTTGCTTTGCATAAGGTGGATCTAAAAATAGATAGTCAAAACTTTGTCCCTCAGCTGTAAACTGGCGTAAGGCTTGATTGGCATCCATTTTTAGTACCGTGAACTTTTCTGGTTCTTTGGTTATTGCAATATTTTCACGGATCACTTTAATAGCTGGAAAACTACGGTCGACACAAACGGCATGCTCCGCACCACGAGAGACCGCTTCGATCGCTAAGCCCCCGCTCCCACTAAACAGATCCAGTACAACTCCTCCATCTAAATATTGCCCTAACATGTTAAAGATCGCCCCTTTTACTTTGTCTGTCGTGGGGCGAGTGTTATCTCCAGCAAGACTTTTTAATCTGCGGCCACCATATTCTCCGGCTACTACACGCATGCGTTTTTCCCTCCAAGATCTTCGTAAATACAAATATAGCACTGTTTCTATAAATAGCAATAAAAAAATGGCGGTGACTCAAGGCACCCCCACTTTTCTATTACACGTTTTCTGCCAATCGAATCATCGTATTTTTTTCTTCGATATCAAACCCTTCATCTTTCACTGGATAGGCTGCTGATGTACCAATTTTTTCAGCAAAATCCATTTCGACATCTGGTCGATAGGAAGCTTCAACTTGTCGAACAAAGTGAAACTGCTCGATTTTTGTTTTTTTGCTTTCGTATTCTTCTTCGTTCAAATACATGACCACATATTTCATTTTGCGTGACACATAATGAACGAAGCCAAAACGACGCAAATTTTTTAGTTGACGTAGGCTGTAGACCCATACGATCAATCCTCGACGCTTCTGCATCGTAAAAGGCGTTTTATCCTCGTGCATGACAATTTCCTCCACAACTTGATTTTGATTGAAAAAAAGGACTTCCAGCATCCACTTTGACAGTTGGTGAAAAACACGTAGAAATCGCTACGGTCAGTTCATCCAGCAAACGCTGCAGCTGCGTTTCACTCCAGCGGTACTCGCTCACTTGCTCATTGAGATCCAGCTGTCGCTTAGCTGTGCGCATCGCACGCTTTTTCTCTTTGAAATCAGGGGCATATGCGCCGTACGCTTCAATTCTTTCAAAATCCAGCTTTTTTTCTATAAACGATCGCATCAATTCCTGAGCAACAGGATCTTGATGCATGGTTTGTTTCGCTATTTGATAGTTTCTACACGTTTCACTCGCTTTGATTGCCATCACAAGCGAATCGATTTGATCTTCAATCTCGAAAAAGGCTTCATCGTAAATCATCTGATGTACTATCCTCGGTCCCTTCTACATCTTCTTGCACTAAGACTACCATATTTGCTTCAGAAAAAGCAATTCCTATCTTTTCTGATTGTTCATGGGTCAAACGCTCAGTAAATCTTGGGTTACTGAACCAAGATAAAATAGTAAAGGTTGGATCATAGACAGGCGCTTCAAAAATCGAAGCTGAAGCCTCTAACTCCTTCGCTGCTAATAACTCCTGCCACTCATCGTTCGTCAAAACAAAATTACTCGTTTTTTCCGAAGAAAGAGCACGTTGATAGGAATGGATGCGTTGAGAGGTCAAATGATCCGATAGATTATTCGTCAAATCTGCTAAAAGTCCGACCGCATCTTGATGCGTCTGGGTATCTTGTACAAAGCTTTCCAAACCGATTTGATTACGAAGCTTATCAATAATGACAAAGGCTAACGTCTCTTTTTCAAGATCAGCTTGTGCTTGGTCAATCGTTTGTGAAACTTGAAACAGCGGTCGTTCTCCTTCCGTCAAGGGATAGGGCGCTAACTTAAGCAGGGTCGTCTGATCCAAGTAAGTGATCGCCTGCAGTTGAGCCGTCTCTTGATCAAAGAATAAAACAGCAAATGTCCCATTATCAAACGCTACTAAGGGTCGGTAGTTCATATCTTCTTCCATCAATTCAAAACTGATGGTGCGATCATTTTGTGTCAAGGTGAAATTTGGATAAATCATGGTCAGCTCAGTCAAGTCAGTCAAGGTCATGCCCATCGCAAAGGGCGCTAGGGAAGATCCCCCGGCGCCGATCACTTTGATTGCCTGCACACTCTCACCATCAGTATTGATCTCAACATATTGCTGATCGTCTAATTGATTGTAGACCCGAATTTCAAACTCGTAGCCCGAGCGATACGTTTGAACTGGAAGCCCATAGATTTCTTCAAAATCAGAAACGGGCTCCCCAATCAATTCAGCTAACCCTTGAGCTGCGATTGGTTCGTAATTCATGGTCGTTGGTGCTTTGATTGGGTTCTCGATCGTCATTCTTGAATCTGAAGCGTTTTGCATGAATACTGGCTGCAAATACACGATTATCAGGGCTAGGACAAATAAGCCGCAAAATAATAATCCCCTTCGCTTCATCTGCTGATCGACTCCTTATTTTTCTTTGACTTCAATCAGAAGATCTCCTGACTGGATTGGTTCCCCATCGGTTACGTAAACATGCTCAACTACACCAGAGAAGCGAGCTTCGACGGAAGTTTCCATCTTCATCGCTTCAGTGACCATCAACGTCTGTCCACGTGCCACTCGATCACCTTTTTTGACTAATACTTCTAAAACTGAACCACTCATAGACGCACCGATTTGTTCTTTGTTCGTTGGCTCTGCTTTGCGTTTTGTTTGAACAGAGCTGATGATCGAACTATCTTTCACAACGATTTCTCGTCGTTGACCGTTCAAGTTAAAGAAGAGGGTCCGATTGCCTTCGATATCTGGTTCACCGATTTCATCGAGACGAATGATCAAAATTTTGCCTTTTTCTAATTCGACATTGATCGTTTCGCCTAAGCGCATACCATTAAAGAAGGTTGGTGTATCAAGGACTTTTACATCGGCAAACTGCTCATACGCTTTTCGATAATCAAGGAAAACTTGCGGATACATCAAGTAGCTCAAAACTTCTTCGTGTTTTGGTTCATAGCCGATTTTTTCAGCTAGTTCTTGTTTCACTTCGGCAAAATTAACTGGCTTGGCAAAGGTTCCTGGACGTTCCGTAAAGGCTGGGCGTCCTTTTAAGATAATGCGTTGCAATTCTTTCGGGAAACCACCGACTGGCTGACCTAACTCGCCTTGGAAGAAGGTGATCACTGATTCTGGGAAACTCAATGTATCGCCTTTTTCAAAAATATCTTTTTCTGACAAGCCATTTTGTACCATGAAGAGCGCCATATCGCCCACGACTTTCGAAGAAGGTGTCACTTTCACGATGTCTCCAAACATCATATTGACTTCATGATACATTTCTTTGATTTCATCCCATTTTTCGCCTAAACCAACGGCTTTGGCTTGCTGCTGGAGATTGGTATATTGTCCTCCTGGCATCTCATGCTTGTACACTTCCGTTTGAGGGGCGTTCAAGCCATTTTCAAAGGAATGGTAGTACATGCGGACATCTTCCCAATAGTGATTCAATTGTTGGATATTATCCACATTGATCTCTGGGCAACGCTCGCCGTTTAAAAGAGCATAATACAAACTACTCATACTTGGCTGACTCGTTGCGCCACTGATAGCTGACATAGCGACATCCACGATATCAACGCCAGCTTTGGTAGCTGCTGAGTAAGTAATAATCCCATTCCCGCTAGTATCATGGGTGTGCAGATGGATCGGTACATCGATCGTATCTTTTAACTCACTGATCAAACGATAAGCCGCTTGCGGTTTTAATAATCCAGCCATATCCTTGATAGCAATAATATGGGCACCAAGATTCTGCAATTCTTTTGCCATGTCTTTGTAATATTGTACCGAATATTTTTGGCGGGATGGATCATTGATATCCCCTGTATAACAAATCGTCGCTTCTGCAATTTTGCCCGTATCGCGAACGGCTTGGATACTTTTCTCCATTTGTGGGACCCAATTCAAACTATCAAAGATTCGGAATACATCGATTCCTTGTGCCGCAGATTCTTTGATGAATTCTTCCAAAACATTGTCTGGATAATTGGAATACCCGACAGCGTTGGAGCCTCTAAACAACATTTGTAAGAGTGTATTCGGCATTTTTTTCCGGAACATCCGCAATCTTTCCCATGGATCTTCTGTTAAGAAACGGTACGCAACGTCAAAGGTTGCCCCACCCCACATTTCACTTGAGAACAATTGTGGTAGGCCAGCTTCCGTCGTCGCGGCAATTTTCTTAAAGTCATGGGTTCTTACACGAGTTGCCAACAAACTTTGATGGGCATCTCGGAAGGTTGTATCCGTCAGTAAGACATTCTTTTGTTGACCGATCCATTCAACGACACCCTCGGCACCTTTCGTATCTAAAATATTTTTGGCGCTGACAAAATCAGGCGTTGCTTGGATGTGTTGTGGCATCCGTGGTTCATTGTAGAAAGGTTTCTTTTGTTTTTCGATTCCCGGGAATCCATTAATCGTGATTTCACCGATATACTTCATGGTTTTGTTTCCACGGTCACGAATCCGAGGGAAATTGAATAGTTCTGGCGTATTGTCGATAAAGGTGGTTTTGGCTTCCCCTGAACGAAAGGCTGGATGAGAAACAACATTACGCATAAAGAGAATGTTTGTTTTCACACCACGTACTCGGAATTCTTTCAGACAGCGCATCATTTTTTGAATTGCTTGGTCGAACGAAGCAGCATGCGTACAGACTTTTACAAGTAGCGAGTCGAAATAAGGGGTTACCACTGCACCGGCATAAGCATTTCCGACATCTAAACGAACCCCAAACCCACCTGGAGAGCGGTAGGTATCGATCTTACCAGTATCTGGCATAAAATTATTCGCTGGATCTTCTGTCGTCACGCGACATTGGATCGCAACACCCTCAAAGCGAATGTCTTTTTGTTCAGGAATTCCGATTTCTTTATGCAAGTCTTTGCCTTGTGCAATCAAAATTTGTGTCGTCACGATGTCTAAATTGGTGATCATTTCAGTGATCGTATGTTCCACTTGGACCCGTGGGTTTACTTCGATAAAGTAGAATTTGTCGCCCTCTACTAAGAATTCCACGGTTCCAGCATTGATATACCCGACATGCTTCATTAGTTGAACGGCTGCTTGGCATATTTTTTCCCGTTGTTCATCAGTCATTGACACACAAGGTGCCACCTCGACTACTTTTTGGTGGCGGCGCTGAACCGAGCAATCACGTTCAAATAAGTGAACGACGTTTCCGTGCGTATCTCCTAAAATTTGGACTTCAATATGTTTTGGATTACTAATGTATTTTTCAACGTAGACTTCATCGCTACCAAATGCCGCTTTGGCTTCACTTTTGGCACGTTCGTAGCCGTCTCTTGCTTCTTTTTCATCATGAGCGACACGCATGCCTCGCCCACCGCCCCCAAGGGCTGCTTTGATCATGATTGGATAATCATGTTCGTTTGCAAATGCTAAAACGTCATCGATCGATGCAACTGGACCGTCAGAGCCAGGAATTGATTGAATCCCTGCCTCGATCGCTGCTGCTTTTGCTTTGATCTTGTCGCCAAAAATATCTAAATGATGGGTGGATGGTCCGATGAAAATCAAACCTTCTTCTTCACAGCGCTGAGCAAATCCCAGATTTTCTGATAAAAAGCCGTATCCAGGATGGATTCCTTCGGCACCGGCCTTTTTCGCCGTGCGAATGATATCTTCAATGTCTAAATACGCATCGATCGGACGTTTGCCTTTCCCCACTAAATACGCTTCGTCTGCTTTAAAGCGATGGACGGAGTATTCATCCTCCGCAGCATAAATACCGACTGTTTTGATTCCTAACTCCGCACATGCGCGGAAGACACGGATCGCGATTTCTCCACGATTGGCAACAAGAATTTTCTTCATCTAATCCACTCCATTCAATTGATCAATAATTCAAATAATATTGTTTCCTCTTTTCTTCGGCACTGATATTTAACACAAAACCGATACAAATCGATAGCATCAGTAAGCTTGATCCACCTTGACTTAGAAATGGGAAAGTGATTCCCGTCAATGGGATCAAACCAGTGATTCCACCTAAGTTGATAAAAATCTGAGACATAAATAATGTCCCTATACCTATACACATCATGGAATTAAAGGGATCTCTTGAACGGATACCGACAAGAAAGATCCGTCCCACCATATAGAACAAAACACCTAAAATGATGATCGATGGGATCAGCCCTAATTCTTCCATAACGATCGAAAATATATAATCGGTGTGCGCTTCGTTTAAGAAGCCACGTTTTTGGATACTATTTCCAAGCCCGCGCCCGAACAGCCCACCGTTGAACATTGCGTAATACCCATTGACCATTTGATGACCTGTATTGTATTCATCAGCAAACGGGTTCAAAAAGGATGAAAAGCGACTATAAACATAAGCTGGTAAAAGCTTACCGCCAGTTAGATTCACAAATAGGACAATCAACATACTCCCAACGATACCTGCCAACCCCAATATCAAAGTGTACAAGTAATTCAATCCACTAGATAATAAAACGACAAAAGCCAGTAGCATGACGATCACAGCATTCCCTAAGTCGGGATAAAAGGCCATAATCCCTGTGTAGACGAAAACGATTCCGATTGGACGCCAAACCGTTTTCCAAAACTCTTGTTGGATGCCTTTTTGACGATAAGATAGCGTCACCGATAAAAACCAAATCACAATAAATTTCAAGTACTCAGCTGGTTGAATAGAAAAGCCCGCAATCGTTAACCAACCATGGGCCCCGTTTCTTCTTGGGAAAAAGAAGGCAGCGATCAATAAAAACAAGATGACGATCATAGCGATCTGGACAAATTTTTTATTCCGAAAAACATCCGTTTTCATTTTATACATGACAGTGATCGCTACTAGACTCAACAACCAGAAAATCGCTTGATTGATGACGTAAGAAGCAGCTGTGGTCGGTTGTGTGGCGGTCATCGCAACGTAAGATGTGGAACTATAAACCATCATCAAGCCCGTGACACACATAACAATATATGGTAATAAAATACTATAATCTAATAAATGTCTTTTCTTTACTTTCTCTGGCAAGTTTATGCCTCCTTGCCGATGTCAGGTGTCCGCTGGTCCTCGTAGACCTCGCTATACAATTGGTTCAAATCTTTTTCAAGATCCGCCATCAATTGCTGCCCTGTTTGATTATCAACGATCCCCAAGCGGATCGCAAATGCCACTTGTCGTGATAGACCATACATCTGGGTATCAACCACTTCTTCAAATGCTTTGCATTGTGCGATACATAAACTATTTTCTTGGTTTCGGATCAGCTTTTTGATTCGTTCTGCGTCATCTCTCAGCAGATCAAGCGCTTTTGTAGAATCGATTTGCTCCATTCCGGTCCCCCCATTTCTTCGTTTCACCATTATAGCATATTCTTATTCGCTTTTGCATCCATAGATTGGATAGAAATACGGAAATAACGAACTTTAATGAGCATATATTCGAAAAGTTCGCTTTTTGATGATTATCATTCGTGTTTTGGAAATTTTATTCGTTTTATTTATATGATCCGCGCCCGATCTCGTGAAACAAAGGTAAATCGTGAAACACTTTATAAAAAACGTCCTTTACTAAAATTTAAGAAAAGCTATTCTATCAAGTATTCGAAAAAAAATCGGTGCCTGCTTTTCCACAATTACGTTTTAAAAAAAGAACAGGTCCAAAAGTCCCTGTTCTTTCAACTCGCATGAAAAGAAAAATCGTTTACTTTGTTTCGTCGCCGATCTTGCCATCCCCATTGATGTCCTCATCGGAAAGACGTTCGACTTCTTTAATAAACCCTTCGCTCATCTCTTGATAATTTTGCTCACCAACGACCGCATCGTCAGGGATTTGATCGACATTTGCAAAAAACTCAATATGATTGTGTAGGTTTTCAAAGCGCATAGGAGCATCTCCGCCGTATTCGCCATCAAGGTTGATCATTAAACGATTGACCTGTTCTGGTGCGTCTACTTCAAGAAAAGATGTTTTCGTATAAATCAGACGACGATCGTTGATGTGTTTTCCACCATTCATCATTAAAGCAACTAAGTGGACGATCTCAAAAATATTGGCCGTTTTGACAATGATCAACGAAAATTTCCCATCGTCAAGCTTTGCATCAGGCGCAATCTGTTCAAAACCCCCCACTGAATTCGTCAGCCCTAAAAAGAACATCGACGCTCCGCCAATGTATTCTCCGTCTTCATACTTTAGATGCATTTTGATTGGTTTGACACGAGGCAGTAATTCCGCTCCTTTTGCTAGATAAGCTAAGTAGCCAAAAACACTTTTCAGTTCAGAAGGAACATCGTAGGTCAATTCCGTTAAGTGCCCACCAGCAGCAATGTTGATAAAATACATGTTGGGTGTTTTTCCGACATCCATTTTCACTGTCTGCTGCTTCAAAATCACTTCCGCAGCTGCTTTGATATCCGTACGGGGAATCTTTAGTGCTCGTGCGTAGTCATTGGTCGTGCCTCCAGGAATGATCGCCATTTTTGGTCGCTTTTCTAAAGGAGCGATCCCATTGACGACTTCATTGATCGTGCCATCCCCACCGGCAGCTACCACCAAATCAAAACCAGCTTCGCCGGCTCTTCTTGCTTCATCACGAGCGGAAAATGGCGCAGCGGTCGTGGCAAATGCACTCGCCTCATAACCGCCAGTTTCCAAAACATCTAAAATATCTGCTAAGTTTTTTCGAATCAATTCTTTCCCAGATGTCGGGTTGTAGATTACTCTTGCTCTTTTCATCGCTTGCCTCTTATCGCTTTGCTAGTTCTTCTTGCAACAGCTTGTTCACAACACCTGGATTCGCTTGTCCTTTGGTTGCTTTCATGATTTGACCAACTAAGAAACCGACTGCGCGGTCTTTTCCGTTTTTGAAGTCATCGACGGATTGTTGGTTGTTATCTAATACTTCATTGATCATTGGTAGTAATTGCGCAGGATCTGATAATTGGATCAATCCCTTGGCTTTTACGACTTCTTCAGCGTCGCCGCCGTTTGTGATCAACTCTTTGAAGACTTTTTTCGCAATCTTCGAACTGATCGTGCCATCGGCGATCAAACGAATCATTCCCGCTAAATTGTCTGGGGTTAATTTCGTTTCTGGCAGTTCCAATTTCTCGCTGTTCAGATACGCTGAAACTTCACCCATCAACCAGTTAGATGCTTGTTTAGGATCAGTACCAGCATCGATGGTTTTTTCAAAGAAATCGGACATTTCTTTTGATAAAGTCAAGACCATTGCATCATATTCTGGTAAGCCCAATTCAGAGATGTAACGGGCACGACGTTTTTGCGGCATTTCTGGCAAGCTTTGACGTACACGTTCGATCCATTCATCATCGATCACAAACCGTGGGATATCTGGTTCTGGGAAGTAACGATAATCAGAAGAACCTTCTTTGACACGCATCAATAAGGTTTTGCTGGTTGCTTCATCAAAACGTCGAGTTTCTTGTTGGATCTCGCCTCCAGAAAGCAATACTTTGGCTTGGCGTTTTTCTTCAAATGCCAACCCTTTTTTCACGAAGGACATAGAGTTTAAGTTTTTCAGTTCTGTTTTTGTTCCGAATTGTTCTTGGCCGTAAGGTCGCAACGAAATATTCGCATCACAACGCATGGAACCTTCTTCCATCTTCACATCGGATACTTCTGTAAACAAGATGATTGAACGCAACGCTTCTAGATACGCATATGCTTCTTCTGGTGAACGCATATCCGCTTCGGAAACGATCTCGATCAAAGGGGTTCCTTGACGATTTAGATCAACATAAGAATAACCGCCTTTGCCGTGCATGTTTTTCCCAGCATCTTCTTCCAAATGAACTCGCTCGATGCGAATCTTTTTCTTTTTGCCTTCCACTTCGATCTCGATCCACCCATCATGACCGATCGGTTGATCGAATTGCGAAATTTGATACGCTTTTGGATTATCGGGATAGAAATAGTTTTTGCGGTCGAAATGCGTTTCTTTTGAGATTTCACAATTCAGCGCAAGCGCTGCTTTCATCCCAAATTCGATAGCTGCTTTGTTCATTACTGGTAAAACACCTGGATAGCCCCAGTCGATCACATTCGTGTTGCTATTTGGTTCAGCGCCAAAGTGAGCAGGTGCTGGAGAAAAAATCTTTGATTCTGTTTTTAATTCTACGTGGACTTCAAGCCCAATGACTGTTTCGAAGTTCATGCCTTATCCCCTCCTAAAATCACTGGTTTTTTCGTGTGGAAATCAGTTGCTTGTTCAAAGGCATAAGCCGCTTTATACATGGTTGCTTCATCAAAATGTTTCCCAATGATCTGCAAGCCGACTGGCAGTCCTTCAGAAAAACCTGCTGGGATCGACATCCCTGGCAGTCCTGCTAAGTTCACAGGAATGGTTAAAATATCATTCAAGTACATGGTGATCGGATCATTGATGTTTTCTCCAATACCAAATGCTACCGTTGGGGAAGCTGGGCCAATGATCAAGTCGTATTGGCTGAAGACCTTATCGAAATCTTGTTTAATCAACGTCCGTACTTGACCGGCTTTTTTGAAGTAGGCATCGTAGTAACCAGCACTTAGTGAAAACGTACCTAACATGATCCGGCGTTTTACTTCTTCCCCGAATCCTTCACTGCGAGAATTGACATAGACATCTTCTAGATTGCTGACATTTTCTGAACGGAAACCGTAACGAATACCGTCAAAACGTTGCAAATTAGAACTTGCTTCAGAAGAAGCGATGATATAGTAAACGGCTACCCCGTATTTTGAGTGTGGCAAGCTGACTTCTTCCACAGTCGCTCCTAACGCACGGAAAGTGTCCGCTGCTTTTAAGATTGCTTCTCGAACGCCTGCTTGGATCCCTTCACCTAAGTATTCTTTAGGCAAAGCGACTTTCATTCCTTTGATATCACCAGTCAAACCTGCTGTAAAATCAGGAACAGCAGCGCCTGCTGACGTACTATCTTTCGCATCAAACCCACTGATGGCATTTAATGCAAAGGCATTGTCTTTCACACCACGCGTCATCGGACCAATTTGATCTAAAGATGATGCAAACGCGATCAGACCAAAACGAGAAACCCGTCCGTAGGTTGGCTTCATCCCGACGATCCCATTGAAAGCTGCTGGTTGACGAATCGAACCACCCGTATCGCTACCTAATGATAGGGGGACTTGTCCAGCTGCAACGGCAGCTGCCGAGCCACCTGATGAACCACCAGGTACTTTTGTTTCGTCCCAAGCGTTTTTCGTTTTCTTAAAGAACGATGTTTCGGTACTTGCGCCCATGGCAAATTCATCCATATTTAACTTACCAACTGGAATCATGTCCGCTTGGTAAACTTTGTCCATAACGGTCGCATCGTAAATTGGATCAAAATTACCTAAGATTTTTGAAGCAGCTGTTGTCCGCAAATCTTTGGTAACGATGTTGTCTTTGATTCCAATTGGAATTCCCGCCAACACATTGCTTTCAGTGATACCTTTTTGATCGATGGCTTGTGCCAATTCCTGCGCTTTTTCTTCATTCAACGCTAGAAACGCATCGACTTTCGGCTCTGTTTCTTTAATGCGAGCAAAGGTTTCGCTCGTTAAGTCTGTTGCAGTAATTTCCTTTGACACTAATAAGCTGTGTAATTCTTCTAAGCTTTTTTTATATAATTCAGTCATTAGGCACCCGCCTCCCCATTATCAATGATTGCAGGCACTTTGATAAAGCCTTCTTCGGATTCTGGAACATTTTTCATTAATTCATCACGGTCCCAGCCGCCGGTCGTTACATCTTCACGCATCACGTTAATCGTTTCTGCGACATTCGATGTGAATGGTACTCCTGTGGTGTCCACTTCTTCAAGTGTTTCAACCATATCAATAATTTTCCCTAGCTGAGAGGTAAACTCATGTAATTCATCGTCTGAGAATGAAAGTTTTGCTAGTTTGGCAACGTGTTTGACTTGTTCTTCGCTGATCGCCATAAAATCCTCCTCTTTCTCGTATCCGTAATCTACGTTTACGTTTTTCCAATGTATTGTATCATTTTTTTAACAAATCATGAAATAGAATTTGAAAATTATCAAATATAATTGCAAATAAAAGCAGAAATCATTTCTTTCCTCGTAGTGCAGGGAAGAAATGATTTCAATTAGACAAGAAAAAACAACTGCTTCTCGTCTGTGACAATGCTTAAAGGTTATTGATCTGCCGAATGACTGCCTTCGATCGCAGCCACCATTTGAGCTTCATCCCAAACGGTGACACCTAGGGATTGTGCTTTGGTCAGTTTGCTGCCTGCCTCTTCCCCAGCAACAACGATATCGGTCTTTTTCGATACACTCCCTGTTACCTTCCCACCGAGATTTTCAATTCGTTCCTTGGCTTCTTCACGAGTGAAGTGACTTAATTTTCCTGTTAAAACGACGGTTTTCTCTTTAAATGGTGATTCGACGTCTTCCAACTGTTCATTTCTAAGCCCCAAATAAGCAAAGTTGACACCCGCTCTTTCAAGTTCATCTAACAGGTCGTGAACTTCTTGATTGTCAAAATACGTGACGACACTTTCAGCAATCGTTGCGCCGATAGCTTCTAGCGAAATGATTTCTTCTTCCTTGGCTTTGCTGAGCGCCCGCAGATCACCGAAATGTTCTGCTAAAATCCGAGCCGCTTTCGCACCGACATGACGGATGCCTAGCCCAAAAATCAAACGTTCAACCGAATTTCCTTTACTTTGATGAATCGCCCGCAACAGGTTATTGGCTGATTTCTCTTTGATTTTATCAAGGGTCAACAATTGTTCTTCTGTTAAAAAGTACAAGTCGGCCACATCTTTAACTAAGGATTTATCGAACATTTGCTCTAAAACACGGGGCCCTAAACCGTCAATGTTCATAGCATTCCGTGAAACGAAATGGCTGAGTCCTTCTTTGATCTGTGCTGGACACTTTGGATTGATACAACGCAAGGCAACTTCTTCATCTAAATGGATCAGCTCACTCCCACATTCGGGACAATGTGTAGGCGATTCAAAGGGTTGACTTGCTTCTGTTCGTTTTTCTTCCAAGACTTTCGCAACCTCTGGAATAATGTCCCCCGCCTTATAGATGATGACCGAATCGCCAATGCGGATGTCTTTCATTTTAATGAAATCTACATTATGGAGACTGGCACGGCTGACCGTCGTTCCAGCAACACGAACAGGGGTCATAACAGCGGTCGGTGTCACAACACCCGTCCGTCCCACGGTCCATTCGATCGTTTCGATCACTGTTTCCGCTTCTTCCGGTGGAAACTTATATGCTGCCGCCCATCGGGGTGCTTTTACGGTAAAGCCTAGCGCATCTTGATCTTTGAAATTATTGACTTTGATGACTACGCCGTCAATCTCATAGGGAAGCTCACTGCGCTTGTCATGAAACTTTTCGATATATGCCCAAACCTCATCGATGGTGTGACACACTCTGCGTTCGTGATTTGTACGAAAGCCTAATTGATCCAGTTCATTCAATGCTGAAAATTGATCATTGGCTTCAATTGGTCCAAAGTCAGCTAGTGTGTACAAGAAGGTGCTTAAGTTTCTTTGGGCTGCGATCCGTGTGTCTAATTGTCGCAAGCTTCCAGCCGCTGCGTTTCTAGGATTGGCAAAAACTTCCGCCCCTTCTTCTTCTCGCTGTTGATTCAATTTCAAAAACGAAGCCTTTGGCATATAGCATTCGCCACGAACTTCCAACGAGATCGGTTCTTTTAATTTCAGTGGAATCGATTTGACGGTCTTTAGGTTTTCTGTAATGTTTTCACCTACCGTACCATCTCCTCGAGTTGCTCCACGAACAAAGCGCCCTTCTTCATATTTCAAGGAAATTGACAATCCATCGATCTTTAACTCGCAGACATAATCTACCGCTTTCCCCAGTGCTTTTTGAACACGGGCATCAAAAGCCACGATTCCTTCTTTGTCAAAGACATCGTTCAGGCTATACAGCGGAATATCATGCGTGACCTTTTCAAAGCCAGGTAAAATGATACCGCCTACTCGTTGGGTGGGTGAGTCTTCGGTTACTAGCTGCGGATAATTTGTTTCAATTTCAACCAGTTCTGCATATAGCTGATCATAGAGATAATCTTCCACGGAAGGCTGATCTTTTACATAGTATTCGTAAGCATACTGATTTAATTGTGTGCGCAGCTCTTCTGCTCGTGATTGGATTTCTTTTGAAGGGACATCCATCCTAATATCCTCCTTATTTTTCAACTTTTTCAATCGGCGCAAAGGCCGCCAACAATCGTTTGACGCCTTGTTGTGGGAACGCCACATCTAATTCAACATCTTGCGCGCTGCCAGTCGTCCGAACGACCGTACCGATTCCCCATTTTTTATGTTGAACTTTCTCGCCTACTTGCCAAGTATTACCAGCTGCAGAAGTCTGTTGTTTAGAAGCGACGGTCGTTTGACGCGGTTGTGTATAGCTCGGTTTGAAAACTTTTGGTTGAAACGGTGCAGCAGCTTTCGGCTGTGAACGCTCGCCTAATGATTGCAGCAGATCTTGTTCGATCTCTTCGATAAACCGAGACGGACGATTGTATTGGGTCCGACCGTATAATGTTCTGGAAAAAGCGTTGGTCATAAAGAGCTCTTCCTCGGCACGAGTGATTCCCACGTAAGCAAGGCGCCGTTCTTCTTCGAGCTCGCTTTCTTCCATTAAGGCACGAGAAAGCGGGAAGATATTTTCTTCCAACCCAATCAAAAATACCACTGGAAACTCTAGTCCTTTTGCAGCATGCAAGGTCATCAACGTCACTTGACTACTTTCTTCTTCATAACTATCGACGTCTGACAATAAAGCTAAGTCATTTAAGAAAACACTCAACTTCTCATCTGGTGCATCTGCATCGTCTTCGTTTTGCGCCTCAAATCGTTTATCGAATTCTTGGGTAACCGATAAAAATTCTTCCAGGTTTTCAAGTCTAGCTTGTGCTTCTAAATTATTCTGGTTGACTAACTCTTGACGATAACCCGTTTTTTCTAATATTTCTTTGGTCAGTTCGGTTACTGATAGGTAAGGAACCATTTGGGCGAAGCCATCCATCATCATCCCAAAGCTTCCTAATTCTTTGCCGGCCTTTCCAGAAATATTCGCCAACTCGACATTCATGGCTGCTTCTAGCAATGACCACTCATGAAGATTCGCAAAATCTCGTAGTTTTTCGACGGATGTCGCACCGATCCCACGTTTTGGTACATTGATGATTCGTTCCAAGCTGATGGAATCACGAGGATTGGCGATCGCGGATAGATAAGCCAAAATATCACGGATTTCTTTGCGGTCATAGAACTTTCTGCCGCCGACCATCGTATAAGGAACGTTGGCTTTTAAAAGCATTTCTTCAATGATCCGTGACTGGGCATTGGTCCGATACAAAATCGCAAAATCACCGAATTTACGGTTCTTTTCTGCAATTTGTTTCTGCATTTCACTGACGATAAATCGCGCTTCATCTCGTTCACTATCCCCGCGATAATAAGTGATCTTTTCCCCATCACGATTTTCTGTCCACAGATTTTTATCTGGACGGTTGCGGTTATTTTTGATTACTTGGTTTGCCGCATTTAAAATTGTTTGCGTTGAACGATAGTTTTGCTCTAACAAAATCGTTGCGGCATCTGGATAGTCCTTTTCAAAGTCTAAAATATTTTGCATGTTGGCACCACGCCAACCATAAATACTTTGGTCCGCATCCCCAACAACACAAAGATTTCGAAAACGAGCGGCCAATAAATTGACCAGCGTGTATTGGGCGTGGTTGGTATCTTGGTATTCATCGACATGGATATAGTGGAATTTCCGTTGATAAAATTGCAGCGCATCTTCATTGTCTTGGAAGAGGCGGATCGTATTCATGATTAAATCATCAAAGTCCATGCATTGATTGTTGCGCAGCTCTTTTTGATATTTTTCATAGCAACGACCTACGATCTGCTCAAATAGACTACCTTCCATGGCTTGGTAAGCTTCAGGTGTCAACAGCTCGTTCTTTGCATGAGAGATCGTTCCCAAAATAGAACGAGGATCATATTTTTTGGGATCGATATTCAATTCTTTTAATACCCGTTTCATCAGTGTATTTTGCTCAGAAGAGTCAATGATGGTAAAATTCTTCGAATAGCCGATACGATCAACGTCCCTGCGCAAGATTCTGACACACATCGAGTGGAAGGTTGAAACCCAAACGTCTTCTCCACCCGATCCTAATAGTTGACTGACCCGTTCCTTCATTTCACGTGCCGCTTTATTGGTAAATGTGATGGCTAAAATATTCCATGGATTCACATTTTTTTCTTCTATTAAATAGGCGATTCGATGGGTTAGGACACGGGTCTTCCCGCTTCCTGCACCTGCCATCAGCAGCAACGGCCCTTCCGTATGCATAACGGCTTCTTTTTGCCGTGGATTCATGCGTTTAAGTAATTCACTTTTGGATGACATGCTTTTAAACATCCTTTCTTTCTCAATCTTCTCAATTATAGCATTATCCGTGAATGGGGAAAACCGAACGCTTTGAAAACTTTTAATTAAAAGCGCTTTGATTTTAGTACTCACGAAGCCATCAGTTTTGAAAGAAAAAAGTCAGTCTATTGTTTGTTTACATAATAAAAAGGCTGTAAACTCACAGCCTTTTTATTATGTCTATTGCAAGAGATCAGCTAAAGTATTTCTCTACTAGCTTTTCATTCACATAGATTGACACTTGGCCATCATTTACCGGGAAAAGTCCTTTTCCGGTATCATCTAAAACAACTTTCGCTTCATTATTTCTCAATATATCTACGAATGTCTCTCCACCATGGATCGCGCTGATGGTCATTTCTTTTTCCGCACCTTGAGCATTGGTCATCACGACCGCCAATCCAGAAAGTTCGTGTTCATAATCCCCCGTTAATACCCAACCAATACAATTAGAATCATCAAAATAGTCCACTTGATTCCCAAATGCAAGCTTCTCCCGAAGTTTCAGCATATGGACCAGCGCATCCCCGACAGGGGCGATTTCTTGCGCGGGAATCCCAAATAAATCCCCCCAGAAAACTACTGGTACGCCAGCTTTACGTAAAAGGATCAATGAATAGGCATGGACTTTGAACCATCCGTCTATCCAAGATTGTAAACTTTGCCCAACCTGCGTGTCATGATTATCCACAAAAGTCACTGCATAATCTTCGCGAGCGGCGGTCAACGTACCTGCAAAAATTTGGCTCATATCGTATTCGCCATTTGAGTGAGATGCTTCATATAAATTGTAGTGCAATGGCACATCAAATAAATAAATCAAATTTCCTGAAGAATCTAAATACTCTTCTAATTTTGGCAGATCCCCTGACCAATATTCTCCGACAACAAATAGTGGTTTGCCTTTTTCCTCACGTCGGTTTAAGATCCAATCCGCGTAATAGTTGAACTCAATGTGTTTGACCGCATCTAGTCGATACCCGTCAACGCCGGTCAGTTCTTGGTACCACTGGCCCCATTTATTGAGTTGTTCCACTGTTTCGGGATTTTCCATGTCCAAATCACAGCCCATTAAATAGTCGTAATTACCCATCTCATCATCCACTTGGTTTTCCCAGCCCTTATCAGCGAAGTTAAAAATCCCGTGGTCTTTGTTGCGGTCATCATAATCGACACCAGAAAAATTATGCCACGTCCAAACGTAATCATTGTACGTCCCCTGACGTCCTGGGAAAGTGAACTTGGTCCAAGCTTCGATTTCTTCCTCATCACTGATCGGTTCATTACGGTTTTCGGTATTGTATTTAACCGCTGGAACGACTTCTTTTTCATCGGCACCAATCAAGTGATTGAAAACGATGTCGGCATAAACCTCTATTCCTTGTTCTTGCAGTGCTTTGATGGCTTCTAGGTATTCATCCTTTGTCCCATATTTTGTTGGCACCGACCCCTTTTGATCGAATTCGCCTAGATCATAATAATCATAGACACCATAGCCAACGTCTTCGGACCCAGCTGTCCCTTTATAGGCAGGCGGCAGCCAAATTGCGGTAAATCCATACTCTTTGATTTCTTTACTCATTTCTTTCAATTTGTTCCAGTGCTGGCTATCTGCCGGCAGGTCCCATTCGAACCCTTGTAAAATGACTTTGTTATTCATTTATTTATCCCCCCTTACTTCAATTAAGCCAAATAATAGTAAAAATTGTCAAATATAAGGATAGCTACTAAATCAAAATGACGGTTATCATGACCGTTTATGACCGAATACATTTATTCACGCTTTCATTTTGAATGTTTTTTACTGTTTATGATTGATTTTGAACGAATCATATGGTATCATGGCAGGTGAAGAGGTGATGAAAATGCTTACAGAGGAGCGTCATCAAGCGATTTTGGCACGATTGGAACAAGAAGAGATCGTCAAGGTCAGTGAACTGATTCAACTGTTGGATGCTTCAGAATCAACGATCCGTCGAGACCTGCAAGAGTTGGAAGACAAAGGATTTTTAGTCAGAATTCACGGTGGAGCCAAGAAAAGTCAGCAATTAGGCTTCGAACCAAACATGTCAGAAAAAACGGCGAAGTTTCAAACGGAAAAGCAAAAGATAGCAAGAGCAGCTGCCCAGACGATCAAAAATGGTGAAGTCATTTACTTAGATGCTGGAACAACGACCCTCGAAATGATTCCTTTCCTATCGGCTATCACAGGCCTTAAGGTGGTCACAAACTCCGTCAAACACGCTTCCCTATTGATCGATCACGGGATCGACACCATGATTTTAGGGGGAACCATTAAGATATCGACGAACGCTGTGTTAGGGATCAATGCTGGTGAACAACTGCGAAAACTACGCTTTAATCGTTGCTTTATGGGCATGAACGGGGCTCATTCTGAGGGTGGATTCACAACACCTGATCCTGAAGAAGCCCTGATCAAGCAGATCGCTTTAGAGCACAGTCAACAAGCCTATGTCTTGCTAGACCATTCCAAATTTCAGCAAACGACTTTTGCTCAAGTTGCCTTTATCGAAGGTGCGACGATCATCACCGATTATTGCCCAAAAAACTATTTAGCGAAATTCAGAGCAAAAACAACCATTATGGAGGTAATACAATGATTTACACAGTAACACTCAATCCATCGATCGACTTTATCGTCCATGTCGATCATTTGGAAATCGGCGCCCTTAATCGAATGAAACAAGACTTTAAACTACCTGGCGGCAAAGGAATCAATGTCTCACGGATTTTGAAACGCATCGGCATCGCCTCGACTGCCCTTGGTTTCGTTGGCGGATTTACTGGTCGTTTTATTGAAGAGTGGCTGACCAAAGAGGAAATCAACAGCAACTTTACCCAAGTCGCTGCGGACACACGAATCAATATCAAACTAAAATCCGGCGAAGAAACAGAAATCAACGGTCTTGGTCCAGTCATTCGCCAGCAAGAAATTGCTGAATTAAAACACCAGTTAGCCACTCTTTCTGCCGAAGACATCGTCATCCTTTCAGGAAGTAAACCAGCTGGTCTTCCAACCGACTTTTATAAAGAATTGATCAAAATCGTTAAAGAAGCGGGTGCGGAATTTGTCATTGATACGACCGGCGCGGAACTTTTTGATGCTTTATCCGATCAGCCTTTGCTGATCAAACCAAATAATCATGAATTAGCCGAACTTTATGAAACTTCTTTTTCAACAATCGAAGATATTTTGCCTTATGGTCAAAGAATGCTAAAGGATGGCGCTAAAAATGTCATTGTCTCTCTAGGCGGCGATGGCGCCCTGCTCTTTACTGGCAATGAGATCTATCGATCCAATGTGTTGAAACGGCCATTGAAAAATTCAGTTGGCGCTGGAGATTCCATGATTGCTGGATTCATTGGGCGTTATGCAAAGACCAAAGATGTGGTTGAAGCATTCAAATGGGGAGTCGCTTGTGGCAGTGCCACTGCGTTTTCAGATGATTTAGCTGAGGCGTCATTTATCGAAGAATTACTACCGGAAGTCATAATTGAACAAGTGAATCTATAGGAGGATGGAAAAAATGAAAATCAATGAGTTGATGCTGAAAGATGCCATGATCATGGACTTACAAGCAACAGACAAAAAAGGTGCCATTGATGAAATGGTAGCAAAATTATATGCTGTCGGACGAATTTCAGATATCGAGGTCTACAAAGAAGGAATTCTTGCCCGAGAAGCTCAAACATCAACAGGGCTAGGTGACGGCATCGCAATGCCTCATGCCAAAAACAGTGCGGTCAAAGAAGCGACGGTCTTATTCGCAAAAAGTAATGCGGGTGTTGATTATGAGGCGTTAGATGGACAACCAACGTACCTCTTCTTTATGATCGCAGCACCAGAAGGAGCAAATGATACTCATTTACAAGCATTAGCAGCGCTATCTCGCTTGTTGATCGATCCGGATTTCGTTGCTAAATTAAAAACAGCGACGACTGCTGATCAAGTACAGCAACTTTTCTCAGAAGCTGAGGCACAGCAAGAAGCCGATGCTTTAGCAGAAGAAGCGGCAAACCAAGAAGCAGCACCCGCTAGCGAACGTCCCTATATCGTCGCAGTTACAGCTTGCCCGACAGGAATCGCCCATACCTACATGGCAGAAGATGCTTTGAAAAAGAAAGCCAAAGAGCTGGGTGTTGACATCAAAGTCGAAACAAATGGTTCAGAAGGAATCAAAAATCGTCTAACAGAAGCTGATATCGCCCGAGCTACTGGTGTAATCGTAGCTGCTGATAAAAAAGTAGAAATGGATCGCTTTGACGGCAAACATTTAGTAAACCGTCCTGTCAGTGATGGTATCCGTAAAACCGAGCAATTAATCAATGAAGCAATGAGCGGTACTGCTCCTGTTTTTCATGGTAGCGGCCAAGCTTCTGATAAAGAGGACGCTTCTGCTGATGGTTCAGTCGGTCAACGAATCTATAAAGATTTGATGAATGGTGTTTCTCATATGCTGCCATTTGTTATTGCCGGTGGAATCATGATCGCTATTTCCTTCATGGTGGACCAGTTCATGGGTGTCCCTCAAGATGCCTTGAGTCAATTAGGAAACTACAACCAAGCAGCTTCTTGGTTCAATCAAATCGGTAGCGCGGCATTTGGTTTTATGCTACCTGTCTTAGCTGGATTTATCGCTTCAAGTATCAGTGACCGACCTGGATTGATCGTCGGTTTTGCAGCAGGTGCGTTAGCAAATACAGGTGGTGCTGGTTTCTTAGGTGCCTTGATCGGCGGTTTCTTAGCTGGTTACGTCATCAAGTTCTTACGTTCATTATTCAAAGGCTTACCAAAATCATTAGAAGGAATCAAAACGATCCTCTTCTACCCTGTTTTCGGCCTATTGATCACTGGCTTCTTGATGTTACTGATCAACGTGCCAATGAAAGCTATCAACGACGGTTTGAACAGCTTCTTGACTGGCTTAAGTGGTACCAACGCAGCTTTACTTGGCGCTTTGTTAGCAGCGATGATGGCAGCCGATCTAGGCGGCCCAATCAACAAAGCCGCTTATGTTTTTGGTACTGCAACATTGGCAACGACCGTTGCTGAAGGTGGTAGCGTCGTGATGGCATCTGTAATGGCGGGCGGAATGGTTCCTCCATTAGCAATCTTTGTCGCAACGTTATTGTTCAAAAATAAATTTACAAAAGACCAAAAAGAAGCAGGTTTGACAAATATCGTCATGGGGCTGTCCTTCGTCACAGAAGGTGCGATTCCATTTGCAGCAGCAGATCCACTGCGAGCGATCCCAAGCTTTATCGTCGGTTCTGCCCTGACTGGTGCACTTGTCGGTGCCTTTGATATCCAATTGATGGCGCCACATGGTGGGATCTTCGTTGTCCTATTATTATCTAAACCAATTTTGTTCTTGCTATTCATCTTGATCGGTGCGATCGTTTCTGGCGTCGTATTCGGTTTGTTGAAAAAAGCACCTGAGCAAACAGCCTAATTTAAAAGACCCACAAGATCCTCGTGATCTTTGAAGCGACCCCCAAAAGTTAGACCAAAAAATCTAACTTTTGGGGGTCGTTATTTGTATGGCAAAATATCCTTTTGAATTAAAACTAAAAATCGTTAAAGAATATCTTAGTGGCGTGGGCGGATATCGGTATCTTGCCAACAAATACGGTATTTCAAGCAAGTCTCAAGTAAGTAATTGGGTGAATGCCTATCGTGAATACGGAGAGGAAGGTCTATTGAGAAAGCATCAAAATCAGAAATATTCTGTTCAATTTAAGTTAAATGCGCTAGAGTTATATCAAACAAGTGAGATGTCCTATCGAGAAGTTGCTAGCACTTTAGAAATGAACAACCCTGCGCTTATTGCCAATTGGATGCGTAATTTCAGAGAAGCAGGTATTGAGGGGCTCTCAAAAGAGAAAGGGCGACCACTTACTTTGACTAGAAAAAAAGAAAACAAAAAAGAAAATACAACAACTGAAGAACGCGAGCGTATCAAGGCATTAGAAAAGCAAGTCCGATCCCTTCAAATTGAGAATGCCTTTTTAAAAGAGTTGAGGAAGCTGCGAAAACAGGAAGCCCAGCAAAGACGCAAGAATCAATCGCACGAATCATCGCCAGCCTCCGAGGATCATTCAAACTAGTTGAGCTTCTTGAAACATTGAAATTTCCTAAAGCAACCTATATGTATTGGCAGAAACGGTTTGACAGACCAAACCCAGACCAAGAAATTGAAGAAAAAATGCTTGAAATTCGCAAAGAGCATAAAGACTATGGCTGTCTGCGACTAAAAAAAGAATTAGAGAATCAAGGGATTCATGTCAATAAAAAGAAGATTCAACGTCTGATAAAAAAACTAGGTATCGAAGTAAAGTCTTACACTAGAAAATCTCGACGGTACAATTCTTATCGTGGGAAGGTTGGTACTGTCGCCAAAAATCGTATTCATCGTCGGTTTTATACAAATATCTGTCACCAAAAAATTACAACTGATACCACAGAGTTTAAGTATTATGAAGTAGACACCACAGGTGTCGTTCGTCAGAAAAAGCTGTATTTAGATCCTTTCATGGATTTCTACAATAGTGAAATTCTATCTTATCGGATTTCTGAAAAACCAAACGCACTAGCCATAATGGAAGGATTAGAAGAAGCAATCCAGATGACAAATGATTGTCCATTTCGTAGAACCTTCCATTCAGATCAAGGATGGGCCTATCAAATGAATGCTTATAAGAATAAATTGAAGCAACATAAAATCTTCCAGAGTATGTCTCGTAAAGGGAATTGTTTAGATAACTCACCTATGGAAAACTTCTTTGGTTTATTAAAGCAAGAGATTTTTCATGGAGAAGTCTATCGGAGTTTAGATGAATTGAAAACAAAAATTGACCAATATATCTATTATTACAACCATAAACGCATCAAAAAGAAATTAAATTGGCGAAGTCCGGTTCAGTTTCGAGAAGCTGTAAAAACAGCTGTCTAACAGTTAATCTTATCGTACAAAAAAGGAGTGAATTTCTCCACTCCATAAAAGTCTAACTTTTTGGGGTCACTACACTTGCGGGTCTTTTTCATTCTTGATTGGTAAAAAGCTGCTGCTCGACTAGCTTTTGGGTGTTCATAAAATACACTCGTAGTTTTTTCCCATCCTTCTTTAGATTGACCCATGTATATTTGCGCGTGCGGTGCAGATAGCCAAAATGAACATCAGGCATGGCCGCTTTCAAAGCATCTAGCGGTAAGTGCTTCAAAGCAGTCTCCGGCAAATAAAATTGCAGGCAAGCAGTATAGTCTTTAAAACGATCCTCTGAATATTCAATCTCAAGATGGCTACGAATATAGAATGAATAAGCCTCTACTCCATCGTCTATCGTTAGTTCTGGCTTTAACACGATATAATCCATCATGCGCAACCGCTCTTGATCCACCCAAGGAAAATACGCTTGGGCATTCAAATACCCTTTCACTCTCCGCTCTTGATACTCTTCGTTCACGAGGTCGAAGCTTCTGGTGACAAAATGTGTCGCGCTTCGTTTTGTTGTTGGCTGCAGTCGATCATTTTGGTATTGGATGGTTTGGATCAAGTGATCGCCAAAGGCATATTCAATATATGGTTCTCTCAAAATACCGACCCCGTTATCCCAAGTCAATTGATCGATTCCAGTTTGATCGCGAAACAATCGCTGGTAGGATAGATTCAATTCGTGATCCCACTGGAAAGGATCTCGATACAATTCCACCATCACAACCCCTTGGTCTCTTACCTGCACTTGCTCCACCTGCTGCGCATCAGTAATGATCACCTGAGGAATGATATGCGCGTAGAATGCCGAAAAGTACATGCGCCAGCAAGAAGTCAGTGTATAGCCATTGTAAAAGACGTCGTAACCAGAAAACTGATTGCAGTCGATGACGATTTCTTGTTCAAAGTTTTTCCGCTTCGGTAACGCGTTGATTTCAGCAATCGATTGAAAATTTTGCCTTTTCTCGATTCCCTCGACGTTATGCATCAAGTACTCGTCATATGAACGCAAATAGCCGAACAAGCCATCTCTTTGCATCGTTTCATCGAAGTAACTTAAAATCACGGGTTTTTGCGTGGAAAATACGTCTTTCGTAAACAGGTGCCGTTGCAAAACAGCCTCTTGAATGATATGGATACTAGACTCATTTTGTCCATCCGTGACAATAATTTCTGTATTGATTTCTTCAGGGGCGTTATGCAACAACCGACTGATTTCATCAAAATCATAAGGTTTCTTTGCTTGTTGATTGTAGTAGTATTCCGTCGGCTGATAGCTAAGACGAACCAAAGCGAACCAATTTTCAATCAACAAACGCAACTGTGCTGCTTCCATTTGGGTTGATTGTAGAAAGCCATAGATTTTTTCAGTTTTGATCATCGCTATCCCTCTTTTCTATCCCCTTTCTTTAATTATAGTAAAGGGGGAAACGATTGAACACTATTTCGCTTTTTTTTGATGAAATCTACCACCGTTCGTGGTAAACTTAAGGCGCTTGGAGGTGAACCTATGGGCTTAAAATTCCAACGAGAAGACTCGCTAGATAAAATGTTTGATGATTTTGCCTTTCTTCCCGATAACGACAAAGACAAGAAAAAGCAGGAAAACGATATTGAGCGTTTCTTGAAAAACGAATCTGATGAAGAGAAAAAAACACAACCTAAAGATAGTAAGAAAGCAGACTAATAAAAAAGGCAAAGGACGCGTCAGTCCCTTGCCTTTTTTTACTTGCCGAAATAGATAATGAGCCACTGAAGCTACAGAAGTTCAACGATCAGAATCATCATCTAGAGGTTTTCTTATAGCTCTTCATACAACATACTTTGACGTAATCGCACCAAGCCAATGGTCAACAAACAAAGAATAAAAAAGATGGTTGTTAAGATCGTCATCACGAAGATCACCACAAAAATCGGTGAGCTTGTAAAACGAATCATTGGTTCAAAGATAGTGGTTTTAATCAAGTCAGGGATCTCAGAGACTAAGAGTTGTTGAATCGCTTGGTTAAAATCTTCCGTTGATGAATTTGCGGGCAAAACAGCCATAAAACTCCCTACACCATAATTTGCGACCCCAATCCAAGCAATTGCGACGTTTGCTAGAGCGAGCCAGCCAACGCCAAGATTACCGACAACGATCGAACCGATCGCAAGATTGCCAATCCCAACTAATAAGCCAAAGCAGAGATTCCCTATTGCAATGACACCGATACTGACTGTCCCAATTCCCAACATTCCGAAGGACAATAAGCCAATCGATAAAAAGCCTAAACTGACAACCCCCAAAGCAATAATCCCTTTGGCTTTGACACCAAGGCTAAACCAGCCGCTGGCAGTTGGTAACTCTTTCATCAGCACAAAAAACCCTCGAACACTCGTCACTTGATTCAGTAATAAGAATAAATTGGGAATCAAAATGTGCATCAACGGAAGCCGCAGAACCGTCCGTTCACTTTTGTATTCATAATAGTAGGTTTCTTTTTTTTCTTTTAATAGCTCTTCCACTGGTGTGCCTAATAAATCGGTTAGACGGACCAATGTCTCGATGTCTGGCAACCCATTTCCTCGTTCCCATTTTGAAATGGCCTTATCAGAAACAAATAACCTCGCAGCTAATTCCTTCTGTGTTAAATTATGTCTTGATCGATACTCTTTTAATTTTTTACTTAATGATTCATGCATTCGACCACACCTCCTTGTTACAAGTTTAACAAATAACAAGGAGATTTTCGCTAAAATTGAGCAAATTCAGCACTCTACGCTGCGTAGAATAGCTTAAATCAGCTAATTTCCACTGTAAAATGAGAAAAACCGAAGCAAAGGACTTTCTTGCTTCGGTTTCCTAAATGATAATTATTTTATTGCTGCTTCAATCGCTTTCCACGCTTCTTCTTTTCCTTGTTTGGTAATGGAAGAAAAGAGGATAAACGTATCTGCTGGATCAAAGGATAATGCTTTTTTGATCATGCTTTCATGCTTGTTCCATTTCCCGCGAGGGATTTTGTCTGCTTTGGTGGCGACCACGATCACTGGAATCTCGTAGTATTTCAAAAACTCATACATTTGAATATCTTCTTGTGAGGGGGCATGACGTAAATCAACAAGAGATACGACTGCACGCAGCTGCTCTCTTTGTTCAAGATATGTCTCAATCATTTTCCCCCATTTCGCTCGCTCTGTTTTCGATACTTTTGCATAGCCGTAGCCGGGGACATCGACAAAATGCAGCGTATTTTCAATCAAATAAAAGTTCAGCGTTTGCGTCTTCCCAGGTTTTGATGAGGTACGGGCTAAATTTTTACGATTGATCAATGTATTGATGAAGGATGACTTTCCGACATTTGAGCGGCCTGCTAAGGCAATCTCCGGTAAAGGTGTAGCTGGATATTGTGCTGGAGAAACGGCACTGATGACGATTTCAGCATCATGTACTTTCATCGAATCGCTCCTTTCTATTTTTTCAAAAAGAAAGCCGGATAGCAATGAAACTATCCGACTTGGTCTCGATTAGACTGCTTTTTTGGTCTCTTCATTGTAAATGATTTTTGGTTCACCAAGTCCTTTTGCCGCTTCTTCCGTGATGGTGACTTTTTGGATCGACTCATCAGAAGGGACATTGAACATGACATCCATCATGATATTCTCGATGATCGAACGCAACCCGCGAGCACCGGTATTTCGCTCAATGGCTTGCGCAGCAATGGTACGCAAAGCCTCTGGCTCAAATTCCAGCTCGGTGTCATCTAATGCCATTAACTTTTGGTATTGTTTGACCAGCGCATTTTTTGGTTCAGTCAAAATATGCACTAAATCATCTACTGTTAATTTCTCTAGCGCAGCCATCACTGGCAAGCGGCCAATAAATTCAGGAATCAAACCGAATTTAAGCAAGTCTTCAGGAATGATTTGCTGCATCACGCTTTCGCCTTCTTCAAGGCGCTTATTGTTCGTGCCAAAACCAATTGTTTTTTCACCTAAACGGTTTTTAACGATGGTTTCGATTCCGTCAAACGCCCCGCCAACAATAAAGAGAATATTGGTGGTATCAATTTGGATCATCTCTTGATGTGGATGTTTCCGTCCACCTTGTGGCGGTACACTAGCAGTCGTTCCTTCTAGGATCTTCAGCAATGCTTGCTGTACGCCTTCACCGGATACGTCACGAGTAATCGATACATTTTCACTCTTACGGGCGATTTTATCGATCTCATCAATATAGATGATTCCTTTTTCTGCCATTTCTACGTTATAATCAGCAGCTTGTAACAGTTTCAAAAGAATGTTTTCCACATCTTCACCGACATAGCCGGCTTCTGTCAAACTGGTTGCATCAGCGATTGCAAAAGGCACGTTTAGTGAACGTGCTAACGTTTGTGCCAAAAATGTTTTCCCAGAACCTGTTGGTCCGATCAAGCAAATATTGCTTTTTTGTAATTCTACATCTTCTGCTGTCGTTTCTACATTGACCCGTTTGTAGTGATTGTAAACCGCTACAGCCAATGTCCGTTTCGCACGATCTTGTCCAATCACATATTCATTGAGAACATTCAGTAGTTCTTGCGGTTTCGGCACTTCGGTAAATTCACGAATTGCTTCTTCGTAAAACTCTTCATCAATGATTTCTTTGCACAAATCGATGCATTCATTACAGATATAGACCCCAGGACCTGCAACGATCTTTTTCACCTCTTCTTGCGTTTTGCCACAAAAAGAACAACGAACAGCTTCATTACCGTTTGTATTATCGTACATACTGTTCACCCCTTGAAAATTTTCCAACCTATTTAAAGGAGTGGAATTTTGTTTACTAACTTTGCAGTCTTAAACAATCATATCATAACTTTTTTGAAAGAAAAAGTTCTTTTTACGTTGCCTAACGTTTTCTTATCATTTGTTAGTAATTGTTAAACTAGCCCCTCTTACTCCCAAGAAAAAACGGCAAACACCGCTAGATGTTCGCCGTTTTTAAGCATTTTGCTTACGCTTCTTTTGCAGTACCTGTGACAAGTTCAACTGCTTTCTTCATCGTGATATCATGTTTCAACATGTCTTCTGTTAAGACGCGTTTGATTTGATCCACTGGCATGTTGTAAGCTTCAGAAAGTTCTTTGATTTCGTTTTCGATATCTTCTTCTGTTGCTTCCAAACCTTCTGCTTTAGCGATTGCTTCAATAACAAGGTTTGTTTTCACGCGGGTTTCTGCTTCACCTTCAAATTGTGTGTGCAGATCTGCTTCAGTTGAACCAGTTAATTGATAATACATTTCTGGTGAGATTCCTTGACGTTGCATGTTGTTCAAGAATTCATCCATTGAACGGTGTACTTCATCATGAACCATTGAATGTGGTAATTCAACGATTTCTGCGTTTTCAACTGCTTGACGGATCGCAGCTTCATCTTTTGCATCTTCAGCTGCTTTTTCTTTTGTTTCAGTCAATTCAGCACGGTATTTTTCTTTTAATTCAGCTAATGATTCAACGCTGTCATCAACGTCTTTTGCGAATTCATCATCTAATTCAGGAAGTTCTTTTGCTTTTACTTCGTGAACAGTTACTTTGAAGACTGCTTCTTTACCAGCTAAATCTTCTGCTTGATAATCTTCTGGGAAAGTAACGGTAACGTCTTTGCTATCACCAGCTTTTGTTCCTACTAACTGTTCTTCAAAACCAGGGATGAATGAGTTTGAGCCAAGTTCAAGTGAGTAGTTTTCACCTTTGCCGCCTTCAAATGTTTCTTCCCCTAAGAAGCCTTCAAAGTCGATAACGACTGTGTCGCCATTTTCAGCTGCTTCGTCTTCTTTGATAACTAATTCAGCTTGTGCTTCTTGTTCACGTTTGATGCGTGCATCCACGTCTTCTTCTGTTACTTCACGGTCTTGTTTTTCAACTGTTAATTCTTTGTAATCACCAAGTTTTACTTCAGGTTTTACAGTAACTTCTGCTTTGATAACCCAATCTTGGCCTTTTTCCATGCTGTCAACGTCGATTTTTGGTTGCGCAACAGGATCGATCCCTGCTTCTTTTACAGCAGCTTCATAAGCTTCTGGAAGAACAGCGTTCAATGCATCTTCATACAATGCTTCTTCGCCGTACATACGGTTAAATACTTGGCGTGAAACTTTTCCTTTACGGAAGCCAGGTACGTTAAGATTGCCTTTCACTTTATTGAATGCAGTCGTCAAGCCTTTTTGGATTTCTGCTTGAGCGATCGTAAATGTCAAAACACCATCATTGGTGCCTGTTTTTTCCCATTTTGCAGTCATTTATTTCCCTCCGAATATTAATTGATTTACATATGAAATAGCTTCATGCATACCTTTAAATAGTACACTAACGTTGTTTAATTGTAAACATTTTACCATGAAAGTTGCGAATTTTTCTTTCAGCGAATGCTCAATCGTAGGATATTGCGTAGGTGTCGTTTGCGTTCTTCTATTTCATTCACTGCTTTTGGCTGTTCTTTTTCTTCAAATAACCCACGATAATCTTCAATGTAGCTTGCCACCCATGCTTTTGCCTCCTCTTTTGCAGGTAAAAATGGGTAGCTGATGGCTAAATGATCATTGATCTCTGCTGAGACGCTTTCTGCTAAAATCGGATCTTCTTGGGCGATCGTTTCGTCAATCTCTTTCTGGATCGCTTTAACAGCGGCATCTTCTTGCAAAAGTTTTAACTCTTTCGGAACGATTTGCTGCATATTCCCAAGGTAATCGATCAGTTCAAAAGGTTCGTCCACTTCAAGACGCACGAGCTCATCCACTAATTTGGGCAGCAAATATGGATTTTTGATGGAAGCTAACGTTTCATGCATCAGCGTGACAAATTGTGGTTTGGTAATGGCTTGGGTAAAAACGTGCCATTCTGTTGCACTCACCGGTTGATTGGCTTCATCTAATGCACGTAAATGCTTGCGTTTCCCATGAAAATCTTCCAGTCCTAAAATTTGCTGCACTTCTTCTACCTTTGCTAATTCACTTGCTAACTGTTCCTGATAGCGGCTTGCAATTTTTGTTTTTTTACCTAATGTAAGCCAGCGCCGAGCTTTTAAATACTGACCATCCAAGATCAGCAGATGACCAATTTGTAAATACCCGTCGGTTTCTTTTAGATAATCATCCAAATAGTCTTCCGCCAGATCTAACGCTTTGGCAAAATCATTCAACTGCTGCAGACATTCAACCAGCCATTGATTGATCTCAAAACTGGCATTTTTTTGATAGAGTTCATTGTACAGGCGAAAAGCTTGCAAAAACTCCTTTGACTGGTAGGCTTTTTCTGCCGCCAGCCGAAGCCGTTCATTTGGTCCTGGGAAATCAATCGTCTCACCCATTCTCGATCCCTCCTTTACTACTTGCTTGATCTGCTAGTTAGTTTTGTGCGCCAATCATTACGTGATTGGCATCCACCTGTTTATTGAAAGCTTTGATCAGATTAATGGTCACCACACTGGTTTCTGCAAAATAATCCGCAGCCTGCTGCTTATTTTTATTAAAGACGATTGGTAAATAACCGAGATAAAAGAAAAGATTGAATTGTAATACGTAGCGTCCGCATAGCTCGCGAATCAACACGGTTTGCCAGCTGAGTTCTTCCTCTACAAAAGAAACCACTCGAATGCCAAAAAGCATTTTTCCAATTGTTTGACCATGATTTAGCTTTGTCATTAGAACAAAATAGCCTAGATAGATTGCTAAGGCACAGATGTTGTAAAGGCCAAACCGCTGATTGGTTGCCGTTAAATTCGCTAGATTGTAGATACTACCGATCGTTATTTGGGTAATCGCTCGGATCACCAACACATCAACGAGATAAGCAAAGAAACGAATCCAAAACCCAGCAAAAAAGTAGCTAGGAAAATCATTGAAGAACCGTTTGTCTTCTGCCTGTTTTTCAGGTTCTTCATACCGTTGCCAGGCTTGTTGTTTTTCCTCGATCTCGCTTTGGGTATACTCTTCTTCTTTAAAAGACGTTAAGACTTGTTGGTAAAAATCATCGGGATGATTTACTTGTGCGTTCCTCATCGCTTTGCTGGCGTTTACTGGTTCGGTTGTTTCTGAAACCTGCGCTTCAGTTGGCACATCCGTATGACCGGTTGACGGTGTCGAGGTTTCCCGCTGTTCCCTTTGATCGATTGACGTACTCGTGTGATTGTCATCCGTTGACGATGTGCCAGCGGAATACTTGTTTTTCTCTGTCATAGTCATTCACCTCCATAGTAATAAAGAGGTTTCGGAGCATCGCTGGTTCCAAGGCTTTCCATCAATTGGATCACTCGCTCTGTGTTTGATTCTTTTAATCCTTGCAGTTCGGCTAAACTTGAACCTAACCAAGTAGAAGCAAATCCAGTAGAGGAAACATCATAGCTGAAAATCTCGGCATCTTCCAAGCCTAGATCTGCTTGCATTGCTGCTAATGTATCTTCAGGAAAACCGATTTCATCCACTAAACCAACGGACACTGCTTGCTGCCCATCATAGATGCGGCCATCAGCGATCTTTCTAACGGCTTCTTCTGTCATGCCACGTCCTTCTGCTACGATTTTTACGAACCGACCATAGGCATTGTCGACATAGGTCTGCAAGACTTCCTTGTCGGCTTCTGTGGGTTCTCTCGTTGATGAACCTACATCTTTTAGTGCGCCACTTTTATACGTATTGTCTTCGATCCCTAGCTTTTCGAATAAGCCAGCATAGTTTAGCCCTGACATGATCACCCCGATTGAACCAGTAATGGTTTCATCCGTTGCAAAAATTTTATCAGCACCTGCCGAGATATAATAACCGCCACTGGCTGCCATGTTTTTCATACTGACATACATTGGAATCCCTAACTCTTTGATTTTTGCTAACTCACGAGCGATCTCCGCACTTTCATAGACGCCGCCTCCTGGGGTATTGACTTCCATCAAGATGCCCCCAATAGTTGGATCTTCTTGGATCATCCGTAGTTCTTCTAAAAATCGCTGATGATCATAAGATTCTGTTGTGAATAAGCCACCACTGGAGCTGCTGGCGATGGTTCCTTCTAAAGATAAGCGAACGATGCGATTGTCTTGATCTCCGGCAACTAACGTTGTCTCTTCGATCGCATTACTTCCATAGAACAAAGCATTTAACCCTTGTAGCGTCTGAGTTTCCTCTTGCTCTGGACGATTTGTGATTACTGAAAAAACCCCCGAGCAGATAAATAACCCTGCTGCGATCGCCGCTGCGATCCATCTTCTTTTATTCATTTTCCCACCTAACTTTTCACCTTTCCCATTTTTAGTATAGATTTTTGATGACGATCACTGCTTCTTCGTCTCCAACCGCATCAAATTTCTCACTTTTTTCAGCTAAGACGTAGCCGCCAAAAAATTCCTTTGTCAGTTCATCCTGGACTTCGAATGTTTGCGCGGTTTCCACGGTGACTGATCCAGGCAAAATTTCTTGCAAGCTGTCCCAGCCCGTATCCAACATGACCTTTGTTTCATCTGTGACATTAGGATCTTTTTCTATCGCAGCTACCATTTTCTTTAGCTCTGAAAAAGTCATACAATTTACAAATTCTGGCATTTCATTCCCTCACTTTCTTACTTTTTTATTGTAGCGAACTTAAAAAAAAAAGCATAGCTTTATGAGGAAATTTCTTGGGAATCTTATTCGACAAAGCTATGTCAGCTGTTTTGATTTCCTTAAAACAGGTTCAAATCAACCTTACCAATAACTATACCAATTATTTTTATATAACTTTGAGTTGACAAAAACAGGAATAAATATTATGATATTGCTTGTATTTCTATAAAATATCTCACAAGGAGGATAGATAGACCAATAAGGATAGCGCCTGATCTGGAAACAGATGACGAGGAAAGAGTTTATCGAAACATTCGGCGGATGACTCTAGGGACTGCACTCTACAGGCAAGAACAAATCTCATCGTAAGGTGATGACAAAGACTTGCTACGCAGATAGAAATACATAATGCCAAACTAAATTTTTTGAAAGTAGGATTATCATTATGTGTGGAATTGTAGGAATCGTAGGAAAATCAAATGCAGAACGAATTATTTTGAACGGATTGGAACGCTTAGAGTATCGCGGCTATGACTCAGCAGGTCTTTATGTCGCTGATCGGACTTCGGATCACTTAATTAAAGCCCAAGGAAGAATCAAAAACTTGGAAGAAAAAGTGACTTCTGAAGTAACAGGAACGATCGGTATCGGACATACCCGTTGGGCGACCCACGGTAAGCCATCAGAAATGAACGCTCATCCTCATACTTCAGCAAACCAAGCACTCGTGTTGGTTCATAACGGTGTGATCGAAAACTTTGAAGAGCTTCATCAAGAATATTTAAGCAACCACCAATTTGAAGGTCAAACAGATACGGAAATCGTTGTTCATTTGATTGAAGCATTGAAGGAGCAAGACAATAGCACGACCAAAGCAGCCTTTAAAAAAGCTTTGTCCTTGATTCGCGGCTCTTATGCCTTTGCCTTAGTAGAAAAAAATGATCCAGAAACCATTTATGTTGCCAAAAACAAAAGTCCTTTATTGATCGGTTTGGGAGATGGGTTCAATGTCATCTGTAGCGATGCCTTAGCAATGCTCGATCAAACGACTCACTTTGTTGAGATCGAAGATGGCGAAATGGTGACCGTAACAGCCGATGCGATCGAAATCGAAGATCCAAAAGGAAACCTTGTGTACCGTGAGTCTTATGAAGCACAACTAGATCTGACTGACATCGAAAAAGGAACATACCCTTACTACATGTTAAAAGAAATCGATGATCAACCAACTGTAATGCGCCGCTTGATCCAAGAATATCAAGGAGAATCTGGTGAAGTAGTGATCGATCCAGCATTAAAAAACGAACTTTTAGCTAGCGATCGGATCTACATCATTGCTTGTGGTACTAGCAATCATGCGGGCTGGGCAGCAAAAGCCATTTTAGAAAAACTAACACAGATCCCTGTTGAAGTTCATTTATCTAGTGAGTTTGGCTACAACATGCCATTGTTGTCAGCAAACCCCTTCTTCTTGTTCTTATCACAAAGTGGTGAAACGGCAGATAGCCGTCAAGTATTAGTGACGATCAACCAGTTAGGTCTTCCTAGTCTGACGATTACCAACGTTGCTGGTTCTACTCTTTCTCGAGAAGCGAACCATACCTTATTGCTTCATGCTGGTCCAGAAATCGCTGTTGCCTCTACAAAGGCGTATACTGCACAGATCGCAGTGATGACGTTGTTAGCAAAAGCCATTGGTGATGAAAAAGCTGTTCCTGAAGCATTGGACTTTGATGTCTTCCATGAACTAAGCATCGTTGCTTCTGCAATGGAAGCTCTAGTAGATGAAAAAGCTGTTATCAGTCAATTTGCTGAAGATTTCTTATCTGATACCCGCAACGCCTTTTATATTGGTCGTGGAAATGATTACTATGTATCGATGGAAGCGGCATTGAAATTAAAAGAAATTTCTTATATCCAAGCGGAAGGCTTTGCGGCTGGTGAATTAAAACACGGCACCATCGCGTTGATCGAAGAAGGTACACCAGTGATCGGTGTGATCACGGAAGAAGTGACCGGCTCTCATACGCGAGGCAATTTGAAAGAAGTCGAATCTCGTGGGGCTCACACCCTTGTGATCGTTAGTCAAGAGTTAGCAAAAGCGACTGATCAAATCATTTTGCCAAATGTTCACCCATTGGTAACCAGCTTAGTGGCAGTCGTTCCAACACAGCTGCTGGCTTACTTTGCTACTTTACAACGTGGATTCGATGTTGATAAACCAAGAAACTTAGCAAAATCCGTTACCGTTGAATAAGTTTTTTAAAAGATTGAAACCGAATTGGTTATCTTCTGTATAATAAAAAGAACTCCTCGTTCGATGACTCGATCGTTCATAGGGGTTCTTTTTTTCTTGTCTACTGCACAACAAATCCGAAAAGACTTTTAAAAGCAACTATCCTTCGCAAGGCTTGCCCACTGCGTCTCCTCTGTTAAGCGTTGCCGACAAAATCGTTGACAAGTTTCTCTAATTCGCAAGTTGGCTTCTTGCTGGTAAGTAGACAAAAAAGACGACCAAAGGATATCTTTGATCGTCTTACTTCTTCGTTTATTCCGCACCGATTTCCTCTCGAACGACCGCTGCGATTTTTTCTACATAGTAATCGACTTTTTCAATGGTCGGCGCTTCTGCCATCACCCGAAGCAATGGTTCTGTTCCTGAAGGGCGAACCAAGATACGGCCTTCGCCGTTCATTTCTGCTTCTGTCTCTTCCACGATTTTACGGATAGCTGGAACATCCATCGCGCCATTTTTATCTGTCACTCGAATGTTGACAAGTTTTTGTGGATAGATCGTTACCTCTCCTGCTAATTCCGACAGTTTCTTGCCCGTTTGTTTCATGATATTCAATAGTTGAATTCCTGATAGCAAACCGTCACCTGTCGTATTGAAATCCAAGAAAATCATGTGACCTGATTGCTCGCCACCAAAATTATAATCGTTTTTACGCATTTCTTCGACGACATAACGGTCACCGACTTGTGTGATGACATCTTTCAGTCCAATTGCTTCCACTGCTTTATGGAACCCTAAATTGCTCATGACTGTTGTCACGATCGTTCCTTGGTTCAAGCGCTTTTGCTCCGCTAAATATTTCGCACAGATATACATGATTTTATCGCCATCAACGATGTTTCCTAGTTCATCTACTGCGATGACCCGATCACCATCTCCATCAAACGCAAGACCAGCATCCGCCCCTTTTTCAACGACAAATTCAGCTAACGCTTCAGGGTGAGTCGATCCCACACCATCATTAATGTTCAACCCGTCTGGAGACGTCCCCATTGTGAAGAATTCTGTTTCTAGATCGGCAAACAAACGATTGACACTTGTTGCTGTTGCGCCATTTGCTGCATCAACACACACCGTGATTCCTTCCAAATCATCAGGAATCGTTTGACGTAGAAATTGAGAGTATTTCAACAACCCTTCTGGAAACTCATCCACCGTTCCTAAGCCATCGGCAGAAGGACGTGGAAGTGTGTCTTCCGGTGCATCAAGTAATGCTTCAATTTCAGCTTCTTGTTCATCGACTAATTTAAAGCCATCATTCCCGAAAAACTTGATGCCATTGTCTTGTGCAGGATTGTGAGAGGCAGAGATCATTACACCTGCACTCGCTTTTTGCACTTTCGTCAAGTACGCAACACCCGGTGTAGAAATAACACCCAATTGGAATACCTCGATCCCGACAGATAATAGTCCAGCGATCAATGCATTTTCTAGCATCTGTCCAGAAATCCGTGTGTCCCGTCCCACCAAAACACGGGGACGGCGGTCCCCAGTTTCATGCTGACTTAATACATAGCCGCCGTAACGACCTAATTTAAATGCTAATTCAGGTGTCAACTCCTTGTTTGCTTCTCCTCTAACACCATCAGTACCAAAATATTTTCCCATTTTAATAACCTCTCTTATTCATTCTCTACAGTCAAACGACTAAGAACTGCTTGTCGTCGTGCTGCTTGCGGAATTCTCTGTTTGTTCTTGCGTCGTGTCGACTGTCGAAGAATTGGCTTGAGAATTCGCACTGTTCGTTGCTTCATCGCCATCATTGTTTGATTGATTCTCAGTAGTTGTTTCTGCAACCGGAGTGATTTGGATCGTCACTACTGTTGGATTGATCGTTGTTCCCTCTGGTACTGGAATCGTTACTGTCCGTTCGGTCGTGGTTGTGATCTCACTAACATCCACTGGGACACCGATCTGCTGGGTCTCATCCAAAATACTTTGTGGTCCTGTTAGCACCGCACTGATACTACTCATCCGGTAGATGTAATGAGAGATCCCATCTGGTGTTGTCCCCTGTTGAGTGACAAACAATTCAATTTCTTTGCTTGGTGCTTCCATCATCAATGCCACATCGACCGAATCTGGCTCAGGAATGATCGCTAAAGGATTGTTTTCACTATCCCAAGCCTCGATCGCTCCATCCACCGTGATCGAATCGCCAGTAATATCATCTGGATTCACGATCGCTACCACTCGGTCAATTTCTGCCAGTGTCTTGTCGCCAGTAGTGATCTCTACTTCTTGCGGTTCAACACTCATTGAATCAACGCCGTAACCACTCGTTGCTCCATCAGTCGAGATGACTGGCTCAACGGTAAACGTTTGGGTGACTTTTTTCTCGATCGTCACAGTGACGGTTTTGGGTTCGATTTCGGCTGTCACACTTGAGCTAAGATTTTTCACTTCTAAAGGGACCTCATGGGTTCCTTCATCAAGTCCAGTCAAATCAGCAACTACTCGAAAGCTCCGCGTTTCCTCGCTACGTTCAGCATTCAATTGCACCCGATTTCGACTAGACAAAGTCACGTCTACTGTTGTTTCAAATCCTTGGATAAAGTATTCATCTGTGTCATAGGTGGTCTGAATCGGTACATTATCGATCTCTTCCTCATAAGGATTTGAAGTTCCTGCAAGGTTGACTTGCAGGCTTGATCCGCTGGCGATGAAAAACAGAACCAGACTAAAGAACAGCGCTAGTATACCATAAAATACGTTTTGACGACGTTCTTTCTTGATCATTTTCTTCCTCCTTTGTTGACCCCTTCAAAGAAAGATTGCAGCAAGTTGCGTTTACCAGGCTTTTCTTCTGGCACTAATTCGCGATTCAACACGTCGAGATACTCTTGTCGCGAAAGCTCAGTAAGCATCCGATTATTCAGGGTAATACTGACGTCTCCCGTCTCCTCTGAGACGATAATGGTCAACGCATCACTAACTTCTGAAATCCCGACAGCCGCTCGATGGCGCGTCCCAAATTCTTTGGGAATCAACGGACTTTCTGACAGTGGTAAGTAGGCACTAGCAACAGCGATCTTATCATCTCTTAAGATGACTGCACCATCGTGTAGCGGTGTATTGGGAATAAAAATATTGATCAGTAATTCGCCCGTCACGTCCGCATCTAAAGGAATCCCCGTTTCAATATATTCTTCTAACCCCGTCGTCCGTTCGATCGTGATCAATGCACCAATTTTTCGTTTTGCCATATATTGAACAGCTTTGTCCAACGCTTGGACCAACACTTCATCCCGTCGTTTTTCATTCTTAGAAGTCTTGAAGAAAGAGCTACGGCCAAGATGCTCCAGCCCTCGTCGAATTTCTGGTTGGAAAATAACAATCGCGGCGATCACCCCATACGTGATGACTTGATCCATCAACCAAGATAGCGTCTTTAATCCTACGATACCTGCCAAAAACCTTAGAACAATGAATAGGCCGACGCCTTTAAACAACTGGATCGCTTTTGTTCCTCGCACAAGCTGGATCAGCTTATAAACCAAGTACCAAACAACGATCACATCTAAAACATTTACTAAAAATGACCAAGAAAATATATCAAATGAGAGCAATTCTCTCCAATAATCTAAATTAAAAAAATCCCTGAAATTTATCAACATAAACAGCCTTCCTTTATTCTTAAGACTTCAGATAATAGTATAACATAGGACCTCTTCAAAGATTTGAAAAAAAACAAATTTATGAAAAAGTTTTGAAAAAATAAACAGCTCTTTTACTTAGTTTACCATTATCCTGAAATCATTGTTTGTCAAAGGTCTTAGAAGATTTCATCTAAACGAGCTTCTTGCACTCATTTCTTAGGAAAAACAACAAATGACCCTAAAAAACGGGTCAAACCGTTTTTCAGGGCCATCCCTCAGCGAGCGATTACTCTTGCTGACGGCGCTTTGCGCGCGCTGCACGCCGTGCTGCTCTTTCAGCGAGCTGTTCTTCGCTTAACGGCTGTTTTTCTCTTCGTACACGCTCCGTTTTTACTGCCGTTGGTTGTTCTGCATCAGTACTTACCTTTTTTTCAAGCTTTGCTCGTATTTTTTCTTCTTGACCTGCTAAGCGGGCATAGTTGTAGAAACGAGTTTTCGCATCTGAAACGGTTTTTTCAAACAACGCTTGCGCCGCATTCGGATTGGCAGACTGCAAGGATGCAAATCGAACTTGTGTCTGCATAAAGGCAGGCATTTGATCAAATGCTGGCTTTTTGAAATCGAGTGTCATTGGCTGTTTCCCTTTTTCTGCCAACAGCGGGTTATAGCGGTAGAGACTCCAATACCCCGATGCAACTGCTTCTTGTGCTTCTTTCAAGGATTGACGCATTCCGCCTGCAAGACCGTGGGTGATACATGGCGTATAGGCAATGATGATTGACGGTCCTGGGAACCGCTCGGCTTCTTCAAAGGCTTTGATCGTTTGCATTTGATTTGCACCAGATGCGATTTGTGCGACATAGACATGTCCGTAGGTCATCGCCATCATTCCTAAATCTTTTTTGGAAACAAACTTGCCACTCGCAGCGAATTTAGCAATGGCCGAAGTCGGTGTCGCTTTAGAGACTTGCCCCCCTGTATTAGAATAGACTTCATTATCTAACACGAGAATATTGACGTCTGCACCAGAAGCAAGAACATGATCGATACCGCCAAACCCAATATCATATGCCCAGCCGTCACCGCCTATCATCCATTGGCTTGGCTTAACAAACAAATCTTTCTCCTGCAAGATTTTGTTCAGCTGAGGTGTTGTGGCAGCTTCAGCTTCTAAGGCGGCGATCAATTTTGCTGCTCGCTGTTGCGTCCCAGCACTTTCTTCTCGATGAAGGTCCCAATCATCAATCAAAGCCTGCAATTCTTCTGATACATTGGCTTTCAACGACTGCAGCTGGGCCGCTAATTTCTCCCGTCGGGTTTGGTTGGCTAAGAACATGCCATAGCCATATTCGGCATTGTCTTCAAACAACGAGTTTGACCAAGCTGGCCCTTGTCCTAAGTGATTGGTTGTATAAGGGGATACTGGTGAGGTTCCACCCCAAATCGAAGAGCAGCCGGTCGCATTGGCGATCATCATGCGATCACCAAACATTTGGGTCAATAGTTTCACATAGGGGGTTTCCCCACAGCCCGCACAAGCACCAGAGAACTCCAACAAAGGTTTATTGAATTGAGAGCCCAAAACAGTTCCTGGTTTTGCTGGATTTTCTTTTTGACGTAAAGTCATCGCAAAAGCCCAATTTAAAGCTTGTTCTTTTTGTTCTTCGTAAGGACGCATCGTCAAAGCTTTCCCTTTGGCGGGACATGCTTCCACACAAAGGCCGCAACCTGTACAATCTTCAACGGAAACTTGAATTCGATATTTTTGCCCATTCGCGCCTCGCATCTCTCTGACGATAAAGCCTTCAGGTGCTTCGGTTAATTCATCTTCATCTGCCAAAAACGGACGGATCGCCGCATGAGGACAGACAAAAGCACACTCATTGCACATGGTACAGCGATCTGATAGCCACTCGGGCACTTCAACAGCGATGCCCCGCTTCTCAACCGCTGTTGTCCCGACAGGGATCACCCCTTCAGTCATTTGATTTCGTACGAGGGTACCCACGCTTAGTTGGTTGCCTTCTTGACGGTTGATGGGTTCCACGATTTCCCGCACAAATTGTGTTGTAGCAGTGGATGTCCTCTTCGGTACTTCGATCGTTGCCCACTTGCTTGGAACAGGGATTTCTTGTAATAATTCGATGGTGCGATCGATGGCTGCTTGGTTCTTTTCAACGATCGCCATCGATTTGTGCCGATAACTTTTCAGCGCCTCTTCTTTTAAAATCGGCAAGATTTCCTCGGTCGGAATGATGTTTGCCAAGTAAAAGAAGGCTGTTTCCATCGCGGTATTGATCCGCCCACCTAAGCCGACTTCCATTGCCAACTGCATGGCGTTAATGGTATAAAAACGGATCTCGTTTTCAGCAAGATAACGTTTCATTTTCTTCGGTAAATTTTTTAAGATTTGCTCTTGTGACCAGGTCGTATTTAATAAAAATGTTCCGCCTTTTTTGAGTCCTTTCAGCAAATCATACGTATGCAAATACGCAGGCGTATGACACGCAACGAAATCCGCGTGTTCGATCAAATAGGTAGAACGAATGGGGGTATCCCCAAATCGCAGATGAGAAACCGTTAGACCACCAGATTTTTTCGAATCATAATGGAAATAGCCTTGTACATATTTTTCGGTATGGTCACCGATGATTTTGATTGCTGACTTATTTGCCCCGACGGTCCCGTCAGAGCCGAATCCCCAGAATTTCGCTTGGAAGGTGGATGGATCAGTTAGATCTAGCGTGCCCTTTGATGGCAACGACATTTGCGTCACATCATCCGTGATCCCAATGGTGAAGCGTTTCTTTTGGCTCGCTTTTGGCTTGAGCAATTCGTCATAAACAGCAACGATTTGATCAGGCGTCACATCTTTTGACCCAAGACCATAGCGTCCACCAATGATCGTCGGCCGAATCGCTGCATCATACATGGCACTTTGCACATCCAAAAGCAAAGACTCGCCATTGGCACCAGGTTCTTTGCTGCGATCCAATACAGCGATACTTTTAACGGTAGCAGGCAGTTTTTCTAAGAAGACTTCTAGTGGGAATGGTCGATACAAATGGATCGACAAGACCCCCACCTTGCGGCCTGAAGCGCATAAATGATCCACCGTTTGCTGGATCGTTTGCGTCGAGGACCCCATCGAAACGATGACTTCTTCGGCGTCCGAAGCACCATAATAATCCACTAAATCATAGTTGGTTCCTCTTAAAGCATTGATTTTCTTCATGTAAAAACGAACGATCTCAGGCAATGTTTGATAATGCTGATTGATCGTTTCCCGCTGTTGAAAATGGATATCAGGATTTTGATTCGTTCCACTCGTCGTCGGGTGATTCGGGTTCATGGCTTTTTGTCGAAAGGTAGCCAATTTTTCATGATTGACCAACTGCGCCAATTCCTCATAATCTAAGACCTCTATTTTTTGAATCTCATGACTGGTTCGAAACCCATCAAAAAAGTTTAAAAATGGGATATTGGCTTCGATAGCTGCTAAATGAGCGACTGGCGCTAAATCCATTACTTCTTGGACACTGCTTTCCGCTAACATAGCAAAGCCTGTTTGTCGGGTGGCCATTACATCGGTATGATCTCCAAAAATATTCAAAGCATTGGTGGTCACTGCTCGGCTGGCGACATGAAAGACGCCTGGCAGCATTTCCCCAGCAATCTTATACATATTTGGTACCATTAATAAAAGTCCCTGGGATGCCGTATAGGTCGTCGTTAAGGCGCCCGTTTTTAATGAGCCGTGAACCACACCGGCCGCCCCTGCTTCAGATTGCATTTCAACCACTTTCACCGGCTGGCCAAAAAGATTATGCTTTCCTTGAGCAGACCACTGATCCACTAATTCAGCCATGGTTGAACTAGGGGTTATCGGATAGATCGCCGCAAGTTCCGTAAAGGCATAGGAAATATAGGCTGCTGCCGTATTGCCATCCATTGTTTTTCTTTTTCTCATCTATATAACTTCCTTTAATCATCATTTTGCACAATAAAACACAATTCATTATAGCTGAAAATCAAGGAATATAAAAGCACAGTCAGGGGATTTTTCTTAATTTCGTGAAACGAAATACATAGTATTTAGCTCATTCTCCTCCTCTTTTCACAGACTTAAATCAAAAGACCTGAGGCTTTTCTTTCAGTAGAAACTTCGGTAAACTAAAAGAAAAAGGAGGAATCTTAATGGATATTTCAATCATCAAAGCACAGGAAACAAATGCGGTAACAGGGATACATATCGGAGACCCTTCCGCTAAACCGATCGTCGAATTTATGAATTTGCGCTGTCCTTATTGTCGGCAATGGTTTGAGGAATCGTTACCGATCTTAAGTGAAGCTGTCGCAGCTGGGAAACTACGCCGTGTCATCAAATTATTCGACAAAGAAAAAGAATCATTGCAACGAGGCAATGTGATGCACCGCTTTGTTTCCAGTACAGATCCTCAGGCAACGATCGCTGAGATCACAAAAATTTATCAAACACAAGACGAATGGGGGCATTTATCTTTACCTGAAGTGGCAGAATATGCGAAAAATACCTTAGGGCTATCTGAACAAAACCATCCTGCGATCGCAGGAGAAATTGTGGAAGAAGCGAAAAACGCCAACATTCAATTTGTGCCAACGATTGTCTTAGATGGGCACATTTTTGATGAATCGATCTCTGCTGAGGAATTAACTGCATTGATCAATGAATAACCACTAACAAAAAACAGGAGCCGATTTGACACTAAAATCCATGTCAAATGCAAGCTCCTGCTTTTTTGATTTCATTCACTACTTAGATTAACTGACTTGTTCACGCAAATGATCCGCAAATTCATTGATTTTGCGAATGCGATGATTGATTCCTGATTTCGAGATCGCTCCTGATGGAATCATTTCTCCTAGCTCTTTCAAGCTGACCTCGGGATGTTCCAAACGTAATTCGGCGATTTCTTGCAGCTTTTCAGGTAAAGCTTGCAAGCCAACTCGATCTTGAATAAATTCGATATTGTCGATCTGCTTCGAAGCCGCGTCGATCGTTTTGTTCATATTGGCGGTTTCGCAATTCACCAAACGGTTGACTGAGTTACGCATATCACGCACAATCCGCACGTCCTCGAATTTCAGCATGGAATTGGTGGCACCGATCAGTGTCAAAAAATCAGCGATTTTCTCAGCGCCTTTCAAGTAAGAGATATACCCATTTCTGCGTTCTAATGCACGGGCATTCAATCCATATGCGTTTAGCATATCGCAAATATCTTGGTTATGCTCCTCGTAGATGGAATAGATCTCTAAATGATAGCGGCTGGTTTCTGGATTGTTGATGGACCCAGATGCCATGAAAGCGCCTCGTAAATAGGAACGCATTTTTTGAGTATTGCCCATGATCTCATCAGAAACATGGCTTTGAAACATCAGCCCGTCCATGATATCTAAGTCCAAAAGCACGCGCTGTGTATCTTGCTTCAAACGAACGATGTAAACGTTGTTCTTTTTTAATTTCATTTTACGACGGACCAGCAATTCGCTGCGCACGTCGTAATGATCTTTTAGTAACGAATAGATGCGTCTGGCGATCGCCGCGTTTTCTGTTTGAACGTTTAAAACAAATTGTTGGTTGTTGATACTTAATGACCCATTCATCCGAATCAAAGCGGCCAATTCTGCCTTGGCATGTTCGCGATGAACTTCTAATGCGGTCAATTCTTTTTTTACTTCTGCTGCAAAGGACATAAAAAAATCCCTCCTTTCTTAGATTTTGGCCCCGTAAACGATACGTAGAAGTTCTTCAATCACTTTATCTCCGTCATGAAAAACTCCGCCATCTCTAAGCTCCAGAAAGTCAGCTGAAATGACACGGCTGGCTTCTTCTCGCAGTCCTTGGAAATCGTGTTTCACTTGTACAAGATATTCATCATAAATCTCTGGGTCCATATACCCTTCTGGAACTTTCTCGGTGTTGACTAACACCGTATCAATAAAGGGTTTGCCTAAATGCTTATGCAGGACCCGCACATGGTCGGCATCACTAAAGTGTTCAGTTTCACCTTTTTGGGTCATGATATTACAAATATAAACCGTTTCAGCTTGTGTTTCCAACATTGCTTGGCCGATCTCGCTAATCATGAGATTGGGCAAAATACTAGTAAAGAGACTACCAGGACCCAAGACGATCATATCTGCCTCCATAATTGAAGAAACAACTTTACGAGCTGCTTTCGGCTCATCATTATTTTCTTGATTACGAACAAAGACCCGATCGATCGTTTTGCGATCAACCGCGATCTTGGACTCTCCTACCGCTTCGGTGCCGTCTTTAAAAACAGCGTGCAACACCAATGGCAGATCTGACGAAGGATAAACTCGTCCATCGATATGCATGATTTTTGACAAAATTTGAATGGCTTCATAGGTACTGCTGCGCATTTCAGCAATCGCCGCAATAATCAAGTTCCCCAGGGCATGATTGGCTAAAAATTTGTCTTCGGCTTTAAAACGGTATTGAAAAATATCATTATACAGTTGCGGCATATCAGATAGAGCCGCCAAAACATTGCGCAGATCCCCTGGTGGCGAGATAGAGGAAACCAAATTGCGAATTTCGCCGCTGCTACCGCCATCATCAGCGACCGTAACGATCGCTGTGATGTCGACACCCTGATTCCGCAAGCTCTTCAGGATGACTGGTAACCCAGTTCCGCCACCTACCACAACGATCTTCGGCTTTCTGATTCGGTACGTTTTCATTTTCATGAACGATTCACCGTCTCTTTACGCTTATCTTTGTCGCGATGAGTAATATTGACGCGATAGTCTTCTGCCAAAACCGCACCGATGCGCTCAGATAATGCAACTGAACGGTGTTGGCCCCCAGTACAGCCGATAGCCACCGTCAAGCTGCTTTTGCCTTCCTTGACATAGCCTGGCATGATCGTTTGCAACAGTGTACTAAATTGCTGATAGAATTCTTCCGTTTCTGGAAAAGACATGACGTACTCATACACGGGTTCATCTTTACCCGTTAAAGGACGCAACTCTGGAATATAATGTGGATTCGGTAAGAAACGAACATCCATCACAATATCAGCATCGATCGGCAAGCCATACTTGAAGCCAAACGAAAGTATTTCAATACGAAACCCTGTCTCATGAGAAGCACGAAATTCTTGATTGATTTTTTCTCTCAATTGCCGTGGGGTCAGCGTCGTTGTGTCGATAACAATACTGGCACGCGTCTTCAAATCGTTTAAGATCGCTCGCTCTTTGCGAATCCCTTCCGTAACTAAGCCATCCATCGCTAATGGATGTGCTCTTCTCGTTTCTTTGTATCTTGACACCAATTCATTGTCCGATGCATCTAAAAAGAGCATCCGTGTGTCAATAAAATTCGTGTTTTCAATATCGATCAGCATACTTTGGATTTCTTCAAAAAACGATCTTGAACGCAGATCGACAACTAAGGCAATTTTTGTCACTTTTCCTGATTCTTTGATCAGTTCCCAAAATTTAGGGATCAAGCTTGGGGGCATATTATCGATACAAAAGTACCCCATATCTTCAAAACTCTGGATCGCGACCGTTTTGCCGGCTCCGCTCATCCCAGTAATAATGACCAATTCTAAATGATCCACTTCAGTCATAGGTAAAACTCCTTTCTGAAACAACTCTATTATATCATGCCGGGCGTATCATTGGAACACTGGCATAAAAAAAGACGTTAGCTCAAAAAATGGGCTCTATAATTTATGGGACTGATGAATCAGAATTGATTCTTCAGTCCCATTTTCATTTTAGGTATTAAAAAACATATCGTTCTCTAGTATGATTAAATCACCACAAAATAAACAACTGAGAGGACGATATGCTATATGAATGATTCTATCAAAAAAATGCTGAGAATAATAGAGAAAGATTTGATGATTACAGAGGTCTCTTACGAGACCCTTCAGAAGAAAAAGACGTTGGTCGTCGATGCTGTTCTCTCGCCTACTCCTCGTGCTTGTAGAAGTTGTGGTTCTACTGTGGTAGATGGAAACGGGAAAGCAATTATAGTGAAAAATGGGAAGAAGGAAATGATTGTCCGTTTTGAACAATACAATCATATGCCTTTGGTTATGCGCCTAAAAAAGCAGCGCTATACCTGTAAAAACTGTCGCACCCATTGGACGGCTCAAAGTTATTTTGTCCAACCCAGACATTCAATCGCAAATCATGTGAGATATAAAATTGCTTCTTTACTGACTGAAAAAGTATCTTTATCTTTTATTGCGAAAAGCTGTCAGGTATCTTTGACCACCGTTATTCGTACATTGAAAGAGTTTAAAAGCTATTTACCAAAGCAATCTAAGAAGATTCTCCCCAGAGTATTGATGGTTGATGAATTTCGTTCGCATGCTTCCATAGAAGATAAAATGAGCTTTATTTGCGCAGATGGCGAAACAGGAAAATTAATAGATGTTTTGCCTACGCGTAAATTACCCCGATTAACAAGCTATTTCTCAGGTTGTACCAATCCGGAAGAAGTAGAATTCTTGGTGACAGACATGAACGCCGCCTACTTCCAGCTCACCAAACGTGTTCTGCCAAATGCGAAAGTAGTGATTGATCGGTTTCATATTGTCAAACACATGAATCAAGCGTTCAATGAGTTGCGTATCCGTGAAATGAATGAACTTCGTAAAGCAGGACAGAAAAGCCAAGCAGAAAAACTGAAAAAGAACTGGCGCTTTTTGCTAAAAAATCGTGCAAACATCAACCATTATGAATACAAAACATGGAAAAGTTTCCGAGCGCCAAAATACCCATTTCTTACTGAAGCAATGATGATTGATCGATTGCTTGAGTTTTCTACGCCCCTGAAGGAGGCGTATCCCTTTTTTCATGAATTAGTTGAAGCCTTTCGAGACAAAGACCCTGACTTATTTTTCTCCATATTGGCAGAACTTCCCGAAACGTTAGATGACGGCTTTCGGGAGAAGCTTCAAAACCTTCTGACCTATGAAGAAGGCATCACCAACGCAATGATCTATCCTTATTCCAATGGAAAAATAGAAGCGAAGAATACCCACATAAAGACAATGAAACGAGTATCCTACGGATTTAAATCATTCGAGAACATGAGAATTAGAATCTTTTTGATCAATCAATTAATCAAAGTGAGATAACAAAAAATCTGAGCCAGAATGTGGTTCATTCTGACCCAGATTTGATTTTGCACAACTCATCAGTCCTTATTGACAAAGAGCCAAAAAATGCCGCTAACGTCGCTATCAGCTTTAGATTGCTTGGCGATTTGCCAATGCTTTTTCGATCGTCCGATCAACTAAAATCGATTGGGCATCGACGACTGGATACGGATTATCAGTCACAAATTCATCCATCAAGGACAACTCGGTACATCCAAGCACTACGCTTTCACAGCCGATACGTTCGGTGACTTCTTCCAGTATCTCAAAGTAAAGTTCTTGATCCAAATGATCATTTTCTTTGATTCGATCATAGATCAATGTATTGACCTTTTTTTGGATCGTCGGCTCTGGAAGATAGACGTCAAGTCCGAACTTCCGCAATTCTTTTTCATAGATGCCAGCTTTGACACTGCCTTCTGTCCCAAGAAAGGCCACTTTTCCAGTGACGCCTTTTTCAAAAACGACTTTCGCAGCCTCACGAGGCATATGCAAAATCTCGATCTCAGTGGCAGCTTGCAGCTCATCAAAAAAATAATGGGCAGTGTTACAAGTCAACACAATAAAATTTGGCTTTAACAAATTTTGTTTTTCGATGTCGTCCATTAAATATGGAACAGGGTTTTCTAACGTGTTGTCTAAAATATATGCCGTCCGATCTGGGACTGTCGCATGATTGAATAAAACATAGTTCAAGTAATCTTGGTCTTTATGGGTCTGTGTCCGTCGGTTTAAAATGCGGACAAAACTTTCCGTCGCTAACGTTCCCATGCCGCCTAAAATACTAAAAAAATTCTCCATCTTCTAGCCTTCTTTCGTATGGAAATACGTTTTGAATCGTTTGTTGTACAGATGGAACATTCTCTTTAATAGAATCCAACGCTTTAGAGATAAGTCTTCTTTGTAAAAGACAGTCGTTCCCCAGCGATTCTCTGCTAATAATTTTTTTGCGCGTTCTTTCGCAGGATTTTCTTTTGCATAAGTCAAGAAAATGTTTTTTGGTACCCCTAGCCATAATTTCGCTTCAGGCGCGTCAGCTTTGCCATAAACCGTTTCTGTGTAAGGTTTTTCGAAGACTAAATCCTCTGTGATGAACTTCGCCAGATTCAATCCGCTTAAGGTAATAAAGAAACTGCTTCTTCCTTGACGCAAGTTGATTTCAAATAATTTATATTGACCGTCTCGCGCATCATATTTCAAGTCAAAATTGGCAAATCCAACATATTCGATCTCTTTTAAAAACTTACGGATCATTTGATAGATTTGATCATTTTCATCTGGAATGATCACGACATAATTCCCAACAGCTCCAGGCGTTGGATCCTCTAACAAAGGATGACCTAAGCCCATCACGCGAACTTCGTGATTCTCATCAACATAGGCATTTAAGACCCGCATGTTGCTGTCATCGCCAGGAATAAAATCTTGGACGATCATTTCATATTGATAACCCGCTTGATAAATGCGAGAAACGATTTCTTCAAATTCTGTTCGATTGTCAATAATGAAGGCTTTTTTGCGCCCTTCAAAATCAACTGACAGCCACGCGACACTATTTGCTGGTTTCAAAGCCACAGGAAAATCAAAAGGCAGCTCTCCTTTGAACGTTCCTTCCGTCAACAGTTCTGGTGTTAAAATGAAGGTCTTAGGATAAGGCAAGCCATATTCCTCGCAAACTTCGTAAAAACTGACTTTATTGATCAACCGTTTTAATAAGGAATAGTCATTGGCAATAAAGGTATAATAAGGCTTCAATTCTTCTTTATGCTTCGCTAACAGTTCTGCATAGCCATCGCCGCAGGGAATCAATAAATATTTCATGGCAGGATCGTTGTAAGTATTTTTACCTAACTTGATCAACGTCTCAGTGAATCCTGGATCATGGTCAAAACCTTCCACTTGATTGATTGTAACAATTTTACTAAAGCGGGTTGGCGCAAGTTCCGCACCAGCATAAGCAACTGATTGAATGCCATATGCTTCGTGGAATGCTCTGGCCATACCATAAACATTCATATCGCTTCCTAATAATATGGGAAGAAAATTTTCCTGACTCATCAAAAATCACTCTCTCTTTTGAATACGAAAAACGACCTCTCTCGTTTCGTTTAATTACAATAGAATTATAATACCACAAAGAAAAAAGCAATCAAAGTATCTATCTTTGATTGCTTTCTCCCACTTTGAACGGATAGAACTTATAGGCAGTTTATTCAATGCGAATATACGTATACCTATTGCTATTCTATCAAATAAAATTTTGATTTCAAGCCCTTATCATGAAATTTGCAGATATTTCACGCTTCCTTAAACTTTAGCGAAACCTATTGACAGACAAGTAAAAAAGTGAGTGCTCTTTTCCTTGCTTAAAGGACTTTTTTCAAATAATGACCGGTGTAGCTTTCAGAAACCGCAGCAATTTCTTCTGGTGTACCAGTTGCAATGATCGTTCCACCGCCTTCGCCACCTTCTGGACCTAGATCAATCACATGGTCCGCTGATTTGATGACATCCAAGTTGTGTTCGATCACTAAAACGGTATTGCCAGCGTCGACAAATCGTTCCAAAACTTTCAACAAACGGGCAATATCATCCGTATGCAGACCAGTCGTTGGTTCATCTAAGATATAAAAACTCTTGCCATTGGAATTTTTGTGCAGTTCACTGGCAAGCTTCATCCGTTGCGCTTCCCCACCAGACAAAGTAGTCGCTGGTTGTCCCATCGTGACATAACCTAGACCGACATCGACGATCGTTTGCAATTTTCGATGGATTTTAGGAATATGTTGGAAAAATTCCACTGCATCTTCCACGGTCATATCTAAGATTTCCGAAATATTTTTTCCTTTGTAATGAACTTCTAACGTTTCTGAGTTATAACGTTTGCCATGACAAACCTCACAAGGTACGTAGACATCAGGTAAGAAGTGCATCTCGATCTTGATGATTCCGTCCCCTTTACATGCTTCACAACGTCCACCTTTTACATTAAAACTAAAGCGGCCTTTTTTATAACCACGGACTTTCGCCTCATTGGTTTTAGCAAATAAATCGCGAATGTCATCAAAGACACTGGTATACGTTGCTGGATTGCTTCGAGGCGTCCGACCGATAGGGCTTTGATCGATATCGATCAATTTCTCAATCGCTTCATAACCAGTAATGGTTTTAAAGCGACCAGGCTTGTTCGAATTCCGATTGATTTTTTGCGCCAAGGCTTTTTTCAAAATTTCGTTGACTAATGTCGATTTACCAGAGCCAGAGACCCCAGTAACGGCGACGAACTTTCCTAATGGAAAATCGACCGAAATGTTTTTCAAGTTATTCTCAGAAGCACCGGTCACACGAATCTTTTCACCATTGCCTTTGCGGCGTTCCGTTGGTGTCGGGATTTGTCGTTTTCCTGATAAGTACTGACCTGTTAAGGAAGACGCATTGGCTGCGACTTCATCAGGAGTGCCTGCAGCGACGATCTCGCCACCTGCGTGTCCTGCACCTGGACCGACATCGATCAAGTAGTCCGCTGCCCGCATCGTGTCTTCGTCATGCTCAACGACGATCAGGGTATTCCCAAGATCACGCATTTTCCGCAATGAATCTAGTAAGCGATCGTTATCCCGTTGGTGAAGACCGATCGATGGCTCATCAAGAATGTAAAGCACCCCAGACAAATTGGAGCCGATTTGTGTTGCCAAACGAATCCGTTGCGCTTCCCCACCAGAGAGTGTGCCTGATGCACGACTCAAGGTCAAATAGTCCAATCCGACATTTTTCAAGAAGCTTAAACGATCATCGACTTCTTTCACGATCGGACGTGCGATCATTTGCTCTTGTTCCGATAGTTTCAATTCTTCGACAAAGTTCAACGCATTGTTGATTGCCATCTCGCTCATTTCACCAATGTGTTTTCCGTTGACTTGCACGCACAGCGCTTGAGGGTTCAAACGATAGCCATGACAAGTTTTACAAGTCAATTCCGTCATATACAAACGCATTTGATCACGGGTGAAATCAGAGTTGGTTTCATGATAACGGCGCTTAATATTTGGTAAGATTCCTTCAAAAGCTACCTCAACATCACGCACGCCACCGAAATCATTCTCATAATGGAAATGGAAAATTTCGCCATTCGAACCATTCAAAATAATGTCTTTGTGTTCTTCTGGCAGCTCTTCAAAGGGTGTGTCCATATCGATATTGAACTCTTGACAGGCTTGTTCCAGCATTTGCGGATAGTACTGTGAACTGATTGGGTTCCAAGGTAATAGTGCGCCTTCACGCAACGTTTTGCTTTGATCGGGAATCACTAGGTCGACATCGACTTCTAGCTTCACACCAAGACCATCACAGTCTGGACAAGCACCAAAAGGCGCATTGAATGAAAAGAGCCGTGGTTCTAATTCACCAACTGTAAAGCCACAATACGGACAAGAATAATGTTCACTGAAAAGCATCTCTTCTTGACCAATCACATCGACTACCGCATAGCCATCAGCTAAACGTAATGCCGCTTCAAAGGAATCAAACAGACGAGAACGGATGCCTTCCTTTACAACGATTCGGTCAATGATGATGGCAATATCATGCTTTTTATTTTTTTCTAATTCAGGCGCTTCGGAGACATCATAGACTTCGCCATCCACCCGCATCCGAACATAACCTTCTCTTTGGATACGTTCGAAGACTTTTTTGTGCTGCCCTTTCTTTTGATAAACGATAGGTGCCAACAATTGGATCTTGGTGCGTTCTGGTAATGCCAAAACTTCATCCACCATCTGCTCAACCGACTGACTAGTAATCTCAATATGATCATTGGGACAGATTGGGTGACCGATTCTGGCGTAAAGAAGCCGCAGATAATCATTGATTTCAGTAACCGTCCCCACTGTTGATCGCGGGTTCTTGCTGGTGGTTTTTTGATCGATAGAAATCGCTGGACTAAGTCCATCAATGCTATCTACGTCGGGTTTATCCATTTGCCCTAAAAACTGACGGGCATACGCCGATAGACTTTCGACATATCGGCGCTGTCCTTCGGCATACAACGTATCAAATGCTAAGGAGCTTTTCCCTGAACCCGAAAGACCAGTTACAACAACGAGCTGGTCTCTGGGAATCGTCACATCGATATTTTTTAAATTATGGGCCCGTGCCCCATGGATCACGATTTTATCATTTGCCATATTGTTTCTCCTTCTAATCAGCAGCTTTTAGCTCAAGAATAGTATCTCTCAAGGTAGCAGCCGTTTCAAAATCCAGTGCTTTCGCAGCATCTTTCATTTCTTTTTCTAATTTCAACAACAAGGTTGCTTTTTCTTCACGACTCAGCTCTTCATAAGAAGTCGTGGTGTATTCGCCAGTTTCTTCCGCCACTTTCGTGATTGCGATCAGATCGCGAATCTCTTTGATGATGGTTTTCGGTACGATTCCATGTTCTTCGTTATAGGCTTCTTGAATACTTCGGCGTCGCGCTGTTTCGTCGATCGCTCGCTGCATCGAATCGGTCATTTTATCGGCGTACATGATTACTTTTCCTTCTGAGTTACGAGCTGCTCGTCCGATGGTTTGGACTAATGAACGCTCGCTGCGCAAGAAGCCTTCCTTATCGGCATCAAGGATCGCAACCAGGGAAACTTCTGGGACGTCTAACCCTTCTCGCAATAAGTTGATTCCGACCAGTACATCAAATTCACCGAGACGCAGGTCGCGAATGATCTCTGTTCGTTCCAATGTTTTGATGTCACTGTGCAGGTATTTGACTTTGATCCCTAATTCTTTAAAGTAATCCGTCAAATCTTCAGACATTTTTTTCGTCAAGGTCGTGACAAAGACCCGTTCATTTCGCTCGACTCGCTCATTGATTTCTCCTACGAGGTCGTCAATTTGACCCATAATCGGTCGTACTTCGATCACCGGATCTAACAGACCAGTCGGACGAATGATTTGCTGAATGACGGTATCGGTTTGATCGTATTCATATGGTCCAGGTGTTGCTGAAACATAGACGATTTGATTGACATGCTTCTCAAATTCTTCCAAGCGTAACGGACGGTTATCCAGTGCAGAAGGCAAACGGAAGCCATAATCCACTAACATTTGTTTTCTAGCACGGTCACCATTATACATCCCACGAACTTGCGGCATGGTCACGTGGGATTCATCAATAACGATCAGAAAGTCATCAGGAAAGAAATCTAATAACGTATAAGGCGGTTCGCCTTCTTTTCGTCCATCCATGTGGCGAGAGTAGTTTTCGATTCCTGAGGTATACCCCATTTCTCGCATCATTTCAATATCATAGTTGGTTCGCTGCTCTAAACGCTGTGCTTCCAGCAGCTTATTTTCTGCTCGCAAAACTTTCAGTCGTTCATCGAGTTCACTTTGGATCGAAGCGATCGCATGTTCCATATGGTCTTCATTGGTCACAAAGTGAGTTGCCGGAAAGATCGACACATGTTCGGTGTCACTCATGATCTCGCCCGTCAAGGCATCGACTTCACGAATCCGATCGATTTCATCGCCAAAAAACTCAATGCGTAACGCTCGCTCATCACGAGAAGCTGGGAAAATCTCCACAACATCGCCACGTACGCGAAAACGCCCCCGTTGAAAATCGATGTCGTTTCGTTCAAATTGGATCTCGATCAATTCTTTTAATAGTTGATCGCGAGACTTTTCCATCCCTACTCGTAAAGAAACAACCTGTCTGGCATACTCGATCGGCGAACCTAAACCGAAAATACAAGAGACAGAAGCTACAACGATCACATCGTTTCTCTCTAATAAAGAACTTGTGGCCGAGTGACGCAGCTTATCGATTTCATCGTTGACACTGGAGTCTTTCTCGATGTATGTATCACTGGAAGGAACATACGCTTCTGGTTGATAGTAATCATAGTAACTGACAAAGTACTCGACCGCATTATTTGGGAAAAAGTCCTTGAACTCGCCATATAATTGTCCAGCCAGTGTTTTATTATGGGCAATGATCAATGTCGGTTTATTGACTTCCTTGATTAGATTAGAAATCGTATAAGTCTTACCGGTCCCAGTGGCTCCCAACAAAATCTGTGCTTTTTTTCCACCGACCACCCCGTCAACCAATTGATGGATCGCTTCTGGTTGATCCCCAGCTGGTTGATATTTTGATACTAAGTCAAATTCATGGGAAGTTGTTCTTTCGATCATCTTCATTCCCCCTCGATTATTCTAAACGACAACAAAAAAAGAAAAACTCGCTGCCGCTTTTCCATAAATAAGTATATCATAGCGAACATACTTTCGCCATCATTTGCTATGAAAGTTTCATGCGATTAAGCATAACTTAACATGTTTGATTTTCTAACATCTGATGTGAGGTTTAAGCAATTTTGTCATATTTTTAAAGAGAAAGACTTGTGTGTTGAAGAAAAAATCCATATAATCTATAAATACGTTATATCTAAAGGGGGAATTTTCTTGAAAAGAAAACACATGTCCTTCGCTTTAATCGCGCTGATTATCAGCATTTTTACGCTATCAGTAAAGTCAGCAAGTGCGGAGGAAACTACGTATAAGATAGGAACAGATTTAACATTTGCTCCTTTCGAATTCCAAAATGAAAATAATGAATACGTTGGGATCGATATAGATTTATTAAACGCGATCGCTGAAGATCAAGGTTTTGCAGTTGATTTACGTCCTTTAGGTTTTGACGCCTCCATTCAAGGCGTGCAATCAAATCAGTTAGATGGCATGATTGCTGGGATGAGCATCACTGATGAACGTAAAGAAACGTTTGATTTCTCAGATCCTTATTTTGATAGTGGGATTCAAATGGCGGTAGCTGCTGACAATGACAGCATTACTAGCTACGAAGATCTTGAGGGCGAAACGGTCGGTGCAAAGGTTGGTACCGAAAGTGCCCGCTTTTTAGAAGAAAATAAAGACCAATATGGATACGACATCAAACTTTATGATGACGCTACTGGGTTGTATGGCGCTGTACGCAATGGTACTGTGGCAGCCGCTTTTGATGATTATCCAGTGCTTGGCTATGCCATCAACAACGGCGAACCGATGAAACTTGTCGGCGAACCTGAAAAAGGTGCTTCTTACGGATTCGCTGTCAGAAAAGGCCAAAATCAAGAACTACTTGAAAAATTCAATGCTGGTTTAGCCAACATGAAAGCTTCTGGCAAATACGACGAAATCGTCAATACTTACATCACAACGTCTGATTCAGATGCAGACACCAGTGAAATGGTGAAAGTCGAACCAAAGAAAGATGTTTACCGAATTGCCAGTGACTCCGCCTTCGCTCCATTTGAATTCCAAAATGAAGACAATGAGTATGTAGGGATCGATGTTGATTTAATGAACCGGGCCGCAGAATTGCAAGGGTTCAATATCGAATTCAATTTCATCGGCTTTTCCGGAGCGCTACAGGCGTTAGACGGCAATCAAGCGGATGGCATGATCGCTGGGATGACGATCACTGATGAGCGTCGTCAATCTTACGACTTCTCTGACTCTTACTTTGAAAGCGGCATTCAGATCGCTGTAAAAGAAGGCAATGATTCCATCAATTCCTATGAAGATTTAGATGGGAAAACTGTCGGTGCGAAAGTTGGGACAGAAAGTGCAGACTTCTTGATCGCCAACGAAGAGAAATATGGCTATTCGATCAAATATTATGATGCTGCTGATCAATTATATGCGGCTGTCAACGGCGGACAAATCGATGCCATGATGGATGATTATCCAGTAATCGGTTATGCCATCAGTCAAGGTCAAAAACTAGTGACACCGATTGAAAAAGAAACTGGCGGTCAGTACGGTTTTGCGGTGAAAAAAGGCCAAAATCCTGAACTGATCCAAATGTTCAATGAAGCATTGAAAGAAATGAAACAGACTGGGGAGTACGATCAAATCATCAACAAATACATTGAAGATGGTTCTGCCACAGAAAAACGAGTGGATGAATCAACGATCACTGGTTTGATCAGCAACAACTATAACGTCTTATTAAAAGGTTTATGGAATACCCTTTTACTAGCATTGATTTCTTTTGCCTTAGCATTAGTGATCGGAATCATTTTTGGACTATTTAGTGTTGCTCCAATCAAAGCATTGCGGGTTTTTGCAGGGATCTATGTTGATATCATTCGTGGTATCCCGATGATGGTATTGGCTTTCTTCATCTTCTTCGGCCTTTCCGATGCCATTGGTATCACGATTCCCGACTTTGCAGCCGGGGTCATTACATTGACTTTAAATGCCAGTGCCTATATCGCTGAGATCGTCCGTGGCGGGATCAATGCGGTGCCAAAAGGTCAGATGGAAGCCTCTCGAAGTTTGGGGATGACCTACACTCGGACAATGCAGAAAATCATTTTACCGCAAGCGATCAAAATCATGATTCCCTCTTTCGTTAACCAATTCGTTATCTCATTGAAAGATACAACGATCATCTCGGTTATCGGAGTCGTAGAATTATTGCAAACTGGGAAAATCATCGTTGCACGGACTACGCAAAGTACCTATGTTTACTTGATCATCGCGATTATTTACTTAGTCGTGATCACAGCTTTAACGAAACTTGCAAAAGTTTTAGAAAAGAAGGTGAAATAGCATGAAAGAAAAAATCTTAGTTGAAAATCTTGTGAAAAAATACGGCGACAATACCGTATTGAACAATATCAATGTTTCAATCGCTGAAGGAGAAGTCGTTTGTGTGATCGGTCCTTCAGGATCTGGTAAATCGACGTTCTTACGCTGTTTGAACCGCTTAGAAGAACCAACCAGCGGCGATATTATCGTTGACGGCGCACATCTGATGGATAAAAACACCAATATCAATGCTGTTCGTCAACATATCGGCATGGTGTTTCAGCATTTCAATCTCTTCCCTCACTTGTCGGTTTTAGAAAATATCATTTTAGCCCCGATGGATCTAAAAAATGCTTCTCGGCAAGAAGCGGAAAAGAACGCAATTCGTTTATTAGAAACGGTCGGTTTGGCAGATAAAAAAGACATGTACCCTGACAATCTGTCTGGAGGACAAAAACAACGGGTGGCGATCGCTAGAGCTTTAGCAATGAATCCCGATGTTATGTTGTTCGATGAACCAACCTCCGCACTCGATCCAGAAATGGTTGGCGATGTACTGAATGTTATGAAGGATTTGGCAAAACAAGGAATGACCATGGTGATCGTAACTCACGAGATGGGGTTTGCCAAAGAAGTAGCAAACCGTGTGATGTTTATTGACGGCGGGAACTTCTTGGAAGACGGTACACCTGAGCAAATCTTTACCAATCCTAAGCATGAGCGTACCAAAGACTTCTTAGACAAAGTATTGAATATTTAAAAAACCTCTGCAACAGTTTGACTAATGAACTGTTGCAGAGGTTTTCTTTATGGCTTGTTCCGTTTCGTTTCATCTGCGATCCGCTTTTGATTTTCCCCCAAAAACACTTTTGTATCGATGGGGTTTGCTTTGTTCGCCCCGCCGATGCCAGTATCAACCATTTTCCCCCAGCCCTTCAACGGCTCTTTCCCCGCTGCACGAAGCTTGGCATTTTTTAACCGTAATGCCTGTTTTTTTGCTTCTTTTTTCGCTTGATGTTTTGCTTGCCATTGCTTTAAGATGCTCATATTCCTTCCTCCTCTCCGTGTTATGAAAAAAATCATTCCTTACATAAATTCTTAGCAAAAGGTATGCTGGTTCCTGTTGATCTGGTAAGAGTAAACAGGATTCACCTTTAAAATAGCAAATTTTTATTGAGTAGTTAAATCTATTATAACATTTACTTTTCAACATCGTAAGCTGCAGATACCAGTTTTACTAAAACCACGAAAGGATATTGGAAATCAAGTAGCCAGATCGGAAGCAACATGTTACACTTATTAAACAACACTCCCTCCAAATCTAAATAGGTATACAAACATTTTCTTTTTTTATTTTATAGCAACTGACGGGATTTTTCTAATAAAAAACCAACATTAAAATAACAAAGAAAGTTCACGAAATCATTTTGGAGGAACCTATCTTATGAAAACCATCTTTTTATTTCCCTTACTAATGTTACTCTTCCTCTTTCTCACTGGCTGTACCTTAATTGACGAAATCATGGATGACACCACCAAGAGTAGTTTTTCACCAGAAGCAACGTCGTCTTCTCAATCTTTGTCAGCTGATTCAGAAACCATAGCTTCTTCTTCCAGAACTGAGAACCACACATCAGAACCCGCATCTGAAACAGCTCGTTCTTCTGATGACTTTGCACAAGCTCAGAGCAGTACCGAAACAGCTGCCCCTCAATTTTCGTATTGTGAACAATTGCAGATCGGGCTGCCGCGACGGTGGAATCGAACAGTCAACAAAGACTTACTCCACCAATTGCAAGAAGGAATGTCCTGCGATCAAGTTCTTGAGATCATGGGTGGACTGCCTTCTTGGCGACTAGCGGTTGTAGGTGTGGAATCTAATGCATGGATCAATTCCGATGGTGAGGCAATCATTGTCACTCTTATTAACCGAACCGTTTCTGATGTGGCCTGGCATGATCAGTTTTCTGAATCAGAAATTGAGTAATCCATTAAGCGATTTCTCGTAACTAAGATTGGCAAAATGCGTGATGAAATTCAAACACCTCTATTATCATGAGTCGTCTAAAAAACTTAGGAGTTGAAGGATAAAATGAAACTGAATCGTCCTATGAAAAAAATCCGGGAGCATCGCAGAAGAAGTCTTTTTCTTTGTTTGGGCATTAGTTGTTTTTTACTCGGAGCTGTCCTCTTCTACAGCGAAAATCAGCCAGCAGCAGCCTACGAGCAGTTTTTAGAGATCGATTACTTAACTGCTTTACTGGAAGAAAGACCTTCCCCTGAATCCATCAGCGATCTTGGCCTCGCTCTCATCAAACGTAGTGATCGGGTAAATCAAGAGCGCAGTGCCATTAACCGAAAGCGGCGCCGCGAAAATGTGATCGTCACGGAAGAGACTAGAAAAGTTTTTTCTCCCGATCAAGGAGCAATGGTTGATGAAGTAAGAAAAGTAACCACTCGTTTACCTGATTCAGCCATTGATTTGTTATCAACGATGGCTGACAGCAACGCTCTCGAGACAAAAAGAGTTCCTTTAGGTTCAAGGTACAAACTGTCCAAAATCAGCTTTGATTTTGACTCCGATAGCGCGGAAAATGAATATTTATCTAGAATCACATTGGTTGATGTCCCAGAATTTTTCGGTATTGATTTCTCACAATTCGGGAAAGAGGATGATATTGAGGAGATCAAAGAGACATTGATCGAACAGTATGGTTTAGATGCTCACATCAGAGACGTTAGCGCCATTCGGAGACTTTTCTTTGTTCATGAAGGATTTGAGTTTTACATTAGTCAAACCTATAATCCAAACGGAGTCGGCATCACTGTCCAAGCAGTAGAACCATAAACAAAAACTATCGAACCCCCGTCTCTTTGCGGGTTTAACAAAAAAGGCGTCTGCGAATCCAAACGCAGGCACCTTTTTTCTACTTCTATTTTTATTTAGGCAAAAACGGTCGACCAATTGTCACGTTCATCAAGAAATTCTTGCGCTAATTTTTGCGCACCTTCTAAGGTATGGTTCGCCGCCCAACCGCATTGCACTTCATTGCTGGCAGGTACTTCAGTTGCTTGCAAAACGTCCTTCATGGTTTTTTCTAGGACGGTCAAAATCTCTTCATAATTGTCGTGATTCAAGACAGTCAAATAAAAGCCGGTTTGGCAGCCCATTGGTGACCAGTCCACGATATAATCCGCATGATTACGAATCAATTCTGCCGTCAAATGTTCTAGCGAGTGCAGACTTGCCATATCCATATGCGCTTGGTTCGGCTGCTTCAAACGGACATCATATTTGATGATGGTATCATTCGTTCCTTGCTTTTTATCGGCAACCCGTACATAAGGTGCTTTGACTTTCGTATGATCCAAATTAAAGCTTTCAACATTCATTTTCATTGTACTTCTCTCCTACTCTTTTTGTGCTTCCACAAGCCAAACATACTCATTGATTTGCTTAAAACGACTGGTAAACCCATGTTGGCGAAAGTATCGTTCGATATCCGCAATAACTGGATAGTACTCGCGTTGCAGATCAGCGGCTAGTCGCTGGTGTCCAGCTTGCCGTGCTTCATCGATTCGTTCCATTTTTCGGGCTAGGGAAAGAAACATCGTATCCCCGAAAAGCACTTTCCCGCCTTTGGGCAGCATCGCAGCATATTTGCCGATTGCCCGTTGTTTTTCGTCCTCCGTAAGATGATGAAAAACATAGGTAGAAACGATCGTATCAATCATATCCGTGATCTCGGGAAAAACCTCCATATCACCATCTACAAAAATCACTTTAGAAAGACTGGGTTTTGACTTGGCGATTCGCCGCATCTCTGGCGATGGCTCGATTGCCAGCACGTTTTTTCCTTGATCAAGCAGAGCTTGTGTTAGATTTCCAGTTCCACTACCAAATTCTACCACAGACTGCCCTGCTTTTTCAGCAATTTCAGCGAGTAACTGTTCATATTTGAAAAAAACCGCTCGATACTCTTCATCCTTACCTGCAACTGTTTCATCGTACTCAGCTGCCCAGTCAGAAAAAATTGGAATAAACTCTCTCCCCATCACTAGCTACCTGCCTTTTCAAACGCTTGCTCTAAATCTGCCTGCAGATCCTCACCGTCTTCGATGCCGAGAGACAACCGAATCAAGCCATCTTTGATCCCAGATTGCTCACGAATTTCTTTAGGGATCGAGGCATGGGTCATCACGGCTGGCACTTCTACCAAGCTTTCCACGCCACCTAAGCTTTCTGCTAAAGTAAAAATCTTTAATGATTCAACAAATTCTGCTGTTTTCGATTCATCGTTTAGTTCAAAAGATATCATACCGCTATACCCAGACATCTGTGATTTGGCGATCTCATGTCCTTCATGGGCAATCAATCCTGGATAATACACGTTTGCGACAGCTGGATGTGCTTGTAAGTAGTGAGCAATTTTCATCGCGTTGTTTTGATGTGCTTCCATCCGTAAAGCAAGAGTTTTGATGCTTCGTTGAATCAACCAGCTATCATGAGGCCCCAATACACCACCAATGGCGTTTTGTAAAAAAGCAATTCTTTCGGCGATTTTTGGCTCTTTGGCAACCGCTAACCCAGCTACTACATCACTGTGTCCACCGAGATACTTGGTAGCACTGTGAATCACAATATCTGCGCCTAATTGTAGCGGCTTTTGAAAGTAAGGGGTCGCAAAGGTATTATCCACGATCGTCAAAATGTCCTGTTTTTTAGCTAGTTGGGCAACGATTGCGATGTCCGTGATCTTCAATAATGGATTAGTCGGCGTTTCCAGAAAGATCGCTTTGGTTTCTGGAAGGATGGCTGCTTCAACGGCAGCTAGCTCATTTGTTTTGACAAGTGTATAAGACAATCCGCTTTTTTCTAATACTTGATGGAGCAAACGAAACGTCCCGCCATATACATCATCCCCTAAAATGACATGATCTCCAGTCTGAAACAGCGAGAAGACCGCATGGGTGGCTGCTAATCCAGAGGCAAAAGCAAACCCATGGGCGCCTTCTTCCAGATCCGCAATCAATTCTTCTAAGGCAAATCGAGTTGGATTGCCTGAACGACTGTATTCATATTGCTTTGGCTGACCAAGAGCATTTTGCCGATAGGTTGATGTTTGGTAAATTGGCACACTAACAGCACCAGTCATTTCGTCTTCGCTGATACCACCGTGGATTACTTTTGTATTAAAATGCATGGTTTACTCCTCCTATGAATGGGGTGATTGCTGATTCACCCGCATAAATCTGTTTTGATAGATAGCGATCGCCTCCATCTGGAAAGACGGTAATGATCGAGCTTCCAGTTGGTAATTCGAGGCTTTCTTTTACTGCTGCTGCCATCGCCGCTCCACTTGAACTTCCAATAAGCAAACCATAGTTTCTTGCCAAGTAACGAGTAAAAGCAAAGCCTTCCGCATCACTGATCGTATAAATTTGATCAATAAGCAAATCGTCAAAAAATTGTGGAATGAACTCAACACCGATCCCTTCAATCTCATGTCCATGGGCAGGCCCGCCATTTAAGATCGATCCTTCTGGTTCAACGACAGCAAGTCGAGTGCTTGATTTTTGCTTCTTTAAGTATGTTGCGACACCCGCGAAGGTCCCCCCGCTGCCAGCTCCAGCAACAAAGCTGTCAATTTTTCCAGATAACTCCTGAAAGATCTCTGGGCCTAAGGTTGCTTGGTAGGCTGCAGGATTGTTTTGATTGTGAAATTGCATTGGCATATAACTATTTGGTAGCTGTTTTGCTATTTCCTTTGCTTTTTCAATCGCCCCTTGAATGCCTGCTTCAGTGGGCGTATGAACGATGGTCCCGCCCAACGCTTCAATCAGTTGCTGCTTTTCAAGGCTAAATTTTTCAGGAATGACAAAAATCATTTTTAAGCCATACTCGATTCCAGCTAAAGCTAAACCAATTCCAGTATTTCCCGCTGTCGGTTCGATAACAGTTGTCTCATGATCGATCACATGCTCGCGAAACGCTTCATCGATCAAATACTTTCCTAATCGGTCCTTGATACTTCCACCAGGATTTAAATACTCAAGTTTCGCATAGATGGTACTTCCCTTTTTGCCGCCAAATGCTGCGGCATCAAATTCAAAGAATGGGGTGTGCCCAATCAATGCTTTTATATTATTAACGATCATCGCTCGACTCCTCGCTCAACTTTGTTTGGCACAACTCGTATGCTTCATGTACTCATTTTCATTTGCAATCATCAGCCGTCGCCAATGAAAGCGGTAAAAAACAGCAAACAAAAAGGGGTACTGACTATTACATCAGTACCCCAAAAAAATGTCGTCTTATCCGGATAGAAGTGAATCACTAAAGAAACTTCAGCGATCTTCTGCGACAAAGGAACTAATAATAGGCATGACAAATCGGTATGCTGCTTTTTGCACCATACAACAACAACAGGTAGTTTGTGTGTTGACGTTTGTCATGTCTGGTTCCCTCCTTTAATTTGCTTGTTATCAAAATAGCACGACTCTTTTTTATTGTCAAACGTTTTTTGAAATCACCGAGCACACATTGATGATCTTTAATAAAATAACATCATAGAGGATAGTAAGCACTCACATAGGCATCCACGGCTTTGATCGCTGCTGCAACATCTTCTGCAGAAACCGGAAATGGCATATTGTGGATCGTTTCCCCTTTGATGGTTGCTTGCTCGCCAATTTTTAATAGGTCTGCATCGCTGGCTTCCGCAAGATGCATGTCGGATAATGTCGTCGGTAATTCTAATGCCTGATACAATTCTATATATTGGTCGAGCTCTTCAGGATCTGCATTTTCCAGCATCAATTGAGTGAGTGTTCCGTAAGCAACCTTCTCACCATGGGTCAGATCATGAACGTCTCCTTCAAGGGCTGTCAAGCCATTATGAATCGCATGAGCTGCTGCCAGACCTGCACTTTCAAAGCCTAATCCACTAAGCAAAGTGTTGGCTTCCACGATTTGTTCAAAAGCTTCGGTAACGACTTGTTTTTTATTCGCTTGATAGGCTTTTAAGGCATTCTCAAAAAGGATCTCTTCGCATTTTTCAGCGATCGCCATGCTGGCAATTGGTTGCACCCCGCCGACCATATTTTTACTATGGCTTCGAGCAACAGCACGTGCCTCGACATAGGTTGCGAGTGCATCCGCAATACCAGCGGCTAGCAATTTGGCAGGCGCTTTGGCAATCACAGCGGTATCCACTAAGACAAGTTCAGGATTTTTGTTATAAAAACGATACTTTTCAAAACGACCTTCATCAGTATAAATAACAGAAAGTGCCGAAGTTGGTGCATCAGTGGAGGCAATCGTTGGCAAAACAGCAATCGGTATTTTCAATTCATCCGCAACAGCTTTCCCAGTATCGATGGCTTTCCCACCACCTAATGCGGCAATCACTTCGATTGATTCACTTTTGGCTTTAGAGACGATACGATCGATTTCATTTGCAGAAGCTTCTCCACCAAAAATTTCTTTTACCGGTTCTAACTCGGCTGCATTCAGGTTCTCAAATAGTTCTTCACCGGCAATTTTCCAAACAGTTTCATCGGTCAAAAGAAGCACTTTCTTTCCTAAATCTTTGATATGGGATAACCCATGCTTCAAGACCCCTTTTCCTTGAACGTATCGTGACGGACTCGCAAATATTCTTTCCATTGTATCTCCTCCTTTAATTGGTCTACTTTTATTGTGACACACTAAGCAAGCGATTTCAAAGGAAAAGAAAAAAAGATGGCCAAGAAGATTCGATTCTTGCCCATACTGCACATTTATAGCCATACAAACACTCATGCCCTTATAAAACGGATGGTTTTATAAGGGCATGAGTTGGATTTTTTCATGGTTATTTCTTTTTCCCACCAAAAGCATCTTTCATTTTATCAAAAAATCCTTCTGGTTGTTGTTCGTTCGTTTCATGGCCACTGGCTTTTGCATAAGCCCGCAATGCCTCTTTTTGTTCCTCATTTAAGTTCTTAGGTGTGATCAGCTTCACTTTGACCTGTTGATCGCCATTGCCGCCTCCCCGTAAGCGAGGGGCTCCCTTACCGCGTAAGCGGAAGTTTGTGCCTGTTTGCGTACCAGCTGGAATTTTTAATTTCACATTCCCATGAACCGTTGGTACATTGACTTCGTCGCCTAAAGCAGCTTGGACAAAGTTTAACGGCAGTTCGTAATAAATTTCCGACCCATCACGGTCAAAAATATCACTTTCTTCCACTCGGAAAACAACGTACAGATCACCATAAGGACCACCATTGGTGCCAGCTTCTCCTTGACCAGACAAGCGCATTTGTTGTCCATCTTCGACACCTGCAGGTACGTTGACTTTCACACTGTGTTTTTTCTTTTCATGGCCAGTACCATGACATGTTGTACATGGTTCTTTGATTTCTTTCCCAGTTCCATGACAAACATCACAGGTTTGACGGCTCATCACACGACCAAGCGGTGTTTGACGTTCAACATTGATGGTACCTGCACCATGACATTTATGACAGGTTTCTGGTGAAGTACCTGGTTTTGCCCCGTTCCCACCGCAGGTATGACAGGTTTCTTCACGATTGTATTGAACAGTTTTTTCCACTCCGAAAATCGCTTCTTCAAAGGAAAGATCAACCGCATATTGCAAGTCCGCTCCTTGTCGAGGTGCATTAGGATTGGCTGCTCTGCCGCCTCCACCACCGAAAAACGATTCGAAAATGTCTTCAAATCCACCAAAACCGCCACCGGAGAATCCGCCACTGTTAAAGCCGCCGAATCCACCGCCATAACCGCCTCCGTAGTTCGGATCGGTACCAGCATGACCATACTGGTCATAAGCAGCTCTTTTTTGGGAATCACTTAATATTTCATAGGCCTCAGAAATCTCTTTAAACTTTGCTTCTGCATCAGGTTCTTTATTGATGTCTGGATGATATTGTTTTGAAAGCTTACGATAAGCTTTTTTGATTTCGTCATCCGAAGCCCCTTTTTGTAGACCTAAGACCTCATAATAATCTCTTTTGTCTGCCATTGGCTTCCCTCCACTATATTCTTGCGTCTCTCGTATTTTAGCATATAATTCGCTCTAGAAAAATACGTTTCGCAAATTCATAAGAAAAAGCCAAAGCGGTGACTTTGGCTTTTTCACAAACAGCGATTATTTATCGTCACCGTCTACTTCTTCAAAGTCGGCGTCAACCACATCGTCTGCGCCGCCTTGTGCAGCTTCTGGATTTTCTTGTGCTTGTTGTTGTGCTGCTTGTTCGTATAATTTAACAGTTAAGTTTTGTACGATTTCATTCAAAGCATCACGTTTCGTTTTCATTTCTTCTAAGTTGTTTGCTTCAAGTGCAGCTTTCAACTCATCACGAGCTTCTTCCGCTTTTTTGACTTCGTCTGCATCCACTTTGCCTTCAAGCTCTTTCAATGTTTTATCAACAGTGAACAACAAAGCATCGACGTCATTGCGTAGATCAACTTCTTCTTTGCGTTGTTTGTCGGCTTCAGCGTTTGCTTCAGCATCTTTTACCATGCGTTCGATTTCTTCATCTGATAAACCTGAAGATGATTTGATCGTGATTTTTTGTTCTTTTTGTGTACCTAAATCTTTTGCAGAAACATTGACGATCCCATTTTTATCGATATCAAATGTTACTTCGATTTGAGGGATGCCACGAGGTGCTGGTGGAATATCCGTCAATTGGAATCTACCTAATGTTTTGTTGTCAGCTGCCATTGGGCGTTCTCCTTGCAAGACATGGATATCAACGGCTGGTTGATTGTCTGCTGCAGTTGAGAAGACTTGTGATTTACTTGTAGGGATCGTTGTGTTACGATCGATCAGTTTTGTGAAGACGGCACCCATTGTTTCGATACCTAATGATAATGGTGTAACGTCTAGTAAGACGACATCTTTCACATCACCTGTGATCACGCCACCTTGGATCGCAGCACCCATCGCTACCACTTCATCTGGGTTTACTGATTTGTTTGGTTCTTTATTGGTTTCTTTACGAACAGCATCAACTACTGCTGGAATACGTGTTGAACCACCAACTAAGATGACTTCATCGATTTCTGATTGTGATAAGCCAGCATCTTTCAAAGCTTGACGTACTGGAATTTTTGTCCGTTCGACTAGGTCTGCGGTCAATTCATCGAATTTCGCACGAGTCAAGGTCATTTCCAAGTGCAATGGACCAGCATCACCAGCTGTGATAAATGGCAAGCTGATTTGAGTACTTGTTACACCTGACAAGTCTTTTTTCGCTTTTTCAGCAGCATCTTTCAAACGTTGCAAGGCCATTTTATCTTTTCCAAGATCAATGCCGTTTTCTTTTTTGAATTCTGCTACCATGTGATCGATGATTTTGTTATCAAAGTCATCCCCACCTAGGTTGTTGTCCCCAGCAGTTGATAATACGTCAAAGACGCCATCCCCTAATTCAAGGATCGATACGTCGAAAGTACCGCCACCTAAGTCAAAGACTAGGATTTTTTCATCTTTATCTGTTTTATCTAATCCATAAGCTAAAGCTGCAGCAGTTGGTTCGTTGACGATCCGTTCTACTTCAAGACCGGCAATTTTACCAGCATCTTTGGTTGCTTGACGTTGCGCATCGTTGAAGTATGCAGGAACAGTAATGACTGCTTTTTCAACTTTTTCACCTAAATAGTCTTCGGCAAATCCTTTGATGTATTGAAGAACCATTGCGGAAACTTCTTGTGGTGTGTAAGATTTGCCTTCAACTTCTACTTTGTATCCAGCTTCACCCATATGGCGTTTAATAGAAGAAATCGTATTCGGGTTTGTTACTGCTTGGCGTTTTGCAACTTCCCCTACTTGGATCTCACCGTTTTTGAATGAGACAACAGAAGGTGTGGTACGGTTCCCTTCTGGATTCGTAATGATTTTTGCTTCGCCACCTTCAAGGACAGCAACAGCTGAGTTTGTTGTTCCTAAGTCGATACCGATAATTTTACTCATAAGTAATACACTCCCTTTTTTAATTTAAACATCTACTTATAGATAGAAAGAACTATTGTGCAACGATGACCATGCTTGCACGCAAGACACGATCATGCAATTTATACCCTTTTTGCAAGACAGTAACGATTGTGTCTGCCGGTGTTTCATCAGAGGCAGGTACAGTCTGCACCGCTTGATGCAAGTTCGGATCGAACATTGCACCTTCAGCAGGAATCTCTTCGATTCCCTCTTCTTTTAAGGCTTGACGCAGACTTTCAAGAACCATTTCAACGCCTTTTTTCAAATTCGCAGCTTGGTCTTGATCGACATCTGCTGCCATCGCTCGTTCCAAATTGTCGATTGCTGGCAACAGTTTTTTGCCAAGATCTTGCGAGCGGTATTTTTGTAAAAGTTCCCGCTCGTTGCGGTTACGTGAAGTGATATTTGCGATCTCTGCACGAGCACGCAGGAATTGATCTTCCAATTCGTTATTCTTTTCTTGCAAAAGTTCCAATTCGCTTTTTTCCACTGCTTCTTCCTCTGGTTGAGGAGTCTGTGCTTCAGTTTCAGTTGATTCATTTGAAGATTCAGTTGTTTCTGCGGTTTCTTCAGCAGTTTTATCTAATTCTTCATCTAAACGCTCTTCTTTTTCCGTCACGTTTCAACCATCCCTTCTACGATTTGTTTCATTGCCGCTTATTCATTGGCAGCGTCTAATGCGCGATAATAATCGGCCAATTTTTTTGCTAACTCGCCTCGAAAAACTTCCATCAATCCAAACATCCGTGAATACGGCATACTTGATGGACCTAATAAAGCGATCGTTCCTTGTCCATGACCTTCGATTTCATAGCTGGCTTGGATCAAACTCATATTTTGTAACAAGTCGTTGCCAAGCTCAGAGCCGATTCTGATTTGAATCGCAGAATCTCTTGGCGCCAGCAGCTGTGTCAGCTGATCTGCGTTTTTCATAAATGAATACATCGATTTGAACTGACTAACATCTTGCGTCGGTTCAAAATCCAGAAGATTCATTCGCCCGCCGACGAAGATTTTTTCTTCAAAAATATGGCTCAGCATCGTATCAAAGAGATCAACGATTCCGTCAGTCGTTTGAAAATACTTATGCAGAATCATAGGAATCTCGGTTCTTAATCGATGGTAGACCGTCATTAGAGGTTCACCGATCAATTTGTCGTTGATGATCCTTACCATTTTTTCCAAATCTTCGCTGCTCATCGATTCAGGAAGAGCAAAGACTTGATTTTCGACATTTCCTTTATCCGTCACGATGATCGCGATGATCTGTCGTGCATTCAAAGGGACGATTCGAAAGCCCGTCAATTTCCTTTCCTTCATATCTGGTCCGAGAGACAACGCTGTATAGCTAGTCAAGTTGGACAAGATCGTGGCAGACTGCTGGATGATTTCATTGATTTCATGAAAATCTTTTCCAAAAGAATGACGAATGGTTTGAATTTCGTTTTGGTCAACTTCAGATGGCTTCAATAAGTGATCAACGTAATAGCGATACCCTTTTATTGATGGCACACGCCCTGAAGATGAATGTGTTTTTAGCAGAAGTCCAGCTTCTTCCAGCGCCTTCATCTCATTACGAATGGTGGCAGAGCTAGCTTCAACCCCATCTTCCATCAATCGCTTCGAGCCCGTGGGCTGACCAGTATTCGTATAGTTTTGGATGATGAGGTGTAAAATCATTTGTTGTCTAGGTGTCAACATTTTATCCACTCCTCCGTTAGCACTCATTCCTATTAAGTGCTAACACGATTATAAATATACCATATTTGCTAGGAATGTCAAGTATTTGCATCACTTTTTTAGCACTCTTTCTAAGAGAGTGCTAAAAAAGAAATCAAAAAAAGAAGCAGCGCGAAATGGCTACTTCTCTTCCTTGTTCTTTCTTATTTTTCTCCATCCAAGAGAAATGCTTCAAACACTTCGTTGCCAATGAACATCCCAGCTTTCGTTAAAAAGACACGATCACCTTGACTAGCCAACCAGCCTTTTTGAATCAACTGTTCGCTAGTTGAACCATAGATTTCCTGAAAAGACTTCCCGAATTTTTCTGCAAAGCGTATTTTTGAAATGCCAGCCTTTTTACGAAGGCCTAAAAACAGTTCCTCTTCCATTTGATTACTGGTTGTCAATTCTTCGGTTTCATGGATTGGCAATTGATTTTCCTGTAATGGTTTCAAATAATGCTGGATTGGACCTTTATTCTTGTAGCGGGTCTGTCCAAGATACCCGCTGGCGCCTGCCCCAAATCCAAAATAATGTTCATTGTTCCAATACACTAGATTATGCAAGGACTCATACCCTGGTCGTGCAAAATTACTGATTTCATATTGATTCAAGCCAGCTTTTGTCATCGCGGCGATCGCCTCATCAAACATCTGCGTTTCAGCTTCTTGAGAAGGCAGCGCCATTCTCCCTTGGCGAACCCAGTTCATAAACATGGTTTTGTTTTCTAAAATCAAGGAATACATCGCATAGTGAGGCAACCCGAGATCAATCGCTCGCGTCAGTGTATCACGGAAGCTTTCTATGCTTTGTCCCGGAAGTGCATAAATCAAATCGATCGTCACATTCTGAAAATCATGTTTTTCCAGCAGCTGAATGGTTGAATAAACATCTTCAGCGGTATGCTTGCGGCCAATTTTTTTAAGCAAGCGATTATCAAAGGTTTGGACCCCCATCGACAAGCGAGTGACTTGATGGTTTTTCAAAACCAGCATTTTTTCTTCACTCAAATCACCAGGATTTGCTTCCACGGTAAACTCTTTGGTTGTGTGGGTCGGCAGCAATTCATGCACACCTGAAAGCAATCGATCCAGCTGGTTCGCCGAAAGCGACGTTGGCGTCCCGCCGCCGATATAAATTGTTTCCGCCTCATTGATAGGCTGACGCAAGAGGGTCAGCTCAATTTCTTTTAGTAACGCTTCGATGTACTCATCCACTGGCTGCCCTTCTAAAAACACTTTGTTGAAGTCACAGTAATAGCAGATATGTTCACAGAATGGTATATGTATATACGCAGAAATATTTTGCGCGCTTTTTGTAGATGGATCGTTTATTGTTTGACCTTCAGGCATTCCTAAGTGATTCTCCTCTACCTTCTTTTTACTCCCATCGCTGAGAGCATCGGCACTCATTGTAGCATAGTTCTTAGAATTCTCCTATCACTTGGACTATTTTGGGCAAGAAAAAACACCACTTCCAAGAAGTGATGTCTTCAAATAGTCATAGCAAAAATTAAGAGCACTACTCTTATTAAGTACGGTAAAATACCGCTTTTGTTCTTATCCCACCCAGAAAAAAATCTGTTTGTTACAAGAACTAACACTTCCCCCAAACTGTTAGCGCCACAATAGATAAGCTGTTGCTGACGGCTTACTTAACAAGAGCAGGACTCTTATTCTTGAAAGACAATTGCTTGTCTTATCTGACTTAAGTATACCTTTTTTAAAAAATTAAGTCCTATCATCTTTTTCACCAGTCTATGAAAACGATGAGAATTATCCCCTTGGCGACCGTTATAGAATGTGCAGCAAAATATCGATCAGATAGCGGATCAACCGATACGCAATAAATAAGAAGAAAATATTTCCCAGCAAGAATTGAAAAACATTGCCGATCGATCCCTTAAAGGAGCGAAAGCTGAAATAACGCGACCAACGATTGAACCCGTTTTGGCGATTTCGTTTCAAACGATACGCTTCATCATACTTCATTTCCAAGAGGTCATAGTAAAAAATCATCAAGGGTTGTTGCACAAAGAAAACTTTTTTATAGCCTGCCATCAACGTGTACTGCTTATTATTGGAAGGGAAGTTGCGATTGCCGTTTTTCTTCACGCGCATCGTTGTTCCATCGTTCATTGGGAACGCATAATGATCCTCGAATTCTGTCAGTTGATGAATTTGCGGCACCTGATTTTCTTCTTCAAAAGCACGTACGACCTCACTCGCTTTCTGAGAAAGTGAAACCAGCCACGCCATCATCCCTAGCAAAATACCTAGCAAGATGATATTTAAAAGCAAACTTTCTTGTAACAAAAATAAATAACCTAAGATAATCAAAATCGCCACACCCAGGGCAATCATTCTTCTACGGAAATAACTGCGATACATCAATTCAAAAGAGCGCCGATAATAGGCAAAATCTTCTTTTACAAAATCCATTTTTTCCACATCTTTCTGCGTTTAGGTTGCTGATAATGTATCAAAGATCCTTTTGAAAGTCAATTTACCGAAAAAGTTTCAGCGTCTGATTTGTTTCAAACAAGAAAACGTTTTATAATGGAAGATGTAACAAAAAAAAAGCGATGAAAGTAGGTTGAGATACGTGATATTACAAGAAACATTTACCTTGCAGAACAAACTGACGATTCCTAAGATTGGCCTTGGAACCTGGCAATCTTCTCCAGAAGATGCTTACAACGCCACAAAATTTGCCATTCAAAACGGTTATCGACATGTCGATACAGCGGCAGCTTACAAAAACGAAGAAGCGGTTGGGAAAGCTGTGCGCGATTCAGGCGTTGCCCGCGAAGAAATTTTTGTTACCACGAAAGTACCTGCTGAGTTGAAGACCTATCAAGAAGCGGTTGATAGCATTGATGCTTCTCTAAAAAAACTTGACTTAGGGTATATCGATTTGATTTTGATTCACGCTCCTCGTCCTTGGAAAATCATGGGAAACAATCCAGAAAACAAAGATTTTTATCTTGAAAACATCGATGTTTGGAAAGCACTAGAAGAAGCCTACTTAAGTGGGAAAGTAAAATCAATTGGTGTTTCCAACTTCGATCAAAAAGATTTACAGAATATTTTTGATCATTGCGATGTGAAACCGATGGTCAACCAGTTTGTTTACCATATTGGACGCACAAATGAAGAGTTATTGGCATTTTGTAAAGACCACGAAATTTTAGTGGAAGGCTATTCTCCAATCGCCACCGGTCGTTTACTCGATAACGATGCAGTGAAGACGATTGCGGAAGCTTATGGAAAATCTATTCCACAACTTTCAATTCGTTACTTGCTACAAAAAGACATTCTGCCATTGCCAAAATCCGTTCATGAAGAATACATTTCTGACAATGCCAAAGTTGACTTTGAAATTTCTGAAGAAGATATGAAGAAATTGGATGCGTTGCAAGCTTAAGAATGCTTGCGTTTCATTGAAAAAAGCAGTCCGATCAAGTCCAGTAAATGCTGGTCATGGATCGGGCTGCTTATTTTGTTCTAAAACTCTGTTTAGAAAAACAACCGTTTCTTAGTTTGTCAAAGCTGGAATCTTCTTATGTTAGTTGCTCAAAGGTACCCCACACTTTTACTTCTTGTTTTTCTACCATCGTTCTGCCTTTCGCTAGAACCGTTTCTACTGTTAATGTTTCTTTGTTCAGCAAACAAATATCAGCATCCATCCCGGCTGCAAGACGTCCCTTTTGATCAAGCTTCAATACTTTCGCTGGATTAGAAGTGATTGCTCGAATGGCGATCTCCAATGGAATCTGCTCTTTTTGGACTGCTTCTTTAATGCCTACCATCAAGGCTCGCGAACTACCGACACCCAGACCTATGAATTGATTGTTTTCATCAAAGTACGGGAGGCTACCTTGCCCATCAGAGGTCATGGTAAATTGATCCAGCCCGATCCCTTCTGCTAACAAACGCTTCAATCCTTTACTGAAGCGAACCTCATCGTCTTCTTTTTCCCAGAAATCAGGATCCTCACTCGCTGTAAAATCAATCGTTCCACCCATTTTTGCAAAAGCAATACTTGCTTCGAAAAGCTCGCTGGTCCGATTGGCATGTGTCGGTAAAAATTGGCTGATTGGAATCTCTGTTTCTTCGATGGTTCGTAAAAGCAGCTCATATTTTCTCTTTCCTCCACCTAAGTGGACGTTTACGATGCCTGCTTTTCCAGAAAGCATCCCACCAACACGGGCATCCGCCACCGCGCGGGTAAATTCTTCGAAACTCGGTTGTGAAGAACGATGGTCAGAAACGGCAATTTCACCGATACCAATGATTTTGTCAATAGTCAAAAAATCTTGAATGATAGAATCGGTGACCGGAGTCAATGGCAATCGATAAGAACCGTCATACAAGTACGTCGTGATGCCTTCTGCCTCTAGTCCACGGGCCTTACTGATCAAGGCAGTCATATCTCTGCCTACTCCGTCAGTACCCAAACACCCAACCACTGTCGTTACCCCCGCTGAGGTCAGCTGAGACAATTTCACTTCTGGTGTCCGGTTCTGAAAACCGCCTTCCCCGCCACCTCCTAAGATATGAAAGTGGCAGTCAATAAAGCCGGGAACAGCAAGTAACCCTGTGCCATCGATTTCTTCAAGAGGAACCCCTGAGAATCCTCCTTCGATCGAATCTTCAATAGCAATGATCTTGTCTTCGCTTAAAAGAATATCTTTTTTTCCTAAATAGTCAGGCGCATAAACCTCCGCTTGTCGTATCACCTTCATGAGTGCTTCCTCCTCGTGTCTGATTGCTTCTTATTGCAAGCCGATCGCGACTGCAATAAAGATGAAGATTGTTCCTAATACAAATAAGAACCCTTGCATTTTGATCTGGAATTTCGCCCATTTCACCCATTCGATTCTTGCGACACCTAGCACACCGATCAGACTTGCCGATACAGGAGTGAAGGCATCCATGAAGCCTGAGCCTAATTGATAAGCCAATACAGCGATCTGTCTTGAAACACCTAAAAGATCAGCTAATGGCGCCATGATCGGCATGGTCAATGCAGCCTGACCTGAATTGGAGGTCACGATCAAATTGAAGAAGCTTTGGAAAATGTACATGAACCATGCCCCAATAAATGCTGGAACATTGCTTAACAAACCACCGATGCTGTGCAAAATCGTATTCAAGGCTGACGGCACGTTGGCATCAGAACCGCCGAGAACCAGAAGAATCCCTTTGGCCATCCCTACAACGATTGCAGTTCCCGCTAATTCTGAGGCCCCTGATTGAAAGGCACTCGCCACATCATTCAAGCCCATATTTTCTAATTTGAAAAGAACCGCTATGATTCCTGCCCCTAAGCCCATAACAAAGAATTGAGAAGCGATCTCGGGAATATAATAGCCTTTTTGTGTCACACCCCATACGATCCAGATCAAGACCGCCAGCATTTCAACCAAGATCAATTTATGACCTAATAAAAATGGTTTTTGCTCACTGGAGGTTTTTTCAAGATGATTTCGAAAATACGCATCTGATTGATACGTGAGCGATTTCTCAGGATTCTTGCGAATTCTTTCGGCATAGATCATGAGGTATCCTGCGGATAATGCGGTAACCACGACCCACATGATGATTCGGAACGTTGCGCCTGAAAGAACGGGAATACCTGCGATCCCTTGAGCCACTGCCACACTAAATGGACTCATCCACGAGGTGGCATTCCCAATCTGGGAGGCGACATAGGTGACAGTGACCGCCACGATCGAGTCATACCCTAATGCGATCACGAAAGGCACCATGACCATCGAAAACGGAATGACTTCTTCTGCCATCCCAAAAGTAGCACCACCAAATGAAAAAGCAAAGAACAACAGCGGCAATGCCAAACGTTCTAATCCACGGGTTTTGCTGATAAATGCAAAGATCCCCGCATCGATCGCTCCCGTTTGCATGATAATACCAAATGCACCACCGACCACTAAAATCAGTGCTGCAATCCCTACTGCTGAGCCGTATTTGTCGCCAGAAACCAACCCTTCAAAAACAAAATTTAAAAAGCCGAAACCGCCAAAGTCATCGGTTCCCCAAACCTTGGCTGTTTTATGCAGTTTTTCTGAAGTATCATAAATCTTTTCGCCATAAAGGCTGTAAAGGGTGTCATCCGTTAGCCCGACCTCATCTAATTGACTCTGGGACAACTCTTTAGGCCCTTCAGCTAGAACAGCTGCTAAAGCCTCAGGATCGACATCTAATTCTTCCAGCTCTTGTGGATCGTCTTCCAATTGATTCAACTGTTGATAGACGTATTCGTTATCTAACGGGTAGGCATAACGAAACGAATCTTGCATCAAGACCGTTCTGGTACTTATGTCCCCATTTGCATCGGTATACTCGATTTCTTGTGTACTAAATTTCCCAGCAGGAACTAAGAAAGTCAGCAACCATGCCAACAGCACGACCCCAAAAATGATGACATACGTATGCGGCGTTTTCATTTTGGTTAAATCTTTCTTTTCTTTCCCCTTTTTCGCTTTTTTTCCAATTGTCACTTTTTCTCTCCCTTTCCCTTTGCAGCGTACTGCATAAATTATCATTTTAGCCTATTTTTTAGTATATCGAAAAAACGTTTTTTCCTCATGGGGAAAGCATTAGAATTCAAATAAACTACGTTATAAAAAGAGAGAAAAAGAAAAAGTGAAAAGAAGCCAGAAACGCTTCTTTTCACTACGAATGACTAGTTTTCTTCAGAAAGCCCATCAAAATAAGCTTCAGTGTCTCGTTCATCTTGCTTTAATTGCTCGATCAACGCTTGTGCGCCATTGAAAGCGACTTGATCACGTAAGAAATGATGCCAACGGATCGCCACGGTTTCACCATAGATATCTTGGTGAAAATCGAGAATATAAATCTCTACTGTTAACTGGCGACCTTGACCAAACGTATCATTGTGACCAATCGATCCCATCGATGGATACCACTTGTCACCAACTTTGATTTCCGTCACATAGACGCCTTCTTTTGGCAACCGAACGGTGCTCTTCACTTTGATATTTGCGGTTGGAAACCCAAGTTCTCGTCCTCTAGCATCACCGTGAACGACGGTTCCTTCAAATTCATAAATATACCCTAACAAGCGATTGACTTGCGCCATATCACCATTTTGTAGTGCAGAGCGAATGCGTGTGGAGCTGACCTTTTCCTCATGAAACGATTCTTGCGCGACAGTCACGACTTCAAAACGTCCTTCTGCATAGGTTGGCAAAAGCGCCATGTTGGCTATCTCTTTCTTGCCATAGGTATAGTCAAAACCTGCAACAACAACTTTTGCATGCAGTCCGATCATGTATTCATCTACAAATACTTGCGGTGCCAAATTTGCAAAAGCAGAAGTAAATTCAATGATATAAAGAATATCTACCCCAAGTTGTTCCATGTGCGCTTCTTTTTGCGGCAAACTGGTCAGGTATTGCATTTTTTCAGGATCCACCTTTTGAAAAACGATCGAGGGATGCTGATTAAAGGTCATCAATGCCAATTTTAACCCTTTCTCCTCTGCAATCTTGCGTCCTGTTTCAATGACTTTTTGATGACCTAAATGCACGCCATCGAAAAAGCCTAAAACTAAGACGATCTCCTCCTCAGGAATCGCTGCGTGATCATAAGGGTGTCTCATTTCAATGATTTCCATGTTCATTCTCCTATTTCTGTACGGATGACTTTTACCGGTTTCATCATATCCTGGTATTTGTCATGAGCTTTATAGATACTGATCAATTGTTCTCGATAAAAAATCGCCACTAATTCCTCTGGGCGCTTTGGTAATCCAAACGCGCTGAAGGGCAAACGCATGCCATTTTTTACTTTCTGCCAGAGGTCTGCATCGATCGTCACTTGAAGAAATTCTGATACCCCGTATTCTAAAGGTAGTAGTAGTTCCGAAACACGTTGTTCATCGACTGCCTTTTGAACCTCTGCAATCGTGTAGGATTGTTCTTTTGAAAAACCACCGCTTTTTAGGCGAGTCAAATCAGACATATGCGCGGGTACACCCAGCAATTTCCCTGTGTCGACCGCTAACGTGCGAACATAAGTCCCTTTTCCACAAGCAACTTCAAAACGCCAGCTTTGCGTATTGTCCTCATGAATAATCGGCTCTGAAATTCGTTCAAAGGAATAAATTTCTGCTTTGCGCTGTGGCCGCTCGACAGTTTCATTGTTACGAGCATATTCGTAAAGTCGTTTGCCATTGACTTTGACCGCCGAATACATCGGCGGGATCTGGGTAATCGTCCCCGTCAACTGTTTCATTGCCTGATCGATCTCTTCCTTCGTAAACGGACGAGTTAGTGCTTGTTGTTCAACGATATCCCCCGACCGATCTTCTGTAGTGGTACTGAAGCCCAAAGTGATTTCCCCGGTATAGACTTTTCCAGAATCAACCAAGTATTCGACGATCTTCGTTCCTTTTCCGATACAAATGGGCAAGACACCATCCACGTCAGGATCTAGTGTGCCGCTGTGTCCGATTTTTTTTGTCTTTAATATTTTTCGTAATTTAAACACGCAGTCGTGACTTGTTTGTCCACGCTCTTTCCATAATGGTAAAATCCCGTCCATCGTATTCCTCCATTTCACTTCAACTTGCTTATTATAACATATAAAAAAAATTCATTGCACGACAAAATCCTTTTCGCTCTTTCTCATTACATGATAAACTAAGCATATAAGGAGGTCCTAAAATGGTTGTTTTAACGATAGGGTCATTTATTGGATTTGCCATTTTTTTGATCATGATTCAGCTCGGCACGATGCAGCGTTGGGAAGAAGCGTTTGCTTTGCAGATCATCCAAAGCCGTACGCCCTCTTTGACGCGCATGATGCACTTTTTTACCAATTTAGGAAAAGCCTTTCCGACAGTTGCGATCGCTTTACTGTTGTTTGCCTTTCCATCATCGCGGGCGGATCTTGCACCAAAAACAGCAGTCAGTATCTTCATAGTATCAGCAGCTGCTTACTTGATCAAACGAATCGTCCGACGAGATCGTCCTATTGATCATCGTTTAGTTGAAGAAAAAGATCACAGCTTTCCTAGTGCTCATGCTGCCACATCCGCTGCCATGTATGGAACGATCGCCTTGAATCTTGGACAATTGGTTCCCTCAGCTGTCATCCCGATGACCTTACTGGCAATTTTGCTTAGCTTTATGATTGGCTTTAGCAGAGTCTACTTAGGGATCCATTTTTTAACAGATGTGATCGGTGGTTGGCTCTTAGGGGCAGGTGTTGCTGGACTGGTTACTTTACTGATGAATTCCTGATGCTTTTTCCAAATAAAAAAGAACAGCTTCGACTGGAAGCTGTTCTTTTTTTTATTCTTCTGAGTGCAATGCGCGAATCATTTCATCAATTTTATTCCCGTATTGTACAGATTCATCCAACTCGAATTGGATTTCTGGAACTTTGTAGAGCGTTAGCGCTTGGCCTAGTTCACGACGAACCAACCCAGTTGCTTTTTCCAGTCCTGCTTGGGCTTTTTGCTTATCTGAAGCCAAGTCCGTCAAGGTGCTGTAAAAGATCGTTGCTTGCTGCAAATCTCCAGTTACTCGTACATCTGTGATCGTCACATCTTGCACGCGAGGATCACGAACTTTTTTACGAAGAATTTGATTGACTTCTTTTAAGATTTCTTGCGCCACTCGGCGATCTCGATAGTTAGCCATTCAAAAAGCCTCCTTGTATAGTTGTTATTTCGTTTATTTTGTTGGTACTTCTTCCATGACATAGCCTTCGATCACATCATCGACTTTTACGTCGTTGAATTTCTCGATCATCGCGCCACATTCAAATCCTAGCTTCACTTCTTTGACATCGTCTTTGAAGCGTTTCAAGCTGGCAAGTTTGCCTTCATAGATGACGATACCGTCACGAATCACCCGTACACCACTGTCACGGCGAATGCTGCCTTCCGTCACATAGCAACCAGCGATCGTACCAACTTTAGAAACTTTGTAGGTTTCACGAACGATCATTTGACCGGTGATTTTTTCTTCAAATTCAGGATCAAGCATCCCTTTCATCGCTGTTTCGATTTCTTCGATCGCTTTGTAGATAATGCGATGCAAACGAATATCGACTTCTTCTGCTTCCGCTTGCTGTTTGGCTTGCGGTGTAGGGCGGACGTTGAATCCGATGATGATAGCATTACTTGCTGCTGCTAGCGTTACGTCACTTTCATTGATGGCACCAACGGCTGAATGGACGATGTTTACTCGCACACCTTCAACATCGATTTTCTTCAATGACGCAGCTAACGCTTCGGCTGAACCTTGTACGTCTGCTTTGATGATGACGTTCACTTCTTTCAGTTCGCCTTCTTTTAGACTTTCAAACAAATTATCCAATGTCACACGACTGCTTGATGCACGTTGTTCCATCAAGGCACGCTTTGCACGTTCTTCACCTGCTGCCCGAGCCGTTTTTTCATCTTCAAAGGTAACGAAACGGTCACCTGCTTGAGGGACATCGTTCAATCCTGTGATTTCGACTGGCGTTGCAGGTCCAGCTGCTTTATCACGACGACCTAAATCATTCGTCATCACGCGGACACGACCGAAAGTGTTCCCCACAACGATTGGATCACCAACATGAAGAGTTCCTTGTTGTACCAATAGTGTTGCTACAGGACCTTTGCCTTTATCAAGGCGCGCTTCAATAACGGTACCGATCGCCCGTTGGGTAGGATCAGCTTTCAAATCTTCGACTTCTGCTACTAAGAGGATCATTTCAAGCAATTCTTCAATGTTTTGCCCAAATTTCGCTGAGATTTCAACGAAGATCGTATCCCCACCCCAAGCTTCTGGGATCAACTCATGTTCACTTAATTCTTGCATCACATGTTGAGGGTTAGCACCTGGTTTATCGATTTTGTTTACCGCAACGATGATCGGCACTTTCGCTGCTTTCGCATGGTTGATCGCTTCTACCGTTTGCGGCATGACACCATCATCAGCTGCGACAACTAAAATTGTAATATCGGTGATACTTGCTCCCCGTGCACGCATACTGGTGAACGCCGCATGTCCAGGAGTATCCAAGAAAGTGATTGGTTTGCCATTGATGTCGATTTGGTAAGCCCCAATATGCTGCGTGATTCCTCCAGCTTCACCACTTGTTACGCGTGAATGACGTAATGTATCAAGCAATGTTGTTTTCCCGTGGTCAACGTGACCCATGATGGTAACAACAGGTGGTCGTGATACTAAATTCTCTTCAATTTGTTCTTCTGCTTCGAAGAATTTATCGATATCTGCGATATCCACTTGAACTTTTTCTTGTGGTTCGATTCCGTAATCGGTAGCAAGCAGTTCAATCGTATCTTTATCTAAAGGTTGGTTTTGATTGACCATAACCCCCATCATAAAGAGCTTCTTGATGATCTCTGCTGGTTCACGGTAGATTTTTTTCGCGATATCCGCTACGTTCATGCCTTCTGTATATTCCAATACTTCTGGCAGTTCACGGAATTTACGTGCTGGAACTGGCGGTTTCTTTTCCGTCTGCTGACGGCCTTTTTTCCCTTTTTTGTTAAATTTATTGCGATTGTTGTTGTTGAAATTGTTATTGCGTCCACCGTAATTTGACTTGCCGCGGTTTTGATTTCCTCCACGGGAATCATTCGAGCCTTGCGTACGGTTGTTGTTGCGGTCTGCCCCTTGCGTATTTCCTGCAGATTGAGCGGTTGGACGGTTTTGTTGCCCTTGGTTGTTTGGACGGTTTTGCTGTCCTTGGTTATTCGGACGATTTTGTTGCCCTTGGTTGTTTGGACGGTTTTGTTGTCCTTGATTGTTCGGACGATTTTGTTGTCCTTGGTTGTTTGGGCGATTTTGTTGCCCTTGGTTATTCGGACGGTTTTGCTGTCCTTGATTGTTCGGACGGTTTTGTTGTCCTTGGTTGTTTGGGCGATTTTGTTGCCCTTGATTATTCGGACGGTTTTGTTGTCCTTGGTTTGTTGGGCGGTTTTGTTGCCCTTGATTGTTACGATTCTCTTGGTTATTCACTCGATTATGACTTCCTTGGTTATTTGGTCTGTTACTTCCTTGACTGTTCGTGCGCTCTACTTGTCCTTGACCAGCAGGACGGTTATTGCTTTGCGTAGTTCGCTGTTGACTTTGATTGTTATGACGGTTTTGGAAGTTAGGATTATTTCTTTGCGTTTTAAATTTCTTTTGTTCTTGTTTTTCCGGCTGGTTGGCTGGTTTCTGATTTGCGGGATTTGAGTTTGCAGATGTTTTACCATTTGGATTGCCGCCTAATGACTGCTGCAATTTCTGCGCCTCTCCATCTGAGATCGCGCCCATATGATTTTTGACATCAAAGCCTAAAGATTGTGCTTTTTCAACAACCTCTTTGCTCGATTTGTTCCATTCTTTTGCAAGTTCATAAATTCTTTTTTTCCCCATGCAATCACCTTCCTAACCTAATATTAATTCCTGCACCTTCCTTGCAAATCCTTGATCTAAGATGCCAATCACCATTCTTGGTTTCCCAATGGCCGCACTGATTTCATCAGCAGAAAATGCATCTAGGAGCGGAATTTCGTAATAAGAACTTTTGTCCTTAATTTTCTTTTGTGTATTTTTACCAGCATCACTGGCGACAATGACCAAAGCAGCTTTCTCATTGCGAATCTCTTTTAAGGTCATTTCTTCACCAGTCACTAATTTCCCAGCACGCATGGCTAGTCCTAACATATTTAATGCTTTGGTTTTATTCATTTGCAAATAACTCTTTTCGCGCTTTTTGGTGCGTTACATAGTCCAATAGTTCTTGGTAAAATTCATCTGTTAATTTCGTTTCCAGCACCCGATCCAAGATCCGCTTATCCCATGCTTTCTGGGCTTCAGCCGGTTCGATCGCTATATAAGCTCCTCGACCGGGCATTTTTCCTGTTGGATCGATGGAAACAACGCCTTCTTTTGAACGAGTGATACGAAGCATTTCTTTCTTAGGTAGCATTTCGCCTGAAATCACTGATTTTCGTAAAGGAATTTTTCGTTTTTTCATCACGATCTCACCTCAACTATTTTTCGTCAAACTCAACATTTTCATAATCATCCGCAGTCATGTCTGATGGAAGGATCGCTTCATCAACTGTTTCTGCAGATTCTGTTGCTTCTGTGCTGATTTCTTCAGCAGCTTCTGAAGCAGTTGCATCATACTCATCGATATAGTCGCCTTCATCCAGCTTCGCATAAAACTCTTCCATATCTGTTTCTGATTTGATATCGATTTTGAAGCCAGTCAATTTGGCTGCTAGACGAGCATTTTGTCCGCGTTTACCGATCGCCAATGATAATTGGTAATCAGGAACGACAACAGTACATGCTTTCGGATTATCAACGTCGAAAATAACGTCGCTGACTTCTGCTGGATTCAACGCATTGGCGATAAAGATCGCTGGATCTTCATTCCATTCCACGATGTCCATGTTTTCGCCTTTTAGTTCATTGACGATCGCTTGAACCCGTTGACCTTTAGGGCCGACACAAGTGCCGACTGGATCGACGTTGGCATCAAAGGAACGAACAGCGACTTTGGCACGATCCCCTGCTTCACGAGCAATACTTACGATCTCTACAGTACCATCATATACTTCTGGCACTTCTTGTTCAAATAATCGGCGTAGCAAATCTGGATGGCTACGGCTAACGAATACTTGAGGGCCTTTCGAAGTATTTTCAACACGAGAAACGAATACTTTGATCCGATCATGGGGTTGATAAAACTCATTTGGCATTTGGTCTTGTTTTGAAAGCACGGCTTCAATTTTGCCTAAGTTTACATAGATATAACGATTGTCTTGGCGTTCAACGATTCCTTGCAGAATGTCTTTTTCGTACGCACTAAATTCGTTATAGATAATGTTTCTTTCTGCTTCACGGACCCGTTGCAAAATGACTTGTTTTGCCGTTTGCGCCGCAATACGACCAAAGTCTTTAGGCGTTACTTCAAAACGGATTTTGTCGCCGATTTCATAAGCGGGATTGATTGTCATCGCTTCTTTTAATGAAACCTCTAGTTGCGAGTCCATGACTTCTTCTGTCACTTCTTTGACTGCATAGACGTGGATGTTGCCTTTTTTCTGATCAAATTCAACTTCCACATTTTGTGCTTGCCCGTAATGACGTTTGTAGGCTGAAACCAATGCCGCTTCCAAGGCATCGATGACAATCTCTTTTGAAATGCCTTTCTCTGCTTCTAATGCATCCAATGCATTCAACATTTCTTTACTCATGATTCTTTCATTCCTCCGTGTTTAAAATTGAATGGCTAAACGAGCTTTGGCAATATTTTTCCGGTCGATCGTTCGTTCTTTTTCTCTGGTTTTGATTCGGGTCTTAATAACTAGCTGATTTTCGTCGAATGACTGTAAAAAGCCTTCGAACTGTTTTTCTCCATCAATCGGTTGATATAAAGAAACATGAATGTACTCGCCGACTGCCCGTTGATAATCTGCTTCTTTCTTCAATGGACGCTCGGCGCCAGGGGAAGAAACTTCCAAGAAATAGGCCTGTGGAATAGGATCAGGTTCGCATTGGTCTAATTGTTCACTAAGTTGTTCACTGACAAAGGCACATTCCTCGATATCGATTCCGCCTTCTTTATCGATGAACACACGAAGAAACCAATTTTTCCCTTCCTTCACGAATTCTACTTCAACTAATTCAAATTTTTGCGCATCCAGAATAGGGGTCACTATATCTGTAACAGTTTCCACTACCGTACTCACAACATCGCCTCCTTTATTTCTCAACGAAACGAACTTCATTCCATTAAAAAGAGTGAGCGAAAAAACCGCTCACTCACTCTAAGTATCATTACATTGTAAATATAACACAATTTTCATAAAGATTCAACTACTGTCGCATGTTCCCTTCGCTTTCAGAAAAAAACAAAGCATTTTCTTAAAGATTTTTAATGCTTGGGTGAATGGCTGTTAGTGAATCACTTGACCAATCCGACGTAGTAGTTGTGGGAAAATGCTCTCTGGATCAAAGTCCATTGGCGCGTCATGTGGGAAATGAAGCCAGAGCCGACCACCATAAACCACTAGTACCAAAAGTGTCAAGGTCAGCCACAGGTTGTGACTGTGGTAAAGTTTGCTGATTTTCGGATTTTTTTTGAACAAAACGATTCCGAATACGATCGGCACTAACCAAAACAAGGGATGAAAATGCAGCGCTCCTTCAAGATCACCCTGAAATAAGTGCAAGTAGGCGCGCGTCATGCCACAACCTGGACAAGGAAACCCCGTTAACCATTTAAACGGACAAATCAATAATCGACCCAATCATCTGAATCAGACGAATCGTTTGTATTGTTAGATGAGGTCATGGCATTTTGATCAGCTGCTTCCCACATTTGGTTCATATCTCCTTGTAAAATCGCCATGTTGATGAAATCAAAAGCAAAAAGGCTCAAGACGACAAAAAGGATTTTGTTGTCACTTAGACGAGGCATATTCGCTCGTTGTTGTGCACTCATAAAGATATCCGCGATTCGATACCACCAATAAATTTGGTACAATCCGCAAGTAAGGATCGTGAGTAAAATCGACGTTTCTGGCGAAAGACGATTATCCCCGCTGTACTCTGCCAGCTCTTTGGTTGTTTGGTACATCCAAAAGAATGTATAAATGCCACAAGTAATAAATGTTAATAAAATGACCGATACAACCGATTTCTTTCTAACTCCGTAATTATAATTCATCACAAACTCCTTTTCTTTTTTTCATTTTTGCCACTTATCAATTATACTACAATATAATCATCATAACAAAACCTATTTATTTATTTTTATGAATTTAGACAAAAAAGCACCGTCTTAAAGAAGGTGCTTTTTCGCTTCATCCATCATAAAACTATTTTCGACTATAGTTTTTTACTTCTGCAGCCATTGCATCAACAAACAGATTCAATTCTTCGACTTGGGTCTCTTTGCTGCCGTAGCGACGGATATTGACTGTCGCGTCATTGACTTCTTGATCCCCAACAACGATTTGGTAAGGAATTTTTTGGGTTTGTGATGCGCGGATCTTATACCCCATTTTTTCGTTGCGGTCATCCACTTCTACCCGCAGTCCTTGTGCCTGCAAGCGTTCTTTGATTTCGTAAGCATAGTCACTGTGAGCTTCGACTGAAACTGGAATGATCGATGCTTGGATCGGCGCCAACCAAGTTGGGAATGCGCCTTTATAGACTTCCGTTAGATAAGCCACAAAGCGTTCCATCGTTGAAACGATGCCGCGGTGGATCACCACTGGACGGTGGTTGTTTTCACCATCTTCACCAACATACGTTAGGTCAAACCGTTCAGGCAACAAGAAATCTAATTGGATCGTTGACAAGGTTTCCTCCATGCCTAAAGCTGTTTTCACTTGGACATCTAGTTTTGGTCCATAGAAAGCTGCTTCGCCTTCTGCTTCAAAATAATCCAATTCTAATTCATCCATAGCGGCTTTTAGCATCGTTTGCGCATTTTCCCACATTGCATCGTCATCAAAATATTTGTCTTTGTTTTGTGGATCACGATAACTTAGACGGAAACGATAATCGGTGATATTAAAGTCTTCATAAACACCGATCATTAAATCAAGTGTCCGTTTGAATTCTTCTTTGATTTGATCCGGACGGACGAATGTATGCCCATCGTTTAAAGTCATTTCCCGAACCCGTTGCAATCCAGATAATGCCCCTGATTTTTCATAGCGGTGCATCATGCCTAATTCAGCGATCCGAATCGGTAGCTCACGATACGAATGAATGTCATTTTTATAAACCATCATATGATGCGGACAGTTCATTGGTCGCAATACTAACATTTCCCCATCACCCATATCCATTGGCGGGAACATGTCTTCATGGTAATGATCCCAGTGCCCTGAGGTTTTGTATAGATCCACGTTTGCCATGATTGGTGTATACACATGTTGGTACCCTAAGCTGATTTCTTTGTCCACGATATACCGTTCGATCGTACGACGGATCGTAGCTCCTTTTGGCAGCCAGAAAGGCAAACCAGCGCCGACTTCAGGTGATAACATGAACAATTCTAATTCTTTTCCTAATTTGCGATGATCGCGTTCTTTTGCTTCTTCCCGTAAACGGATAAATTCCTTCAAGTCTTTTTTATCGAAAAAGGCTGTTCCGTATACCCGTTGCATCATCTGGTTGTCAGAGCTTCCACGCCAGTAAGCACCTGCCACTGATAACAATTTGTACACTTGGATACGACCAGTTGATGGGACGTGAGGACCGCGGCAAAGATCGACAAATTCACCTTGCTGATAGGCAGTAATCGTTTCATCATCTGGTAATTCAGTGATCAACTCTACTTTGTATGGATCTTCGGCAAAAAGAGCTAACGCTTCTTCTTTTGTTAACACGCGGCGTTCGATTGGCAGATTTTCTTTGATGATCTTCATCATCTCTGCTTCGATTGCTGGTAGATCTTCTGCAGTTACTGGGTTTTCCCCATTGTCTGTGTCATAGTAAAAACCAGAATCAATTGCAGGTCCTACCCCAAAATGGATCGATGGATAGAGTCTGCGCATGGCTTGAGCCATTAAATGAGCTGTCGAATGACGAAGTAAGCCTAAGGCGTCTTCATGATCGGGTGTCACGATCTCAATCGTTGCATCTTCTTTGATCGGACGTGAAAGATCGATCAGTTGTCCATTGACTTTTCCAGCTAAGGCTTTCTTTGCAAGACTTTTCGAGATACTTTCAGCAATCTCTTTGGTTGTTACCCCAACAGCAAATTCTTTTTTTGCGCCATCAGGAAATGTAATAAATAATGACATATGAATGTCCTCCTTTGATGATTTCAATCAATAAAAAAAGTCCTAGTATCGGTTACGATACTAGGACGATCACTCGTGGTTCCACCTATTCTTCAAAAACAGAAAAAGTCTGTTTTCCTCTTCATGAGATAACGGTTCAACCGCCTCCGTTTCAACAGAGGTCTTAAAAAAGTGGTCATCCTTTGGTTTTCTTCTAGGAAATTTTCAGCCAAGATTTCCCTCTCTTATCGAAGACTCTCAAATTCAGGTGTCTTTTTTATTGATCGATTATGGCTCAATTAAACCACTCTCTTGATAAAAAAGCAAGAGAATTATTTCCAATCGCCATTCACAGCATAGGTTCCTTGCTTCATTTCATTGATGATAACATGGATATGCTCTTTAGGGGCGCCTGTATTTTTATGGACCGCCTCAGTGATTTCTTTCATCATATTCGTCAGTTGCTCTTGCGAACGTCCTTCAACTAGTTCGACATGGATAAATGGCATACGACTTCCTCCTTTGTTTGCTTTTGATTATACACCTTTTTCAAAAAGACAAAAACTATTACCTTGGTTTCCAAAGAAAACCATGACTTTATTCTTCCTGATAAACGACACAAAACTTTTCGCAAACACACAGCATTTGATCGTGAAAAGACAACCCCGCTGAGGCATAAGCTCGTCGAAAAAAAGCTTCATGAACACGGCGCCAATAAGCCAAAGTGCGATCTCCTTCCCCTTCTAAAAAGGCAAAGTCTGCTGTCACCTCATCAAAAGGCACGATCGACACTGACTCTAAGTAAAGAACAGCTTTTGGTACATCCGACCCATTTAAAAGGACACTATAGGTTCCTGATTGCGGCAATGCTTCTTGCTCGATTTCATAGAGCGCAGCGGCAGATGTCGTTGCCGTCTTTTTGCCAGCTAAAACCAGTGCTGCCAGTTCATCGGCCATTTGTGGTGTATCACCAAAGGACCAAGCATCTTCATAGGTCAAAGGAGATTGATTTCTTGGATTTGCTTTTAAAAACCGCTGCCAAAACGCCTGAATCTGACAGTCTTTTATTTTTGATTCTCTGGTTTCATCTGCCAATTTTTTTCACTCCAATACTTCGTATATGTTTGGACATTCTCAGCTTCTTGCCAATCATAGGCCAGCCCTAATTTCTCGCTGATGTTCTTTGCTTGGCCATCAAAACGTTTTTGCATCTTCAAGAGGGACTGACCGCAGGCAGTGATCGTGGAAAAATCAAGCAATGAGGTCAATTCCCGCCACTCCTTTTCCGTTAGAAACGACTGTAGGTATTTATGATTTTTCCCTGTACTCACCTGAAATTGCTGAGCTTGGGCAACGAACAAATCTTCAATCCATAACAATTCTTGCCAACAAATAGTGTATAAATGATCCGCAGCATAAATCAGCTGCTTTCGAAGCAGCCCTTTCACGACATACGTGCTTACCCACCAAAATTCGTTGCAGTGTTCCTGAAAAGCGGCTTGGGTCGGGCGCTTGATCCAGTAATACGAATGATTTGCTTGATTAGCAAAACTTAGTATTTGGTCTGGATCAAGCAGCGGATGCAAGCCTGGTTCGTTAGCCAGACGATCGACCAGTGCAAGAGGACATAGCATGAGATCGATTCTTACTCCGTCTAAAAAATGCATCAAGTACGTAAAACACCCGCCCAAACTTGGCGGATAGATGGTGCTAGCTTCCGGTGTTTGCCTGATCATGATCGGTCCAAAGGCTTCTAACCATGAAGGATCATCGACCAAGGGCTGAATATCATTCATTACGTAAACCACATCAAAGTCTTGTAAAAAATCTTTTGGCGCCTGTGGATCGGTCCGTGAACCAGATAAACCGATGGCACGTGCCCCAACACGTTGCCCCACAGACAGGATCAATTGGTGCAATTCTGCTTCTTCCCTCACCGTCTCCACCTCTTTTTCGTTTCGTTTTTGAACACCTAAGCTCTTTTTATAAATATTAGCATAGTTTCTTTTTTTCCACGACATTCGCAGGGAAAATATGCTATAATTTTATGTCGCAATTTTTTTAAGGAGGATCCTTCGTGAACGAACGTCAAAAAGAACAACAACATGTCAATGAAACCATTGCTCTGATCCACAGAGAACAAGCGATCCTTTCGCAGCAAAAACAAGAGTTAGCCGCTAAAATGGATGATCAATTAAAAGAAATCGCCGATAAGAAAATTCGCGGGGGCGACAGTGAAGCCTTTTATGAATCAGTTATCGAGTACCAGCAGCATGAACAAGAATTGCTGATAAAATACCAAACCGCAGAATCACAAGAAAAACGCGTCAAAACCTTAACAACGATGGCGGGCAATCCGTATTTTGCTCGAATCGATTTCAAAGAAGAACAAGAAACCGAGACCCTCTATTTGGGGATCGCTTCATTGCGAGACAAAGATGAAGAAACGATCGTCATCGACTGGCGCGCACCGATCGCCAATCTTTATTATGAAGGAGAGCTTGGTGAGACCTTCTACGAAACAGACACTGATCGGTTTACGGTAGAATTGCTTTTGAAACGCCAATTTAAAATTCAAAATGGTGAAATCTTGTCGATGGTCGATACTTCGGAGATCATCAATGACGAATTTTTGTTGGAAATATTGGATGAAGCCTCTTCTTCTCAAATGCGTAACATCGTTTCGACGATCCAAAAAGCACAGAATCAAATCATTCGTGATACCACCAATAAATTCTTACTGATCGAAGGAATTGCTGGAAGTGGGAAAACCTCTGCTTTGTTGCAGCGGGTCGCCTTTTTACTTTATCGGAATCGCAAATGGTTGGACGAAAAACAAGTCTTGCTGTTTTCACCCAATCATTTGTTTTCTGACTATATTTCCATGGTCCTGCCTTCTTTAGGTGAAAGTGAAGTGCCCACAAGAACCTTCCACCACTTTATCCAATTGATTCTGACTGGCTATGAAGTGACGAAAGAAACCCAACAAGAAGAAACCTTTTTAAGCGGCGACGATGATGCCATTGAAAAAATCAAAAGTAGTCTTTTCTTGGTGGAAAAAATCAACCGTTATGTCCGTTCGATTGCACCGATCGGTCCCTTGTTCCGTGATCTAAAAATCCAAGGGCAAACCTATTTGACAAAAGAACAGATTCGCCGCTGGTATCAAGAAACCAATAACGAACTGCCGATTTACCAAAGAACCCAACTGCTTCAAACGAAATTATTAAAAAAAATCGGCGGCTTGGAAAAAGATGAAGCCAAAAAAGACTGGGTCAAAGAAGCGACCGAAGAACAATTGCAACAAGTATTTGCCAATGATCCTCATCAGGAATACAGCGAAGAAAACGAACGCCGTTTGCGGAAGAAACTTAGACAGCAGATCGTCCGCAAGAAGTTCCGTTCCTTGACGCGAGGAGTGAAAAACTTTCAGTTTATCAACCAAGCCAAGCAATACTTACACTTTTTACAATCGGTTGAGTCTGCTGCAGTCAAAGAAACTGGCATCGAGGCTGCGACTTGGCAGCAAAGTATTGCCGATATTCGACAAGGCATGCGCCAAAGACAGATCAAACAAGAAGACGCCGTTTTGTTTTTCTTACTGATCAAACAGCTTTATCCTGTTCATGTCGAAGAAAAAGCTCGGTTTATCTTTATCGATGAAATGCAGGATTTTCCACCAGCACAAGTGGCCCTACTGCGTCAGCTTTATCCAAAGGCTGGCATCACCCTGTGCGGCGATTTGAATCAAAAAGTGTATGGCAATGAAACGATCGTCGGGGCATTAGCAGAATTATTCCCCCGCGAAAGTGTGAAACGTTATCAATTGAAAACCAGCTATCGTTCGACTAAGGAAATCACAGATTTCGCCAATCAATTTTTAGTTGGCAGTGATCAAGTGGAATTGACGGCTCGTAAAGGGGCGGTACCAACAGTTGTTAAAGGAACTGCAACTGAAAATCTGGCTTTCCTAGAAACCAGTATTCGTGACGCCGCTGAGAATCAGCGTTGGCGCACCGCGATCATTTGTAAAACCGCAAAGGATTGCCAGCAGTTATATGCCCAGCTGGCAGAAACAATGCAGGAACAAGTGCAGCTGATCACCTCTGAAGAAGACTTCATGAAACGCAATGTGATGATCTTCCCGGCCTTTTTAGCAAAAGGGCTAGAGTTTGACCAAGTATTTGTCTGGACACCAGGTGCCACTTTCGTGACTGAACAAGACCAATTGATTTTTTATACAATGGCGACACGGGCGATGCATCAGTTGACCGTCCTCACCCAAGAGGAATTGCCGCTGCTAGCAAAAGCTGATCCTACCACTTATCAGTTCCAAGAAGCATCAACGATCGGATAACAAAAAACATCACTTTCGGCGAGTTCCCAAAGGAAACAAGCCGATCGTGATGTTTTTTTAGCCTTTTAACTCGCCAATAAATAAACGGGTTTCTGGATAGCGCATCCCTACGATGGTTAAAATCATTTGCAGCTCAGAAACGTGTTCGGGATCTTCTGGAACAAATAATTTTGTATGTCGTCCAATGCTGCCGTTATCGATCAAGCGATGGGTACGATTCCACTCACTAAATTCTTCAATCGTCGTAAAGCGACTAAGAGGAAAGCCAGCGCCATCCAGAATTTCTGTCAATCGAAAAAGTACATAGGAACTGTCGATGACAAATTCTTTTCTATGAGGCAAAGCACGCGTTCGTTTATAATCAATAATTGCTTTTTCTGGTCGGTGCTCTAAAAGCCAATCCAACAGCAAGAAGAACCCTTCCATTCGATACTCATCGATAAAGAGCCGTTCAGAGTATTCCGACATGCGAAAGACTAATGGAATCAAGAATCGCTCTTTATAAATTAATAAGGGTGCGCGATCAACGACGACATTTAAATAACGATTCAAATAAGAAGAACCACGATAATCACCTAGACGATACCCTTCTACCCCATACTTTTGATATTTCCGACAAAGAGCCGAGCAGTCAGAAATCGATACAGACACTTCTGCTAGCTTTTCAAAACCACTTAAGATTCGATTAAATGGCTCTAAAACGATTTTTTCTTCCATGTCTGCCCCCCTAACGATTTGTTTGCTTATGTAGTAAATCATAACACATAAAATGTATAGAAACCAACTGAAAAGATGATCAACACAGAAGAATTTTCAGTAAATGAGCAACGCTACCGCTTCATTATTTCTCTTGCATAAGCGATAAAGCTTCTACATAAAAAAACATACTAAAAAAATGGCAGCCAGATTGTCTCTAGGCTGCCAAGTGACACTTATTCTTCCGCGTCTGCCACATTGTGATAGACGTTTTGTACGTCTTCAAGATCTTCTAACACATCGATCATTTTTTCGAATTTTTCTAGATCGTCACCCGTCAAGGTTACTTCATTTTGAGGAATCATTTGCATTTCTGCAATTGAGAATTCAGTGATTCCTTTTTCTTTCAAGGCTTCTTGAATGGCATGGAAGTCACTTGGTTCACCGTGAACGATGATTTGTCCATCTTCTTCAACGACATCACGAACATCGATCTCTTTGTCCATCAAGTATTCTAAGATTTCATCTGCATCGTCACCAGCAAAGCCAAAGAGTGCCGTGTTATCAAACATATAAGCAACGGCCCCTGAAACACCCATATTCCCACCGTTTTTACCAAAAGCGGCCCGAACATCGGCTGCGGTACGGTTGACGTTATTTGTCAACGTATCGACGATCACCATTGATCCATTTGGTCCAAATCCTTCATATCGAAGTTCTGCGTATTGTTCATCGCCAGAACCTTTGGCTTTTTCAATCGCACGGTCAATAATGTGTTTTGGCACATTGTAGGTTTTCGCACGTTCGATAACAAAGCGTAATTTTTGGTTCGCGTGAGGATCAGGATCACCCGATTTTGCTGCTGCGTAGATTTCGATTCCAAATTTCGCATAAACTCGGCTATTGTTTGCATCTTTAGCAGTTTTTTTCGCTACGATATTTGCCCATTTACGACCCATGATTTCACTTCGCTTTCTTGTTTTTAAAAATCCTTATTCATTATACTTGTCAAATGGCGTTCTGTGAAGTAATTTTCACTTATTTATCAATAAAAAGCGGAATTCTTCGAAAATTTTGTTCTGTGATTTGAGGATTCCCTTGCTGATAAATCTGGTCGATCCGCAATGACAAGCCATAGCGCTGTGCTTCTTGCTTACCAAATTTAGCGATCAGCGGCAGGGTCAGCTCTTTTTTGACCTCTTTTAAATAGTGCTGCCCTTGCTTCGTATACCCTAAGACTCGAATAAAGGAATGTTCTTGAGCTTCCTTCATTTCAGCTTTTGTCACTTGGAACAATACATAACAAGCAAGACGCTGCAGCCGCGTTTGGGTATAGCGTTTTGTCTTTAACAACTTGATAAAATCTGCAAAAGAATCCGCCGCCGTCACATATTGTTTTAGTCGATATTCTAGTCCTTCTTCCATCTGGTAAATAGCAGCTAATTTTTCGATTGGGGCAGAAATGATCTGGTATTGAAGATACGGCCAAAAGGCTTCCCAGTCGACTGTTGCTTGTGAAAGAAAGTTTTGTGTGGCTTCAGGAACAAAATCCACAACAGCTGCACCTTGTTTGATTGCTTGGCGAATGGCTGTTGCACTGGCGATTGTTGGATGATCGAATTGTTCTGAATGATAAGACGCCGCAACGCGTTGGATGGGGACCAAGCGCATTGGTTTTTCATAATGCAGCACTTCCCGTGCATACGCCATACCCAACAGATGATTGGGCTGGTCTTTTTCTGCATGGTACTCGGGATAAAGCTCACTGAGGACCGCACTCATTTTTTGACTATAGGTAGCATTTTGCCTAGCTAAGCGTTGAAATGCGTCATCGATCATCACTTGATTTTCTTTTTCAAAGTGAGCAAACTTGGCATAGTCGAAGGGTTGTTTCGTATCTGTGCCAAAGCATAACAACTCACATTGCAGATCCTGCAGAATCCTAATCGCTCCCGATGCAAAAAAATCAGCGGAGTGGACGGCCCAAGCGGGGGGCAATTCGACGATCAAGTCTACACCATGTTGTAGTGCTGCTTGAGCTCGCTGCCATTTATCAATGATTGCTGGTTCGCCACGCTGTAAAAAATTTCCACTCATCACCGCAACGACGACATCAGCATTCGTTACTTGCCGTGCTTTTTCCACATGGTATTGGTGTCCATGGTGAAAAGGATTGTATTCTACGACTAGTCCGCAAGCCTTCATCGACATCCCTCCTGTTTTACATAACGGTTACTTATGGCAGACAAAAAACCAGCGACGGCTTTTTTCATTTGGCTTCGTATCGATAAAATCGGCATAGCATTCAACATTAGCAAAACCAGCATTTTCTAACATTCTTAAATAGCTTTCAAGAGGATAGGTTCTTTCTTGATGAAGCTCATCTAAGCGTTCAAACAACCCATTCTCTTGTGCAACAAAAAAGGTCAAGAAGTGTTCAATGCTATGGTCTTTTTCGCCTTGATAGCTTTCCCAAAGAAAGGCAAATTCATCGGTTTGGTAATGATAGCTATAATCAGGAAAGACTTCATCGATTTGATATACGGAATGCACATCAAATAAAAAGACGCCATCTTCTTCTAAACAACTGTAAACACCATCAAACACTTGCTGCACACTCTGCTCGTCTTCCATGTAGCAAAGGGAGTCAGAATAGCAGGTAATTGCTTGATAGGTGCCAACATCTACGAGATCCAGCATGTCACCCGCAACAAATTGCACAGCCGCCTCTTCTTTTTCAGCCCGTTGACTAGCGATCATCAGCATCTCTTCTGAAAGATCTAACCCAGTCACGTCAAAACCAGCCTTGGCAAACTCAACGGCTAACGCACCAGTTCCACAAGCCAATTCTAACAGCTGTTTTCTTTTTCCTAAATGACGACAAGAAAAATCCAGCCACTTTTTATAGAGACTGGAATCCATTACTTCGTCATAGACAAATGCGAAGGTTTCGTAAGCCATTACGCCACGACCCATTCATTAAGATCCACAAGCGGCGCATCAGACCATAATTTTTCTAGGTTGTAAAAAGCACGTTCTGAGGCACTGAATACGTGAACGATCACGTCACCTAAGTCGATCAAGACCCATTTTCCACCATCTTTTCCTTCGACACGGCGAACAGATACTTGATTTTCTTCTTCTTTATCGATGACTTCATCAATGATCGCATTGATTTGACGTTCGCTATTTCCTGAACAGATCACAAAGTAATCTGCGAGCAAAGAGATTTCCCGCACATCTAATGCCATAATATCTTCGGCATGTTTTGAATCGGCGGCTTTTACAGCAATTTCTAATATTTTCTGACTATCTATGGTAATTCCCTCCTATATTTGGCTACCCAAAAATTGTAGGTTTCGATCGTTTTTGGGTAGATAACTGCTTCTGTTTCGATCAAATGAAGCAAGGTATGTTTCGTTTCGTAAGCAACAGCGGCATCTAAGTCAATCATTGCGATCTCTCTGGCTTCAACGACTCCAGGAAACGTACGTCCGGGTTCGATATAATCTGCCACATAGATGATTTTATCTAACAGGCTCATCTTAGCAGCTCCGGTGGTGTGCAAACGGATCGCTTGTAAGATTTCTTCGTCATCGATTTCTAATTCTCGTTGAACGAAATCAGCACCGACAAGTCCATGCCAGATGGCATTGTTCCAGTTCAAGAGATCCAAGTCGAATCCGTCTCTACGAATGACTAATTGAAATTCTTCATCGCTGCGTTCTTTCGCATAATCATGCGTCAAGGCGGCGATGCTGGCTTTGACCGGTGAAGCACCATATTTTTCCGCAAGGGCAACGGCCGTTTTTTCGACACCTAACACATGCTCAAAGCGCTTTTGACTCATCTGCATTTGGACCTTTTGCATCAAAAGTTCCCGTTCTGCTTGTGTGTAGTGTTCACTCTTCATCCAAGTACAACCCCTTTTCTTGAATATAGTGTAACACATTATCTGGCAATAAGTAGCGAACCGAACAACCTTGTTGCACTTTTTTACGAATTGTTGTTGAGCTGACATCCATTAGCGGGATATCGATCCAAATAATCGGGTATGGGCTATCGATCGGCACTTCTGGACGACGAACCCCCACAAAAGTCACCAATTCCATCAGCTCATCAATTTGATGCCATTTTGGTAAATAGTTCACCATATCTCCGCCAATGATAAAATAATAATTGGTATCTGGATTCTTAGCTGTCAATTCCCGCATCGTATCAACCGTGTAACTCTTACCTTTTCGTTCCAACTCAATGGTCTCTACAGCAAATCGTGGATTATCGGCGATCGCCAACTCCAACATCGCCAAGCGGTGCTCAGCTGGGATCGTCTTTTTCTCATCAACATGAGGCGGTAAATACTCAGGCATGAAATAAACTTTATCCAGCCCTAATGCTTGCCCTACTTGCTCACCCATGACCAGATGTGCGTAGTGTACTGGATTAAAATTCCCACCAAGAATGCCCACTTGCTTTTTCGGTACAAGTTCTTGTGTTTGTGTCTCTAAAACCGTTTGTACCTTTCCAAATGTTTGTCCTTGCATGCCTTCTCCCTCCTAAATTGAACGAACTTTGCTTGAAATCGTTTGGTATTTTTCTTTGCTTGACGGTTTGAATAAAACGATCACTCGTCCGATGATCTGTACCACTTCACAGCCGACTTTCTCACGGATCGTTTCAGCTGCTTCGTCAGCAACCTCATCGGTATTTTGGAGCAATGAGACTTTGATCAATTCTCGTTTTTCTAGCGCTTCTTCAATTTGCGCCATCATCGCGTCATTCAAGCCGCCTTTGCCGATTTGAAAAATCGGGTTTAAATGGTGCGCTTCACTTCGTAAAAATCTTTTTTGTTTTCCTCGTAAGTCCATATTCTTCCTTCTTCCTTATACTAATGCTTTACGTCTAAGCACATCGACACCCTTTGGCGCCCACCCAGCGATGACACACGGTTTGGTGATCGTGATCCAGCCAAGTCCAGCAAAAACGATATCGGTTTTTTCTTTGATTGAAAATTCGAAACGGACGAGTTCAGGAAAATCCGCCACTTCATCTGCTCGCGGCGGCTGCAGCAGCCCACCAACATGTTTCTCATAAAACTCATCGGCTTTCGTTAATTTGGTCCGATGGATCGCCACATCATTTGCTACATAAGCAATAAATGAACTGCGTTCTCCTTGAATGAAATCAAATCGGGCAAGTCCTCCTAAGAACAAAGTTTGTTCTGGATTCAACTGATACACCTTTGGTTTGATCTCTTTGGCTGGTGCCACGATTTTTAGATCTTTTTTACCTAAATAATGCGCCATTTGATGACGATGAATAATTCCTGGTGTGTCGATCAAGAAGTGTCCGTCATCCAAGGGAATCTCGATTTTATCCAATGTGGTTCCCGGGAAACGCGAAGTCGTGATCAATTCGTTGATCCCCGCTGTTTGTTTGATGATTTGATTGATCAATGTTGATTTTCCAACATTCGTCACACCCACCACATAGACATCGCGTCCTTCACGATACGTTTCGATCGCTTGCAGTAAAGCTTCCGTTTCACCTGGCTTCTTGGCACTCGTCAATAATACATCCACTGGTCTTAAACCAGCTTCATGAGCACGTTCCTTCATCCATTGGGTCATCTTCGATTTTTTCAAAGATTTTGGTAAAATATCCACCTTGTTGCCCACTAATAAAACAGGATTATTGCCGACAAAGCGGTGCAGTCCTGGGATCAATGAACCATTAAAATCGAAAATATCGACGACATTAACGATCAAGGCTTCTTTTTCCCCAATTTCATTCAGTAGACGCAGAAAATCATCGTCTGTAAGGGAAACATCTTGGATCTCATTGTAATGGCGCAAACGGAAGCAGCGTTGACAATAGACTTCTCCTGATTCAAGTCCTTTTTCTAATGCGGATTGCGGGGTGTAGCCCAATTCATTGGGGTTCGTTGTCTGAATCACTGCCCCGCAGCCGATACAGTGAATTTCTTCGATTCCTTCTGTCATATTAAATTCCTCCACGCCATTTTAACTCTGGGTTGTGCTTCAATAAATAGTTCATGATTTTTCTTTCTGCGGCTCGATTAAATTGGGTTTTCCAAGAATCCGTTGGGATCACTGGTTTCACTAAAATACTGCGAACACCGGCACGATTGGCACCTCGTACATCCGTCATGATTTGATCGCCGATCATCACGACCTCTTCTTTTTTCAAGCCTAATTGCTGATAGCCTTGTTTGATCCCTCTTGAAAAAGGTTTTAATGCGCGGTGTACGTATTTCAAGCCAAAGGGCGCAACTGCCCGTGCCACTCGTTCACTATTGTTGTTGGAAACGACAACTACCGGTATCCCAGCATTTTTCATTTCCAGTAGCCAGTTTTTTAGTTCTTCGGTTCCGTCAGGATTGTTCCAAGCAATCAAGGTATTATCAAGATCGGTCAAAATCCCTTTGATCCCCTGTGCCTTTAGTTGGCTAGGGGTGATTTTATAAATCGCATCGACCATCCAAGTCGGTTTATAATTTGAAAACATAAAATCTCCTTTGCTGCATGATTTCTTCACGTATTAAAAATCGGCGACTAGTCATCGATCCAAATTGTCGATCCTTAAAAAGAAACAGTCCGATCTGCCTACAATCACGCAGATGGTTTCTATCAAGATCAGACCTCTTCAACCTGTAATTATACAATAGAATCTTTTTGAATACTAGCAAGTGCGCCAGTTTCTGCAGGTTTCTTGTAAAAGAACTGAAAAAGGAACCTGCCAAGACAACCGTTTGTTCTATCACTTCTTTAAAGTAGTCTTTTTTCCGTCAAAAAAGCATCCTTTTACTGAAAGGATGCTTAGGAAAGGTCCAAATTTATCACTAACAACTGCGAACTTCTCGCAGTTTACAATACTTTACTCAAAAAATCAATGGTTCGTGGATTTTTCGGATGATCAAAGATCTGTTCTGGCGTTCCTTCCTCCATAATGATTCCCTGATCCATAAATAAAATCCGATCCGCGACTTCTTTCGCAAAGCCCATTTCATGAGTGACGATGACCATCGTCATTCCTTGCTGAGCCAAACGCTGCATGACGGACAATACTTCGCCAACCATTTCTGGGTCTAACGCTGAAGTCGGTTCATCAAAGAGCATCACGTCTGGTTCCATCGCCAAGGCACGTGCGATAGCGATTCGTTGCATTTGTCCACCAGAAAGACTTTGAGGATAGGCTTTTGCTTTGTCTGGTAAGCCAACATCATTTAGTAGTTGTTTTGCCAACTGATCAGCCGCCGATTTTGCTACCTTCTTGACTTTCGTCGGGGACAAAGTAATGTTTTCTAAAACCGTCATATTCGGAAAAAGATTAAAATTTTGAAATACCATACCCATTTTTTCACGCATCTTATACAAATCATTCTTTGGATCGGTAATATCGGTTCCTTCAAAAAAGATTTTTCCGCTTGTCGGTACTTCTAATAGGTTCAAACAGCGTAAAAACGTGCTTTTTCCTGACCCAGATGGCCCAATCACCACTACGACTTCTCCTTGATCGATCGTCGTTGTGATCCCTTTTAGCACTTGATTGCTGCCAAAGGTTTTGTGTAAATCTTGAATATCTAACATCATAGCTTGTCTTCTCCTTTTAACGACGATAGCCTTTGCCTAGTTTCTTTTCCCATAAACTCAATAGTCGCGAAGTCGTAAACGTCAAGATGAAGTAAATGACCGCCGCCACATAGAAAGGCGTTAATGGTTGGAAAGAACTGGTGACAACGATCTGCGCACTGTTCATCAGCTCGTAGATGCCGATCGTTGAAAGCAAAGAGGAATCCTTAATCAAAACGATAAATTCATTGCCTAGTGGCGGCAAAATGTTGCGTAGTGCTTGTGGCAATACGACATAACGCATCGTTTGAAAAGGCCGCAACCCTAAAGAACCAGCCGCTTCTGTTTGACCGTAATCAACGGCATTGATTCCCCCTCGGACGATCTCAGCAACATATGCCCCAGAATTAAGCGAGAGCGCAATGATCCCAGGAAATAGCCGCCCAAAATCAAGACTCAACACGCCGATCGAGACCGTCGGCAAGGCAAACATTCCTTGCAAAAGACCAAAAGCGATCAATATCTGCACCAGCATCGGTGTGCCGCGGATGACTTCAATATACGCATTAGCAAACCAGCGCAAAGGCGTCACTTTTGATAATTTCATCAGGGCGAAAATCACCCCTAGAATCGTTCCAAAGATCACGGTGATGATAGAGATCACGATGGTGATCACCACACCAGAAAGAAAATAAGGGTAATATATCGCTAAAAAGGATAAATCCATAATTGTGTCTACTCCGTTCTATCTATTGCGCCGCATTTTCGTTGGCTAGATCTGTGTTCTTTTGTACATACTCATCGATTGTACCATCTTCAATCAATTCTTTCAAAATACTGTTTAGTTCTTCTTGTAATTCGGTACTCCCTTTAGGTAAAGCAATTGCATAAGAATCGCCTTCAGATGCTTCTAATGCTACATCAGTGATCACGAGGTCATCATTTTGTGCAACATACGATTCAGCAACCGCACTTTCAAGGACCAAACCGTCGATCGAGCCTTGTTTCAATTCATTGACTAGATTCGGAACTTTGGCGATGGAAACCAATTGCGAATCAGCTAATTGATCTTGAACGATCATTTCTTGGATCGAGCCTTTTTGAGCGCCTACTTTTTTGCCAGACAAGCTTTCGATTGAATCAAATGCCGATTCATTGTTTTTATTAACAACTAATTTTTGTTCTGGTGTAAAATAGTTATCGGTGAAATCAAAAGTCTGTTTACGTTCGTCAGTTGCTGAGATGCCTGAAACAGCGATATCGGCTTTCCCTTGTTGCAAAGCAGTCAAAACAGCATTGAAATCAAGGTCCAAAATATTCACTTCGACACCAAGACGATCAGCGATCTCATTGACCATATCGATATCTGCGCCCACGATCGTATCTTTGCCATCGATCAAGGCATGAAATTCAAACGGGGCAAAGTCAGCAGAAGTTGCCACATTTAACACACCAGCTGCTTTGATGGCTTCCAATTGATTATCCGACGAACCGCTGGCACTAGAACTTCCAGTACTCGATGAGCCGCCATTCCCACAAGCTCCTAAAACCAAAATCCCCGTCAATACAACAAGTGCTCCAAATAATTTTTTCATTAAAAACGCTCCTCTTCAAAACAAATATTTATGCAATATAATCTTCTTATATTCAGAATATATACATAATAGCACAGAATAATTAAATTTTAAACTAAAAACTTCGCCATTTGTACGATTTATTCAATAACACTTTTAATAAAAAAATACTAGGATACCCATCCTCTAATCAGAGTGGATATCCTAGTTTTTAAAATCGGCGAAAACGTTGATACCTTGCCTCAAGCAATTCATCTGTTTGCAAGGTAGAAAGTTCGGCAAGTTTCGTTGAAATTGCCGCTTTCATCTGTTCCATCAATTGCTCTTTCGGTAAAAAGGCCTCTTCATGGGTTTCAGCAATCACTTTTTCAATAACACCGAGTTCATATAGTTCTTGAGCTGTGATCTTCATCAAGCCAGCAGCTTCTTTGGCACGGCTGCCATCTTTCCATAGGATCGAAGCAAAGCCTTCGGGAGATAAAATGGCATAGATCGAATGTTCCATCATCCAAACCTCATCGCCTAATGCCAGTGCTAAGGCACCGCCGCTGCCGCCTTCACCAATGATGATTGCCAAGATCGGCACCGTTAAATCGGACATTTCCATCAAGTTACGGGCAATCGCTTCGCCTTCTCCGCGCTCTTCCGCGCCAATACCGCAAAACGCCCCTGCTGTATTGATCAATGTGACCACAGGTCGCTGAAATTTTTCTGCTTGCTTCATTAAGCGTAACGCTTTGCGATAACCTTCAGGATGTGGCGAGCCAAAGTTTCTGCGTAAATTTTCAGGCAGATTACGGCCTTTTTGAATACCGATCACGGTCACTGGCTTGCCATCTAAACAAGCAATGCCGCCAACAACGGCTTCATCTTCGCCAAACAGACGGTCTCCATGAAACTCTTCAAACTCAGAAAAAATGCCGTCAAAGTAATCCAGTGCCGTCAAACGGTCTTTGCTGCGAGCGAGTTCAACGATTTCGTGGGCTGCTCTAGTCATTACGATCCCATCCTTTCCGCGTATGCAAAGAAATCAAATGGTGGATTTTCTCCCGCAAGTTCGTCCGCGGAACGATTTGATCGACAAAGCCATGATCTAACAGAAACTCTGCCTTTTGAAAGTCTTCAGGTAGTTCCTGACGAATGGTTTGTTCAATCACACGTCGTCCAGCAAAACCGATCAAGGCTTGCGGTTCTGCCAGGATGATATCCCCTTCCATCGCAAAACTAGCGGTGACGCCACCGGTTGTCGGGTCCGTTAAAACCGTTAGATAAAACAAGCCAGCTTTACTGTGGCGTTTTACCGCCGCAGAGATTTTTGCCATTTGCATCAGTGACAAAATTCCTTCTTGCATCCGCGCACCACCTGAAGCGGTAAAAAGAACAACTGGTAGCTGTTTTTCGATCGCACGTTCAAACAAACGGGTAATCTTCTCCCCTACGACCGTTCCCATACTGCCCATGATGAAATTCGCATCCATGATTCCGATCGCTAACGGCAATCCTTGAACTTTTGCTTCTCCTGTGAGGACAGCCTCATGCAACCCAGTTTTTTCTTGCATTTGGGCGACTTTATCCAAATATCCAGGAAAATCAAGAGGATCTTTTGTGGTTACATCTGTGTCCCATTCTTCAAAACTTTTCTCATCAATCGTGATAGCGATCCGTTCCCAGGCACTGATTCGGAAATTATACCCGCAGTGAGGACAGACTTTCTCTGCCCCCATCTCCTTCGTATAAAGCGTTCGTTTGCAACTAGGACATTTCGCCCAAAGATTATCTGGTACGACTGGTTCGTTCGTTGGCAGCTGACCTCGATTAGGATTGATGCGAATGTAGTTTTTCTTCTTAAATAAAGCCACTCATCTTCCCTCCTATTGTTCAGGTGTCCAATTTGGCAGAAATTCCTCTTGTAAAAAGGCGGTTGTATAGTCTCCCGCAATCACTTTCGGGTGACTGATCAAGTCCATTTGGAATTCTGCATTCGTAATGACACCATCGGTCACTAATTCGGCTAACGCCCGCTGCATCTTCATCAACGCTTCGAAACGGTTCTCGCCGTGAACGATCACTTTAGCGATCATAGAATCATAATAAGGTGGAATCGTGTAGCCAGAATACATGGCACTGTCTACACGAACGCCTAGGCCGCCACTTGGTAAAAACAAATTGTTGATCTTGCCTGGTGACGGTGCAAAATTGAAGGCTGGATTTTCTGCATTGATCCGACATTCGATCGCCGCGCCCGTCATCTTGATGTCTGCTTGCGTCAAGCCTAGCGGTTCGCCACTAGCGACTTCAAGTTGTTTTTTGACTAGATCAATGTTTGTCACCATTTCGGTGATCGGGTGTTCCACTTGAATTCGAGTGTTCATTTCCATGAAATAAAACTCCCCAGTGTCCGCCATTAAAAACTCGATCGTGCCAGCATTACGATACCCTACCGCTTGTGCGGCACGCACCGCTGCTTCTCCTAGTTCTGCTCGCTTGCTTTCAGAAATCACCACAGAAGGGGATTCTTCCAACACTTTTTGGTTGTTGCGTTGTAGCGAGCAATCGCGTTCACCAAGGTGGATAATATTACCAAAAGAATCACCTAACACTTGCACTTCTATGTGTCGAGCAGGATAAATGATTTTTTCAATGTACATTTCATCGTTGCCAAATGCCGCTTTTGCTTCTTGCTGCGCCGAAGCAAAATGATGCGGCAACGCTTCTTTATCGGCGACTTTCCGTATCCCTTTACCGCCACCGCCGGCCGCAGCTTTGAGCATGACTGGGTAACCAATCTCTTCAGCGATCGTTAAAGCTTCTTCCACATCAGAAATCGCGCCTTTGCTTCCGGGAATGACCGGTACTTCTGCTTCGATCATCAAGCGTCTTGCATTGATTTTGTTTCCCATTGCATCGATAGTCTCACTCTTTGGCCCAATAAAGACGATATTGCATTCCTCGCACATCGCAGCAAAGCGGCTATTCTCTGAAAGAAAGCCAAATCCAGGATGGATCGCCTCAGCCTTTGTGACGATCGCAGCGCTTAGGATCTGCTGTACATTCAAATAAGAGTCGGCTGCTTTGGCAGGTCCGATACAAATCGCTTCATCGGCAAGCTCTGTATGCAACGCTTCTTTATCTGCTTCTGAATAAACGGCGACCGTTCGAATACCTAATTCGCGACAAGCGCGAATGATACGTACGGCGATTTCGCCACGGTTTGCGATCAATACTTTAGAAAACATGTCTCACCTATCCAATCATGAAAGTCAATTCTGCTTCCGCCACTTTTTTCCCATCAACATAGGCAATTCCTTTGCCGATGCCAGCTGCAGATTTCACTTTGATTATTTCTACTTCTAAGATCAAGGTATCGCCTGGTGTTACTTTTTTTCTGAATTTCGCTTTGTCTAAACCGCCAAAGTAGGCAGTTTTCCCACGAAAATCTTCCAATGATAGCAATGCCACAGCACCTGCTTGTGCCATTGCTTCCACGATCAATACTCCGGGCATCACTGGTTCATGGGGAAAATGACCTTGGAAAAACGGCTCATTGATAGTAACGTTTTTCTTCGCAACGACCCGTTTGCCTTCTTCTAACTCCTCTACCCGATCCACTAAAAGCATCGGATAACGATGAGGGATGATTTCTTTGATTTCTTGAATCGTTAATGCGCTCATTGCTTTACCCTTCTTTCACACGGAATAATGGTTGATTGTATTCAACGATTTGTTCGCTTTCAACCAAGACTTCAACTAATTCGCCATCGACGTCGCTGACGATTTCATTCATGACTTTCATCGCTTCAACGATACAGAGAATATCACCTTTTTTCACGTGATCGCCGATTTGTTTGAAGTTGTCTTTATCAGGACTTGGTTTCAAATAAACGACACCCACTAATGGAGAGACAACTTCTTTGCCCTCTAAGACAGGTTTTGCCGTTTCTACTGTGTCCGGTGTTGCTGAGACAGCAGGCGTTGGTGCAGTAGGAGTTGGCGCAGCATTCGCTGCAGGAGCAGATGCAGGTGCAGAGGATGCACTTTGTAGCCCACTTGTCGTATTTTTATTAAAATAAAGTTCAAATGTCTCTTTTTTTAATTGAAGCTCAGTTAACGTCGATTGATCGAATTGGCTGAGCAGCTCTTTTACCTCATGTGTTTCCAATTACGCTTCCTCCCAACGTTTCAACAAGATCACTGCATTATGACCGCCAAACCCAAGTGAATTACTCATGGCATAGGTCAATTCTGCTGGTTGGCTTTGATTGATAACAACGTTCAAGTCGATCTCAGGATCTTGTTCTGTCACGTTGATGGTTGGTGGAATAAATTGATGTTGTAATGCTAATAGTGAAGCAATGGCTTCGATTCCACCAGCCGCCCCAAGCAAATGACCAGTCATTGACTTTGTACTGCTGACATATGGTTTTTTATAGTCTTCGCCCAATCCGTATTGGATCGATGTCGCTTCTGCACTGTCATTGGCAGGCGTGCTTGTACCGTGGGCATTGATGTAGCCAACTTCAGCTGGGGTGATCGATGCTTCTTGCATCGCCAATTTCATTGCTTTTCCAGCACCTGATCCATCAGGATTTGGCGCAGTCATATGGTAGGCATCACAGTTCGCACCGTACCCTACGACTTCACCTAAAATCGTTGCCCCACGTTTTTGCGCATGCGCCAATGATTCTAAAATGAAGACGCCAGCGCCTTCACCCATGACAAACCCACTACGATTTTTATCAAACGGAACGGAAGCTTTGTCAGGGTCTGATTCAGTGGTTAACGCCGTCAGAGACGCAAAACCAGCGATACCGATTTCACAGATCGTCGCTTCTGAACCACCAGCGATCATGACATCTGCGTAGCCATGCTTGATGTTCCGAAAAGCTTCACCGATTGAATGGGTACCAGAAGCACAGGCGGAAACAGTCGTCGTACAAATGCCTTTCGCACCTACCCGTAATGCAATGTTGCCGGCAACCATATTTACGATCGACATCGGTACGAACATTGGTGATACCCGATTTGCTCCTTTGTCATGCATCCGAATTACTTGGTCTTGAATCGTTGGCAAGCCGCCGATCCCTGAACCAACCATCACGCCAAAACGATCCACATCAATGGTTTCTGTATCTAACTTCGCCATTTCCATCGCTTCTAACGCCGCATAAATTCCATAAATGGAAAAAAGATCCATCCGCTTCGTATCTTTTTTAACGAAGTACTTTTCTAACGGAAAATCTTTGACTTCAGCGGCAACTGAGATCCCTGTTGCTTCTGCGTCAAATTTTGTAATCGGGCCGATGCCGTTGGTCCCGTTTTGTAAACTTGCTAAAAATGTTTCTGGGTCATTTCCGATTGGAGAAGTGACGCCGTATCCTGTAACTACTACTCGATTCATCTATTCTTCCTCCTACCCTTGCATTGCCATCCCGCCGTCTACACTGATCACCTGACCAGTGATGTAGGGGCTTTTTGCTAAAAAGACTGCTGTTTGCGCAACATCCTGTGTGGAACCAAAACGCTGTAATGGAATATTTGCCAATGATTGTTCTTTGACTTTATCCGACAGCACTTCAGTCATCTCTGTTTCGATAAATCCTGGGGCGATCGCATTGCAGGTGATCCCCCGAGCGGCACCTTCACGAGCGGCAGATTTCGTAAAACCGATCACGCCAGCTTTACTTGCCGCATAGTTGGCTTGCCCGATATTTCCCGTCAAGCCGACCACACTCGTCAAATTGATGATGCGGCCTTCTCGCAGCTTCATCATTTTTTTCAACGCGTGCTGCGTCATATTGAAGGTACCAGTCAAATTGATTTTGATCACTGAATCAAAATCTTCGGGTTTCATTCTCAACAATAATTTGTCATTCGTGATCCCGGCATTATTGACTAAAATGTGGATCGGTCCGACTGCCGCTTCTGCTTCTAAAAGCATGGCTGCCGCTTGATCAAAATCAGAAATGTCCCCATTGATCGCTACACATTTCACGCCGTAGCTGGTGATGCGATCGATCAGTGACTGGGGAATTTCTTTTCGTCCATTTAAAACGATATTCGCTCCTTCTTTGGCAAAGGCTTCCGCGATGGTAAAACCGATCCCTCGCGAGCTACCAGTTACAAAGACGTTTCTATTTTGCAGATCCATAAATTCCTCCTAGTTGAATCGGGCTAGTGTATCTGCCAACGTTTGGCTATCTTCTACACGCGCAGTCTGTATTTCTTTGTCTATTTTCTTCATAAAACCGCTCAATACTTTTCCTGGTCCGATCTCGATGACTTGTTGGATGCCAAGCTGCTTCAGTGTCGCAATGCTTTCGTAAAAACGCACTGGCGATTTCACTTGCAGCGTCAACAGTTCCTTGATTTGGTCTTGCTGCATTGGCTGCGCGGTCGTATTGCTGATGACAGGTACTTGTAACTCATCAAAGGTGATTTGAGCTAATTCCTGTGCTAATTGCTGCGATGCGGGTTCCAACAAAGCAGTATGGAAAGGACCGCTGACATTTAAAGGAATCACCCGTTTGGTTCCAGCAGCTTGTAACAATTCCACCGCTTTATCCACTGCCGGCGCTTCACCGCCAATGACGATCTGCTGCGGCGTATTGTAATTCGCTGGTGTCACGATCCCCACTTGACTTGCTTCTTTACAGATTTCTTCAATCGTTTCAGCGGGTGTGTTCATCACAGCGACCATTTTCCCAATACCTGCTGGCGCCGCACTTGCCATATACCGACCGCGCTTTTGCACCAATGCGACTGCTGTCTGGAAATCAAGCGCACCACTAGCGACTAAGGCTGTATATTCGCCTAAACTCAAGCCAGCAACAGCATCTGCTTTGATTCCTTGCGCATCCAAAAGTCGCCAAAAAGCCGTACTTACCGTTAAGATGGCAGGCTGCGTATATTCCGTCTGGTTTAAACGTTCGTTTTCAGTAAAGCATAGCTCGGCCATATCATATCCTAGAATGGTGCTGGCTTGTTCAAACGTCTCACGAACGATTGCTTCTTGGTGATAGAGCTCTTCTCCCATTTGGGGGTACTGTGCGCCTTGACCGCTAAATAAAAAGGCTGTCTTCATCTTGCACTCCTTCATTACTTTGATCGTTGTCGTTGGAGAACATGGCTTCTTGCAGTTCGTCTATGAATCAGCAAAAACACGTTCTTAAAAAGGAAAGGCTAGGCTGTCTGCCTAGCCTTTGTTTTATGCTTGTTGTTTTTCTACATATTTAACTAGATCTTCAACGGTTGTGATACCATCTTCTGTTTCGATCTTCACATCGAATTCATCTTCGATCTCGTTAATGATTTGGAAAAGATCCAAGCTGTCTGCTTCTAAATCTTCTTGGATGTTTGTGTTCAATTTGATTTCTTCTTTTTCTTTTCCTAATTCTTCTGCTACGATTTCTTGAATTTTTTCGAATACCATGTGTATATTCCTCCAATGTGTTTTTCAATAGTAATTTTGTTTCGTGAACAAGTTATAAGGTGGCTAACATAGTTCCCCATGTCAATCCGCCGCCAAAACCTGAGAACACCACTTTTTGACCACTGCCAAGTGACAGTGTACCTCGTTTGATTTCTTCATCTAGCAATAACGGAATCGAGGCTGCCGAAGTATTGCCATAATCTTGCATATTTTGCAAAAATTTCTCACGGGGCTGCTTCAGCTTGCGAGCAACTTTGTCTAAAATACGTGAATTTGCTTGGTGAAGCAAAAAATAATCGATTGCTTCATCTTGTGTCAGATCATTGATCGAGGCGACCACATCACGCGTCGCAAAATCAAAGATTTCTCGTCCAATCATTTGCATACAAGCACTATACGCCGGAGCGTTTTGTGAAAAAGGATTCTCATTCGTTCGAAAACCAGATGTTAAGGACATGCCTCGCGTCCCATCTGCTTTTAAAGACTCTTTGAGCAAATGCTGCTCTGAAGATGCTTCCAACAATAGACCGCCGGCACCATCTCCGAATAAAACAGCCGTCGAACGGTCGTTCCAATCCAAGACTTTTGAAAGTACTTCTCCACCGATGACCAATCCTTTTTTAGCGCCCGTTCGAATCAGTTTTTCAGCCATAGACAATGCATAAACGAAACCAGCACATGCTGCACTGATATCAAAAGCAAAGGCATTGACTGCCCCAATCGCCCCTTGGACTTGGCAAGCAACCGCCGGTGTATTGAAATCCGGTGTGATCGTCGCTACCAAGATAAAATCTAGACTTTCTGCTGAAAGCTGAGCATCTTGTAAGAGCGTTTGAGCGACGCGAATACAAAGGTCTGAAGTGTTTTCGCCGACAGCGACTCTTCTTCGTTTGATTCCCGTGCGAGAATGGATCCATTCATCTGAAGTATCCATCAAATTTGATAGATCATCATTTGTTACGATTTTTTCTGGAACATAACTTGCAGTCGCGGTAATTTTTCCAAACATATTCATCCATTATTCTCACTTATAATCTTGTAAAAAGTCATGCAGATTTTTCAGTGCTTTCAACAGTGCCTGTTCCTCTTCAGGAGACATCTGACTCAAGACACCCTTCACCATCTCACGATGAAAATGCTGATGAACACGATAAAGGAGTTTTCCTTTTTTCGTCAAACCTAGTTTGACGACTCGCCGATCATCTTCACTGCGAATCCGTTCTACATATTCTTTTTTCACCAAACGATTGATCGCGATGGTCAAAGTCCCAACAGTGATCGAAAGCTCTTTGGCAACTTCAGTCGTGGTCTTTTTTTTGTACATCCCGATGGCTTCGATGGTATGCATTTCGGTAATTGAAAGGTCTTTGAATTGAGATTTTTTCAATTCAGATTCTTCAATCACTAAGATGTCATTAAAGACGCTGACTAAGTAGTCATTAACTGTTTCTAAATTGGGTTCCATAACCTTCACCATCCGAATACTTTGATAATCAAATCATTTGATAGTCAAACTATATCGGAAGTTATTGAGAAATGCAAGAATTTTTTCGAACTTTTTTTATTTTTAAGCGCATTTTTATTTAAGAATTGATTTTCTAAGATTTTAAAAGCTGCAAGTTGACAAAATAATCCGTTTCTGTTATAGAGAAATTTCCTTTGAATGTCAAAGTTTATCATTTTGTTGCCTCCACTCTATTTCTAATTTTTTATTGTCGATAGCCAACAAACGTTGCTCTCTTACGCTTCATCTGCTACTCTTTGAAGGAAGGAGAGGAACGATCGATGAATCCGAACAAAGAGTTTCTAAAAAACAAAGCAAATGCACTGCCTGAAAAGCCTGGTGTTTATTTAATGAAGGATCAGCACAACGAAGTCTTGTATGTAGGAAAAGCCAAATCATTGAAACAGCGTGTCGTTTCTTACTTCCGAAAAAATCAGCAGCATGCCAATAAGGTGCTTCGACTTGTTTATAATGTCGTTGATTTTGAAACGATCGAAACAGATACAGAATTGGATGCACTATTACTTGAATGTCGTTTGATCCAAGCTTTTCATCCTATCTACAACCGACAAATGAACCATTCAGCCAACTATTGCTTTGTTGACTTGACGAATCATACCTTCACGATCACTCAAACACCACAAATTGGCAGTTATGGTCCCTTTCGGCAAACAAAAAAATTGCCAGCATTGTTTCAAGTATTGTCAGAAACCTTTCAATTGCCGACTGTCAACGAACTGACGCTATTGACCTTACGTAAGCAACTCCCTCAAATGGATGCGTATCCCTTGGAACAGAAGTGGCGAGAAATCGGCTGTTTTTTTGCAGGAAAGAAGACCGACTGTTTTTCACTCCTTAAAAAACGCTTAGCATATCTGATTGATCACCTATTGTTTGAACAAGCTAGTGTACTGCAGCGCCAGATCCATTTAGCACAAAGCTTTTACCAAGAAATCGTGAGGGTCAATCAGTTTATTCAAGAACCAGAAGTGATTTTTTCTATTCTCCTTGACTTAGAGGAGCCAGGATCACAGACGACTCAAATCAAATACTATCAAGTTAGCTTTGGCAAGTTGATCCAAACAAAAGTTCTTTCTCCCGAGGAAACATTCCAGCCACTCCCGCCAGCAAGCGCTGCGCTTCCTTTAGCCCCGGAAGATCTCGATCCATTAGGGATCATCCTTAATCACCTGTATCGCCAAGAAAAAGCAGCAGATAAATAAAAAACAGCAAGCCCAAGTAGGCTTGCTGTTTAGAAATGAGAAAGCGACGACGAACGTCCCACTCATTCTTATTGGATCAAATCATAGATTTCCATGGCTACAATATCAACATTATCAAATTGATAAGATTGACTTGATTCTGCTTCCGTTAATTCAAACGTTTCTGTCGAATTGTCATAAGTAACGGTACATTTTTCGACGCCTTCTTTTTCAAAACGACGTACTTGAACTTCATTGTCTTGCGCTTCGACCATCGCTTCTAAACGTTTGATGATAGCGACTAATTGCGAACTTTTCATTCGTAAGCCTCCTTTTTCTGTCCGTTATATTGTATCAAAACATCCTCTATCTTGCATTGATTTTTCGTATTTTTTTTGTCATTTTAAGATTTTTTTCCATCTTGCCACCAAAGTTTAATCAGCGCCTGCGTTCCGTCATTTTCGAAGCCTTTTTCAGCTAACTGATCATACAATTTTTTAGCTAAAGCGGTGCTTGGCAAATCCAATCCCATCTTCTTGGCCTCATCCAAAGCGATCCCCAAATCTTTGATGAAATGTTTGACAAAAAAGCCTGGAGAATAATCCTCTTTTAGGATACGAGGACTGTAATTCGTCATGGACCAATTGGCTGCCCCACCGCCAGAAAGCGTGTCAATCACTCGTGGTAAATCAAGACCGGCTTGATTCGCATAGACCAGCATTTCTGTCATCCCCGTCATGGTTCCGGCAATCATGATCTGATTGGCCATTTTCGTATGCTGACCCTTCCCTGCCCCTCCTTGAAGTTGAAACGTCTTTCCTAATACTTCAAAAAGTGGTTTTACTTGTTGGTAAGCTTCTTCATCGCCACCAACCATAATCGTTAGCGTGGCGTTTCTCGCACCAAGATCACCACCAGAAACTGGCGCATCAATACTCGCTGCTCCTTTTTCCTTCGCTGTCTGGTAGATTCGTTCTGCCAAATCAGGTGTACTGGTGGTAAAATCCACCAGTGTTTTGCCCGTCACAGCCGTTTGAAAAATCCCTTGTGCCCCATAGTAAACCTCTTCAACGTCGGATGGATAACCAACCATTGTAAAGATGATTTCACTTTCTGATGCAACTTCTGTTGGGGTGTCACACCAAATTGCTCCATTCGCAACGAGTTCATCTGTTTTTGCTTTCGTCCGATTGTAAACATTCACTGTATGTCCTGCAGCTAAAAGATGACCAACCATCGCTTGACCCATGACACCAGTACCGATAAATCCTAATTTCATGCAGATCCCTCCAAAATAAAAAAGTTCATGTCTTTAGTATACGCTAAAAACATGAACTTGCGAAAATTTTCTGTTTAATCGATCGTTCGGCGAAAGGCCTTTAATTTTACTTTGAATTTTTCTAGCGTCTGCTCGGTTTCTTTTTCGATGCGTTCTGTTTCATAATAAGCGACCATGTCATGGTAGAAAGATAGCATCGACTCACCGAAGCGCAATGCCGAGATCTCGTACATTTTTCTAGCAAGAACTTCGGGATCAGCAGGAATCTTTCGTTCATAATAATCAATAAATGCTTTTGCGAAATCCCGATCACTCTCATAGGTTACGCCTAAAGACGGATCGTCGATCAAGGTATTTAAGTAGTCATTGCCTTCAACGACTAACGGGGTTCCAGCAGCCATTGCTTCCGTGTAAGTCAGTCCCTGTGTTTCTGATGTGGACGCACTAACGAAGTAATCCGCAGCGTGGTAATAGATCGCCACTTTATCATTTGCCACTTCGCCAACAAATTGAACATGGTCAGATAGAGCCATATCCACCACTTTTTCTTCTAATTTTTCTTTATGCGGACCTTTCCCAACGATCACTAATTGCGCATCAGGAATCTTCGTTAAAATTTCTGGCATGCCGTCGATGATTGCTTGGATATTTTTTTCATAAGAAATACGGCTGAGGGAAAGCAGCATGGGCTGATTCTCAGTGATGCCCAATTTCTCCCGCAATTCTTTTTTCATGTCAGTTGTAATGTCCGGTCGGCGAAACTTCTCAACTTCGATCCCTGTGGGGATGATCCGCATCGGTGAAACCACACCATACCCTCTCAGCGTATCGATGACCCGTTCACTTGGACAAACAACACCTGTCGAGTGGTTGGCAAATAGCCGTGAAAGATATTTCACGTGAGATGGCCGCAAGACCTTTCCGTTTGCGATGTAGTGCAAGTAATCTTCATACATTGTATGGTAGGTATGGATCACAGGAATCTGCAATTTACGCCCCACCATTTTCCCCAACATCCCAGAACCAAACTCTGTATGGGTATGGATCAATTCCAATTCTAATTCTTTGGCGATCAAATAGGCATACAACATGCCGCGAACCACGATTCGCCGATCTTTGAAGGACACAAACGGGACACTTGGCATGCGAATGATATCTTCTTCATCCAGATCAGCATTTGGATCGGTCGTTGTAAAGATATACACTTTATGGCCTTTTTTCTCAAGCTCTTCTTTCAATGTCTTGATCGATGTCGCCACACCACTTACCTGGGGGAAGTAGGTGTCAGTAAAAAATCCGATTTTCAAAACGGTACCTCCAAACTTTACATTAGTTTCTTCATTCCGTATTCATCACTTTTGTATAAACCTCTTGTAATTTAAACCCAATTTCATCAATACTCTTTTGCTTTGCTGTTTCATAACCCGCTTCACTCAATGGTGGTAACGTGCCCTCCACGATTCCTTTGATTTTCTCAATAAATCCTTCATTGGTTTTTTCCATGTATGCATTGCGCCCATTACTTAGCCACCCTTTATAAACAGGAATATCCCGAACAAGCACATTTTGGCGGCTGGCTAACGCCTCAAGGACTACGATCCCTTCTGTTTCTTCATAAGAAGGAAAGAAGAATAAATCGGCAGCGGAATATGCGCCTTCGATGATATCCCCTTTGATATAACCTGGAAACAACACATTTTCTGGATGGTCTTCATTGACGAGGTCGCGGATCTGTTTAGGAATCGTCATCATTGGTGTATGACCAAACCAGATAAACGTATACTCAGGCAACTGTCTAGCTATCTCTACAAAATCAAGAATGCCTTTTCGTTCAAAAAATAAACCGACGGATATAATGACTTTTTGATCTGGTAAGAGATTGAAATACTCGCGAAAGGCTTTTTCTTTCTCTTGATCCGGCTGATATTTGTCAAGATCGATGCCGTTTGAGATTGCCTCGATCGGTACTTGGATACCATACCCTTCCAAAAGTTCTTTCGAATAAGGAGTCGGGGTGATCAACTGATCGGCTCTAGAATAAAGATTGATCAAATATTTTTTATATAATGGCGAAAGCTGGTTTGAGCCGATAAATGAATTACGAAAATCCTCTTCTGTAGAATGGGCATGATAAATCACTTTTTTCCCTTGTCTTTTGGCTTTGTTGACCATGTGCATACTATTGATCCCATACGTGTTGATATGAAGGATATCATAGTCCTCATCATTTTTATCAAGAGTAAAAGGAATCCCGACAGATGTCAGTGCTCGTTGCTGATGGGCCAACGCTCGACCGATACCTGATTTAGCTAATAATTTTTCTCCTTCAAAATAAAGAAGTACTTTCAAAGATGATTCCTCCTTGGAAATGCTTATATCTGATATTAGTATACCATAGGCAATCGGAGACATACTCCTACCATGGTCCTAGATTTTGTTCCCCATTTAATCATGATACGTGAAAAACCTACGGAATCATAGCTTTATACAAAGATATGACAAAATTGTTCGTTTTCTGAAAAAACGAGCAGGCTGTTGCAAGTCAAATCGAACAAGAAGGCTTCTTATTATAAAAAAAAAGGCAACAAGCAAAATTGCTTGTTGCCTAGAAATGATTAGTTTACATACTGTTCGATTAGCTCAACAACTTCTTCCATTGTATCGCAATCTTCTAAAGCACGTTTTGCTAATTCTTGCATGTCAGTCGTTGACAAGCGTTTCATTAAGCTGCGTGTTTTCAGAACAGATGTTGCACTCATTGAGAACTCATCTAAGCCCATACCTACAAGAAGCGGCACAGCAGTTTGATCGCCCGCCATTTCTCCACACATACCAGCCCATTTGCCTTCAGCATGCGCTGAGTCGATCACGTTTTTGATCAAACGTAAAATTGATGGGTTGTATGGTTGGTACAAGTAAGACACGCGCTCGTTCATGCGGTCTGCAGCCATTGTGTATTGGATCAAGTCATTGGTACCAATACTGAAGAAGTCAACTTCCTTCGCAAACTTGTCTGCTAAGACAGCAGCTGCTGGAATTTCGATCATGATTCCGACTTGGATCTCGTTAGAAACCTCAACGCCTTCGTCAATCAATTTTTGACGCTCTTCTTCATACATTTTCTTCGCAGTACGGAACTCTTTCAATGTTGCCACCATTGGGAACATGATACGTAAGTTGCCGTGAGCAGAGGCACGTAACAACGCACGAAGTTGGGTACGGAACATGTCATCCCCAAGTTCAGATAAGCTGATACGCAATGCACGATAGCCTAAGAAAGGATTCATTTCATGAGGCAATTTTAGGTAAGGAAGTTCTTTATCGCCACCGATATCCATTGTACGGACAACCACTGGTTTGCCAGCCATTCCTTCTAAAACTGCTTTGTATGCTTTGTATTGGTCTTCTTCTGTTGGGAAATCAGGAGAATCCATGTACAAGAATTCAGTACGGTATAAACCGACTGCTTCTGCACCATTGTTGTGGACACCTTCTAAATCTTTAGGCGTTCCAATGTTCGCAGCTAATTCAAAGTGCTTACCATCAGCGGTAACTGTTTCAGCATCTTTCAATTTTTCCCATTCTGCTTTTTGTTCTGCGTAGGCTTTCCCAGCTTCAACAAATTCAGCTGCTTGGTCATCTGTCGGGTTGACGATAACGTCACCGATAATACCGTTAACAGCTAAGATGTCGCCCGCTTTCACTTTTGCAGTGATCTCCATTGTTCCAACGATTGCTGGGATTTCAAGAGAACGTGCCATGATAGCGGAATGAGAAGTACGTCCACCGATATCTGTTACAAAAGCTTTTACAAAGTTGCGGTCTAATTGTGCAGTATCACTTGGTGTCAAGTCATGCGCAACAACGACTACTTCTTCGTTGATCATTGAAGGATTAGGCAAAGTCACATTCAGCAAATGCGCCAAGATACGTTTTGCGACATCTTTAATGTCAGCTGCCCGTTCTTGCATGTAAGCATTGTCATCCATTGCTTCAAACATACCAATATACATGTCAGTAACTTCTTTCAACGCAGCTTCTGCATTGACTTTGTTATCTGTCACGTTTTGTTTGATTTGACCAATCATCTCAGGATCAGAAAGAACCATTAAATGAGCATCAAATACTTGTGCTTCTGCTTCACCTAAAGTTTGCGCTGCTTTGTCACGGATTTGTTGTAATTCCGCTGTTGACTTCGCTAACGCATCATCTAAGCGTGCTTCCTCTGCTGCAGTATCTTCAACTGATACTTTTGAAAAAGATAAATCAGGTTGTACTAACAGGTAGGCTTTCGCAACGGCTACACCATCACTAGCAGCAATTCCTTTTAGCATCTCAACCATTATTCAGACAAACCTTCTTTTTTCATTGTTTCTACGATTGCAGCGATTGCATCTGCTTCGTCAGCACCTTCAGCAGTGATAGTTACATCAGAACCTTGGCCAACGCCTAATGACATTACGCCCATGATTGATTTAAGGTTTACTGATTTACCTTTGTACTCTAAGTTGATATCAGAGTTGAATTTGCTTGCTGTTTGAACCAATAATGTAGCTGGACGTGCGTGAATCCCTGTCTCAGCAACTACGTGAAAATCTTTCTTTTCCATATTGATCAATCTCCTTTATGATACGTTTTTTTGTGTGAAGGCAAAATTTTCATGCATGCAATGACACCCGAAAAAAATCGCCCTTTCAACTGTTAAGATTACCATTTTTTTCCTCGATAGACAACCGTTTTCTCTTAAATAAACGATTGAAATAAATGTCCTATTTATTTTCTTGCACATAACGGTAGATGATCTTCCCATTTAAACCCGCTTCTCCGACAAAAGAAGACCGATCTTCCAACTGGAGCCAGACATCTCTAAACGCCAGGAATTCTGGCTGTTGGACAATCAATTCTTGGATCTCTCCATTGCGCAAACGCGTTATTTCTGAAGCAAAATCTCTGTTCTCCATCCTCAATTCTCACCTCTTTCTTTCTATTATAATGGAATTACTTTTTATTTAAAAGACGCTTCTGCTAATGAAAGAGCGGCAAAAATTTTTACGAGTAAAATTCTTGCAGTCTGACAAAAAGTTAGTATAATAGAATTATGGTCAGTAAAGGTCAATAACACATTACCTCGAAGATGACCGTTTCTATGCACACAGCCCCTTTTCTTTTACAAGTGTAAAAAAGCGCCGTAAAATAAGGGTGTTGGAACAAATATGAAAGGTCGTGAATCTATGCTTTGTCAAAATTGCGGCAAAAATGAAGCGTCTATTCATTTATATGCCAGTGTCAATGGTCAAAGAAAACAACTCGATTATTGTCAAAGTTGTTACCAAAAATTAAAAGCTCAATCTGGGAATGCTGCAGCTGCAATGGCGCAAGATCCTTTTGGATTCGGCAATATTGATGATCTATTTCGTCAAATGTCTCGCCAGATGCAGCAAGGAAATAACCCTTATGAACAAACCCCTCCGACGCAAACCGGCGGTAATGGTTTTGTCGGCGGTCAGCCTCCACGCAATAACCAAGCAGCTGCAGGTCTGTTAGGAGAATACGGTATCAATATTACCCAAATGGCTCGTGATGGCGAAGTCGATCCAGTCGTAGGTCGTGATTCAGAGATCAAACGAGTGATTGAGATCCTTAATCGCCGAACAAAAAACAACCCTGTGCTTATTGGAGAACCTGGGGTTGGGAAAACTGCCGTCGTTGAAGGGTTAGCCCAAAAAATCGTCGATGGCGATGTACCACAAAAACTGATGGACAAAGAAGTCATTCGTTTGGACGTTGCGTCTCTTGTTCAAGGCACAGGTATTCGTGGCCAATTCGAAGAACGCATCCAAAAATTGATTGAAGAAATCAAGCAAGCAGAAAACGTGATTTTGTTCATTGATGAAGTCCATGAAATCGTTGGCGCTGGTGCAGCTGGCGACGGAAATATGGATGCTGGAAACATCTTAAAACCAGCTCTTGCCCGTGGAGAACTACAAATGGTCGGAGCAACGACGTTAAATGAATACCGCATCATCGAAAAAGATGCTGCTTTAGAACGCCGTTTGCAACCAGTACGGGTGGATGAACCTTCTGTGGAAGAAACGATCCGCATCTTAAAAGGTTTGCAACCACGTTATGAAGATTATCATCATGTGAAATATACTGATGAAGCGATCGCAGCTGCCGCTACCCTTTCTAACCGATACATCCAAGACCGATTCTTGCCTGATAAAGCAATCGATCTACTAGATGAAACAGGTTCTAAGAAAAACTTAACGATCCAAATCGTTGATCCAAAAACGATCGAAAAGAAATTACAAGAAGCGGAAGAGCAAAAACAAGCTGCCTCTCGAGAAGAAGATTTCGAAAAAGCTGCTTACTATCGCGATCAAATCAATAAATTGCAAAAAATGAAGGAACGCCAAATCAGCGAAGAAGAAACGCCAGTCATTACCGAAAAAGACATGGAACAAATCGTTGAAGAACGGACAAATATTCCAGTTGGTGAATTGAAAGAAAAAGAACAAACGCAATTGAAAAATCTTGCGGATGACTTGAAAGCTAAAGTTATCGGACAAGATGAAGCGATCGATAAAGTAGCCAAAGCGATCCGCAGAAATCGGGTCGGTTTAGGCAAACAAAACCGTCCAATTGGCTCTTTCTTATTCGTCGGTCCAACCGGTGTCGGGAAAACCGAATTAGCAAAACAATTAGCCTATGAGATGTTTGGTTCTGAAGAATCGATGATTCGTTTCGATATGTCAGAATACATGGAAAAACACAGTGTATCCAAACTGATTGGCTCTCCTCCTGGTTACGTTGGCTATGAAGAAGCGGGTCAATTGACGGAAAAAGTTCGTCGGAATCCATATAGCCTGATTTTATTAGACGAAGTGGAAAAAGCCCATCCTGATGTATTGCATATGTTCTTGCAAATTCTCGATGATGGTCGTTTGACGGATGCCCAAGGACGTACAGTCAGCTTTAAAGATACCTTGATCATCATGACAAGTAATGCTGGAACTGGCAAAGTTGAAGCCAACGTCGGCTTTGGCGCAGCGCGTGAAGGCATCACTCGTTCCGTGTTAAATCAATTGAACAATTACTTTACGCCAGAATTTCTCAATCGCTTTGACGGGATCATCGAATTCAAGGTACTAAGCAAGGAAAACTTGTTATCGATCGTGTCCCTTATGCTGCATGATGTCAATCAAACACTTAGTCATCAAAAATTGCATATCGATGTTCCACAAGACGTGCAAGAAAAACTGGTCGATCTAGGTTACAGTGCAACGATGGGTGCTCGCCCATTGCGCAGGACCATCCAAGATCAAATCGAAGACGGGATTGCTGAATATTATCTTGAGCATCCTCAAGTTCGTCAATTAAAAGCACAATTGGAGGATTCCGATAAAATCGTTGTAACTTCAGCCGAATCCTCTGCACTTCCTCAAGAAACACCTTCTGCTGAAGAGGAAAAACCATCGGAAACAGATGAGCAATAACGTGTCAAAACGGTGACCAATCCGTTCGTTTTGCCAGACAACCATGTTTTGCCAAAAAATTGGGTAATTCCGAGTTGTCTGGCTTTTCTTTTGAAAAAAAACGACCTATAATGTTATTAATAAATACATAGAATGTGAGGTGAGTCTGGTGAAATTAATCAACGTTACAAACAGCCATTCTCGACTAGTATTGAATCAACTTGAAAATACCGACGCAGAACTTGTAAAGGTTTACACTGCCGGAGACACGACCGTGATCTTTACCTCAGCGCCGAACCACAATGAAATTTTGCTGATCAATAAAAAACGGAATATTCGCCCGACGGAAGTAGAAGAAATCAAAAATTACTTCTTGAAAAAATTACCTGATGGCTCCTATGATCCTGCTACGATCTCTGTGATCCAAATGCCCGAAGTGGTAGAAATCTCCATCAAAAAAACGTTGTCTTCCTCACGTTAGCTTTGCCTAATCACGTGTTTAAAAAATATCTATAAAAGGTGACTGTCGCAGCCCTCTTTTATAGATATCTTTTTTTGTCTTCTCTCCTCCTTCTTTCGCCTAGTACTTCGACCAACGCTACCTGATAGTCAAGCAAAAAAAGAGAGCGTTACGCTCTCTTTTTCAAGTATATTTATTAGAAATCATCGACTGGATCATCACATGTAGATTGTGCCAATCCTTGGTACTATGAACATTGCCAAAAAATGTAAATTTCTGTGACTCATTATGGATCAGCACGCCATCAGAAACCAGTATGTCTGAGTCTCCTAAGTCCGAACTAAAGTGAATCACATTTTCATTGTAAATTTTCAATAGTTTGTTCTTAATGACCGGAATATATTCTGGGTGGTTCAAAAGAGAAATACCAATGCGAATCGGTTCCTCTTTTTGGATAGGTAAATAAGATGCTGTAATCTGAGCGATTTTCCTTAAGAAAAGGGCTTCTTTTTCTATTACAAACGAATGGCGCTGCAAGACGGTCCCAATCAGCTCCTCCACCTCTAATACGCGTTCGTTCGTAGAGGACAAATCTTCAGTAGACACAAAACTATCCAAAAAGAGATGAAGACAGCCCCATGTATTCATCACTAATTCATAGGTAAGAAACGCTTCGATCGCTTTGGAAAGATCATACTTTTGCGACAAGACAGCCACAACATCGGCAGAAAATTCGACCAATGGATTCCCCGAGAGGTTTCGCAGCTGTTTTCCTAAAAGAAGTTTCTCTTGATCCGAGATCGTTTCAGGTATGAAGAGAAAAACCCAGAAATGATAAAAAATCTGTTCTTTCTCGATATCTTGCTGACTTCTGATCGGCAGCAGCTTGATCACTTGTTTTTCCCCATTGAGTTGCTTGATTTGCTCATAAATAGCGATGGAAGCTTCGTCTAATTCATTGACGATATAGCCCCTCAACACCGCATTTTCAATGATTGAAAACATAATGTCGTGCTTCACTTTTGTAGTTTTCAACGGCTCATATTCTTTCGCAGCTAATTCAACGTTTGCACGGGTGCGCTGATTGATGTAAACATTACAAGCCATGATCTCAACTAAATAGTGGTACATCCGCACACAAGGCTCTGCCCCTGTCAGATCAATGGAATCTGTATTGTTATTGATAGTAATCGGGACATTTTGGATAACCAGCATTTTTTTCAGATAGCTGATCAATTTATAACAATAAGAAATACTAAAAATCAATTCTTCTGAGATGTCCACCATACGGGTCTTTCTTTTTCTTAACAAATAGGATAATAGACGATAATAAGGAGATTCTAAGAAATACTTCTTCTTTAGATTCACAAAAATATGCAGGCTTTGTTCTTCGTTTAATTCTCGTGACAAATAAACGGTTCTCTTTTTCAACAAAAAAATAGACTCGTCAAAGGTCGTAAACTCTCTCATATCTTCGGCGATTTCATTGATCAATATTTTCACCTGATACAAAGATTTGTTTATCGTTTCACATATTTTATCAAGAGACAGCTGCTTCTCCAAAATGATATTTCTAATAATAGTTAATTTATCTACCTGTTTTTTGGTTAAATAAAACCTATACAACTTTTCTATATATTCCAAAATTTTTTACCCGCCTTATTTAAAAAGTATCCTAGTTTCCAATTATAGTAAAATAAACTTAAATTTGAGCCTCTTTTTTCATTAAACGGACAATTTTAATAAAAACTTCAGAAAAATTCCCGCTTCTTAAAACAGAACGGGTGAGAAAAACTTGTGAAACGATTCTTACCTTTTGTAACAAAAAAGTGTAGGAAACCATTAAAAAGATCCTGTGAATTAGCTGTTTCCATAGACTTAGAAAAAATTCGTATTCTTTCATTGATTGGTAAGTGACTTGGAGAGTAAAATCATTTTCTAGCTGGACAAACTTCTTTGAGGAATCAAGTTCATTTCAAAGAGCTTGTAATAAAATATCTTCTCTTTTTAGCCAGCAATCTTTGTATTCATAAATGTTGATGATCGACAATTCATCACTCATCTCATTAATTGCCCGCATAATTTCTTCATCATCCGAATCAACATTGCCAATGACATGCAAATCATAATGAATACCAGATTTATCCACGCACTCAACGATATAACTGATGACATCTCCCCAAAAATGTTCCAATCGATGCGTGCCTCCTGCTTTTTCTAGCCTTGAACGTTCAGCGATACACAAAACGTTTTTCGAAGAGTATTGCAAGATGTTGATTTCCCCTAGTGATTCTGCTAAGTAGTCAAGAACCGATTGACGATCATCCTCTTGATCCACAATTAAATTTCTCTCTAAAATCGTGTTCGTCTTGTTGCTGAAAAAGCGCACAGTCAACATGGTAGCATTCTTTTGTCCACTGAAATTTATTCTGGTTTGCAGCATTTTGATTCACTCCTTAAAAGAACTTTGATCCTCTGCTATTAAGGATATAGTAAGAACCAGCTGATTTTTATCGTCTTTTTTTCAAAAAAACTACAAATAAAATAATCATTGTCACTCTTTTTCTTTCTACTGACTAAAAGACCTGTCGATTAGAAACGGGTAGCAACTTCATAAAATTAAGAAAGACAAAAAAACTCTTTCAAAGCTTTCTTCAAAGAGTCTGATTGTATATTCTTAAAAAAATATGCTTCCTATTAAAATCTATGGTTCATGAGATAGCCATCCCACACAGTTAGTTTTTTGAGATTTCTTTATAATGAAACAAACATGAACGTTTATTAACACAGGAGTAACCCTTGATGTCTCTGTCGCTTGAAGCTAGAAGATTTGTAGGGGCAGATTACAAATTGAATGAAAACGTTAATTGATATTTTTTAAATAAGTAACTTTGATATACCTATCCAATAGGAATACATATATAGAATCATACTTTTTAATCACCACCCTACGCAACTGTTCATACGCGTAAAGCTACTTCCAAAATAGTTTCTTAAAAATGATAGAAAGTTGATTTCTATTGAATTGCAGGGGTTCACTAAAGAAATATTAAACATGAATTTTCAGAACTCGTTTCTCTGACAGCGACTGATTCAGAGCAAATTCTCAGAGACTACGAATAACATTTTTTTCGTTTTTTAGGTCCAATCCTAGTTGGAACGACAATTCTTTCAACTCTGAGAAGGCTTTGACTTAAAATAAAAGCCAAAATATGACCCTGCAACAAATTTACTTTCATAGTCATTATTACCGAATTGATAATTCGTAGACAGAAAGATAGGTCGACTTGATAATCAGCATCATTTGACCACTAGAATATTTAATTAAATTATTGTATAAAAAAATCAGATTAATAAAATACTTTCTACTTTTTCATTAAAAATAGCGAAAAAACGGATAATAACATAATACACCATCATTGTATACTTTATTTAAGCAGTAATTCATCTGCAAAAATTAAAGTGAGGTTTTATTATGAAAAAAGTTATTTTGGGTACTACATTCATTGCATCTTTGTTGTTAGCCGGAGGAGTCAACGCGTTTGCCAATACTATACCAACAATTACCAAACCTATTGAAATTGAAGTTATTGATGGTGTTGCAACATTCCAGTTTAATGAACTAATGCCAGAAGAAACGTCTTCTGTAGAAATTACTTCTGATATATTGGAAGAAAACGGCGGAAAAGTCTCTGGAGCCATACCAAACGTTGGGGGTACATTACAAAACTTAACTTCTGCTGCAAAAACAGTTAATATTGTGACTACTGCACCAGAAAATACAATCAGCATCACAGAAAATGCACTAATTCCTGTAGAGGCATTGGCATATTCTGCTGCAAACGAAAGTAAAGAAGTAACGTTCACGATTGATAGAGTCTCCGCCATAGCATATGATGACGAAAACAGACCTGTCATTACAATAACTGCACAAGATGCTACCGATACTGGTGAAACTCCACCTTTATAATTTTCAGAAGGAAAAAAAATCATGAATCATACATTCAAACACAGAAATCCTTTTCTAAGGATTTCTGTGTTGCTTCTCTTACTAACACTGGTCAGCAATACAAACATCCGTAATGCAAATGCCGATGAGACGACGAACTCACTGAAACTTACTCTGAGAGAAACGGAGTACAAAATTTCAGATAATACCTTGAGTATTTCTCCGGAAAAGGAGACGGCGTATACTGTTGAAATTTTTCTAGAAAATGTTGGATCTGGTGACTCATCCATTGTTGTCACGCCTTACACCTCTACTGCTCTCTCACGAGAATCGGCTATCATCTATAGCGATGACTTGACTTTACTGCTAGATGATAAGTATAACTTTTCAAATTATGCATTGATCGAATCAGAAGCATTAGATGACGATGATCAAATCGAGATTCTCCCAAATGAATCCGTTCTTGTGACCGTTACAATCACTCTTCCAGAGGAGCCTGCACGTGAAGGAACCGTGATGGGGGCAATCAATTTTAGTCAGATCATGGGTCTTGAAACAGCAGAAGATTCAGTTGGTATCAAATCTGTGTATGAGTCACTTATTTTTATCAACTTACTTTTTAGTGATGTAGAAGAGCTCAAAGACGTCGTTTATGAAGATTTCTTCTTTGTTGCGCTTCAAGATACGGTAAACCTACAATTTTATGCCCTCAACTATAATCCTATTTTAGGCAACTTAAACAATGCGCTCTACGAACTAATAAACCCAAATGGAGAAACAATTGCCTCTGGGGAGTTAGCAGATTCCGTTCTTTTAACGCCGTTAACCAGATCAAGAATGCAGATTCCTTTAATAGATGATAGTGAACTTATTGAAGGCGAATACCGTTTAACTATAGAAACAACTAGAAAAGCGATCACGACTACTTTTTCCTATGAGAAAGAAGACTTGGATAACTTCAAAAAAGAGAACCGTCCAACGAACACTGCCGATGTTCAGAAAAATAATCAAATCCTTATCTGGATCATCTTTGTTCTCGTTGCAGCGTTGGCAGCTGCAGTCATCTATATTTTTAAATCAAAAAGAAAAAGAGAGGGCTAGTGTTGTGACCCCAAAAGTTAGCTTTTAGGACTAACTTTTGGAGGTCGCTTCAAAGCTCCTTTTTTTAGTACCACCAATTAGTCACAAACTTGTTCCAGCAAAAGCACTTATCACCTAGTATTAGAAAAAGATGTGCAGCAAAAAACCGCTCCTATTCAGCTAAGCGGTTTTTCCTACACTAGTTTTAAACATATCTTTTATCAAAAATCACTTCTTTTATAAAAATTGTCTCTATCTCGCACTGGCACTCTTCCTCTAAACGATCCTCATGGACAGTATCATCATTGATATCCTCAAGTGATTCTTCTTGGCTGAATGAATCATTCTCTAATGAGTCTTCTTCCTCTGGGCGTTCAGATTCATCTTCAATGCCATCGTCTTCTTTCTTTTCATCCTCTTGGTCTTCATCTGTCAAGTTTTCATCCGATGTCTCTTCTTTTTCCTCATCCGACTGATTCATTTTTATATCTTTCGTAAAGGTCTCTGAATCATCAATTGCTGTAAACGTGACTGATAGGTAGTACTCAGAGTTGGCATCAAGATATTCCTTTATGTTCAATGTTGCGGCTACATTAAGAATCATTGATGCTTCATCAGTATCCTCAATCTGAATGATCTTCTCTTCCGAACCGTTCACGCTGTTTAATTCTGCTGAAAATCCTTCTCCGACAGCCGTGATCGTTACGTCAAAAGCACCTTCACTGCCGTTGCTATTGACGGTCAGCTGAAGATCTTGTGTGGTTTTCAACAAATAATAGTGTTCGTCCTTAAAGTCAATCGTGTTCAAATCAAAAATTAAAATTTTGGAAACCTCATCAGCCGCAACCTCTACTGTTGGAAAGAAAAATATCGCCGAAAATATGAATAACAAGCTTTTTAGCACTACCTGGTCCCCTTTCTGCTTTCAGAAATCACTTTTATTTAATATATAATCATTTGCTTTAGCAAAATCGATAGATAGATAACTAGTAGACTAGCAATAAGACTAATTCATTTTGGCGTCCCGAAGCCATGGTACACCAACTGAATACTTAAACCATCTGTTAGAAGTGCTTCAAATGAAGTTTCAAGGGCTATCACCGATTCATGCTCAGATAAAGAAAGCTTAGGCTTCACTAGTAGCATCTGACAAAAAGAACATGTCCCTCGATCAAATGATTAAACGACCTCTATCACTGCAATCTATTCTCTGCTTTCCCCCTACTTTCAAACAAGGAGAAAATTTCCTGAACCATCAAATGTGCCTATGATCTTTTTCTATTCATTTCAAGTGTATTTCCTTGTGGTCACCTTTAATACTACGCTCTTTTTCCGACTCATTTTATCTTCTTTTAAAAGAATGGTTATGAATTAGGATAATTGTCTGATCATTGGACGATTGCCCCCAATCACGCAACCTTCCTTCTGTATCAAAAGCACGTTTTCAGCAAAAAAAGCCCCTTCTTATCCATTTGGATAAGAAAGGACTTTCTACGATCGTTCAATTAAAAAAGATCAGCCTTACGTACAATGTTGCGCATACCTAGACAGTCTCGCGGGAAACGACTCTTACATCAAACTCTTCAATTCGACGTCTGGGTACTTATCTGCGAACCAGCGCATCGCAAATTGGTTCTCAAACAAGAACAATGGCTGGTCGAAACGGTCTTTCGCTAAAATGTTACGGCTTGAGCTCATACGCTCATCCAAGTCTTTCGGATCGATCCAACGGGCGATCTTGTGGCCCATTGGGGTCATAATGACTTCGGCATTGTACTCATTCATCATGCGATATTGGAAAACTTCAAATTGCAGTTGCCCGACAGCACCGATGATATACTCATCACTCAGATACGTCTTGTACAACTGGATAGCCCCTTCTTGGACCAACTGATAGATTCCTTTGTGGAAAGATTTTTGCTTCATCACATTTTTTGCAGTGACTTTCATAAAGAGTTCCGGAGTAAACGATGGCAACTCTTCGTAAGCAACTTTTAGTTTTCCTTCATAGATCGTATCGCCAATTTGGTAATTTCCCGTATCATAAACCCCGATAATATCTCCAGCGACTGCTTCTTCAATATTTTCTCGGGTGTCTGCCATAAATTGTGTCACATTGCTGAGTTTCATTTTTTTGCCAGTACGCTCAAGTGTCACGTCCATGCCTCGTTCAAAGGTTCCTGAACAAATACGGACAAAGGCGATCCGGTCACGATGGGCAGGGTTCATATTTGCTTGGATCTTGAACACAAACCCAGACATTTCTGGTTCATAAGGACTGACTTCATCACCAGCCAAAGTTTTGTGACCGTAAGGCGCTGGTGCAAAGGACAAGAAGGTTTCCAAAAAGGTCTGCACGCCGAAATTCGTAAGGGCGGAACCAAAGAACACGGGTGTTTGATCGCCTCGTGCGATTTTTTCTGTATCAAAGGCATCGCCAGCTTCTTGCAGTAATTCTACTTCTTCTAAAACTTGTTGGAACAGCCCATCTTCGGCAAATGGATGATCTGCAGGAAATTGACCATTTTCATCTAGGGCAACTAAACGTTCCCCACCGTGATTGTCTGGACGATAAAATTCGACCCGTTGGTTATGGATATCATACAGTCCTTCTAAGCCTTTCCCCATGCCGATCGGCCAATTCATTGGAAATGATTCGATCTCTAAAAGATCTTCTAGTTCTTCTAATAATTCTAATGGTTCGCGGCCATCACGGTCGAGTTTATTGATAAAGGTAAAAATCGGAATACCGCGTTTTTTAACGACCTGGAAGAGTTTTTTCGTTTGCGCTTCGATCCCTTTTGCGCTATCGATCACCATGACCGCACTATCCACCGCCATCAAGGTACGGTAGGTATCTTCAGAAAAGTCCTCATGCCCAGGGGTATCTAAAATATTGACCCGTTTGCCTTGGTAATCAAACTGCATAACAGAACTGGTAACGGAGATCCCCCGTTGTTTTTCAATTTCCATCCAGTCGGACTTTGCGAAATTCCCAGTCTTTTTCCCTTTGACCGTACCAGCTTGGCGAATCGCGCCACCGAATAATAATAATTGTTCTGTAATGGTTGTTTTCCCCGCATCCGGGTGGGAAATAATCGCAAAGGTACGGCGACTATCTACTTGTTGTTTTAATTTTGGATTATCCATTGATTTTATTGCTCCATTTCTTGTATTTACAATGCGAACAGTGTCTATTTTAACCTGTCGCTAGTTTTCTGACCAAATCAGTATATCATGGATAAGGGTGATAAAAAAGCAAAAAAAGACAAGAAATCCCTTTGACTACTCTCTTTTACAGAGTTAGGCAAAGGGCGTTCTTTCCATTTGATGGAAAGAAATTAAAATGCTGGCAATAAGGTATCGCTATGGTCGTTTTCTAAAAATTCGCGAACTTTATCGCTAGTCATGGCACGGCGCAAAACGGCGATTTTTTCAGAATCTTGATTGTCTTCTCGAGCAACCAATGAGATAGCAAAGCGATCATCGATCGTTTTTTCTAAGAAAAGGGCATCGGCTGGTTTCAAACCGATTTTCGCGATATAGGTTGGGTAGTTGTATACCAAGGATACATTCGGTTCATCATAGGCTTCCGCAAGATTCAGTAAATCAACAGATAACCATTCAAAGTTTTTGGGATTTTCGGTAACGTCTTTAAGTGTTCCATTAACACCAACGCCATCTTTAAGGGTGATCAATCCTTCTTCTGCTAAAATCGCTAACGCTCGACCTTCGTTAGACACATCATTCGGCAATGCAACTTTTGTTCCTTCTGGAATATCATTGATATCCGTATACTCTTTGGAATAAAAACCGACTTTTGCGTTGTAGATTTTATCTAATGCCACTAGGTTTGCATCTTTTTCTTCATTATACATTTGCATATATGGTTCATGTTGCGCAAAGTTGGCATCGACCTCGTCATTATTCAGCAGCTCATTGTACTGGATATTGTCATTGACTTGGACCAACTGGATTTCCCAGCCATCTTCCACTGCTTCCGCTGCAACTTTTACGACATCGGTCATTGGCGTCGTTTGCGAAGCGACCTTGATGATTTTCTCTTCGCTCGCCTCATCCGAACCCGTACCGCAAGCCCCCAATACACCTAATGCCAATACACTAAATCCTAAAACAAATCCTTTTTTCACTTTCATTCCTCCTATTTTCGTTTATCAAGTTTTCTTGCTGCTTGATTGCCAATCCCTTGCAGGATAAAGACCAAAAGAATCATGATGATAATTGCAAAATACATGACGCCATATTCATATCGTTGATAGCCATAGCGGATCGCAAAATCGCCGATACCACCACCGCCGACGATCCCCATCACCGTCGAATAAGAAACCATACTGACTGCTGTCGTCGTTAAAGATAAAATCAAGCCGCTTCTAGCTTCCACTAGTAAAAACGACCAAACGTATTGCCATTGACTGACGCCAAGGGATTTCGCCAAATAAGAAACTTCTTCTGGGACATCCAGCAGTACTTGCTCCGTCAAGCGAGCAAAAATACTCATAGCAACGATACTCAAAGGGAAACTGGCGGGAATCGGTCCAAATGAGCTGCCTAAAAGCATTCGCGTCAGTGGGATCAAGGCTACGACAAATAATAGAAACGGAAACGAGCGGATGATCGTCACAACGAGATTCAAACCCTCATAAAGAAATGAGATTATTTTTCCACGACTGCGGCTAAGGAAGAGCCAGACACCTAGCGGTAGTCCTAAGACAATGGCTGCGAGCATCGAAATCCCCATCATGATCGCTGTTTCTTTCAAAGACTGAAGTAGTTCAGGCAGATAATACAAAATACTCTCACTGATCGTCATGCAGCAAACTCCTCTCCACTTTGTCCACATAAGAGCTTTCTTTGCGGACAATTGGCTGCGGATGATTGACAAATTCCGCCGCAAAGACGGCATCTTCCAATACAAACACACGTTGACAAATATGTCTGACTGCGGTTAGCTCATGACTAACGAAAATGACTGCTGGCTGAAACGTCTGTTGAACTTTTTGCAGTAAAGCAAGTACATCGGCTTTCGTATCTTCATCCAGCGCACTAGTGGGTTCGTCACACAGCAAGATTTTCGGCTCACGGATCAACGCCCGTGCGATAGCTACTCGTTGTTTCTCCCCACCGCTCAACTTGGCTGGATAACTGTCAGCTTTGTCTTCCATCCCAACAAATGAAAGCATCTCCAACACCTTCTTTGATGATTTCCCCATTAACTTCAAGGGCAAATAGACATTTTCAAAAACGGTTCGATTGTGTAGCAGATTGTAATTTTGAAAAATCATGCCGATTTCCTGCTGCGCATGTAGCAGTTGCTTTTTGTTTAAGGGATCGATTCGTTTCCCGTCAAAGAGCAGCTCCCCACTGTCAGGTGTCTCAATTAAGTTCAAAAGCCGAAGCAACGTTGATTTCCCCGAGCCGCTTTTGCCGACGACCCCAACAATTTCCCCCGGCTGAACAGCAAAAGAAAGACCATCTAGGACGTTTCGATCGTAACGCTTTTTGATGTTGATCGCTTCTAACATCTTTTTTCCTCCTAATCAAACAGCAACGCAAGAAATTCAGCGTTAGTCATCTGATGGATAAATTGCTCGATGGCAATATCCTTTAGCAAGCGGCTGATGGTGTTTTGTTCAAAATCAATACCTTGCAGCATCGCTTCAAGTTCACTGATCTCTTTTTGTCCAAAAAAATCACCGGTAATTTGAATCGCTGCAATCTTGCCTTTGTTGACAGTAAAATCGACTTCAACGATCCCAACCTGCGCAAACCGCTTTCTTTTTTGCCATTCAAAAGCAGGCGCTTCATTAAAAATCCACTCATTGTTCGCGTAACGTTCTTCAAACAACGTTTGGATCGCTTGGCGATCCGTATCCGTCAAGACGATCTCTTGCTCACTGATTTCATCAATCGATTCTACTTCATAGATTCGGCAAAGGAGTGTGTCTCGAAATGCCTTGGTATCCATTGATTGGTATTGTTCTGCCAAATACGGTTTAATATTCGTCACACTTTTCCGTACGGATTTCGTTGCTTTAGAGGCAATTTTTTCTTGGGCAACGTGTAGGACTTTTGTTAATTCTTCTAGATCCACATCATACATCAATGTGCCATGAGAATACGTTCGACCTTTTTTTGTATACATCGCATTGCCAGAAAACTTTTTCCCATCAATGAACAGATCATTGCGGCCATGCACTTCTACCTCCTTGGCTCCCATTGCCTCTAAGCCTTTCATGATCGGTTGTGTTGCACTTTGGTAGTCACCAAAACTCGTGGCATCTTTTTTGGTGACAAAACTAAAGCTCATGTTGCCTAGATCGTCATAAACTGCTCCACCGCCAGATGTCCTGCGAGTCAACACGATATTGCGACTCCTTAAATAGTCAAAATCAATCTCTTGATACGCATTTTGATTTCTGCCGATTATAACACATGGTTTTTGTATGTATAACAGAAGACAAGGTTCTGAAACATCTACGTTATTCATTAAATACTCTTCAGTTGCCAAATTGTAACGGATATCCTCACTAAGCATACGGTAAAATTTCATTTCAAGCCCCTCGTTCTTATTAGATTTCTATGGATATTCTCGCTTTTCTTACGGAAAATTGCAATCAAACTGCTTAACGATAAGATACACGTGTTTTTTTATCTGTTTTTAAACTGTATTATTGATTAGATTTATCGTAACCGTTTCTTACAAACAAATCAAGGGGAATAAGTAAAAAAAAGAACAAAAAAGACCAAAGCAGTTGATATGCTCCCCCTATATAGGACACTGAAATATAAAGTGGCTTATATAGGGGGAGTTTGTATGTCTAGAGGAAAAATGAAATTAAGTTCAGAAGAACGGCTAGCTTTTGTAGAAAGAGCTTTAAAAAATGAAGCTAGCATAAACAGCCTGGCCAAAGAAGCACAAGTAAGTTTCAGTACTATAGAAAGGTGGATCACTCTTTATGAGAATGAAGGACCCACAAGTTTACTCCCTACAAAAAGGAATCAATCATACTCAACAGAGTTGAAACTGAATGCGGTCCATGATTATTTAGCTGGAACACATGGTAGCTTAAGAGCTGTCGCCAAGAAATACGGGCTTCGTAACAAAAAACAATTAGAAGACTGGTTAAAGATATATAATACTCATAGAAACTTCAAATCAGAAAGTGGTGGAAGTAGAATGAGTAAATCCAGAAAAACAACATTGAATGAACGAATTAAAATTGTGCATGACTGTATTATCAACGGTCGAGACTATGGGAAAACCGCGATTCAGTACCAAGTCTCTTACCAACAAGTTCGGAACTGGGTGTTGAAATACGACGAGATGGGAGAAAAAGGCTTAGAAGACCGTCGAGGGCAACGAGCGGGAAGTAAACCTGCCAGAACACCCGAAGAAGAAATGCGCGATAAACTGGCTCAACAAGAACGACGGATCAAGTTGCTTGAAATGGAAAATGACCTGTTAAAAAAAGTCAGCGAGTTAGAAAGGAGGCGGGATTTGAATTAGTTCGTCATACGTTTGAATACCAATCGATCAAAGAGCTGCACGAGACAAAAAGCTATCCAATTAACACCATGTGTACCCTGCTCCATGTCACAAGATCGGCCTATTATCGTTGGTTAAAAAATCCCAAACTGCCTGAAGTGGTATTGAATGAACAGTTGGCAGACCTTGTTCGTTATATTTATGAAGCAGACAACGATAAAGGATATCGCAGAATCTGTGAAGATCTCGTGAATGATTATGGCTTTCAAGTGAATGACAAGCGTATTCTTCGAATCTGTCGCAAACTTCAAATCCAATCAACCATCAAGCATTCAGGCAATAGTATCACTAAGGCATCCAAGACTCCGTATCATATTGCGAAAAATTATTTGAATCGAAAGTTCTATGCGGATCAACCGAATCAAAAATGGCTAACAGATGTGAGTGAATTCAAGTATTATGAAGGGGCCGAAGTGAAGAAAATCTATTTGAGCGCTATTCTCGATCTCGCCGATCGTCGCATTGTTTCATTTGTCATCAGCGACAAAAATGACAATAAATTAGTCTTTGATACCTTCGATCAAGCAGTCGCCGCCGAACCAACCGCTCATCCGCTATTTCATAGCGATCGCGGATTTCAATATACAAGTAAAGTATTTTGCACAAAGCTAAAGAAAGCGAAAATGAAGCAGAGTATGTCTCGTGTCGCCCGTTGTACCGATAATGGTCCAATGGAAGGCTTCTGGGGAATGCTTAAGCGAGAAAAATATTATCGGCGAAAGTTTATCAGTAGAGAAAGTCTCGTTGAAATGATCGAGAAATACATGAACTATTACAACAATGGTCGCTATCAACGATGTTTGAAGAGCAAAACACCGATCCAAGTTCATCAAGAATTATTAATGGCAGCTTAATCACTCCCCCTCTTGGACAAGCGAATAGAATAAATCCGCTTAACCAAAAAGGAGGCCAGTCGAGCAAAGTTGAGGTTAAACAAAGTAAAAAACATAAAAACTGCCTACCGAATTTCGGTAGACAGTCGTCAAAATAATTTTATTTTATTTCATTGTCCACTTGACGGGGAGCCCAGCAGTTGCCTTGGTCTTTCTCATTTCATTCATGCGGAACTTTAACGGCGAGGCTCATCTTCCTCAAAATCTTTGCGGAAATAGCGGCGTTCTTCTTCTGGTTCCACTTCGCCTTCTTCTGGATCATGGAAGATTACACGGATCTTCAAGACACGTGATCCTTCCATTTCTTCAGAAATCAATTTCACGTTATCGACTTCAAAGGAAAGTTTTTCTCCTTCATCTGGAATCATTCCTAAAGCAGTGATCAGGTAGCCTGCCATCGTATCGACGTCGCTCATATGCAAGCTCATATTGAAAGCTTCATTGAAATCATCGATCAGCATCCGACCTTGGATCACGTATTCTTTATCAGAGATTTTTTCATAAAGCTCTTCGACCTCATCGGATTCATCATCGATCTCACCGACGATTTCTTCAAGTAAGTCTTCTAACGTAACTAACCCAACGACTCCGCCGTATTCATCAAGCAAGATCGCCATTTGGTTTTGGGTTTTCTTTAATTCATAAAGCAAATCATCGATAAAGACTGTTTCTGGAACAAACAGTGGTTCTTGCAAGATCTGCTTGATGTCCATTGTTTCAAAGCCGTATTTGTAGGCACATTTCAAAAGATTTTTGGTATGCAAAATCCCAACGACTTTGTCTTTATCTTCATTATATACAGGAATACGAGAATAATTTTCTGCTAAAATTTCATTCAAAATTTCTTCTACTGAGTCATTGATATCCACCATAAAGGCAGAGGTTCGAGGAACCATGACTTCACGGGCGACTTTCGTATCTAATGAAAAGATCCCTTGCAACATCTCTAATTCATCTTCTTCAAAGACCCCTTCTGTTTCCAACATATACCGCATTTCATCACGGGTCATCTTTGTGTCTTCATCGTCAAATTCCATTGGAGTGATCCGCGCCAATAAGCTTGTTGAAGCAGATAAGAACCAGACGAAGGGCTTTGCAATAATCCCGATCGTTCGAATCACACCAGAAGTGAACTGGGCAACTTCTTCTGATTTGTTCATGGCGATACGTTTTGGATACAACTCACCGAAAACGATCGACACATAGGTCAAGATCGCTAAAACGATAATGTTCGCTAAGCTTTTAGCCGCCGTTCCTCCACCTAATAAAGGTGCCAGACGGGTCGACAAGGTATCTGCCAGAGATGCCCCAGATAAGATATTCACCAAGGTAATCCCAACTTGGATCGTTGACAAGAAATTTGTTGGATTATCAATGATTTTCAATAATTTTTGTGATTTGACATTTCCTTCTTCCGCTTTTTGCTCCACACGGTTTTTGTTGACTGAGACGACTGCGATCTCAGAGGCCGCTAGAAAAGCGTTGATCAATGTCAAAACGATCAATAATAAAATTTGCGCTAGAAGCGACTGACTCTCGGGGTCAGCATTCATAATAGCATTCTCTCCTTATTTTTTCATATTCTAAAAAAAATCGTGGGCTTAGCCCACGATAAAATCCTATCACAAAGTTTTTTTCTTTGCAATAAAAAACACCAGTCATTGATTACTCGATCAACCGTTCTTGATTTTTCTTGATTTTGTCATCTTTGATCAGACGAACAATAAAGACCACGATCGTCCGACAAATTGCGTAAAACGGTACTCCTAAGAAAATTCCCAGCAAACCTGCCAGATTTCCAGCGACCAATAAAACCAAGATGATCGTTAATGGATGGATCGCTAATGATTTTCCGATCACATTCGGGTAGATAACATTTCCATCTAATTGTTGGACGACTAGTACCACGACACAGCACAGCAATGCGCGGAACGGTTCATCAAAGACCGTTACTAAGACTGCTGGAATCAAGCCAAGATACGGACCTAAATAAGGAATCAAGTTTGTGACCCCTGCGATCACCCCAAAAAGAAAGGCATAGTTGACGCCGATCATCCAGTACCCAATAAACGTGAAGGTAGCGACAAAAATACATTCGATCGCTTGCCCACTAATGTAATTGGATAGTGTCTTGTTTAAATCACCTAGCAACCCAACAATCTGATCTCGTCTTCTTTCTGGAAAGACTGTTTTCAGATTAGGAACTAGCTTTTCTCCATCCTTCAACATATAGAAAAGGATGAATGGGACTGTAACGATGATCATCGTCGCGGAAGCAATCGTACTGACGATCGATCCTAAGCTAGTGGATAACCCACTAAGAAACTGCTGCAGCAAAGAACCATAAGAAAGATTTAGGTTTTCTAACTGCTGCGCGATATCGATTTGTTTGAAAAATGGATCATCTGCGATTCTTGAGATCCAGCTTTCCATATTTTTGGCAAATGTTGGAATATTTTCCGCCAATGAAGTAATCTGACTCACCAGATTAGGAATAACGCTGACGAAAATCAAGATGATTGCTGCTACTAATAACAATAGAACCAATATGACAGCAAACAGTCGTTTTATTTTTGTCGTTTTCATCAAAAATAGGACGATTGGATTTAGCAGATAATACAGAAAGCCAGCAATCAATACTGGTGCAAATAAAGTAGAAAAAAACGTGCCGATCGGTGCAAATAGAAAATTGACTTTACTTAACACAAACACGAGTGTCACTAAAACCAATGCTTCCAATGACCAAAAGAACAGTTTTGATTGTTTGAATTTGTCGAACAAAAGATTCCCTCCCTTTTTTATAACATTATAGTTGATTTTGTAAAAAAAAGCTTGCGACTTTAGCCGCAAAAAAAAGAAATTTGTAAAAAAAGTGGTATACTAATAAAAATAACGGAGAAATCATAGCTGAGGTGAGTTTTTTTATGCATATCGCACAAACAAAAGATACGCTAAGTGAGATCTATTTGGCGTCATTGAAAATACGAAATCAAGTGTTCGTGAAAGAGCAAGGGGTTCCATTAGCATTAGAAGTAGATGAAAATGAGGCATTGGCTGTTCATTTCGTCTTATATGACGATGACAATGAAGCAGTCGCAACCTTACGTTTTTTACCGATCTCTGATCATGAGGTGAAATTACAGCGAATGGCGGTGCCAGCTGCTCATCGAGGTTCAGGCTACGGCAGGCAGTTGATCGAGGGAGCGGAAGCTTTCATTCAAAAACAAGGAATCAAAAAAGTCACGTTAGGGGCACAGTTAACTGCCAAAGAATTTTACTTGAAGTTAGGCTATCAGCCTGAAGGCGATGTTTTTTTAGACGCGGATATGCCCCATATCAAAATGAGCAAAACCTTTTAACGAGCAGTGATTACTTAAAACAGCGACCACAAAACAGATCCTTCCTCTGTTTTGTGGTCGCTGCTTTTTATTCCTCTGCTTCAACGATCTCTTCAATCGCTGTCAGCAACGCTTGCGCCACCCTTTGATCATAGCCTTCACTTGTAATCACCGCTAAATCAGTGTCACTGTTCAAATAGCCTAACTCCAACAAAACTGCTGGAATATATTGCTCTCGTAAAACATAATAGTTACCAAAACGAGTGCCGTTGGAACTCAATGCCACTGAACTACTCAAACTGGAAGTGATCGTTTCTGCCATCTCTTTTGCCCCAGTATAGTAATAGTAAGTTGTCAGTCCTTGATTGCTGTTTGGTAGCTCTGAATTGTCGAAATGAATGCTGATAAATAGATCTGGTTCCTCCGAGAGTGAAGCTGCAGTAATTTCAGACAGCGCTAAATAGCGATCTTCGGTGCGTGTATATCTGACTTGAATTCCCGCTTGGGTCAGTACTTCGCCGATCGTTTGGACGGTGGCTAACGTCAAATCTTTTTCCATGATCGTTTGATCCGTTGACAGTGCCCCAGAATCTTCGCCGCCGTGCCCCGCATCAAGAACGACTTTAAAGTCTGACAATTTTTTTGGAGTCTCCGAAAGTGGAACTTCTTGGATGGATGCAGAATGCTTTTCAATGTAACCCGTTATTCCATCGTCAGTTTGGATTTCAACCATCTCTTCTGTTTGACTAAGTACGGTTGCCCAACTTCCACGGTGGATCTTCCCGATGACGGTTTCTTGACTTGTTGTCTGATAAATCGATACATAATCGTTCTCACTTTCAATCGCTGCATCGTATTCTGAGGGATCCACGTAAATTTGGACCATGCTTGCCGTTTGTGCGACCTCTTCTGCTTGAGCGTCCGACTCGGTTTGAGCCGTGCTTTCTTGGGTCTCTTCTTGAACAAAATGATCATTTCTCAACACAGCAAAACCTGCCGCAAAAAGTAGAATCATGGTAGTACCGATAACAAGCTTCCCTTTTTTCTTCATTTGCTTCCCCCACTTTTTTCTTGGTCTTTCTATCATGGGACTAGCAGCTTAAACAGAACTTAAAGGCAACTGCTAGAAGCAACCCTCTCACAGCACAAAAAAACTTCAACCGAAATGGTTGAAGTTTCTCGGGAAAAATGAGCGATCCGACCCATTTCACTTATTTTTGAGACAACTGCTTGTAGCGATCATACCAAATGTCCACATACCCTTGCGAAAAGGGTCCTTTGCCATTATTGATCCAATCTACTAAAATTTTGACATTTTCTTTCAAGATAAAATCAATGTCTTGCGGATATTGCATAATCTTACTGTGCAATTCATACTCATCCACATCTAGTAAACGTTTCTCGCCATCAGGAAATACTTTGATATCAAGGTCATAATCGATATATTTCAATGCCTCTTCATCAAGTAAATACGGTGAAGCAAGATTACAATAATAGGAAACCCCCTTTTCTCGAATCATTGCAATAACATTAAACCAGTATTTTTTATGAAAATATACAATTGCTGGTTCACGGGTAACCCAGCGTCTTCCATCTGATTCGGTCACTAATGTATGATCGTTGACCCCTATCACTGAGAATTCACTGGTCTTTAAGACCATCGTATCCCGCCACGTTCGATGCAAATTGCCGTCATGTTTGTAGCTTTGAATGCTGACAAACTCTCCTTCTTTTGGAACTCGCATAGCAACCCTTCCCTCAGCAAGAAAACTTGCGTTTTGTTTGGGTGTTCATTACACCGACATCGTTAATATTATAGCAATAAAAGAAAGCTTTGCCTAGAAATCTTTATCGAGTTTCTGATATTTCTTTAATTGATCCACCAATTTCTGCTGGGGTTTTGGGAAAACATAGTTTTGAAAGGATTCTTTTGCTGCCCATTCGCTGTCTTGTAACGTGAGCTCTCCACGTTTTCTGCCGTAAAATAAAAGGACGTGCCATTTCAAATGACTAAAGATATGAGTGATTTCGCCAAAATGTCGTTTTTGCCAAACGACAGGCAGATCAGGAAAAATCTCGAGCGCATCATCTTCGGCAATCAAATCCAACTGCAGCTGCTCCTCTTTTGCCCATGTTCGCTGCAGAGCCTCGTACTGTTCTTTCGTCACTTCCACCAAAGGAAAATGCCACATAGAAGCCAATAAGCCTGTTTCAGGTCGCTGCACGAGTAAAAACGAGCCTTGATCTTCGATGGCGCCTGCGATGTAATAGACATCTTTTGGCTTTGCTTTTTTCGATTTCACTGGAAAGTCTGTTTGTCGATTCTCCGCATAAGCAAGACAATACTGACTGATGGGACACTCTTCACATTTCGGTGTGGTGGGTGTACAGATTCGTGAGCCAAGATCCATCAAGGCTTGATTAAACTCACCAGGTTCATCGGGGGAAATGATCGTTCTCATCGCCTCGTCGAATGGTCTTCGGCTGCTGGCTTTCGCAATATCTGCTTCGATACAAAATAACCGACTGACGACCCGCATCACATTTCCATCGATTGCCGGTTCTGGCAAGCCAAAAGCAATACTGCCAATGGCTCCAGCTGTGTAGGGACCAATTCCTTTTAATGAGCGAATCTCTTCAATTGATTGGGGCATTTCTCCGTCGAATTCGGCAACGATTTGCTGGGCGGCAGCCTTAAGGTTACGGGCACGAGAGTAATAACCTAAACCTTCCCAAACCTTTAAAAGCTTTTGTTCTTCGGCTGCCGCCAAGTCTTGGATCGTCGGGAATTGTTCCATAAAACGATAGAAATAGCCAATCACTGTCTCCACTCGTGTTTGTTGAAGCATGATCTCTGAGATCCAGATTGCATACGGATCGTTGGTCGCCCGCCAAGGCAGATTGCGTTTTTCTTTATGATACCAAGTTAAAAATGTTTCTTGGAACGTCTTGATTTTTTCTACATCCCAAGTTTCCCATTGCTTACTCATCCATTACTTCCTCATCTAAGAATCGTTGTATATCATCGATGGCAAACCCTTTTTGATAAAGGCCTTGCTTGATTTTCATTTTTCGTTTCATCAACGGTAATCGCTGATGCCGCCGCATAAGACGAGCACCTTCTCTTTGGAGCGCTTCATTTTCTTGGTCCTCATCTTTTTCCATTGGTAATTCATCCAAAATCATTTGAATGACTCCTTGATGAAAACCTTTTTGCATCAAATGCATTTTTATCTTTTGGATCATTTCCTTATGGCTTTTGTTGTGAAAACGACGCATCGCTTTTTCAGCCGTATGATAACCGACTTCAAACTGCATTTCCTCGGTATACAAAGGCAATACTTCCTGAATCACGGGATCTTTTAATCCTTTTTTTCTCAATTGCTGGCTGATGACCACGGGTCCTTTGTCACTCATGCGGACTTGGGTGCGAATGTAGCTCTCTCCGTAGTTTTTGTCATCGATCAAATTCAGCTCTTTCAGACGTTCAACGACTAAGTCTCTGTCTTGTTTTTCGATTTCTTTGTCTTTCAAATAGGTACGGACTTCCATTTCAGAACGCAGCTGATAGCTGATATAGTTCATGGCTTGCTGCAATCCTAAATCAAACCCCGCACTTTTTTTGATTTCTTTTAATTCTTCTTCACTCAGTTCCTTGCCTTTTAATAGCCGAAAATGGACCAAAAGATCTTCTGAGACCCGCAGTGTTTCACCTTCTGATGTCGCCACTTCATAAAATGGTCCTTTTCCTTTATTGATACGAATAATTGTATTCATCTTCTTCACCTCGCGAACGTACATTCTATTTTACCACAACTACGATGAAATTCCTTCTAATCAAGCTGAAAAAATGTGGTAAAATGAACTGACTATTTTATTTAAGGAGTTCACATGGCAAATACACAAGTCCAGCTTGGACAAAAACTACAACTAACGATCAAACGCTTGGGGATCAACGGAGAAGGCATCGGGTATTACAAAAAGCTGATCATCTTTGTTCCCCGTGTTCTGCCGGGGGAACAGGTCATTGCCGAAGTCACCAAAGCATCTCCCCGCTTTGCGGAAGCCAAGATGACCAAAATCATCAAGCCAAGCAGCGATCGCATCCAACCACCCTGCAAGTTTTACGACCGGTGCGGCGGCTGCCAATTGCAGCACTTAGTCTACGACAAACAATTAGACTTCAAAAAAGACCTATTGAAACAAGCACTTGAAAAATTTAAGCCAAAAGGCTACCAACAGTTTGAACTAAGGGATACTTTAGGCATGGATGTTCCTTGGCATTACCGCAACAAAGCACAATTTCAATTGCGTTACAACAGTCAAACCAAACGAATCGAAGCGGGTTTATACGAAATGGAGTCTCATCGCTTAGTCGCCATTGATGATTGCCTCGTACAAGAACAAGATACGCAAAAAGTGATCAACGGCATCGTCCAATTGTTGAATAAATACCAGATCCCGATTTACGATGAACGCAAAAACAGCGGGATTCTACGGACATTGATGGTTCGTATCGGGATCGCGACTGGCGAAGTTCAAGTCGTGTTTATTACCAACTCTGTCAAACTGCCGCAAAAAAATGCGCTGATTCGCGAGATCAATCAGCGCTTGCCGCAAGTCGTTTCCATCATGCAAAATGTGCAAAACAAAAAAACGTCCGTCGTCATGGGAGAGGAAACGATTCATCTTTGGGGCAAAGAAGCGATCGAAGAACGGTTGAATGAACTGACCTTCGACTTGTCCGCCCGCGCATTCTTCCAGCTGAATCCACAGCAAACCAGCATCTTGTATCAAGAAGGGTTAAAAGCCCTTGACTTGAGCAAAAATGAAACAGTCGTTGATGCCTATTGCGGTGTGGGAACGATTGGGTTGAGCGTGGCTCCTTATGCCAAAGAAGTCCGCGGCATGGACATTATTCCTCAAGCAATTGAAAATGCCCAAGAAAATGCACGCCGCATTGGTGCCCAAAATACCCATTATAAAACGGGAACTGCTGAGGAGCTCTTACCAAAATGGTTCAATGAAGGCTTCAAACCTGATAGCATCATTGTTGATCCGCCAAGGACAGGCTTGGATGAACGATTATTGCAAGCTTTGCTGAAACAACCACCGAAGAAGATGGTCTATATATCTTGTAATGTTTCTACTTTAGCAAGAGACTTGGTCCAATTAGCCAAAGTGTTTCACGTAGAATATCTGCAATCAGTAGATATGTTTCCACAAACCGCCCGCTGCGAAGTAGTGGTAAAATTGACCCGCAAATAAGCATTCGCCTGACAAATCATCTTGTGATCTGTCGGGCGAATGCTGTTTTCGTTGTCTTTTAAGTATAACGATTAATTGATTTGTAAGACGAGGACTTTCGTGGCAATAAAGGTGTCCCCTACTCGCTGCCCATAAAGACTTACCGATCGTTCAAGCTGCAGATCCGCACGTGACCCCTCCACGATTCGAGAATTATGTGATTGCGCATCATATAGAATTACTTTTATCTCAGTCTCGCTAGTAATCGTAAAGGATAATCTTTCCTCAGATGCGATCGCCATATCAAAGACTTCGCCGTCTTCCCCTGTTCCTTGAGAAATGTTCGTCAACTCCATCTCAAAACGATCACCATCAATAAAAATGAGTGTGCCCGTTTCATCTGCTTGTGCCAATTCCTCATTCGCTCGCTCTGCATCTGTCTGAGTCACTTGTTGTGCTTTTGTCTGATCGGTTTGATCGATTTGATCGTGATTATTTTGCGTCTCGTCTCCACTTTGACTTGATTGTGTTTGCGTTTGCGGCGTATTGACTTGGTTGTTGATGGGTACGTTGTCGTTGTTTGTCTGTGGGTCATTCGTAGCAACACCACAACCACTAAGTAATGCCACAAACAAGATAATTGCTGTTTGTTTTTTTATCATAAAAAACACCTTCCTTTTATTCATAGCGTAATGCTTCGATCGGTTTTAATTTCGACGCTTTATAAGCGGGTAAGTAACCAAAAATAGTACCGATCAGCATTGAAAATGACACACTGATCAAAATGGATAACAATGAGATCGTCATCGGATACTCTAACAGACGCAAGGCGATCAGACTGATCAACAGACCGACGAAGATGCCAATCAGCCCGCCGATCACCGATAAAACGATTGCTTCTGTCAAAAATTGCTGCAAAATCACTTTACGTTTGGCACCCAATGCTTTCTTCAAACCGATCTCTCTGGTACGCTCTGTCACACTGACTAGCATCGTATTCATTACTCCGATACCACCGACGAGTAAGGAAATGCTAGCAATCCCCCCCAGTAAAATCATATTCGATCGATTGACATCATCGGTCATTTTCTGCACTTCATCATAGTTGCGGATGGAAAAAACAAAATCTGAAGGCGGAATACTCTTGGTCAATTCATGGCTGGCTTGGACGACTGCTGATTCTAAGACGTCCGCATTCGTCGCCTGAAACAGCACTGTTGGCCTTTGGTTGAGCTTTCCTTCGACGAAACTTTGGCTGCCTCGAGGGATGAAGACATATTTTCCTGACAGTTGCTCCGTGTCAGAAACAGCTACGCCAACGATGCGAAAGGGCGTCCCATTGATTTCGATCAGTTGATTGATAGGATCACGATACGAGAAAAAAATTTCCGCCAAATCTTTCGTAATCACCGCAACTTGTTTTTGTGTCTGCAATTCGGTTTCACTCATTGCTCTGCCAGCAAGGATCGTATGGGGCAAAATTTCAAAGAACCCGCGATCCATGCCTAGCACTATCGTATCGGTTTGCTGGTCTCTTTGGAAAACTGTCAGATTGGCTTCATAGAACAAGCTAACGTTCTTGGCATGATCAATAGTCAACAGCTTTTGCAGCTCTCCTTCTGATAGTTGCGGGGCGTAATCAGGCAAACGATCATTTCTGCCGCTTTCGCCCGCTAAAAAAGCACTTCTGGCGTCATATTCGATCCGCATCGAGTTAGTATCACCACCAATCAGCTGCTTTTTCATGTTCTCAGTATTTCCGTTGATGATACTCACAATGGAAATGATGGAGGCAATCCCGACAATGATTCCTAGCATCGTCAACAAGGAACGCAAACGATGCTGGTAGATTGCCTGAATGGCTAAGCGAATATTTTCGGTCATCTTGTGCCCTCCTCAACAACTTCACCATCTTTAATGACGATTTGCCGCTTTGCATAGTCCGCGACTTCTTGTTCGTGGGTAATCAAAACCACTGTTTTTCCTAGATGATTCAGCTTAGTAAATAGCGCCATGATCTCATGACTATTAGCGGTATCTAAAGAACCCGTCGGCTCATCCGCTAAAATCACATTTGCTTCTCCTGCTAATGCCCGAGCGATCGCTACTCGTTGTTTTTGCCCTCCTGACAACTGATTGATCCTAAAATCGATCCGATCCCTCAATCCGACACTTTCTAAGGCGTGAATTGCTCGAGTCGTTCGTTCTTCCTGATTGACACCAGCATACAAGAGCGGTAAGGCAGCATTTTGTAAAACGGATAGTTTGGGCAACAGTTCAAAATTTTGAAACACGAAGCCGATTTTTTGATTGCGGATCTCGGACAGTTCAACTTCACTCAAATGACTGGTATTTTTACCATCAAGTAGATAGCTACCCGTTGTTGGCGTGTCTAAACAGCCAATAATATTCATCAAGGTCGACTTGCCTGATCCTGATCGGCCCATGATGGAAACAAACTCGCCAGCATTGATTGTTAAGTTGATTTTTTTCAAAACGTGAATTTCGCTAGTGCCCTGTGGGAACGTTTTGCAGACATCAATCAGTTGGATCATTTGGTTTCACATCCTTTCCTTCTTGGATCCGAACTGTTGGGAAGACGAGCACCACTTGCATATCCAGTTCACTTTCTAACAGATACATGGCTTCATCCGTTTCATCTTCCATGATTTCCACGGATAGTTTACTGATTTTATGGTCCTCAACGACGTAGATGAAGGGCCTATCTTCTTCATAAAACACGAAAGATTTGGGCAGCTTGATCGCGGTTTGCTCTTCCTCAATGCGTTCTACAAAACAATGGATGCCAATACTAGGTGGCTCTTCACTTTCATCTAAAACGACCTCAAAACTAAATTGCGACAAATTGGGGTTTGCGCCTTGTTCTTCAACCACTACCGAAGGCTCTTTCATATCCCCAACTCGGGTGATCTTTCCAGTCCATCGCTGACTGCCGCCATTACGGTCTCTAAGTTCCACCTTTTGACCAGGCTCAAGTTGATTGCGGCGAAATTCATCCACAGTCCCTTTTAAAAAGAGCCGACTGGTATCAACGATCGTCATAAAAGGATTCTCTGGAGCCGCTTCACTTGCGCTTCGATTCATTTGTCGCTCGTCCACGTCTTTAACGATTCCATCAATTTCGGCTTCCACGACGTCTGAGCCATGTTGCTCTTTGACTGAACGTAGTTCTAATTCTGCCCGTTCCAGCTCTAATTCGGCATCGCCAATGCTGCTTTCCAAGTTTTGCGCTTCTAGCAGTAATTGACTTTGCTGCATTTCCAAATCGGTTTTACGATCTTCCAGCCCTTCTTTGTCCTCTTCTTCCGCACTGGCAATTTTTTGTTTCGTCTCCTCCAGCTGATTCGTGACCTTATTGTATTGTTCCCATTTTTGATTCGTTTGCCGTCTTGCTTGTTCCACAGCTCTCGAGCGATTTGCCGTCGCCTGTTCTGCTTCTTTAATGGCCAAAGCCCCCTCAGGGTTAGAGTAAACAAAAAGAGCTTGCCCTGCTTTGACTTGATCCCCTGCCTCTACTTTTTTCTCAACAACTGATCCTCTTGAGCTATCCACCTTGACTTCAACCGTTCTTGCTGGTTCAACGACTCCTACTAAGTAAAAATCTGCTCTCGGTTGCAGATCTTGCAAAGTTATTTGAGTGATGGAAGGTTCTTCACGACGAGCAATCCCCCAGGCACTCGTCCAGCCTAAACTGCCGATGATCAGTAAACTACTGATGATCATAAAACTCTTTTTTGATTTGTTCATATGCTTTCTCAAACATCTCACCTTCCTGATTGGTTAATCGAATGACCACCTTTATTTAACCATTGAATCAATTTCCGTTTTGAACGTTTCTCTTAATATCTGCTGAAGATTTCTTAAGAAAATAGAATTTCTCCATTCTTTTTTTATTAATATGAAGAATTCTTAAGAAGAATTAGCTATTCGCTCTTACTCCTCTTTGCTATAATCAAGAAAGAATCAAGAACGAGTTAGAAAGGACTGTTTCATGCGTAGTAAATATTCTTCATTTGTCTTTTTTCTGGTTGGCTTCTTCTTATTGGTAGGAGCCTTATGGCTATTAAAGGAAACGAGACTCATTCAAATGGTGCTAGATAATTTTTTGTCAAACCTTGTTACAGATGGCGTTGTGGAAACAAGTGATGGCGAAGGCGGGATGATCGTTGGTACCTTTGTCGACTGGCGCCCTATTAAACAATTGTTCTTGGCATTCTCCTTCTTTCTCGTTTTTGCCGTTACCTTGATTTGCTATTTTATCTATCGTTATGTTTCAAGGAAAAAAATTGCAAGGATCGCCGAAGGAATTCAGCTCTTTTTCTCTCAATCGGAAGCAAGTTCGACGGGCAGCCTAGCGATCGATCATGAATTATTAAAAATAAAAGATTCGATGAACCGCAATGAGGCTCTTTTAAAGGAAGAAACACAGCGCACCAAGGACTTGATCACCTATTTGGCGCATGACTTGAAGACTCCCTTAGCTTCAGTGATCGGCTATCTCAACCTATTGTTGGATACGAAAAACTTGACCAATGAACAAATGACGCAATCCTTGACGATTGCTCTAGAAAAGTCTGAGCGTTTGGAAACGCTGATGAATGAATTTTTCGACATCACCCGTTTTAATCTACAAGACATCCAATTGTATCAACGGGAACTTGATTTCGTCTTCTTACTGAAGCAAATCCAAGAAGAATTCTATCCGCTGCTGAAAGAAAAAGAACAAACCATCTGCTACTCTGGACCAGAGAGCTTGAAATTAAAAGCCGATAGTGAACAGTTGGCGCGAGTGTTAAACAATCTGTTAAAAAATGCCATTGCCTATGCGCCTGATCAAACCACGATCACAATGCAGCTAACCGTGGACGAACAAGCAGCAACTTTTATCCTAGCGAATCAAAGTGAGCCGATCGAACAAGAACAATTGGAGGCATTATTTGAAAAATTTTATCGTCTGGATCAAGCTCGTTCAACCAAGACAGGTGGAGCAGGTCTCGGATTGGCGATCGCCAAAGAAATTATTTTGGCGCATCAGGGAACGATCCGAGCTGCTAGCAAGAACAATGAGATTCAAATGATCGTCACATTGCCTTTAGCGACAAATCAACATGAAAAAACTAGAAAGTCAGTTAACTGAAAAGGAAGGTCAATACGAGTGGAAAAGATACTTTTAGTTGAAGATGAAAAAGAAATTTCAGATTTGATTGCCTTTTATTTACGAAACGAAAATTTTTCTGTCATCACTTGTGCAGATGGGCATGAAGCTCAGGTACAGATCGAGCAAAACAGCTTTTCTTTGGCGATTCTTGATGTCATGCTGCCAGATATCACAGGCTTTGACCTGTGTAAAATCATCCGCAAGAAGCATCATTACCCAATTATTATGTTGACAGCTAAATCTGAGGAAATCGATAAGATCACTGGTTTGACAATTGGTGCCGATGATTACATCACCAAGCCCTTTCGTCCGTTGGAAGTGATCGCTCGGGTGAAAGCTCAGATACGCCGCTCGACTCAATACAACGGCTCAGATCAAAACAAATTGATCGTGAGGGAGTTGGAATTAGATGTCAATAAGCGAAAATGTTTCTTGCAAGAAGAAGAACTTTCCCTGACGCCGATCGAATTTTCCATTTTAAAATTATTGATGGAGCGAAAAGGCCAAGTGGTAAGCTCTGAGGAAATGTTTCAAGAGGTTTGGGGCGAAAAATATTACACGTCTTCCAATAATACCATCATGGTCCACGTTCGAAACCTTCGGGAAAAAATGCACGATACCCACAAGAAGTCCTCTTATATCAAAACCGTTTGGGGGATCGGCTATAAAATTTAACACCAAAAACCGTCCTTTCATTGTACAAAAAGGACGGTTTTCTTGGGACTGAACACAAGTACATCGAGAAACATAGAAAAAAGCCAGAACTGATTCTTTCAGTTCCAGCTTTTTTTATTTAGAAACGTGCAACTTGCAAGCTTCTTTTATTTCGTAATCAAAGCATCTAAACTAGCCACTGCCAGACTCATCTTCGCGATTTTATCCAACAAGGCAAAACGGTTGCGGCGAATCTGTTCATCTTCCACCATGACCATTGTTTGATCAAAATAAGCTTCGATCAATGGGCGCAGTGCCACTAAGCTTTGGTAGTTTTCTTCCATCGTTTGATGTGGGAACTTGTCCTCTACTGTTAAGACCGCTTCATACAAGGCAGTTTCAGAGTCGTTTTCAAACAAGGCAGGATCAATTGCTGCTTGATCCAATTCGGCTTTTTTCGCTAAATTGATCACCCGTGTCAAAGCTTCCATCGATGGTTTGAAGTCGTTGTCCTGCAGATGTTCTCTTAACATTTGAGCCGTTTCAAACAACGTACTGATGTCTGCTTGACGTGCGCCTAAGACAGCTTCGATGACATCATGACGCGTATTTTTGCTGAGTAAGAATTGACGCAGACGACCTTTCACAAAATCGGTCACTTGTTCTTGACCAGCGGCAAGTTGAATCCCAAAAACTTCTGGTTGAGCATTAATGGCTTCACGAATTTCTTCTTGCAACTGAGCAAATGGGAAGTACCAGCGCTTTTCAGCTAAGATGCGGATAATCCCGTAGGTTTGACGGCGTAAAGCATAAGGATCGTTTGAACCGCTTGGAACCATATCAACAGCGAAGAACGCAAGTAAGCTGTCTAATTTATCCGCAATCGCTAAAACAGCCCCGATTTTTGATTGTGGCAGCTCGCCTTCTGCTGAGATCGGCATGTAGTGTTCACGAATCGCTTGGGCAACTGCTGGTTTCTCTCCTTGGATCAGGGCATATTTTTCCCCCATGATCCCTTGCAACTCAGGGAATTCCCCTACCATATTGGTCACTAAATCAAATTTATAGATTTGAGCTGCCCGTTGAAGGTCGGTCAGTTCTTCTTGTGTTAAACCAACGGTCTTCCCGATGATTTGCGCTGCTAGTCCGACACGTTGCATTTTTTCATATAAGCTGCCGATTTTTTCGTGGAAGGTGACTTGCTTAAGTTTTTCTACGCAATGGTCAATGGTCAGCTTTTTGTCTTCATTGTAGAAAAACTCAGCATCTTCTAGACGAGCGGTCAGGACTTTTTGGTTTCCTTTGATGACATTATCGATTTTCACAGCATCCCCGTTGCGGGCAGAGATGAAGTGCGGCAGCAATTCTCCGTCAAGGGTGCGAACATCGAAGTAACGTTGATGTTCTTTCATAGAAGTAACTAATACTTCTTCAGGGACAGAAAGATATTTTTCTTCAAAGTCCCCTACAAAGGCTGTTGGGTATTCAACTAGATTTGTCACTTCTTCTAGTAAATCTTCATCTAAATCGATCCGCCAGTTGTTTTCTTGAGCGATCGCATTGATTTGTGTGGTGATCATTTGTTGACGTTCGCTTGGATCAGCGATGACAAATTGATGCTTCATTTTTTCCAAATAGTCGTCCGCATGATCAAATGTGACTGCCTCACCTAAGAAACGATGACCTTTTGACTCGCGACCGGTAACAATATCAAGGATTTGGAAAGGAATGACTTGCTCACCAAAGAGTGCTACGATCCAATGAATTGGTCGGATATATTCAAAATCGTAGTCTGCCCAGTGCATCGTTACTGGAAACGTCAAACTCGTGATTACTTCCTGCAATCCTTTCAATACCTCAACGGTTGGTTGACCTTGGGTATGTTTCGTTACATAGACATACTCAACACCTTTTAATTCACGGAAGGTGATGTCATCGGTTGTCAATCCTTGTCCACGAACAAACCCTTGAGCTGCTTTCGACCAATTGCCTGCATCATCTAACGCGATTTTTTTCGCTGGTCCTTTGACCTCTTCTTGCGTATCCGCTTGTTTTTCAGGAATACCGGTGACATAGACAGCCAAGCGGCGAGGTGTGGAATAGGCTTCGATCGTTGTATAAGGCAACGCATGAGCATCTAAGAAAGCTGCCGTTTTTTCTTGTAATTGTTTCATACTTGGGGTTACGACATGCGCAGGTAATTCCTCTAAGCCGATTTCTAATAATAGGTTTTGTGCCATCTTATTTTCCCTCCTCAATCAGTTTTTGCGCCACTTCTGGATCAAGCAATGGATAACCGAGGTTTTCCCGTTCTGCTACAAATAGTTTTGCTACTTGACGTGCCATGTTACGGATACGTGCGAGGTACCCAGCACGTTCAGTGACGGAGACTGCACCACGTGCATCCAACAAATTGAAGGTATGGCTGCATTTTAAGATATAGTCGTAAGCTGGATGAACTAAGCGTTCATCGATACAGCGTTTTGCTTCTTTTTCAAAACGATCGAAGTTCCCTAAAAGCAAGTCTTGGTCACTGACTTCAAAGGAATATTTTGAATGTTCATACTCAGGTTGGCGGAAAATCTCACCATATTTGACACCTGCAGACCATTCAAGATCGTAGACACTTTCAACTTCTTGAATATAAGATGCTAGACGTTCTAAGCCGTAAGTGATCTCTGATGTCACTGGCTTACATGCTAAGCCGCCGACTTGTTGGAAGTACGTAAACTGAGTGATCTCCATCCCGTCTAACCACACTTCCCAACCAAGACCTGCACAACCCATCGAAGGATTTTCCCAGTTATCTTCGACAAAACGAATATCATGTTCTAATGGATCGATCCCTAAAAGACGCAGGCTTTCTAAATAAAGCTCTTGGATATTTTCAGGAGAAGGCTTCATCACGACTTGGAACTGGTGGTGCTGATACAAACGATTTGGGTTTTCCCCGTAGCGGCCATCAGCTGGACGGCGAGAAGGTTCTACGTAAGCGGCGTTCCATGGTTCTGGACCGATTGCACGTAAAAATGTGTATGGGCTCATGGTCCCAGCCCCTTTTTCTGTATCATAGGCCTGCATCAGCATACAGCCGTTTTCAGACCAGAATTTTTGCAGGGTCAAAATCATCTCTTGCACAGTTAGTTTACTCATCTTTTTCTTCCTTTCTTATAACGCATTGACGACAGGATAAAATTCGACAACTGATCCAGGGATCAATTTCACTTCGACCACGACATCTGCTTCTAAAACATCCGATAAGTCGTAAAGCATTTGGTCTGGACTCGTTGTAAATTCATGTAAAAGCTGTTCATCCTTTAAAAGGCGAACTTGCAGTGGAATACTTGCTAATACTTTGAGCTTTTTTTCGGTAAACGCACTTGCTGGAATCGTCATATCAAATAACATAAAAACCCTCCTTTGTTTTTGGCTATTCTTGGTGTGAAACATAAAAAAGTCCCTATATCTATACACTTTGTATAGATATAGGGACGATAAATTCGCGGTTCCACCCTACTTCCGACAAGTCGGCAGCTTCATTGATCATGCTCACGGACGCCTGCGAAATAAGGTTCCAACTTGGCTTTCACTCTCCCAAGTTCGCTTCATGGAATGGTCTTCTTTCTTTCTTCCGATCATAGCACGGATTCGATTACCCTTATGATAGTAGTTGAAGCTAGGGTTTGTCAATGATTAATTTGAACTTTTATGCTTCTGGGCCTAAATCCGCCTGGTCATGAAAGACGATCTCATCAGCGATTTTCCCATCACTTTCAAAAACGATGATCTCATTCATTCCGATTTTTAAAAACGGTGCTGGGACGTACAAGCGCTGCTGCGGTCCTTTTTCCCAGAAACGGCCGATCGTATGACCATTGACTTGGACAAACCCTTTACCCCAGCCTGGCAATTCGATAAAAGTATCTGCACATTCATCAAAAACACATTCAAAGCGTGAGAAACTTGGTTGTCCTTTTTGCCATTTTCCTTGGAAATCAATGGCATGCAAATTATCCATCGGTAAGGGATAGATTTCCCAGTTGCTTTGGAAGGCGCCATTGATGATCACACCGTCTTTGATGCCTTTGTGCTGATGGTTCATTTTTACGGAATAATTGACCCGCCCCATATTCTCCACCAAGATCCCCAACTCGTTTTCTGATACTGATAAATCGAAACTGTAGGTTTGACCGATTTCTTGATCGTAATCGATGCGCAAAAGTTCCTGGTTGATAAACGTATGGGCACGATCCATCGTATTGATCAGACGGTAGTCGGCAATCTTCCGAGCAGGCCCAATCAGTGAGCGATAATAGATATAACCCGTCGCTTGATTGCAGGCTTCCATCGATAACGGGTAATTACTTATAATCGGTTGACTGATCGTGTCGATCGTCGAAAACAAGGAGACTCGTTCTTTCACTGAGAATGTTCCATAAGCTTTTCGCTCAATTTCCATACTCAATGGAAACTCAGGAATTTCCGCATAGTCAGCGATCACCTTTTTGAAGGCTTGGTATTTGGCAGTAGGTTCTCCCCATTCTGTCAACAAGGCATCGTAATCATAGCTAGTGACATCCGGCGCTAAGCGTTCATAATAGTTTGACCCGTTCATAAAGCCAAAGTTGGTCCCGCCATGAAACATATAGATATTGACAGAACCTAATGCTAAACAATCCTGCAATTCCTTTACTGCATCTTGTGTTGAGGTCGTATGGTGCTGGTCGTCACCCCAGGCATCAAACCAGCCGATCCAAAATTCCATGACCATCAGTGGCCGTTTTTCTCCGTGAAATTTTCGAAGTTTTTCAAAATTTTCCTTGATGTTGGAGCCGCAGTTGATCGTAGGCAATGCCAAGTCTTTGATACTGCCGTTTTCTAGCATATCGTGCCAAGGTCCGTCAGAGGTCACTAACGGCGTTTCTACACCATGCTGCCGCATCGCAGCCACCATTTTCCGCAAATACTCTTTATCATTGGCGTAGCTGCCGTATTCATTTTCTACTTGCATCATTATAATCGGACCGCCTTGGGTGATCTGCAGATCCCGCACTTGTGGAAACAAATGGGCGAAATAACGAGTGATTTTTTCCATAAATGGGGGATAATCAAACCGAAGCTTCATCATAGGGTCTTGCAATAGCCAATAAGGCAGTCCCCCAAATTCCCACTCCGCACAAATATAAGGTGCTGGTCGCAAAATGACATAAAGCCCTACTTCTTGTGCCGTTTGGATAAATCGCCGCAAATCAAGGATCCCATCAAATTGATAGACACCTTCCTGTGCTTCATGAAGATTCCAAGGAACATAGGTTTCGACGGTATTACAGCCCATTAAGCGTAGTTTCTCTAAGCGATCTTGCCAATATTCAGGAACGACACGAAAATAATGGATCGCTCCAGAGATCACTTTAAAAGGCTTGTTGTCTAGATAAAAGTCATCTTCAATAGCAAAAGTTCGCATCAGTTACGCCCCTCTTTGACGATATAGGTGGTGTATTGCGTCAGCATCATTTCTGAAGAAAGAACCTTACCCGTCAGAAGATCCGTTTTTCCAACAAACATTTCTGGCAGCGGTTGTGCTTCTTCGTGGAAATTGATGATGACGAAAAATTTCGCCTCTGCATTTTCACGACAGGCAATTTCTAGTTTTGTTGCCTCCTCGATCACTGGGGTAATATCGGTCTCTTTGACGATCGTTTTGAAAAGCTGATCTTGCAGCTGATCTTCCAACTGTCCACCAAAGTAATAGACGGTGCCATCGCCAAATGTATTTTTGGTCACTGCCGGCATTCCTGCATAGAAATTGCTCGTGTAATGCGCTAGCGCTTCGGCGTTTTCTAAATGGATCAAATCGCTGACTAAATTACTTGTTCCTGTAAGGTCTTCATTGACTAACGAAACCTCGTTTGATTGTTCTGGGGCTAATGCATCGATTTCTTCCACCCAGATGCCAGCTAACTCCCGCAAGGGGCCAGGGTAACCGCCTAAGTGAACATTGTCTGATTGATCAACGATGCCGCTCATATACGTTGTAAGTAAAGCACCGCCTTGCTTAACAAAATCAGTTAGCCGCTCTTGCATCCCTTCTTTGATCATGTACAGAACCGGAGCTGCGACTAGCTTGTATTTTGATAAGTCAGCATCCACGGGAACCAAATCGACCGCAATATTTTGTTCGTAAAAATAGCGATAGTAGCGATGGATCTGTTCTACATATTTCAGGTCAACGGTTGGACCACTCGTATATTCTAATGCCCAATAATTGTCCCAATCGAAAATCACAGCAACCTGTGCTTGGGTTTGCGTGCCAATGATGTCTGAAAGCTGCGCTAATTCAGCCCCAAGAGCTGCTGTTTCTCGGAAAACCCGCGTGTCTTCATGACCGACATGTTCGATGACCGCACCATGGAATTTCTCACAAGCACCAATGGAACGTCGCAATTGGAAGTATTGGATCGTATCTGCCCCATGAGCAATCGTTTGATAGCTTTGCGCCCGCATCTGTCCTGGTTTTTTTAATGAATTATAAGGCTGCCAGTTTTGTTGGGAAGGTGTTTGTTCCATCAGCATAAAGGGTTGCTGTTTTAACCCGCGCATCAAATCATGGGTCATGGCTACTAAGCTCCATGGCGTATTGTACGATGGATAATTATCCCACGAAACAAGGTCCATTTCCTTTGCCCACTTGAAATAATCCAGTCCTTTAAAGGTTCCCATCAAATTCGTTGAAATCGGTGTTGTGGGATCGATTTTCCGAATAGCGTCCCGCTCCATCATGTAGTTTTTTAAAAGACTATCCGAGTTGAACCGCCGGTAGTCAATAGAAATTCCTGCAAATGCCGTCTTGTCATAGCCGATTCCTTCTGACAGCGCATTTGGCAACACGATTTCATCCCATTCATACACGGTATGACCCCAAAATTCCATATTCCAGGCTTTATTCAGTGCTTCGATCGTATGATATTTATCCTTTAACCAGACACGAAACGCTTTTTCACAGTTGTCGCAATAACATTCGCCGCCGTATTCATTATTGATGTGCCAACAAGTCACTTGTGGATTTTCGCCGTAACGTTCGGCTAATTTCGTTGCCAAGCGTTCTGCGTATTTTTGATAAACCAAACTGTTGGGACAGGCATTGTGCCGTTGCCCAAACTTATGATGGCGTCCATCATAATCGGTGCGAGCGACTTCTGGATACTTCTTAAACATCCAAGCTGGCAAAGCAGCTGTGGAAGTGGCTAAGACGATGTCGAAACCTTCCGTACTTAATTTTTCGATGATTTGATCCAATTCCTCAAAATCATAACAATTTTCAGAGGGTTGGATCTTTGCCCATGAAAAAACATTGACGGTCGCGCTATTGATACTTGCTTTTTTAAAGATCCGAATGTCTTCTTCCCAAATCTCTTTCGGCCACTGATTTGGATTATAATCGCCGCCAAATAGAATGCTATCAAAAAATTTTGTCATGTAAGTGAACGCTCCTTTAAAATAAAATGATTTCTACTCTCTTATTGTAAGGCTTTTCATTCTGTTGTAGTATAATACATGAAACACTATTTTATAACTTTTCGAAACACGGAGGTACACTATGCCTATCTACTTTTATCAAACCAATCAGCAGCTGCCTTTATCTCTGGAAAGCATCGGCAACGATTGGGCGCAAGATGACGTCGCTCGTCCTGATGGCTATCCCTACTTCCATTGGCTGCAAACCGAGCAAGGGGAAGGCCGAATCACATTTGGTCAGGAATCGTTTATCTTACGTCCGAATGAAGGCATTTTGATTTTTCCTTTTACGCCCCATCGCTATTATCCATTGACTAACTGGAAAACATCCTTCGCCACATTCCAAGGCCCTTTGGCAGCTGAGGTGTTAAAGCAGTACACGAATCAGCCCTATATATTAGCTGAAGAGTCAGAAACCTTTTCTTATGTCACCTGGATCAATCAACGGATCAAAGAAGACCAACAAATCAGTTGGGACCCGCTACGGGCTTCTAGCGAATGTTACCGCTTTTTATTGGCGATCATGCAAGAACGCTCAGGGAATCCAACAGAAAAACACCCGCTGTTCCAACAATATCTGGTTCCCGTTATACAAGAAATCGAAACGAATTACGATCAGGCGATCACGATCAAAGAACTAGCAGGGCTCGTCTATGTGTCACCACAGTATCTCTCACGTTTGTTCCAACGTTTTTTGGGGCAATCTACTGCACAATATTTATTGAACTACCGCATGACCCGAGCCAAAGAGCTTTTGGTGGCACAGCCAGATCTGCCCATTCAACAAGCTGCCTTCGCAGTGGGGTTTCAAGATGCAAGTCACTTTACAGCATTATTCAAAAAAAGAGTCGGCTTAACTCCATTAAAGTTTCGCCAACTCTATCATTGATTTTTCGGTTTTAAGACGTCTTGCCATTGCCCCATCTGATCGATAAACTTCTTACTTTTTAAATGAATGCCCACATATTCATCATATAATAAATCAATCACTCGTCGGATCGCGGCTTTCGTTTCTGGCTTTAATTTGATTGAAGCAATCTGCTCGTAGGATATTTGCGAAAATAAGCGAATAAAATGGATCGCCCGAGAATCAGCATGATAACGACGTTCGTCCATCCCCCAGTGCTGTTCACATAAAATACCGCTATATTTTGAGGAATAGTCAAACCGACCGTCGGTTTTTCCGCAGATCGCACAATGGGTCCAATTCGGGGTGATCCCGAAACGGTGCAAAATCTGGATCTCAAAAATATTGGTGATGATCTCTGCGTCGTTTTCTTGGTCCATTAATTGCAAGGCCTCATGTAAAAATTGGTATAGATGTGGGTCATAGACCCGATCATCAATAGCAGAATCAGCCAAATTCAATAAGTAGGTTGCATAACCAGCAATAAAAATATCACTTTGGATCGTACGAAAAGGATGGATGTCTTTGGCATTGTTTAAAAAGGACAAGCCTTCCGTTTTGATGGTTCCCATGTAGGTGGCTTCAGTATAGGAGAGCAGTGCTGGTGCCAAGGGGTTGTTTTTCCGATGGGCACCCTTGACATAAAACATTTGCTTCCCAGCAGATTCCGTAAAGATTTTGACTAGCTTGTCTTTTTCTTTATGGTCTTTTGAAAAAAGCAAGATTCCTTTTGTTTCAACAAGATTCATCGTCGCACCCCATTTCTTTAAAAAAACTGATCCAGTTCGCTAACTGCATCAGTTTTTCTTCATTAAAACAGATCATGTTTGATCTGCATGTCATCAATACTCATCTTTGCGATAGCCATAATCTGTTAAGAATGTTTGCTTGTCGCGCCAATCTTTTTGAACTTTTACCCATAATTCCAAGAAGACTTTGTCATCTAACAAGTGTTCAATGTCTAAACGAGCTTTCGTACCGATCTGTTTCAGCATTTTTCCGCCTTTGCCGATGATAATGCCTTTTTGACTGTCACGTTCGACAATGATCGTCGCTTGAATATGCACCTTGTCATTGTGGTCTCGTTTCATGGAGTCAACCACGACCGCTACTGAGTGAGGTACTTCATCTCTGGTCAGTAGCAAGACTTTTTCCCGCACCAATTCGGAAACGATAAAGTATTCTGGATGATCCGTGATTTGATCCTCTGGGAAGTACTGAGGCCCTTCTGGCATTTCATCGATCAGTAGCTTCATTAACGTTTCGAAATTATTGCCTTCTGTTGCGGAAATCGGTACGATCTCAGCAAAGTCCATTTGTGAGGAGTAGTCTTCAATAATTGCCAATAAGGCATCTGGATGGACTTTATCAATTTTATTGATCACGAGGAAAACCGGTGTCTGACTTTGGCGCAATCGTTCGATAATAAAATCATCGCCCTTCCCACGCTTTTGGTCCGCACTGATCATAAATAGCGTCACGTCAACTTCTCGCAGTGCACTATAGGCGGTTTCAACCATAAAATCGCCTAAACGGTGTTTGGGTTTGTGGATCCCTGGTGTATCGATAAAGATCAGCTGTGCGTCATCCGTCGTGTAGACCCCTTGGATTTTGTTACGGGTCGTTTGCGCTTTGTCACTCATGATCGCGATTTTTTGTCCTACGACTCGATTTAGTAGTGTTGATTTCCCAACATTTGGCCGCCCGACGATCGCAACGAAGCCTGATTTGTGTGTTGTCATTGTTGTTCCCCTTTATCTTGTGTTTTGGTGCGCATCAGAAGAGCTGCAGCAATTTTGGCAAGAAGATGATCGCTGCGACGACTAACGCAAAAACTGCAGTCATCAGCACGGCACCAGCTGCCATATCTTTGATTTTTTTTCCAATAGGATGGAAATGGAAATCTGTAAACATATCTACGACGTTTTCAAAGACGGTGTTGATGATCTCAACGATCCAGACTAAGAAAACAGCTAGTAGCAACCAGAGCCATTCCATTTGACTCAAACGGAAAATAAAGCCCACAATGATCGCAACGATTCCTAGTGCAACATGTTTACGCATATTGCGTTCCTCTTTAAAGACGGTTTTTATACCAGTGAAAGCAAATTCGATCGACGAAATAAATTGTTTGTTTTTCCCAATATTCTTATCTTTTGAGTCCATAGGCATCCAGTATTTCCTTTTGCAATCCAAACATTTCCTTTTCATCTTCAGGTGTCATATGATCATAGCCATTGATATGCAAGAAACCATGTAACGCCAAGAAACCCAGCTCCCGATCATAGGTATGCCCGTATTCAGCAGCTTGTTCTTTCGCTCGTTCAATGGAGATCATGATATCTCCAAGATCACGCGGCAGCTCTTCAAGGGCTTCGTCAAAAATGATCGACAGCTCTTCGTCTGTTTCTTCTTCAAAGGCAAAACTAATGACATCCGTTGGCATATCTTTGCCGCGGTACTCCCGATTGATTTCTTGGATCGCCGCATTGTCCATAAATGTGACGGACATTTCTGTATCCTCTGGAAGTTCTAAATGTCCTGCAGCAAATTGCAGCAGTCCTTCGATCTCTTTGATCTTGGTTTCCCCCACTGAATTTGTCTCATCTAAAAAGGTAATCTCCATTAGCGCTCTCTTCTTTCTTGTTCTTCTTTCATTTTCTCTGCTTCCGACTTCATTTTTGGATATTTGATCCGTGAATGGAAGGTACTGCAAAGTCCGTTGACCAGTGATTTTTCAATCATTCGGATTTCTTTCAAAGTCAGGCCTGTTTCATCCAGTTGACCGTCTAAGATCCGATCATTGATGAGATTTGCAACAAATTCTTGAATCTTTTGATTTGTTGGATTTTCCATCGCTCGAACAGCTGCTTCACAACTATCCGCGATACTCACAACGCCAGCTTCTCGTGTTTGCGGTTTTGGACCAGGATAACGGAAATCTTCTTCCGTCACCTCGGGATTACGCTCTTTGGCTTTCACGTAGAAATAACGCATCAAGGTCGTGCCATGGTGTTGACGACAAATGTCGATCACCATGCGCGGCATTTTGGCTTCTTCGAGAATTACCGCCCCATCGATCACGTGACCGAAGATAATTTGTTTGCTGTCTTCAGGCAACAAGAAATTATGCGGGTTTTCGGCACCAGCAGGTAAATTTTCTACGAAGAAATTGGCATGTTTGACCTTGCCGATATCATGGTAATAACAAGCCACACGAGTCAGTAAGCTTTGCCCGCCGATTTCGGCAACGGCATTGGCACTAAGATTGGCAACCATCATACTGTGATGATACGTTCCTGGCGCTTCTTCCAGCAACTGTTTTAACAATGGATGATTCGGGTTACTCAATTCATTTAACACGATCATACTCTCATCCGTCACCAACAATTCGATGTAAGGATGTAGTCCCATCGTTAGCAAATAGCTTAAGAGAGAGCCTGCTAAACCACAAATGATCGTGGTCCAAGTGTTCCCGCGAGCAAAATCCATTCCTTGGAAAATCACCAGCACAAAACTCAGTAAGAGCGGAAAGACGATCACCCACGCTACTGCCGTTTTCCCTTGACTAGCGATGCGGGCGCGCTTGATCATCGTTCCCATCAAGCCAGAGAACAAATAGGTGACTAAGACGGTCGTCAACAAGTTGGTTCCGCTAGAATCAAAGTAAATAAAGAGTGCACTGATTACTTGGAAAATCGCAGACAAAATCCCCAAACGACGGCTGGAGAAAATACTCAGGATCAACGGTGTAAACGCAGCTGGGAAAAACAGCGGGATAAAGGTCACTAATTCAGATTGGAAAAGTTGGAAAAACTTCATGATCAAAATACTGAATGCCATTGCCAAAATATAAAACGTGACCGCATTCATCCGTTTTTCCACGTCTTTCGTCTGTTTCGTGTAATAAAACACCATAAGCATCTGTAAGACTGTTGCTAACACTAAAGCGATCAATGGAAAAACAGAAAAGGTCTGATTAGTCATTCCTAAAAGCTGCAGCTTCTCTAGGGCATTGGCATCGATCTGCGAGCCCTCACGGACAATGATCTCTCCTTGATAAATCATCACTGGAGGAACAGCATCCATGGCGGTTTGCCGTGCTTCTTCTGTCCGTTTTTCATTTGGGATATCGTTCACGACGATTCCTTGATTGACTAAGAAACGTAAGACAGAAGCCATGTCTGAGCTAACATCTAAGAACTGGATCTTATCTTCCGCCTCAGAACGAAACGTACTTAATTCCGTTTGGCGGATCTGTTTCGCCATTTGTTCATCAACTAATTGTAGCGCATAGGTACGAACTGTATTTAATTCATCATCACTTAATGAGAACATCGTCGTCAAAAAATTATTGGTAAATGACTGATAAAAATCCAGTTCATCATCACTCATTTTTTCAAATTCTTGTTTTAAGGCTGCGATATATTCATCTGTACTAGGTTTAGGGATATTTTCATCCTCATCGGCCTCAGCCACTTTTTTTTCATGGGCTTCATCCACTGATTTTTTGACTGAAGCAACTAAGTCAAATAAATGATCGATACGATCATGCTGCGTTTGCGCCAGTGTATCCTGATACGTGTACTCTGGTGGTACAGCTTCGGCAGCCAGTTTACGCTTTTGTTCCGTCGCAGCGGTGTTTTCGATCGTTTTATTGGCACGGATATTTTCTTCCGCCACTTGACCTTCGCTATAATCGACATTGTTTTGTTTGACGCTGGTGTACATGATACCAATCGAAAAAAGAAAGAAAAGGAACATCAAAACTGGTAGATAGAATTTCCCAAGTCTTTCTCTAAATTTCCGTAGTGGTTGAATGATCATAGTTCTCCTCCTAAAAGACGATCAGCGCTTGTCTTTAAGATCTGCTTCTTCATATGCACGAATAATCTCGGCAACAACTGGATGCCGCACGACATCTCCTGCTTCAAAATTAGCAAAAGCAATTTTAGGGATCTCTTGTAACGTTCGTTCGGCGTGGATCAGGCCGCTTAAAGTCCCTTTTGGCAAATCGATCTGGCTGGTATCGCCATTGACGATCATTTTAGAGTTGAATCCTAAACGGGTCAAAAACATTTTCATTTGAGCGATCGTCGTATTTTGCGCTTCATCTAAAATGACAAAGGCATCTTCTAGCGTACGTCCACGCATATATGCCAATGGTGCGATCTCAATGACGCCTCGTTCCATGAGACGGTTCGTATGATCCATCCCAAAAATTTGATACAACGCATCATAAACGGGGCGTAAGTAAGGATCGACTTTTTCTTTCAAGTCTCCTGGTAGGAATCCAAGATTTTCTCCTGCTTCAACGGCGGGACGTGTCAAAATGATTTTTTGCACTTGGCCTTTCTTTAGAGCTGCAATTGCCATTACGACTGCTAAGAAGGTCTTTCCGGTTCCAGCAGGGCCGACACCAAACACTACATCATGTTTACGGACGGCTTCGATATATTTTTTTTGCCCAGCATTTTTCGCTCGGATCGGTTTGCCGTTACGGTCTTTGATGATCTCTTCTTCATACATATCTTTGAAATAATCAAGACTGCCCTTATTCACCATATTCAACGCAGTGATCACATCAGGGGTACTGATATTGATGCCTCGTTTGATCAACTCTTGCAAAGCCCGAATCACGGATTGTGCCTTTTCAGCGGCTTCAGTTTCTCCTACGATTTGGATCAGCTCACCACGAGTGTGAATGACCGTTCCTGTGGAGTCTTCAATAATTTTGATGTTCTTATCGTGGGCACCTAATAATAAACGAACGTCATCGTTTTCACTAAGTGTTATCTCGATCGTTATTGTTTTGTCTGTCAAATATGTTACAGCTCCTTTTTTGGCGTTCTTATTAATAATAACATAAGATGGAAAAAAGAAAAATTACTTATCAAGCACAACAGTCGTTTCCCCTTGTCCTTATGCTTTTTTTAAGTTTTCGAAATCAGAAAAAAAAGCCGCAAGCATGTCATCCATACTTGCGGCGTGAGCTTACATTTGATCCAATAATTCTTTAACGATCGCATTGACTTGATTGCCGTCTGCTTTGCCTTTAACTTGTGGCATTACAGCACCCATCACTTTTCCAAATTCTTTGGAAGAAGAAGCACCAGTCTTTTCAATCGCTCCAGCGACGATTTGGCGGATTTCCGCTTCATCGAGTTGTGCTGGCAAATATTTTTCAACAACTGCAATTTCAACTTTGACTTTCTCTGCTAGATCATTTCGGTCAGCTTTCTCAAACTCATTTAAAGAATCACGACGCTGTTTCATCTCACGAGACAAAACGGTCAACTCTTCTTCTTCATTCAAGTCAGAACCTTTTTTGATCTGCTCATTTTGAATTGATGCTTTCAACATGCGGATCACCTGCAAGGTTTCCTTGTCTTTGGCTTTCATCGCTGTCTTCATGTCATCATTCAGTGTACTTAGTAGTGTCACACTACCAGCTCCAATTCTCAAAACAGTAGAAAATTAGAATTTTTTGCGTTTTCTAGCTGCTTCAGATTTTTTCTTACGCTTTACGCTAGGTTTTTCGTAAAATTCACGTTTACGAGATTCCTGTAAAGTACCCGCTTTTGACACGGAACGTTTGAAGCGACGAAGAGCATCGTCAAGTGATTCGTTTTTGCGAACGACTGTTTTTGACATGTAAATTCCCTCCCTCCGAGCTTAAAAAGTAACCGTAGTTGTTATTGAAATAAAATCCCAAAAAACACGACTGTCCTTTAAAAATTATAGCTAACCCCTGAAAAAGTGTCAAGGCATTCTGTTAAAAAAGTCTTCGATCCCATCAAGTTTGTTTGGGTTTTCATTGACATTCTTCACAACGGCCCAAAATCTCGAAGCGATGTCCCTCGATCAAGCAGCCAGGAAGCTGTTCTTGGAAGAAGTCCATCGGGCAAATATGCAGTTCTTTTGTTTTGCCACAAACCGTGCAAATAAAGTGATGGTGATGATGGTCCTCTAATTCTGCACAGCAGTTATAGCGAAACTTCATCTCCCCGTTCAGCTCTGTTTCTTCTAAAATACCGATCTCAGAAAAATCATGCAAATTCCGGTAGATCGTATCATAACTCAAGCCAGGATACTTTTCTGACATGTATTCATGAATTTCCTTGGCTGGCAAATAGCGATTGCGTTTCACTAAATAGGTGATGATCGCTTCTCTTTTTTTGGTGTATTTAAAGCCATTTTCTTTCAATGTAGTCATGGCATGCTCAATAAGTGTTTGATTTTTCATCGTAGGCCCTCCTGATAAATCAAAATCATTCCGATTCTATCGATCTTAAGTATGGTATAATGAAATCAATAAAAAAGCAAGAGAGGATTTTTCTTATGAAGCCAACTGAACCTGAACAACCAGACTTGCAAGAAAAATTGCAAACCAGTGCCGCAGTGACGATGTTCGTGTTGTCGGACTCTGCCGGCGAAACGGCATCGAAGCTTGCACAAGCGACAATGGCCCAATACCCCAGCGTCGAATTTAACCTTTTTAGACGCACGTTTATCCACACAAAAGAGCATTTGATCAAAGCTTTGTCTGATGCAAAAAAACACAACGCCATTATTCTTCATACCTTGATCAAAGAAGAACTTGTAGATTTGACGAATCATTTTTGTGAAGAAGCTGACCTTTACCATTTCGACGTATTGACCCCTCCAGTAAGTGAAGTAGAGCGACGAACTGGCGTAGCACCTTCACGAGAGCCAGGGGCTTTGCACCACTTAAACGAAAATTATTTCAAACGCATCAAAGCCATGGAATTTGCGGTTATGTACGATGATGGGAAAGACCCTCGTGGCTTCTTGGAAGCAGATGTCGTGTTACTAGGGGTTTCTCGGACGTCAAAAACGCCTTTGAGTCTATTTCTAGCAAACAAAAATTTAAAAGTTGCTAACCTGCCTTTAGTGCCGCAAGCCCACATCCCAAAACAGCTCTGGGAAATCGATCCGAAAAAAATCGTCGGGCTAACAAACGATCCGAATGTGTTAAACAGTATTCGCAAAGAACGGATGCGCTCCTACGGCTTGAACCCAGATTCTGCGTATTCCGATATCGAAAAAATCAAAGCGGAGCTGACGTTTGCCAATGATCTGTATGAAAAACTAGGCTGTGTCGTGATCAATGTCGCTTCTCTTTCCATCGAAGAAACCGCCTCTATGATTTTAAATGCATTAAACTTAGAAGATCATAGTTATTACACGTCAGAAACGAAAGACTAACATCGATGAAGCAATGAAAAACGGTGAGCAGAAAATCTTCTGCTCACCGTTTTTGGTCTGTCGCTCATTTATTATTCTCTTTTAGAACACTTGCAGCCCTTCACGATCGATTTGTAATTGTTCGATATACGCATTGCTCTCCAAGGCGTGCAAAAGTTTTGAAATTCGTTCTGCCCGTTCCTCTGGGACGATCGCTAAGACCGTAGGACCTGCGCCGCTTAAGAAACAGCCATAGCCGCCTTCTTCTTCGCAGATTTGGCGAATGGTCGACAAGTGCGGCACAAGCTTTTCCCGATAGGCTTCATGAAAACGATCCTGCTGCATCAATTTTCCTGCAAGAGGTAGATTGCCATTGATGACCGCTGCGATCATCACGTTGGCGATCGCACTGGCTTCGACAGCTTGCTCGTGCGAAAGGGTCTGCGGCAAGACTTGACGACTTGCTTCAGTCAACAGTTCTTCATGAGGAATATAGGCAATGATCTCGCACTCTGGAAAATGATGCTTGACTAAATACGTATGCTTGTGCTGATGGTCGTAAGCAGCAACCGCAAAATCTCCATAAATCGCTGGTCCAACGTTGTCAGGATGCCCTTCGATGGCAGTTGCGATCTCAAGCTTTTGTGCTGCACTCAGATTCATATGGGCCATGCGGTTGGCTAGTTCAATCCCGGCGACGATCACTGAGGAACTGCTGCCTAAGCCTCGTGCCAAAGGAATGTCCGAACTCATTCGGATTTTCAAAGGCTTCATGTTTGGTGCTAATTTCAATGCCACACGCAAAAGCAAGTTGGTTTCATCCGTTGGGATCTCTGAACCTAGCTCATGGATGATCTCCCACGTATCGTTTTCTTTTAAAACTTCAATGAACAAATACTTTGACAGGGCAATCCCGCAGGAATCAAAACCAGGCCCTAAGTTCGCACTGGTTGCAGGAACGCGGATCTTCATAGATTGGCAACTCCTTCACGAAGATGCTGACGCATTTCTTCTAAATCACTCATCTTATTGATGGTTACTTCTGTCGCTTTGATAGCTGTATCAGGATCTTTCAGACCATTTCCAGTAAAGACGGCAACGACAGTCTCACCTGGTTTGATTTTCCCTGCTTTCACGTGCTGGATGACACCAGCCAGCGAGGCAGCTGAGCCTGGTTCAATAAACACACCATCTTGCGCAGCAATTTTACGGTAAGCATTCAAAATTTCCTCATCGGTTACTGCATCGATGTGTCCATTTGATTCATCACGAGCGGCTTCTGCCAACTGCCAGCTGGCTGGATTGCCGATCCGAATCGCTGTAGCGATCGTTTCTGGCTGTTCGATGACTTCCCCACGGACGATCGCAGCAGCACCTTCAGCTTCAAACCCATGCATTCTTGGCAACGTGGTGCCTTTTTTCTCATGCCATTCTTTGAACCCTTTCCAATATGCCGAGATATTCCCTGCATTACCGACAGGAATCGCAAGAACATCCGGCGCTTGTCCTAATTGTTCGCATACTTCAAAGGCAGCTGTTTTTTGTCCTTCTAAACGATAAGGATTGACTGAGTTTACTAGCGCCACGGCTTCAGTTTCTGCAATATCCCGGACCGCTTTTAACGCTTCATCAAAGTTTCCTGGAATCGAAATGATATCGGCTCCATAAACGATTGCTTGCGCCAATTTTCCCATAGCGATCTTGCCATCTGGAATAACAACGTAGGCTTTGATACCCGCTCTGGTGGCATAAGCTGCTGCTGCCGCACTGGTATTTCCTGTCGATGCACAGACGATTGCTTTGGCACCTTCTTCCACCGCTTTTGCCACCGCCATGACCATCCCTCGGTCTTTAAAAGAGCCTGTCGGATTCAGCCCTTCGTATTTTCCATACAATTGAATCCCTAATTCCTTGGAAAGGCTTGGTAAGGGAATCAACGGCGTGTTGCCTTCAGCCAGCGACAATGCTGGTGTATTTTCGTTGACTGGCAGATATTCCTTGTATTGATGCAATAATCCTTGATACATGTTTATTCCTCCATCACTTTCATTATTTGTATGTCTTGTGCATCGGTATAAGTTGCGAGTTTTTCTGTTAGCTCTTTTTCGCTCATTGGATTGGTGATTCCAGCTATTCGTTGGTCTGCTTCGTTGAACACCGTTTGCTCAAACGCAAACCATTCTGGAAGAGCGTTCCCTTTGATCTCTTGACTTGAAAAAGACACATAATGCCGGCTAGGCACTTCTTCTACAGATGCTAATGCTGTTTCTTTTTCAAAAGTTAGAAAAGGTTCAACGATCCCAAAACTTTTATTTTTTGCTAAAACGGTCAAATCCGCTACCACGCTGGTGGCCGTCGGTCGCGATCCTGCTCCTGGTCCATAAACCATTGATTGATCGATGCCTTCACTCTCGATAAAAATGCCATTAAACTCGTTTTGGATCGTCGCTAACGCATGGTTTTTCGGCACTAATACAGGTCCAACTGACACAGTAAGGGAACCGTCAACTGTCTTTTGTGCTGCACCGATCAACTTCACTTCATAACCAAAGGCTTGTGCCTGCTTAATATCTGCCACAGCTAAGCCACGGATGCCTTTTGTTGCCACATCAGCAACATGGATCGTTTTCCCAAAAGCAAATTTGGTCAGGATCACCATTTTATAAGCCGCATCGATACCGTCAACATCATTGGTAGGATCTGATTCGGCAAAGCCTTTTGCTTGGGCTTGTGACAAAGCATCTTCATAGGTCATGCCATCTTCCGTCATTTTCGTCAGCATATAATTGGTCGTCCCATTGACGATGCCAAAAATTCCTGTGATGGTATCAGGCAGATAGTGGGTGCTCAATGTACGCAAGATCGGAATGCCACCACCCACGCTGGCTTCATAATAAAGAGACACCCTGGCTTTTTCAGCGATTGCCAGTAGCTCAGGTCCATGGGTGGCAATCAAGTCTTTATTTGCCGTCACAACGTGCTTCTTATTTTCTAAAGCAGCTGAAATAAACGCTTTTGCCGGATCGATCTTCCCGATCAATTCCACAATTACGTCGATGGTCTCATCTTCAAACAACTCATTTGCCTCATTCGTCAACGCAAACCCGTACTTAGCCGCTAACGCAGACTTATCCTCGTAAGGCGAAGCTAATGCTTTCGTGATTTGCACACTGACTCCTGTGCGTGCCAGAATGGCTTCTTTTTGCTCTGCCAACACTTGGCATACCCCGCTGCCGACAACACCCATTCCTAATAATCCAATGTTCAATTGCTTACCCATAATGCCCCCTAACTGAAAACGTTATTAAAAACCGTTCATCTAATTTTAATATTTCCACTAGCATACCAAAAACAATAAGAAAAAACTAGGACTTTTGAGAAATTCTCGCCCTAGTTTTAACGGTGATGGATATGTTCGAATGTTTTTTGCAAAATATCCACAACATGTTTGTCATCAAGACTATAAAGGATGGTTTTTCCTTGTCTTTCCGACTTTACGATCCGATTATCTTTCAAAAGTTTCAGCTGATGAGAAACTGCTGATTGTTCCATATGTACTTGTTCTGCAATCGAAGTGACATTGCGCTCTCCTTCTTGAAGAGACAACAAAATTTTTAGTCTAGTGGGATCACTAAGCATTTTAAAAATCTGTGTTACTTGCTGAATTTCTTCTAGTTTCGGCGTAGTCATCGCGCCACATCCTCTCTTATTTCCTTTTGCATTTTAGCCCTTGATAGACAGCTTGTCAATCAATGCTCGACGATCAAGGAGAAGAAACGAGTTAAAAGACAAGAATAGATCCAAGCGTCAGAAAATTCCCTTTAGAAGCTTCGGTCCCTCAACACCTGTTTGCTGAGGGAAGCGGACGCTTCTTTTTCTACCACTCGGATCATTCAGTCAATTGCAATTTTTTGATTATGAAGACATCAGATGACTTTATTCACCTGTGATTTCTTCGATCGCTGCTTGCAGATCAGCAATTTTTTGTTCTGCTGTTTCTGCCGTTTCGCCTTTTACACCAATATAAAACTTGATTTTTGGTTCAGTCCCAGAAGGACGAACAGCAATCCAGCTTTCATCTTCCAAGGTGTATTTCAAAACATCAGAAGGCGGTGTGGTCATTTTTTGTTGGTGACCATCTAAGCCCACACGAGTCAACAGTTTAAAGTCTTCTGTTTGCACGACAGGGGTTCCTGCGAAGACAGAAGGTGCTTTTTCACGGAAAGTCTTCATCAAGGCAGCAATCTTAGTTGCCCCTTCCATGCCGCTCATCGTTACAGAAATCGTTTTTTCTGCATAGTAGCCGTACTCTTCAAAAATATCTTGCAGACCATCATACAATGTTTTGTCTGATTGTTTGTAAAAAGCAGCCACTTCTGCTAATAAAACGAGCGCTTGGATCGCGTCCTTGTCCCGTACGAATGGTTTAACTAAGTAGCCATAGCTTTCTTCAAAGCCAAACATGAAAGTTTGAGAATGGTCTGTTTCAAATTGTTGGATTTTTTCGGCAATAAATTTAAAGCCAGTCAAAACATTGATCATATCCACATCATAGGATTTAGCGATCGCTGTTGGCAATTCACTAGAAACGATCGATTTTAAGACTGCTGCATTTTCCGGCAATGTTCCAGCTGTTTTATGGGCTTCTAAAATGTAACGGATCATCAATGCGCCTAACTGGTTACCTGTCAAGACTTGGTAGTTGCCATCTGGCATTCTTACTGCAGCCCCTAAGCGATCGGCATCTGGATCTGTTGCGATCAATAGGTCAGCACCTTCTTTTTCTCCTAAAGCAATCGCATATTCAAAGGCAGAGTGCTCTTCTGGATTCGGTGATTTTACTGTACTGAAGTTTGGATCAGCAACCGCTTGAGAGGGTTCAATAATGAATTGTTGGAAACCAGCTTGTTTCAACGCTTTCTCGCCCAGCATCCGCCCTGTTCCGTGAAGTGGTGTATAGACAAGTTTCAAATCTTTGCCCACCGTATCGATCAATTCTTGATCGATCGTGACTTCTTTGATTTCTTTCAGATAGGCAGTATCGATTTCTTCGCCAATAATAGAGATCAAGCCGCTGTTTTTGGCTTCTTCTTCACTTAATACAGGGATCTCCAACGGATTTTCAATTTCCCGAACGAATTTTGTCAATGCATCCGCATCTGCAGGTGGCATTTGCCCACCATCTTCCCCATATACTTTGTAGCCATTGTATTCGGCTGGATTGTGAGAAGCAGTGATCATGATTCCAGTAAAGGTTTTTAAGTAACGCACAGCAAAAGATAATTCTGGCGTCGGACGTAAGCTTTCAAAGACGAAGACTGGAATATCGTGTTTTGCCAATGTTTTTGCCGCTTCCATCGCGAACTCAGGTGAAAAATGACGGGAATCATAGGCGATCGCTACGCCACGACGTCTTGTTTCAGGATCTTGTGTATCCATAAAGCGAGCCAATCCTTCGGTTGCTTGACGAATCGTATAAATGTTCATCCGATTGATACCAGGTCCTAAAATCCCTCGCATACCGGCAGTCCCAAATTCCAAAGGCATATAAAAAGCGTCTTCTAACATCGCAGGATCTGCTTCTAATGCGGTCAATTGTTCTTTTAATTGTGGATCTAAGTGTTCACTGTTTTTCCATTGATTAAATGTTTGTTCCCATGCCATAAAATAACCTCTCCTTTTTCCGTTAAAATGCTCTAAAATTAGTATAACACTACTTACAGATTTCTCAAAGAATAACCAAACGAAAAATAAAAACAGCCGCTATCAAAAGTGATTGACACTTTAAAAATAACAGCTGATTTCATTAAATTATTTTGTTAATTGCACATCCTTTTGTGTTTCAATAAAATCAAACACTTGTTGACCAGCAATACTGCCATCGCCGACTGCCGTCGTGATTTGACGCAATCCTTTTTCACGAACATCGCCAACCGCGTAAACACCAGGAATTGAAGTTTCCATCTGATCATTAGTTAAAATCCAGCCAGCATCATTCGTGATACCGCTAGCTTTGAATGGTTCTGTCAACGGATCTAAACCAACATAGATAAAGACACCGCCAGCAGCTTCTTCTGTCACTTCATCCGTTTTTACGTTTCTGATTTGCACGCCAGTTACGACCATCTCATTGCCTTTGATTTCTTCTACAACAGAATCCCAAATAAAAGAGATTTTCTCGTTGGCAAATGCGCGGTCTTGGATGATTTTTTGTGCTCGTAATTCATCACGACGGTGAACGATCGTTACTTCAGAAGCAAATTGCGTTAAGTAGATAGCTTCTTCGACTGCTGAGTCGCCTCCACCAACAACGATCAAGCGTTTGTTACGGAAAAAGGCACCGTCACAAACCGCACAGTATGAAACTCCGCGTCCTGCGAATTCTTCTTCGCCTTTGACGCCTAACTTTCTATGTACACATCCTGTGGCAATGATGACTGTTTTCCCTTGATAGGTTTTGTCTTCGGTGGCAACTTCTTTGAACTCACCTTGATCCGTGATGCTTTGAACGATCCCATAGGCATTTTCAACACCAAATTTAATGGCACCTTCATACATTTTAAATGCTAATTCAGGGCCTAAGATTGATTCGAAGCCAGGATAGTTTTCAACCTCAGCCGTATTGTTCATTTGTCCGCCAGGTGCTCCTCGTTCAATCATTAGTACTGATAAATTCGATCTTGACGCATAAAGCGCTGCTGTCATCCCCGCAGGGCCTGCGCCGATGATAATTACATCATACATATATTTCCCTCCAATTTGGACTACCCATACTTTACTTTCAAAAGCAAATTCTTTCAACTCATCTGCTTACAAAAAATAATAAGATATTCCTGCTTTTACTTTTGAAAATTACATTGACTTTCTTTTCAATTTTTGTAAAATTTTCACGATACGTCTATTATATAGAAAATAAGGAGTCCTTACAATTGAATAAGAAAAAACTTTTAGGAAAATCAGACCGTGAACTGATTTTTCTCAGCTGGCCGATTTTTGTTGAGCTATTTTTGCGGGTCGTTATTGGGAATGTCAACGTTTGGATGATTTCTCATTATTCCGAGCCAGCAGTAGCGGCCGTCAGTGCTGCCAATCAACTATTGAATTTAACGGTCTTTATTTACGGTTTCATCACCGTGGGTACTCAGATCATTATCGCACAATTGATTGGTGCGAAAAAACGCGACCAGATACCGAAAGTCATCAATACCGCTCTTTTTGGGTCATTGTTCATCGGGATTTTGATCAGCTTGATGTTTCTTTTCGGCTCAACCTACCTTTTGCGATTCATGGGCTTAGATGCTGAATTAGTTGCTTTAGGTCATGGATACTTACAAGTGTATGGCGGAAGTCTGTTCCTTTCATCGATCACGGCGGTCATAATTGCTGTCATGCGTAGCCACAGTTTCACAAAACCAGCGTTATTGGTACCGATGTTTGCTAGCATCCTAGCCGTCATTGGCAATTACTTTGTCTTATACAGCCCCTTTGGTTTACCGAATTTCGGTGTGACTGGATTGGCATTTTCTAGCGTCTTTGGTAATTCGATCGGTTTACTAATTGCCGCCATGTTGCTGAAGAAACATGTGAATTTTTCTGTTTTATCTGCCCGTTTCTCGAATGTCTCTTGGGGCGTGATGAAAAACATTTTGACTTACGGATTGCCTTCTTCTGGCGAGTCTCTTTCCTATCAAGGAGCGCAAGTCGTGGTGACGATGATCGTGGCTCAACTTGGCGCAAGTGTCTTGATTGCAAAATCTTACGTAACAGTTATCACCCAATTTGTTTATTTGATCGCCTCCGCATTAAGTCAAGGAAACCAAATCATGATTGGCCGCAATGTCGGTGCGGGTGAATTCGATCGTGCGCATCAGCGAGGCATGCGCACGATGGTGATCGGGATCATCGCCTCGGTTACGATCTGCTTATTGACCTATCTATTTATTGAACCGATCATGGGGATCTTTACTTCCAATACCGAAGTAATCGAGATTGCTAAAGGTGTCTTTTTAGTAGAGATCGTCTTAGAAACAGCGCGTGCAGTCAATATGATCCTAGTTGGTTCATTAAATGCAAGTGGTGACGTGAAGTTCCCATTGATCTGCAGCCTAATTGTTCTATGGGTCATCAGCTTACCGTTTTCTTACTCATTGGCGATCGTCTTTAAATTTGGCTTGATCGGCGTTTGGATCGCTTATGCCATTGACGAAGCATTGCGCAGCGTCTTAATGATCTATCGCTGGCATTCTGGGGTATGGAAAACTAAATCTGTCGTTCATCCACAAGAAGCAGAACCAGAAGTCTTACCAGAAGCATAATAAGAGTCCAGTGGTCCCAACGGCCGCTGGATTTTTTGTTTTTTATAAGAAATAAAATGCGCCAAGAAGTTTGCTTGGTTTTTTTGAAGACTTTGCTCTATACTTATCTCAGAAACTATCGACTATGATTTACATTAAAAGGAGCGTTTGCTATGTCAATCTATGACTACCAAGCAACATTAGAAAACGGCGAAACTTATTCGCTAGCAAACTACGAAGGTCAACCGCTGGTGATCGTCAATACAGCTACAAAGTGCGGGTTGAGCCCGCAGTTCAAAGAATTACAAAGTCTTTATGAAACCTATAAAGACCAAGGGTTGGTCGTTCTAGGGTTTCCTTCTGACCAGTTCAAACAAGAAGTCGGCTCAGCCGAAGAAGCCGCAGCCGCTTGCCGAACCACCTATGGTGTTGATTTTCCGATGCACAAGTTAACGGTGATCAATGGCAAAGACGCAGATCCCTTGTTTCGCTATTTGGAAGCAGAAGCACCGGGTACATTAGGCAAAGCCATTAAATGGAATTTCACGAAATTCTTGGTGGACCGCCAAGGTAAAGTCGTGGAGCGTTTTGCTCCACAAACCAATCCTCAAAAAATGATTCCAGAGATTGAAAAAGTTCTTTAAAAAATGAATAAAGGCGACCTTAAGGACAAAACATGTCATGCTTAAGGTCGCCTTTTTTTGTAATTGCTGCAACGCAAGCCTTTTACAGCACTCTCATTGTCGGTTATCAATAATCTCGGAGCAGCCATTTCTACTTATACAAATCATTCGTTTCAATAGTTTTTAAAAAGACTTTAAAAAAACTGCAGTCGATCTACTTAGATTTCTCTAAGGGATCAACTGCAGCTTCTTATAATTAGTTATTCGATAAATCTTCACCGTTTGAAGCAATCACTTGTTTGTACCAATCAAATGATTTTTTCTTTGTTCGTTTCAAGGTGCCGTTTCCTTCATTGTCACGGTCCACATAAATGAAACCATAGCGTTTTTTCATTTCACCTGTTCCAGCTGAAACTAAATCGATACAACCCCAAGTCGTGTAACCCAATAAGTCGACACCATCTTGTTCAACCGCATCTTTCATTGCTTGAATATGCTCTGCCAAGTATTGGATCCGGTAGTCATCTTCCACATAGCCATCTGCATCTGGTGTATCCACAGCTCCTAAGCCGTTTTCAACGATAAACAATGGTTTTTGGTAGCGATCATAAATGTCATTCATTGTGATGCGCAAACCAAGTGGATCAATCTGCCACCCCCACTCACTTGCTTCCAAGTATGGGTTTTTCACAGAGGCAAAAATATTGCCAGCCGTTTGTTCTAATAATTCAGCGTCCGTGGTTGATACGCGGGAAGAATAGTAAGAGAAGGAAATAAAGTCTACGGTGTGAGCTTTCAACAGCTCAAGGTCGCCTTCTTCCATTTTGATTTCGATCCCATTACGTTCCATTTCTTTCAGCGCATATTGTGGATATTCCCCACGTGATTGAACATCAATAAAGAAATAGTTTTCGCGATCTGCTTTGCGTGATTCCCAGACATCTTCTGGTTTGCTTGTATATGGATAGTATGCGCCAGCAGCTAACATACAGCCTACTTTGTTCTCAGGATCGACTTCATGAGCGATTTTCGTTGCGATCGCAGAGGCCAATAGCTCATGGTGAGCCGCTTGGTATTTCACTTGCTCAACGTTATCGCCTTCTTCAAAGTAAAGACCTGCTCCCATAAATGGCGCATGGAGAATCATGTTGATTTCGTTGAAGGTCAACCAGTATTTTACTAATCCTTTGTAACGGTTGAAAATCACGTTACACAAGTTTTCATAGAATCCGACCAATTCACGAGAACGCCATGCCCCGTATTTTTCAACTAAATGCATTGGGCAATCAAAGTGAGTGATCGTTACTAATGGTTCGATCCCATATTTGTGGCATTCTTTGAAAAGATCTTCATAGAACTTCAAGCCGTCTTCATTTGGTTCTGTTTCATCCCCTTTAGGGAAAATCCGACTCCAAGCGATCGACAAACGGTAGGTTTTAAAGCCCATTTCGCCAAATAGCGCGATGTCTTCTTTGTAGCGATGATACATATCGATCGCTTCTTTTGCTGGGTAGAAATGTTCGTCATCAAAATCGAACATTTTCATTTGACCAGTAATGACTGGAAAACGATCTTTGCCGATCGGTACCACGTCAACGTTTGCCAAGCCGCGTCCGCCTTCTTGGTAGCCTCCTTCACATTGATTGGCAGCTGTTGCGCCGCCCCATAAAAAGTCTTTTCTAAATGCCATGTTTCTTTCCTACTTTCTCTTTATTTAACTAGTTCGCGATCAAGTTCGCGGGCTACTTCATCTTGTACTTCTACGCCTTCTTTTTCAAGACGTGCGATCGTTTCCTTAAATTTAGGCAAGTGATCTTTGTGGGCAATAAACAGTTCGTCCATGACACGTTTTGCCGTATCACCTGACGGAACCAATGGGTTGATGGTGAAGGCTTGTAATGCGATATTGTAATCCCCCGTCACAGCTGCTTCGATCGTTAATAATTCCATTGCTTTCATTACCTGTAACCAACCTTTTTCAGCTGTCGGTAACTCACCAAAGGCAACATTTCTAGCCCCTTGTCCGCCAACGTAAGCTGTTACTTCGACTACGCAATCGGCAGGAAGATCTGGAACGGCGCCTTCATTTTTGGTTGAAACGACGATTTGGGTATTTTTATTAGCATAAATGGAAGCAATCGTTTCACACGCTGCATCTGAGTAGTAAGCACCACCACGTTTTTGCAGCTGTTCTGGTTTATGATCCAATTCAGGATCTTTGTACAACTCAAACAATTCGGCTTCGGTTTGTTTCACTTGCTGTGCGCGTGTACCGACAGTCTTGTACTCTTCGATCGCATGATTCAACATTTCTTCTTGACGATAGTAATAACGGTGATACCCGCAAGGAATCATCTTCATTTGTTCCAGCTGTTCTTTGTAAAATGGTACATCAAAGATATTCTTCGGTAAGCCATTGTCTTCTTCATACATTTTATCAATAATGTCCATCGTAACGTCATTGCCGTGTGAGTCGGTAACTTTGTGCCAGTGGAAGTGGTTCAATCCTGCAAATTTGTAAATCAATTCGTCAGGTTCTTTGCCAAGCAACGCTGGTTCAACCATCGTTGCCATGACAGGCACGTTACACAACCCGATGACTTTGTCCCATTTTCCGTAACGCACGATTGCTTCAGTCACCATACCACTTGGATTCGCAAAGTTGATCAACCAGGCATCGGGACACAAGCGTTTCATGTCTTCAACGATTTCAAGAATGATTGGAACCGTACGAAACGCTTTGAACATACCACCAGGGCCGTTGGTTTCTTGACCAATCATGCCGTAATAGGCAGGAATTCGTTCATCTTTGATACGGGCATTCAGCAATCCTACTCGGAATTGTGTCGTAACGAAATCAGCATCTTTTAATGCTTCTTCTCGATCCAATGTCATGTGGATTTTTACATCGTAGGGTGACGCATCCCACATCCGTTGTGCCATCGCACCAACGATTGCTAATTTTTCTTTTCCTGCTTCGATATCTACTAGCCAAATCTCACGAATCGGCAATTCTTCATAGCGTTTGATAAAGCCTTCCATTAACTCCGGGGTATAGCTGCTGCCGCCACCAATGGTTGCAATTTTAATTCCTTTTGTCATTGTATTGCTCCTTTGCTATTTTATTTACATTCTTATTATCATTCATAAAAACATTTGATTCAATGTAAATAGCATATTTAGAAAAAGCGTTTGCAAATCTCGCTTCTTCTTGCAGATGTTTTGTAAAAAAGATTTACAAAGAGCATCAAATAAGGAATAATTAGGATGTAAACGATTCGCTAGGTACTGAATAAAAACGAATTTCTGTAAAAACCATTTACAAATAATCATAAAAAATGTAAAAAGGAGCATATATACCATGTTGTTACAAGAAAAAATGCGCCAAATCAAACTAGCACCCGCCGAACGATCGTTGATTGATTATTTATTAGCCAATCCGACCGCGATGGCGGATCAAACCATCAAGGAATTATCTGAAAAAACCTATGTTCATCCTTCTACTTTTATTCGGATCGCCAAAAAATTAGGCTTCAATGGTTGGCTCGACTTAAAAACGGCTTTTGTGAAAGAGCAAACTTATATGAGCAGCCATTTTACCGATGTGGATGCGAACTTTCCCTTCTCTTCCCATGACGGGATTATGACCATCGCCAAAAAGTTGGCAAAGCTTGAACAAACAACGATTGAAGATACGCTTTCCTTGATCCATCATGATGAATTACAAAAAGCGAAACAATCGTTGCTCAATGCCAACCATATCAGGATTTTCGCCAGCAATGCCAACACCTTGATTTCTCAAGACTTTGTTTTGAAGATGCGGCGTTTAGGAAAAAGTATCCACGTCTGCGATACCTTCGGCGAAAGTGCCTATGAGGCATCCAACTGTACCTCCGATACGACCGCGATTTTGATTTCTTACACAGGTGAAAATAAAATGGTTAAAGAAATCGGTAAGATCCTCGCCGAACGGCAGGTCTCCATCATTGGGATGACCAGTATTGGCGAGAATGCGTTAGCGAAATTAAGCGATTGTGTCTTAAATATCACAACAAGAGAAAGGCTTTATTCAAAGATTGCGAATTTTACGATCAATACCTCGGTTTGCTACTTACTAGATTTGTTGTATGCAGTCGTCTTTTCGGAACATTATGAGAAAAATCTGCAGCATTTGATCGATATTGGGATGGCGTATGATAAGCGCCCCACTTCATCAACGATAATCGCTGAACCAACCTATGATAAAAACCTTCATTATAAAGACTCACTATTTCCCAATTAAATGACTGTCAAAAAGCGATCGAGCCTTCACGACCGATCGCTTTTATCCTTATATAGCTGTTTTGCAGGAAAATGTTTCCTAAACTAAAGCCGTGATCAAATCATCGGAACAACCAACTTCTCGTTTGTCAGACTCGATGATATCCAAATAATCCGCTGAGTTGGTCACTAGCACTGGGGTCTCAATATTGAATCCTGCTTTGATCAATGCATCTTTATCAAAGCTGATCAATTTTTGCCCACGAGTGACTTTATCGCCTTGCTTCACATGCGCTTCAAAGAACTCACCATTCAATTGAACAGTATCCAAACCAATATGGATCAAAAGTTCTAAACCATTCTCAGAAATCAACCCGATGGCATGTTTGGTTGGGAACAATGTCATCACAGTACCATCAAAAGGAGCCACAACTTCGCCTTTTGAAGGATGGATCAGGATGCCTTTTCCTAGCACTCCTTGAGCAAAGGCTTCATCTTTGGCACTGCTTAGTGGCGCGATCGTTCCTTCTACTGGAGAAGTGATCACTTCTTTTCGAACAGTCATCGCTGGTTGTCCTTCTGCGATTTCTTCTTCCACTGCATCATCTTTCCAGAAAGCCATGGTCAAACCAAAGCCAATCGCTGCAGCGATCAAGATTCCGAAGACAGAGAACCACATGCCACTAGCGTCGCCTTCTGGAGTGATGTAGTTGAAAATGCCAAAGACCCCTAACCCACCAGAGGTGTAGCTCGTTGTTCCATTGATCATCAAGAAGGCACCTGCGACCGCACCACCGATCATTGAGTAGAAGAACGGCATTTTTTTCGGTAACGTGATCCCATAAATCGCTGGCTCCGTTACACCGAAAAGCCCTGAGATAATAGCTGGTGGACATAGTGCTTTCAGTTTTTTATCTTTCAGTTTAAAGTACATCGCCATCACTACGGCTGTTTGAGCAAAGCTGGCACCAAACGTAGCTACCAAAATCTGACTATAACCAAGTTGCGTGATTTGCATAATGTGTAGCGGAACAACTGACCAGTGAAGACCGAAAATAACCAATACTTGCCAGAAAAAACCTAGCAACAAGCCATAGGCAACTGGTGAAAAGTCCATCAACGCTTCAAATCCTGAGCTCAAAAGGTCCGTCAACATACTGATTACAGGTCCAATCACCAAAAACCCAATTGGCAATGCAATCAAGAGAACCAAGAACGGCACTAAGAACGTTTGGACAACAGAAGGAATGATTTTTTTCGCAAATTTTTGAACTTGCGCAGCAAAGGCAATGATAAAGATGACCGGCACCACACTGCTAGTATACGTTGCGCCAACCCACGGAATTCCTAAAAACGTTTCGTACGCAGGCAAGCCTAACAAGCTATACGGTGCAGCAGCTCCCTCGCCAGCGCCTGCAAGAAATGCGGCTTGCAAAGCAGATCCTTGAATTGTTGGGTAACAAAGCGCTGACCCGATCACGATTCCCACCATTGGATTTAAGCGAAACTTTTTCGCTGACGTATATCCTAAAATCACTGGCATAAACATGAAGATCGAATCGCCGATCGCATTGAACATCACATAGGTACCAGTAGTCGTTGTATAATCGATCAAGCCTGTTGTACCAATAAAAAGCAACAGTGCGTTTAGTCCTTTGATCATCCCCGCCGCACACAAAGCCCCTAAGAAGGGTTGGAAGCAGCCGCTCAAAATATCGATCAAACGATCAAACAAGTTGCCACCTGAAGCTGTTTCTTCAGCATCACCACTGATTCCTGCTACATCGATCACTTCTGCATAGACATCAGGTACATGGTTTCCGATAACCACCTGGTATTGACCGCCACTCTTCATGACCGTCACTACCCCATCCATGTTCTTTAAGACTTCATCATTTGCGACGCCTTCATCCTTTAATTTAAAACGCAGGCGTGTGATACAATGCGTCAAGCTATTGATGTTCTCTTTTCCACCGACATTTGCTACGATTTTTTCTGCTAATTCACGATATTTTCCCATTTTTGATTCCTCCAATTTTTTTGTATTGAAGGTTTAGCCAACTGAATGTCACTATCCAAAATGTTTTCTTATTTTGATTTCTTGCTACATGGTCAGATGCCTTGAAGCTGACGTTTGATAAGAATCATTGCGAAGAAATTTTTCTTTTTCGACACCTTCTCATGAATCAAGAAATCCTTCTCCTTTCTTGTTTTTTTCAATCAACGATTCTTTTGCACAAGTCTGGCAATATGAATCGTTAAATACAAACTTTCGTCACTGGACATTTGATACTGATACTGATTTTCTAATAGCTCAGCGATTTTTTGTACGCATTGATACGCATTTCGATACTTCACTTTGACCATAGCCAAAAGATCTTCATCGGTTTCATCCACATGAGTAGTATGGTTTTGCATTCTTGAAACAAAAAATTTCAAATGCGTAGTGAAGCGATAAAAATAAACGGACTCTTCATCAAAGGTTGTTTTGAAAAAATATTTAACAATGTTTATGATGTCTTGCATCGTTTGGGTTAGTTCAGCAATATTGCCTTGGTCACCATTCTCAGTTTGCGCATTGACGAGATGCAGAGCAATAAAGCCAGCTTCGTCATCTGGCAGCTGAATCCCGTAATGTTCTTTGATTTTCTCTACTGTTTTGCAGCCTATTTGGTACTCATCGGGGAAAAAACGCTTGATATCCCACAATAAGACATTTTTGACCGTCATTCCTTTTTTCGATCGTTCAATGGCACAGTGCATGTGATCCGTCAACGAGATGTAAATGGAATCATTGATTGGGGATGACAATTCTCGCCGAGCATACTCAATGATCTCATTGGATAATTCAAGATATTCCAGTGGTAAGTCAGCAAGCAGCTCTTGAAATTGAGATAAGATCGTCTGATTTTCTAAGCGATACACTTTATCGACCGTTTCTGAAGAAATTTCATCTCCCACTTTTTTCTTAAATGCAATCCCCCGCCCCATAACAATAATCTCGTTTTGACTTTGATCGGTAGTGATCACAACATTATTGTTTAACACTTTACTGATTTTCATGTCCTACCCCCACTTACTTTATCATTGCGGATATGGTTCATTGCTTGTCTTTATTGCTGAGCCAACAGTCAACACAGAAAAAACCTCATGAAAGCAGCGCAAATACCGCAGCTTCATCAGGTTTAGCTTGTTAAAAATCAACAATCACTATCCATTAGAACCAGTTTTATTATCTTTATCATAGCAAAGGTGGAAAGCGCTGTCAATCGTTGTTCGTTATTTTTATATTCATCCCTTCTTTCTTTTTTCGTGCAAAAAAACCTTAAAAACGAAAGTCTTTAAGGTTAGCGTTACTATTAAAACTATTAAACTTCACTTGCCTGCAAACGGTACATATCGGCATACAACCCTTTTTGAGCCAAAAGTTCATCATGGGTGCCTCGTTCGACGATCGAGCCTTTATCAAGCACCAAAATCAACTCGGCATCGCGGATGGTAGACAATCGATGGGCGATCGCGATCGTGGTTCGCCCTTGACGCATATTTGCCAACCCTTCTTGGATCAGTCCTTCTGTTTCAGTATCGATATTGGCAGTCGCCTCATCCAAGACCAGCACTTTCGGATCGGTCACCATGGTGCGGGCAAAGGAAATCAATTGTCGCTGCCCACTTGAATAGCTGGCGCCCCGTTCAATCACTTTGGCGTGGTATTTACCAGGTAATTTTTGAATAAAGGCATCTGCTTGAACAAATTTTGCTGCTGCTTCGATCTGTTCCTCACGAATGTCCTGATTCAATAAGCGGATATTGTCAGCGATGTCCCCATAAAACATGAAGGCGTCTTGCAATACGAGTCCGACTTTTTTCCGAAGCTCTTCCATCGTGAAGTCGCGGATATCTTGATCATCGATCAAAATTTGCCCTTCCCCGAATTCGTAAAAACGCATCAACACATTGATGATCGAGCTCTTGCCACTTCCTGTGTGACCGACTAAAGCCACGGTCTCACCTGGATAGGCGATGAAAGAAATATGATTCAATACGTTGTTTTTACCATCATAGGAAAAACTGACATCGCGAAATTCGATTTTTCCTTTGGTGATGGTTTGACTCGCATCGGGGTTTTGCTGGGGCGTGTATTCTTCGTTATCCATAATCTTTAGAATACGGCTGCCGGCGACCATCCCATCAGTAAAGACGCTGAGAAAATCCATCATCTGTGTCATGGGATTAAAAAATCCTTGAATATAGGTCGTAAAGGCGAAAATCAACCCGACTTCAATGGGCGATTCTAAGGCATCAAACCCAAAGACCGTCAACGACAAGGCGATCGCTAAGGCATACAACAAACTAATGATTGGTGATAATAGCAGCGCATTCGTGCGGATCATAGCGTATCTAGTTTTCAAATAATCATCGTTGGTCGCTTCGAATTCTTCATTCAGCCGCGCCTCTTGACGGAATTGCTGAATGATTTGCATACCAGAAATCGATTCATTCAATTTCGTATTCAGCTGACTCAGTTTTTCCCGCATTTGACGATAGATACGAGAGCTGAATTTTTGATAATACCAGATGACTACCATTAGGATCGGCAGAAAAATCAAGTTCAGTAAGGCAATTTTGACGTTGATGCGGAACATGGCGGCAAAAGAAGAAACCACCGCAAAAATTCCTGTCAATACCATCAAGAAGACATACCAAAATTCATACAACGTTTCTGTGTCGTTGCTGACCCGTGAAACGATCGAACCCGCTGGCGTCTGATCGAAATAGCGCATCCCAAGACTATGCAATTTTTCAAATAATTTTGCTCGAATATACTGATAGGTTTTTAAAGAACCCATCGAATAAAGGAACCATTGGAAAAACCAAATCACAGCTTTTACCAACACCCCAAAGAAATACAATGCAGCAAAGAAATAAATGACTTGCTGGGTCGCCGTTTGATTGGTCAAATAATTATCCATAAAGGTTTGAATGATCAAAGGCAACAGGATATTGACGATCGATAGCACAAAAGCAAAAAAGATCGCTGCATAGAAGGTTTTTCGAAATGGCTTGGCAAAAAGAAACATTCGTTTGATGATGTTTTTTTGCTCTTTAAAGGGAATCGATTTACTCCATTCTGATTCTTGCATTAGGCTTCACTCCCTTCGATTTTGGCTTCTAGTTGCTGTTTGTCCCACATTTTTTTATACCAGCCATTTGCAGCCAATAATTGTTCATGGGTCCCACGTTCACTGATTTTCCCATTGTCGATCACGAGAATTTCTTCTGCGTGCTTGACACTGCTTAGGCGGTGGGCAGCAATGATCGTTGTTTTATTCTGACGGAACGTCCGCAACTGTTGTAAAATAGCTTCTTCTGTTTTGGCATCTACTGCTGAAAGGGCGTCATCTAAAATCAATAATTCTGGATCAGTGATCAAAGCACGGGCAATGGATAACCGCTGTTTTTGTCCACCAGAAAGAGAAACACCACGTTCCCCCACCATCGTTTCGTACCCTTCAGGAAACTGACTGATATCCTCGTGGATCACTGCCAATCCAGCAGCTGCTTCCACTTCTGCTTGAGAAGCCCGTGGTTGCGCAAAGCGGATATTGTCTCGAATCGTCATGGAAAACAAGAAATGATCTTGCGGAACATAGCCAATCGAACCCAAAAGAGCATTCAAGGAGTATTGCTTGCTATCGATGCCCCCGAAGGTGATCGCTCCATCAAATGAATCATACTCTCGCAACAAAAGTTTCATCAAAGAGGTTTTTCCAGCACCGGTTTTCCCGACGACACCAAGTGTTTGCCCGGCAGGCAAAGTAAAGTGGATGTCTTGCAGAGCAAAATCATCTCCTTGATAGTGAAAATCATTGATTTGAACGTCAACCGTTCCTTGGGCTGGGGCATCGACCGCATCTTTGGCTTCAATGATATGGGTCTTGGCCGCCAACAATTCGGCAACCCGATCATAACTAGCATTGCCTCGTTCCAGCACATTAAACAGACGTCCGATGGCAAACATCGGCCAAACTAACATGCCGATATAACTGATAAAAGATACCAATTGACCGATCGAGATGGTACCGTCCATGACATAATTGCCACCGACGATGATCGTCAGCACATAGGAGATTCCGATGATGATCGTAATAAACGGATCAAACAAGGCATCCAGAAAATTGACTTTGCGGTTTTTGATGATGGCATGGTCGATTTTGGTTTGAAAATCAGCGATGTCCTCTTTTTCCTGTCCAAAGGTTTTGATGACTTTCATCCCAGTAATACTTTCTTGGGCTTTGTCGTTGATGGAAGAAAATGCTTCTTGCGAGTCACGAAACGCATCATGCAATTTGCTGCCAAGAACCCTTGCCATGACTGCTAAGAAAGGCAGCGGCAATAGAGCAATGATCGTTAACCGCCAGTCGATAAAGAGAACCATCGCAATGATGGTTGCCCCTCCCGAGATGAAAGAATCGGCAAAGGTCAAGATCCCCGCCCCTGCCACATTTTGGATGGCATTCAAGTCATTGGTGGCATGGGCCATCAAATCACCTGTCCGATGCTTTTGATAAAACAACTGATCCATCCTTGTAAAATGTGCAAATAGCTGTCTGCGTAACGTTTTTTCTAGCCGAGCGGCACTGCCCCAGATATGCGTTCGCCAGACAAAACGAAACACGTATTGAGCGATGGCTGAAGCAATCAAGATCATGACCCAAAAAAAGATCGTCTGCATCGAGATCTCTTTTTCCGCAATCTCATCGATGATGATCCCGATAACTTTCGGAGGTGCCAACTGTACCAAGGCGACCAAGACTAAAGAGCCTACGCCTAACAAATAATGTTTCTTTTCTTGTTTAAAAAACCAACCTAACTTCCTAAATATTGACATAACACTCTCCATTTCTTTATGACCTGTTGCCTAAATTTTGCGATTTTTCCGAATATTCATTGGATTCAGTTACATTCACTCCCCCGCTATTCACAGAACAGAAATAAATAAAGTAGCCTGGGGACATTTTTGATTCGTTGCTGCGTTTTGCCGCAATAAAAAGCGAGCTGATAAAATCAGCCCGCTTTTTAGAAAAAAACCTACTTTTGGTTTTTCATTTGCTGCATCATCTGACGAATTTTTTTCTCAGAAGGTTTTTGACCCATTGACATCATCATCGAGCGAAGCATATCCTCATTAACGGGAGGATTTTTCTTTAGATAATCTTGCATATATTTACGCGCCAAAAAGAAGCCGCCGACAGCGCCTAGTAATGCTGCAACAACAGCGATCACGATTACGATTCCTATATTAATAGTCATTTGAAAACTCTCCTTTCTCTTGTACTCTCAATGAATCATTTTACTAGAAAAAAACACAAAAAGAAAGAGTGAAAGCTGGATTTATCCAAAAACTTTCACTCGTTTCCTCAACTTAATGCGACATCTCTTTTGTTGAATAACCAATTTGTTAAAAGGTAGATTAAAACACTGTAAACAAGGATCCCGATCGCCATTTCCCAATAGCCCAATCCCGGATCAAAAGCAGTCATCTGCATGTCAGGACTATTTAATAAACTCGGTATTTGCTCTTTAATATTCATAAAATTAAATGGATTCCACTTCAGCCATGGGTATTTTTCTTGCGCAAAAAGCATGATCGAGTTGATGATGCTGCTTCCAAACAACATACCCAAGCCTAAGCCTACCGCCAAGCTTTGGGAGCGAATCACGGCTGAGATAAAGATGGTCAATGCAATATAAAAGACAATCAATAGCAAGTTGGTTCCCGCAAAAACAAGGGCAACGAGAATCGCCGCTAGCCCGTTGTAGCCAGTAGCAGCAAAAGGTGATTCAGCAGCTAAAAATAAATTGGCAGCTGCTAAACTACTGATCAGTAAAACAGCGGTCCCTAACAGCGCAAATAAAAACGTGTTGATGGCTTTTGCTGCTAAGATTTGGCTTCTGGAAAAAGGCCGAATCAATAAGAACTTGATCGTTCCACGACTGAACTCTTCTGCCACTGAAGAAGCCGCCACAATCACTACAAATAAGTTTAAGAACGACGTCATATCGCTTAAAGAAGCAAATAAATCATTGGCTCCAATTTCTGGACTACCTAAGCGTACAACATAGGTCAAGCCAAACGTCATTAAAACCAATAAAAGCAGCATGATCCAAGTAGAACGCTTTTTGGTTAATTTGATCCATTCATTTTTTATCAATGTCAGCATGCTTACAAACCTCCTTCTTCGGTCCAAGCCAAGAATGTATCTTCCAAAGAAGATTGCTTTGTCCGTAGTTCTTTTAAGCCGATACCCGCCGTCACGATCGCTGCAGCGATTTCAGAACGCTGATCTGTTTGCAGCGTGACGTGCAATTCGTCTTCTACGTGCAAGACCTCGACGTCAAAGGAAGCTTTTAACAGTGCTTCTGTTTGCAAGTTATCATCGGTTTTGATGATCAACACATTTTTCTCTGCTTTCAACTCTGCCATTGCTACTTGATGGGTGACTTTTCCTTTTTGCACCACGATCAAATGATCCGCAATTTGCTCGATGTCGCTTAACTGATGACTGGAAACTAAAACAGAGACCCCTTTTGCTCGCAAAGAAAGAATCATTTCCCGAAACTCCCGCATGCCTTTAGGATCCAGACCATTCATCGGCTCATCTAAAACTAATAGATCTGGTTGATGGACCAGCGCCTGGGCAACACCTAAACGCTGACGCATCCCTAAAGAATAAGTTTTGACTTTTTGATGGATATGTCCTTCTAAATGCACCTGACGGATCAGGGCTTCTAGCTCAGAGGCTGTGCCTTTTTTCTTCGCCATACGTTGATACTGCATCAAATTCTCATAACCGGTCATATAATTATAAAACTCAGGATTCTCAACGATCGCTCCGACTGAGGCAATCGCTGTTTTAAAAGAAGAATCCAATAAATTTCCCATAATGGCAATCGATCCTGTGTTGTGCTTCATCAAGCCAACGATCATTCGGATGATCGTCGTCTTCCCAGCCCCATTGGGCCCTAATAAACCAACGACTTGTCCTTGGTCCACCACAAAGGAAACATCATCAATGATTCGTTTGGTTCCAATCAATTTGGAAACATTTTGCAGTGCTAATACTTCTGTCAAAGTTACCCCTTCTTCCTAACACCATTTCTGCAACGATTTTAAATAAAAAACGTTATGATAATATGTATACCATGCCATCTCTGTAAAAAAAAGTCAAGAAGTGAAAAAGGAACATCGATGCTCCTGTTTTTGCTTCTTGACAACTTCCTGTATCACTGTTGCTTTTCACGTTTGCCCTATTGCTGCTGGTCAAAAGCTTGGCAAAATTATAAGTTCTATTTGCTCGATCTTATAGCGGGTTCACTCCGTTTGGGTGAATGCCAGTTGGGCGAACGCTGCCTTGTTCTTGGCACTTCTGATCTGTTTGATCACTTGCTTGAGCTGTTTCCACTCCTTTGCGCTTGGGTGACCATTCCAATAAAAGAGGTAAGGCTGTTCTTCCTCGGAAAATTCCTGATGGATCGGATAATCGCTGATCACCAAATCTGGTTTTTGAGACAGCGAATAATGGGCCATCGCTCGATGCGTGGCATTCATCAAGCGGTTCTTGATCCAAAGCTCTTGCGTTTTTCCGTATTTCGAATGGATCGAGAACGTGACCGGCTGTTCATATTTGATAAAAATAACTCTCAGTAACATACAGTATTGGAAAATCAAACGATCATTCATTTGCAGTAATCTACGCAACTCTGGTAAAGAAACAGTCGCTTCCAAAAAAAACCGTTTCATGGTTGGATAAAGCACTGGAAAAGCGGCTTGCAGCTCTTGCTCGTCGGTTGTTTTGCCAAAACTATCGCTTTTTTGTCGCGTACCAAAACAGCCAGAGGCGGAATGGATCATTACCAGATTAACCAGTAAATAGTTTTTTTCGGCCTCTGTAAACGTCAACCGAAAATACACGGCTAGTTTTTCAACGAGCTGCGCTTCTTGCTGGTACTTTGGCTGAGTCAGCCACGAGATGTTAGCAGCATCGAGATCCTCCTCAAGATAGGTGTTCATTACCCCAAACATATAATACAAGAAGCTGCGTTCAACCTCCGAAATTTCAGAAAACGGCAGATGACTCCTGTTAAACAATGGGTTCAAAAAGACCTGATCAAACTGATTTTTTTCAATTAATGGGTGCTCAAACGTCAGTACTTCGTTGGGTAAAAACGAAAGCGGATGCTTTTGATGGATTCTTTGCACGGTTATAGCGAATAGATGAAGAAATTTATCGATATCGATTTTTCTCATATAAGAAGCATGGGTTTCAAACAACGCTTCAGCCTGCGCTTTCTCCTTGATCGATGCCAAGACTTGTGAGTCCTTCTCATCAAAAATTTGCCAATAGGTAAGATGATAAAAATAGCGGATCGCATATTCAGCACCTGCTAAAGGATCACCTTTTTTTAAACTATAGGACAAATGATAGTTCGCCAAAACATGATTTAACTCCTGCAATTTTCGTTGAATCGTGCGGGGACTGCTAAAGGTTTTGTGGCTGAGTTGTTCAAGGGAATGATAATCCCCCTGAAAGAGTGCATCCAGCAAGATAAACCCAACGGTTCCCTGCAACAATACACTATAGGCTTGGCTCAATAGAAATCGTGGAGAAAAAGCAATCGACACTTCTTTTTCCAGCCGATCATAGGTCAAAGTAAACTGAGGATAGCGTGCACGAAACACCTCTACTTGCTGAACGATCGACTGCATTTTGTTGGTTTTCCTATCGAAAACACCTGAGAGCTCTTTAATTGTATAGTCTTTCTTGTTCGTTTCGTAACAATAACTTAGAAACGCATAAATTTGTTTTTCTGTCGTATCCAAAAGTGCCTGTAACATGAAATTTCCCTCGCTTGTATAATCAGCAAACGCTGTTTTTATCCTAAATTTGTCATCTTACAAAATTGTAAGCTGGCAGTGTTTGGTGATCGTACCACCGTGCGCTCTTTTCTGTCAAATCACTTTTAACAAATTTTCCTTTCGTTATCTGTATATTTTCATAAAAAAAGTCTGACGCCTCAAAACGATCGTCAGACTTTTTGTTAAAAACGGTAAAACAAAACGTGATTGTGCTTTCTGGGGAAGAAAATTCCAATCGTGGGTTATCAATTCTCTCATTATCCTCGGCTTTTTTCTTTACTGTCTCTCATCAGAAAATAACTTTCGATTCAGCCAGTAAAGGAAGACAGTAAGGATAACCACGCCTAGACCAAAGAGTAAATAGCGAATACTCGTATTTTTGCTGCCGGTTTTCGGTAGTAAGGCTCCATTGACCTCCTTAGCACTGCTTGTCTCCGTACGTTGTTCCTGTTCCATTTTCACTGAAGACGATGCTTTAGCGAGTTGTTTGCCTACGGGATCATTGGAGGAAACACTTCGCTTGCTTGACTGACTTTGGTTAGGCGCTAATTTGTTTGGTTTCGTTTCTGAATCTGAAAGATCCTCAGATGCCGCTTCACTAACGGTCATTGTTCCTGTTGTTGCGGTGGTTTCTTGACTCCTAATTGTCTGACTCGATTCACTCTCACTAACTGGTTGGGTGTTGAAGTTTTCTGACTCACTTGCATAGTGACTACTTTCGATACTTTGAGAATCCTGACTTGTGTTTTCCGTAGTAGAAGTCCTTGGATCCGTCGATTGAGAGTCGCTAAATTTCGGTTCGATACTACTAAAGGAAGAGCTTGTTTCTTCAGACACCTTAGAGCTTGCGCTTATCTCAGAGTTCGTGGTCTCACTAGAGCTCGGGGGTGTGATTACCTGCCATTGACTAGGCTTCAAGTTTTCAGTAATCGTTGTTTCACCGTCATAAATCACAACTAAATCTACTTTATCCACACTTTTGATCTCATCGATGGCCATCTCAGCATAGATCCTTAAGTAGTTTTCAACACCTGAAAACCAATCGACATTTGTTAGATACGTTTCACCAATCACCTTTTCACTGTGTCCATTGCCATCCCAACCATAAGTTAAACGGATACAAACGTTTTGTGAAGTCAGCGTTTTGTTCGGCCGTACCGGGATCGTAATGACTTTCAAGGCTTCATCATAGATCACTCGATTCGTTTGAACAGAAAACGATAAATTCCCTCCGGCTCGTTCTTTTGCTGAAGTATGATCGAAACCAAACACCAGCAGCAATAATCCCGCTAACAGCAAAATCAACACAATTCCAACCAGTTTTCTCATTTCCTCACTTCCTAAATGAATATTTCAAGATAACTTGATAAGGAAATTATAATAAATTCTCAGAGAAAACATGCGCCGAAAAAAAAAGGAAAGACCCAATAAAATGGCATCTTTAATTTCGAGTATTATATATAGAAAAGATATTTACCATCCTCTTCCGCATTTGAAACTCTCTCGAACTTTTACCACCGCCAACAAAACAGTTTATTATTTATCATTTAAATATATATCATATATAATATATGACCATTTTCGTGCTAAAATTCAAGTATAAGCAAATCAACCTTTAGGAGTACGTGATCGATGGAATTAGAGCCAAAAGTAGCAAAATTGATTGTTAAAAGCTTAAAAGATATCATCAACCATGAAATCAATCTTTTTGACACCTCGGGTACGATCATAGCTAGTACAGATACCGTGCGGATTGGTACCAGTCATGAAGGCGCCCGTTTAGCAGCCAAAAATCAACAGACATTAACGATTGAACATGACAATCAGTTTAAAGGAGCAAAAAAAGGAATCAATATCCCGGTCCTTTTTAATCAATCCGTTGTAGCAATTATTGGAATTACTGGCGAGCGTACAAAGGTAGAGCCTTTGGGGAATATTATCAAAAAAATGACGGAGATTTTGATCCGAGAAAACTGGATTCAATTGACAAATTTCCATCAACGGCAAAACTACCACAGTCTAGCTACGATGCTGATCGCTCCTCAAAGAGATGATAGCTTGGCGGCTTATTTAGCCTCGCTCTTAGACATTGATTTGGAACGACCTCGCATCCTCGTGATAGGGAAATTTCTTTTTACTAGAGAAAAAAATAATCTGAATTATGAAAAACTGCTCCATACCATCCAATCGCATTTGCACATTTTTCCAGGTAGTTTCTTCTCGCTGATCAATCAAGAAATTTGCCTGTTTTTCGAAAAGCAGGAAGAAGCTTCGCTGATCCCCTTACTGATGCAAATGCAAAAGGATATTTCTAAGCGTTTTGATCGTCAAATGTCCTTTGGGATCGGCGGTTTAGCAGAAACCATCGATGAGTATTGGTCTAGTTATGAAAAGGCGCAAAAAACCGTCAATTGGTTGATCAATCAAAAAAGTGCGACCATCTCTTCTTATCAAGAAATGGATTATGGGTTGCTCTTTGTCGGGATTTCTGCAGAAGATAATAAACAATTGCAAAAGAAAGTGCTTGGCAGTCTGACTGTTGAGGAGATTAAGCAGTTCCAATTGATCTTTGAAACGTATAAACGCTATAATGGTAGTATTATGAAGTGTGCCGAGGCACTTTTTTTACACAAGAATACTTTTCAAAACAAACTGAATCGCATCACGGAAAAGACGGGCTACAATCCACGTAATTTGAGTGATTTTACTGTGTTGTCGGCGGCTTTTATGAGTTATCGCTTGTCTAATCTAGAGAGATAATTTGTTGAACAAGCAAATGCTTCAGCGTAACAAACTTCGCATTTTAAATCGATGGTATCATTTGTTGTTCAAGTCATCTGTTTCCAATCAGCCTGATCATCCATCAACAGCCTAACTCATAGCACCAGCAACGTTTCCCTGTTTTCTGTCTTCCAGTTGACGCAAAATTGTTTTTACACTGTATTTTTGAGTTTCAATACACGCAACAAAAAGAGCGCTCCTCTGAGAAGAAACGCTCTTTTATTATGTCCTTTAGTTGTGAACAGCTCGTGCTCTCTTTTCAGTGAAAAGGAAAACAAATGACCTCGATTCGTTACTGTTAACCTTGCAATTTTAAATCATTGATCGTTTCATAATAGTTTGCGATTGCAGAATGATCCCTTTTTTCTAATCCGTAGGCTTTCAGTGATTGCATAATCTCCATTGCAGATGCTGTAAATGGTGTAGAAACATTACTATCATGTGAGGTGTCTAATGCATTTTGCAAGTCCTTGATATGCAATTCGATACGGAAACCAGGATCGAAGTTACCAGAAAAAATCTTTTCTGATTTTTGATCCATGACTGTGCTTCCTGCCAAACCTGTGCGAATGGCTTGATAAACTGCTTCAGGAGAAACACCTGCTTTTTTGGCTAGACAATAAGCTTCAGAAATAGCTGCGATGTTGATCGCTACAATCATTTGATTGGCTAGTTTCGTAATATTTCCAGCACCTACTTCACCGACTCGTGTCACAGAAGAAGCCATCGTCTTCAATAAAGCTTCATATTTCTCAAAAACTGCTTTTTCTCCGCCAACCATTACCGCGATCGTCCCATCAATGGCTTTTGGTTCTCCACCAGAGACAGGCGCATCAATAAAATGGACTCCTTGTTCTTTCAAACGAGCTGCAAAGTCTTGGCTGGCTTTTGGTGCAATTGAACTCATATCAATGACTGTTTTACCAGCTGACAAGCCTTCAGCGATCCCTCCAGGATTGAATAGTGCCGCTTCTACGTTTGGAGAATTCGGCAGCATCGTAATGATCACTTCTGCTGCTTCTGCCACCTTGGCGCCTGACTCGGCTGCAAGTGCACCAGCTGAAACAACTTCATCGATTGCGGATTGGTTAAAATCAAACACAATAACCTCATAGCCATTCTTTACTATATTTTTCACCATTGGTTTACCCATGATTCCTAAACCGACAAATCCTACTTTCATCAATACCATCTCCTACTTTCGTTGATTTAATAAATATGCTCGGATCGCGGTTTCTCCAGCGATCACCACATTTTCCTCTACTTGTGTCATTGCTTCTTGCAAACTCATTGGTCGATGGATAATTGGCAAAATAAGGTCAATTCCAGCGGCATAAGCTGCCGAAACCTCTTTCTCCCGACTACCGACCACAGCAATCACCGGTTTATGGTGCTTTTTGGCTAGCTCGGCAATTCCCACAGGAACTTTGCCATTCAGCGATTGCTGGTCAAGCTTGCCTTCGCCAGTTATGACGAGAGCAGCTTGGGCAATTTTCTTTTCAATTTCTACTAAATCTAAGATCGTTTCAATACCGTTGCACGTTTTGGCTTGGCAAAACACTTGCAATGCAGCCCCTAGACCGCCTGCTGCCCCTGCACCTGGTGCGTCAGCAATATCAATCTGCATCTCTTTTTTGATCACAGAGGCATAATGTTTCATCCACTGATCACAGGTTTTCGTTTGGTCAATCGGAATGCCTTTTTGAGGACCATAGATAGCAATGGCACCTTTTTCACCGACTAACGGATTCGTTACATCCGATAAAATATTGATTTTTACATCCTTTAATCGTGGATCGATTTTAGAAATATCTATCGAAGCAAGCTTTGCTAATCCAGCTAATCCTCTCGGGATGTCCTTTCCTTGATCGTCGTAAAAGGAGACCCCTAATGCTTTTGCCATTCCAGTCCCGCCATCACTCGTTGCACTGCCGCCTATGCCAAGGTAAATCTCTTTTGCGCCTTCATCGAGGGCAGCCAAAAGCAACTCCCCTACCCCGTAAGTCGAAGCGTTTAAGGCATTCTCAGCATTTTGCTCGATTAAAGTAATCCCGCTTGCTTCTGCCATTTCTAATACGACGATTTGATTAGGTAAAACACCATATTGCGCCTTCACAGGATTTCCCAATGGATTTTGAACAGTTATCCTTTTTCGTTTTCCTGCCAAGGCATCAACTAAAGCTTCGACTGTGCCTTCTCCACCATCGGCGACTGAAAATTTATCGATAGGACTATGGGGCAAAACCCGACGAATCCCTTTTTCTAACCACATTGAGATATCTTTACTGGAGGCACTTCCTTTGAAAGAATCTGCTGCAATCACAATTCGCTGTTCTTCCATGAATCCACCCCCTTTTCTATAGTTAGGCTTGATTATAAGAAACCCGCCTTCTTCATTTCATCAATCATCTTGTCTAAGACAACGCCCTTACTTGCTTCCGTCGGCAAAATCGAAGGTCCCACATTCAAGCCCATCAAGTTTGCCATATCTTTGGTAGCTGAAGGGAAACTTGCTGCATCTTGCGATAAACGGATCGGGTTCAGGGTAAATTGGTTCTTTAGCGCGCCTTGGAAATCACCAGATACGTACTGGTCATAAATACCGCAAACCAATTCAGGATAAATATTTGCCGTTGAACAGACACCGCCGACTGCTCCCATACAGAGTGAAGGATAAACAATGGTATCTTTTCCTGCAATCACTCGAAAGCCAACATCAGCATTCCGTCGAACCAGTTCGCTTAGGAAGGTCAAATCTCCGCTTGAATCTTTGATCCCTACGATATTCTCAACGGTATGCGCCAGCTTTTCGATCAATGGTTGACTCAGCGAATACCCAGCTCTTGCTGGATTGTTATACAAAAGCACCATCGTATCGGAAACCGCGTCTGCGATTGCTTTAAAATGATTGTACAGTGCTTCTTCTGTGGGTTTGATGAACATTGGGTGTAAAACGGAAATACCAGCGATCGGCAATTTTGCTGCCTGTTTGGCAAGCGCCACCGCATGTTTCGTACGTATTGGGCCCATCCCAAAGAAAACAGGTACTTTTCCAGCGGCTTCATCTAAAATGATTTCTGTTGCTGCAAGCATTTCATCATGTTCGAACATATAAAACTCACTATTACTGCCAAAAGCCAAAATGCCATGAACACCATGATCGATCACGTGCCGTACGATCTTTCGCAACTTAGTTTCACAAATCATTTCTTCTTCATTCACTGGCGTGAGTAAAGGAACAATGATCCCTTTAATCTTTTCTTTTTCCATTATGGTCAATCCTCTCACTCAAAGCTTCGATTAATTTGTATTCGCTCGATTACTCTCTGACTAAAGCTGGTTTCTTATTGTCAAATGTCCAGCCAGGAATCAAGTACTGCATGGCAATCGCATCATTGCGCGCCCCTAAGCCTTCTTTTAAATACAGTTGATGCGCCGCATCAAGCTTTTCTCGGTCAAGTTCCAGCCCAAGGCCATGGGAATTTCTAGGAATAGTAATTTCACCGTTTTTGATTTGATGCGGATTTTTGGTCAAGCCTTCGCCATCTTGCCAAATCCAGTGGGTATCTGCGGCATTTACTTCCCCAGGTGCTGCCGCTGCAGTATGAGCGACCATCGCCAAAGAAATATCAAAATGATTATTGGAATGCACACCCCAAGTCAAATCTAGGTCATGACATAACTGCGCCACACGCACACTGCCTTGCATCGTCCAAAAATGCGGATCTGCCAGCGGAATCGTCACACTATCTAAGCGAATCGCTGCTTTCATTTCTCGCCAATCCGTTGCTACCATATTCGTCGCCGTCGGCAATCCTGTTTTTCGGCGGAATTCTGCCATCGTTTCTCTACCAGAGAAGCGACCTTCTGCACCACAAGGATCTTCTACATACGCTAATACGCCGTGAAGGTCTTTGCAAAGCGCAATTGCATCATCTAGTAACCATCCGCCATTCGGATCAAGGGTAATCCGAGCATTGGGAAATTCTTTTTTCAACGCTTTGACGGTTTGTACTTCTTCTTGCCCTGATAACACGCCGCCTTTTAATTTAAAGTCCTCAAAACCATAGCGCTCATAGGCAGCTTTCGCTAACTTGACGATTGCTTCTGGGGTCATCGCTTCTTCACGACGTAGTGCTCCCCATGAATCATCGAGCGTATTGTCAGAAGCATAAGGCAAGTCTGTTTTGTTGCGATCTGCTACATAAAACAGATAACCTAAAAACTTCACTGATTCGCGCACTTGTCCTTCACCTAACAAAGCGGCAACGGGCACCTGCATGTGCTGTCCTAGTAAATCCAACAATGGCGCTTCAACAGCAGTCATAACATGAACCGTCGTTCGCAAATCAAATGTTTGGTTCCCGCGCCCACCAGCATCCAACTGCGCATAACGTTCGTGAATCTCTTTTACGATGTTTTTGTATTCGCCCAAAGTCCGACCCACAACTAATTCACGACAGTCTTCCAATGTCTGACGAATTTTCTCACCACCTGGCACTTCTCCTAAACCCGTATTACCCGTGTCATCAGTTAAAATAACGATATTTCTAGTAAAGAAAGGGCCATGGGCTCCACTTAGATTTAATAGCATACTGTCATGTCCTGCTACAGGGACAACTTCCATTTTTACGATTTTTGGAATCATCAAAATCTCTCCTAGTCAAATTGATAGTTTTTAATATACTGTTTCCCCAAAAAAGAATACAGAGTATCGAGTGCAGACTTTTCGTCGAAAAACAGTGAATTTCTGTGCTAAAGAACATTTTTAAATAAAGATCCCCAATAAGATCCCTACTAGCGTCCATGCTAAGCTGATTCCCCAGAATTTAAAGAAGGAATAACGCAAGAATTTTCGTACATTGGTTTCCCCTAAATCACAAGCCATAATGATTTGTGGTTGGGCAATCAGTGAAGCAAACGCACCAATATTAAAGAATAATGTCAAGGCAACAATATCTGGAGCAACGCCATATTCTCCTGCTAAAGCTGCAATGATCGGAATGAGCGCAAAAAACCAAGTATCGTTGGTAAACAACAGCATCAATGGTGTGCTAAAGATAGCGATCGCAATATGAACATAGGGACCAACAGCTGCGGGAATAATATTCACGAGAACTTGAACCATCGCATCCATCATGCCCGTTCCTTGCAAGATCCCCACGACAACCCCAGAAAGCAAAACGATGGGCGCAATCGGATATGTTTTTGAAGCATATTTGCTGATCAATTGATTTTGATCTTTGAAGTCCGGATAGTTCACGCACAAAGCGATGATCAAGCCAGCTGCGAAAATATAGTAAGAAGGCAGGTTTGAAAACGACAAAGCGATCACTAAGAGGATGGTCAAGATCAGATTGAACCAAAATAGCTTGGGACGAGCAAGCGGTCCATAGTTTTGTTCTTTCGCTAATGAATCAGCGATCCCTTCAAATTTTTCTCCATTTGCCATATGCTTTTTATGGACACCTAAACCTAAGAAATAACCAAGGATCATCGTTCCGATAAAGACAGTGATCCAAACAGGTAGTAAGGTGGTAAATAAGGTCATCGGTGCATTGGGTACATCTGGAAGCAGACTTGCAGCCCGTAAGATCCGTGCGTTCCATGGTGTGATCGATCCTAACATGATACCGACTGAGCAAAGAAAAACGAGTATCACCGGATCGATTTTCAACTTCTTAAATAGCGGCAAAAACAACGGGATCGCAATTAGATAGGTCGACATGACACTTCCATCTAATGTGGTGATCACCGAAATAAACACAGTCAAGCTGCAGAGAATCGGCGCTTTGATTTTTACTTTTTTCAAAAACTTGAATACCATAATATCGAAGACTGCTGCATCAGATATCAGAGAAAAATAAGGTAATGAAAACATGATCATCAAAAAGATGTCTCGTGTCATATCAAGACCGTCAGCGATATATCCTTCCGTCGCTGTCCAGCTTGCCCCGCTTAAGAAAGAAAATGCGACAGGTATCAATGCAAAACAGACAAGTATATTTATTTTATTTCTTAGTAATAAACCCGTGATCAATGTCATCATGACAAAGCCAAGAATAGCTAAATAGCTCATTTTTTATATCCCTCCGAATAATAGATCAGTCAAAGAGGAATATAGCTGAAACTTCAAGCAAAAATTTCAGCTATATCTCTGACATCAAGTAGTCCTTCAATAAATACCTTTAGCGCACAAAGCAAGGTTTTTTTGAGTCAAACTGCCAATCTTCAATAAAGTATTGCATCGCAATTGAATCATCACGATCACGGTATTTGGGGTCCATTGACTGGTACAATTGATGTGCTTCCAGCAATTTCTCCATATTGATTTCAATACCTAGGCCAGGTTTATCGGTGATTTTGATCACGCCATCTTGAATCAAGACAGTGTCATCGCAAAGTTCTTGTCCATCCTGCCAAATCCAGTGTGTATCGATTGGTGTAATATTTCCTGGTGCAGCTGCGGCACACTGTGCGAATGTTGCCAACGTAATATCAAAATGGTTATTGGAGTGAGAACCCCAAGTCAATCCCCAGTCATTCAAGATTTGGGCCATGCGAACACTTCCGTTTAATGTCCAGAAATGCGGATCAGCCAGAACGATATCTACTGCTTTTGAATTTAATGCATGATAAAATTGTCGCCAGTTGGTCGCAATCATATTTGTTGCCACTTGATGTCTCGTGGCTGTTTTGAATTCATTCATGATCTCACGACTTGAAAAACCTGCTTCAGGACCACATGGATCCTCCACATAAGAAATCGTGTCTAGTTTGTCTTTGCAAAGATCGATTGCCTCTGCTAACGACCAAGCACCATTAGGATCAATATTGATTCGCGCTTCTGGAAACGCCTCATGTAAAGCAACTACTGCTTCCATTTCCTCTGTTCCCTTCAGCACGCCACCTTTGACTTTGAAATTTTTGAACCCATAGCGTGCCTCAAGTGCTTTTGCTTGCTGCACCATTCCCTCTGGTGTTAAGGTTTCCTGTCTTCTAATGCGCTCCCACTCATCTTTGGGCTCTTCCTCTACGCGATAAGGCAGATCGGTTTTCCCTGCATCGGCGATATAAAACAAATACCCCAACACTTCAACTTCATTACGCTGCTGACCATCACCTAATAATGCACACATCGGTTTATTTAGAAACTTGCCAAGCAGATCCAGCATCGCACATTCAACCGCTGCCTCCGCTTGGACGACAAATTTCAGATTTTTTAAATCCAACCCTTGAAGTCCTTCCCCATCGTTTCCTTTCATCGCCGCTGCATTTTTGCGAATCGTTGTAATCACATTACGATAATTGGCAATTTCTTGACCCACGACAAAAGGAATGTAACTCTCCAGCATTTTGGTGATGTCTTCACCGCCATGGATCTCACCAATGCCTCTATTCCCAGTTTCGTCTTCTAATACAACAATATTCCTCGTAAAATAAGGTGCATGACACCCGCTTAAGGTAAGGGTCGGACTGTCATACCCAGCAATCGGAAACACCTGCATCTTTGTCACTTTTGGAGAACCATTTTTACTCATATTCATTCCACCTTCTCTATTATTTTTGGTTTGTTCAGTTTGAAGAAAAACATGCTTCGTAATCAAAACGCTTTACGTTTTTATAAATTGCTTCCTGTGCATACCACTAAACCCTTCTTCGCTCATTCTTGTTAGCAAAATCACAATCCTTTGGTCAGTAAATGTTTTTGAAGAATTCTGCTCATTTTCCGAGCAATCGAAACAAAAATCAGTTTCTAGAAAGAAGGGTCCGAAACACTAACTAGACTAAGGGAACTTCTGATATTTCTCGCACATTTCCAGTCATATGTCGAAAAAGCGTCAGCGTATGGAAGCGGTTTATGATTATTAACTTGCTCTAAGAATACAAATATTCTTCGCGAATAAAAAGGGTATGTGAGATAGTTATCCGCATCGTTTCTGCTTGATAAATGTTACAGAAACCATTTTAAGAATTCCAAAACAGCCAAATTTTTTCTGTAATCGGCGGGCTACAAGCGTAAAAACGGTAGGTCACCCCATCGAGAAAATAGCAAAAAAAACCGATAATGCCCTTGATGACCTCTTTCAGCAAAAAGAACTAAATTTTACTGAATCAGTCGATCAAAACACATGAACGGTTTTGTCGCTACTTTTTATTCTGTTTTCTGCTAACCCATGTCCCCATTGAATAATTATGTTTGTTTTTGCCCGTTGTAGACTTTTGTTATCTGTTGAAGGGACTTTTCCCCATTGATTTTTTTAGCGTCACATAGGTAACGATAGACAGTATGACTATCCCTAAGAAAATCAACCGATCATTCAAGACTTCATCCGTCTGCGGGAGAAGCTTCTGCTTATTATGGTTGGCACCATCACTTCTTGCCGAGCTGGAAGAGTGACTTGATCCACTATTATTTAGCAAACCTTCCAGTGTATTGCTTGTACTACTTTCACTACTTGGTTCCGTGCTGCTACTAGTGCTGCTTTCGCTACTTGGTTCCGTGCTACTGCTGGTGCTACTTTCACTACTTGGTTCCGTGCTACTACTTGTACTGCTTTCACTACTTGGTTCTGTGCTACTGCTGGTGCTACTTTCACTACTTGGTTCCGTGCTGCTACTAGTGCTGCTTTCACTACTTGGTTCCGTGCTGCTACTAGTGCTGCTTTCGCTACTTGGTTCCGTGCTGCTACTAGTGCTGCTTTCGCTACTTGGTTCTGTGCTACTGCTGGTGCTGCTTTCAGTACTTGGTTCCGTGCTATTGCTTGTACTACTTTCACTACTTGGTTCGGTAGTACTACTTGTACTGCTTTCACTACTTGGTTCCGTGCTACTGCTGGTGCTATTTTCACTACTTGGTTCGGTAGTACTACTTGTACTGCTTTCACTACTTGGTTCCGTGCTACTGCTGGTGCTATTTTCACTACTTGGTTCGGTAGTACTACTTGTACTGCTTTCACTACTTGGTTCCGTGCTACTGCTGGTGCTACTTTCACTACTTGGTTCCGTGCTACTGCTGGTGCTACTTTCACTACTTGGTTCCGTACTACTGCTGGTGCTGCTCTCACTACTTGGTTCCGTGCTGCTACTTGTACTACTTGTACTACTTTCACTACTTGGTTCCGTGCTGCTACTTGTACTACTTTCGCTACTTGGTTCCGTGCTGCTGGACTCTCCTGGTTCACCGGTTCCGCCACCACCGCCACCATAGCGTGGCGTATAGCCAGTAATACTGCTTGTTCTTGGCACATCATTGACCAAAGCATCAAGGATGCCCCGATTGGTATATTGTTCCAATGAACCATCCGTTTCTGTTTTGTAGGTAATGTAGATCCGTTCCTCTGTATCCCGCAAAGGAATTTCAAAGGAGCCGTCACTATTTAAAACGATCGGTACTTGCTCGACATACGTTGGGTTGGAAACGCTGGGTCCATAGACCACTCGAGCACTCGTACTGACTAGTGTCTGATGAGGACCTAAAAAGTCAATAAACGTTCCATCTTTGATCCTCACTTGGTCCGTGTCAAACGAGTTGATATACACTCGCCAATCAATGATCCGTTTGGGTTGTTGCGTACCTAAATACAGTCCTTGTTTGGTGAGTAAGGCACCCTCCCCTGAATCATCCACTGCTTGAATAAAAATAGGCACCGATTGCGTCCCATTTGCCGTTTCAAAGTTGATGTTGTTGATCTGGTTTTCTATCACGTCATCACTGAACTTTGTCCAAAAATAAAAGTCCCCATGTACATTGGTATTTTGTTCGACAAATTCCGTGAAAACAAAGGTCAGCTGATTGCCAACTTGGGTAACATTGACCACTAAGTTGTTATTTTCATCGTATAAAGCATACGTATTATTGACGCCTTCAATCTCAGCTGGCAAGGTGACGGTCGCTTTGTCACCTGCTTTTAAATCACCTAAGTCCTCCAAACTCCAGGTCATATCTATTTTAAAGGAATCATCCTTTTCAATACTTGTGATGACCTCGTTGTGGCTATTAACGATCGATACATTGGTGATCAGCTTGGCACCCACATCGGTTTCCCCATAAACAACCCGCATACCAGCAAAAACAGGAATCAACAGCAGCAAGACAGCAAATGCTTTTCCTAAACGTTTGATCATTGGTTTCCTCCCTTAAGTGATCGCTTAGCTAAACCCATCGGTCACAGCAATTACTGTACTCGACATGAATATTTTCATTAACAGTTGTCTTTTCGTTTCACGGTAAGAAAAATAGACTTCCAGTTGCCACATTCTTGCCGCGTATCCGCGACTGCCTAATAGAATCAGTGTTACCTAATTTTATCTGCTTTTCGGTGATTTACACAATTAAAACGCTTCATTGGTGAAAGAAAATAACAATGCAGCAAACAAAAAAAACAAATCCCAATCCGTGTTGATTGAAAGGGATTTGGCTAAAAAATAAATCACTCTGTCGGATCGGCGATTCGATCAATTTGCTGGAAGTACCGGTACTGACAAACAAAGTAAAAAACGATTTGGAAAATCAAAAAGAGACTAACGATCACACCATAGTATTGCCAAACAGGCAATTCTACTAAAATACGCAAAGCGGTCATTGCCACCGCAAAATGGATCATTGCCACGACTGTTGGCAAGAAGTACATCACTTGCAGCTGGCGTCTCAGAACGTTGTGACGCTCCTTGGGCGACACACCTAAAATATGCAAGGAACGATGATACGCACCATCTTTATCTAAATCTGCAAATAAACGGAAATAGATAATCGAAGCGGAGAAAATAAAGAAAACCGAACCTAGTAATACCGTGATCATTAAAATGATGCCATTTCCTTGACGATTTTCTTGGAAAACTTGGTATTTCGAGGTATAAGACGTACGCATCGGAATGTCTTTTGCCGCTTCTGACCACTCTTCATCTGTATAGTCACCTTTGGCTTCAAACTCCCGACTGAGTTCTTCGTATTGCTGATCGATCAAGGCATTTTCTTTATCTAACTTTCCATTGAAATCAGATACCAATTCAGGTGTTTCAGCCCATTCTGGATAGTCTAACCAAATAAAACCAGATTCTATATCATCGTTAGATTCTTGTAAGAGAGCTTGCCATTCCTCAAAGGTCTTATCTGTCACAACTGACAATCCAAAGTAATCCAGAGAAAGCATTGAGGGGCTGTGGACAATCGTAATATCCTTTTTTATACCGGTTTCTGAACCCAATTCAAGTGGATAGATACTTGTGCGTTCGTTCTCAGGGACTTCTAGAAGCTGTTTTCGACGTGAATAATTAGCACTAAGTGTCATTATTTGATTATCTGCAACGGAATCAGCTTCCTCACCGATTTGTTTCATCATTTTCTGATAGTCGCTTTCTCGCATAATTGAAAAGCCATTCGTCGTATAAAATGAATCATTCATAACTGCAGATTCATCAAGATTCGCATAGGCCCATAGTAAGGAAACACTATCCGTTACAGGTGAGTACCCTTTTTCTTCTATGGCAGTTTTAATTTCATTCATTTTCCCCTCAGAATGATCGAGGTCTTCTGGCCCAGACCACGGAAACACATAGGCTACACTGATTCCTTGGATTGAAGAAAAAGAAGAACTGCCGATCGCCAGCATCACGGAAATCCCAACGAATGCCACGGAGGTACTAATAGCGATCAAACTATACATCGCCGCATTGTCTCGCATGCGAAAGATCCATTCGCTGATAGTCAGCATCCGAGTCCCACGTAAGAAGGTCGGGCGTTTTTTTAATCGTTTCAACAGAAATACGCTGAACTGATGGAATGACAAAATCGTGCCTGCAACAGTCAACAAGACTCCTAGCATAAGTGGCAGCATTGAGTAGGTTTGGTAGCTAAAATAAAAGACCGATCCATAGCCAACTAGTAACAGCACAATTCCTGAAAATGCCAATGCCCAATGACTTTTTGGCTCAGGACGTGGTTTTTCATTTTCCTTGATCAATGAGATGATCTGTTCTCCTTGCAAGGCCCGAGTACTGAAAAAGGAGATCAAGAGGAAAATAAAGACATAGATCCCAAAGGTCAATCCTAAACCTTCCATAGGAACCATAAATTTCAGTCCTTCTGTTAAGTACATGACATTTTGCGCAATCAGCAGCAACAATTTCGTCACTAAAATCCCCAACCCAATACCGGTCACTGTGGCGCCGGCTCCTAAAAGGGCATTTTCGACAAACAAAATCTTTCGCAGATCTTTTTCTTCGATCCCCAAAATCAAGTAGATCGCCAGATCACGTTTGCGTCGTTTCAAAAAGACCACAAATGTATACCATAAAAACAACAGCGACAGTAAGGCGATCACCACGAGTGCGACGGATAGACCAACCTTAGCTAAGCTTGAAAGTGTATCGCTATTAGATAAGTTTTCTTCCAATTGCGGATGAAAGAGCAAAAGACTAAAGATATAAAACACCATCGCCGCAAAGGCGCTGCTGACGAAGTATGCTGCATAGGTTCGAAAATTCCCCTGCAGATTACGAATGATCAACTGTCTGAAATTCATGACGGCGACCTCCTAAATGTGCTAGGACTTCAAGAATTTTTTGATAAAATTGCTGTTGATCAGCACCACGATAGACTTCGTTATACAGCTTTCCGTCTTTGATGAAAACGACCCGATCAGAAAAGCTGGCGGAATACGGATCATGGGTGACCATCATAGTGGTGACTTTTCGCTGTTTGTTCATCTGACTTAGTATTTCCATGACATCTCGTGCTGCCTTGGAATCAAGATTACCCGTCGGTTCGTCTGCTAAAAGCAATTCTGGTTGATGGATCAAAGCTCTAGCAATCGCAACTCGCTGCTGCTCTCCACCGGAAAGCTGATAGATACGTTTGTCTTTTTTCTCATAGATCCCAAGTTCACGTAATAGCTGCTCCGAACGTTCTTTCATCTCAGGAACTGCCACCCGATCCAATGTCAGTGGTAAAATCACATTCTCAAGCACGCTCAATGGCGAAAGTAAATTGTAGTTTTGAAAAACAAAGCCTAGTTGCCGACGACGAAACTCCGCGAGTTTTTGCTTAGATAATTCTAGTGGCTGCTCTCCCTTGAGGATCACCGAACCTGAAGTCGGTTTATCCAATGTTGCCACCAAATTCAGCATGGTGGTCTTGCCACTGCCAGATGGACCCATAATGCTGATAAATTCTCCTTCTGGCACTTTGAGATCGATTTGTTGTAAAACCTCAACAGACACTTCCCCTGTATAGGTTTTCGATACATTTTTCAATTCTAGTAAAGCCATCATCTTCACTCCTTTGCTACCAGTTTAGCAGGCGACACCGCAATCAGTTATCGATTTCATGATAGAAAGCTTACAAAATTGTAAGAAAGCCTTCACCTCCGAAATGTTAAGGTAACCGTCGTGCCTTGATTCTCCTTAGAGGCAAGCGATACATCGATATCTAATTGCGTACTGATCGTTTCAACTAAATAAAGACCGATCCCAGTTGCCTCTCCTGTTTGCCGCCCATTCTGACCTGTATAAAAGGGGCGGAAAACCCGGGGGAGATCCGCTGCTGCAATCCCGCAGCCTTCATCTGCGATCGTTAAGCTTCTAGAAAAAGGATCGATCTCAAAATAGACTTTACTGTCTGGCTTTGAGTACTTGATGGCGTTGCTGATGAGTTGAAAGAGCAAAATACCTAGCCATTTTTTGTCTGTTGTCACCGTGATATCTGCTTCACTCATCAGCTTCGGATAGACTTCACTGCGAATAAAATTTCGCTTCTGGTCACCGATACTGTGTTTTAACAATTCCAACAATGAGGCTGATTCGATAACGAAGTCCTCCGTGAAATCTTCCAAGCGCACAAAATTCAGCGCAGTCGCCAAGCCACTTTTTAAGCGATCTGTTTCAGCCAAAAGATCATAGCTATCGACTTCTTCACTTTCAGCCATTAGCGCCAAAACTGAGACAGGTGTTTTCATTTGATGAACCCAGATATTCATGAAACGAATATGATTTTGATGGTGCTGATCTAATTCTGTCAGCCGCTCTTGCTCTTGCTGTTCATGGGCATCGAACTGCTTGCGCCATTGCTTGGAAAGGTAGCCATTGCTTCGGTGTGTCGCTCTTCCATGCTTGATATACTGATAAAACGCAGTATTGGAAAGGTAATCTACCAAATAAACAAGAACAATGAACAGCCCGAATAGAAGCAGACCATAACCAATTACGAGGTAATTTCGATAGCCATCCAACCAAATCACTAAAACGAACAATGAAATGGCTAGGAACGTAACGAGTAGTTTAGGTAAATGAACACTTGCATATGCTTTCATTCTTCCGTACCTATCACTGATAAGGCGTAGCCCTTTCCGCGAATCGTTTGGATCGGATCATTGATGCCCATTGCCGCCAGTTTTTTTCGCAAACGGCCGACATTGACAGAAAGCGTATTGTCATCAACGAAGCGCTCATCATCCCATAATAGATTTAAGATCCGTTCCCGTTTGACCATCTCTGGGTGTGCCGACATTAACAGGGTCAATAATTCTCCTTCTCGAACAGTCAGCCATTCACTGGATTCACGATAGACCATCTTCAATGCTTCGGGATAGTAGATCAATTCGCCAGCTTTCAAACTTCTCGCCCGATCAGACTGTGCATAATCCCCGTAGACTCTACGAATGTGGCTTTTTACTTTTGCCAGCAGCAAATCATAAGAAAAAGGTTTGACTAGATAATCATCCGCACCATATTCTAGAGCCATCACTTGATCCATATTGCCGTCACGGGCGGAGATGAAGAGAATTGGAACCAACGAACGTTCCCTGATTTTTTGGCACCAATAAAACCCATCATAATAAGGTAGATTGACATCCAACAAAACCAAATCAGGTTGGATCATCAAGAATTCATCTAAAACCGCAGCGAAATTTTCTGGAACAAAGGTTTGATACGCATAGCGGGATAATTGATTTTCCATCATTTTGACTAACGATTTATCATCTTCGACCACGAATATTTTCATAGAAATCCTCCTGTTTTCTCTAAAGTTTACCAAAACTGCGTGAAAAAAACTGCAAAATTCCAGCTTTTTTAAAAAAAGTGTACTTATTTATTGTAAGCAAAATTATTTTATAGTATACTACGTTTTGTGATTAAAACTTACTTAAAGTAAAGGTGGAAAAAAATGAAAAATATTTTAGTTGTTAAAGCCAATAACCGTCCTGATGGAGTATCTGCAAAAATGTTTGATACGTTCGTTGAAAATCTTGATACCAACAATGTGGACGTTGTAACCTTTGATGTGTACGCACAACCAATGCCTTATATCGGTCAAACGTTATTTGAAGCATTTGGCAAACTTTCACAAGAACAAGAATTAAACCAAGAAGAACAAGAATTGATGACTGTCCGTCAAGACGTGATGAACAAATTCGCAGCAGCGGATACCATCGTTTTCGCTTTCCCAATGTGGAACTTAACGATTCCTGCTGCCTTGCACACATTCATCGACTATATCTTCCAAGCTGGCTTTACTTTTTCTTATAACGAAGATGGTTCAATGAACCAATTATTGAAAGACAAAGAAATCGTTCTATTGAATGCCCGTGGTGGTGTTTACTCAGGCGAAATGAGCGCAATGGAAAACGCTGTAACCTTTATGGAAAAAGTTTTCGGTGGTATGTTCGGCATGAACATCACAGAAGAAGTAATCATTGAAGGCCACAATGCAGATCCTTCTAAAACAGCAGAAATCATTGCTGAAGGTTTAGAACGCGTAGCAGCTGCTGCGAAAAAATTCTAATCATTGCTATCAATCAACTCCTCAACAAAGCGCTATTGCTTGTTGAGGAGTTTTTTTATCCAAAAACGTAGCTCGTCCATGGGATCGATAAAATAAAGAAGCCCCTTAGAACACAGCGGTCTATGTAGTGACCCCAAAAAGTTAGACTTTTATGGAGTGGAGAAATTCACTCCTTTTTTGTACGATAAGATTAACTGTTAGACAGCTGTTTTTACAGCTTCTCGAAACTGAACCGGACTTCGCCAATTTAATTTCTTTTTGATGCGTTTATGGTTGTAATAATAGATATATTGGTCAATTTTTGTTTTCAATTCATCTAAACTCCGATAGACTTCTCCATGAAAAATCTCTTGCTTTAATAAACCAAAGAAGTTTTCCATAGGTGAGTTATCTAAACAATTCCCTTTACGAGACATACTCTGGAAGATTTTATGTTGCTTCAATTTATTCTTATAAGCATTCATTTGATAGGCCCATCCTTGATCTGAATGGAAGGTTCTACGAAATGGACAATCATTTGTCATCTGGATTGCTTCTTCTAATCCTTCCATTATGGCTAGTGCGTTTGGTTTTTCAGAAATCCGATAAGATAGAATTTCACTATTGTAGAAATCCATGAAAGGATCTAAATACAGCTTTTTCTGACGAACGACACCTGTGGTGTCTACTTCATAATACTTAAACTCTGTGGTATCAGTTGTAATTTTTTGGTGACAGATATTTGTATAAAACCGACGATGAATACGATTTTTGGCGACAGTACCAACCTTCCCACGATAAGAATTGTACCGTCGAGATTTTCTAGTGTAAGACTTTACTTCGATACCTAGTTTTTTTATCAGACGTTGAATCTTCTTTTTATTGACATGAATCCCTTGATTCTCTAATTCTTTTTTTAGTCGCAGACAGCCATAGTCTTTATGCTCTTTGCGAATTTCAAGCATTTTTTCTTCAATTTCTTGGTCTGGGTTTGGTCTGTCAAACCGTTTCTGCCAATACATATAGGTTGCTTTAGGAAATTTCAATGTTTCAAGAAGCTCAACTAGTTTGAATGATCCTCGGAGGCTGGCGATGATTCGTGCGATTGATTCTTGCGTCTTTGCTGGGCTTCCTGTTTTCGCAGCTTCCTCAACTCTTTTAAAAAGGCATTCTCAATTTGAAGGGATCGGACTTGCTTTTCTAATGCCTTGATACGCTCGCGTTCTTCAGTTGTTGTATTTTCTTTTTTGTTTTCTTTTTTTCTAGTCAAAGTAAGTGGTCGCCCTTTCTCTTTTGAGAGCCCCTCAATACCTGCTTCTCTGAAATTACGCATCCAATTGGCAATAAGCGCAGGGTTGTTCATTTCTAAAGTGCTAGCAACTTCTCGATAGGACATCTCACTTGTTTGATATAACTCTAGCGCATTTAACTTAAATTGAACAGAATATTTCTGATTTTGATGCTTTCTCAATAGACCTTCCTCTCCGTATTCACGATAGGCATTCACCCAATTACTTACTTGAGACTTGCTTGAAATACCGTATTTGTTGGCAAGATACCGATATCCGCCCACGCCACTAAGATATTCTTTAACGATTTTTAGTTTTAATTCAAAAGGATATTTTGCCATACAAATAACGACCCCCAAAAGTTAGATTTTTTGGTCTAACTTTTGGGGGTCGCTTCACTAAGGGGACTCTTTTTATTTTGATGCTTTCCAATCAACAGGCAACAGCTCTTCTAGCGTCATGATTTTTCCTGCTGCGATCATGACCTGCGTGTTATGGTTGGCAGGATCCAGCTGGCTGATGAATTCACGGCAACGACCACAAGGTGGGATCGGCTCACCTACCGAATTGATTGCAACCATCTGTAACACCCGCTGCTGACCATCAGTGATCATTTGCGCAGCCGCAGCCTGTTCGGCGCAAAAACCCATAGAACAGCTGGTATCGATACAGATCCCTGTATAAATCTGTCCATCTGCAGTAGCCAGAGCTGCCGCGACACTCCCTGCTTCTACAAATTGAGAGAGCTGTCTGAATCCCAGTTTTTGCTTCGCGGCATCGATCAGCAACTGAAAGTCCATTTTTCTTCCTCCAATAATAAGCTGGCTCATGGTTAAATGAACCGTTTAAGCACCCGCCATGATTTTCGTCAATAGCTCAGGATCAAAGGTCTTTTCCCGCAGCATCGCGATTTCATAGCCATAAGGGGCTTTTTTATTCTTTTTGTCTTCGCCAACATAGGGTGTTTCCAAAATTTTCGGTAACGCTGATAATTGCTCATGATGAACGATCTTATTCAAGGCTTCAAAGCCGATCGTGCCAAAACCAATATTCGCATGTCGGTCTTTGTGGCTGCCCTGTGGATTTTTTGAATCATTGACATGGATGACCTTCAAGCGATCCAACCCGATGATTTTGTCAAACTCGTTTAACACGCCGTCAAAGTCTTCTTTGACATTGTAGCCAGCATCGTTCGTGTGACAAGTATCTAGTGTAACGGATAATTTTTCATTTAAGGTGACACCATCGATAATTGCTGCCAATTCTTCAAAGCTGCGACCAATCTCGGTGCCTTTACCTGCCATTGTTTCTAATGCGATCTGGGCAGTTTGATTTTTTTCAAGGACCTCGTTCAAGCCTTTAATGATCTGCTTGATCCCAGCTTCTGGTCCTGCACCGACATGGGCACCGGGGTGCAATGTGATTTGAGTTGCACCTAAAGCTTGGGCTCGTTGGATTTCTTCTTGTAAGAACGAAACAGCAAAGCCAAAGTTTTCTGGTTTGATGGTATTGCCTAAATTAATGATGTACGGGGCATGGACGACGATATTCGAAATTCCTTTTTCCGTCATAAAATCTTGTCCAGCTGCGATCTGCATCTCTTCGATCGGTTTGCGCCGCGTGTTTTGCGGAGCTCCGGTATAGATCATAAACGTAGTAGCTTGATAGCTAGCTGCCTCTTCTGCTGCTCCTAAAAGCATTTTTTTGCCGCTCATTGAAACGTGTGAACCAATCAACATTTTTCTTTTCCTCCTAAATCTAGTCTTCTCTATTATCGATAAAAGCGCCTTGTAAAGCGATTATTTTGCTCATTGCCGTATTTTTTTTATCAAGCGAGTCCAAATAACATCAGAACACCCGTCATTAGCGGCATACTTATCAAAAAGCTAATGGAAGAAACGAACCCCACCGCTTCTTCCTCCATTCCAGCAATCACGGAATTAATGACACCGAATAAAGGAATTGGAGCAAACACTAACAAACAAAGAACTGGCTTTAATAAAACTGGGATTGGTAAAACATAGAAAGCTGCGAACAGCACGAATGCCAGTCCGTACCGCAAGCTTAAAATTTTGATCACGGTTTGGGTGGTGTGCTTCGGTAAGCGGAAATCCAAAAATAAGCCAATCATAAACATGGACAAAAACGTATTTGCGATCCCGATTGGTTGGACAAGCGCCAATGCCGCTTCGGGAATCCTCCAATCCGCACTGCGGATAATCAGCATCACTAGATAAATAGTAAACGTTGGCGAACGCAGGAGATTCAAAAAGATTTTCCCTGGTTCAAACGTCGTCCGCTTTCCAATCAAGAATTCGATGAAAATCGTCGTTCCCCCTGCCAACATGATACTGTTCCCCATATCAAACAGCGAAATCAACGGAATCCCTAAAGGATAAAAGCTTTGGGCAAAAGGAATCGCAAAATTGCCGATATTAAAGCCTGAACCGCAGTACATCGCAAACTGCTGCAGCGTGTTCGATTCTTTTTTGGTCAAGAAAAATGCGAAGAGGATCTGAACGATCGTAATGATCAACGCGATCACAATCAAACTAAGCGCACTGACTTGTACTTGCATTGAAGCTAAATTCAAAATGATTGCTGCCGGTAACGTCACATTCAAAATAATTTTGGATAAGATCGAGCCATCCGCTTTTGAAAGGACATTTAGCCGCTTAAGAAAATACCCTAAGAAGATCATGGCAAATAAACCGGTGGCATTCAACACTATATTTCCCATTCCAACAAAAACCCTTCCTCTACAAAAATTTGAAAAAAGCGAACCAACAAGGCGGTTCGCTTTTTGCGATTAAAATGTTAATAAGAAATATTTTTTCTTGCCACGACGAATCACGACGTATTTTCCACCGATCCGATCACTTGCTTGGAGCTCGTACGTTAGGTCTTGGACGCGTTCCCCATTGATGTAGATGGCACCATTTTGAACGTCTTCTCTTGCTTGACGTTTTGATGGTTCGATTTTAGCAGTCGTCAACACTTCAACGATGTTCAAAGAATCATCTGCTGTTACCTGATGGCTTGGCACCCCTTTGAAGCCTTGTTCGATCTCTTCAGCGTTCAATTCTTTGATATTGCCGCTGAATAAACTTGCTGAGATACGTACGGCTTGTTCATAAGCCTCTGCCCCATGAACCAAAGTAGTGACTTCTTTTGCCAAGGCTTTTTGTGCTGCTCGAGATTCTGGTGCAGCGTTAAATTCTGCTTCGATCGCAGCGATTTCTTCTAATGATAAGAAGGTGAAATATTTCAAGAATTTGACTGCATCACGATCATCCGTATTGATCCAGAATTGGTAGAACTCGTAAGGCGTCGTTTTCTTGGCATCTAGCCAAACCGCATTGCCTTCTGTTTTCCCAAATTTCGTTCCATCTGCTTTTGTGATCAATGGCATAGTCAAACCGAACCCTTGGACTTCACGCTCACGACGTAATAATTCGATCCCAGAGGTGATATTGCCCCATTGATCGCTACCGCCTAATTGCAACAAGCAACCGTGGTTGTCGTAAAGATTCAAAAAGTCATAGGCTTGTAATAGCTGGTATGCAAATTCCGTGTAGGAGATCCCAGTTTCGATCCGACGTTTGACACTTTCTTTGCTCATCATGTAATTGATGGTAAAGTTTTTCCCAGTGTCGCGCAAGAAATCAATCAGTTTCAATTCCCCTAGCCACTCATAGTTATTGGCAATGATGGCAGGATTTTCTTGGTCATCAAAATCAATGAAGCGAGATAATTGGCTCTTGATACTTTGTGACCATTCTAAAACGGTATCTAGTGTGTTTAATTGACGTTCTTGATCTTTAAAGGATGGGTCACCGATCATTCCTGTACCACCGCCTACTAATGCGATCGGCACATGTCCGTTTTGTTGGAAACGGCGCAACATCAAAATAGGCAATAAATGACCAATATGCAGGCTATCTGCGGTAGGATCAAAGCCGATATATAGTTTCACAGACTCTTCATTTAATTGTTTGGTCAAGGCTGCTTCGTCTGTGGTCTGATGAACTAATCCGCGTTGCTTTAGCTCTTCAAAAAAGTCTGTACTCATTCTTTCTCCTCCTAATAATTGCTTCATTGTTCATCTTAACTGAAAAAGAGGTCAATGAAAAGTCTTTCTCTCAAAGTCCTTTACCAAAAAAGAAACTTTTAGGCAAATCCGTTCATTTTCCTTTATTATCGCTGGTTCAATACAAACACCAACTGGCATTTTCTCGCACACTTCTTTCGATAACAGATAGGGTGCTACCCAAGCGCCTTGTTTTTTGCTATAATTACACGGAATCTATTCTAATTTATTGAGGTGACTCTTTTTGTCCCAGAAAACGAAAAATCAAAAGAATACAGAAAACAAAAATAGAGGCTGGTTCTATTTCAACATCAGTCTTAGGGTTTTACATGCCTTGTTCTTAGTTGCTATTTCTTTGCTGGTTCTAGGCGGTTCTTTAGCCTTAGGGATCGGTGCCGGCTACTTTGCTTTTCTTGTGGAAGATACCGCAGCTCCTTCTAAAGATGAGTTACAAAAAGAATTGACCGACATCACAGAGACTTCTCAACTCGCATACGCTGATGGCAGCAAAATCGCAACGATTCGCTCGGATCTAATGCGAACGTCGGTTAATTCCGATCAAATTTCAGATTATTTGAAAAAAGCGATCATCGCAACAGAGGATGAATATTTTAATATTCATAATGGGGTCGTACCAAAAGCAGTCGTGCGGGCATTATTATCAGAAGCGACAGGCTTTGGCGGCAGCGGGGGTTCCACTTTGACCCAGCAGCTGGTAAAACAACAAATCCTTTCCAGTGAAACGACCTTTAAACGCAAAGCCAATGAGATTTTATTAGCCATGGAAGTGGAAAAATTTTTCGATAAAGATGAGATCGTCACTATGTATTTAAACATCTCCCCTTTTGGTCGAAACAATAAAGGGCAAAATATCGCAGGTGTGCAAGAAGCGGCGCAAGGAATTTTTGGCGTCAACGCAGCTGACCTGTCTTTACCGCAAGCAGCCTTTATTGCGGGTCTGCCACAAAGCCCGATCGTCTACAGCCCTTATACAAATACGGGTGAGATCAAGGAAAACTTGACCGCTGGCTTAGAACGAAAAGACTTCGTGCTCTTCAGTATGTATCGTAACCACGATATCACGAAAGAAGAATACGAAGAGGCGCTTAATTATGACTTGAAACAAGACTTCAAAAAACAAGAAGCCATTGAACAAACGGATCAAAGCTTCCTTTATTACACTGTGTTAAATGAAGCAAAAGACATTATTGCCAAACAGCTGGCAGATGAAGATGATGTCAGTGACGAAGAATACGCCAAAGAGGAAACCTATCAAAAATACTTCGAATTGGCGCAGCAAAAACTTGTTAATGGCGGCTATACCGTCACATCAACGATCGATAAAGATATTTATAATGCGATGCAAGATGCCGTCGACAAATACGGCTATATGCTAGACAACTGGGGTGACTCCACCATCGAAGTCGGCAATGTCATGATGGACAACGCCACTGGGAAAGTACTAGGCTTTATTGGCGGTCGTAACTATGCTGACAATCAATTCAACCATGCCTTTGATGCCAAACGCCAAGCAGGTTCAAGTATCAAACCCATGCTGGTTTACGGACCGGCGATCGAAAGTGGCTTAATGGGCTCTGAATCGATGGTTTCTGACTATGCCGCAAAATGGCGGACAGGAGAAAACGCCGGTGAGCCGATCGTCAATGCCACAAACCGTGGAACCAATACTTTTATGTCGATTCGTGAATCATTGGAGGTTTCCAGTAATATCGCAGCGACAAATATTTTCCAAGATCTTTGGGAAAAAGAAGGCGATCATTTTTATGCCTACACAAATTATTTAAGCAAAATGGGCTATCCCGAAGATAATAGCTGGGCGTATGAATCAGCGCCGTTAGGGGTTACAGATGTCACAGTCTTGAATCAAACGAATGGCTTCCAAACATTTGCCAATAATGGTGTTTATCAGCAAGGCTATATCATCGAATCAATCAAAGACAATGAAGGCGAAGTGCTTTACCAGCATGAAGCCAAACCTGTCCAAGTCTTTTCAGAAGCGACGGCTTCCATCATGACCGACATGATGCGTAGTGTCATCGATGAGCAAAAAACCAGTTCCTTTAAATCGGTTATCAGCGGATTGGATTGGAACCTCGGAAATGCCGATTGGGTCGGAAAAACTGGTTCCACCAACAACTGGTCGGACTCTTGGCTAGTCGTCTCCACCCCATCGATCACCATCAGCAGCTGGTCAGGTCGAGATGACAATAAAGGGACCGATAGCGCTGCAGGAACTCGGACAGCCAACTATATGGCTTACTTGATCAATCGTATTTATCAAACAAACCAAGAAGTCTTTGGTGTGAATCAGAAGTTTGAACTTTCTAGTGATGTCAAAAAAGCTCAAGTTTCCAAGTTTACTGGTACCCAACCAGGAGGAACCGTGCGAGTCGATAATCGAACCTATACCAATCCAAGCAGTACCGTTACTTCGTATTGGGCCACTGGCGGACCAGATACGGTCGATTTCAAATTTGGACTCGGTGGTTCAGATGCAAACTATGCTGACTATTGGAAAAAAGCATCTTCTAGCCGTTCAACCAATCGTTCGTCGAATACATCATCGAATAACGGATCCAACAATGTTACACCTACGGCAAATGATGAGGATGACGATGAGGAACAGCAAGACAATAATCAACAAAATACTAACAATGATGATGACTGATCAGCCTTGTGCTGATCAGTTTTTTTATGCAAAAAAAAAGTGTGAGGAGAAAATCCATAGATTTTCTCCTCACACGAACGATCGTTGAAGCAAAAAGTGGAACAACAAGGCGTTGTTCCACTTATCGTTTGATCAAATCGTTGCTTATTTCGTAGAGCTTTTTTCTGAAATACCGTAAGGCAAGACGATCGTTTTTTGTTCTACATCTTCTTTGTTCATCATTTTTGTCAATAGACGCATCGCAACGGCACCCATATCATACAATGGTTGCGTCACACTTGATAAGCGTGGACGAGCTGCTTCAGCCAATAATGAATTGTTGCTGGTGATGATCTCGAAATCTTCAGGAACTTTAACACCTTTGTCTAACAAACCATCTAAGACGCCGATGGCTAACTCATCGTCTGTGACATAAGCTGCTGTTGCACCACTGTTGATGATGCGATCAACTAAGGCTAAGCCTTCTTTAAAGCTGTATGGTGATTCGAAGATCAACCCTTCAGAATAGTCAAGGTTGTTTTCTTTCAAGGCTTCTTTATAGCCTTTCAAGCGGTTTTGGCCATTGATTGGATCGATCAAAGCACCGCTGACAAAAGCGATTTTTTGATTGTTTTTCGCCAATAATGAAACAGCATCTTTGGCAGCTGCTGTGTAATCGATATTGACGCTTCCTACTTGTTCATCAGGATCGATCGAACCAGCTAAAACGACTGGTGTTTTTGAGCGAGAGAATTCTCCGCGAATTTCATCCGTGATGCGATGACCCATGAAGATAACGCCGTCCACTTGTTTTGCTAACAAGTTGTTCAAAACGTTGACTTCTTTCATTGTATCGCCATCAGAGTTGGCTAAGATGATATTGTATTTATACATGGTCGCTACATCATCGATCCCACGAGCAAGTGATGAGAAGAACATATTGCTGACATCAGGAATGATGACACCAACAGTCGTGGTCTTTTTACTTGCCAACCCTCGAGCAACTGCGTTTGGACGATAATCCAAGCGGTCGATCACTTCCAGCACTTTCTTACGAGTTGCTGGTTTTACATTTGGATTTCCGTTGACTACCCGTGAAACAGTTGCCATCGATACATTCGCTTCCCGTGCAACATCATAAATCGTAATTGTTTGTTTTTCCATGATATATCTCCCTTATTCTATTTTCAGAAAATCTTATTTACATTTCTTTGTTAGGATAGCAAATTTTTTCCGTATTTGCAACCGTTTTAATTTTGTTTTCATGAAAACTTAGCAATTTCCTACTTTCCCCGCCCCTATTCTCTTCGAAAGCATGATAAAATAGAAAAAGAATACTTGAAAGAAGGTTTTTTCAAATGAATGATAAAAAAATCAATGAGTTAAATGGCTGGTTGAAAACCAATGGCGCAGATGTTGCCTATATTTCTAATCCAGCAACAATCGCTTATTTTTCAGGTTTTAAAAGTGAACCTCATGAACGGGTCCTTGCTTTGTTTGTCGCACCTGGAAAAGATCCCTTTCTTTTCACACCAGCTCTGGAAGTAGAAGAAGCAAAAAATAGCGGCTGGCCTTTTGACATTATCGGTTATCTCGATAGCGAAGACCCTTGGGCGAAAATCTGTCAGGAATTGACCTCTCGTTACCAAGTTTCTTCCTTGGCACTAGAAAAAAATGACCTTTCCGTCGAGCGCTATGAAGCATTGAAACGGTTTTTGCCACAGACCGATTTTTCTTTAGATGTGACTCCGGTCATTCAAAAAATGCAGTTAACTAAAACGGCTGCTGAGATCGACACCTTGCTAGAAGCTGGCAACTGGGCAGATGTTGCTTTTGAGATTGGGTTTGCTGCCATCAAAGAAGGCGTCAGCGAAATGGCAATCGTGGCAGAAATTGAGTACGAGTTGAAAAAGCGTGGGGTTTCCCATATGTCCTTCGATACAACGGTGTTAGCTGGTGCCAATGCAGCAAGTCCTCATGGCGTACCTGGTGACCGCAAAGTGACTGCCAATGAACTCGTCTTGTTTGACCTAGGGGTCGTTTGGAAAGGATATTGCAGTGATGCAACCAGAACGGTTGCCTATAAAGAACCGACTGCATTACAAAGAAAAATTTATGACATCGTTCTTGAAGCAGAACTAGCAGCGCAAGCAGCGGTCAAACCTGGGATTACCGCTGGAGAATTAGACAAGATTGCTCGTGATGTGATTACTGGCTATGGCTATGGCGACTACTTCAACCATCGTCTAGGTCACGGCATCGGGACCACGGTTCATGAGTTCCCCTCTTTGATCACTGGCAATGATTTAGTGATCGAAGAAGGCATGTGCTTCTCTATCGAACCGGGCATTTATTTACCAGATCAGGTCGGTGTCCGCATTGAAGACTGTGTGTATGTCACAGCAGATGGCTGTGTACCTTTTACCAAGACAGCAAAAGAATTATTGATCTTATCTTGATTTTCCTAATGAAACGGTGCAACATGTTGGCATTACATGAAAAGGAGTGTTCTTATGAGTAAAAAAGTGTTGGTTTTAGGCGGTACGCGTTTTTTCGGTAAATATTTGGTCCAATCACTAATTGATCAAGGATTGGACGTGACGATCGCTACCCGAGGGAACACAAAAGATTCCTTTGGCGATCAAGTCAACAGAATCATCTTCGATCGCACGGACGAAGAAAGTATCAAAACGGCATTAACAAAAGAAACCTATGAGGTCATTTTTGACAATATTGCTTATACTTCCAACGACATTGAGATTCTACTGCGTCATGTCACACCGAAGCGCTACATCGTTACTAGCTCAATGTCTGCGTACCATGAATTACACTTCGATTTGATTGAAGCGGATTTTGACCCTGCTAAAGAACCCTTCAGACTGGTCAGCTCTGAGGAGGTCGATTATGCACAAGGCAAGCGAACCGTGGAAGAGATCCTGACCCAAAAATACAGTCAGATCCCGTCCGTTTTTGTCCGCTTTCCTTATGTGATCGGTGCAGATGATTACACAAAACGTTTTACCTTTTACATTGACCATCTGATAAAGCAAAAGCCAATGGCTGTCGATAATCTAACGCATCAAATGGGCTTTGTGGATGCCCAAGAAGCTGGTAAATTTTTAGCGTTTCTAGGTACTAGCTCGTTCACAGGACCCATCAATGGTGCGTCAAAAGGTACAGTTTCCTTAGAAGAAGTGCTGCAATACGTAACGAAAAAAACTGGTCTTTCCCCGCTCTTTTCAGAAACAGGCGATCAAGGCCCTTATAATGGTACACCTGCTTATTCGATCAATGTGGAGCTCGCTGAGGAAATTGGTTTTTCATTCAGTCAACTGCAGGATTGGCTCTATCAACTTTGCGATTGGGAAATCGCCCAAGCATCAAACGAATAACTACCAAAATCACAAAAAACGTTCGCCGATTTAACTGGCGAACGTTTTTATCTTTTGAAGTAATCAAATTTTTGTATCCTTACTTATGCTTCAGGATTGTTTTTTTCTAATGTATCTTTTAATTCTTCTTTCGCATCTTCTAAGTCAGCTTTGGCATCTTTTGTTTCTGCTTTCGCTGTTTTTTTGGCATCATCTGCTGCTTTTCCAGCTTCTTTTTTCAATTCAGCTGCGGCTGCTTGACCGTCTTTTTTGGCTTCTTCAACGACAGGTTTTGCTTCTTGTGCCCCTTCTTTGACGGTTTGTTTCATATCCGCTGCAGAAGATTTTGCATCAATGATGATATCTTGCACCGTGTCATCAGCGTCTACTTTGGCATCTTTCGCTGATTCTTTGACCTCGTTCGCTGATTTTTTGAAGCGTTCTGATAGATCACCTGCTTGTTTCTTTAACTCTTCAACGGTTTCTTCTGATGAACCAGCTGCTGTTTCTTTTAAGTCATCGACTTTCGCTGTTAAAGAACCGGTGAAGTCAGATGCTTGCTCGCTTAGTTTTGCCGCTTTGTCTTTAGCGATATCGACAAGATCCGTACTTCTTTCTTTGGCTAAATCACCATAATCAGATGCTTTATCTAATAAATCGTCTGCTTGTTTTGCTAATTTATTTCTTAATGTTTTACCAGATTCTGGCGCCAACAAAAGTGCTGCTGCTGCTGCCGCTGTTCCTCCGATGATTGCTCCTAATAAAAATCCGCCTTTTTTACTCATTGAAAGTCCTCCTTTTATTTTTGGTTATTTTTGTCTTTGAAAAATTTCATGGCTGTTTGACCGACTTTTCCAGCTACCGTTGCTTTGGCAGTGGTCCGGCCAAGACTACCCACGCGCGTAATTAAATTTTTTCCAGAAACATTTAGTTCTGAAACACTGGTACTTAGATCTGCAACTGCTGTGAACAAAGGATCGATGGTTGCGACTTTTCCGTTCACATCTTGTAAAAGCTCATTCGTTTTTACCAAAAGACCTTCAACCTCTTTTGAAAGAATATCAACGTCTTTGGTAATGACACGGATGGTTGTGTTTGCCTCTTCGACCGTTTTGTCTACTTTGGTCATTGTCTTGCTGACTTGCATCAACAAACGAACGACGAAAATGACCAATACGACAAATGCAATCGCAGCAATCAATGCAGCTAGTTCTCCTCCTGACATAGAATGGCTCCTTTCCCCATTTACTTATATTAAGAATAGCATTTCACTGCACTTTCTACAAATAAAAGACTGCATTTTTAAGAAAATTATCCGCTTTCAACAGGAAATAATAAAAAAACAAAGCAATTTCATCAGAAATCGCCTTGTTTAGGAGTTTTTGTTATTTTTTTGACGCTTTCGGTGCTTCTTTGACTTCTTTTTGAGCCGGAGCTAGTTCTTTTCCTAACTCGATCAAATACTCTTTCAAGCTGTCTTTGACTTCAGGGTGCACTAGACCATACTCGATACTTGTTTTTAAGAAACCGAATTTGTCTCCAACATCGTAACGCTTGCCATTAAATTGATGAGCAAACACGCGTTGGGTTTTATTTAATGTGTCGATGGCATCCGTCAATTGGATCTCGCCACCAGCACCTGGTTCTTGATTGGCTAAAATATCAAAAATTTCAGGGGTCAGCAAGTAGCGACCAATAATTGCTAAATCACTTGGCGCATTTTCTGGCGCTGGTTTTTCAACAAAGTTTTTGACATTGAACAAGCCTTTTTCAACTTCCATACCAGGATCAATGATCCCGTATTTTGATGTATCTTCATGAGGAACATCCATGACAGCGATCGTTGATGCATGCGTTTTTTCATAATTATCGATCAACTGTTTCGTCAATGGTACTTGATCTTCCATCAAGTCATCACCTAGCATAACTACAAACGGTTCATTTCCGACAAATGCCCGAGCCTGTAATACGGCATGGCCTAATCCTTTCGGATGAGATTGGCGAATGAAGTGAAGATTTACGTCAGTTGTTTCTTCCACTAATTTCAAAAGCTCCGTCTTGCCTTTTTCTTTTAGATTCATCTCTAATTCTAAATTGGCATCGAAATGGTCTTCGATTGGACGCTTTGCTTTCCCTGTTACGATCAAAATATCTTCGATCCCCGATTGTAAAGCTTCTTCCACGATAAACTGGATCGTTGGTTTGTCAACAATCGGCAACATTTCTTTTGCCATTGCCTTTGTAGCTGGTAAAAATCGGGTACCTAGACCAGCTGCTGGGATAACTGCTTTTTTAACATTCATGTGACTCGCTCCTTTAATCATAATGATTGATCTACCGAAAATTCGTTTTCTTCTTTGCCGTCTCGCAGCATAATATCTTTCGCTGCTTGCTTGATGTCTTTGCCTTCATACAAGACCGAATAAATCGTTTCTGTGATTGGCATTTCCACCGACAAAGCTTCTGCTAATTCGCGGGCAGCTTTTGTGGTTGAAACTCCTTCAACGATCATCCCCATATTGTCTAATACTTCATCTAAGCTATGGCCTTTTCCTAATAGGTTTCCTGCACGCCAATTCCGTGAATGGACACTGGTACAAGTGACGATCAAATCGCCAACCCCACTCAATCCGATAAAGGTTAAAGGATTGGCACCCATTGCCACACCAAGACGACTGATTTCTGCTAACCCACGGGTCATGATCGCTGCCTTCGCATCATCCCCAAAGCCAAGTCCTGCGATAGCACCGGCACCAATGGCGATGATGTTTTTCAAAGCGGCGCCAGTTTCGACACCGATCACATCGTTATTCGTGTAGATTCTAAAGTAATCATTCATAAATAGCTCTTGTACATACTTAGCAGCCGCTTCATTTTCTGAAGCTGCCGTGATCGTCGTGATATCATGGACAGCGACTTCTTCAGCATGAGATGGTCCTGACAAAACAACGATTTCTTGCCGTTTATCAGCTTGGATCTCTTCGGCAAGTACTTCTGAGATTCGTTTATGACTGCCTTGTTCTAACCCTTTTGAGGCATGGATAATGACTGGCTTGCCAGTTGTTTTCTTAGTGAATTCTTGTGCCACGGCACGAATCGCTTTAGTTGGTACGACAAACAAGACGGCATCTGCCCCTTGGATCGCCTCTTCTAAATCTTTACAGCCTAGAATATTTTCAGGAAGCTTCAGATCTGGCAAATAATGCCGATTCGTATGATACGTATTTATTTCATCGATTTGGGCGGGATTGTTCCCCCAAATAGTCACTTCATGTCCATTTTCAGACAAGACTTGTGCCAAAGCAGTCCCCCATGATCCGGGACCTAAGACGGCGATTTTCTGTTTCACTATGGAAACCTCCTCTATCCTTTTCGCAAATTCATGCACTTCATCATTTTACCATAATTTCGATAAAATAACTGTTTAGATAATCGCTTGGTTCTTACCAAAGCTGCGGTTGTAATCCTTTAACGCTTGTTTTTTCCTGCGCCAGATCATTAAAGCGATCGCTCCAAAGAACAATAAAGCGGAAAGTGCCTGTGACACACGGATTCCACCAAATAAGTATAAACTATCGGTACGCATTCCTTCAATAAAGAAGCGCCCGAATCCATACCAAATCAAGTAGCTTAAGAAGACTTCGCCTTCTTTTAATAACCCAGCTTTCTTACGCAAGAAGATCAAAACGACAAATCCAATCACGTTCCAAACCGATTCATAAAGAAAGGTCGGCTGCCGAAACGCTTCATCGATATACATATTATCGATAATAAATTTCGGTATATACAAACTTTCTAAAAAAGAGCGGCTGACTTCTGCTCCAAATGCTTCATGGTTCATAAAGTTGCCCCAACGCCCGATGCCTTGAGCCAATAAGACACTTGGTGCGGCGATGTCTAAGAAGGTCCAGGGAGAAATAAAATTTCGTTGACAGAAAAAGTACAGCCAGATCCCCCCAGCGATCAATGCGCCGTAGATGGCGATCCCACCAGAGCGAATATTGAAAATTTGACTTGGGTCATCAATGTAGTATTGCAAGTCAAACAGAATATAATAAAGCCGCGCACCAATGATCGATACTGGCAATCCAATCAACATAAAATCAGTCACATCATCTGGCTTGAGCCCGACACGAACCGCCTCTCTCGTGCTTAACCACATAGCAATGATCACGCCTGATACGATAATGATCGCATACCAATAAATCGGCAAACCAAATAGTTCAAATGCGACTCGATTTACTAAACCTAACATCTATCTTATCCTCTCTAGTTTCCAGAATTTTCTTCGATCAATTGCGTCAATCGATTTTCAAAGGTCTTCGTTGCATCGTAGCCCATCGTTTTCGCTCGGAAATTCATGGCAGCGACTTCGATAATGATCGCAACATTTCGACCAGTTTTTACGGGGATCTTGATTTGTGGTACATCGACGCCACCAATTTCAACCGTCGTATCATCGGTTCCTAGTCGGTCATACTTTTTGTCTTTCGCCCAAGCTTCTAAATACACTGCTACTTGAACCTGCATATACCCTCGTACGGCACTGGCACCAAAAAGATTCATGACATCGATGATCCCGATCCCGCGGATCTCGATCAAGTGCTGCAAGATTTTCGGCGGTTCCCCTACCAAAGTCAACTCATCTTGCTTATACACATCCACACGGTCGTCAGCGATCAACCGATGCCCACGTTTGATCAACTCTAAGGCTGTTTCGCTTTTCCCAATTCCGCTATCGCCTTGGATCAAAACGCCCAAACCATAGACATCCACTAATACCCCATGGACACTGGTTCTTGTTGCTAAACGCCCATCGAGAAAACTAGACAGCTCTCCTTGCAGACGTGACGTTGAGATGGGTGAACGTAGAATCGTAATCTCGTGTTCTTTGCAGGCTTGAATCATTTCTGCTGGTACTTCCAAGCCGCGAGAAACGATAAACCCTGGGGTATCCTCAGCACACATTTTGCGCATCACCATCAAGCGTTCTTCTGGCATCATTCGTTCTGCAAAGGTGATCTCTTTGCTGCCGAATAATTGCAGACGATCATGGGAATAGTAATTAAAATAACCCGTCAATTCCAAACCAGGTCGGGAAATATCGCCGGTAATGATTTCTCTTTCTAAACTGTTTTCAGTTCCTTCAACTATCTCTAAATTTAAAGCCTCCGCCAGCTCGCTGACTTTGACGGTTTCTGCCATAGGTTTTCCCTCTTTTCTCAATGATTCTTGCCGCTGCTTCTTTTAAACGACACTCTGGTTCTATTTTATCATTCTATCAGTAAAGTTACTACCTTCGCCAATAGAAGTCCTCATTCTTTTTCGTTTGTGTTATTATTTTACTAAGGAGGGATTTTTAATGAAATTTTCAGCATACAAGTATCAACGCCCTGATTTTCCAGTCTATCAAGAAACATTCAAAAAAGCATTAGCAAACCTTCAGTCAGCCGATACCTTCTCGGAGGCGAAGCAAGCCCTTGATGCTTTGAACGAACTAAGAGGAACGATCGATACTGCAATGAACTTGGCTTCGATCCGCTATTCGATCGATACCAACGATGCCTTTTATGAAGCAGAAGACACTTTTTGGAATGAATACCAGCCTCATTTTGAAGCTCTGGATTTTCAATTCTATCAAGCACTCCTGGCTTCACCTGTCTTAGATGAATTAAAAGCCGAATATCCAGAAACACTTTTTTTATTTGCCGAAAGCCGTGTGAAGCTTTTTGATGAGGCCTTGATCGAATTATTTCAAAAAGAAAACCAATTGGCTTCCGATTACAGCAAATTGGTCGCTTCTGCCCAAATCGACTTCCAAGGAGAAACCTATACCCTCGCACAACTGCGACCATTTACCGAAAACAAAGATCGCGGTGTTCGAAAAGAAGCGTTTGAAAAACAAACGGCTTTCTTCACGGAAAATGAAGACCGTTTTGATCAAATTTATGACGAGATGGTCAAGGTTCGTACCGAGATCGCCCACAAGCTCGGCTTTGAAAATTATGTTGCCTTTGCGGATACCCAAATGAATCGTTGGGACTATGATCGTTCAATGATCGAGACCTATCGTCGGGAAATTTTAGAAAAAGTCGTCCCAATTACCCAAAAACTGTACCAAAGACAGGCGCAGCGTAATCAATTAACTCAGGCAACCTTTACCGACCTGCCGCTTGTTTATCCTAGTGGTAACGCAGAGCCTAAAGGAACTCCTGAAGAACTAGTAGAAAAAGCCCGTGTGATGTATCAGGAACTATCCCCTGAAACTGGCGAATTTTTTGATTTTATGGTCGAGCATGACCTACTTGATCTACTAAGCAAAAAAGGCAAACAATCTGGCGGCTATTGTACGTTTATCCAAGACTATCAATCGCCATTTATCTTTGCCAACTTTAACGGCACTTCTGGCGATGTCGATGTTTTGACCCACGAAGCTGGCCACGCGTTTCAAGCCTTTCGCTCTCGTTGGATCAAAGAACCGGAAATTCTCTTTCCCAATTATGAGTCTTGCGAGATCCATTCAATGTCGATGGAGTTTATCGCCTGGCCATGGATGGATGCTTTTTTTGAAGAAGAAACAGAAAAATACAAATTTGCGCATCTTGCTAGTAGCCTGCAATTTCTGCCTTATGGCGTTTTAGTGGATCACTTCCAACAAGATGTTTATGAGCATCCCGAATGGTCACCAGCACAGCGCAAAGCCCGTTGGCGGGAATTAGAGCGCCAATATTGCCCAGAACGGGATTATTCAGAATATCCAGACCTTGATCGTGGCTTGTATTGGTTTAGACAAGGGCATATTTTTGAATCACCTTTCTATTATATCGATTATACATTGGCGCAAGTGTGTGCGTTCCAATTTTGGTATCGATTCATCGTGGCAAAAGACGAAACCGCTTGGCAAGATTATTTGGCCATCTGCGAAGTCGGCGGCACGAAAACATTCCTTGAGATCCTGTCTCTTGCTCATTTGCGTTCACCTTTTGAAAAAGGGGCGCTTGATGAGACGTTACAGGCAGTAGATACGTACCTTGCTGCTATCAAAGAAGAACAGTTAAACTAAAAAAGACGTTTCCGTTTCTCCACTAGCTTGATAGCTAGTGGGAGAAAACGTGAAACGTCTTTTTAACGTGAATATTTTTCGATATGGTGTTCGGTCACGATCATATTGATCACTGACATGATCAGTGCCACTAATAAAGCAGCCCCAAACGAGGAAAAGCCGAAGTTGGCTGACCCAACAAAATATGAAGTCAAATTCAGCATGAGCGCATTGATCACAAAGGTGAAAAACCCAAGCGTCAGTAAAGTCAATGGAAATGAAATGACGATCAAAATTGGTTTAATCAAAGCATTCAGGATCGACAGTACGAAACTGGCGATCACTGCAGTCATAATGCTTTGAACGTGGATCATATTTGGTAATAGAACCGCCAATGTGACAAACGTCAGTGTATTCATGATAAGCCGTTGAAAATAAGACACTAGAAGTCACTCCAGTCCTCATCCTCCACCTTTTCCGCTTCTTTACGGGGACGATTTGCTTCATTGTATTTGTTTTGTTTGTAGTAGTGATTGTCGTGACCATATCCTGAGGTGCTCTTGCGTCCTGAAGGAATCAAGACCGCCATGATGATATATAAAGTGATTCCAGGGAACCCAGCAGTCACTAAAGATAGAAAGACATAGATCACGCGAACGATGGTTGGATCGATTCGCAAGTATTCTGCCAGACCCCCTAGAGTACCTGTAATGACAACGTTATTGGCTGATTTTGTTAATTTTTTGTTCATTTATCTACACCTTCCTTCTTTTCTTTAATGAGTGTAAACCCAGCGATTCTTATTTGTCTGTATCTTTGATAAAGACATTTCCTGTTGTTGTAGATAGATCAATTTGAGCGACTTTATCGGCAACCCGACGGAATTGCAATAGTTGGTTTAGGCGTTCTTTTTTCTCACGCACAACTTCCATCTCGCTTAAACGATTGTTGATGCTACCTAAACTTGTTTTTGCGATCCCTTCAAAACCGATTCCTGTCGGTAATGCTACTTTGACATTCCCATTTACAGAGCTGGCGTTTAATTTTTGGACCGTTTCTTCTTTGTAGGTCACACGGATGTTGCCGTTAACTAAAGAAATACCGGTATTTTGTGGCGTTGCTGTCAACGTAACGTCGCCGTTCACCGTTTCAATAATGGCATCTAAAATCTCACCCTCTTGAACAGTGATCGTTCCATTCACGCCTTCAATCTCTAACATCGATGCGTTTACTTTGCGGAAATCGATATTGCCGTTTGTTGATTTTGTATAGACATCTTTCGCATCCAATTCATTGAATGTAACATTGCCGTTCAACAATTTCACTGCCACATGATCATAGGTACGTTTTGGCAAGTAGAAAACGAGATCGGCACGAATGCGTTTGTTGGGAATTTGGAAAGAGATGCGTTCATCATCGACATTGATTTGGCTTCTTGCTTCAAAAGCATCGAAAGGCTCCGCCGCATCCATTTTACCATATAGTTTGATTTTGGCATCTACTTTGACACCTGGTTCATCCCATAATTGGAAGGAAACATTGCCGTTTGCCAATTTCACATCGATCAATGTCGCTGCCGTTTCATCATAGCTAAATGTGTGCTCAAATTTTGTCGCTGCAACACCAGGAACTTTCAAGTTGATGTCTTTCCATTCCATGTTGTCATTGACTGACTCTGTCACTGCCCGAACCGTTTTCTTCAAGAAGTGTCCGAAGTGTGTGCTGGCATCGACCATTTTTTCACTTACTTGGTTGAAGGTGTCAGTCGCTTGCTCTTTCCAATCCTCTGGAATATCTAATTTTTGAGAAATTTTTTCTTTTGTTTGAGACCATTGGTCTTTGCGAATATTTTTTAATTTTGCTTCCAATTCTGCTTTTTCTTCAGATAAACCATCTAAGGTTTCTTCCAAGGCAGTAATAGTCGCTTCTGTTTCGTGACGCGTAGCCAATTCATCTTCTGACAATTGATCCAACTCTTCTTTGGTGTTCAATTGCATCAGTGTTTCTTGTGCTTCTTTTAATTCTTCTTTGACGCCAAGAATTTCAGCATTGATTTCGTCCAACTCAGCAGATGCTTGGTTGGCTTCCGTTGCTAAACCATCGAGAATCTTTTCAAGATTTTCTTTGTCTTGCGCTTCGTTTTGACGAAGTTTTTCTTCGCTGTCAAACGTGAACATCTCATCGTCGTTTTCAGTATCATCAAATGGGCTTGTCGCATTCTTATCCGCGGTTACCTCAGCAGCAGCTTTGTTAATTTGTTTTTCGTCTTTGGCTTTTGCCATACCTTCTAGTAAATCCAAGGCTTCTTCTGTAGAAAGCACACCTTTTTTTACTAGATCCAATATACGTTCTCTTTCGTTCATGGAAATTGCCTCCTTCAGCAAATGTGTGATTGCAAGTTTAGCTTACGAACCTATTATGCCTTGTTTTTACAAAAGTGTCATAGGTCTTAAGTACCAAGTTTTTCTCAATCTGCAGATTGGCAAGCAAAACCGACACTTTTTCTTCATTACACTAGGCTCAAAACGATCTTCCTATTATTAACAGTACCACGAAAAACCAATAGAAACAAAAGTTTCAGCTAGTAGAATTCTTAAGGAATAGGCCTGCTAGAGTAAATGAGTGATTGCTCCTTTCACTGCAGGTCGGCGACGAAAAGCATAGACGGCTCAACTAGTAAATTTCAGGGACGATAGAATCGATTTCCATTGGCCATCTTTATGGAGGAGCCATTTTCTAATTTGCCTATCCTGTTCACGTCATCGATTGAAGCGATTCTTCCAAATCAAAAAGACCGCCGAGAGAAGTTACTCCTTAAAGGACAACTTCTTTCGACGGTCCGTCCCATCTCTTTTAAAAGAGATATGTGATCAAGAACCCAAGCTGGTTTCTTAAATCATTTCCGTACGGTTTGTATTCAATTCACTGATTTTCCCAGTAGCAAGATACACGATCCATTCACAAATATTCGTTACGTAGTCACCGATACGTTCTAGGTACTGAGCAACGGATAAATAATCGGTCCCGCTGACAACTGTTTCTGGATTTTCTTTCATACTCTCGATCGTTTTGTAATAAATGTCTTTGTAATATTCATTGACCCGATCGTCCATTTGAGCGATCATGCGGGCATCATCTTGATCGGTTTTTACATACGCCACTAAGACATTATCAACCATTTTTTTGACGTAATCCGACATATCTGAGATTTCTTTTTCGATTTCGGCGATCCGCGTTTCGCCTTTGACCCGAATCGTTGACTTCGCGATGGATACCGCATGATCCCCCATCCGCTCCAAGTCAGAGCTGGCTTTCATCACGGTAATGATCATTCGTAGATCGGTCGTTACTGGTTGTTGCAAAGCAATCATCTCAAAGCTCTTTTTTTCTAAACGAACTTCCATATTGTTGATCGCCAAATCATTTTCAATTACTTCCTGCGCAATTTCTTTGTCATGTCTGACATATGCTCGCACAGATTTATGAATGGCACTGCTGACTAGCATCCCCATTTCATAAAATTGATTGTGTAAATTTAATAATTCTTCTTCAAATTGTGTACGCAACATCCCTTTTCCTCCTAACCAAATCTTCCTGAGATATAATCTTCTGTTTCTTTTTTGCTTGGACTTAGGAACACTTTTTTCGTGTCATTGAACTCGATCAAGTTGCCGTCCAAAAAGAACGCGGTTTTATCTGAGATTCTTGAAGCTTGTGACATGTTGTGGGTCACGATGATCATGGTGTAGCGTTCTTTCAGTGCTAGAAGGGTATTCTCGATTTTCCCTGATGAAATGGGGTCTAACGCACTGGTTGGTTCATCCAGCAAAATGATTTCTGGATCGACAGCCAATACCCGAGCGATACAAACCCGCTGCTGTTGTCCACCTGATAAAGAAAGCGCACTTTGGTGAAGTTTGTCTTTGACATCTTCCCAGACAGAAGCTGCTTTCAGGCTTTCTTCTACCGTCTTATCAAGAATCGCCTTGTCCGTGACTCCTTTTAATTTTAACCCATAAATCACATTTTCGTAAATTGAAAAGGGAAAAGGATTCGGTTGTTGAAAAACCATCCCGATTTCTTTGCGCAAATCAACGATGTCTTGCTTTGGACTATAAATGTCTTTCCCTTTATAGACAACACTTCCTGTAATTGTCACACCAGGGATCAAATCATTCATTCGATTAAGAGAACGCAAGTAGGTCGATTTCCCACAACCTGAAGGTCCGATCATTGCAGTGATCTCGCCTTTTTTGATGGAAAGGTCGATCCCTTTCAATGCTTCTTTTTTTCCGTAGTATAAATGCAGATCTTTCGATGTAATAATTTCTTCTGCCATTGTTTTGCCTCCGTTTACTGATCGAATCGGCTCAGCCAAAATGACCGGATACGTAATCTTCTGTTGCTTTAATTTTTGGACGAGTAAATATCTTACGGGTCTCATCGTACTCGATCGCATTTCCTAAGTAGAAAAAGGCAGTATAATCGCTGATCCGAGCAGCTTGCTGCATATTATGGGTCACGATGATGATTGAATAGTCGTTTTTCAAGTTGATAAGAGTTTCTTCCACTGTCCCTGTTGAGATTGGATCAAGGGCACTAGCTGGTTCATCTAGAAGCAAGATATCTGGTTTCATCGCAATTGCTCGAGCGATACACAGACGTTGCTGCTGTCCACCGGACAATGCCAAAGCACTTTTATCTAAGCTGTCCTTTACTTGATCCCAAAGTGCGGCTTGTTTCAAGCTGGTTTCGACTGCTTCATCCAATTTCTTTTTGTTTCTTTCTCCATGACGTCGCAAAGCAAAGGCGATATTGTCATAGATCGATTTACTGAAAGGATTTGGTCGTTGGAAAACCATGCCGATACGCTTACGCATTTCGAAGACATCGACTTCTTTGGTATTGACGTCGACTCCTTTATACATGATGTTTCCTGTGACTCTCGTGTTTGCGATCCCGTCATTCATTCGATTCAAAGAACGCAGATACGTTGATTTTCCGCAACCGGAAGGTCCGATCAATGCGGTGATTTTATTTTTTTCAAATTGTAGATCAATGCCTTTGATGGCTTCATTTGATCCATACCATACATGCAAGTCAGTGGTATAAAGCGCCACATCTTCTGGTTTATCGAAGGTAATGATATTTCGATCGTCCCAATTGTAATCGTTCATACTGTCATTCTCCTTATGCTGACGTCATTTTCTTGTACAACCGTTTGCCAGCTGCACGGGCGCCAAAGTTAAATAGCAAGACGGCAATGATCAATACCGCCGAAGCCCCGGCTGAAACTTGAGCGCCATCAGGCATCGTACCTTCTGTATTGATTTTCCAAATATGGACTGCCAGCGTCTCCGCTTGTCGGAAAAGACCGATTGGGCTGGAAACACTCAATGGATTCCAGTTGGTAAAATCAAGGGCCGGTGCACTTTGTCCTGCAGTATAGATCAGCGCTGCCGCTTCACCAAAAATCCGACCAGAACTTAGAATGACCCCAGTCAAAATCCCTGGTGTTGCTTCTGGAACAATGATGCGTGTAACAGTTTCCCAACGGGATAAGCCTAAAGACAAGCCCGCTTCACGCTGTGTGTAATGAATCGCTTGTAGAGATTCTTCCACATTTCTAGTCAATAGTGGCAAATTGAAGAAAGTCAATGCCAAGGCACCTGAAATGATCGAAAAGCCATAACCAAACTGGATAACAAAGACCAAGAAACCAAAAAGACCGACAACCACAGAAGGCAGTGAACTCAAGATTTCGATCGATGTCCGAATGATATCCGTCAACCAGTTTTTCTTCGCATATTCTGATAAGTAGATCCCCGCTCCTAAAGAAATCGGAAAACTAATGATCATTGTCACTAAAAGCAAGTATAGGGAATTGAACAATTGGATGCCGATCCCGCCACCTTCTTGATACGCTTTTGAAGAAGAAGTCAGAAACTCCCAATTGATATGGGGAATACCACGTACCAAAATGTACAATAGTAAGGAAGCCAAAATCAAAACAATGACTCCAGCAACAGCATACAAGACGCCGGTAGCAATTTTATCTGAACGTTTTGCATTCATTATTTCAATGCTCCTTTCTTCCCAATAAAGCGAATGACAATGTTAAATAGTAAGGACATCAATAAGAGAATCAATGCTAATGACCATAGAACGTTGTTTTGGACTGTTCCCATGATCGTATTCCCAATACCCATGGTTAAGATCGATGTCAATGTTGATGCAGGTGTCACTAAGCTCGTCGGCATCAATGCCGCATTACCGATAACCATTTGGATCGCCAATGCTTCCCCAAATGCGCGAGCCATTCCGAAAACAACCGCCGTTAAAATCCCTGGGACAGCTGCTCGTAAAACAACTTTATAGATCGTTTGCCAGCGCGTTGCACCTAAAGCCAAGGATGCCTCACGATAGTGCCGAGGGACTGCCCGTAACGCATCGACAGTCATCGTGGTCACTGTCGGCAAAATCATGATAAATAGGACAAAGGTCCCCGCCAAGATCCCAAACCCCGTACCGCCAAAAACAGAACGGACTGCTGGTACAATGACAGACAAACCGATAAAACCATAAACTACAGAAGGAATACCGACTAATAGTTCGATGACGGGCTGTAAAATCTTCTCTCCGTTACGAGGGGAGATCTCCACCATAAAGACGGCTGCACCGATCGCAAAAGGTGTTGCGACGATCGCTGATAGGAAGGTTACAAAGAACGAACCAAGGATCATCGGTAAAGCACCTACTAATGGTTGGCCATCAGGACCAACAGCACTTGGGTTCCATTGCGTACCAAACAAAAAGTCGAAAACATTGACTTTGTCTACAAAGAATGTCGCTAATCCACGGCTAGCAACGAAATAAAAAATGGAGATCACAACCAATACAATCAACGCAATACATAGAAAGCTAACCAGCTTTCCTCTTTGTTCCATTCTTGCGCGCTTGGATTTTTTTGTTAACACTTCTTTTACATTTTCCACGAGGGTTCCTCCTCAAAAATCAAACTAAACTCATAACCATTAGTTTATCGGTTCAACATCAATTTCTGTTAAAGCTTGTGTAAATTTTGTGTAAAGATTACTCGACGATGTTGCCTTCCCAATCTCTTTCCACCTGCATGATGGAAATTGGAATATAACCCAGATCCCCGACGATATGCTCTTGTACTTCATCAGAAAGCATGTATTCTAGAAATTCAGCGGTTAATCCCGTTGGTTCTCCTTTTGTATACATATGCTCGTAAGCCCAAACTTTCCAATCATTGGTCGTTACATTTTCAATCGTTGGTTGAACCCCATCGATCGAAAGGACGTTGACTTCATCCGTTACATAAGAAAATGCAACATAACTGATGGCGCCTGGTGTATCTGAAACGATCGAACGGACCATCCCACTAGAATCTTGCTCTTGGGAAGGAATCGCTGTTTCACCATCCATGATCCATTTTTCAAACGTACTTCTCGTGCCGCTTCCAGTCGCCCGATTCAACAAAACGATGGGCAGATCATTTCCGCCAACTTCACGCCAATTTGTAATATTTCCTAAGAAGATATTTTTTAAGTCCTCTGTTGAAATATCCGTGATCCCAACGCCTTTGTTGACGATCGGTGTGATACCCACCGTTGCCACCCGATGGTCAACGAGTGCATCGGCATCGATCCCCGGTTTTTCTTCTGCAAACAAATCAGAATTCCCAATATCGACTGCACCTGCTTGGACTTGACTTAACCCAGTGCCGCTCCCGCCTCCTTGGACATTGATAAATCGTCCCGGATTTGAGTTTTGAAATTCTTCCGCAACTGTTTCTACGAGTGGCTGCAAGGCAGAAGACCCGACTGCTGTGATCGATTCTCCTCGATCTGCCCAGCTGGCACATCCTGAGAGTAAAATAACCAATCCGATGATAGGACTTAGAAGTTTTAATTTTTTCATCATAACGCTCCTTGTACTTTCGAAAGTCATTGATTATAAAAATCAATTATTTTCATTTTACCATTAGTTGAAATCAATGAAAATTATTATTTGCTTTTTTTTCTTGAGCTGAGTCTGTCCCTTTATTTAAAACGCTTTTTTTCTTTTACAAAATAACTATTTTGTAAATAAAATGACAAGATTTCTTAATTAAATTACGTGCATCCAGAAGGTATGCTGTGCTATACTGTGAGAGGAAACGTATTTTAAAAAGAACATAATTATTAATCTTGCTTCCCCAATCAAGTACAATATGTTGTTATGTTCAGCGTTTTCACGATTTCATCAACATTTCCCCAAAATGTCTGTTGAATCGAAACGGCAGAAAGAAGCATTCCTATGCATCTTCTGCCGTCTTTTTTTTATTCTAATTCACTTAACCATGCCGCCATCTGCTCAATGATGGCTTCTTGCTGTGCTTCATTTGGTAGATCCGCTGCTGCTTCTCCTTTTTGTAACCCATAGGTACCAAAGCCAGCATGATTGCCGCCTTCAATTGTTTCGAAGATGGTCGAATCTGGTAGGAAGCTGCGGGCGGCTTGCCAATTTTCTTGATTTACTACTTGATCTTGACTACCTGATAGTGACAACACAGAAATCGATTGACCAGCTAACGAACCTTTTTCATCGGGATAACTTGCAAAGAAAAAGACCCCTTTTAAATCCTTGTCATTTGCGGCCAACTGATTCGCTGCAAAACGGCTTGCCATGACGCCACCTAATGAATGACCACCTATCACATAGGAGTCATGGGGAATTTCTTTCAAAACCGCTTCTGCACGATTGCCTGCTAAAACAGCCATGTTAAAGGGCATTTTAACGATCGCGACAGGATAGCCTTTTTCAGCTAAACCTGCTGCCCATACACTATAGCTTTCCGCATCGACAAGAGCACCAGGATAGAAAATAACCAATGGCTTTTCTTCATCTCCAGCAAAATAAAGGACATTCCCCTCCTCATCTGCCTCCTTCGCAGCTGTAACTGCAGCATCCACTGCTGGGTAATGCAGTTGTTGCCAACCGACCCAACCGGCAATAGTTAAAATAACAACGGTGATCAATACACCGATCAAAACTTTTGTTCTTTTTCTCATCATATCCTCCTGCAAAAAAGAAGATCAGGAAAGGATGGCAGACGAAACTTGCGGGTCCATCATCTCCTGAATCTTTTTATAAGTGTTTCCAATTTTTATCGGTGAGCCAGCGCCAATAGTTCTCGTGCATGTTCGATTGTTAAATCGGTGATTTCTGCACCTGAGAGCATACGGGCGATCTCAGCCACTCGTTCTTCTTCTGATAATTTACGGACATGGGTTTCTGTCCGACCTTCTTGTATTGCTTTTTCGATAAAATATTGATTGTCCGCCACAGCCGCTACTTGCGGCAAGTGGGTGATACACAAGACTTGCGAATTCGCAGCGATCTTGGCGATTTTTTCGGCGATCGCCTGAGCTACTCGGCCACTGACCCCAGTATCCACCTCATCAAAGACAATACTAGTGATTCCTTGCTTACGGGAGAAAATCGATTTAAGCGCTAATAAGATCCGGGAAAGCTCTCCTCCAGAAGCAACTCGTACTAACGGTTTCATGCCTTCACCGGGGTTGGTTGTCAAATAAAACTCCACGGTATCAAAGCCGCTGCTGCTTAATTGTTTTGAGCCAGATGCAAACCGTACTTCAAATTGCGCGTGCTCCATATACAGCTCTTTTAACTCTTGAACGATTTCTTTTTCTAAACGATGAGCCAATTCACGTCGTTTGACGTGCAAGGCTTCCGCCAGCTGCCAAACTGCTTCAGCTTTTTGGGCAAGCTCTTCTTTTAATTGCTCCAACTGACCTTCTGTATAGGCAGATTCGCTGATTTCTTTGCTGATCTCGTCATAATAAGCAAGGATCACAGGAATCGATTCCCCGTATTTGCGCTTCAATTGACGAATCGTTTCTAGTCGTGAAATGACTTCTTCCAGTCGGCCTTCATCTAATTCAAGGTTGTCGACTTGCCGCGAAATATCAGTGGCTGCATCTTGCAACAAGTAATACGCACTTTGGATCGCTTCACTGATTTTTTCATACGCAGGATCAAGATGGGCGATCGACTGGATCTCTGATAATGCCACACTGACTCCATCTAGGCTATTTACTTCTTCGGCGGATAGAGCGCCATAGCTTTGCCCTAGAGCATCCACGATTTTTTGATAATTGGTCAGTTTTTCTCGTTCATCGATCAGCTGCTCTTCTTCATTTTCCATCAATTCCGCTTGGGCGATCTCTTCTTGTTGAAAACGCAGCATGTCCATTCGCTGGACATAGAGCTGCTCATTTTCTTGGATGGTCCGCACATGCTTTTCTAAGGAGCGGTAGGCTTGATAGGCTTGACGGTAACTTGCAAGTTCCGCTTTAAAGGCATCATCTCCAAAACCATCCATCAACGCCAAATGTTTTTCTGGCTGCAGTAGCTCCTGATGCTCATTTTGTCCTTGGATATCGACTAAGAATAAACCAATTTGACGCAAAACCGACAAGGTAACGGTTCGACCATTGACACGACAAATATTTTTCCCCGATTGAGAGATATCTCGTTGTACGATCAAAACTTCCTCTTCATCAATACCCAGATCCGCGGTCAGCTCTTTGAACTCCTGCTGATTCGGCCATTCAAAAATCCCTTCCAAACGGCATTTTTCTGCGCCTTGACGCAAATAGTCACTGGATCCTCTGCCACCTGCTAGTAAGCCCATCGCATCGATAATGATTGATTTCCCAGCACCTGTTTCACCTGTTAGAGCCGTCATCCCCTCATGAAAAGACAGGTGCAGATTGGAGATAATCGCAAAATTTTGGATCGACAATTCTAAAAGCATCCCTTGCCTCCTCTTTTATACGTAACGTTGGAAATCCTTGAATAGGTTCTCGGTATCTGCTTCTGTTCTGGTGATCATCAAGACGTTGTCATCATCGTTTAGCGTGCCAAATAATTCTTTGGCATAACGCTTATCGATCAAATTCGCCAAAGCCGAAGCATTGCCAGGCAGTGTGCGCAGGATCACAAATTTGTCCATTCGATCGACAGAAACAAACGCCGTTTTTAGGATTTTATCTAGTTTACCACTCACGTCTTCCGTTGTCTCTTGTGGAATACTATAGCGATAGCCGCCTTTTTGGGAAGGAACTTTCACTAACTTCAATTCCTTGATATCCCTTGATATGGTTGCTTGTGTGACTGAGACGCCGCGATCTTTTAACAACTCGACAAAATCTTCTTGTTTCTGAATATCTTGTTCACTTAACAAACGTGTAATCAAGCGATGCCGTTCTTTTTTTCTCATCTCTTGTTCCTCCTGAATGAATTCCTACTAATTTTATCCTATTTTGCGCAAGAAAGAAAGAGAGCCGACAAGTAAAATGTCCACTCTCTTCCATTCTTTATTTTGGTTGATGAAAGGTCTCATGTGCTGATGCAACAACTTTCGGGATGTCGATCCCTGCTGCGGTGCCTTCTTGCAGGCTTTTCTTTAAATGTACGATAAACTCGATATTCCCTTCGCCACCAGTGATTGGTGAAAAACTTAGGTTTAATACATCGAAGTTTGTTTTCTTAGCGAATGCCAGTACTTCCTCCAACACTCGTTCATGGGTTTTGGGGTCACGAACGATCCCATTTTTTCCGACCGCTTCTTTGCCCGCTTCAAATTGTGGTTTGATCAGCGCCATCACTTCGCCATCCGCTACCAAAATATCATAAAGGGGAGGTAAGATCAGTTTAAGTGAAATAAAAGAAACATCGATCGTAGCGGCTTCAGGAAGACCATCCAGGAAGTCTGTTGGTTTTGCATAACGGAAGTTGACCCGTTCCATTACGATCACTCGCTCATCTTGCCGCAGCTTCCATGCTAACTGATTGTAACCGACATCCAGTGCATAGCTTTTTTTGGCGCCATTTTGCAACGCCGCATCAGTAAAGCCACCGGTGGAAGCGCCGATATCTAACATGATTTTATCGGTTACGTCAAAATCAAAAACTTTGAGTGCTTTTTCTAACTTGAGACCACCACGAGAAACATAAGGCAGCTTCTTCCCTTTGATCTGCAGCAGTGTATCTGCGGCAATTTTTTCTCCAGGCTTATCTAGGCGCTCATTGTTTTTTTCTTTGTACACCAATCCAGCCATCACTCCTCGTTTGGCTTGCTCGCGGGTCTCAAAGAGGCCTTGCTGGACTGCTAAAACATCTACTCGTTCTTTCTTCATGCGTTCCCTCGAATCTCAAATCGTTCCACAAATGCCAACAAAACATCTGGCGTAAATTGACCGTATCGGCTTAACTGTGCCAGAATTTCTTTGGCTTTGCTCAATTCTTCAGTCAAGGCTTGCTGCGCGCCTGCTAAGCCAAGTAAAGCAGGGTAGGTACTTTTCGCCAACTCGTCATCTCGGCGGACAACTTTGCCTAGCTCTTCGGTCGTACTAGTGGCATCTAACAGATCGTCGCGAATTTGAAAGGCTAACCCAATATGCTGGGCAAAGCGATCCAATTCATGCAGAACCTCTTCCGTCTGGTCGGCTAAGACACCACCAGCAATCACCGCAAAGCGGATCAATTCTCCAGTCTTTCGTTCATGGATCGACATCAGCTCCTCAAGACGAAGGGCTTGGTTCTCCCCTTGAATATCAGCTGCTTGGCCGGCGACCATCCCTTGCGTGCCCGCTGCTTTACTCAACTGCTGCAGCAGCAAGACTTTTTGATTGGCTTCGATTTCCGCCATAGCGACTAATTGAAACGCAGCCGTCAAAAGACCATCTCCAGCTAAAATCGCTAAAGCTTCACCAAAAACCTTATGGTTGGTGGGTTTGCCTCGGCGCAGATCATCGTTGTCCATAGCAGGCAGATCATCATGGATCAGCGAATACGTATGCACCATTTCTAGGGCTGCTGCACACTGGTACACCGCGGTATTGATGGGTTTGTGAAAAGCGGCGACTGTTGCTGCCAATAAAAGCGGGCGAATGCGTTTGCCGCCAGCTTGGATCGAATACTGCATGCTTTCAAATAGTCGTTGATCAGAAGTGTGTTCTTTGACAAAACGTTCCATAACTTCTTCGATCAATGGGGCGTGTTCTTTCGTAAATTCCTTCAAAGCACTCATTGGCTTTCCTCTTCAAAGGGGACTTCTTCATTGGATTCAGTCATCATTTTTGTTAAGGATTTTTCCGCTTTACTCAAGGTGTCCTTGCATTGCTTGCTCAAAACCATGCCTTTTTGAAAAGCATCTAACGCTTCTTCCAATGGAACATCACCTTGTTCCAAACGGGTTACGATTTGTTCTAATTCTTGTAATGATTCTTCAAATGTTGGATTTGCCATGATTAACTCCTTCTGTACTAATAACTTCAACAAGCGCTTGGCCATCTTGGTAATGAATCGTCAGCTGATCTTCTGGCTCGATCGCATCAATCGATTTGATCACCTGCTCATTTTTCGTGGTATAGCTGTAGCCGCGTCCCATGATTTTTAGTGGGCTTAACAAATCAAGGGATTGGACTGCATTTGCAAATTGATTTTCTTTTGCCGCATAAATATCTTTCATGGCTTTCGTTAAGCGTTGAGAAAGATAGCTGACCTCTTGATTGCTGGCTTGTAATCGCGCTTTTGGTTGTTGCTGGGCCAACCGTGAAATCAATTGCTGTGCCTGGCGATCCTTGTCATAAAGCAAGGTTTGCAAGCCTTGCTGCATCCGCTGCTGCAACTGATCGAGTTTGATGGACTGTGCCTCATACAAGCGCTCTGGTTGTCGAAAAACATACGATCCAATCACTCGCTGATAGCGTTCTTGTTTGTACTGGATCTGGTGCATAAATGCTTGCTCTAATCGGGCTTGTCTTTCTTCGATCCGCAAAATCTCCTCCGACAGCACTGGCACCGCTAATTCGGCAGCGGCGGTCGGAGTTGCCGCCCGTACATCCGCCACTAAATCGGCAATCGTCGTATCGGTTTCATGCCCCACTGAAGAAATAATGGGGGTTTTTGCATCAAAAATGGCTCTTGCCACTCGTTCTTCATTGAAAGGCCAGAGGTCCTCGATCGATCCACCCCCACGTCCGATGATCATAGTATCAAAGGTCCCATCGGCTTCGACTCGTTGGATATTTTTCACCACATCATCCGCAGCTTTATTGCCTTGTACCACGGTTGGATACAAAACGATCTGAGCAATGGGGTAACGCCGCTGTGTCGTCGTGATGATATCTCTGATCACCGCCCCACTAGGACTGGTCAAAACTGCGATGCGTTTCGGGTATTTCGGCAAGGACTGCTTCGGTGCAGAAAATAAACCTTCTGCTGCCAATTTCTGCTTTAATTGTTCATAGGCTTGATAAAGAGCGCCGACACCGTCTGGTTCCATATGATCGATCACCATCTGGTAATTTCCGCTTGCCTCATACAGAGTGATACGCCCAACCGCCATGACTTTCATGCCCTCTTCTGGTTGAAAGCGCAACTTGTCAAAAGCGCCTTTGAACATGACGGTCGAAATTTTTGCACCATCATCCTTCAAACTAAAGTATTGGTGATTGGGGCGACGACGAAAATTGGAGATCTCCCCCGTCAAATAAACCCGCTCTAGATACGGATCGACGTCAAACTTACGCTTGATATATTTTGTTAATGCGGTTACCGTTAAATATTCTTGCGCCATTTAGTTTTTCATTGTCTCCTTTGCTGCCTCGATCGTTTGGGCCATCAACATCGTGATCGTCATTGGACCTACACCTCTAGGTACCGGTGTGATATAGCTAGCGATCGGTTCGACTTCATCAAATTTCACATCGCCGATCAACTTGCCGTTGGCATCACGATTCATCCCAACATCAATCACCACAGCCCCTTCTTTTACGAAGTCTTTTGTGACAAAATGACCGCGGCCGATCGCCACGACTAAAATGTCCGCTTGTTTTGCCAACTCGGGCAGATTTTTGGTTTTTGAATGAGCAATAGTCACGGTGGCATTTGCCCCCAAGAGTAAGTGCGCCATTGGTTTTCCGACAATGTTGCTGCGACCGATCACTAAGGCATTTTTCCCTTCCAATTCGATCCCATACGCAGCAAACATTTTCATGATGCCATAAGGGGTACAAGGAATTCGGTCAGGTACACCTGCGAATAATTTTCCTAAATTGATTGGATGAAAGCCGTCGACATCTTTTTCCGGTTTGATGGCTAACAGTACTTTTTCTTCATTGATATGTTTTGGCAAAGGAAGTTGAACCAAAATTCCATGAAAGGCATCATCGTTATTGAACTGTTCGATTTCTGCTAATAATTCTGCCTCAGTAATGGATTCAGGGTAGCGGGCAACACGGGAATTGATGCCGATTTTCGCCGCAGCTAGTTCTTTATTTTTCACATAAGTCTGACTTGCTTTGTCTTCTCCAACAAGCAAAACAACTAATCCCGGTGTCACACCCTGCTCTTTTAGTGTTGCTGTCTCTGAAAGAAACGCTGCTTGCATTTTTTCAGCCAATTCTTTTCCATTGATTAATGTACCCATTCTGACAACTCCTCCAACCTGATTATACGGACTTATTTTGTAAAAAGAAACGCACCAATCGTTTGTCGATATGCTTCTTCATGTTTTCTATCATAGCATTTTCTGAAAAGAAAAACACCGTCTAAGGCTCCCTTTTTTCGGAAAAAACGAGGGTAAACCGACAAAGTGCGTGCAAAAAAACCGAACGATCAAGCAGGACCGTCAAAACAAGGCGGTTGCTCATAAATCGTTCGGTTTCTGACTCGATCGAAAAAAAGCTGATCTCTTTTGATCGATCGTGTTAGGGCTGAAAATTACTCACTTACCTGGTTGGTTTTTGTTTCTAGCTCTTGATTGACTGTCGATAAAATACCGTTGACAAACTTTCTGGACTGATCATCACTAAAAGTTTTCGCTAACTCGATCGCTTCATTCAAAGCCACACGATTCGGCACATTATCCACATAGATCATTTCATACAAAGCAATTCGTAAAATCGTCACGTCCATTTTTGATAAACGCTGGATTTTCCAACCAGCTTTTAAATGATTTTGAATGACTTCATCCAAGGCTTCTTTGTAATGACAGACACCTGCCACTAATTGATCTAAATAAACAGGCACAAAATGCTCTTGTTCTTCATCGATCAATTCATGGTGTTCCAACTCGATGGCATGCATGATGGCATCTTGTTTCGTTAAATCTTTATTAAAGTCTAGTGGAAATAAAGCTTGTAACGCCATTTTCCGTATTTCATGCCGTGATAATTCTTTACTCATTTTCTTCCTCGTCGTTTCCAAATAATTCTTCGATGTCAGGTAAATCTACTTTTTCTGGCACGACTGCCACAACATGAACATTTACTTCAGCCAGTTGCACATCTGTCATAAATAAGACTTGCTGTTTGACCCGTTCTTGGATCTCCATTGCCACTTTAGGCACTGACATCCCATAAGTAATATAGCAGTAGATATCCACTTTGATCCCTGTTTCATCGATCGTTAAGTAGACCCCTTTGCCATGAGCTGCGCGACCTAATAATTCAGTGACACTGTTTGCCAGTGTTCCTCGCATCCCATAGACACCTTCCACTTTAGAAGCAGCGATCCCAATAATGATCTCGATCACTTCTGGTGCGATGACGATCTCGCCTAATTCAGGACTTGCATTTAATACAAGGTTTTTATCTTCATTCATACGTTTTTGCCTCCATTCTAAACAGCTGTACCGTATTGTTTGTAAAAAAACCGCTCGTTTTTTCCGTTTGAAGCAAACCAACGCTTGATTCAATCAATAACATCCATGGCACAGTGTTTCTTCTCGCTCTAAGTTTATCATTTTCTGCACTGAGAATCTATAATAACCCACTATTCTCAATGAATTTTCTGAAAAACAAGGTCGATGAATCAGAGAATGATCAATTCTTTCGGTGAATGTGTCAACACTTTATTACCAGTTTCGGTGATCAAAAGATCATCTTCGATACGAACGCCGCCAATTCCTGGAAGATAGATCCCTGGTTCATCTGTAATGACGTTTCCGACAACAAATGCTTTATCAGCGCGGAAGGATACATTTGGTCCTTCGTGGATCTCTAAACCAATCCCATGACCTGTTGAATGACCAAAGGCATCTCCGTAGCCAAAGGAAGCAATGTGATCCCGAGCGATCGCATCTAGTTCAATTCCGGTCATTCCAGGTTTTGCTGCGGCCAAGACTTTTTCTTGCGCTTCAAGTACGATTTGATAGATTTCCTTCAATTTATCGCCAGGATCTCCTACTGCAAAGGTTCTAGTCATATCAGACACATAGCCTTGATAGTAACAGCCAAAGTCTAACGTGATCAGATCGCCTTGTTCGATCACTTTTTCACTGGCAACCCCATGGGGCATTGCTGAACGCAGACCACTAGCAACGATCGTTTCAAAAGATACGCTTGTGGCACCTAATGAACGCATAAAGAAATCTAACTGATTCGCCACTTCGATTTCTGTCATTCCTGGGCGGACCATTTTCAAAATATGTTCGAATCCTTGATCAGCGATATGGCAGGCTTGTTGGATCAATGCGATCTCTTCCTCATCTTTGACTTCCCGCAAAGCCTCGATCATACCCGATACAGGGGCAAGGGATGATTCCTCGATCAAGTCTTCTAAGACGGAGTATTCGGCAAAGCTGACGAAACTTTCTTCAAAAGCTAAGACATTGATTTCTTCCTTTTGGCAGATAGTTGCAACTTCTTCAAAAATCGGTCCACTATTTTTTACGATCTCAAATCCTTGGGCTTGGGCCGCTGCTTGCTCTGTATATCGGAAATCTGTTACAAAAAAAGCTTTGTCCAACGTAATGACTGCTAAACCAGTTGTCCCAGTAAAGTTTGTCAAGTAACGCAAATTGTATGGGCTGGTGATCAAGAACCCATCAATCGAATCTTTTCTCATTGCTTCACGTAATTTTTCAACTCTTAACATGTATCGTTCCCTACTTTCTTGTTCTATACGATAGTATTATAACAAACTTCCAGAAAAAGCGGAAAGCAAGCGAAAAGTTTTCTAAAAAATGAACCTTCAGAAACTTGGGACCTCAAGTTATCAAAAAGACCATCTAGAAAACTAGACGGTCTTTGCTCTACAATTCTTCTCCATTGCTTTCAATTACTTTTTGATACCAATAAAAGGAGCTCTTTTTGATGCGTTCCCTGGTTCCTTTACCATAATCATCTAAATCAACATAAATATACCCATAACGTTTGCTCATTTCTGCAGTGGAAGAGCTGACTAAATCTATAGGGCCCCAGCTCAAATAAGCAAGAATATCAACACCGTCCTTGATACATTCTTTTAGTTGTACAATATGTTGTTTCAAATACTCAATACGATATTGATCTCGAATGGTTCCGCCTTGTTCGATTGTATCGATTGCACCTAAGCCGTTTTCGGCAATCATGAGAGGAACTTGATAGCGGTCCCAGTATTGAGATAAGCAATTGTAAAAACCTAAAGGATCTGCTCGCCATTCCCATGCAGTGGGCTTCAAATATGGATTTTGTTCACCATCAAATGGTGCCATCGTATTTTTGGATGCGTCGACGATACGTGAATAATAGTAAGAAATCGCTAGAAAATCCATCGTATTCTCTTTTAGTAATGGCAGATCTGCCGGATGCATCTCGATAGAAAACCCTTGATCTTTAAAATAGCGCAACGCAAATTCTGGATATGTTCCTCGCAATTGGACATCAGTAAAATAGTACTGCATACGGTTTTTTTTCATCGTTAAGACTATATCCTCTGGTTTGCAGCTAGCCGGATAAAATGTTGCATCTGCGACCATTGTTCCTAGTTTAGCATCTGGATCAATTTCTCGCCCTAATTCGATAACTTTGGCTCCAGCTACAAACTGATGATGTACCGCCTGATACATCAGTTGTTCCATATTATCAGATTGGTCATCATAAATACCTAAACTACCAAACTGAACGGTTGGTACCAAATTGATTTGATTACAGATAATCCAATATTTAACTTTTCCTTTGTATCGACTTAGTAATACTTTTGCGTAGCGTACGAAAAAATCGATTACTTTACGATTTGCAAAACCACCATATTCTGTCACCAGATGAAGCGGCATATCATAATGGCTCATTGTTATAATTGGTTCCATACCGCAACTGATAATTTCGGCTATCAGATCATCATAAAATTTTAACCCAGCTTCATTTGGCCGCATTTCATCGCCATTAGGGAAAATTCTTGACCAAGAGATACTTGTTCGAAATGCTTTTAATCCCAGCTCTTTCAACAAGGCAAGATCTTTTTTATACGTGTGGTAAAAATCAATTCCCAACCGTTTAGGGTAATAGTTGGTACAATCTGTTACAGCAAACTTTATCTCAGCTAATGTCCCGCCGCCTTCTTTTTTTATGTTGCTTCTATTTAATTCAGGATCAAACGCATGAATATCAGAAGTTGATAAACCGCGTCCATCTTTGTCAAAAGCACCTTCAATTTGGCAAGCTGCAACTGCTCCGCCCCATAAAAAATTTTTTGGAAAACTTTTTTTTGTCATTCTTCTCCTCCTAAATGATTCACAATCATAAATTTTCTCCATTAGACTGGATAACCTTTTGATACCAATAAAAAGAGTCTTTCTTGATACGAGCGCAATCTTTCGGATCATCATCAGTCCGATCAACATAGATAAAACCGTAACGTTTTTTGACTCCGTTACTTGTGGACAGTAAATCCAACGCTGACCAAGGGCAGTAAGCCCAGACCTCAACCCCTTTTTCCATTGCTCTCTTTATCGCTTTAACATGGTCTCTTAAATAGGAGATGCGGTACTCATCATGCACTTTTCCTTCTGGAGTAAGTTCATCGAATGCTCCTAAGCCATTTTCTGTAATCATCAAGGGTTTATTATAACGAGTATAAATATCTCTGAACGCATATTCTAATCCAAATGGATCAATCGCCCAATCCCAATCAGTTGTATCAAGATGGGGATTTTTACACATTTCGTAAAAACCAGGATGTGTTTCAAAACCAGAAATCTCGCCTTTTTTTCCAGAAAGATTAACGCCGCTGTATCGTATTGCTTTCCCTGACTCCTTAGGACAAGCTTTTGCACATTCACTTGCATAATAGTTTAATGCAAGAAAATCTGAATATCCTTCTCTAATTAAGTCCATATCCCCTGGCTCAACAATTGGTGCCAAGTGATTTTCTTGGAGATAAGTCATTGCCGACTCTGTATAAATGCCTTTGAAATAAATATCTAAGTAGAAAGCATTTCTTAAGTCATGGGCATTTAAAGCAGCCAATACGTCTTCTGGTTTAGATGTAAGAGGATAAATCGGTGCATACCCTAAAGCAGCTCCTACTAATCCGTCGGGCACTAAATCATGCACCAATTTACAGGCCGTCGCATGTGCAAGGTTCATATGATGGTTGATTTGATAACGCAACTGATTTTGTGACTGAAGCTCTTTCGGGATATAACATTTTTGTGTCCAATACTGGACGATAATGCTCTGCTCATTAATAGTCGTCCAATACTTAACTTTATCTTTAAACTCGTTGATAACAAACTTCGCATAATATTCAAAATCTGCAACAATTCGTCTATCCAGCCACCCTTGATACTTTTCGAAAAGAGCCCATGGTAAATCATAGTGATACAGTGTAACGATTGGTTCTATTCCATAAGTTAAAAGCTCATCAATCAATTTTCGATAAAACTCAATTCCTTTTTCGTTTACTTCGCCAACACCATCAGGAAAAACTCGAGACCAAGAAATTGAAAATCGGTAGGTTGAAAACCCCATTTCTGCCATCAATGCAACATCTTCTTTGTAATGATGATAATGATCACTCGCGATCTCTGCAGAAGCAAACCCCTTTTCTTCAAAGCTTTTTTCATTGATCACATCTTGCTGAGATGCTTTTTTGCCATCTAACAATGCCGCGCCTTCCACTTGATAAGCACTCGTGGCTGCGCCCCATAAAAAATTATTTGGAAATTGTTTCATTCTTTTTGCCCTCTTTCAACTATTCTCAAAATATCAATCATCTCTTTTGTCATCTTAACTTCGGAATTAATTGTCATTAAGGTGTCCTGTGCATGAACAAACAGCAAAAATATCTCATAATAGTGTCCGTTGGCTTCTTTTTGAATAACTTCTGTTTGTGCTTTATGTGCTAACACGATTTTTTTTTCAGCTTCAAAAAGCTTTTTTTCTGCAGCAGAAAAATCAAATATTTTTGCCATTTTCATTGCATCAACTAATAGATTTCTAGCATCTCCGGCATGAATAATGATTTGCATAGCTATTGGTATTAGTTCATTTTCGTATTGCTCTTCCATAAACTTGCTCGTCTCCAATCCCTAAATTTCTAGTTCTACTGCTTGTGATTCTTCTATGAGCTTTTCTTTTTCATAAGCTTTAAAAAATGGATACCAGATAACCAAATATAAAATAAATAAGAGTACCCACCACAACACAGCTCGTAAATCTTCTGTTACCATCACACTTGAGATCGGCGCAGGCACTTGTCCGACTTGGATCATTTTAGAAGGGATGTTGAGTAAGCCAGTGCTCATCAGAAACCAAACATACAACGCTCCGACAATAGAGTTTATCCAAGCTGGAAGCATCAACAGCGGATTGAATACCACTGGAGCCCCAAACATAACTGGTTCGTTAATATTGAAAATTGACGGGGCAAGAAAGACACGACCTAAAGTTCTCAGCTGCTTGGATTTTGAGAAGCACATCAAGATATTCAGACCTAATGTTGCACACATACCACCCATTGTGATAAACGCTAGCGTAAAAACCGCTTCACTTGTTGCAATATTTTGAGCCACTCCTCCTGCAGCAGCAGCCTCGATGTTTTCTTGGATACCTGCTAGAAAAATTGGTGTGGTAACTGCACCAAAAAGCCAACTTGAAATCCCCATCGTATAGAAGAATGCCGGAACAAAACAGATTAATATAAACCCAGGTAAGGTTTGTCCTATTGAGGCAACTGGTTGAAAAGCAGCTAATATCACTTCAAAGAGATTCACATGAAGAACATTCACCAAAACCATTGTAATTCCTAGAGCAATAACGTTCGGCACAATGGTGTTTATCCAACCAGTCACAAAGTCGGGTACACTGCTCCCTTCCATGAAACGAACCTTAGCCCATAAATGGAACACGAGCGATACAAAAAGACCGATAACCATCCCAACAGCAATTCCAGATGGTCCCAAGTTTCCCAGAAAGGCAGATAAACTATCTGTATTTTCTTCTTGTGGAATGACCGCCATCAATAATACGCAGACTGAAGTAATGCCCGCATTGGTAATATAAAACGGATGGTTAAGTTTCTCCATACACTGATTTGCCATCATGAAAGCGACAATTAATGAAATCAGTCCAAAGCTAAAATTCAAAATCGGAGAAAGATCAGGTAATGCTGGAAAAAACGATACAAACACATTATAAAAATAGATAAGTGACCCGGTTAAAATAAATGGAATGATTTTTTGCATACTGCTTGAAAGAGCAGCCAGCCAAGGCTTTGAGAAAAAAGTGTTCATGGTTGGGGCAAACGAATTCGTCAGCCAATTCATAAATTTTTTCATATTCATAACTTCCTTTTTTAGTTTCAGTAAAAACAGATATTTTGCCTTTTAGAAACGATCAACTCTTGCGCTCATTGATTTTATGAAGAGCAATATCCAGAAGTTTTTCTCCATTTAACTGCGCGTATACATCTTGCGGGATTACCACAACAGGAACATTGTAGGGGGATGCCAATGCTTCATATTTTGATAATTCACTTGCGTAATGCGGGCCAATCATCAAAATGTCAATAGATGATAAATAATCATTCACTTCTGTATAACTCCTTGCCTCTACATTTAAGGATAATTTTCTTTTCTTTGCAGTCTTACGGGCGTTACTAGCAAGAAATCCGCTCGACATTCCAGCTCCACAACATAGAAGTATTTTTAAATTAGTCATATTTTTTCCTCCTTCTTGATAGCTCCACTATAGGAAATATGTACTACGACCTTCAACCGAACTTTTTCACTTTAAAGGGCAAGGAATCTTCTAAGCATTTTCCCATTAAGGGGCAAAAGTACGCTTGACGCAGCTTTCCAATTCTAACTATAGTTAGAATTAAATGAAGAAAGGAACGGGAGCATCATGATTAATGAAAAACAGCAAGAATTGCTGAAATACCTCAGCAATGAAAACCGAATTGTAACCAGTATTGAGTTAGCAAATGCTCTAAATATTTCAACAAGATCAATTAAAAATTATGTATCTCAACTAAATACACTCTTTGAAAGTAAAATTATCATCTCTTCAAGAAACGGTTATCTACTCAGCAATCATTCGCTTATTCCAAGTTTATTAGCGCAAACTAATCAACAGATTCCCCAATCCAATGAAGATCGATCCTTTTATATAATTAAGCAGCTAATTTTTCATTCCTCAACTGAACTACATTTATTTGATTTATGTGAATCACTTTGCATCAGCTATTCGACACTTAAATCATTACTGACAAAAATGAACACAATGTACAAAACCTACAATGTTAAATTTACATCTAACAATGATTGTTTACAGATTATTGGCGATGAAAAGGACAAACGAAAACTTATTCGCTATGTCATAAGCGAAGAATCAGGCAACAGTTTTACGGACATTACACAAATTAAACATTGTTTTCCTGACTTTGATACCGATGCTTTATACAGTATTATTAAAGATGTCTTTAAAAATCATAATTACTATTTAAACGATTTTGCTCTCTCAAATCTGCTATTCCATCTTGTGATCATGATTACTCGGAAATATCAAGGTAACCCATTACGCTCTAATGAATATTTACTGCCAACAATAACTGAACAAGAACAAAACTTACTGGATGATTTATATCTTTCTATAGAAAAAAAATTTGATATTCATTTAAATCCTTATGAATTAGCAGAACTGTCAATTTTATTTCGAGCAAACGCCAATTATTCATTGTCCACGACAAAACAAGAAGTGACTGAGCTGATTGGAACGGAAATTCTTTCTTTGACTAATCGCTATGTGCAAGATATCAACACAATGTATATGATCGATCTTTCAAGTGAAGATTTCACCATACCGTTTTCACTCCATATCAAAGGACTGCTTTTTCGATCAAGAAATCAGCGTTTCACCAACAATCCAATGGCTGACTATATCAAGTTGAATAGCCCGATAATTTTTGACATGGCTATATATATTAGCTTGGATTTAATGGAATCCTACGAAGTAATTATCAATGAAGACGAAACTGCTTTTATCGCTATGCATATCGGTGCTGAAATCGAACGCCAAAATAAAAACAAATCGAAGATCCCGGTTATTTTGCTGTGCCCTGATTATCATTCATTGCGTACTAATCTTTTGAATACGTTATTACTTGATTTTGGCAACCAAATAAACATCGTCCACAGTATTCAATCTGAGGAAGCTTTGCAATCACTTAAATCAGAGGTATCCGACTGTCGACACTATATGATCATCAGTACGATTCCAGTCACCAGGATCAAAAGCGATACCATCGTTCATATCTCTCCATTTAACCTTCATGAACAGTATGATCTGATTCAAGAAGCCATTCTAAAAAACCAAAATAATTATAAAAACCAGAAATTAAGAGAACATTTTGACGAGTTTTTCGAGAGCGATTTATTTGTGGCAAAATCAAGCATGAAAAACAAAAATCAAGTTCTTTCACTTCTTTGCAGACGTTTGGAAGAAAAGGGATATGTCGATCCTGCTTTTGAAAAACAAGTCTATCGAAGAGAAGAAGCTGCTGCGACTGCTTTTCAAAATATTGCCATTCCTCATTCAGTACAGATGGATGCAATAAAAACTAGTATCGCTGTTACTATTTCCAAGACAGGAATCCGCTGGGGGAAACACACGGTTTATTTAGTTTTGTTAATTGCGATCAATAAAGCAGACAAACAAACGTTTCGTGAATTATATGAATCGCTGATTGCGCTTTTTAACGACCAGCCTACAATTCAGGAAGTTCGTAATTGTCAATCATTTGAAGATTTCAAAAAGTTAATATACAGTCGCATAGATGTTTACAAATAATCATTCTCCTGTAATTAAGAAAATTTGGACAACAAAAAAAACTGATTTCAAGCAGCAGACATACCAATGTATGACTGGTTGAAATCAGGTTTAGTCTTTCATGCAATTTGGAGTATATTTAGATCATTTTTACTCCGTTTTACTAGATTATCTTTTACGTCCCAAAAAGAACGATACGACTGCCACGAAAATGACCGCGCCGATAATCGCTGGCACAATAGCCATTCCTGCTACTTGCGGTCCCCAAGTGCCAAAAAGTCCTTGACCAATCGATGCGCCTACAAGTCCTGCAACGATATCAAAAATACAACCGCGTTTTTCGCCTGCAATGGCACCACCGATTGAACCGATGACCGCTCCAACGATCAATGTCCATAAAAAGTGCATACTAACCCCTCCTAAACTTTCTTATAAAAAGGGTACCATATTGAGAATCAATTGGAAAAATATATGCTCTCTTGTTATTTTCTGCGAGTGAAGGCTCGTTTTAATACATCAAAAAAGCCTAATGAATGCACCATATGGTCTGGATCGACGTATTCACGAATCGCTCGCAAGACTTTTTTTGGTTCTTTTGAGGAGAAGGTATACGTGCCATTCTTTTTGGTGCGGATCGCATAGCGTGGTATCCAACGTCCTTTGAACATGACCGAAGCGATCACATAGTCGACATCTTCCCATGGGATCTGAATAAACTTGCGTTTGTCACGGTCATTGTAAAACTCAAAGGCTTTATCGCCGATCATGATTTTGCCGTACTCATTGATCCCTAAAAAAGACGTAGCATCGATCGTCAAATCCACTTTTGTATTAAGAGATTGTACCATTTGCGCTTACTCCATTCTATATCGTCTTATTATCTTATTATACGTCTTTGCAGCAGGTTTGGCGAATAAATAAAAAGGTACTTGGGTTGCCCCAAGCACCTTTCGTTGAAAAGATTATAACAATCCGATCAAGTGTCCACCGATACCGACTAAGAATAGACCGATAATAATGATGATTGGAGAAACTTTTTTCTTCAATAACCACATACATAATAAAGTAAGCAATAGTGCAGCTAGACCAGGAATCAATTGATCCAAGTTGTTTTGCAATGTTGTTACTTTTGTATCAGTCAACGCACGGCCTTCAGCAACTTGTTGGAAGGCTTGTTGCAAACCAGCAGAGCCAGAAGGCAAGTTCGCCCAATCGACATAAGCACCTTCATCAAGCGGTACGCTTGAGACAACTGGCGCAAATGAGATCGATACCCAACGCTGAACGAGTGACCCTAATACGAACATCCCTAAAATTGAAGCACCTTTTGTTACATCTTGCAACAATCCGCCTGAAAGGTCATCAGTGATTTTTGAACCAGCACGGTAGCCGAATTCTTGTGTGTACCACATAAATGCCCAACGGATGATGTTCCATGCAACGAAGAAGATGATTGGACCTAAGATGTTTCCAGCTAAAGCAAGAGAAGCACCTAGAGCACCTAACATCGGACGTACAGTAAACCAGAACACAGGGTCACCGACACCGGCTAAAGGACCCATCATCCCAACTTTTACCCCTTGGATCGCTACGTCATCGACAGGCGCGCCATTGGCACGTTCTTCTTCTAGCGCTAAAGTTACCCCTAAGATTGGCGATGCGATATATGGGTGAGTGTTAAAGAATTCTAAGTGACGCTTCAATGCAGCGGCACGGTCTTCTTTTGTTTTGTATAATTTTTTGATTGCTGGAATCATTGAGAATGCCCAACCACCATTTTGCATACGTTCATAGTTCCATGAACCTTGAATGAAGGTAGAGCGCCATGCTACGGCTAAACGATCTTTTTTATTTAATTGAATTTTTTCTGCCATTTTTTTCTCCTCCTTCGATTCTAATAGTCATTCAAGATATCGCCTAGAGGGTCGCCAGTGTTGCTGCCGCCGCCTCCATTTGATGATCCGCCCATTTTAGTTAGGTTCAAGTAGATCAATGCGATTGCTACTGCCAAAGCACCGATAGCGATCAATGTCAATTGAGAAATAGCTGCGATAACGAAACCGATAATGAAGAATGGCCATACTTCGCGAGTTGCCATCATGTTGATAACCATTGCATAACCAACGGCAACGACCATACCACCACCGATAGCCATACCATCAGTTAACCATGCAGGCATTGATTCTAAGAAGTTTTGAACAGTTGCAGCAGGAATTGCCAACAATGCAGCTGCAGGAATCGCAATACGAACCCCTTGCATACATACAGCGATCACATGCCACATTTCGATTTTACGAATGTTGCCTTCTTCAGCAGCCGCATCCATAAAGTGAACGATTGGCACAGCCAATGTACGAACGATCATTGTCAAGAACAAACCAGCAACAGCTAGAGGGATCGCAACGGCAATCGCTGTATCAACACCAGCAGTTCCTTGTCCACCTAAAACTAAAATAATTGCAGATGCAACAGACGCCAATGCAGCATCAGGTGCAACAGCGGCACCGATATTTGCCCATCCAAGTGCGATCATTTGTAATGATCCGCCCAAAATGATACATGCTTCCAAATTACCGGTCACTAAACCGATCAAAGTACACGCGACTAGCGGTTGATGGAATTGGAATTCATCCAAGATTCCTTCCATACCAGCTAAAAAGGCAACGAGTACTACTAATACCATAGATATAATAGTCATGATAGACCTCCTATTTAGTTGAATACGTTTCTATTTATTCGCCAATTCATTTTTGGCTTTGCGTAAGATTTCGTCCATGTTGTCTCGAGAGTCATTTGGCACTTTACGCACATCAAATTTGATGCCGCGTCCTTTTAGATCTTCAAATGTCTTCACATCGTCCGTACCCATCGACAATACTTTACTTACAACAACTTTCCCAACAGAGTGAGCCATTGAACCAACGTTCACTTCAGTGATGTCAACGCCGCCTTCAACTGCACGCAATACATCTTGTGGGTTTTCAAATAATAGTAAAGCTTTCGTATTCCCGAAACGAGGGTCTTTAGAAACTTCGATCATTTTGTCCACTGGAATGACGTTCGCTTTTACTCCTGGAGGAGCTGCTTGTTCGATCAGTTTTTTACGCAAATCATCTTTTGCCACTGCATCAGAAACAACGATGATCCGAGATGGATTGACTGATTTTGTCCAAGCTGTAGCGACTTGACCATGTAGCAAACGAGAATCCACACGCGCAAGCACGATTTTGATTTTGCCATCGCCTAGAACAGTTCCCGGAGGAAGTGATCCTTTAGGTTGATCGTCTTGCACAGCTTTTGGTGCTGTCGCTTCTTCTGGTTCAAGCTCTTCTGGTTTGACCTTAACCCCTTCTTTAGCTGTTTCAACGATGTGCGCAGCGATTTCATGCGCAGTGTTCATTGAAAAACGTGAAGCATAGGCTTCGATCACCATTGGTAAATTCATACCAGCAACGATTGCCCATTTGTCTTTGTGATCTTCAAACAAGCTGTTTGCTTGGTTGAAAGGAGTACCACCCCAAAGATCAACTAAGAATAATACTTCTTCTTGATCGTCAAATGTAGCAATTGCTTCTTGCATTTTTGCCTTGATGTCATCTGGACCTTCACTTGGCATCAATGTAACAGCTTTAACATTTTCTTGTTCGCCGAAGATCATTGAACCAGATTGCAAAATGCCGTTAGCAAATTCTCCATGACTTGCTAGGATAATTCCTACCATCTTTTTACCTCCTATATCAAAATTGAAAAATGTGACACGAATACGAAAGAAAAAACAACATCGAAAAAATTAAGGGTGACTACCTTCTTTTTCCAAAATATCCTTCAAAAAGATTTTACGATCAGCTGGAACTTTGCGTATCTCTACTTCTATGCCTTGATTTTGCAAATAAAGCAGCGAAGCAAGATCTTGATCATTGACTGACACGAAATTAGTGATCATCCGTTTTCCCATTGAAAAGCTCATGCCGCCGATATTGACGGAACGAATGTCAATGCCTCCTTTGACCAGAGTCACGACATCTTGAGGGTTGGTAAATAATAACATGACTTTTTGCGTATTAAATAATGTGTTATGCGCCACCTCAAGCATTTTTGCTACTGTCACCACATTGGATTTGATTCCTGGTGGAGCAGCTTCTTTCAAGAGAAACTTCCGTAATTGGTCATTTGCGACCTCATCACTGACCACGATGATTCGATTGATACCAGTCATTTTCGACCAAGCTGTGGCGACCTGACCATGAATCAACCGATCGTCGATTCGGGCAAGACGTATATCCATTCCCATTGTGCAAGCCTCCTACATCCATCGATCCGCTTTTCATATTGAGGATCTGTTCTTTTTTCAATCACCTCCTGTATCCACTTATATAGAAGCAAGAAGCGTGCCAAGTTTTTTCGATACACTATTCTTGAAAAAACCTTAAGAATCAGCATTCGGACAATACACTAAAAAAGATACACTAAAAAATACTGTATCTTTTTTAGTGTATCTGTATTATTTGCAGGATTTAAAAATACATTTCTTTTTCGTGATGGTTTTTGATCAGCTCCAGCAGGTAATACTCTTCTGTCTTAGGCACTTCGATATTCATCAAGCGCGAAAACGATTGGACATGCACATGCAATTGGCCGTAAAGAGGATTCTCCTCCATCGCTGCTAAATCAATTTCAGAAACAGTCAATGGCTGCCGCAGTAAGATCCGCTCTAGCATACCTGCGCCATGCATCACAAAATTGATCTGAAAGCCTTGCTGCGCCCCTACCAAATCCAAATCGTGAATGATCTCTTCGCCAAATTTCCACAACGGCTCTACCACTTTTTTCGCATTGATATAGGTAAAGTTTTCCTCTAAATACCGAACACAGATTTCCTTTGCCTGCCGATCATCTAGCTGCACTTCATCTTCAAAACTCAAATCGTTTTCCAATAAGATATCATCCAACAAAAGATCAACATCTTGGTCGATAAAACGTTCTAATGAAATAAACGGTGCATCGATATGCGGATCAATGATCCCCGTTGCAGCAATCAGCCGGTAGCGCTGTTGAATCTGATCCAAGTCCGTTCTCAGATCCGCCACCGATAAGGTCACTACGTCAACATTTTGATTTTGGCGTTTTGACAATGAGCTTTGGATCAATTCTTTGATGCGCTCCGCTGTCCCTTTTCCCGAAGCGCAGACCGCTAGAATCGCTTTAGGGTGGTGGTTTTGTGTCACTGGTTCTTCCACAGTGACCGCTCCGTATCCGCGGAACTTCCGTAATGAATCATAGAGCTGATCGAGGTCTGTGCCGATCACTGATGCTTTACGGACCGTCTCAAGGACGATGGAGGTAGTCACCATATCGACTGTTCGAACAGCCACACCCGTTTCTCGCTGGATTTCATTATTAAAGGTCGCTAAGGACCCCATATCGACTAAGAGGATCACCCCACTGCCGTCATTGACTGCTCGTACACTATCCACGATTTTTTTCAACGCCACAGCCGGTGGCATATCTAATGGCATGTCCACCGCTGTCACTTGATCGACTTCCAACAGCTGCTTGACTACTTGTACCATACTACTAGCCGTACTGTTGCCGTGAGCTGCCACAACGACACCAATTTTCCCAGAGGAATGTGTCGTACGCAGTGAAACCAATAGAACTGCCAAGTAATAGGATTCACTTTCAGGAATCGCCACGTGAAAGCTGTCGCCGATGAAGTCGCGGACTTCTTTGGCAACTTCGAACTCTTGGGGGTAATCCGCCACCATTTGACGAATGTTGTCGTTGGTTTGCCGTTCTTCTCCCAAATGGATCTTTTTCAAAAAAGAACTGATATGCAAACTCATCGCGTAAATAAAGTTTTGCTGGAAATCGTAATTTAACCGTTTCCGAACCATCTCATAAATTTGATTTGTTACACTGATCACTTTCTGATCGACAAATTCACTTAGTTTATTGACAGAATTAAAAGAGAAGCCGTGATCTTTATAAAAAGATTTCAAATGAACATTGATATCGGTTGAAATAAAATGATTGATTGCTTCTTGATCCAAACCATCTGCTTTTAATAAGGCTGCTTTATCCCCGATGATGTCGTAGAGATTGTAAGGCAATTCATAGGAATCTGATTGAATATTGTTTAAGTTTTGATTCGGTTGAATGCTGATCTTCGGTTCAAGGATTTTAGAAAGCTCCGCCAGCTCATTGCGGCGATTCCCCAAAACGATCAATCCCGAACGAATTCCTTCTGGCAAATCGATCAAATCGATCTCAATCTCATCTTGTTGCATATGATTCAAAAAGCCCCGAGCACAGACGAGCTGGACATTGGATTTCAATTGACCGATATTCCCAAAACTGACACTGCCGATCAACGCTTTGACTACATCTTCTGTCAAGGTGATCGTCCGCTGAATACGGGACGCCTCTTGCCCGACTAACACCCGAACGAGATCGACTTTTTCTGATGCGGGTCGTTTCTCAAAGAAGGGCAGTTGAATATTGATAGGAATGCGTCGGGTAAAGGTATCTAATAGCGTTGAGTTGGGGTCTTCGGTAGTCGCTCCAACGATTCGGACATTCGCTTGATGATTTTTGCCCGTTTCCCCTAAACGACTAAACGTTCCATGGTCCATAAAGTAAAAAATCATTTCTTGCCCTTCTGGCGGTAATCGATGGATCTCATCGAGAAACAACATACTCTCATCCGCTTGATCAATAATACCGATCTTCTCTTGATCGGCACCCGTAAAGGCCCCCCGTACATAACCAAACAAATGGCTCATCAAAAGCTCTGGGTTATTTGCATAGTCTGCACAGTTAAAGACGATCAATTCTTTGTCATCGGCAATTACTTGATTGCTTTTGGCAAACTGAAACATTGCATGGGCAAAGTAGGTTTTCCCAGAACCAGTAGGCCCTGTGATCAAGCAGTTTAGCCCTTTTGGCGGATACAAGATCGCTGCTTTCGCCTGCTCAACGGCATTTTTCATACTTCCGTTGGCACCGATGATCGTCGCAAAAATATCTCGGTCAGAGGGTTTTCCTTGTACCCGTTGAGGGAAGGCTTTTTCTCTTTGCGGGCGACTTTCTTTGTAGCTTGGCACATACTTTTCCCTACTGCTGGGATCGACCCCTGCCGCCCAGTAGCGAACAGGCCGCGAGTCGCTTTTTTCGACGCGCCCTTCTTTGACAAGCTTATTTAAATCCTTACTGGCATTACTGCGCTGAATGGCTAAATGATCGGCAACTTCTGAAGTAGACAACCCTTTCTTTTCCCCTAAGCCGCTCATCGTATTTTCGACGATATATTGATAAATCCGTTCGATTCGCTTGCCCAACAGCTTCGCCTCCTTGTTTTTTCCACTTGAATACTTTACTCATTTTTCTATAAAAAAGCAACTTTTTTTCCGCACAGAAAAAGCAAAATACTTTGTTCGAAAGAGCAATAGAACGTCCTATCACATGCTACTCTCAGCATAAAGCATTTTGCCAAAAAAAGATATTCAAAAGTCAGGATGCGTTAGGCTTTTTCATTGGGAATGAACGCTGGTACCTTCTCAGGAAACCATTGCAGTTCTTTTTGCATCCAAATCACATCGTGCCATTGATTGAACTTATAGCCGACCTGCGCAAAATCAGCAACTTTCCGATACCCAAGCTTCTCATGAAAAGCCTCGCTTTGTTGATTGCCTCCTGTAATGCATGCAGTCAGATTGACCACGTTTTGCGCTTTTAATTTTTCTTCAAGCGCTTGATAAAGAGCGGTGCCGAGCCCTTTTGCTTTGGCATCCGGTGCTAAATAAACGGTTACTTCAACGGTCCAATCGTACGCAGCCCGTTCTTTATAAGCTGACGCATAGGCATAACCGACGATTTCACCAGCCTCTTCTGCAACGAGATACGGGTAGCGTTTCAAGGTCTTGGCGATGCGTTCCGCGAATTCTTGAACCGATGGCACCTCCGTTTCAAAGGTAATCGGTGTATTTTCTACATAATAAGCATAGATCGCTGTCAAGGCTTGGGCATCTGCAATCGTGGCAGAACGTATCGTCATAGAATCCCTTCTTTCAGTAAATTTTTTCCCAGTATACTCTTTCTGAACAAAAAAAACAATCCGCTTTTGACGGATCGTTTCCTAGTGATAAATGATTTAGCGGGCTTTTTCAGCTCCGCAATACACGGTAAGATGCTGTGGCAGTACCGCTACTGTGATTGGCAATTCCGGCCCTGGATCACCATCGACATTCGTTTCGATCGTTGCCCCATTCGTCAAACGAATCGCAGCTTTATCAAAAGTTTGATAACCAAGAACATCATTTGATTCCGTAACTCCTTTGAGAAGCTCAGGCACACTTTTGACAGTTTCCCAAAGATTCGTATCCTTTAAGTAGATCAGATGTAATTTGCCGTCATCGGTACTCGCTTTAGGCAAAAGAGATTCGAAACCGCCGATCGTATTGGATGAACCAACGATCATCGTACTGCTTTCAACCTCGATTGTCGTTTTTTCGCCATTATTTTCGGCGGTCACTTCAAACGGATGACTTTCATTTTTCCGCACTTCCCGTAGACCAGAAACAAAATAGGCCATTTTTCCCAGCTTGGTTTTTTCTTCAACTTCCACATTGTTGATCGCCGCTGGAATCATACCAATCGCCACCACATTGGTAAAATAGTCTTGATTGACCTGCCCAATATCGATTTTGCGGGTGTGATCCACTGCAAATGATTCGATAGCTTCCTTAGGATCTAGTGGAATCGCTAATGCTCTGGCTAAATCATTTACTGTTCCCAGCGGGAAGAAACCAAAATTTGGTCGTTTGTCATGAGGGGCTAAGCCATTGACCGCTTCATTGACGGTACCATCACCGCCCATTGCAAAGACACTGTCAAATTCTGCTGCCGCTTCAGAGGCAAAACGTGTGGCATCTCCTTCTTTTTCGGTATGTTTGACCACGATTTCTGAAAAAGCTTCCCGCAACTTTTCTTCTGCCAGCTGCTCATATTCCTGGGCCTTTTCCCCACCAGAGCTTGGATTGACGATCAATAATGCTTTCATAAAACAGCCTCCTTGTTTGGGTTCATTTTCTATGAATCCAGTATAACAAGTTTCACGAAACCTGTCTTAAACGACCTCCGCCTATCCCCCTACAAAAAAAACACAGCCTAATCAGACTGTGTTTTTTCGAGTACTCACTTCATTTTATTAAACCAATCGTTTACGCAAACGCCCAGAAATAAAATCAATGATCGTGACCGTCACCACGATCCCTAATAAAATGATCCCTACACGGCTCCATGAACGCGCATTGATGGCAAAGATCATCGGTGTACCGATCCCACCTGCCCCTACGATCCCTAAGATCGAAGCTGAACGGACAGCCAGTTCAAATCGATACAAGGTAAAAGAAAGAAATTCCGGGATCAGTTGCGGCAATGTCGCAAAGCCTAATACATCCCAGCGGCTTCCTCCCGCACTAATGACGGATTCCGAGGGACCATGGTCCATGTTTTCGATCGCTTCGCTGTAAAGCTTTGCCAGCATCCCAATGGAATGGACACTGACCGCCAAGACACCAGCAAAGGAGCCCGGACCTACCGTTTTGATAAACATGATGGCTAAGACGATTTCTGGAAACGTTCGAATCGCCGTCAGCACGATTTTCCCAAATCCCGATAACCAGCGAGGGCTGTTTTTGCTGCGCGCCGCCCAAAAGGCAAAAGGAATACTTAAAATCGATGACAAAAAGGTCCCAACAAAGGCAATCGCGACGGTTTCGATCATCAGACTGATCAAATCTTCGCCATCACCGGTATAAACATAGCCCCAATCAGGATGGATCAGGCCATAAAAGATCGAGCCGACAATTTGACCGACATTTTCTTTAACACCAGCAAAGGGCACGCCAGCAAAAGCCCAGATATAAAGGAGGATAACGACTACAGCGATCAGCCAATTCCGTATTTTTTTCTTTTTCGGTTCTGCTGGCAACATCATAATAATCGCTCCCTTACTCTATTACTAATGGTATCAATCACCAAAACAACTGCAAAAATCACTAAGACGATGATCGACGTCTGGTCATATCGAAATTGGCTTAAAGATCGTTGTAAGAAAACACCGATTCCGCCTGCGCCGATATACCCAAGAATCGTCGATGCCCGCACATTGATCTCAAAGGCATAAAGCAAGTAACTAAGAAAATGACTCATGACTTGCGGTACGACTGCATAGCGGATGATATCAAACTTCGATCCTCCAGAAGCCGTGATCGCTTCGATCGGACCTTCATCAATCGTTTCAATCGATTCATAAAACAATTTGGTGATCATCCCAAAAGAAAACACAGAGATGGAGATCACCCCTGCAACGGGACCAATTCCGACAATGGCAACAAATAAAGCCGCCAGCATCAAGTCGGGTACCGTCCGAATGATATTCAAAACAAAACGGAAACAACCACTGATCCAATGATTGGTCATGATATTTCGTGCTGCTAAAAGTGAAAACGGAAAGGCCGCCAGTGCACCAAAGGTTGTGCCGATGATCGCCATTTGGATCGTTTGCAAAATCGGCTCAACAATGATTTTGGCATATGCCCAATCAGGATGAGCCATCTTTTGTAAGATGACATTCATTTGACTGCTATTGCTAAAGAACCGTGCCAAATCAACACCTGAAATAGAGCCGCTAACGAACAATACCACTAAAAAAATGACGAGCCAAAGAACATTTTTCCATAGTCCGCTGCGTTTCGGCAACGTATTTGTCGTCATTGTCCCGCCCCTTCCTGCTCTTCCATGATCTCACTGCCATAAATCTGTTTCAATCGCTGATCGGTCGCTTCACTGACAGGGCCATCAAAAACCAAGCCTCCGTCTCGCAACCCGATGATCCGCGTGCCGTATTCTCTTGCCAATTGGACAGAATGTAAATTGACTACGATGGTGATCCCCAGATCTTGATTGATCCGTTTTAAGTCATTCATGACTTTTTCAGTGGTTAACGGATCCAATGAAGCAACTGGTTCATCCGCTAAAATAATCTTCGGCTCTTGCGTCAACGCCCGGGCAATCGAAACCCGCTGCTGCTGACCGCCAGACAATTCATCGGCTCGGGTATAGACTTTTTCTGCTAAATTGACCCGCTGCAGTGATTGGTACGCCAACTCTTTGTCCGCTTGCGGAAACAGACCAAGCAGCATTTTGATCGTGGGATGATAAGCCACCCGCCCCGTTAAGACGTTTCGCAAGACACTCGAACGTTTCACCAAATTGAAGCTTTGGAAAATCATGCCAATGTCTCGACGAATCAAGCGCAGCTCTCTTCCTTTTGCTTTTGTGATCGACTTGTTATCGATTAAAATCTCGCCGCTTGTGATCTCGTGCAGTCGATTGATGGAGCGCAGCATCGTCGATTTACCTGCACCGGACAAACCCACTACGATGACAAATTCCCCTTTTTTGATATCGATGTTCAAGTCCTTCAACCCCAACACCCCATTTGGGTATTGCTTGGTCACATTCTGAAATGAAATAATCGTTTCGTTCTCTAGAGCCATGATTCTCCTACTTTCTTTCCATTAGGTAAAAATTGCTGTCCATTCGAAAAGGGTACCTCAACTACCGGTACCCTCCCGATCTATTCATCTATTAATTATTGTCCGACTTGTTCCGCATACTCTCTTACGATGTCGAAATTGCTGTCTTGTGAAACAACGTATCCTTCATGAGAGTAAATATCAGAGATGATTTGTTTTCCTTCTTCATCTTTTCCGATCGCGATAAAGGCATCTTGGATTTTTTTGTCCCACTCTTCACTCATATCGCTGCGAACACTGATCGTATCGTTCGGAATCGGTTCGGTAAAGTACATTGGTTCTACCTCATCCATGATTTCTGGGTAATCATTTTTGACCGTGTTACGGGCATCTTCAAAAACGAACGCCGCATCAACGTCGCCATTCAAGACAGATAAGACCGCTTGGTCATGGCCTTTGACTTGAACAGTCGTCACATCCGTATTGATATCGATGCCTGCTTTTTTCATTTCTGCTACTGGCCAAACATAACCGGCAGAAGAAGTAACATCTTGCGTGGCAATCGTTTTGCCTTTTAAATCTTCCAACTCTTTGATGTCGCTGCCGCTTTTTACGACGATCATTGAACGATAGCTATCAACCAATTCATCCGTTGATTCGCCACCAGGCTGCTTGATGCCATAACGCTGTGCTTGCAATAACACCTTTACATTGCTTTGCTCATTTGCTAAAACATAGGCATTCGGCGGTAAAAAGCCGACATCTACTTGTTTCGAAGCCATTGCTTCGACGATTGTATTGTAGTCAGTGGAAACACTCACTGTAACTGGAATCCCCAATTCATCACTTAACAATTGCTCAAGTGGTTTTGCTTTTGCTTCTAATGTTTCTGCTGCTTGTGATGGGACAAATTGAACGGTCAACTTTTCTGGTACATATCCTGCTTCCTCAGCCGCCGAGTCAGTACTTGCTCCACCTGAGCCACATGCCGCCAGCGTAACTGCTGCCACCAAACCTAAACCAAACATTGCCGTTTTCTTCCAAACTTTCATCACTTTTTCTCCTTTTCATATAAAAAATCGAACTCATGGAATTCCGAACTTTCCTTTTTGATTATAAAAAACCACCGAATTAAAAACAATCTTTTTCGAATTACGAACGTTTTCTTTTTTGACAATGTTCGTGTTTTGACCGAAATCATTCGTGAGCACATTCTCAATAATCAACGTTTTTCGAAAGTTTCTTTCCATTTGTTCTACTTCTTCAGAGTATCAAATGAATATAAGGTTTGTGTTGTCAACGTGTAAAGATTCTGTTAACAGCAAAAGGAACTTTGTGAACAACAAAGCATGGACACACTCGTCATTCTTACCCCGAGTGCACAAATTTTCTTGAAACGTCTAACCAGAAGATGACCGCACACTTTTTTTTACGAAACAATACAAAAAAAGCAGAGGATTCCCTTAAGCACCTCTGCTTTTGACCTCATTCTCTTACTGTAAAAAGAGTCATTTACCCTTGATCCGTTGGCAGCTGCAACAAGAGTACATGCTCGTTCTCAATCATTTCACCCGTCAAAACAAAGCCATTGCGTTCGTAAAGCTTCGTTGCGATCTCGTTGCCATCCACAGCGGAGATCCTTAATTCTTGCGCTTGGATATGGGTTTTGAACCAATCTAACCCAGCAAGAAACGCCTGAGTGCCTAACCCTTGATTTTGGAATTTTTCTGCGATCATAAACCGCTCGATCCACCACGAAGCTTTTGGATAATCCTCATCCGCCTCGTAAAAACTAAATAGGATAAAGCCGACCATTTCCTCACCATTGTATAGGGCAAATGCCTGACGAGGTTCCTCATAGATCGCCTCTAACATTGAGTACCAATTGGGCGCAACAAAGTCTTCTTGCTCCTTCGCTGTCTTCAAATTCATGCACGCACGATAGTTTTCTTTCGTGATTTCTTTTAACTGAATCATTGCTTCTCTCCTTATCTAAGCCATTACAAATAACTATTTCATTAAAACGGTTTCATTGGTGTATAAAAAAACACCCAGGTTACTTTTACGTAATCTGGATGTCATTTTCTTATGCTTCTTGCGCTACTGGATAAACAGATACTTGTTTTTTGTCGCGGCCTTTACGTTCGAAACGAACAACGCCATCAACTTTTGCAAACAATGTATCATCTCCACCGATACCTACGTTTACCCCTGGGTAAATTTTAGTACCGCGTTGGCGATAAAGGATTGATCCGCCTGAAACGGTTTGACCGTCAGCACGTTTCGCACCTAAACGTTTTGATTGAGAGTCACGTCCGTTAGAAGTAGAACCCCCACCTTTTTTGTGAGCGAAGAATTGCAAATTCATTTTCATCAACATGAGATGCACCTCCTAGTTTTCTTTAGTAGTTTTGATTTGGATATAATCGTTGTACTCTTCTTGAACTGATTGCAAGCCGATCAACAAATTTTCTAAAAGAATTTGTGCGATATTCGACTGCTCTTGGGTTAAACGAGAAGGCAGTGTGACTAATAAGTACCCACCATTTTCGTTATCTGCTTCAACTTTTGGCGCAACGCCAGCCAAAGCATCGATCCCATTGACTGCACTGATCGCTAAAGCGGATGCTGCAGCACAGACGATGTCTTTGCCGTATTCTCCTGCTTGTGCGTGTCCAGCTAGTTCAAAAGAAACAATCCGACCAGAGTCATTTCGTTTGAATGTCCCTTTGATCATATTCGTTACCCTGCTTTTCGTAAGAATTAAGCGTTGATCGCGTCAATAACAACTTTTGTGTAAGGTTGACGGTGACCTTGTTTACGGTGTGAATGTTTTTTAGGTTTGTATTTGAAAGTTACGACTTTCTTTTGTTTGCCGTGTTTTTCAACAGTCCCTTCAACAGTTGCTCCTGCAACGATTGGGGCACCAACTTTTGTTGATTCGCCACCTACTAAGATAACTTCATCAAAAGTAACCTTTTGTCCAGCTTCAACGTCCAATTTTTCAACGTAGATTGCTTGACCCACTTCAACTTTTACTTGTTTCCCACCAGTTTTGATAATTGCGTACATGCTCTACAGCACCTCCTTATAATATACTTAGACTCGCCATCCCAAGTGACTTTCGTACTTACTACTTGTTCTGTGCGGTTGTAGCTGTGGAGTCCACAATTACAACAGATTAACTTTATCAAAATGTTTTCCTAAAGTCAATCACTAATTAAGGAAAAGACAGAATTCTTTTGCTACTAGTCATTTCCTTTTGTGCATTTTTTGTTTTCTATTACTATAGAAGAAAGAGCACAAGTGAAACAGAATTGGAGGAGTTTTCATGCAATACCCAAAAGAATTAGCCACTGCCGTTCAACAGGCATCCCGCAGTTATCCGTTGGAAGGATTTGTTCCCGGTCAAGGACCGCTGCAGCCCAAATTGATGATCGTCGGGGAAGCCCCTGGTCGAACCGAAATCGAGAATTTTATTCCTTTTAGCGGACAAGCAGGAAAAGAATTGATGAAATCGTTGGCTTTAGCCGGTTTGACCCGTGAGGATGTCTACATCACCAGTGCTGTCCGCAGCCGCCCATATTCCATCAAAGAACGAATCAACAAACGCAGCGGTGCCCATGAGATCGTCCATCCCAATCGGACACCTACCAAAAAAGAAGTCTTGCTACACGCACCGCTGCTTGACTACGAGTTGTCCGTTGTAGATCCACCCGTCATTGCAACTGTTGGCAATATCGGACTGCAGCGATTATTAGGCAACGCCTATTATATCAAAGATCACCATGGCGAAGTGATCCGTTCCAAAATACAAGAAAGCAATCCAACAAAAGATGGCTATCAATGGTCGGAAAAAGAATATTTGATCGTGCCGATGTATCATCCCGCTGCGATCTTTTACAATCGAACGTTGACTCCGCAAATCGAAGCCGATTGGCGAGGGTTAAGAAACATTCTCTCACAAATACCAGCCGACGAATAACGACCAGTCCCCTAGCCCTACTGCCAATACGCTGGAATCGTCTGCTCATAGGCGGTGATTTTCGCCTCTTCCTGCAACGTGATACTGATCTCATCGAGACCGTGGATCAATTTGTGTTTCCAGGTAGCATCGATTGCAAAGAAATGCTCCTCCCCGGCAACGGTCACACATTGCCTCGGCAAGTCGATGCTGATTTTTTCTGAAGCAGGCAGCGAAGCGATCCTTTGGCGAACATCCAATGGCAGCTCGATGGGCAGCAGCCCGTTTTTGGTGGCATTCATATAGAAAATATCACCGAAGCTGCCAGCAATCACGGCTTTAAAGCCGTAATCCAACAGCGCCCATGCCGCGTGCTCTCGAGAAGAGCCAGAACCAAAATTATCACCAGTGACGAGGACTTGAGCGGTCTGATATGCTGGATCATTCAAGATAAATGCTGGATTAGGCTTGCGTTGCGGCAAATAGCGCCAATCGTCAAATAAAAATTCGCCAAAGCCCGTTTTTTCAACGCGTTTCAAATAATTTTTCGGTAGGATTTGATCGGTATCGATATTGTCATTCATCAAAGGCAGCGTCGTACCTTCAAATTGCGTAAAAGCTTCCATTAACCAACACCTCCAAACACTTCTCGTACATCGACAAAGCGCCCATGAATCGCAGCTGCTGCCGCCATCGCTGGACTACAGAGGTGCGTCCGCGCGTTTTTCCCTTGCCGTCCAACAAAATTGCGGTTTGATGTGGAGGCACAGTGGACGCCTTCTGGTACTTTATCAGGATTCATTCCTAAGCACATGGAACAGCCAGGCTCCCGCCATTCAAAACCAGCGTCAATAAAGACTTTGTCTAAACCGATCGCTTCCGCTGCTTTACGAACAGGGCGTGAACCAGGAACGATAATACCAGTGACCCCTTCTTTGATGGTCTGACCTTTCAAAATCGCCGCTGCCTCTTGCAGATCAGACAAACGACCATTGGTACACGATCCAATAAAAATGTATTCAATGGGGATATCAGCAGCTGTCTGTCCAGGTTGCAGCGCCATATATTCATAGGCTTGCTGATCATTGTGATCCCGCACTTCAGGAAACGCTTCGCTGACTGGTACCCCCATTTCTGGATTGGTTCCCCAAGTGATATAGGGTTCTAAGGTTGTTGCGTCTAGGGTGATCAGAGCATCATAGTTAGCATCTTCATCGGTATAAAGGCTTTGCCAATCAGCCACCGCACTGGCAAACGCTTGTGGCGCAAAGCGTCGATCCTTCACATAAGCAAAGGTCGTTTCATCAGGGGCGATCAAGCCCATTTTCGCCCCACCTTCGATCGACATATTGCAAATGGTCATGCGTTCTTCCATCGTCAGGCTACGGATCGTTTCGCCAAAGAATTCTACGGCATAGCCACCACCAAAATCAGTGCCATGGGTCGCGATCAATGCCAAAATAATATCTTTGGCGTACACTCCCGGCTGCAGGTGACCGGTGATCTCAACTCCCATGCGTTTCGGTTTTGTCTGCCAAATCGTCTGTGTCGCAAAGACATGCTCTACTTCACTCGTACCGATCCCAAACGCGATCGCACCGAAAGCACCATGGGTGGCAGTGTGGGAATCCCCGCAAACGATCGTTTTCCCTGGTTGGGTCAAGCCAACTTCTGGGCCAACCATGTGGACGATTCCTTGGTTGGCAGAGCCATTGTCACACAATTCGATCCCAAAATCTCGACAGTTTTTACGTAACGTGTCCATTTGCTTTTTTGCAACCAGATCAGTGATGGTAAAAATATCTTTGGTAGGCACGTTGTGATCCATCGTTGCGAAGGTTTTTTCGGGACAACGGACTGTCCGTCCCGCTTGCCGTAATCCTTCGAAGGCTTGCGGTGTCGTCACTTCATGGATCATATGCAGATCGACATAAAGCAGCTGCGCTTGCCCTTCTTCTCCTGTGATGACATGCCGATCCCATAGTTTATCAAACAGCGTTTTCCCCATAATTGCTCACTCCTAACTGTGCAATAACCGCTTCTGTAAAGGCAGTTGTCGTTGCTGTACCACCTAGATCACGGGTCAAGATCCCCGCATTCATTACCTCGTAACAAGCACTTTCGATGGTATCCGCCAGCTCTTCCTCTTGAAAGGACTCTCTTAGCATCATGACGACAGATAAAATCATGGAAACCGGATTGGCGCAATTTTGCCCAGCGATATCAGGTGCAGAGCCATGAATCGGTTCATATAAAGAAACCCCTTCTGCACCATGGCTTGCGCTTGGTAGCACCCCTAATGACCCCGGCAAAACCGAGGCTTCATCACTTAAAATGTCGCCAAAGAGATTTTCGGTCACGATTACATCAAAGTCTTTGGGATTTTGGATGATTTTCATAGCGGCGGAATCAACATATTGATGAGTCAACTGACAATCCGGGAATTCCTGTGCCGTTTCTTCCGCTAATCGGCGCCAAAGCCGGCTAGTCGCCAACACATTTGCTTTATCGACAGAGAGAACCCGCTTCTTCCGCGTACGGGCGATCTCAAAGGCTTTACGCAAAATCCGTCGAATCTCTGCTTGGTGATAATGATTGATGTCGTAGGCTTCTTCAGGTTTTTCTGCTTTTTCGCCAAAATAGATACCGCCAGTCAACTCACGAACGATGACAAAATCTGTCCCTCGAAGGATCGTTTCTTTGATGGGAGACAAAGCAATCACCGCATCAACTACTTTGATGGGTCGAATATTGGCGTATAGCCCTAACGCTTGACGCAGATTCAAAAGTCCTTTCTCGGGTGTTGTCGGTGCGTTTTCCCAAGCTGGATCACCGATGGCTCCTAAAAGGATCGCATCCGCCTGCTGGCAAGCTTGTAGTGTTTCTTGCGGCAATGGCTCTCCAGTAAGTGCCAGCGCCGCCCCACCAAATGGCCGCTGGTCAAAATGAAAGCGTTGGAGATGGTTCGGACAAGCCGCTTTCAATACCGCAAGGGCACTGTCCATAATTTCTGGTCCGATGCCATCTCCTGCTAAAACCACGATCTTTTTCAAACAAGGACACCTCGATTCTTTAGAGCTTCACTAGCCTGTACATATGCTTTGGCTGACGCCTGCAAGACATCAAAGTCTAAGCCGATCCCGCTGATTTTTTCATTGGTTTCCTGGCATTCAATGACCACGTGCACTTCCGCTTGCGCATCTTCCCCACTGGTCAAGGCAGTGATCTCATAATTCAACAACTTCGGCTGCTGCTGGAAAATCTGATCGATCGAGTTGTAGATAGCTTGGATACTGCCGGCACCGATGGCTGATGCCACTTGTTTTTCCTCGTCTTTGATGATAGAAACCACTGCTCCTTGATGGCCATTGGACACGTATTGTAGCTGAACGGCGTCCAACTCGCAGCCGCCTTCTTGGCTGCGGCCTTGATCGGCCACCAAAGCCAGCAAATCTTGTTCGGTCACTTGCTTTTTCTTATCTGCCAACTCTTTGAAGCGTTTAAACAATTCATTGGTTTCTTCTTGGTCAAACTGGTACCCCAGCTGCTGCATTTTATCGACAAACGCATGGCGGCCAGAAAGTTTGCCAAGAGGCAGTGAGTTGGTTTGTACGCCTACCAGTTGCGGGGTAATGATTTCGTAAGTTTCAGGATTTTTCAAGACGCCATCTTGATGAATCCCAGATTCATGAGCATAGGCATTGCCGCCGACGATTGCTTTGTTTTTCGGTACCGTGATCCCAGACAAACGTGCCACCAGATCGCTGGTGCGTTTTGTTTCGTTTAACTTGATGTTGGAGGTAGCCTGATAGAAATCATTGCGAATATGCAACGCCAGCGCCACTTCTTCTAGTGCGGTATTGCCCGCTCGTTCGCCGATCCCGTTGATCGTTCCTTCCACCCGATCAGCACCATTTTCAATAGCCGCCAGCGCATTGGCTGTCGCCATTCCCAAGTCATCATGACAATGGGAAGAAAAAATGATCTGCTGCTCGCTTTTGATATTGGCGATCAAATAGGCAAAAAGCGCACCATATTCTGTAGGATTGGTAAACCCTACTGTATCGGGCACATTGATGATCGTCGCGCCGGCATCAATCGCTGTTTGAACCGCCTCAAGCAAGAAGGCTTTATCGGTGCGGGTGGCATCTTCTGGCGAGAATTGAACTTTTTCAAAGCGTTCACGCGCATAAGTCACATGTTCTTTGATGGAAGCGAGTACTTCTGCTTTCGTCATATTCAGCTTGTACTGGCGATGCACCTTACTCGTTGCTAGAAAGACATGGATCTGTGGATCGACGGCTTGATAAAGAGCTTCATAGGCACGATCAATATCTTTTTTCTGACAACGGGCAAGTCCTGCAACGGTCATTTTCGTCACCGCCCCAGCAATCGCTTTGACTGCTTGAAAATCTCCTTCTGATGCAATCGGAAAACCTGCTTCGATCGTATCGATGCCCCATTTTTCTAATTGCAGCGCCAGTTGAACCTTCTCTTTCGTATTAAAGTTGACTCCCGGGGTCTGTTCACCGTCTCGCAATGTCGTATCAAAAAACTGGATTTTTCTCATCACTATTTCCTCCTTAGCAGTGGTAGGAGCACGCTTGGCGCGACCTCATTCAAACACAATTGAAAAAATGGTATAAAAAAAGCACTCCATAAAGGGTTTCCTTCATGCAATGCGAATAGGACTCTTCAAATGATGCCTTAAAAAAGGCGGGTCATAGAAAAAGAGTCCTTACGATAATAATAATAAAAATGCAGCTGTTTGTTTCAATCGTTTATCCATCGTCGTCACCTATCACTTTTTTTATCTTGTTATGAAGATACCAAACAGCAGGTTCCTCTGTCAACACTTTTCCCTGAATTTTCTGAATATTTCGATAAAAAGTTCGTTTTCGCCCTGATGATGGGTTGCTTTTCTTCCTTGATGAAAATTTAAGCAGAACCTGACGAGATCTTCACAGGATTTTAACCAAACCTCCACATAACACCGTTATGATAGAAATATCCCAAAAATATTTTTCACCCCTTTATCCTGCCAGTCGTATGACTGGTTTTTTTGTTGTTCCAAAGACTCGAAAAGATTGAACTTAAGGTGAGTTATTCGTATAATAAGGGGCAGCGATAAATGAGGAGGATGAAGATGCGCAACGAAATGATGCATCGTCCAGTAGTCAAACCAGAACTAGTGGCGTTTATGCGTGAAAAACAAAAACAATTACCCGGCGAACTTGGTGAAATCGAGCAAGCCGCTCATGAAAAAGAAGTGCCAATCATCCCACATGAAACTGTGGTCTTTTTGCAGTTTTTATTGGGACAGCTTCAGCCAAAAGAAATCCTTGAGATCGGCACAGCGATCGGTTTTTCTTCAAGCTTGATGGCGCAATGTGTGAAAGAGGGCCATGTCACAACGATCGATCGCTTTGACGTCATGATCCGCAAAGCCAAAGAAACCTATGCTCGCTTAGGAAATGAAGACAAAATCACGCTATTAGAAGGACAAGCGGCAGACGTCCTGCCTACATTGAGTGGTCCTTATGATTTTATCTTCATGGATAGCGCCAAATCGAAATACATTGAATTTTTACCAGAATGTCTGCGTCTATTACGCAAAGGCGGTGTGTTGATGGTGGATGACGTGTTTCAAGCTGGAACGATTCTACAACCCATCGAAGACATCCCTCGCAACCAGCGAGCGATCCATCGCAAGTTGAATCTTTTCTTGGATACCGTGATGAACCATCCTCAGCTGACCTCCACCCTCGTCCCTTTAGGAGATGGCGTGATTCTCATTACGAAAGAAGCAGATAGCGTAATCCTTGAGGAACCTGAGAAAGGTTGAGGGCAGCTGCGCTTCCTTTTTTCAAAGAAAAAATAAGAAAAGGGCGAAAAGAGATTGACATTGCTGCGCCCTTTTTCTATAATGTTATTTGTTGCTGATTGATTTCAACAGCTTAGGCGAAGTGAGCATTCGCTGAAAATTATTTGTTCCAGTAGCTCAGCCGGATAGAGCATTCGCCTTCTAAGCGAACGGTCGGGGGTTCGAATCCCTCCTGGAACGTTATATTATCGTGCATAGCGCTAGCAGATCGTTAGGAATCTTTATTCCTAGCGATTTTTTTGACAAATTTTTTAAAAGCCACTTTTTTCAAACGTCACTTTTACCACAAATCAGCAGCACGGTGCTTTTCTTTTGCAAACAACCTATTAACTAATTATCTAAAACATCATTAATTATCACATATAGTTTTAACTGCTAAATAAATATGATATTATCCTCTCAAAGAGCGGCTTAATTGCAAAGCTCGTTTATGGTTTCCCATAATCCAGTAGCTTCACGTTTTTAGATATTATACTTCTCGAACACAACTAACAAAATTTATTCCGTAGGAGGAATTTTGATGGAAGAATGTCCTTTTTGCCGTATCGTCTCTGGAAAAATAAAAAGCCATGTAATCTATGAAGATGACAGTGTTTGCGCCTTCCTTGATCATGCCAAAGACGTGGATTATCATATGCTGGTTATTCCTAAAAAACATTACACCAGTATTTTAGACTGCGACCCCGTTCTTCTTGCTCACCTCATTCAAACGGTTCAAAAAATAGCAGATCATTGTGTCACTCGCTTAGGATTTGATGGGATTAATTTGCTAAGCGCAGCAAATCAAGCAGCGGGTCAATCAGTCCCTCACTTTCATCTTCACTTGATTCCGAGAAAAAAATGTGACGGTATCAATGCGTGGCCCACATTCAATGGAGCAGCGCTCTCTTTAGAGGAAGCAGCGGCATTTTTGACCTTTGAAACAGATAGTAAGGGAGTTTAAACAAAACTCAGTAGACTAAATCTTACTTAAAAGCGCTTCTTAAAATACTTGATAATACTTTACTTGTTCTGCTAGCTGATCAGCTGGTCGAGCACCATCCAGTACATAGTCGGCTGTTTCAGCAATGATCTGTTCGTGTAAAACAAATAGCTCCCTTGCATAGGAAAGATAAGTATCTGCCCAAGTCAAAATCGCTTCTTTTGATTCGTTCGTATAATCCCGTTTAATCTGACGAGCAAAAGCAATATCTAGTGGTGTTTTCAAATAAATCACCGTATCGATCAACTGACGCAAATCTTGGTGCTCATATCCGAAGGGAAAGTCCACAAAAATGATTGGGTAAAGTAGCATCGCTCTCTTCAGATCTTTCAGTAGCAGACTGATGTCATATTGATTGATCGCTGCGCGGGGATCTTGTAAAAAATAATCAAAAGATGGTGCTGAGGGCAATGCATCGATACTATAATCATCAAAGGAGATCACTATTCCATCTGCCAATCTACTCAATTCACGAACCAATGTCGTTTTGCCGGACGCTGTAACACCACTGACTACAATTACTTTCCCTCTCTTCATGAAGTCCCTCCTCTGTCGTACCTTCAGTATAACACGCTCAACCAATCCTTTTTCTTATCCTCCCCCTGCAAAAATTATGCTATGCTTGACAAGAATAAAGAAAGCAGGTGTCCTATGGAGATAACGGTATATATCGCAAGCGGGTTTAGTAAAAATCAAACAGGTGGCAACAAGGCTGGAGTCGTTTTGCTGGAACAGCCCCTTACACCACAACAAAAGTTAGCCATCGCAAAAGAGTTAGGCTTTTCAGAAACAGCTTTTTTATCGAAATCCCCGGAGGCCGATTTCCGATTTGACTATTTTACACCAAAAGAAGAAGTTGACTTATGCGGACATGCAACAATTGCTTCCTTTGCTCTATTGTCATATTTGAACAAACTTTCCAAGCAACAGTATCGCATCGACACCAACGCCGGACGTTTGTCGATCACCATCAAAGACGGTGTCATTTTCATGGAACAGAACAAACCGCTGTTTTCAGATGTCCTTTCACTAGAACAATTAGCTGACTGTTTCGATATCAATGCTATCAATGATCAAATTCCTATTCAAATCGTTTCTACAGGATTAAAAGATATCCTTGTTCCAATCAAAACAACGGCCCAGTTGCCGCATGTTTCACCTGATTTTGAGGAAATAAAAAAAGTAAGTGCGCTGCAACAAGTAGTTGGCATGCACTTATATGCAATGGAAAAAGAACGAATCGTTTGCCGTAACTTTGCCCCATTGTTTGACATCAATGAAGAATCTGCCACAGGTACTTCCAATGCCGCTTTGGCTTGCTTCTTGCATCAAAAATGTTCCCTTGAAAAAGAAGTGTATCGCTTTGAACAAGGCAGCAATTTAGGTGAACCTTCTGAAATCTTTGTCAAACTAGCTACGTCCTCGCGAAAGGAAATCCAACGTGTTTATGTTGGGGGCAGAGGGCATTTTTGCGAGACAGTCACCATCGACACCGATACACTGGCATAATCACAACAATTTAGGCTGATCTTCCATCAGCCTTTCTTCCTCTTCACACATCGTGTTCTTTTTCCATAGCAGCCCATCAGTATCTCGAATACTAGTTTTCTCATAAAAAAAAGAACCCAACTCGGGTTCTTTCCTTCACCTTGATTTTCTATGAAATACCGACAAGTTCTGCTAACAGCTCACTGACTTTAGGCAGTGGCTCGTTCTGTAAGGCTGCTACGATTTTTGAACCGATCACTACCCCATCGCACACTCGGGCAAAGCGCTGCACGTCTGCGTGGGTCGAGACCCCGAAACCAGCTAGTACAGGAATCGGACTTTTTTCCGAAATGGCTTGCAAATGCTGATCCAGCTGTTCGTTGTATTGGCGATCTTCTCCAGTGACACCGTTCACTGTCACAGCATAAACGAATCCTTCCGCTTCTTCGATCAGCGTCTGAATTCTGTCTGGAGGACTGGTCAAAGAGACCAGTGTGAGCAGCGCGAGATCCGCCACATCAAACGTAGGCGTTACTAGTGATCGATGTTCAAATGGCAAATCTGGAATAATCAACCCTTTCACATCTGTCGTTTTTAACTCATTTGCTAACTGTTCAATCCCATAATGAAAGAATGAATTGGCATACCCCATCAATACCAGCGGAACCTCAGAATGGATCTTTTGCAGTGCAACAATGATCTTTTTTAAAGTGGTGCCATTGGCTAATGCCTGCGTTCCAGCTGCTTGGATGACCGCTCCATCTGCGACTGGGTCTGAAAAGGGCACGCCGATTTCAATGGCGGCTGCGCCATGTGTCGTCAATAGCTCAATTTCTGCTGGCAGGCGTTCCAGTCCGTTGGCTCCCGCCATAATATAAGGTACAAACAAAGGCTTGCCTTGTTTTTGGCGCTCCTTTAGTTTCATCGTCAATGTTTTGCTGGTCATTTCGCTTCCCCTTTCCGATCTTTGATTTGTTGAACATCTTTGTCCCCTCGCCCAGACAAACAGATAACTAAGCGTTCTTCTGCTGTCATCGTTGGCGCTAACTTTAAAGCATAGGCAACGGCATGAGCACTTTCCAAAGCGGGAATAATGCCTTCGATTTGAGACAAGAGATAAAAGGCGTCAACAGCTTCTTCATCAGTGACCGCGAAATACTCCGCACGTGCAATTTCCTTCAAATAAGAATGCTCGGGACCGACCCCTGGATAATCCAAACCAGCTGAAATCGAATAGGGTTCAATCACTTGCCCATCATCGTCTTGCAGCAAATGCATTTTGGTACCATGTAAAATACCGATACTGCCTTTCGTTAAAGTCGCCGCATGCTCGGTAGTATCCACGCCTTTTCCAGCTGCTTCAACGCCAATCAAACGAACGGTTTGATCGTTGATGAAAGGGTAAAACATTCCCATCGCATTGCTGCCGCCGCCAATACACGCAACGACTGTCGTTGGCAGTTGTCCTTCTTTTTCTAATAGTTGCCGCCGTGTCTCACTGCCAATCACACTTTGAAAATCTCGAACGATCTCTGGAAAAGGATGCGGACCGAGTACCGAACCCATCACGTAATGAGTGTCCTCGACGGTTGCGACCCAGTAGCGCAGCGCTTCATTGACAGCATCTTTCAATGTCTGATTGCCTGATGTGACTGAAACCACTTTTGCTCCCAACAATTCCATTCGAAAGACGTTTAGTGCTTGCCGCTGAACATCTACCGCGCCCATAAAAATCGTGCATTCCATACCGAACAACGCGGCCGCAGTTGCTGTGGCGACGCCATGCTGCCCAGCACCGGTCTCCGCTACCACTTTCTTTTTCCCCATCCGTTTTGCTAATAAGACTTGGCCAAGTGCATTATTGATTTTATGGGCACCCGTATGATTCAAATCTTCTCGCTTCAGATAAATTTTGGCACCGCCTAAGTGTTGTGACAAGCGCTGTGCATGATAAAGGGGGGTCTCTCTTCCTACATACTCTTGCAAATATTCCTGTAATTCAGCTTGAAAACTTGGGTCCGCTTGTGCTTCACGGTAGACAGTTTCTAATTGCTTGACTGCATACATCAATGTCTCTGGCACAAACTGTCCGCCAAAAGAACCATAAAATCCTGCTTTTGTGGGATACTGAGTCATCTTTTTTTCTCCTTTACTAAATGAATAAATTGTTCGATTTTCCGACTGTCTTTCTTGCCCCGGGTTTCAACGCCTGAAGAAACATCGACAGCATAAGGCCTAAAAAGTTGGATCGCCTCTTCTACATTTTCCGCGTGCAACCCGCCAGCAATAAAAAATCGCTCAGACAACGGCAACGGTTCTCTCGCCGCTTTTTGCCAATCAAAGGACTGGCCGTTGCCGCCAGCATAAGGGTGATCTCTTACCGGAGCGTCCAATAACCCAAAATCTGCCTGGCAGCTCAGGAAATCTTGCTCTAAAGTCTCTGCTTCTCCATCAAAGGCTTGGATCACTGCGATCTTTTGATGAGCAAAAACGCCCTTCTGAATGGCTGTTTGCAAAGATGGCAGAACCTTTCCATGGAGCTGAATCGCTGTCAGTTGGGCGGCTTGAATTGCCGCTTGCACTTCTTCAACACTTGGAGAAACGAAAACCCCGACTTTCCCTACATTTTGGGGTACTTGCTCCGTTATCTTGCGGACTTGGGTCGGATCGATTCTCCGACGGCTTTCGGCAAAAACAAAGCCAAGGTAATCTGCTCCTGCACTGATGGCAGTTTCGACATGCAGCCGTTCGGTGAGTCCACAAATTTTCACTTTGGTCATCGGCGGCTCACCTGCAAATCTGCAGCTGTTTCAGCAATTCGATTGCTTCTCATCAACGTTTCTCCAACGAGAACTCCATGATAAAACGGTGCAAGCTGCAGCACATCGGAGGCAGTTCGAATACCAGATTCACTGATGTAAACCGCCTCTGACGGCTGAGGTGCTAAAGCAACACTGACATCCAAGGAAACGTCAAAGGTTTTTAGGTCACGATTGTTGACGCCGATGATTTTGACACCTAATGTTTGGGCTTGTTGAAATTCAGCCGCATTATGAGTCTCAACGAGTACTTCCAACCCTAGTGCTTCGGCTTCTTGATACAGCGCGACCAAACGGGCTGGCTCCAACGCAGCCACGATCAATAAAACGATACTGGCACCTGCATTCTTGGCGCGAATCAATTGTTTTTTGTCGATAATGAAGTCTTTGCATAGTATAGGCACCGAAACAGCCTTACTGACTGCTTCAAGATCTGCCAGCGACCCTTTGAAAAACTGCTGGTCGGTCAAAACGGAAATCCCGCTGACACCCGCGGCTTCATAAGCTTGCGCTTGCGTGACTGGGTCGATCGCTTGATTAATGTCTCCTTTTGAAGGTGAAGCTCGCTTGATTTCAGCAATGAGGTGCATCTTTTGTGGTCGTTCCTTGACTTGCTGATAAAATGATGGGCGTTTCGCTACGACCTTTTCGGTTTCTTGTGGCATCGCGGCAACTTCTTCAACTTTTTTCTGGATGATCGTTTCTAAAAAATCCATGATTCTCCTCCTTACAGCTTTCGTAATTATTGACTATTTGACTGGCGGATCAACTCCTGCAGTTTGTCATAGGCGGCGCCCGAAGCGATACACGCCCGTGCCATCGCAAACCCTTCCGCTATCGTGGCGGCTTTGCCGTTAGCGTAAAAACCTAACCCTGCATTTAAGACCACCGTTTCTAGATAAACGGAGGGTTGATTTTTCAACACCGCAGTTAAGATCGCGGCGTTTTGAACGGCATCCCCGCCGACGATCGCCTCGATCGGTGCTGGCTTAAAGCCGTATGCTTGTGGATCCAAAGAAAAATTGGCTACCGCTCCTCCTTGATAAAAGCTGATCGCCGTTTCACCTGCCAAATTGGCTTCATCCATTCCGTTGCATCCATGGATCACCATTGCTCTTTGCCGACCAAGACTGCCTAACGCCTGAGCGGTGTCGGCCAAGCTCTCGCCTGCGTATGTCCCAATCAGTTGCGTAGTCAACGGAACAGGATTGATCAAGGGGCCTAATAGATTGAAAATCGTTGGCGTCGCTAATTCTTGCCGTATCTTCATCACTGCTTTCATGCCTGGATGCAACGAGGGAGCGAAGAGAAACGCGATGCCGACAGTCGTTAATAGCTCAGCGATTTTTTCTGGTGATGCTTGGATCGATACCCCCAAGCAGGCTAAGACATCGGCACTGCCTGAACGACTAGAAATACTGCGATTGCCGTGTTTTGCCATCGTGATTCCCCCGGCTGCTAAAACGAAGGCAGCCGTAGTGGAGACATTAAAACTATTGGAGTGGTCGCCGCCAGTGCCGCAATTGTCCATGGCGTCTCCTCCTTCATAAGGAATGGTCACGGCATGCTCTAACATAATTTCTGCTAAAGCAGTCAATTCGGCAGCTGTGATGCCGTTGATCTTCATAGCAACTAATGCTGCGCCCAATTGACTTTCTGAAAACACCCCGCTTAAAATTCCTTGAGCAAAGTGACGCATCTCCTGATAACTTAAATGACGGCCATTAAAAAGCTGCTGGGTGATTTGCTGTGGCTGCTGTATTTTGACTGCTTCCATAAAAAGTTCCTCCTTTTTCATTTGCTGCTTTTTGCTGAGTTTTCTGAAATGAGTTCAAGAAACCGTTGGATAAAAAACGCCCCTTCGTTTGTCCCCATTGATTCAGGGTGGAACTGGAGTCCTACGATCGGCTTTTGTCGATGCTGGATCGCCATGATGATCCCTTTTGTTTCAGCCAATACCTCAAATTGTGCAGGAAGGGTCGCTGGCTCAATAACCAGCGAGTGATAGCGCATGACCGTCATATCTCCTAGGTAGGTTTCGAACACGCCTTTTTTCTGATACGTAAGGCTCGATTGCTTGCCGTGCATAATAGCTGGTGCTTGGATCACTGTGGCACCAAACGCTTCCCCAATGGCTTGATGACCTAAGCAGATACCTAAAAGCGGCTTGCTATCGTGGTAGGCTTTGATCAAAGGAATCATGAATCCTGCCTCTGCGGGCCGTCCTGGTCCTGGGGAAAAAATGATGGCATCTGCTTCTTTAGCAACAAGGAAAAGGTCTGGATCATCATTTCGCAAGACGACTGTTTCTTCTGGACAGAGCTGGAGAAGATTGTAAGTAAACGAATCATAGTTATCGACGAGTAAGATCATTGGCTGACACCTCCAATAGTGCTTTGGCTTTGTGTAAGGTTTCGTGGTATTCCGATGAGGGATCAGAATCATAAACGACACCCGCCCCTGCCTGGACATAAGCAATCTCGTCTTTCAATACCAATGTCCGAATCCCGATGGCAAAATCCGCTTGACAATTTCGAGAAAAATACCCAACGGCTCCCGCATAGACCCCTCTTCGAACAGCTTCCCACTGATAGATGCGAGTCATGGCACGAATCTTTGGTGCCCCGCTGACCGTGCCTGCTGGCAGGGTTGCTTTCAAGGCATCCATTGCCGTCACACCTGCTCTGCGCTTAGCAGCCACCACCGAAACGATATGCATGACATAGCGGTATTTCTCGATCACCATGTATAAAGGAACATGAACCGTGCCATGTTCAGCGATTCGTCCCAAATCATTGCGCCCCAGATCGATCAGCATTTGGTGCTCTGCACGTTCTTTTTCATCTGCTAATAGTTCCGCCGCCAAAGCTTCGTCTTCTGCTTTGGTTGCCCCTCGTTTGCGGGTACCAGCGATTGGATTTGTGGTGATCGTTGTTCCTTGAACCCGAATCAAGCTTTCAGGTGAACTGCCGATCACTTTGAATCCGTGATCGAAATCAAGATAATAAAGGTAGGCAGACGGATTCGTCACTCGCAGTTTTCGGTAATAGTCAAAAGGATCTTGTGTAAATGCTGCTTGCAGACGTTGGGAAGGAACCACTTGAAACATATCCCCTGCCGTAATTCGGGCTTTTGCCTCACGAACGATCGTTTCATAGGCATGTTGGGTAACATTACTTGTAAAATGCAGCTTTTCATTCGATAACCCACGGGTCTCAGCTGCGACCGGTGTCCTTAATTGCTGCTGCACCGCTTGGAGTACCTGCTTCATCTCGGCGGTCCCCCTTTGGCTGTAGCAATTTTCAAGAATGATCGTTAAAGTTTCCGTCTGATGGTCCAAAACGAGAAAAGTTTCAAAAAGCCAAAAGGCCATATCAGGCACCTGCAATTCATCTGCGGGCAGTTGTCCAATATCTTCATAGCAAGCGGCGATATCATAGCCCGCATACCCGATCGCCCCACTTTGCAACGGCAGATCCGATAAAGCGGTGATTTCTTTTTTGACTACATACCGCTCCATTTCTTTTAAAGGGTCCTGACAGGGATACTTGTTGACCGTTTTTTCCAAAAGATCCTCCACTTGAAAAACACCATCCTTAAAGGTCAGTTTCTGAACAGGATCAAAAGTGAGGATCGAATAGCGTCCGGTATCTTCTTCTCTGGGAATACTTTCCAGTAAACATTTATGCGCCCCTTGAATCCGTAAAAACACTGAGACAGGTGTCAAACAATCGCTGTTGATTCGTTCCATTCGATACATAAGCTGCTCCTTTCTTTGTAAACAAAAAGCCCTCATGCAAACATCATAAAAACGTCTGCTTGAGGGCGAATGACCGCGGTACCACCTCAATTGAAAGTTGCCTAAAGAAACAACTTCTTCTCTATCAACCGTCTAACAACGGTCTTCCTCTATAACGGGAGTTCCCGCATTTTCCTACTGCCAAAAAAGGGTTCAAAAAATGATCGACTAAGGCCATTTCCTTGATTTCTTGGTATCGGACTCTCATCACCGCCGACTTTCTGTAACCAAAAAAGACTCAAGTACTTCTCTTAGTTTGATTTTACGTTTATTTTTCTATTGGTTGAAGGGCAAGAAAAACAAAAAAGCCCTCATGCAAACAAACTCGTCTGCATGAGGGCGATTACTCACGGTGCCACCTCAATTGGTTCTCTAGATCGTCTATCAACGATCGTTCTCTGTAACGGGAGATCCCGAAAAAAGCCTACTGATTTCAGCCTTTCGACACAAAAGTCCATTTCTGAAGCGTCAATCTGCTGATTTACACCACCATCAGCTCTCTGCAAGACGAACGTCCTCATACTTCTCTTTTGTTTGGTCTTTACTAGTTATTGGTAGCTATATTACGTGGCTTTTGCAGATCTGTCAACAGAAAAAAGCGAATTTTATTTTTTGACTCCTTTTGACAATACAAGAAAACAACCTACAATGGGTTGCCTTAACCAAAATAAAAAGACATTCTTTAGGACAAAAATCTCCTTCACTTCTTTCAGCGTACTTTATTATAGCTGCCACTCTATTTAAATAATATTTGTTTTTTTATAACCCTTGCGTGAAGATCAAAGAGTGAAAACTTTGCTATAATTTTGCCAAAAAATCGACATTTATCCAAAATTTTCATAACATCATGAAAAAACAAAGTTGTTATTTGAAATATTCTTCTATATGATTGAACCGAATGTAAGAAAGGGTGATTAAATGCACATAGACAAATTATATTTTTCCACCTTTATTTATAAAATGAGCTGCTTAGAATTTACTTACTCTCTCATTCGATCCAATGAGAAAAAAGTCGAATTATCCGAGGAAGAACAAGCAGAAATTGAATGGATCATCAATTCTGCGCTCCATCGAAAACTCTACGCCTCTCGCAAAAAGAGTCTTTTTTCCTCAAAAATAAAATTGTCGAAAGAAAGTTATTCTATGTATTTGCGAATGAAGAAATACGAACACATGATAGACCTCTAACCGTTAAAACACATAAAACAAACGCATTCCTTTAGACAGTTACTCAGAAGGTTGCCGATCCCATCTTTTTTAATAAAAAAAACATCATCCAGTGAATTGGAAATAGCAAAACTTGCCTTTTTCGTATAAAATCAAAAAGAACACGAAAGAGTTGTCTTTCATCAAAACAGTCAATGTGACTCTTTTGACCTTCAAGACTCGGAAAGGAAGTTTTTGTCATGGATGGGATGATGAAAAAAATCATTACGGAGAAGGATTTATTACGTCAGATCCTTCTCTTGGAACAACTGGCGAATCACAAAATGATCACTGCCAAGCAACTAGCAAAATTGATCGATACGACGGAGCGAACCGTTTTTTCCGATCTAACCTATATTCGCCAACAATTGCCTGATGGTTGGCAGATCGAAGCTGCCAGTAGTGGCTTTGCTCTGACCCATGATGGGCCATTGTTGATGAGTCAGCTCTGGGAAACGTTTTTCCCTCAATCGATCGGTGTTTCTTTGATGAAAGCATTGCTTTTTTCCAGCGAACTCCGTACGCAAGATATTCTTAGCCAAACAGGGACATCCTATGAGACCTTGCGACGACATGTGACAAAATTAAACAAAAGTCTCACTGATTTTTCGTTGCGGATTCGGATCACCAATCGCATGATCCGCTTTGAAGGAAGTGAGATCAACATCCGTGTTTTTTTTCATCGCCTGTTACTGCCATACACCCATAACAATTACTTTTTTGAGGAATATACGATTCATGAGTCCCACTATTTTCATTTCTTGGATCGCTTAGCAAAAGCCAAGCTGCAGATCGAAGTGGAACAAATCTACGGTACCTGCTGGTTTTTTATCAATACGATTCGCATCAAAGCCAATTGCCGTATCGATTCCTTTGAATTTCAAGGGGACGATCCCCTTTATAGCCTTTTCCAACAGCCATTAAGCCAGCTGTATCAAAAAGAAGGCGTTTATTTAGAACGCAGCGAACACTTCTTTAGCTTCTACTGCTTCTTAGAAAGTTGGAACTACAATAACGACTGGTCCGCAACGATCCAAGCAACCCTTGAATCCTACCAAACTATTTATCAGAAAACGACCCATTTTGTTGGAAAACTAGACCGCTTGTTGCAGTTGTCTTTAGCTAGTGATACACAACTGATTGAGAATCTACTGTTGCTTTTGATCAAATCGCAAGAGTCAGCCAAGCTCTCAGAATTGTTCGGGCTAGAATTTCACGAGATCCAACGGTTAAATCAACCCTATTCGCTATCGATCGAAGCGACGATCCATGACTTTTTAGAAGAGCAAACAGCCAGTCAATCGGAAATGAGTTTTCCATTATGGTCAACCACCACCTTACTGATCCAACAAGCGATTTTACAAATCAATCCCATTCGCGCAAAAGGATATTTTGTTTTCCAAGGTGAGCCTGCCTGGAAAGCTTATCTCCTGCAAGAATTGAATGACTTCCTCGGTGCCCGCATCCTTTTATCGGCGATCGAGCCTGGTCAACTAGAAGCGTTGGCGAAAATCGAGGTTGATTTTATTCTCTCAAATTTCCCTTTAGAGGAAGTATCTGTTCCAGTTTTTTACTTATCGATGGTACCAACGAAAAATGAGCTCAATCAAGTGACTGAGCTCATCCAAACCTATTATTTAAGTTATCACTAGAATCATCAAGCTGCCTTTATTGTTTCACTGGGGCGGCTTTTTGCCGTCCTTGCAGCTTGTTTGTAATAAATTTCTCACCTTCGACGACTGCGAAAAGGAGTGCGCCGTTAGCAGCGATACTCAACTGCTGCGTCAAGGTCAAAGAACCGATCCCTAAAAGCTGGTGCCCAAGAGGGGTTAGGAAAATCGCTGCCTGTAATACGATCAGCAGTGCCAGGGAGACTAAGAGTGCTTTATTGGCAAAGAGTTGGCGATTCAAGGCTGGCTTGACCAGCTCACGACAGTTCAACAAGTAGACTGCTTGAGCAAAGACGATACTTTGCAGTAGCATGCTTTGCTGAAGGACCGTTCCTTCAAACTGAATCGCTAAGATGTAGGAAGGAATCATGATCAACAGCGAGACGTAGAAGATGCGGAACAGACTGTACCAAGATAAGATACCTTCTTTGATTGGCCGTGGTGGTCGATTCATGACATCCGCACTTGCCTTTTCAAAACCGAGTGCGTAAGAAAGCGTGATCGTTGTAACCATATTTACCCATAAAATTTGGACAGGTGTCAGTGGTAGTGGTCGGTTCAACAAGAGTGCCGCAATAACGATCAATCCTTGGGCAACCGCAGTTGGTAAGAAGAAGTTGATGGTTTTCTTCAAATTATCGTAGATTCGACGACCCACTCGGACGGCATTGGCGATCGTATGAAAATTATCGTCTGCCAAAACCATATCGGCTGCTTGCTTGGTTACTTCACTGCCTTTGATCCCCATAGCGATCCCAATATCGGCTTTTTTCAGCGCTGGTGCATCGTTTACGCCATCACCGGTCATTCCGACGATCTCTTCATTCGCCTGCAAAGCACTAACGATCCGTAATTTATGCTCAGGGGTCGTTCGAGCAAAGATGTCTGTCTTTTGGACTGCTTGCTGCAATTCTTCCTCCGACAACAGATCGATTTCTAGCCCTTCCAACACGTGATTCGTGTGCTTCAAGCCAATTTGCTTGCCGATGGCTTGAGCGGTCTTGCCATGGTCTCCTGTGATCATTTTGACTTGGATGCCCGCTTGCAAGCACTCTTTTACCGCTTTGATGGCACTATCTTTCGGAGGATCAATGATGCCAGCGATCCCGACAAAGGTTAAATTGGTTAGCCCTTCGTGGGACAAGGATTCCTGTGCCGACAGCGTCAGATGCGCAAAGCCGATCAGCCGCTGCCCTTTCGCTGCTAATTTTACACTTTCATCTAACCACCATTGCTTTTGATCTGAAGTCAGTTGGCTTTTCTCAAGCAACACTTCGGGCGCACCTTTGACAAAAACTACCGAGGCATTCGGCTCTTCTTGATTTTGATGGCGTGTTGCCATGTACTTGTAAGAGGAACTAAAAGGAATCTTATCGACTGTTTTACGCAATGGTTGCTGCGCTGATTCTGCGTATTGTAACAAGGCTTTTTCGGTTGGGTTCCCAACCAGATCCGCAGCCTTTTGTCCTTCGTCTTGCTTCAAGTCTTGACAATTTGCCATGATATCAAGCACCGTTGCTTTATCCACGTTTGACTCAACTAAAACATCGACGACCGTCATTTCATTTTTGGTCAAGGTTCCTGTTTTGTCTGAACAAATCACCGTCATGGCACCTAGTGTCTCCACTGATGGCATCGTTTTGATGATTGCTTGCTCCTCAGACATTTCCTTGACACCCATCGATAAAATCATGGTCAGCACGGCTGGCAAGCCCTCAGGAATCATCGCTACCACTAAGGCGATACCTGATGAGAACAAGAGATCAAGATCAAAGCCGTAGCGGAAGGTAGTAAAGAAGATCAAGAAAACCACTAATCCGATAATGCCTTTAAAGATTTGGTGATTCAATTGCTTCATTTTTTTGATCAACGGGGTTTCTTGCGCTTTCACAGACTGAATTGCTTGATTGATCTGGCCGATTTGTGTATCGTCCCCTGTTTCAACGACGATCCCGCTGGCAGTTCCGCTTTCTACATGGGTACCAGAAAACGCCATGTTTCGCTGGTCGCCAATCGTACTTTCTTGAGTAATAGGCTCGGTCATTTTTTGAACAGGCTCAGATTCGCCAGTTAAAATCGACTCTTCAATCACAAGATCATGGGTTTCGATCAAGCGCATATCTGCTGGTACAACATCTCCTGGTCCTAAAACGACTAAATCTCCATTTACTAAGGAAGAAACAGCAATTTTCTTCTTGCGGCCGTGAACATAAATCGTTGCTTCTTGCCCCATGAACTGCTTCAATCCATCCAGTGATTCTTGGGCTTTGCGCTCTTGCCAGTAGCCGACGAATCCATTGATGACGACGACTGCCATAATAATGCCGCTTTCGATATAATCACCAGAAATCCCTTTTAAGACGGCTGCGACGATCAAGACCAACATCAGTAAGTCGGTAAAGTGCTTGCCGAATTTCTTCCATGTGGGGATCTGCGCTGCCTCAGTAATTGTATTTTCACCTTGCTTTGCTAAACGCTGGTTGCGTTCTTCGGAGGAAAGGCCCTGCCGTGTTGTTTGCAACGTGTGTAATAGTTCTTCTATTGTGTTTTTGTACCAATTCATATTTTTTTCCTCCTTGTTTATTTATTTGATCTGAACATAGTATAAGACATTGAAACCATAAAATTCTGGCGATAATTTCAGCGGGGCCTGAAAAAAATGAGTGCTTTTATTAAAGGGGAAGAGCGGCTTGGTCGCGTGGCTTCACACAACCAACTGAAAACGTCCGTTGATTGTTTTTGCAGGTGGAATCAAGTAAACTAGGACACACCCAATCAATTTCTATCTGTCCCATCATCCAAAGGCAAGATAGACGAAAGGAGCCAAAGAAATGGCAATCTATACCGATACAAAAATCGCTCAAGGACCTTTTCTTTTCATTTCTGGTCAAACGCCGTCGCAAGACGGAGCCACACCTGAGGACCCGCAAGAGCAAACAACCATCGTTTTGAAAAAGATCGAACAGCTACTATCAGCCAATCAGTTGACTTGGTCATCAGTGGTCAAAATGACCGTCTTTTTAACAGATGCTGCCTACTTAGCTGCTGTCCGTACGGCGTTTACAACTATTTTGGCAGAAAACAAACCAGCCATGAGTCTCGTCATCGTTGCCGGCTTGGTTGCCCCTGAATTTAAAGTAGAGATTGAAGCACAAGCTACCTTGGCTTAAGCACAGAGAGAAACACCAAAAAAACTTCGTACAAAAGGCAGTAGCCAATACGAAGTTTTTTTGGTGTTATCTTCTTATTCAGTCCTATTTGAAGCGTCTGATTCAGTCTTTTTTTGCCACTGTTCCACAAAACCAGCGATGGCTTGAGCAGTCTGTTGAGCATTCACTAAGGTTCGCTTTTTCTCCATCGCTTCTGTCAACGAAATCGGACCTTGCTGGATACAAAAGACGGCAGATAGTAGTTGCGGCAGTTTTCCTAGATCGTCGCTTCGGGAGCCGCAGATGGCAACAACCGGGACCTGATGTTTGTGGGCGAGCAACGTGACGCCATAGGGTACTTTTCCCCCAGCGGTTTGCCCATCGATGCGTCCTTCACCCGTGATCAACAAATCTGCTTCTTTGATTTTTTCCTCAAATCCAACCAATGAAGCGATCGTCGCAAATCCAGGAACCAATTGACCACCTGCCAAACGAACAGCACCACCAAGCCCACCTGCCGCACCAGCACCAGGGACTTCCAGATCGATCCCCGCGGTCCGCTTGATGTGCTCAGCCAAGCGCTTTGCCTGCTGATCCAACTGCTGGATCGTTTCTTGGGATGCCCCTTTTTGCGGACCAAAAACCTGCGCAAATCCCTGATTGCCAAAATAGGGATTCGTTACATCGGCTAATGCAAATAGGTCAATTTGTGCAAGCAGAGGGTTCAACTGGCTGAGCGCCAGAGATTCTGCTTGCAGCAAAGGATTGTTTTCCATCCGCTCGTTTCTTTGAATGGTTGCTCCTAGCGCAAGTAAAAAGCCTACGCCCCCATCAGAAGTGCCGCTACCGCCAAGGGTCAGGTAAATTTTTTTCACACCTTGCCTGCAAGCTGCTAAGACCATTTGGCCTAAACCAAAAGAAGAGCTATTGCGGGTGGTCTCGTCACTAGGTTCCACGAGTTGCAACCCAATCACTTCTGCAGATTCAATCAGGGCAATTTTTTCTTCCTTGATTTTTGTGACCAACATACGGGCTTGCAACTTACCGCCTAATGGAGCGGTCACTGAAACCGTTTCGTAATTGCCTCCCAGCGCAGCAATGACTGCTGCCATTGACCCTTCTCCCCCATCAGCGATTGGGATACTGCGTGTTTCCCACTGGTCTGAAAACCCGCTTAAGACCGCTTGATTTAGTTCTGCGGAAGTGGCACTTCCTTTGAAGGAATCGATCGCTGCTACAACTTTCAATTTTCTACCTCTCATTTACGATCATCTCTTTCCCAAAGATTGGAATACTTCGCCTTATAATCAACTTTTAGTTAATTAAATCAACCAAAAATTAACTAGCAATCCATTGTAAGTCATCTCTTATCCTCTTATGATAGAAGTATACCAAACAAACCTATCGGAGGTGCACTATGGACTTACCAATTGGCGAGGAAATCGCTCGGAGAAGAAAACAACGAGGTATTACCCAGCAAGAATTAGCAGTGTTTATGAATGTGTCCAAAGCATCCGTTTCGAAATGGGAAACGGGACAGTCTTATCCAGATATCACCTCGCTACCCTTATTAGCAGCGTATTTTGATTGCAGCGTCGATGAATTATTGATTTTGGACTCGCAGCTATCCCCTAAAGAGATCCAGCGAATCTACCAATTACTAAAAGACGCCTTTCAAACACAAACACCAACGGAAGTTCTCGCACTTGCTCAAAGTTTTACCAAGCGCTATTACTCTTGTTATCCATTCTTATTACAAATGGGGTCCTTTTACTTGAATCATTGGGATCTGCTGCCAGATGTCCCCGTAGAAGGCGTCCCGAAAGGGCAAACTTACGAAGACGCTTTGATGGAAGCAAAGAAAAATACCTATTTGAAGGAAGCAGAAACCCTGTACCAACGCATCATGGACCAAGGCGACAGTGAGCTGGCACAACAAGCGAAACAGATCGATGCTTATTGTCTTCTGATGAGAAACAAGCCAGAAGAAGTCTTGGCGATCCTTGGCACGAAAACTCTCTCGTTTTTACCCAGCGAACCGTTGATTGCCGCAGCATTTCAGCAAAACAATCAGTTGCAACAAGCTGAGCTCGTTACGCAAAGTGCGATTTACCAGTACTTAATTATTTCTATGAGTTTGCTAACGAATTATTTAGCAATGCTCACACAAGACGAGGAGCAACTGGAAAAAACCTTTGCACGTGGGCTGGCACTCAGCGAGAGCTTCCAACTGGCCCAGCTGCATCCTATTTCTTTACTGAATTTTCTAGCCGCTGGGATGGTTTCGTTTGCGGCTTTAGGAAAGGAAAGCTTATTGCTGCAAGCATTAACACTGTATGTCAAAACATTAGCAGACACGCCTGAGGAAATCGTTTTGAAAGGAGACGATTATTTCAACAGCATCGATGAGTGGATCAGCGAATTAGAATTAGGCAGTCAGATCCCGCGGAACTCAGGTAGTGTCAAAAAACAATTTCTCGAAATCGCGCAGTTCACATCATTATTTGAACCTTATCTGAAGCAACCACTATTTGAAGAATTATTTCAGCAGCTGCAAAAACTGTCCGAACAAGAAAATGAGCCACAAAGGAAGGCTTCACATGAATAATGTTTCACTAAATATACCAGAAAATATGTCTGATTATTTGCCCGTACTGATCCCCTTGATTGTTTTGCAATTGGTCTTGATCGTCTTGGCGGTTCGCGATATTTTAAAACAAGAACAGTTTAAATTCGGCTCCCGCATTCTTTGGCTTTTCATCGCCTGTTTTGTTAGCCTGATCGGTCCTATCCTTTATTTTGCTTTCGGAAAAGAGGACCAACAATGAAGATGATCGAGATCAACCATTTATCCAAGCGTTTTGGGCGCAAACAAGTGCTGCAAGACCTAACCTTTTCGGTTCCAAAGGGCAGCGTCGTGGGGTTTGTCGGGGAAAACGGCGCCGGCAAAACAACGACCATGAAGGCGATTTTAGGATTGCTCCCCATTGATGAAGGCGAAATCACTGTCTGTGGCGAACCAGTACAGTTTGGCTCAGCCAAGACCAATCGCTGGATCGGCTATTTACCAGATGTACCGCAGTTTTACTCGTTTATGACAGCTGTAGAATATTTGACTTTTTGCGGAAAGATCCAGCCCAATCAAGAACCTTTTCAGCCTCAGCGGGTGATGGAAGTTTTAGCGTTGGTAGGCCTGGAGGCTTCGAAACAAAAAATCGCTGGCTTTTCTCGCGGTATGAAGCAACGTCTCGGGTTAGCCCAAGCTCTGATCAACCGCCCCGCCATCTTGATTTGTGATGAGCCGACCTCTGCACTCGATCCTTTAGGTCGCAAGGCCTTTCTTGATGTATTGGCTAAAATCAAAGAAGAAACGACAGTTCTTTTTTCATCCCATATTCTCGCAGATGTCGAGCAGCTGTCAGATTACATTGCGATTTTGCACAAAGGCCAGATCCAGGCGTTTGAACCGATGGATTCCTTAAAAAAACGTTATCGAAAAACCGCCTTTGGGATTGTCTTTACCAACGAAGGTGACCATTCGAAATTTGCCAATCTGTTAGCATCCCACGGCATTGCGTCAGAAAGAAAGAACAATCAATTACTGATCGACGAAACTGCCGACACGAATGTTGGAAAGCAGTTGCTGCGATTGCTCAATGAACAACAGATAGTACCTGAATCCTTTCAACGGATCGAACCGACTTTAGAGGCGATTTATTTGGAGGTGATCAAATGAAGGTGTTTCTTGTTTTCTTAAAGAAAGAATTTCTCGGTGGTCTTCGCAGCAAAAAACTGCTGATTTGCTTGATCCTGTTTGCCCTGATTGGTATGCTTTCTCCCTTTACTGCCAAAATCATGCCAGATCTGATGGCCAGTATGATGCCGGAATCGATTGAAATCACGATTGCTGATCCGACATCGATCGATGCGTGGCTTCAGTTTTACAGCAACATCGGCACGATTGGTCTGCTAGTATTTGTGATTCTTTTTACCGATACGCTGTCAGCCGAAATAAATCAGGGTACCTTTATTCAGCTGATCACCAGAGGCTTACCAAAAACCACGATCGTCTGTGCCAAAGCTTGCTATTTAATGATTCTTTGGTCTTTGAGTTACCTCCTAAGTGCCAGTGTCAGTGCTTTTTATACCTTGATCTATTTCGATGATTCTAGCGCTGCTCAAGTTCCTAGCGCTTTGGTCAGCTATTGGCTTTTCGGTTTACTAGCAATCAGCATCCTGCTGCTAGGTTCCAGCTTTGCTAAAAGTATCTATCAAGGTTTGTTGTTTATTGGCGTCTGTTATCTGATGGGCATGTTAGGCAACCTATGGAGTCAAGTAACAAACTGGAATCCTTATTCCCTTTCCAGCCAATTTCCTAACTACTTAACCGACCAAATCAAACTAGGGGAACTGCTGCCAGCACTGTTGTTAACTTGCTTTTTGATCATCGCTTGTTTGACTGGTTCCATAGCTGTTCTAAGAAAAAGAAAATATTAAAAAACATCGGTGCAGATTTTTTGCACCGATGTTTTGCTTCTGATATGTTACTCTATTTTGCTGTTCCTTGGACTTTCACAGATTTCTTGGCCTGCATTTTTTGTTCGATTCGCATGAAGAGCCGCATGAAGAAGGCAATCAAGTAGATCGAAAAGGCAGAAATAAGTGCTTCTTGCCAAGAAAAGATCAGGAGGTTCAATAAGATGATGATCAAATTGGTCAAGAAAACCCCACTGGATCTGCGAATGCCATAGTATTTTTCCAAAATTAGTGGCGGAATTGTCACACCGCCATTAGACGCGCCGATTTTGTAGAGCGAAAAGATACCAAAGCTAAAGAAGAAACTACCTAAAATCAATGAGATGGAATAAAAGCGCAGCAGCATAATTTCTGGTAAAAGCGCCAGAAGAACGGGAAATGCCAGACTGCCGATAACCGTATTGACAAAGACCTCTCGCTTTAAAAGCAAAAATGCCAACGCCAGCATCAATAAATTAATCCCCCAGACAACGATATGACGATTGATCGACCAGCCGGTTTCGATCAGGTAGCCGATCGACCCGACACCAGCAGAAGCAATACTGTGAGGCAAAAGGAAAAAGTTTAATGCGATGCAGATCCACAGCACCCCAAGCAATAAAGCAAGATTTTTTTTGATAAGTGATTCCATCAACGTTCTCCTTTCAATCTGGCAACTAATTTTATGGATAAAAGCTTCTGTCTATTCTATCAAAAAAAGCTCAAAAGAAAGAACCATTTTTTTCATGAAAACATGAAAAAAATGATTCTGAACTTCAAGAAAGCATGTTGGTTTTCATCACAAATGCACAGGCTTTAGGCTGTATAGCAGTGATACATCGCAAGCATTTCTTCTGCGACTGCTTCTTGCCATCCCACTGGCTGTAACAGGCATTCTTCCATTGATGGCAAATGAACAAAGCGAACAGCCAACTCTGAGCCTACAATCAATTGGTAGGACATTAAGCGATTTTTTTGCTGCAAGAGCAGCTGATGCTTTTCAGGGGCAAGAAAAGGCGCTGTTAAGTCTGCCAATTGCTTCAATGCCTCCGATGTACAAAGTCCTTTTTCGGGTGCGACACTGATCAATTGGTTGACCTCTGCTAATTTCATTGCCTCGATCACCCGCAGCGTTGCCCGAGGATCATGGATATCCGTCAAAAAAACCGACTGGCAGCCTTGCAATGCCCGAACGAGTCGTCCTAAATCGAGAAAGTCACCATCAATGATCGTCTCACGCGCAGCATCGATCTCATGCAAACGCTCCGTTGCACGGCGGTCATAGAGTACGAGTGGTCGATTGGTTCTTTCCAAAAGTTTTCGCCGTGATCGCTGACCGATCGTGCCAGCAGCACCTAAAATCGCAAGTCGTTTCATAAGCTCCCTTTCATTTTTGAAAAATTCAAGCCTCGTTCTTTGAGTAGAAAAAATGGCTTGTCATAAAGTCTGGTTGACGAGATTGGCTTTGCGTTGACGCAGTCGTTCTTCAGTCGGCAGAACATGCTCGTCGTAATGTTCCCATTTGTATTCTAAACGTTCAACAGCTTCCGTCATATCTGAGATTTTCTCCCGCAAAACTGCAATTTGTTCGGCTAACAGCTGCTTACGCTCAGGAACCGTTCCTCGCCCTTCTTCAAATAAAGCCAGGTAATGACTTAGCCCATCAATCGATAGTCCAGCGTTGCGCATTTGTCTGGTAAAGGTGATCCATTTTAAATCATCTTCATCGAATTCACGAACGCCATTTTTGTTGCGTTTGACTGCCGGGATCAGCCCAATTTTTTCATAATAACGGATGGTATCAGCGGAAGCACCGCTCAATTCACTGACTTTCTTGATATTCATGGCTTCACTTCCTTATTTTGCATTTTTTCCTAGATCGTTTTGTATGCTACGAGCCAGAAGCCCTTTTATTACTCGTTATTCCGCTCCTACCACTGCATGAGGCAAGTAAGGCTCTTCCAAATACGCAATCTCTTCGGCAGTCAGCTTTAGATCAAGGGCAGGCAATGCATCCAATAAATGGCTTTCTTTTGTTGCGCCGATAATTGGTGCGACCACTTGTTCTTTTTGTAATAACCAAGCCAAGGCGATTTGCGCCCGTTTGCTTTGGTGTTTGTCAGCGATCTGTGCGACCCGCGCCACGATCTCTCGGTCTTGTTCCATCGTTTTGTCGTACTTTTGATTGGCGGTTTTATCCGTTAAGTACCGTTTAGTCTCTGCACCCCAATCTCTTGTTAACCGTCCAGCAGCCAATGGGCTATATGGCGTCACGGCAATTTTTTGATCGGCACACAAGGGCATCATTTCCCGCTCTTCTTCTCGATAAAGCAAGTTCAAGTGATTTTGCATCGAAACAAATTTGGTCCAGCCATTTTTCTCTGCAACTGCTTGTGCTTTGGCAAATTGCCAAGCGTACATCGCAGATGCGCCGATATAGCGTACTTTTCCAGAAACTACCAAATCATGTAATGCCTTCATGGTTTCTTCAATTGGCGTGTGGTAATCCCAACGATGGATGATATACAAATCAATGTAGTCCATTTGCAGGCGTTTTAAGCTTTGTTCGATTTGATAAAAAATCGCTTTTCGGGACAAGCCTCCACTGTTAGGTCGCTGTTTCATTTTAGAATATAGTTTTGTGGCAACCACGATCTCATCCCGGGGCGCAAAATCGTTCAATGCTCGACCGACGATTTCTTCGCTCGCTCCATAAGAATAGACATTTGCCGTATCAAAAAAGTTGATGCCCAGATCCAAGGCTTTTTTGATGACTTCACGACTGTCGTCTTCTTCTAACACCCACTCATGAAACCCGCTGTTGGGATCGCCAAATCCCATTGTCCCTAAACACAAAGGTGACACATCAAGTCCTGTATTGCCAAATTTTACATAGTCCATTTTTACGTCCTCCTGTTTTTTTAAGTTACACTAAGCATACAGGTTGAAGTGCACTCTAAGTCAAGCGAATCTATAAACTTTTTTTTATTTTACTGTCAATTGACTCAAAAGGACATGCTTTTTGTCGTGCGTTTCATTTCAAATCAGCTTTTGGTACACTAAGATCAGATATTGATACGCTTTTTAGCTGAAAAAAAGGAGTGGAAAATTTTGACTTGTATTTTTTGTACTGCCTCAAAACATGCGATCATTGAAAACGAACGCTTTTATGCGATCCCTGATAAGTACCCCGTCACCCCTGGACACTTGCTATTGATCCCCAAAGCGCATCGCAGGGATTATTTTGCTCTCACCCAAGAGGAATTACAAGACTTGCAGGCTTTGTTGCAGGAAGGCAAAGCTTATTTATTGGAAACCTATCGACCAGACGGCTTCAACATCGGCTTCAATTGCGGGGAGGCTGCTGGACAGACGATCTTTCATTGCCATTGTCATTTGATCCCACGCTACCAAGGCGACGTGGAGCAGCCAAACGGCGGCGTTCGAGGCGTGATTCCTAACAAGCAAGCCTACTAAACACAAACAAGCCGTTTCTCCAGCAAAGGGAAACGGCTTGTTTATGTTTGTTAAAATGAGGACGCTTAGGAATTGATTGCTGAATGATTCATCAATCGATTGATATGAACGCCTAGATAGACGATTTCATTGACAGGGATCTTCGTTTGGTATTCTTTATCGATATAGGCTTTGACTTTTGTCGCAATCTCCATAGCATTCGGATAAAGAGCCCACATTTGACGGTATAGTCCTTCATCTTCTTCTTGCAGCAGCCCATCCAAAAAGAATCGGTCAACGAAGAAACGCACGTGGGTGATAAAGCGATTGTAATGGATCGAATTGGTGTTGACGTCTTGCTGGATCGAGTAGCGCACCATATTGACGATCAACCCGATCAATTTGGCCTTTTTCAACCCATCTTGATTTTCCTCGGTGTTCGACTGGGCATTGATCAAATGAAACGCGATATTGGAGGCTTCTTCTTCTGGCAGCTCAATTTGATACTTCTCTTTCAACAAACGTAGTGCCTGTTCGGCGGCTCGAAATTCATCTGTATAGTAATTCTTGATTTCCCAATAGAGCCGATTCGTCACACTCAAGCCTTTTTGCTGACGTTCTACAGCAAAGTGCAAGTGATCCGATAAGGTGAGGTAAATCGTTGAATTTAGCGGATATGGCAGCATTTTTTGCGCCAGCTGGACGATTTCTTTGGTCATTTCAAAATAGTACAACGGAATCTCATCCACTAAATCGGCAAACTGACCTGATTTTTTTTCATCGATTGGCAGAAAAACTTGATCGATCTGGGTATCGGCTATGCTGTCGCCGACTTTCTTTCCATAGCCGATGCCTTTCCCAAGTGCAATCATTTCTTGGCCTTCCTTATCAACAAGTACGACACTTGAATTTAAGACTTTCTTGATGTAAATCATGCACTCTCGCTCCTCACTGTTTATTCTGCCAAACTTGCGCCATTGGTGGCGATCACTTCTTTGTACCAGTCGAAGGAATCTTTTTTCAAACGGTCATAACTGCCGTTTCCTTCATCATCGGCATCCACATAAATGAAGCCATAGCGTTTCGTCACTTGTGACGTACCAGCACTGACCAGATCGATCGGTGCCCAAGAAGTATAACCAATCAAATCGACCCCTTCATCGATGGCTTCCTTCATTTGTTTGAAGTGTGCCTTGAAATAATCGACCCGATACGGATCATGCACTTGGCCGTCTTCAAGGACATCCACGGCGCCCATACCATTTTCAACGATCATTAATGGCACTTGATACCGATCATACAATGAAAGCAAGGAGATTTTCAAGCCTTTAGGATCGATCTGCCAGCCCCATTCAGTTGATGGCAGCTTGGGATTTTTTACCCCTAAAACCGTATTGCCCGGTGTCCGTTCGGCATTTGGATCACCTGATTCGGCCATAGACATATAATAACTAAAGGAAAGAAAATCAACGGTGTGATCTTTTAAGATTTGGCGGTCTTCTGGTGCCATTTCAATTTTGATGCCGCGTTTTTCCAGATCTTTTTCAATCATTCGGGGATAAGCCCCTTTGACTTGAACGTCCGCATAAAAATCATTTTCCAAGTTTTTCTTTAAGGTCAATTCAACATCCAATGGGTCACAAGTCAATGGATATGTCATTAGCTTCGTTAACATGCAGCCAACTTTATTGTTTGGGTTTTTCTCATGAGCGATTTTGGTCACTAATGAGCTGGCAACAAATTGGTGATGGAGCGCTTGATACACATCCTGTTCTTCTTTGCCTGCTTCTGATTGTTCTGGAATGATGCCTGCTGTTGTAAAGGGATGACGATGGATACTGTCGATTTCGTTAAAGGTCAGCCAATATTCCACATACTCCCCAAATTCTTCGAAACAGACAGTTGCAAAGCGGACAAAGTCATCGATCACTTTGCGTTCCACCCAGCCATTGTACTTCAAGCTAAGCGCTAGCGGCATTTCATAGTGAGACAACGTTACGATCGGTTTGATCCCCAAGCGCTGCATTTCTTGAAAGACATTGCGGTAAAAAGCGATCCCTTCTTGATTGGGTGTCGTTTCTTCCCCGGTTGGGAACAAACGGGTCCACGCAATCGACAATCGCAACACTTTAAAGCCCATCTCCGCAAACAAAGCCAAATCTTCTGGATAGCGGTGATAGAAATCGATTCCTCGCCGTTTTGGATAGATGGTATCTGTTGGATCTGCCATCGCTTCTTTGACGGCTTCTACGGTCACGCTCATGTGCGCCGCATAATCTTTGTTATCGACATGAGGTTTGTAGGTCGCCACATCCACCACCGACAAGCCTTTGCCGCCAAGATTCCAACCTCCTTCTACTTGATTTGCGGCGATAGCGCCACCCCATAAGAAGTCCTTTGGAAAAGTTGTTTCAGTCATTTTTTCAATCCCCTTTTACATTGTTTTTGTTGCTTTGCTCATTGGTTTAGACGAGCGGTGCGATCGATAGAACGCCTTGGTCGCTTTGCTCATCGGTTGATTCGATCGTTTTGACCGTAAAGTTTTCTTGATTGGTGACCACACAGATCACGATTGGATCAAACCCAGCTGCTTTGATGGCATCTAGATCAAATTGGATCAGCGGTTGTCCTTGTTTCACTTGATCCCCCGCTTTTACGTATGGGGTAAAGTGTTTGCCTTCTAATTGAACGGTATCCAAGCCGATATGGAAGAGCAATTCTGCGCCATTACGAGTTTTTAACCCGATCGCATGGTTGGTTTCAAACAACATCGTGATCTCGCCATCTTCCGGTGCGATCAATTCGCCAGATGTCGGGATGATCCCGAACCCTTCTCCGATCATACCGCTTGAAAAGACTTCATCGTTGACTTCAGATAAAGCTACCACTTGCCCATCTACTGGTTTGCTCAATACTTCGGCTTTGGGATCGGCAACCGTCGTCTTGTTTTCTACCACTTTGTCTTTGAATAAGAAAAGGACAAGGACAAAAGAAACAGCAAAGGATACCCCTAACGTGACCAATGCCCACACAAGATTCATCGGGTTGGCTTCATCCACGAACATAGTGATACTTGCTAGACCAGGGCCAACTAATGCGAAGGCCTTGATGGCAAACAAACCTGCCACCGCACCACCAACTAAGCTGGAAGCCATCACGCCGTAAAGCACTCGTTTATGCAGGATCGTCACCCCATACAAAGCAGGCTCGGTGATGCCAAAAAGGGCGGAGATGCCTGCAGAAACAGCGGTTGAACGAAGTTTTTGGTCTTTGGTCCGAACACTCACCGCAAAACAAGCACCAGCTTCTGCAATGTTATGTGCCAATGAGGCAGGCAAGTATAACAGCTCTGCCCCCATCTCACTCATGGACGAAACAGCATAGGGAATCATGGCTTTGTGCATACCAGTAACCACCATCAATGGTAAAACAGCGGCTAAAATCCCTGTTGCCACCCAACCTAAATGGGCATACAGCCAAATGATCGCGGCTGAAAAAATCGTTCCGACTTCAAAGCCTAATGGGCCTAAAATCAATAAAGCAACTGGAACCGTAATAACTAAGCTCATCATTGGAACAAAGAAGATACGGATCGGTTTTGGTGAGATTCGGGTAAACAGCTTTTCAATTTGAGCGTAAAATAAAACCGTTAAAATGGCTGGAAATACTTGTGACGCATAGGCGATATTTTGTAAACCGAAGCCCATGAACGCTGCGCCATCTGTCAATAGTGTCGTTAGTTCAGGCAAAATCAAGGCACCGACAGCGGAAACCGCCACCAATTGGTTGACCTTTAATTTATTTGCCGTGGTGATCGCCACTAAAATCGGTAAGAAATACAATGGTGCGCCACCGATCAGATTCAAAATTTGATACGTCGGGCTCGTATTGTCCATCAATCCAGTGACAGAAGCAAGTAACAGTAAGGATTTCAAGACGCCCCCACCAGCGACCGCTGGAATCAACGGTTGAAAAATCGAGATAATAAAATCAAGCAGGACCGCACCCCACGATTGTTTTTGTTTCGTTTCACTTCCTCCATCCGCTGTTAGCTCATGACCTAACACGTTCATAACCTCATCATACACTTCGACGACATCATTGCCGATGATGACTTGGCATTGGACATTTTGTCGCACCCCAATCACGCCATCGACTTTTTCCAAGGCATCTTTTTGTACGAGGCTATTGTCTTTTAAGGTAAAGCGCAAGCGTGTGGAGCAATGTTCCAAATGTGCGATATTTTCTTTTCCGCCAATCAACTCAACGATGGCAGTTGCCGTTTCTTTTACATTCATAATTTTCTTCTCCTTTAATTAGTTTTCCTTTGTTGGCCAAACAAAGAAAAAAGCAGGCAGCACCTACAAAAACATTGAACGGAATCCAACGATCCCTTCCATGTTTTTTATAGGTCCTGCCTGCATTACCAGTCACATGCCTGTTTTATTACTTGCATAATATCATGCTTTATTTGAAAACGCAACCACCGTTTGAAAAATATTTTGCTAAGCCTTTTGCTGAAACGAGAAGTTTGCTACACTTAGTGGATAATCAGTTGTTTCGTCTTCCTTGGCTTGCACCAGAAGCAAGAAGAACAACGCTGGCTAAACGTATCACAAGAAAGGATGAATCGGATGACTTCATTGAATCACTCATTGCATGTTGCCGTCCCAACAGCATTTGATCATGCAGAAAGACTTGACACGAAAAGAACGATCGCTCATATCTTGCAACTGCAAAAGCAAGGGATCAAATCGGTTTTGGTGTGCGGCTCCACCGGTGAACAGCACTCATTGACCTTGACAGAAAAAAACAGCTTCTACATGCCTTAGCGCAAGAAACCAGCTGGGCAGCCGATTTCGAAGTCCTCTTCGGTTTAGCTGGCATCGTATTTCATGAAACGCTCGCGTTGGCAGAAGCAGTCAGCAAAAATCCCCGAATCGATGGTGTGGTTTTAGGCTTTCCCCCTTATCTTTTCCTGACGCAAAAGGAAGCCGTGCTCTATGCTCAGGGATTGATCCATACTTGCGAAAAACCAGTTATTTTATACAACAATCCCCGCCGCACGGGCTTTGATTTATCTGCAGAAAGTATCTTGACCTTGATCGCTGACCCTCGGGTGATCGGCTTAAAAGAAGCTGGCAGGAAGGAGCGAGTGCCTCAACTAAAAACAAAGATGGCTGCCGATTTTCGCTTTTATGCTGGTGGTGAAGCGGACTTGGAGGAAAAGGTCGCACTAGGGTTTAACGGGCTGTCATCAATGGCAGGAAACCTTTGTCCCAAGGAGATCCAGGTGATTTGGCAGGGCTTATTGAAAGGTGATGCAACGATTTCTACGTCGAATGAATGGCAGAATATGGAACAAGCAGCTGCTGGCGATCCAACCAATACTATCAGTTACCTTCCGTGGCTCAAGCAGCAAATCACCATTGATGGACAGCCCTTTGGCTTTTGTCGTCAGCCGCTAGGTCTAGAAACAATTGATCGATTTGGCACTGGCTCAATTCCCCCTCATCTAGCACATGAAAGGCAGGAGAACCAGACAAATGAAGATTGATGCACCGATTGATCCACAACTAAAGCACTATATTGAAAGCTCCATCATCCCGCAATACAACCAATTGGATAGCAGTCACTCCCCAGCGCACGTCCACCAAGTGATCCAAAATAGTTTTGAAATTGCTGAAACATTGCCCGTTGACCTGAATATCGTCTATACGGTAGCTGCCTACCATGATATCGGCTTGCTCTATGGCCGCAAAAACCACGAAAGCAATTCCCGCAAGATCGTTGAACAAGATGCTGTGTTGCCACGCTTTTTCTCTCCTCCAGTCATTTCAATGATCGGCGAAGCTGTAGAAGATCATCGCGCCTCGCTGCCCTATGAGCCTCGCTCGCTTTATGGCAAAATTATTTCCGAAGCCGATCGCGACTTAGATTTTGAGCGAATCCTCAATCGAACCTTGCTTTTTGCTTATGAGAAAAAGCAGCTGACAGATTTAGAACAATTGCATCATGAAGCGTATCAGTACATTTCAAAGAAATACGGTCCTCAAAGTGAGCTGAAGGTTTGGTTGGATTATCGCAAAAACCAAGACGGTTTGGCGATCATCTATCAAAAATTAGCACAACCTGAAAGCTTCCGTCACTCCTTTGAAAAAATCGTGCCGTTAGTTATCGCTACAAGCAAAGAAACTGACGATTGACACTTTGATCCAGCACCAGACTTCAAATAGGAACCCTCTGATTCAGCGCCGCAGTTGTGTCTGCACTGAATCAGAGGGCTTTTACTGTTATTCTAAACGTTCTTTCTCCACTAAAAACCCCCGCTCCTTCGTTGCTCCTACGCGCCTATTCAAATCAAAGGGTAGCAAGTGGTTTTCTTCAATCAACAGACGCCCCTTCTAAATAACCTTCCTTTTTTCACCGAATTTACTCTTTGTAAGCAAGATAGTTTGCTGAAAATAAAAAAAATGGTATTTTTATTTTATCAAGTGATAAAATATTAGGAGGAATCGTTATGTTTTTGGCAATCAATGAAATACGCCATTCCAAATTGCGTTACGCCCTAGTCACAGGGGTCATGTTTTTAATCGCCTATTTGGTCTTTTTTTTAACTGGGTTAGCTTATGGGTTGGCTCAAGATAATCGGATGGCGGTCGACAAATGGGAGGCAGATCAAATTTTGTTGACCGAAGAAGCAAATGATAATTTAAACATGTCGATGCTTCCTCGCAGTCTTTATGATGAAGTCGATGCACCAGAAAAAGCAGTTTTGGCGCAAACCGCTGGAGTTGTGACCAAAGAAGACAACGGTGAAAAAGTCGATGTCACCTTTTTCGGCATTGATCCAGATCAATTTTTAGCACCCAATATTACCGATGGCGAGATGTTTGCTTCAGATGATGAAGCGGTCGCCGACAGCAGTATTGAGGAAGAATACGGGATTTCCATTGGTGACACCATCAAATTAGCAGGCAGTGACAAAAAATTGAAAATCGTCGGTTTTACAGATAACGCCCGCTTCAGTGTCGCTCCGGTCCTCTACACCTCGATCGGTGCTTATCAAGAAATTCGTTTTGAAAAAGAAGATGATTCTGAAAATGCCCGTATCAACGCGATCGTGACTCGCGGCAAAATCAAAGAAGTGCCAGATGATCTGGTCGCTACGGATATCAGCAAATTTATTAATGAATTGCCTGGTTACAACGCACAAGTGCTGACCTTTGGCTTTATGATCGGGTTCTTGATCGTGATCGCTGCCATCGTTATCGGTATTTTTATCTATGTGCTAACGATGCAAAAATCAGAAATTTTTGGTGTCATGAAAGCTCAAGGGATCTCTAGCCGCTACATTGCTTTTTCGGTGATCGCCCAAACGTTCTTATTGGCAACCTCGGGTGTTTTGATCGGTGGTTTGGCAACGATCGGTACCGCCCTCGTGTTACCTGCGGCAGTGCCATTCCAAATCAATCTATTATTCTTTGCTAGTATCAGTGTCATGATGATTCTGATCGCGATGCTAGGTGCTTTCTTCTCGGTGCGAACGATTGTAAAAATCGACCCATTGAAAGCAATCGGATAGGAGGAAAAAACATGAGTGCCATTGAATTCAAACAAGTCAAAAAATCATTTAAAGATGGGGACGCGACAATTGAAGCCTTGAAAGAAACCAACTTTTCGGTAGAAAAAGGCGAATTTGTCGCCATCATCGGTCCTTCTGGCTCTGGGAAAAGTACCTTTCTAACGATCGCCGGTGGTCTGCAAGCCCCCTCTGAAGGCGAAGTGTTTATCAATGACGAACCCTTCAGTAAACAAAAAGAAAAGCAACGGGCAAAAACTCGTTTCAAAAAGATCGGCTTTATTTTACAAGCTTCCAACCTTGTCCCTTTTTTGACGGTCAAAAAGCAACTCCAATTAGTGGATAAGGTCAGCAAAGAAACCCAAGAGCAATCAGCAACTGAATTGTTTGAACAACTTGGGATCGAAAAGCTGCAGAACAAATACCCCGATGAACTTTCTGGTGGTGAAAGACAGCGTGTGGCTATTGCCCGAGCGCTCTATCATGATCCCACCATCATATTGGCAGATGAACCAACGGCGAGTCTTGATTCAAAAAAAGCCGTCGAAGTCGTCAAAATCTTAGCAAAAGAAACCAAAGAAAAACAAAAAGCCACCATTATGGTGACCCATGATACCCGTTTAACAGATTATTGTGATCGGGTTCTCGTCATGAAAGATGGCTTTTTAGAAGAAAAAGAACACACGAAAAAAGAAGCCGAATCAGATGATTCGCAGAAGGAGCAAGCATGAAAAAAATTATTGTTGTCGGTGCGGGCGTGTCAGGATTAGCTGCTGCTGTCCGTTTGCAAAAACTTGGCTATGACGTCACCCTCTACGAAAAAGAAGGTCAACCTGGGGGCAAAATGAATCAGATCAAGGAAAACGGCTTTACCTTTGATGTGGGCCCCACCATCGTGATGATGCCTGAAATTTATCGTGAAGTGTTTGAATTTGCTGGCGTTGATCCGAATGACTATATTCCTATGGAGAAAGTCGATCCGATGCTGCAGCTGTATTTTGCCCAAGACGAACCGCTGACCTTCTCAAATGACTTAGTAGAATTGACCAAAACGCTAGAAGCGATCTCAGAAGAAGATGCTCAAGGCTATTTTGCCTTTTTAGCAGATATTTACAAACGCTATGTGATCGCCAAAGAGTCCTTCATCACCAAGTCGTTTCGGACATGGCGAGATTTTTACAATCCCAAATCATTATGGGCAGGGTTAAAGCTGCGAACGTTTAGTGACGCCTACTCTTCCATTTCTAAATTTGTCAAAGATGATCGCCTGCGTAAATCATTGGCGTTTCAAACCTTGTATATCGGTGTCTCCCCTTACCAAGGGCCGTCCCTTTATACGATCATCCCTATGATCGAGTTGATGTATGGGGTCTATTTCATCAAAGGTGGCATGTATACGTTAGCCACTGGTATGGCACGTTTGTTCCAAGAATTAGGCGGTACGATCCATTACAATACGCCGATCGATGAATTATTGATCGAAAACAAGCAAACCAAAGGCGTTCGTGTCAATGGAGAAACGATCACCGCAGATGCCGTGATTTGTGCGGCTGATTTTCCTTATGCCATGGAAAGCTTGATTCCTGATGAATCAAAACGCGGCAAATACACCAATCAAAAAATCGCTTCGATGGATTACTCTTGTTCTTGTTTCTTGCTTTATTTAGGTCTGGACAAAAAATATGAGGATAGCGCACTCCACAGCATTTATTTTGCCAATGATTTCAAACGCAATGTAGACGATCTTTTCGAGGCTGGCAAGCTGCCAGAAGATCCTTCCTTCTACTTGTATCGTCCAACCCTGAAAGATGCTTCCTTAGCACCTGATGGTCAAGAAGGTCTTTATGTTTTAGTCCCAGTACCTGAATTATCTAAATTTGATCAATGGACAGATGAAACGATCCAAAGCTACCGCCAGCAGATCATTGGATTATTAAAAGAAAAAACGATCTTTACGGATATCGATGAACACATCGTGTATGAAAAAATGTATACGCCAGATACGTTCAATGATCGGTTCAATGCCTACAACGGTGCGACATTTGGCTTGAAACCGACCTTAGCCCAAAGCAATTACTATCGTCCCCATAATAAATTTGATTATGCAGAAGGCCTATACTTCTGCGGCAGCAGTACGCATCCAGGAGCGGGTGTGCCAATCGTGATGCAAAGTGCCAAGTTAGCTGTGGAGGAGTTGTTAAAAGATGACCGTTAAATCATTAAGCGTCTTTGATGAATACGACAACGATTTTTTATACTGTGAGGCCATCATAAAAAAGCATTCGAAAAATTTTCATACCGCCTTTTCTCAATTGCCAAAAGACAAAGCCCGCGCCGTCTATGCCGTCTACGCCTTTTGCCGACGTGCCGATGATGCCGTCGATGAAAAGCAAGACCCATTGTTGATCGAAGCCATGAAAAAACGCTTGGAAGAAATGCAAAAACAAGTATCAGACGATACGATCGACTTGCCGCAAGCCGTCAAGGAAGAAGATCCTGATGAAGCCATTTGGCGGGCATTGACCCTTTCTTTCCAACAGTTTGATCTGCAATTTCAACCCTTTTTCGACCTATTGGTGGGGCAAAAACAAGACCTTGACTTCCAGCAGCCCACCTCTGAAAAAGAGCTTTCTGACTATAGTTACTACGTAGCTGGCAGTGTAGGTCTGATGCTCTTGCCGATTCTCTCGCAAGCAGCCACTGCGATTCAAGAGCCTGCCATCAAATTGGGTGAAGCGATGCAGCGCACCAATATTTTACGTGATATTGGCGAGGATCTGCGGATGGGCCGCATCTATTTGCCGCAAACGGTCTTGGCGCAATACAACCTTTCGCGAGAGGCTTTAGCAGCTGGCAATCAAAACCCGCAGTTTATCGAGATGTGGGAACACGAGGCGCAACTGGCAGAGACGCTTTATCAAGAATCTTTTGTCATGATGCCGCAAATCGATGAAGATTGCCGTGAAGCTCTATTAGCAGCTGCTTTGATCTATCGGGAAATCTTGACTGTGATTCGCAAAAACAACTATCAAGTATTTGCTGAAAAAACAGCGGTACCGAAACAACGGAAAATCCAACTTTTGTTTACCGCGAAAAAAATGCTTCGTCAGGAACGTTGGGAGGGCTGACTTTGAACTTGCGAGAAAAAATATTACGAGTCGCAGAGAACCTGTTTATGCAGCAGGGGTATCAAGCAACTTCTACTAGACAGATCGCAGAAGCCGTCGGCATCACCCAACCCAATCTTTATTATCACTTCAAAGGCAAAGAAGCCATCTATTATGAAGTGATGGTCTCTTTGGCACAAGAGGTTTCTGGAAAGCTAAATCAGACCGTTGAAGATACTTCCTTGACGATCTCTGAAAAAATCTTGAACATGTTTCTTTTTTTAAGAAGTCGGCATCGGATCAATTTTTATATGATGATGCACGACATTCAGCATACCGTTTCTGAGGACACTTCTAAAAAACTGTACTTGCTTTGGCGGAAAAATTACAAAGAACCGTTTCTTGACTTGTTTCGTCGCAGTGATTCCAATCTCCGTTCGGATGTCGACCCAGAATTTGTCACCAGTCAATTGTTAGTACTGATGGCGGCTCATTTGGACTCACCAGAAAAAGAAGACAAGATGCCAGAAGCGATCGATTTGTTTTTATTCGGTGCACTAGGCAATGGGCCAATTGCGAAATAGCTGGAACGTTGGCTTTTGTCCCGAGAATAATCATTCGACGAATTTCTGACAATCGCGTACACTGATCCAGTAAACAGAAACTTAAAAGGATGGATGTACATGTCAAAAAATCGAATCGAAGCCTTTACGGATGCGGTCATTGCGATCGTAATGACCTTATTAGTATTGGAATTGCACCAGCCCGAAGGCGATACCTTTGCTTCTTTTTTAGGAGTGGAACAGCAATTTATTATTTATTTGATCAGCTTTCTGATGTTAGCGATCTACTGGAACAATCACCATCATCTATTTCAAGTAGTGTCTAAAATCGACGGTTGGACCTTGTGGGCGAATCATTTGTTGATTCTGGCACTGACCCTCTTTCCTTTTGTAACGTCATGGGTCAGTCGTTATCCAGTCGCTCTTGCCCCACAGCTGCTATACGGGGCTGTCATTTTATTGACGGATTTCAGCTATTTCCTAGTTGGAAAATCCTTGGTTCGTGCCAATCCTGACAATCAAGCCATCGTGGAACTGTTTCGCGGATACAAGAAACTCTACTTTACGTTGTTTATCAACGTGCTGGCATTGCTCCTCGGCTGGCTGATCCATCCCCTATTTATCATCACACTGGATAGTCTTGTACTATTGTTGTGGGTGATCCCTGAGAAAAAAGTAGAAACCTTTTTAAAACAATAAAAACACTTGCGTCCTTCTCCTAAAAGCGGTGAATGATTGCGCACAAGCAGCCGATTGGTCTACTTTTGCGCAGTCATCCATCAAGAGAAGGACGCAAGTGTTTTTTCTAGCGAATTAAGTCTTTCCCTGGTGCCTGTAAGACTTGTTCAACTTGTTCTTTGGTCGTTAAGGGGACATCCCCCAGCATCGTATGAGCCAAAACTGCATTCGTGATAGCAAAATCAGCGGTGCGTTGGAGCGACCATTTTTCGGCATAGCCTAATAATACGCCAGCAGCATAGGCATCCCCTGCACCGATCCGATCCAACACTTGCAGCAGCTGCGGTGCCGTTTCGTAGGTATCTTGTGCCGTAATGATCCTTCCGCTGATAAACTGCTTGTCTTCCACGGCTAGACGCCGTGTCCCGCAGAACCATTCTAGTTGATACTGGTCAATAAAGGATTGGATCAATGCAAGCTCTGCGCCTTCTGTTTCCTCTAAGGGATAAGCCAATAGCTCCTCCAAGTCACGGACAGAGCCGAAAACTAGGTCACAATAGGGTAGGATCGTTTCATACCGTCGTTTCAGTACCTCCCGATTTAATTCTTCATTCAAGCTTGGACGGAAGTTGAAATCAAAGCAGACGCGAATCTGCTTGGCATGGGCCTGTTTCGCCAAAGCCAAAGCTGTTTGCCAGGTTTTCTCAGTCAAACTAAGAGAGATCCCGCAAATATGAATGAGATCGACCGTTTCTAAAAATCCATCGATAGCATATTCTTCTGGACCTGAAACGCCAAAGGAACTATGATGGCGATTTTGATACGTCACATAGGTCGGACGAGCGCCGTAGCCGATCTCGGCGAAATAACTGCCGATATGACTATATTTTTTGCCAACAAATGCCGTTTGAATCCCATAGGAACGCAAGCTGGCTTTTGCCGTATCTCCTAATCGGTTGGCTGGCACCTGCGTCAGCATCGACGTCGTCAAGCCGAAATGCGCCAAATTGCCTAACAGATTGACCCCTGTTCCCGTAAAATCCATTCGCAAAGAGTGGGTCTGTTCCAACGTTCGATATTCTGGTGGCGTCAACCGCATCATTACCTCACCGTAAGCACCGATCCGCATCATTGATCCCCCCTATTTGGCTGCTGCCAACACCTTTTTCGTCATTTCTGCTAATGTCTGTACATCTCCAGGGCGTGTGTCCCCTGTTTCTCCATCGATGATCGAGCTGTAAATATGTGGAATGATTTTTTTCACTCCTGCATCAACAGCGATCTGCAAGATTTCTTCAAAGTTTTCTAAATCGATACCGCCGGTCGGTTCCAAATAAAAATCATTCGCGGCACAAGCCTCGGCTACCGCTTGATATTCTGCTTTATGAGCCAACCCTTTCATTGGAAAATACTTGATAGAACTAGCGCCCATGTCTTTTAATAAAGCGATCGCTGTTTCAACTGGGACTTCTGCAGCTGGAGTTTGTGAACTCAATGGACCAGTCGCAATATTGACATAGCCGACTTTTCCCGTTGGTGAAACAAGGGCATTGACGATCGTTTCAGATTGTCCTAGCAAAGCTCGTGAGGTCCCCGCTCCCGTGAACACTTGGTTAACATGCTGTGGTTGAAGAACAGCGGAAATTCGGGAGACCATTTCACTTTGATTGGGGTCGCCAGCACCAAGCCCTACAGAAAGGGCATTATTTGTTGCCACTTGATAGTTCTTCATGTCAGCGATAGCCGCCTCGTCACTATCATAGTTTTTTGATAAAACACCTAGGACGATGTTGCCCTCTGCTGCTTCGTAACAAGCTTTCGCATTGTCGATGGAGTTTGCTAACACATTTAGACAGATACGGTCAGCGAAATAATTGGGTGAAGTTTTCATTTTTGGGTTGCTCCTAACATAATTTCTTGTAAGCGATCAGTGATCACTGCCATTTCTTGTTCATTGACTGCTCGGATATCAAATTCAATAATGCCGTTATTGGCTTGGTACTCACGGGTATAAATCGCTGGTTCTCCTGCTTTTAGCGCGTCGATCACTGCTTTGGCACTTGGTTCTTTCACTTTAACACTCGCCCGATAAATGTCTCTGCCAGCGCTGTCTTGAACGATTTTTGCTTCGAAACCAGTGATTTCATTGATTGCCGCAATAAATGGTTGCAGACGCTCTTGCATCGAAGCACCAGATTCTGTTCCCTCCGCTAGATAATCCGTCACGGCTTGGGTAAATCCGAAAATATTGTCTTTACCGATTTTCATTGCTCGACCTATCCCTTTGGATTGCAGGCGCACCCAAGAGACATAGGGCTGCTTGCCGATCACTAAGCCAGCACTCGGTCCTGAAAATGCTTTGGCACCTGAATAGATCACTAAATCAGCACCAGCTTGGGTATAGGCAAACAAATCTTCCTCAGCAGCCGCATCAACGATCAATGGAAGATCGTGTGCCTTGGCAACTTGGGCCGTTTCTGCTACCGTCAGCATACTTTTTTGAACGGTGTGATGACTCTTTATGTAGAGGATCGCCGCCGTTTCGGGTGTGATCATCTCTTCAATGTGCTCGGGTGTACACATATTGGCATAGCCTGCTTCCACTACCTTCCCACCACCTTGTGTCACCATCACTTCCACTGGTGTGCCATAATCTACGTTGTGGCCTTTGGGCAAAATGATCTCCCGCTTACTGATTTTCTCACTATATGGATGATACAAATGATAGCTGTCGCCTTGACCGATGAGTGCCGCCACTGATTGGGCGATCCCCGCTGAAGCGGAAGAAACGATCTGTGCATCTTCCGTTTTCAACAATTTTGCTAAATAGGCACCAGTTTTTTCTGCTAGATCTGCCATTTCAAAGAAATGCTCCCCGCCATAGCGCTGGGCTACAAGCACACTTTCGCTGACTTTCGAGACACCTAGAATCGTCATTTTGCCAGAAGCATTGATGACTTCTTTCAAGCCTAATTCTTCAATATTCAGTGTCAAAAAGTTCCCCTCCTATCACCGCTTTTTGCGGCACGATCTGTTGTGTCGTGATTCGACGATTGCCGTTAGAATCCGTCAATTCCTTTTCGCCCGCTTCAAAGCGGAAAATCGTAAAATCAGCATCATATCCCAATGCGATCTCGCCTTTGTTTTGTAAATGAAATTGCTTCGCAGGGGCACTGGTCACCTTCTCGATGATCTCACGCCAATCATACCCTACGACCGCTAATTTTTCCATAGTCGTCGCTAAATCAAAGACTGGTCCATTGGTACGATTGCGAATGTAGATATCTGTACTAATGGAAGAAGCCTTCAGCTGATTGGCAAAGGCTGTCTCCGCCACGTCAAAATTGAAACTGTCTGTCCCATGACCAATATCGAAGACCAAGCCTTTTTCATAGGCACCAAAGACGAAAGGCTTGATGGTTTGGTTCGTCTGATCCAAAATCCCATTGGCTTTGCCGTTAAAGCAATGGGTCACCACATCGCCTGTTTCCAATTCAGCAAGAATCTCTGCTAAATTCGGTGGTGCTGAACCAATATGGACCATCAAAGGCAGCGGTTGATTTTCAGCTTGGATCGCTTTCGCTAATTTCAACGGCGTGATGCCATTTTCGCCGATCACCGTTTTGCTCATTCGGGCTTTGATCCCGACGATAAAGTCAGGAAACTTCTGCAGCGCTTCTTTGACCAATTCTTTTTTGACTTTTGACAGATCCGCAAGTTCATCCTGCTCTACGATGCCCCATTTGGAAATGTTGACTAAAGCAAAGACATTGGTTTTGGCTTCTTTGGCTAAATCATAAAACCGATGGATATTTTCGGCGCCAGTCGTCCCCGCATCAATAACGGTCGTGACGCCTTGTTTGACACCGATCTCGTCTGGATAATCATAATAGAGCGTCATTTCCTCGAAACAATGGACATGGTCATCGATCCAACCAGCTGACAAGAACTCCCCTTCTGCTAAGGTCAGCTCTTGTTTCGCCTGCTCCTGCAACGTGGGTGCCAGAGCAGTGATTTTGCCGTCTTGAATCCCAATATCAAATACTTCTTCATCGATCGTGCGGGCTTGACGAATAATCAAATCAAACATTTCGTTACACCTTCCTCTCTGTGAAAGTGAATTTCGACCACGGATGGATAAAGGGCAGCAGAACTAACTCTTGTTCGACGATCGAACCGATTTTATTTTTTCGTGGATCTGAGTGAGGCTCTAGCACGACTTGCAGCTCGTTTTTGTACTTGCCAAAACGATCATTGCCAATCACAACGTCCCCTCGTTGAAAGACGCCTTCGTGGTCATGGACAGGATTGTCATGGTTCTTATACTTTTTACGAACTTCTGTGGAACGGATCATCCGATCGGTGATGTCGCCTCGACGGTAATGCTGCTCGTCCAGGGCGATTTGGCGTTCAACTTCATTGATTTCAGGCACAAATTCAATAGCAAATGCAGTCTGGTAGCGATCAATCGCTCCTAACGCTGCCAATTCTGCTTCAGAAGCATAAGCATTTCCGATAATGACATCGTCGATCAAGCCTGTGGCAAACAAATGCTTTGCGGCAGTTTCTACAGGCATTCTTCGGTGCATTTCTAAGGTCGGTAAGCCATCATTAATATCCCAAGGTCCGATCGTTCCCGTTTGAGAAGAGATAAATGCGGCGGTTCGAATGCCTTTTTCCTTGAAACGACGACTGCATTTTTCAAAGAAATCATAGGGTAAGGCAGTCCCTTCTTGCGGATAGAAATTGTGGCAGCCGTATAAGTAAGGAATGTTGGCTTGATAGGTCAAAATATTGTCTAAATACGCCACATCATTGCTCATATTCAATTCAACAGCTAAACCAAAGGGATTGTAGGTCAACATCGCTTCTTTATTGCCGTCAAAGCCTAAATCTAAACGAATCCCATCGGCACCTAGTTCATGGAAAAAGGTCAAGTCATCATAGGAGATGCCTAGTTCCGAAAAGATGGCTGGTGCCACGTCTAAAATCGTTTCATAGCCTAATCCTTTGGCAAAATCAATCAACGCTTTAAATTTTTTCTGCACGTTTTCTTTGCCGTCACTCACTTCCAGCATACTCATAAAAATGCGGCTAAAGCCATAATCATGGGCTAATTGCAGATAGGCTTTGTCTGTTTCAAAATCACTGTGATCGGGATACACCGATACTCCTAGTTGTCTTTTCAACTTATCTCATCCTCATTTCTTCATAAAAAGCAGTAAAACGTGTCAGTAAAAGCGAACTGCAAACAATCGTCGCCGTTATCGTCAAAAATGGTCCCCACGGAAACTGACGGCTCAGTAGGATCGCTGCAGCAACGCCAAGAATCCCGAACAAAAGCATCCGCCAAAACGGCACTTCTTGAATTTTTTTCCCTTGTGCTGATTTTGTTAACCAAATTTGACAACCAAAAAATAAACAAATGGCATAAATCCCCATGTTTGCACCTCACTCTTTTTTGTCTTGCTTAAGCGGCTGTTTCTTCTTGTTCGCGGGCAATCTGCTGTTTCTCAAAGACTTTAAAGAATGGGTAGTAGATTGCGAGTGTGATAAAGAAGTTGACGATTACTAAAATCGCTGCTGCGATACTCCAGTCCGTACTCATCCAGGCGGCGATTGGTGCTGGAATGGCAAACCCAAGTCTGGCAGCCATCATCGGTACGACACCCGTAATAGTCGCGAAGTAAGAAATCGTTGTCGTAATCAATGGTGCCACCAAGAACGGAATGCCTAAGATTGGGTTCATTACGATCGGTGCACCGAAAATCACTGGTTCATTGATATTGAATAGGCCTGGCAAGATGGACAAACGGCCCAATTGTTTCAAGTATTTTGATTTGGAGAAGAAGAACAAAACGACCAACGCTAAGGTCGTACCGGCTCCACCGATCCAGACGAACCATTGTAAAAATTGTTCCGTAAAAATATTAGGCAATTCATGCGCATTGCCAGATGCTTGGAACGCTTCCATATTTTCAGCAATGGAAATATCCCAGAATGGACGAATGACAGGACCCATGATGGCTGGTCCATGAATCCCCAGTACCCAGAAGAAACAGATCAAGAAGACAGTCAATAAACCACCAAACAAGCTGTTACCAGCTAGCACGTCTTTTAACGGCATCAACAAGTTACTTAAAAAGCCATTGATATCAAAGCCTAACATATGACGGATCACCCAGAACAAAATCAGGATCGCTCCTCCAGGAATCAACGCCATAAATGAATTCGTTACTTCTGGTGGCACACCATCTGGCATTTTGATGGTAATGTTTTTTACGATAAAGAAACGATAGATTTCAACGGACAAGATCGCCGTGACGATCGCGCCAAACAAAGAGCCTGATCCTAAGTTTGCCACATTGATATAACGTCCCGCATCAATGATGCCTTCCACAGAATCAAAGACTCGCAATGGTGGTGCAGCGGTTACAAGAAAGGACATCGTTGCTAAGATACCCGCAGTCAATGAATCCAGCTTGTAGCTTTTGGCTAGCGATGAAGCAATCCCATATGTTGCATACAATGCCAATAATCCGACTGTATAACGAAAGGGAATATCCAAAACTTCCCGATACGGTTCGATCACCGCAGCGACTGATTCGATGGGAAAATTCAGTAAGATCGTGAAGAAAGACCCAACGATCGTTAATGGTAACGTAGCGATGATCCCCTTACGAATCGCTACCATGTGCCGTTGCATCCCCACTTTATTTGCAATCGGCATCAACTTCTGTTCAATAAATTCTACAAACCCTTTCATAATTGCCTCCTTAGTTTATAACATTATAATGTTTATACAAGGATAATAGCACAGTGCTTCCTGGGAGTAAATATGTTTTTTACGAATAGACGAAACTATTTTTAACAACTCAAAATAACATTTATTCATCGTAATTTTACACAATATCAAAACTTAAAAATTTATGTGTTGATAAGGGATTTTTGAATAGCTTGATACAAAAAAACCTATTGGCAATGTTTTCCAATAGGCACGATATTAAAATCAAAAATAGTATTCTTGATTCATTTAATGTTTTTTAGTTTTTCAAATGAATTTTCTACTTAATTATACTTTCTTCTCATAAATAAAATCATCCATCACAAATCCCGAACCAATCATAACAGTACGTTCAGAAACGCGCGTAAAGCCGCGATGCTCATAAACAGCGATCGCCTGCTGGTTTTGTTTGTTGACGTTTAAATGCAGTGTTTTGCCTGAGGCGATCTCCTCATACCAATCAAAGACTTGGCTGGCATAGCCTTTGCCTCTAGTGGATTGATGGAGATACAATTTACTTAAATAAATCTGCTGCTGTGTTTCTTCATACGCTGTATATCCTACTGCTCGGTCTCCTTCTAATAACAAAAGATAGACTGCTCCTTGCTGGACTTCGTTTTGAATCGCTGCTGGTGATTGGTAATGAGCCAGCATATACGCGACTTGATCGGACCCTATGATAGGTGTAAACACTTCTGGCCAGATTTCTTTGATCAAACGATCCAACGTTTGGAAATCTTCAGGTGATTGAACGATTTTTTTTGTGATTGCCATAAGAACCCCTTCTTTCTGCTGCACGAAACAAAAACTCGTTTATAAATATCTCTATTATAAGGGATAAGGAAAAAAAAGAAAGGGCACGTGGAACAAAGACCCCAAAATGTCTCAAAAGATGGTAAACTAGAAGTGAAAAAATGGTGACGAAAAGGAGGTAGCAACACCATGCAGCTCTTGCAACTACTTTTACTGGCAATCATTTTTGTTTCGTTCTTCCTGGCGTTGATTGGCTGGGTTTTATCGATGACCAACGGCTTGATCTTCTCTCGTTCTCCTCAGCAATTTAAAGCGCATGCCCATGATCCTAACTATGAAAAAGAACGACAAGCAGGCAAGCGCTTGAAAGAGATTATATTCCGACGCATTGTTCCTCTAGGAATAGCCTCTTTGATCATCTATGGGCTAATCGCACTATTAAACGTCCTTTAAAAGTTTTTAAAAAGACTCAAATAAATTAAAAAACAACCGGCATCTTTTCCTGTTGATCAATGCGCCTTTCGCTTTCGCTGAGGGAAACATCAATGCATAAGATGCCGGTTTGTTTTTTATTTACTTACTGCTGCTTTTGAGGCTTGAACTTTTTTCAGTAAAGCGAAGAGGACTTGGCTATCATCAATAGCCGCAATATATTGTTGGCAAAGTGCCATCATTTCTGTTTCATCCATTTTATCTAAAGAAATAACTAATTCATTTTCTACTACCTGCTTATTATTCATAGGGCTCCCTACTTTCTTCCTTTGTTACCTCTAGTTTGCCATGAATGAGCAGGTTCCGTAAGAACTTTTCAGTTTACAAACAGGAAACGGGTGGTTTACATCCTTGTCCTATCAAGGTTTTGCCAGAAAATTTATTCGGTAGCAGGCTCGATGTGGATGTCAGTATCAAACACCTGAAAACGATCAGCTAAGAGATCTTCAATAGCATCTGCAACGTTATGACTCTTTTCAACCGTCAAAGATTTGTCCATCGTCACGACGACATCGAGAAAAACATTGGCGCCATACATTCTTCCTCGAATCGATTTGACAGATTTCACTTCAGAAAAACCAGCGATTGCCGCTTCATACTCCACGACTAACGATTCATCAAACCCATCAGAAAGTGAAAAGGCACTCTCACGAAAAATATCGACGGCGGTTTTGATAATCAAAAGAGCAACCACGATCGCAGTCAAACTGTCCAACCAACCGATACCAAATGAGGCGGCAAAAATAGCGAGCGCCGTTCCAATACTCGTCCACGCATCGCTGCGATTGTCTTTAGCAGCTGCTAGCAGAGCGGAGCTTTTTACGCGAGCGGATAATCGCTTATTATAATAATACATGCCATACATCAAAATAGCTGAAATGATACCGACGACTGCCGCGATCATATCGGGACTTTGCGTTTCTCCGAGTAGAATCGTTTGAATGGAAGACCATAAGACCTGCAGACCGACTGCCAGCATAATCAAGGACGTTACGAGACTCGCCACGCTTTCTGCTTTCCAATGACCATATTTATGGTCTTCATCTGCTGGCTTTTGAGCCAAACGCAAACCAATCAAGACAGCGATCGACGCTACGATATCCGTCGCATTGTTCAACCCATCTGCCCATAGTCCTTCAGAGTTTGCCAAACGACCGATGGCAAGTTTGGCGATGGAAACCAAAATGTAAGCAACGATACTTAAGATGGCGCCTCTTTCTGCTTGTTTTAATTCTGCGTATCTTGTTTGATTCATGTCATCCCCTCCAAATAGTCAACTTGAAAATAATAGCTGAAATTTTCATCAATTGCATCATTTATTTGAGAGATTTTATTTTTTAGGAGTGGCAAACATTCACTTCTAGTGAAACGAATTTCTGTTCTGAGGCTACCAAAAAACAGGACTCCAAAGGGAATCCTGTTTTTTGCTTTTTTTCTTTCACAAAGAATCGCTGCTACTCGTTCACCAGCAGCTGTCGATTTCTTTCACTAAATTTCTCATTATGGGAAGAAACCATCGCCTGCGGGACACTGGTCGGCTCTAAATAGTGTTTGATTTGGTTGACTGCTTGCGCAGCATCTTGAAAGGCTCCCGCCAAAAGATTCACTTTGCCTTTGAAATAATGAATGTCGCCAGCTGCAAAAACACCGGGATGGCTAGTTTTTGTAGGAATCTCGCAATTGAGGTAAAAGTCTTCATGGCGTGCAAGATCAAAGGAGACTTTATCTAACAAGCCACTGTCACGGTCATACCCGTGTTGGATCAGTAGATGATCGCATAAAAAATCGATCGTCTCATGGTTGGCACTGTTTTTTAGTCGTAGAACCATATTGAATGTTTCTGCTTGATTCACCCCATCGATGGTGTGATTCATCAGCACTTGAATCCCTTCTGCTTTCATCTTCTTTACTTGTGCTTCATGGGCTTTCAATTTTTCTCCTCGGTAACACAGGGTGACTTTGGCACCATAAGACACTGCTTCGATCGCATAATCCACTGCCGCATCACCGCCGCCAGAGATCACTAGATGCTTGCCTTGGATCGCTTGCTGGTCAGGAAACTGATAGTGGATATAGTTGTCGACATTATTATGGATGAAACATGGCAATTTTTGCGGAGAAACGACACCGCCGCCGATACAGACTAAAACGGTGCGTCCAAGATGGGTCCTTCCTTGGTCATCCACTGCATAAAAAAGGTCGTCTTCCTTGGTCAATGAAATGATTTTCGTTTTCAGATAGATCGTTGGATCAAACAACTTGGCCTGTTCAATCAAGTGTTCTTTGACTTTCTTTCCCTTGGTTGGCGGCAATGCACCCACATCCCAGACCATTTTTTCAGGATAGAAATTGATCTTCCCGCCTAATTCGGCTTGTGCTTCAAACAATACGACCGATAGATCACGTAATCCAGCATAAAAACTCGCATAGAGTCCAGTGGGTCCTCCGCCGATAATCAGAACATCTGCTATAGTGGTCATTGGCTAGCCTCTCTTTCGTAAATGAAAATCATTCTCAATTAGTTAGTTCGATTATAGACAACGATCGTCCATTTGTAAAGAATTTTCTGAAAACAAATTAATTATGTTTACCAATTATTTTTCTTTACATTGTAAAGAAAAAAGCCTTTTCCTGAACTTCTGGTAAAAAAAAGATGAGCAGATTGTTATTTTTTCTCATTTTATCTAGTGATATATTTGTGATCGTCCCTGACTTCAAGGTATACTCTTAGAAAGTAGGTGAAAAAATGGAAGTTGAAAAATGTTACGCGCCCTTACCGGACGGGTCTGTCCTCTATTACGAGAAAACCGGTTCAGGACGCCCTCTTTTTTTACTGCACGGAAATGGCGGCAGCAGTGCCTATTTCTCAAAGCAGGTCGACGCCTTGCGTCAAAAACATCAACTGTATTTAATCGATAGTCGAGGGCATGGCAAATCCACTAATACGCAGAAGAAAATCGATTTTTTTAAAATGGCAACAGATCTTTTAGCAATTATTCAGCAAGAAAAGCTAACGAAAATCGCCTTACTAGGATTTAGCGATGGTGCCAATCTGGCGATGGTCTTTTGCCATCTTTACCCAGAGCATGTCAGCTGCATGATTTTAAACTCTGGCAACACGGAACCGCGAGGTGTGAGGCTCTTTTCTCGAATCGGCAGTGTCTTGCAATATCTGATCGTTTGGCTTTGTTCCCCATTCTCCAAAGGCATGCGGGGCTTTCTGCCTATTTTGGGATTGTTGTTTCGTCCAATCGGTTTATCTACAGCCGATTTGAATCACCTCAGTGTGCCGACATTGATTTTGGTCGGCAAACGTGATTCGATCAAGCTTTCCCATTCTTTTTATATTGCAAACAGTATCCCTCAGTCCAATTTTATCGTCGTCAAAGGACAAGGACATAGTTTTGCACGAAAGAATCCAGAGGTATTTAACACGAAAGTATTATCTTTTTTAGAAAAGGTCGGTGAATAACTATGAGAATCTTTACTTGGCTCCGCGACCACCGCTCACTGTTTAAAACACTCTTCTTAATTGCAGTCGCCGTGATCGTGTTCGGCGAGCTGCTTTCGTTAAGCAAGACGATCTCGATTGATCAACTAAAACAATTGTTTGCGCAGCTATCTCTTTGGCGAGTGGCTTTAATGGCTGCCATTGGCTTACTGTGTGTCTTTCCCATGGTCTTATATGATATCGTCTTGAATCGCTTGCTAGGGGACAAGCCTGATCGCCGTTATTTACTAGAAACCAGCTGGATCATCAATACCATGAACAATTTGATCGGCTTTGGCGGTTTCATCAGTATCGGGTTACGGTCGGAATTTTATGGCAAAGGAAAAAAAGGCAAAGACGTTGCCCAAGCAATATCGAAGATTTTTATCTACTTGATGTCTGGTCTTTCGATTTTATCGCTTGCAGCGCTGGCATTCGTCCTCTTCGGTCCCACGACCGATTATCTCCAACAGTATTGGATCTGGCTTTTAGGCGGCAGTCTTTATTTTCCAATCGTCTATGCGCTTAGTTTTTCCAAAAAAAATGCCTACTTAGGTGGGCTGCAACGACGTGATCGTCTGCAGCTGATCGCCGCTTCCTTATTGGAATGGCTAGGTGTTTTTGCCGCCTTCTTTACGACGGGTCTGTTGATGGGTCTCTCGGTCGATGTGTTTCAACTGTTGCCGCTTTTCATCGCTGCTTCCGTGATTGGGATCGTCTCGATGATTCCTGGCGAACTGGGAACCTTTGATGTCATGATGATTATGGGAATGGGTTCACTACAGATTCCCCGTGAAAGTGTCATTGCCTGGCTCTTGCTGTTCCGTCTGTTTTATTACATCATTCCCTTTTTGATCGGTTTGCTTTTTTTCTCAAAAAATGTCGGTGTCTCCCTCAACCAGCGCTTTTCTGGTATTCCAAAAAGCTTGTTGTTGGAAGTGTTCCACAAGATCGAAGTGTTGCTGCTTTATCTGACTGGAACGATGTTGGTGCTTTCCGCCACGATCCCAGAAGCCTTTGATCAAATCAAATGGTTAGCCCACCTCAATCCGATTCGCTTGAATTTTGTGATGCAGTACCCGAGTATCTTTCTCGGCTATCTCTTTTTGATCGCCGGTCGCGGCATCTCTGCCCGTGTCAGTCGCGCGTATATGCCGACGCTTTTGTTGATTGCAGCAACGATCGGCTATGCTATTTTTGCGGGTTTCCGCTTTTCGACCATGCTGTTTCTTCTATTATTACTGGCGATCATGATTTTTTCAAAAAGCGAGTTATTCCGAAAACAACTGGTTTTCGCTTGGGAATGGCTAACGATCGATGGGTTGCTGATTGGTTCGTTGACGATCCTCTATGTCATTATCGGGGTCTACAATATGCCCCATATCAATCGGCATCCGACACATCACCATTCGATGGATTTTTTGCTTTTCCCTTCTGAAAAATTATGGCTCCAAGGCTTCGTTGCGATTTTATTCGTCGCCGTTGCGATGCTGTTGTTTGCACGCTACTTGATGGGACCAAAGCACCAACTCGGCGTCAGTGCCGCCACCGATAAAGTGAAGCATGTTTTGAACACTTATGGCGGCAATAGCGACAGCCATCTTGTCTATTTAAAAGACAAGCAAGTGTACGTTTATCCAGAAATCGGCGAGCCGACGGTCTTTTTTCAATTTACGACCTTTAATAATAAATGCTTAGTCATGGGTGATCCTTCTGGGAAGCAAGCAGACTTTCCCCAGGCACTGGAAACTTTTCTAACAGAGATGGATCAGTGGAATTACTTGCCAGTCTTTTATGAAAGTAGTGAAGAAATGGTGATGCTGCTGCATGAATTCGGGTATGACTTTATCAAATTCGGTGAGAAAGCCTATGTGGATCTGCCTAGTTTCACCCTCTCAGGAAAGAAAATGAAGGGACAGCGGGCTTTGAACAACAAGATCACCAAAGAAGGCTTTACCTTTGATGTGCTCACCCCACCCTTTTCAGCCGAAACCTTTGCCACTCTTAAGGAAATTTCTGATAACTGGCTAGATGGACGGAAAGAAAAAGGGTTCTCCCTTGGATTCTTTTCAGAATCCTATCTGAGTACCGCACCAATTGCAGTCGTCCGTAATCAGCAACAAGAAATCGTCGCGTTTGCCTCCTTTATGCCAACCTATCAGACAGGCTTAGCTTCCATTGATCTGATGCGTCACGATCCTGAAAAAGCCCCGAACGGAACGATGGATTTCTTGTTTATTCAGCTGTTTGATTATTTTAAAGAACAAGGCTACCAACAATTCGATTTAGGTATGGCACCATTAGCCAATGTTGGTACGTTCCGCAGTAGTTTCTTGCAAGAGCGGATCGCCTATCTCGTTTACACGTTTGGTTCTCGCTTCTATTCTTTTGAAGGGCTACGAGAATACAAACAGAAATATGCCGCTTCTTGGTCCCCTCGCTACATCTTATATTCTCGGGACAGTTGGATCGGTTATGTCATGATTGCCCTGTTGATCGTCGATAATCAATCGGCAGACAAAACGAAATAAAAAAGCTCAAATGCGCCGGTTTGTTCTCGGTGCATTTGAGCTTTTTTCATTTGTTGCGCTTAGAAGTTATTCTGCTGATTTAGATGGTGCGTTTTCCCAAAGTTGTTTGACGACTGGAATATTTCCTAGTTCCGTCATATTGGATGGTAGAATGACCGTGTTGGTATTGCTGTTGACCACGTCTTTAAAGGCTTCGATCCCTAGATAAGATAAGGAGCGCTCGTCTAGCTGGCTTTCTTTGATTGCTTCATTGATAGCTAAAATCCGTTTGCGTTCAGCTTCAGTGATTTTCGCGATTCGTTCCGCTTCTGCCTCAGCATCGATCCGTACACGTTTTGCCCGCGCCTCTGCATCGATTTGGGTTTGTTCTGCCCGAGCTTGCGCGTCGATCGTCATTTGAGAAGCTTTGGCTTCGGCACTTAAGACTGAAGAAGATTTCTCCCCTTGGGCTCTTGTGATCATGGATTCTTTGTCTCTTGAAGCTGTGATCAATTTATTCATTGATTCAATGATTTCTTGGGAAACTTTGATTTCCCCGATATTGATCCGGTCGATCGCTAACCCATAGCCAGCAGTGATGTCTTTGATTGAAGTAAATAGAGCCACGTTGATTTCTTCAGTTCCATTTAGAACCTCGTTCAGATCCATTTTCCCGATGATCCCCCGTAAGTTTGATTGGGCATCTTGAATCATTGAGATAACGGAGTTTTCATTTTCGTAAACAAAGGCACGAACATCTGTGACGTGGTATTTGATTGCTTCATCGATCTGCACGATTACGTTGTCTTTCGTAATTGCACTTTGCGGTTCGATCTCCAGAGGAATCTGTTTCAAGGACACTCTTTCTCTTACGGTATATAAAATCGGAACAAGAAAATGAAGACCTGGTTCCAACGTTCGAACATATTTCCCAAAACTTTCCACAACTTTGACTTCCCCTTGACGAACGATCACAGCAGTGCTTGCGATCAGCCAAATCAGAACCACTAATACGAAGATAACTAAAATAATTTGGATAATGATCATTGTAAAAACCCTCTTCCATTTTCAAATAATGTATTGTTAACACGGGTCAATAAGACACCGTTTTCAACCCCGATAATTTCTAACATGACATTTTCAGCAGGAATCCCTGCAATCACCCGATATTCTGTGTAGGTGCCATAAAGACGGATATAGCCTGAATAATGATCCGTCAGCGATCGAAAATAACGTCCAACCGCTCGTTTTTCCATATAATCTACGATGATTTTCACCCTCTTTGCCTTCATGCAGTAAATTTGAAGCTTCAAACTCATTTGTTAATCTATTACAAGTGTTACTAACTATGATAGCATGTTTCACCCAAGAGAACAGTAAACTTATGCAGATTCCGCTTTTTTTTAGAAAAAAAACATAGAACGAAAACCAATTCCTTGCATTTTCTCATTAAATTGCATACAATCTAATTGTACAAAATATAAAAAATAGGAGTGAAGAAATGATGAAAAAAATGTATTCTACTAAAATGATTAACACTGGTGGCCGTTCAGGAGAAGTACACAGTCCCGATCATTCATTTGAGCTAAACATCACTGCACCTGGCAAACGTGTTGAAAATGCCACCAATCCAGAACAACTTTTTGCGGCTGGGTTTAGTGCTTGTTTCAATAGTGCCCTTGAATTAGTGAAAAGCAACAAAGGAATCGACGGTGCTTCAACTGTCAGTGCACAAGTGACTTTATACGCAGAAAGTGAATCAAGCTTTGTTTTAGGCGTTGAGATCGAAGGTCAAATCGAAGGTTTATCAACAGAAGAAACACAAGAATTGCTTGAAATCGCTCATACCGTATGTCCTTACTCAAAAGCTACAGCTGGCAACATTGAAGTGACTGTCAAAGCCGTTAGCGAGTAGACTTTCGTTGAAAAAACAGCTATGATAAGAGGCGGATGTTAGAAAAAGGGGTGAAAACATGAATGTCTTAGCGTTAGAAAACCAATTATGTTTTCCTCTATACGCCGCTTCAAAAGAAATTATCAAACAGTACAAAGACTTACTGGACCCGTTGAATTTGACCTATACCCAATATTTAGTGATGTTGGTGTTATGGGAAGATGAAGCGATCAGTGTCAAAGAATTGGGGAAGCAATTATGTCTAGATTCTGGTACACTGACACCGGTTTTAAAAAAGCTTGAAGCAAAAGGATACCTAGTAAGAAATCGAAATCAAGACGATGAACGTTCCTTGCGGGTCACTTTGACTGATTTAGGCAAAGGACTCCATGAACAAGCGCTAGAGATCCCCTACAAAGTAACTGAATTCTTGCCCCTTGAACCGGAAGAACTGTCAGTCCTCCACGAATTGACGACCAAAATGGTCCAAAAATTTCAAGAACAAGAAAAATGATCCGCTGTTTTCACAGTGGATCATTTTTTTATCTTTTAAACCTTCACTAACAAACAGCGAAGAAAACGGGATGACCTACGAAGCTTTGGTTTTCAATTCGCCAATAACACTTCGCAACTGAGTTAATTGTTCTGGGTCTTCAATTTTTTTGATCGCAATTTTTACCAGTTCAAAAATTTGTTCCTCCGTCAAACCACTTTGCAAAATCTCCAATTCGGTGACGGCTGGTTGGAAACGACGAGCCAAAACTGATCCACTCATCTTGATACTTGCGATCTCAAGTATCCCTTTATTAACTAACTTACGAATCACTGACAATGACGTGTTGCGATTCAAGCCGAAGCGTTCACTAAATTCGGTACAGCATAGCGGCTCATCCACAGCCCAAAAACAAACTAAGACTTCCCACTCTTTTTTTGAAAAACTCAAGTAATCCATAACTGCTCCTTTCCATGCCAATCAGGCTGGTTCTTATTTTCTAATCAAAACAATCTTAGCTATTGACATAAGCTATCTATCCTCTTCATTTTACGATTGTTTTTTCTTTCACTAAAAGGATTATATACCAATAATAATCTATTTTATTCATAATTTCAAAATAATTTTTATTTTAATGATAAATAACACGTTTAATTCTCCTTCTTCTCCATAAAAAAAAAGCGACTAGATGCGCTAGTCGCTTTCTTTTCTATCAAGTGATCCTAAGAAGAACCGCTTATTGGATGTTGAAGATCAGGCTTTCGTGCTCTTTTTCTTTTAAGGAATAGCCACAAAACTCTTTATTCAAATTCGGATAATCGCGTTCGATCATCTGAATAACCTCGATTTCCGTCAAAAATTTGTCTTCTGACAATTGCAGCGAGTTCAACAAGACAAAGCGTGAATCATAGCCTAAAATCTCTGGCATCAATTGCCAAAAATTTGAGTGATCAATTTGTTGGATCGTTTCTTCAAAGTTAGCAATCAATTGTTGTACATGATCATAGACTTTGGGATAATCAGATTTTAACAAATCCAACAGTGCTTGATCGACCACCTTATCCAAATAAGCCTTTGTGTCCGTATAGATTATTGAAGAAATCACTTATTTCATCAATCCTTTCATTCAAATGCCATATTCGACATCGTCAAGGATGGCTCCCTGTTCCTATATATAGCATACTATCGGTGATTTTCGTTCTCAGATTAAGGATAGAATCAAGAAAAAAAGGAGAAGTCGTTTTTTGATTCCTCAATCTTACTCCACAATAGCAAAATTTTGCTGAACTGATAAGCAAAGCGAATCAGCAACATCTGAAAATGAGAAATTTGTCAGATTTCCCTCCTTTTTTAGATAGATTGCCTCTCTTCTATACGAAAAATCAACCGCCAAGGATCGCATCCCTTATCAGCGATCGATTTGAAACAAACAACCAGCAGCCCTTATTGCCCTTCACAAAAAACGGAGACAGCATAATTTCAGACAGAACCTTCAGCAACATGTATAATTAAAGTAGAGAAAATCATCAAAATAAACGAGACGAGGAGTGGAGCAAAGATGAAGAACCATTGTAAATGCGGCAAGAAGTTAACTGGCAATGAAAAAAGCTGTCCGGACTGCAAACGCAAAAAACAGCAAACTTTAGATTCCTTGGAAAAATTCGTTAAATACGGCAGTTTTGCTTTAGCAGGCCTATCATTAGTTTTAAAAATTGCGAAAAGTCGACAAGCTTAGCAGTGATCGACTGAGAACTTTAATAAAAAAAACGCCGTAATGGCGTTTTTTTATTTGTCTACAATCGTACTCTCCAACTGCCAATTGACCGTACCTGAATAGGTACCAGGTTCTATCAAATCCAACTTGGGAACAAAGCGAAAGTAGCAATCATATTCCTGAAGATCCAGAGTTAAGTCCGTTGATCCTGTTGGCTGCTGTTGGAAAATCACTTGTTCTTCAGAAGTGACAGAAGCCACCAGCTGATTGGTCACCGGATCATAGAGGACCAATTGGATTTCCTCCGCTAATTGTTGCTGATTTTGCATAAAATCAGTCATCTGGCCGCTTAACTGCCAGGTCCCTTCGCTGGTATTGCTGACAGACAAAAGGGCTTCTTGATCAAAAGAAATCGTTAAATAAGCAAAGCCATCGTCTCTGATGGATCTTGCGAGTTCATTCAAGGTCACTGCCGCTGCGTTGATTGAAGCAGGCGCACGCTCAAATACCACGATTCCTCGAAAGTCAATGCCATAATAACGTGTCGCCGATCGATTGCCTTCTGTATCGATCACATAAGACGCAAGATAATAGGTTGTGCCCGGTTCTAGATCTGAGGTGTCTAGTGCCAATGTATCCGACAATGGCTCCGACAATGTTCCCCGTTCAACCAACGCTGCTTCAGAGAAATCCGTTTCGGTGATTGTCTTATCCTCCGTAAAGAAATCCGTGACATATATTTTGGCTTGGGTCGAATTTTGGTCATCAATCGTGATCGGTATGTAGGAATTGCGCTTTTGCCGCACGATCTGCAGGTCTGCTTTTGCTTCTGCCAATGACGCCGAACCTGTTGAAAGAGTCGGTGGAAAGGATCCGGTCATTTGATAATAATGAGTTTCTGGATCACCTGATGTCATACTGGAAACAAAAGCATTTCCATTAAAAACAGTTTGGACAGGGATGGCTACATCTAAATTCTGATCGAGCGGAGCTTCTGTGTAATTGACGGAAAAGTGAACGATGTATTCATTCCCTTTGACCATGTCGGGCAGTGTCACAACCAATTGTCCATTTTCAATGGCAAAGGGCAAGGCAGTTCCGCCTTCAGGCATGCCATTAACCATGATTTCACTGGCTTTCCCAAAATAAACCGCCTCGGGAACTAATGATAGTCCTTCTGGAAAAAGCGATGAGAGCAAGATTCCCGATTCCAAGTCAGCTAGATCACTGGTGCTTTTATAGGAGAGATAGGTCGCATAAGTAATGGTTTTGCTATTGTCGACAGTGGCTGGCTGGGCAAGTGTCGTACCAGTATCCAACAATAGTTTGACTGGGTCTTTTTCAAAAACACCGGTTCGCATATCAAGTTCTACTAGTCCTTCAACATCGACAAAGGCCACAGCTTTTTCTTGAACATAGCCCCCGTTTGCACCTGTAAAACCAAAATAGACCGGTGCACTATTGGTGAGATTCAAATTCGATTTGAAGGTGTCATCAACAGGAACCGTCACATCAACACCGAAATCTGGTACGGTGTAACGCAACGTTTGCGTCGGCTGATCAAAGACTACTGTAAAAATATGCCACTGCCCATCGGAAATATCTGGTACGGATACCGTATCTCGATGGTTTAAGACTTTGTCAATAATCAGCCAACCATCGGTGGTATATGCGTCATTTGAACCTGGAAAATTCCAAGCGATATGATGGCCGGAAGGAACATCAAGATCCATCATTCCGTCCCCCGTCAACCCTGCATTATTATAAAATGTATCGAATTCAATCGCAAAACTTTGGGGGATCGCCCCAGTACTTAAAGGAGTCGCTCCTCCCGAATTTGACCAGACACCAATCGTCGGTCCCGCTTGTTGCGCCAGTGCATTTAAACCATTGCTTTGCATCACAAAAGCGATCCCATCACTGTCCGTTGCTGTATTATCGATACAAAATGCCATTTCTAAGCGAAAGGAGCGAGTAAAGGAAACTGGCTTATTAAACCAAACACCACCACTGGAATTGGTAGTAGTTCCATCATTGATCTGAACATAATTGAATCCTGACTCTCCTTGTGGCGAACCCGCTTGCCCCACAGGAGTGATCAAAGAATCGTCAATCGCCAACGTAGGAAAGTCCGGAACAGATACCGCAGCATAGATTGTCTCTTGCCGCCAGCCCATCAGAAAGAAACTAAAAAGAAGTACATAGAACCATCGTTTAATGCCAAACTTTTTCATCGCTGTCCCCTACTTTCTTCATTCTGATTCTTCTTGCATTGCCGGTGCATCATCTGCTTCTGCTTTTTTGCGTCGCTTGTACAAAAAGAACAAAAGAAGCAAGACAAGCAGGAAGAGTAGTATCCCTAAAGCATAGAACCAGTACTGTTTTTGAAGATACGCTGCACCTAATGTTGTCTGACGGTTGATAAGGTTGGCTTGCTTGCGATCAACCACCACCGAATCCTCAAACACCCACGTTCCTTTAGGCGCATTCAACTCGATCCGTAACAGATAGGTCCCCGGTTCGAGAATGTTCTGATCAAAGGCACTAAATAGCTCCAAAACCGAATTTGGAGCTATTTGAAAATTCTCTGCAGAAAAACCACCAACTTTGTTGCCGCTGTCTTGCTCACGTATGATCGTTTTCACAGATATTTTGCCAAATGCTGTGGGCTGACTATTGCGGATACTGCTTTTGAGAGCAGCAGAACCATTTCTTTCCGCCGCCTCAGAATTAATCAAAGACAATTGGGGATCAGGCATGGTTGCCACATTCTGACGCAAGCGGACCCCTTGCTGAATTTTATAGTTGGCTTGCAGATTTGTTTGCTGGCTTTCAGTTGTCTCTGACGGTTCTTCTTCAAAGGCAAACACACCAAGTATTTCTCCTGCAAATTCTTTTCCTTTCATTGAAAGGGTAAAATGAACCTGATAGCTTTCTCCAGGGGCAAGTTGGATCGTCTGCCTTGGATTTTCAATCAATTCACTAAAAGAGATTCCTTGATTCTCTTCGGCGGTCTGTTCTGCTTGGTACGCAATAATCCCAGTAGAGGCCGTATAACTATTTAGTGCGGATGCTTTAATGGTCAACGGGTCTGGACTTGTATTATGAAGGGCAACGGTCAAGTTCTGTTCGGTCTCATGATTTACCAGTAAGTCGAAATAAGTGACGTCACTGACTTGATTTTGGGGAAGTTCAGGGGTTACAGTGAACCGTGTGGTCTGTGCATGACCGGTGACTTTCGTAACGCAACACAAACTGATAAAAAAACTAATGAGTATGAAACACTTGATTTGTTTTTTCATTGTCGCCCTTTCTTTCCTACTCTGCTTGATACGTGTTCGCTAATGTCCAAGTGATCGTGCCGCTATAAGTGCCGCTGTTCACATTTTGCTTCGGTACGGTTAATGAAGCATTGGAAAAGTTAAAGTCATTGGTTGCTAAGCCAGTTGTGCCATTAGCAGAAGCAATCAGCGTTGGATCTGTTGCCCCTACCATCAATTCGGTGCCCGAGACTAGCGCTGCATCGCCAGAAGCCGTTGTACCATTTAAAGTGACTTTGGCATTTGCCAGCTCGTTATCGCTCGCATTCGTCATTTTCGATAATTGCGCCGTCAACTGCCAGCCAGCTTGATTCGGCCCACGGTAATCCGTGATCGATGTCACTTCATTCGACGTTGTTTGAATCACTTGTTCATCGGTAGCGATCTCTTGGATACTGCTTGTACCGAAGTTAAAATTAGTCACCTGATCCAGTGACAAGATTCCTTGTTCGATCGTTAGCGTTGCTTGACTCGTCATTGAAGCCGTTGGATTCGCTTCTGCTGCAGCTGCCGCAGTCGGCGCCATTCCTAAACCCATTCCGACCAAACCTAACATTACTGCCTTTTTGTTCATTTTCATCTCTTCCTTCACTTTTTTTAATGAGAAACCGAGGTTAATCGAAAAAACAGCCTTAAAAAATAATAATTTAATTGGTGTTTTTTCATTCTATTCTCATCTATCATAAGTATAATCCATCATGGTTATCATACGGTTCACAGATTTAGCGTAAAAAAAACGCCAAAAAGGAGAATCCCTTATGTATCGAGAATTCATTTCTCCCGCAGAAGAAAAGAAATTAGAGATTTTCAAAGTTGTCTGTAATTCCAATGGTGTGACATTGGTCCAACTGTCAGAAGTTTTGAACATCCCACAAAAAAGTCTGCAAAAATATATTTATTTTTTAAATGAAGATTTGCAGCTGCTCTCCCCTCACCTGCTTCTATCAAAAAATCATTACAATCAGTATTTTGTTGATCGAGCAGATGACGATGAACCTTTCTATGCAAAATTGATGTATCATTATTTGCTCAACTCCACACAATATACCTTGATTCATTACTTGATTGGGCGCCCGCAAATGACCTTGACGCAATTATGTTTGGATTTGCATGTCAGCCAATCGCATATGTATCGGTTGATCAAGAAAATCAATCAACTATTGGAAAAGTTTCAAATCCAAATTCGAACAGACCTGAATAATCGCATCGTTCTTGCTGGAAAAGAGCTTGATATCCGTATTTTCACCTACAGTTTCTTGACCCAAAGTGCGCCTGCTGATTTGTGGCTATTGCCGAGCGTTTCCCATAAGAATGTCGAAGAGTTTACAGCGTTCTTTGCTGTTTCTCACTTTGATCCGTTGACGAAAAATAAACTCGCTGCATTTTGGCAAGCAGTGGTCAGCCGAACGATCCAGAAAAAATATTTGCCAGCGATCCCTGAAAAATACATGGGATTGATGAATTTTTATTGTTTTTTACCAGAGGAAATCCTCGAATCGCTTTTTTTGAGTGCCGATTATGCCTCAGAAAAGACGCTTCAGTCAGAATATCTTTACTTAAATTTCTTTTTGCATGTGTTTTTGCCAGGGGTGATTCCCCAAGCGAAGAATCAAGCGATCATCCAAGAGATCAAACATTCTGATACCGATCTTGTGCGCTTTTTCACTGCAATGATCAAAGATTGGCACGATACCTTTGCTCCAAGTCAAGAAGTCGCCGAATTTGAAAAACTATTAAGCAGCTGTCTGCTGGTCTTCAATCTATCGATCATTATCGGCATCGATCTTCTGGAAGTGTGGCAGCTCGAACACCAACTGTTGACCGAAAACACTCCTTCGAAAGACAAAACCTATGAAGCAATCTGCACACTTTTACTGACCCATGTTGAAAGGTATCCATTTGCTGACTTGGACAAAGAGTATTTTGAACAGACACAGTTGCCTTATCTCGCGCATCTCTTGTATTTGGAAACACAGATGAATACGCCCCCGACCGTGTCGATCTATATTCAAACGACGATCCAATACCGCACAAAGCAAATGATCGAGACAAGGATCCGTTCGATTTATTCCAAAGCATCAGTGACTTTTGTTAACCAGATGGAAGCAGCCGATCTTTTAATCACCGATAGCTATGAAGAAGTGATGTTTTCCGAAAAATTAGTCTTACTGTCTAACCTACAAGCCGAACAAGAGTGGGCAGCCGTTTTTGCAAAGATCAATCAACTGATGATGACCAAGATGTTTGCCAAACAAGGAAAGTAAGCTGCCGATTCCCTTTTCATCCGCAAAAAAAGCCCGAGCATCTTTGCTCGAGCTTTTTTCCTACAAGTTTATCCAGGGATTGTTAAGCGAAGAAGCTACCACCCGTTACACTGTACACTTGACCAGTTACATAGCTTGCTTCATCAGAGGCTAGGAAAACGTAGACTGGTGCTAATTCGACTGGTTGTCCAGCACGTTTCATCAATTCTTTTTGACCAAATTCTGGGATCGCAGATTGTGGTTGTCCACCAGAAATTTGAAGTGGCGTCCAGATTGGACCAGGCGCAACGGTATTGACCCGAATGCCTTTTTCACTTAATTGCGCAGCTAGCCCTTTACTAAAGGAAGTAATGGCACCTTTCGTGGCTGCATAGTCTAAAAGATGGGCGCTTGGTTCCGCACTTTGGATCGAAGTGGTCGTGATGATGCTTCCACCAGCTGGTAAGTAATCCAATGCTTCTTGGACTGTCCAATACATCGAGATGATATTCGTTGTAAAGGTGTCTTGAATTTGTTGCGTAGTCAACTCTTTGATGTCCTTCACCGCTTGTTGCATCCCAGCATTTAGAACCAACGTATCTAACCCGCCTAATTCTTTGGCTGCTTCATGAACCAATTGACGAGCGAAAGTTTCATCTTTCAAGTCTCCTGGGATCAAAACTGCTTTGCGTCCGGCTTTTTCAATGACTGCCTTGACTTCTTGCGCGTCTTCTTCTTCAAAAGGAAGATAGTTGATTGCAACATCGGCGCCTTCTTTGGCAAAAGCAATCGCTGCTGCTCGACCAATACCAGAATCACCACCGGTCACTAATGCTTTGCGTCCAGCTAATTTGCCTGAACCTGCGTAGCTTTCTTCCCCGCAATCAGGTACTGGCTGCATCTTTCCTTGAATCGCCGGTGCTTCTTGCACCTGTTTTTCAAATTTGCCATCATAATACTTCGTTAACGGATTGTTGATTTTTTCTGACATGCTCGTTTCCTCCTTGATTATTTCTACTTCTTATTTGTCATCGTTTGTTATGACCTTACTTAAAAGTGTAAAGGAAGATGGAGCGAATGAGAAACGAAACGCTCACCAGAAAAAAAGCATCTGTAAGAAAACAGATGCTTAGTAAAACGAAAATGCTGCATGACTCAGTAGTGAAAACGCCCCCAGGTATCTCATCATTCTGCTGGGAAATCGTAATGAAATTTTTGTGTGCAGTGGTTGATTTTGCTACTTTTCTAGCAGTTCGAGGAGTGCCCGACGAAAGGCCTCCATCTCCTTTGCGGTCTGTAGAAAAACATCGGGATGACTGTGGTGGCTGTCGATCATCCAGTGTTTGGTGTCTGTAATATGTGCTGAAACTTTCTAAAGTAATAAAAAGCATGCTCGTTTTCTAAAAAAAATGCTGTTTATTCGCGGCACTAAAAACATTAGCGGGTCTTCACATACCCTTCTGATTATTAACTATTTTTTTCACAACCAATGGATATTATTTAAAAAAAATGAATATTTACGTTATCCTTTTACTCAAATAAGAAAGAATGAGGAGAGATAAAATGATCCAACTTGCTCGCTTGATCTTTTGGGTACCAGTCATCTTTTTTTCGTTAGGTTTGGTCTTCCTAACAAAACGACTGCCGCGTTTCACATGGGTTTCTCTAACGATCACTGTTTCTTTGATCATCTTTGTTTGTAAAATCTTAGAATACTCCTATGTCATGCCAGATATGAAACTAACCGTTTATTTTATGGGTTTCTTGATTTCTGCTAGTCTGCTTGGGTATATTTTTTATTTGCGTAGTAGAAAACGTTGACTGCAGCTGCGCCTGACTCCCGCCAAAACGCCCTCTTAATGCCTTTTGACTACAACAAAGACGAGCTATACCTATGAAGTAGCTCCTTTCATCCCCTTCGTAAGGATTTCGGCTCATGATCCCCTTTCAAGGGGATTTTTTTATTGTTCATCCTCACTCATTCTTATTCAGTCTGCTTTGATGAAAAAATCACTTTTCGCCGATAACGGCATGCCAAGCCTTGCTCTCTGATTCCTTTCGTTGTGACACTTGCGCTCCCCACGTACACATTGCGTTTCCAAAACATTAAATATATAATAAAATTGTAAATTACCACATCGTAACAAAGAATCATCAAACCTCTTGAAAGGAGCGTTTCCTATGAACAGGCTGACCTTTGTCGTCCAACCACTGACCCTGCTATTTCTTCTCACGGTTTTTTCCCTTGTGTATTTGATGCCTGAATCCGTTGTGCCTAAGCCGAAAATGAAGAAGTGGGCGCTGACTGTATCTTTAATTTATCTGGGATGGCAGCTGCTGATTCCCTTTTTCTTCTTTGTTCTCTAAACCCAGCAAAAAAAGCGGCTCTCACAAAAGAGAGCCGCTTTGGTGTAGTTTTTAATCCTGTAACAAACTACCGCCATTGGTGGCAATCACTTCTTTGTACCAGTAGAAACTATCTTTGCGGGAACGGTCAAAGCTGCCGTTTCCTTCATCATCCGCGTCTACATAGACAAAGCCGTAGCGTTTCGACATTTCTGACGTGGAAGCCGATACTAAGTCGGTACAACCCCAAGGCGTATAGCCCATCAATTCCACACCATCTTCGATCGCTTCATACATTTGTTCGATATGCGCCTTCAAATAATCGATGCGATAGCTGTCATGGATCGAACCATCCTCTTCCACCGTATCCAAGGCACCTAAGCCGTTTTCAACGATAAACAACGGTACTTGGTAGCGGTCGTACAAGTTATTCAAAGTCACACGCAAGCCGATTGGATCGATTTGCCACCCCCAGTCAGAGGCTTCCAAGTAAGGGTTTGATTCACCTAAAGAAAAGTTGCCAGCAGTTGCTTCGCCGCCTTCTTCAGGATTGTGGCGGGCAATAGAACTCATGTAGTAAGAAAAGGACATGAAGTCGACAGGGTATTGCGCAAGAATGTCTAAATCGCCGTCTTCGAAGGTCACTTCGATGCCGTTTTCTTTAAAGAAGCGCTTCGTATATGCTGGATACTTCCCACGAACTTGGACATCAGAGAAGAAGAGATTCTCGTGGTCACGTTTGATTTCTTCCATCACATCTGCTGGATTTGGTGTAGCTGGGTAAGCTTGCATCCGTGCCAACATCATCCCTACTTTGATGTCAGGATTGATTTCGTGGGCAAATTTTGTTGCTAAACTAGAAGCCACAAATTGATGATGCACGGCTTGATACATGTCAGAAAGGTTTTGTGTGCCGTCTTCGGATAACAAGGCACCACCAACATAGCCAGAGATCCCCATGATATTGATTTCATTGAAGGTCAACCAGTATTTGACTTTGTCTTTGTAGCGGGTCAACACGGTTTCTGCGTATTTGACGAACAAATCGATCACTTGGCGATTTTTCCAGCCGCCATAGTTTAACGCGATCCCAATAGGTGTTTCGTAGTGAGAGAGAGTCACTAAGGGTTCGATCCCGTATTTCGCACACTCATCAAACACATTGTCATAAAATTGCAAGCCTTCTTCATTTGGCTGAGCATCGTCACCATTTGGAAAAATTCTTGACCAAGCGATGGACAGACGGAAGGTTTTGAAGCCCATCTCTGCATACAAGGCGATGTCTTCTTTGTAGCGATGGTAGAAGTCTGACCCCCAACGTTTTGGATACAAGCCTTCTTTGTCATTTAAGGCAAACAAAACTTTTTCCCGTGTCATTGGTGCAGCAAATTCTGCCATGTTTTTGCGGTCTTCTGGTTTGACAGCGATCGCTGTATCGGATGTCGCTGGACCACGTCCGCCTTCGTTCCATGCTCCTTCAAATTGGTTGGCTGCAGTGGCGCCGCCCCATAAAAAGCCTTTTGGAAATTGTTTTTCTGTCATGATTAGCCTACTTTCTTTTTCTTTAATAATCGACACAGCAGATCAGCAAGAAAGCATTCTTACTGATCCAGCGACGTGCCGTTAAACGCATTTATTTTACGACTTCGATCAAATCGTCCTGCGCTGTTACTTCTTTTGACTGTGTCGTTTGGATGTCACTGTAGTCGTTAGAGTTCGTGACGATGACTGGTGTCAGCAAGGAATAGCCTTCCGCACGAATCGCCTCTGTATCAAAAGAGATCAATTTTTGACCAGCTTTGACTTTGTCTCCTTGGTTGATGTAGGCAGTAAAGTGATTGCCTTCAAGTTCTACCGTATTCATGCCGATGTGGATCAATAGTTCTGTTCCATCTTCTGTCACTAAACCGATGGCATGTTTTGTTGGAAACAAGATTTTGACTTCTGCATCTGCTGGCGCAGTGATTTCACCGATCGCTGGTTCAACGGCGATCCCTTTTCCCATAGCACCTGAAGAAAAGACTTTGTCTTCCACATCTGCTAAAGCAACCACTTGACCAGTTACTGGGCTTTTGACTGTTTCATCTTTGACGCTGGCAGAAACGGTTTTTGCTTCTGGCGCTGGCGCTGCTGGTGTTGCTTGACCGTCGACTGGTGAATCAACAGTTGTATACAATGTTGGTACTTTCAACAACATCATGATGATAAATGACGCTACGATCGCAATCACTGTACCAATCGCCAAGTGGATCACACTATGGAAGCTGCCTGTTGCTGGATCGATATATGCAGGATACAAGAAGATCCCCATACCACCCATTGCATAACCAGTGACGTTAAAGATTGACAAGTAGATACCGACGAAACCTGAAACTAAACAAGAAACGATAAATGGTGTTTTCATTGGCAACGTGTACCCGTAGATCGCAGGTTCAGTCACACCGAAGATCGATGAGATCAATGCTGGCATTGCGCCTTGTTTGACTTTTGGTTCTTTCGTTTTCAACCAAATCGCTGCTAACACACCCGTTTGCGTGAAACATGGTAGCACTGCTGCGGTCAAAATAATCGAAGAGCCGTTTTGTGCCATATCCATGATCGCCAATGGTACAAGACCCCAGTGAAGACCAAACATAACTAATACTTGCCATAATGCCCCTAAAGCAAAGCCGTAAATGATTGGGCTGAAATCGTACACCGCTTGGAAAGCAACACCGATCCAGCTAGATGCTGTATTTGCGACTGGACCTACCACAAAGAAGGTCAACGGCACAGTGATCAAAATCGTTACAAACGGAACCACAAACATTTTGACTACATCAGGTGTAACTTTGCGCATAAACTGTTCAATTTTCGAAGCGACAAAAATCGCTAAAATGATTGGCAGTACGCTGTTAAAGTAGCCACCTGCTGGTAAGGTCAAGGTTAGACCGAAGACTTTGCTCGCTTCAGCCACACTTTCTGCTAAGCCAGGATAGACCATCGCCCCTGCGATCGCTAATGCTGTATAGGTGTTCATCTTGAATTTCTTCGCTGCAGTGACGGCTAAGATCATTGGTAAGTATTGGAACAAACCATCGCCTAGAGTATTCATTACTACATAGATACCATTGGTCGCTTCCATCCCAGTTGCTGCCAGCAACGCCGTGATCCCTTTTAAGATACCGGCTGCCGCTAATGGACCTAAGAACGGTTGGAACAGGCTTGAGATAACATCGATAAAGCGGTCAAACAAGCTGCCTTTTTGCCCGTCGCCTTCATCGATATCAAGACTGCCACCATCGGCTAATCCGCCGACTTTCAACACTTCATCATAAACATCTGGCACATGATTGCCGATAACGACTTGGTATTGTCCGCCTGCTTTGACGACGGTCACGACACCGTCACGTTTTTGCAAATAATCAGTGTCCGCTTTGCTTTCGTCTTTTAAGTGGAATCGTAAGCGAGTCACACAGTGTTTTACAGATGAGACATTTTCTTTGCCACCAACGTGGGCCAAAATGTCTTGCGCTAATTCAGTATATTTTGCCATTTTGATTGCTCCTTTTTTATTGGTCATTTAATAAAAATAAAAAGACCAGCCATTTCTACAATAAACAAGCATGAGAGATCCCCTAAAAAAAGAGTGACGGGTTTCCTCATCGAGTATTGTAAGAAAGTGCAGGTCTTGCCAGCCGAACTGTAACGAATCCATTTCCATTCTTAGGTTAATTTTGAGTGAGCGGCTAAGTTACCGATATGCAGAATCAAATACATCAATTCCATATCGTTGACATGCCAGCCCTTTTGTTCAAATAAGTATTCTTTGATCGAATCTGCGGTTTCTTTTTCTTTTGGATAGCTGCTGAAGGCCAAGGCAATCATTGGATTTGCCAATACTGGCTCTTCTTTTTCTTGACTTTGTCGAATTAAATAATAGCGAATGTGGGTCACGAACCGTTGGAAGTAGGAAGAATTCTCATCAAACTCGATGTTCATGCTGTACTTAACGATCCGTAAAATATTGTTCGTCAACTCGGTGTGCTCATAAGCACTTTGATTGGCGCTTTTTTCAATTTGCGCATTGACGAAATGCAAAGTGATAAACGCAGCTTCTTCTTGTGAAAAATCGGGATACAGCTCTTTGCGGATCAACTCGACCGCTTGGACACTGACCGCATATTCCTTGGCATAAATTTTCTTGATTTCCCAATGCATGGGATTGGTCAAAACAATTTCTTGCTTTTGACGACTGATGGCAAACAAGATATGATCCATCAGTGTGAAATAAACATTTGGATTGAAATCGGTTCCAACACTATCCCGAAAAAGACGCACGATTTCATAAATGACGGCCATTTGTTTTTCGTCAGCCTTCGTCATGACTTTCGACATATGTTCCACTGTCAAATCATCTTCTGGATAGTATTTTTTTTCGATTCGCTCAGCTGGAATCGGGTCACCCGGTTTCGTTTGAAAGCCGATCCCTTTTCCCATTAGGATCACTTCAACTTCATCTTCTTTTGAAAGTACAACATTGTTGTTGATCCTCTTGATAATCTTCACGAACGATCCTCCTTGATCAGCATAGCCCGTAAAAAACGTTGCATCCTTTGACGTCTATGCAGAAGGTCTTGTATTTTTTTCTTTCTCTGACATGCCGTTAAGTGACGAGGTGATTGACTGCTCTAGAAAGTGTTGCAGGCTATCGTCAAAACTAGCTGGCAGTTCATTGCGTTTTACTTCTCCCCTCCTTTGCTGATCAATGACTGGACCTTACCTTGGAACCGGTTCTTTTTTTAGCTATTAGAAATAATGGAGCAAAAAAAGAAGACCAAAGCAAAAAAGTGTACAACCCAAGAAACTTTGGGTAATCAACGCACTTTTTTCCTCTGGTCTTGCCTGCCGAACAGTAACGAATCCAGTAATGAGAACACTCTCATGTTCCGTTGAGATAATAGTACTCATTCTGAGAAAAAATGTCAACACTTTTTTTGCAAACGTTTTTCTTTTTTCCTTTTCGGCTTTGTTTCACTCTTATTTGAAGTGGATTTTTTACTGATAGTGAGGGGTTTTTCTGTATAAACCCTCTGTGACAACTCTTGCAGATTTTATCCAACAGCACACAACAAAAAAAACCGTAATCTTCGTACATTACGGTCATAGCTAGAAGGATGATGCTTTACAAAAAACGATCAATCACAAAGAATCAAAGAATTGGGGAAGGTCTGGTGCATGACAGACATTCAATGTGACTGACCGCTTTTAGCGATTCATGCGCTTCATGACTTCCACAAACGAAAAGGTGTCTTTGAGAGGGGGAAGCAATCAAATACCCTTTCGATTCTTCAAGATGTTGCTCGTTCCTGCGATAAAGACCGCAGAAAGCGAGGAAAATGCTGTTCCTATCATAAAGGAAACAGTCACAAGACTTATCATTGAAAGGTCAACGATAAGGTTTCGCAGAAAAGGCAGTACTAGTTTTTAAATGGGTTGATTTCCCAAGGGCCGAATGGTTCAAATTCCATGAAAAACTACCTCCTTTATTATTTGCTATACCTTATTATATTTGATAACATGTTATTAAAATCACATTGTTCAGAAATGCGTCACAATTAAGGAGGTCCCCCATGAAACAGCAAGGCTCTTTAATCAAAAAACTGCGCACAGATCGCAAAATCTCGCAAGCCAAGCTTGCCGAAGGTATTTCCTCACGCACCACCCTTTCTTCATTCGAAAATCGTAAAACAAACCTCTCTTCACAAACCTTGTTTGACTACTTAGACAAAATGAATATTACGGTTCATGAGTTCAGTCTGTTGATCGACAGCGAAGTCACGGATCAGAAACGTCAGCTGGTGCAAGATTTCTATACCCGTTACTATGAGCGAACACTGACTCTCGACTACTTGACTAGCCTGGAAAAACGCTACTTTGAGACACAAAATTTTTTCTATTATTCTTTGTATGTCCAAGGATTGCTGCTGCTCAACCGTGAATCATTTCTGATGAATCAAGGAGCTTACACCCAAGAAGTCGAACTGGTAAAGCAATACTTGTTTGATATCGAAACCTGGGGGCGCTTTGAGTTAAATTTATTCTCAAATTTGTTATTTATTTTTGACCAAGAAACGATCAGTTATTACTTAGATCATGGGATCAAAAAAATTCTTCACTACGCCAATGATCCATTTTATGCAAATCTGTTAAGTGTCGTGATCTTAAACGGCTGTGCCTTTGCCAGCGAAAATAAAGATGCCTATCTACTAAACAAGTTTCTGCTCTTGTCTGAACCGCTCCCCAATACACCCCTCTATTTTTATTTGAAAATCCATCAAGTGCTGTATCAGGAAATATACTCGTATTTGCAATCCGCTCAGTTGAACAAAGAGATTCTAAAAAACACCTTAGTCGTTATTGAACAAGCGGGTTACCAGAACCATAAAGACGATCTCCAACAGTTGCTTGCTGCTGTTACCAATCGTGCGATTTAGCCGCTTATTAAATGGGCATTTATGTAATGTTATCTAACAAAAAAAGCTGATCTTCCAACGGAGCTCAGCTTTTTCGTCAATGTCACTCCAACCCGCCCACGAAACACCCGCTCGAAATGAAGGGTTCAACATTCGACTTGCTTCTTCCGTCTGCATGGACCAAGAAAAAAACCAGTTAGGTTTTAGACCTAACTGGTTTTGTTTGGCAAAAGCAACGAGCATGCTGCTGCCGATTCATTTGTGTAATTTACTAACCGATTAACGAGATTCTGAAGTCACACCGATAGTCGCCCATGGATTATGATCTGGATCATATGCCCACGTAAAGTTTGCAACACGATCAGAGATCGGCAATACTTGGTTACGATAAAGTGTTGGAATACCAAACGCTTCTTCCAACATATATTCTTGCCACGCATCAAACGCTTCTTTGCGTTTTTCTTCATCAAATGAGTCATTTGAATCGATGGCTGCCAATAATTCTGTATTGCGATCAGACTCATAACGAGTGTAGTTGAAGGCAGAATTTGGTCCCCATAGACCGGTTGGAGACGGGTCGGATCCTGTTCCCCAAGCAGCTAGATAAACATCGATGTCTGGATCATCATTTTTCAACTTGTCGTAGAAGGCTTGGAAGTCGATCAGACGCCCTGTTGAGTACTGAACATCCAAACCGATTTCTTGCCATTGTTGAACATAGTAATCCGCCAATGGTTGCGCAGTTTCTCCACCTGCCATTGAAGCAAAATTGATGGTCAATTTGTTGCCATCTGGATCTTCACGGAAGCCGTCGCCATCTACGTCGATAAAGCCTGCATCATCTAGTAATTGATTTGCTCTATCTAAATCTAAATGGTATCCTTCAAGCTCTGAGTTGTGCAATGAGCCATAAACTGGTGGGATCAGTGTGCTAGCATTTGAGCGTAAGCCATAATAGAAACGCTCACCAATCGCATCATTGTCTACTGCATAGCCCATTGCTTGACGTAACGCTTTATTTGCCATCTTTGCTTCTGGATTGTATTCGACACTATTTGTTTCTTCATTCCAAGTGCCCAATTTGAATCCAAGGTACGTATAGGATTGTTCTGGACGGCCTAAAATTTGGTATCCATCAGTATCCGCATAGGAATCGTAAGTATCAGTAGGCATTTTCAGTGCAAGATCATATTGTTTAGCATTCAATGCTTCATTGATCGATGCGGAAGGAACGCCACGCATTACAATTTTATCTAACGATGGTGTAGCACCGTAATAATGCTCATTCGGAGTATATTCAACAGTCTCTCCTGGAACAATGTTACTCATTTGGTAAGGACCAAAGCCAATTGGGTTGCTACGAACAGGATCACTAGATTCCATATCTGCAACTTCAATGCCTTCAAAGGTATGCTTTGGTAACGCCGAATACCAGACACCACCACCTAGTTGCATCATTCCTGGATGCATTTCTTTAAACTCAACTTCAACAACTTTATCGCTGACAGCGGTAATTCCCGAAATCGTATCTGAATCTCCATTGTGATACTCTTCCATTCCGACCACATTCGTAAAGGTATTATCATAACGGATTCCTGTATAGTCTTTGTGACCAATTACTTCATATGAGAAAATAACGTCTTCGGCTGTGACATCTACCCCGTCTGACCACTTCAAATCATCTCGTAAAGTGATTGTTGCTATGTTATTCTCAATATCTAAATCAAGATCAGCCGCTCCACCATCAACGATTTTAAAATCTGCATCTCTTAAAAAGAGCTGTTCGTGACTTGGTAACATAAAATCATTGTCATAAGTATCTTGATAGAACTCCCATTGGAACAATCCTTGGAATTGAGTATCCATGACGACTGCCACATCCAATGTACCGCCATCCATTACTTCACCATCGTTCACTACTGCCAATGGCATAGTACCGATATCTGATGCTGCAGCGTCTGATGACGACTCTCCTGTATCTGTCGAACCTGTTCCACCTCCGTTACTTTGTCCGCAAGCCCCTAAAACAAGCGCTGCCAATAAAGTAATCATGCCAAACTTCGTTTTCTTCATACTCTTCCTCCTTATTTAAATCCCTTCCTCGTGATTCAGTGACCACTCGATCTTCGAATAAAAAAACCAAGCAAACAGTTTTTTTATCTTAAAATGGCTTTTTTATTAGAAAATCTGAACGAGATTAACTAAATTATAACAATTTTCGTAAAATTCTTTCTGTCAATAATTTCACCGATTGATGAAATTATTGACAAAACGGCGATTCTCATTGATAGATCGCCGTTATTTTTATTCGCATTTTCTTAAATTTTTCTTTTTCTCCCTTTTTTGGTTCTCATTTCTCTTGTCCTCCCGCTGCTTAAAACTGTCAAAAAAAACTTTTTTGTCGCTAAAAGGTGTGATACTATGAAAAAAAGGAGCGTTCAATGAAATTATGGCAGATAAACGAGTTTTCTTACAAACAAAATCGAAACCCTTTGCACCTATCTCACAGCTCTTAACCCAGCGCTTGCTTTTGGCGTATAGCATCGTCTTGATCCTCATTGGCTTGGTTGCTTCCCCTCCTCAAGCTTTGTGGCAAGGCTCGCTGGCAATCTTAAATGCCCCCAGCAATTTGATTTCTGATTATTTTGCGATCGGCAATCTTGGAAGCGCCTTTTTAAACAGTGGCTTATTGACATTGATCAGTATCCTCCTTGCGAAAAAGCAAGGAACGATTATTAGTGGACCAATGATCGCTGCTTTTTTTACCATATCTGGCTTTTCTTTTTTTGGAAAAAACATCTTTAACTCGATTCCCATTCCACTTGGTGTCTATTTATACTCTTACATACAGCAACGCCCCGCAACACAATATTCACTGGTTGCCTTATTTGGCAGTGCCGCCTCGCCGGTGATCAGTTACTTAGCATTCGGTTTAGGGTTGCCTTTACCAGTCGGGATCGCTTTCGGTTATGGGATCGGTCTATTGATCGGTTTGGCGCTCCCTCCTCTAGCAGCTCAATTTTTACAATTCCACCAAGGTTTTTCTTTGTATAATATCGGGTTTGCTACTGGCATCATCACTATGTTTTTCACGAGTTTTTTACGCCTGTTCGACTTAGAAGTCTATTCAAACAAACAGTTGACGACGGAGTATCACTATTACCTGACTGGGTTCTTGCTCATTCTTTGTCTTGCCATGTTTCTTATCGGGTATCTTCTAAACCAGCGATCCCTCAAAGGCTTGCCTGAGCTTTTTCAAACGTCAGGGAAACTAATGACGGACTATGTCACGATTTTTTCCCTTGGGGTCACGATGATGAACATGGCGATGATGGGGATGTTGATGCTGTTCTTTGTCTTCTTCTTACAAGGCGAACTATCTGGTCCCCTTTTAGGCGCAATACTGACCGTGATTGGCTTCAGTGCATTCGGAAATCACTGGAGAAATAGTTTGCCTGTCATGATTGGGGTGGTTTTAGCAACCAAGGTCGGTTTGACCTCTGACGTGTCGACCTTCAGCTTATTGCTGACAGCGATCTTCGGCACCAGTTTAGCCCCCATCAGTGGGTACTATGGTCCGATTGCTGGCGTAATCGCTGGGGTAGTCCATGCAGCCTTGGTCACAAATATCACCTATTTACATGGAGGATTGAACTTATACAATAATGGCTTTTCCAGTGGATTTGTCGCGGCAGCAATGGTACCATTGTTAGATGAATACCAGCAAATCAGAAGGCGGAGAAGAAAATGATTGAAAAAGAACGGGCACGGCGAATCGTCGATGAAGTGGTCACCTACTTTTTGTCCCATGACTGTCAAAAGATAATAAGTGAGATGGCCTTTGAAGCAGAGGGGTTTAAAGCAGTTGTGCAAGGTCAATTTCCAGAGCAGCCCTCTGATTTAGAACATTTTATCGACATGCTCAACACACCAAGAGATAGCACATTAGAAAATTATTATGTGGAGCTGTTAGGCGGTCATCAAACGATCCATGAAGAAAAAGATTACTATCTATTAGGATTAATGATCGACGAAGCATCCATTATGTACGAGGATAAGCAATTGATCGTTGAATTGTATCGCAAAAAATACAACTGAAAAGCCCTACGCAAAAAACGTTTCTAAGCGGTGACCTTCACCCTTTAGAAACGTTTTTTGTTCGTTTGTCGTGACAAAAATGAAAGTTTATTGATAGATTTTTCACACTACTTTTCAGAAAACCAGCGTTATACTTTCATCATAATAAAAAACGAGGTGACCGATAGTTGAAAAAACTTCTGATTGGACTTGCAGCGCTCCTCCTCATAGGGTTCGGCGCATTGCAAGTCGCACAAACCGTCATCATGGGCGGCGACAGCTACTATGTCCAAATCACCACAGATGGTGAAAAGACGACTTCTAAGGATGACAATGGGAATGTCTATACGCAATACCATTACGAATTGCCAGGGTATGATGAGAACGGCAAAAGCAAAACCCTTGATTTCAACGGTTTCCAAGAACGACCATTGCGCAAAGAAGCCTATTTGAAGCTTACTTGGAACGAAAAAAAAGGGGTAACTGGCTATGAAGAGGTCAAAGAAAAAGACATCCCAGCCAAAGCATTAACCCAATTAAAAGGAGCGTAACGCAACGATGGAAAAAATTATTCAAGCAAATGAACTGACCAAAGTATACGGAAAAGCCAACGAAAAACAAACCGAAGCCTTAAAAGGTATCAGCTTTGATATTGAAAAAGGCGAATTCATTGGGATCATGGGGGCTTCTGGTTCAGGGAAATCCACCCTACTAAACATTCTTTCAACGTTGGATCATCCGACAAAAGGTGCCATTCGCATCAACAATAGCGATATCACCAAACTAAAAGGCGATGCCTTGGCAGATTTCCGCAGCCGTGAAATCGGCTTTATTTTCCAAGACTTCAATCTATTAGAAAACTTGACGGCTTCAGAAAACATCGCTGTCCCATTGTCTTTACAAGGAGTCAAACCAAAGATCATCCAACAACGGATCAAACGAGTCGCAGAACGCTTGTCCATCACACATATTCTCGACAAATATCCAGCAGCGATCTCTGGTGGACAAAAGCAACGGGTGGCAGCCGCTCGAGCCTTGATCACGGAACCAACGATCCTTTTTGCGGATGAACCGACAGGTGCCTTGGATTCAAAAAGTGCGAAAGACTTATTGAATATGATGGACGACTTGAATACCAATGACCAAGTATCGATTTTATTGGTCACTCATGATCCCCTTTCTGCCAGCTATTGCCAACGTATTTTGTTTATCAAGGACGGAAAGATCCATCAAGAAGTCAAACGTGAGGATCAAAGCCGCGAAGCGTTTTACCGCCAGATCCTTGTCATTCTAGGAAACTTGGAACAATAAGGAGGAAGAACACATGCTTTGGAAACTATCACTTACCGGGATCAAAGCTCGGTTGAAGGATTATATCGTCCTCTTTTCTGGTCTAGTCATGGCTTCAGCCATCTTTTATATGTTCGAATCAATGGCGAGCAATGAAGCCTTTTTAAAAAGCAACTCGATCATCAGTATGGTGGTCTTCGTCTTTCGTTTTGGCTCGGTCCTCTTAGGGATCATTACCTTTGCCTACATCTTATATGCCAATTCTTTCTTGATGGCGATGCGACAAAAGGACTATGCCATGTTTATGATGTTAGGAGCCAAAGGACGAAAGATCGCCCAAATGATCTTTATCGAAACCTTTATGGTAGGTATCGTTGCCACCGCCTTCGGCTCTATCTTAGGGATCGGCTTAGCAAGTGGTGTCAATACTTTGCTAGTCAATCAATTAAACTTGCAGATCACCCATTATGCAGCATTTAGTCCAGAAGCATTGATCGTAACCGTCGTCTTCTTCTCGGTTCTCTTTTTGATTGCTGCCATCTTCAATGCACGGGCAATTGCCAAAAAATCGATTTTAGCATTATTACGAGAAACAAGCACGCCGGCACAAGTCAAACAACGGCCATTCTTGCTCTTCTTGCAAACCATTTTAGGTCTTTGTTCCTTAGCCATCGGCTATTATATGATGAGCGATTTGATGACCTTCCAATTGATCGGGATCGGCATCGCCCTTGTCACGATCGTTCTTGGCACATACCTAGTCTTTCGTTCGGTGATCATCGCTCTTTTATCCCTATTAAAGAAGAACGATACGATCGCGTTGAAAAAGTTAAACAATTTCACCTTGTCGCAATTAAGCTTTCGGATTCGTGAGTATACCCAGATGCTTTCGATGGTGGCGATGCTTTTTGCTCTAGCATTAGGAGCCTTGACGGTTGGTCTTGGCTTTAAAAACGAGATCCCTATCCTAGCAAAAACTGTTGCCCCTTATGACTTGTATTTGAACAATGCCCAAAACGCCTCTGACGAAAAAGTCAACGCGCTAAACCCGACCCTTGATGTGACCTACAGCATGAAAGAAACAGATGACACCATTTATTACGTGAAGGAACAATTCAACGAAAACAACTTGCTCAGCTCCAGTATGGATCAGTTGAGTGTCGATGTTACTTACAACAAGCTGACTGGCGATCAATTAGCTTCTGATGTGACCGCCCAAGACCAATTGCGTAGCTACCTCTTACCAGAACAACGAGGTAAGGAGATCCAAGTCATCGATCAAACCGCTTTTGATGCGGTCAATGCATCGGAAACCAGCTTGCGAATGGTACAAGTCAAAGACTTCCAAGCAAGCTACGATGGGCTGCGTGATTTGGCGCAAGCAAATCAAGACGCAAATTCTTCAGAAACCGCCGATATGAATTTCTCACAACGGGTCTTCGCCTACGACAGCTATAACGGGATTTTCTCTGGTTTTGAATTTATGGGCTTCTTCCTGGGTATCGCCTTCTTGACGATGTTAGCTAGCTGCCTGATGTTCAAAATTCTTTCAGGGGCAAACAGCGACATCCAACGTTACACGATGCTGAAAAAAATCGGTACCCGCACACGTTTACTAAAAAGCTCGATCCGCAAAGAGATTGGCGTGCTCTTCCTAGTTCCTGGTATCTTAGGAATGATCCATGTCTTGTTCGGTCTAAAAATGTTCACCACCTTGATGATCGATCCGTACCATGACCTATGGTTACCTTTTGGCATCTTTATCGCCCTCTATGCCATTTATTACGTGGTGACCATTGGGTTATACACCAACATTGTTTTAAACCCAAAGAAAAAATAACAATCACTCTCTGAATTGCTCAACGCAAAGAGACCATCAAGCCATAAAGGGCATGATGGTCTCTTTCATTTTTTCGTTTTTTCTCGCACAAAGGGAAAGCAAGCTTAGGGTTTGACCCCTAGATGCATCGCCGCCGCACCCCCTGCATAGCTTTTGACTTGCAACACATCAAAGCCAGCTGCCTGAAATTCTCGTTTCAATGCCTCCTTGTCAGGAAAATCACGTGCGGACTCCTGCAGCCAGGAATACTCTTGATAGCTTTTGGCGAACAGTTTGCCAAATAACGGCATGACATGGTGAAAATAAAAAGTAAACAGTTGCCGCCAGCCGATCAGTGTGGGCTGTGATGTTTCGAGACAAACGAGTTTCCCGCCTGGGCGCAGCACCCGATGGATCTCTGCCAAGACTTGTTGGCGATCCGCGACATTTCTCAACCCGAACCCGATCGTCACATAATCAAAGTGCTCGTCTGGAAAGCTTAATGCCATCGCATTGCCAGTCTGCCACTGGATCTGCGTTTGTTGCTTTTTCTGGGCCTTTTCTTTGGCAACCGTTAACATCTCTTCGCTAAAATCAACGCCGGTCACTTGCCCAGTCGGACCGACCGCTTCATTCAATGCAAACGCCCAATCCCCGGTACCGCAGCATAAATCTAATATCTCCGCACCCATTGGTACTGCCATTCGTTTCATGGTATCCTTGCGCCACCGTTTGTGCAGCTGAAAGGAGATAATACCGTTCATTCGATCATAACGGGAAGCGATCGATTCAAATACATCATGTACTTTGGTTTCTTTGGCTGTTGTTGCCATTGCGGCACGTCCTTTCTTTGTTCCCTTCGTTTTGCTGTTGCTTCACGTGCTTCTGCTTTTTAGTCTAGCACGAAAAAACCTGCGGAACAAAAACCCTGCTTTCTCCTTTTCCTTCAGTCATTTCCCCACCAAAAAACAGCCTTTCCTACATAGATCCCCACGTTGTTGACCAAGGCAATTCGGTCAGCAATAAGCGGATCCAGCAGTGAAAGACTGTTCTTCTAGCTTTTAAAACAGGTTATTCACGTTTAATCGATGAAGTCCCAGATATTGTTCCAATAAGAAACACGGTCTGCGCCATTTTCATCTTTGTAGCGCACAGAAATCAAATTACGGATGTCATGGACAGGAATATCAAGGGTGACAGAATCCGTGACGGGTCTTTGCTGCACGTTGTATGTTCGATAAAAGGTTCCATCCATATAGACGTCAAAGGTACTAAGATTGGAATAAAAAATCTGCAGCTGATTGTTATGAACAGCAAGGTTGATCAACTCACCAGTGACAGCACGTGTACCTGTCTGTAGCGTGAAACTGTCTTCCCCTACCAGGATGTTTTCCGTCTCTGGCTGATTCCCCGAAACTCTACCGTTGATCGTTACTGGGGTCAGACCGTTCCCAGCAGCTGATTGTTCATCCACCCGAGCAGTCAAGTTCCATTCTATGCGATCTCCAGGTGCGATCGGGCGTTCTAAGTGGATCGTGATACGATCGCCAGAAAGACTAGCCGAGGCGACATTGTCTTGATACACGAGCGCATCGACATTTAAGAACGTCAATAAATTCGGAGAGATATCTAGCGTCACGACAGCATTCTCAATATCGTCTTTCCCAGAATTTCGCGCATCGTTGCTTTCTACGATCGTCCGCAAGATCATTTGATTGCCGACGGTGATAATCGGATTGCCTTCTTCATCACGATCAAAGCTTTGCGGTACTCGTAACGTAATCGATGGGTCAGAAGGTCGAATACTGGTGACTTCAAAGGAGAGCGCTGGTGGGAAACGATCATCGCCAATGGCATCACGATACCCTAAATAGTCCTCGTAATCGCTGGCGGAAGGATTCGTGCTCCCCAACTGCCCATTGGGTTCCGTCGTGGTCGTATCTGGTAATGTTCCTACGAAATCGTCGTAACGATCATTTGCGAAATCTTTCGCGTAAAATTCGATATACACATCCTCTTCAGAATCAAGGCGACGAGGCAATTGATACTGCCATGGCACGGAGTTGCCCTCTTCGGCATCAAGCGTAATGACATATGGGTCGCCTGAAGCATCACGGATCAATCCTTGTGCGGTACTCGCATAAATGGCGACGCGCTCTTTTGACTGGTCGTCTTGCGGAGAATGAAAATCCATGATCCCCGAAACTGTTGTCGTTCGTTCATTAAAGACCTGATCCTCTGCCACTTGCAAACCAGTCGGTGGTCGTACATCCACGACGACCGCATCAGGCAAAGCGGCAATACTCTCTTCTGTTGCATGAATAAAAATCGAATCGTCAACACCCTCCATCGTGGGGTCTAATCCCCGATGGGCACGCAGCACTTCAAAACGTTGACCTGTCTTGAAAAAGTCGTCCCGCGTCCATGCGATCACACCATTATGCACCTCACCAAAAACATCGACAGTTGATTTGGAGGAAAGCCATTGCGTTTCAAGCTGGTTGCCTGCTTCGTCCTTCAAAGCAACTTCCACCCAGACTTCATCTTCCCAGGCATCACGAATCGCCCCCGTATATTCATACGGAACGACCGCTTTGGCATAAAAGGTTTTATCGGCATTGGTCGGGGTCACTAAGTGCTGGATCATTGGCGGGTAATTATTAGCAGAAAATCGTGTGTAGGCATTTCCGCCCCTAAAAGTCGTACTGTTGAATTCATTTGAAAAAGGCTCTCCCGGCTGCGGACTAACGATTTGTGCAAAATTGACATTGCCTAGTTGATAGCTCAATGGATTCCAGAAATTGTCCGGATCACCATCTAGATTCACTCCGTTGCGTTTTTCCCAAACCGCTAGTCCAACACGATTAGACGTAAAGGTACTGTTGCGATTTGTGTTTGAGAATGCTTGTCCGCCATTCGGACGGTTATTTCGGAAGTCATAAAACAGTGGTTCGTCGATAGTGAAATTACTTACATTGGTGGAACTGATAATACCATTGTTGGCTCCACTTGTATGCCCCTCCATTCGAAAGGTAGCATCTTTGCCAGCTAGAAATTCGAACCCACCACTTTGTCCCCAAACTGCTGGTCCCCTGTGAGCATAAATATGAATTCGACTGTTTTCGTCTTTTGCATTAAAGACCGAGGTTCCACTGCCATCAAGGGGAAACTGAATCCCTTGTCGACCTGCTCTATCTGCACCATTACTGGCAGTAATGGTGGAAGCGGCTGACGGATCAAATTCTCGTTCTTCATCATTGTACTGATCGAATACGGCAAAGCCTGTTTCATCAATATAGATGCCGTCATCTGCCGCAGTCCTGGTGCCTGCATGGTTAAAGATGTTCAATTGGCCGGCTGACTCCACATAGAACTCGTTATCTCGACCATACATCCGCACTGCAGCCGCATTGCCATGGTATTTGACGATATTCATTCTCCCTTGGTCGGCAAGCACAAAGGTCTGTTCCCCTACTAAGCGAAACCGCATGACAGAAGCATAGTCATGATTTTGCCCATCGCCAAACAGATTGAACTGCGACCCTTCTCCCGTCACCGTCACATTGCCACCGAGTTTGGTGGTCGCTCCCGCTTTTGAAATTTGATTGACAAAAGAAGGGGTTCCTTGCGGTACACCATTCGTGGGACTGGGCGCTCTAGAATACGAGTTTACGACCGCACCACCAGAAATAATCGTACGAGAAAACTTATTTTGCGTTTCATCCCGCCGTCCAATCAAGGAAATGATTGCACCGTCAGCTCCTGCTAAGTCCATTTGTGACGAGGCATTTAAGACGGTGCCTTCACCTTCGACTTCAAAAATAACCTCGTTGGTACGTCCTTCAAGATTCGCCCAAATTACTTGTCGCTGGACGCTGTAGAGGTCTACTTTGGAACCCTTATTGACCCGAAACGAGGTTGAGATATTATTGTTGTCTGGTCGGAGCCGAAAAATCGGCTGCGTATTTGAGATCTTGACATCCGCCTCATCTGTGATCAAGACACTTTTGACATTAAAGCTGCCAGTATCTGAACTGTTGCCCGCGGCTGGGTTCCTGTGAGCCACCCAATGGAACGTTCCGCGAATCTCGAGATTTCCTTGTTGCAAATAAAGGAAATTATTGCCCGTACTTCCCTCTAGCACACCACTTTTTGCCTCGATATTTTCTATTTTGACCGTCCAAAAAGCTGAGGCTGCCAACGATTGTTGATAGATCAACGCGTTTAATCCTAGATTGTTTCCCTGAAAATCGATCGTCATATTTTTCAACTCAAAGACCGCTGGCTGATGATCATGGGTAGTCGTCAGTTCAAAGAAACGTCCAGTAGGATTCGTGCTATAGTTTGGTGTCCCGTTCGTGTTGAAACGCTTCGGTGTGGTTAAGGTAAAGCCATTCCCATCGATGGACACCGACCGATCCAACGCTGTTAAACGATTGTTGGCCTCATCCGTATAATCAGCGGTAATGTCAGCGAGAAACACGATTTCAGAGATCGATGAATCACTAAAAGCAGCCCGAAGCTCTTGATAGTCCGAAACTTCGGCACGCTCTCCTTGCGTCGCCCGTTCTGAAAGCAGTTCGACTGCCGCTGACTCATTGGTTTCCTGCTGCTGAATGTCAAGCAAGGCTGCTTCTTCTACAGCCTTGTCAGCTTCCAATCGCAAGGCTTGTCGTTCCTCGAGAGAAGGCGGAGCGATTTTTTGCAGCGTCCGGTTTCCCCGCTTTAGAACAAATTCGATGGCGTCTTCTTCTCCTAAAGAGACTGGTAATGCCAAGGACAACGTTTCTTCCGTAGGCGCCACTTCGATTTCCACACCATAAACACCCTCTTGTTCAGCTGGATGCAAGGTCGCTTCTTCCAGCTCAAGCATTTCAAACATTTCTAATGACACCAGCGCTTCATGATTCGCCATCAAGAAAAGCGTCTCGCCCGCAGCTTGTTCCGATTCGATCGTCAATACATATTGTCCTGTTTCTGGGTCAAAGTGACCGGACACTTCATAAGAATTGCCACCATGGATAGCAAAGACCGCATACAAGACAGAAATAACGATAAAAACCCCTAATGCAGCGGCAGCCAGTTTGATTTTCGAGACAGTCGCTAGAACAGTAAATGATTTCATCTAGGCACCCCTTTCCTTTGATTACTCCGACAGTTCTTGTCCCGTTTCAAAGCTTGATAGATAATACAGCTTGATAACGACACTTGCCGAAAACGCATCTGCTCCTGACGTATTGCTTCCTTGCCGATATTCGACTGATTCAACTTTTAAAAAGCGATTCAGGTTTTCCATCCGATCAATAAAACGCACGATTCCTTCATTCGTCTCACTCAGGAGGTCAAAGCCGATCCTTGTGACCCGAAATTGCGTAGCCAAAGGATTGTCACCAGTCTGATCTGCCATTTGTTCTGGTGTAGGGTAAAGCATCTCCTCATTAAAGGTCGATTGCAAAATCGTGATCGGCAATTCCGTTTCAAGGGCAGCGAGATCGGTAAAATAAGACTCGATCGCCATGCCATTGGGAATGATCGGCACCTCATTGACCGTCTCTGATGAAAGAAGGTCTGGTTCCCCTTGCAGGTAGACCAGCTGTTCTTGAATGTCGCGGATCTCAGCTTCGATCCCAGCTAATTCCTGAGCCAATTCGATCCCTTCGGCACGTTTGGGGTTCAGCAAAAATAGCCAGAAAATGAGTACGGAGGTAGCAAGAACTAGTGCAATCACCGCGGAGATGATGATGTGTTTTTTGGAGAAAAAGACTCTAGTCATCCGCTTCCACCTCGCTTTCTTCTTCGCTGTCTTCACTGATCACTTGTGGTGCATCGATTCGTGAGAGGTAGACAGTGATGCGCCCATCTTGCGGCGTTGAACTATGAGAGAAGGATTGATAAGTCACATGATGTACCCAATCAATTGCTTCAAAAGCCGATTTAAGGCGAATCAGACTTTCATAAACATCCCCTTGGACCGCCAAGTTCACCGAAGGAAACAATGGTGTGCCGTCTTGGGCTGTTTCGGACATTGTCCCCTCGCCATTTAGCAGCAAATTGTACGAATTGATGGTCACATTGATCCCTGATGCCACTTCTTCAAAAGTCTCCATAATAGGTGCCGTGAAATATTTCTCTTGCTTTTGCAGGGCAATGAATTCTTGTAGGTCTTGAGATTTTGACGCCAACATCTCTTCTAACTGGCGCTGAAAGACGATACGCTCTGCTTGACTAGACATGATATTGCTTTGATTATTGGTCACCAAACGTTGATAATACCAAAAGCCTAACCCACAAACCCCAACGACAACTAACGAAAGGAGAAGCGACACCGAAAGAATGACTTCAAACGCCCGATTACGGATAAATTTATTAGGCAATAGATTGATGTTCATGGTTACACCTCTTTCGTCGCTAATCCAGCAGCCAAGACATAGCGGTCGGGAATTTTTTTCTTGCTGGTTTCACTTACTTTTGCGGAAATCATTTTGATTGGCAAAGAAGACACGTCATGAAAAATTTCTTGGACTTCTTTCCGCAGCATTGGATGACCGCCGACTAAGTAGATTTTTTTCAATTCACAGTCAGGTGAGATTTCCTGATAATAGTAAGCAATCACCGAATTCAGGGTTTCTGCCAACCCTTCCAGAGCTTGGATCTCCGCGCTTTCCCTAAAGCTCACTTGCACAGATTGGGCTTTTTCAATATATTTCCAATTGGCTTGATTATAATCTTCATACTGCAAGTAGGTCGGCACCAATTCTTCAAAAAAGGTGATATTGGCGATGCCAGCATCTAACTCGACCAGCACGAAATTTTCACTCCAGTTGATCTGTCGCTGAAACATACGACTATACGCCAGAAAACTGCAATCGACGCCCATCAGCTGATGGCCGCCTTTTTTCAATGTGTCGCCGAGTTGAATCAAAATCGGCTCGGATGTGACCACGACTGGCACATTGCCATTGATGGTAAACCGATTCCGCTGGATGACCACAGCTTGCGGCTCTGCTTTTTCTTCCTTCTTGCTGGCCCTTTTCTTTTTCTCTTTTGGCACTTTTTGTTTATTGCCTTTGCCTAGGATCAGTAGATCAAAAATCGGGTTTTCAAAAGGCAAGGAGATGGACTCCCCCAATTCAAAATACAAGTACTCGCGAATCTCTTTTTCCGAGTTCATCTTGCCGATAGGGATCTGTTTGATCAGCAGACGAGAATTCAGCGCCGTGATCACCACACTCATCGTGCGTAATCCCAAGCGTTTGGCAATCTCATTGAAGGCGGCTTCAAGACTATCAGGATTGCGCAGCTTATCATCTTTAAAAATCGTACCATTCACGACCAGCTCGCCGTATTTGAGGCGATCACCTTTTTTGGTACAGTAACGGATGCAGTTTTTTTGAATGTCGATCCCAACTAAGCGGGGAATTGTTTTTTTGCCAAACATACGAGGACCTGCTTTCTTCTTGTTGGTTTTTATGAAGGCACCAACGTTATTTCTATGTACAACGCTTGCTTAGCAAATCAAGCAAACGCCAAGGTCAGCAACCCGATTCAAAGGAACCAGCCGCTGCCAAGATAAACCATGCCTGTAGCAATGGCGATAAAGGGACCAAAAGCAATGTAGCGGCTTTTGACTTTGCCCCGTAGCATTTGGATCACGTAAAAGATCACTGCCAAGCAAGAAGCGACAAATAAAACCGTCAAGACTTGCACTGGGCCGATATACACACCTAAGACGGCAAATAATTTGATATCGCCGCCACCCATGCCTTTTTTACTGAGCTCCGCTAAGAGATACAATGGCAAGAAGCCAGCAAAGAAGCCAACGAGCCAATACCACCAAAATTCATTTTGCGGTTGGATCAACCGTAAACCGATCCCTCCGGCGAAAAAAGGGGCTAACACTTTATTGGGGATCAGCTGATAGAAGATGTCGCTGGCAGAAATAATGGCTAATAAGGCTAATAAACACCAAGCGGCAATCACTTCAGCAGTGCCCCAAAACAGCAAGGTCGTACCCGTAAATAGCATGCCGATCAACACTTCATAAAGAAAAGCAATCAGCGGGATCTTTTTTTGACACTTACGGCACTTGCCTTTTAAAATAAGGTATGATAAAACTGGAATGAGGTCCCTTGCACCCAATGTCTGTTGGCAGTCATCACAGTGCGAGCGAGTCAGCAGGGATTCCTTTTTGGGAACCCGCCAACCAACCACTAGGAAAAAAGAACCTAGACACATTCCTATGATGAAAAGATATCCAATGATTAGGCCCATTGGGATCTGTTGCAAAATTTCGTTCATAAAAAACTCCTTTTTTCCTGGGGGTGGTAGTGCTTAAGTAATTTGGTTCATGGTTATGTTAAATGTTTTATGGTGTTCCGGAACCGAATAACTGAGCACGTGTTAAACTGCTTACTGCATCTTGATCCATACCTGTTATAGCAACAGATGGTTTTGTTCCCGCAGATAGGGCAGCAGCTGGGAGATCCATTGTTAAAGTCCCTTCTGATGTAATAGTGAATTGCACAGTTGATAATGAAGCGAAGCCCCCTCCATTATAAAGACCAGCAGTATTTACATCAGCAAGTGTGAAGGTATTATTATTTCCTCCACTAGCAAGACCTTCAGATGTTGACTGGTGCAATACCGCTGCCGAATAAGCAGTCTGAACATCTGAAATCGCTGCATCTTCACGGGCGTTCTGAATAATATTTCCGATTGCAATCACACCAATCCCTGATAGAATCGCAATGATCACAACAACAGCAAGTAACTCAACCAGCGACAAACCTGTCTCATCTTTCATTAATTTGTTAAAACGATTTTCTGTTTTTTCTTCTACTAAAATTGCACTAAGCATACTTTATTTACTCCTCCTACTTTTCCTAAAAATATATATCAAACAGAATGTCTAGGAACTCTGTTAATATCCAAATTGTTATCCTTGAATAGCACCAAAAAGATCAAACATCGGTACCATGATCGCAGCGACGATCAAGCCAACAATGACACAAATAACTAATATCACTGTCGGTTCAAGAACTGTTTTGATTCGTTTACTGGACTCGTCCACTTCTTTTTGAAAGATAATACTTAGTCTTTTCAGCATATCTTCAAGGGAACCAGTACTTTCCCCGATTTCTACCATCTGAGTGACTAATAAAGGAACGTTAATGTTTCCACGAAAAATATCACTCATTTTGCCCCCTTCTTCTATTTGAAAGGCACAATTATCAATGATTCGCTTGATTGATTTATTGGACACGACATCCCGACTCATATTCAACGCTGTGACCATACCAACCGAACTACCCAGTAAAGTCGACAAAGTTGTCATAAACAGTGAATAATTATTTTTAATCGCTAATTCACCGAATAATGGTATTTTTAAAATGAAACGATGAACGGCAAAATCGATTTTTTCATTTCGACGGATGAGCCAAAAGCCGATCATAATGCCTACAATAAAGATTGCTAAAACCCATCCTCTAGTTTGAAGAAAGTCACTGATAGCCATGGTAATCACAGTAATTCTTGGTAAGTCTGTATCAAAACTTTCAAATACTTCGACAAACATCGGGACGATCATAACTAGTAAAATGATACCTACAACAAACGTCATCAAGATCAAAATGATTGGGTAAACCATCGCTGTTACGAGACCACTCCGATTTTCAGCACTTTTCTCATAGTAATCCGCCATATCCGTTAAGTTTTTTTCCAAAGATCCTGACATTTCCGAAACGGCGATAACGCTTGTCAACAAAACTGGAAAAGCATTTGGGTGGGCTTTATAGGCTTCTGAAAGTGGTCGTCCGCCATCAATCTCATCCCGAACTTCGCCAAGAATTTTCTTGAAATTCGGATTTTTTTGCTGTTCTTCAAGCATCCGACAAGCATCAACAATCGTAATCCCCGAAGCGATCAATGTCGAAAACTGGCGTAAGTATGCAACTAATAATTTTAGAGATACTTTGTTGAACAATTGAATCTCTTTATTCGCCAAGGTTTCTGGCTGTTCGATCAAGCTGCTGACTTTGATGTGCTTTTGGCGCAGTTTTTGGCGGGCTTCGACGGAGGAATTGGCACGCAAGCTGCCAGAAAACGTTTCGCCACGGACATTGGTGCCTTGATAGGCAAAGAGTGCCATCGGCTATTCGCCCCCTTCCTCCATTAAGTTATCTGCCACATCGGCATCGACCCGTTCCGCAGCAACCAGTTCTTCTAAAGAAGCGCTCATGGTATGCATGCCTTCGTTTTTCCCCATCTGCAGCATATTATGGATCTGGTGGGTTTTCCCTTGACGGATCAAGCTGGCGATTCCTCGGGTATTGAGCATCATCTCGGTTGCTGCTACCCGTCCGTTGCCATCGATCGTTGGCAGCAAGCGTTGGGACAAGATCCCTAGTAATGCGCCAGCAAGCTGTGTACGAATCTGAGTCTGCTGATCGGCAGGAAAGACATCGACGATCCGTTCAATGGTCGCTGGGGCACTTGACGTATGCAAGGTTCCTAATACCAAGTGTCCCGTTTCCGCTGCCGTCAAGGCAATCGAGATCGTTTCAAAATCTCGTAGCTCCCCTACTAAGATGACGTCTGGATCTTGCCGCAGGGCAGCTCGTAAGCCATTGCCAAAGGACATGGTGTCGCTGCCGACTTCGCGCTGGGCAACGATGCTTTTTTTGTGGTTATGGATGTACTCAATCGGGTCTTCCAACGTCAAAATATGCGTCTTTTTGGTATCATTCAAATAATCCAGCATCGCAGCCAGTGTCGTTGATTTCCCTGAACCGGTCGGCCCTGTAACTAAGAACAAGCCTTGGCTTTTATGGATCAGAGTCCGCAAGACGGTCGGCATACCGAGTTTGCTTAACTTCGGGATCTCGATGGGGATCTGCCGCAAGGCGATCGAAACGGTATCTTTTTGGCGGAAAATATTGACCCGAAAGCGACAGATGTCGCCTAGTTCGTAGGCCAAGTCGGTCTCGCCTTTTCCCTTGAATTCCTCCCATTGCCTTTGGTTGCAAAGGATTTCGGCAATGGCTTCGATGTCCTTGGTGTCGATGGTCGGCACCCCTTCGATCGGTAGCAAGTCGCCGTGGCGACGAAAAATCGGCGGTACGCCTTCGACTAAATGGATATCCGATGCTTTTTGTTCGACGGCGATCATCAACCAATGATCGATCCGCTCTTTAGGTGACATGGCAGCAAATTGCGCCGCTTCGTTGCGATTGACGCCCTGTGTACTGCTGGCAGTCGTCGTTTTTGTCACTGCTTGCCGTTCTGCTTTTTGAATGATCTCCCGCGTCGAGACAGATCGGTCTTGATCGCTCTGGCGACTGTGGGCACGTTTTTTTTCTCTCAGTTCACGATTTTCCCGAATGCGGGTACGGGTCGGAGCTGTTTTTTCTCTCGTCGCCCTTTTGGTTGCTCGCTCTTGTGTTGCCACTCTCGTTTGATCCATTAAACCAGCCCCTTTCTATGTGCATTTCCTTTTAAAACAATGTATGTAGTTCTCCGGTGATCCCTGGATCACCGATAAATCAATCAGCGCCTCACTCTTCTGCAGCGACCACCTTCAAGACTTCTTCGATGGTGGAAAAGCCTTGTTGCACTTTGTCTAACCCATCATCCAACAAAAAGCGCATCTTTCGTTCCTGAACATAATCCATCAGCTGGTCGTTGGTCGCTTTGTTCGTGATCATACGGCGCAGCTTGGCATCGATCGTCAACAGCTCTTGGACGGCCATTCGCCCTTTGAATCCTGTATTGCCACACTTTGGACAGCCCACAGGCTGTGCCAGTTCCGTAACCGTGATGCCATAGGATTCAAATAACTGCTTGTCCTTGTCGCTGGCTGGTCCTACTGTCTTACAAGAAGAACAAAGGGTTCGGACGAGCCGTTGAGCTAAGATGCCTTCTAACGCATTGGCGACCAGAAACGGTTCTACGCCCATATCGACTAAGCGATTGATGGTACTGACGGAATCGTTGGTATGAAGGGTGGATAATACCAAGTGCCCAGTCATGGAAGCTCGAATCGCAATCTCCGCCGTTTCGCCATCCCGAATCTCTCCCACCATCACGACATTGGGGTCTTGCCGCAAGATCGACCGTAACCCAGCGGAAAAGGTCAAACCGACGTTGCTGTTAACTGCCACTTGGTTGATACCTTGCAGCTGAAACTCTACTGGGTCTTCGACGGTGATAATATTGATCTCGGGCGTGTTCAACTCTTGCAGCGCCGCATACAGGGAAGATGATTTCCCTGATCCTGTCGGCCCAGTGACAAGAATGATCCCGTGGGGTTTATGCAAAATCGCTTTAAAGGTTGCCAATACCTTCGGTTCAAAGCGAAACTCATCTAGGCGTCGAATGCCACTGGAGCGATCCAGCACCCGAATCACGACTTTCTCCCCATGAATGACAGGTAAAACCGAGACCCGCAAATCAACCACGTTGCCCCCGTTACGAATCATTGCCCGACCATCTTGTGGCACACGTGTTTCGGTGATATCCAAGGAGGAAATGATTTTCAGTCGTGAAGTAACACCCGTCTGAATACTCTTAGGCAAGTTTTCATGGGTGCGAAGCTCCCCATCGACCCGTAAGCGGACGACTAATCCTTTTTCTTGGGGATCGAAATGGATATCACTGGCGCCACGATCCACTGCATCTTGCAGCAGGGTATTGACCAATTTGACGATCGGCGAATCATCTAATTTTGAGTCGCCTTCTGGATCGATGGTTTCAACGAGAGAGTCGCTCAAGCCATCCAAACTGATCTCAGAAGGGTAATCGCGAACGATCAGTTGTTGGATATCGGCATTGTGGGCTTTTTGCGGACGAATCAATAACCCAGTGATCAAACGCATTTCATTGATCGCCGCATAATCTCCAGGGTTTGCCATCGCAACGGTCAAACGATTGCCTTTTTTCTCTAACGGAAAGACGCTGTGCTGTTTGGCAAACGAGCGGGGGATCAGGGACAAAACCTCTGAGCTAATCTCTAAGTCAAACAGGTTGCCTGTTTGTGTTTTCTCAGCGGTGGTTGAACTTGGACTACTCTCTGACTTTTTGAGAGGCCTTCTAGGTTTTCTACGTGGCGTTCTTTCACTTGATTGCGGCAACTGGCGCCCTCCTTTCAATAATCGAGTTTGTTGATATAGTCAAACATTCGTGTAACGGTTAAATATGCTTCATCATCAGACCACATGTTTCGATCCAAAAAACTTCTGAGGATCGTTACCTCCCCCGGTTGCGCCTGACTTTCAAAGTCGCGGACGCGATAATTGACGCCTAATTGTTGCAGTTGATTTTCCAGTTCTACCTGGTCATCCATATAGTAAGGTACGAGAACGACCGTTCCTTCAAGACGACGGTTATGAGCCCCTGTTGCTAAAAAAGTCGGGTCAAATAATGCCAAATCTGGCAGTATTTCCATGACAAAGGTCGACTCTCTATCCACAGCTAAATGAAAGGGTTCAACGCCTGTATGACCCAAGATCAGCTGGGCACCATTTTTTAAGGAGATTTGATTCCAATACGCTGGATCTTCATAGTAAGAATCAAAAACCGCTGAGCTGCCTGCTTCTGCTAATGCCAGTCTTCGAGCAGTCTTCGGCGCATCAATAAATGAAAGCCCGTGAACCTCCATCATGGTATTGCTGCCATCCAATGTTATTCTTGACGGGTCATGTGGCACTGTGAATTGATTTTGATTCTGAAAATACGAGAAATCATCGATTGTTCCACCACTCGGCATCATCGTATTCGTCAGCATAAAATCACCATAAACAGTAATTCTTCGTTCCGTATCTTCGGTACTATGCACGATCGAGCCTTCCGTGACTGGCCCTGCATAAAAATTGCTGCTCGTCAGAACCATCGATGGCTTCATAAACGTCAAACTACCATCTGCTGCAGGGTTTTGTTTCGTGGCTTCTCGATGATAGAAATTAAAATAATTGCTATTTAATTCGCCTAATCCAGAGCCCGCATCTGGTGAATTTGCAGAAACATTCAGATGCCCTTCAGCAAAGAGAACTCCTTCTTGCTCAACTCTCGAAGCCGAACTATTGGTATTATTGATCCATAGGTTTCCAGCAAAAATATCCGTATATGCTTGTGATAAGACCAAGCGGCTGCCAGATCGACTGCCCAAATCGATATACATTCCTAACCCCGCTTGCAAGAAGACGTCTTTGATCAAGTTCAACCCGTTGCTAGGCTGTCCGCCATCATTCTGGATCGCAAGCAGACTTTTTGCCGAAAACTGCCCGCTTCCCTGTCCTTCCATCTGGACCCCATGATTAAAGAAAAAGGAACCATCGAAATGCAGCCGATTAAGAATCTGCTTTGTACGAAAATCTAAAAATCTGCCGTCTTGAAAATCTTGCAGGACATTGTTGGCAAACCCAAATTGCAGGAAGTCATCCGATTCAAAGGCGAGATAATCAAATGATGGGCGTACGCGCTGGAAATCGGCGACTTCGAATAATTTTCGAACCCAAGTATCGGCGGATACCGCTTGTCCTACTGTAGAGGGTAAGTAATAGGGATAAAAAATGTTTCGCCAAATATCCAGCTGTGTTTGTCTTTGTTCGAGGTCTTCTTCTTCAAGCTGCATTTCATAGATATATTCGGCAGAAGCTGTATGTACTCGCGGCTGCCCTTCAGCCAATTGCGTCTGATCCGTGACTTGCGATTGAATTTGAATAATGATTTGAAGATTGGTTTTATCTGGCAGCATCGAGGCTGCTTGGATCCATCCTTGCTCCCCACCAGATTTCGTCATTACATAAGGGGCGATCTCATTATATTCATAGTCAACGATAGAGGAGGTAAAAGAAAATTTATTATCGATGGTCTCATTCACATCGACTTCATCCAGCACAAATCTCAATTCGTTATCTAGATTGTCTATCCATTCATTATTATTAGAATAGAAGCCGCCAGATTGCATGGTTCGAGTGATTAAATCATCTATTCTCAGTTTTAGGTCCTGAGAAGCGAGTTGAAAGGAATACTCGTGTACATCTTCCACGCGACGGAAGCTATCTACCGTTCGAATTTGTGAATTGACATTTCGAGCAACTAGGAAAACCAAGCCAATCATCAAAGAGGAAAGAATGATCGCCGCGAGGGCATAAATCAGCGCAAAACCCGCTTCATTTTGTCTACCATCGTCCATTCCCCGGTACCCCCCCTCTTGCTTTCTCATTGTCCCGATAATTGATCGTAAATTCTCGTCTATAGATAATCTGCTCGTGGTAATCAGTGACCAGATCCTCCATCTGCCACCAGCCAGTCAAATCATCATAATAATCCGCAAAATTGATCGTTTCCGTGTAAAATAAAACGAAAAATTTGGTCTGGATACTGAACGTATCGCGATAATTTGGCGTATAGTGATGGGTCAGCGTCGCTTCATTCTCATTTTTTTGTTGAATGATCTTTAACTTAATGGTAGGGTCTTTCGTATCATAGACTCTGGCACGGATATTGTTGGTATCTGTGATATCCGTCACAACCATTCGCGGACTGCCCTCTTCCGTAATTGCTGCCCCTAAGGTTCCTTCGGGCATGGTTTTGACAATATGTTCCTCATGGAAAAGAAGACTATCATATTTTCCTAAATACCCCGCATGCTCATAGATGCCGTCAGTTTTGGCGATTTGGTCTGCTTGCGCCATGATTTCATTCGCGATCCCTTGAAAGGCAGCAATTCGACCTTGACGGACAGAGGCTTGGACGATCAGAAAGAGTGTCCCAGAAAAGAGAGCAATGATAATGCCGAATATCACGATCGCCCCTAACAATTCGACAAGCGTGACTCCTTGCTCATCTTGTAACCGATGCTTCATCTGCGCCCCTCCTTTGCAACTTCCGCAAGAACAGCCAGCCCTTTCAATAGTCAACTACCCAATGCAGATACGTTTCTGTCAAAAATGCGCCCGTTTGTTTATCGAAGACCTGAATAATAAGTCCGATGCCCAGCTGCCGACGATCATAACTGTCTTCTCGCAGTCCATGCCTGGGGTCTTCACGAATGGAGACCTTGACTAAATAGTTGGTGGTTTCTTCATTCTCCGACAAGTACGTTCCCATATAGAGGCGATTTTCTTCCGAATTTGCCAAGGGCTGCGGCAAATGAGCGCCAGAATGATCGTATACCACTTTGCGAATAAATCGTCCCCGATTGAGATCATCTACAGCAATCGGGATTTCTTCATACATCGGTTGCCCTTGCGCATTGTATTGAATCCCTGAATTATCGAGGACCAAATGGTGTCTGCGAATTTCTGAGGGGTCATCTGGATCGCCCATCATCCAAGATGGTCGAGCAGTAAAGATCCCGATATTCAAATCCGCCAAATCTTGGGTCTGCGCTCGGTAGATTAGCCATTCCTTGACGTCATCTCGTGCTGCGATGGCCTCTTCCATTCGGGTATTGTAGCTAAGGATCAGGTTGTTTTGGATGATCAGCATGGCGATCATGACCATCGCGATCCCGAGAATGACGATCGCTCCAAGGATCTCAACAAGGCTGAACCCTGATTCATCAAGTACTCTATGTGCTTGTCTGCCGTTTTTCAGTTTCATCACCTGCTTTTTGCCTAGCCCCCGATCAAGGAGAATCCTTTTCTTCTAGCTGGTTGATACTTGTATCTGGGTCAAGAAAAGATAATTTGCTAAGGGTGAACCCCCAGTGAATCAGTTTATTGAAATCAGGGTAGTCAGCTAATGGAATACTTTTTTTGGCTTTGCGTGTGATGCGAATTCGTTCCCTGATATAATGATACCTTTCTTCTTCAACCAGTCGCTGAATCTCGGCGATCCCTTTTTCAACATCAGGATCTTCGACATTCGCTTGCATGTATTGTTGGTAGAAATAATCCAAATACTTCCCGTATTGAAGAAAATAACGGTATTCAATTTCTTCAATGACCATTTTCACGTGAATCTCTCCTTGACTTATTTTCTAGCAACTTATTGAAGTGAGTGCAAATGCCGATAGATGATCGCAGTGGCACTCTCTGGCCGATCATTGTCTAACTGAAAGACCTCCCTTAATGATTGTCGATCAGAAGCCTGAATGACTTCGACTTTCGGTAAAAGTTCGTAGGCAAGATGGCTATCGTCTGCGACACTTGTATCGATCATCACTTGTTCGATCAGTGAACGGGTGACGCCATAACCGTCTTCACTTTGATAGGATCGGTCCAAAGGGAAACTATAATAAAACCAGCCATCATCGGGATTATAGATCCAAGTATTTCGATCGATCTGACGGTAATCGCTCAAAGAGCCGAATTCGATCATGATGGCTTCTGAGTCGATCTGGGCGGGACTTTCAGAGACAAAGCTGCTTAGCGTTTTCACCGTTTGGGTCGGATACAAACCAGCAGCATCGGGAAACGCACTGATCATCTCTGGCAATTGAAAGGCACTGCCTAACCCAGATTCTGTCGTCGTGTAATCAAATGACGACTGGTCAATCGTTCCCTGTTCTCCGAGATACGTGAATCCCGTAGGTTCCTCACCGGTGGAAAAGGGGCTGGCTAGCTGTGACTCCGCCCAGTTTCGAACAAAATAACGATACCCTTCAAGATAATAACTATAGGTCAAGTTGGCTGCTTCAAAGGTCCACTCAGCAACCGGATCAGCAGGATTGAGCAGCAGCAGTTCCCCACTCATTTTCTGCATGACCGGTTGTTGGTTTCGTCGAAAGGAATAGCTGAAGTGAGCTTCGACAAGGACCGGTTCTTGCCAGAGATCTGGTGGACCATCGATCAAGTCTGATGACGGTGGCTCCTCCATTTCTTCATTGCCTTCGGTGCGATCGTAGAAGTTCTCAGGATTTTCCTGTTCTTCAGCGTCTAATTCCCCCAATAACTCCTGCATCTCTTCACTATCGAAGGCATCCAAGGGAGGCGTGGGTGCCAACTCTTCGATCGTCTCATCGCTGATCCAAACCATCACTTGACCATCAAGAGCATTTCCAATGAGTTCTGGGATCTGCTGGGTCACGTTCTGATACCCTCTTGCTAAAATTTCGTTTTCATCAAAGCGAGACAGTACTGGTAATAAGTCTGGCGCATCACTCGCATCTGCCGCCTGCTCAAAATCTGCTTCCTCACTGTCTGGCGCGATATAGCGCAGCACTTCTTCAAAGCTTGCTCGGACAAAGACTGGCACTTCACTAGCGTTCATTACCCGAACGGATCGTTGGATCGTCGTCCCTGTAAGGGTCATTCGTTCCTGCCATTCTTCCAAAATCTCGATTTTTTCGAACACTTCATTTTCATCCGCTAAACGACGAATATGAATAGACTGATTATTCTGCCAAATCAAGATGCTAAGCAACAAAAGAAAGAAAAGCAGACCCGCGATACTATTTCTTAACACTATTTTTTTTTGCAACCTTGTTTCCTCTTTTCTCAAGTAATGACGGCTCTCAAGTAAAGAGATAAATGCCTAATAGAATGAATAAGGCGATCAATGATACACAGAAGATGATAGATAATATCAAGTTTTGATCAATAAAACGAAACACATCTGCTACATGGTTGATACTCATTGAGACTTCCCCAACGAAACGGTCTGCTTCGATGGCTTCTTCCCCAAATGCCTGTCCATCACCAATGACGGATAAATGATAGCCTTGCTCTTCGTCAGCCTCGATCGATAGTACTCGGCGGGCAATATAGCCTGTTCCTGAGCTATTTGTAAAGACTCCGATCCCGTTTGGCTGTACTTGAGTGAAAGCTTGTTCTCTTAAAATGATCAAATCTTGTGTGCGTAATGCGGAGCTGTCAAGATTCGCCATCCCATTATCTGATAAACGCACCACCCGATGATTGAAAACCGTCATCTCATTTTGATCAGTCACATATAAGCCGATAAACGTAAATAGGACAGTCATGCTACAAACCAAGAAAATCAGATAAATGATTTTCAGTACGAGATCACCAGATTTCTTTTTAGCTGTTGGTTTCTTCGTCGCAGCTTTGCCTTTTTGCGGGGTTGGTCGTTTCTGGGAAACCTCCGCTGGTTTTTTGCCTTGCTTATGGCTCCCTTTTGATTTGGCATTCGGATTACTTGATTTCTTGGTTTTCCCCTGCTCGTTGCGCTGGCTTGGACGTGCTTGCTGCGGTGAACGCTTTTTCTTTTTGCGTGGTGTTTCAGTGGTCGTACTGGCAGCAGCTCTTTCTTTTTGCTTACTAGGATGCTGCTTTTCGGTTGGTAATTTTGGGCGATTCGCTGTGCCAGCCGCTTTTTTTCGTTTCTTTTTCGCAGGCGCCTGTCCTGTCGGTTCTTTTTGGGTCGGCTTTTTTGGTCGTTTCTTGCCACTAGAAGTGCTGGCTTTTTTTCCTTCCGCCTGAAACTTTTCGATTCTGGGTTTTCTTGGTGTCTCCTCTGATTGTTCTCGTTTTTTTTCCCGATTGGCAGGCTGTGACGGGCGTTTTTTCCTTCTAGGTACTTGCGACTGATTACTCATCGGCATCTACCTCGCTGCCCGCTCGTTCCATCCCTCTTAATTGGTTTGCATAAGTATTGGCATTGGCATTTTCCTGCAAGCGATCCTTGACGGTACGAATGGACGCTGGCAAATTCCCTGAGCCTCGACGATTTGCCGAGCTTCTTTGCAAGTCTTCAAACAACGAACGGGTCGTCTCCGCTTCTTCCTTGCGGGCTGCTTCAATTGCTTGTGCACGTGTGCGTTCAATCTCTTCCAAGACCTCTTCGGTCGGCTCGTTGTCATAGATGGTTAGATCATAGGCCTCGATCAACGCATTCAGCTTTTGGTCATAATGGATGTCCGTGGCATAGCGCCCGGTCAACCACGCAGTTGCTTCCCGATAGGTCGGGGCATTTTCTTTCCAAACGGGGGCATAAAAGCGCGGGTTGCCTGTGATGCCTCCTCTTAGTAAGCGAGCGTAATCTTCGATGGATTCACGGTAACTTGGGTATTTACGGAAATTGGAAGAGATCGTATACCACGCACCACTTCCATCATCTTCTTGCGTATTGAAGGTCACTTTTTGCCCACGAAAGCTGCCCTTGATGCCAAAGAGATTGTGGTTTGGCGGACTGGATAAGGCACTATTTCCTGAGCCAGTCTCCAAGATGGCTTGTGCGATCATCACTGAAGCATAAAGATCATTGTTATAGGCAACATCCTGCGCGTCAGAACCAATCTCATTGATGAATTGTTGTGTCGTTAGATTACGAGAAACCGAAAACTGAAAGTTGCTTTCCCGCTCTTCTTCATCAATCGGCGATTCTGGTTCTTCAGTGATTGGATCGGGATCTTTTTCTTTGTCCTGATTGGTTTGATTCCCATTTGATTGGTTGTTTCCGCTATTGTTGCTGCTGTTGGTATTGTTGGTTTCTTCCTCATTTGTTTCTGGTCTAGCAGGCTGATTCGGCTGTTGATCGCCTTCTGAAGGCTCTGGCGTCGACGGAACGTCTTCGGCCTCTTGATCTTCTGTTTCATCCGTGCCGCTCTCTGTTTCTTCCTCGTCTGTCTGCCCATCATCTGTTGGTCGTTCAACATCATTTACGACTTGGACTTCCGTTCCTTTTTCGGCCTGCTCCGCTTCTTCTGGGAGGCCTTCATTTGTTTGTTCTGGAGGAGTATCAAGTGGCTCCGTTATCCTGTCAGCTCCTTCGTAAGAGACCGGTCGGAGGGCATCCATTATCGATTGTCCACGACTTTCTCGTTGTGCATCGATGGTTTCCATATAAGTAGATGGTTCTACACCTAAGATCGATCGAACCATGGCTTCAGAAATCGTTTGATTATTGATGATTCCGATAAATGCTCCGATCGCTAACAGACTTTTTACGTTTCTTCTGGGCTTTTTCATCTTCTTGATCCTCCTCCTTGGGGCTGTTCTTGCTGGTGCCTTTTTTTGGTCGTTCATGGTCTTTGCTTTCATTTTTCTCGAGCTGCACAAGTAGCAATTGATAATGAAACGCATTGTTCCGCAAATACATCGTAAAACCTAGCAAAAGAGCGAGTAAAAACAAGTGACTGATAGTGACATATTCTCGAAAGGCAGAGAGATAAAAATAGGCGGTCAGCTGCAAAAATACCGCTAATGGGATCAAAGAAGCAATAAAGTAGATGCGGTATAAGAATAAGAATCGTTGTTTTTGCTTTTGGGTTCTCATAGACTGCTCCTAACGTCTGTATTGCCTTCGATCAATGCTTTTTTTTCTAATAGATAGCTTTCGCTTTGGAGAAGATCAAAGTACGCGGCTTTTCGTAAAAGATTGTCATAGTCCATCTTCATAATACGTGCGTAGGGTTTTCTAAACCATGGTCGCTCATACAATTTGACCCGTGACTCAATCACGCTGCACTCATAAAAAACCAAGCTGATATCTTTAGCAGAAAGGTTGTTGTCGACCACTTGCTGCACTTGTCCTCTCTCATAGGTCAACTCTTTTTCGTTCAACGTCATTTTTTCGATCTTTTGTACGAGATTGTCATTGATGCGCCAAACCTGTTCCAGGTATTTGGCTTTTTGAAAAAGATAGGTATATTCTCGTAAGCTAATCTTCAATTGCGTATGCCAGTTCTCGTCTTCTTCATCGGTCAAGCTGTTTAAATAGTGGATACTATTTTTGATCAAAGAGGCTTCTAAGTTTTCGATGTAGATCTCAAGCTTTTGATTGGCCAAGCGCAAGCGCTCTTTGCTTGCTCGTTCTCGTTTCGCCTCTTCTTCCAACGCTAATTCATTGGCGTTGACTTTGGGCAATTGCTTGGCTTTTTTTGACTGTTTTTTTTTGCTGCTTTTTTTGCGAACTTTCTTTTTGAACTTTGGTGGCTCATCCGCACTGACCTTTTGGAACTCGAGCGTGTCTTCCAGCTCTTTTTTCACTGCATCGGTTTTGCCTTGCCGTTTTTCTTCATGGACTTGCGCTTTCGGGCGACTCACAAACGTGACATTTTGTTCGTCGATCACGCTTTGTACGATTTTTGCCAGTTGCTCTTTAAAGTCGTTCGCATCACTTACACCAGCGGGGGCTTGCTGCTGCAAGCTAGCATCCAACTGAATCGTAAAGGGAAACTCTTCTTCTGTGTATGCGATTGGTACAAACTCCAAAAACAAATTGCTTTTCTCATCGGACACATGATTGATGCCGATTTGCGTCCACACAAACTGAGGAAATTGCTGTTCCAAGGGAATGCGTAATTTTGAGTAATCGATTTTTTTCCGTAAGATCTCCATCTCGATATGATGGGTGAAGGCTTCGATGGAATAAAATTGCTCAAAGTAATGCGTCACTTGTTTGCGAATCGACGATTTGAGCGGCCACTTTTTTTGATAGAGGTTGTCACAGGCAGTGATTACTGATGGAAGTGCCTCTTGTTTGTAAAATAATTCCTCAAGATTTGGACTCAAGGTTGGATAGATGGCAATTTTTAAAATATCATTCGTCACATTCGTCCCAATAACCAACATTCTCATAAGAAATCAAGTCGTAGTTGTTGCCTGTGATTTCTTATACAGCATATATGGTCCTAGTGGGTTTCCCTCCTTTGTCGTGTCGCTCTCGGAAATTATTTAGCAGACCTTTTCGTCTATTCCGACTCATAACCTTCTTTTTAGTCTGGAAGATTCAACACTTTGCTATGCTGGATCAACTGCTCAAACAACCCTTTCGACTCATGATGAAACGCCGTAAGTCGTTCTTGGTATTGCTTGATCTCTTGACGGATTTTCATCACTTCCATCGATGCTTCTGAAATGATTTTGTGAGCTTCATTTTCCGCCACTTGACGTCTTCTGTCGGCTTCCAGTTCTGCTTCAGCAGCGGTTTCCCGTGCTTTTTCTTTTGCTTCGATCAAAATCGTCGCCAGCTCGTCCTTCATTTGTTCGACCTTAGCCAGTTCACGTTCCAAGTCACGCTGTAAAACATTCTTATCTGCCAGTTGTTCGACTCTTGAACGTTCAAGATCCCGATATTTCGCTTCCGCTTCTTGCAAGCGCAAGTTCAACTGTTGATTTTCATTTTCAAGCGAAGTGATCCGCCGCATGCTTTCGACTTCTTTTAATTTGTAGTTTTCGATAATCGCTGCTTTTTCTTCTAAATGAATCGCTTTTTCTTCAAAAGCTTGAACTTGCTTGCTTTTCGCTTCTAATTCTTTTAGCAGTTCATCTTCTCTTTGACGCAATTGTTCGAGTTCTTCTTCTACTTCGATCAATTCGTCTTCTTGACTTGTCAACTGCTCAATTTCCTGCTCATAATTGGTTTTGAGGGCTTCTTGTTGACGTTCTGCTTCTTTTAACTGCTGCTGTAACTCGTTGTAACGCATTTGCAGTTGCTTGTTTTCATAAATGATACTTTCTTGTTGCGTCGCTTGTGAAGCCATCCGATTGATGGATTCTTGTTTGTTTTCCAATTGCTTGGTCAAATGTTCGACGGTTTTGGTCAGTTGTGAAACGGTATTTTCTAATGCCAGTAGCTCTTCTTGGGCATCATCTTCATACTCATCTTCCTCATATTCCTCTTCCTCGTACTCATCACCCTCGTACTCGTCGTCATCATATTCTTCATCGTCGTACTCATCGTCATCATATTCTTCATCATCGTACTCGTCTTCGTCGTACTCTTCTTCATCATATTCCTCGTCGTAGACATGAACGCCTTCGTAAGTTTCTTCATCTTTCTTTTTGCGAAATAATGCCATGTTACCCCTCCTGATTCCTCACTCATCGATGATTTGATTCGTTGAACAATTTAGTGTGTCTACAAATGGGTCTGCTTGAACGTCTACTTTCGTGAAAGTTTGCACTTTGGCTGTTCTATCCGCGGTCGTTCTTTCAAACGAGCTGACGTTTCTGCTGTGACCTTTTGAGCAGTGATGTCCGTTTCCTTCTTGCCGTCATTCGCTCAAAAAAGAAAGCAAAAACCACCACATCCCATCATTTCCACGATCTCCAATTATTTTGGAAGATAGAAATCAAGTAAGTGAATCGGCCTGTTTCTCAATAAAATAGCCATTAAACGAAAAGACGGCTTCCGTTCGCAGAACATCTGTTGTCTATTTGATAGTATCAAAGCAAAAACAGATTGAAAAATCAGATATTTCTTCACTTGATGAAATATTTGTCAGAGCAAGCCGATTATCCACACAATATTGTTAAAAAATGAGCAAAATATCCTCGTATTAAGGAAACGAATGGTCTGCTTTAAACGATCTTTATCTTGAATCAACAATCACGCCTTCTTAACCGCTGATCAATCCCCACAAAAAAAATCAGCGTCCTTATAAGCCAAGGTCGCTGATCGATTCTTTACCTATTATATAGTTTTCTTGCTCAGTCATCTTTCATCCATTGGAAGCGATCCCTTTTTTCTCAGTTTGAAAGCAAGTTCCAGTCCGCTGCTCCGCAACTGTAAGTTTTTTTCTCCCTAATGGGCTGCTTTTCTCTTGCCTTCAAAAAAAGAAAGAACCGTTTCTTGAAAATCAGTTTTCTTTAAACGAACAACTTTTTATGCATGTATAATGTCGCCATCCGATAATCATAATGGATCATCGAAAAGGCTAATAGCTCCCCATTTCTCAGATAGCTGTCGTCTCGTACGATCAGTGCGGGCATGCCTTCTTCTAGATGAAAGAACGCAGCTTGTTCCTGTGTTAGCGGTTTGCTTTGGATGAACTTGTCGATGAAGGCGACTGACAGTTGTTTTTCTTCTGCCAAAGCTTGGAACATTGACCCCTCCATCATCGTTTCGGAGATCTCCCCTACGATTTCAGGTATATAATAGGAGCGTTCAATCAAATAGGGTTTGTCATCTAGCGTGCGAAACCGTTGGACTTCGATAAAGTGTTGATCTTTCGCAAATTGTTTTTGACTTGGAAGAAACAGCGCCTCTGATACTTTGACCAGCCGCTTTGAGGCTTTGACCGTTCGAATGTTTTTCTCGCCCCGTGTCAAGTCTTCATTGAAGCCAAGATCTCCTTGTTCAATGGTCGGTTTTTGGTTGTTTTGAAAGCGAATATACGAGCCGCGGCCTTGCATCTGGTAGATCCAGCCCATCTTGCTCAATTTATTGAGGGCTTGACGTAACGTATAACGAGAAACTGGATAAATCGCCAAAAGCTCTCGTTCACTAGGCATCTTCCCCTGCTCATTTCCAATGTCACCCGCTTCGATCTTTCTGATCAATTCTGCTGCTAAGTCTTCAATACTGAGTTTCGTCATTTGCCTACTCCTTTCCTTCGGATTCTCTACTACTATTATCATCTTTGGCGTAAAAAAAGCCAGCTATTTTTCATAGCCGGCTTATCAAAAAAACGGATTGATTATGCCTTCGTTGCGTTTGCTTGTTCGTCCTTGTATAGTTTGCCATCATACATTTTGATGAATGGGAACCAAATCAAGAAAGCAACGACTGCACAGATGATTGCTAAGACAAAGGCACGCCAGTCACCACCTGAACCAATAAAGCCGGATAAGCCAATTGGGGTTGGCCACGCTACTTGGGCAATCGGTGGGTTAACAAAGCCTAAGTTGATGCCAAAATAAGCAACGGACATTGAAACCATCGGTGCTAAGAAGAATGGGATCGCTGTGTACGGGTTGTATACCACTGGCATCCCGAACAAAATCGGTTCATTGATATTGAAGAAGGATGGCACGATCGCTGCTTTTCCTAAAGCACTTAACTGCGCTGATTTTGCAAAGAAGGCGATGAAAATCACCATTCCTAACGTCGCTCCTGAACCACCGATCGTAACGAAACTATTGTTAAACTCACCCGCAAAGGCAATGTTGGCACCATTTTGGTTTTCCACCATATTTGACAACACGATGGGCGTCAAGAATGAGGTCACGATTGTTGCTCCATGAATACCGACGATCCATAGTGCATGCATGAAGAAGTAGATAACAAGCAGTCCGATCCAAGTACTGGTCAATTGCGTCACGAAACTAAAAGGAATCGCAATGACTTTGAAAATATCTGTGCCCATTGCGACTAATGCACCATTGATGACGATTACAGCTAATGAAGTCAGTGCCGTTGGGATCAATGCTGTAAAAGATGAAGATACTCCTGTTGGCACTGTGTCAGGCATTTTGATGACAATATTGCGTTTCACACAGAATGCGTAGATTTTTACGGCAATAATCGCCATGATGATCGCTGTAAAGATCCCAGTTGTTCCTAAACGAGTCACCCCGCCAGCCATTTCCCAACCATCGATGATTTTTTGGTCATCAGAAATGACATTGACTAATGTTGCCATACCGCCTTCAAAAACTAATTGTGGCAAGCACATAAAGAACGCCATCATTGAAAGCAACGCGCCATTGACTGGGCTAAGAACGATTTTTTCTTCTTGTGCTTGGATTTTGGTGTACTCGTAACCAAACACGACACAGAAGTAAAGTGCTAAAATCCCCATCGTTGCGGTATTACCTAACATGTAAAGATTTTGGATCTTATCGAATGACGCACTCCAAATGCCCTCTAATGCAGGGAAGCTTTGTGGTAAAACGCTGACGATCAAGAACATAGATCCTACAATAGTGAAAGGAATCGACGCCATCCCGGCTGCCATGACCCCACGAACAATCCGTAATTGTGAGATTTTCCCCATTGGACCCATTAAGTAGCGGTCCAAGAAGGCAAACATTTTGTTATTTTCTGAATCCATTGACTGTTCCTCCTTGAGTTTCAAATGTAGTCAAAAACGTGAAATATTTGTCGCGGTCATGCTCGATCAACCACGCTTTACGCTGGATGAACAAACACGCCATCATGCCGACAGAAAACAAGGCAAGTAAGATCCCTCTACCCGATTGATTCATAAAAGGAATCAACGTTGCTTGCTGTCCGATCAAAATAAATAGAATTGCAATCAGATTGACGCCAAATTGCAGCCAATATCCGATTTTTGTCACCAGTAAACGATTCGATTGCTGCCAATATTTTTGAGTTTGTTCAATAAGTATAAGTCCATCAACGATCAATAAGGCAATGGGAATCAAACCAGCCCATGTCCATTGAGACAGACTCAATATGGTCCAATAAAGATTAACAAAGAAAAAGATCGCAGTCATATAACGAAAAAGTAAAAAACGATTAAACCGCATACTTTTGTTTGCATATTCTTTCTTGGCTGCTTGGGTTACCGGTTTCCTTTTGGTCACAAGTCCTCCTCCTTTCTTTTGCTTTCGCTCGACAACTTGTTCGAACAAGTTATATTCTAGCAGAATTCTTGTTGAATGCAAACGATTTCTTTTTGAAAATGTTCTCTGAAAATAATCTGCTTTTTCATTTGATGTTTCTGAAAAGTTAAGCTGATCTCAAGGAACCGTCCAGGATAATAATGGAAGGTTCCTAACGTTTGGTTTTTGTCTAAGTAGAGAAAAAGTTATTTTTAGCATTCGTTTTTGCAAAAAATATTTGTTTTTGAAGGCTTTATCCCCCACACAAGGCAACAGGTTTGTCAACTTGCTAACTTTACAGTACACTCTAAGTAACAAAATGTTTGATTTCAAACGCACGTTATTTTTAGCAATCGACATTCCCTGTACTCGTTCCTTAAAACGAAAGGAGATCCTCCCAATGGATGTATTAGAAACTTACTTAACCAGCATTGAAGATCCAGTAAAGCAAGAAAAACTGCGTGCCTTATTTGCCGCTATTACCAAGAAATTTCCTGACCTCGTTCCAGTCATCAAGTGGAATCAGCCGATGTTCACCGCCCATGAGACCTTTATTATCGGTTTCAGCGTTTCAAAACCGCATTTTTCTGTCTCCCCTGAAACCAAGTGTCTTGAACAGTTTGCCGATGCCATCGAAAAAGCTGGCTACAGCCATACGGATAACATTTTTCGCATCAAGTGGACTGAGCCGATCGATCAAGGATTGATTGAGGACATGATCGCCTTCAACCTGAAAGACAAAGCGGAGATGACCCGCTTTTGGCGCTGAGCCAATCGAGACTTTGTAAAAGAAGAGCAACCAAAAAACCGCAGAAGCCTGTTCGCTTCTGCGGTTTTTCTGACTATTATAAGCCTAATTCTGGCGCCGGATCAAAGAATCCTGACCATAAGCTTGTTGACATCCCTAAATGTAGATGGACGCCAGTTGAATTCCCAGTCGTTCCCATACCGCCAACATATTGTCTAGCTGAGACGCTTTGTCCGACCGAAACAGCTGGCAGCGTACTAAAGTGCATGTAGTAGCTGTAAACGCCATTGGCATGTTTGATGATCACATAGTTACCAGTTGACGGACCATAGCCCGCTTCAACGACTTCGCCTGCTTGGATCGCATAGATCGGCGTTCCTGTCCCCCCAGTAAAGTCGATGCCATTATGTTGATTTCCTGATGCACCTGTTGGATCTGTTCGATACCCAAAACGACTCGAAATATGAACCGAATCGACTGGCATTTGCCATCCACCTGTGCTTGCTTGTTCCTTTGGCTCAGCTGCTTGCTGCGCAGGTGCAGGCGTAGCTGCAGTTTTTTCTGACGACACCGATGTTTCTGGCGCCACTGCGGCTTCCGTCTTCGGCTGGGCTGCTGCCACTGCTGCTTGTTGAACGGCAGGACTTTCGGCGGTTTCAGCTGACTTGGCTTCTGCTGCTTGCTGACGTTTTGCTGCTTCTTCTGCTTCTTTGCGCGCTTTTGCTTCTTGTGCTTCTTGCTCAGCCAGTTGCTTCAACGCTGCTTCTTTTTGCCGTTGTGCTTCTGCTTTGTCTGCTTCCAATTGGTCTTTTTTCTCTTCTTCGGTGTTCAACGACAAGGCAAGGTCGGCTAGTGCAACTTCTTGATTCAATTTGACATCAGCTAATTCCGCTTGTTTTCCTTGCAATGCGTTTGACTGCTCTTCGATCGCAACCAATTGTTCCTGCAACTCTTTTTCCAATTTCTGGCTCGTTGCGATATCTTCTTGCTGTTGTTCGACAATGCTATTGCTGGCATTCATGATCGTTACTGAAGCGATCGCCCGTTGAATAGCTTCTCCGATGGACTCCGCATCAACGATTTTTTGGAACAAACGATTGGAAGGTTCCGACGTTTGAATGTCACGCGCTTGATTCGCCAGTACTTCTGTGCGCTTGATGATTTTCTCTTCAAGGACTTGGATTTCTTGTGCCAAGGCATTGACTTCTTCTTCCGTCGCCGTTTTCTTTTGTAAAATTGCTTGGATTTCTCCTTCAATCGATTGAATCTCTGCCTCTGTAGAACGTTTCAGCGATTCTAATGAGGTGGATTCATTTTTTATGTCATTGATTTTTTCATTTTGCTGCTGGATCTTCTGATCAAAGCTGTCTGCGGATACCGTCACGACAGGCAGCGTCAGCAAAACAAGTGAACTTGCAACCAAAAGTGTCTTTTTCATTTTTTCTCCTTAACTAAATGTGTCTTATCGCTTTCTTTAGCATACCGAAAGATTTCACTCTTGGGGCTGTTTTCACACAAATAACATCTGGCTGCAAGAAATTGACATCTAGCTGAAACAAAATTGTTAGAATATTTCAACGAAAAAGATTGCTTTTCTTCGCCTTTTAACCTTCGTTACTTATTAATTGACTGATCTCCTGACCAATTGCTTACGAAAAAGCCGTGATTTGCAGTAATCAGCAGTGGACCTATGCTATACTGGATAAAAAACGGAGGTTCTCATGATACAACAAGTGACCAAATTTACCGATTCTGAATTAGAAACAATCGCCCAGATTTGGCTGCAAAGCAATTTGGATGCCCATGACTTTATTTCAGCTGCCCATTGGCAAGATAACTATGACTTTGTGAAAAAAGCCTTTGCCGATGCCCTTATCTACACCTATTCGGTGGATGATCAGCCTGTCGGCTTCATCGGGATGTTGGATGAGTATATCGCTGGTATTTTCGTTTTGAAAGACTATCGTGCCCACGGCATTGGCAAGCAGCTTTTACAAAAAGTACAAGCAGAACACGAGAAGCTGACTCTGAACGTCTACCAAAAAAATACAGCTGCTATTGCGTTTTATCTCAAACATGGCTTTACGATCGTTTCTGAACAACTGGACTCTGATACCAATGAAATCGAAAACATCATGGAGTGGCATCGTTGATGCTGCTTTTTTTCACCTTCTTTTTCCCCTTTTGATCAATCGTACGACCATAACCGCTGATCGGCTTACCCGTCGAATCAATGGATACAATAAACGACAAAAAGCATTGCCTTCCATTTGCTGGATCGGCAATGCTTTCTTTATTTACTAGCGGTATTTCAACCAATGGTTCCCCCATTGGTGACAATCACTTCGCGATACCAATTAAAGGATTTTTTTCGATACCGTTTAAGTGAACCAGTTCCATCATCGTTTCGGTCTACATAAATGAACCCATAACGCTTTTTCATCTCTGCGGTCGAAGCACTTACTAAATCAATACACCCCCACATGGTATAGCCCAATACATTGACACCATCACCGATGGCTTTAGCAACGGCTGATAGATGATCATTTAAATAATTGATGCGATAATCATCAACAACGGTTAATTCTCCGTCAATTTCAATTAACTGATCAACAGCACCTAAACCATTTTCAACGATAAAAAGTGGCAACTGATAGAGATGCGAAAAACGGTTCAAGAGAATACGTAATCCGTCTGGATCAATCTCCCATCCCCACTCCGTTTCATCAAGGTAGGGATTTTTTAGAACGTTTGTCATATTTCCTTTTCCCTGTTGGTACTTTTCAGGCGTAGCAGAAACACATCGGGACATATAATAACTAAACGATATAAAATCAACGGTATTTTTCAATAATTCGAGATCGTCAGGTTCCATCTCGATAGTTGCATTATACCTCTGCCATTCTCTTTTGATCCAATCAGGATAATATCCACGAGCTTGAACATCCATAAAATAGTTTAAGTTTTTATCCGCCTCCAAAACAGCCAATGTGTCTTTCGGGTTTGAAGTCATCGGATAATTATAGATCCCTAACACCATATTCCCTACCTGCATCTGTGGATCAATTTCATGGGCGGTTTTGACTGCTTGGGCACTGGCAACAAGCTCGTGATGTGCTATTTGAAAGAGATCTTGCTTAGATAAGCAATCTTTTTCTGTCATCACTCCTGCTCCCATTAAGGGAAAATTCCAAAGCGCATTGATTTCATTGAAAGTTAACCAATATTTCACTTTCCCTTGGTAACGAGTAAACACAGTCCGACAAAAACGATCAAAGTAGTCTACCAATGCCCGATTACGCCAACCATCGTAACTTTTTGTAAGGAAATAAGGTGTTTCATAATGAGAAAGTGTAATTAGCGGTTCGATCCCATGAGATAAGCAGCAATCAATCACCTCTTCATAAAACTGCAATCCAGCTTCGTTTGGCTTTTCCTCATTGCCATTAGGGAAAATTCTTGTCCAAGCAATCGAGAAACGTAAAACTTGAAAGCCCATCTCGGCGAACATTTGAATATCTTCTCGATAACGATGATAAAAATCAATGCCTTCTAATTTTAAGTTTTGCGGATTTAGCTCAGGATCTAGTGGCCTTGTGACTCCATTTGATAAGAAATCTTGAATGGAAAGTCCTTTGCCATCTTCGTTATAGGCACCTTCCGCTTGATTGGCGGCAATCGCACCACCCCATAAAAAAGTTTCTGGAAATTTTGCCATATTTGTCCCCTCTTTATTCAAAAATCGATACTAAAACATCACCCTGTTTGATGGTTCCATCCTCAGAATGGACAATAACATCTGTAAAATCTGCTGTGTTTGTCACTACGATCGGTGTCACTGTAGAATATCCTTGACTAACAATATATTCTGGATCAAAGGTTACTAGCAAATCGCCTTTTTTAAAGGTATCTCCTACTTTGATTGCTGCAGTATAACCTTTGCCATCAAGTTCGACCGTATCGATACCAATATGGATCAACAGCTCAACTCCTTGCTTATTTTTGATCCCAATTGCGTGATTGGTGGGAAAAATCGTCACTACTTCACCATCAAATGGTGCAACTACTTGACCATTTTTTGGTTGAATAGCCACTGTTCTCCCCATGATCTCATTGGCAAATACACTGTCGGGAATTTCATGAGTCGCCAACCTATCCCCTGCCAAAGGACTGCTGATCTCTAAAGGTGTCCGTAATGATCGAATTGGTTCAGCAACCTGATTCGCATTTGACGTTTGACTTTGTGAAGACACTTCTGCTTTTTTCTTTCCTTCTGCATTCACAAAAAACAAAGTAAGTGCAAAAGACATTGCGAATGCAATAACAATGCAAATCACTGCGTTAACGATATTTGACAGATCATCCGTTAAATAGACAGGTAACGCCAAAACCCCTGCAGTTGCTGATGCATAAGTTCGCATGTTGGTCAAACCTGCCCATAAACCAGCTACTCCTCCAGAGGCTACCACGACCCATAAAGGCGTTTTTAGTTTCATCGTCACCCCATACAAAGCAGGTTCCGTGATTCCAAATAACGCTGTGGTACTAGCTGAAAAAGCCGTTTGCTTCATCTCTTTATCTTTGGTTTTTAATGCTACTGCCAGTGAAGCACCAGACTGAGCAATATTTGATGCTAGCATTCCCGGTCCTAATAACGTTCCATAGCCCAATGTGGCATATTGTGCTAGTTGAACAGGCATAAAACTGTAATGCATCCCTGTCATGACGAAAAATGGGGTAAATGCCCCCATCAGGACTGGTAAAACCCAGCGTGCTTGTTCATTGAAGAATTCAAAGACTACTAATAACACATCACCAACTAATGCTCCTAGTGGACCGATAATGATCCAAGCTAAGGGAGCCGTAACCAAGAAAACCAATAAAGGGACCAGAAAAATCTTCACAGGATTTGGCGATATTTTTTTTGCTAAACGTTCAATGTGCGCCATTGCCCATACAATCAAAATTGGCGGTACAACTGCCGAACCATAGGATACAGCTCTGACAGAAAGACCTGCAAATGAAATAGGTTCACCAGCTGCAACCATAGCAGTAAAAGCTGGGTGAATCAGCATTGCGCCTAAAACCGCTGCATAAAATGGATTCGCTTTAAAGTATTGTGCACTTGTTACGGCTAACATTACTGGAAGAAAATAAAATGCTGAATCGGCTAGTAAACTTAAAAGCTGATACGTTTGAGCTTCTGCGTTTAATACCTCAAAGAAAACAAGTAAAGCTAAAACAGCTTTTAACATTCCTGCCCCACAGATTGCTGGAATAATCGGTTGGAAAATTGAGGTGATCGCTCCTAAAACTCGATTGATGACTTTTTCTTCTTTCGGTGATGTTGGTTCTGAAGAATCACTTCCAAAGTTCCCCATTTTGTTGATTTCTTCCGTAACATTTGATACATCTGTTCCAATAATAACCTGATATTGTCCGCCTTTTAATGCTGTTCCTTGAACACCTGGTGTTGCTTTAAGATGATCTTCTTTGACTTTTGAATTATCTTTTAATACGAATCGTAACCGTGTCATGCAATTCGTTACAGACTCAATATTTGACGTTCCTCCAATATTTTCAACGATATTCTGTGCAAGCTCTTGATACTTAGTCATTTTTTTCCTCCTTATAAATAAAACAGACCAAATAAAAACTAAGCCTATATTTGGCTCAATCTTTATTTGGTCTTGCCCATTCGGTAACAAAACATTTAATCTAGTTCTCTTGTGGTCACTCGATTAATATGAATGACAAAATATAACAATTCTGAATCTGTAATTTTCACTTTATATTGACCAGCAATATGCTTCTTGATTTTCAAGCCAGTTTGGTAAGCTTTCGGATATAATTGCTTTACATGTTGCAATAAATCAGTTTCATCTTTTACTTCTTTACTTTCTGAAAAAATTCGGCTTACAAAATAGCGTATATGGGTCAAAAATCGGTCATAGTTCATGGACGTCTCATCCAACTTCATCCCATAATCATACTCCACGATCTGAACAATCTCTGCAATTACTTTTGTCGTAAAAATCGTCTCATTTTTAAAGCGTGAACTTGAGCTAGCGTTTACAAAATGCAGGGCTATAAAGCCAGCTTCATCTTCAATAAAACGAATCTTCTCTGATCGTTCAATAAACTGCAACGATCGCTTTGCTGCTGCAAATTCTCGTGGGTAATATTTTTTGATTTCCCACATTAAGTCATTGGTGATCGCTTCTCCTTTAAGATTACGCTCAATTGCGTAATTAATGTGATCACCAAGAAATAGATAGATGCTGGAATCAAATGTTCGCGCAAGATCCTTTTCTGCTTCTTCAATAATTTTGGCGGTCAGAATCACATGCCGTTCATCCATTCCTGCCATCAGCGACCCAAATTTGTTTTGGGTAAATTCTGCATCTAAGACATATTTTTTATCAATTTTCGTTTGATCAATCACCCCACTGCCTTTTACACCGAAACCAACACCGTTGCCAATCACTACACATTCTGTGCCATTATCCACCACGAGGACGGCATTGTTATTGTAGATCGTGATTGGTTTCATCTTTTCTCCCCCCTTCAAACAGACAAAAAAACCGACAAAAATATACACTCCGAGCATAAATAAGCTAGTGTATATTTTGTCGGTGTCGCCTTTTCAGTAGCAATCCTAAGTCCGATTATAGCTTTGACCAATTTGGTTGTCAACAACTCTTTTGCCATATCTTTTCAAAAAAACCAAAGAAATGTTGGCGCTATCAGTATTCGTAAAGAAAACTGCGCGTCCACTTTTTATCAGTGATAATCTGGTAAATAATCCCCATGGGCTTCGATCAAATCATCGACTAATTGGGTAATGTCTGCCAATGATAGTTCTGATGATAAATGAGGATCGAGGTAAGCTGCTTGATAAATCTTGTTTTTCTCAAGGGTCAACGCTGCTTCGACAGTCAATTCTTGCACATTGATGTTGGTTCGGTTCAATGCTGCAAGCTGCGTTGGTAAAGCGCCGACGTAGGTTGGTTGGATGCCGTTCTTATCCACCAAACATGGAACTTCCACACAGACATCCTCTGGTAAATTGGTGATCAAGCCTTTATTCAATACGTTTCCAGCAATAACGGTTGGATTGCCAGTCTTGATGGCATCCATGATATAAGAGGCGTATTCCCGACTTCTCTTATGGGTCAAATCGCCATTATCGACGATATCCTCCCGCATCGTTTCCCAATCGCGAATCTGATTTTCGCAACGGGTTAAATATTCATCCAACGGAATCCCCAGTTCGTCGATCAATTCTGGGTATTTTGATTTAATGAAATAAGGGTGATACTCGGCATTGTGCTCACTAGATTCTGTAATATAATAGCCAAAACGTTTCATCAATTCAAAGCGGACTGAATCATGGTGGGGATTTTCTTTCTCTTCAGCCAACTGACGGATCGTTGGATAGAAATCTTCCCCATCTTTGGTAATTTCCAATAAAAATGCCATATGATTGATCCCAGCAATTTTCCACTGGAAGTCAGCCAGATCATATTGTTCTTTGATCCCTAAATGCTCGAATAATTCTGGAACACATACTTGCACACTATGACAAAGCCCAACCGTTTTGATGGATGTTGCTTTCAATACCCCCATCGTCAGCATCGCCATCGGGTTCGTATAATTCAGCAACCATGCATTTGGACAAACTTCCTCCATTTCTCGAGCAAATTCCAACATGACTGGTAACGTACGCAACGTCCGAAATATTCCGCCAATGCCCATCGTGTCACCTATTGTTTGGCGTAAGCCATATTTCTTCGGTATCTCAAAGTCAATGACGGTGGAAGGTTTGTAGCCACCAACTTGAATGGCGTTTACTACAAAGTCGGCATCTCTTAGTGCTTCTTTGCGATCATGATAGACCTGTATTTCTGCTCGGTTTTGATTGGCATTTTTATTGATCGTCTTTAACATTGCCTCGGATTCACGAAGTCGTTTCTCATCGATGTCGTAAAGGGCGATGTGGGAATCTGCTAAGCTCGGGGTCAACATTGCATCTCCTAGAACATTTTTAGCGAAAATAGTGCTTCCTGCTCCGATAAAGGTGATTTTTGTCATTTTCTATTGCTCCATTCTTTTATAATTTACCGCCAGTAGTGGCAATTCCTTCAATAAATTTACGTTGAAAAATGATAAAGACAGCAACCATGGGCCAAATCGCTAGTAGCGAGCCTGCCATTTAGAACCACTTTCTTGAAACAATTCATCCACTGTTTTTTATGTATCCGTTTTCTTTTTACAAAACAAATATACTGTTTACTAATCAGATTGTCAATAAATTTTAACTAAAATAAAAAGAGTAAACACTTTACAATGTTTACTCTCAGCATTAATCTCTTTCTTTTTCACTTTCTCTGACGATCATCTTACTGGCCACCATGATTTTAACAGGTACTTGACGAATGCCTTTGATCCGCTCTTCTACCATCCGTAAAGCAATTTTTCCCATTTCTTCCATATCGATGGCAACGGTACTTAAAGATGGGGTCAAAAATTCTGCAACTTCAATATTGTTGAAACTGACTACTGAGATATCTTCTGGTATCCGATACCCACGTTTTTGCAAGGAGCGATATGTACCAACTGCAATCGAATCATTGGCGACCATAATAGCTGAAGGAAGGCTCTCTTTGCATTGTTCAAGCAATTGCTCAGTGGCTTTGATACCGTCTAATGTGTTCCATCCTTCTAGGTAAACATTGATGTATTCTTCCAATCCTTTTTCTTTCATCCAATACACATAAGTGTTCATCCGCATATCATCTGGCGATTGATGTTTCTCACTGGATGCATCCAAACGTACCCGATATCCCCCAATAAAAGCGATATTTCGATGCCCTTTTTTATACAAACGCTCTAAGTGCTCGGTTGCTGCTATAGAGAAATCCGTATATACCGCATCCCATTCTGAAGACAAAGAAGGATCATCGATCACGACGATATGAGGATTGACTGCTGCGATCTTTGCTAAAAAAGTTGGCAAGACTTGACCAATGACAAGGATTCCCTGATACTCCCTTAGCTCCTCAATGGCAACTGCGCGTTCAGACATATAATACGTTTTTTTTATGCGAAACTTATTTTGTTCTGCTTGTGCTTGAATGCCACGACGAATCGCCCGAAAATAGGGATCTTCTAATTCAGCTTCTTCCGAAACAGTGGATACCACTGCAATATTCATTGCCTTTTTCACAGGTACTTTCTTCTTACTATAGTGAAAATATTCCACGGCTTCGTTGATCTTATTTTTTGTTTCTTGCGTGACAGATAACGTTGGATCTTCATTGAGCACCCTCGATACAGTTGCGATCGATACACCCGCTCGTTTTGCGACGTCTCTAATTCCTGCCATAATACTCTCCTTTTTTACTTTATACTATGATATAAACACAAAATGATCAGAATGAAAAGAAATTTTAGTTAACAACCTACCTACTTGTTTACCTACAGTTTCAAATCATCTATGGAGAAGCAATCAGTTCAACGTCTCTTCGCAATTAACAACAAATAGAAACGTGCAGCGACCAAAGAACCGCTGCACGTTTTTCCTCCTTATTTCCTATGACGACCGCTACTCTGCTGGATACTCCCGCAAGCGATACCCGACGCCGATTTCGGTGATCAAATATTCTGGCTGCAGCGTATTGGTTTCGATTTTTTTGCGAATGTTTGAGATATTGACTCGCAAGGTTTGTGCATCCGCTGCAAAAGGTCCCCAGACTTCGCTGGTCAGGGTATCGTAAGTGACGACTTTGCCTAAATTCTTGAACATAACTGCTATGATGCGGTATTCGTTTTTGGTCAAATGGATCTCATTTTGATACTTGTACAGGATTTTTTTCTCAAAATCGATCGTTAACTCCTTGTTTACAAGAATCGGGCTGCTGCTAAAGGCAGTTGTCTCCTTGTGCCGCAATGCCGTGCGAATGCGGGCAAATAATTCATTGGTACTGAAGGGCTTCGTTACATAATCATCGGCACCGAGGTCTAATGCTTGCACTTTGTCTTGTTCATCTTTACGAGCAGAGATCACGATGATCGGTGTGTTCATGCGCTTACGAATGATTTTCAACAGCTCCATGCCGTCAATGTCCGGTAAGCCCAGATCCAGCAAGATGAAGTCGATAGTTTCTTCCTGCAAGAGCATCAATGCCTCCATGCCCGTGCCAACTGACGTAAAGTTGTAGTGTTCTCTTTGCAAGACGACCTCCATAAAATCAACGATATTCGAATCATCTTCAATCAATAAAAAATTTCGCTGCATGCTCTTCCTCCTTACTGCTTTAAATAAATACGAAAGATGGTACTGCCGGCTTTCGTTTCGATTGCTAATTTGCCTTCATGGGCATGGATGATGGTTTTAACGATACTCAGTCCGATGCCTAGTCCATTTTTGGAATCCACCGGCACTTCGGTGTCATTAGTCAAATTCGCTTGGATTTTTTGGTATTGCCCTAGGGGGATCTCCCCTTGGTTCTCGATTTCAATGACCACTTCTTGCTCCTGAAAAACTCGCAAGAAAATCGGTGTATCGGCGGTTCCATGGCGTACGCCATTTTCAATCAAATTAAACAAGGCTTGTTCGATCAAGATTGGATCGACTTTGACAAAAATCAGCTGATCGGGCATCTTCACGATGATTTTTTGTTGCGGATAGACTTTTTTTAGGTGCGTTAAAACCGCTTCGATAATTTCTTCGATTGGTTCTTCACTGCGCTTGACCGCCATGTTAGTCAAATTGATGCGGGTTACCGACAGTAAGTTTTCGACCATGCGGATCAACCACTGAGATTCACTTTGGATATCTCCTAGCAGCTTTTGTTTCGTTTCCTTTTTGATCACGCCTTCGGTTTCGCTCAATGTTTCGGCAATGCCAGAAATCGTCGTCAGTGGCGTCCGCAAGTCATGAGAAACCGCACGCAGTAGATTGCTGCGGACTTTTTCCCGTTCGTTTTCTAATTGGATCTGTTCTTTCTCACTCGCCAATGAGACTTGCTCCAACACGGTCGCAATTTGGGTGATCACAAGGCGCAAGTAATTCAATTGACTATTGGCCAACTGATGCTCCTCGTTGCGTTCTACCCCAAGGGCGCCTAGTGGTTTGCCGTTTAAAACGATCGGCAAGTAAAATCCATTGGCACCAATCAGAGTATCTGTGCCGCGACCGGCTTCTTTTTGATTTTTCACGACCCAAAAAGCGACGGCTTTCTCATCCTTGCCAGTCAGTTGAGACAATGTTTCTCTTGAAGAATGCAGACTTCTCAAGTGACCTTCTCTGTCATATAACGCCACTTCTCGCTGGAGTAAGCGTGCCAAATAGGTGGTCGTACTTTCATAAATGTCTTGCTCATTCCGCGTTTCCATGTATTGTTTGTTCAACTCATACAATATCTCCATTTGATGCTCTTTTTCCTTGGCATTTTCTGCCTGAGTCTTCAATCGAACCATCAAATTACTGATCATTAAGGCAACGATCAGCATAATCACTAATGTGATTGGATAGCCTGCTTTATAGACCGTCAAGGAATACAAGGGTTCGACAAAGAACCAATTGTAAGAAAGGACACTAATGATCGATGCCATGGCACTCCAAAGATAGCCACTCGTGTAACGGGCCACTAAGAGAACAAAAAAGATGTAGACCAGCATCAAGTTCTGCTCACCGAAATGCAGATATTGCATGCCTTCTGTCACTAAGGTGGCGAGCATGATCAGCCCAAAGGTCAAGGTGAAATCTCGACCGCCACCTTCAAATAACTGCGAAAACGTTAGCCGTGGTCGCTGCATTTTTTCTTTAAAAGGAATCAAATGGATCTCAATGTCATCAAGGCGCCGAATCAAGCGGTCTTCTAAATCCTCGACAAACAATTTTTGGAACCACTTCTGAGAAACCTGTTTCCCCATGATAATGTCACTGGCACCCGTCATTTTGGCATACTCTACGATGGTTTCAAAACTGTCATCCGCTTCGATGTTGATGACTTCTGCTCCCAAACGCTCTGCCAATGGCACCTCGGTAGGTGTATCATCTAACGATCGAACTTGGATAACCGTCCATTCCGCCCCCACTCCTTGGGCTAAGCGGGCGGTCCAACGAATGCATTTCTCTGCCATTTTCGGCAAGCGATCATCAATGATGGTCAAAAGCTTGCTTTGGACTCGTTTTCGACCGCCGTTCATTTGATTGATATGATTGGAAGCTTTTTGGATCGCTAATCCCCGCAGATGATCAAGTTTTTCTGGCGTAAAAAAATTTTTTAGCGCTCGTTTGGCATTTTCATCAGCATAGATTTTTCCTTGTTCCAATCGATCGATCAGTTCGTCTGGTTCAACATCCACCACCCGCAAGCTGGCGTGCTGGAAAAAGGTGTCAGGGACTGTTTCTCTGACTTCCACTTCCGTGACCTTTTCCACGATATCATTCAGACTTTCGATATGCTGGACATTGATGGTCGTGTAGACGGTGATTCCTGCATTCAATAGTTCATCGACATCTTGGTAACGTTTTTTGTTTCGGGCACCAATGGGATTGGTATGTGCCAACTCATCGATCAAGACGATATCTGGTTTTAGTTGGATCAGTCGATCGATATCTGGCTCATAAAGGGTCAATTGCTTGTGTTGGTATTGCTTTAATGGTACTTGTGGTAACCCTTCAAGCAATCGATTGGTATCGGGACGTTTGTGGGGTTCGATATAGCCGATCACCACATTTTTGCCCATGAGTAAACACTCATGGGCTTCTGTTAACATCGTATAGGTTTTTCCAACACCGGCAGCAAAACCGAAAAATACCCGTAGCTTGCCACGTTTAGGTCCAAAGCCCGCTTGCAGCAGCATCTCTTCTGGGATCGTCTGCTGGTTATTTTCACTCATAGATGCTTCCCCCTATCCTTCGGGTAATTGATCGAGCTGCTGATTCAAGGCCATGATATTGACATATTCTCTCGTGGAGAACAAATCAGCTACTTTATTCCTGTTTATTATATCATGAATTGTTTGTTCATCGATGCCTCTTGTGTCAGCGATCCGCGGCAGTTGAAAAAGTGCCGCTTCGACACTGATATCAGGATCAACGCCACTACCCGAAGCGGTCACGAGATCGATCGGCACACTGGTTTGGGTTGGGTTTTCTGCAAGTAACGCCGCTGTCCGCTCAGCTACAGTCTTTTTTTGGGTCGTATCATAGGGCGACAATTGTGAAACAGTTTGATCACGGCCTTGGAAGTAACCTGCTTGGTCAAAGGGTTGCGCAAGTAGCTCAGACCCTTTGACCGCTCCGTCTTCCACGATTTGACTGCCGTTGGCTTGATGGGCAAAAAAGACTTGTCCGACACCGGTGACCAAAAATGTATAGAGACCGCCAAATAGCACGGTACTAACTAGTAAAAATTTGATACTGGCAAAGAGGGTGTTCTTCATCATGTTTTCCTCCTAAATGACTCCTTGACTCTGATGGATTTTTCTTATAGCAGAACAGCTGACAAAAGCAAATCTACTAGCTTGATGCAAATGAATGGTGCGATGATGCCGCCTAGGCCGTAGACGACAAGATTGTGCCGCAGCATTTGGCTGGCTGGTTTTTCTTGGTATTTGACCCCTTTTAACGCCAGAGGGATCAAGGCGATGATCACGACTGCATTGTAAATGACTGCGGACAAAATCGCCGTTAAGGGACTACCAAGATTCATGATATTCAGCGCTGCAAGTTCTGGATAAATCGCATAAAACAGGACAGGGATCACTGCGAAATATTTGGCGATATCATTCGCGATACTAAAGGTCGTCAATGCCCCACGGGTCATCAGCAGCTGTTTACCGATCTGCACCACTTGCAGTAATTTGGTTGGGCTGGAATCAAGGTCGATCATATTCCCTGCTTCTTTGGCTGCTTGCGTACCGGTATTCATCGCCATTGCCACATCGGCTTGGGCGAGTGCGGGTGCATCGTTGGTCCCATCCCCCGTCATCGCCACCAAATGCCCTTTTTCCTGATATTCACGAATCAGGTTCATTTTGTTTTCTGGTGTTGCTTCGGCTAAGAAATCATCGACGCCCGCTTCGGCGGCAATAGCAGCTGCCGTCAAGGGATTGTCTCCGGTGATCATGATCGTCTTGATGCCCATCTTGCGCATGTCGGCAAATTTTTCTTTGACGCCGTTTTTCACGATGTCTTTTAAATAAACGACTCCGAGTACCTGGCCATTTTTCACTACGACCAATGGGGTTCCACCAGCTTTAGCGACTTTTTCTACGATCTCATCACATGCAGCGGGATAGGTCTGCCCTTTTGCCGTCACATATTGCTTGATCGTATCGGCAGCTCCTTTACGGATCTCATCACCACGATAGTCGATCCCAGACATCCGTGTTTTGGCACTAAAATCGATCCAATGAACATCGGCTTGCTGAAATACCCGTTCACGAATATTGAAGGCTTCTTTGGCCAAAATCACGATACTGCGTCCTTCCGCCGTTTCATCGGCAAAAGATGCCAACTGCGCTGCATCTGCCAACTCTTTGGCGGTGATCCCTGGTACTGGCAAGAACTCACTGGCACGGCGGTTTCCCAGAGTAATGGTTCCTGTTTTATCCAGTAGCAAAACATCCACATCTCCTGCAGCTTCAATCGCGCGTCCACTCATGGCGATGACGTTTTCTTTGGTCAAACGACTCATTCCAGCAATCCCAATCGAGGAAATCAAGGCGCCGATCGTGGTCGGTGCGAGACAAATCAGTAATGCGATCACGATCACACTGGAAATCGCCGTTCCCCGACCAGATAACTGACTGCTAAAATCGGTAAAAGGAATCAATGTGATGGAAACAGCTAAGAAGATGATGGTCAGTGTCACTAAGAACAGCTGTAAGCCAATCTCATTGGGTGTTTTTTTCCGTTGCGTCCCTTCCACCATCGCAATCATCTTATCCAAAAAAGAATGACCATTTTCAGCGGTCACTTTGATGACCAAGTAATCAGAAACGACTAACGTTCCTCCGGTGACTGCACTGCGGTCACCGCCAGACTCACGAATGACAGGTGCTGATTCTCCTGTGATGGCACTTTCGTCCACCGAAGCAGCACCTTCCACGACATCCCCATCGGCAGGAATTTGTTCGCCAGATGGAACATACACCAAGTCGCCTTTTTTCAAATCGGAGGAACGGACTTCGTTAAAAGCCCCTTTCGCTACATCTTCGAGGGACATGACTTTGTAGGTCATGATTTCTTTTTTAGCTTGCTTCAAACTATCCGCTTGTGCTTTGCCGCGCCCTTCTGCCACTGCTTCGGCAAAATTGGCAAACAACAAGGTCAACCATAAGAAGACGGTCACACTGATGCTAAACCACAACGGGACCGTTTGTTCTTGAAAACATAAAATTGTTGTCAAGATCGCCCCTAAATAAACCACAAACATTACGGGGTTTTTGATTTGTTGGCGAGGATCCAATTTCTTAAAGGATTCGCCGATCGCCCATTGATAGATTTTTTTCATTTTTTCTCTCTCCTATTTCGTTGTAAAGAAGTCTGCGATTGGACCTAAAGCCATCGCTGGTAAAAAGCTCAGTGCACCGATCACGATGATCACAATGATCAGCATCGTGACAAAGACTGGACTCGTGGTTGACAAGGTTCCTTCATTACGAACGGTTTTCTTTTTGGCCCCCATGTTTTCTGCCAGATACAAGATGGCTGCGATGGGAACGAAACGTGAAACGAACATCAAGATACTACCCAAACTATTTAGGAAAACAGTATCTGCGGTCAAGCCGCCAAAGGCACTCCCGTTGTTGTTGCTAAAGGAAGTTGCAGCATACAGCAGTTCGCTAAAGCCATGGGCGCCTTGGTTGGTTAGCCAGCTCATGATATCAGGATGCAAGGTCATCAACATAGCCCCGAAAAGCGTCAGTAGCAATGGCGTCAAAATAACGATACTCGTCATTTTAATGTCAAAAGCTTCGATTTTTTTGCCGATATATTCGGGTGTTCGTCCGACTAATAAACCAGCGATAAAGACCGTCAATAATAGAAAAGCGATCATGCCATAAAGTCCGCTACCGACACCGCCAAAGATGATTTCCCCTAGCTGCATCAAGAACATCGGGATCGCACCCCCGAGTGGTGTGAAACTATCCAGCATGGCATTGACTGATCCACTGGAAGCAGCGGTGGTACTCACTGCCCAGAGACTCGACCAACCGACACCGAAACGTACTTCTTTGCCTTCTAGATTGGCATTCCCAAGCACTTGACTGAATTGCGGTCCATAAGCTTCACTGATCACTACGCCAATAAAAGCTAGGATCAAAAAGACGGTTGCGGTGATCAAGATCGTACGTCCTTGTTTCCACTCTTTGATCCAAAAGCCAAAGGCAAAAATCAAAGCAGCTGGCAGCAACAAAATCGCTAAGTTTTCTAAAAAATTACTGAACATCGTTGGATTTTCAAATGGATGGGCAGAGTTGGCACCAAAGAAACCGCCGCCGTTGGTCCCTAATTGCTTGATGGCGATTTGACTCGCTACTGGTCCGAGCGCCATCCAAAAGGATTCCCCCTCAAATCCATTGACTTCCACGCCGCTGCTCAACGTTTGGACAACGCCTTGAGACAGGAGCAAGATCGCTAAAATCAATGAAAGTGGCAAAAGGATATAGAGCAAGGAACGGGTGATGTCTTGCCAAAAATTCCCTACCGTACGTTTTTGTTTTTGCTGCAGCCCACGAATCAAGGCACACAGTACGGCTAATCCTACTGCCGCAGATAAGAAATTTTGCACTGTTAATCCTAATGCTTGGGAAAGATTGGTCAGTGCTTCTTCCCCAGCGTAAGCTTGCCAGTTCGTGTTCGTCACAAAACTGACGGCTGTGTTCAATGCTAAGTCAAAGGACATGTTCTCAACGGCTGCCCCTTGCGGTAACCAGTGCTGGACCATCAATAATCCGGTCAAGCCGATGATGGAAAAGACGCTGACGGCCAAGACGGAAAATAGATAAGTTTTGGCGGTCATTTCTTTTTTGCTGACCGAACCAATCACTCGATAGGTCAACCGTTCAATGGGTTGGATAAAGCGGACAAACCGCGGTGTTTTTCCTTGCATGATTTCTTTGATATACCAGCCCATAGGAACCGCTGCTGCTAGTAAGATCAGTAAAAATAAAAAGCCTTGCACAAAATAGCTACTCATCGTTCTCCCCCCTCAAACAAGTACCAAAAGAGATAGATCATTACGATCACTCCGATTATTCCTAAAACAAGATTCATATTCTTCACTCCTTCATGACGTAAGCATACGCAAAAAGAAATAAAAATAGTGTAAATCTTCTGCTAGCATCTTTATATCTTCTTTATACGGCTGCTTATCGGACAAGAAAACCGCAATACAGCAGGTATTTTAAAAAACAAAAACAGCGGATATCCTTCACGATATCCGCTGTTAGAGTCATTGAGACTTATTTCGTTTTTCTGCTTTTGTTCGTGTGTTTCTTACGAAAGAAGACGATCCCCGCTAGTGCAACAAGGCTCACTCCTGCAATCGAATAGCCTTGAGTGATGGCTGTACCGGTCTTTGGTAACACCCGTTTGTCCTTTGCGGTCGCTTTGCTTTGTTTACCAGGCTGTCCTGCATCCGTTGGTTTTTCTTGCCCTTTATTAGAATCATCTTTCTCTGGCTGCTTATCGTTCTCCTCTGGTTCTTCTGCTTTTTCAATGACTTTGATCGTCGCTGTGGCGGTGACTTCTTCTTGTGAGCGAGTACCAAATAAACGTGCGAAAAAGTTAGGAGTTGCTGCTTCATCAGTGACGATTGAATAAGTGACTTGATAGGTGCCCGTTTTCTTCGTATCCACCGAACCGCCCACCAGCAGTTGCTCCAATGCGAGTGACTTACCGTCACGATCTGTAGCGGAGACAAAATTGTCGGCTGCTGTCCAGTTATCACCGACATAAATCACGCTATCTTTCACAGTCACAGACGTTTGATCTGCCAACACGGTGATCGTGGCAGTTGCTTCGGCTTTGCCATTTCGATAAATGACTTGGTATTTTCCAGGCACATCAGTATTGACTGTACCGCTAATCAATACTTGATCATAATCGACTGCTTGTCCGCTTTTATCTGTTGCCGAGACAAAATTATCGACGGCTTGCCATTTCTCTCCTTCATAGATCGTACTATCTTTTGCTACGACCGTTTCTTCGTGAGCAACCACAGTGATTGTCGCTATTTCGCTGACTTTTCCATTCGTATAAGTGACTTCGTATGTGCCTTCTTGCTTGGTATCGACGGTACCAGTAACGATCACTCCTGATAATTCAACCGTTGCTCCTGTTTTGTCTGTGGCTGAGACAAAGTTGTCGATTGCTTGCCAGTCGTCACCAACATACAAGTTACTATCTTTGGCTTTAACTGATGTTTGATCAACCAAGACGGTGATCGTCGCTTTCGCCTCAGCTTTACCATTACGATAAACCACTTCATATTTCCCTGGTGTGGCGCTATCGACTGTACCTACTGTTGTGATATCAGCCAGTTTTACTGCGTTGCCGTCTTTATCTGTTGCCGACACAAAGTTATCGGCGACTTGCCAGTTCTCGCCCTCATAAATCATACTATCTTTAGCAACTACTGTTTCTTGGTTGGCAACAACCGTAATCGTCGCCGTTACTTTTACCTTGCCATTTTGGTAAACCACTGGATACTCGGCTTCTTTGGAGGTATCCACTGTTCCACTAACAACTACACTTGAAAATGGAACATTCGCTCCCGTTTTGTCTGTGGCTGAGACAAAGTTGTCGATTGCTTGCCAGTCGTCACCAACATACAAGGTGCTATCTTTGGCTTTAACTGATGTTTGATCAGCTAACACGGTGATCGTGGCTTTCGCTTCAGTTTTGCCGTTGCGATAAATCACTTCGTATTTCCCTGGTGTGGCGCTATCGACTGTACCTACTGTTGTGATATCAGCCAGTTTTACTGTGTTGCCGTCTTTGTCTTTTGCCGACACAAAGTTGTCGGCGGCTTGCCAGTCATCGCCTTCATAAATCGTACTGTCTTTAGCAACTACTGTTTCTTGGTTGGCAACAACCGTAATCGTGGCAATAGCTTCCGTTTTACCATTGCTATAAGTAACTTTGTACTGACCTTCTTTACTCGTATCAACTGAGCCACTAACGGTTACATTTGAAAATGGTACATTCGCTCCTGCTTTGTCCGTTGCCGAAACAAAGTTATCAACCGCATGCCAATCGTCACCAACATACAAGGTGCTATCTTTGGCTTTAACTGATGTTTGATCAGCTAATACGGTAATCGTGGCAGTCGCTTCGGCTTTACCATTGCGATAAATGACTTGGTATTCTCCTGGTACTTTCGTATCCACGTCACCACTGGTGGTGAGCTCTGCCAAGCTTAACGGTTGCCCCTTCTTATCCGTTGCTGAAACAAAATTATCCGCAAGTTCCCATGAATCTCCAACATAAAGTGTACTATCCTTGGCAACGACTGTTTCTTGATTGGCAACCACGGTGATCGTCGCTGTTGCTTTTTGATTGCCGTTTTGATAAACCACTGGATATTGACCTTCTTTGGAAGTATCCACGGCTCCACTAACTGTCACTCCTGAAAATGGTACATTCGCTCCTGTTTTGTCCGTTGCCGAAACAAAGTTATCAACCGCATGCCAGTCGTCCCCGACGTATAAGGTGCTATCTTTTACCTTGATTGATGTTTGATCAGCTAACACGGTAATCGTCGCTGTCGCTTCGGCTTTGCCATTGCGATAAATGACTTGGTATTCTCCTGGTATGTCCGTATCAACTTCGCCGTTGATGGTCACTTCTGCGATTGTCACTGCGTTGCCGTCTTTATCCGTTGCCGATAGAAAATTATCAGCTGCTGTCCATGCATCGCCTACATATAACGTGCTGTCTTTGGCTGCTACCGTTTCTTGGTTGGCAACCACGGTGATCGTCGCTGTTTGGCTAACACTACCGTTGATGTATTTGACCTCATAGGTGCCAACGTTTGTCGTGTCGACCTCGCCATTGACTGTGATTTCCGAGAAAGTCAACGCATTGCCGTGTTTGTCTGTCGCTGAAACAAAGTTGTCTTCAGCATGCCATTCATCTCCCACGTAGATCGTGCTATCTTTGGCGTCGATCGTCGACAAGTCTTCTTCTGGTGTGATACCGACAGAAAGATGATTGCCCGTCCGATTCACTTGCACCTCTTTACCAAGTTGAAGTTCCTGTGGTATGACGTAACCTTCTGGGACGTAGGAAACATAAAGCGTATAGTTCCCCGTATAAATATCCGTTAACTGATATTCTCCATTTTCATCCGTTACGACAGAAACGATATCTCCAGTCAATTGATTCCAAAGCGTCAAAGTAACCCCCGCAATCTTCTCAGTTGGTTCTTCGGTATTATAAACATCAAGCGTCGCATTGGTTTTGTAGATGATCCCGCTGGAATCGCCTGCCGAAAATTGCAGATTGGCCACCGTCGAGGTAGCCGTCCGTTTGGCTTCCGACAAGGTATCGATCGTATCAGAAACGATCGTGGCTGAGGCTGAGATTTGGCCGGCGTTTTGTGAAAGGACGTTGTAACTGATTTCGATATTTTTCGTTAGAACATAGTTTGAAAAGACAAGCTGTACGTTCCCATCAACTTCTTTGACTTCATAGCTGTCATCTGGCACATTCGAAACAGTGATCGATCCTAAATCGATTTCGCCATTGGTGTTCCCTAACGATTTTAGAAGGATCGTTGGATTTGCTACTTTTTTCGAGCCATCATCGGTATTTTTTGTCGTGACCTTGACCTGCGTCATGTTTTTCGTATTGTTAACGGTATTTTGCGTAATGCCAATAATATCTGTCGCTGTATTGGAAACGGAAACGGTAGTTGAGCCTTGCTGATTATTTGATAACGGTTCTTTTGCATAACCAGGTACATAAATCGTACTCATTTCCTGCCATCCATTGGCGTATTGATAAGCAATAATGTAGCGCCGATTGGTCGTCCCAAAATCAAAGGTATAATAGTTGGTTTCTTCATCATGGGTGATCGTTGGATAATTCGGATCGCTTTCCTTCATGGCTTGGTTATCATAATAACCGCGATCCCAATACTGCGGATAAATGCCACTGACTTGTTCATTGGAAACATCGATGATCGAAAACACGACATCGGTATTTTTCGGTACATGAGTTTCAACGGTCAAATCACTGATGGTATCTTGACGCGCGTTGACTAAAAACTGATTTTTACTACTTTGGAGCGTGCGTTCAGAATACAGTTTTCTTCCGGTATAGACGGAGGTATGAACCGTGTCAAGTCCCGTTGCGGAAATCGTGATTGGAATTGTATCGTTAGGAATCGATTTTGTCGGTGCTAAACTGTCTGGCACGTAATTGAAGCCAATATCAAATTGAACGGAATAGGTAATGGGCGACGTAAAGGTGACCATCGTTCCGCCTGCTACTTCTTCAATCGTATAATCTTTTCCTAATGTGTAGTAAAAACTGACTTTTGGTACCTTTCTCAAAGAAAGATACTCTGGGTGTTCAATAAACATTTGTAAATTTTCGATTGGTTGTGAGTTACTGCCTTCGATGTTGATGGAAGTATCACTCATGTAAGCACCATTTTGATCATAATTTCCCCAAGCCGTTTCAGCATTGTTGGGATTAAGAACACTGATTGGTTCGACATAGTTGTCTTCAACGATTTTGAATTCTCTATTGGCGATCAACGGTGTCGAGACATTGAGAATGATATCTTTCTGATCAAAGGGTACGGTTATGTTCGTGGAACCAAGAGTGAGATTGCTGTCTTTTGTAGCAGTCACAATCAGTTTGTCCCCACTATTTTCGACAGAAAAATAATCCGCAAAAGTCACATTTTGATAGAAGGCGTCTCTTGCTGTTAACTGTTTCGCCGTGATCGGCTGTCCGTTTTGACTCGAAAGGATGATTTGTTGACCAGCTTTCATCTCCGTCGGCATTTGATGAATTGATACATAGTAGTTTCCTTTAGAAAGGCCATTCATAAAACTGGCAGAAGCAACCCCCATATAATACCTAGAATCGACTTCTTTTTCATCTTTGCTGGTTTTTGCGATAAAGGAAAACCCTCTATTTTGGGCAGTTGTTTGTTTTAGCTGTACCGAACCAAATCCGGTCGTTGGATACCCTTTTGAAAAAGAAGGCGTATATTCCGTCAGCTCGGTCAAACTCATGGTGAATTGATAAGAAACCCCATAAGCCTTTTGTTTGTCCATCTGTTTGATTTCAACTGCAGTATTGTAAAGACTATTTGAAGTGATCGTATAGTCCGTCCCTTCGACTAATGCTGTCTGTGTTTCTGGTTTGATCTTTCCTTTGATATCCACCTCATAGCTGAAAACTTTTAACGGTTGGGTCTCAATCTTTTTGAAGGAAGCCCCCGGCGTATCAACCAAATTCAGTGCAAGAGTTTCCGTTCCAGATAATGTCCGATCGGTATTGTAGTAGACCATTCCTTCCATCCCAAAGACATTTTTTTCTGACACATATTGAATCGGATCGACCTCTTCATACAAATCAATCGCATAGCTTGTCTGGTTTTGATCGCCGATCTCAATCGTTAGCTGAGGCTTATCTTCTGAATATAGATAACTAGTCAACTCGATTGAAAAAGAGGCATCATGAACCGATTGATTAAACGTGATCATCAGTTGATGAGCTGCACTATCTACAGCCCACGATGCATTGATCGCTTCATTGGTTCCTTGCACATCACTAAAGCCAAGGCCTTGCGGCAAGTCAAAAACAGCAGTGGTGCCGGCTAAATAGTCTTCGTCATTGATTTCAAAGTCTAATTTCAGTTTCACCGGACTATTGTTTAAAATCCGCGTTTCTTCCGTTTGACTGAACTCATCACCAGCAATCGTCAGCAATGTGCCTTTTTCTAAAAGCTCTTGTCCATTGATGCGGGTGCTAACACGGGAACTTTTTTCGGTTTCTTTGGCCTCTTTCGATTCAGTTTCTGAAGAACTTGTTTGCGTCGAATCTGTAGTATCTGCTGTATGCGTTGATGAAGTTGTAGCAGGCGTTTCACTTTGACTCGTTGTTTCTGCATCCGTCTTGGAGGTTGCTTCGCCGCTTTCTTCTGAAGAACGATCCGTTTGAGTAGTCTCAGTTGTTTGCGCGTCGCTTGTGTTTGTTTCATTGGCAACGCCGCTGGTTGATTCCAGCAGATGATTTGAGTTATCTAAAGTACGAATGGTCTGTTCCTGTTCCGTGGTTTCCGCAAGCGCCATGACCGGAGTGATCACTTGGGACAGACCTAAAGCGGTAACAACAATGCCATGACGAATTCGTTTATTTCTCTTTTTCATTTTTTTCCTCCATTAAATATATGTAGTTTTAACTGATTGCTTTACGGATTTTTTTTCCAACTTCTAATTCTTCCCCATTAAAAAAGCAAAGAACATTGTTTGTTCGATCAATCATTTTGATTTGTCGCGCATTAATAATGTACGATTTGAATACTTTATAATACTCAGGCAAATCTAGCTGTTTGATGACCTTTAACGAAGTTTCAATGCACTCAACTGATTTCTTTTGATGGAATACGATTCGGTTTCGCTCACCTTTGATCGTTGTTATGTAGTTGATTGCTTCTGCATCAACGATCATCAACTCTCGTTTACTAACAATTTTTAATAAGTGTTTTTTTCCCAGCAATGATCGTTTCACTTCAATTGCTTCTGTTAACAAATTTCTTAACTGCATTGCCACATCCTTTTCTTCTGTATCGATGATTCCTAAAGGACAGATAAGATTCAGTTTCTTGATTTCGATTTTGGACGCATAGGCACCATAAAAAGCAATTTGACACTTTTTGCACTGCTCCCTCAATCGCCCTGCTAATTGAAAACTTCGATCAAAGCCCATCATTTCAATGGAAAATAAAAATAAATCGTTCACATCTGTTAGATACCCTTCAAGAAAAGAATCTAGTTCTTCCGGTGAAATGATCTCCACCATAGAATAAGGAACATGACTTTCAGTGATCATTTTTTTCATCAAATTTCCATTAAAAAAGTTGTCATCTACTATATAAACAGCGAAATTGCTCAAATTTGCAGACATCTTAATTCTCCTTTTCACATCATTTCTAATTGTATTCTTAATTAAAAATGCCTGCTTGCACTTTCAAACGAATTAGCGAAACGTTTATGCAAAAAAGGTAGTTTAAATTAAAAACAAAGTAAGAAAAGACTTTATAATTGGTCTAAACCTATTATAGTAAAGGAGTTCCCGTCGTACTGCTTTCTTAACACATTTATAAGACAGAAAGCGCAAACAACAATAAAAACTTATGTTTTTTTAAGTAGTTTAACTAATTAACAATTCCAAAACTTACCGACTACTGCCCAACCTTTCTAATGATTTTAAAAAAAAAAACCTTCGTTCAAATTAAATATTAATCGTTATTTATTCTTCGTTTTTTCGCAAAAAAAAGCTACCCTTCTCTTTGGGCAGTCCGGTTAAGGGTAATCAACTGTTTCCTCTGAAGATTTTCCATCAAAATAAAAGTGATCGTTCGCTGCTGTAAGATGCAATCAAAAAATTTTCTACTTAATTTACCATATCGAATCTTCATGGACACGACAAAAAACCATTTATTTCGAACAATAAATGGCCTGTTTGCTGCTTTTATTATGCTTTTGATTTACATGCATCCCGTGAATTTTGATTGTTTTCTTTTTTTCCTTCTATATTAATAAGGAATTTCTTACAAGTGCTCATGGAGTTTTATCATCTGTTTTTTTTAATGCTCGTTTTAGTTTTCGATTATGCCAAATCAGATAAGCGATGATCAAACATAAAACACCACCAATCGATAGATAGAGAAGGATCGGCGAAGCGGTTTCTTCAATACTGACATCTTGCTCATTTCTTTCTTGCGCTTCTTGCCTTGCAACTTGGAAGGTCGGCTCTCCCTGCCATTCTTGATCGGCTGCTTTAAGGGTCGCTTTTATTTCATACTCTCCTGATAACAGTTCCTTTCCATCCAGCGGAAGTGCGTAATTCATTAATGCATTGGGCGCTAATTGGATTTCTTTTTCCCCTTTGATGGCTGTTGCTTTTCCTTCATGGAACACTTCATAAGCAAGCGTGGCTTTACTGAGATAATCGGCTGCTGCATTTTCCACCGCTACGATGATGACATTGCGGCGGTTGATCTCTTCCAAATGGGCTTCTTCAATTCGGACCGCTGGCGGGATGTCTGACTCTTTATTTCGGAGCAATACCGCCACTTCTCTTGCTAATAGGTTTTGAACATTCCCTTGAAATTCTTCACTGCCGGTTTGCTGTACGTATAGTCCCCCTGCCAAAATCCCATCAAATGATTTAGATGGCATCCGAACTGTCAAGGTGATTTCTTTTTGTTCATTAGGGGCTAATGAAAGTGTTTCATCACTCAAAGTAACGAGTTCTTCGATCGCGTACGGAGCAGAAGGCGTTGCTTCCTCATTTGCCCCAGAGTACTCAACGACGCCAGTCATGTTCGTGACCGCTCGATTAAACGATAGCTGTAGATTGATTGGTTGCTCGCTTTTATTGGAAACCATGACTGCTAGTTTTTCTTCTGCCTTGGGCTCCAGCAACAAATCATAGTACATCAGCTCTTTGTCTTGCTGTGACTCTGGCAATTTGATTTGAACATCGAAAGTATCAAGTGAATCTGCTGCCCCCGTAATGCTCGTACCAATGAAAAATAAGACCGTTAGAATACTTACTACCCAATACTGAAATCCTTTGCCTCGAACTTTCTTCTGATGCATCCTGTCAGATCCTTTCTACACAAAATAGGAAAGAAAAATCAGCTAGCATAAAAAGCAGCCGCTCAGGCAAGCTGCTTTTTTTCTGCATACTGTTACCCTATGGGGTCGTCGGCGCACTGCTGATCGTCCAAACGAGGGTCGTTTGGTAGGTTGCTGATTGTTTTTCCGTATTGGCTGGGATCGAAAGGGTAAATTGTTCTAAAGGCATCGACGTTTCACCAATCCCTTCGCCAGCATTGGCGGTCAAGAACGCATACTCATTGTTGATCGCCGCAAAATCAAGCTCGCCATTGGCAATATCACTGGTTCCGGTTGGCGGCGAACTCAAGTTATTGGTCAACGTCCCCGTATCTACCGTTAATACCGCACCGTCCAACGTGCTGTCTCCTGCCGTAAATTGGGTTGCTTGCCGTACTTTGATCGCCCAAGAAGAGTTCGCCTGTCCTCGGTTATCGCTGACCGCAACTGCCCCTCTTTGCAGTGTTGACCCATCCCCAGGTAGTCCAGTCCCATCCGTAGTAGCCACCCACGTTTCGGCATTTTCTGTTTGGATTTCATGGGCACCAAAATCTAAATTCGTTGGTAGCTGCGTATTGGGATCACTCCCGCCTTTGTCAGGGTCAAACACGATGCCCCCAGAGGTATATTCTACGACACCGGTCGTGTCATCTGCTTGCACTGTCGCACCAATGCTAAGGGCAGTCAATACCCCCAATGCGCCTATTATCGTTTTCTTTGAAATCATTTTGCCATCCTCCTTTTTTTGATGCAAATGATCAATGTCAGACTAGTGAAGAATCCGCCTATTACGGGCAGCCAAAAGTGATTGGTTTCCGCAAGCTGTGGCAGCGGTTCTTCTGCGTTAGTGATCGTTTCTTGACTGGTCGGTGGTTCAATTTCTTCATCAATGGAATCACTGCTAGCTGTTTCCGTTGGTCCTTCATAAAACTCAATGTTGCCGGTCGTCGTATTGGCTACTGCTGATGGAACGATACTGTAGAAACTGCCGATCATCAAAATCAGAAGCAGCACAAGGGAATTTTTTTTCATTCTGCTCTTCCTTTTCAAGGTGTATCAGAAACGGTCCACACGACTGTGGCGCGATACTGACCTTGAAATTTAGGTGTTTTCTCAGGTACAAATAAATTGAACTGGGAAAAATTAACAGTCAGTCCACCAGTCGATGCCGCATTTTCCAACGTCACCACATTTTTTTCGACATTTTGCTGCAGGGCAATCGTTGCATTATCAGGTAAAACCACTCGACCGTCTGTAAATGTCGAATTGACAGTTCCAAGCTGAACCCTTAATTCGGCAGCTGGCAATGTTCGCGTGCCATTGACCCAATTGGTGGATTGTCTGACCTTGACTTGCCATTTTTTCTGACGATTGCGGGTATCATTGATCCGTAAAATCCCAGTTGTAGCTGCTGCGCTTTGGTCGCCGTTGGCGGTTGCCCGCCATGTCTCACTCTTTTTCGTTTGAATGGCATGTCGGCCAAAATTCAGCTGAGTCGGCAGATTCGTCCGATCCATCGTCAGTGCTTCGACCATGAAATAAATCATGGTTTGGCGACTGCTGATATTTAGCGCACTAAAGTTCAAGAGATTGATGTCCGTCGGCTTTGCCTTCAACACAGAAGCCGAAAAATTGGCGGTCCAATTTGCGGACAACTGTCCTGGACCCGAAAGTAGCGTAGGAATTTGAACATCCGTTGCTCCTAAAACGGCTGCATCCGCCATTTGTTCTTGGACGGTTGCCAAATTGTTCAACGCTGACGTTACGGTGCTAAGCAGGGTATTCAGCAACCCTTGCAGCAATGCACGAACAACACCGCCAATATCGATGCCGATCACTCGGATCTGGGTGTTTTGAATCGTCGTGCTTAAATTCCGTAAAATTTGCGGGACATTGGTTCCTAATACGACACCGAGGTTCGAACTCATATTGGCATACAACGCTTCTCTTTGGGTGGTGAACTGCAACGGACTGCTTATTTCTACATTGCCTAAATTACCAACAGTTTTTAGCAAGGAAATTTGCTGATTGACAGCCGTTAAATCGATTTGCACGATCCCGAGATTGAGATTTAAGGAGCTGGTCAAGGAATCAAGCGCTGTTAAGATCGCATTCAAAAGCGGGACATTGGCAATATTGACTGTGGTCGACGTTTTGATAGCTGCTGATCCATTAGCATTGATGCTATTTCTCAACTCTGTAGGGATCGCCAACAAAGCAAATTTATCCTCACCGTTGACATTGACAGAAGCGTTCAAGCCACCGTTCCCTTTGATCGAAAAAGTCACTGGTCGATTTGTCACACTGCCTGGCCAAGGAGCACTTGCTGAAGTACCACTTGTATTGGCACTTGTTAAATTGCTTAAAATTTCCACATCTAATACGTTCACTGCCGCCTCGGCTTCTTTGGTCGTTGTTAATAGATACAAATTGACGAAACTGATGCTGGTCAACAAGAAAATCAACTGAGCGATCGTCCATTTGTAAAAACGTTTTTCCCTCCTTCTGTTTTCCATACCATTTCTAACCCTTTCTTTACGAAACGATGATCAATGCTTCAAAATTTTGATTCACTAGAGATACCAGCGGAGGATGTCCACTCCGCTGGTAAAGTCATGCTATTTTTGCTGGTCTTTTTTCTTTCTCGCTTTGAAGAACAAACCGATTCCTCCGACAACGAAGACTGCTGCTCCAATCACTGAAGCGTACCAGGTTCCTTCTGAGCCCGTTTTCGGTAAGAATTTACTTCCCCACCAGCTTTGGTTGTGATTGTTGCTGTTCCAGTTATTGTTCCCCCAATTGCCCCAGTTGCCCCAAGCGCCGTTGCTTCCGTCGGTACCATTCGTACCATCAGAACCATTGGTGCCATCCGTTCCATCGCTGCCGTCCGTGCCGTCGTCACCCGTTGGTACCACGATTGGTGTTGCTGCACTGCGGTATTCTCTGCCACCTGCTGTAACGATCGCCACAACGTTAAGGGTTTCTTCTGGTGAAACATCCTCTGGGTCTAATGTGATGCTGAAGGCACCATTCCCATTGGTCGTTCCTGTTCCGACAACGTCACCCGCTTCATTCAAGATTTCGATTGTCGCATTGGCTGGTCCATTCCCGAAGACTGGATAGCCATCGGTAGGATTGCCAGTGATCGTAGCAACCGGTGCATCAACCGTCAAAGCATCGACTACGGTCGTCGTCGGATCACTTAGGGTTTCGCCATCTGCTAAAGCAAGAACCGTAACGGTTTCACCTTCCGTCGCTTCCGCGGATAGCTCAACACGCCAGTCGCCATTTTGATCGGCGATCGTTGTGATTGGTCCTTCAGCCGCGAAGATGGTCAGGAATCTACTTGTTAACGGATCGCTGATGGTAACGGTGATCGTAGCACCTGGCTCACTCGTTCCGCTGATCGTTGTATCACCAGCCGTGACTGGGTAAATGGTTGGTGTATCTGTCTTGATGCTTTCATCATCGACAGGTACGACGATTGGCGTCGCATTACTGCGGTAGTCATCCCCACCAGCAGTGACGATCGCCACAACCGATAAGTTTTCTTCTGGTGCGACATCCTCACTAGTCAATGTGATCGTGTAGTCACCATTTTCATCGGTCGTGCCTGTTCCAACGACATCCCCCGCTTCATTCAAAATTTCAATCGCTGCATTGGCAGGCCCGTTCCCAGTTACTGGATAGCCTTCTTGGGAATTCCCAGTAATGGATGCTGAAGGTGCGTTGACCGTGATGCCATTAACAACGGTCGTTGCTGGTTCACTGGCGGTTTCTCCTTCACTTTGCGCCACTGCTGTTACGATTTCATCCCGAGAAACTTCCGCAACGTCCACTGACCAATTTCCTGCTTCATCTGCTTCGGTTTCAACCGCTTCTTCGCCCGTTACCGTCACGGTGACCATCGCTCCCGCTACAGCAGTACCAGTGATGGTCGTGTCACCAGCTGTGACTGGTTCGATGATTGGTGTAGCGGTTTGATCGATCGTATTCTCAACGGGCACTACGATTGGTGTCGCATTACTCCGATAGTCTTTGCCGCCAGCGGTGATGATCGCAACGACGTTCAGTGATTCTTCAGGAGAAACAGCTTCACCAGAGATCGTGATCGTGTAGTTGCCATTTTCATCGGTAGTGCCTGATCCAACGACGTCTCCCGCTTCATTCAAGATTTCAATCGCCGCATTTGGTGCTGCCATCCCCGTCACTGGGTAACCATCCTCTGGATTGCCAGTGATGGACGCGGTCGGTGCTGAAACCGTGATGCCATCCACACTCACTGTGATTGGCGCACTAGGATCTTTTTCAGGTGATTGGGCCACAACAGTGACGGTATCACCCTCCGCAACTTCAGGTACCTCGACTGTCCAATTGCCCTCTTCGTTCGTTTCAGTTGTGATCGGTTCATTTTCACCAATCGTTACCGTCACCGTCGAACCTGGTTCGGCAGTCCCGCTGATCGTAGTATCGCCAGCTTTGACTGGATCGATCGTTGGTGTTGCAGTTTGTTGCTCTTCTTGATCCAAAGGTACCACGATTGGTGTCGCATTACTGCGGTATTCTTTGCCGCCAGCTGTCAGAACTGCGACGACTGTTAGGCTTTCCGCTGGTGCAACAGCTGTTGGTTCAAGAGTGATACTGTAGTTTCCTTCCGCGTCTGCGGTTCCTGAACCGACGATTTGTCCATCGCTATTCAAGATTTGTATGGTGGCATTGGCTGGTGCCGTTCCACTTACTGGATAGCCATCCGTGCTATTGCCTGTGATGGTTGCACTAGGAGCAGTGACCGTCAACGCCCCCACACCAACTGTTACTGGAGCGCTTGGCTCTTTGTCAGGTGATTGAGCCACAACAGTGACTGCATCGCCTTCAGAAACTTCTGGTACTTCTGCTGTCCAATTGCCTTCGTCATCCGTTTCAGCCGTGATTGGTTCCGCATCTGGTACAGTGATCGTCACGGTTGAACCTGGTTCTGCGGTCCCACTGATGCTGGTATCTCCTGCCGTGATTGGATTGATCGTTGGTGCAGCTGTCTGATCCACTACCGTATCTGCTGGTACGATGACCGCTGTTGGATTACTGCGATACTCTTTCCCACCAGCTGTTACGATGGCAACGACATTTAAGGTTTCTTCTGGATTGACAGTTTCAGCAGTTAAGTCCACTGTATAGTTGCCGTCTCCATCGGCAGTGCCTGTTCCAACGACTTCATTGTCTGCGTTCAAGATCTCGATCGCTGTATTGGCTGGTGCTGTACCAGTCACTGGGTAGCCATCCGTGCTGTTGCCGCTGATGGAAGCTGTTGGTGCTGCGACAGTCACTCCTTCAACGATGACAGTGATTGGATCACTTGGGTCTTTGCCGTCACTGTCTGCGACGACTGTGATGGTATCCCCTTCAGACAATTCAGGCACATCGACACTCCAGTTGCCCTCATCATCTGTTTCGGCGGTTTCTTCTGTGCCGTCAGGTAGTGTCACAGTCACAGTTGAGCCTGGTTCTGCCGTTCCGCTAACTGTTTCATCGCCTGCTTTGATTGGATCAACCGTTGGTGCCGTTGTTTGATTTTCACCCGGTTCAGCTGGCACCATGATTGGTGTCGCTGGACTACGATAATCTGTACCACCAGCTGTGACCACCGCAACTACCGTCAAGTTTTCTTCAGGAGAGACATTTTCACTGGTCAAATCGATCGTGTAAAGCCCTGCATCATTGGTCGTACCCGTTCCAACTGTCTCGCCAGCTTCGTTCAAGATTTCGATGGTCGCATTCACTGGTCCTGTTCCGGTCACTGGATAACCTTCGGCTGCATTGCCACTGATGGACGCACTAGGAGCCGCCACCGTTAATGCACCGACTGTGATCGTTGCTGGTGTACTTGGTGTTTCATTTTCTACTTCTGCTACTGCCGTAACAATCGTCCCTTCGGAAAGCTCTGGCACATCAACTTGCCAATTGCCCTCTTCGTCAACTTCGGCTGAGATTGGGTCTTGCTCACCGACCGTCACGTTGACTATTGCTCCTGGTTCGGCTGTCCCGCTGATTTCTGTTGCGCCGGCAACTGCTGGATTGATCGTTGGTGTCGCCGTTTGATCCGCAGGTACCACGACAGCCGTTGGTTGACTACGGAAGTCATCCCCACCTGCTGAAACGATGGCAATGACACGGACCGTTTCTCCTGCTGATGCCTCTTCACTGGTCAAGGTAACGGTGTAAACACCATTCTCATTGGCCGTCCCTGTGCCAATCACTTGATCATCAGCATTTAAGATTTCGATTGACGCATTAGCTGGTGCTGTACCAGTTACTGGATAGCCATCTGCACTATTGCCAGAAATCGTTGCCGTTGGTGCTGCCACGATCAGCCCTTGCACCGTCACTGTTACTGGTAAACTTTCTGTTTTGCCGTCTGCCAAGGCAGTAACTGTCAAGACATCATCCAGAGAAACCGTCGGCACAGTTGCCGTCCACTCACCTTCGTCATTCGCTGCCACTGTAACAGTATCGCCGTTTGGTAGTTCAACCGTTACATCTGCCCCAGGTTCAGCCGTTCCGCTAACGGTTGTAGCCCCAGCAATCACTGGTGCGACAGTCGGTGCCGCTGTTTGGTCTTCTGCGTTATCTTCTGGCACCACGATAGTAGTTGCCGAACTGCGATAGTCTTGACCGCCGGCTGATACGATAGCCACCACTCGCAAGGTTTCTGCTGGTGAAACACCTTCTGTCAAGGTGATCGTATACTCACCGTCTCCATTGGCAGTACCACTGCCTACCACTTCATTGGCAGCATTTAAGATTTCAATGGTTGCGTTGGCTGGTGCTGTTCCTGTGACTGGATAGCCGTCAGTACTGTTGCCCGTGATCGTTGCGGTTGGTGCAGCCACGTTCAAGGCACCGACACCAACACTGATTGGTGCACTTGGGTCTTTGCCTTCAGCTTCAGCAACCACTGTGACCGTGTCGCCTTCTGAAAGTTCTGGTACGGTGACTGTCCAATTGCCTTCCTCATCCGTTTCGGCAGTCACTGGATCTTCTCCAGGAATCGTTACCGTCACCGTTGAACCAGGTTCGGCAGTTCCTCCGACGGATGTATCACCTGCTTGCACTGGATCGATCGTTGGGGTGGTCGTTTGGTCTGCTGGTACCACGATGGAGAGCGGCGTACTGCGGTACTCATCGCCGCCAGCGGTTACCACTGCCACCACCTGAAGTGCTTCTGAAGGATCAACATCGTCGCTGCTCAATGTGATGCTGTAAGCACCTTCCTCATTTGCTTCACCGCTACCAACAACCTCACCGGCTGCATTTAAGATCTCAATCGCTGCATTTGGCGTGGCCGTTCCGGTTACTGGATACCCATCCGAACTATTGCCGCTGATCGCTGCTGTCGGTGTCGCCACAGTGAGTGGATTTACGACGACCGTAGCTGCATCACTTGGTGTTTCCCCATCAAGGGTCGCTACCACAGAAACAATTTCTCCTTGAGAAACCTCGGGCACAGTTGCCGTCCAATTGCCTTCGTCATCCGCTTCGGCAGTGACTGGCTCTGCGTCACCAATCGTGACCGAGACTGTCGCACCAGGTTCAGCCGTACCACTGATGGTCGTGTCGCCGGCTGTCACCGATTCAATCGTTGGGACTGCAGTTTGATCCAAAGGTACTGTGATTGGTGCAGCCGCACTGCGGTACTCTTGACCACCGGCTGTGACTACCGCCACCACCCGTAAGGCTTCAGCTGGAGACGCGTCATTACTCGTTAACGTGATTGTATATTGGCCTTCGTCATTGGCGGTGCCAGTACCTATGACCTCGTCATCGGCATTCAAGATTTCGATGGCTGCATTGGCTGGTGCCGTTCCCGTTACTGGATAACCTGCGGTACTATTGCCGCTGATCGTCGCGGTTGGTGTAGCGATCGTCAACCCATTGACTCCAACACTGATCGGTGCACTTGGGTCTTTGTCTGGTGCTTGTGCGACCACTGTGACGGTTTCTCCTTCAGAAACTTCAGGAACTTCAACTGTCCAGTTCCCCTCGTCATCGGCTTCACCAGTAACAGGTTCTTCACCTGGGATCGTTACCGTCACCGTAGCGCCTGGTTCTGCGGTCCCACTGATCGTCGTATCCCCGGCATTGATTGGGTCAATGGTTGGTGATGCTGTTTGTTCAAGCTCATCTGCTGGTACCGTCACCGGTGTGGCAGGACTGCGGTACTGATCTCCGCCTGCTGTAACAATCGCAACGACAGACAAGGTTTCTTCTGGTGCTGCATCGGATGGTGCGATGGTTACCGTATAGTTTCCATCCCCATCGGCTGTCCCAGTACCGATCACATCGCCTGACTCATTCAACACTTCAATCGCTGCGTTCGCTGGAGCAGTCCCCGTGATTGGATAGCCATCGGTACTATTGCCGCTGATGATCGCTGTTGGTGCTGCAACGGTGACTCCATTGACTCCAACGCTGACTGGCGCGCTTGGCTCTTTGCCTTCGGCTTCCGCAACGACTGTGACTGTATCGCCACCAGAGACTGCTGGCACTTCCGCAAGCCAGTTTCCTTCGTCATCCGTTTCAGCCGTTACTGGTTCTTGACCGGTGATCGTAACAGTAACCGTCGAACCTGGTTCTGCCGTTCCGCTAATCGTGGTATCACCTGCTGTGACCGGATCGATCGTTGGTGTCTCTGTTTGTTCAATGTCTGCTGGTACCGTGATTGGCGTGGCATTACTGCGGTAGTCTTGACCGCCCGCTGTCACAACTGCCACCACCTGCAAGGCTTCTTCTGGCGCCACATCGGCTGGATCTAAGGTCACGGTATAAGCACCCGCGTCATCCGCCGTCGTGCTACCAACGACATCTCCTGCTTCATTCAAAATCTCAATGGCCGCATTCGGCGTGGTTGTTCCACTGACCGGATAGCCATCCGTACTATTGCCTGTGATGGAAGCGCTCGGTGCACTGACAGTCACACCATCAACGGTCACGGTAATCGGTGCACTTGGCTCTTTGCCTTCTACTTCGGCAACGACTGTTACCGTATCACCTTCCGTTAATTCTGGTACCGTCGCTTCCCAATTGCCTTCGTCATCGGCTTCTGCCGTGATCGGATCGCCTTCAGGCAGCGTAATCGTCACAGTTGCCCCTGGTTCAGCCGTTCCGCTGACGGTCGTATCCCCAGCTGTTACTGGGTCGATTGTTGGTGTTTCAGTTAAATTTTCTTCATCATCTGCAGGAACTACAAGCGGTGTGCCTGTACTGCGATAATCTTCACCACCAGCCGTCACGATCGCTTCCACTCGTAAGTTGTCGTCAGCTGTCACCTCTTGAGGATCAAGGGTGATCGTGAAGTTACCATCCTCATCAGCTGTTCCGCTACCAACGACCTCTCCTGCTTCATTCAAAATTTCAATTGCTGCATTGGCAATCGCTGTTCCCGTTACTGGATACCCATCTGTGCTATTTCCGGTGATCGTAGCCGTTGGTGCCGCCACGGTTAAACCGTTTACACTCACGGTGATTGGGGCACTCGGATCTTTGCCTTCAGACTCAGCTACGACGGTCACGGAATCGCCTTCTGATAATTCAGGAACCGTTGCTTCCCAGTTGCCTTCATCATCGGCTTCAGCCGTGATTGGATCGCCTTCAGGAAGCGTGATCGTTACCGTTGCCCCCGGTTCCGCTGTCCCACTAACGGTCGTATCTCCAGCACTGACTGGATCGATCGTTGGTGTTTCCGTCTGCAGGATATCTGCAGGCACCACAACAGGTGTTGGGTTGCTTCGATAGGTTTCGCCGCCAGCGGTCACAACCGCTGTCACATTCAGGGTTTCTTCCGCGTCAACATCCGCTGGATCTAACGTGACTGTATAAACACCATTCTCATTGGCGGTACCTGTTCCGACAATTTCGCCATCCGCATTGGTGATCTCAATGGCCGCATTTGGTGCTGCTGTTCCAGTCACTGGATAGCCCTCTTGACTATTTCCTGTGATCGAAGCCGTTGGTGCGTTGACTGTTAAGGCGGACACGGTGGTGCTAGCCGGTTGGCTTGGCGTTTGTCCTGCTAGTTCGGCGATAGCTGAAACCGTATCGCCCTCTGACACTTCGTCCACATCAACACGCCAATTGCCCTCTTCATCGGCTTCCGTCACGATCGGATCTGCACCGTTGATGGTCACAGTAATCGAGGCACCAGGCTCAGCAGTTCCGCTGACGCTTGTATCCCCGGCAGTCACCGGTTGAATCGTTGGTGTTCCCGTTTGTTGCTCCGCATCGTCTGCTGGAACGACGATTGGCGTATTGCCACTACGGTAAGTTTGCCCACCGGCAGTGACGATTGCGGCAACATTCAAGTTTTCATTTTCTGCTACATCTGCTGGGTTCAACGTGATACTGTAGTTGCCGTTCTCATTTGCCGTCCCAGAGCCAACGACTTCACCTTCGGCATTGGTGATTTCAATGGCTGCATTTGCTGCGGCTGTCCCCGTCACAGGATACCCATCGGTACTATTTCCTGAAATCGAAGCCGTTGGTGCATTAACCACTGGTGCTGCTACCGTTGCCGTTGCAGGCTCACTCGCCGATTCCCCCTCAGCTTCCGCTACTGCTGTGACTGTATCGCCTTCCACCAATTCAGGGACATCCGCCGTCCAATTGCCGTCACCATCTGCGGTTGTTGTAATAGGTGCACCGCCGTTGATCGCCAATGTGATGGCTGCGCCTGGCTCAGCTGTTCCGCTGATCGTCGTTTCCCCTGCTGTCAATGGATTGATTGTTGGTGTATCGGTTTGATCTTCTGGTGTATCTGGCGCAAACCAAATCGAGTTATTGCCGTCAGCATCCGTAAATAAATCAATCGTGATGAGGTCAAGCTGAGACATTGTTGCTTCAAAGCGAGCTTCGTAAGGATTAGATGGATTCGCCACACCATTTTCAACCAATTGTGCATAGGTCGGACTGGTAACATTCGTTGGAATGACCACATTGGTTTGGCCTAAAACAGAAGCAGAAGCGACCTGATCTGCTAGATTGGTCGTAGCATTCAAGACATTTTGAGCAGTTTCAACAGTGCCATTTAAAGTCGCTTTGGCGGTATTGACCGTCGTTTGTACCAGTGTATTGATCCCGCTGATCAAGGTACCAATTCCTGGGATTCCGCTGGCACCATCTAGAATACTGACTTGAATCTGTGCCGCTTGTAAATTATCAAGAATTTGATTGATACGCTGATTGACAACGATAAATAAACCATCATCCACATTGGCAATCAGGGCACGTTCGTTTTCGGTTAATCCAGCTGGAACTTCAAAATTCGCTTGGCCAAATTGTCCGAGTTGATTTAGTAAGTCTAACTGGGTCGTAATTTCAGCTAAGTTGACGGAAATGATACGACTAACATTGACGAGAGAAGCCGCCTCATACAACGGATTCGGTACAGGAAGAATGTCGCCAATCGTAGGAGGAATATCCAATGCGTCAGCTAAATTTTGATTGACGATTCCATCCACCGTGCTGATCAAGGTATTGACTGCTGGTGTGACTGTTCCGATCAATGTTTGCAAGGCTGGGAAATTCCCCAGTTGTAGTGTCACATTGGTGGAAATCGATGCATTTCCTGCCGGTTGAACCAAACCAGTAAGTCCTTGAGGAACCCCAACAATTGCGACTTTATCCCCGTTCAAGACATCAACCGTTACTGCATTCGATCCAGAAATCGAGAAATTGACTTGGTTCGTTGCACCAGGCGTTGCATAAGGTGCAGACGCACTCGTGCCTGAGTTATTAGACGCTGTGATATCTGAGAAAAGTTCAGCTGAAACCAAAGCAGCTTCAACCGTCGTTGGTGCCCATAATAAACTTGCTGGCACGACCACCGTACTCGTCAACAACATCCCACTGACAGTTAAATTCGCAATAATATTTTTCTTTGTTCGAACGCGTGTGTTTTTCTTTGAATCCATGAGCTTTTTGTAATTTATGCCTTTCATTCATTCTCCTCCTGTTCGAAATAATTTAACCGACAAAAGATAAAACTGATGATCTCTGGAATGTTTCCTGCCCCCTTTAAAACCAGATGAAAATCTATTTCAACCCAACACCCAAAGGCATAGAGAGAAAACAAAAGTTACCGATAGCTCAGCGAAGATTTTTTCGCCTGCTTTCTGAAAAACCCAGTGATTTTTGTTCAAATAGTTTCACAGCACATTAGAATGCGCTTGTGAAAACCGAGAGATAAAATAACTAATCGAACACACTGTTTAACAAAATTCTAGCAAATTTATTTCTTTCCAACAAATTATAAACACGATAAATAATTAAAAAAACACTGAAATTAACGTTACAAAACATAAAACATTTATTTTATAAACAAGCACAGATTATTTATATTTATCTTATAAACAGGTGCATAACGATAAAAAGTTATCATTTTTTATCAAAAAAAGCACCTTACTCCTTATAATTAATCAATACAATGAATACGATTACATTTGTTTCTTTATACTCAAGAAGAGAGAAAAACGATGATGTTGTTTTTTCTTGTCTTCATCCCCGTTTTTTACCTAAGAAAATAAAAAAACAAAAATAATTCAGGCGTTTTTCACGATATTGTCTAAAATAACTCTTACCGACGAAAAAAATGGGCTCGAAAAGCTCCCAGAACGTTCTGTGAAAAAAGGAATGAAAATCTCCTATTAAAATCGAGCGTGAGCAATCATGAAATGAAATTTCTTCAATCGCCATTTACTTTTTCTTTCAACGAAATTCTTCAGCAGCTATTTGGTCTTATATTTTGGACATAAGCATTCATTCGCTTCTTTTTGTTTATACTTGCTGGTAAGAAGGAAACGCAGCTGCCCAATCGTCTTCTTCTAATACCACATAAGGAGCATGAGAAGATGGATTGGTTAGTAATGATTCTTGTATTGATATGTCTTAGTTTTGTCTGAAAAAAAAGCGTGAGAACGAATCGTTCTCACGCTTTCTTATTATTTCACGCCCTCTCTGGGTGCACATTACCGCGAAACATCCTTCCAGCAAATCAGAAGCGGTCTGAAATATAAGATCTTTTTAATTCCTACACTGGACTTATTTTACTATAATGGGGATACAAGATCTCATTAATTCAACGAGAGCGGAGGCTTTCTTATGTATGGCGAAACGATCAGACAAATCCGATTGAAAAAAGGCTTCACCCAAAAAGAAGTCTATGGCACGATTATTTCAAAGTCTTATGCCATCGAATTTGAAAAAGGCAAGCATCATATTGCTGCCAACCTGCTGTTGCAAATCTTAGAAAATCTATCAATGGATATCGATGAATTTCTCTATATCGCGAATGGCTATCGGCTGGATGAGCAAAACAGCTACAACCATCGGTACACGCAATATTCAAACAAGCACGATATCAACCAGTTACAAATTCTATTACAGGAGCTGCAGCAAACCTCTAGCCGACTGAACAAGGTCCGTATTGCAGAGGTTCGCTCACGGATTCGCATGCTGCAATGCTTGGCAGAACATGGCGTCTATCGGAAACGTGCTGTTTTGGAATGTGATCGTCAAACGATTATCTCTTATCTCGTTGATGTTGAGAGCTGGACGTTACAAGAAATCCAACTATTTGGCAACACCATCGATCTTTTGGACAACGACCATAATTTCCTCTTTTTCAAAAAAGTATCCAAGATGCTCGAGTACTACATCGATATGGAAAAAGGTCGGGAAATTTATTGCGCGCTACTGATCAATTTGATCGAATATACACTAAAACACCAGCAATACGATGCGACGGAAGTTCTCGTCGTCCAATTGAAACTTTTGGCGACAGACTACAAAGAATTTTTCCACCAAACCGTCTGCAAATTTTTCCAAGGCGTGTTACTCTTACGAACCGGTGATCATAAAGCTGGTGAAACGATCACGCAAAAGATGCTAGCTATCATGCGAGAATTGGATCAAGGTGCCCTTGCCGATGATTTTGCTTTGCTGCTGGATGATGACTACCTCCGAGCATTTGCCTCCTCCGAGTGATAAAACGGCAACTGCAGTGTTCGTTAAAAAAAGGAAGTGATGATTGCCATCCCTTCCTTTTTCAGCTATTAGCTAACACTGCGTTCGTCTGTCGCACCAAAGTATTGATACATTGGTTTTTGGTTGCCATTGAGCAATTGATCCACCGTCACAAATTCATAGCCTTGCGCTTTCAGCGTTTGAATAATACCTGGTACGGCTTGAACGGACTTTGGATGAATATCATGAAGTAAAATAATCGACCCATCATAGACGTTGTTTTGAACGACTTTCAAAATTTTGTTCGGGTCTTTCAGCTTCCAATCCTCGGTATCAACACTCCATTGAATGATCGATTTTCCTGCCGCTTGGGCGCTTTGTTGATCAATCGCCCCATATGGCGGGCGCAAATTCTTCGGTAAGACCCCTGTCGCCTGATAGATTGCTTTGTCCGTTTTGGTTATTTCCGCTTTGACCTCCTCTGGCGATAGCGTGTTTAATTGGGGATGTGAATAGGAGTGACTGGCAATTTCATGCCCTTCCTCATGGACTTTTTTCGCGACTTCAGGATATCGATCCACCATTTGGCCTAATTCAAAGAACGTTGCCTTCACATCATTGTCTTTCAAGATTTTTAAGAGATCCAATGTCGAGGTATCGTTTGGTCCATCATCGAAAGTCAACGCAACATATTTTTTGTTTTCGTCTAACATCGCTTGTTGCTCTTTCAATTGATCTGCATTGACAAGCTCTGGATCAATAAACAGCGCAATCTCTTTGTAAGCCAAAGTGATCTCGGATACGCCTGTTTGATTTTGCGGCAACTGGAGCGTTATTTTTTCAGGATCATAAGTAAATTTCGAGTCATAGGTAATTCGGTCCATCCCCAGAACCGCATCAAGGATTTTAGCCGGTTCTTTGGCTTGATCCAAAAGCTTTTGTTGAATGACTTGCTGGATCCCTAACAAGCTGCCTTCATCGGGTACTAATTCCTTCAAGGATAGTTCATTGCCAGTTTTCTCGGAAATAAAAATTGGATCGGCAACCACGCTATCCGCATCTTCAAACCGCCCAGTCTCCCGATTCCAAACATAGCTGTCCGCTTTTAAGGAATAGGTTGACACTTTTGATGCAACTGCTTGTGCTTGAATCCGGGCGATCGTAACGGTCTCTTTGTCGGCGTGTTTTTTGCATAGCTGGTTCGCCATGGTCGATAATTTCTTACTTGCATCCTTTACAGGGATGGCATTTTCTTCTTTTGGGCGGAAAATCAATTCTTTTTTGTCGCCATCAGACAATGTTTCAAGTTTTGCGGGAATTCCCTCTTTGGCTTGTTCTTCTTGGATCGATGCTAATAGCTTTTGCGCGGCAGCTTCATATTTTTCGCGTGCCAATGCTTCTTGCTGCTTCAAAGTAAAAGCGATATAGCCCCCAGTGGCGATAATGACAATTGTCAGCAGCGTCATCAATGAGAAGAGATATTTGCGATGGGTTGGCTTCTTTTTAGAAACTTGACGATTGGCAGTTGGCGTGCGTCTTGTCGTTCCCGTTGTTTGCTTTTGATGTGATTCGACCCTCGAAATAGGTGCTTGTTTTTCAGAAGTCGCTTCTCTATGTTGTGAATTATTTGAATCATTGCTTGATTTCTTCATAAACATTCTCCCTCAAACATAATAACGTAAACAAAATGTAACATAAGCGTAATAATATTTCAACAGTGTTACAGTGATTCTTATAAACTTCTCTTTTTGTTCACAAATTTTGAGAATTGCTCTTAGAAATCCTTTATTCTGCTTTTAAGAAAACCAATTCTGCCAAGTATGATATCGTGTTCACTGCTTTTTCTTTTTGTTTAAAAATAATGAGAGATATCTTTTTGTACTTTGATGTTTTTTCTGTTTATAATTCAGCATGTGGCAATTACTATGAAGGATGTGTTCAAAATGAAACACAAATCAGCAGTTTATTTATTCGTTCTTACCTTAATCATAGGATTAACCTATCAATTACTTCCTTATACCCCACTAAACGATTCCGTGTTATCGATCGTCGGTACCATCTGGAATCTGGTCTTCGCATTTAGTGCAGGGTATTTTCTCTTACGAACGACCTTTTTGGAGCAGTTCAAACATTTTCGGTTCACCGTTTTATTGTGGGGTGTCCCTTTCGTCATTTTGACTGGCGTGTTCTTTTCCTTTATTTATGCCGCTATTTTTGGACAACCAACAACCAACTCGATCAGCGAAACCATCACTGTCCAAATGGTCTTTTTGCAAGTTCCCTTTATGCTGATGGGAGAAGAATTGCTGAGTACCAACCTCTTGTTGGCGTTGCAGAAAAGAGGCCTTTCATTTGCCTGGTCATCCATCATTTGCAGTGTGCTATTCGCTTTATGGCACATCCCAGCGTACGGCTTTCATCCAGCCCAATTATTGATCACCTTGATGCCTGCCAGATTGGCACTCAACTACGTTTGGAAAAAATCCAATAGCGTATGGGTCAGCTGGATCTGCCATTTTCTTTATGACTCTCTGGGATTCATTTCATTTTTAGGTAAATAAGCAACAAAAAGGACAGCTGAAGCCTAGCTGTCCTTTTTGATAGTTAGTAACGCCTTTCCCCAAGGGCTTACTTAATCGCTATTTACGCTTTCTGAAATAAAGCCAGCTTGCCGTGGCGATAAAGAACAAACCAACAACAAACGGGAACAACGTCCCCTGTTCATCGGTCTGCGGCAATCTTTGTGCAGAAGCGCTTTTTTTCGAAACAACAGTCGCCGTTGGTTCTTTTTTATCAGAAATAATGACGGTTGCTGCGTTTTCTTTTGTATAAACATACGTCACAGTTGCCTCTTCCTTACCGAATGTACCTTTGGCATTTTGCGGCAGTCGACTTTCGTCTACTATGTAGCCTTCGATTGTTAGCTGATATTTTTTTGTGCCGGCATCGTAAGACTCGCCCACGTTTCCACTGATCGTTTGTGAAGGATGAATTTCGTTGTCTTCTGTATCTACGTATTCGACCGTTATATCCGCTGCGGGTATCGGATTTTTTTTGTAGATGTAGGTGACTGTTTGCGCTGTTTCGCCAAATACACCCTTACTGTTTTCTGGTAATTGGCTTTCGTCTAGAGTGTAGCCTTCGATCGATAGTTTATATTGATCTGTACTTGCATCGAAAGAGTCGCCCACATTCCCGCTAATCGTTTGAGAGGAGTGTATTTCTTTGCCTTCTGTATCCACATATTCAACAGTTACATCCGCTGCTGGTACAGGATTTTTTGTGTAAATGTAGGTGACTGTTTGCGCTGTTTCACTAAACACACCTTTATGATTTTCTGGTAATTGTCTTTCGTCTAAAGTGTATCCATCGATCGATAGTTTATATTGATCTGTGCTGGCATCGTATGTATCACCTACATTACCGCTAATTTTTTCAGCAGCGTGAATTTCGTTGCCTTCTGTACCCACATACTCGACCGTTACATCCGCTGCTGGTATCGGATTCTTTGTATACACATAGATGATGGTTTGCGCTGTTTCACTAAAGACACCTTTAAGATTTTCTGGCAATTGGCTTTCATCTAGTGTATAGCCATCGATCGATAGTTTATATTGATCTGTGCTTACATCGAAAGAGTCGCCTACATTCCCGCTAATCGTTTGTGAAGCGTGAATTTCGTTGCCTTCTGTGTCCACATACTCGACCGTTACATCCGCTGCTGGTATCGGATTCTTTGTATACACATAGGTGACGGTTTGTGCTGTTTCACTAAAGACACCTTTAAGATTTTCTGGCAATTGGCTTTCATCCAATGTGTAATCTTCGATTGCTAGTTGATATTTTTCTGTACTAGCATCGTAAGAGTCGCCTACGTTTCCATTAATCGTTTGAGAAGCGTGAATTTCGTTGCCTTCTGTATCCACGTACTCCACTGTGACATCCGCTGCTGGTATCGGATTTTCTGTGTAGATATAGGTGACGGTTTGCGCCGTTTCGCCAAATACACCTTTAAGATTTTCTGGCAACCGGCTTTCGTCTAAAGTGTAGTCTTCGATTGTTAGTTGGTATTTTTCTGTGCTGGCATCGTAAGAGTCGCCTACGTTTCCACTGATCGTTTGGCTAGCGTGGACTTCGTTGCCTTCTCTATCTACATACTCGATCGTGACATCCGCTGCTGGTATCGGATTTTTTGTATAGATGTAAGTGATGGTTTGTGCTGTTTCACTAAACACACCTTTACTGTTTTTTGGCAATTGACTTTCGTCTAGTGTATAGCCATCGATCGATAGTTTATACTGATCTGCGCTTGCATCGAAAGAGTCACCCACATTCCCGCTAATCGTTTGGCTAGCGTGGATTTCGTTGCCTTCTAAATCTACATACTCAATCGTGACATCCGCTGCTGGTATCGGATTTTCTGTGTAGATATAGGTGACGGTTTGCGCCGTTTCGCCAAATACACCTTTACTATTTTCTGGCAATTGGCTTTCGTCTAGTGTATAGCCATCGATCGATAGTTTATATTGATCTGTGCTAACGTCGAAAGAGTCATCCACATTCCCGCTAATCGTTTGAGAGGAGTGTATTTCTTTTCCTTCTAAATCTACATACTCAATCGTGACATCCGCTGCTTGTACAGGATTTTTTGTGTAAATGTAGATGATGGCTTGTGCTGTTTCACTAAATACGCCTTTACTGTTTTCTGGTAATTGGCTTTCGTCTAGGGTGTAACCGTCAATTGATAACTTATACTCATTCGTATTAGCATCATATGAAGCACCTATGGTACCAGATAAAGTCTTCGTTTCATGGATTTCTTGCCCTTGATTATCAAGATATCTGACAGTTACCTCTCCCACCTGCTCCGGATCAACAATGACATTGACTACATGGGTTGTATATACACTATAGGAGGCTTGTCTAGCCATAAAAATTGCTACGTAAGTCCCCGGTTTACTTGGATCAACATTTGTGTAGTACGGAAAGATCTGCGAGTCAGAAATACTTTTTTCTATGTTGCCGCTAAAATTTAACTTAAACGCTTCAATCTCTAATGCCTGAGTTGAGAATTCGAAGGTACTGTTTACAGGAATATGAATCGTATCTGGACTATCTCTAAAAGCATACTCGCCCACAATTAGACGCTCATAAAGTGCCAATGTTTTCGTTTCTCCTGCTTGCAAAGTGATAGAATTTCCAATCGATGTAAATGCGTAGTTCAATCTTTGATTCGTTGTACCCACTTGCTTAATAAAGTAGCCCCCTGAAGGAACCTGAATCGTTACCTTTCCTGAACTGTCCGTGACTAACAACGTCACTTCACCAGATGTCGAGGAGGTCAATGTGAAATAAGCGCCTTGGATTGGCTGGTTTGAATTACTATCTAAAACTTGAACCGTCAGTTGCGCATTGGCAGCTCTTGCAGACGACGGATCAACAGAAGAAGGGACATTATTTACAGGGCTTGCAGCAGGTTCTTCTTTATTTTCTGATCCGCTGATGGCTTCTTTACTGTCACTACTTGCTTGTGTTTGTTCGTTCTCAGCATCCACGCGCGCTGAGGTCGCTGTTGTTAGCGTAGGATTTTCTACTTGAGAGGTAGCTTGTCCAGCATCCGCAGAAGCATTCGTATCATCAGATTGTACAGTTTTCACTTCTTCCTGATCCACCTGCGGAGATTCTGAAAACACTTGGCTTTCCGCCACTACCTGAAATGCTGGCGTTACCACCGCAGCACTTAATAAGATTACTAAAGATAGAACATATTTAAACTTCTTTTTCACAAACTTTCACCTTAACCTTCTTTTTCAAAATTAAAACCTTTTTATCCAAACTTTTTTTACGCCTAAAAATCATTATAATTTATTAATTTTTAATTTACAAACAATTTTTTATTTAGCGTATCATCCACTCCTCTCAAAAATTTTTTATGCGGACACATGAAATACCATTGAGCGTATTTATACTTAATTCACTTGTCATCGCACTGCATCACCTCTTCAGAATTTTATAATTCAAGCGCCCTTGCCTTCAAGCAAATCCAGTGCAAATCAGCGCAAATCTTCTTTGCATCCTTGTTTTATCAATGATTTCATTTTCAAAAAAGGAGACTATTTTTTACTTGATCGTGGCATTCTATTTTTGAATGATTCGATCAAGTCTATCTTCTACTCTCAATATGTGCTATCTTTGAACATTTATTACTTCATATATGACAATTGTTACTTATTACAGGTGAAGGATTCACTGAAAAAAACCGAACACTTTCAGGAAATTTTTTAGGAATATCTGACATAAGCTCATTTAAATTTAATCTTTTAAGAACAAAGAAAAGAACTTGTGCATTTTTTCGTTAAATCGAGCTTTACAATTGTTTCTTTGAACCGCTTTATGATAGGATAGGTCAGAAGGAGCATTGAAATGACTATAGCTGAAAAAATAAAAGAGAGTCGCTTGAAATTAGGGCTCACCCAACAAGAAGTTTCCGAAAAATTATTTGTTACTAGACAAACGATCTCAAATTGGGAAAACAATCGAAGTACCCCAGACATCGACACCTTGATCAAATTAAGTGATCTCTATCAAATCGATTTAGAGTCACTACTAAAACCAGAACAATTAGCAGAAGAACCAGAAATAAAGAGTGAAGAAAAGAAACCAACCTTCCGCCTTCCTCTATACTTGCTAAATTTGACTGCAGTCGTCGCTTGCGTTTTCACCGACTTCTTCACACCTACAGGAACAATAACCCTATGGACAGCTGCTTCACATTTTTTGTTACTAGTTAACTTTGTCCTTTTATTCGGCTTTTTCCTCACAAAAAAAAGACCCCTCCCTGCAAAAACAATTGTCTTTGCATTAGGAAAAGGTCTGTTGATCTTAGCCATAATATTAGGTTTTACTCTTTGGTCGAATAAAAGAGCTTCCGCTGATGCGTTACATCTGATTGGCCATAATTATGGTCATTTTATCTATTTGACGTTTAAAGCAATTGGGGTGATTTATTTGTTTGATTGGCGGAAGTTTGAGATGTAAGGACTCCAATTTCAAATTTAAAATCAAGAATGCAGTTGATAAAAATAATTGATTTGATTGTTCTCAACTGCATTAGGATTTAAGAATAATAATTTTATTTAACAAAACGAAGTTAGTTGTCTCCAAAGATATCTCTTGTATATACCTTATTCTCAACATCCTTCAAAATTTCTTCAAAACGATTGGTAACTATTACATCAGACAAATCTTTAAAATCATCAAAATCTTTTATTACTCTTGAATGATAAAATTCAGCTGCATCTAAAGTTGGTTCATAGACAACAACTTCTATACCTTTTGCTTTAATACGTTTCATAATTCCCTGGATGGAAGAGTATCTGAAATTATCTGAGTTTGCCTTCATAGTCAGACGATAGATACCAACCACTTTAGGTTTTTTTGCAATAATTTGATCAGCAATAAAATCCTTTCGGGTAGTATTCGCTTCTACAATAGCACCAATAATATTACTAGGGACATCTTCATAGTTTGCTCTTAACTGCTTTGTATCCTTCGGTAAGCAATATCCACCATAACCAAAAGAAGGATTATTATAATGTGAGCCTATACGTGGATCTAATCCTACACCTTCAATTATTTGTCTACTATCTAAACCACGTGACTCTGCATAAGTGTCTAACTCATTGAAATACGCTACTCTTAGGGCAAGATACGTATTTGAAAAAAGTTTTATTGCCTCTGCTTCAGTAGAATGAGTGAGTAAAACCGGCACTTCTTCTTTAATACAGCTATCTTTGAACATAGCAGCAATTTCTTTTCCCCGATCAGAAACCTCACCTACAACAATTCTGGAAGGATACAAATTGTCATATAAAGCTTTGCCTTCTCTCAAAAATTCAGGAGAAAAGATAATATTCTCAGTATTAAATCTTGCCTTTACATCTAACGTATATCCAACTGGTACAGTCGATTTAATTATGAAGGTTGCATCTGGGCGTATTGCCAATGCTTTTTCTATAACGTCTTCAACTGTAGATGTATTAAAATAGTTCTTCACTTCATCATAATCAGTTGGTGTAGCAATAATTAGATAATCTGCAAAGTTTACAGCTTCTTCAAAATCGTTCGTGAACTCAATATTCAAGTCATCACGTTTCAAAAATTCGTGTATTTCTTTGTCTTCTAAAGGTGATTTCCTTTGACGTAAAAGATTAACTTTTTCATTTACAATATCATACGCTTTAACATGTTCAGTTTGAGATAATAATAACGCGTTTGCTAGTCCGACATAGCCTAATCCAAAAACAGAAATGTTCATTTTTTATTCCACCAATACAATTTTTTTTTAATACATCTCTAATTACTTACTAGATTGCACCATCATTCCTAACGCTTCTTGCCATGTTGGGATTTCAAATCCCAACTCTTTTGCTTTTGAAAGATTCATCACTGAATATTGTGGTCGCTTCGCCTTTTGTGGGAACTCGGCAGAAGGAATCGGCTTGACAACTACATCTGAATCTTTTAGTATTTCGCACGCAAATTCATGCCATGAGCAGCTGTTATCATTCGAAAGATGATAAATTCCCGTCGGTGCTTGCTTTTCGATAACATAAAGCATAAATTCTGCTAATGTTCGTGTCCAAGTTGGGCGCCCATATTGATCATTTACTACTGTTAAAGTCTTATGTTCCTTAGCTAATCGCTGCATGGTATAGACAAAATTGTGTCCGTACCGTCCAAAGACCCAAGAAGTACGAATAATATAGTAATCATCCAATATTTATTGGACTGCTTGTTCCCCTAATAATTTGGTTCTTCCGTATTCATTTTGGGGATTTACTTGATCATCGACTTGGTATTCACCAACTTGCTTTTCTCCATCAAAAACATAGTCAGTACTGATATAAACAAGTTTTGCACCTATAGCTTTTGTAGCCAGGACCACATTTCTTGTGCCAGTGACATTGATTAACTCATCTAATTCTTTGCCTTCTTCTTCTGCCTTATCAACTGCGGTATACGCAGCGCAATGAAAGATAACTGATGGGCGGATTTCTTTTACTTTCTCCATCGTGACCGTTTCATCTGTGATATCCATCTCTTTCGCATCTGTAGACACGTAGTTAATACCTTTTTCATCAAATAGATGACGTAATTCACTGCCTAATTGGCCATTTCCTCCTGTGAATAAGTACATAAATGATCGCTTCCTTTCAAAAAAGCAGGATCTCTCCTGCTTTTGATTCCTTATTGTCCTTGTTCTGCGTAACTTTTCTCTACTTGTGCTTTTTCATCTTGCCACCAAGAAGGATTGTTTCGATACCAGTCGATCGTATCAGCTAGACCTTCTTCAAAATCCGTGAACATCGGCTGCCAACCCAATTCTTCTTTTAATTTTGAGGCATCAATGGCATACCGCAAGTCATGACCGGGGCGATCAGTCACATGATCATAAGCATCTTTTGGCTCTCCCATCAATGTTAAAATCGTTTCAATGACTGATTTGTTGTCTGCTTCTCCATCAGCACCAATCAAGTAAGTCTCGCCAATTCGACCTTTTGTTAAGATTGTCCATACCGCTGAAGAATGATCATTTGTATGGATCCAATCGCGAACATTTTTTCCTTCACCATATAATTTTGGTCGAATGCCACTCAGAATATTCGTAATTTGGCGTGGAATAAATTTTTCAATATGTTGGTACGGACCATAATTATTGGAACAGTTAGAAAGTGTTGCCCGCAAACCAAACGAACGAACCCAAGCTTTGACTAATAAATCAGAGCCAGCCTTTGTGGAAGAATAGGGACTAGATGGGTTATAGGGTGTTTGGTCGGTAAACTTCTCCCCTGGTCCTTCTCCATGTCCTGGAAGATCTTTTCGTAACGGCAGATCTCCGTAAACTTCATCGGTTGATACGTGGTGATAACGCACATCGTATTTTCGACAAGCTTCAATCAATGTATAGGTACCAATAAGATTTGTCTGAACAAAAGGAAATGGATCTTTCAATGAGTTATCATTGTGTGATTCTGCAGCATAATGAACCACCGCATCCGTTTGCTGAACCAACTGATCGACTAATGTGCTATCAGCAATATCGCCAACCACTAACTCTACGCGATCCTTTGGAAGACCCGCTAGATTTTCTTTGTTTCCAGCATAAGTTAGTTTATCTAAAACAGTGACATGGATCTCTGGGTGATGATTAACGACATAATGGACGAAATTAGACCCAATGAAGCCTGCCCCTCCGGTTACAATGAATTTTTTCATGTCCACTCGCTCCTTATATCTCGCCATAAATAAACGGGTTTTGTTCTTCGAATGCTTTTAAAGTTGGGTGATGTTGGTCTTTTTCCGAAAGAATCGCTTTTTCTTTTGCAATGGGCCAATTGATTGCCAAATCAGGATCATCAAATGCAATACCTGCATCAGCATCAGCATCAGCATCATAATAATTATCACACTTGTACAAAAAGTTTACATTTGAAGTCAATGTCATGAACCCATGAGCAAATCCTTTAGGGACCAACAATTGTCTCTGATTACTTTCAGATAAAATAAACCCTTCCCATTCTCCATAGGTTGGACTTCCTTTTCTGATATCAACGATTACATCTAAAACGGCACCCGTCACCACACGAATCAATTTGGTTTGCGCGGCATTTCCTTTTTGGAAATGAAGTCCTCGCAAAACACCTGCTTCGACAGACAAAGAATGATTGTCCTGTACGAAGTTTTGTGTGATTCCTGCTTCTTGAAAATCGGCCTGGGAATAGCTTTCGGTGAAGAATCCGCGATGATCACCAAATACAGCGGGCTCTATAATCAAGACATCTGTCAATTTTGTTTTTGTTACAGTTAGTTTTCCCATGTTTATGCCTCGCTTGCCAGATTCAGTAAATATTGACCATATTGATTTTTTTTCAAAGGTTGTGCTAATGCGATCAATTGTTCCTGATTGATATAACCCATTCGATAAGCAATTTCTTCTAAACAAGCAACTTTAAGATTTTGTCGCTTTTCAATGGTTTCAATGAACGTGGATGCTTCTAGTAAGGACTCATGTGTACCTGTATCTAACCAAGCAAATCCTCGTCCCATCACTTCTACTGAGAGTTTTCCTTTTTCAAGATACTTTTGATTGATATCGGTGATTTCCAATTCTCCTCGTTCAGAAGGGACAATTTTTTTAGCAATCTCAACAACTTTATTATCATAGAAGTATAAACCTGTCACGGCATAGCTAGATTTTGGCAGAGCAGGTTTTTCTTCAATCGAAACAGCTTGCATCGACTCATCAAATTCTACCACACCAAAACGTTCTGGATCGTTGACATGATAACCAAATACCGTGGCACCTTCTTCTTTTTGAGCAGCTTTTTGTAACATCTTAGATAAGCCACCGCCATAGTAGATATTGTCTCCTAAAATCAGGCAGACACTCTCATTTCCGATAAATTCTTCTCCAATGATGAAAGCTTGGGCAAGTCCATCTGGTGTTGGTTGAACAGCATATTCTATCTGAAGTCCTAATTCTCGTCCATCGCCAAAGAGCTCTTCGAATCGCGGGGTGTCCTGTGGTGTAGAGATGATCAAGATCTCTTTAATGCCAGCCAGCATCAGCGTAGACATAGGGTAATAGATCATTGGCTTGTCATAAATTGGCATCAATTGTTTCGATGTTGCTTTTGTAAGTGGATACAAGCGTGTGCCTGATCCTCCTGCTAATATGATTCCTTTCATTTACCTACACTACCTCCTAAAAAGTATCGTGTTTCTTCATCTTTATATACACATCTGATAATAAGCAGAGAAGCCACAGATTCAATAAATACTGTATTAACTGCAGTACCAATTTCATTGAATAGAGGAACCAAAATAAAAGTAGATATCAGACTCAGTATCCCTGTCAGAAAGTAGACTTTTGATAATTTATTCTGCCACCCCATGTTTACCAGAACTAAAGTTCCAAATATTTTAGCCCACAAAATTATCAAAGGAATAAAAGACATAATCATTATTAAACTTATTGAACGATTGTAAGAATTTCCAAAAAAATAAGGAAAAGCGAATGGAGATGCTACACAGAGTAAAAAACAAATCATACCCACTATGATAGTCGAATACTTAGTTATTTTCCTAACAAATAATACTGCATTATTTTTATTTTGTTTTAGTAGTAAACTTACATTAGGATAAACGGCTTGAACTAATGGTGATGTTATATTTGTTACGGCTTTAATAATTTTATCTGCTGCAGAATAGTAGCCAACAGAAACATTACCAGCAAAAAAACCTAAAATAACTACGCTACTAGTTGTATAAAAACTGGTAAAAACATTAGACAAAAATAGTGGAAATGCTTCTTTTAGTTGTTTAACTAGTAATTGTCGTTTTGGAATTATGATGGTAGCTTTTTTTGAAATAATAATTATTGTTAGACTTAAAATACCAGACAATATTGAACCTAATGTGTTTAAGATTGGAACTAATAAATAATCATTCGGTGTTTTTACTAAGATAAATATACCAATAGTAAATACTAATTTGGATACAAAATTCAAAATTGCTGTAAATTTCATTTCTTCAATACCTTGAAAATAAAATGATGGAAATAAAACATTGCCTAACACCATGCCAAATGTGTATAAATACAAATTTGTATATCCCTGTAGTTTAGGTAAAATGTTGACGAGTACCATCAGAATTCCAAAGCAAGCAATTAATAATATAGATTTTAATATCATTATAGACCATAGGATCTCCGACTGTTTGATTCTATTCCCTCTACTCTGAGAAACATCACGTGCACCGGTTAAATTAAATCCAAATTCAGTTATAAGTATAAAATATTGAATAATTGCTTGTGAAAAACTAATTAATCCATAAGTTTCAACGCCTAAAGTTCTTGTAAGAAATGGTAAAGTTATAAGAGGTAAAATATAGTTCATGATTTGTACACTAGCTAAAGAAAAAAAATTCTCAACTAATTTATTTGATTTAACCTTCATTTAACATCCCATCTTTCAAGCCCTTGGCAATCGCCTTTATTTTTAAAACTTTTTTTTCTTCAAAAAAAATAATTTTTATGAAACGTTTTAATAATCTTCTATTAGAATCATGAAACCAGTTTTTATATTTTTTATTATACATTTTATACAACCAAATATAATTTCTATAAATATAATACTGGCGAAATGGAGAATGATTATAAACTGAAATATTCTTGCCAAAAACTTTTCTTGTTGAAATATATCCCAATTCATGATGAAGCACCGCATGTGCTGATTGAATAACTACTAAATCTTTGGATTGCAATTGAAAACAAATCTCATGATCCACATGATCAATAAAATAATTCTCATTAAACCATATATTATTTTGCATAAACAAGTTAACATTCAATATATTTCCTGATGTCATAATGGTCTCTACTATAGAGTAATGAGTAGATCTATCTTTGGAAACGATATTTTTATCATCATAAACATACTTTGGGCCTATTATTGCCGGATATGTCTTTTTATCTTCTAAAAATTTTAACATAGTTTTTTCCATTTCAATCAAATAGTTTTCACTTGGAAAACTGTCTTGATCTAGAGTTAAAATAAATTTATAGTTACTATCTGAAGCAAATTTTAATGCAATATTTAACGGCTCTGCAATGCCTTTGTTACGATTGTCAGATAGTAAAGTGACCCTAGGTTCAATTTTCTTTAAAAACTCATTTTTACCTTCAGAATTATTAACAACTAAGATTCTTAAATCTCTATTCAAAAAATAATCTGTCAATTTAACAATATTTTCATCTGGATAATATGCTATTATAACAACCAAAATTTCACTGGGATTCATATAAGATTCCTCTTTCTAAGTTCATTTAAAACTTATTCCTAATTTTTGAAATAATATATTTTTCGAATGTTCCAATTTTAAAACAACATATATACCATGGCATTATTAATTTTGAAGCTTTAAGCCATTTTAAAATATAAACTTTCTGAGACTCCAATAAAATTTTTTGTCTGTTTATAAAACTACCAATACTTTTCTTTGTTGAAGTTCCACCAATATGAGTAATCTTAACTCTAGTATCAACAAATACCTTCTCTGTGACTAAAGATATTTTTTTAAACAATAGATTTTCTTCGCCATAAAGAAAAGTTGTTTCATCAAAAAAGCCTACTGATTCAAACAGCGCCCCGTCAATAATGAAAAAACATCCGGATAAAACATCAACTTTCATAATTTTATTATCATAGTTTTCAAAATTATAAAATCTACTTTTATTTATAACCTCAGAAACTTTGGTTGTAAAAAAAGTTGTTTCACTGAATAAATGATAATATGTAGGAAACTTCCAAGCAAAATTCCTTACGATTTTATTTTTATTATCTGCAACCAATCCACTGATTGCTTTTGCTCCATCAGTTTTGATATCATCAACAAGTAAGTTAAAATCTTCTTCACTTATAATAATATCAGGATTGCTAATAATATAGTTTTTAACTTTGTATTTCTTTGCAGCATAACGAAGTCCTAGATTATTTCCAGCTGAATATCCATTGTTCGTCTTATTAAAGATTAGATCAATTTTGGGCTTTTTATTTAAAGATTGAAGGTGCTTTTCTGAATCGTCTGAAGAATTATTATCAACAACGATAATTCTATCGATCCGATTAAATTCAACTAGCGAGTTGACTATCTTTAATGTATTAAATGCATCATTGTAATTTAATATTACCACTATGTTCATCATGTAACTCCTTTTCGAGAAAAAATACGGTTATTCCCCACCATATAGTTGAAACATTTAAATAAAAAAATATTTCAAATAATGTGTGAATCATTAATACACAATAAGCAAAAAAGAAAGCTTGAATGGTTTTTGACCCTTTGTATCCTTTTGAATTTAACAATTTCAATACAGGAAACAAATATAGCATGATTGAAATAATACCTGCAAAAATACCAAAGCTTCTCAGAGAAATCAGAATAAAATTATGTGGATCGTTTTTAATAGAGTATCCCATGCCAAATATATTTTGAGAGATATCTTGTAAAGAATTAATGATGAGTATATCTCTTCCTGAAATGTATCCATCAGAAAGAGATGAAATTGTTGCATTCAAAAATACATTGCCAATTGATGTTTTGATTAACCCCAAATAGATAATTCCAAAGAGTATTATTAAAGACGAAATTAACCACAATTTCCCTTTTTTTCTCGAAAACCATATTTGGTATAATGTATAAAAAAGCAAAACAAATATAACTGAAATTATTGCTGATTTAGACATAGTTAATAACAAACCTAAGGAGGCAATTAAAGTGTAAATCAACCAATACTTTTTCTTACCAACATATTCAAATACCAATATAAAAGATATATATATCGATAAATAGTTAGAATTCCCCATAAATGTTGACGCAATTTCTTTTATTGTATAATAATTTGTAGAGTTAATTGCACCATTTAAATAGAATGATATAGAAAGCTGAATAATCAAACTTATAAGCAAAATTCGATTAGCATATATATAATCTTCTAGATAAAAATTGACGTTAGAAAAGAAAATAAATATTAAGATAATATATGTATACACAATTACTGGTAATATTGAAGACATACCAAAAGGAGACCAAAAAAATGTTAACATACTGTAAATTATCATAATAAACGATGTTATTATATATTTTCTAGAAAAAGAATAAATACGGAAATCACTTTTTTTATATAATATTTTAAGTGTAATCAAAACAATAAAAAATAACAAGAAAACTTCTGCGTAGTTTATATTATAATTTTCCGAACTGTAACTTATAGTTAAAAAGTTTCCAAAGGTTAAAAATAAAAATAAAATCTTAATCATGAATTATCCTCATATCTATGATTTTTTATAATCTGCGGCACCCTTGAACAAGGATTTCAAGGCCTTAATTCTCGAGATTGAACTTTGATTGTTATACCTTCTTAACCAAAACTGAATTATATAGAAAAAGAAATACTTTCTACTTATAGCTGCAAATAATGCTCCCTTGTCAAAATAAAATTTTTCATTATATCCCTTAAACCATGTTGAATCTTCATTATAAACATCAGCAATTGTTTGAGTCACTGAATATACTTTCAATTTTTTATTCAGGACATTCATTAAAAACAAAGAATCTTCTCCTGATCCATATTTAGCTCCACCACCAAATAACAAAGAAAAAAATATTGCATTCTTGTGAATCTTGTCTCGCTTAAACGCAAATGTTACTGTTCCATATCTCAAAGCATTGAAAAATCTGACACGTCCATTTTTAGTTGTAGTATTTTTGATTTTCGATTTATTGTGCACCCGAACGTTAAATATTATCATATCAGCATCCGGATTGTTTTTAAATTCATTCAAAATTATAGATTCATAGTTATCTACAAAAACTTCATCATCATCTGCCATTATCAAAATATCGTCCCAAGCATTTATTAATGCTAAATTACGCGATTTTCCAACACCTCTTTGATTTGAGTTAAATACTTCAACATTGAATTCTTTCTCTTCTAGTTTAATATATTTATTCTCATCACACTGGTTAACGTTTATGACGTTAGTCTTTATATTCATACTTTTATAGTGCATTATATCTTTGTTTAATGATGATAATAATACTTGCAATTAATATTCACTTCCTAAGATAGATTTTTTGATCCAAAATAGTACGAGAAACATAGATGAAAAAAAACTCAAGTTCTCATACACTCTATATATTTCCCAATGGTATTTAATGAGAGATTTCTTATCATACGAAAGACTATTTACTACAACTCTATGCGAACCTAGTACTTTATTTAAGCATCCTAATTTTTTTGCTTTTTTTATCACTTCAATCCACATAAGATAGTCATTTCTTTTCCTTATATTTGGAACCTCAAATTTACCTAATTTATGTGAATCATATATTACCGTTGAGTTTCCAGGACAATACTTCAATAGCATTTTATAATCTGCAATCTCGGGATATTTTATTATTCGATCCAAATCAATTGATTTCTCATCGATTTTATTATAATAAGTACAAGAAAAACTTAGTTTTTCTTGTATCATGAATGCTATTTGCTCTTCTAGTTTTTTCGGAAACCATAAATCATCACTATCTAAAAAGGCAATGTATCTACCACTTGCTCTATTTACACCAATATTACGAGATTGTGCTGCACCTGAATTAACAGATTGGTATAAGGTCACTATTCTTTTATCCATCTTCTCGTACTTACTAATAATTCTTTTTGTATCATCTTTAGAATTATCGTCAATTAATATAAGCTCCCAGTTCTCGTAAGATTGATTAAGAACACTATTTATTGCTTCTTCTAAGTACATTTCGCAATTATAACACGGCATTATTATCGATACTTTATCCAATTTAATCCACACCTTGCTCAATAATTAAACTTCCAAATGCTTTATTTATTAATCTTCCAATTCTACCAGGAAAATACCCCAGTAAATAAATAATCAAATTTAATCCAGAAAAAAGATATACCTTCTTCCCCTTTGATGCAGCTATTTCTTTGACCATAAAACTAGTTCTCTGAAATACTGGATCTTGTGGTAAAAATACACCGGAATCGGAAAAATCCACTCTTAATTTAATAAAATCACATAGGCGATAAATATTTAACATTGATCTTTCATTTTTTATATTCGGAAAAACTGGTGTCCAATTTGCTATCTTCACAAGCAGTTGATAATTTCCTTTACTTCCCTCACCATATATCATTGGAGGACGGATGAATACTATTTTAAATGTGTCACTTTTGAGAGGTGTCAATTTTTGTTCAGCTTTCCACTTACTATCCCCGTAAAAATTAGATGGATTAGGTAGAGTTTCTGAAGTAATAACACGCTTCTTATTTATGTTTGTTTCCTCACCATAAATAATAATCGAACTCATATAAATAAATTGTCCGTTTTTACCATTCAAATCATTTTTGTATTTTTCAGCAGTTTCGACTGCAAGGTCACAGTTTACTTTATAATAAAGTTGTTTCGTTTCTTCACTGACTTTTGATACATCTGCATGGGCAATTCCTGCGACATGAAAAATAGAATCATAATGGGAGAAATCTTTTTCTTTCCATTGATCTCCATGCATATCAATTGTATCAATTTGATAGTTATCGCTAAATTGCTGCATCCATTTCTCGAAGGATGTACCGATATAACTATTCGCTCCTGTAATTAGGATTCGTTTCATTCGATTTCCTCCTTCTTCATCGTTCCCGTCCCGCCTTCAACGACACCGTCACTTTTGAAAACAGAAGTAATCGTACAAAAGAAGCATTTTATATCCATCCTTAAACTAATATTATCCGTATATTTGCCATCTAACTCAGCCTTAATTGGAATCTCAAGTTCGTCTCGACCACTAATCTGAGCCAATCCAGTCAATCCTGGTCGAATATTATTTGCCCCATACATATCACGTTCTTCAATCAAATCATATTGATTCCATAGCGCTGGACGAGGCCCAATGACAGCCATATCACCTTTGATAATGTTGAACAATTGAGGTAATTCATCTAAACTTGTTTTTCTTAAAAATTTTCCGACCTTGGTGATATAAAAATCAGGGTCTGCTAATAGATGTGTCGGCATTTCTTTTGGTGTATCAATCTTCATTGTTCTGAATTTATAAATATTAAAATAGGTTTTATTCTTTCCAACCCGTTTTTGCTTGAAAATAATTGGTCCCTTAGAATCTAGTTTTATTGCTAAGCATAAAAGTAATAAAACTGGTGATAACACAACGATCCCCATTAACGATAAAATAAAATCAATGATTCGTTTCAATCCATCCTTATACAACAAAACCCACTCCTATTTGTTTGAAGCATTTGCAAATTTCACAATTTCATTAGCCAAGGTAGCACTTTCTTTAGGAAGTGCTTCTACAAAATAAAGTACCTCTTCCAAGGAATAACCTTTGATATTGCCAACAAAGATTTTCTCGAAGACTGCTTCATCATTCCGTTCTTTATCCAATAGTAGTTCTTCGTATAATTTTTCCCCAGGTCGAATCCCAGTTTCAATAATCTCAATATCTTCTTCGCTATAACCACTTAGACGAATCATATTCTTCGCAAGATCAACGATTTTCACCGGTTCGCCCATATCTAAAATAAAGATTTCGCCACCCTTAGCAAGTGCGCCTGACTGAATAACTAAGCGGCTAGCTTCTGGGATCGTCATGAAATAGCGAGTCATGCGAAAATCAGTCACTGTAATTGGTCCGCCTTTTGCTATTTGCTCACGGAATACTGGAATCACACTGCCTCTTGAACCTAAGACATTACCAAAACGTACAGCAGAAAATTTCGTGCAACCTTTTTCATTTAAGCCAGTAACAATCATCTCAGAGATGCGCTTTGTTGCCCCCATGACGTTTGGCGGATTATTGGCCTTATCTGTAGAGACCATTACAAAGTTTTTCACCTTCGCAGCTTTAGCAGCTTCAGCAGTATTCTTCGTCCCGTAAATATTGTTTTTGACTGCCTCTTTAGGATTGTATTCCATCAACGGTACGTGTTTATGGGCTGCTGCATGATAGACGATATCCGGTTTGACTTGGTTCATGATTTCAAACATCTTTTCACGATCTTGTATATCGGCTATAACGGGAACGATTTCGGTAATATTGTCTTTAAAATTGATGTTCAACTCGCGGTCAATTAAGTAAATCGAGTTTTCACCGTGTCCTAACAAAACTAGTTTTTTAGGATTGAATTGAATCACTTGGCGACAGATTTCGGAACCAATCGATCCACCAGCACCAGTCACTAATATCGTCTTTCCAGTAATTTGATCTTTGATGGAGTCGATATCCAATTTGACTTCATCTCTGCCTAGCAAATCAACGACATCGATTTTCTTCAAACGTGAGGTGCTGATTTTCCCAGAGGCGATTTCTTCCATTGAGGGCATCGTATTGACTTTGACATGCAAAGGTTCAATTAAACTAAAAATATTTCGCAGTTTTTTCCGTGACAAGGATGGAATGGCGATCGTGACCATATTGATCTCATACTTTTGAATCAAATCAGGTAAATCAGTGATACAACCCAAGACTTTTTTTCCAGAAAGATACGTGTTTCGTTTATTCGGATCATCATCGACAAAGCCAATGATATTAATGTCACTTGCCGTTTTCGAACCTACAAAGCTATTGTAAAGAATACGACCGCCTTCACCTGCGCCGACGATCAGGGTATTTTTGACAACCTCATTGGACGTCCCCCTCATGTTTTTTCTTTCAATATAGATCCGCCAAATCAATCGACTAGCTATGATCAAAAAGAGCGAAAGAAAGTACGTAAAGATCACTAACCGCACGCTATAGGTTTCATCACCGAAAAATAAGATCACATTACATGTAAAAGCGCTGCATGATATAGCCAGGAAGATAGCAATCATTTCTTTCAAGTTCGTGTAACGATTGATCCGAGAAAAAACACGGAACACGGAACCATAAAACAGGTAGAAGCCGACAGACAGACTCACAGAGATCATTGTAAATTCCCTTGGAATCGCCACAAAGGGTCTCATAAAATAAACTGCTGCAATATTCGCTGCTATGATCAATAAACTATCTAAAACTATCAAAGTTACAATTTTTCTTCTTCTCGTTAATTCAAACAACCCAGTTGCCCCCTAAAATAACCCGAATTTCTTTTTTTTCACTTCTATATAACTTGGAAAACTGATTTGATCCCCGTTTATCAAATCTTTTGCCACTTGTTTCATCAATGTTACTTTCTGCAAACTAAAATCTTTTTCAATTTGATTGTAGGCTTCTTTTAAATTAAAGGTGCGTTTTGTAACGCCATGAGCATCCGAAGCGACCATCTGAACAAGATTATGTTCAACCATTATTTTTGCTGTTTTTTGGATCTCTTTTCCAAATACGCCGACATAGCTTGGCGCAGTTAACTGTGCTAAACAGCCCATATCCAAAAAAGGGATGAGATTGTTAGGGTCTTTTCTAAAATGAGCATTCCGCTCGGGGTGGACAATGACTGGAATCTTTCCCAGCTGTAGTAAATCGAAGAATATTTGTTCTGTATACGTAGGCACTTCAATCGTAGGAAATTCTATCAAGATATACGTATCATCAAGATCTGTAAAAAGGATGTCATTTTTCTGTATATCCTCAATTAAATCTCCTGTTATCCTCACCTCTTGTCCCTCAAGTACTGTCAAGGACAAGTTCCGTGCATCCAATTCTTCTTGTAAAGAAGTAACGAGAGAAATGACCTCTGACTTCGGATTGCGGTATTTTCCATTGTTGTGATGTGGGGTACAAAGGATATGCGTAATTCCTTGGCTAATCGCTTTTTCAGCCATAGCAATGCTCGCATTGATGTCTTCTGCACCATCATCAATTCCTGGTAAAATGTGGCAATGTAAATCAATCATTTCTCTCGTCTCCTTCAAATTAATTAATTTCCATAATAATAGTAGTAACCTGAATCTTTCGAGTGTTCGGCACCGTTATAGACCACACCAATGATTCTTGCTTGAACCATATTCAAAAGATCTCTCGCTTTTGTTAAGGATTCTTTCCGAGCAACATTCTCTCGAACCACTAAAATCGTTCCGTCTGCTTTAGATGCCATGATTTGTGCATCAGTGACTGCTACAACTGGTGGCATATCAAAAATAACCACATCATAAAGGTTTTTCGCTTCTTCCATCACTTGGTTCATTCGTGCCGATCCAAGTAGCTCAGATGGATTTGGTGGTTTTGGTCCACTTGTTAAGACAGATAAATTATCGATCACCGTTTTTTGGGCTGCTTCAAGGACGCTCGTTGAGGTACTTAATACGGTACTCAATCCACTCGCATTATTTAAGCTGAATGTCTTGTATACTGTAGGCTTCCGCATATCGGCATCGACTAACAAGACCCGTTGTCCTGATTTAGCAAAAACAACCGCTAAATTGGCTGAGGTTGTCGATTTCCCTTCACCTGGACCAGAAGAAGTAACAACAATGGTCTTGATTTGCTTATCTGCTGAAGACGCAAATTGAATATTTGTACGGATCGTACGATATTGCTCTGAGATTGGTGAAGAAGGATCAATTAGCGTGATCAAACTTACTGCATGTGTCTGTGTCCCAGTACGTTCTTGTTTTTTTGCCATCATTGTTCCCTCCTAGACCCGACTACGACTGCGGCGTGATTCTGCCGATTTGTCGCCTTGCGGTTTCTTAATAAATGGTGCACTTGGTTTTTTCTGAATGGTCGCAGCCAATTCTTTTGGTGACATTTGGGGTACAGTACCTAATACGGTAAAGCCTAATGTTTCGGTTACAAACTTATCATCTTTAACGGTTCGATCTAGCAGCTCCAATAAGAAGGCTAAGCCAACACCGACCATGATGCCTAGTACTAGACCAATGGCTAAGTTTAGTTTGTTGTTAGGTGAAACTGGTGTAGTACTAGCTACCGCACTTGAAATGATTGAGATTTTATCAACATTCATAACATCTTGGGCATTTTCTTGAAAGACTAATGCAGTCGTGTTGGCAATATTTTGCGCTGACACTGCATTGGTACTAGTTGCCTGAATAGAAAACATTTGTGAGTTTTGCGATTGATTGATTGAAATGGATTCCTTCAATTGTCCGACAGTCAAGTCAAGGTTGTTTTCGGACTCCAGTCGATCCTTTACTTGTGTCATAACTAAATCACTGACGATCATATCCTTATACGTATTGATCATTTGCAGGTTTGTATTTACATCGTTTGCATTGGTAGTTTCTGATTGCGGCAATGTCACAATCAACTGGGCTTGTGAACTGTATTTAGGTGTAATGACAAAGAAGGTGAATATCCCTGCTAAAGCCAAACCAGCAAACATTGAAATAAAAATAGCAGCTAAGTGTTTCCGTAGAATTGCGAATATTTCTTTTAAGCTAATTGTTTCTTCCATCTTTTCTCCACTTTCCTATTCATTCTCTAGATTTAGTTGAGCTTTCAACTCTTTTTGAACTCTTGCTAGTTCTTCGTCACTCACTCGCTGATATGAGATGCCGTCTTGCATGAATCCTTCCCCTTGCAACTGGTCTTGTTTGATCGTTTGAAAGGCACTGCGATAATTAAATGCTAAAGTTCGCATGTCATCGAAACTCATATCTGTTTTCATGTTTTGCTCAACAGCATTTAAAATCGTTTGATATTGGGTGATTCCATCAAGACTCAAGACTTTCTTAACGATCCCTTCAACGATTTTCCGTTGGCGTTCTTGACGACCATAATCGCCGTTTGGATCTTCATAACGCATTCTTGAATAGGCAAGGGCTTGTTCGCCATTTAATGACGTACGTCCGATTGCAAAATCAAAGCCATCTTGCGAAAAGGTGATCTCATTGTCAACTTCAATGCCACCAACTGCATCGACTAATTCTTTCAAGCCAGCCATATTGATTGATACATAATGATCGATCGGAATATCTAAGAATTTTTCTACGGTATTCATTGCCATCGCTGGTCCACCAAAAGCATAGGCATGGTTAATTTTATCTGTCGTCCCGTGTCCAACGATATCGACATAGGAATCTCGTCCAATACTCACCACCGTCGTCTGATTGTCTTGAGGACTGATGGTCACCACCATCATGGTATCAGAACGGCCTTGTTCGACTCTGCCTAAATCACCGGTATCGATCCCCATCAGTAAAACCGAGAAGGACTCTTGTTGGGATAGATTGACATCATTTTCACGTAGGCGATCTTCTCGATCACGCTCAACTGATTGATAGGTTTCGTTAATTGAGTTTGACACATCAAAATATAGTTTAGCAGCAACACCGATCAATCCGATGACTAACACTGCAACGATTGTAAGGATAATTAAAAAGATTTTTTTTCCTTTTGACATTTGCTTTCCTCCAGTTATCTAAAATTTCCTTCAGCACGATTCAACTTATCTAATAGTAAGACGCTGAACTCATGTCTGTTCCAGTACCGTCTCCTGTTGATGTATCGTCAGAATAACTTCCAGTTGAAGCTGAGGGAATATAACTGGTATAGCCTGTATACCCCATTTGTGCCGCAATTGAATTAGCGGACTCTGTAAAAGAATCTTTGAGCACTTGATTTCGCACTTGATTGATGCTGTCAATCAGAGCTAAATAGCCATCCAAAGTCACTTCGCTAGTTACAACATTTTCTTGCAGCATAGCATTCAAGCTGGCTTGAATTTGTGTAATGCGATCCAATTGAGCGGTCGCAAACTCTAAATAAGCAGAAACAAGGTCTTTCCATGGACCATCTTCAAGAAAATTTAAATCCTCACGTACATTCCCTAAGTCCGTTTCTTTTAAATCCTCTTTAATAGTGACATTGTTCTCAGCAGCTTGCCAATTCGAAATACCTTCAGTAAACAACGCTGCTGTCTTAGCTTGTACTTTCACTTTTGCCTCAATCACTTTTAGTTGATCATCCAGCGCTTGTTTCTTTTCTTGAATCTCAACAGATTCGCCCGGCAATGCGCTCTCTTCGATTCCGTAATCATCTGCAGATACTTTTACTGCTGATAGTTTCGCGACAGTTTTCAAAACCTCTTCTTCGCTAAGATCACTTCGTAAAAACGTTTGCTCTTCGTTGCTGTACATACCAGCAATTTCTCCGGACAGTTCATTTAAGCGCTCTCGCTCGCTTGCAATCGCTGTCTGTGCGTATTCGACTCGTTGCTGATATTGTCTTAGGTTATTTTGTCGGTAACCTATCAAACATATTAAGATGGCTCCGATTCCCACAGCTAACACAGTCAAAGTCTTTATTAACGGCTTTCCCATGAACACACTCCCTAATTCAATTGTGCTTGTTTAAGCATGCTGCCTTCGTCTCACATAATAAAGGCAATTCTAGTTTATTATAAGAGAAATGTATCATTAAATAAAGGAAATTCCTGTTTTTTCTTTTTAAAGGTATATTTTTCGTCAATAAAAGACTTATACAGTGGCAAACATCAGTTATTTTAAATATACATAAATAACGTGAAGCATACTTGACAGTTTTTTTAAACCCTCATTTTAAATAATAAATAATTCAGTGATAATCGTTGTTCTCATCGTCTTTGAGAGTTGTTATATCATAGAAAAATAACCTCGAGCGATTACATTCGTTCATTTTCTCAACATCTTTTCATTATAAATAGAAAAGATAAGATTTTCAGAAAGAAAAGTTAAATACTTTTCTTGTTATTATAAATCGGTTTGGCAAAACTGAATATTTTTCTTGGTGCACTAAGGGTTTCTTTCGCGGTTACTATTTCTTTACGCCAATCGTTCCTGTTAAAATTATAAGTTATCTTCAGAAAAGTGACTTTCTCCCTCAATTTCACCTCACCAACTTCTATCAGTTTATTTTAAATATAGTTAATCACTCAATTTTTATTTTATCGTAATAAAATTGTCACCTCTCTCTTACTATTCAATGCCAATCAATTTCCTTCTTTGCACTGTAAAAACGTGTTTCTACCTATATATATGCCGATTTTCAGTTGATTTATAGAAAATGCAAAAAATCTTACACAGGCTCAGGTATAGATTTCACCAATCGATGAAATACGTGATTTGTTTTTTCTTCCCTATCTTCATTAAGATGAATAAGTAAGATTTACGATTTTATTCATGAAAGGAGCCACGTCTTGAGAAATTTTCAAATTAATTTTATTACCAACACTGCAACGATTCGATGGCTGAAAATTTTGATGGCATTCGAGAAAAATTATCAATGTTCGACTCAAGGTTTGGCAAAGATTTCAGGAAGTACCACGCGAACAATCGTGACGGATGTGACGGATCTAAAAGAGTATTTTGGCGACTGTTTATCGATCGACTCTTCTCACAAGGGGTATATTTTTTCAATCAAACATTCCGCTGTGTATTTAACGAAAAAACGTGCGCTGATTGCCGATGAGATTTTGTTCCATATCATCGAAAGTATTTTCCACAACGATCTTTATAGCTCATCAGAATGGGCCGAGAAGTACCATATATCAGAAAGCACTGTTCTTCGCTATTTGCGGAAAGTACAACCTATTTTTTCTTTCTATCGTTTGGAGATCCAAACCAATCCTATTTGCTTTCTTGGTGAGGAAATCAATATTCGTAAGTTTTTCCATGATTTCTATTATGAATCGGAGATTACTGCTCATACGATTTTTCCACCGATCGCCATCCAAAATATCACTGCCAGTGCTTTTTCAAGATGTTACCAACTTGACCAACATGCTTGTTCATTTGGTGAATTCAATTATTACTTGTATATCACCTTTGAGCGCCATTGTGCAGGTCAACGTATCGAGTTGCCTAAGCAAATTAAAAAAATATTTGAACAGTATAATGATTTTCGGCTATTTTCTGAAATCAATGAGACTGTGAGTGAGCAATACCAAAAAGAGCTTCCCTATGAGGAAGTCCTTTATTTGTTCTTACTAGTGAAAACCCGTCGCTCAATCAGTAACTTAGCGATCGAGCAGACCTTTTGTAGAGAGTATAATCATTGGCCTGAAATCAAGCAGCTTGCGACAGCCTTTGTCAAGGATTGCTTGCCAGATACACAAGATAGCGCTCGTGACCGACTCTTAGTGGAGTCCTTTTTTACGGTAGCAAAAATCAAGCAGTTATTATCCCCCTTATTAAATCATATGATTTCTGATACCGTTCAATTTGTCGAAGAGGCATATACGGATGATTACCATCTATTTAAAAACTATCTGTTGACGCAACCATTAGCCAGAGAAATTTGGGACAGTAACACACTGGAACACTTAGGAACGAGTCTTACGATGTATGTTACTTCTATTAAATCTTTGTACTGGCAAGCCAAGAAGAATATCGCGTTTTTGTTCGAAGGACCCTTTTATTTATGCCAATTATTAAAATGCAAATCTGTTCGTTATTTGCGCAGTTCTCGGACCTTTTATTTCCCGGACTCCAATGAATTGTCGGCAGGCTATTTGGAAAAAAATCAAATTGATTTGATCGTAACCAACTATACGGAATATATTACCGAATATGCCCAAGACATTGATTATTTGCTATTCAAAACCTTTCCCGATGAGCACGACTGGGAAGCTTTAGAAGAGAAATTGAATGCCAATTTCAATCCTTGATAATCGTGCACCGTCTGTTCTCCTCCTTCTGACCAAGCTGTTCAAAAAATGCTCCTGAGAACAATCGTAAGAGCTTGTGATCAGTTTAACAATAAATCCAGAGCGGTATCGTTCGTGTCAGCACTGACGCAGCGATACGCTCTCTTCTTATGACTTCCTCCATTAAAAGCAAAAAAAGAAGCAGCCACTTCATTCAGTGAGCTGCTTCTTGCTAGTTGATTGATTAATCGAGGATCGTTACTTTTACTTGACGACGGCCCCACTGGATACATTGTGCGACGTTATCAAAGTGAACATCAATGATGTTTCCTTTGATCGCGCCACCAGTATCAAGCGCTAGTGCTACGCCATAGCCTTCAACATTGACTAAGGTGCCTAACGGAATCACGCTTGGATCAACGGCAACTGCCATTGGATTTTTACGTAAGTCTGTACCACTTGCTGTAAAGAAACTAGAGCCAGCTTCTTTATACGAGTAAGCAGTTGATTCCATCATCAATGTCCGACCGCTGCTTGTATTGCTGTTGTTGCTATTGTTATTACTGTTGTTACTTGTATTGCTTGAGCTGTTAGTTGAGCTATTGTTACTGTTTGAAGAGCTGCTCGATGATGAGCTGCTGCTTTCAGTCGTATTGCTGCTCGATGAAGCAGACGCTTGTGATTCAGAAGCGCTTGAACGTTCGGCAGCCTGGGCTGCTTCTTTTTCAGCTTTTTCTTTCGCTGCTTGTTCCGCCGCTTCTTTGGCTGCTCGTTCTTCTGCTGCTTTTTCAGCAGCTAAGCGAGCTGTTTCAGCTTCTTTGCTGGAAGCAATTTGTGCCAAAGTTGCTTCGTTTTCTTTCAATTGGGCTTGTAGATTCGCAATTTTTGAATCCAGTGTTTTGGCTTCTGATTCTAATGCGGTTTGATTTTCTTTCAATGATTGCTGTGTTGACTGTGCTTTTTCTTCTAAAGCTTCCAGCTTTTCTTTTTCTGCTGTCAATGAATCGATCTTTTCTTTTTCCAAGTTTTGTAACATCGTCATTGCATAGGCACGATTGATAAAATCTTGGATGTTGGATGATTCTAACAATACCGTCCAGTCTCTGGTTGCCCCGCCATTGACTTGGATGTCTTTCATACGTTCCGCAACGACTGCTTCACGCTTTTCAATTGTTTCTTGTGCAGTTTTGATTTCTGCTTTGGTTGTTGCTAATGATTCTTCATTTTCAGCGATTTGAGCTTTTAGCTCTTCTACCTCACTGTATTTCGCATTCACATCAGTCAATGCAATCTGTACTTCCGTACTGATTTCCTGACTTTGCTGCATGACGGCACTTTCTTGCTCTTGCAATGATTCAAGTGACTCAGCCTGCGCAAAGATTGGAGAAACGATTCCTGCCGCAAAGACAGCGACAACGATTGTTCGTAGTTTCTTTGCCTTCAAAAAATTCCCTCACTTCTCACTATGGTTTCCAACATATCCTATTATACAAATTCTTAAGAAGAATTTTATTGCAGGACCTTTACAATTTATTACAAATTATCGTAAAAGTGGGTGTTTTCATCGTCTTTTCCGACTGAAATTAGTCAGAAGTGGGAAGAATCAGCATTGATAAGGGTTTATTATTTGTAATCAAACCGTAACAAACCTATTTTTTCCTACGAATGGCTTCAATAAATCGAGACAATTCCTGACTGCTTTTTATCTGATTGATTTCTAACTTTTGAAAGTTTTTTAAGAGTCTTCTTTGATGGAAATTCAATCTCGGTAGATTTTGTTTTAAAACGCGCCATTCTTCTGGAAACGCTGCGAAGCGCCCTTGCCAATCGTTTTTATATTGCTCAATATTTTCAGCCAATTCTTTTTTGTGCTGTTCAAAGGCTTGATTGACTTGTTGCACCGCTTTCTGAAAGGCAACCAAGTTAGCTAGGGTATAGCCCATATCAAAAGAGAGAACCATTAATAAGAAAACTGGCAATAAGAATCCCACCCGAGCACTCAATGTTTGAACAATCTCCAGCATTTGCGGATGAACAAATCGAACAATCAGCACACAGCACACGCCCCAAAAAAGAGAAATCGGCAATGCCACCCGTCCATTGATATTCAATGGGACTTCTTTATAATCCCACCATGAGGCATGAAAAAAACGCTCAAGTAAATAACTTGTCACATATTCAAGCACGGTAACCAACAACGCTGCCGCAAAGAACAGTGGAATCACTTGCTCATGCAATGGCCGTAAAAAATAGACAACGCCAAGAATCCCAAAGCCGTAGATGGGTGTGATCGGACCAATAAGGAAGCCCCGATACACAAAGTGCTTGGCTTTTAGTGAGCAATAAATGGTTTCCCAAAGCCATCCGATAAATGAGTACAAGAAAAACAATAAAATGATCCGTTCAAATTGAACCATACCTATCCGCTCCTTTTCAAACTTTTGCAATGATCTGTGCAATCGTACTTGTCATCACAATCATACCACAAATCAATCGGTCTTATTTTGAATCAGTGTAGGAGCTTATTCCTCGTTTGAACGGTCTTTTTTGTTGCTTATTGATCACCAAAAATAATTGATGGGTGCACCTGTTCTTTCAAACTATAGCCACACAGTTCTTTGTTAAAGGTAAAATGATCTTGTTCCACATTGGCAATGATCTCATCTTCGGAAAATCCGTGAAAATCGTAGTCATTGATGTAACTGCGAAGTAATACTAATTTTGCATCGATCAAGAGAACTCGTTGGATGTCCATCCAAAAAGCCATGTCTTTGTTTTTCAATATTTTTTTCAATTCTGCTTCCTGTGCTAACCAGTACGCATAGACTGATGGCATTTCACCTTTAATGGTTTCAGCAGATAATCCTTCTCTCATTTTTACTAGATACTCATTCACTGATTGATAAAACAATTTCCTTCCCCCTAGTTCCATTATTTTTAAACGTTGATCCTATGTTTCTTCTATTTCCTCGCCGCTTTGAGCTATCTTTCTCTATCCGACTGTTGCTGATGTCGCCTTTTTTGTATCGAAAGAAGCCATAGTATTTCGCAACAAAATTCTGACAATTATTCAAAACAAATAGATACATAAAAAACACACTATTATTTTATAGATATAACCGACACAATTTTTAACTTCACTATTCTTTTAATGCTTCCTTTCTTTTCTAAAGCATAGCAAAAGTCGCCCCGTATTTATAATCAACTTTTGCATCAATCTAAGAAAAAAGTGAAAATAAGCGGTAATAGTCAGTTATTTCCGCTTCATTTTTTAAATTTACTATTTAACATTCCTTTATTTTTTTCGATTCATGCAATAACTGAGAATATTTTATTGCGTTATTTCCTTTCCTATTATACGATTAACTAAATAATGTTGGTTATTTGAAAATAAAAAACAAAGGGGAACGTGAGAATAATGAGAAAAAGTGTTGTTTTTAGTTTATTGGGGTTCACACTTCTTTTTGCTGGCTGCACGCCAAAAGAGGAGAAACCAGCTTCAGAAAGTACGGAAAATGCAAGCGCTACAAGCTTATCTATGACTTCGTCAACAGAAGTCGCCCAAGAATCGACGGTCTCTTCCAGCGAAGCGGCTTTACCAAGTTCGGAACAGACCATCACAGGCGTGAGCGGAACAAACTATACCATCGATTTACCTGGCAATTGGCAAGAGGTACCTGATTTCACTTCATTGAATCCTGACAATGATTTCATGTTGTCCGATGCGTTAGAAACAAAATACTTAGCTGCAGTCGTTGAATCGAAACAAGATTTTGCCGATTTAGAAACTTATCTCGGATTGGTTCAAGAAAATTTGGCAACGAGCTTCAATACGACTGCCACCTTTTTACCAATTCCTGACACGAAGGCCTATTTCGTTGATTTCCCAGCGACAGTTGAAGGGCTAAATATCCACTATATTTATTATGTACTTGAAACCGAAAATAATTACGTTCAGTTGTATGGTTGGACGTTAGAAAGCTTATACGACTCTTCAAAAGAGGAACTAACAGCGATCATGAACAGCTTCAAAGAAGAATAAACAAAACATCTGTAACCATTTTGGCAAATAGCCGCAAAAATGGTCGCAGATGTTTTTTCTTTTTATCTACGGACTACAAGTCGTTGCCCTACAAGAATCAATGATCCAGAAAGATTATTCCACTGCATCAACTGATTGACAGTCACACCATAGCGTTGCGAAATCCCCCATAGAGTGTCTCCCGAACGCACGGTATAGGTGGTGCTGTTTGATGAGGAAGCGTTCGTTTCTTGAACATACGCTGCACTTACCCAGCCACGCCCTTCAATTCGATACCAGACATTGTTACCATTGACGCTGGTTCCGGTCTTTTGCGCAACTGCGCGAAAAGAGGAGTTGTTTAACAAAGAACCAACAATTCTAGCACTGGTAGACGCATCAGAGCGAATATTCAATGTTGCGGTGGTGCGAAACTCTTTATTGATGCTTTGTTCAGAGCTATTACTTCCAGCGGTCACTTCTGTCACGTACGCAGCGCTCACCCAGCCGCGTCCTTGGATTCGATACCACACATTGTTGCCGTTGACACTCGTTCCCGTCTTTTGAGCGACTGCTCGAAATGTTGCATTGCTTGCCAAGGAGCCGACAACAGAAGCGCTAGTCGATGCGTCGGAACGGATGTTCAAGGCGGTGGTGGTGCGAAACTCTTTGTTGATGCTTTGTTCGGCACTGTTGTTATTGTTATTATTATCGTTGTTATTATCATTATTATTGTTGTTATCATTCCCACCCGTATTCGATGAGATCTCCGTCACGTGAGCGGCACTTACCCAACCACGTCCTTGAATTCGATACCACGTCGTATTGCCGTTCACACTGGTGCCGCTTTTTTGCGCTACTGCTTCAAATGTTGCGTTGGCAGCCAATGAACCCACGATCGAGGCGCTGGTGGAAGCATCCGAACGGATATTGAGTGCTGCATTTGTTCTGAATTGCTTATTGATCGCCTGTTCAGAATTGTTATTGTTGTTATTGTTGTTATCATTTGAACCGCCACCACTTGATGTATCGTATTGGGTCAAATTGTACGTTTCAATCAAGTTGTTTAGCTTACTTGCATAAGCCGTGTCGGTGGCATAGCGTCCTTGCAGCCATTGTGTCGCGTCACGATAAGAATTCGTATTAGACTTCCATGCCCCATGGTAGAAGAAAACACCCGGCGAAAATGAGGTGGTTCTCAAAACGTGCGCATTGTCTTGAAAAGATTCTTTTAATGAAGGGTATTTACGAAACTTCGCAATAATCGGATAGAGGTTGCCATTCCCGTCATCTTCCAAGGTTTGCATCTCTACAAATTGTCCATTGTAAGATCCCTTGATACCAAACATATTATTAGCAAGAGTAGTCAGCGTGGATTGCCCCCAACCTGATTCTAAGATCGCTTGCGCAATCATGACTGAAGCGTAGAGGTCATTTGCCCCCGCCACTTCTTGTGCCATTGGTCCTACTTGCTGAATAAATGCTTGCTGATTGTTGGAACGTGCCATTGGATTGTTGTAGTTGGGCATGACCTTCGTTTCAATGGCGATCCGCTCTTCTTCTGACAGAACAGGAATGTCACGATCGATTTCTGCTTCATTCTGTTCAGAAGCATCATCTGCTGGTTCATTTTCGGGTACGTCTTGAATTTCTACTACATCCGAACTTTCAGCTTCTGATGGTTCGGTACTATCTTGCGTTGCTGGTGATCCCTCGTTCACTTCTTGATCTTCTACAATGCTCACGGAATCTTGCGTCGATGTGTCTTGGGTTGACTCTGCTGTTTCAACTACTTGAACACCATTTTGGGTTTCTGCTGACTCAAGTGTATCTGCTAAGACATTCATCGGCAAAATATTCACCGTACTAACAAGTGCAGCGGTTGCCGCCGCACTTTTACGGTAAAGAAGCCCTCTTTTTTGTTTCTTCGCACGATAACGAAGCTGTTTTCTTTCTTCCATTTGTCTCTCCTTAAAACTACAGCTAGCTATTTCTTACATTCTTACTGCAAAGCTAGGTGTAAAATGAGCGGTACTGCCAACAGAAACATTTTGTCCTGGGCGTGGTGCATGAATATATTGTCCGCTACCTAAAGCAATGGCTACATGATAGGTGCTGCCTGATGAACCCCAGAATAATAGATCTCCTGGTTGTGCTTGGCTAACGGAAATCACTGTACCTGCTGTTTCTTGTGGTACCGTCCATCCACCAATATCTCTCCCTGTTACTTGTAAAAAGACATAGCGAGTAAACCCAGAACAGTCAAAGCTGTCCGGTCCTTTGGCACCCCAAACATAGGGTTTTCCGATATGCTTATAAGCTTCTGCCACGATTGCAGCACCATTTGTTGATGCTGGTGCAGAAGGTGCTGGCGGCGTCACGATCGGTGCAGGTGACGGAGCAGGCGTTGGCGCCGGTGTTGGTGTAACTGGCGTCGGTGCAGGAACTGCAGGTGCACTGTCCGCTGGCGTCTCTGGTGCTGCAGGTGTCACTGGTGTGTCTGGCTCTTGAATTTCTGGTGTATCTACTGGTGCTTCTTCTGGAGCCTCTGGTGTTTCAACTGGTTCAGATTCTTGCGTTTCCTCTGGCTGCGTTTCTGCTGGTGCTGCTGGCTCTTCCACTGGCGCTTGGCTCTCTGTTTCTGCGTCAGATTCGGTGCCCTCTGCTTGAACAGCCGCTTCATTCAAGGCTGCTTCTTCTGCTGCAGCTTGCTCTGCCTGCTGTTGCGCCGCTTGTTCTGCTTGGGCTTGTAAAGCAGCAACGCGGGCAGCTTCTTCACGAATTCTTGCTTGCTCCGCTTCATAGGCTTCTTTTTCCGCACGCAGCTGCTCTTTTTCTTCTTCTTTCGTTGCTTCTTCGTAGGCTAACTGACTAACCAAGACATTTAATTCTGCTTGGCTTGCTTCCAAGACACCTTTTTGTGCTTCCAGATGGCTCTGTGCTGCTTGCAATTCTGCCACTTTTTCTTGTGATTCCGCACGCTTTTGTTCAACTGCTTGTTGGTCGGCTTTTTGCTGTTCGATCACTTCATTATTCGCTCGAATGATCGTCGTCATGGCATGGACCCGACCCACTAGATCACTGACAGAATCAGCTTCTAGTACGGCTGTTAGAAAATTGTCGCCTTTTCCATTGACTTGTGTTTCTCTGGCTTGCTTTTCGATGTTTTCTGAGCGTTTGGCAATCCGCTCTTCTAACTGACTGATTTCCTGATCCAATCCTTCGATCGCTTGCAACAAATCACTTTGCTGCGCTAAAATGATTGCTGCTTCTTGATTTAATGAATCAATTTCTGCAGACAATCCATCAATTTCCCCTTGTACGCTTTGACGTTGCTGTCTCAACTGATCAATCTCGTTATTTTTTTGTTCGATCAATTGATCGTGATTCGTAGCAAAAACGGTCACAGGTCCGCCGAATGATGACAATACAATGCCGCACATACACACTGTTGCAAAGATTTTCTTCTTCATCTGATCCTCCAAATTCAATTTTAAAACTTTTTTTTCATTTATTTGACCATTTTCATTTTACCATAGTTCAGCAACAAACCCAATCCGTAAGCGATTTACATTTTAGTTACATAAATAAGATCTGTTTTTTATTACATGTTCCCCACTCCTATCCCACCAACACACCGAGTGAATCCCTATGTATCAAGTGTTCAAGAAAATTTCATAGAAAAAGTCCTTTTTCTTAAGAAAAAATAAATAATGTTGTAGATTTCACTTTTATTACATTAATTTTCTGCAAAATATGCTTGATTCACAAAATTTTAAACAGACGAAAATGCTCCTTCCTAGTGTTTTCTAGAAAAGAGCGAGGTTTTTTTGTCTGTGTTATTCACGATAAGGGAGTAGTTGTCTCATTACGGCGATTTGGTCATCAATTGTCTGTTCTGTGATGTGACCGGTCAGAGCCAAAATCCCTAATCCTTCAATCACGAACATATAGTTTTCTGCAATCACTGCCAAGTTTTCATCTTTTAACACACCTTGCTGAACGCCGACTTGAAAGATCTCATGGATCGTCCGTTTCGTCTCAGAAAGTTGTGCTTGCTGCAGGGAACTGGAGGCTTCGGTTTTATGCGTATAGTAATACTCGTAGACGGCTCGCAGCATACCGTCAGAAATGCTGTGGAGTAGACGCTTGCGATGGTCGGAAAAATATTTGTTTAAAATCGTTTCAAAGGGCACTTGCTCCATGATCATCTCTCGTACATCATCAAATTTTCGTTTGGAGCGCTGCTCTAACACTGCCAAAAAAATCTCATCCACCGAACGAAAATATAAATAAATGCCACCACGACTAATGCCGCACTCTTCGATAATGTCCTTCATTGTCGCATCGATCAAGCCTTTCTTACTAAAGACGACTTTGGCACTTTCAAGAATCAAATCACGCTTTTGTTGTTTTTTCTTTTCCGCTGTAGTCAATTCGCTCTGTTGCTTCTTTGCCATTTTTTTGGCTCCTTTCATCACATTATTAATGACACTCGTGTCATTTTGTTGTATAATCAACCTAACTTAAAAATGACACGAGTGTCATTATAAAAAAAGGAGTTTTTACAATGAATACAAAAAGCAAAACCTATCGCCTTGTCATTCGTGCCATTTTGACTGCTATTATTATTTTACAGACGATGGTGCCTTTCCTTGGATTTATTCCGATCGGTATCACTAGTTTAACGATCATCCATATCACGGTGATCGTCGCTGCCATCGTTTTAGGGACAAAAGACGGGATGTTCATCGGCTTAGTCTGGGGTATTTTTACCATGATCCGTGCGTTTACCTCTCCGACAACGCCCTTAGACATTGCCGTTTTCACCAACCCAATCATCTCGGTGGTTCCCCGTGTATTGGTTGGCTTAGTGGCTGGTCTCTTGTTTACGATCATTTACAAAAAGACCAAAAAAGTCGTCGCTGCTTCGATTGTTGCAGCAATCTTTGGGACCATCACCAATACAGTTTTGGTCTTAACGTTAATGGGAACCTTGTATACTGGCTTAGTTTCCACTACCTATGGTGTCGATGCTTCGGCTTTATTCGTGACCCTCGGTGGAATTGCAGTAACGAATGGAATCTCTGAGGTGATCACAGCTGCGATCTTAACACCCATTCTAGTAAAAGCCTTATTTGCAGCAACCAGTTTACGTCCAGAAAATCGTTAGTCCCTTCTCTTATCCTATCATTTTTTTCACGTTCTGAGTACTCTTTGCCCAAACATTAAAAGCCCCCGATCGAAGAAAGCTTCTATTGTATAGAAATGCTTTCTTCGATCGGGGGACTTCTTCTTTTATTGGTTAAAAAAAGGTGGATAGCAAGGCAAGGATCGCTAGACCGCCTTGGGTCAAAATAATTTTCTTGTCGCTAGTCACACTGCCATATGCAGCCACTAAGATAATGTAGATCAACAGCAAGCGACTGATTTCCAATGGCGCTGAAGCAAAGGTAATACTATACAGTAACCCCAAACCAATGAGTCCATTGTAAACCCCTTGGTTTTTGAACAAGGTCACAACGATCGGTCGTTCAAGTTCTGCTTTCGTCACGTTGAAGACCCGCGCCGTTGCTTTGGACGTAGTGGCAAATGTTTCTAAATAGAGAATATAGAAAAACTCTAAGGCAACCAGTACAATCAAAATCGTCGATAAAATCGTCATCTTTATTCTCCTTGATGAGCGACAACGATCTCGCTCGGTTTGGCTGCAAAGTCAGGCATTTGTTGGAATAATTGTTGCAGCAGCGGGTTTTGATTGTGAGCGGTGATCGCTTCTTGATTCGCCCATTTTTCGACCATGACAAACCGATTGTTCTCTTCCAATGATTCATAGAGATGATAGCCGTGGCAGCCTTCCTCAGCTCTCGCCGATGCTAATAATGGCGTAACAGCGGCTAAAAAATCTGCCCGCTTTTCTTCTTTGATGTAAAACGTTGCATTAATGATTTCCATCGTTTTCCCTCCTCTTATAGAAATGTCGTAATTTGTTCTGCGTCTAACCGAACGGATTCATAGCCTAATTCTTTGGCTTTTCCGACTGAAAGGATCATGACAGGAACATAACGTTCTTTGTCTAAGCCAAAAGCTTCGGCTAATTGATCTGCTTCAAAGCCGCCGATTGGGTTGGTTTCATAGCCATGCGCCCGCGCAACTAACATAAATTGCATCGCTGCTAAACTAGCGTCGATCTTCACCACATCATTCATTTGTTCTTTTGTAAGATTTTCGTAATGCGGAATGATCGCTGCTAATTGTTGGTCACGTACTTCCGCTGGCATTTTACCTTCTGCTACTGCTTTGTTATAAATTTCTTCCCCAAGTTCATGACAAAGCATATCGCCAAAAATCAAGACCATTGCAGAAGAGGTATCATTTTGACGGACGTTGAAACGAATCAATGGTTTCAATTTTGCTTTTTGCTCATCGCTTTCCACAACAACAAAGCGCCAAGGCTGCATATTGACTGAGGAAGGTGCTGTCGTTGACTCTTGGATCATGGTCAACATTTCTTCATGGGGGATTTTGTAGGTTTCATCATAGACACGAACCGATTTTCGGCCAAAGGTGATCTCTGAAAAATTGTTATTGCTGTATTCTGTCATGGGTTTGCCTTCTTTCATGGAACTAATTTCATAAGTAATGTTAGAAGCTGTTCTTCTTCTTCTTCGGTCAAATTGATGCCTAACGACTCCTCAGAGCTGGCATGCTTTGAAGCACAACTAGCCAAATCGGCTTGTGCTTTCGGTGTCAAAGAAACAAAAATCTCGCGGTTATTGTCTTTGTTTCGTTCCCGTGTCACAAATTGTTTTTCTTCGAGAATCTTCAAATGCCGAGTGACCGCTGCACTATCGATCTTCAATTCATTCTGTACTTGATTTTGGGTACAGCGTCCTTGCTCATTCAAAAACTGCAGCAACTGATAACGGGTCAGACTAAAGCCAGTCTCTTTTTCAAAGATCGCCGTTAATTCTTGATTCACGATTTTCATCCGATACAGCAATCCGCTTAGCTCACGTAAATTCATTGCATAAACCGCTCCTTTCATCGTTGACTTGTCAACTGTTGACTAGTCAAGTATAAATCATTTTCTTTTGCTTGTAAAGAGTAAGCAAAAAAGACCCGCAGCTAGGCGAACTTCATCAAGGATCGAATCAAGAATCCTTTGGCGAAGTTGCGCCATTAGGCTGCGGGTCTTCGTTACTCCGGTATTGAGAAAATACGGTAGAATTTATTTTATTTTAATTGGAAGAGTTTCTTCAAGCCCATCACGATCAGTGTAGAGATCGCTGCTGCTGCGAAGATAATGCCCCACGTGCCAGCTTGAATCGGCATCGTATCCAATAGCTCATTCATAAACGGTACATAGACCGCTGAAAGCTGTAAGCCGACGGAAAGGAGCAATGCCCCCATCAATGGTTTGTTTTTCAAGAGGGTTTTGTCTAAACCAAAGCCGCTGCTCTTACGAACGTTGAAAATATGCATCAATTGCGCCACTGCCATAAAGGTAAAGGTTGCTGTTTGTGCATAAAGCAACTCGTGATCCGTCAGCATCAGGAAGTTGAAGAAGCCAAACGCCACCAAACCAATCACGACCCCACTTAAAATGATACGTCCTAAGAAACGCTTGTTAACGAGGCCATCAGCTTTCGACCGTGGCTGGCGCTTCATAATGTCGTCTTCAGCTGGTTCAAAGGCTAATGCCATGGCTGGAGCAATATCGATAACTAGATTCAAGAAAAGGATATGCAGCGGTTGGATCGGCATGGGCATCAAGAAGATGACACTTAAAAAGATCGTCACGATCTCAACCATATTACAAGAGAACAGGAAGGAAACATATTTTTTGATGTTGTCAAAAATGATGCGTCCTTCTTTGATGGCATCGACGATCGTTCCAAAACGGTCATCTGTCAAAATCATATCGGAAGATTCTTTGGCTACTTCTGTCCCACGAATCCCCATGGCGATCCCGATATCGGCGCCGTTGAGTGCTGGCGCATCGTTGACCCCATCGCCAGTCATTGAAACGATATCGCCTTCTTCACGCAACGCTTCCACAAGCTGTAATTTATTTTTTGGTGAAACTCGAGCAAAGACAGCGACTTCTTCGATTTTTTCGTTAAAGCCTTCTTGCCCTGCCAATTCATCGATCTCACGACCCGTCATGGTTTTTTCATGGTCTTTTAAGCCAATTTCTTTGGCGATCATGGATGCCGTCTTCGGATGGTCCCCGGTGATCATTTTCACTCGGATCCCCGCTTCTTGGGCAACCTTCACTGCTTCTTTGACATCTGTTCGCGGCGGGTCGACGATGCCCGCAAAGCCTTGAATCTTGATTTCCTGCAGTGCTGCTTTCAGCTCTGCTTCGTCCGTTCCACCTTGATAATCCTTGATGCAACCGACAGCGATCACCCGCTGCCCATGACTGGCTAACGTGTCATTGTATTCATGAAGCTGTTCTTTTTCTTGGGCATCCGCATCGGCTAAATCAATCAAGACATCTGGTGCCCCTTTGATGATCAATGTCCGTTGCTTTCCTTCATACACGGTCACCATGTATTTGTTGTCGGAATCAAAGGGCATTTCTGCGATTTTCTTCAGCCCGCTGTCCTGCTCTTTTTGGCGATCGATGCCGATTTTTTGACCTAAAACGACGAACGCCCCATCTGTTGGATCACCGAGGATCTCGTATTGCCCTTCGTTTTCACGTAAAGTGGCGGTGGTACATAAAGCACCGTTTTCGATCATCCCTTGCAGCGCCTCATGATTGGCTGCATCGATCTCGGTTTCATCCTCCGAGTCTGCCTTGTAAAATTTTCCGTTGGGTTCATACCCATTTCCTGTCACTTTGAACATTTCTCCTGAACCTAAAATGATCTCAGCAACCGTCATTTGGTTTTCTGTCAGCGTCCCCGTTTTGTCACTGGCAATGATACTGGTGGCGCCCAAAGTCTCTACGGCTGATAACGATTTGACCAATGCTTTGTGCTCGGCCATCGTCCGCATGCCTAGGGACAATGTGATCGTCGAAACGGCTGGCATTGCCTCAGGTATCGCTGCGACCGCCAAAATAATCGAGATATGGATCATTTCGACAAATGGTTGATTCGTCAAGACCCCAGCGATCAAAACTGCCACCGCCGCAAAGAGTGCTGCAATAATGATTGCTTTTCCTAGCTTGTCCAATTCGATATCTAACGGCGTTTGACGCTTTTTGTCACCCGTCAGCATGTCACTGATTTTTCCGACCTCGGTCTTCATACCTGTTTCTGTCACTACCGCATAGGCATTTCCCCGAGTTGCCGCAGTTCCTGCGAAAACGACATTGCGGCGATCGCCTAGTGGAACATCTTCTTCATAGGTTTCTCGTGCATCTTTTTCAACAGCTTCTGACTCACCAGTCAGCGCTGATTCGATGCAGGCAAAGTTGCTCGTTTCAAGTAAGCGGGCATCTGCCGCAATGGCATCCCCTTCTTCCAGAACGAGAATATCGCCTGGAACGATTTTTGCCGACTCGATCTCCATTACTTCTCCATCACGAATCACTTTTGCGGTAGTGTAAATCATGCTTTGAAGAGAATCAATTGATTTTTGTGCTCGTAATTCTGTAATAAAGCCTGTCATTACAGCAATCACCACGGCAATCAATACTGCAATTCCTTCAATCGTTTCCCCCATCGCAAAAGAGAGTAACGCAGCTGCTAGCAATAAATAAACAATCAAGTTGTTCAAGTTATGCCACAGCAATTCCCATACAGAAAGGGATTCTTGTTGCTGGATCGTGTTTTCTCCGTATTTTTCTAAGCGTTTGTCGGCTTCTTTCCCGCTTAGGCCTTGCTTGCGGTCACTTTCAAAATGTTTCAAGGTCTCTTCAGTCTTTTGCTGGTAAAATTTTTCCATCAAATTCCTCCTTTAAATTATAAACTTCTTGCCGAGGGTTTCCACGTTTCTGAAGGGATAAATCGGTACAGATACCTTGCACAGTCATTTTTTGATTTGAATCGGTTCAGGCAATTGCTGAGTGAAGGGAATATAACCAATAAGAAAAGCAAGCGCAGGTTGACTGGCTGAGGGAATAGGTATGTGTGTTGAGCATCGATCATTTTGCGAGCAATGAAGTCGCTTCTTTTAAACGTCGCAAGTGATCTTTCTATGTACGTACTTTGTGAAAAAACCATCCGGCCTACTTCTAACCTATCATGGATGAAGATGTTCGCAAAGGATTTTGCTTCACAAGTGGTGTAAAAAAACAGTCGTAACAAAATTAGCACCACCGCTTTTGGTGACGATTGGGCAGCATGTCAGTAATGCCAAACAGGTACTCGTTTCGGTGTTTTCTTAATAAACTAAGCTTCTGCTATGTTGTGATTTACAATGTTACAACTCTAGCAAAAAAATAACTTTAAAAAGAGAACGCTTGCTGTCCTTACTTTATTTTAACAAAAAACAACAAACTTTTGAACAAAAAAAGTGTTTATTGCTAAAAAACAATTAAATTGCGACCTCTCGCTGACATTCTCCTTCCTGATCGCCAGAAAAGGTTGAAGCAAAACAAGCCATTGATCCATTGTGTTCATATAAAACAAGCACGCCAATACCCCAAAAAAGCATTCCTCGTTTGAATGATAAATCACCAACCGAAGAATGCTTCGTATTTATTCTACTTTATGAGGGAACTTCCTCACTCTCGATATAGCAATAGACTCGCAGATCAGGCAAAGCCTGTTTGATCTGCTGTTCGATGGTATCGATAAATACGCTTGGTTCTTCGGGTCCTAGCTTCAAGGTAAGGTCGGCGACGATCAAAAGTTCTTCTGGGCTTAGATGGAGGGTTCGCAAATCTTTGATTTGAATGATGGCAGGATCGGCTAAAATTTGTTTGATCGCCATTAAATCAGAAGCAGAGGCGCCCTCACCAATCAAGAGGCTATAAAATTCTTTGGCTAAAAAGACAGCAGCAGCAATCAGCAACAATCCACCTAAAATGCCGCCGAGGGAATCAAATACTGGATTGTCCGTCAATGAGGTCAATAAGATTCCTGCGATGGCGATCGTCACACTACCTAAGGCAAACAAATTTTCCGTGAAGCCTAAAAGCAGATCGGAATCGCGGCTTTCTTTTAAGAAACGGACGAGGGGTTGGTTTTGCTTGTTTTGTTCTTTGACTTCTTGCCATCCCTCTTGTACAGCCGTCACTTCAATGAACAAACTGACAAATAAGATCGCTGCCACCAGCTGGAGCTGTTCCACTTCGTGGGTGGGGTCTAGTAGATCACGGCTGGCTTCAACAACCGCTAAAATCCCACCACCTAAAAAAACTGTCATGGCAACTACAGTACTAAAAAAATAGGTCGCTCGTCCTTCACCAAACTGATGCAGTTCACTGCGTCCTCGCTGTGCTCGGTTTTCACCGATGGCTAGAAGTCCTTGATTGATGCAATCGATCAGACTATGGATACTTTCGTTCATCAAGACAGCACTGCCGCTAAAGAAGTAGCCGATGGCTTTCATGATCAACCCTAAGACGTGGGTCAGCAAAACGATTCTACGGGCTTTTTGTTCTTGCTGTTTTTCCATCATGGTTCCTCCCTCGGTGTCGGACTCGCTGTAACAAGCTGTCTCTTTTCATAAGCATAGCACTGCACTTCCTAGATGAAAACGAAAGTGGCTTGTGATAAAGATTTACCATTTACTCCCCTCTTGAACGCAAAAAAACCAGGATTTCTCCTGGCTTGCTTCTGACAATAATACTTCATTAATAATTTGAATCTGATCCATACTCCGTGCCATAGCCCGTTCCGTTGTCAGTACCGTACTCGCTGCCATAGCCTGTGCCTTGAGACCCATCGTCGTATCCTGTCTGAGCATCTGTATTTTGATTTTGGGTACTCTGTTCTTCTGTCTGCTTGCCTAATGCCTTAAGCATGTCGTTTCGGATTTCATTGTAAGAGTAGTCTTGGATGTACACAATGGACTGACCATCGTAAGACTCCCCATCATACCATTCAAAGGTATGACTATTGATTTCAAATCCTGAAATCATATTTCCAGCAAGGGAAACTAAATCTTCAAATTTAAAGTTTGTATTTACGTCATTACTTACAGAATCTAAAATTTCTTGATATTTCGTCACGTTATTAATTTTTAAAGCCTGATGAATTGCTGCTTCAATGACTTCTTGCTGACGATTTCCCCGATCAACATCGGTATCCATTTTTCGAATACGCGCAAAAATCAAAGCTTGCTCACCGTTCAACAACTGACGACCTTCCGGAATCAATGTTTCCCCAGAGTTATCTGCGGCATAATCTTGATTTATGTCGTAAGGGACATTTACAGTTACACCACCAATTGCATCAATAATTTTTTTAAAACTAATAAAATTCACGTTTACGTAGTAATCGATTGGGAGCTGCAAATAATTTTGAACGGTTTCGATTGTTGCATCCTCTTCACCGACTGTATAGGCACTATTGATTTTTGCTGTCGTATAAATTGTACCCGTTCCAGTTCCATCATAGATATTCGTCCAAATATCCCGCGGGATGCTCACCATATCGATTTTTTTGTTTTCGCCATCATAAACCATGTAAATCAAGCTGTCTGTACGTGCACTGTCTAAATGATCTGTTTGTTCACGTTCCTCATCATTATCGACACCCATCAATAAAACACCGAATTTGGAACTTACATCGGATGTTTTGAGTGATCCATCCTCTTTTTCTTTGTTAGAGGTTATCACAGCGGATTCTTTAAACATTTTATCCACTGAATTTTTTGCTGCATAATACGTATAGCCGGCAAATAAAACGATGCCTGCAATGGCGAAAAGAAAGATTCCTCCAATAATCACGCGTTTGTTGCGCGCTTTGTGGGCTCTTTGCTGTTTATATCTCGTCTTTCTATCCATAGTGCCTCCTTCATTTCTCCTGAATTGCTCTCCCCGATTGTACCAGAATTTTTACGATCCGCCTATTTTTTTAAGAAGTTTTATTCTTTTTCTGTGAAGTCCTTTAAACATTCCTAAAAAATAATTCTGGGATTGAAAGAAACTTGGATAATTAGTCAACTTCTATGGATATTTTATTAAAAAACGAGTTTTTTCATTCCCCCTTTTTGGTGGGATCAACTTCTTTTTCGACAGTCAGCTGAATAATTACACCAAAGGGATCGCGAACACTTGCATAAAAAAACGCAAAAGCATTCTCACTTGGTGCTTGGATCGTCTGACTGCCTTTTTGCATCAATCGTTGATAAAACTTCTGAGCTATTTGGCTCTCCGCTAGCGTCAAACTCAGTGACAAGTGATTGCCTCCCTGAATCGCCTCTCCTTCAACTAATGGATTGTCTGCCAGCTGCAACTGGAAATCTCCGATTTGTAGGATGGAGTGAGAAAGATACTGTTCTTGTCCCGCAAAAATCTCCAGCGTTGGATCAAGTCTCTCACGATACTCCTGGTTGGTGATGGCAAATAAGAGGGTTGCGTCTAGTGTTTCTTGATAAAATTGAATGGCTTCTTGGGCTTTGCCGTCTAAGGTTAAAAACATAGCGATTTTTGGTTCGATCATTTGTTGGTTCCTCCTTTTCTTGTTACCATAAGTGTAACTGTGAATATTGCCAAAACTTGGCACCATTGGAGAAAGAAATGAAAAAATCAGAACGCTTAACGCAGGAACTATTGTATTTACAAGGAAAAACCACTTTTCATCTAGCCGATTTGATGGAAACCTTCGCAATCTCAAAACGTACAGCCGTCCGTGATGTCCAATCATTGGAAGAGCTGGGCTTGCCTCTCGTGGTAGAAACCGGTCGTTATGGCGGCTATCAGATTTTGAAAAATCAACTGACCCCGTTGTACTTTGATAAAAATGAACGGTATACCCTTTTCTTTGCTTTGCAGCTCTTACAAAAATTAACCGATTCTCCTTTTGATCGGAGCTATCAAGGGCTACGGCGAAAATTGTTGCAGTCTTTTTATCAAGGAGACACCGAGTGGTTAGAAAAAATGGAGACGGCGGTTTCGTTTCAAGGGGTGCCTCAATTGACGAGTGCGCCGATCCTCTCAGCGCTTTTTTCAGCGATCGTACAAGAACAAGTCATCCAATTTACCTATCAGCGTTATCAAAAAACGAACAAGACCGTCCAACCCTATCAGCTGGATTTTCGTGCTGGCTACTGGTACTGTTTGGCCTATGATTGTCAAAAGCAGGCTTTTCGCCGCTATCGCTGTGATGCAATGCAGGGACTTGCTCCGACTGAAAAAACAGGCTATACCTTGCAGCAGTTAGCTGAAAAACAGCTGCAGCAACAAGTGTTGACACAAACACTGGGCTATCACATCCGCTTTGATCTATCGGCAAAGGAACGCTTGTGGCAAGAAAAATATCCTGATATGGCAGTGGTGGAACGTCCTAGTGAGCTTTGCTTAGAGGGGCACATTGCCGACAATGAGCTGGGTTTTCTGGCTGATTTTCTCTTGCAATTTGGTCCAACCATCAAAGAAATCCAACCGTTAGACCTCAAACAAGCGTATACTGAAAACGTTCGGCAAATGCTGCAGCCATTTGCAACGGACTGACCGCTTTCCTGCATTGATTATTGATTGCTTGCTTGCGGCGAAACTGATTCTAATTGATAAGGAGTTTTCTACCTATGTTTCTTTTAAATAAAAAAACCTTCCAAGCATTGGCTGCCCCCTATAGGACAGAAGGGGCTGCCATCGGCTATGCAAAATGGCAGTCCTTCAACGCCATCACCAACCGTAGCCTGCTCGTCTTGGATGATCAGCATTTGACGATTTTGGCGTTGAATCTTTTCTGGACAAAAGTCGTGCAGCACAAAAGCATACCGCTTGCTGAGCTGAAAAAACAGCACAAAGATCCTGTTGTAGGGATGCTCGTCCCGATTCGCTTTACTTATAAAGGGGAAACCTACCGTTTTCAAATGCAGCGAGTGATCTTGCCCTTGGGAGATTGGCAAAAAACCTTTCTTGCCCGCTGGCAGTCGTGGTAAATGAGCAGCAACTGGCAAGGTTCGTTTCCTAGAAAAAGACTTTTCAAGTGATTTACATTTTTTTTGCAAGAAAATGAACAGATTTTTCAAGGGATGTTTTCGGCTATTTCGTTCTATGGTAAGATGTCCCTAAAGAAATGGAGGCTGTTATGGGTTTTATTGAAAGCGAACGTTTACTGCTCCGTCCGTTTCAAGAAAGTGATTTTGCCGATACCTTTGCTATTTATCAGCAAGCGGAAGTCTGCCGATTCTTACTTCATGAGCCTTGGCAGACAGAAACGGCAGCTGCGGCTTTTGCCAAAAAATGCCAACATCACACCTTGGCGGACCAAGCAGGTCTTTCTTTGGCGGTACTACACGACCAAACGGTCATCGGCGATTTGTCGGTGTGGTCTACTGGTCAGCCGTCTTCCGTTGAAATCGGCTATGCCTTCCATCCGTCATTTGGCGGACAAGGGTTTGCTCAAGAAGCATTGAATGAATTGTTGGGCTGGTTGTTTACCAGTCAGAAGATCCATCGGGTCCAAGCGACGCTAGATGCCCGCAATCAGGCCTCAGCCAAGCTTTGCCAACGCATTGGATTACGCCAAGAAGCACATTTTATCCAAGACTGGTGGAACAAGGGGGAATGGACCGATAGTTTGGTTTTTGCCTGTTTAGCCAGTGAACATCCTGCTCATCCGAAATAATTTAGGAGGTTTTTTATGATTAGCTTGTTACGCTATGCCAAGGATTATCGCAAACAGATTATTCTTGGTCCGTTTTTCAAATTTTTAGAAGCGGTGTTTGAATTGGTCCTGCCTTTACAGATGGCCGCTTTAGTCGATGAGGGGCTACGGCAAAACAATTGGTCGAAAGTCGTTGAAATGACGATCTGGATGATCGTGATGTCTGTGGTAGGCATGATCTGTGCCGTCATCTGTCAGTATTATGCTTCCGTCGCTTCTCAAGGCTTCGGGACGGAACTACGCAATCGCTTGATGAAAAAAATCAACACCCTTTCCCATAGCGAACTAAACTTATTCGGGACGGATACCTTGATCACCCGAATGACCAACGACATCAATCAGATGCAGATTGCTTTGGCGATGCTGATTCGGCTGGTGGTCCGTGCGCCCTTCTTAAGTATCGGTTCGGTGATTATGGCCTTTGTCATTGATTGGCAAGCTGGCTTGATTTTCCTACTCGTCTTACCGCTCTTTTGTATCGTCTTATTCTGGATCATCGCCAAAACCGTGCCATTATATAAGAAAGTTCAAATTCATCTCGACGAATTAAACGAACTAGTGAGTCAAAATTTAAGCGGGATTCGGGTGATTCGTGCTTTTGCCCGCACAAAAACGGAAACGAAACGTTTTGATAAAGCAACTGATGATTTAAGTGATGTCTATTTACGGGTCACAAATCTCTCTGCTTTATTGACGCCTGCCACCACCTTGATCATGAACGTCGGCATTATCTCGTTGTTTTATATCGGTGGATTCAAGGTCAATATTGGCAATTTGCAGCAAGGACAAGTGCTGGCACTGGTCAATTACATGAATCAAATGCTCTTAGCATTGATCGTGGTTTCCAACTTAGTGATCATCTTTACCCGTGCGGCAGCATCAGGTTCACGGATCAACGAAGTGTTAACCACTGAGCCATCGATCGGCGATGAACTTTCAGAAGTCTTTATGGATCAGCCGAAAAACAACGTCGGAGCGATTCGCTTTGAACATGTTGATTTCCGCTTTTCAAAAGAATACGGATTAGCTTTGAAAAACATTGATTTCCAAGTCGCGCCAGGGTCTATTTTAGGTATCACTGGACCAACCGGGAGTGGGAAATCTGCCTTGACCCAATTGATTCCCCGCTTCTACGATGTAGCAGATGGCAAAGTGATCGTTGACGGTCACGATGTGCGGAAATGGCCTTTACAGCAATTACGCCAAAAAATCGCTATGGTGCCTCAAACCGCCGTGCTGTTTACGGGGACGATTCGGGAAAACTTGCAATGGGGCAAAAAAGAGGCCACCGATGAAGATTGCTGGCGCGCTTTAGAGATCGCTCAAAGCCGTGACTTCGTTGAAGCCTTGCCGCAGCAACTGGATACTCCGATTTTTGAAGGTGGCAAGAACTTTTCTGGGGGACAAAAACAACGGTTAACGATCGCCAGAGCGTTGATTGCTAAACCAGATATCTTGATTTTGGATGATTCCCTGAGCGCCCTTGACTATCAAACCGATCTTGATTTGCGGATGGCTTTAAAAGAAAGCATTCGTGGCACGGTCATCATTATCTCTCAACGGGTTCGCTCCATTCAAGATGCGCAGCAGATCTTAGTCTTAGACCAAGGGAATTTGGTAGGCAAAGGGACCCATGAAGAGCTACTGGCAACGTCAAAAGAATACCAAGAAATCGTGGCATCACAGGCAGAGGAGGAAGAAGCATGAAAAAGAAATCATTCGATTGGTCGGCCTTTCGTCGCTACCTCCCTTATTTGACTGCCTACGCGAAGGAAACTTGGGCAGCAGTTGTCCTCGGGATCGCTGCTGGCGTCTCCTCGGTTTATATGACGTATCAGATTGGTCAAGCCGTCGATCAGCTGATAGGTGCTGATCAAGTGCAATTCAGCGCTCTCTATCGTATTTTGCTTCTGTTTGCCGGAGTGGTTTTAGTGACTGTGGTCAGTCAATGGTTGATCCAGCGACTGGGCAACCGCGTGGCGTATCTATCTGTCGCCGATTTGCGCAAAAAAGGTTTTGCGCATCTCAATACATTGCCGTTGCGCTATTATGATCAAAACTCCCACGGCAACATCGTCAGTCGTTTTACCAACGACATGGACAATATTTCCATTGCCGTCGCTGCAGTCTTTAACCAGTTGTTCTCTGGTATTTCGGTCGTCTTGATCGCCTTAGTCGTCATGCTGCAAATGAGTGTGCCCTTAACGTTGGTCGTATTGGTTTCGACCCCGATCATCTTTTTGGTCAACTGGATCGTGGCACGAACGTCTCAATCGCATTTTGCTAGGCAACAAGAAATCGTCGGCGAAATTTCTGGCTTTGTTACGGAAATGATCGGCAATCAAAAAATCGTCAAAGCCTTTGATCGAGAAACCATCAACCAAAACCGTTTTGAAACGATCAACCAAGAATTGAATGTCCGGGGGCAAAAGGCACAGTTTTCTTCTTCTTTGACCAATCCCCTTTCACGATTCGTCGATCATTTGGCGTATCTGTCAGTCGGCTTTGTCGGCGGTCTGCTTTACTTTTCTGGTACAGGTGCTGTCACGGTTGGGATGATTTCCAGCTTTACGATCTACTCCAGTCAGTTTTCGAAACCATTCATTGAATTGTCAGGAATTACGACCCAGATCCAAACGGCATTGGCTGGACTTTCAAGAACCTTTGAGCTGTTGGATCAAGAGCCAGAAACAGCCGATGATCAAGAATCTCAATCACTGGGAGAGATCAAAGGCGAGATTGCCTTTGAGGAGGTGTCTTTTGCTTATGATCCTGGTCAAAAATTGATCGAAGATTTCACTTTTACTGCAAAACCTGGAGAAACCGTCGCAATCGTCGGAAAAACCGGTGCCGGTAAATCGACGTTAGTCAATTTATTGATGCGTTTCTATGATGTCGATAAAGGCGCGATAAAAATCGATGGCACCGATATTCGTCAGTTGAAACGAGAAGAATTACGGCAAAGCTTCGGAATGGTCTTGCAAGATACATGGTTATTCGATGCCTCTTTACGGGAAAACCTGCAATACGGCAATGACACTGCCACAGATGAAGAAATCTACGATGCCTTAAAGCATGCCTATATGTATGAGTATGTGATGCGCTTACCAGAAACACTTGATACACCGATCGGTCATCAAGGAATCAAGATCTCTGACGGGCAACGGCAGCTATTGACGATCGCCCGCACGATGATCAGCAACCCACCCATGCTGATTTTGGATGAAGCAACCAGTTCGGTTGATACTCTGACTGAGAAAAAAATCCAAGATGCTTTCTTGAAAATGATGGAAGGCAAAACCAGCTTTGTGATCGCCCATCGCTTATCAACGATTCGAGCAGCAGACAAGATCCTGGTGATGGATGCCGGTCAAATCGTGGAGCAAGGAACCCATGAAGAATTACTGGCAGAACAAGGCTATTACTATCGCCTGTACCATGCTCAATTCCAACATTGATCAGCCATACCACAAACCCCCATCAGCTCAAAGGTACCTGCTTGAGCTGACGGGGGTCTTTTTTATTTATTGGTTCCAAACATCGGCATATTCTGGTTTGCGTTCAAATTCTTTTTTGGCAAAGGGACACAAAGGAATGATTTTCTTTTGTTCTTTGCGGGCTTTTTCCACCCCTTTTGCCACTAATTTTTCGGCCAGACCTTGGCCCCGATAAGCGGGATCGACAAAGGTATGGTCAATGATCAAGCGTGTTTCGCCCGCTTCCGACCAGGTCATTTCACCGATTTCTTTGTCGCCGTCTTTTAACACAAATCGAGTGTTTTCTTCTAAGATTTCCATGGTTCTTCCTCCTTTAATATGTACTTTAATGCACCGCTGGGGCAAGTGTGGATCACTTGTGCCGCTTGCGCTGCTTCCCCGTTATCAGGAATCACCCATGGGCGCCGTCCAACTTCAAAAATAGCGGGATTGCCCCGCACACAGTTGCCGCTGTGAGTGCAAATTTCTTTGTTGTAATAAATATCGATCGCTTCGCCACGATACTTCCGATATCCTGCAGCGATCAACCCTGCTTCTGTTTCCTTGCCTAGTGGCTGTTCGTCCATGTTGAACACCCTCCTCTTATTGATTGTCAGAAGCAATCTGCCTGCCTCCTCCTTCATCATACGACTTCTCGAGAAAAAAATAAATCATTTGTTCAAAAATAACCTCTCAGTTGCCGATCATTAGCCAAAAGCTTGCGGCAGCACAATAAAGCGTCCCGTCAAAACATATTGCTTTGACGGGACGCTGATTTTCATTCGTAAGGCGCTTTTGCAACAAAATGGAACCGCTGTGTGGCGTAATCCCCTGCTAAATGAGGATCGATATACAACCCGAGCTGCATCAATTCATCGCCACCGAAGGTCTCTCCTCCACTTTGATAGGTCAGGTCAGGATCTAAGCCAGCCAGTTTTAAAGTAACCAATGGTGCAGAGGCTTCGGCCAAGACTCGGAAGTAAAAGACGATCGCTTCTTTTTTATCTGGAGAAACATACAGCCAGGCGGCGTCATTGCCTTCATAAGGGCTGAGCAGTCGAACAAAGCGGCCCAACTGCAGCAGGCGCCGATGTTTTTTATAAAAAGCGATTTGTTCTTTGATCTGCGCTTTTTCCTCTTGTGTCAGCTGTGTCAAGTCAAGCTCATAGCCCAGCAAGCCAGACATCGCAGCATTGCCGCGAATCGCTAGATCCGTTGCCCGTTGGGTCTGATGGTTCGGGATCGCTGAGACATGGGCACCCATGGTGGATGGCGGATAGACCAGACTGGTTCCGTATTGGATCTTCAGGCGGGCGATGGCATCGGTGTTGTCGCTGGTCCAAATCTGCGGCATATAATACAAGAAGCCAGCATCAAAGCGCCCACCGCCACCAGAACAGCCTTCAAACAGGATCGTTGGATAGGCAGTGGTCAGTTTTTCCAGAAATTCATACAAGCCCAGCAGATAGCGATGTGCAACCTCCCCTTGTTGGGCAGGATCGAGGAGCAAGGAATAGACATCCGACAGACTGCGGTTCATGTCCCATTTGATATAGTCGATGGCAACCGTATCAAACAGTTGGGTTAACTGGTGATAGAGATGGTCTCTGACATCTTGTCGAGAAAAGTCCAACACATACTGACTGCGGCTAAGCGCTGGCTTGCGATTGGGTACTTGTAACAGCCAATCGGGGTGCTGTCGGTTTAGTTCACTGTCACCAGAAATCATTTCTGGTTCCAGCCAAAGCCCGAATTGCAGCCCTTTGTCATGGACTTTTTGGGCAAATCCTGCCAAGCCAGAAGCCAGCTTGCCTTCGTTTTCAAACCAATCGCCTAATGAGGTTTGGTCATCTTCTCGCTGACCAAACCAGCCGTCATCCAAAACAAACAGTTCGATTCCCAGCTCCTTGGCTTCATCAACGAGGGCATCTAGCTTTTCTTCATTGAAATCAAAGTACGTTGCTTCCCAGTTATTGATCAGGATCGGCCGTTCTTGCTTTTTGTATTTACCCCGAATCAAATGCTCATCATAAAAATCATGATAGGTGGCTGACAGCTGATTCAAGCCAGCCTCACTATAAGCAATCACGGCTTCTGGGGCTTGAAAGCTTTCAGTTGGCGGCAATTGCCAGGCAAATTGATGGCTGTTGATCCCCATGATCACACGAGTCTGATGGTAAGGATCTTTTTCGATGATAATTTCATGGTTGCCACTATACAGCAAACTAAAACCAAAACACTCCCCAGCAAACTCCGTAGCATTAGGTTCCAGCAAGGCGGCAAAGGGATTTTGCTGATGGCTGCTGGAACCCCGCTTGCTGTCTAAACGCTTGATGCCGCGATGGATGGGTTCTCGGGTCACTTGACGTTCCTTCGCCCACGCCCCTGGCAAGTGGATCAAATCAAAGGGCCGGTTAGGAAAATCGAGCGCTTGACTCGCCAGCTGCTCGATCGTAACAGGCTGGATTCCGTGGTTGATTATTTTACTTGAGCGAACGATCACTGCCGCATCCTCAAAAATCGTGTAAAACAACTGCAGTTCGAGTCCCGCCACATCATCTTTTAAGGACAGAATCAGTGTTTCGATGCCGTCGTCGGCCCCATGGGTCTGAGGCAATCCTGCTAAGGCTGGTTTGCCTTGTTGAATCTGGTAATCACTAAAGACAAAATGGCTGACTCGGCTGCCGTCAGACTGGCGAATCGTGTAGGCAGCTTCTCGAAAGTCCCCGAAGCCATTACCAGGAAACTCCAGCATCAAGGTGTCTAATGAGAAAAGCCGATCGCTGCTGTCTGGGGGATTGGGTGAAAAGGAGCGATCAAGGCGTGGGTAGCGATAGCCGCCAGAATAATGGGCGATTTTTTTCCCAAAATAAAGGTGCGCCACATTGCCCCCTTCCTCTATCTGTAAGAGATAGCTGATTTGATCGTTGCTTAAATGAAAGACGTTTAAATGTTTGTCAAAAAGAATCATATCGTACCCTCTACTTTGTATTTGTTTGCTGATGCCCCGCTTATTTCACGGATCCCAGCATCCCTTGGACAAATTGTTTTTGTAAAACGAAGAAAATGATGGCCGTCGGCAGTGTGGCGATCACGATGCCGCACATCATCATGCCATAATCAGGTGTATAAGAAGCACCCATAGCCGAAAGAACCAGTGGAACGGTCCGTTTGTCTGGTGATTGCAGGGCAACTAATGGCCATAAATAATTGTTCCAGCTGCCCATAAACGTAATGATCGCAGCAGCTGCATAAGTATTTTTAGCCGTCGGCATGTAGACTCTAAAGAAAATGCTCAGTTCATTCAAGCCATCGATCCGAGCAGCTTCGACTAATTCTCTAGGGAATGCCTTGATATTTTGGCGAAAAAAGAAAATCAAAAAGGCGGTACAGACTGAGGGCAAAATCACGACAGCGAAGGTATTGATCCCGATCGGTGTGCCGCTAAGCTTGCTGAACATCCGATAGAGCGGGATCATTAGCGCGGCAAAAGGCACCATCATCGACAGCAGGAGAATATTAAAGATGCGGTCTTTGGTTTTCGTCCGATAAATCTCAAAGCCATACCCTGCCATGGAGGAGAACAACAGCGCAAAGACGGTCGTAATCACGGCAATCACTGCGGAATTGCCTAATGCCCGAGTAAAATTCAAGTCGGAAGAAAAGAGATTTTGGAAGTTGATGACCAATTGATCGCCAATCATGATTTTTCCAGCAACGATATCAAAGGTTTGATTGGTCATCCCTAGAATCATCCAAACAAATGGAAAAATAGAGATGAAAGCCAAAATCGCCAGAAAGACGTATTTTAAAGTGAGTGAGATTGTTTTCAATTTTCTTTTCCTCCTATTTTCGTTTGGATGATCGATAAGATCACGATCGCAATCACGATAACAAAGGAGACCGCAGCGGCGTACCCAAAGTTTGGCGTGAATTTGTAACTCAAATTGTAGATATATTGCGACAAGGTCGTCGTAGCATTGGCTGGTCCACCGCCAGTGATATTTTGAACTTCATCGAATAATTGCAGCGTACCGATCGTTGAGGTGATCGTGGTAAATAAGATGATTGGACGCAAGTTGGGAATCGTGATTTTGAAGAATTGGTCCCATTTCGTGGCACCATCGATCTCTGCCGCTTCGTAAATACTTGGATCGATATTTTGCATGCCTGAGATGAAAAAAATCATATTGTAGCCAGTCCAACGCCACGTGATGGCAAAAATGATCAGTACTTTTGCCCAAAAAGGATCTGTCAACCATTGGATCGGTGCATCGATCAAGTGTAGCTGTGTCAAAAAGTTATTGACTAACCCATTTGCCGAAAAGAGACTTTTCATGATCAAGGAATAAGAAACCAAGGATGTGATACATGGTAAGAACAAGGCGGTGCGGAACAGCCCTTTAAACTTCAATTTTTTGTCATTCAATATGTTCGATACGATCAGCGCCAAAAAGAGCATGATCGGAACTTGGACTAATAAGTATAAAAACGTATTGCCAAAGGCTTTTTTAAAGGTTGAGTCGCTCAACATCCGCTGATAGTTGCCAAGACCGTTAAAGGTCATCGCAGTTGGTGGTCCTGATTGGAATGACGTGAACAATGCCGAGACCATCGGGATAAAGACCAGCATCGTGATCAAAATGACGGGTAAGGTAATAAAGGCATTGCCGTTTGCAAACCAATTTTTTGTTTTGTTTTTCATTGTAATTCCCCCTTAACACAGAAACTCGCGATCGCTCACGAGTTTCTGCAAAGTTGTTCGATTAGTTTGCAATTTGTGCTTCCACTTGTGATTGTGCTTCTTCTAATACTTTATCGATGTCTTCGCCGTTGATCACTCGCTGCAAGCTTTCAGTCAAGACAGATTCAATGGCATAGGTGTGATTGCCGTAGTTCACGGCTGGAATTTCTTGTGACCATTGAGAGAAATCTTGGAAGACTTTTTGACCGCCATAGAAATCAAGCCCCGACGTATATTCTTCCGTTTCTTCTGCAGCATTCATGGTTGAAACCAAACCGATCTCGGTAGCTAATGTACCCATCAATTCTTTATTTGAAGCAAAGGTATTGGCTAAAAAGTCTTTGGCATTTTCTTCGCCGTCAACCCCTTTGATCACGTACCAGCCTGCTCCGCCGATGCTAGAAGCATTGACTGAATTGCTGTCGCCAGCGATAGATGGGATTGGAGCGATCGCCCATTTGCCGCTTTGGTCTTCCGCGCCTTGAATCGTGCTGGAATACCACGCACCAGTTGGCGCAGAAGCGACATTCCCCGATTGAACGGCATTGACCCCGCCATCCCAATCAGAAACTTGTTCAACTAAGCCTTCATTCAACAATGTTGCTAAGACAGTTAGACCGGCTTTGAAGGATTCATTGTCTTTGATGGTCACAGTGGAGCCATCTTCACCGGTATACCATTCGCCTGTCGATTGCATAATGATTCGTGCCAAGCCAAGATCGCTTGGGTCTAACGACATCATAGCGTGACCCGTTTTTTCTTTGACATCTTTGGCGATGCTGATAAAATCATCCCAAGTAATATCTTCGAGATCAGCTTGCTCATAGCCTGCATCGGTTAAATAGTCTGTGCGGTAAAATAGTCCTGCGACGCCACTGTCAAATGGCACCCCATAAATGACATCGTCGACTTTATTGACCGCAAATTTATAGCTGGAGAAATCCTCCTCATTCACGATATCCGTTAGATCACTAAACGCATCTGGATAAGAAGAAAGGTATCCTTGGATGCGGTAGTCTTCGATCAAAACGATATTTGGTAGTCCGTCCGTATTTCCAGATGCCAGACTCGTATTTAATTTTTGGACGATATCATCTTGCGACATCGTCACGACTTCCACATCGACATCTTGATTTTCATATACTTTTTTGGCTTCATTGACTGCCTTGATGTTGAAGGTCTCATCCCATGCCCAGACCGTGACTTTGTTTGAGGACTCGCCAGAATCCCCAGAGCTTGTGTTGCTGTTTCCGCAAGCCGCCAAAGTCAGCACTGCAGCCGCCGTTACCATCGATGCAAGTAGTTTTTTCATTTTTATCCCTCTTTCCTTTTATTTACATGGCTAACTATACACTGATTTTGTAACCGTATTCAATGATTATGAAAGAGCTTACTAAATTTGTCCAAAAATAGAAAAAAGTTACAATACCTTTCTTTTTTGAAAGCGTTTATAATAAAGAAGAGATATAGGGGGGATACCATGACTATTTTACGCACGGTCTTAGTCGTTGATGATGAGGCAACGATCCGAGATGGATTAAAACATATGATACGTTGGGAACAAGAAGGGTTCCGTCTCTTAGGCGATGCAGCGAACGGGCAAGAAGCATTGGCGCTGATCCATGAACTGAATCCCGACATCGTGATCACGGATTTGAAAATGCCACAAATGGACGGTCTTCAACTCACAACGATCATTCAACAACAATATCCAGAAGTCCATTTTTTGGTCTTGAGCAGCTACGATGATTTCCAATACGTCAGTCAGTCTTTTAGAAATGGTGCCGTAGATTATCTATTAAAACCGACACTGACACCGATACTCTTGTTGAAGACGCTGCACAACATCTCACAAAAGCTGTCACATACAAAAGGCTCCGTGACTGAGGAGACGCAGCTGCAAGAATCGTTGAATCGCTATTTAGCAGGGTATGAAGAACCGTTGGCTCCTTTGGCGGACTACCTTGCATTGGATCAGTCGCAACAGCAAGCCCAAATTTTGACCACCAATTTTAGCGGCTTTCGTGCCAATGATCAGCTGCTGCATGCATTGACGGAATTTACTCAATCACAACCGCAGGTAAAGACGCTCTTTTTTCAAACCAGTAACAAAGATGCCGGCTTAGTGATTAGTTATCCAGAAGGAAAGAATGTTTATTCCTCTTTGAAAGAAACGTTGGAGCAATTGCGTTTTACCGAGCCAGACGCCTTCTTTACTCTCAGTGTGCCCTTTCAAAAGATTGAACAGTTGCGGGACCATTTTGTGACGCTTAAAGCCAAAAGCCAAGGACAATCGTTTTTTTATAAACGACAACGGTTGGTGCCAGAACAAGAACTCTTTTTGTACATCGAAAGTGATCGCTTTGATACGAAGAAGTTCTTACGGGCTTTGTTAGACAACAACTTTTTGTTAGGAATCACCAGAATCGAGGAATATTTCAATGACATGATCTTATCCAATGTCGATCCGACATTCTTAAAACAGCAGGCCAGTAGTATTTTTTACACGTTACTGTCCCGCTTGGAAGAAGAATTCCCCACTGCTCCACGCTTTAGCCGCTTAAAAGCTGAATTTTTGCATGCTATCGGTCACGTGCAGTATTTGGAAGATTTTTCTGATTTATTGTTGGCGACCATCGATGATATTCGTCAACAGCTGACGACCTTATCACCATTGGATGAAGATGATCTACTCGTTGCGATCCAGCGCTTCATTCAAGACAACTACACTAAAAGTCTGTCTTTGTCTGAACTGGCTGAAACCTTTCATTTTAGTTACACCTATCTTTCGGCTTTTCTTTCTGCGAAACTGAAAATGAGCTTTTCTGAGTACGTAAAGAAAACCCGCTTGGATAAAGCCAAAGAACTACTGACACAATCTGATCTGAATCTATCTGAAATCAGTGAAGCGGTCGGGTATTCGGATATTAGCTATTTTTCTCGCATCTTTAAGAAAGAATGTCAGGTCACCCCATCAAAGTATCGGCGGTTGAATCAATTATGAAAATCAACCAATGGATTCAGAAAAATGAATTATTCAGTCGTATCTTCCTCTTTGTTGTCGTCGGGGTCATTAGTGTTTGTCTGCTAACTGTCGTCGTGATCTATGGTCGCTCGAAAGATGCCTATGTTGCTTCGTACCAGAGTTCCAATCAGCTGCTACTGGAAAAAATCCAAGAAGATTATGAGCGTCTGAACGAGAATATCCATCGGATTTTTGACATCGTCGATGAAAGCAAAGCCGTTGAAACATACTTAGAAGGCGACATGAATCAAGGCCGTACGATTTTAGAATTAAACGAGCAATTAAAAGACACCCGCTCTTTGTTTCAAGACATCCCCTCGAATTTAGTGTTGATTGGGGTCAACGGGGGCACTTTCTTTCAAAACGATGCGGTTCGCAATCAATCAGTAGATGATTTTCTCGCCAGTGCCTTTATCCAGCAGATCAATGACAATGACGCCATCAGTCAATATTATTTCTTGGACCAAGGCTTAAGTACCTCCACCAGCGACTCCCCTGGCTTGATGTACGTGCGCAAATTGATGAAAGAAGAAACGATTTTCGGCTATGCCCTGATTTTCTTAAAAGAATCCGATTTTTCTTCGATCTATCGTCAACTCTTAGATACCAGTCTCCACTCGATCTATATCGTCAATGAACAAAATCAAATTCTTTCCACTTCTGATCCGAGCCTTTTAGGCAAGCCGTTTGAAGATCGCCTCGTCACGGTCAAAAGAGATACTAGCATCAATCAGCTGCCCCTTTATTCGTATCATTTTACTTTTTACGATGTTTTGGATGAATCGCATCTAGTACGCAATATGAATCTGATCAAGCCAGCTCTTTTGATTTCTATCGTCAGTATTTTACTCTTTAGTCTGCTGGCATTTTGGATCATCCGCAACATCACCCAACCGATTTATCAGCTGATTGCCAAGCTGCCTGCGGTCACACAAGGCGATTTCAGCGACAAGGTTACCATCAACGGGACGTACGAAACACGAGAATTGGGGCGTGCCTATAATTTGATGCTAGAGGACTTGGAATCTTATGTCGATCATTTAATGGTTACAGAAGCCGAAAAACGTAAGTTTGAGATTCGTTCACTGCAAATGCAGATCCAACCGCATTTTGTCTACAACACATTGACTGCCATCAAGTTTTTGATCTGGCAAAACGAGCAAGAAGCCGCCACCCAAGCGATTGAAAGCTTTGTCCAATTGTTGCGGCACACCTTTAACCGCAAAGAGATCGTCCCCTTAAAGGATGAGCTAGCGATCGTGGAAGAATACCTCGTGTTAATGAACGTACGTTACGGCAATCGCATCCAATCGACGATTTTTTCAGAAGATGGCTGTGAAGATATTCTTGTACCGAAGATGATTTTGCAACCGATTATCGAAAATGCCTACCTGCATGCCTTTCCCGAAGAGGATTCAGGATTGATCCAGATTTTTTCTCGCGTCAGTAAGGAAGGCCTGAAAATTGAGATCATCGATACGGGCATCGGGTTCAATGAAGAGCAGCCAACCAGCACCGCCAACCACTTTGAACACTATTCGGGTATTGGTTTAGACAATATTGATCAGCGTATCAAGCTGCTCTATGGGGAAAAATACGGATTGACTGTAGAATCACGCATCAACGAAGGAACCACCGTTCGCTTGCTGCTGCCGATCCAGCGGGAGGAACAAAACTGAGCCAAAGAACTGGTTCTGCACTTTGCCGTTAGTTCTTCAATGCTTCGTTCACTACAAAAAACCTACCGTCCTTGATAGATACCCATCAAGAACGGTAGGTTTTGTTTCCTTATTCAAAGACGGTCATTTCTTGTCCGTCAATAGTGATCAAGCTGCCAAAAGGATGTCGTTGCGCATTTGCAAAGCTTCGATTGCGAAACAGCACCTGAACCTTTTCCAACCCTTCCATACAAATTCGATAACCGCTTCCTTCTGGTTCAATAGAAATTGTTCCAGCTGGCACGCCCTGCTGATCACAGACTTCAGCAGAAACTGCTTCCGTTATTTCAAAGGCATGAACGATCAGGTTTTTGGTGTAGTCATAGGCGGCGGTCTGTTCAACGCTTCCTTCAATGATCAGTGAATTCGGTCGTACCATCAACGGTAGATTGAAATAGTCATAGCGTTCTTCCCACCATTTTTGGCCTTCATAGCGTTTGTTGTCTAAATAATTTGTCCAAGTTCCAGCTGGCAGATAGAACGGAACCTTTCCTTGCTCATTAAAAATCGGCGCAACTAGTAAGCGATCCCCCAGCATATACTGCTTATCAATGGCATAAACCGTAGGATCCTTTGGAAACTCTAGCATCAATGGACGCATCAGGGGAATGCCCGTTTTTGCAGTGGTTGCTGCTTGACGATAAATATAAGGCATCAGGCGGTTTTTCAATTTTGAAAAATATTGACTGACTTTTGCTGCTTCTTCTCCAAAATTCCATGGTACCCGATATTCAACATTGCCATGGTAACGACTGTGGGTCGACAATAAACCAAATTGCGTCCAACGTTTATACAGGTCGGAGGTCGCTTGTTCTTCAAACCCGCCGATATCATGGCTCCAAAATCCAAAACCAGATAAGACAAAGGATAAGCCACCACGCAGAGACTCTGCCATCGAAGAATATTCAGATAAATTGTCGCCTCCCCAATGGACAGGAAATTTTTGGGAACCGACAGAAGCAGAACGGGCAAAAAGAACGGCTTGATTTTCCCGCATTTCCGCCAGCAGTTCAAAGACGGTTTCATTGTATAGATAGGCATAATAATTGTGCATTTTTTTTGGATCTGATCCGTCATAATAGACGGCATCTTCAGGGATCCGCTCACCGAAATCCGTCTTAAAGGAATCAACACCTAATTCAATCAATTCCTTTAAGCGATCTTTATACCATTGACGAGCCTCTGGATTGGTAAAATCAATGATCCCTTGTCCAGCTTGCCAAAGATCCCACTGCCAGACTTCACCTGCATGGTTCTTAATAAAGTACCCTTTCTCTTTGCATTCTTGATATACAGAGGCTTTTTGCCCAATGTAAGGGTTGATCCATAAACTGACTTTTAATCCTTTATCATGGATTTTCTTTAGTAATCCTTTCGGATCAGGAAACAATTCGTCATTCCATTCAAACCCACACCATTCAAATTCCTTCATCCAGAAACAATCAAAATGAAAGACATCAAAAGGAATATCACGAGCTTGCATTTCATCGATAAAGTGCATCACTGTTTCTTCACTATAATCTGTCGTAAATGAAGTGGATAGCCATAAGCCAAAAGACCATGCTGGCGGTAAGGCGGGTTTTCCTGTCATGTCGGTGTATTTTTCTAGAATGGCTTTCATATCTGGTCCATAGATGATGTAATAGTCCAGACGCTGCCCCTCGACACTGAATTGCGTGCGGGAAACGTTCTCAGAAGCCACTTCAAAGGAAACCGCTTCGGGATGATCAACAAAAATACCGTAGCCTTTATTCGTCAAATAAAACGGAATATTTTTGTATGCCTGCTCGCTACCCGTACCACCGTCTTGATTCCAAATATCAACGGTTTGACCGTTCTTGATAAAAGGAGTGAACCGTTCCCCTAATCCGTAAACAAGTTCATAAGGATCTAGCGAAAGCTGTTCTCGCATATACTGCTTGCCGTCATTTCCCGAAATTTTAGCCTGTGCTTTAGGCATGGAAGAAGTCAACAAGCTACCTTCTCCGAAAAAGTCGATTTTAAAAGCCGCTTGTTTAGGGACTTTCGCTTCCAATGATCCAGATTTGAAGATATACATGTCTTCGTTATCGGTATCGATCTTCACGTCTGCCGGTTGAGTATCTAGTGCAAACGACGGGGCGTGCATCGTCTGGTCATGATGCACCAAGCTGACTTTGATCACATCGTTTTGCGGAGTCGAAAACGTGAGTGTGGTTAAACCAAGGTTTAAGGTATCGCCACGCCGCTGAATCTCTTGATAGGGCAGATAAAGGGTCAATTGCTCCTTTTCTACCTTATGATCATAAGCAATTCGGGGATGCTCAAGTTTGACGCCTTCTTTTGCCAGCCAATAGCCATTTGTAAATTTCATCTTCTTTTCCTCCTACTTTACTGCACCATCTGAGATGCCTTTCACTACATGTTTTTGCAAGGCAATAAACAAGAGAATGATTGGCAGAACAACGATCACCAGAGCGGCTAGCGCTAAATGCCATTGCTTGTTAAATTCGCCGAAGAAATAAAACATCCGCAAGGGAATCGTATACATTCCGGCTTTATTAATACTTAATGAAGGCAATAAATAGTCATTCCAAAACCACAATGTATTCAAAACAATCACCGTTACCGTCGTTGGTTTCAACAAAGGCAATATTACTTTCCAATAAATCTGAAAGGTATTCGCCCCATCAATGATCGCTGCTTCATCCAGCGAACGTGGAATGCCTCTTAACGCACCATAATACAAAAAAGTCGACATACTGACAGCCAATCCCAAGTACATTATCATTAGACCCGGCTGATTTAACAAATTCATTCGTCCAAAAAGAGAAATCAGTGGAATCATGATCCCTTGAAAAGGGATCAGCAAGCCGATGGCAACAACAAAATAGAGGACTGAACTTAAGCGGCTGGTATTTCTCGATAAAGCGTATGCTGCCATCGAAGAAACAAAGACCACCAAGATCAAAGAACCGACAGTAATCAACAATGAATTCATTAAACTTCTGATGAAATCCAGTTTTTCTAACGCCTCTTGATAATTCTCAAAGGACAATCCGCTAGGCAGCGACAACGTACTCTGAAAGATCTCTGCTTTTGTTTTAAATGAATTGATCACGATCAAGAAAAACGGATAAAACCATAAGCACGCAAGTAAAAGACCACTTACGATCAGCAGACTGTGCTGCAGCTTTTTTTTCTTCTGCCGTCTACTTTTTGTTTTTACTTTTTTAGTAGAGGAGTGACGAGTCTCTATCATGCGCTGATCTCCTTTCTGCGGGTAATTGAGATTTGAATAATGGAAATAATGACAATGATCACCAGAAATATCATCGCTTTTGACTGAGCAAAGCCCATTTTTCTCATTGAAAAAGCTTCATTGTAAATATTCATGGCTGCCATCTGAGTCGAATTGAACGGTCCCCCCTGTGTCAACGCCAAGTTTTGATCATAGATTTTAAAGGCATTTGACAGCGTCAAAAACAATGTCACGGTAAACGCGGGCATCAGCATGGGTAGTTTGATTCGGAAAAAGACTTGTAGCGGATTGGCGCCGTCCATATCTGCTGCTTCTAAAATTTCTTCTGGAATATTATTTAGAAACGAAATATAGATCAACATCATATACCCGCTCATCTGCCAGACGAACAAGATAACCAAACCCCAAAAGCCTGTTTCTGGTGTATTCAACCAGCCATTAAAAAAATTGATCCCAGTCAAATCGGCGATACTCTCGAATGCTTTGTTAAAAATAAATTGCCATATAAATCCTAGTATGATCCCACCAATTAAGTTCGGCATGAAAAAGACGGTCCGAAATAGAGTGGTCCAGCGTCCTAGTTTTTGCGTGACTAAAGTTGCTAACAACAGCGCGATGACATTGATCAAGATCACACTGTAAACAGAAAATTTCGCCGTGAACAACAAGCTGTTGATGAACGCCTGATCTTTAAAAGCGCGCAAGTAGTTATCCAATCCGATAAAGTCGCTGATCGTATTGCCATTCCAGTTGGTCAGTGAGTAATATCCCCCTGTAAATAAAGGAATAAACAGAACGACCAATAATGCGACGAATGCCGGTGCTAGCAGCAGCCAAAATGATTTTGAACGATTTGTTAACATACAGCTCCTCCTATGATTTCCTTGATTTTGCCTATCCTGCGCGCATCACTGCAGGATAGGCATCACTTTGGTTATTGACGTTCTTGCGCCCAGCTGCTTTTCAGCTGATCAGTAAACTCAGTCCATGAGATTTGATCGGCTGCATAAGCCTGGAACTGAACCCCAAAAATATTTTGTCCGTATCCATCTGGATAAGAGTTATGGACCCAAGGAACCGTTTGGCCATTCGTTAAATACGTATAAATGTCATTGGACAACGGATCAGAAATATCGTCACTGGAGAAGTTCGTATAAGCTGGAATAAACTCAAAATCATCGATGATCGCGGTCATCGCCTCTTCATCGGTATACATCCATGTCAAAAATTGTATGGAGGCATCGATCACTTCTTGTTCCTTATCTTTGTTGACACCCCAATACCAAGCTGGTCCGGCTACGATTTTGCTGCCGTCTCCCACTTGCATTGGGACGATCGCTAATTTTTCTTTTGCAAATGTATCATCCAAGCTGTTTAATGTAGGAACGATCCAATTGCCTTGATGAATGATGGCAACCTTCTCACTGGCAAATAATTCTTCGACTGAAGTGCTGTAATCCATTGATTCCAACGGTTGAGCATTGTATTGGATCGCCAGATCAGCGTAATCTTTCAGTTGTGCCTCATAAGTTAAATGAAGCTCTTTGGCTTCCAGTGTTTCTTTCAAGCTATCATTAAATTCAGGTGCAAAAAAGTTCGAACTGAATTGACTGGAAACCCATGTTTCACCGCCGCTGAAGCCGAATACACCGTCTAATCCTAACTCTTCTTTCTTACTATCTAACGTTTCTACTGCCTCCTTAAAATCGGCAAATGTTTCAATCGCTTCACTATCGATTCCCGCTTGCTGAAACAGCTCTTTATTGATCAGCCAACCGTAGCCTTCGATATTCATCGGCAAGCCATAGACTGTCTCATTCAGTGTTGCCCCTTCCAACGTTCCCTCAATTGCTTTTTGGGCTAATTCTGTTTCCCCAAGGTCATATAACTTGTGTTCCCATGTTTGCGTATCTGCTAGTCCCCCCAGCATAAAAATGTCCGGTTCATCACCAGATGAAAATTTTGATTGGAGAGCCGCTGTGGCGTCCGTTCCTCCACCTACAGTAGTCATATTGATTTTTATGTCCTCATGGCTTTCTTCAAAAGCCGCAACCAATCGATCCATCTGTTCTGCAGTCTCTGTCTTGATGTTAAAAACTTCTAGTGTTACACTACCATCATCTGAGGTACCGCTTCCAGAATTTCCGCAACCAGCAATTCCGATCACACTTAACATAGTAGCAGCCGTCAACAAAATTCTCTTTTTCATCATTGTTCCCTCCTCAATCAATTCGATCACAAATTGATTATATTGATATTTCGGCCCTTCTGTAATCGTTATCTTAACCGAAATACCTTGTAATATTGATGAAAATGGAGGAGACAGATGGTAACCCAACCCTATATTTTTACGCCAAACCCTAGTGAATATGATATTGATACTTCTTTAAAAGAGATCACGGAACATGGTGACAGCTTGTTTCCAGTCAGTGTTTATTTGACAAATCATCCTGCTGATCAAGCAAATATGATTCACACCCATTGGCATCGCGAGCTCGAAATCCTGTATATTTTTCGAGGAAAGATGGAAATAAAGGTCGAAGGTGTTTCTTATATCGCTAAAGAAGGCGAGCTTGTATTTATCCCTGCCAATCAGCTACATGAGGCATTAAATTATCAGCAAACAGCTTGTACCTTCTTTGCTATCGTCTTTGACTCGACCTTTATTGAGAGCCGCGTCTCTGATTTGATCCAGCAGTCCTATCTGGACCCGTTGCTTCATTCCGCGGATCAGCAAGCGATTCATATCACAAGTGATTTCGTTTCTCATATGAACATTCAACAGGCATTGACTCATATTATAGATTTATTTGCATTAAAGGAACCATTGTATGAGCTGGCGATCAAAGCGGAACTCTTTTTATTTATTAAATATCTTTGTCAAAATACCCAATACATTAACCGCAATAAGAAACCTATCGACAGTAAAAGCAAACTCAATACGTACAAATGCAAGAAAATCCTACTTTTTATTGAAGAAAATTATCAACGTCCAGTGGCACTTGAGGAAATCAGTCAATATATTGGCTATAGCAAAGAACATTTCTGCCGTTTTTTTAAAAGAAATTTCCAGATGAGCTTTTTTACTTATCTAAATAAGTTTCGCATCAAAAAAGCGGAGTATCTCTTACTCCATACGGATTTAAAAATCATCGAAATCGCATTGGAAACTGGGTTTGATGATCCGAATTACTTTACGACACTTTTCAAAAGGGAGACCGCTTTGACCCCTTCCAACTATCGCAAACGACCAAGCAACACCACGAGTTTATAATTCTGAAAATCAATAAAACAAGGGTATCCCGCTAGTTGAAAAAGCGGAACACCCTTGTTTACTTTTTATAAATGAACTGGCTTAAGCCAAATCTTCCCCATTTGAGGCAATCACTTTTTTGTACCAATAAAAGGATTGCTTTTTGCTGCGGGCTAATGTGCCATTGCCTTCATTGTCGCGATCGACATAGATATAGCCATAGCGTTTCTTCATTTCTCCGGTTCCTGCAGAAACCAAATCGATACAGCCCCATGAAGTATAGCCCAACAGTTCCACACCGTCTTGGTCAATGGCTTCTTTCATCGCAGCGATGTGCGCACGTAAATACTCGATGCGATACACATCATTGATTTTTCCATCTTCGTTTGGTGTATCCACCGCTCCTAGACCATTTTCGACGATGAAAAGCGGTTTTTGGTAACGATCATAAAGATCATTCATCGTGATCCGCAAACCAAGCGGATCAATCTGCCAGCCCCATTCCGACGCTTCTAAATACGGATTTTTAATGGTCGGGAACAAGTTGCCTTCCGTTTTCTCAACACCGGAATCTTCTGAAGCAGCGACCCGAGAGGCATAGTAAGAAAAGGAAATAAAATCGACGGTATGGGCTTTTAATAAAGCCGTATCTTCGGCGGTTTGTTCCAAAGTGATTCCTTTTTCCGCTAGCATCTTCAAACCATAATTTGGATATTCTCCTCGCGATTGCACATCGATAAAGAAATAGTTGCCGCGATCGCTTTTTTTGCTTTCCCAGACATCTTTCGGATTGCAGCTGTAAGGATAATAACTAGCCGCTGCCAGCATACAGCCTACTTTGTTTTCTGGATCGATCTCGTGGGCGATTTTTGTTGCCAACGCACTAGCGACTAACTCATGATGAGCAGCTTGATATTTGATTTGTTCTTCATTTTCGCCCTCAGCAAAGGTCAGCCCTGCACCGAGAAACGGGGCATGCAAGATCATATTGATTTCATTAAAGGTCAGCCAGTACTTCACCAATCCTTTGTATCGAGTGAAGATCGCCCGACAAAGGTTTTCGTAAAAGGCAATCATCTTACGGTTGCGCCAACCGCCATATTCTTTGATCAGATGGATCGGACAGTCAAAATGCGTGATCGTCACCAAAGGTTCGATTTGGTATTTGCGGCACTCCAAAAACAGTTCTTCATAAAAGCGCAAGCCTTCTTCATTAGGGGTTTCTTCGTCGCCCTTCGGAAAAATTCTTGACCAAGCAATCGATAAACGATAGGTTTTAAAGCCCATCTCCGCAAACAAGGCGATATCTTCTTTGAAATGATGGTACATATCGATCGCTTCTTTGGCTGGATAGAAATACCCTTCTTCAAAGGCAAGCATCTCACGCTTGCCGGTAATGACTGCTCGTCGCTCCTTGCCAGTCGGAATCACATCGACATTAGCAAGTCCACGTCCTCCTTGATCAAACCCGCCTTCACATTGATTAGCGGCTGTTGCGCCGCCCCATAAAAAGTTTTCTGGAAATCCCATGTCTTATTCTCCTTTTTTAGCCAATCACTTTGATGATTTGATCGCCAAACGTGATCGGACCACTGTTTGCCGTCAAAATGTCGCCAACTTCTGCACTGTTGGTGATAACGATCGGCGTGATCACTGGATAACCTTTTTCTTTGATAAACTCGATATCAAACGTAATCAAAGGATCGCCAACTGTCACCTTTTGTCCTTTTTCTACTTGATAGGCATAGCCTTCGCCATTCAATTGCACTGTATCGATCCCCACGTGAATCAGCAGCTCAATGCCTTCCTCACTGGTCAATCCAATGGCATGTTTGGAATCAAAGACTGCTGTGACAGTCCCGTTGACTGGTGCTAGCACTTCTCCAACGGTTGGCTCGATCGCTACCCCTTGTCCAAGAATTTCTTCTGAAAACATGCCGTCATTGACTGCTTGCAGGCTTTTTAGTTCCCCTTTTAAAGGTGCTTTGATCTCCGCGCCGATGATTTGATGGGTTGGTTCTTGCTCTTTGTCTGCTGGTGTTGCTTCAGGTGCTTCTTCTGTGACAGGGTCTTTGTATAAGAATAATGTCGCAATAAATGTGACCACGATACTGATTGCCGCACCGATACAGGCATTGGTCAAATGACGTAAGGTGTCATCGCCGATATAGCTTGGCAAAGTCAACAGGCCTGGTGACCCTCCTGAGAAATTGCGGACACGCATGATCCCCATAAATAGACCACCAAATCCGCCACCGATCATTGCTGCATACAAGGGTGTTTTAAACCGCAAATTGACCCCATACAACGCCGGTTCAGTAATGCCGAATAGCCCAGTCAGACCAGCAGAAAATGCCAATTGTTTGATCGTAGAATCTTTTGATTTAAAACCAACGCCGATAGCTGCAGCTCCCTGACTGACGTTTGAAGCCAGCATGCCAGGGTAGATCACTGTGTCATAACCTGTGGTCATCCGGTTGTTGATGCCGATAGGAACCAATCCATAGTGGGTACCCGTTGCCACGAACAATGGCGTGAAGGCACCAATCAGTAATGGAACGATCCATGGGCTGACCGTTTCTAGGGCTTGGATCCCTGCAGAGATCGCTTCACTGATCATGTAGCCTAGAGGGCCTAAAGCAACTAATGCGACTGTTCCTACGACGAAGATCGTTAGCAACGGTTTGCTGAAGAATTTGATTGCTTTTGGCGAGACTTTATCGGCGATCGGTTCAACGTAAGACATGAACCAAACACTCAAGATGATTGGGATCACCGATGATGAGTAACTCACTGGTGAAATCGGCAAGCCGAATAAATGGATGCCGCCGCCTGTCTCATTGACTGCTGTCACCATCGCGATAAAGTTCGGATGGAGTAAAATCCCCCCCACCATCATAGCTAAGTACATATTGGCTTTGAATTTTTGTGCAGAAGAAGCAGCCAGCAAAATCGGCAAGAAGTAGAACGCAGCATCTGCCATAAAGTTTAGGATTTGGTAACTTTGACTTACTGCCGTCAAGACATTGAAGACCACCAGCAACGAAAGGACCGCTTTTAACATCCCAGCTGCCGTGATGGCTGGCAAGATCGGGGTGAAGATCCCAGTGATCGTATCGATAATTTTCGCTACACGTACGCGATCGTCTTCTTCTGTTTCTTGATCACTAGTCAAATTGGTTTGGGCAGTGATTTCGTTGTAGACATTGCCAACATCACTGCCGATGATCACTTGGTACTGTCCGCCCTTGTTGACCACACCCATGATGCCTGGTGTGTGTTTTAAAGTGCTTTCTTGTGTTTTGCTGTCATCTTTCAAGTTGAAGCGCAAGCGTGTCGCACAATGGGTCAAGCTTTGGATATTTTCTTCCCCACCAACATTGGTGATGATCGTTTTTGCTAATTCTTTGTAATTCATGTCGTTCCTCCTATTTTGGTCTTTCGCTTGTTTTTGTGTGTCAAACCATAAAAAAATACCTAAACAAACCCCTTGGGAGTTCATTTAGGTATAGCCTGCCAATCCAGTAACAATCCTAAGCACTTGTTATTCGTTTGATGTGTATAGTTAAATAGATCAATTCGTCTTCTTCTAACGGTCTACCGAATTCTTTGTTGATGTAGTCACTGATTTTCAACGCACACGCATATTCCTTCATGTAGCGGTCTTTCAACATAAAAATAAAACTGCCGGTTCCTGCATCATCGAGCTTTGTACCGCTGAATAAGCGCTGGACAAAAAATTTCAAATGGGTCACAAAGCGTTCGTAGTTCAATGAATACTCATCAACCTCCATTGAAAAATGATATTTGACGATGTTTAGGATATGCTGAATGATCTTCGCCATTTCCGATACTTGACTGACCTGCGCCATATCCAACTCAGCATTGACAATGTGCAGAGCAATGAAGCCGGCTTCATCTTCCGGCAGCTCGATCGCCAAGCGATTTTTAATGATCGATAACGCTTCTTTGCCAATGAGGTATTCATGGTTATAAAACCGCTTGATCTCCCATAGCAAGGCATTTTTAATTTCCATGCCGTTTTGATAGCGCTCGATAGCATAATTGATATGATCGGTCAGCGTCAGAAACAATTTTTCGCTCAACTTTTTCCCAAGGGAAACTTTTGCAAAACTGATGATCTCATTCGCTGCTTGAATATGTTCGATAGGGATAGAAGAAAGTAATTGGGTTAGTTTTGTGACATTCCACTCTTGTGTACTGAGATAGACTTTTTCAATCTTGGTATCGTCGATCGCATCGCCCGGCTTTTTCTTAAAGCCTAAGCCTTTGCCCATGACGACCAATTCTTGTTTTTCCTCATTCTCAGAAATCACAATGTTGTTATTGATCACTTTTGTTACGTTCATTTTAACGACCCTATTCTTCTTTAGATTTCTTCACACAAAAAAATAGGTATAGCCCGCCTAAAGCGGTAACAATCCTCAGAGCCAGTGTAGCATGAGAAAAATCACTCGTCAATGGGGATTTTCAACCGCTTGTTTAAAAGCAGAAAACAGCGCTGCTGCCATTTGAATCTTTGACAGAACGCTGTTCACTGGTTTATGAATCACTAGCTCTCTTGATGAGAGGTAAAATTAGATACGGTTTTCGTGGTCAGCAGTTTTGACTAAGTTTGCTCCCACCATACCACCGATTGACGTAAGAACGAGTCCTAAGACCATTGCCACAAAGCCCCAAATGGACGCTTTGGCTGTTGCATCACTTGCTTCTTCCGCTTTTTGACGAGCGTCTTCCACTGCTTGGTCAATGTCTTGTTTGGCTTGTTCAAGATTTTGTTGTGCATTTTCGATTTGTTTTTGTGCTTCATCAGAAGCATCTTGTAAGCCGTTCACGATATTGTTCGTTGCTTCTTCCGCTTCTTGTTGGCTTAGATCTGTGTTTTGAGCCACTGCATTTGAGATTGCTTCTTTATCGACTGAATCACCGATCGTTGTAGCACGATCTTGTAATTTGCTTGCTAAATCATCAATGATTTTATCAGCATCATTTGGATTCGTTGCAATGTCTTTGCCGGCATCTTTGATGTCGTTCGTCGCATCAGACAATTGATTTTGCAAGTAGTCTGGTTGTAATTCAGGAACATCGGTATCTTGTAAAACATCATTGACATTCGCTTGTAATTCATCTGTATTGACGTCTTCCATGTTTCCTGTTATTTCATCGAAGGCTTTTGAAGCGACATCGCCAGCACCTGAGGCAACTGTTTCAACGCCACTGCCAACAGCAGAAGCAACGTTCCCTAAAAGTGAACCGACTACAGAAAATGCACCGATCGTTAAGTAAGAGAGCATAACCATCATCACGATCATACTAGTTGCCCATGTTAAGAAACCATGAACCAATCCAACACGTCGAGCCGCCACACCTGAAACAAAACCAGCACCGAATAATGCCAAGACAAAGGTAATGACTGTCCAAATCAATAATCCTGTACCAACACCATCTAATGGATTATTTGATGTTGGTTCCACCAAACCAAAACCGATTGCTGAGCCGATCATTGACAGTGTCATGAACAATGCGATAAATGTTACGACCCCTGCAAAGATAGACCCCCAAGACAAATTGTAGCCTGCCTCCCGCTCATCTGAACCTAAATAATTTCTGAATCCTCTTTTCATCATTACATCCCCTTTTTGTTTTTTTAACCTGTATTCAGTCTAACAACTGATTGTTTTTTTATCAATCAACTCGACTTGCGCTATCTTTTTGTAAGAAAAATGAATGATTCTGAATTATTTGACTATTTATTAAAATAGTGCCTCTCAAGGCAATTGTTTTTTATCTGAGGAAAGCTATTTCATCCCCTACGTCAAGCCTTCCCCAACCTTATGGAAAAGTAGCCAAGCTGGTTATTGCTACTTATAGTTTCAAAGAACCGGTCATGCCTTTCACAAAGCCTTTTTGCATAAACAAAAACAATACCAACGTTGGGATCGTTGCAATCACGATCGCCAGCATTTGAACGCCATAATTTGGTACGTAACTGGCTGACGATAAATTGGAAATCAGCAATGTCATGGTTTGACGACTTTCCGTTTGCAAAAAGACCAAGGGTAGCAAATAACTGTTCCATGCGTTCATAAAGGCATAGATGGCAGCGGCAGCATAGGTCGAGCGCATCATAGGAAAAACGATCCGAAAAAATATCGTGTACTCTGTTGCCCCCTCGATGCGACTCGCATCTAAAATACCGTCAGGGAAAGACTTGAAGTTCTGGCGAAAAAAGAAAATCAGAAACAGGTTATTGACCAATGGCAAAATGACCGCCACGTGCTGATTGACTAGCTGCATTCCTGCCATCATCTTAAACAACGGGATCACCAAAGTTGCCAGCGGCACCATCATACATAACAGAAAAACCGCATAAATCCCTTCACTCGCCCGCGTTCGAAACTTCTCAAATCCAAAGGCAGCCAAAGAAGTGACCAGTAGACTGACAAGGACGGTGATCAATGAAATCTTGATGGAATTCCACATGATCAATGGGATGTCGTAATTGCTGAACAGCACCTGAAAATTGCTTGCTAGCTGATTCCCAAAAGTCAGCTTCCCTTCGGCAACTTGATTGGCGGTATTGGTAGAGCCCACCATCATCCAGTAAAACGGAAAAATCGAAAAAAACGAGACGATCAGTAAAAAACCATATTTTATGCATCCACTTAAAGTAACTTTCATAGCTGCTCCTTTCTATCGCTTTTATTGATTCGTTTTCGAGAGTTTCAACTGGATCACAGATAAAAGAGCGATGATGATCACTAAGACCCACGACAGCGTAGCCGAATACCCAAAATTTGACGTATAGACAAAGGAGTGATTATAGATCAGTTGGGCGACAGTCAACGTCTCATTGGATGGGCCACCACCTGTTAGATTCACCACTTCATCAAAGAGCTGGATCGTCCCAATGGTGGAGGTGATGGTCGTAAAAACGATCACCGGCTTCAGCTGTGGGATCACTACGAAAAAGAACTTTTGAAACCCATTCGCCCCATCGATCGCAGCAGCTTCTAAGGTGTCATCAGAGATATTTTGCAATCCTGCCAAATAAAAAATCATGTTATAGCCTGTCCAACGCCAGCACAGGGCAATAATAACGGTCAGTTTTGCTAAAAGCGGATTATTTAGCCAATCTAGCGGTTGCGTGATCAAGCCAATGTTCAGTAGCCCTTGATTAACGATCCCGCCAATTTGAAACATCATTTTAAATAAAACTGCATAGGAAACCAGCGAGGTGACACAAGGTAGAAACAACGCCAATTTAAAGAAGGAGCGTCCTACAAGCTTCGGCGTGTTCAAAACAAACGCCAGCAGAAGACCCAATAACACCATGATTGGTACTTGAAAGATCAGAAAGATAAAATTATTGAGTAAGGCTTTTTGAAAAATCGTATCCTGCAGCATGCGCAGGTAATTGCCGAAACCGACAAAAACCGATTGCAGCCCCTGCATACGATGCAGGGAAAGGTATAAGGAATAGACGATGGGATACAGCAAAAAGACACTACTGAATACTAAAGAAAGGCCAATAAATCCCCATACTTGTTGGTTTTTGGGGCGCTTTTTTCTGATCGAATTTTGCATATTCATCACTCCTTAAGCAACACAAGTCGGCTATTCGCCGACTTGCATCTTGTAGGTGTTTTCTGCTTCCGTCAACATATCATCTAAGGACATAGCACCATCAAAATAGCTTTGCATTCCCCCACGCAAGGCATCCACTGCCGCTTGGGTATTTACCCCGTAATCAACGGCGGGGATGTCCGCCATCCAACTGGAAAAATCTTTATAGATTGAGGCGTCATTAAAGAAAGGATCTTCATATTGATAAGCTTCTCCTTCTTGTGAGGGTAGGTAAGTCCCCACTGCCCCATTTTCTACTAAAATCTCTTGATAGAATTCATCATTCCCAGCAAATTCTTGTTTAAGAAAATCAATGGCCAACGCTTTATTTGGTGAGTCATTGAGCACCAACCAGCTAGAACCACCCAAGTTCGAGTAAGGTGTCGCTCCAGACACTGTCTCTAATTGAGGAAGGTTCGTATAGCCCCATTTTCCTTTTTGATCTTCTGCGGATCGGATTGTCGCAGAAAACCAGATGGCTGAATTGACTGCTGCCACTTCTCCACTCGTCACTGCACCGATCCCTTCTGGCGCAAAATAATCTACTGGTTTTGCCAACTCTTTTTCTTCGATCGTCTTCAGAATCGGCAGCATTTCACGAATAGCAGGATTGTCTTTCAAGAATATGTTTCCGTCTTCATCAAAATACCATAATCCGGCTGACTGCATTGCCATCTGGATATAATGAGTGCCGCGATTTGGAATAAACGCGACGAACCATTTCCCCGTTTTTTCTTTGACTGTCTCACCAATCTCCACAAATTTGGACCAGGTTAGATTGGTGAGTTCACTTTCATCGATCCCCGCTTCACTTAAATAATCTTTGCGGTAGTAGAGTCCAGCAGAACCTGAATCAAAGGGAACCGCATAAACGCCGTCTTGATAGGTCGCATTCGTTACTTTGTAAGGAGCAAATTGGTCAAAGTCAATGTCTTCCGATAATTCTGTAAATTTTCCTTCGTAGTTCAGCAAATAGTTCTGCACGTCATAGTCATCCATCAAAACGATGTCAGGCAAACCTTCGGAGACCCCTGAAGTAAAGGATGAAACCATTTTTTGCTTGGTATCCTCGTTGGACATCTCGACGACATTAAGGTCGATTGCGTCATTGTCCGCATTGTAATATTCCCCGGCTTTTTCCATAATTGGAATATTAAAATTTGTGTCCCAAGCCCAAACAGTTAGCGTATTCTCATCTGTACTGGCAAAATCTTGTGAATCTGCTGTTTCTTGATTTCCTCCACAACCAGCGAACAACAACCCTGTGACAATTACTAGCAAGAACAAGCTACTTTTTTTCATTTTTCTCCCTCCAATATGATTCTCTCCTCATCCCCATCAGCATAAAAATAAAGTAAACGCTTACCTTTATGCCAATTATAAAGAATGATGGTCATAATTGAAAATAATCGGATCGTTCCTCTCGTTTTACCAAAAAACCACCTTCGCCCAAGGCAAAGGTGGTTGTCTGCTTATTTTTCTTCATTTAGGCGATCTGGCATCATGTTTTCCATAAAACCCCAAACGCCGTTTTGTAATACGAGTTCCTCACGTTCGTAAGGAGAAACCGTGGTGCGGATCAACTCATCTTGACCGTCTAAGACTTTTTGTCCCCAATGAGGATCGATCAACAATGCCCGGCCCACTGCTACAAAGTCTGCATGTTCTAGCAAGCCCGCGGCATCTTTCGACGTTCGGACATCCCCTACACCAATCAAAGGAACCCGCTGAGCGATTTTTTCATAGACATACGCCAACATCGATTTTTCTTGATACGCTTTTGAAATCGATTTACGGGTATAATCCGCAAGAGAAATGTGCAGATAGTCTAATCCTTTTTCTGCCAGTTGGTCCACTAAGAACAACGTATCTTCAAAGCGAATCCCTGGTTCTTCGAATTCTTCCGGTGAAAACCGATAACCGACGATAAACTCCTTCACACCTGATTGGTCTACTGTTTCCAATACTTCATCGACGAGCTTCTCAATAAAACGATAACGGTTCTCTAGTGAGCCACCCCATTCATCGGACCGACGATTTGAGTGAGGAGAAAAGAATTGTTGGATCAAATACGTATTGGCTCCGTGGAGTTCTACACCATCAAACCCCGCCTTGATCGCCCGTTCGGTAGCTTTTTTAAAGTTTTCAATAATCGCTAATATCTCATCCACCGTAACTTCCCGAGGAACTTGGGCATTTGGTCGTTCAGCTGCAACCGCGCTGGCGGATATGGGTTGTGTGCCTCGTAGAACTGAGTCATCCGTCATCCGACCGGCATGAAAAATCTGTAAAATGGCTTTGGTCCCATTTGTTTTGATGGTGCTGGCTAATTTGCTTAATCCAGGTAAAAAGGCATCGTCATAAGCGCCTAATTCCCCTTCCCAGCCCTTGCCATCTTCTTGGACATTGGCTGCCGCTGTGATGACTGCTCCGACTTCCCCAGAGCGTAAACCATAGTAAGCCAACTCATCTTTCGTAATCACCCCATCAAAGAAGGACATCTTGGTCGTCATTGGTGCCATAATGATTCGATTTTTCAACTGTAATCCGCGCTTAAATGTTGCTTTGTCTGTTACATTTCGCATGGGTTTCCCACCTTTTCCACTGGATTCATTTCGCTTTGTAGATCTGACTGGCTTAGTTGCCCAAGGAGATCCTTAAAACAAATCGGTGCATCTTTTTTCTTTTTATCAAAAATATACATGCACATGCATCTATATTACAAAAGAATCAAGGAGAAAACAAGTGAAAAACATCATTAGTCCAGCATTTCCTCCAAGACTTTTTCAAAAACGACTTTTGAACGCTGCAGTTTCTTTTCACCTGATTGGGTCAAATCAATATAGATTCCCCGCTTATCATCTTGACAAGAATGCCGTTCGATCACACCGCACAGCTTGTCTTCCATGCGCATGATCATACGTGACATCGCACTTTGACTAAGATCAAAATGGGCGATCAAATCATTGAGGCGCATGCTATGATTGGGGGTCTTTTCTAAGTAATAAAGCACGTAATACTCATTCAAAGACAGATTGCTTTCTGCTTTGAGGGCTTGCTCCAAACGAGCCTCGATCGCTTGATGCTGATTCGTAAAGGCTAACCATTGCCCCATCCGTTCTTTTTCCATCCTCTTCACCACCCATTCTTCTATACCAAGGTATTTTAATCTAGATCCCTGCGTTACGCAAGTCGCCAGAAAAGGCTAACACTTTATTATACAAAATTAGCCAGCTACTGCGGGCGTTCATGAATGTTTTATGATAGAATTGACGAAAAATTCAGCAAAAACTTCCTGTTCTTTCTCAATATTCTATACTACAATAGCTTTAACACCAAAGAATATTTAAGCACTATATCAGCAAAATTGTGCATTCCGACACAATAATTTGCTTGTTTTAGATGTTCTAATATTCTAAGGAAAGGATGAAGCAAACGATGAAAAAAACATTTTCTTTGATTGGGGCACTAACACTCGTCAGTTTGGGGCTTTTGACAGGTTGTAACAACGAAAAAGATACTGCTCAGTCAACCAGCGAGCTAAGCCAGAGTCGTGTGTCTACTGAAAGCAAACAAAGTACGTCGACGCAAACGACTGAAAGCAGCTCCTTAGCGTCAACCTCTACTTCAAAAACTTCGACCACAAGCCAGCAATCGACGGACCACTCTGACACAATGCAAACGACAGCAAGCTCAGCTTCCAACGAGTTTCCATATGCCGTTGATCTTTCCCAATATGGCCCTACACTGACTTTTCACTTCAACCGTTTCAATGTACCAGATACTGTCACGATTCAAAATACGACTCCAATGATCATTTCGATTCCCGACAGAATTAGTTATGAAGCACAAGTCGATACGATCGCGACAAAGGAGATTCGCATCTTTTCAGCAAATGACAATAGGATTCGTACAGTAAAAGTGAATACCCAGTTGACCTTTGCAAAAGAGATCACACCCAATAGCAATCCTGATTTTAACCAAAACCTGTACCTATTTACAAATAAGGAGGGTGGTCTATCTTTGATCACGCCGAACTATGCGGGAAATGTCAGCGATGACCAACGAGATGTGATGTTAGAAGTACTTCAATAAACGAAAAACAGGGAAACGAAGCACGCTTCGTTTCCCTGTTTCGTTACCCGATCATCACGGTTTCATCAGGATATTTATAGCCAGCTTCTTGTTTGTTGGCTTTTTTCATCAATGAAAAAGCAACGGTCATGATGCCGACTCGACCAATGAACATCAAAAAAATGATCAAAAGTTTGCCAAAAACCGACAAGTAAGGCGTCAACCCCATGGTCAATCCCACCGTTCCAAAAGCGGAAAAAACTTCAAAGGCAATGGTTGGCAACCCAAAGTTTGGGGTTTGCGGCATACGCTCAGTGATCGACAATAAGAAAATCGCTACGAAGCATAACGTCAAGGTAAGAAAGAACAACGTAAAGGCACGCGATACAGCAGATTCTTTGATCGTGCGACCAAAAACTTCCGCTCGACTGCGCCCTTTCAATAAGCTGCGGATCTTGATGATCAAGACCGCAAATGTCGTTGTCTTCAATCCCCCAGCAGTTGATCCAGAGGTGCCGCCGATATACATTAAAATCATCGTCAGCATCAGGCCTGCTTGACTCATTTGTCCGTAATCAATACTGAAAAATCCAGCGGTTCTTGGGGTGACCGCTAAGAAGAGGTATTGGAAAAAACGTTCGATGACCGAGTCACCCGTGATCAACTGTGAATTGGCTTCGGTCAAAAAGAACCCTGCCGTTCCAAAAACCACCAAAACGATCATAGCGATCCATGCCAAGCGGCTATGCAGGGACCTTTTTTTGGACGCCGTATGCAGGAGATCGAACCAAACGAGAAACCCCAGACCACCTGCGATGATCAAGAAACTGACGACCCCCAGCACAAATGGGTCGTTTTGAAACCCTACCATGCTGTTGCCGAACAAATCAAACCCAGCATTACAAAAGGCCGAGATCGCATGAAAAACACTGTACCAAAGGCCTTGCTCCCAACCAAAACGGGGCACGAATGCAAAAGCCAGCAAGATGATCCCACTGACTTGGATCAAAAAGGCGATCCGAATCAGGTACCATGCCAAATGGATTTCTCCAGACATTCGGTCCAGATTCAATGATTCCCGCAAAATCATCCGAGTACTAAGATGGACTCTTTTTCTCGCCAAGATGTAAAAGAAGACGGGAATCGACATGAAGCCGATCCCACCGATCTCAATCAGCATCAGCAAGATCCCTTGGCCCCACAGGTTGTAATGATCGGCTACGGTCAAGGTCGAAAGACCCGTCACGCAAACAGCCGATGTGGCAGTAAACAGCGCATCTAAAAAGTTGGTGCCTTCACCACTTTGGGTGACAGCCGGCAGCATCAGCAAGCCAGTTCCTGCCAATATCAGCAAAACGAAGACCAGTGTGACGATCTGCGGAATCAAAAAGCGTTGCGATGCCAGCTTTTTTTTCAAACGATTTCTTTTTTTCATTTTCATTTCCTTTGACCTTTTGCAAAAACCAATGTCTTAGTAATCCAAGTTTATTGCATTTGTTTTTTTCTCTTATCATACCATTTTATTTTGATTTATTCTTCACTTTGATCATTCTTGTTACGTTTGCTCGTTCATTTTCTTCCAGCCGCATTTTGATTCCATAAATGGCTTCTTCCAGCTCGGGAATCGTCAAATATTCTAGGGCATTGACGCGTCGGCGCGTCCGTTCGATTTCCCCTGCCATCAATTGACAGGTCTTTTCGATTTCCGTTAGCTCCAACAGCTTCGGCATGACGTCAGTAAAACGGGCGACAGCATTATCTAACGGAACATTGGAATTCAAAAAGCCGTACTCGATCGGCGCTTGCATCACCGTATCGTCGTAATCAAAATGCATCACTGGCACTTCCACACTCATGATGTTTTTCGTGGACAATTCAAGGGAGACTTCAGTTGCTGGTAAAATAAACATTTCTTCAATGTATTTTTCATTGATCGTGGCATTGGCTAAGCGAAATGCCTTCATGGCACGCTGCAATTGTTCTTCGACTTCTTTACGCAAGCGGTCATTCTTTTTGATCAATTCAATAAATTGACGCATGAGTTCGTCTTGTTTGTCTTTTAATAATTTGTGTCCGCGTTTGGCTGTCGCCAATTGTTTGCTGAGGCGCGACAGCTCCATGCGGGTTGGATTAACGGTTTTTTGCGCCATTGTTCTCCTCTCCCGGTAAGTATTCCGCCAGTAGGGCATCGCTGATCCGCTTCAGCTCGACTTTTGGCAGCATCGCCAATAATTCCCACCCTAATTCCAAGGTTTCGATAATCGAACGGTTGGTGCGATACCCTTGGTTCAAGTATTCATTTTCGAAGCGTTCCGCAAATTTGGCATAGGTTTTATCTACTTCCGACAATGCCGATTCTCCTAAAACAACTGCCAATTCCTTGGCTTGCTTTCCTTGAGCATAGGCAGAAAACAACTGGTTCATCGTTGCGGCATGGTCTTTACGGGTTTTTCCTTCACCGGTCCCTTTATCTTTTAACCGTGACAATGACGGCAAGACATCGATGGGTGGCTGGATGCCGTTTTTATACAAATCACGAGACAAGATGATTTGTCCTTCGGTGATATAGCCGGTCAAATCGGGAATCGGATGGGTTTTGTCATCTTCTGGCATGGTCAAAATCGGTAGCTGGGTCACTGAACCTTTCAAGCCGCGAATCCGTCCCGCACGTTCATATAACGTGGATAGATTGGTATAAAGATACCCAGGATAGCCCCGACGTCCTGGCACTTCACGACGAGCAGAGGAGATCTCCCGCAAAGCTTCACAGTAGTTGGTCATATCTGTCATGATCACCAAGACATGCATGCCCTTTTCATAAGCCAAGTATTCGGCTGCCGTCAGTGCCATTCGGGGAGTAGCGATCCGCTCGATCGCTGGGTCATTGGCTAGATTCATAAAGACGACAGAATGGTCGATGGCGCCAGTTTGACGAAAATCTTCCATGAAATATTCTGCTTCTTCAAAGGTGATCCCGATGCCAGCAAACACAACAGCGAAATCGTCTTCCGAGTTCAACACTTGTGCTTGACGCGCAATTTGCGAAGCCAATTCTTTATGAGGCAGACCAGAACCAGAAAAAATCGGCAGCTTTTGTCCCCGAACGAGCGTATTCAAGTGGTCGATCGATGAGATCCCCGTTTGAATAAACTCATCAGGATAATCCCGCGCTGCTGGATTGATCACTTCGCCGTTGATGTCCATAAATTTTTCTGGGACGATCTCTACTCCGCCATCTTTGACCCGACCTAAACCGTCAAAAACTCGCCCGATCATTTGCTCGGAAACGCCTAATTCCAAAGGATGTCCTAAGAAACGCACCGCAGATTCCCGCAAATTGATCCCGCCGGTTCCTTCAAAAATTTGGACCAACGCTTTGTCTTCTTGGATCTCCAGTACTTGTCCTTGCCGCGTTTCGCCGTTTTGCATGCGGACTTCGATCAACTCTTCGTATTTGACACCGGAGACGCGATCGACGGCCATCAATGGTCCGACGACTTCTCCAATCGTTTTATATTCCTTGATCATCGGTGCGGTCTCCTTTCTGTAAAATTTCTTTCATCGTTGCTTTGATCTCTTGATGCAAAGCAGGAATTTTTGCTAATTCCGTTTCAGGCAGGTACTTCATACGTGCCACTTTGTCTCGCAATTCTTCGGTTCCTGCATAGATTTCTGAAAGGTACGCACCTAGTGTCAACGCATCTTCCGCTTCTTTGTGGAGCAGCAAGATCGTTTCCAGCATTTTGAACTGCTTTTCACGAGAGGTAAACGTATCTACGTCGTCAAAAGCGTTTTGCTGCAAGAAATCTTCTCTCAATGATTTGGTGGTTTCCAGCAATAACTGATCTTTTTCGGACAAAGCGTCGATGCCGACAAGTCGAACGATCTCTGACAACTCAGATTCTTTTTGCAGCATCCGCATGGCTTCTGTTACTTGTTTGGACCAATCTACTTGCATTTGTTGGTCCAAAAAGGCACCCAATTCGTTTTCGTATAATGAATAGCTCTTCAACCAATCGATCGATGGAAAATGACGCTTTTGCGCTAAAGTGGCATCTAAGCCCCAAAAGACTTTTACGACCCGCAATGTATTTTGGGTAACTGGTTCTGAAATATCGCCGCCTGATGGTGAAACGGCGCTGATGGCAGTGATACTGCCTTCTTGATCAGAACCTAAGCAAATCGCTTTTCCAGAACGCTCATAATACTCTGCCAAGCGGCTGCCTAAGTAAGCTGGATACCCTTCATCCCCAGGCATTTCTTCCAGACGACCAGACATTTCTCGCAGTGCTTCTGCCCAACGTGAGGTGGAATCCGCCATGATCGCCACTGAATACCCCATGTCTCGGAAGTATTCCGCAATCGTGATCCCAGTATAAATCGACGCTTCCCGAGCGGCTACCGGCATATTGGAGGTGTTAGCGATCAACACGGTTCTCGCCATTAAAGATTCACCACTACGAGGGTCGATCAACTCTGGAAACTCGTTCATTACATCGGTCATTTCATTGCCGCGTTCGCCGCAGCCGACATAGACGACCAGATCGACATCCGCCCATTTGGCGATTTGGTGCTGAACGACAGTTTTCCCTGCACCAAAAGGTCCTGGAACGGCTGACGCCCCGCCCTTAGCGATTGGAAAGAAGGTGTCGATCACTCGCTGGCCAGTAATCATTGGTTCGACTGGATTCAGTTTTTGCTTTACTGGTCGGCTATGACGAACGGGCCATTTTTGCAGCATTGTGAAAGACCGTTCTCCTTTGGGTGTATCTAAAACATAAATCGTTTCATCGATGGTAAATTCCCCCGCATAAACAGCCTTGACTGTTCCTGAAACGCCATGAGGAACCATGATCTTGTGATTGATCAACGGTGTTTCTTGCACGGTGCCGATGACCATCCCGGTACTGACTACTGCGCCGACTTCTACTGTCGGTACAAAGGGCCACTTTTTCTCATGATCCAACGCAGGCAATTGCACCCCACGCGTCAAGAAGTTGCTTTGGGTGACAGACATGAAGGTTTCTAAGGGACGTTGGATACCATCAAACATTTGTGACATGATCCCAGGCGCCAATTCGACGGATAGCGGTTCACCGGTGGTTTCGACTGGTTCACCTGGTCCGATCCCAGACGTTTCTTCATAGACTTGGATCGAAGCGACGTCGCCGCGCATTTCGATGATCTCACCGACCACGCCTAAATCTCCTACATAACAGATATCTTCTAAACTTGCATGGCCCATATTTTTGGCTAGCACCAATGGACCAGATACTTTAATAATTGTTCCTTTTTCCACAACATCGGCTCCTCTCTATAGTATGTTTTGTCCAACTGCTTTTTCGACATTTTCTTGAATCATTCGCTTGCCGATTCCTCGGGAACCATCATAATCAGGAATCAAGATGACTGCAGGTGTCATTTTTTGTTGGACTTTTGCTAATTCATCGGGAATCAGCTCGGCACATTTTTCAGTCAGGTAGATGATCGTACTGTTCTTCATTAATTTTGCCAGCGCCTGCTTCACTTCTTTTTCTTCCGAGGCATAGCAGACCTGAAAGCCAAATAGTTGAAAAGGAATGACGGATTCTTTCTCGCCGATTACGCCGATTTTATGAGTCATAGTGCCGCATCCTTTCTCTGAGTTGTTCTTCCGTAAAGCCACTGCGTTTGCCTACTAGCAAGATACGCAGATTTTGCAGTTCCAAAACCTTAGCATTCAAAAATGCGAGTAAAGGCAGTGGTCCTAAAGCATCCGTTTGGGCTTGGCCATAGCTTTCTGTGATCAAATTGTCTTGCAAAAGTGCCAAGCCAGCAAAGTCGATCACCTGTTCATGAATCAAAGGCCGCAACACTTCCTGATAATCACTTTCTAATAAGAAGGCTAAAAAGTCACTATAGGACGCATCCGCAAACGCTAAAAATTCTTCTTTCGGGATACTACCGACACTCACTAAGACTGCCTCCATAAAACTGCGCGATCGTTTTTGAAGTACACAACGAGCGGCAATCGTTATATTGGTCAGATCGATCATCTTGATGACAGCTTCTTGTAGCTCAGGGATCTTGATTTCATCTGCCAGTCGCCGTTGTTCATGTAAATACCGGCGATCGTAAATAATATCGATGCCTTGCAGCACGGCGCCGCCTTCTAAGTACTCCCGCACCTCTTGAATCGTAGTCACGATTTTCTCAGGCAATACCTCTGAGGTTCCCGTTTTGATGGCGGTCCGACACTCATCGATCGTGTAAAAACCATCTTCGATCAGTAGATGATCATAATCTTTTCCAGTGACTGACTCTTTGGTCAAGACTTTTAGATTATGGAAAGTAAAAGGCATCATATACAGTCGGAGGATCTCTTGATCAGGAACCAGCTCGGCCAATTCTTTGATCGTCTTTAACAATTCTTCATCGAGATAGGTTTCGAATCGTTCATGAAAATCTGGCTTTAAATAGCGTTGATAATGGGTCTGCTGCAAGACAGCTTCGACTTCAGCAAACCCTTTTGCCGCAATCATTTGTTCCACTTCTTGCGGCTTTAGCAACGTCATCTCTTTCAGCCGAATGATTGGATTCAATTGATGATAGTTCCTCATGGATCAACCTCCTTGTTGTATGATCTGCAACCACCGTTCCCGGGTTTCTTTCTTGTATTCATCAAGCAAAACCTGATAGGTAAAATTGTATTGAATGCCGTTGTCATCCACCAAAAAGCCTGCTTCTGACAATGGTGCGCCTGCTTTGATTTGATACGGTAGTTTTGATTGACAAGACGTAAGCCAAGCGGCATCTAGATGGGCTGCTTGCTCAGGACCAGCGTGGAAGGTCACCGTCCCGCTGATCGGCAGCTGTTGCAGCACATTTTCAGCAAATGACTGCAGCTCTTCTGGCGTCCAGGCAACCATTTGTTGATACGCTTGCTCAAAAAGTTGTGTCAGGTATTCGTTTTGTTTCACCATTTGCTGCTGCTTAGCGGCACTTGCTTGGCGATTCAGCGCTTGCTGATAATTTTTTTCGGCTTGCTTTTTTGCTTGCTGGGCACGAAGCTGCAAGTCCGACTCTTTTTTCGCCCAGTCACGTGCCATCGTTTCACTGATCCTAGCACGTTCAGCGGCAGCCAAACGTTCCCGTTTTATCTGCGCTTCTTGGTCTAGTTCAGCAATCATTTTGTCGATTGCATCCATACCTTCGCCCCCTTTAAATCGTTCCTAAAAGTAAGAAAGAAATAACAAAGCCTAAGATGGCATACATCTCAACCATTACTGAGAACATGACCCCTTTAAAGAAATGCTCTGGTTTCTTCGCTAAAATTTGAATCCCAGCTGCAGCGACCTTCCCTTGGGCCATTCCTGAGAATAAGCCAGTAAAGGCAACTGGCAGTGAGGCCATCAAGTACGCCATACCAGTCACTGTCGACATTTCACCACTTAAGCTACCATAGATCATAAACGCAATAACGAATCCGTATAGTCCTTGCGTTCCGGGAAGCAATTGTAAAATCAAGGCTTGTCCAAACTTCTCCGGCTGATTCGTCGTTAAGGCTGCCGCTGCTTCACCAGTTTGGCCCACCCCTTTGGCTGAACCGATCCCAGAAAAGATCGTAGCGATCCCCATTCCGATAATTGCAAACACCATACCACCATTATTATTAATTAAGTAATCAATCATTTATTGTCTCCTCCATTTTCTTTATCAAAATCAACGTATTTCTCACTTGGCTTAAAGGTTTCAAATTGGCGCCCCCCACCAATGAAAAATTTCCCGAAAAACTCTACATATTGTAAACGAGCGGCATGCACATACGCACTCAGTAACGATAAAAAGATGTTTAAAGCTTGTAGGACAACCAATAAGAGAATGCCTACAGAAAAACGAGCGGCTGGCGGCAAATAGCCCACCAATAAGTTGAAGGCTGCTGCGATACTCCCACCAGAGATCCCTAATGCCATCAAGCGGCTATAGCTGACAAAGTCGCCGATGTAACTGGTCACACCGTACAAGTCATACAAGCCTAAAAAGAAGCCGCCCACTTTGGTTTTCCCTTTCAGAATCGGTACCACGATGATCAATAAGGCACTAAAGCCTGCTAAAATCAAGCCGACGGTTGTTAGTGCTGGGACATCGATCAAAAGATTGCCTGCGGCTGCCACTAAAAGACCACTCAAAAGTCCTAGCCATGCAAAGCCTTCGTTGACTGCACCTAAAAGATCCTTTTTGCGGATATTTTCTTTGGCTGCTAAATAAAGGCCTGTAAACAGTTGGATGCCACCAAAAATCATGGATAGACCAAAGATCGCCATAAAATCTTCGGAGGGCGATAAAAGTTGGAAGGGCAATGTAGCACCAAAGAAGGAGCCGTAGATTGCGCCCCAAATCATAGTTGGCACAGACAAAATCTGGAACAATTTCAGAAACCGTTTGGTCCCTTTGGGCAAACGCAAGGCGTGTAGCCCAATCGTGGTCGCGACAGCCATTAATGCACCATAACCTAAGTCAGCCACCATCATACCAAAGAAAACATAGTAAAAGGGCGTCATCCATGGGGTTGGATCGATCTCATCGTATTTTGGCAGGCTGTACATTTCCGTCAACATTTCAAAGGGTTGAATAAACGAGGCGTTTTTTAGTTTCGTTGGCACTTGATTGGCAGCGATCTCCTCTGCAGTGGGTTCTTCAAATGAATAGTAAATCTCGTTGGCAAAGGATTCTTGGACCATTTCCGCCACTAACGGCTGATCCTTTTCTTCGATCCAGCCGCGCAAGAGGGCAAAGGTCTGACCAGCTGCTAAGCGCTGTTGCATCATTGCCCGATTCTCACGAGTCAAAAACAGTTCTTCCGCTTGCTGCAGCAGGATCAGCCGTTGTTTGTGCTGACTGATTTCTGTAATCAGTTCTTTGCGCTGCTGCGTCAAGGAAGTCAAGGCTTGTTTCGTATTTTGCAAAACCACTTTTGGTGATTCGGATGTCAGGCCAGTTTCTTTCTTCACCCCATATCGGTGAAACAATTGGAACACTTGCTCTTCGATCGCTGTTAAAAACAGGCAGCTGAAATTGACTTTTTTGGGTTCAGAATAGATCACTTCGATATGAACCTCTTCCAATTGACGCAAGGCTTCAGCTAGATCTTCCCAGCGTGGGCCTTCGACACTCCCAGCAAAAAAACTTGTATGTGCAGGCGCTTCGATCTCCAAGGGTACGTCAAGATTTTGCCATTGTGTCGCCCATTCTTCCGACTGCGTCGCTGCTTCGATCGCTTCGATCGTCTCTACCCAGCGCTCCTGCAAATTCTCGACTTCAACCAGCTCTGTTAATGCTGCTGCTTCATCGAAGCTTGTTTCAAAGTCCGACAGCCGCAAGGCATCTCGTTGCCATTCTGTGCCTTTTTTCGCATCACCATTTTGGCGAATAAAGCGGATCGCTTCTTGCAATCGACGAATCATTGGTTGATGAGAAGCACCTTCTGGGGTGGCTCCTGCAAAAAATTCCCGCAGCCAAGTTTCGTTCGCTTCCTGCTCAAATACGTTCTCGATTTCAACAAACTGCATCGTTTGCAGCTTCGTCAATAACCTTTCTTGGTAGTGCTTCGGGGTGATCAACGTTAGTTTATTTAGTTTGGTTACTGCCATAAGTCCCGATCACTCCTTCAACGATCTGTTGAACCGCTTGCTCTTGGAAGCTTTGCATATTTTTTTGGTAACGATCTAACACTTGCTGATTCTCTTTTGCCAGCTGCTGCTTTTGTGCTGCTAGTGACTGTTGCAACTGCTCTTCGATTGTTGCTTGTTCTTGAGCAAGCGCCTCTTCTAAAGCGGCTGATCGCTCTTGCAATGCTTGTTGCTGCTGCGCTTCTTCCGACTGCAATTCTTTTTTCAAAGCGCGCAATTGCTGTTCATTGGCTTCTTCTGCTTCTCGTAAACGAGTCAAAGCTTCTCTCATCGATTCCCCTCCTATAATGATTTGTATTCTCAACTGAAAAATAAACAAAAAAAGCATACCTCACGAAGAAGTATGCTGATATGAAAAAAGGCCAGCATTCCTCCAAGAATGTTTGCCTCACCCCTTGGCAAACCTGATCCTTGAAGCATAAAAAATGCTCAACCTTTGTCTATTTTATTTTTCAATTCCTGAACTATTATAGCAAAAAACGACGTTCTATTCAAGTGAAATCATCTTTTGTGAGAAAAAAGTGTTTTTCACCTATTACTGATTCACTTGCTACCTACCCAACTTTCCACCTAACATTTGCCAGGGATCGGATTGTTCTTACTAAATTGAAATCGGTCAAAATCAATTTAAGACTTAGAATGGTATGAATGAAGAACGTTGAGATTTTTTGAAAATGCTAGACATCATTTGATTGGTACCCAAAAGGAGATAACAGTTCCAACAACCCATTCGATCCCTGACAAATCTTAAGTGAGAAGTTCGCTTATTTCGCTTCTCTTTTTATCGGTGGCAGCGGTTGGCCCTTTTCTTCACAAATGAAATAACCGCCTCGATAAAGGCATGTGTATATTTTACCTGGTTCCATTGTTAAAGGAAGCCCATTTTTTAAATACATCGGTTTTCTTTCCATTGCGCTCACCTTGTCTTTCGTGGGAAAATCAGTCAAAATAAAAAACAACAGCTATTTCTAATCTTATCTTCAAGATTACCAAAAAATAAATCAGTTTTCTAGTTTTTTTAATCAAAATATCGAAATTCTATCGATTATTTTATATAAAAATGGATATTTAATGAAGTGTGTGTGTAAAGAATGAACAGGAGGAAAAAAGGATGTCAGATGAACGTTGGTTTCAAATTAGAAGAAAGCGAAACATCGAATTGGTTCTTTGTTTGCTTGTCGTCCTGCCGATGGTCTATGGCTTATGGTTTCAGCTCGCTTTTTTGATCCACTACATGTCGTTTTTGTTTCTGGTAGCTGTCTTCACTGCAATCTACGAAGGAATTCGTTGGATCTGGGCTTTTATTAGAAAAAAACGAGCGTGAAAAAGCTTGGCTCTGCTATAATAAATGAAACGAGCAGAGAGGAGTGCTTCTATGAAACGAATCATTATGGCTTGTGACTTACAACATGCCCCCAAAGCTTTACAAGAATCCGCCCTTTCTTTTGAGCCTTTTCTCCCGAATTCTCGAAGTGTCGCAGAGCTTTTTTATTCCGCCTATCATGAAACGACAGATGACGAAGGGGAATCGCTTGCTGACTGGCAAAGAGAGCTGAGAGAGACCGCTGACGGAAAATACGGTCCCTTGATTCCAGAGCTTTCTTTTCAGTTACAAAAGGATGATCATCCTATCGGTGCCGTAGTAACCAGCACGTTTCAAGAGCTTCCCCTGCTATTATTTGTCGTTATGGACGCAGCCTTTAAAGGCAACGGCTTATCCAAGCTGCTGATGAAGGAAGTGATCCAACGAGCAAAAGGCATGGGACTCATTCACCTTTACTTGGTAGTGACGGTTGAAAACCAGCCAGCCTACAAGCTGTATGAAGCATGCGGTTTTTCTTTTGCAGGTGAAAGCTGGGCTGATCTTTCTCCTTAGCTAAGCTTGCAAGTTATCTAAGTCATTTTCTACTATTTGAAAAGGAGCTTCCAACCAATGAATGAACGAGTAGCTGCTGCGATCCAACTGCGGACTGAAAAAAAACTCCAACAATCAAATGAACAATTGATTCAATTAGCTGCCGAAAATCCCCAAGATGCCTTTGTGCAGTACCAAACGGCTTGGAGCTATGATCTTTTAGGGGAAGAACAACAGGCAATTCCTTATTATGAACAAGCAATCGCGTTAGGTTTATCAGAAAACGACTTGCCAGATGCCTACCTAGGTCTAGGCAGCACCTATCGTGCCCTCGGCAATTATCAAAAAGCCGAAGACGTGTTTTTACAAGCGATGAAGCAGTTTCCAAAAAATCATGCTTTGCAAACCTTCTATGCCATGACACTGTTTAATCTCGCCGAGTATGAGCAAGCCACTAAACGATTATTGACCCTGCTTGCCGAAACCTCTAGCGATCCAGACATCCAGTCTTACCGACATGCACTTTTGTTTTATGCGGATAAACTCAATGAGACATGGGCATAAATATACCCTATGAAGCAACTCCTCCGCTCCCTTTTCTCGTAAAAGGGAGTCTTTCTTTTGGATATCTCGCGATCATCCTTTGCTACCACCGACTGTCCTTTGAACCTTTTCCTCCAAGCAACGCTACCCATCATTATCGAATTTTTCGATAAAAAACCAGTTGACGGCTCTCAATAAATCTGTTAGTTTATCTATGTTTTTTTAATAACAGATTGGAGGAATGACTATGCCCTTTATTGTCTATTTTTTCCTATCCTTATTGATCATTTATATTCCGACACCAACCCTTTTGTTGTTTTTTCAAAAACTCGCCTCGCAGCATGACAATCTGACGGCTTTCAGTAAACTTTTTCTATTATTGATGATCTTGCTAGATTATTACTTAAGCTATTATTGGTTAAAAAACTGCAAGGTCAAAAAAGCGCACTACCTTTATTTAGTCTTTGTCAATGTCTTCGAGTGGCTGATCCACTTCTATCTTTATTCACGATTTGAAATGATCAATCTACTAGTCATTTTGTTGTTCCAGACTGTGCTTTTGTGCTGCATGGTTTTCTTCCCTTTGTCGGAGAAGTTCCGACGTTTCTTATTTACATAGTCAGTGAGAAGAAGGGTTCACAGTTTTCGGTTTCCTTGATACACTATCCTTATCTATTTGCGAAAGGAAGTGCGCGTATCCACACACCGGAACAAGCTCTTGAAGGTTATATTCAAGCAACCAATACCCACGATTTTCGTCAAGTTCAGCCATTCCTTGGAAAACAGGCGATCTATTACTTTTCTGATGCAACCTGTCGAACACCTATGGAAATTTGCCAATATTTTGAGAATGCTTGGGACTTAATCAAAGACGAACATTATCATATTTCAGATGTACAATGGCTCCACAAATCTGCTCAATCCGCAGTCTGTCTTTATACGTATCACTATGAAGGTTTTCTGAATGAAGAATTTATTGAAGGCTCGGGTAGAGCCACGAATATTTTTGAAAAGATCGAAGGAAACTGGGTTTTGGTCCACGAACACTTAAGCTCCTCAGTTACCCCCTAGCCTACGTCATGATTTAAATGATCACAAGAACTGATTTACATTGCAAACCACCTTTGTTACGATTGATAAAAAGGATGTGTTGTGATGTCATTGATCGTCTTGATTGGCGCACAAGCCGCAGGGAAAATGACTGTGGGCAAAGAACTGGAAAAACGATTGGATGCAAAGCTTTTATTCAATCACCAGACCATTGATCTTTTTGCGAACTTTCTTGGCTATAGCCCCGCAGCATTCGCTTTGTCTAATCAAACACGGATCGAGCTCTTCAAAGCCTTTGTTCAAAATGAAGCCAATAATACGACAAAATCAATCATTTTTACGGTCTTGATTGGTTTCGATCAAGCGGGAGATTTAGCTTTTTTACAAGAGATCGCCCAACTATTTACCAATGCCCAGCAAAAGGTCTATTTTATCGAACTAGTGGCTGATATTGAGGAACGCTTAAAGCGCAATTGCCATGAGGACCGTTTAGCCGCAAAGCCGTCAAAAAGAGCGCTGGATTTTTCTAGAAACGAGCTTTTGTCTTCGTTTGAAAACTATCGTTTAGAAAGCCTGCCACAGGAATTAGCTACCCTTTTTCCAACGATTCCTTCGCTGAAAATCAACAATACCCACTTATCACCTGATGAAGTGGGTCAAACAATTATTGCCCATTTTTCCTTGACTTAAGTGCCAAAAAAACGCCATTCTCAAGCTTTGCTTCAATACGAAATTGTCTATTGACTTTGACGCTGCGTCAAGCGGTATCCTCTAATCAAGAGGAGGTGTCAAAATGAAGGTTTATGTTATGCCAATGTTTTATCAATTGAAGACAAACGATATTGAACAATCATCAAAATGGTTTGCAGAAATCTTGGGTTTCCAGTCATTGTATCAGTTTCGCAATCAAGAAAATCAAGTGACGATGGACCATCTACGTCTTGCTGACTACCAAGATTTGATGCTGATTACCGCAGACTCGTTCACTGTTGGCGATGGGGCAATTTTGAATGTAGCGATAATTGATCTTAGGAATATCGCTCAAAAAATTCCCGAAAAGTGGATCGTGGAACCTTTGATGGAAAAGCCGTGGAATGCCCTTGAAATGACCATCAAAGACCCCAACGGTTATTTGTTTACCCTAACAGAGGCAAAAGACAAAATGGAATCAGACTTTCAAATCTTGATGGACCAAACCAAGGATTATTTTCAATAAAAGGAACCGAGTAAGAAGGATGGCTTTCTTACTCGGTTCTTTTTCTCTTTGTATTACCAGCTATCTAATACATATATTCTTATAACACAAAAGAGAATTATTACTCATATAAAACAAATAAAAAGAACACAGTTTATTTATTTTGAATACTTTCATTGTTTTTGATTCTGTTCAAATATATAATGGTTTTATCTTAATAAAAAGAGTGACGTAATGAACGTAAAAATAATTTCAAGTGGTTTTTCTGAAAAATCCTTTGAGAATAAAGTCAACCAGTATTTAGACTTTATTCAGGATAATGGTTTAAAAATTGTTGAGATTCAGTATCGCCCAAGTTTTTACGGCTATTCTGCCATGATCATCTACAACTGATCCTATACAATTCCTAAATCAGTGTAACGAATGATACACATTCCCCAAACGAAATTTTATCAACATCATATTTATTCACACCGACTTGAGAACATGTTACACTAAGCGAAAAGGGGGAGTTCCTATGGAAAAGAAATCGCAGCTTCCGTGGTACAAGCGCAAAAAGTTCTACCTTCCAGTTGCCGTCGTCCTCGGCGTGATTGGGGTTCTTCCCAGTCTCGTCTCTCTTTTCGGGGTATCGATCGATGATGAATTCAATCCTGATTACTATTCTGATCCGAATGAACCAATGTTCAAGAAAAAGCAAAACTGACTGTTGCGATGCCGTATGCAGGTTTTTTAACCAACAAAAAAAGAGCAATCACTCGCTGTTGTGTTTGCTCCTTTTTTAAAAGGGATTCGGCAGACCTACGCACCTTGACAGGGTAAGCTGTTTGGGGAGAGGGCGTTTGAATGCGCGAATGAACAGTAACTTATTACGTGAAACCACTTATACTTTTTTCCTGTTAAAAAATCAATTGCTAACCAATCACAAAAGATCGATTATTTGAAGAAAGAAAAAACGTTAGCCATTAGTTCTACAACTTCCCAGGGAAAACTAAAAAAATCAAACATCCATTTCTCCTCCTTTAATTGACTTTCTTCAAGTTTACCCGCAAAATAAAGCTGTAACATATTTGGACTATTTTTCCGTCCACTTTTTTTAGGAGGGATTTTTTGAAGGCCAATGACTTGTTAAAAGAGTTACGAACGGAACGAAATATCTCACAGCGAAAATTGGTTGAGAACATTTCAGAACGCAGTACACTGGCAACCTTTGAACAAAAAGGGCACCGCATCGCCTTTGATATTTTGCACCAGTATTTGGACCGCTTAAATGTCACTTTGGAGGAATTTGAGTATCGCTTGGATGACAATCAAGTCAGCGAGAAAAAGCAGCTATCCAAACAGTTGACCACCGCTTACTATGAAAGCAAGTATTCTGAAGTCCTCTCTTTGATTAACAAAGCCCAAGCGCTGTATAAAACCACGAAGGATTTCTTCTATTATGTCCTGTATAGTCAATTCTTTTTGATTTTAGAGAAAAAAGGCGTGGTTACCGACGAGGAAGAACGGTGCATCATCGAAGCGACCATCAAGAAATACTTGGAACGCATCGACACGTGGGGAAAATTTGAAATCTCCTTATTTACCAATCTGCTCTTCCTCTTTTCTGACGAGTACATCTTGTATCAAATGAAACACCTGAATAAAAAAATTTTTTACAGCAATGCGTTAAGTATCAATTATCAAATCTACACAAAATTGCTGACGAATGCGGCTTTCTTGTTTATCGATCGCAAAAAACCTGCCGAGTTGGCGCATGTGCTGACGTATCTGGCCGATCACCTGCCGCCGGACAATGATCGTATCCGCTTGATGATTCGTTATTTCGAAGGCATCTACGCCTTGTTTCAAGGAGATCGTATGCTGGGAATGGCCACGATTGAAAAAGCACTGGATTATCTGCGTTTTATTGGGCAAGAAGCCTTTGCCAAAGAATTAGAGGCACTGGCTCAGAGTATCTAAAAAAACCTGCTTCTTCCTCTCAGTAAGAGAACGACTCTCTTACACGGAGGAAACAGCAGGTTTATTTTTTTCTTAAAGCAAATGCAATGCTTCTTTCCAGAGCAAGACCCGTTTGACGGAAGCATTCAAATCAGCTTCTAAATAGCGCCCATCTTCAACCGCTTGTACCACAAAAGGAATCTGTTCTTGATAGGTAGAGGAGATCACTAGATCATTTCCCGCCTGCAACGCCTGTAATGCGGCTTCTTTTTGCGGAATGAACTCAGAAAGTCCTGCCATATCCAAGTCATCCGTCATGATGACCCCTTTAAAATGCAATTCATTTCGCAGCAGCTCATGCACGGGTTTTGAAATAGAGGCGGGTACGGTCTTATCGATACTATTGACGATCGTATGGCCGACCAAAATACTGTCGGCACCAGCTTTGATCCCTGCGGCAAAAGGCAGAAAATCCGTTTCCCGCAGTGCAGATAGCGGGCGGTCATCGGTGACGATTTCGACATGCGAGTCACGATTGTTGCCATAGCCAGGAAAATGCTTCAAGGTAGACCCAACGTGGTGTTTCTGTAAAACATGAACCACATGTTCTACAAACGCACTCGTGCCCTGCGCATCCATGCCAATGGTTCTGTCGTAGATAAAGGACTGCGGATCAGTGGAAACATCGGCAACGGGAAACAGCCCAGCATTGATGCCGTAAGCTTTTAAAATTTCCGCTTTCTTTGCTGTATCTTCTTCGATCGCTGACCATCCACCTTGGGCATACAGCTGTTGTGGTGAGAGAAAACGCTGATCCGTAAGGTTCGGATTGCGGCTGATGCGAGTCACTGTGCCCCCTTCTTCATCCATACCGATCAACAGCGGAATGGCGCTGGCTGCTTGGTAATCTGAAATTTTCTGTTTCAAGCTCTCCGCCGTCTCATTTTCGGTATCACGGCCGAATAACAGATAGCCACCAAAGTGATACTTTTGAAGCTCTTCGATTTGATTGCTTTCTGGCACACGCACAAAAAACAATTGCCCGACCTTTTCCTCCAAACTCATCGTGGCGATTTTTTCTGCTATTGCCTCTTCTGGCTGTTCTTGCGTGGAAGTTGAAACAGAAGTTGACGTGGAAACTGAGGTGGGTTCCTGACTTTCCCTGCTTTCTTCCTGTGTTTCGTCCCTCAAGCTGCTTTGCTGGATCATGGCTGGCTCTTCGGTTTGCTGTTTTTGCTGTTCTATCATCCACTTCATCCCTCCCATTGCTACTAAGACCAAGAAAAGAAACAGTCCCATAGCGAGTCCTTTTTTATTCATAGGTTCCCCTTCCCCTCTAAACAAGTTATTGAGAATGATTAAGCCAATCCTTAGAAAGAAAAAAGTGAACCACTGACGAAATATTCGCAGATGATTCACTTCAATGGATGTTATCGTTCTTTTTTACTCGTTAAACGAACCGTCGGATCAGCCGTTTATATGGTACCGCACGCCCTACGATGTAAATCAACGCAGTTTGTATCGGGAACATGATGACTGCTTTTAGCAAGCGGACCGACCAGATCGCCCAGCTTGTCAAAGGAATATTCAGCATCATAGCTAACCAGATCGGTGTTAAGATCAAGGTTATTAAAAGTGTATTTAACAAGACGACCATCGCCGCTCGTTTTAATGTGACTTCTTTCCGATAAAAGAAGTAGCCATAAATCAGTCCACCAACGAAGGCATTGATGGTAAAGCCGAAAAAGTAGGCTGATTTTGGAAAAATCACCATTCCTGCGATATCGGCTAATGAGGAGCCAACTGCTGTCCAAAACGGACCAAACAGCATACCCATGATCAGCTGTGGTACAAAGGAAAATGTGATTTTGATATAGGAGGTTTCAAACCCCAAGATTTGCGACAAGACGACCATTAAGGCAATCAAAAGTCCCATGACCGCAATCATGTGTGCATCGACTTTTCTTTTCATAGCGAGCATCTCCTTTTAGAGTTGCTACAAATTCATGCAGCGAATGCGAAAATAAAACCGCGAACGAATGATCGTTCTTCGTCCGAAAGGCAACATCCCATCCTTTCAGCACTTAACGCTTTATTTCCTACTCTGATTTTTTTTAGGTATTGCTACCCAGACACACTATAGCATACAAGCGCGGACTGCTACAATTTTTCTTGCTTATTTTCTTGTACAAAATCTGCCAATGTTCGCTTTTCTTTTTTTGTGCATCAAAAAAACGCTTTTCTCATGTGAATCTTTCTACCACCAGTAGGTGAGCAGGAAACATTCTCAAAAAAAAGCGTTCATTCCTGTTTCTTGTTTCCTTTCAAGCCTTATGACAATTTACCCAATCAGATTGTCATTGATCAATACCGATTTGATGTCGCGTAATTGATGATCGATAGCAAGCTGCTCATGGGTCATTGTTGCGGTAACCTCTTTTATGGCATGCATTTCTTCATTCAATTCGTTGATATTCGTTACTAATTTGTTCAATGCTTCAATAATCAATTGATTGTTATCCATGGTGAAACACTCCTTTTTGTAATGGTTGAGGTTAGTCTTCTTCGTTGATTGGCTGCTTCATCGTACCAACGGCGGCAACTGCGCGTTTCGTTTTATAAAACAATTTGTATAAAACAAGAACGACGACTGGGATCAGTCCGCATAAGATGTAGATTTGCGAATAATCAAACAGACCGTGTAAGCTTCCTAGTGCATAGGGACCTACGCCTAAGCCGAGATCCAGCCCGATGAAATAAGTGGAGAGCGCTACGCCGACTCGGTGAGGATCGACTTCTTTCAGACAGACAGCTTGGCCATTGGACATGAAGGTGCCATAGCCCAAGCCGACAAAGCAACCCGCAAGCAACAACATCCAGCTATTGCCAGTAATACTCAATAAGAAAAGACCCAGGGTCAAGAAAAGAAAGCTAGGATACATGACCGCATCTGCGCCATGGCGGTCAAACAGTTTGCCCGTCATTGGCCGTGTGAAGGTCACAGAAAGTGCATAGACGATGAAGAAAAAGGCACCGGCCGTTTCTAACCCAAGGTCACTAGCATAGATCGACAAGAAGCCGAGAACGCTGGAATAAGCCAACCCGATCAAAAAGGCAATCCCAGAAATGAAAAAAACTTTTGGTTCGACAAAACTTTTGATGGACCATTTTTGCAGCTGTGCTTTGTGTTCTTCCGTCAATGGGATGTTTTTGACTGGGAACCAGAAACAAGCGATGGCTGTTGCGATCGATAAAATAGTTGCTAACCAAATAATGAAATCAAAGCCGACTGTCGGTAGTAAAAGCATACCAATAAAAGGTCCGACCGCCGCTGCTAAACTAGTACTTAATCCATAGTAATTGATCCCTTCGCCATGTTTGGAAGCTGGGATATAAGCGGTGACGATCGCATTAGCCGCAGTCGAGACGGCACCATAAGCAAAGCCATTGAAAAAGCGCACTGCATTTAAAATATAAATGTTGACTGAGACCAAATAAGCAGCGGTGGTAATGACATAAAACAATATCCCCCAGCGCAAAACGGCTTTACGACCAACTAATTCTAAAATTTTCCCAACATACAAGCGAGCGATCAAGGTCCCGATAATGTAGATCCCCGCTGCCAAGCCAGCTTGTGCAGTGGATGCCCCTAACTCCTGCGTGGCAAATTTCGCGGTGATGACGACAAAACAATAATACACGAGAAAGACGATAAAATTGATCAAGGTAATCGTGATAAACCCTTTGTTCCATAGTTTTTCATTTTTAGTTGACGGCAACGAGCTGACGACTCCTTCTTGATTGGTTTCCCTATCTGACATGTTTCTTCCATTCCTCCTGTTTGTGCTGTGATGCGTTTTACTATACCGAAACTTCCTCTGCTTGAAATGCGCTTTTGCTGTTAAAAAAGAGCATTAACAAGAAACATTAACATTTGTTATTGCTTTTTCACCAGAAATGTCTTTTAATGAAGCATGAATAGAGGAAATTTCAGATTTTTTTCAGAAAATGTTGGGTTGGCATGAAGTGAAGGAGTAACGTGGGTGGAGAAACAGATATTACGTGATTATTTAGAAAAACAAGCAATACCGGTCGTTATCCGTAAGAAAAAGAGTTACTTGACATATGAAGGCATCCCGGATCGGTACGTCTATATTTTAAAAAAAGGTATCATCAAAACTAGCGTAGTGACCCATGAAGGGCGCGAATTCAACTTGCGCTATTTGACGGATTTTGAGATCGTCTCTTTGTTTAAAGACGAATCCTCTCAAGAAGTCGAAGCCCCTTTTAATGTGCGGGTTGAATCAGAAGAAGCCGAATTATACAAAATCGTGCGGGATCAATTTTGGGCAGATGTCAATCGTGATCGCCTGCTGCAGGATTATGTCAAAGAGTATTATCGAAGAAACTTGATGGACACGATGAAAAAGATGCAGCAAATGCTGATGAACGGCAAATTTGGTGCTGTCTGTACCCAAATCAATGAGCTGTATGAAACGTTCGGAATCCAGACAACAGATGGTGTCTTGATTGACTTTGAAGTCACCAATGAGGAGATCGCTCGCTTTTGCGGCATTACCTCTGCCAGCAGTGTCAATCGAATGATGCAAAAATTACGAGAATCTGGCGCCCTAAAAAGTGTCGATCGCAAACTATTAGTGACAGATATCGACTTTATTCGGGAGAATATTATTTATTGATCAAAAAAAGACTTTGTACGCCTATTGGTTTCAGGCACACAAAGTCTTTTTCGATTAAATAAACGTCACCGTTTCCGTCACTTCGATCGCTGGATCTAATGATTGGATCACGGGGCAATTTGGTGAAACGAGTTTTAGGCAACGGGTCGCTTTGTCATGGTCGGCTTCAGCGATTTTCGCATAAAACTGAATGTGGATGGCACTGACTGGTTGGGCTTTTTTGTTGTCGTCCCGGTCATAGCTGACTTCGATCTTTTCGATTTCTGCTGTGATTTTTGAATTCTCTAGGACGGATGCGTATACATAGCCGCCGCAAGCAGCGACCGCACTCACCAGCATTTGGACTGGCGAATAGCCTTTTTCCCGTGCTAACACCCAATTGCCAGTTGGGGTCGTCATTTCAAATTTGTCGCTTCCTTGATGGATCGTCAATGTTTCTACTGTCATCGTTTTTCTCTCCTCACAAAATGATCTGGTTCAACTTCGACCCATTCATACAATGGTGTCAAAGTAATCGTGCTTTGAATTTCCGTTTGTTCCATCGCACCTCTTGCTAACACAGGATCAGCGATCGGCGCTGCTGCTAATAATTTCTTCGTGTAAGGATGCAGCGGATTGTCAAACAAACGGTCGGTGGGTGCCAATTCAACTAATTTCCCTTGATACATGACGGCTGTTCGGTCACTGATATGACGAATCACGGACAAGTCATGGGAAATGAACAAATAAGACAACGAAAACTCTTTTTGCAGACGCAGCAGCAATTGGATGATCTGAGCCTGAATGGAGACATCTAATGCCGAAGTCGGTTCATCACACAAGACGAACGCCGGGCGATTGACCACCGCACGAGCGATGCCGATCCGTTGTCGTTGTCCGCCGCTGAAACTGCGGGGCAGTTTATGGACATCATCACCCGTGATCCCGACGATCGCTAAGATTTCTTTGGCTTTCGCTCGGGCAGCATCTTTCGTTTCATGATACAACGGCTCCATCACCAGTTCAAGTGCCGTCATGCGGGGATTCAATGATGAATACGGATCTTGGAAAATGATCTGCATTTGCTGATACGCTGCTTTGCGATCTTCTGCCGTCAATGCTGTTAGCTCTTTGCCTTCAAAGAAAATCTCCCCGCTTGTTAAGGTCTCTAAATTTAAAATACTGCGTCCTAAAGTGGTTTTCCCACTCCCAGATTCCCCTACTAGCCCCAATGTCTCGCCCCGATGGATCGTTAGGCTGACATCTTCGACCGCTCGGACTTCACTGACAGTGCCGCGCCAGTTTTTGCTGCGAAAGGTTTTCGTCGCATGTTCTACGCGAATCAGTTCTTCCATTATTCTGTCACCTCCTGATTGCGCCAAACGCGATGGGTCTTAGATAACTGCGTTTCTTGCAACTCATCTGCCAATGTCTCATGATAGTCAAAGACTTTTAATTCGGCATGCTTGTCGCCTAAATGGGCCGCCTGCAATAATTGTTTCGTATAAGGATGCGCAGGTTGATAAAAGATTTCTTCTGTGGTGCCTTCTTCCACGACTCGACCTTGATACATCACTTTAATAAAGTCGCACATTCCTGCAACGACCCCAAAGTCATGGGTCACAAGGACGACGGAAAGCTGGTTCTCTCTTTGCAGGTTTTTGATCAATGCCAAAATCTGTGCTTGGATCGTCACATCTAAAGCCGTCGTCGGTTCATCTGCGATCAGTAATTTCGGTTGCGCCAATAAAGCCATGGCGATCATCACCCGCTGACGCATCCCTCCTGATAACTCGTGGGGATATTGTTTCATACGTTGTGCTGGAAAAGGTATGCCGACTTTTTCTAACTCTTTGACGGCGATTTCTTGTGCTGCTTTTTTCGATACTTTTTGTGTGCGGCGAATCACTTCGATCAAATGATAGCCAATCGTACGCAAAGGATTCAACGAAGTCATCGGGTCTTGAAAAATCATGGCGATCGGTAAGGTTCGACGATCGGTCACTGCTGCTCCTTCAAATGTATAACTGGCATAGTGATCGGTCACCTTATCAGGCAAAAGATCCATGACACTTTTCATGGTCATACTTTTGCCACTACCAGATTCGCCGACGATCCCAACCACTTTGCCTTTTGGAATCACTAGATCCAGCTTTTTGACTAACGGTTTCGGACCGGTTTTGCTGTGAAACGTCACATTCAACGCTTCGATCGCTAATAATTCTGTCTTCATCGGTCACACCTCCCTTTGCAAGACATGTTTGATCATGTCGCCGATGTTGTTGAAGGAATAGATGGTGAAAATAACAAAAAGCCCGGGAAGGATCGCCATGTATGGTGCCCGCTGCAAGCTGTTTTGCGCGTTTTGCAACAGACTGCCCCACGAAGCCATCGGCTGCTGAATGCCTAATCCGAGGAAGCTCAACGCTGATTCGGTCATGATCGCTCCAGAAATACTTGCGGATGCCGCAACGATCAAGGTTGGCAGTACTGCTGGGAAAACATGCTTCACGATAATACTGAATGAAGAACGGCCGATAAATTTCCCGTAAGCAACATACTCCCGTTCTTTCGCTGCTAACGTTTCACCACGAATCAAACGAGCGATGTTCATCCAGGAGAAGCCGCCGATCACAATAATAATCGTGGTTAGTCCGGGACGTAAAAAGACGCTCAAAACGATCACTAACACCAGCCAAGGAATCGATGACAACACATCGACGAGCCGCATCAGCAAGTTATCGATCCATCCGCCAAAGTAGCCAGAAACAAGACCGACAAGAGTCCCAATAAACGTCGCAGTGATCATTGCCAAGACACCTACAAACAAGGACACCCGACCGCCGTAGACGACCCGAATAAAGTAATCTCGCCCCACTTCATCGGTTCCAAATAAATGAGACCAACTCGGCGGCTGTGACATGTTGCTGACATCCGTTGCATTGGGATCGATGGGGATCAAAGGCGCAACAAGCGACAAAATAATCAATAACGTCAGGAAAACGACAGAAAAGGTATAGATGGGCGAAGCAAGCATGACTTCACTGATTTTTTTGAAACGTTTCATTACTTGCTCCCTCCTTTACGGATACGTGGATCAACCACGGAGTATAATACATCCGCTAACAAATTCCCTAAGATGACCAGTGTTGCTGACAGCAGCATGATGGCCATGATCACAGGATAATCGAGGCTTTTCGTCGCACTCATCAAGTAAGGTCCGACGCCCGGCCAGCCGTAGATCGTTTCTGTAATGATCGCACCGGTAACTAACATCGGCAACGCCAAGCCGATTTGGGTGACAACGGGAATCAAAATATTTCGACTGATATGACGGCTGAAAATCTGCCATTTGCTGGCATGAAATGCCCGTTGCACCATCACGTAGTCTTCTGAAACTTGTTGTGTCGCTGATGCGCGGATATACCGCGTCAAATCTGGAAAGAAGGCGACTGTCAATGTGGTATAAGGCAAAATAAAATGCTGCAGAAAATCGCCAAAATCCCCTTCTTTACCGACCGTATACATGCCAATGATTGGAAACATATTTAATAAGTAACCAAACACATAAATCAAGATCATCGCAAACCAGAAGGTCGGCACAGCGATCCCTAGAGATGCCACAGCGTCAATGATCCGATCCCAAATCTTTCCTTTGTTGGCAGCAGCTAACAGACCCAAAATGATCGCCAGCAATAAAGCTGTCAAATATGCAGGGATCACTAGACGCATCGTATTCGGGATCCGAGTCGCAAGTTCTTGTGAAATACTACTTTGAGACACCAAAGAAAAGCCAAGATTACCGGTAAGAATATTTCTGATCCAAAGAAAATATTGAACCAAAAAGGGTTGATCCAAGCCATAGCGCTGCCGCAAAAGATCGATTTGCTCTTGCGACATATTGGGTGTCGTGATGGAGTCGATCACATCATACGGTGCGATATGTATAAGTGAAAAAACGATAAAAGAGATCACAAACAGCAAAGGAATTGCTTGCAATACTCGTTTTGCAATGTATCGAAACATAACTGACCTACTTTCTTTTTCATAGAAAAAAGCTGTGATAAAAAAGATTCCTCTTTATCACAGCCAATGGATTTACTTGATTGTCAATTTAGACATATCTTCGAATGTATAGATTGGGATCAAACCTGCATCTTCTACATTACCAATTCGGTTATTGACCGCTAGGATTTTCTTGTTGTCAACGATTGGGTAAATGATCGCTTCGTCAGCAATGGCTTTTTGCAAATCATCATACAATGCTTCACGTTTGTCCGTGTCTAATTCAACCGCTGCTTGGGCGAACAAATTGTCAATGGTTTCGCTATTGCTTTGGAAGTAGTTGGCACTACCGCCAGTTTCGAATAAACTGCCATATAAGTCAGGGTCATTCCCCATGATATACCCGCCAAGGAATAAGTTGTACTTCGTTGAATCTGGTTTCTTCAACTCGGTAAAGATCGCTGTACCATCGCCACCTTCAAGGGTAACTGTAATGCCTGCTTGTTGCAATTGTTGTTGGATCAACGTAGCTTGGATCGTTTGAGCTGGATCAGTTGAGTTGAAAGCCAAATTCAATGACAAATCAGTCACGCCAGCTTCTTGTAAAAGTTCTTGAGCCTTTTCGACATTTGTCTCGTATTTTTCAACATCATCAGTGACGTATGGGTTGTTCGGTGGCAAGAATGAATATGGTGTTGCATAATACTCTTCATCTAAATATGCTGCTTGATTTAATTCATCTTTGTTCAACGCATAGAGAACTGCTTGTCGAACTTTCACATCTTGCAAAGCATCTGAGTGAGTGTTCAAGCCTAGATAACCAACACGGTTTTCAGTATAAGGATAAACAGAAATCTGCTCATCATCTAAGTCTTCAATATCTGAAGGCAAGACAACGGCTGCATCCACTTCCCCTTTTTGCAAAGCGACTTTCGCCGTATCGGTACTTTCGATGATCCGCAACGTCACATTTTGAATCGAAGGCTTGCCGCCATAATAGTTTTCGTTGGCTTCAAAAGTAAAGTACTCACCACGTTTGTATTCTTTCAGTTGATACGGACCAGTGCCGACTGGTTTTTCAGGCAATTCACTGACCGAGAAGTCGGTAACATCTTTAAAGATGTGCTCGGGAATGATGTACGTTTCGGTTGCGATGTTGCTGATCGCTGCTGCACTCGGTGTTGGCAACACAAATTTCACGGTGTATTCATCCACTTTTTCGATCGCGATCGGCTGGTCGTCGACCCAAAGCGAATCGGCATTGCCGTTTTCTTTTTTGACTTTTTGTTCATACGTGAAAACAACGTCATCGGCGGTAAAGTCTTCGCCATCTGACCATTTCACATCTTGTTTCAAATGCACGGTCAATGAAAGGCCGTCTTCCGCCGGTTCCACTGATTCTGCCAACGCATTTTGTGTTGTTCCGTCTGCTTCCACTGTAACGAGTGGAGAATAGATCATGTTTGTCACTGTCAAGCCCCAACGATCACTGGTGTTGATCGGGTTAGTGGACGATGGGTCCCCGCTGATGGCATAAGTGAATGTTGAATCATCCCCAGCTCCAGCTGCACTACTGGTTGATGTTTCTTCTGTATTTGATCCACCGCAGGCTGCTAGAACAAATCCTAGTCCGACGACGGCAACACTTGCTAAACCTTTTTTCCAATTTATCATTTTTCCATCCTACTTCCTGTTCCTATATAGTAATAGTCGTTTTTACCTTTCTATTCCCATACAGGTATACTAGATTTCTTTGTTACTTCCTCGATGATTGCTTTTACTTCATCGGTCTGATAATATCGAACGACCGTTTGGTAAACGTCATTGTCTGCTTCGTCTGCTCGCGCAGCGATCACATTATAATAAGGCTTGGAGGAATCAGCCACAGGTTCTAAGAAAATCGCATCTTCTGTAGGAACCAAGCCAGCATCAACTGCCATGCCGTTGTTGATCAAAGAGATGTCGACATCGGTCATTGCCCGAGCCGTTTGATTGGAATCAAGCAGCTCAAATTTCAAAGCTTTGGGATTGTCAGTCACATCACTAGTTGTCGGCAGTAGACCCTTGGATTCATCCAAAGTGATCAAACCGGCGGTCTGTAAGAGTAATAGTGCACGGCTTTCATTTGACACATCATTGGGTAAAGCCACCGTAGCACCATCTGCCAATTCGCTGACATCATTGATTTTATCGGAATAAATACCAAGTGGGTTTAATGTCGTATACGCAATCGTCGTGTTGGAATAACCACTTTCTTCGTTGACATTATCCATAAAAATTTCCGTCAATGCTGCGTGAAGATCGATTGACCCATCCTCTAGTGCGACGATTGGTTGGCGATAATCGGTGAACTTCACCAGTTGCAAGTCGATATTTTCGTTTTCCTTCAATTCTTCCTGCACATGTTCCCAGGCTTCATTTTGTTCGCCAACGACACCTAATTTGACGACGGTCGTTTCTTCATCCGCTTGGTTGTTGCCACAGGCAGCCAAGCTAAACAAGGCAAGCAGCCCAATCACTCCTGTCGTCAACACATTTACTACATTTCTTTTCATCCCTTTTTTCCCCTTTTGTTCCCTCCTCAGATCAATCATCCTATTTCCTTGTAGAATGGCCCAACTAGACCAATTTCCCCTCAGTTTCTCAAAACAACCTACTTTTTCAAAGGAGAAATGGTTAATCCCTGTTGCCATCAACCGAAAACATCGGACTCACTATTCATATGTAGTGTAACTTTATCCTATACAACTAAAACTGTCAATAAAATTACTCTACAAAAGTAAGTTTTTCACTAGCTGATCTGTGGTTGGGTTATTTGAATATCTTCAGTGCATTTTCTAAATCATCGATCAAATCTTTACTACTTTCGATCCCAATGGAGATCCGTAAAAGATCCGGCGTCAATCCATAAGATTCTCGTACCTCTTGAGGAATATCGGCGTGAGTCTGTGTCGTTGGATACGTGATAAGACTTTCCACACCACCTAGGCTTTCTGCAAAGGTAAAAACCTTTAATGTCGCTAAGAAGCCGCTGATTTTGGTTTCATCAAGCACCCGAATACTGATCATCGCGCCGGCATTCGGGTACAGCACCTCTTTGATTGCCGGATGGGCTCGTAAAAAACGGCCGACTTCCTTAGCGTTGGCTTCCTGCCGTTCAAAGCGCAACGGCAGCGTCTTTAAACTTCGAATAAATAACCACGTATCAAAGCTGCTCAAGGTAGGGCCAGAAGTATTGGCTAAATAGTTCAAGCGCTCCCCCAGCGGCGCATCTTTGGCGATCACGACGCCTGCCAAAATATCATTGTGGCCAGATAAGAATTTGGTACCTGAGTGGATCACCAGATCCGCGCCTTCTTCTAATGGCAACTGCCGTAATGGGGTCAAAAAGGTATTATCTACGATCAATAGTGCCCCATGTTCGTGAGCAAGCTTGGCGGTTTCAGCAATATCCGTCACGGTCATCAAAGGATTCGTTGGGGTCTCTAAAAAGACAGCCGTTACCTCGTCAGTTAATTTTTCACTTAATTCTGTTACAGTACTGAAGGTATCGAAAAAGGCCCGCTGGCTTTTTTCCAATTCCGCAAAATAGCGAAAGCTGCCGCCGTACAAATCACGAGAAACCAAAAAGCGGCTGCCGCTGGTAAACAAGTCAAAAATCAAAGCGATCGCACTCATGCCAGAGCTGGTCACTACTGCCCGAGCTCCTTTTTCTAATTCGGCAAGACCCGCTTCTAAAATATCACGGGTCGGGTTTTTGGTACGGGTATAATCATAGCCGGTACTTTGCCCTAACTCGGGATGAGCAAAGGTCGTGGAAAGATAGATCGGTGGGCTGATCGCCCCAGTTTGCTGATCCGAATGATTGCCTAATTGTGCCAGAAAAGTTGCTGTATCAATCGTCATGTCGTTCCTCCTTTTTGATTGCCTCGATCATGCGATCAAGGGCTTCTTGAATGATCGTCGGTGTTGTCGCAAGATTCAGACGAATCAAGCCCTGACCATCTTTGGCGAACCATTCCCCATAATCGACTGCCAGACCGGCAGTAACTTGGATCACGTGCTTGGTTCGTTCTTTGGCAATGACTTGCCGCAGATCCACCCAGAGAAGATAGGTTCCTTCTAATGGCAGGAGCTCAATTTTGGGAAATGCTTCTTGCAGTTGCTGGCGGACCATTTGTTCATTGGCAGCAATCACCAAAAGCAGGTTCGCTAGCCATTGATCCCCCGATTCATACGCGGCTTTCGCAGCCACCAATCCCAAACGATTGACTTCCGTCTGCTTGTATTGTCGGCACCACGCCTGATAGGCTGTGCGCATCTCTAAATCTGGAATCCAAACGTGAGACAGCAATAACCCTGCTAAGTTAAAGGTTTTTGAGGGCGAATCCAGAACGATCAGCTTCTCAAAGCCGAACTCCTGTGCCACTGTCACGGCTGAAACAAATTGCTGCTCACCAAGTATCAGCTCACGATGGATCTCGTCGGCGATCACGATAACCTCATGTTTTTGGCAAATGGCTAATAACTGATACAATTCTTTCTCTTGCCAGACCCGCCCTACTGGATTGTGGGGGGAGCAGAGAATAAATAGTTTCACTTTTTCTTCAATGATTTTGGCTTCAAAAGCAGCAAAATCGATTTGATAGGAATTCCCCACCTTTTGCAAGGGTGCTTCTATCAAGCGCCTTTTCGTCTCTTTGATGCTGTCAAAAAAGGGATAATAGACGGGCGGCTGGATCAAGATGCCATCGTCTGGTTCTGTGAAACAATGAAGCAAATCAAACAAAGATTGGACGACCCCTGTGGAAAACGAGAGCCATTTTTCTTCGAATTTCGTCCCCCAGTGGCGATCTTGCCAGCCCTGATAGGCTAAAAAATAGCCTGAGGGGGGAATCGCATAGCCAAAGGTTCCTTGAGCAACCAGTTGCTGCAAGGCTTCTTCCACTGCCTTTGGCGCAGCAAAATCCATATCAGCTACCCATAAAGGCAAAAGCTTTTCTCCTTGGAACCGTTGATCCACAAGATCCCATTTTAAAGAATCAGTGCCTTTTCGCTGTCTAGCATAGTGGGAGAGAAAATGCTCAATCGTCATTGATACTCACCCGACCTTCTGGCTCACTGCCAATTCGGTAACCTTCTTTCGTCGGCTTGACGGACAGGTCATACGGCGTTCGCAAATAGGTTTCATTGATCCAATTGCTGAAAAACAAAGAGGCATGTCCCCGCCAACGGTTGGTAATCTTTCCGCCTAAACGGTCATACGCAAAGTAATTTTTGGGCAATGCGGTAGCTAAGCCCCGTTCCATGTCTCGCAAGTACTCTTCATTCAAGGTCGTTGTGTGGTATTCAAAATGCCCTAGCAAGAAGGCATTTTTATGATCTTCTGATACGAAGATGGAAGGCCCTGTTTCAACACCCGCTGCCAATATTTCTAAAGGCGCTTGGGCGAGCTGGCCTTCATCGATGCCAGTATAGCGTGAATGCGGCGTATAAAAGACGTCGTCAAAACCGCGAACGAGCGGATGAAAATGCGTGACTGCTTGTTCGAAGACGCCAAACAACTTGCTTGGGTACAACACTTTGTCGATACCATAATGGTAATAAAGACCTGCTTGTGCCCCCCAACAAATATGCAGGACTGAAGTACAATTCGTCTGGCTCCAATCCATGATCTCTTGCAGTTCTTGCCAATAATCAATGGCTTCAAAGGCCATTTTTTCAACAGGGGCACCAGTGATGATCAAGCCGTCGAATCGTTGGGACTGGATCACTGAGAATTCTTGATAGAACTTTTCCATGTGATCGACAGACGTGTTTTTACTTTCGTGGTACTTCATTTTCAGTAAAGTTACTTCAATTTGCAGCGGACTTTGAGAAAGCAGGCGCAGCAATTGATTTTCTGTGGCGATCTTTTTCGGCATTAAATTGACGATTGCGATCTTCAAGGGACGAATCTCTTGTTTCGCCGCTTTATGCTGCAGTAAGGCAAAGACATTTTCTTTTTGGAGAACCGCTGCAGCGGGTAGTTCTTTGGGAATAATGATGGGCATTGCTTCAACTCCTTACAGATAAATTTCTTGTTGAAAAGAAGGCGAACAGTTTCGGCTGAGAAAAACAAAAAAAGCCGCCCTTTTATCCTTACGGATAAAAGGGACGACTTGATGCGCGTTACCACCCTAATTCGTGCTATTCTCACAAATAACACCTCAACAGTACACTATGATACTTGGCGCTGTAACGGGCGCATGCCGTTTTGCTGGCGTGAACCAACAAAAAAACTCAGAGCTCATCTTCACTGATCACCGCATGTCTCCTTTTTCACCAACCGGAGTCTCTGTACCTTTGTTGATCTGCTACTCTTCTCTTCAACGTTATCGAAATCTTTGTTTAATTTTAAAAAATTATAATTGTTTTTTCATTTACTGTCAACGGCAAGTTTATTTTTTTCTTATAGTTCTTCTAAATATAAATATTGTTGCCCCATTTTTTCATAAATCGTTGCTAAGTCTTCTTTGCTGACTTCACGATCCTTATATCCATAAGGGTCGTTGACATACATCATATCACCATCAATGCCGGTGATCACCACCGAATGGATCAATGCCGTCACAAGGATTTGCCCACTTTTGGTCTCCCATTCAAAGAAATCCGTATCAGCAGGTACTTGTAATTCTAACGTAGCAATCATCCAAACTGGTTTCCCAGATTGCAATACTTTGACGATCTCATCAAAGCTTTTGTCTCGTCCACTAACGACTTCATATTGCTCTTTCACAATTCTTTCGGCAACATCGGTGATCGGCTCAACGTCAACACCCATCGCGCTATCGCCGCCATAAATGTTTCCAACAAAACCTTCTCGTGGATCTCCATGGTGATCGTAATCTTCATAAAGCGGGACATAGGCTAATTCTTCTGCCAATTGATTTTTATTGGTATCAAATCCGTAAAAATTCAAGAGCATCGATAAAGCTGTTACTTCACAGCCATTCCCTAACGCAACTTCATCGAATTGATTTTCTAACGGAACATCTAATTGAATAACCTCACTGTATTCCGGCTCTGGTGTTTGTTCCTCATCCGAAAGTGCTAGTGTCAATTCATCCTCTATCACTTTAAAGGGGGACTGCCCGTTCTTACTGTCATAAAATATCAGCAGAAAGAAGAGCATCAAGACGAACATACTTAAAAGTAACCGTTTTAACTTTATCTTCTTCATCTACTTCCTCCTCTTGTATATTATAACTTATTTCTGTTTATTATTTCACTATAATAAACTTTTAAGAAGGAGTATTTTCTTAATCTAAACACAAAAAATAGACCCGTCTAGGCAGCGGGTCTATTCAAACTGGCGCTTATGCCGCTTTCTTCTGTTTCTGAATAAAGCGTCCTTTTGCTTTTGAAAAAGAACGAATATCAAATTGTTTGCTTAAGGCACCTGCAACAAAATAAGCCAAATTGAAATCGATCAAGCTATGGATCAAGCCACCGATCCCCATCAAAACGAACAAAAAATAGTAGAAATTGCCGTCGAATGAGGTTCCTGGTACATTTCCTGTGAAGTAAAAGGCGGCAACGACTGCCATTTCAACGGCAGAATGAATCAGTCCAATAATCAAGTTAAAGCTCTGAAATTTGATATTCAATAAAGAGGGTTTGCCATTTTTCAGTAAAATATCTGGGTGCTTCTGTAAATAGAAGGCACCGATGACTGCAAAAACAACATGGGACAATGCCCGTAAAGCAATGATTGGTGGCAGTGTTAAGAAAAAGCCAAAGGTTGTTCCTAAAGCTACCGCGATCGCCATCGCTGGTGAAAAGAACATCGCCACAAATACGGGAACGTGGCTAGCTAAAGTAAAGGATGCTGGTCCAATGACGATTTTGGGCATTACCATGGGAATGACGATCCCCATGCCGATCAACAATGCAGCGATCGTTAAATGGCGGATGGAATGATTTTTCATTTATACTCTCTCCTTCAATGTGTCATGACAGTTCTGTCTTGCTTATTCTACTGGTATTTCCACGAGGTGTCAAGACACAAAAAACGAATGTTTATTCAACATCCGTTTTGATAGAAGTTATTCTTTGCGCGCTTGCATTTCATTGCTTAATTTGGCAAATTCCGCTAACGACAGCGTTTCTCCACGACGTTTTGGATCGATCCCACTTGCTTCTAAACTGTCTGCCAACCACTGTTTGGTTGTTTCATCTTTTCCATAGCTATTTTGCAAATTGTTCCAAAGGGTTTTGCGACGCAGCTGAAAGGCTGCTTTCGTTAATTTGAAAAACTCTTTTTCATCGGTGACTGCGACTGCTGGTTGTGATCGACGCGTCAATTTCAAAATAGCCGAATCAACATTCGGTTGGGGCACAAAAACGGTTTTCGGGACGATGAATGCCAGTTTTGCTTCCATGTAGTATTGCACAGCGATCGACAACGAGCCATAGGCTTTAGTCCCGGGAACTGCTGAGATTCGATCTGCCACTTCTTTTTGCATCATCACGACCATTTCATCTACTTTTACCTGAGACTCTAAAAAGTGCATCATAATTGGCGTAGTGATGTAGTAGGGCAAATTTGCGACAACTTTTAATGAAGCAGCCGTATCGCTGAATGCTGACTGAATGGTCGTTGCCAGATCTGCTTGCAAGACATCTTGATGAATGATTTTCACATTTTGATATGGCTGCATTGTGTCGGCTAACACTGGGATCAACCGATCATCAATTTCAAACGCCAACACTTGCTTGGCATGTTTTGCCAACTGTTCGGTCAGCGCACCGATTCCAGGACCAACCTCAATGACGTTTGTCGTCTCGTCGATGCCTGCAGTCTCTACGATTTTCCGTAAAATATTCGGTTCTGTTAAGAAGTTTTGCCCTAAACTTTTTTTAAAGGTAAAGCCATGTTTCGCTAAAATCTCTTTGGTTCTTGAGGGGGTTGCTATATCCCGTTCTTCCTTCACAATTCTTCCTCCACTATTTTCATTGCTTCTGCCAACTCTGCATCGGTGATACGAAACATTGTCAGCCGCTTCTCTAATTGTTTGCCGTTCGTATAGCCGATGCGTAAAAGATCCCCCAACCGCTCTCGTTTCTCTTTCGCTCCAGCCCCTGCGATCAAGCCATACGCTAACAACTGTTGCCGATCAATGGTTCCCTCACTGACTTCATTTGAAGCAATCGGGGTTACGACTTTTCGCAAGGCTTCTTTCAACGCTTCATGGCTGGCGTGTTCCACGCCTAAACTGCCCTTGCTTTTCGGTGCTGCCTGGCTGCGCGGTAAAAAGGCATGCTTGGCATCAGGAACGACTTCCATAATGATTTTGCGGATCTTTTCTCCCGAAAAATCGGGATCGGTAAACACGATGACCCCTCGTGTCTCTTGGGCGTGCTCGATTTGATCAAGGATCGTGTCATCGATCGCCGAACCGATCGTCTCGATGGTATCTACATCGAACACTTCTTGCAGCCGACGGGTGTCGTCTTTGCCTTCGACGACAATGATTTCTTCGATTTTCGGTTTATTAGTCATTGATCCTAAACAAGCGATGGGCATTTTTTGTCGTGTAGGCCGCAACATCAGCCACCGCTTCTTGCCGCAGCTCCGCGATTTTATCCACTACATAATGAGTATAGCCCGGTTCATTGCGCTTGCCGCGATAAGGAACAGGGGCTAAATACGGCGCGTCAGTCTCAACGAGCAGCCGATCTTGTGGCACGACTTGCGCAGCTTCTTGTACCTCCGTCGCCTTTTTGAAGGTCACGACACCACTAAAGGAAATATACATTCCTAGGTCCAAGAACTTTTTCGCCCATTCGCCGTCCCCGCTAAAGCTGTGCATGATGCCGCCGATCGTTTGGACTTTTTCATCCTTTAAAATCGCATAGGTATCTTCTAAGGCTTCACGGGTATGAATACTGATGGGCAGCTGATGTTCACGGGCGATCGCCATTTGCCGACGAAAGACCTTTTCTTGAACTTCCTTCGGATCTTCCATCCAGTGATAGTCTAAACCGATTTCACCTAGGGCAACGACTTTTGGTTGTTCCAAGCGCTCTTGCAAATAGGTTTCCACTTGTGGGGTATAAGAACCAGCTTCGGTGGGATGCCAACCGATAATACTGTAAATGCCAGGATATTCTTTGCTTAATGCTAACGATTTTTCAATCGTTGGCTGATCGAAACCGACGACCGCCATCTCCGTTACTCCTAGTTCTTGCGCACGGGCGACCGTTTCGGGAATGTCTTCGTTAAACTGTTCTGCATTCAAATGTGTATGAGAATCAAAAATCATGAAATCTCCTCCTTAGTCCTTCTATACTCTAGCATATTTTGACGGTTTAAGAAACGAATCCTCTTCGCTTTTTTCATCAGTTTAAGAAAACTTTCAGCAAGCAAAAAAAATCCGCCCAAAGTTGGAGGACGCCGAAGTTGATTTTCTCTATACTGAGGGTAACGAAATCGTATGGAGGTGGAAATATGGAACGATCAAAAATTGATCCCGGCCGCTTTTTTTCTGGCCAAAAAGCAGCCACGAAAGGCACGTTAAAACATCAATATCATTACTATCGGCAGCAAAATGCCCATCAAGCATTCAACAGCGATTTTCAGAGAAATTTCCAGCATGATTTCCCGAATTTTGCTACCTGGCTAAAATTGCAGCAACAGACACCACAAAAGAATCAAACAGCGACTTTTTCTCACTGGTTATTGGTTGGTTTCTTCGGACTTTTGACAGCAGCAAGTTTTTCGCAACAGCTCTTATTCCTACTTTTTGTCTTTGTCTTAGCCGCTCTCGTCAAAGGACCTGGCATGATCGTATGGGGCATCGTATATTCCTTCTTAGTTAGTCTGTTCCCGCCATTGGGTATCGTTCTTTCTGGCTTATTTTTCTTACTGACCCTGCGTCAATTAACCAAAAACGTCACTTTCGTTTTGACTGCATTGTACTTTTACGGCTATCCCTTTGTCATCACTGCCCTCCAACATTTTACGAATTGGGACCCGCAATGGCTGTGGGTCGGCAGTATCGGTTTTGCCTTGATCAGTGGCCATTTTGTCTTAAAGCAAAACTATCCCTTTGCTTCAAGTAAAAGTCTCGCATGGGCGATCATCTCCGTCCCTTATGATTGTGTCATGGCTTTGATCCCCGTCAAACACAAAGCACGCTTTAAACGTTTGGTGAAAATCAAATAATTACGATCTAGGATACAAAAGTCGGCTATTGCCGCCCCTTTTGTATCTTTTTTTCATGGAAGAAACAAACGAAATACGATGGATATTTTTTGTTATTTTTGCTTTCGCATGATTGCTTTTTTTGTAAGAATCTACTATGCTAGAAACTAGCAAATCAAAAAAGGAGCCACGCCATGTACACCCTCATTCTTATTGCATTCCTCCTTACGGGCTTGCTAGTTTACTCCTTTATTATTGAACCGCATCTTCTCAAACAACGGCACTACCTCATAAAAAAAGACAAGCGCACCGTCTTAGATATTTCAAAGGCTTACGATCTTTATCAAGCAGAAAGCAATCTCGTGATCGCCCATATCAGCGACCTTCATTTTTCTCGTTGGTACAAACCACGGCGAATGAATCGCATCATTCGATCAACGATCCAAAACAAGCCGGATCTGATCATCATTACGGGGGATCTGATCGATAATTATAAAAAATGGCCGCATCGTTCAACCAAGCGACTGATCGAAAAGCTGAAAAAATTGCAAGCGCCTCTGGGTAAGATCGCAGTTATGGGGAACCATGACCATTTGAATGACGGGCATTACTTTGTTAAGGAAATATACCAGCATGCAGGGTTTACCTTACTTGATAATGAGTCGGTTTTTGGTTCTGATGACAAGACGTCGATGAATATTGTCGGTATCGATATAGAAAGTCCGAAAGTCAGTTTTACCTATGAAGCAACCTTAGCAGAGTGGCAGCTGCTTTTGCTCCATGAACCCGATTATGTTTCTCGGATCACCAATCTGCCAAACTACGACTTGATTCTTTCTGGCCATAGCCATGGCGGGCAGATTCGCTTGCCTTTTTATTACGCGAAAACAAAGGGCGCGTTGAAATATACCGATGGGCTCTACCTTTTAGGCAATGAGACCTTATTAAGTGTTTCCAGCGGGGTTGGTATGACCAAGATTCCCGCCCGACTCGGTGTCCCACCTGAGATCCTTTATTACCATTTAGAACCGCAACAGCAATTGAACGTTTCTTAACTGTTCATCGGTGCAATTGGGAAAAAATCAGCGACTCGTTTCAGCAAACGTTCGATTCGCTGATTTTCTTTTTGCGCCTACCGTGTTAAAATATACTAAATAAACACTTTTTAACAATTAGGAGGAACCAAAAAATGCTCATCTCGGGAACGCTTTGGTTTTTGATCGCCTTCTTCGCTTATACAGCCTATGTATACGGTCAGGGGTTGTACTTTCCTGTCATCGCTTTTCTTGCTGCTTTGATGGGCTGCGGATTTTATCTCTTTGCTTTTCTCCAGCACAAAAATACGACGAAAAAACATCCTTAGCCAGAACGAGCTAAGGATGTTTTTTGCATTATTGATTCAAGCCTTGATAAATCGTATCGAGATTCCATTTCATCATGTTATAGTAGCTGTCGCCTTCTTCTCCCGGCTCTGCAATCGAATCGGTAAAGACGGTTCCGAATATCGGAATACCTGCATCACGAGAAACACTTTGCATCGGACGAGTATTGACGCTGCTTTCGACAAATAAGGAAGCGACGGCTGAATTTTGCAGCTGATCCACCAAGTTCTTGATTTGCGCAGGGGTTCCTTCTTCTTCGGTATTGATTTCCCAGATATAGGCAGACGGTACACCGTAGGCTTTGGAGAAGTATTTGAAGGCTCCCTCACTGGTGACGATCAATTTCTTCTCTTCGGGAATCGATTGGAAGTTTTCCTTCGCTTGCTGATCCAGTTCTTCTAATGAAGCCAAGTAGCGTTCAAGGTTTTCTTCATAGAAAGAGCGATTGTCAGGATCCTTTTCGCTCAAGCGTTGAGCAATGTTGCGGGCATAGATCATACCGTTTTCTAGATTTAACCATGCATGAGGATCGGCTTTGCTGTGGTCTTCATCATCAGAAAGATAAAGCACATCCACGCCATCACTGACGGCAAAATAATCTTCATTTTCTACCTTATTGGCATTGTTCATCAATTTGGTAAACCAGCCATTGCCGCCAGTTTCTAGATTCAAGCCGTTGTAAAGGATAAGATCGGCATCGGTCGCTTTTCGAACATCTTCCACTAAAGGTTCATATTCATGGGGATCACGCCCCACTGGTACGATACTGTGAAGATCGATTCGATCACCGGCAATGTTTTCCGTAATATCAGCAATGATCGAATTGGTCGCTACTACTGAAAGTTTCCCTTCTGTTTGGGCCATCTGTCCGTTTTGCTGTGCCAAAAAGAAGCCACCAGCTACAGCTGCCGTTGCTAAAACCGCCGTCGCTGACCAGCGTTTGACTGGACTGGTCTTTTGTTTTGGTGAGAACAAGAAACCGATCACGAAAAAGGCTCCTGCGGTCAAAACGATACTTGATCCTGCGGCAATATTAAAGCTGTACCCGATAAACAAGCCGATAAATGAGGCGAAACCACCTAAAACCCCTGCGATGACCATCATATGCTTCAATTGTTTTGTATAAAGATAAGCCGTTGCTGCTGGAGTGACTAACAGAGCCACGATCAAGATCGTTCCGACGCTTTGCATCGCTGTCACTGAAACCAAAGTCAACAAGAACATCAATAAATAGTGATAGGCTTGCACTTTCATCCCAAAGGCCTTTGCCATCATCGGATCAAAAGACGTGATCAACAGTGGACGGAAGAAGAGGATGATCACTGCCAGCACAAGGATAGCGATAGCGATCGTCAGCCATTTGTCGCTGTCTTGCACCGCTAGCACATTCCCAAACAAAATGTGAAACAAATCAGTCGAACTATTTGCTACTCCAATCAAGATAACCCCTAAAGCTAGAAACGAACTAAAGGTGATACCGATCGCCGTATCGCTTTTGATCAGGCTGTTATTGGCGATATAGGTAATGATCATGGAAGCCAAGATCCCAAAGAAGATCGCCCCGACAAAAAAATGAACGCCGAAGATATAAGACAAGGCTACCCCTGGTAAGACCGCATGAGAGATTGCATCCCCCATCAAGGACATCCCTCGTAAGATAATAAAACAACCGATCACCCCTGCCACGATCCCGATCGCGACTGCCGTGATCAAGGCATTTTGCAAGAAATGATAGTTACTTAAACTCGTAAAAAAGCTTGTCAACATGTTAAACGCCTCCTTTCACGATAATCGCATCGCCAAATGTTTGCTTCAAATTGCTCTCGGTAAAGACTTCACTGACTGGTCCCGCAGCGATCAGGGTTTGATTGAGCAGAACCAAGTAATCAAAGTATTCGGTGATTTTCCCCAGATCATGGTGAACGATAAAAATCGTCTTGCCAGCATCTCGCAAGTTACGCAACAGGCCGACGATGATCGCTTCACTGGTGGCATCGATCCCTACAAAGGGCTCATCGAGGAAAATATAGTTGGCATCTTGCACCAACGTTCGAGCAATCAAGACCCGCTGAAACTGCCCGCCGGACAATTCCCCAATCTGACGTTCCGCAAAGGATTCCATTTCTACCGCTGCCAGAGCGGCTGTCACTTTCTGCCAATCGTTTGCCGACATCCTTTGGAACATGCCCATCTTAGGATACAAGCCTAAAGATACGACTTCTTTGACTGTGATCGGAAACGTGTAATCAACCGCGGTCTTTTGTTCGACATAGGCAATTTCCTTTTGAAAGTCTTTTAACGCTTTTTTGTCGACACTCATGTTCCCACTGGAAGGGATCAATTTCAACGCCGCTTTGATCAGCGTCGACTTCCCTGCCCCATTTGGACCAATGATCCCTACGATCGACGGTTTTTCTACTTGAAACGACAAATCCGAGATCACTTGATGATCGCCATCATAGGCTGCGGATATTTCTGAAAAAGTAATCATTATTTTCACTCCATTTCCATAGTTAAGGATAGTTTATTTATTTTTTAGGTAGACCTAACTTATTTTTATTATACAAGAAAGGATTGGTTTTGCAAGACAGTTCTCTTGATTTTTTTAAGAAACACCGCAGTTTCTTGGCAATGACTCTTGAAAACTAAGATTCTATCTTTATTTATTGAGTAAAAGTTGGTGCCCACAAACACGGATGCCATCAATTTCTTTCTATCCTTTGAGCGCAAAGCATTGGATTTATTCTTAATAAAAGAGATCATTCCTCGGCACCTCAGTGACGTACGTTTTTCAATAACAGAAGAGAGGCGAATCAAAGCCTCTTCGCTTTCTCCCTTTATGATTAATACCAAACAAATCAAAGAATCAACAATTCTTCTATTTCCATAAATTCACGAACTCACTCTCTTTTATGATGACCAAGAAACCCTTTCATCTCGACTAAAACGCTTTATAAATTAAACTTTTCTAATTATTATGTGATTTTTCGAACAAAAGCTAAAAATAACATGACAACTATGTTAGTCTTTGATTTGGAAAAAGTTTTAGGAGGAATAAAAACAATGAAGAAAATTTTCCAAACACTATTAGTCCTAACCTCGTTAGCAACTTTGAGTGCTTGTGGCGCTGATTCACAAACAAGCAGCAGCACAAGTACTGGTTCATCTGCTAATGAAGAAACAGATGCAACTTCAGCTGCATCTGGTCAAGAATACACAGACCCTAGCGAACTTGCAGACAGCTACGATGTCGTGATTGTCGGTGCGGGTGGCGCTGGAATGGCCGCTGCGATCCAAGCAAAGGAAGCTGGCGCAAACCCAGTTATTTTAGAAAAAATGCCAATTTCTGGTGGGAATACATTGAAATCTTCTGCAGGAATGAACGCTTCAGAAACCAAATTCCAAGAAGCAGAAGGCATTGAAGATTCAAACGATCTATTCTATGAAGAAACATTAGCTGGCGGTCACAACACCAATGATGAAGAATTGTTGCGCTACTTTGTGGATCATTCAGCAGAAGCGATCGATTGGTTAGATTCCATGGGTATCACTTTAGACAACTTAACAACGACTGGCGGGATGAGTGAAAAAAGAACGCACCGTCCATCTGATGGTTCCGCGGTTGGGGAATACTTAGTTGATGGCTTGATGCGCAACATCCATGAATTGGAAATCCCAATTTTTGTAAATGCCGATGTCAAAGAAATCAATGAAGAAGATGGTCAAGTCAACGGGGTGACCGTTGAAGTAGAAGGAAACGAACAAACCATTGATGCCAAAGCAGTTGTCGTTACAACAGGCGGTTTCGGTGCCAATTTCGACATGATCACCGAGTACAAACCAGAATTGGCAGACTACGTGACAACGAACCAAGAGGGTTCGACTGGTGATGGAATCAAAATGATCGAAGCGTTAGGCGGACAAACGGTTGATTTAGAGCAAATCCAAATCCACCCAACAGTGGATCAGTCTAAATCACTGTTGATCACTGAAGCTGTCCGTGGAGAAGGCGCGATCTTGGTCAATCAAGAAGGCGAACGGTTCTTCAATGAAATGGAAACACGAGACAAAGTCTCTGAAGCGATTATTGCCCTACCTGAAAAATCGGCAACGTTAGTTTTTGATGCAGGTGTCAAAGAACGCGTAACAGCCATTGATTTTTACGAGCAACAAGGGTTAGTCAAATCCGCTGACACGATTGAAGAATTGGCAAAAGAATTGGACATGCCAGAAGCAGCGCTTGCTGAAACGATCGCTACCTGGAACAGCAGTGTAGCTGCTGGTGAAGACGAAGCCTTTGGACGCAGCACAGCAATGGACAACGATTTGTCAACAGGACCTTACTATGCCATTGCCATCGCTCCTGGTATCCACCACACGATGGGCGGCGTGAAGATCAACACCAACACAGAAGTGATCGCTACGGATAACGAGATCATTCCAGGTCTTTTTGCAGCCGGTGAAGTAACTGGTGGGTTGCATGGTGAAAACCGAATTGGCGGTAATGCCGTTGCCGATATCATCATCTTCGGACGCCAAGCAGGAACAAAAGCTGCCGAATTTGCGCAAGAAAATTAAAACACTCTCTATAAAAAAGAAGTACTTACGCTTTTCATCAGCGTTAGTACTTCTTTTTTCTCATATAATTGACACAATAGTTTTATTGATCTTATGCTGTCACTTTGATGATCTGCACCTCATAAGGCGCCAACTGAAGAAGTTGGTTTGTCGTTTTTCCTGTAAGCAAGTCGATTCCTGAAGTTGCTACCTCTACTTCTTGATTTTCTTCGGAAAAATTCATCACAAAATAATAGGTAGTCGGAGCGAGCTGCTCTTGCTGACTTTCTCTACTTTGAATCGACACGTTCGTTGAACCTTGGCTGACCCACTCATTTTGTAAGCGAAGCTGTTGTGTTACTTCTTGATAGAAGTCTTCCAAAAAGGCTTGATCCGTCCGTCCCCCGAGATAGTAGGCACTTCCTTCACCATAATCATTTACGGTCACTGCAGCTTGACCTTGATAAAAATCTGCACCGTACACCCCTAACGTTTGGGCGGTGTTTGTTTGGACAATACTACAATAATCATGAATTTGGTACTGCTGCTCCTTCATTAAAAGCAGATTTTTTTGTTTCGGATATAACGTATCGATTTCTTTCACAGACACACCAAACAGTTCTTCTAACTCTTGGGGCCAGCCCCCTAAATAGGTCAAGTCCGTTTCATTCACGATCCCCGTCAAATAAGTGGAAACCAGTGTCCCGCCATTTTTCGTATACTGTTGAAATTTTTTCATAGTTTCTTTTGGTAAGAGGTAAAGCATCGGAGCGATGATCAATTGGTAAGCATCAAAGTCATGGTCTTTCGTGATGACATCAACCGCGATGTCATGATCCCAAAAATAGCGATAATGCTCTTGCAACGTTTGTGGGTAGCGTTTGCTCTCCAAACCAAAACCTTGCGCATCATTGAGCGCCCAATTGTTATCCCAATCATAGATGATCGCCACTTTGGCTTTTTTGTGCAATCCTTTGATTTCTTTGATTTCTTCTAAGGCTTTCCCCACTTCTGCTACATCTTGAAAAACACGATTTTGCTCGTCGTTGTCATGGTCCACGACGGCCCCATGGAACTTCTCAGACGAGCCTCGAGATTTCCGCCATTGGAAATAAAGATTACTGTCTGAACCGTGAGCAATAAATTGCATAGAAGACAAAAGATGCATCCCGGGACGTTTCGTGCGATTGACTGGATGCCAATTCACACCACTAGGGGTTGATTCCATGATCAAAAATGGTTGCTTTTTCAAGCTACGATATTGATCATTGATAAACCCAACCTTACTTGCCAAATCAGCTGTCGTTCCCCAATCATTATGCCAAGCAGGATAACAGTCCCAACTAATGACATCCACATGCTGGGCAAATTTTCCATAATCAAGACTATAAAAGGGAATCAAATCACGGGTATCTGCCATGAAATTCGTTGTGATCGGCACATCTGGAGACAAACGACGAATGTCTTTGATCTCATGTTCATAGAAATCAATAGTCTGATCGGTTACAAAACGATGCCAGTCTAGATTTAGTCCATGAACTTGCATTTCGCCGATCGGTGAAGGAGATTCGATTTGCGACCAATCGGTGATGGTATGGCTCCAGAACGGTCCCCACCAGGCCTCATTCAAGGCTGCTAGCGTTTGGTACTTCTGCTTGACCCACTGACGAAAGTTTTCTTGGCAAATAGGACAATGACAATCTCCAGAATACTCATTGGAAATATGCCACATCAATAGTGCTGGGTGATCGTGGTAGCGTTCAGCTAATTTCCGATTGATGATCGCCACTTTCTCACGATAGATTGGCGAAGAAAAGCAGTGATTGTGTCGCCCACCGTGTAACATTTTTTCCCGTTTTTCATTGGTCCGGAGAACTTCAGGGTATGCTTTAGACAACCAGGCAGGACGCGCGCCGCTTGGCGTCGCTAAAATGACGTTACTGTTTCGTTCGGCAAGCTCATCCATGATTTTGTCTAACCATTCAAATTGAAACACCCCTTCTGCTGGCTCTAAGGCACTCCAAGCAAAAATACCAAGGGAAAATGTATTAGCATGAGCTTTTTCCATTAGTTCTAAATCTTTGGCTAAGATCTCGGGATAATTTAGCCACTGGTCAGGATTATAATCCCCACCATGTAAAAAGCGTTCTTCTAAGTTATATCTTGTCATCTTCTCTTCCTATCCTTTTGTGCCGCCAGCGGTCAAACCGGAGACAAAATGTTTTTGTAATGCAATAAAGACGAGCGCGATCGGAATACTGATCAAAATGGCCCCTGCCGCAAAAGTCGTATAGCTGGCACCCATTTTATCCGTGACTAATTTGTATAACCCGATGGGTAATGTATAGTACTCAGGATTACGTAAAATCACTGAAGACAGGGCAAAGTCTCCCAGTGGTCCGGTGAAACCATTCATGGCAACCACTGCCAGCATTGGTCGAGATAATGGAATCAAAATTTGCCAGAATATTCGCGTATTGCTTGCGCCATCTATCTTGGCACTCTCGTCTAAATCTAACGGGATCGAGTCAAAATATCCTTTCAATAAGTACGTGTTCATGGGAATCTGACCCCCAACGTAAATCAAGATCAGCAACCAATGACTATTGATCAAGCCGAGCATTTGCGCCAGTACAAACATTGCGATCAAGGCAGAGAACTGCGGGATCATTTGTAGTAGTAAGAACAGCATCAATCCATTTTTACGGCCTGTAAAACGAAACCGTGAAAAGGAATAAGCCGTCATGGAGACAAAGATCAGTGACAGGAACATAGTGCATACACTGATTTTCAATGAATTCAAATACCATTGACTATAATATAGCGAGTTGTCGCCAGCAAACAATTTCGTGTAGTGACTTAATGTCGGACTCGTCGGAATCAGACTCGTACTTATTAAACTGTTCCCAGGATTAAAACTAGCACCGATCGTCCATAGTAAAGGGTAGACGATCACCACTACCGTAAAAATCAGTACGAGATATGTCAAGGATAGGCGGACAAATTTTTGTTTTTTCATACTTGCTGCCTTCATGTTATCCAACCTCCTTGAATGAATTTGTTCGACGGAATTGCCATAAAGCAATCGCGATTACGACGATCGATAAGAGAATCGTCAATGCTGCTGCTAGTGCATATTGACTATTTTGCATCGTGAGCTTATAGATCCATGAAACCAAAATATCGGTACCACCAGCGGTCGAACCAGGAACTGCCGGCCCACCAGAATTAAACAGATAAATGATATTGAAATTGTTGAAGTTAAACGTATATTGCGTAATCAAAATTGGTGCCATTGCATAAAGCAGTAATGGCAATGTGATTCGTCGGAATTTTTGCATAGCTGAAGCACCATCGATGGTCGCCGCCTCATACAAATCATCAGGAATGGATTGCAGCGTCCCTGTAGTCACGATAAAAATATACGGAAAGCCTAGCCAGCCTTGAATCAGTAACAAAGCTAAACGGGTCCAATTCGCACTCGTTAGCCAAGGAATCGGTGAAATCTGGAAGAAATTCAAAATCGTATTATTGATCGCACCAAAGGAATCATTGAACATTCCTGAAAATACCAAGATCGTAACAAATCCCGGAACTGCCCATGGGAGGATCAAAATCGTTCGAAAGAACTTTTTGAATCGTAGTTCTTTTTGATGCACCAGCACCGCTAAAAATATTCCGATAGAAACTTGTAACGTTGAGGCGATCAAGGTCCAGATAACTGTCCAGCCTAGAACATTGAAGAAGGTACTACGCCAAATATCGACAGTAAAAATCTTCTTAAAGGTCTCTAATCCCACCCAATCTGCTAAATTGGCAGGTGCAGAATGATACAGATCATAGTTCGTAAAAGCTAACGCGATACTAAAGAGAATCGGAAAAATAACAGAAAACACGAGTAAGAAAAATGCTGGGCTACTCATTAAATAAGGATAGCCTTCTCTTAATAGTGCCTGGTAGCTTTCACGGATAGAGTTGACTGGTAGCTCATTGTCTCTTAATTCGCCGTTTTTATAGGCATCACGGATGTTTAAATAATAGAACAACAGACCAAAACCGATGACGATCAAGGCAACTAATCCTTCTGCTAATAAAAAGATGGAATTGTCTCTCGGCACTTCCACGCCTAATGTCACGATGCCCCAAAGTCCCATATTAAATAAATCTTTAAAGACGACAAGATACATAGCAAAAAAGAAGAAAAATAAAGCGCCTTTGATTTTTTGCCGATTATAAAATTGACCGAATCCTGGTATTATCGAGAATAGCATTGCTCGTTTTGCATACGACTGCGTGTTTTTCACATTTTCGCCCCCTGTAAGAAAAAGCCGCTGACAAACGTTTCGTTCGGCATTACTTGATTCCTAGTGCTGAATCACCATCCGAAACGTTTGTCCTCGTAACGACTTTTTAGTTTTGAATTGCTGCAATGGCTGATTTGATCTGATCGACTGCCTGTGGTAGAGCTGTTTTCGGTTCAGCCTTTCCAGTAGCAATGGTTTGCAATGCGGCATCCATTGGTTCCCATACTGAATTCATTTCAGTGATCCCTGGTGTTAGTTCTGCGTGTTGGGACTGAGCGGCGATGGCTGCAGCACTTTCACTTTCTTGAACTGATGGATCATCTGCCAAAGAAGCAACCGCTGGTACTTCTTGTGTTTTTTCATAACGGACTTTTGAATTCTCCTCATTGCTGATAAATTTCACGAACGCTTCAGCTAATTCAGGGTTTTGGGAATAGCTACTTACGTTGTAGCTTTTGACACCGATAAAGGAGCCCATATGTTCACCATTCCCTAATAATGGCAATTCTTTCACACCATAGTCGATGCCCGCTTCTTTATAAGGAGACAAGTTCCATGGTCCCGAGACGACAGCTGCAGCTTTTCCTTCCGTAAATAAAGAGTCCAACACATTGATTCCTTGTTCACCGACCAATCCGGATGGAAAAACACCTGCATCATAAAACTGTTGGATATAGTCCGCTCCTTCGATCGCACCTTCATTAGCTAATCCAATATCTTCAGGGTCATAGGATCCATCGGCATTCTCGCCAAAAACATAACCGCCATAACCGCTCAATACACCTTGTGCGTAATAAATTTGATCCCATAATGCCAGTAACCCATAACTGTCAGCACCTAAGACAGACTTGGAATACTCCAGCCACTCATCCGTTGTCTGTGGCAAGTCTTCTTCGGAAATTAGTTCTTTGTTATAATACAAAATTTGTGTTTCAACCGCTTTTGGTAAGCCGTAAACTTTGCCGTCAACGATTTGCGATTGCATTGCTGATTCTGTATACAGATCTTGTAGCGTTTGATCGACTGTTAATTCTTTCAACAACCCTTCGGTAACGGCTGTACCGATTTGATCGCCAGGAATCGTGATGACATCCGCACCTGTACCAGCGGGGCCATCCAATCGTAAATCTTCGATCTGTCCACCATAGGCTTTTTCGACCACTTTGATCGTCACATCGTGTTCTTCTTCAAATTGTTTGACTGCCTCTTCAATCCCAGTTGATTTTGCTTGGTCTTCCCAGACCAATAGATCATAGTCCTTACCGCTGCCACTATTTGCTGCAGTACTATCTGTCCCTTCGCTTTGTGGACCGCAAGCACCTAATCCTAAAGCTGCTACACTTAAAAAAAGAACTCGAGACATTTTTTTCATCATCATTTCTCCACCTTTTCTTTATTTTGCAAACGCTATCTTCTCGTTTATAATAAATTATTTTACTTAATATGTAAATAGTTTTACTAAATTAATTTCTTCAATGGAGTAAATAAACGGATAAAATCAAGGTTTATCACACAAATATTTTTTTCGAAATACCTCTATGTTACAAACTTCCACTATTCAGTAAATATATTTAGTAAATTCATTTACTTAGTAAAGTTGTTAGCGTATACTAGAAGAAAGAGGTGAAGAAGATTGGTTACAATAAAAAAAATTGCCGAGCAATCAGGCTTTTCACAAGCGACTGTTTCCCGATTATTGAAAGGCGACGAATCGTTGTCGATCGCAGCCGATACGCGTCAAAAAATTATTCATACCGCTTTATCACTAGGTTATGATCGCTCAAAAATAAAAACAACACTAGAAAAAATCGCCGTCCTTTTCTGGCTGACAGAACAAGAAGAGCTTCAAGATGTCTATTTTCGACAATTGCGAATCTCTTTAGAAAAATATGCGAAAATCAACAATTTGGAAATTCAACTGATCACCCATGAAGATGATGTTTTAGAAACATTGCAAGAGGTCGCGGGGTTTATTGGGATTGGCTCTTTCACTGAGAAAGAAACGCAGCAGTTCAAATCCGTTTGCCCCTATGGTGTCCTTTTGGAAATCAACCCCTGTCCAGAGCTGTTCGATACGGTCAAACCCGATACTGATCGAATGACGCAACTGGCGATCGATCTGTTTTTAACAAAAGGATACCGAAAGATCGGCTTTATTGGTGGCGCTTATCTAAATCCTGATACTCAACGTGCAGAAATGGATAGTCGCGAGATCATCTTCCGTCAAACGCTGGCTCGTCGAGATGCGTTCGATGAGGCGTTCTTATTTAGTGGTGGCAATTTTTCCGTTGAAACCGGCTATCGTTTGGCGAAAAAAATGGTGGAATCCCTTGGTGACAATTTGCCAGAGGCGCTCTTTGTGGCTTCTGACACCGTCGCAGTTGGTGTGCTCCAAGCGTTAAATGAACGATCTATCATCATTCCTGATCGCTTGGAATTAATCAGTATCAATGACAATGAGATCGCAAAATTTGTGGCTCCCCCACTAACAACGTTTAACATCGATGTGGAGGAAATCGCCAAAACCGCGATCGATTTGCTGGTGGATCAGATCGTTCATCCTCGAGCGATCACCAAAACAGTCCTTTTAGGGGCTGAACTCATCGAGCGAAAAAGCTTTACGCAAGCTTAAAAAACGCCCCTAGAAAGTTAGAAAAAGCTAACTTCCTAGGGGCATTTCATTGTCTAAATCGAAAAAAGCATTCTTTCGTTTTTCACATCTCTTTCGCCACAGCATACACAAGATGCGGCATGTCCACTTGTCGATAGTGTTTAACAAAGCGATCCACCAGCTTCATTCCATTGCGCAATGCCACATTTATGGAGGCTTGATTGGTCTCACGAATGATCGAATAAACAATGGCGGCATTCGGCGTTGCAAACGCATAGTCTTTACAAGCCTGGGCGGCTTCTGTGGCAAACCCACGATGCCAGAAGTTCTTTTGAAACAAGTACCCAATTTCTAAAACGGCTTCTCCCTTGACGTCTTGCCATGTCAAACCGCATTGACCGATCGCTTGCCCGGATGCTTTCTCAATCACTAGCCACAAGCCAATGTGATCGTTTTGATAGCGTTGCAGCTGTTTGTCGATCCAACCAGTGACTTCCTGCTCACTGAAGGGCCCTTCATAGGCAATCATAACTTCTGGATCTTGCAAAATCTTTTCAATCGCTGGTCGATCGTCATGACTCATTTCTCGCAGCAATAATCGCTTGGTTTCAATTAGTGGTTCCATAGTGGTTGAGCTCCCTTCTATTCCATTCGGTTTCTTTTCAAAAAATACCAACTTGCTGCCCATGCGGTGATGGGTAAAATAATCACCGCTGCCAGACCCGTGATCAAACAAACGACCAATTCTGAGACGAACGCCTTCGAATTGATCATTTCACCAAAGGAGATCGATAAATCTTGAAACCACGTAATCAACGCCAGATTACTTCCCATAAAGGCAAACAATAAGGTATTGATCGTCGAAGACAATACGTCTGATACCACGGTCATACTACTTTTACTTAATGCCTTGATCGAGACTTGCGGGTTTGCTTGAAAAAGTTCATAGGTCGCAGTGCTGATCGCCATACTCCCATCTGTCACCGCCCCCGAAAAACTCATCAAAATGATCGCAGTCATCAATGTCTTAAAATCGATGGCTACATCAAAGGAATACATCGCCAACTCATCCAGTTCCTCTGCCGAAAACCCATGCAGATTCATTGCAGAGAGCACAAGCGGAAATAGTAGTAGAAAAAGCCCTAGAAAGACCAACACACAGACAAAGGCAATTTTGGTTTTCTGATTGACGCCGTTCACGAAAAACAAGGTGATCGCCGCCACGGCTAAAAAGGCAACACAAGCCGCTGGTATGATCGGTGCCCCTCGGTCAATCAGGACCAGTAGCGCTAGAAAGACGGCCACATTCATAAACAGACCTGTGACTTGAAACAGCCCTTCGATCCGAAAAACAGCGAAAGTCAGCAAGAGAAAAAGCAAGATCAACACAAACAAAACATTCATTTTGCTTTCCTCCTTTGTAGTTCAAAGCAAAGGAGCGTCAACGGTACCGATAAAACTAGCGCAAAGCCGCCGCATAATGTACGCACTATTTCTAAAGAAAGATGCATCGGCAATGCTTGCGACAGCAGCCAGCCATTGGCTAGGTAAAACAATAGCGCTGGCATACTCCCACTTAAATAAGCAAACAACAAGACATTGATCATCGAAGAAGTCGTAACTTGCGCGATGGACCGACCGATCGCTAATCGTTCCTTGCGGCTCGTCTGGGGATTGATGCGCTGGATCTCATCTAGACTGGCAATCAGCATGACGATATTGTCCATGCTGGCACCAATTGCGCCAATCAGTAGACTCCCTAGATAGATACTGCGATACGGACGGGTCAGAAACGACATTTCTTCATAGCGCAACCCATGATCTTGCAAAAGATCCATGGCGAACCGACAGAGAAAAAAAGCCAAGAGGACGCTGGCTAACGAGGCAATGATTTTGCGGCTGTCGATCGTACGAAAGCCATAGGAAATCCCCATCGTCAAAACCAACGAGACGATCGTAAAAACGATCATCAAAAAGACCAATGAAAAGGAGCTGTTGCCTTTGTGAAACCAAAGAAAAAGGAGCAGCAAGCCAGTATTCACAAAGATACTAAGTAAAGCCCGCAAGCCCTTTTTGCCACCAATTGCGACTACTGCCATCAAAAATAAGGCAAGGAAGAAAAAGAGATACCCATCCCGTTTTTGTGCTTGTACCTGCCAGCCATCCCCTTCTTTTTGCAAAAGCAGCTGTTTTCCGGTCTGATACAAGGGATGAATCGCACCGTTCGGGGTGTATTGCGTAGTGACTGTCCGTAGTACCCCAGCTTCTTCTCCATTACGAACGATCCCTAGGATCTGCTGCTGGTCGGCGATGACTTGAACCGTTTGTACTTCTATGATCGGCTGTGCATAAAAGCGGCTACTTTGGGTTTGAATCAGCCAGCTCAAGACCAGCAAGCTAACAAAGGCCGCTAGATAATAATACTTTTTCAAGACCGTCTCCTTTCATTTTCAGCAAAAAAAGACTTAGACAAACCACCAGTCCTACGACCAATCACCTTGTGAGGCTGGATGACTGGTCGAAATGGTTACTGTGTCGGCGAGACTAACTGCTTTGCTAGTCGCCTGCTTTGTCAAAGTCCTTTTACTTGCTCGTTTTGCTTACACGACATTTTGCGGTGTACCTGCTTTAAAACCGCTTAAGTTCGCCACAGCGATCCCCATCAAACGACGCCGCGTTTCGACGGGTGCCCAAGCGATATGCGGTGTCAAATAGCAATTTGGCGCCTGTAATAAGGGATTGTCAGCTGCGATCGGTTCTTTTGAAACGACATCTGCCGCCAAGGCTGCGATCTGCCCAGTGTGCAGCGCTTCAGCAACTGCCGCTTCATCGATCAAGCCGCCACGGGCGGTATTGATCAGGATCGCAGAAGATTTCATTTGTGCCAATGCTGTGCGATCGATCATTTTTTCTGTCTCAGGAAACTGCGGAACATGAAGGCTGATGATATCTGCTTCTTGATACAATTCCGCCAGCGAAACTTGTTTTGCCCAATCCGCTTGTGCTGGTTTTGGTCGATGATTAAAATAGATCACCTTCAACTGAAACGCATGAGCGATCGTGGCAACTGCTTGAGCAATCGCACCATATCCAATCAGCCCAATCGTTTTGCCTGCCAATTCCATCAACGGTGTCTGCCAATAAGAAAAATCTTTGCTGGTTTGCCAGTCGCCCTGATGCACGGAACGATTATGGTGTCCCACTTGATTCGTCACTTCCAGTAGCAAAGCAAAGGTTGCTTGTGCCACTGCATTGGTACTGTAACTAGGAATATTGGTCACGGTGATTCCTTGTTCCTTCGCTGCTGCCAAATCAACGACATTGTATCCAGTTGCTAAGACCCCAATGTAGGTCAATTGCGGACATGCTTTGAGCACATCAGCGGTGATCGGTGTTTTATTTGTCAAAATCGCTTCGGCATCGCCGATTCGCTCAATAATTTCTTGTTTATCTGTATACGAGGTACGATCATACACCGTCACCTCTCCTAATTCTTCAAATCCTTGCCAAGACAAATCTCCTGGATTCAACGCATAGCCATCAAGTACAACGATCTTCATTCTTTCGCTCCTCTCGCTTTTCCTTTTGCTTTTCCATAAAAAACGGGAATTCCTAGTAACGTCACGCCGATGCCCACGACTGCTAACCACGTGTCAGTGATCAAGGTCATGATCAAGATAAAACAGCCGCCTAAGATCGCAATCAAGGGAATGATGGGATAGAAGGGAACTTTATACGGACGCTTCATCTGCGGTTCTGTTTTTCGCAAACGAAAAACCCCTACAAACAATAATACACTAAAGAACCACATAACAAAAACCAGCATATCGGTCAAGAGATCAAAGGTGCCTAAAAGCATCATGACACACGCGATCCCTAATTGTAAAAAGGCCGCCGCATAGGGTGCATTAGTGGTTTTACTTAAGGTCGCAAAGGTCTTGCTGAAAGGAATCTCATCTTCCAACGCCATGGCATATGGGACCCGCAAGCCAGTCATTGTATAGCCGTTCAATGCGCCATACACAGAGATCAGGATACCGATCGTGACCAGTTTTCCGCCAAAGCTGCCAAACAAGGCCATCGCAGTTTCTGAGGCACTGTTCAAATTACCAGCGATTTGATCGATCGGCAATGTTTTTAAAAAGGCAACATTGATCAACACATAAACCAAGGTAACAAAACTCAACCCAAAGATGATGGCTTTTGGTAAATCTTTTTCGGGTCGCTTCATTTCCCCAGCGACATTACCGACTCCCATCCAGCCGTCATAAGCAAAAAGGGTTGCTAAGAGAGCACTACTGATGCCAGCCGCAAGGGATCCTTGAGTATTGGAAGAAAAATCCACCAATGAGACCGATACTTGCCCGGGTGTCAACAGGCCCGCCACGATGATCACCGCAATCGGGATCAGCTTGACTGCTAACGTGACGGACTGGACTTGAGCTGCAGCTTTTGTTCCCAAAAGATTGATCAAGGTCACACTCGTTCCGGTCAAAATCGATAAAGGAAGCAAATAATTGCTGGGTAGATGAAATAAGTTCAAACACTGGGTCGCAAAAATAATACTTAAAGCCGCCACGTTTGCTGGAAAGTAAATGATACTTTGTGCCCAGCCTAATAAAAAGGAGGGTAATTTTCCATAAATTCTTTCAATATATCGAATAGGTCCGCCAGTCTCAGGAATCGCCGTCGCTAACTCCGCCACCGTCAAACCGCCGCAAATCGTTAGAAAGCCGGCAAGCAGCCAGACCAACAAGGTCAAACCGGTGGATTGGGTCTGCTGGACCACAGCCGCTGCTTTGAAAAACACGCCGGCGCCGATCACCGTTCCCATTACTGTCGATAATGCCCCAAAAAAACTGATTTCTTTTTTCAATTGACTTTTCACAACATCACTTCCTTTTTAAATGAATAAGTCAAAGTATAGCGGATAGAAACTATCTTGACTAGAGGAATTTCAGAAAACAAAAAGCAAATACCATGAAAAGACGGCATTTGCTCCAAAATTTTTTTATTCTTTTGTGGATTCTTGAAAAACCAGCAACGGAAGCTGTCGTTTTTTGTGCATTTGTTGAACCAAATAAATTCCTGCCAGCAAGATGATCGGGAAAACGATCGCCCCTAGAATCCCAACCTGCAACTGTTGTCCCGTCCATTCGACGATACTGCCGACCACAGCGGGTCCGATTGAACACCCTAAATCTCCTGCTAATGCCAAATAAGCAAATAGCGCCGTTCCGCCGTTGCGAATGTATTGCGCAGAAAGACTAAAGACCCCTGGCCACATGATCCCTACGGCAAAACCACTTAAGCCGCAGCCAAGGAACCCGATCAATGGCAATGAAGCAAAGCCGATCATCATATACGCCAGTAGGCAAAGCAAAACACTCAAAAACATAAAGCGTTTCAAATCGATGCGTTCCCCAAACTTGCCGTAAAGCAAGCGAGAGATCCCCATCATCAAGGCAAAAACCATTGGCCCTGCTAAATCGCCTAGCGTCTTACTAACGCCTAAGCCCTGTTCGGCAAAGGTCGATGCCCATTGGCTGACTGCTTGTTCGCTGGCTCCAGCACAGACCATCATCACCAGAAACAGCCAAAAGCTTTTCAAGGAAAAGAGCTGCCGAGTGGTCAACCCTCGTTCTCCTTCGGCAACGATTGGCGCCAACGGGACTTTGGTAAAGAAAAACAAATTGACCAACGGGATCAGCGCCCAGATGATCGCCAAAATCGGCCACTGTTGAATACCGAACACCATGAAGAACGCCGTTGAGAACAAAACGACTCCCACGTACCCCCAGCAATAAAACGAGTGCAGCATGCTCATCGTTTTTTCCTTATGTTCCGTTGGACAGGCTTCAACGATGGGGCTGACTAAGACTTCCAGCAAGCCACCGCCAATGGCATACAACAAAACCGCTGCTAACAATCCGCTAAACGGGGTCGGAAACCATAAGGGAAAAACGGCTAGACCAATCAAGCCGATCGCTGCAAAAAAATGCGCGGCTACGATCGACACTCGATAGCCGATGCGGTCTACAAAAAAGATTGCTGCAAAATCGACGGCTAACTGGGTCAAAAAGTTAAAACTAACCAGCAAAGTAATCTGGCTGATCGGTAGCTGGTATTGGCTTTGAAAGGTCAAAAATAATAAGGGGGCAAAATTATTGATGACGGCTTGAACGATGTACCCTACAAAGCAAGCCGCAATCGTCGAACGATAACTTTTCATTTTCACTTCTCCTTTACTCGTCTTATCAGTATACCAAGTCCAATAAGACAATAACCATGGAGAAAACACTTTTTTTACCCAGAGAATCTTAAGGAAATTAGGATTTTTCTTCCCTCAGATAATTCCCTTAAATGGAAGCAGCAAAAAAGCTGTCCTCACAGACAGCTTATTCCGACTTATTCTCAAGGCTAGGCGTTTTTCTTCCGAGCAGCGATGGTTTTCATGGTGGCTTCAAAGATTGGGCCAATAAAGACGATACACAAGAGAGTACCTAACCCAACACTGGCGCCTAGCGCAAAACCGATCAAGACCATGGCTGCATCCAAGCCGATACGGATCGTTTTTTGCGTCAATTTGCTTCGTTTGTAGATCAAGGCAGTCAAGGCTTCTAACGCCGCTGATCCTTTGTTGGAAGAAACGTAGATACCAGCGCCGATCCCAAATAAGATCGGTGCAGCGAAAATAGCGATCCAAGGATAAAAAGGCAAATGAATCGATACTTTGTCCATCACTGGTTCAAAGATCCCGATCAACAGGCCTAAGCCGATCCCGTTGATAAAACTGCCAATGCCTAATTCGGCACGATCAAAGACTGCAACGATCAACAAAACAATAATATTAAAACACAAACTGGCAATCCAAAAAGGGACATCGACGAAATTCAAAATTCCTAGTAAAAACGTACTGATCGTATCATAACCTTGATGGGCGGTGATCAATAAGGAAATGGCCAACGCAATCAGCCCGGTACCTATCAAAACTTGTGCAAATTTTTTGGTTTCTTTCACAACATCACGCTCTCTTCTTTATTTTTCCTCTCTTAGTTTACCGTGAAAGCGTCACAATTACTATCATTTAATCACAAAAACCATATTTTTTTTGAAGAAATCTAAATTCAATCAAGGGATTCATAATGCTGTTCATAGGTATCGCGAAACTCTTTGGGGGTCAGACCATTCAATTTCTTAAACATTTTGGAAAAATAGTTGGTATTGTTGTAACCAATACGATCGCCGATCTCACTGATCGTGGCTTTCGAATGAAGCAGCAGCTGCTGGGCTTGCTTGATCCGCACCAGATTGACGTACTGATTAAAACTCATTTCCGTTTCTTTCTTAAAGAGCTGCCCCAAATAAACGACACTGACATGCAGTTCTTCAGCCGCTGATTTGACCGTCAAATCATGGGTATAGCCTTCTTCGATCAACTGGATCGTCTTTTGAACGATCTCTGAATAGCGTTTTTGCGGCGGCTGCGATTTCGCCAACTCCAGCACATCATCAAAGAGCTGTCGCAAATCTGCCAGTGTATTAGACTCACGAATCCGTGCCAAAATCTGTTCATGGTTTTCATGGGAAAGTACTGGCAGCTGTCGATAGATATCATTGAACAACAAGAACGAAACATAGCGGACATGCTCAGGGTCTGCTTGGGTTTGTTCCAAAATAGCGAACATTTTATCCAGCTCATGTTGGATCGTTTTGACATCCCCAATTGTCAGTGCTTTGTTAAAAGATAGAAACGGGAGTTCTTCGTTTCGCTCTAAAATATCCACGTGGATCGTCTGTTCTTGTAAGAACAGATCTGGGTAGAAGGCTTGCAGTGACTGAACCTGCTTGATTTTTTCATAGGCTTTATACAAATTCTCCCACTCGTTGATGGTCTCGCTCATAATCAACTGCCAGTCAGTACTATTGAGCTGCTGTGCCAGTGCTTTTAGATCAGCGTTGATTTGCTGCCTTGGTCCAGCAGCAGTAATGATCACTTGGTTTTCATCTAATCGCCCTGGTAAGATCAATGGCTGATCGTGTTGCTGAAAAAACGTCGTGATTTTTTGTAAGATCTCAGCAGTCCCATTGAACTGCAAAACGGTAAAGGGTGCTGCTAGTGGCACCCGCTGTTGCGCCAGCAAATGGAGGTACTCGCTTTCGTTCAATTCATCATTCAACCAAAGCAGCAGGCTTGATTCTTGATACAGTTCTTTTTCTGCCAACAGTTTTTGCTGCTCCTCTAACTCAGCTGCAATTGCTTGTACACTGCTGCGTAGTTCTTCTTTGTTAACAGGTTTGACGAGATAATTACGCACACCTAACGCCATGCCTTGTTTGACAAAGGCAAACTCCTGATAGCCTGATAGAATGATCGAGAAAAATCGATTCCCAAACGCTTGTGCTTGGCGGATCATATCGATGCCGTTCATTTCTGGCATCCGAATATCCGTGATCAGCAAATCAACGGAATGCTCTTGCAAGTACTCGAGGGCTTCACTAGCACTTTTCGCTGTATGCACCACCTCAAAGCCCAGTTCTTGCCAAGGCAAGATCATTTGCAGCCCCTGCAAGATCATGTATTCATCATCAACGAACATTGCTTTATACATCTGTCTCATGCCCCCTTTGCAAACGTTTCTCATCTAAGCGGATCTTGACCGTAAACCCAGCACCTGCCTGAGATGTAACGTCCATTTGATAGGCGCTGTTGAACATACCCCGCAACCGTTCGTGAACATTTTTGATCCCGATCGAGGTTTGGGCTCCGATCTCCTGATTTTGCAGTTCTTCTTGGATCATCGCCAACTGCTGTGCATCTGCGCCTTTGCCGTTGTCTTTGACCTCAATCACGATCTGATCGACTTCTTTATAAGCCTTGATACTGATGGCATTATCATTGCGCTGATAATCGATGCCGTGAACAAAATAGTTTTCGACAAGCGGCTGCAGCGTGAACTTCGGCAATTCCAACTGTTCTAATGCCGAATCGATGGTTACATGATAGGCGATCTTATCTGGGTAGCGCATCTGAAACAAGTAGACATATTTTTCACAAAAATCGATTTCTTCTTTTAAGGTCTTCGTCTTTTCTTGCGTCGTATTGTTCCGTAGCAGTGCCGAAAAGGCATAGACGACATCCGCCAGCTCTTCTTGGTTGCGACTCAAGGCATACATTCGAATGTATTCTAACGTGTTATACAGAAAATGCGGATTGATCTGTGCTTGCAGCGCCCGCATATCGGCGTCTCGCTGCTTGATCTCTAACGTGTAGATGTCTTTGATATACTCGTTGATACTGTAAGTCATTTGATTGATGGCTTCTGCGATTTCTTTCAGCTCTTGTTGGACATTGGCGGTATCGATCCGCTTATCAAAATTCCCTTGACTGACTTCTTTCGTCGCATAGACGATCTGCTGTACTTGCGAGGTATAGCGCTTGAAGGTCCGATGGAGCACCCATAGGACTAATAAGAGAATCCCAATCCCAAAGCTAAAGATCCAAATGGCGCTAGAAAAAATATCCCGCCAGATCACACCTTTTGACAACAAGATCAGTGACAACTCTCCGCTGACGGTCGTTTGTTTTTTGATATAAAAGTCTTTCGACAGAGTGTCGTGAATAGTTCCATGAGCCACCGCCTGATCAATTTTCGCTAAGGTCTGCTTGCTAAGGTTCGCGGCATCCTTGTATAGTCGCTGACCATTAGAGGTATACAAAAAACTGTTAATACCATGCGCTTGGTTGTCTTCTTGTCGATTGGCTAAGACATCGTCTGAGTGAAAAATCACGTAGACTTGCCCTAACGGTTGCGCATAATTACTTGGTTGGGCGATCGAACGAACAAAAAACAGACGATTTTTCAAATCGATCTGCTTGCCGCTGCGTTTTTCTCCATAAGGGGTATCTGGGGTTGCCACTAGTGTCTCATTGCTTTCATCTAGTTGAATAATGATCTCTTCGATACTAGGATGATTACGGATCAAGCGATAAAGGATGTTTGGCAAATACACACTTTGTCCCGTCTGGCGAAAAATATCATTACTATAGGAAAAATAGTCTGGCAATGAAAGCTGTAAATAATTGCGCAGCGATTCAAAAGCAGTATCCGAACTGGTAAATTCGCCTAATACCGTTGAAACGACCGCGTTTTGATCCTGCACGTATGCATCCAGCTGCATACTGGTAGCTTCCACGAGGCGTTCGCTGCTATTGAAGCGGTCTGCCCCAGTATATGCCGTCAGAACCAGCATGATAATAATCGAGATGATCACCAAAAGGACGCTATACAACTGCATCAACTGATTGATCAAAAAGTCATGTTTAAACAAACGAAAGCGCTGCTTAGTCATGTGCCAAGTCCCGATCAATGACGGTTTTTTCCTGACTGATCGCCACGTGGCACCACAAAATCAATAGACTGAAGGTTCCAAAGAGCAAGAGCCCTTTCATCATCCAAGTAAAAGCGAAAATACTGGCAATCCCCATTAACAATTTTAGAAAGGTCGCCATATGAAGAAACAGACACACGAAGGACAATTTCAGGTTATTCCACAAGGAAATCTCATAGGATGTGTCAAAAACCACACTTAGTAAGTACAATAAGATACTCAATCCGCTGACGACAACTAAAACAAAAGAGATCATCAGCCAAATCAAGCCTTGGATCTGGGTAGCTAAATACAAGTTATACACTAAGAAACCTGTCAATAGGAAGAAAAGATAAAACTGTTTATTGGCTTTGACAAAGACGCTGCGCCAAATGCGCCATGCGCTGCGAAAGCTTTGATGCTCATAATTTAAACCGTCTTCGTGGATCAAGGTACTAATGGTATGAAACGCTGGACCGATCCCTAAGATTCCGCCACCTGCCAATGTCAATACAACGAAAAACAAATTCAACTTCACGATCGCCCAAATCAAGCGAAAGCCCTTGACCAACCCACTATTTGCTGTTTCTTCCATTTAAAATTCCTCCCTTATTTGTTCCCTATCGAAAATGTAGCATGATTTTAGCTTCCTACTCAAGCTACCTGAGAATCTTTTAATGCTATGTACGTTTTAGATGCTCCATGCTTGCTGCTTGAAGGTTAAAAAACAAAAAGTAACGTTATTTTTCCATCAAAAAATTTCGCTATTTACTTTAAAGAAAAAGCAGCCAGAAGCTAGACGTGGGAACCATTGGTCCTGATGCGTTTAGCCTCCGGCTTACTTGATCTATTGATTGGTGAGCGGCGCCTGTTGCCTATTCTTGGCTTGCACGATACTCATCAAATTGTTTTTGCATTTCATCGCGGACCTTCTCCCAGCCAGCGGTTTTTAATTCTTCGTTTAGTTTCGGAACATTTTCTTCTGGATCGATCGTTCCCGTTGCTAAACTTGCTTTGTAACGGTTCATGACATTGGCGATATTCGTGATTTCTGTTTTCACATTATCAGTCTTGAAGTTGAACCCTAAGATTGGTGATGCTTCAGCGTTAGCAATATTTTCATCACGCTCTTTGATCATATCGTCTGTGATGGATTCTTGTGTATAAAGGATCATGTTGTTCCCAGTGTTCCAAGCAGCCATCCGGGTATTTGGCAAGTAGCCATCAAGGAGACGGATTTTGTTGTCTTCGCCCTCGATTTTTTCCCATGCTTCGCCTTCGACACCCCAAACTAATCCATTCAACAATTCAGGATCGCTGTTCAACAAGCCCAACACTTCTACTGCTTTTTCTTTGTTTTTCGAAACATTCGCTACGACAAAGTTTGCCATTTGCGCTTGTCCGGTTGATTTTAATTGTTTCGTGATTGGACGTGAAACCAATTCATGACCTGCGGCATTGCTTAAGATCGTATCGCCGTAATCCATTGGTCCTTGGGTTTCTTCACGCATGAACCATGTGTTGCCTTCTAATGGGTAACCAGTCGTATTAGTGGCTGCATCAGTTGGGATCAAGCCTTCGTTGTACCATTTGTGCATCAATTTCAAGTTTTCCATTTGTTCATCATCTTCGTATTGATTGATGATCTTCGTTGTATCGCCGTCCAATTTAACAGCAAATGGGTAATCTTTCCCGATCACATAATCATAGTTTCCAGAAACATTAAAGGTTTGTCCGATCGCAAACGGTGCGATGTTTGGTTCTTCTTCTTTAAACTTCTTCAACACGTCTTCGGCATCTGCATAAGATTCGATCCCGCTAATATCCAAATCATATTTATCTAAATACTCTTTATTGAAGGTCAAGACTTGTTGGGCATAAATATTGCCGTTGACTGGAAAGGCATATAATTTTCCGTCGATCGTATTGCCTTTGATATAAGATTCGTCTAATTGATCATACGCTTCTTTGGCATATTTTGGTGCTAACTCCGTCAAATCTGCATACGCGCCTTTTTGCGCATTCGCAACGTAATTTGAGGCAAAGGAAATATCGTAGTTTTCACCCGATGAAATGATGGTGCTCATTTTTTGATCCCAGTCTCCCCAGCCGATGTACTGCAGATCGATGCGAGCGTTGGTTTTTTCTTCAATGCGTTTATTGGCGATCTCCATCAATTGATCAAAGTTTTCTGGCTTGTCCCCGACTTGATACATCAATAAAGTCGTTACGCCGTCTGCATTGTTTTCTGAATCAGATGTTGCGCCGTTCGACCCACAGGCAGCCATTCCCAAAGTTGCCGCTGCGGCCATCCCAGCAAAAGCTGTTTTTTTCCACAAATTCATTTTTGTTTCCTCCCTATACTTATTTGATTATTCTTTGACGCCACCAATTGTCAGACCACCGACAAAATACCGTTGGAAGAATGGATAGGTGATCGCAATCGGTAAAGTTGCAACAACAACGATTGCCATGCGAGCAGTTTCGCTTGGCAAAGCGGCCAAACCGCCTTGGATCTGGGCAGCCATGCCGGAGCTTTTGGCTAGATAGTCCAAGTTGCTTTGAATCCGCATCAAAAGTGCTTGTAACGGCACTAAAGAGTCTTTTTGAATATACAACAATGCATTGAACCAGTCGTTCCAATAGCCAAGAGCGGCAAATAGACTGATCGTTGCGATCCCTGGAACGGCTAACGGCAACACGATGGACAGAAAAATCTTCATTTCGCTGGCACCGTCGATGCGTGCAGATTCTATAATACTATCTGGTACCGTCTTTTTAAAGAAGGTCCGCATAACAAGGATATTAAAAGGCCCTAAGGCAAGGGGTAAAATCAATGCCCAAATCGTGTCTTTCAATTGGATCAAGTTGACCATCACTAAGTAATTGGCAACCATCCCTGGCGCAAACAACATGGTGATCAAAGCGAAGATCGTAAAGAACCGACGGAATGGAAAATTTGAGCGAGAGATGACATAGGCATATAGCGAAGTCATCGTTGCATTGACGAAGGTACCAAAAACAGTGATAAAAATAGATACGCCAAATGCTTGGAAAATTTTGCTGCTCATTTGTCCGCTAAACAGGTAGGTATATGCTGCGAAGGAAAATTCTTGTGGCCAAAAGCGATAGCCGTTTTCTGCCAAAGAGGTTTCACTGGTCAATGAGATCGCGATCACAAAGAGAAACGGCAAGACACAGGAAATCGCGAACAGACCGATCACGATATTAAAAATCAGGTTGACCGTTGGGTTAAAGGAGCGGATCTCGACTTTCGTTACTTTTTTCTTCATTTATCCATCCTCCTTAGAATAATGCTGAATCTGGTTCTAGTTTACGAACAACCAAATTCGCTGTTAGTAATAATAATGCCCCAACCACTGATTGATAAAGGCCGGCAGCTGCGGTCATCCCGAAGTCGCCTGTGGCAGTCAGTCCATTATAAATGTACGTATCTAAAACGGAGGTGACTTGGTACAATGCCCCAGAGTTTCGTGGGACTTGATAGAAAAGTCCGAAGTCGGCACGGAAGATCCCACCGATGTTCAAAATCAACAAGACGGAAATCATTGGAATCAGTTGTGGCAACGTCACATTTTTGATCTGCTGCCATTTGCTGGCGCCATCGACCATCGCAGCTTCGTAATACGTCTGATCGATCCCGACCACTGACGCATAATAGATGATGCTGTTGTAGCCTAAGCTCTTCCAGACATTCATAAAGACGAAAATAAACGGCCACCATTTCGGATCAGCATACCAGTTGATTCCTTCACCGCCCATACCCGTGATCCATTGGTTAATGATCCCTTTGTCTGGACTCAAAAAGGCATAGACAAAGTACGAAATAACCACCCAAGAAAGGAAGTACGGCAACAGGGACATCGTGTGATACACTTTTACCAAGCGCTTATTGCGCAGCTCACTCATAATAATGGCAAAGGCAATCGCAAAGAATAGGTTGAATGCTAAAAATACGATATTGTAGAGTAGGGTATTTCTAGTGATCAGCCAAGCATCATTAGATGCAAATAAAAATTTAAAGTTATCAAAGCCGACCCATGGGCTTTGTTTCAAACTGGCAAAAAAGCCGTCTGGTGAAATGTGGAAATCTTTGAACGCCACCACATTTGCGAATACAGGTATATAGAAAAAAAAGATAAACCAGACAACACCTGGCAAAGCCATCAATATCAATGCTTTGTATTGCCAGACATTCCTCCAAAACCCCTTTTTCTTCACATCTCATCATCTCCTTCATGCTACTAGAATAACGCTTTCATCCCTAAAAAATAAGGAACAAACTAAAGATAAAATGAAACAAATTAAAGGTCTTTGTTTATATTTTGTTTTTATTCTCTAAAAACCTGAAAAACGTCCTACCTTTTGCAAGATAGGACGCTTCATTGATTTGTTTTTTATGAATGATCAGTCGACAAAGCCGTTTTGCTGAATCACTTCGTGGAACCACTCACCAGACTTTTTGATGGTCCGTTTTTGGGTAGCCAAATCGACAGCAATAAACCCGTAACGATTTTTGAATTCATTCAGCCAAGACCAATTGTCCATGCAGGTCCACATGTGATACCCGCGGCACTGGCTGCCTTCTTGGATCGCTTGGTGAACATACCGCAAATGATCTTTGATAAAGGTGATGCGGTACTCATCTTGGATCTGACCGCTGGCATCGATAAAGCGTGTTTCATCTTCGACCCCCATGCCGTTTTCTGAAATATAACAGGGGATATTGCCGTAGTTGTCTCGTAGGTTGATCAAGGTATCATAGATGCCTCGTTCATAGATCTCCCAGCCTCGATGGGGATTGATTTTCTTTTCTGGCCAATCATACACATCGAAGTAATCTTCTGGCATTGGTGTGTCCGCTGTTTTGGCAGAACGCTTTTGCTGCACCCGCCGTGGCTGATAATAGTTGACCCCCAAGAGATCGACCGTGTTTTCTTTAATGATCTGCAAATCTTCTGCCCTGGTTTCTGGCATGATCGCCAACTCGTTTAAGACAGCGATCAATTCTACAGGAAAGGTGCCTTTGACCGCTGGATCTAAGAAGGATCGGTTAAAAAAGGCATCTGCCAGTTGCGCCGCTTGGACATCTTTTTCATCGTTCGGATCTTTCGGATAAGTCGGTGTCAAATTCAAGATGATGCCGATTTCGCCTGATTGCTGAGATTGACGGAAGCGTTGGATCGCTAAGGCGCTGGCGAGTGCTTCATGGTAGCCGACTTGCACCGCATGTGCCATGTTGATTTCTGCTGGGTAATGCTGTTGATACAAATACCCCATCTCCACTGGCACGATCGGTTCATTTTGCGTGAACCAATGACGGACTTGATCACCGAACAATTCAAAACACAAAGCGGCATAATCTGCAAATGCTGTGACTGTCTCGCGATTGAGCCAGCCGCCTTCTTTTTGCAGTGCCATCGGCATATCAAAATGATACAAATTGATGAAGGGCTCGATGCCATGATCGATCAAAGTGGCGAAGTACTCGCGATAAAACGTCACCGCTTGTTGATTGACCGCCCCTCTTCCTTCTGGCAGCAAGCGACTCCACTGGATCGAGGTTCGAAAAGAATTAAAGCCGATCTCTTTCATCAACGCCACATCTTCTGGGTAACGCTGCAGCAGCTGGACGGTATCTTTTGGTCCCCGTTTTTGATAAAAACGTTCTGGCTCCGTTGCGTACCAATAGTCCCAAATCGAATCGCCTTTGCCATCATCGGCCGTTCGTCCTTCAGTTTGCGGACCGCTGGCGGCGGCTCCCCACCAAAAATCTTTAGGAAAATGCAAGTTAGTCATGGGCAGTCACCTGCTCTTTGCCTAACAAGAGACAGCCGATAATCCCGCTTTTGTTCGGCAAGCCCCAAGTGACGATGTAGTCTTCCACTGGTGGTGTCTCCATATAGCCTGCCATTTGTTTTTGGAAGGCTTGTTGGATTTGAGCGAGTAGATGCGGCTGATTCATGACCCCGCCGCCTAAAATGATTTTCTCAGGTGCTAAGGTCAACGTGATATTGACCAGCGCTTGCCCTAGATAAAAGGCCTGCAACCCCCAAATCTCGTGCGCTTGCGGCAAGTCTTGTCCTTTGATCCCCGTACGTCCTTCTAAAGAAGGCCCTGCGGCTAATCCTTCCAGACAGTCGCCGTGATACGGGCAGGTGCCAGCATACGTATCTTCACTGTGGCGTTTGACATAGGTATGACCGATTTCTGGATGACCGATCCCCTCGAAAATCTTTCCTTCACGAACGACTCCTGCGCCAATGCCGGTTCCTACTGTCAAATAGACACAGCTGTCTTTGCCTTGCGCCGCTCCTTGGCGTAATTCCCCATAAGCGGCAGCATTGACATCTGTTGTCCAAGCAAATGCTGTCTCTGGGTAGCGCTTCTTCAATGCACCGAGAAAATCGAACTGCTGCCAGCCCTGTTTCGGCGTCGCTAATATGTGGCCATAGGTCGCTTGGGTTGGATCGATCCCGATCGGACCAAAGGAACCGACCCCTAATGACACGAGATCGTAGGGATCGAAAAAGGCAAAGATCGCCGCTAACGTTTCCTCTGGTGTTGTCGTTGGGATCGACTCTTGGGCGATAATCGTCAACTGGTCATCGGCAACGGCACAAATCATTTTGGTGCCGCCGGCTTCAATTCCTCCATAAACCATCATTACTCACTCCTTTACTCCAATGGTACGAATTTCATATGGGTGTAATTGCTCATTGACGGTCGATGCTTGTTCTTCCTCTAAAAGGTTCAACAGACAGAGCGTCGCCTGCTCTTTTTGCACGTGAAAGGCAGTGGCTTGATTCGCCAAATTATAGCCCCGCAAAACGATCTGCTGGTCTTGGCGATTGCGTTTTAAGGCGGTGATAGCTACCGTCGATCCATGAGCTTCCATGTATTGGTTGCTGCTAGCTAGCTTGCCTTGATGCTTGTCGGTCTGACTTGCCGTCCAAGGAACTTGGGCAGCTTGTGCTTGGCGATACGTTTCATAACGTTCTTCAGGAGCCCCATGACAGGCTACGCCGTATTCAAAGGTGTGGCTGCCTAAGCATTGCGCTTCTGGTGTTGGGAAGTAGCCCCAATCGCCTAGCTCTCCCGTACAGCGCAACAAGGTCAAGCAGATCTGATCCTTCACGATTTCATATTCGTTCAAACCAAAATTAGAAACCGTCATGCCGCTAGTTTCATCATGCAAGTTGACAAAGGCGTGCTGATGCTGCGGATTTGTTGGGTTTTCCCAATGACTGGAAACCTGATTCGGCCGTTTTACGACTTCATAAATGCTGTCCGCTTCATGGAAATCCGTGATGATCCCTGTTGGGAATAACACCCGCAGTCGGTGATCTTTGCTTTGGTTGTTGACGGTGGTTTTAAATGCCAGGTGGTTGCTGGTTCGTTCTAAGCGAATCTCCGTCTCGATCTTGAAAGCAACCAATTCTTGACTCCGCTGTGCCTTACGGAAACGGAAATCGACAACAGCTTTTTGTTCTTCTAACAAACGGTCGTCTGCTGAAACGGGAATCTGCAATTCTTGCGTCAGTCGCACGATTCCAACCAATGGATCGTTTTGTTCGATCGTCACGTGATGCGGAAATTGCGTCGATAAGATTGCTTGATCCCCTTCTGGTTGTTTGAAGATGTACTCATTGGCGATATCCCCCACATCCTCGAAAACCAGTAAATTGCGATACGTTTTTTGGGTTGCTTTGTCTGTAATCGCCAAGCTGCCGTTTTCAGTAATGACGGCTTCCAAATGTGCGTTGGCAAGTTTGCGCCCTCCTTCTGAAACGATCGGGGCGCTCTCTACTGGCGTAGCGGCTTTTTCTACTAGGGCAAAGGTCTGCCATGAAAATTCTGGCAACTGGTTTGCTTCAACTTGGACCTTGACAAAGCGTTTCATGAAAGGAATCCGAAAAGCATCTTTAGGCAATTCATAGTCAAAAAGGACTTCTTCTTCACTAATGATCGCAGCAACAGGGTTCCCCTGTTCATCGATCACCGAATAAGAACCTTTTGGCTTCGCCAACAATTCGTGGTAAAGCTTGCTTGGCAATCCTTCACGGAATGTTTTACGCTCAAGTTCGATCACGACTTCCACTAAACCAGAACGGGTGCTGCCAGTGGTGTTGAAGACCACAAAGGGACGACTCTCCTCAGGAAACCTGCTCGTGTCGATGGCGGCTACTAAATTGCGTAACGCTTCATCTGCCACGAACTTGCCGATTTCATTGGCTTTTTCAAAGCGCGGCATCATTTCTCGGTGTACTTCGTCCACTGAACAGCCGCAGATACTGTCGTGAGGATGATTTTGCATCAGGGTTTTCCACGCATGATCCAACATATCGTGAGGATAGCTGCCGCTTGCTTCATAAGCCATAGTTGCTAATGGCTCCGCAACATTTTCTAATTGGCGGGAAACCTTTGTATTCCATTGTTTTAGATAAACTCGGGAAGAGGCGGTATTGGCTAGAGTATACCAACCATCGGTTTCTTGACTGGTCAATTCACCTGTGACAGTTCCTAGGTCATCTGGCAGATCTGCTTGCACCGCTTCAAGGTATTCGGTAAAGCTGGCGTGTTTGAATTCATACTCTGGGAAAAGCTCGTTGGCTGTACGAATCGCTGCCGAAATGTCTTTTTGGACGGGTTGATGATCGACCCCATTCATCATTAAGTAATGATTGGTGGCACCAAATTTTTCTACATCTTGCAGTTTTTGTGTCCAAAAAGCTTTGGCTTCTGCTTTATCCACTGGAATCTCATTGCCATTGGAGTACCAGTTGGCAAAAAGTAGACCAAAGATTTGACTGCCATCTGGACCTTCCCAATGCATTTCAGAATATTGGGAAGTAAATTGATCATCGGGTAAAACTTCGTTGTCAAAGCCGATCGGTTTGACGCCACGCCCAAATGCAGCACTTTCAAGATTGGCTTGTAGCATCATTTGCGGAGTTTGTCCCATATTGCCGAAGGTATCTGGGAAATACCCCAACATAACGGGGGTGCCCCACTTTTTGCTTTCTGCCATTCCAATCAGCATATTACGGGTGTTTGATTCGGCACTGATCAAAAAGTCATCTTGCAAAATATAAAACGGACCGATCTGTAATTTCCCTTGTTTGATGGCCGCTTTGACCGCCTCGCGTTTTTCAGGCCGCACTTCTAAATAGTCATCCAAGATGATCGTCTGTCCATCTAGATGGAAGCTGTGGAACTCAGGGTCATTTTCAATTAATTCTAAAAGATCATCCATCAATTCCACTAGCCGCATGTGATGCTGTTCGTAAGGCATGTACCATTCCCGATCCCAGTGGCTATGTGAGATGATATAAACTTGTTTCTTCATTGATTTTTACTCCTCGCTGTTTGCGTCGTTGGACTGCTTTTTGTGTCACTCGAATGGTGATGGGTCGTGCTGCTTATTTTTCCACTCGGATATCGAAATAATCCATAACCAATTCACAAAACATCATGTTCGCCCACGAGAACCATTCTCTCGTGTATTGCGAAGGATCATCGACATCGAACCCTTCATGCATCAAATTTGTACCCGCATCTGTCGCCACTAACTGATCCAAAATTCGTTTCTTTTCTTCTTTGTCAGTGGTGGTCATCCCTTCCATTGCCATGGCGATCGGCCACACATAATTTTCTGGCGTATGAGAGCTACCAATGCCTTTGGCGTATTTCCCTTCATAGAAATACGGATTTTCACTGCTCAACAACGTTTTACGGGTTTGAAGATAAAGGGGATCTTCCATGCTGCCATACCCCAAGTAAGGGGCGGCGATCAAATTCGGCACATTGCTGTCATCCATCAGGGTGCCATTGCCGAATCCATCCACTTCATAGGCGTAGACTTCTTCGCCAGCTTGGTTCGTGGTCAACCCGTATGCTTTAATCCCTGCTTCAATGTCTGCTTGTAGTTTTTTCGCTTGTGCCACGATCGCTGCGTCTTCTAAAACCGTCGTAAAGATTTCTTGGATATAGCCTAAGACCACCACCGCAAACATATTGGAGGGAATCAAATAGCCGTATTTGCAGGCATCATCACTTGGTCGAAAGCCTGACCAAGTTAAGCCGACAGGTTTCACTGGTGCGCCTTTGCCGCCATGAGTCAAGGTATCTTCTTTTCGCCAGGTATCCCGTTCAAAGCGATATGGAGATTCCTCATGATTTTGTTCTGTCACAAACACCTCCAAGGCTTTTTTGATGCCCGTTACAAAATCATCATTGAACTGATCGGTTCTGCCTGTGTTTTTATAGAGCAGATAGGCCAGTTGGATCGGATAGCATAAAGAGTCGATCTCATATTTGCGTTCCCAGATCCAATCGTTCATTTCTGTATCGTCTGTTTGGTGGCCAGCGCCATTGGCTGATTCGTTAAAGGCATTTGCGTAAGGATCGATCGTAATATAGTAGAATTGCTTCTTGACTAACCCGCTGATCATGCTTGCTAAGTCTTCATCTTCTTTGGCGATCACCAAATACGGACGAACTTGTGCAGTGGAATCTCGCAGCCACATGGCTGGAATATCCCCCGTCAGTAAAAAGGTCGTGCCATCCTCATGACGCTTGACCGTCGTTAATAGTGTATTGGCGAAAGCTGCGTTAAAATTTTTCGCCCAATCGGCATGCGTTTCTCCGCATAGATCCGTAATCGTTTCCATAAATGTTGCTACTGAAGTTGGTATTTCTTTATAAACCATTCCATCACCTTCCCTGATTTGATATATCAATTTACGAACCTAGTATATCATGAATCATGTGAATGTCTAGCGCTTTTTCAAAATAATTAAAGGGTTTTCATTTTTATCGGTTTATGGTATGCTAACAAATATGATATATCAAAAGGGGTTTTCTTATGAAACAACCATTATATAAAAAAATTTACTCGGAGCTTCACGAAGCCATCGTTGAAGGGCGATTAGCTCCGGGCAGTCGTGTACCTACTGAAAAAGAACTATCTGAACAATACCAAGTCAGTCGGATCACCTCTAAAAGAGCCTTGACGGAACTGGAACAAAATCAGCTGATCTATCGCGTGCAAGGCAGCGGCAGCTTTGTCCGAGAATTGAAGGAAAAAAAAGCGACTGGACGAATTTTGTTTGTCTTGCCCTTTGCCAATGATCTCTCTTTAGGAAACTTTACCGAAGGCATTTACCCCGTGATGCAAGAACACGGCTTTGAACTTTTGATGACACCAGTGGATTATTTGGAAAAAACGACGGCAGCTGAGCTGATGCAAGAATTCGACGGCCTGATCTATTACGCCAGCAATACGTTTTCTTACTATGACTTGCTGTTCGAATGTGCTGAAAAACACTTTCCTATCGTGACCTTAGATAAAAAGCTGCATGAGTTTGATTTTCCAGCGGTCATGCCAGATAACTTTCAAGGTGGACAGCTAGCTACGGATCATTTACTTGCGTTGGGGCATCAACGGATCGCTTATATTTTTGGTGATACCCACCATCCACAATCCGTCCGTCAGCGTTATCTAGGTTACATCGATGCGCTGAAAAAAGCCCAAAGAACCTTTCGCACCAAGCTCGACGACACGGCTGCCAGCATCGCAAATGCGCTTACCTACTTGGAAGAGCATCAGGTCACGGCAGTCGTCTGTGAAAATGACTTGATCGCCATCGAATTGATGCGTGCTTTGCGCCAAGCAGATTTGCACGTCCCTGCCAACATTTCCCTGGTTGGTTTCGATAATATCCAAGCCGCAGCCCTCGTTGATCCAGCACTAACGACTATCGGGCAGAATTTTGCCGAGATGGGGCGCTTGGCAGGAAACCAAGTGATTGAGAAAATCAACGCTGCGAAGGCAGCAACCCCAGTACCAACGGAGACGACCACCCATCTAGTGGCGGTTTCTTTGATCAAAAGAGAATCAACCCAATTAAAGGAGTGAACCAAGTGAACGTATCAATGATCGACACACGACACGGAACAGACAACCAATATAGTTTTTCCCACGGCAACTGCCTGCCTTATACAGGGGTTCCTTTTGGCATGAACTACTTTGCCCCGCAAACCAGCGATCAACGCGGCAGTTGGTGGTTTCATCCAGAAGATCGAACCTTTCAGGGCTTTCGCCTCACCCATCAGCCTAGCCCATGGATGGGGGATTTCAGCCATCTGACGATGCTGCCGATAAACGGCACGCTTTCTGAAAATACCCTTTTCCATGCGCAAAGCTCGTATCGTCCCGAAGAAAGCACCTTTAATCCAGCCTTTCTTAAAATCAAGACGCAGCGGTATTTAACAACAACGACTTTGATCCCCAGTATGTATGGCGGTGTGCTGACTATTGAAAACTGCGGGGATCAGCCAGGTCTTGGCTTGTCACTGCCGGGTGACTATGTCTTAGAACAGTTGGATGAACAAACAGTGGCTGGTCAACTGATCGTATTTTCAGGGTGCGAAGATGAACGCTTCACCTTCCATTTCGTCTATCGTTTTGAAACACCCATCACCGCGATCGAAGGTGCCTTGACAGGCAAAGAAGCCTTCGTCGTTCTCCGCTTTGATGATTGCCAAACACAGACGATCCGTTTTGCGACCTCGTTTCTCAGTCGCGAACAAGCTTGTTTGAACTTGCAACGGGAACAGCAATGGGCTCCTGCCGATTATCTGGCTTCTGTCCAACAGCAATGGAATCATTTTTTGCAAAAAATCGAGATCGAGCATCACGATCAAACACAAGTTTCTACTTTTTATCATAATTTTTATCGCTTATTCTTGTTTCCTCAAACCTTCTTCGAAATCGATCAAGAGGGCCGCAAAATGCATTGGGATACCTTGGCAAAAGCAATCAAACCAGGACCACTGTATACAAACAACGGCTTTTGGGATACGTATAAAACTGTCTACCCGCTCTTTTCACTCTTGGCTGTCGAACAATTGGAAGACATGCTGGAAGGCTTTTTGAACAGTTATCGCGAAAGCGGCTTTTTACCAAAATGGCTATCGCCAGATGAGCGTGGATTGATGCCAGGGACGCTGATCGATGCCGTGATCGCTGATGCCGCAGTAAAAGGCATTCGTCCTGATTTGATGCCCGAATTTTTAGCAGCGATGAAAAAAGGCGCAACAGTCCAAAGTGAAAATCCCAATTATGGTCGGCGCGGCACGACGGACTATTTGACTTATGGGTATGTGCCATTGACGCATCATGAATCGGTCAATCACACCCTTGATTATTGTTACAGTGATTTTTGTATTTCACAAGTCGCGCAACAGCTGGGTGACGAGCAAGCAGACTATTATCAGCAGCAATCGCAAAACTACCGCAACATTTTCGATCAGGAAACTGGCTTTATGCGGGCAAAAGATCCCGATGGTGCCTTTCGTCCAGAATTCAGTGACATACGCTGGGGCTTAGATTATGCAGAAGGCAGTGCGTGGCAAAGCAGTTTTGCTGTTTACCATGATTTCGCTGGCTTGATCGCCGAACACGGCGGCAAAGCGGCCTTTGAAGCAAAACTGATCGACTTGTGCAATCAAGAACCTCGCTATACGACAGAAGGCTACGGCTTTGAGATCCATGAAATGAGTGAGATGGCCGCACTCGATTTTGGTCAGCTGGCGATCTCCAATCAGCCAAGCTTCCACTATCCGTATCTATTCAGCTATTTGGGCAAACCAGAAATGGCACAGCCCTTGATCAAGCAGCTATTGACACAATGCTTCAATGACTCGCCCAAAGGCTTTCCTGGCGATGAAGACAACGGTAGCATGGCTGGTTGGTACATTTTCAACTCCTTGGGCTTTTATCCAGTCACACCAGGGACGGGGGAATATGTCATCGGCATGCCATTATTTGATCAAGCAACACTACATCTTGCTTCAGGCAAAGACTTAGTGATCAAGAGCACGCCCAATGCGCCGCAACAGCTCTTCGTGGATAAAATCACATTGAACGAAGAACCCTTCGAGCGATTGTTTTTCACCCACCAAGAATTGACTGCCGGTGGTACATTGAACTTCCAGCTAGGTATCGTCCCTCGCAGCAAAGAGTGGTCAGCCGATGCCTATCCTTATAGCGTCAGTCAACCACATGCATAACGAAAAAACCGCTCCTTAGCAACAGGCAGCACTCTACTTTCAGTCAAATGAAAGTACGTGCTATCCCTGCTAGGGAGCGGTTTTTTTATTGGTTCATTTGTAGCGGTAACAGACATTCGATGGTTTTCAGCACGCCATTTTCATCGTTTGACTTGGTCACAAACGCTGCCGCTGCCTTGACTTCCTCAAAGGCATTGCTCATGGCGAAACTAAACGTGCCAGCTGCCATCAACTCCAAATCGTTCAAGCCATCGCCGAAGACCATAGTCTCTTCTGGTGTGACGTGCAGCAATTTTTGCAAGTGTGCCACAGTCGTTCCTTTGTGGACGCCTTGATTGGTGATATCGATCCAAGCGGCTTCCGAAGCCACGATGTAGGCGTCGTTTGTAAACTCGCCTAACTGTTGGACATGCTCAAAGCAACGTAGTTTGGGATCAAAAATAGTGAGCTTCACAAAATCTTCTGTAATGGTTTGATAATCCGCCACCGTTTTGACCACCCGATAAGAGCCGCGAACTTTCTGGGCATCTGCTTCATTGGTCGTTTCCGCAATGTACGCCGCAGTCGGTGTACAGGCGATGATCACATGATCTTGCGCAATCGCAGCGAGCTTCGCAATGATCCGCCGCCCTAATTCGTTTGGCAGCAGTGATTCAAAGATGTATTCGCCTTGATGTTTGATGCGGGTCGCGCTATCCCCAAGAATCCAAACATCCGCTGCTGCTTCACCAAACAGTTCTTCCACTCGTTCACACTGTTTGCCGGTACACGCAGCAAAAGCAACACCCGCTTCTTTCATTTGTTGGCTGACTTGTTCATAATAAGGCCGATCAAAACTGCCTTGGCTGTTCAAAAATGTGCCGTCTAAATCTGTGATGACTAATTTGATCATACGTTTCTCTTCCCCTCTACCTCGTGTCCTCTTTATGGCGAATCACTTAATTAACATTGTTAATTAAGTATACTTATTTTCAAGTTTTCCGTCAAGTCAGTCTTTTAAAAACTTTACATCGTTTCATCCCGTCGGTATACTTAATTAAATCACTTCATTAAGGAGAACACCTATGGCTTCTACCACCCATTCCATTCGCCAGCAAAACAAACAGCTGGTTTTAAAAACCTTATTTCAAAACGGGGCATTATTCGCCTCCGATTTAGTAAAGAAAACCGGCATCAGCATGGTCACCACTAACTCATTATTAAAAGAATTGTTGGCAGAGGAAGAAATCACTAAAGGTCCGCTGGAGCAAAAAGAGCTAGGGCGGCCTGCTGTGACCTATCAGCTCAACCAAGACCGAGGCCATTCTCTTTTGCTTAGCTTTATTGATCACGATGGTTCCTTGGCTCTTTGGTCCATGCTGATCGACCGCAAGGGGAAGGTTTTGGCAAAACACGACCAGCCGTTTCCTGATGTTGCCCCTCATCGCTTTCAAGAATGTGTAACGAACGAGCTAGCATTATTTCCCTCTGTGGAACAGATCGCCCTCTTTTTACCAGGAAAAATCAGTGGAGGAACCGTGACTTCCAGCTGGTATGAAAAATTCAATGGCTGGCAGCTGGCAGCTCTCGTGGCAGAGGTCACTGCACTGCCCTTCTACTGTCAAAACGATGCCCATATTTTAACGATCGGCTATTGCATCGCCCAACAGATCTCTTTGCAGCAAACCATCGTCGGCATGTACAATCCCGAAAAAAGCATGCCTGGTATCACGCTCCTGGTCAATGGTGCACTTTTAGAAGGAAAAGATGCCCTAGCAGGAGAAGCAAAATTTTTGCCCGGCTACTTGGATCAAGGGGCACCGCAAGACCGCACGGCTTTGGTTCAGCGTCTGACAAGCTTACTGCCATTTTACAATGCAGCTTTTGCCCCCCACTGTATTATTTTAGCCAGCAGTGATGCAGTAAAAACCGATCTCTTAGACGCGATCCAAAAAAATCCATTGCTGCAGCAACAACCCAATCAGCCTGCTTTCCATTATATCGATGCTATCGAGGAAGCCATGGTGCTAGGCATGCACTGGCTGATTTTCCGCAAGACACCTTTTGACTTAGCCCGTTGATGACACAAAGACCATAGAATAATTGAGGCGGTGTGATATGAAAATAGCTATCATTGGTGCTGGTCCTCGTGGACTTTCACTTTCAGAACGACTGATCGCTCATAGCAAACAAAACAAACAAGCCATCGACTTGCTGCTGTTTGATCCCTTTCTTCCTGGGGCAGTTTGGCGCACGGACCAATCGGCGGATCTGCTATTGAATTCTGTAACCAGTCAAGTCACCCTTTTCACGGATGACACATTAAGCACCGGCGGTCCCGTGGTCAAAGGACCTACCTTATACGAATGGGCAGTGACAGAAGGGAAACATTTCGCAGCCACGCATGCTCCTGAGCTCGTTGCGGAATGCACAGCACTTGATTCACTTGATCCTAACGGGCATTGCTCGCGGGCGTTATATGGCCTCTATCAGCAGTGGTTTTATCAGCAGCTATTAAAAGAGCTGCCTGAATCCATTACCGTCAACCATCTGTCAGACAGTGTCAGCTCCTTGACCCCTCTTTCCAAAAATCGCTACCAGTTGACGACGGCTCACCAAACATTTCTTGTTGATGCCGTCGTCTTAGCTACAGGCCATTCACAAGCCCAACTGTCAGCAGCAGAACAACGATTGGCGGCTGCCGCAGAAAATAATGGCTGGTTTTATGCACCGCCAGCCAATGCGGCAGATACGGATCTAACGGCGGTGAAAGCTGGCGAACCTGTGATTTTACGGGGACTAGGACTTGCCCTTTACGATTACGTCACCCGCTTGACCAGCGGTCGGGGCGGCACCTTCGTCAAAGTCAATGGATCCCTCGTCTATCAACCTTCTGGTGAAGAACCACAAATCATCGCAGGTTCTCGTCGGGGTGTCCCGTATCATCCTCGTGGCCGCAATCAAAAAACACCGACGCAGCAGCGAAAGCCCGTTTTTTTGACCCCTGAACGCCTCGCTGCTTGGCAAGCAGCCAAAACGGTTGCTGGCAAGACCCTGCTCTTCTATTTAAAAAAAGAGGCAGAACTCGTCTATTATCAGACGCTGCTTTTAGAAACACAGCTGCTGGACAAAGATCAGCTTGCCGCTTTTACCGCCGCCTTTGTTGCCTCTGAAGGATCTGAAGACTTGCTGAAAAAATGGCAGCTTCCTACGACGGAGTGGTGGTCATGGCAACAACTAGCCGACCCCTTTGCTCAGAAAAAGCAACAGTCGTTGCAAGACTTTTTCATTGCACTATTACGTACCCAAATCCAAGATGCCGAAAAAGGCAATCTAACAGGACCTATCAGCAGTGCCTTGGAAGTCTTCAAAGACCTGCGGGACCCGATTCGGTTTGTTCTCGATCATCAGCTAATGCCAGTACAAGACTTGAAAACACTCTTTTGGCAGTCTTTCGTTCCCTTGAACAGCTTTTTATCGATCGGTCCGCCGGTTCAGCGACTGCAGGAACTGGTGGCATTGATGGAAGCGGGAGTGGTGACCTTACTAGGTCCTGACATGACTGTTGAGATCGAGGAGGCTTACTGTACGTATTCAAAGCGATTTGACGACACACGCTATCACGCGACGCAACTAATTGAGGCTCGCATTCCATCGACAGCGATTCGTCGAACCAACAATTCCTTGTTGCGGCAACTGCTAAACGATCGGATTATTCACCCGCACCAGTTGGCGATCCCCAATGAGGTGCCTTTTGAGACGGGTGCGATCGCCATCGATCCTGAGACCAATCAGATCCTTGGGCCAGATGACCGCCCTTACCCTACCCTCTATTGTTTTGGGATTCCCACAGAAGGCATCCACTGGCTGACGGCTGCCACTGCTCAGCCAGGAACCGATGCTTGGAATTTACGGCAGGCAGACCAGATCGCCGCTGACCTCTTGCACCACACCTTCTAGTCGCTTCTGTTCTATCAAACGCAAACTTCCGAGGAAACGCTTCGGAAGTTTTTTGTTTTTCTTTCGCAAATCCGCAGAAAGGATTTCTCTTTTTTGAATATTCTTGAAATTTTCTTTAATTGTTACACGAAAATTGCGACTGTCCTAGAAAACCGTTACAATGGAAGAAACGAACGTAGGGAGGTTATCAGATGACCGCTGAATTACAAAAAATAGATGCCTTGATCGCAGAAGTGGAAAAAGTGATTTTAGGCAAACGAGATGTGATCCAATTTACCGTGGCTGCGCTGCTTGCTGGCGGACACGTTTTATTCGAAGATATCCCTGGTGTTGGGAAAACGATGTTGGTCAAATCGTTAGCCAAAGCCATTCAAAGTGACTACAAACGGGTACAGTTTACCCCAGACCTTTTACCTAACGATGTGTTAGGTGTGTCGATTTTTAATTCCCAAAGCCACCAGTTCGAGTTTCGTCCTGGCCCGATCTTCACCTCCGTCCTCTTGGCAGATGAGATCAACCGAACCACACCAAGGACGCAAGCCTCACTCTTAGAAGCCATGTCAGAAAATCATGTCACCATCGACAATCAAACGTACCCATTGAGTCCCCACTTTTTTGTTTTAGCCACGCAAAATCCAATCGAGTATGAAGGAACGTATCCTTTGCCTGAAGCCCAATTGGATCGTTTTTTGTTCCGCCTGCATATCGGTTACCCAGATTTTCAAGATGAGCTCGCCCTCTTGACTGGAAAACGACAGCAAAGCTTGGATCAGATCCAAACCATTTTACATGCTGATGAAGTGACCGCTTTAAAAGCGATGGTCGATGACGTGTATGTCGATGAGCGGGTCGCCCGTTACGCATTGCAGCTGGTTCAAGCGAGCCGTCAGCATAATGCCATTGACCTTGGTATCAGCCCTCGTGGTGGGATCGCCTTCTTAAAAGGGGCCAAAGCGTTAGCATTGACGGAAGGTCGGACCTTTGTCACGCCGCAAGACTTGCAGCGAATTTTACCAGCAGTCTTCGGTCATCGTTTATTACTGAAAGGTGGCGTTCATGCCAGCACGGAGACCCTTTCAGACTTGATGAAACAGATGATCCAACGAGTGCCTGTCCCAACGAGGAGATAGCGATGAAGAAAAAGAAGCTTGAACGCCTGCTGCGCCTCCTGTTGTTTAGCGCTGCCTATTTTCTGCTGCTGGCTTATTGTGTGATCTTCAATAATAATGCTGGCTGGAGCCTTTGGTTTTTACTGACTTTGTTATTGTTGCTTGATGCAGTATTCTTGCTCCCCTCCCTCAAGAAGGTCCAAATCATTTTAGAAGAATCGATCCAAGCTGAAACACACACAGCGATCACCTTACCGCTGCAAGTCTTCAAGTATCGCCCGACGCTGCTGCCGCTGGTCGATTTCACCTTAAAATTTGACGATCGTTTCAAGGAAAGTCATCACAGCGCCTTTTATCGAGGCAATCTGATTCGGCTGCAGCTGCCTTGGACCCCAAAGGAGCGAGGCATCTATGAAGAATTGCCCGTTCAATTGTACAGCCATGATCTCTTTGGCTTTTTTGAAAAAAGCTACGCTACAGTTGCGAAACAATCGATTTTGATCCTGCCTAAATTGGCGCCAGAAGCCGTTACCCTGCTGCCATTTTTTAAACAGCAAGTCCGCAGCCAAACCCACGGGGAACCCAATTTTTCTATTCGACAGTTCCGTCAATACCAGTTAGGGGATTCCTTAAAAAATATCGATTGGAAATTATCCAGCAAACAACAGGAATTGATCTATCGCGAACGAGAACATGAAGAAGAACAAGACATCGTTCTGCTCTTTTGGGGAGAAGATCATCCTGCTTTTGAAGAGACTTTATCACTGTTTTATTCGATCCACCATTTCTCGCAAAATCAACGACTTTTTCAGCCGCTCTTGATTGGTGACGGATTGACTTCTCCTTACCAAACGGATGCCGCTGCCTATGCCCAGATCCTTCCCTTCGAGAAAGTTCCTGAAGGGGTACCGCTTTTGACTGGCAGCCATCTTGTCTTCATTACCCCGGTTTTTACCCCACAACTGGAAGACTACCTCAGTCAGTTGGAAGCAAAAAACAGCTGCCAAGTGTTTACCTACGCTGATTTAATGAGGCAGTTGAATAAACTTGAGGAGGCGGTAGGATGAGATTTATTAAGAAAGCGCTGATTGGTCTTCTGACCTTTCTCAGTCTATCACTGGTGATCTTGCCGTTTATCGCAGTTTATGACCTTGGCAATCAGTTCACCCTTTTAACGTATGCCTTTAGTGTCTGTTTGATTTTGACCGTGGTGCCGAAAGTCCGTTACAGTTTGCCTTTGCTGGCAGCCGCTTGGCTGATCGTCTTGTATCGGATCTTTCCTTATGGGACTGCCTTTTCTTTTGATTGGCTGCTACGTTTTTGGCTAGACCTGCACCGTGCCTTTCAAGAGATCCTCAGCGGTGAAGTCGGCTATATCACCGAACTGGCGGCGGTGACATTGATCGTTAGTTGGGTTTTGTTTTTAGCGATCTTACCGATCGCTTATCAACGCTTTTTCTTGATTTACGCTACCATGATCGGCTACTTGCTAACAGTCGTGATTTTTAATCAATTTGATCTGACGTGGCATTTGATGGGTATTTTTCTTTGTGCCTTGGCTTCTTCACTGATCCAGCGCAGCGTCTTTCAATCCAGTCAAACGATCGCTCCCTGGTTCGCTGTGATGCTATTGATTGGTGGACTAGCCGTCACTGCTGTCTACTTGCCGCAAACGAGCCTGCGGGAACAGTTGGCAGCCCGTTCCACGCCTATACGGACAAATCTGAATCAGCTGGGTTTTTATCAATTTATTGAAGATCATGGCACGCCCAGCGGCTCTCGCACTGGATTCAGTGAAAACGACCGTCAATTAGGCGGACCACTACTGGATGATGCGACGATTTTATTTGAAGCGCAACAAGAAACCCCGCATTACTGGCGGGTGGAAAGCAAAGATTTTTATTCTGGTAAGGGCTGGATCAGTACGAGCCGCGAAGAGGCTCGCTTAGAAGCAGAGGCCGTCACGATCGCGGATCAAAGCTATCAGCAAGCCTATCTTGAGAACGAATCCGTTCGGATCCAATTTCAAAACCATGGAGACTATGTCCCATTGCCCTATGGACGCAGCACGTTGTCCCTTGAAAACGGTGCTCGCGGTTTTCAGATCAGCGACGCCATCCAGCGGGTCGATCTCATTGATCCACTCCCAGACACCACCTTGACCTTCGATTGGGACCATCCAGATTTTGCCGCAGAAAATCTCCAAAATCTGCCTTTGATCTATCCGGATTCGCCGATCGATTATATCCAGTTACCCGATTCTTTGCCGCAGCGGGTACGAGATCTCGCAGCTGAGATCACCGCTGACAGCAACAGTCTGTTTGATCAAGTCACGGCGGTTGAAAGCTATTTGAAAGATCCGCTCGTATTCCGCTATTCCAAAACCGATGCCGTCGTGCCTGCAGAAGAGCAAGATTATGTTGATCAATTTTTATTTGAATCACAAGTCGGCTACTGTGACAATTTTTCCACGGCAATGGTCGTGCTACTACGGAGTTTAGAGATCCCTGCTCGCTGGGCAAAAGGCTTTTCTCCTGGATCTCCTGCGACAGAAAACGGCATCACTACCTATACCGTTCGCAACTTGAATGCCCACTCATGGGTGGAGGTCTACTTTGACGGATACGGTTGGGTGCCTTTTGAACCGACCCCTAGTTTCCAAAATCCAGATCGTCCCGTGTTGACTCAAGAATCTACTAGCTCCGAAGAAACGCCGACCGCTAGCAGTGAAACAACACCAACGAGCAGCAGGGAAACAGAAAGTAGCGAAACCACGACCAGCAGTTCTGCAACAGCCGCGGTTACCGATGACGTTTGGTTGACTGAGGAGCTGAAACAAACGCTGCGCAATGGTTTCTTTGGAAGCTTAGCTCTCCTAGGACTTGGCCTGCTTTTCTATTTCCGCCATTCGTTTTTCCGTATTCATTTATGGTTGATCTGCCGCTTTAACAAACAGCCGCTAGTTGCTGCCTATCCTTTGTTTTTACGGCAAACGACGAAAGTTCTGTACCGTAACGAGGCGGAGCCGTTGATCGATTATGCCCAACGACTCGAAGCATTCTATCCACTGTTTCATGGTGATTTTATCCGCTTGACGCAGCAATACGAAGCCTACCTTTACAGCCAAGAACAGCCGGCTGGCCAAGAAGCCTTCTTGAAGCAAGTCGCTGCCCAAATCAGTCAGCTGAAAAAAATCAACTAAGCGGTGAGGATAAACGACAAAAAAACGTATCGATCAAAGGATCGATACGTTTTTTGCTCTAGGCGTTTCCTTGACGTTTTTGAACGGCAATAATAATCAGCTTTGTGATTTCCATCAAAACAACTGCTACAGCAGCCATTGCGATACATAGACCGACATGTCCTAAAGTGAAGGTTGCTGGAATCGCAAAGACTTCACGGATTCCAGGAATCAAGGTAATGCTGTATAGTCCACCACAAACGACGATCGCCAACCACACCATTTTATTGGCAAAAAGGCCAGCTTGCCAAGCAGTCTCGGTATTTGAGCGTGCTGGCAATGTTTGCAATGTCCGGCTCCAGATAAGTGTTGAGAAGGCCATCGCTACACCTAACTCAGGTGATTGACTCATCCCTAACCATTGTGCCAAAATCACGACAGCGGCAATCAAAATACCGCGATACGTTACTGAGATCAATGTTTTTCCAGTGAAGATACCAGCATTTGGATCTCTAGGCTGACGTTGCATGATGGTTGGTTCGGCTTTTTCCATTCCCAGAGCAATTGCTGGTAATGAGTCGTTGACTAAGTTGATAAAGAGTAGCTGCAAGGCAGTAAATGGATTGTCCCAACCCATCACTAAGGCAAAGACGATCGCAATGATCGCACCTAAGTTTCCAGCAAACAAATACGAAATGGCTTTTTTGATGTTGTCAAAGACGTTTCGGCCAACTTCTACGGCACGAATGATCGAGGCAAAGTTATCATCCGTCAAGACCATCGCCGCTGCATCTTTGGCAACGTCCGTTCCGGTTCCCATTGCGATCCCGATATCCGCTTGTTTCAAGGCGGGTGCATCATTGACCCCATCTCCGGTCATGGCAGAGATCTTGCCTTTGTCTTGCCAAGCCCGCACGATACGGATTTTATTTTCAGGCGAAACACGAGCATAAACCGTGATTTTGTCTAATTGATCCGCTAGTTCGGTTTCAGAAAGAGCATCCAATTCCGTACCAGTCAAGGCTAAATCGCCCTCGGCTGAAATACCGATCTCTTGTGCGATCGCCACGGCTGTCGTTTTGTGGTCCCCTGTGATCATAACTGTTTTGATACCAGCAGATTTAGCATCCGCTACGGCTTGTTTGACTTCTTTACGAGGAGGATCGATCATTGCCATCAAACCAACCAAAATCAGCTCGTTTTCATCCTCAAGTGTCAATTCTCGTGATTGGGCATCGGTCAATGGACGGTAAGCAAACGCCAAGACCCGTAATGCCCGTTTTGAGAATTCTTCGTTTTGATGTTGCAATTTATTTCTGATTTCATCTGTTAAAGGAACGACTTGATCATCGATCAAGACTTTAGTACTGCGGCCAAAGACGATGTCTGGACCACCTTTGGTCAACAATAAATGTTCGCCATCGATCTCATGTAAGGTAGACATCAATTTACGATCAGAATCGAAAGGCAATTCTTGCAAACGAGGAAACTGTTGACGAATTGCCCGATAAGGCTGATTTAGTTTCTCACTGTAATCCAGAAAAGCAATTTCAGTAGGGTCTCCTAGCTTCGCCCCATCTTCACTGATGGCAGCATCATTGGCCAAGACACTGATCTCTACTAAGCGTTTTTCAGGCAATGACCAGGTAGTTGGCTCATCGGAGAACGTGCCCGTTTGCCCATTTGGTAAATAGTAGTCAACAACGGTCATTTTGTTTTGGGTCAAAGTCCCGGTCTTATCGGTACAAACGATACTCGTTGAACCCAATGTTTCAACCGCTGGTAGTTTTCGAATGATGGCATGACGCTTCGCCATTTGTTTTGTTCCGATCGAAAGAACGATCGTCACGATCGATTGCAAGGCTTCTGGAATCGCTGCAACGGCTACGGCTACCGCAAACATAAAGACGTTGACTAAGTCTTGTGTCATATCACCTGTTCCGTCACCTAAGAACAACCGTGCGACTTGAACCCCTAAAATAATCAATGAAAGGACTAAGATCGCCAAGCTCAGTTTTTTACTGAAGCTGTCTAATCCTCTTTGCAATGGCGTTTTGTGTTCAACTGTACTTTCCAATAAGCCAGCCACTTGACCGATTTCCGTCACATTACCAGTCGCGGTTACAATAAACCGACCACGTCCATAAGTGACGATCGTTCCACTGAAGACCATGTTGTCACGGTCACCGATCGGTGCGGTACGATCGATCACACCTAATTCTTTTTCCGCTGGCGTTGATTCCCCAGTCAGCATTCCTTCATCGACCTTCAAAGAACCCTCTTCGATCAATCGACCATCTGCTGGTACATAGTCCCCAGCTTCTAAAATAACGATATCGCCGACAACCAATTCTTTCGCCAGCACACTTTGTTCTTTGCCATCCCGAATGACGTTAGCATCTGGTGCCGATAGGCTTTTCAAAGCGTCTAACGACCCTTCGGCTTTTTTCGTTTGAATCACACTGACGACGGAATTCAACAAGAGTACTGCGAAGATAACGATCGACTCAACGTGGGCACCCATAACCATTTGGATGATTGCCACGATCAGCAAGACGATCACCATCGCATCTTTGAAGGTATCTAAGAATAAGGCAAAGCTAGATTTCTTAGGTGCTTCCTTCAGCTGGTTCAAGCCATTTTCTAACCGCTTGGCTGCCTCTTGCTGCGTCAACCCCTCTGGACTGCTCTGGACCTCTGCCATAATTTCCGAGATTTCTTTTTGATACATTTCTTTCGCCAATTTTTTTGCCCCTTTTAATTTTATTTTCCTTAGGCACTCTGCTAGAAAAAAAGAGACCTAAGACAAGTATACGCTTGTCTTAGGTCTCACCATTTCAAATAATACCAGAAAGCTGTCGCCAGCTTACTTACTGTTGATATTATCGCAGCTTGCGCCACCGGTTACTCCCCTAAGGAATAATAATAAGAATGTATCATTATCATAACGGAAACTTTTGTGCTTGGCAACTATAAAACATCAATTTGAAAATTTTTTGAAAACATTCTTTTTGTTCCCATTCCTTTTTTTCTGTTACACTAAGGAAGAAAGAAATTTGTACGTTACAGGAGGAAAAACGATGGATCTTTTTGATACTTTTACCCGCCATAGCTCTGTCCGAGATTTTCAACCCCGGCCACTATCAAAGGAACTCAAGCAAAAATTAGTAACGGTTGCCCAGAGCGGTTCCAGTTCGAACTTTGTTCAAGCCTATTCAATCATTGAGGTCAGTGATCCTGAAAAACTGGCTGCCATCGAAGAAATTGCCGGTGCCCCAAATTACATCACTCGAACGGGCGTCTTCTATCTTTTTGTCGCCGACTTACATAAACACCAGCAGCTGCTGACCCAAGCAGGGGTGCCTGATACCCACTTAACCACGATGGAACCATTTATTGTGTCTGTCGTTGATACGACCATCGCTGCCCAAAATATGGTAGCTTACGCTGAAGCACAAGACTTAGGAATTTGTTACATCGGCGGCATCCGCAATGATTTGCCTCGTATCGCAGAACTTGTCGGCTTACCAAAATTGACGTTTCCGTTATTCGGTTTAACGATCGGCTATCCGCAACACAGAAATGAGCCGAAAGTCCGCTTGCCCCAAGAAGCGATCGTAAGTGTCGATCAGTATCAACCGCTGACGCAGGAGCAAACAGCCCAGTACAACCAAACGACAGAAGCCTATTATGCACAACGCAGCAGTAATCAACAGCAAACCAATTGGCAAACGAAAATGACGGAATTTTTCCGTGAACCGCGACGTCCAGATGTCGCTGCCTTTATGAAGCAACAAGGCTTCTCAGACCACTTCGGCGAATGAGGACACTAATTTCCACGGGAAAATAAAAAACGATCTTTGGCAAGGAATCTTGTCAGGATCGTTTTTTGCTTAGTGTAAAAAATCAAGTTCAGGCGGCTCTTGTATCTTTGTCGCGCTAATTAACGTGTGGCTTCTTGTGCGGCTTCGTTGACGGCAACTGCCTGCTCACATTTTTCCATTAATTCTACTAACGCTTTATCTAACACTGCTTCATTTTCGGAGGTTCGCTGACTGATTTGCGTCATAGGCTGCGCCGCAAGATCCAGCAAATAGGTAGGGATTGCTTCTTTTTCAGCAAAAGTGCCCTTGATCAGCGGCTGGTAGACAGACTCGCCACAGGGTCCGGTTTTGATAAAGGCTAGTTCGAACTGCGCCTTCCCTGACAAACGCAACCGATAGACCCCTTCTTTGGTCAGCAGTTTTTCATCGGCAAAGCGTGCCTGTAATCGTGCGAAACGTTCGTAATCCATGGTATCTGCTCCTTTTTGATTCCTTCTTTTCTCTAGTGTAACAAATTTCTTGTTAGCAAAACATCTTTTTCATAGAGAACGCCTCCTTTTTCCTCGTTTGGTAATTTTTCACTTTACAAACAGAACAAACGTTCGTATAATTCAAGTGAGGTGAATGTGTATGCCAGCTGCAAAAATCGCTTATGCAAAACAAGAAACCTATGCATTTGAAAAACACTATTATGAATTGGTAAACTTTCCCACACCAGTGGCGCTTTTGTTTGATGAATTCTCACTGACGATGGAGCGCAATCAAAAATCGTATATTGCGATCCCCGCGCGCTATTCCGTCTTAAAGGTTCCGCTCGTCTTTGTTTTTCGACTAGAGACTAAGGATGCGCCTGTTTATTATTATGAGCACGTACTCGCTGAAAATAAGATCATTCGCCGCTACAACCCCGAGCGTAACTATTTGCCCGGCGGAAGATAGACCAATGGTTCAACCCGTTTGCTATACTCAGCGGCTGCACTCTCCTGATGCATATCACTGAGCAGCAGTTCGAATATTTGTCATCCAAACGAAACCCCTCTATACTAAAAAGAAAGGGGTTTTTCACAATGACGAAAAAACCGCCGCAAACGTCTGAAGAAAAGGAAGCCGCTTCTAACAATATGGGACTGGGGATCGGTGTCGGAATGGCATTAGGTGCTGCATTTGGACTGCTGTTTTTTGACAACCTGGCATTAGGCATGGGTTTAGGCATCGCACTAGGTGTAGCGATCGGTGCGGGCATGGATCAAAAAAGCAGCAAAGACAAGAAATAGCTGCAGCAAGGAGCTGTATTTATCTGTTACAGCTTGCTGCCCAGTAAATACCAAAAAAGCCTAGGTTCTGCACTTGTTGTGCAAGACCTAGGCTTTTTTGCTACTTCGAGCAATATTCTCGAAAGCAGCTGCTTCACAGTTGGTTACAGCAGATTTCTTTTCGCCATTTCTGCGCGATACAGTTCATAGACCGCATCACTTTGCTTTGCATGGCTGCGGTAAAAGAGCCCATAAGAGAAAATCGCTTGGAAATTGCTTCCTTGATTTGCTCGTGCTACAGCATGGTACAAATTCGCCAATTGCTGATCAGACATCTTCCCGCTTTTGATTCGTTTGGCAACTGCTTTTTGGGAAAGGGTAAATAAAATCGTCGTAAATACTTGATAAACCACCCAAATCGCCAGAATAACCAAAATAAATTTCACCAAATCAGGCATCACTTTTCAACTCCTTACAAAAAGTAAATCATTCGGATGATTTGATGTCAATAATAAATTGGAACATTAACGATAAAAATAAACTCAATAACTATTCATTTATATACAAATGGTTCATCTAGTACACTACAAAACTTCTTATATCCAATTTACTCTTAACAAATAAACAAGTTGATTGATACGTGCAACACGTGTATAATAGTAATGTCAGGAGGTATGTGTGCACAATGCCGATGACACAAAAAGAAATGGTCAGCTTACTTAAATCTGCTGGGTGGAAAAAAACGAAAGGCGGCAAAGGCTCCCATATTAAAATGGAGAAGTCTGGTAAGAGACCTATCATTATTCCTCATGGTGAACTAAACAAATACACTGAACGAGGAATCAAGAAGGATGCCGGGCTAGTTTAGCCCCTCCTTCTTGCAGTAAACTAAGAATAAGGAGGTAAATAAAATGTTAGTCAGCTATCCCGCTCTGTTTTATTATGATAGTACAGAGGAAAGTAAAGCAAAATACTTTGTTTCATTTCCAGATTTTCCTAATCAAGCTGGTACACAAGGAGTAGATATTCCCGATGCGTTATTTATGGCTTCCGACTGGCTAGGAAACGTTTTGGCAAGTGATATTGAGACTGATCAGGACATTCCGTCTCCTTCTTCAATCAACCACTTGTCACTTGAAAAGGATCATCCTTTCAAAGATGATCCAACCTTTGACTTTACATACGATACTGATAAATCTTTTATCTCAATGGTTAGTGTTGATGTCTCAAAGTATCTAGGTAGTCAGGAACCTGTAAAGAAAACATTGACAATTCCTAAATGGGCGGATAAATTAGGACGAGACATGCACTTAAATTTTTCTAAAACACTCACTGATGCAATCACAGCTAAAAAACTAAAATAATGATTTTCTACACCTCATCACTATGAGGTGTTTTTTACTACTCATCCCCCTGTTCCATACTAAAAAAGTGCGGCATTCTCTCACATGAAAAAGATACGAGAATGCCGCACGAAACGTTCAATTGTATTTATTTAGCGAGTGAACAGACCCAATCAATCTCTCTTTATTTCGCCAAACGGTAGATAGCATCTGCATAGATCACCGCTGCGTTGAATAGGTCATCCAAGCTCATGAATTCATTGGCTTGGTGCATGGTGTCGACATAGCCAGGGAACATTGCGCCATAAGCAACGCCGCGTTTCAATAGACGACCGTATGTGCCGCCGCCGATGATTTGTTCGAAGCCTTTTTCGCCGGTATGTTCTTCATAAACCGCCAATAAAGTTTCTACCAATGGATCATCTGCTGGCACGTAGTGAGGTTCCATGTTGCGGTCATTGCGGGTAACGGTTGCCCCTTCCATACCGACGGTGCGTTCCACACCGATTTCAAGTCCTTCCGCAGTTACGCCTTTAGGATAACGGAAGTTCAATGCGATAAAGTTGTCTGCTTGCGTTCCTGCTTGGTTCGCTTTGAAAGCAAACAAGCCAGCATTCATTGTCAATTTACCCATTTTTTCGTCTTCGTACGCCACACCTAATTTTTCACCGTAGAAATCTTCATGGACATAGGCTGCTGCTGCATGGATGAATTGTTTTGCGCCGCCGCCAAAGGCATAGTTATCTAAGAAGACTGCTAAGAAAGTCCCCGCATTGATTCCTGATTGTGGGCTGGCACCATGAGCACCTTTACCGACTAATTCGATCGTCACTTGTTCATTTTCTGTTTCAATCGTCCCCGTCACTGGATTGGCTTCAACGTAATCGAAAAAGGCTTTTTCGATCGCTAATGCTTCTTCTGTTGATGGAGCAATGAAGCTTGCTGTTGCCGTTCCTGGTACCATATTTTCTCGCAAGCCAGCAGTAAAGCTTTGCAGCGTGAAGTCTCCTTCATTGTTGCCTTGGAAATGGATCCCTAAGGTCACATTTCCTTTTTCTCCATTGATGATTGGGAAATTGGCATCTGGTGAGAAGCCAAAATCAGGCTTTTCTTCATGCTCAAAGTAGTAATCCATATCTGCCCAGCCGCTTTCTTCATCAGAACCAACGACAAAACGGATTTTTTTCGATAATGGCAAGCCCAATTCTTTGATGATCTTCATCCCATAATAGGCAGCCATTGAAGGACCTTTATCATCAGAAGAACCACGAGCATAGATTTTGTTGTCATTGATGACTGGATCATAAGGATCGGTTGACCAGCCGTCACCTGCAGGAACAACATCCATGTGGCCGAAGATCCCTAATGTTTCGTCTCCTTCACCAAATTCGATGTGCCCGGCGTAGTTATCGACGTTTTTGACTGTGAAGCCATCACGTTCGCCATAAGCTAGCATGTGCAGCAACGCATCACGAGGTCCAGGACCAAATGGCGCATCCGCAGTCGCTTTATCATCTTCTCTTTCACTTTTCACTTTCAATAGATCAATCAAGTCGTTCAGCAAATCGTCTTTGCGGGCTTCGACCTCTTTTTTCCAATCGATTGTCATAGTGTTCCCTCCATTTCTGTTCTCGCTATTTATGATAACACTCTTAAACCAAAAAAGGAAAAAAAATTGCGCCTTTTTCCATGGGTCTTTTCTATGAAATTTCTAGGAAACAGGTATAATAAATATAACTCGATTTTGATTAACGAAAGGAGTCATTGCATGGAGCAACTTGATTCTGCAATTTTATCCAAAGTGATCCAACAGCGCCCGACAAAAAGCCACAAAGGCACGTTTGGCCGAGCCGTTTTAGTAGGGGGCAACCGCCAATTCGGTGGGGCGATCTTAATGGCTGCGCAAGCCTGTGTGTATGGGGGAACTGGTTTGACCACCGTGATCTCCGATGGCGTCAACCGAACCGCCCTGCACGCCCGCTTGCCTGAAGCGATGTTTGTCGATTGGCAGCAAACAGAACTGATCGATACGGTCACCGAATCGGCAGACGTCCTACTGATTGGTCCTGGATTAGGCGAAGGAAAAAGCAATTTTGATCTGCTGCAGCGGATCGTTTCTGCCCAAAAAGAACACCAATGGTTGGTGATCGATGGTTCGGCGATCAATTTGGCTGCCAAATATCCGCTGATCATCCCCTTTCCTGAACAAGTCGTCTTCACGCCGCATCAGATGGAATGGCAACGGCTCAGCGGACTGGCAATTGCCGACCAGACCGAAGAAAACAACCAGCAAGCCCAACAAAAACTCGGAAGTCTGGTAGTCTTAAAAAGCCATCGCACACAAATTTACGGCAGCAGCATCGCCCAAAATCCCCTCGGAACACCCGCAATGGCGACTGGCGGCATGGGTGATACGCTGGCAGGCATGATCACCAGCTTTTTGGCACAGTTTGAAAAAACAGAGGAAACGATCCACGCGGCTGTCTATCTCCATAGCCTGATTGGCGAAGCATTGGCAAAAGAGCACTATGTCGTTTTGCCGACACAAATCAGTGCCGCATTGCCTCAATGGATGAAAAAGCACCAAGCATCCGATCCAGAATGATTTCTGATAAACCATTCATCAAAAAAACGTCCCTTTCTGCATTTATCGAAAGGGACGTTTTTTCCAATGGTCAGCTAATTGTTAAAATAAACCACTCGCACTTCATACGGCGCCAAGGTTGCTGTTTGAGGGACTGCTTGATTGGTCTCTAAATCAACGACTTCTTTGATCAAGTGTAGTGTCTGCTCTTTCTCAGAAAAATTCATGATGAAAAAGTACGTTCGTTCTGGACTGAACCTGCCTTGGATCGAGACTGCAGGATTGGCATGCGCGATCCTTTCCTCTGCCAAGGACAGCTCACGGACCAAAGAGGCATAAAACTGTTCGAAAAAGTCATAGTTGGTGCGAGCCGCCAGATAGTAGGCGGTGCCGGCACCAAAGGTATTTTTGGTGATCGCAGGTGTTCCTTGGTAAAAATCCGCTTGATACTCCCCTAGTACCTCCGCTGTTTCGGCTTCGATGATTGCAGAATAGTCCCGTGTTTCAAAGGACTGTCCTTGAAAAACCACTTGATTATGTTCAGTGTCAAAAAGAGTTTCCAGCTCCAACACGTTGATGCCTAATAACCCTCGCAACGGCTGTGGCAAGCCCCCCAGATACAACAAGTCGGTTTCATTGACCATGCCGCTAAAGTAACTGGAAATCAAGGTACCACCGGCTTGTGTATACTGGCAAAGTTTTGCCATCGTCTCCGATGTCATCAAGTAAAGCATCGGAGCGATCACCAACTGATAGTCAGAAAAATCTTGCTCTGGCGTCAAAATATCGACAGCGATGTCTTGTTCCCAGAAATAACGATAATGCTCCTGCAACGTTTGCGGATACCGTCTGGTAGGTCGACCAAACCCGCCGCCTCGCTTCAATGCCCAGTTGCTTTCCCAATCAAAAAGGATCGCCACTGCTTTTTTTCTTGTGGTTCCTTGAATCTCTTTGATTTTTTCCAAGCGCTTGCCGTAAGCCGCAACTTCTTTGAAGACCCGATTCTCCGTGGAATCATCATGTCCCACGACTGCCCCATGGAATTTTTCTGAATTGCCGCGGGATTGGCGCCATTGAAAATACAAGGTACTATCTGAGCCGTGAGCGATCTGCTGCATGGCACTCAACTGATGGACACCAGGCTTTTTCGCTTTATTAAAGGAATGCCAGTTAACAAAACTCGGCGTGCATTCCATCACTAAAAAGGGCTGTTTCTTCAATGACCAGTACTGGTCATGCACATAGGCGGATTTCATCGCTGTCGCTGCCAAGGATTCAAAGTTGTTGTTCCAATCAGGGTAACTATCCCAGCTAACGATGTCCACATGACGAGCGAACTTGCTGTAGTCAATGCCTTCTAAAGGAATAAAATCTTGGGTAGCATGTCCTTCCGCCATAAAATTCGTTGTCACAGGAATGTCCGGTGTCAGCTGACGGATCGGCGCACATTCATGCAAATAAAAATCGATCGTCCTATCTGTGACAAATCGTTTCCAATCAAGATCCATGCCATGCACTTTGTGTTCCCCTAAAGGTGAAGGCGGTAAAACCTGCGACCAATCGGAGTAAGTACCGCCCCAAAAAGAAGTCCACCAGGCATGATTCAACGTGGCTAAATCACCATATTTTTTTTGCAGCCAGCTGCGCCAGTTTTCCTGACAATAGGAGCAAAAGCATTCCCCAGAGTACTCATTGGAGATATGCCACATGGCTAATGCCGGATGCTTGCCGTAACGTTTTGCCAACTGCTGATTGATTTGCGTCACCTTTTCCCGATAGATCGGTGAAGAGTAACAGTGATTGTGGCGAAACCCATGGGTATGTTTTTGCCCTTGGGCGTTGGTCCGATTGACTTCAGGATACTTTTGGCTTAGCCATTGAGGCCGCCCACCGCTAGGAGTGGCCAAAATGACTTTGCCGCCGATGCCATGGATCTGATCAAACACTCGATCCAACCAGTCAAACTGATAAACGCCTTCTTGCGGCTCTAAGGCACTCCAAGCAAACACCCCTAATGTGACGGTGTTGACATGGGCTTGCTGCATGTAGGCAAGATCCTTTTGCAAGATTTCTGGATAAGCCAGCCATTGATCGGGGTTGTAATCCCCGCCATGCATAAACTGCTGATCAAACAATTGATTGCTCATCATTCTACTCCTTTTTTGGCTTGTAACTGGTAGACAAATGATTGAAAATCGCCAGTGACTTGCGCTGTTCCATGGTTGACGGCATTAAACTGATAGGGTTTACGCAACCCTAATTGCTTTAACAGCTGACCAGAGACAGTTTCGCCATTGACCTGGTACACCTGTTGGGCATTAAGAAAGGCTGCGGGCAAAAAGTCTTCCGCCGTCGGATTGGCTTGTGCCAACACGCGAAAGAAAGCAATCAAGGCTTCTTCGTTTTGCGGATCATACACCGCCCAAGTCGTTTCATTGGCATGGTCCAACTGCTGCAGCTGGTAAAAAGTGCCAAAGGTCAGCAATTGCCGCTGTTTTTTATAAAAGACGATTTGGGATTTGATTGCCTGCTTTTCAGTTTCAGACAAATGAAAGAGATCGAGTTCATACCCCAAAGGCCCAAACATTGCGACGGTTTGCCGAAAGTCTAAAGACGTTGCCCGGCCGACTTGGTGGTTTGGTGCCGCCGACACGTGATTGCTGAAGGAGGACAAAGGATACCCTAACAACGTTCCGCTTTGGATGGCTAAACGTTCCACTGCATCACTATCATCACTAGGCCAAATCTGCGGACTGTAAAATAAGATCCCTAAATCGTATCTGCCCCCGCCGCCAGCACAGCCTTCGATCAAAAGGGTCGGAAACGCCGCTAAGATTTTTTCATATAAGCGATAAAGACCTAAAATGTAGCGATGATAAAACTCCGTCTGAGAAATCCCCTGTTCTGCTAAATAGTGAGAGTAAGCTTCAGTGATATTGCGGTTCATATCCCATTTGATGTAATCTAGCTTGGTTTCAAGGATCACTTTTTGCATCGCTTCGAAAATCGCCTCGACCACTGCTGGATTGGCAAAATCCAACACGTATTGTCCGCGCCCCACAGAGATCCGCTCATAAGGATGCTTGACTACCCACTCAGGATGCTCTTGGTACAACTGACTATCCGGCGAAACCATTTCTGGTTCAAACCAAATCCCCAGTTGCAGCTGCATGGCATGAATTTTCTCAGCAAAAGACCCGATTCCATTTGGAAATTTGGCAGAGTCCGCCACCCAATCGCCTAATGAACTGCGGTCGTTGTTACGTTTTCCAAACCAACCATCATCCAGCACAAAGCACTCCATCCCTAACGCCTTGCTTTCTTGGGCTAAGGTCAACAGCTTTTCTTCATTAAAATCAAAATAAGTCGCTTCCCAATTATTAAAGACGATCGGCCGCTGCCGCTTTTGCCAATAAGGGGCAATCACATGCTTTTCGATAAATTGGGCGGATTCTTGACTCAAGCCATTCAGACCAGCAGCGGTGAAGGTGAAGAGACATTCTGGGGCTTCAAAAGTTTCTCCTTGTGAAAGCTGCCAGCTGAAATGCTCAGGATGTATCCCCAACATCAATCGAACGTTGTCCCATTCATCCATTTCCGCTTGCGCCAAAAAGTTGCCCGAATAAATCAGGTTGGCACAATAGACGTGACCAGTGTCATTGGTGGCTTGCTGTTCTTTTAAGGCGACAAAAGGATTGTGCTGATGACCAGACGCTCCTTTTAACGAGCCGACACTGATCGTCCCTTGGGTCAAAGGGACCGTCTTGATATGCCGTTCTTTCAGCCATGCGCCTGAAAGATGCAGCAGTTCAAAATCGCGATTTTTCAGCTCCAAGACACCACTTAAAAAGCGCTGGATGGTTCTCGGCTTGCTCCCCGTATTGGTCAGTGTTTGCTGCCGCGTGATGGTTCCTGATCCTTTGAAGATCGTATAGGTGATCGCCATTTCCAGCTGCCGCTCTTGATCTACTAATTCAAAGACGATGCTTTGGCTTTCATCAGCAGAAGCAAAGCTGGCTGGTTGCGCCAGCTTTCGTTCTTTGCCCTCAAAACAGTGAAAAGCCACAAGTTTAAAATCAACATAAAGAGGGGTTTCTTCCTCAAAAACCGACACTGCCCCTTCTCGAAAATCAGAAGTCCCATACGTTGGCAATTCTTGAAAACGGTCCGCCAAGGTAAAAAGATTGTCTGCTTCAAAAAATTTGACGGTTCCTGCCGATTTATTCTCTTTTTTCTCAAGGTACGCTTGATCAAACGGCGCCAGTGTGCCTAGAGATGGCCCAAAATAGACATGACCCAGTTGCTGATTTGGTAACACATTTATGATATAACTGATTTTTTCATTGTATAAGTGAAAGAGTTGTTCATTCCTAATTTCTATCATTGCTATCCTCAATTTTCCCCATTTTTTTCATTTGTCCCTACTCGTTGACAAGCTGCTTCAAGATAACGCAAGCGTTTTTTGACGCCGCGATTGAAAAAGAATTTGTAAAACAGCGCCGCCAGCATAAAACTGTAGGTTGTTTTCTGCTGCGCAAAACGGCTTTGTTCCGAATACGTGACTTGCAGCTTCCCTTTTCGGCCTGGTGCAAAACTGTACCGTTGATCGATCACTCCTTCTTCATGGATCGTACGAAGCCACAGCTCATCCACGGCAATTTTTTTGACCGTCATGACGGCAGGTACCAACCGCGGGGCGGTTTTGGTTTGGATCATCGTTTCAATACGGCAGCCTTCCCCGAACGGTTCTTGGGCTTGTTTGGCTAGAAAGAATTTCTCTTGTTCCGCCAATAACACACGGGAAAAGTCCGTAGGTGTGGTATTCATTTGATAACTGCAAGACAATGTATCGGTTCTCATCACAAATTCCTTTCTAAAGGGTGCGCTATTGCATTCCTTTCCGTTTCTGGGCTTATCTTTCTTCTACCCTTTGATTGATCGTTTCAGATGCCGCTTGTTCATTTAATGCCGCTTCCGCTTTTTCTTCTTTCAAGTACCCGCGATCCATTACGATCAAGAATGGCACCCAGATCAAGGTCATTACGGCAACCGTCACTAACTGTAAGATTGCGCCGGCAACAGAACCCGTGCCTAACCAACCAGATAAGAAGACCGGGGTCGTCCAAACAACCGTTGCTCCAATTGGTCTTGGCACCAAGCCTGCGGCAATCGCAAAGTAAGAGATCGTCGTACTGGCTAATGGCGCTAAGATCCATGGGACAAAAGCGATCGGGTTCAAGACGATCGGCAAACCAAAGGTCATCGGTTCAGATACGTTGAAAACAGATGGAGCGATCACCGTCTTCATTAATTTTTTCATCCGAATCGAACGAGCGATAAAGAAGGCCATTGTAATCGAGATCCCCAGCTGCATTCCTTGATTGACGAACACGCCCATAAACGTAGTGTTAATGATATGGGGCAATTGTTCAGCCCCTGCTTTGTAAGCTTCATAGTTTTCAATCGCTAACGCATTCATGATTGGATCGATCACCGCATTGACCACTAGTGTCCCGTGAATCCCAAACCACCAGAAGAATTGGGTGAACAAGACGGCGATCAGTACTGCTGGCAACGTACCGCCTAAGCCCATCAATGGTTTTTGCAAAATCTCATAAACGAAATCAACGGCATTGCCCCATGAAGTAAAGGTGAACAAGTAGCGGATCAAATTGAAAAGGAACAACGGTGCCGCACCAGGAATGATGGCGACAAAGGATTCTGCGATCATTGGCGGAACCGAATCTGGCATTTTGATCGTCAGCCCAGCCGCACTGATTTTGCAATAGATCTGCGTAGCGATAATGGCCGTGATGATTCCGACAAACATTCCCTCAGCCCCTAATTTCGACAAGGGGATCACTGTACCTAACTCTTCGGATGAGCCAAAAGGCAGCAGCATCAAAAACGAAGACAGTGAGATGGCACCCGCAAATAATTTGGCTTGTCCATACTTGCCAGCCAACTGATAGCCGATCCCAAAAACAACGAAAATAGCGGTGATACTCATGGTCGCATTTCCGATAGGACCAAAAAAGTCGTTTAGAAACGTGATGAATCCCTCTGGAAGTTTTTCCGAGAGTCCGAAAGTAGCAGGCAGATTTTGAATAATAATCATAATTGACGCAAACATTGTTGCAGGAAAAGCGACCATAAACCCATCACGAAGACTTAACAAGTATTTGTTGTTGGCAATGATCTGAGCAAAAGGCACCATCTTTTCGGCTAATTTATCAATAAACTTCATTTCGTTTTCTCCTTTATTTTTAACTGTAAACGTTTACTACAATCAGTATAGTTGTTTAGTTAATGTTTACACAACCCCTAAAATAAAAAAAGATCAGACGTCACTGATCTTTTTCGGCAATCGATTCTCTAATGATCAATTCACTGCCACAAACGACGCGAACAGGCATCGTCCGCACCCCAAGGATTTTATTTTTCGCTAATTCGACACTCATCTGCCCCATCTCTTCAGCTTTCATCTTGACGGAAGACAGTGCGGGCGTCATAAATTGCGCCATTTCGATATCATCAAAACTAACGACTGACACATCTTTAGGAATTGATAGCCCCGCTTCAGCGAGTGCCTTGTAAACCCCGACAGCCATAGGATCGCTGGCAACGACGATCGCTGTGGGGCGAGGATTCATTTGCGCGATCTGCTGACCAAAATGCAAACCAGTCTCTGGTGACCATTTCCCCTGCAGCACGGTTGTGAACTTTTCCAATTTATTGAGCAGCATCCATTGGCGATAATTTTCTGCTCGAATCTCTTGTTCATCGTAAACGACTTCGCCAGAAATCGTCACTCGGCTGGCAACACCGCCCACAAAGGCAATATTCTCATGGCCCTTCTCTTTTAACAACGTGAGGATCTGGTGAGTCTTTTGGGCAAAATCGGTTTGGATGCAATCGTAGCTGGGTGCTTCACTATAATTATCCACCAGGATAATATTGGCATTTTGCTGACTGATCTCTGCCAAAGCATCGCTGGTCATCTCTCCAATAATAATGACTGCGCCATACTTCGCCAATTGTGCCAAATCTTTTTGAGGCTCCCGCATGGAAAAGGCCCGAATCGTTTTTAAGCGCCACTTCGCCGCTTCCTTTTCGATCCCATTGCGGATCATCATAAAATACGGATCGTTTCTTTCCGACTCTCGATCGTGGCGGGTAATGATGGCAATCGTGTTTTGGTCGCCGACGTCACGGGAATGGGATTGATTTTTTTCTTTTGAGTAGTTCATTTGGTTGGCGATCTCAATGACTCGCTGACGCGTGTGTTCATTGATACTGAAGGTTTCATCATTGTTAAGGATTCTAGAAACACTTGCTACCGACACCCCGGCTAATTTCGCGATATCTCTCATACTTGCCATAATTGCACCTCATCTGTTTACTGTTTACTAAATTTACATTCAGCATAGGCATAATTTTTGACCCTGTCAACCTTCTTTTCACAAAAAAACCGAAACTCCTTGGCTTTTCACTAAGGAAGTTTCGGGATACCCATTTGTTTTCTATTTGAGCGCTCGGTCACAGAGCACGACATTGACCAGATACAAGGTGCTGATCCCTAAGACCAATAAGTAGACAGGACCAAACAGGAAAAAGGTCAAGACAAGCGTCACTGTTGCTAAAAGATGTGCCTGTACTCGTTTGGGTGAACGAGCAAACTGATAAAAACTATAAAACAATGAGCTGGGCTGCTGCGGATAGGTGTGAAGCAGCCTCGTTTGATAAAGTAAGACCAAGCAAAACAAGCCAAAGGTGAACGCTAACGCGTAACTAGCGATCTGAAACAGCGGGTGCTGCAAACGGCTAAGGATAAAGCTGTCGGCCAAAAGCAGCAGGAAGAATAGACTGAGCAAACGGTCTTGCCCTTTTCTTGTTGTCCACTGTTGATGAAATGCCTGCTGAAAACGAGCTTTGCTGCTTGCCTCCAAGCCATCGTTACGCAGTTCCGTCAACGTCTCGATCAATGCTCGACTAGCAGTGGTACTCGTGATCAAAGGCAAGGAATACAACAGCCACATGCCTTGTAAAACCAGTAAATGCGGAAGCCAGTTGATGCCAGTCAACAGCGCTTGGTTTAAGCGTTGCGGGGTAACTTTTGTTCTCATCCTTTGGAACCTCCCGTCAGATCCATTCCCTCAATAAAGTAGCGTTGAGCGAGGAAGAACAGCAAGATCGTCGGCAATAGCACAAGCGTTGCTCCTGCCATCAAGTAGTTCCACTGGGTGGTTGATTGATTTTGGAAAACTTGCAGGCCAATCTGCAGCGTGTACTTTTCTTGGTTTTGAATATACAGTAATGGGCCTAAGAAATCATTCCATGCCCCATTGAAGGAGTTGATGGCAATCGTGATCAGCGCGGGTTTCGTCAATGGGATCATTAGATGGCTCCAAATATAAAGATGATTGGCGCCATCGATCTTAGCGGCTTCGATCAATTCATTGTTGACGGACAAGTAAAACTGCCGCATCAAGAAAATGTTAAAGGCGTTGCCGAAAAACGCTGGAACGATCAGCGGCAGATAGGTGCCGACCCAGCCGATTTTGGAAAACAAGACATATTGCGGGATCATCGTCACAAAGCCAGGAATCATCATTGTAGACAAGACGAGGGCAAAGATCAGATTTTTTCCTGGAAAGGCCAATTTTGCAAATCCATAAGCAATGAAGGAATTTGATAAGACATTCCCGAAGACCACTAAGACGGTAATGAATAACGTATTTTTTGCATACTGCCAAAATGGAAAGGCGTTGATGGTCTCCAAATAATTGCCAAGATTGATTTCTTCTGGGAAAAAGGTCGGCGGGTAGCGCACGATCTCCTCCATCGGTTTCAATGACGTAAAGACCATCCACAGCAACGGAATCAACAGCACGATCCCGATGATCGACATCACCACATAGCTGATGATTTTTTTGACTCGCTGTTGGCTTGATTTGCTTCGTGTTTTTGTCGTCATTTCCATTAGCTGCCACCTCCGGTATAGTGAACCCAGCGTGGTGCCAGCTTGAGATTGATAAAGGTCAAGACTAAGACGATCAAGAACAAGATCATCGACATGGCCATCGCATAGCCCATATCAAAGGCGACGAAGGCTTTGTTCCACATATGCAAATTATAGAAGAGCAGCGAATTTGCAGGACCGCCGGTACCATTTTTGGTCATCACGTATGCTTCTTGGAAAATTTGAAAAGAACCGATCGTTGAAGTAATCACATCATAGAAGATGATTGGCGTGATTAAAGGGATCGTAATATTTTTGAATTTCGCCCAGACTCCCGCCCCATCGATCTCAGCCGATTCGTACAGCGTCGGTGAAATATTTTGCAAGGTAGCTAGATACAAGAGCATCGCGCCCCCCGAACTCCAAATCTTCATCAAAATCAACGCTGGTTTCGTCCATTCGGGATCAAACAGCCATGCTGGACCTTTGATATTGAACCAGCTCAAGAAGGTATTGATCAATCCTGCGGAAGGAGATAATAATTGCATCCATAAGACGTAGACGGCAACCCCTGAAAGGATCGCTGGCAAGTAAAAGGTGGTTCGGAAGAAACTGATTCCGCGGATTTTTTGATTCAATAACGTGGCTAGAAAGACACTGAACAACGTGGTTAAGGGAACATTGAAGAGTACAAAATACGCCGTGTTATAGAGAGATTTCCAAAACAGGGTATCTTGCGTGAACATGCGGGTAAAGTTCTTAAAGCCGATAAAATTCATTTTCGAAGTCAGATTGTAATCGGTAAAGCTTCCTACGAAGGAAAACAGCATGGGCCCTAACATAAACACCACGAACCCAAGCAAAAATGGTGCTACGAAGAAGTAGCCCCAAAGAGCTTCTTGCCGTTTACTTTTTGAACGCTTCTTTGGCATTCCTTCCACTCCATTCTATTTTTACTCATTGTTTGTTCAAGAAAACATGTCCGCTTCGCAAAGCAGAAAGCAAAGCCCAGTCCGCTAACCGACTGGACTTTGCTTCTTTTTTAAAAACGCTCGTTTTGAGGTTTATTTGTTTTGCTCAACAAGATCTTCCACCGCTTTTTGCGCATCTGCCAACCCTTCAGCCGGTGTTTTGCTACCTAGCATGATTTGGTCGATCTGTTCATTGACAAGACTGCTGAAGTCAGGCGCTGTCAATGGCACAGGCGTGATCACCGTATTGGCAAAGTTTTCATCCGCCATTTGGTAGATCATTTGGCCGTTTTCATCTAGATTGTCGTTGTTGACCAAGTTTTCGTTGGCTGTCCGATTCGCCATGATATCAAAGCTCTTCTCACCAAATTTCTCTTGAACTTCTGGTGTCGACAAGTATTTGATAAACTCATAGGACGCTTCAGGATCTTTGGCACCGTATGGCACTTCTAGGACGAACCCGCCGCCCCATGACCAGTGACCAGAGCCGCTTTCTTTTTCAGGAATTTGAATGACCCCAAATTCAAAGTCATCTGGTGCATTTTCCGCCAAACTTGAGTAGTAGTTGATGTTTTGCGCACGCATCGCCACTAATCCAGAAATGAATGGATCGGCAACCCCTGAACCAAATTCAGCTTCTAAGCGATTGATGGTATCTTGACCATAATACTCTTGCCAGTCTAAGATCCATTCCAACGCTTCCACTTTGTTGTCTGTATCGATTTTGACGTTCTCGTCCTTGTCAAACCAGCTGACGCCATCGTCGGCATTCAACGCCCACACGTCAGCGCCTAAATTCCACAATGGGTAAAAGCCGATCCGCTCAAAGTCATCACCGTTTTTGACATCTAATTTCCGAGCAACTGTTTCTAACTCCTCCCACGTTTGTGGCAGTTGCTCTTCACTGATACCAGCCTCTTTAAAGAGTGTCTTATTGTAGAAAATCACTTGCGTATCTGTATTGAAAGGAACGGCATAGGCATCCCCTTCGTATTCCACTGTATCCCATAATTGCGGATAAAATTCATCAGAAAATCCCTCTTCGATATACTCGCTTAAATTCGTTGCTTGCTGCGCTTCTGCCCGCTGAGCAACAGAATTGATATCTTGTACAATAACATCAGGCGGATTGCCAGCAGTGATCGACGACAGTGATTTTGTCCAAATATCGCCCCAAGGCTGGTAGCTGTATTTGACCTCGATTTTATCTTGTGACGCATTAAAATCATCAATAATTTCTTCAATTACTTCTTGTCTTGCACCAGACCCCCAGAAGGACCAAAAGTCCAACGTCGTTTTGCCATCTGCTGACTCATTCCCCGAGGAATCAGCGGTTTCACTGTTGCCGCATCCTGCCGCTAGTACACCAACTGAAAAAAGCAAAGTCCCCATATAAAATAACTTTCTCATTTAACCTAACCTACTTTCATTTATTTTTAATGTACTATTTAAAAGCTATCACTACTTCTTCTTTTCAGCAAATAAAAAGCATCGTGATTCGAATAAAAAAATAACGTTTTTACCGTTTCTCGACAAGAAGAGCGTTTTCTTTGAAAATATAAAGAAAGTGGGGCATCATAGAAATAGCACCTATTTTTCAACTTCACGTCAGACCATTTGAAAAACGATGTTTATAGAAAGGGAGTAACTACATGCTAGTCATTGTCGATATGCAAAACCAAATTCTCGATGAAGAGAACGAAGCGTATGTGCCAGATGGCGCCGCTCTCGTCAAACGAATCGCCAAGCGCCTAGAACAAGCGCGGGTGAATGGGGAGTACATTTTACACACCCGCGACATTCCAATCGAAGTCAAAGGAACGCCTGATGAAGAAGCCGATGCCCTGCAGCTGATCCCAGAACTTAAGCCTCTCGAAAATGAAAAAGTCGTCAAGAAATACTATTACAGTATTCCACCTGAGGTCTTGATCGACATTAAGAAAAATCTATTTGAACCTGGAGAAGAAAAGAAAATCGAAATCACTGGTGTTGAAACCAACATCTGTGTCCTTTCCAATACCATCGAGATCCAAAGCGCCTTTCCTGACGCTGATTTTACTATCAATAAAACATTAGTCGCTGGTAAAAACCACGAGTCACAAGGACTCGACATCTTACGAGACTTCAATGTCGAAATCATTGATGGCACAAAACAAACCAATGACCAATAGGTAACGAAAGCTCCCTGTTCAAGGAACAGAGAGCTTTTTCAATTTGATTATTCATTTAATTCATTGAGCCATCTAATAGCTCGGTCGGAATTTCAATCCGAACCTCATTTTCAGTCTGACAGTTTGGACATACGAAGGTTCCTTCGATGGCTTCCTTCACTTCCCCGTAAGCATAATGAATAGCGATTTCATCTTCTGCCAATTCATTCGTTTCCAACGGTGGTACCATGGTTAATTGCCCCTCGCTGTCTTCTTGTAAATGAACGACCAGCTTCCCATCAAAGTTTTCATTGCAATTGGTGCAGGAAGCCTTTCCTCGAATCGTTAGATCCATGATCATCCCTCCTCATTTCTTGTCACTGGTTGATGCAGGTTCCGTTAGATACTCGTAACGCTTGCATGCTTCACTTTAATAGTGTCACGCTTTCACTTTTTTAGCAAATCATCTGTTTTTCTTTTTTAAACCATTGATGAAGAAAAAACAAATCAACCGTTTTGAGCGTTTTCGTTGTCAAATCCTTAAAATCCTTGCAGAATTAAATTATCTGTTACTAAAAAGTAAAAACGTGTTGTTGAAAAAATTAGTGATTGTCCGAACTTATCTGAACAAACAAGGAGGAAAAATGATGCAAGCAGTAACCTGGCAAGGAAATCAAAAAATGGACGTTCGACGTGTAGAAGATCCAACGATTTTAGAACCGACGGATGCGATCATCCGAATCACCGCAACCGCAATCTGCGGCTCTGATCTCCACCTTTACCACCATGGCGGCTCGGTCTTGGAAGAAGGCTATGTCGTTGGTCACGAACCAATGGGTATTGTTGAAGAAGTTGGCAGTCAAGTACAGAAACTAAAAAAAGGCGACCGTGTCGTCATCCCTTTCAATATCGGGTGCGGGCATTGCCACTTTTGTCAAAATGAAATGGAAAGTCAATGCGACAATTCTTCAGAAGATACATTGTATGGCGGCTTATTCGGTTTCGGAAAAATGAACGGTAACCACTGGGGCGGTCAAGCCGAATTCTTGCGCGTACCTTTCGCAGATTTCACCTCGTTTATCGTACCTGAATCAACGATCCCTGATGAAAAAGTATTGTTTTTATCTGACATCTTACCTACAGCGTATTGGAGCGTCCAAAACGCTGGCGTCAAAAAGGATGATACCGTGATCGTCTTAGGCTCAGGCCCAGTTGGGTTGTTTGCCCAAAAATTTGCCGTGATGGCAGGCGCTAAGCGGGTGATTGCCGTGGATCCTGTTGCTCATCGCTTAGAAAAAGCCAGCAGCTACAATCAAGTCGAAACATTCCAATTGGATGATTTGGCTACTAGTGCTGATGAACTGTATGAGCTGACCAAAGGTGGCGCTGATGTGATCATCGACTGTGTTGGGATGGATGGTTTAGAACCCGTCAAAGAAAAAGCCAAAAACCTAGTCAGCTTGCAAAGTGGAACGATCTCACCGATCCAGATGGCCGCCAAAGCAGTCAAAAAATTTGGTACCGTCCAAATCACTGGCGTTTACATGACACCAGCTTCTTCTTATCCATTGCAAGAATTCTTTATGCGCAACATCGATGTCAAACACGGGCAAGCACCTGTGATCCATTTGATGCCAAAAATTTATGATATGATTGCGGACGGCTTGTTTGACCCGTCACAGATCATCACCCACACGATGCCTTTAGCTGATGCTGCCAAAGCGTATGAGATTTTTGACAAAAAAGAAGACAAGAACATCAAAGTTGTCTTGAAACCTTAGCACAAATAAAGGAGCAGTGATGGCACCTATGCCAAAAATCAAACGGAGTGAACATCAATTCGATCCGGGAAAAGAAGAAGATGTGATCATCAAGGCAAGTCGCTTTCGCATCTATTTTCAAAATCGCTACATGTTGATCTCACTTACGAATGATATTTTGACGGGCTTGTTTTATATTTTCGGGAGTATCGTTTCATTAACTAGTTTGCCTGCGATATACGGAACGATCGCCTATTTGATCGGCGGTGTCTTTTTGACCATTCGCCCGCTGATTAAAATCGTTCGCCATGTCTATATCTATAATGAGCGCAATCAAGAAGGCGAGAAAGAAAAAGATGTCACCATCACCGACGATGAACGTTGATGGGACGACAACTAGAGAGGAGTTTCCTATGTTAAAAACATTTGATGGGATCGCACTGACCTTATTGATCATCGGCGGTATCAATTGGCTGCTGGTCGGCGCCTTCGAGTTTGACCTTGTCGCAGCGATCACCGGCGGCAGCACGTCGATCATTGCCCGCGTCATTTATATTCTAGTTGGGATCAGCGCATTGTATAGCCTGAAATTCTTTCCAGCTATCGCCCGGCAACAAACCCTCGACTAAATGAAAATAAAACCTGCATCTGCGGTGTCCTGACCCTAAAAAGTTAGATTTTTGGTCTAACTTTTTGAGGTCGCATCGGTGGATGCAGTTTTTCTGTCTACAATCATTGAAAAAAAACACCAGTTGTACTACTCTTGTATTTAACCTGCTATTTTCGAAAAAACAAAAAGGACGTGACTCATGACCCCACCTACTAGACCCTCGCTGATACGTCGGATACTCGGCTGGATGCTTTTGCTATTGATTTTCTTATTTATTTTAAGTATTATTGGCGGAATCATTGTTTTAAATAACCTCACCATCGCGGAAAATTGGTTTGGTCTGAATGAATACCAAGTCGTTGAAACCAGGCATCAGATCATTCGTTTGTTCCCCTATTTTTGGGTAGCAGGGATCCTGCTGGTCTTTTTGATCGGTCTGATCATCGGCATCAAGAAACGCAAAAAATCGCCATTCTATTGGTTATTCTCATTGCTCTTGCTGCCAGTGATTCTCTTTTGTATTGGCGTAGTTTCCACCTTTTTACCTGTAGACCGCCAACTCTTTCGAGAAGAAGCCAGTGCCAAAGAAATTATGGCTGCGCTGCCGAATCAATCCTCACTCAAGGACAAAGAGCTGCAACTGGTCAGCTATAGTTTTCACATCCGCAATGTCCCGCTGAAAAGCGGCATTTATGCAGTTGCGCGAGTGATCAATCCAAACACAGGCCTGCAAGACGAGTATTGGTATTACCCAGAAAATCTGTTGACCAAATGGAAAAAAGACGACGATACGATCGAGCTTTCGATGGAAGATACCATTGCCTTTGATGCCATCGACTGGGGCGTCATTCCCAAGATCATTAAGGATTCTGAGGCACGAGCAGCTCAGCTGGATCACTATGTCCCTGGCGTCAGCATCGTCATTTTAAACGGCTTCCAAGGCGAATGGACTTGGACCGTTGGTTTAAATGGGATTCGTAATCGCACCGAGATCAATTATGTTTATGATCTCAAAGGAAATTATCAATCCGAATGGCAATAAAACAAGCGGCACCTATCCACGTGGATAGGTGCCGCTTTTGCTTTTATCGGTTTACTGATCCAAGTCTTTGACACACCGAAACCCTAAATTATTGGCTGCCGACATCCCAGAATTACCATTTCTAGCGGCAATTCGGTATCGTTTGCAATAGGATTCGTGGCACAAAAACGAACCGCCGCGAGTCGCATACATTTGATCATCTTGTGTTTGATTCCTTGCCCACAAGGTTTGTCCCGTCTGTTGTTGAAACTGCGTCAGCGGGATGCGGGCAGGATTGACGCACCATTCCCAGACGTTGCCGATCATTTGATACAGACCAAAGCCGTTGGACTCATACCATTTCGCTGGCGCTGTATTGGCAAAGCCATCTGCTTGCGTGTTGCTTTTTGGAAACTCACCTTGCCAAATATTGCAATGATAGGTATTTTCTGCCAAAAATTCCCTTCCCCAAGGATATTTTTCAAAACTTGTCCCGCCTTTTGCAGCGATCTCCCACTCTGCTTCTGTCGGGAGGCGTTTGTTTGCCCAGTGGCAATAGGCGATCGCATCGTTGCGAGACACCTGAACCACTGGGTGATCCATCCGCTGGGCAATCGTTGAATCAGGTCCTTCAGGATGATGCCAATCTGCGCCGCTAACCGCGTACCACCAAGCCATATTTGGTACCTTTTGACTGCGGTGTTTCGTTTGCTCACTTAAAAAATAGTGAAAAACGAACGACCAGCCAAAGCGCTCGGCTTCTGTGACATATCCTGTTGTTTCCACAAAAACTTGGAAAGCTTGGTTCGTCACCGTCGTGGCATCAATGGCAAATGCTGGGCTGTCGAGGCTGATTTGCGGTCCCTCAAGATCCTCGGCAAAGCCGTCCATCGTATTCGTGCCGATTCGATAAGTTCCTGCTGGAATCGTGGGCATCTGCTTGCCTCCTTTTTACAATAATTGATAGCCATTGTACAGATTGATCAGTAACACCAGCACGATCACAGTTTGAAATACCAGTGTCACTCGCTGCGGTGACAGAACGTTGCTGGCCTTGGCGCCTAAGAGTCCTCCCACGATCGCGGCTGGAATAACAAACCACAAAATTTGCAGATCATACGCACCAAAACCTGTCGTAAAAGCGATCGTCAAAATTTTTGCCAGCTGTGAGAAAAAAATCGTACAAATTGAATAAATCGTCGCCTCTTTGATCGGCATGGCAAACAGCAGCATCAATAAAGAAACATTGATGGGTCCGCCGCCGATCCCCAGCAAACTGGCTAGAAAGCCGAGAATCAAGCCACAAGCTGCATACCAGCCAACTTTTTCCAGCGCAAACCCGCGCCAGTTATATTTTGTATACAAAAAAGCAAACAATAGCGTTAGCACGGTCACAAGGATTTGGATCAGCTGAACCATCTTGTCGTCACGAAAGACCAGCAATAGCTGTTCAAAGGCAACATTGCCTAAAACACCGCCTAACACAGCGCCGCCAGAAACCCACAAGGCAATCGACCAATTGATTTTCCGTCCACTGGCTAATTGTCTAGCTGTCGAAACGATGGACATCGTGAAGACCGCTGTCGCCGAGTAAAAAGAGATCGCAGCAACAGAATGGGCGCCGATAAAATCGAAAATCGGTTTGATCAGCACGCCGCCTCCCATGCCCGAAACTGCCCCTACGGCATTTGCTAAGACGATCACGAGAAAATAAATCAGTCCGATCATTGTCTCACCCCTTGCAAAAGCCCCAGTATCTCATTGATTCTAGGTGTAAAGTCTTTTAACAGCTCCTGATAGCCGCAAAAACCCTCACTATCCACGTACATTGCATCTTTCATTCGCTTACAGCCTCCTCGGCACATTTTTTGGAAAGGACATTGCGTACACTTCGAAGGCATGTCTTTTTTCTGGCACAAAAACTGCTGCGAACAGTCTTGAGAAAACAATTCCCGCAACGTTTGCTCTTGGATATAGCCCATGCGAAACTCATCTAATACATAGAAGTCACAAGGATAGACACTGCCGTCGGCTTCGATCACATACTGCACTTGGCAATTGCCTAGAATCCCGCAGGCAGTTACTTGCTGCCGCACCAATAGATTCAATAAGTCATCGAACAGCTTGATACTTAGGTAGTGCCCTTGCGTCAATTCCTGCAGCCAAAACGCCAACAGCTGCTGATAAAAGCCAGCAAAGCTTTTTGGTGTCAAGGCATAGTCGTTGGTTGATGTGGCATCCAAATCAGCCAAACAAGGAATGAACTGCACAAATGCAATCTGCTCTTCCTTGAGAAAATCAAACACACGCTGGGCTTCCTTTGCTAACGGATTTGTCAACACGCACAAGACATTGTACTCGATCTGATAGGCATCCAATAACCGCTTGGTCTGTATAACCCGCGCAAAGGTTCCCCGCCCTTTGGCGTCTAATCGATGCCGATCGTGCGCAAGCGGATGCCCATCGATCGACAGCCCGACTAAAAAGCGATGCTCTTTCAAAAAACGACACCACTTGTCATTGATCACCATGCCGTTGGTCTGGATCGCATAGTGTACTGTCACTTGCTTTTTTTGCGCCGCAACATAAGCCGTTAGTTTTCTAAAATAACTCAGCCCCGCCATCGTCGGCTCTCCGCCTTGAAATGCCAACGTCAAATGATCGCCAGCTTCTAAGTCTGCATAAATGTTTGCAATCATCTTTTCCATTACATCCTCTTTCATTTTGCCAAAGGAACGCACTTCACGCAAGGAACTGACGTTAGCATAAAAGCAATAGGTGCAGCGCAGATTGCAAAGAGAGGATGCTGGCTTGATCAATACGGAGATGTGTTTCATGTGGAGGCCTCGATTCTTTTTTTACTTATTTAGCGTTTGTCCCGTTTCATCGGAACAAAATCAGTCGTTTCCATATAAAAACGAGTAACGCGTTGCTTCATTTTCTCGACAATTTCGGCGTATTCTTTTTCTAGTGCCAAGTTTTTGATTTCCATTGGGTCTTTTTCCAAATCATATAATTCGTCATGCTCATAAAGACGCATCACATATTTATAGTTTCCCATCTTGCACATAACTGCTTTTGTATGTTCCGGACCTTCGCTATACTGTGTCGCAAGCCGCGGCCAATACGGAGATTTCGGTCCATGCCCCAGCTCCATCGCTTGTGTCTCGCCATGAATGCGTCCGCCTTCGCAAAAAACAGCATCTTTGTGCTCTTCGGCTCCTTTGATCACAGGAACCAAGGATTTTCCAAATTGTGTATAGGAAAGATCAAACTCAGCCAGTTCGGCGATCGTTGCTGGTAAATCTAGCAGTTCCGCTTGTGCTTTGGTGATTCGCGGCACACTTTCAATCGTTTTAGCAGGTTTGATGACCAATGGGACATTCGTGATCGGCTCTTCAAAACAGTTTTGGACTTTTTCAGTGATCGTGTAGTCACCAGTATAGTCTCCATGGTCACTGAAAACAATGAGGTTTGTTTCATCATAAAAGCCTGTTTCACGCAGCTTCTCTTTGATCATGCCCAGTTGATGATCAAAACGCGAAACCATTGCTAAATAGGTAGCTCGTAATTCATCAAAACGCTCTTCTGTCCAACCGTTCAAATTCTGTTTCTCATTGATGCCATACAGCATTGAGGCTTTGTTAGGAATATCTTTGATATTCGGCCGGCGTTTCGGCAGTTTCTGACGATCAATACTCGAATACCATGGATCTTCGCAAGCATAGGGTGGATGTGGGAATGAGATCGTACAATAAATGAAAAATGGTTTGTCTGTCTTTTCCTGACTGCGGCGTTCAAGATAGTCCAACGCCTTTTTCACACAATTCCAGTCCGTTTTGCCATAGCCCTCACTGTCTGGTAATTTTCCCATATAAAATGAATAATACGTATCTCCTGAAAGCATCTGGTCGTACAGCTGTTTACTGGCTTCGTTCATATCAGCAGAATGATTGACTTCACTGTTTTGAGCATCCCGAGTGTTTTCGTCTACTACACCGTCATAATATTCATCACAATAGTCTGTTTTTGGTTTATCCCCTGGAACCACATCATTTCTGCCGATCCAGATGACTTCATAGCCTTGATTCTTCATTTCTTTCAAAATATTGGGTTCATCTTCTCTTTGCAAATAGTGCATCGTTCGATGCCCATTGACATGTGGATAAAAACCCGTCAGAAAACTATTTCTAGAAGGCACACAGACAGGGTTTTGGCAGTAGGCATTTTCAAATGAAACCCCTTCTTCTGCCAGTTCATCAAAGTTAGGGGTGATTGATGCGGGATTCCCCATATGTGCGAGTGCGTCATTTCTCATCTGATCTGCTACGAATAAAAAGATATTTTTTTTCAACTTGTCTTTCCTCCTAACCGATGACCGTTAATAAGGTATCTTGTTTTTCAACATCTTGTTTGTCTGTTTCAACAATATCTAGGTAATCCGCCGTGTTTGAAATAATAATCGGTGTCACGATGGAATAGCCTTCTTTTTCCAATGCGTCTTTATCAAAACTCAAAAGTAATTGTCCCTTCGTTACTGAGTCTCCTTGGGCAACGGCTGGCTGGAAATACTGTCCTTTCAAATTCACTGTATCCATCCCAACATGAATCAGAACTTCAACACCATCTGCGGTCGTGATTCCCACAGCATGATTTGTCGGAAAAAGTGTTGAAACAATTCCATCTGCTGGTGCGTAGACCTTTCCTTCTGACGGAATGACAGCTAATCCTTTCCCTAACAATCCACTGGAAAACGCTTCGTCTTTTACTTCTTTTAGTGGGATGATCGTTCCTCTAACTGGTGTTGCTAAATCATAGAGAACAGTTTGTCCAAGTTCATGATTCAGTGTCGATGGCTCCACGTTTTTTTCCTTGGTGCCTTCACTAGCTGGTTCGTCATCACTTTTAGGATTATAAGCATAAAAGAACGTGATCAAAAATCCTAATCCAAAGGCAACGGCACTAGCTAAGGCAAACCCGATAAAGCTGTTATCAATACCATTTTCTGGGTGAATAAATCGTGGTAAAGCGAAAATACCTGTCCCACCATTGATATAGACTCTCGTTTTGAACAATCCCATGATTCCTCCTGCAACAGCGACTGCGATGGAGGTAGTATAAAATGCTTTTTTCCTTGGTAAGGTTACCCCATACAGTGCCGGCTCCGTGATACCAAAGATTGCCGAAAGAAAAGCAGGGAAGGCAATTTCTTTTAATTTTTTGTTTCTAGTTTTCAAAAAGATTGCGAGGGTGACTCCCGCCATCGCCACGGGTGTTGCCAGACCAGCCATCATCACGACATCGTACCCTAGTGTGGCATAGTTGTTCAAAGCGATCGGCACAAAGCCCCAATGCAGGCCAAACATAATGAAGACTTGCCAAAATCCACCAATAACAATACCCGCGATAATCGGACTAAACTCGTAAGCAGCTGACAACGCTTGCCCTAATAATAATCCTGCCCAAGTAGTAATCGGTCCAACGATTAGAAAGACTAATGGAACTGTGATGATCAAGGTCAGAAAAGAAACAAAGAAACTCCGCACTGCTCGTGGAATCAATAAAGAAAAGAAAGCTTCTAGTTTTGATGCCAAATAAGTAGCTGCAATAATCGGAATCACGCTTGAAGTATAGCTCATCAATATAACAGGGATTCCAAGAAAAGTAATATAGATTGGAGATTCTAAGACAGAACCTGCAAATAAGGTATACATCGCTTCGCTTCCGCCATTTGCTGCTACGATCGTCGGATAAACTAATGCTGCCCCGATCGCCATTCCGATAAAGGGTTTACCCCCAAATTTTTTCGAAGCAGTGTACCCTAGAAAGAGTGGGAAGAAATAAAACAATCCATCCCCTGTCGCATTTAAAATCAAATACGTCCCTGATGCTTTATCCAGCACTTCAAACGTTGTCAATAAAGCAAGTAACCCTTTGATCATCCCTGCTGCCATCAAGACATTGATGATCGGCGTAAAAATACCAGCGACAATATCGATAAATCGGTTTAAAATCCCTTTTGGTTCTTCCTCTTGTCCAGAAGTTTCTTCCGTATTCATATCGATCATGTCCGTAAATTCTTTATAAACTTCTGCTACGTGATTTCCGATAACTACTTGATATTGTCCCCCACTTTGGACGACGGTGACAACCCCCGGCAAATTTTTGATCGTTTGGGTCTGGGCTTTTGATTCATCTTTAAGTTTAAACCGAAGACGGGTAATACAATGCGTCAATCCAGCAATGTTTTCTTTTCCGCCGATATTCTTTAAAATTTGTTCATTCAATTCTTGGTATTGCATCTCATTCATTCCTTTCTCTACTATAAAACCAATAAAAAAGGCAAGACCAAACAACACTACATTTCTTGTAGCCTTGTCAAGTCTTGCCTGCTTTACCAGTAACACCTTGAATTATTGATCGATCAATTTTTGTACATGAAGCGTTAAATACAATTGTTCATCGTCATATAATGTTTTATTTAAATATTCGCCAATCAAACGGGTGGTTTCATAGGCTTTAGGATATTTATCAATCACGTGGACTAACAGAGGATTCCCGACGCCTTCAACGATTTCCTTGTTTTCAATCCGTTTAAAAAAGAATCTCAAATGGGTGACGAAGCGATCGAAAGCTAAACTATTCTCATCAATGTGCACACGATTGTGAATACGAATAAGTGAAATAATGTCTTTGATTTTTTGTGTCAACAATTCGATATCTTCCATCTTCTCTGAATCGTCATTGATTTGCGCATTAATAAAATGCATGGCGATATTACTGATCTCTGCCTCATTTAGGGAGAATTGCGTTTTGCTTTCAATCAATCGAACCGCATGCTCTCCTACTGCATACTCGTTGGGATAGAAACGCTTGATTTCCCAGGTCAAGCGATTGTTAATGCTGATCCCTTCTTCTTTCAAGCGAATCAAATTATAGATGTGATCCGTCAAAGAGATGTAAATGGAATCACTTAATTGGTAGGAAATGACTTGCTTTCCATAACGGATAATATCATCCGCAAGAGACGCATATTGGATTGGAATGTTCTCTAGCAATTCCATCAAACGATCAGAGGATTTCTTATGAAGCACAAACACTTTTTCAATTTTTGATTCATCGGCGGTTTGTCCTGGTTTCATTTTGAAGCCAAGGCCGGTACCGATCCAGATAAAATCTTTGCCATCTTGTCCGACCAAAACTGCATTGTTGTTTAAGATTTTTTTGATCTTCAAGACGCTTCTCACCTCCTTAAAATGAAAAAAGGCGATACCTTAATACATGTGTAGGATCCATACACACGTAAAAAGGTATAGCCTGCATTATCAGTAACTACCCATTTGATTGCCTTTACTATACTATTTTTCTAGAAACGTTGCAAGCGTTTTATTGATTTTTCTTTTTTTGCTTCGTTTCAAATAGACACGGATCAGCCTTTCTCCAAACTGCTCACTGATCCAGCAACCGGCTTTGCCCTTCGATTTTTTGGATCTCCGTAATGTCTTGCGTGACTTCTAGACAACCTAAATAGATGCCTGCTTCATTTTTTAATGCAAAGTAGCGAATATAGATTTTACGGCCCCGCATATCGATCCAAAATTCAGCTGTCTCCCTTGTACCCGCTCGAAAATCATCCAAAATCTGTTGCACGAGATGCATGCTTTTCGGTGGATGGCAGTTGACGACTTCACGACCTAAAACCGAATTCGTTCGTGGAAAGACGCGACTCTTGCCTTCTGAATAAAAGCGCACCCGCTCTTCACTATCTACAAAGGTCAAGTCCACTGGCAGCGTTTGAAAAATGGCCACCAATTGCTCAAATTGCAGATTACCAGTAGGCAATGAAACGGTCGGCTGTTCAGCAATTTGCGGCGAATCTTCCGATTCTGTGACTTGAAAGTCATTGAATCCTAAACCGGCTGCGATGCCAGCGGTTGTTTCTTGGGCTTGTTTGATCGCCGCTTGCCGTGCGGGTTCTGCCGCCTGTTCCTTTTCAAGGGCTTCTTGGCTCGGTTTCCAAGGAAGCGGTTCTGGGATAAAGGCAAAGCCGATGTCAAAACTGTCAGTCGCAATTTGTTCCCAATCTTTAAGACTGAAGACATCCAGCGTCATGGGCACCATGATTTCTTCTTCTTTGAAAATCATCTCTTCGATCTCGTTTTTGACTGCTTCCCATTGGACAGCAATTGGATTATAGGCAGCTTTTTCGGATGCCAAAAGCTCATTGAGCGCTTTGATCATAACCCGAATATCATCATCAACACCCCACATCACTTTTGGCGGCGCAGTGATGCCGTACTTCTCCATGTAAGAAAAAATCAACGTTTCTTTTCGCGCATAGTGTTTGTCGATCTGCATTAAATCATTGCAGGCAGCTTGTAGACGCTTTTTAGGCGTCCAATCACCGGTTTTGATTTTGGCTAAGAGGCTGTCGATCTCATCGGTCAACAGGGATTGCAGGACTTGGTTCTCCAATCTCAGGGTATGCACAGGATGGCCTGGTTGCCCATATTCTTCATTGGAGTGATGGATCTCATTGATCGATCCTTTAAAAACAGCAGCATGAATATTGCACAAACGCTGAATCTCAGAAGGGTCCAACCCCGTTTGGATCAAAGCTTTTTCAGCAGCAGTAATCTCCGTCACATCCACACCATCAAATTCTTCGTTAAACAAGCGTTTAGCTTCTTCAAAGGAACCGCCTTGGTGAAGCAAACTCAGTATTTCGACGATCCGTTCTTGTCTTTGACTGTTGGTTTTCATTTCGTCGCTCCTTTCACAAGAAACCCTTGTTTTTCGAAAGCGAGACAAACCATTTCCAAGGGGATCTTCTTCATCTGAGCACCTTTGGGTATCGTCATATAACGTCCAGCAGTTTGCAGCATCCCTGGTTGATTGATCGCCGTAAACCCTAGTTGACTCATGATTTCTTGTATTTCAGGATATTGTGCCACAAGTTCATAGAGCGTTTTTGACAGATCGATTTCTTTCATAGTAAGGTCTTCCTTTCGATGAGAATGATTCTCAATAAGATATCCTTAGTATAAATCATTTTGTTCAAAAATACACGAACTGCCGCAAACATTTATCAATCGATCATTCTTTTCTAAGATTGTCGGTAACGGCACACCACTTTTTCCAACCAATCGATACTGGCAAAAAGCAGATAGCCCATCAAAGCAATCAGGAGGATACCCGAGAGCATTTGTGGGTAGTCCATTTTTGACCACGCACTTAAGATCAGATAGCCGACACCATACGTCGTGTTATAGTTTTCGGCAAAAAAGAGGGAAGCCAACGCGATCCCGATACTGACCCGCACACTGGCAAAAAGCGCGGGCATGAGCGCGGGCAAAATAACGAAGCGCAAGACATGGCGCCATTGATTGGTATAATTTTTCATGACCTGAAAATACGCTGGTGGGATCTTCGTGACTGCATCACGAATCGAGACGATCACTTGAATGACGATCACCGCAAAAATCAAGAGAATTTTTGAGAGATTGCCTAAGCCAAAGAAAATCATAAAGACGGGTAAAAACGCAACTTTAGGAATCGGATATAAAAAGTAAAGCAGTGGACCAAGCAGCCGATCCACTCTTTGGGATCGCCCAATCAAGATTCCTAACGGCACCCCGACTAGCAACGCCCCACTCAACGCCGCAAATACCCGCAGCAAACTGGCACATGCGTGGATCAGTAAGACTTCTCGCAGTGCCCAAAAACGTTCGGCCGTTTCTAAAGGATTAGGCAGTGAGCGATTGTTGGTCACCCAGCTTACGCCCCACCAAACCACGACAAACGAACAGAAGCCCCAAGCAAAAGATTTGATGGGTTTCATTGCCTCGCCTCCCTCATTTGTTCTTTTAACTGCAAGACGACTTCATAAAAAGCCAACGAGTCTCGTTCCTGCTGGCTGCCGTAAAATGGATTACTGATCGGCGTAGCGCCCTGATCTTTTAGCAGCAAAATTGTCTGCCCCAAAAACACTGCCTCTTCTGGATCGTGGGTCACCACAATCAAGCTGTTTTGTCTGCGCTGCTGTTGGGCAGCGATCATGGCTTGGGCGTTTGCTTTGGTTTCTTGGTCCAGCGAAGCAGTCGGCTCATCCAATAATAAAACATCGGGCTGTGTGATCAGTCCCCGCCCCATGGCGGTCCGCTGTTTTTGACCGCCGCTAAGCTGATGCGGATAGCGGTCCTGCACCTGCGTCAATCCCAACTCAGCCAAACAGCTGGCGACCCGTTTTTTACGACTCTCACTAGGGATTTGGTTGATGAGTAGCGGCATTTCCAGTGCTTGGTAGACTGTTTGCCAAGGAAACAAATGCAGTTCTTGGAAAACGACCTCGATGTTGTCAGGGGAACAGCCTTGATAAGTGATCGTGCCCGATTGCGGTCGCTGCAACCCTTTGATCAAGGATAAAAGCGTGCTTTTGCCAATGCCCGATTCTCCCAGCAGCACATAGGTCGCGCTTTGTTCAAAACAAAACGAAAGGTTTTTAAAAATGGCGGTATCTCCATAGGTAAAGGAAACGGAATCGAATAGAATACTCATCAGAGAATAAACTTCTTTCTTCAAATTATTTGTGTTGGTTTTCACATTTTGTGCTATACTATTTTTTGCGTGATTGACAAGAAAGGATGGTTTATGATGTTTCAGACCCTCGTATTTCATGAAATACGTCCCGAAGCAGAACTTTATGATCAGGTTCGCCCGATCAAAGTCGCAGACGGGTATCAAGATGCCTTGCCTCTGCCCTTATTCAATAGCACTTCTCATTTTAAACAACAAATTGACTTTTTGAAAGCAGAAAATTACCATACGTTGACCCTTGCAGAAGTCAAAGATTTTTATTTCCAGCAGCAGCCGCTACCAGAAAAATCCGTGTTGCTGACCTTTGACGACTGCTATCAATCGATGAAAGAATATGCCTACCCACTGTTGAAAGAAGCTGGTTTCAAGGCAACAGCCTTTGTCGTGACTGGCTGGCTTTTTGATGCCCCACAGCCTTACGAGCCAGAAGTTTCGCGGACATTGAGCAGCGTCGAATTAGCCGAAATGAGCGATGTCTTCGAATATGCCAACCATACCGATCATTTTCACGAACGCAAGGACCAGCAAGGGCGTTCAATGTGGGAAACACCAGCAGCCTTTGCGCAAGACTTACGAAGCTGCAATCAGCACGTGGCCATCAAGGATGTTTTTGCCTATCCCTTTGGCTTTTATGATCCGCAGACGATCGCTACCTTGGAAAAGGAAGGCTTCGTTCTAGCATTTACCACCAAACCAGGTATCAACACGGCACAAACCAAGCCAATGGAACTCCATCGGGCAGTCATCCCGTTCTCACTACCAATGGCTGCTTTTGAACAACGATTTAGAAACGAGGAAATGAACCAATGAAAAAAACGATTTTAGCAAGTATCCTAGCACTATTCGCTGTTGGCGCTGCCGCATGCGGTAACACTGGCGAAACAGCAAGTACCAGCAATTCCAGCACTATCAGTACAGAAGCTGCGGTCACAGATCAAACATTGACGATCGGGGTGTTACCAGCAGAATCAGCGATTCCGATCATTCTAGCAAAAGAAGAAGGCTTTTTCGAAAAGCAAGGATTGACTGTGGAACTCAAATCCTTCACTTCCCCGAATGATCGCAATGTGGCGGTGCAGGCAGGCGAGCTGGATGGTACGATCAGCGATGTCATGACAGAAGCGACCTTTAAGCAAAACGGCATTGATATGACGATCACTTCTGATATTTTGGAAAACTTCAAGATTCTCGCTTCACCGAATTCAGGGATCACTGAGATGAAAGGGTTAGCGGATAAAAAAATCACCCTTGTACCGAATTTCATTTTAGAATACATCATGGACCAATTTGCACAGGAAAATGATTTTACCTATGACATCGTGGATATCGCTTCTTTTTCTGCCCGTTCCGAAGCATTGCTCAATGACCAAGTCGATGGCGCTGTTTATACGGAACCGCAAGCCAGCATGTTGGCTGCCCAAGGGGCGATTGTTTTAGGCAGCTCTAAAGATGCTGGCATCAAAGGCGGCACACTGCAATTTATGGACGAAATTATCCAAAATCGCCCGCAAGACCTAAAAGCATTCTACAGTGCTTACAACGAAGCCATCGATTACATGAATGCTCATTCAGCAAAAGACTATGCCGACATCTTGGCAGACTATCAATTTCCCGATGCTATGAGTACCTACTTAGACAGCCAGGAAGACTATCCGTATGCCCAGGCAGTGCCGCAAGAGCAATTCGACGCAATCATTTCTTGGACGAAAGACAAGGGTCAAATCGACCAAGCGTATTCTTACAACGAGTTGACCAATTTCGATTTTTTACCCGCTGACGAATAAGAAACAACAAAAAAGACGCATTTGCGTCTTTTTTTGTTGTTTCACTTCTTTTTGATACTCATTTTTGCTCGTGGCAAGAAATTCAGGTATACTTTTGACAAATCAGCTGCCATGAAAGGATTTGATTCAATGCCAACGATCGCTGTTTATGCCGACCAGAAAGAAGATACTTGGGAAGCACACTTGACTCACCAGTTAAAAATAAATGAAGAAAGAACCCAGGCTCATCAAACATTCCATAACGAACCTTTAACGATCGACGAATACTTCTTTACAGAAGATCCTGCCCCTTTTCATACGAATCAAGCCGTCAGGCAGCAATTAGCAAGCAATGGCCGCAGCTGTCTGCCACTCGTGTATGTCGACGATCAGCTATTTTGCCAAGGACGCTTGCCAACGATCCGTGAATGGGAACAATTGACGAAATCTGGGATCACTGTGCAATTTGATGAGTAGCAGCCACTATTTTCTTTGCCAGACAAAACAACGCACCACGAGCCAATCATCAGCGTTTAGTTCTCCCCCTTCGCGGCAACTGCGTCGGTAACGCCTTTTTCTTCTTCTGTTAAACTTCGTTCGCTGATTTTAAAGAATGGATAGTAGATCGCCACACTAATCAGTAAGGAAGCGATACTCCAAAGAACAGCAGGGATATTGCCGCCGGTTGCAAGGTAAGTATTGATAAATGGCGGTGTGGTCCACGGTGGATTGAACATGATTCGCCCAATGACATTGGTGACCGACAAGAAATACGTTCCGACACATAATACAAGGGGTGTCAGGATGAAAGGAATCATCATAATAGGGTTCATCACGATCGGAAACCCAAAAATGATTGGCTCATTGATACAAAAAATAGCAGAGGGCAAAGCCATCTTCCCTAGGGAACGATAGGCTTTTTTCTTTGAAACTAACATGTTGATGATCAGCCCCAGTGTTGAACCAGTGCCTCCATAGCACAAAAACATGATATAAAACCCGCCTGCAAAAATGTTCGGTAACGGTTCGCCTGCAGTGTAGGCTTCGGTATTGGCTGCTAATAAAGCTAGAAAAATCGGATCGCCGATACTCCCCATCACATTGCTGCCATGAATCCCTAAACACCAAAGCAACAAAATCAAAAAGGTATACAACAGCATCCCAGGCAATGTGTTTAGACCAACTGCCAGCGGTGAAAAGATGGCTTGCACGAATTGATTGACATTAAATTCCAACAAGACCCGAATCACCCAGGCACCAGTGATGATGGCAGCTCCAGGAAGCAAGACCGAAAAACTCTTGGCAACTGCGGGCGGCACTTCTGCTGGCATCCGAATCACTAAGCGGTGCTTGAGAAAAAAGCGATGGATCACTACTGTCGCAATCGCTGTGACGATTCCTGTAAACAGACCAGACGCCCCCAAAGAAGCTGGATCGATCGTCCATTCTTCCCCCGCCTGCAGCAGCAAAAACGCGCAGACTGCCAACACGACAGAACCGATCCGATCGATCTCATACGAGGCCGCCAAATAGTAGGCGATCCCGATACAAGCGGCCAGTCCCAAAATTCCAAATGTAAAATTGCTGGCGGCGCCTAGTTTGACGCCAAACTCCCCGACAAACTCGGTCCAGCCAGGAAAAGGCAGATTGGCTAAAATCAAAAAGAGACTGCCGATTATCGTCAGCGGCATCGTGACGGCGACTCCGTTGCGCACGGCAACTAAAAACCGATTTTCACTGATCCTAACCAATTTTGGTGCAAAATTTTCCTGAAACCCTTCAATCAACCGATTCATCCAGTCTCCTCCTACTAAATATCTCGCTTTTTTAATAAGAGTAGCATAAAAAACGCTTTCTGCATTTTTAGAACACTCGACGCCTTCCCAATTCCAAGAATACTACTGGCTAACTGTTTCTTTGCCAAATGGGTAAAGCCGCTGCCAAATCACGTTCCTTCGACCAAGCGATGGCACCTGACAGCAAAAAGAAACTAATGACCGTCCCTTCCCTCACCGCTAGCGGTAAGCCCAAACTGATCGCTAGCAAGAGTGCCCCCGAAATACAGACTGCATCAACGCCATAACGGTACTGCTTAAATGTCCAACGACTGCGTTGCGCCAGCAAATGACACCAGTGCTCGATTGGAAATTTCAAGACCTGCAACCGTAGGACTTGTCCCGTCGCCGTTCCAGAAATCAAGATCCCACCGATCAAAGCAGCTAGTTGGCTCCAATAATTCGTCAAGTGCAGCGATGCCAAGAAGTAGTAAACAAAGCCATTGATCAAATAGCCGAATGCCAGCAAAGCGAAAAACATAATCAAGTACTCACTGCCTTTTTGTTTGAGGGACGTCTGCCGCCGATCCAATAGCCAACAGGCAGCTAAAAAGCCCAAGTTGATGGCTGTAGTGATGGTGCCGACTTTGATTCCTGACATCGTTGCCAGCGTGACATTCAAGGCATTAAAACTACTGACCCCAACGCTTGCTTTAATGGTCAAGCTGATCCCGAATGCACTCAGTCCATAAAAAATCCCTGATCCTATCCATTGCTTTTTATTCATTTTTTCTCCCACACTTTCTTTTTTGCTTTTCTAAGTATGTGCTATACTGACTAAAAACAAATAGGAGATTTCTCCTAGTTTGGAGGGAAAAAGTGAAAAAAACCGCTTATGCCTTGGCAATAAAGCAGGTACCAATCAAAGAAAGCTGCCCCTTACCGATTCCTGAGGAGATTTTACAACAAAGTGCCCTCTGGACCTTTGATCATCGAGAAGCGATCCAAAAAGAAACGGTGCCGATGTCGGTCTTTTTCGTCCTATTGACTGGCAAAGCCAAGATCATTCAAACGCAAGAAAACGGCAAACGTGCCTTGCTGCAGTTTCTCCATCCTGGTGATTGCATTGGCGATCTCACGTTGATTGGCGCCGAAACAGTACCGAAAACCGTGGTTGCGATCGGTGAAACAACATGTCTGGGCATTCCGATGCAAGCAGCAGCTCACGGGCTCATGCAAGACCTGGCTTTCGTACAAACACTAGGCAAAACTATCGGTGAAAAATTGCTGCTGCGTATGGATCATTTTTCCGTCAATCAAACCTATCCCTTAGCTTGGCGCCTTGCCCATCTACTGTTGGAAGCTTCGATCGATGATCTTTTTCAAGAAAAATTGACGGAGACCGCAGAATACTTAGGCGTGAGCTATCGCCATTTGACGTATACCTTAAAAGATTTCAAAACGCAAAAACTAGTCACAAAAACTGCAGACGGCTATCGGATCGATGCGCCTGCGCTGCAGACCTTTATCCAAAACCAACAAAAGCAGTAACAAGCAAATAACGACAGCAAAATAGTTGGTATGATGCCCCCCTAAAAGCCAGAGAAAAAGCTGACTCTTGGGGGTGCAACAAGAAAAACCAACTGTTTGCTGTCGTTTTCGGATCGTTGCTTTATTTTTTCGCCAATGCCCAAGTATTGACAGTAACCGTGCCGGTTCCGCTGAGAGCGATCGCCTCGGTCCGTTTGGGATACACGCGAGAGGTCAAACAATATTGCCCGCCATTTAGGAAGATCTCAATCGAAGACGTATCGACAAAAATCTGCAGCTGCGTCAGTTCATCGACCTTGACACTGCGCTGTTTACGACCGTAGCCAGAAACGCCATGATGGATCGTGAAGACACCAGCTTCATAAGCCAAAGTCGTATCTTGCAAAAGTCCAAGCTGAAACTGCTGCACTGGGACTTCCGCCGTAACTTGCAACTCATATGCCAATTCATCGAAAGACAAGTGCTGCGGTTTCTCTGAAAGCACAATTTTTTTGCTGACTTGCTTGTCTCGCAATTTTTGGAATTCTGGCAAAGGTTCTTGATACAACTGGTCATTTTTGACCGAAAGCTGTCTTGGCAGCGTTGCGGCATGCTGCCAGCCGCGAGGGATCGTAGGATTGCTGTATTCAGGACTGGTATCCCCTAGCCCCATCCAGCCCCACAAGATCCGACGTTTCTGCTCATCTTCAAAGGTTTGCGGGGCATAGAAGTCAAACCCATAATCAAGTTCACGAAACGCAGAAGTTTCTTTAAACGTCAGGGTTTCCCAATCCACCTCACCAATCAGATACCCTGATTGATGAATATTTTGGTAGGCATGTTCTTTGGCTGCCAAGCCTTGCGGTGAGAAGACCAACACATCTTTACCATCTAAATGGAAGTAGTCTGGACATTCCCACATGTAGCCTAGAGCATAGTCCTCACCGAAAAAGATTCCTCGATAGGTCCATTCATTTAAATCCGTCGATTCATAAATCAAAATTTTGCCTTCGTTTTCCAACGTACGCGCGCCTAGCAGCATATAGTAGGTGTCTTCGTGGGCAAAAACCTTTGGGTCACGAATATGATCGGTAAATCCTTCAGGGTAGTCCTCATGAGGAATCACGACTTCTTGCTTTTCGACGGTATAGCCGTCTTTGCTGATTACATGGACCGTGTTTTGTTCTCGTCCACTAAAGGTATAATCATGATCACCAGGATGCTTGACATTCCCAGTATAGAAGAAATGGATCACGTCATTCTCGATAAAGGCAGAGCCCGAGTAGACCCCGTCTTTGTCATAGTCGTGTTCGGGAGAAAGAAACAGCGCTTCTTCTTGAAACGTGACATAATCCGTCGACGTTTTGTGTCCCCAGTGAGGTGGTTCCCCGCCATGGGGCGTTTGCGGTACATATTGATGGTAAAAATGAACCACGCCTTTGAATTGGCAAAGACCATTCGGGTCGTTCATCCATCCTGTTTCTGGCATCAAATGGTAGTTCAAGCGCCACGCATCAGCACTGATTTTTTCTGCTAAATCGTTTTGGGTTTGGGCAAGTTGTGCCCAGTATTCCTTCGTTAACAATGTGGTACCTCTTTTCTCTTGCCGATGAACAACAAGGGATTATTTATTGGTTCAACTCTTTGGCTAGCGGCTTGCGCTGCAATTGGACACCAGCAAAACCGACACCAAAGGCAATCAAAATCACGACAACGTATTTCAGCATGGCACCGAAATCTCCAGTATACAACAACAGTCCTGGAATAAAAGTGATGCCCATCCCAGTGGCAGCTAATTGGAAGACATACGTCGCAAACCCGCCGACTGCGCCTCCCAGCATGCCTGCGCCAAAAATCCGCATCGAGCGTAAGTTGACCCCAAATAGTAAAGGTTCAGTGATCCCAAATAAGGTTGGAACCGCCGCACTGATGGCATTTGAGCGTTTGACTTTGTTTTTATAAATAAATGCCGCAGCAATCGCAGCCCCAAATTGTCCCGCCATACTTGCTGTACCTAAGACTTGTAGGACGTTTTCGCCTGTCGTATTCAATAACCCTAACTCAATAATACTTAACGAATGGTGCAATCCAGTGATTACGATCACTTGCTGAACCCCTCCGTAAATGATATAACCGATGCCCAATGGTGCTTGCACCAAGTAGACGATACTGTTGATGACTGCTCTTTCAGCTACTTGCAAGATTGGTCCTAACGCAAACAAAATCAAACCTAAAGTAATGACAATCGTTAAGAATGGTGTCACGATCAAGTCCATCATTTGCGGAACAAATTTACGGAACCATTTTTCTAGCTTAGAAACTAAGATCCCGACAATAATTGCTGGAAAAATCGACCCTTGATACCCAGAGATCGATAAACCGAATAAGTGCAATGGCTCCGCATCTCCGCTGGCAACTGCCCAAGCGTTCGGCAATTGCGGTGCCACCATCATCAATCCTACCACGATCCCGATGATCGGATTACCGCCGAATTTTTTCGTCGCACTATAGGCGATCAAAACAGGTAAAAAGGCAAACGCTGTATCCGTTAACATTTCAAACATAGCTAACCAGTCAGCACTATAAGTGACCCCCAACTCGGTCAATAATCCCCGAATCCCCATCAAAAGCCCCGTCGTTACCAAAGCTGGAATCAATGGCACCAAGACATCTGACAACGTGCGGACAACTTTTTGGACGGGTGACAGATTCGAATACACATCATCTTTGAAGCCAGCTTTATCAGCGGAGGCGTCATTGCCCATTTCTGCTGCGAAGGCTTGATAAACTTCATTGACTTTTCCTGTTCCAAAAATGAACTGATGCTGTCCCGTGTTGAAAAAATACCCCTTGCTGCCCTCAACTGCTTCCGCTTTGTCTTTATCTACTAACTGATCGTCTTTCAAAATCAAGCGCAAACGTGTGGCACAGTGTTCAAAGTTTTTGACATTTTCTTTGCCGCCAACAGCTTCTAACACTTGGTCGATCGTTTTTTGTTCCTTCATTTTTCCCACTCCTTTGATCGTCGGTCCATTTGTGGAACCGGTTCTACATTTGTAGATTAACAGAAACCGCTTGCAATTGCAAGCAAAGAAAATAAAAAAACAGAACGCCGCAACTGGTCGTCCTGCTTTCTCTAAAAATATTTGCTTTATTTCTCCTGCTTGTCAAGCTTGGCAGTCGACTGTTTGACCACTAATCGATTCGGTAATTCGATCACCTCAGGAACCTCTTCCCCTTGCGTCAGTTTTTGGATCGTTAAGACGGCATCGATGCCTAATTGGACATAGGGATATTGGGTCGTTGTGATGGTCGGATAGACATAATCCGTCGAATCATAGCCGCCAAATCCGTTCAAGGAAAAGTCTTGCGGCACTTGGTACCCTAGTTCATGGGCGGCTTTCAATACAGCAACAGCAATATTGTCGGTAGCACAGGCGATGTACGTTGCCGATTGATCTTTCAAGAACACAAGGGCTTTTTGGTACGTTTCTCTTCTTGAAAAGGAGGTTTCGATAAAGTCGACTTTGACGTTGGGCGTTTGTGCTAAGACATCAAGAAATCCTTTTTTCCGCAAGACACCTACCGCATAATCATTTTCGCTGACACCAACAAATAAATAACGTCGGTGGCCAGCGCTGACTGCATATTCTGCCATGGTTTTGCCAGCTTGATAATCTTCATGGACGATGGAATGAATGCCAGCTAACTGTTGACCTAACAATAAAACCGGCATAGGAACCTCTGCCAGCACCGCTTGTAGCTGCGGCGTGATTTTGCGCGCAAACAGGATCATCCCTGCTACTTTTTGTTTGACTAGCATTTCGATATTTTCTAATTCCCGTTCATCGCTTTGATCAGAGTTGGTGATCAGCATTTGATAGCCGTTTTCCCGTGCCGTCGTATCGATCCCTTTCAACACATCATTTGTCGATGGTGAATTCAGTCGAGGAATGATCACGCCCAGCAATTTCGTGTCTTGGGCTTTCAGCGAACGAGCAAATGTATTGGGGCGATAGCCAGTTTCAGCAATGATCTGATCAATTTTTTTGCGCTTTTCTTCACTGATATAACCATTGTTCAGATAGCGGGAAACCGTACTTTTCGCTACTCCCGCCTTTTCAGCAATGTCCTTGATCGTTGTCATGATTTCCCACCTTTGCGTTTTCTTTTATTATAACAATAACTGAAAGAAAAGCGCAGGTTTTGCGTGAAAATTGTTGGGATGGGCGGTTTTGGAATGAAGCTTCACTTTTTCGTTGCTTTAATCCCCTGGTCCTTGGTATGCCATAAATGATCCATCTAAAAAACTTCGTAATTCTGCTTAAAATCTAACATCTATTTTTCTGAGATGTTCATCCATCTTTTCAAACAATATTTCATTGCGGTTTCTTATCTATCTTATGTAAAGTGCGTTTTGAACTTTTGATGTGTTCAAAATACATTAAATCTCACTGTTGTCTTCTCCTTCCATAGTATTGCAAGGTATACTATCTCTAAGAGGTGATACTATGCTTATTACTAAATCAAGTCTACAAGGCAATTCCATCGTCGTTACGCTTCCTTCTGATAACGGAAAAAATCCTCCTGAAAACCAAGAATATATTGTTGTCTACGCAGAGGATGGGACGATCATTCTTGTTCCTAAAATTGAAGATCCTTTTAATGGTGGAGTGGAATCAGAGTTTTATGAAAAAGATGCGTGGGAAGACCTTTCATCTGAAGGGAAAATGATTTTTTAGTAACTAATGTTCAAACATACATTTCCAAAAAGCGACTATCGCTTGGATCGACTTTGCCCCTTCGGCTGGAAAGGAAATTCAAAAAAAAGACGTCCTGGCTTAGATATTTAACCGTTATTCGATTCTGATCATTTTTATAGCAAGCGGCATATAATAAAAAAACCAGCTAAGCTGCGCTTAACTGGTTTTTTCATTAGTAGAAATCGTACTTTAACTTTACTTTAAATCACCTCTACCCACGGTCCATCTTAACCCCGATGCTTTTTCGATAAGTTGCTATTTTTCAGCAGACATTAAATACTATTGAGTACTTCGTTTGCATACTAAGATCGTACCCACACAATTCTTTAAAATAATTTTGATAATCACTTTCAATAATTCTTATAATGTCGGCTTCTGAAAAATCCTCATACTTTGATAAATCAGCTAATAGACTCAGTTTCGCATCAATCCCAAGAATTTTAGGAAAAACCTTCCAAAACGTTTCTTTCGAAATTTCATCTATCAATTGATTTAACCGTTCCAGTTGTTTTTCTAAGTAGTCTTCCAGCATGTCTTTCTCTCTTGGCAGAGATCTAATCTCTTCTAGAAAATATTCGTTATATTCTTTTTTCGTCGAAAACATCAATTCAATTGAACTCCTTTCCACTTTTTAATGATTATTACCATCTACTATAAAAGTAAACCGTGATCCTCTTCATTTAGTGAATGATTTTTCTGAAGTTTTTTTAGATTTGAGAAAGCAGCAAAACCTCCACGGGCTTTGCTGCTTTCTTTTTATATTGACTATTCTAAAAACTAATTATCTTGTTTTTTTCTTCTTGTCAAAGATAATGAAAATGGCAAATAACAGTAGCAGCGATCCAACAATGATCATGATTCGTTGTCCAACCATCGCTTCCCCAGTATTGGGAAGTTTTGGATCGTTAGAATCTTCCTTCTCATTTTCTGGATTCTCTTTTTCAGGTGTATTTTGCCCACCGTTATTTTCTTCTTTATGATAGACATAAATCACTTCTTGCACGTCATTCGTAAACGTTCCAGATGCGTTATCTGGTATTTCCTTCACGGTCCAACCAGAAATTTCTTTTGGCTTACTCTCGTATGGCAGACCAACTTTTCCGCTTAGAATCGTTGGTTCTGATAGTTGATTTCCTTCGGTATCTTCATATTTGACTGTTACAGGTTCCGCATCGGAGCGATTGTAAACATAGATTACTTCCTGTGGGTCTCCGCTAAAAATTCCATGAGCATTGCTTGGTGTTTCTGGCACATACCACCCTGGAATTTCTTTTGGTTCGCTTTCGTATGGCAGACCAACTTTTCCGCTTAGAATCGTAGGTTCTGATAGTTGATTTCCTTCGGTGTCTTCATATTTGACTGTTACAGGTGCTGCATCGGAGCGGTCATAGATATAGATTACTTCTTGCGCTTCTTCAGTAAACGTTCCATGAGCATTGCTTGGCATTTCTGGCACATACCACCCTGGAATTTCTTTCGGTTCGCTTTCGTATGGTAAGCCAACTTTTCCACTTAAGATCGTTGGCTCCGACAGCTGATTCCCTTCGGTATCCTCATACTTAACTGTTACGGGTGCTGCATCGGAGCGGTCATAGACATAGACCACTTCTTGCGCTTCTTTTCCGAAAATTCCATGAGCATTGCTTGGCATTTCTGACACGTACCACCCTGGAATTTCTTTTGGTTCGCTTTCGTATGGCAACCCAACTTTTCCGCTTAATATCGTTGGTTCCGACAGTTGATTCCCTTCGGTGTCTTCATATTTGACTGTTACAGGTGCCGCATCTGAACGGTCATAGATATAGATTACTTTTTGCGCTTCTTCAGTAAACGTTCCAGACACATTGCTTGGCATTTCTGGCACATACCACCCTGGAATATCTTTCGGTTCGCTTTCATATGGCAGACCAACTTTTCCGCTTAGAATCGTTGGTTCCGACAGTTGGTTTCCTTCGGTGTCTTCATACTTGACCGTCACTGGTGCCGCATCCGAACGATCATAGATATAGATTACTTCTTGCGCTTCTTTTCCGAAAATTCCACGGGCATTGCTTGGTGTTTCTGGTACATACCAGCCTGGAATTTCTTTTGGTTCGCTCTCGTATGGTAAGCCAACTTTCCCGCTTAAGATCGTTGGTTCCGACAGTTGATTTCCTTCGGTATCCTCATACTTAACTGTTACGGGGGCTGCATCCGATCGATCATAGATATAGACCACTTCTTGCGCTTCTTTTCCGAAAATTCCATGAGCATTGCTTGGTGTCTCTGGCACATACCACCCTGGAATTTCTTTTGGTTCGCTTTCGTATGGCAGACCGACTTTTCCACTTAAGATCGTTGGTTCCGAAAGTTGATTACCTTCGATGTCTTCATATTTGACTGTTACAGGTGCCGCATCCGAACGATCATAGATATAGATTACTTCTTGCGCTTCTTTTCCGAAAATTCCATGAGCATTGCTTGGTGTTTCTGGCACATACCACCCTGGAATTTCTTTCGGTTCGCTTTCATATGGCAATCCAACTTTTCCGCTTAAAATCGTTGGTTCCAACAGTTGATTTCCTTCGGTGTCTTCATACTTGACTGTCACTGGTGCCGCATCCGAACGATCATAGATATAGATTACTTCTTGCGCTTCTTTTCCGAAAATTCCATGAGCATTGCTTGGCATTTCTGGCACATACCACCCTGGAATTTCTTTTGGTTCGCTTTCGTATGGTAAGCCAACTTTTCCGCTTAAAATCGTAGGTTCCAACAGTTGGTTTCCTTCGCCATCTTCATACTTGACTGTCACTGGTTCCGCATCGGAGCGATCGTAAACATAGAGCACTTCCTGTGACTCTTCGCTAAAAATTCCATGAGCATTAGTCGGTGTTTCTGGCACATACCACCCTGGAATTTCTTTTGGTTCGCTTTCGTATGGCAACCCAACTTTTCCGCTTAGAATCATTGGTTCTGACAGTTGATTTCCTTCGGTGTCTTCATATTTGACTGTTACGGGTGCCGCATCCGAACGATCGTAAACATAGAGCACTTCCTGTGACTCTTCGCTAAAAATTCCATGAGCATTGCTTGGCATTTCTGGCACATACCAACCTGGAATTTCTTTGGGTTCGCTCTCGTATGGCAGACCAACTTTTCCGCTTAAAATCGTAGGTTCTGACAGTTGGTTTCCTTCGGTGTCTTCATACTTGACCGTCACTGGTGCCGCATCCGAACGATCATAGATATAGATTACTTCTTGCGCTTCTTTTCCGAAAATTCCACGGGCATTGCTTGGTGTTTCTGGTACATACCAGCCTGGAATTTCTTTTGGTTCGCTCTCGTATGGTAAGCCAACTTTCCCGCTTAAGATCGTTGGTTCCGACAGTTGATTTCCTTCGGTATCTTCATACTTGACCGTCACTGGTGCCGCATCGGAGCGATTGTAAACATAGATTACTTCCTGTGGGTCTCCGCTAAAAATTCCATGAGCATTGCTTGGCGTTTCTGGAACATACCACCCATGGATTTCTTTTGGTTCACTTTCATATGGCAGACCAATTTTTCCGCTTAGAATCGTTGGTTCTGACAATTGATTTCCTTTGTCATCTTCATATTTGACTGTTACAGGTGCTGCATCGGAGCGATTGTAAACATAGACCACTTCTTGCGCTTCTTCAGTAAACGTTCCATGAGCATTGCTTGGCATTTCTGGCACATACCACCCTGGAATTTCTTTTGGTTCGCTCTCGTATGGCAACCCAACTTTTCCGCTTAGAATCGTTGGTTCTGACAATTGATTTCCTTCGGCATCCTCATATTTGACTGTCACGGGTGCTGCATCCGAACGGTCATAGATATAGATTACTTCTTGCGCTTCTTCAGTAAACGTTCCATGAGCATTGCTTGGCATTTCTGGCACATACCACCCTGGAATTTCTTTTGGTTCGCTTTCGTATGGTAAGCCAACTTTTCCGCTTAAAATCGTAGGTTCCGACAGTTGGTTTCCTTTGGTGTCTTCATACTTGACCGTCACTGGTGCCGCATCGGAGCGATCGTAAACATAGAGCACTTCCTGTGGCTCTTCGCTAAAAATTCCATGAGCATTGCTTGGTGTCTCTGGCACATACCACCCCGGAATTTCTTTTGGTTCGCTCTCGTATGGCAACCCAACTTTCCCTCTTAATATCGTTGGCTCCGAAAGTTGTTTTCCTTCAGTATCCTCATACTTGACTGTCACTGGTGCCGCATCTTTATGTTCTATTTTTTCCCAAATATAGGTTCCTGGAACGGTTCCGTCATATAAGTCCATAAAATCAAACGAGGATTCATAAACCATTGGTACACTTGGCTCATTCCCATAAGCATCTTCTTTTTGTATCCACCTGCCAGTATATCCGTTCTCAATAAGAATCTCTGGTAAACGAGTAGACGTAGAAAAGATCGAATGCTCGCCTACTACTAGTTCGTTCAATTGTTTCGCGTCTAAAAACATCTGAGCCATACTTTCCACTATCGATGTGTCGAAATTTGATACATCAAGCTTTTCTATGGCTGATTCGCGAAACATCCACCACATATTGGTTACTTTCGCGGTATTCCAATTTGACAGATCTAAGTTTTTCAATGCTCTTGTATACTGGAACATTTCTCTAATATCAGTGACATTTTCAGTATTCCAGTTGGATACATCGAGAGAAGTTAAAGAATGAGTGGAGGCAAACATGTTTCTCATATCAGTTACGCTAGATGTATCCCAATTGCTAACACTAAATTCAGTTGGTACCCGTACTCCGCTGAACATATACGCCATATTTGTTACTTTGTTTGTTTTCCAATTGCTTGTATCAAGTGATGTCAATCTTGAAGCATTTCTAAACATGCTTAACATGCTCGTCACATTCTCTGTATTCCAATTAGATACGTCCAGAACTTCTAAATGAGGTAAGTTCTCAAACATCCAATTCATATTTGTTACATTAAATACATTCCAGTTTGAAACATCTAATTGACTCAGTGAACTATTTCCTCTATTGAATCCTCCAGCAAACATGCCATCCATCCGTTCTACTTTAGAGACATTCCAGTTGGATACATCCAAAGAGGTCAAATTCTTCTTTCCCCCAAACATATACCTCATATCTGTTACTTTTCCTGTCTTCCATTTAGATACATCCAAAACAGTTAACGGTGTTACTGGGCTAGCAGAATTATCTAATTCTCTGAACATTTCTGCCATGTTTGTTACATTTGAAGTGTCCCAGTTAGACACATCTAACTCTTCCAAACCATAAGCATATCTAAACATGGCGAACATGTTAGTAACTTTAGAAGTGTCCCAGTTCGAAAAGTCCACTTTTTTTAATTTTGGTAATCTAGCAAACATGCTTGCCATTGTCGTCACTTGGGAAGTATTAAAATTATTCCCATTTTCTATAATCATAAGCTCACTTAAATCACTGAATAAAACCGCAGAATTTACTGGCAACAATACTGGTGCCTTAACAACGATTTGTGTCACAGACGTGTAGGTTTTCCAAGGCGCAGTTGCAACGGTACCCGCATTTCCTTCTTCTAACACAATTGTTTTCGTTTCTTCATCCCACGTCCACGGAACAGTTCCCCATACGCCTTCCACATTTTCATCTGACTCTTCATGACTGTCTTCCTTACTACTGTCTTCTGCACTACTATCTACTGATTCTTCATGACTGTCTTCTGTACTACTATCTAATGTAGCTTCACTGGAGCTTTCCTCAGAAGAGCTTTCAGATGAATCTGCCTCTATACCACTGTCTGTTTCGGTATGTTCCCCAGATCCATTGGTACTTATGTTTTCTTCAGTTGCTGTCGACGGTTGATCGTCTTCTATCAATTGCCTTTCTTCATAACGATCTGCATTTCCATCCGCCAATTCACTTAGAAACCCTTCAGCAACAGAAACATCCGTCATTTTCAAATTATTTTCTAAGCTGTCGTTTTGAGAGCCATCCTTTACTGTATTAGCAAATACAGTGAGCGGCTGTCCTAGAGTCATTGCAATGACCAACATTATGTAACCTAACTTGCGTATCACTTCCCTAACACTCCTTTTCTTTTTAACGTAAACTTCTTGAAACATGAAAAATAATTATTCATGCAGACACTGCCGAATTGGTAGAATAATCTATCACAAGCTTGGAAGTTCTAAACAAAAGTATATAAGGATGTTTTTTAATAAAAAAATCATGTTTTTCACCCTAGGGGGAAATTAAGTATAAAAAAACCTATGCAAAAGGCTTTCTTTCCTTCTGAATAGGTAAAAAATAGGGTTATTATTTTAATTATTTTATAAGTTCGAACATTTTTGGTTCGATCGTTTTGAATAAGAGTTCCCAATCTTGTTTATCTGGAACTGTTTTCAATAATAGGCAGTTGGTGCTCACCTTATACTCTGACAAGTATTCACTGTAGTTTGTCACAATTAAATCAATATCTTCTTGGTTTAAGAATTCTTCCGTCAAAGCTGGAATCGTAATAAAAAAGATTTGATGACGATCACCAAAGTATTGATATACTCGCGATCTTATCAATTGACAGACATACAGATCGCCTTCTAATAAAAAAACAATTCTCTTGCTTTTGTACAAATACTGTTCTTTCAATCTTTCTCCCAGCAAAGTTAAGCTCGCCGTAATATCTTCCAAAAAGTCTTCTGTTATTCCTGATTCAGCGAAAAAGGAGCGCAAAAAGTGATGATTGTTGATGTATGATTCTTTGCATTCATGTTTTGTTTTCTCTATGATTTCTGACATTATTCTATTTTGAACTGGTGAAATTAGATGATTCACGTACCTAGAAAGGAAGAACGCACGATAGATCCATAAAATTTCTGATGTGTACAACTCAGGCGAGCAATTCTTGAGATAGTTTTCAGTTAAATGAGCAAAAGAATCAATGCGCTGCAATTGCTTACAGAATACCTTATCTTGGTCTATTTGATCAAAAGGCCGTTTGGCAATCGTTACTAAAAATAGCCAACAGAGCTCATCTGCACATAATTCCACTTGATAGATCTTTTGAATTCTTTGCTGAATCAAGAATAAATTAAGAAAATCCTTGTTATTCCTAACACTCTTGTAAAGATTTGTTGGTACATTGATCCTCTTTCCCTGACGTACTCGCTCGATAGCAATATATAAATTATAGTAAAATTCATTTGGAGAAGTACCTGTACCAATCGTAATTTCCTTGATTTTAGATAAAAAAGTTTGATAGATCAATTCATGAATCTCTTTTGGAGGAACCAACGTATGAGGGGTCATTTCCCCTTCATAGTAAAAATCTTTGAAAAACTTTCGGATGTTTGCTTCATCGCCTTTTAAATCAATTGGAGTGAGTGATAGTTTTAATCCGTATTCTTTAAGAACCGGCTCAATTTGTCTTAAATAGCGCCGAAATGACGTTTCTGATATGTGAAATCGGTCAATTAATTCCGCTACGTCCTCTAGCTCTCCATAGAAAACGTTTCCCAATAATTCAAACAAAATTTCATTTTGCAATAGTTTTTCTTTTTGTTCAATAAATCGAAGGGAGTTCTTTTTTTCGAAAAGGTACCCATTGTTCGTTGAAACAATTTGCGCACTATCAGAAAAATACTCCTTTAGCTTATTTATATCAGTTAAAATCGTCCGTTCTGAAACCTCATTTAGTTTAGCTAATTGACCCTTAGTCGCTTTTTGTGTCCGCTCAAAAAGATTCAATATACGAAACCAGCGAATAGTTGTTGGATCAACAATAAACTTTAACTGCAGATCTTTCATCCTAACACCTCCCAACTTTATAGAAAATCATACCATGTATTTTTAACCCATAATCATTTTTTCATTCCTTTTCTAACTTACTACATTTTCTCAATGATGTGAACGTCACTTGTAAATGAATATTTTTTGCTATTGATCAAAGACTCTAGTCAAAAAATCTCGAAACGATTACTGCTGAAAAGAAGGCGTTATTTATCTAATCTAAACAAAGAACAATTGAAGTAAGAAAACCTATACAAAATCAGCTACGCCAAACCTTTTCCTTTTGCATGTGCTATCATTTGATTGAAGAAAATTATAAGTTAGAATCAATGATTCGTTTTTTTAAATCAGAATAAAATCATATGAATGTTAGGTAAAAAATAGAATTCCTTAACCACTCCTCGTATTTGTAAAAAATGAAAAAAACTACTATTCAGCATCCATCGCTTTAATAAACACTGTTTTACCTTTTTCAGTTTGTATTTATCAACTCTTATTCTCAATACAAAAAAAACAGCTAAGCCACAAGCTTAACTGTTCTTTCTTTTATAATTGATAAACGTCTCTCTCACACATTCAAAATCCACATAAACCCAAGAAAGACAAAGAACAAGCCGTACATGATTGGTGAGACTTCTTTGCCGCGTTTGGCTGCTAACATGGTGATTGGGTAAAAGATGAAGCCTAAGGCGATCCCATCGGAGATGCTGTAGGTCAACGGCATGCCTAGTAGAATCAAGAAGGCTGGGATTGCGATTTCCATTTCGTGCCATTTGATTTCTCGCAGCGATTGTGCCATCAGCACGCCCACGACGATCAGTGCTGGTGCCGTCACTTGGGAAGTAACAACGGATAGTAATGGTGAAAAGAACAAGCCGAACAAGAAGAAAATTCCAGTCGTCACGGCAGTCAAGCCAGAACGACCGCCCACGGCGATCCCAGCGGAGGATTCCACATATGCGCCTACTGGTGAGGTCCCTAATAAAGAACCAGCGAGCATGGCGGTGGAGTCAGAAGCAAGTGCTTTGCCGACCCGCGGCATTTTGTTGTCTTTCATGAAGCCCGCTTGATTGGCAAGTCCTACCAAGGTGCCTGCAGTATCAAAGAAAGTGACGAGTAAGAAAGTCAGTACTACGACCCACATTTGCAGGGAGTTGATGTCTCCTACATGGTTTAGCGCCACTAAGAATGTGGAAGAAATACTCGGTGCAGCAGAAACGATATTGGATGGTGCTTGGATCAAGCCAGTCAGAAGACCTAAAACAGTTGTTGCGGCCATCCCGATAAAAATTCCACCAGGAACTCTGCGAACCATCAAGACGGCAGTGATCACTAAACCAAAAATCGTCAGCCACGTCGTACCGACACTCAATGAGCCTAGTGCCACAAGGGTCGAATCATCGGAAACGATGATCCCGCCTTCGCTCAATCCCAAAAAGGCGATGAACAGACCGATCCCCCCAGAGATGGCATATTTTAAATCAGCAGGGATCGCATCAATGATCAGTTCCCGTAATTTAAAGATTGTGATCACGATGAAAATCAGTGATGCCACAAACACACCCGCTAATGCTGTTTGCCATGGAACCCCCATTCCAATACAGACTGAATAAGAAAAGAAAGCGTTGATCCCTAATGCGGGTGCCGTAGCGATCGGGTATTTTGCTAAAACCCCCATCAAGATACAGCCCAATGCGCTGGCTAACGCCGTTGCCGTAAAGACGGCACCTTCGTCCATCCCAGATGTCCCAAGGACCGTTGGATTGACGAATAAAATATAGGCCATCGAGATAAAGGTGGTAAAACCAGCTAAGATTTCTCGTTTGACCGTTGTTTGTAAGGCATCCAGCCCAAAAAAGGAATTGATTTGATTCTTCATTTTTACTCCTCCAGCAATCAAGCAAAGGTGTCGCCATTGCTTGATTTTTTATAATGAAAACGACGAAATCAATCATAAACCAACTTTATCTGCAAGTAAATATTATCCAGTTAAAAAAACCAATAAAACGCTTTTTCCAACATCTTACCCTTAGCTGTTTCTAATCAACGTGTAACGACTTCTCATTCACCAATTGCTCCAGCTGTTCCTTGGTGGTGCGCTTGATGGAAAGCTTCGGCAGCTCCTTCAACGAAAAGTAATCGCTGTTAGAGGTTTCACTGTTTTTGATGAAGTCCCCTGCCAAAACATCACAGGCAAAGACCAGCTTATAGTATTGAAACACTTGTGGAATGTCTGGTCTTAGATTCGTATCAAAAATTGCTCGCAGCTCCTTGACCTCAACGAGTAAGCCAGTTTCTTCCAGCACTTCTTTTTTGATGTTTTCCCGTGGCGTCAAGCCAATTTCTGCATAGCCTCCTGGCAGTGACCATTCTTTCGTCAGGCTGTCTTCCACCAGCAAGATTTTTTCGTCTTTTTGGATCAATGCTCGTACATCGACTTTGGGCGTAGGATAGCCCTCATTTTTTTCTGTTAAAAGGGTCAACGCAGCTGCGTCTTGATCCACGACGGTACTCATCAAATGCAATGCCAACTCTTTGATCTCTTGGTAACGTTCCTTATCGTACACATCTTTGCCATAGTACAAACCTGCTTCAGCGATCGATAACAGGCGTTTGTATTGCGCAAAATAATCTTTCATCCATTCCCCGCCTTTTCCATTTCTCTGTTATGCTTCTTATTCTAGAGGAAATCGGCGGTTTTGCAAAAGATTGGCAACCCAATCATTGAATTCTTGTTGCTATCATCACCTGATAGACGCAGATTTTTGTAAAATCGGCCGATTTAAGGGACAATGAAAAGAGCAGAACGATTTTTCTCAGAAAGGATGATGAAGGTGAACTTAACGCCTGATTTAGTTTCCAAAGAACAATTGATTGGAAAAATTCAAAAAGATATGGACCAAACGATGCTCGTCTATGCACTTTTAGTTTGTGCAACGCTGGTTGCTTCGATTGGTTTAAACTACAACTCTACGACAACGATTATCGGGGCGATGTTGATTTCGCCACTTTTAAATGGGATCAACGGGATCGGCTTTGGTTTAGGTCTTTCCCACTTACGTTTGGTTAAAAAAGGGCTGCTGGTCTTTAGCATCCAAGTCATCATCGTACTTATCATCTCATTTACCTTTTTCTTACTCACGCCAGTCAAAGACACAACCCCTGAGATCATCACCCAAACATCTGCAACGATTTGGGATATTTGCGTCGCATTGATCGGTGGTTCAGCACTGGCTTTTGCCAAAGTCAGGGGCCGCGACAACGATGTTATTATCGGCGTCTCCATCGGGACGTCCCTGATTTTGCCGCTTTGTGTGACAGGTTATGGGCTGTCGATCAAAGACTATTCGATTTCATGGGAATCCGCTCAACTCTTCTTCACCAATTCCTTTTTGATTTGTTTTTCCTTGTTCATTACCATCTGGCTGTTGCAGTATGGGGATTTTCGTCACCAAAAATGGTGGAAGTTTGCCGTGGTTGCCTTACCGATCACGGTCATTGGCAGTTTCTTCGTTTATACGACGATCCAAACGACTTTCGTGGAATACCATGCCAAGCGTTTTGTAGAAGCCAAACTGGGGGAACATTATTTGCTAGAGCAAACACTTAATGAGCAGAAACAATCCCTTGAATTAAAACTCGTCGGTGAACCACTCTCGAAACAAGCGGTCGCGCAGCTTGAAGCAAGTCTTGAAAACTATGCTTTGCCCGACTACCAGCTCAAGGTCAATGTCTATTCCGCCAATAAAGAGGGGCAATTTGATGCCAAAGTATTAGCCGAAATCCTACAAGTCCAAAACCAAGGAACTTCGAAATTTTTGGGTTTAGACTAAAAAAACAGGCGCTGCCCTTTTCAGGTGTAGCGCCTGTTTTTTCTTCAATTTAAGTCATTGAGTTGTTCAGCGATTCTCTCGATCAACGGGCGATAATCCACTTGCTCGTAATCTTCCACATTGACTTCGATAAGCGCTCCTAACTGAAAGTCATCGTAACGGCGATCAGTGATGATTTGCCGAAACGCTTCTTTGGTTATATGGTTGGTTGCAGCTTGTCTATCTTCCAGCACATCCCCGTAATGGTACCGTTCCATGATAAAACTCAAGTGACGGTCATCCGCTCGATCACGTAAGAAGCGTCTTTCCCATAAGGTTTCAAAAGAAGCAGTCAAGCGAATGGTCAAGCACTCATAACCATAGCTTTGGGCGAGAAAAGTTAGCAATGGCTTCTGCTTTTCACTAAAGGGGTATTCCGAGACCACCAAGCGTTTTCCTAAAGACATGTACAAGCCCAATGCCTGATAGTAAAAAGGCCAAACATACTGCTTTTCGATCTGGGCTTTTTCTGCCAATGAATCAAAGCCGAGGGATTCGGCATAGCACTCTTTGATTTCATCTGGCGTAAGAGCGAAAAGATCAGGAAAACGTTTCTTCAACAGATTCAGTAAATAACTTTTTCCAGTTCCAGGACTGCCTGCCAATAAAACAAGCATCTTTTTGCGTACCATCTATTTGCCGATCGCAGTCGGCGCTTTCGTATTCATGAAAAGGCCGATCTTGTGCTTGACGATTTCTTTGATGGCTTCATTGGATGGGATCACGTTGTGGCGCAAAGATTTGTTGACTTCCGTTGCCCCAAAATTTTCTTTCGCAATCTTCGTCCACTTGACCAACAATTCAGTACCTACATTAAACTTGCGAATGCCGTTATTGATCAATTCAGGATAATCTTCTTCCTTGACGCCAGTTCCTCCATGAATGACTAGCGGCACGTCGACGACTGCATGGATCTCCTTCAATAACTCAACATTCACTTCAGTTTTGGAGCGGAATTGACCGTGATTGGTTCCGATAGCGATGGCTAGCGCATCGACGCCAGTAGCAGCGACAAACTCTACCGCATCTTCTGGGCGTGTGAAGACTTTATCGTCTTCTTCCACATGAATGCCTTCTTCTGTGCCGCCGATCGTTCCTAGTTCTCCTTCGACGGACACCCCATGGGCATGAGCGTATTCTACGACTGCGCGCGTTTTCAAAATGTTTTCTTTGAAGGGCAAATGCGAGCCATCATACATCACCGAGCTATAGCCGCTATCAATCGCCGCTTTGATCTCATCGAAATCTCTGGCATGGTCCAAATGCAAGACAGCATCTACTAGCTCGTGATCGGCAATCGTTTTGACGACATTGACCAAGACATCATAGCCGATGTATTTCGCCGTATCGATACTTGTTTGAATGATGATGGGTGCCCCCATCTCTTTGGCTGCCCGCAGCATACTTGGCAGCATTTCTAAATTATGGGTATTAAAAGCCCCCACTGTAAAATTCAATGCTTCTGCTGTTTTCGTTACTTCTTTTAATGTTGTATACATCCTTGATTCCACCTCGTCTAGTTTAATTGCCGCTGATCGTAAGTTGTTTGGCGATTTGCCGCATTTCTTCCATTTTGTCCATGTAATAGTCGATCTTTGCATCGTCGCCGTTTCGTGCGGCGGCGGCACGCTGAGCATTATAAAGGGACATCAGTTTTTTGTAGCCGTCCCCGATCGATTTTTTCGCCTGCAAGCTTTTTTCCAATGCGTCGATCGCTTCTTCTGTGCGGGAAAGTTTTGCCTGCGCTAAGCCTAACGCTTCATACAATTTTGCTTGTTCGTCGATGTCGGTTTCTGCTTGCAACTGACTTTCTAGATTTGCAATAAGCGCTTCTGCCTCTTGGCTTTCTTCAGCGGTCAAAGGAACCGCTGGTGTTTCTGTGGGCTTTTTTTCTTTTTTGAAAAAAGAGAACATGCGTCTTCCTCCTAGCGATTAAAAGTTTTTCAATAAGGGACTGATGATCCAAGCATATAGCAAGGCTGCCGTAACGGTATCCACATCAGTTGCCGTAGCGTTAACAAAGCCCATTTGATTGAAGATCGTTACAAGTAGGGCTGGCAGTAACGTAATGAAGAATCCGTGAAAGATCCCTCCGATGATCGCCCCTCGACGTCCACCGACCGCATTGCCGAAGATCCCAGCGGTACCGCCTGCAAAGAAGTTCGTCAGCATCCCTGGCAAGATCATCGCCAAGCCAAAGACTGGTAAAACGAACATGGCGATGACTGTCCCAATCGTTGTAGTAATGAAGCCTAAAATAACTGCATTGGGGCTATATGGGAAGAACACTGGGCAATCGAGTGCTGGTTTTGCATCAGGCACCAATTTCATGGCGATCCCACGAAACGCAGGGACGATCTCGCCTAAGAGCAACCGAACGCCAGCTAGCAAAACATAGACCCCAACCACGAATTGAATGGCTTGCAAGAAGGCATACATGATGTAATTTTGATCACCAGAGAGCGTAGAAGCAAAGGTTTCTCCAGCAAACAAGACCGTCACGATATACAGTGGAACCATCACGACCATGACAGAAAGATAGGTATCTTGTAAAAATTCAAAAGAACGTGGCAGTTTGATGTCTTCGATCGATTTTTTCTTCTCGCCTCTTTCTCCAAACAGATAGGCAACGCCTGCTTCAAAGAGGTAGCCGATCGTACAGAAATGTCCGAGAGCAATGTCGTCTGACCCAGTGACTTTGCGGATGATGGGCTGAGCCATCGCTGGCATCGCTACGGCAAAGATCGCCCCAATCAACCCACCGACGAGAATCAAGACAACGCCCCGCAAACCAGCGAAATAGCCAAAGACCGTCGTCATGGTCGCCATCCATAAAATGGCTTGACCCGTTAAGAAAATATATTTCCATTTCGTAAAGCGTGCCAATAAAATATTAAAAACAAAGATGGCTAAAAATGTCAGCGCTATGTCCCGACCCAAGCCCAACTCATTCATCGCTTGCCCGTTGATGGCTTCGATGGAAGGAATTATGCCTTGCATGTCGAATCCTTCTGTGAAAATCTCGCCGAAATAGGTCAAACTACCGACGATGATGCTAGAACCAGCGCTTAAAACCTGGAAGCCCAATAGCGTCTTCAAACTTCCTGAAATGACTTGACCTGCTGACTTTTTCTGAAGCAGCAGCCCTAACATCGCGATCAAAGCGATCGTGATCGATGCCTGCGTTAAAATATTATCAATGATAAAATTGATGATGCCCATTTTTTCAAACTCCCTTCATCATGACCCTTACTTACAGTGCGCCTTTTTCCGTTAATACCGGGGTGATTTTTTCTTCGATTTCTGGTTTTGAAACAATGTTGCGTAAATAAATGATTGCGGTTGTCGGGTCCAAAGCAAACTTTTCAAATTGCGTCCGGAAATTCTCTGCCGTAATGATGATGTCTGGTTTCATTGATACCGCTGATGAGATATCGACATGATCCAATTTCGCCTCCACTCCTAATTTCGTTAAGACATCTTCTGTTGACATCTGAGCCGCAAAGCTGCTGCCAAGACCCGCACCGCATACGAATAAGATCGATAATTTGTTCATGATTTTTCCCCTTTTCTTGTTTTTTATGAAAATAGCAATGATTGAAAAGCTTCAATCGTAGAGCAAGCCAGCAACTGCGTGACTTTTTCTTCATCATTGATCAGTTCGATCAATTCCTTCATGATGGCAAGATGAGAGTAGGAGTCTACCGCAGCCAAGCAAAAAATGATTTTGACAGGGTCCATTTCTGGGTTCCCAAATGCGACTGGCGGCGCCAAGGTGAGGACACTCACACCCAACTGCTGGGCGCCATCTTCTGGTCGTGCATGCGCCAGCGCCAAATGTTTGCCAATGACGATATAAGGCCCGTATTCCTCCACCGCCGCAACCATTGCCTCGATATAGCGTTTCTCGATGATCTGTTCTTTTAATAGCGGCTGCGCAGAGCGTTCAATGGCTTCTTCCCAATTTTGAACAGGAACGTTTAATTGAATATGACTAGCGGATAAAACATCTTTTAACATTGGCTGAATCTCCCTTGCATTAATGGCTAATTGATTTTGTTCAAACAAGTGTGTCAATTTGCGATAGGCGGCAGCATCGACCGTCCCACCGCTTTCTTCAATGACTGTAAGCAATTGATTGAAGAACAGCGTGGCATTTTTTTGGTCAAAGGCGATCCGCTTGAATTGTTCATTGTTTTTTAAGAAACGGCGGATCACTTGGTGATTTTCTTCATTGATGATCGGTGGGATCAGTAATACCGGCTTTTCTCGATAATCGATCTCATAAGTTGAAAAAACCAGATCCACATCGAATTTTGTAATCAAATTGACTTCTTGTGAATTCAAGACTGCCGCAACTTCTACTTCTGGAAACTTCTCCTTGAGGCTGGCTGCCAGCAGATTGCCGGTTGCCATTCCATGGTTACAGACGACGACCGCCTTATAGATCGTAATAATCTCGTGGTTCAATGAACTTAAGGCTGTAGAAAAATGGATCACGAGAAATGTCAGTTCATCTTCTGATAGTGGTTGTCCGACGATCTCTTCGATCGTGGGGGCGAAGCCCTTGACGGCTTGGTAGATTTGTCCATAATTTTTGCGAACAGTCTCTTTGATCGGATTGGGGACTTGAATGCCGCTTTTGGCTCGAACGATCAGCGCGGCCATATGTTTATACAATCCCTCTAACAACTCTTCTTCCTTTTTACTAAAAGGGATCTTGGTTTGGCATTCCACAAATTGGATCAGCTGCAGCGACAAGAGTTGCGCATGCGCCCATTCGATGGAATTGGACAAATCTTTAAAATTCAGTGATTCGATGATGAAAGAAAGATAGTTGACTTCGATTTCTGGTGGCTCGATCGAAAAGGTTTCAGCGATCGCCTGGATATAGGCTGACCCTTGGAGCGGATTGCTGGAAGTAGACCAATTCATGCGTGTGATAAATTCCTTCATTCTGATGCGCATCAGCCAAATGGCGGTAAACAATAAGATTTGGCTGCTATACAACTCATTTTGATTTGGCGGCAACACTGCTTGCATCACTTGTTGGATCTGTTTGATTGCTTTTTGCGGCAAATAGCGATAAAGCAATTTCGTAAAGACTAAATCTGGGGTCTGTTTATCAAGTGGCAGCCTACCGATCCGCTGATTGATGATGTCAAAAATCATCGTCCGAATCGCTCGTTCCGATCCATTCAACCGCAGTCCTTTTTTTCCTAGACTAATGATCTCAATGCCATATTTATTGATGTCCGCCCGCAAACGGCGCATGTCTTCATCCATGCTGCTTTTCGATATCTGGTACGCTTCTTCTTTTTTATTCAACACCAGGATCTCTTTTGAAAATGTCAGATGCAGCAGTAGATCAAAACTACGCTCTTCACGGGTCATATATTCCGACTGTTGTGCCTGTAATGCCTGCCAAACGATGGCTTGCTGCTTCGAGGTCAGTTTCAAAAGGATGCCCTTTCCTCGAAGGGTTTGGATCGGTCCGATGTGTAAGTCAGCAAGAAACGTGTTGATCTCATTCAAATCATTGCGGATCGTCCGTCCACTGGCTGCGGTCTCTTCTGCCAGTTGCTCGATGGATAGTGGATAATCAGTCACCAACAGGCGATGCAAAACATCTACGATTCGTTTTTTCACAACTTTCTCTCCTTCTCTGATTTGAGTATATGATTTCGCTTACAACAAAAAAAGTAGATGTTTCTGCCACTTTAATTTGCAAAAATGTAAACGCTTCTATTTCAAAATAGGAACCTTTGCTCGATTATTTCACATTTCCCTTCTTTTTCCTATCCGATGGAGAAAACGTTTAGCTCGAGGATCAAAGGCAAAAAAAGCAAGAGCAGCTGCTCTTGCTTATTGATGATGGTGCATGCTATTGTGTTTGATCCGACGTGTCTTCTGGCTTATTTCCCAGCGCTTGCTCCATTTGCTTTACTGCCCAATCCATTAGAAAGATCAACAGCATTGCCAGCACGCTGCCAATCAATGCCCCTGAAAAACGCAATGGGATCAATTTCAGTGGCGTAAAACTAGTACCGATCGTCATTAACAGCAGGACTTGCGGGTTGGTAAAAAAATTAGCAACGGTATAATTGACTGGCATAAAAAACTCCGTCAATATGTTTAGCATGATCAAGACCACTGCGATGGCTTCAAGGGGCATATGCAAGGACATCAATAAGAAACCCAGCAGCAACCCCACGATTCCTCCCAGTACCCTACCGATCGTGCGATTTTTGATTTTTTCCATATGTTCTCCTGCCAAGACGGCAGCAGCAGAAATCAAGATCCAATAGCCGTTGCTGTCTCGCAGCAGGTAGGCAATGTAGGTCGCAATAAACAATATCAAAGAAAAGTGCAGCGCCTTGATGACCATTTCTGGTTGCTGAGATAATGCTAGCGAATATTTCTCGTGCAAGCTCAGTTGTTGAAAGGCCGTTTTTTCTTCTTTCAACGGCAGCTGTTCAGCCAACGAAATCACCAGTCCAGCAAGCAGCGAGCCTGCGATGCCATAAAGCAAATAGGAACTGTGGTGCAAGATCTCTCCAAGGTGCGCTGCGTGAAAATTAAAGCCGGTGGCATAAAGCATCAACACGAAGAAATAATCGGGCTTGGGGATCCGCATCACTTTTGACAACAAAAACGCGGAAAACGATAACGCACCGATGATAAAAGGCGCGCTCCAAGGAATCAGTGCTGTCCCAGCGCCTAAAATAAATGCCAGCAGCAGCGCAGCGCCGTGGGTCAAAATGGCGCGCAGATTATAAAAAAGGGACCGATGTTGAAAAGCCAAGTAGGAAAAAGCCCCCATCGCCCCCACAGAACTTATCAAAGGGTCCTGAACGAGGATCCCTATAAACAAAGGAACCGCCATCGCAAACCCTGATCCTAACGGACGCAAGACTTTTCGTTTGTCTTTCATGCAATTCCTCCTATCAAAAAATATGTACGATGATACAGCCGTTTTATAAGCAACGTCCTAAACTAGTATACGAAGCAAAAGATGAATATGCAAATTTTTTTCAGAAACTTTGTGAAATCCTCGCAATGATGTCCTTGATCAACTCAATCGCTCATAGAAAATCGTTTATTCATGAAAAAGCAGCAAAAAGAGAAGCATTCGCTTGGCAACTGATTGCAAGCGAATGCTTCTAGCGATTCCTTCTCTCCCTTTAGACAACCCTTATTTCACTGAAGCGCTGGTGACCGCATCTGCTGCAGGTGCGTCATGAGTACTGGCACTAGTGACCGCATCGGTCGGTTCTTGGTGCACAGAAGCACTGGAAATGGCGTCTTCATTGCCGACAAGTTTTTGACCGGTTTGTTGCAAATACCATTCGATGATTGGCTTGAAATCAAGGATGTATTCGTTGATCCCCGCATATTCGCCGTTTTCATCGTGCATCGCTTGATAATTGTGGACGATGTATTTTTCTGGCACCTGTTTCGGTACATGGACCCGAACCGCGTCGGTCGCTCCACTGCGCAGCTGTTGGATCACCCACTCAACATTTTTGAAGGATTTTTCAGGATGGCATTTTGCTAATGGATTGCCGACTTGTCCTGGCACACGTGCTGCCAGCATATTTTGGGCTTCTTCGCGCAGATTGTAATACAAGAATTGGTTGTTGCTATCGGCAAATGTCAATTCCATCGGCATCGAATCTAAGAAGTAATTGAGCTGATCGACTGTCAGCAAGCCGCGATTTAGTTTGACGTAGGTATTGCCAGAAACGGCACCGACTGCTTCAGCGGCTTTTTCCAGCCATTGATCATCATACATATCCACCCCTTCCACGGTGGTTGCGATTTTCCCTGTGGCGTAGAGGTCTTCGGGCGGCAATTGTTTGGGACCCGCTAAAGCAGAAACGACTTTGATAAATTGCAAGAAGCTGTTGATCGTCGCATCTAAAAAAGCAACCGTTCGGGCATCGATCAAATCACCCGCTTCATCGAAAGCTTCTTTGGCTTTGCCCAACAAAAACTCATTTCCTGGCATCACTAAAGCATTGACTCCCGGTGCGTCCAAAATCTGGCGCAGATGCAGCTGGGCCCTTGAAGTTCCTTGATCATAGTAAGAGGCACCCACGATCATTACTGGTTTGTTTTCCAGAGGATGGATCTTGAATGAAAGCCATTCTAGCAAGCTTTTCAGTCCTGCCGTCACGGTATGGTTGTGCTCTGGTGTAGCAATGATCACACCGTCTGCCATCAGCAATTGCCGATTCAAACGCTGGATGGCTGGGCTTTGGGTTTGATCTTCCTCTTGATTAAAGAGAGGAAAGTCTTTGATCTCTACAAGTTCTAACGTGAATTCCTTTTTGTATTGCTTTTTGATAAAGTTCAGCAGCTGACGATTGGTGGAGACTTCAGCGGCTGATCCGACGATTCCGATCAATTTCATTGTCTTTACGCTCCTATCTTTTGCGATTAGATGGTTTCCCATGAAAATTCAGCAGCTTCTTTTTGATTGGCGGCATGGGCGTGCTGCAACTGGCTGGTAATTTTTACAAATAAAAGAAAATCGTTGAACAGTCCTTGCAGTTTTTGGGTCTGCTCTTCATCGATCAAGTTGCCTTGCTCGTCAAACGCTTGCAGCGAATGACCTAATAGAAATTCAGAGCTAGGCATGATCCGTGCTTTTAACTCTGGAGAGTCCAGAATCTGTCTTAGATGGGCTTGGGCACGAGAAGAACCTAACGTCCCATAAGAAGCACCAGTGATCATCACTGGCTTGTCAACAAAAGGGAAAATTCCATAGGACAACCAGTTCAGGGCATTGATCAACGCTGCGGGTACGGCATGATCGTATTCTGGTGTACTGATGATCACACCGTCTGCTGCCGCGATTTTTTCGGCAAGCTGGGTTACTTGTACGGGCAACTCCTTTGATTCTGGTTTGTTGAACAATGGGAGATCTTTGATCTCGACTAGTTCGATTTCTGCCTCATTGGCAAACATTTTTTTCATAAACTGCAACAACGTGCGATTGGTGGAACGAGTGGCATTGGTTCCTACGAATCCGATAAATTTCATCCTGTCTCTTCCTTTCTGGTTGGGCTATCTTAAAAGTCTTGCCTGAATGCCTTTAGAGGCAATGACTTCATTTTCTTTGGTTACGATGATTCCTTCGATTTCTGGCTGCTGCTGAATCTCTTGCAAAACAACTGGAATGGGCTTGCCAAACAAGCGCGAAGTCCAGATTTCCCCCAGTAACGATGTCGCTGCAACGATCGTGATGCTCAAATACCCACATTCGATGGGAAAGCCACTCTGAGGATCAATCAAATGATGATACGTTCCTTCAGCGGTGGTCAAGACCCGCTCATAGATCCCCGAAGTGACGACGGTTTGGTCCTTGATTGGCAGAATGCCCAAGGTGTCTGCCCGACCGCCTTTGGGATCTCGGATCCCGATCCGCCAATGCCCGTCCGAATGATTTGGTGCAGCGCCGAAACAGACAATATTTCCGCCTAAGTTGATCAATCCATACGCTGCTCCACGGGCTTGGCAATGGGTGCGTAACTTATCAGCGATGTAGCCTTTTGCTAATGCTCCGAGGTCGATCCTCATTCCAGCTTTTTTCAAAAAAACCTTGCCTGCTGCCAATTGGATCTGTTGCGGGTCTGTTAGCGCAAGCAATTCTTTGACCTGCGTCTTTGATACGATGCGGGCATCTTCAAACCCGATGCGCCATGCTTGGACCAGTGGACCGATGGCAATATTCAGCTGACTGTGGGGAGCACAGCTATGATGTTTGCCGATTTCGATCAGCTGGTACAATTCTGGATCAAGCACAAGCCCCTTTTGTCCTGCTAACTGATTCAGCTGATTCAATTCCGATCGCGGATCATTGGCACTAAAGCGATGGTCGTATACTTTCAGTTGGGTCTCCAGCTCGTCCAGTACACTTTCTGGTTTTGTATGAGCAACTTTTAACTCAATGGACGTGCCCATCCGCTGAATCGTGCGAGCGGCTTCTCTCACTGCTGTCTTCATAAAATCCCTTCTCCTAAAAACGATATACCTCAAATTATGTTAGTTTTTTCACAATTAAAGAATACTCCCGATATATTTTTTTGTCAACACGATTATATATTTTTTTATATAAAGAAAATTCAAAAAAGCAGTCCCTTCGTCGAAAGGACTGCTAGTTATCAAGCATTTGCGCAACAAAACTTTTTTGTCGAAAATATATTTTTAATCAATCGTTTCTTCGACCGCTTTTAAATGCGCCAATAATTTTACATTTTTATTGATTTTGGCATACGCTCGTGCATCGTGTAACATTTCCAAAATTGTTTCTTTCGGCTGTTGTTCACGAATGGCATTTTCGGTCAGTTGGGCTGCCGCGCGAGCCAAGTAGTAGGTCAAATGATTGTCGGAACAAATCGCCAACACATAATTCAACAAGGTATCACTAGTTTCCAAATCATCGACTTTCGCATAAAAGACGCCGCAATGAAAGACGATGTTCAACACCCGCCACGTGTCTTCGATCGTTTTGATCGGATAGGTATAAATTTTCTCAAAGACCTTCGTCACATAAAACTCAGCCTTTGCCCATTCTTCTTCTCTGGCATACACCAAACCGATCCCAGTATACGCTAAGAGATCAAACAATTCCTCCGCCGTTTCATTCATCAATAACTGATCGAATTGAAACAAGACATCGGTAATCGCAGCTTCATTAAAAATCATTTCAAAGCCTTTTAAATAATCATATTGCGCTTTTAATGCTGGTTCATCGATCAGCTTCACTTCGATTTGACTTAGCAATGCAGCCAACTGTTCATACTCGCTCGTGATCAAGTAGAATTCGGCTTTTGCCAATTCTTCTTTGATTTTGGTCGTTGCGACATTCATGGAAGAAAACAAGTCGACCAATGGCAAGCCGATCCGATTACACAATTTGATCAAAATTTTGAGGGACGGTGCCTGACCGTTGTTTTCAAATTTACTCAAAGTGGCTTGCGTACAGATTCCTTCCGAAAGTTCTTGCTGCGAGAAGCCCGCCTGTTTCCTCGCTTCAATAAATCGTTCTACATTCATCGCCTTGCTCCCTCCCATTGTCGATAAGACACTTGTTTTTTTCGTAAGCCGTCCTCAACTGCTGGGTCAGCTTGTCACAGATGCTGCGTTTTTCTTAGAAAAATCACCTTTTGCGATGGCTTTGTCCGTACAATAGTGTCCTTTGCCATGGGTCTGACGGACTTCCGCCAATTTTTCTTGAATCATCTCGAGGATCACCATGAGGTTGTCTTCATTGGCAACAAAGTCCAATTGATCCCCATCAATTTGCATTTTCGGACAAACGTCAAAGTTTTCATACCATTCATCGTACCGCTGATTTAATTCTTTGTAATAGTCGTACAATGTCGGATCGTTGGCAATTTGTTCATAGGAACGACCACGTTTGTTGATCCGTTCAATCATTGTATCCAAGGAAACCTTGATATGAACCATTAGATCTGGATGCTTCAACGGCGCTGATTCTTCCAATTCCCGCAGCATCGTGTTCAACAGGTTATCGTATTGTTCGACTTCCATCGGTGCGATGCGACCTAGATCCGCATTTAGATGAAACATCAAACTATCCTCATAGATGGAGCGGTCAATGACATTGTCATCATTGGACAAAGCTTCCCGCATCCCTAAAAAGCTTTTGTTTAAGAAAAAAATCTGCAATAAAAAGGCGTATCGCTCTGGATTGGAATAAAACAATGGCAGAACATCATTGTCCTCCACGTTTTCATAGAAAGGCTTCGACGCCATTTCCTTCGATAAAAAATCAGTCAAACTGCTTTTTCCTGCCCCGATCGTTCCTGCGATTAATAACACATTCATCATCCTTTATTAAATATAGTCACCGACAAAGGCTCGGTGCGCCATCGCTTCAAAATCATACGCTGTTCGTGCCGCCAGATCAGCCAAATACGCTTGCACCGACTCCGTCAACATCGGATTGACCGCCGCGGCTTTTTCCTGAAAAGCGATCACTGGTTTATTTCGTACGTGTGCTGCGCCGATTTCAAAGGCTGTTCCCGGATCGGCGATCCCTTCATGGTCATCCAAAACGGCAACGACGACGTCGGCTCGTGTCAATTCCAGCATGTCTTTTTCGAAAATTTCTCTTGCCCGTTCTGGTGTATTGGGTTCAGATGAACCTTCTTGATACAAGCGCGGCGAATAGATCGCCAAGGGCTGCGGGTTTTCAGCTAAACTGCGTTCTACTTGTTTGAGTCGGTCGACTTGTTCGTTTGAAAAAAACGGTCCCGCTAAATAGACATGCTTCATCCTGCCAAGCACTCCATTCCTGATCCCTTCGCAGCCAATCGTCGGATCAACGACTCAACGTCAGATAGGAAAAAGAGCGTTTCAGACAGTTCAGCCCAAGCAAAGCTAGAAGCTTCAAACATTTTTAGCAGCGGCTTTAGTCCATCATTTAAGCCTTCGGTCATCAACACACCGATCGGCTTGCCTGACAATGGCCCAAGAGTCATAAAAGAGCATACTGATGACAACTCCTCTAGTGTACCAAATCCACCAGGTAATACAAGGTAGGCATCGCTCATTTCCAGCAATTGTTGCGTTTGTTCCTCCCTCGTATCCGTATAGAACTCGGTATACGTGCTTGATCCATTGACGATTGGCGGCAAATCTTCTGCAAAGGAACCTGATGGATAGATCCCCGTCACTGCGCCTTCTTTTTCAAAGACCCCTTTCACGATCTCCCTCATCAAGCCAGCCAAAGGGCCGCAATAAACCAACTCGATGTGATTTTTTGCCAAGGCATTGCCGATGACACGAGCGGTCTTTGCCAACTTTTTCTCATTTTTTAAACGGGTGTCGCAACATACAGTTACTCTCAAAAACAACAGCTCCTTCTTCACTACACCTGCTATTTTACACAATCTCTTAAAAAAGTAAATACTATATATTGTGCTTAATTTAGATAAAAACCGTTCTATTCACTATATATTGTATATAGCCGTTAGCATCTTTTCACTTTTCCTTAAACGTTACAAACCTTGAAAATAGCAGAAAAGAAAAAGTAGAATCAGCTTTCATCGATTGTCTCAGCCCTCTTTCATCCCACATAAAAAAACACGACGCAGCTGGGCTCGTGTTTTTTTATCCATCACTTTTTTTTCTTGTCCAAGCAAAATTCAGCAAAATACTGCATAAAAAATTTATTTTTCGTCAGTGGCTGCTTTCAGTTTTTTCAAATCTTCTTGCTCGACAAAAAAGGTCACTTCTCCGGTTTCTAAATCGACAGATGCTTTGACTTCCACCCCTTTTGGGAAAAACTTGCTGGCATCGGTCTCGATTTTCAAACGCATCGTTCCATCTTTCAATCCAGCACCATAGGTCATCGTACGAAAGTTCTTTTTCATTCCTGCTCGCTCCTTTTTTAATAGCTCATCGACACTGCACCCATAAAGGGTACTCAGTTTTAATAAATTCAAACTGTCGGGTACCGTCTTGCCGGTTTCCCAATTTGAGATCGATGTGCGGGTCACTAAAATTTTTGTTGCTACTTCTTCTTGGCTCATTTGCTGTGTGACTCGATGGTTCTTTAGTGCTTCCCCAATCGTCATCTTGCCCTCCTTCTCCTACCTTAACGCAGACCTGCTGTGATTTCTGCTCAAATCCATTGATATTACGGCATTGTCAAACAGTTTTGACAGGATTTTCTTAAACGAACTCTCCGTGATAGCGGTTTTCTTTCTATCATAGTTGAAAAAAGAACAAATGACTAGAAAATGATTTTTCATTTCGACTATACTACGACAAAAAAGCAGCACGAATAAATCGTACTACTTAAGAAAACATGACCTGTTGCTAACGGTGGATCGTCACTTCTTTTTTGACTTCCACGGTGATGCGGCCATTTTTGATGACCATCAAACGTTCAGGAATATCGATCAGCACATCGGCTTTTTTCTGGGTATCTAAAAGAATCAAATCTGCGCGGTTGCCAACAGCGATCCCATAGTCTTTGATATTTAATGCTTTAGCGGTATTGGTCGTAATCATTGGCAAGACCGTCGGCAAGTCATCGGCGCCGCCTAAATGCGCCACTGGCACAGCCAACATAGCGATTTGGATCAAATCCCCATTGCCATAGGGTGTAAAGGCGTTTCGGATATTGTTGCTGCCTAAGCAGATATTCACACCAGCATCACGTAGTTTGCGAATCGGCGTCACGGCACGGCGAACGTTGTAGGCATCGTTTCTAGCACCTAAGTGCAAGTCGGTCGCAGGCAACGGCATCACATTGATTTGGGCTTTGACCATCAAATCGATGACTTCTGCCAGCTGATTTGGTTCCATGGCGTGCAGCGCAGTCAAGTGTCCTACTGATACCCGACCTTGGTAGCCTTCTGCGATGGTTTTTTCACACAGATAGACGATCGATGTATCGTCTGCTTCGTCGGCAAAATCTTGATGCAAGTCAATGTCTTTGTCAAATCGTTTGGCGATCTCAAAGATCAAGTCGATGTGTTCATTGGCTGGCGCATCATTGTAAGGAATGCCGCCAACGACATCGGCGCCTTTTTCCATCGCTTCGATCATCATTTTATCCGTCCCTGGGGCTTTAAAAATCCCTTCTTGGGGAAAGGCAACGACCTGAATGTCGATCAAGTCGCGGTATTCTTCTTTTAAGCGCATGATGGTGTCAAACCCTGTGAAGCCTTGTGCTGGATCAAATTCGGCATGGGTGCGCACAGCAGTCGTGCCATGTACGATCAGCATTTCTAATGCACGTTTCGCTCGATCATAAATATCTTCTTCGGTAAAGGTCGGTTTCAGCTTTGCCGTAACTTGGATCGCTTCTTGCAACGTACCTGAATTATTGGGCTCACGATCGGCGATCAAGGCTTTGTCTAAGTGGATATGGCTTTCGATCAATCCAGGGATCACCACTTTGCCTTTCGCCTCAATCGTTGTTGCTGCTGATTCTTCAATGTTGGGTGCAACTGCGGTGATTTTTCCTTCTGAAATTGCAATGTCTACTAATTCTGCATCGTCTTCAAGACGTGCTTGCTTGATCAATAAATCCATGTTTTCCTCCTATCCATCAGCCAAACACTAAGCCGATGACTAATAATAATACGGCTGCTAAACTCAACCACTTCACGTTTCCTTTGACTACATCCAGAATCGGAATTTGGAAACCAGAAGATAGAGCCTGCATCGTAATGTTGACGAAACTCATTTGACTGCCGAGGCCAACCCCCATCGTTACAAAGCCAAGAGCTAAGACTGGGAAGCCTAATGAAACGGCAACTGGTAGCACGAGTGTTAAAACGGAGCCGACATAGGCACCCGCGGGAATCCCAATCAAGACACCCGTCAAGATCGCCACGGGAACGACGATCGCTGCGGGGGCATTTTGTGCCGCACCGGCAATTACAGCAAACGTCCCCGTTTCAGCGATCACGTTGATGAAGGCTAAAAAGATTCCCACTTGGAACAAGCGGGTCAAAATATACGTGGATCCGTCCACCATCGCTTCCACCGATTGATTCATCGAAAAGTCGGTACAAACAAAAATCAACGCCAACGTGACCACCATATAAACTAGCGGTGTAAAGAGGACAAAGCCGATCAGGTCATTGATCAACGGGCCAAAGATGACCGCAAAAAGCAAGAAGATCGCAGGCAGTGTCGTTTTGAACAATTCGCCATTGCTTTTGTTTTCGTACTCTTGGTTGGCTGATTCTTTGAAGCCTAGATGACGACGCTTGGTTCCGAAGAATGCCAATAAAATCGCCAAACCAACGAATAACAACCAAAATGGGCGCATTTGATCGACGTAAGAAGCGACACTAAAGCCGCCTAGTTCAGACACGATACTAGATTCCAAAGAGGCAGGAGAGGTCGTAAAGGAGACCGCTGCCGCTAACGACATCGCTGCGATCAATTCGGGGACCACCCCAACTGCCGCAAATGCTAACGGTGCGATCACCATTGCACTCCCGCCGCCGATCCCAGACATATAAGTCGCTGCTGCCAATAAGATGACAATAAAACCAGCCACATATTCTACTTTTCCTTTGGTTCCTCTTTTGGCTAAGGTTAAGGCCGCCGTATAACTGCCCGCTTTAAAGACCGCCATCGCTACAGCGGAATTGATGATTGGCACCGTAATACTCAACATCGTCGGAATAGCTTCCAACAGTTGGGAATTGGCTTCAGCTAAACTGATCCCGCCAATAATCATCGCCAAGATCCCAGCAATCAAGCCAGCAATGATCATATCTACTTTTTTAAAGAGCAAAACCAGCACTAACACTAATGGAATCAGTACTAGAAATGCTTTGACTCCTGTTGGTGCGACGATCTCATTGATCGCTTCTGCCGCAAACACTGTTCTTTCTGAAAAGATAAAAAGAATGAGAGCCATAAACAGTGAGACGAATGTTCCCTTTTTTTTCATCACATTTCTCCTAACTTATATGAACCTTCATATAATAAATGTTGTGTTGCTATGGGGTGTTGCCGATTGATTTTTCCGCTGATTTTTCTCTGGTGTTTCCCACCTTCTTTCCTCGAAGAAAGGAACCAAGCAAAAGACACCTGCTTTTTCGACCTTTTTCGCCACTTTTTCTTTCTCTATTATAATTCTTGTTGTTAACGCTTTCTTTGGACATTATTCTAAAATAAATCTACGTTTTTTATCCAATTGGCTAAAAGCGCAGAAAAAAGCGCGACTTGTGGAGAAAAGAGCCTTCCTTTGATCCTTTTGCCCTTTTCTTGGAGCCCGCTTTTTTTAGTGATCTTCTGTTTATGATCGTTTTTTTCCTCGGTTTGTCCAGCGTTTCAGCCGATAAAAAAGCATCAGTTGTTTGCGCGCTCGCTTGATCCGCTGGTAGCGCTTTGGCTGTTTCTTGTAAAATGCTTGATGGTAGTTTTCCGCTGGCCAAAACTGCGTGGCCTTGCGGATCTCAGTCACGATGGGTTGCTGATAATAACCAGATTGGGCTAGTTCCTTTTTGGCTCCTTGCGCAAACACTTCCTGTTCAGCAGTCGTATAGAAAATGATTGGGCGATAAAAATTACCGCGATCTTGAAATTGTCCGAAAGCATCTGTCGGGTCAGTCACTTGCCAATACAACTGCAACAAGTCCTGATAGGTGATGGTTTCGGGATCAAAAATGATCTCTACCGCTTCGACATGCCCTGTTGTTCCGCTAAGTACTTGATCATACGTCGGATTCGGAACTGTTCCCCCGGTATACCCCGACAAGACGGAAAGAATACCCGGCTGGTCTTCAAAAGGCTCTACCATACACCAAAAGCAGCCGCCAGCAAAAATAGCCACTTCTTGTGCTTTTCCACCTGTTTCGGTCGGCTCCACGGAAACTTCTGCTGGTTGGGCTTTGCTTGTTTCTTCATTCCTTGCCTTTTTCGGTGCTGACTGGCTGATTGTTTGATAAAACTCTGCGACATTCGGGGTCAGATTGTTTCTCAGTGCCAAAGGACGCAACGACGCTTCTAGTTTTTCCAAAACCCGCTTGGTCTGTTGGTCTTCAAGGCTATTTGTCGATTCTTTTTCGTGTTTGCCTGCTTTTTGTTTGGTCGCCAGCTGAGTTTCCAGTGTATTTTTTGCTTGCACCAGTTGTTCTCGTTCCCACTGTCTTGTGCCAGGATGCAAGATCAAATTATAGATTTCTGACAGCCACGCCATCGTTTTTTGCTTCATCACCATTGCCCCTTTGCCTCATGAAGGAGCGACTTTCGCTCCTTGTTTGGTTGCACTGTACCATAGTTTCGCCGATTCGCCCAATTTGATGCCCAAAAAACGTTCGAGAAAAATCCTCGAACGTTTTTGGCTTTTGTATGGGTTAGTTCTTATTCATCCTCTGAGGGATCAGCTCAGTATCATTGGTGTGTACGCAATTGGGTATTCATTTTTTTAGAAACATTGAAGCGGAATGAGATAGGATCGCCGATCTCAAAGAGTGATCAAGAACCACTCAATGCAAATGAACGTTGCCTTTGTTGGTAAATACGCAATTTTTCTACAATCCGTTTAAATAGTCATCGGTTTTCATCACCGTAGAGAAGGTTTCCAACGCCGATAAAAACGCTCGTTGAACAGCTTCCGCAGGAATTTCGTGTGCTTCAAATGTTAATGCTTTCGTTGCCGTAGCATCAGAAATCAGTATGGGCTGATAACCGAGTTCTTTACTAGCTCTTGTGGTTGAATCGATGCACATATGCGTCATCATCCCAGTGATGACAACTTGTTGGACACCTAAAGAGTCTAACGTCTCTTTTAAATTTGTTTCAATGAAGGAGTTAGGAGAGTGCTTTTCGATAATAATAGAAGAATGCGTTGTTTTTAACTGTTCATGCAGCAGCACACCTTTGGTCCCTCGTTCAAAAAAATCAGCTGCTTCTTGATCGTTGATGTGTTGGATATAGATGATCGGGAGTTGCTTTTCGATAAAAGAAGCTTCTAGTTTATTTATGTTTGCAAGCGCCTGTTCAGGGGAATGAAGGGCCATTCTTCCTTCTTTAAAATAGTCATTTTGGACATCAATAATTACTAAAGCTTTTTTCATAGAATCACCATTTCTTTTCTTATTTGTTATAATCCAGTATAAATACATATGACCTTACAACAAAGCGTCTCTTGAAAAAGATAAAGTCAATTTACTTTCATTATGAAAGGAGGAACCCTTATGGACATCATCGATGAACAAATCCTAGCTATCCTGAAACACAACAGTAAATTATCGAACAAAGAAATCGGCGAAATGGTCCACCTGACGGGACAAGCCGTGGGCAATCGGATCTTGAAATTGCAAGATGAGGGAATCATTCAGCGATTTAGTATTGTAGTAAACTACCCAAGTACGCAATACATCCGGTTTTTTATGGATTCAAATCGCTATACAGCTTTTGAAGCCTTCGTGAATCAATACAAAGAAATTGAGGTCTTTCATAAAGTTTCGGGTCAAGCTTGTTATCTCTTGGTCAGTCATTTTACAGATGTAACCTTCCCTTTGTTTATAGAGAGTCTCTCAAAATGGGGCCGGTATAGTGTAGAAACCTTTGTGGCTGACAAACTCAATCATGGGGATGATTGATGTTAGCCGCTGTGGGCTAGTCCTACATCCATTAGATTCCTTGATATATTCATCAAAGTCTTGATCGTCGAAATTTTCGCAATGATGCCCAGCAGCAGCGTGCCGAATTCAAACATCGCCAAGCATAAAGTATTAAGACTGCTAGTGCAGACACAAAAGCGCCCCCCGTTGCCTTGTTTATAAAAATATCGTTCAGGATCACGGGAATAGAGCTAGTATCTCAAAGATTGTACGGCGTGTAATGTTACGAGACAAAGCGTTTATAGAATAAAAGAAAACAGCATGGTCAACATCGATAAGATGAGCATGCTGTTTTTATTTACTTACTTTTTGAAATACTGTTCTAACTTTCATCAACAACTCATCAACCAAGTGCTCATGTGCTTTTTCCAAAAAAACACACGCTCTGGCTTCATAATCAATTGTCGTTAATTGATCCAACAATACTTTTCCTGTTGTCTTCATTCCATAATCTGGATCAATACTTACATATAACGGATAGTTTCTACTTGTACTAGAAATCGGAGCAACGGTGGCAACGTTACTATAATCTGCAATCATGTCATGACTTAAAACAATATAGGGCCTTTTTCCCGTTTGTTCATGTCCAGCACGAGGAGCTGTATCCAATAACAAAATATCCCCTTGTCTAGGTTTTCTTACCATTTTTCATTCCCTACTGCTTCACCTAAATGTTGAATTTCCACATGATTTTTCTCAGCAGTGTAGTTTTCAAATAACTCTTCAATCGTTAACTCGTTTTCTACATTTGCCGCTTCGATGATTAGCCGTTTATGCCCGTTTACTTCTTCTTGTATTATCTTCACTTTGTCATCTGTATGAATGCCAAGATACTCCATAATGTACTTTGGCAATCTAAGACCGTTACTATTGCCCCATTTTTTTATAGGTAACATTTCCATGCGCGACACCTCTTTCTGTATATACATAGTATAACATATATCGCGACGGAGTATATACATAATTATCCTTTTTGGTCAATTCGCCTAAATTCCATTAAAAAGAATCGTTCTCAAAAGTGGACTCTGCTGTGCTAATAAAAATTTGTAGTATGCCGAAATGTCAAATTGCAGGACAATGACTGACATAAACGATTTGATTATAACCACGTTGATACGCTCTTTAGGTATTAACAATATTTGGATGCAAGTAAGTAGTAAACAACAGGGATTGCTGTCCCTCCCTTACTTATTCCCTCATGTGTTCTATATTCGATAGCATAGCTAGTTCGAAAAAATAGTTAACTTTCCCACTAATCAGGGAGCCAACAATTTTCTCAATAGGAATACCTGCAAAACCGTCACCCATGGCTTTATCAGAAAATACTGGGTCGTTTACTTTATCCGAATTTATCACTTACATGTACACCTAATTTAAATTTTTCTCTATTTAAAAAAAAGAGAAAACAGTAACTCCTACTATAGACTATTTTTTTCACGGTAATACCTCAAGTGGGGGTTACCATCCATATTTCGGAAAATAGAAGTAGAGGTAATTAGATTTCAAATTTATTAGGTTTTCTTTATCTATTCGAATGGATATCACGGGTAGTTTTTTATTTTTCCTGTGATATAATAACCTTGCGAAACGATAGAAAGTTTATAGCACTGCAGCACAAAGGCGCTCCCTAACCGCGACGAAAGGGAGCGCCTTGTTTATGCTAGTTGCGACTGCTAGCATGTGAGTTGGATAGCAACTTGCTTAGTTATCGTCTTTGTCTTTCTCATCCAACCAGTGAGAAAATAGTTCGATGACTATACCAACAACAATTGGTGCGACAACCAACGATAGATAAATCATATACACTACACCCTCCACAGGGGGAGTAGAAAGTATACATGTTACGCAAAATACACACAGTTATTTTTCAAAGACAATAAGTGATGTTCACGTTTCTTCCTTTTGCAACGTCATGATGACTGGACCTTCTTTGGTGATGGCGATCGAATGTTCATATTGGGCACAATAACTGCCGTCAATGGTGCGTGCTGTCCAGCCGTTCGGGTCCATCTTCATGCGCCAAGTGCCGGTCGTGATCATCGGCTCGATAGTGATCGTCATGCCTTCTTTCAACCGAATTCCTTTGCCAGGTAACCCGAAATGAGGAAAGAATGGTTCTTCATGAATGGTTGGGCCAATGCCGTGAGCGATAAAGTCCCGCACGACACCATACCCTTTTTCTTCAGCGAAGCTTTGGATCGCATAACCAATATCGCCAACTCGGTTGCCGACCTGTGCTTGCTCGATGCCTCTCATCAAGGCTTCTTTCGTGACTTCCATCAGTGCTTGATGTTCTGGTGAAATCTCTCCTACCGCATACGTCCAACAGCTGTCAGAGATTGCCCCTTTGTAATCGACACAAAAATCGACTTTAACGACATCGCCTGATTTTAAAACATATTCTGAAGGGAAACCATGACAAATCTCTTCATTGACACTGATACACGTCGCAAATTCATAGCCTTCAAACCCGATTTGCGCGGCTGTTGCCCCTGCAGCTTCTATCTGTTGATGGACAAAGGCGTTGATTTGGTTCGTGGTGATACCGGGAACAATTTTCTCTCGTAGCTGTTCGTGAATACTTGCCAAGATACGACCAGAAGTTTTCATTTGTTCGATCTCTCGTGGGGATTTTAATGTGATCAATAGATGATCTCCTTTCCTTAAATAGCCATTACCCTGTTTCTTTTAATAATACACCTCATCTAGAAATAAGCCATGAGAAGGCACTGTTTCACCAGCTGCTTGTCGTACTTTATCGGCTAACACTTGATCGATCACTTCTGGTGGCAGTGTGCCATCGCCAATGGCAATCAGTGTGCCTGTCAAGATTCGGACCATTTTATGCAAAAAGCCGTTGCCTTTGAAGGTAAACCTCAATAGGTCGCCTTCTGGTGTGATGGTGATTTCATCGATCGTACGCACCGTTGATTTTTTTGATTTTTTCAATGCAGAAAAGCCGATAAAATCATGGGTGCCGATCAACTTCTCAGCCGCTTGCTGCATTTTTTCCAAATCAAGGGGCTGCGGGCAATGAAAACTAGTATTGCGAGCAAAGACTGATGGGATCGCGTTGTTCCAAACATAATAGCTGTATTGCTTGCCTTTGGCGTGATAGCGTGCATGGAATCGTTCAGGCACTTCTTCAATCTTGTTGACGACGATGTCTTGTGGCAAATAGCGGTTAAAGAACTGTTGCATCTCTGGCAAACTCATTTGATGGGTCGTCTTGAAATTTGCCACTTGTCCTCGAGCATGCGTGCCCGCATCGGTTCTACCAGAACCCACGATCTCAATTTCTTCTCCCGTCAATAATTTGATGACCCCTTCAACTTTTTCTTGGATCGTTTTTTCAGAATCTCCTAGTCGTTGCCACCCTAAGTAGCGCTTGCCGTCATATTCAATCGTTAATTTGATATTTCGCATGGTTGTTGCTCCTTTTTACCGATACTATCGGTGGATAGTTGTGATAATGTTTTTATCCTTTTGTATCATCCATCAACATAGAGGTCTTCAATTACCTTCTAAATAAAAGTCCGTTTTCACTTGGTCATATAAATTCCTTCTTAAGCTCTTCTTCTACAATTCTTATTCTATTTAAAAATTCAGAATAGCTTGAAGCTTCTTGAGGTATAAAGAATTTATAAGTAAACATTTCTCCGCCAAACCCACACAAAATCCCCAACTTTTTATAACCATGTTTTTCAGGATTAACATCTGAGGTAGGCTGTATGAAACCTCCCCTTATCTTTCCTTTTTTCTCTTTGTTCATGATATGAATATAAGTTGTCATTTGATTGTAATCGTTCCTAGTATCAAGGTTCTTTTTATATTTTGTATCAATTGGCAAGTTTCCAACAGAAAAATCTGGATACCGAGGAGATCGTCTTGAATTCTGAAATAGATTTATAGTTGCTAACTCTTTGTTTCTACCATAGTGTTTCCAACCTGTAACTTTCCCAATGTATTCTTCCCATAACCATGATATGTCTATAATTATACCGTGTATCTGCTGGTGATCACTGTCAAAACCAGATTTTTCTTCCGATAGAATTTGAATACATAGTCTCTGGAGAGCCGCGTATTCAGCATAGTAACTGTGTCGGATCGGTTGCATAATATTGGACTGAAGAACTTCAAAACGTTTTAGTTTAGAATAAGTAGTAGTTGTTTGCTTTATTAGGCTCACATATTTTTTTATACTATCATTATTATTAAGTATATATTGATATTCATTTTGAATTTTCTCAATCGTGTGTCGTACAAGCTGGGTCAATTTATTGTCGTAACTGAATTCCCTTGTACGATAGGCAACATTTCCAATAAAAGGAATATTTGAACGCACGTGACGTGCGACATCTATGGTGCCGCTAATATTAGTATTATTATATTGCCGTTTAACATATTCTTTGTATACACCTTTTCTCATCGCTTCTTCTAGATAGTACGGAAATAAAAAAATTAACATATTATAGTAAGACATTTTCTCTGATGAGCTTATTGAATCCTCAATCACATTATAATTTAAAACTTTTTGGAGCATATATCTCAAAAAGTAATCTTCATTAATCGTTCTATTACTAAATCTAGAATTAATTCTAAGTTCGTCCTTAGAACCACTAAAAATGCCTACAACATTACATGTCCATATTTTTCCATTTCTTGATTGAAAAATCATATTATCTTCTTTTAGATCATTCGATTCATTGATATGTTGAGGAAATATAATGAATTTCTGTCTATCTAAACTTTTCAAATCATGATTAATTAGCTTTTTTATAATCGGGTGCTCAGTCAATGAATCATTGATCACTTCATTGTCATAAAGCATCTTAACTTTCATCAGAATCACCAAGTCCAAAGTATATCTTTGTCAAACTTTCAATTTTATCAGAAGCTTTATAATCGCCACGATAGTAATCTTTTAATAGTGGATAAAGTTTTGTTTGCCACAAGTCTTCAATAGATTCTTCATCAGAATCTATACCTAAAAAATAGCTAGCACCAATCTGATAGTCTGTCGACAACCCTCCTATTTCACTATTTACAATTGCCTCATTCAAGCGCATCATAATTTCTTTTGTTTCTTGACGAGATAACATATTATCTGCTGACTCTTTAGCAGTAATTTCTATAAACGAAAATCTTCGACGCATAGCAAAATCGAATGTATCTACAGATCGATCTATATCATTCATCGTCCCAATTATATATACATTATCTGGAATGAAAAATTTCTCTTCTGGATTTGTATGAATACTTGCATACTGCGTATATACACCTGCAGTGTTCCCACGATATCCAGGATCTATCGAGAAGAAAAGCTCTCCAAAAATTTTAGAGATTTCACCACGATTAATTTCATCAATGATGAAAACATAATTTTGATTATTAAATGAATCTTTTCTTGATTCTATATAGTTTCTCAATCCAAATTCTTCTTTTAAATGTTTTACAATAGCTTTGCGGTAAGTATCAAATCCCCCTTTAGGTGTTCCAGGTAAACCTCGGTAAACATTGTAGACTTGATCGTGATTCAGGTAGATATTTCTATTCTCAGGATATACTCCTTGAATTTCATTTCTTTCGTAAGCAAACAGATTATGAACTGGTTTTCCAGTTAACGTTTTAAGTTTATTATAACCACCATCAGCACTCGCTTCCGTCACCGTGTCGAAAAATTTTTCCCAAGCCTCATCAAAATCAGATTGATTATCGCTCGTGTTAGGTTTCAATGCTTTTTCTATAAATGATTTAAAACTCCCAGATTTCAAAGTAAAACTTACAACACCATCTTCTGATGTTGAGGGTCTCAGTCCTTCAACAAAATCAGTGTAATCGTAACTTGGATGAAACTGGACAAAACCGATTCTACCTTTTTCATCTTCATTTAATTCATTCATTTCTGTAGTTTTACCATTTGAAACTATATCTGCAGCAACTTGATTAGCAATAAAGGTTTTCCCTGTTCCAGGAGCTCCTCGCAAAATTATATTTTTGGTCTTAATCAGTCTATCCGATATCTCTAATAGATATTTTTGTTTCTTTGTCATTACATTTTTTGATCTTTTCTCGTCCATAAAGCTCCAAAATATTTTAACTATCTCTTTTATCTCAGAAGTAAAAGGTCTATCTGACAATAAATAAATCTCTTTTTTGATCTCTTTATTTACACTAAAAACCAATTTTTTATTATTTTCATCACTGCGATCGTAAGAAATATTATTGTAACCAGTATTAAGGAAACCTTTTGGCCAAAGTTTTTTTCCAGCATTATTTTGGTTGTAATTCCATCCAAAGTGTAAGTCATCTATAATAATGGAAGAATTTCTATCAATCTTCCGTTTTCCTGTAATAAACTTATTCCGCTTTGCTCGATCTTCATTATAATTGCCATTATTTTCCTCATAACACCAATCACTAAATTCAATCAGCTCAGAAACCACTTCACATAATTCCACAATTCGGTTATCACTGCTCATTTCGATTCCTCCATAATATGTCACTCATAATATGCCTTGATAATAGTTCAATAAATTAGGTTTATTATATGATTACAGCTAAATAAATAGTTCAACTTACATTTAAAAGCTATACTTCAATTGATGATTATACTCTTATTACTTATGATACGGCGCCCCCGTATTGATTCGATACGCGCGATAGATTTGCTCCAATAAGATCAACTTCATGAGTTGATGAGGATAGGTCATTTTGCCAAAGGAGATTTTGGCATCACTGCGGGTCATGACTTCTTGGCTTAAGCCTAGGGAGCCGCCGATGACGAAGGTCAGTTGGCTTTTTCCTTGGATGCCGAGTTGATCGATTTGTTTGGCGAAGGCTTCGCTGGTGGGGTTGGTGCCTTCGATCGCTAAGGCAAAGACATATTCGGTGTCTTTGATTTTGGCTAAAATGCGCTGTCCTTCTTTTTCTTTGATTTGCAGCATTTGGGCTTCACTCAAGGTTTCTGGTGCTTTTTCATCCGATACTTCGACAAACTCAAGCTTTGCGTATGCCCCCAATCGCTTGGCGTACTCGTTGATTCCTTGAACGAGGTACTTTTCTTTTAATTTTCCTACCGTGACGATTTTGATTTTCATAGGTTCCTCCTCGTTATCCCCTTATTTTATGAAAATGTGGACAATGCTATCCACAACCTTTTACACACTTTGACTTTCTTTGAAATTCTTCTATATTATCTATAAAACCGCGACACTTCAAGGGTTTCTTCATCCACCCAACCAAAGCTTTCAAGTTTGTCCACACACTGTGGATAAACAGACCTTTGCTTCTCCCCAGATTCCCCTGCTATTTTTATTCAAAAATGAACGGGTTTTGCGAAGAAAATTTCATCGTTTGAAACAGATTCTTACGCAACTTCTTCATATTTTTTTCAAAATCTCTTAGTAGACTAATCTCAGATAGAAGGAATATACTGATTATAACGAATTATTCATTAAGGGGGAAATAGTAATGGCAAGAAAATATGTCACACCAGGCAAGAAAACTTCTCCTGGTTTATTAAAACGATTAGGTATTGGGATTTTAGGCGGTATGGTCGGCGGTTTATTGACCTTCGGCGGTCTGTATCTGGCAATGGGTTCCTCTTTGACTTCAACACCAGAAGCCACGACCAACAGCGGGGTCCAAGATTCTAACGGACAAACCCAAGTATCCAATGTAAAACTTGATGTGACTAGCGATGTCACTGAGGCAGTTGAAAAAGTACAAGATTCTGTCGTTTCCATCATTAATCTACAACAAAGTCAAAGCAACGACTGGAACAGCCTCTTTGGTCAGCAAGGCGAACAGAGTGAAGGCGATAGCCAAAGCGACGACGACAGTGCTTTAGAAGCTTCTTCTGAAGGGAGTGGGGTCATCTACAAAATCGATGGCGACGATGCCTATGTCGTAACCAACAACCACGTCGTTGAAGGTCAAGACGGTTTGGAAGTTGTTTTAGCAGACGGTACGAAAGTCAAAGCTGAATTGGTCGGTACTGACGCTTACACAGACTTAGCTGTATTGAAAATCTCTTCAGAGCATGTGACGACTGCCGCAACATTTGGTGATTCAAGTGCCTTGAAAGTCGGCGAACCAGCCATCGCGATCGGCTCTCCTCTAGGCTCTGACTACGCAAACTCTGTGACACAAGGGATCGTTTCTTCCTTGAATCGTCAAGTAACAAGCCAAAACGAATCTGGTGGTACGATCAGTATCAATGCGATCCAAACGGATGCTGCGATCAACCCAGGGAACTCTGGTGGTCCACTGATCAACGTTGATGGCCAAGTGATTGGGATCAACTCAAGTAAAATCGCCAGCACCTCTGGCTCTGCTTCAGGTGTTAGTGTCGAAGGGATGGGCTTTGCGATCCCAAGTAACGATGTCGTTGAAATCATCAATCAACTAGAAGCAGACGGCAAAGTGGTTCGCCCTGCACTAGGTATCCAAACGATCGATTTAGGTTCCATCACATCACAACAACAAGAACAAATCTTGAAAGTTCCTTCATCCGTAACTTCTGGCGTTGTGATCTACTCAGTCAACAATGCAACACCAGCAGAACAAGCAGGATTGCAACAATATGACGTTATCACGAAGATCGATGACACAGAAGTCAGCACAACAACGGATCTGCAATCTGCGTTGTACAAACACAAAGTCGGTGACACGATCACTGTAACCTTTTATCGTGGCGATGAAGAAAAAACAGCAGAAGTAAAACTTTCCGTTGATACGTCGATCAACGAACAATCAACAGATAGCAGCAACTAATCACCAAAACCAATCGAAACAATCAAAAAATGAACTGCCGCAAAAACAGGAAGCGGCAGTTCATTTTTTTAGGCTTTACCGACTGGAAAAGCTTCACCTACAACGGCATCTTGAGGCAGCTCAAGGATGCCTTTTTTCATTGGTGCACCTTCTAAATGTAGTTCTTTAGCAGAGCAGATCATTCCGAAGCTTTCTACGCCACGAAGCGTCCCTGGCCAAATCATCAAGCCATCTGGCATCATTGCCCCAGGTTTTGCGACAACGACTTTCAAGCCTTTACGGATATTGGCAGCACCACAGACGATTTGCAAGACTTCCCCATCTCCAACTTCTGTTTCCGTGATAGACAGATGGTCGCTGTCTGGATGTTCCACACAAGACTTCACATAGCCAACGACGATTTTTGGTTCTGTATCTGCTGGCAGTTCTTCGCTGAATCCTGCTTCTTTGATCATGGTGTTCAATTGTTGGATTTGTTCTTTCGTCAACGTCACTTGGCCACGGCCTTCGATCGTCATCACTTCTGAGATCGCAAAAAAGTTCCAGCCGACGATCGTGCCTTCTTCATTTTTGATTTGGGCAACATTGCCGTTGCGTTCGACGGTTTGTTCTGATCCTTTATCATCTGCTGTGATGGCAAGCAGTGTATCACTGACATATTCTTTGTTATAAGCAAAAATCACGTTTTTTCCTCCTTAGGTACTTACACATTCCGCCCATAATCTTAACAAATTTTTCGGCATCCGTCATGGAATTTCTTTGTTTTCCTTGAAATTCTACTCATTTTCAAAGACAAAAAACGCCTGAGAACCAACTTCTGCTGGCTGGCTTAGGTTGAGGATTGGCGAAGGAGCAGAACCCGCGGCTTCTCAAGAACTTGCTGGTAGAACTACTTTCTACGAAAGAAGGCAACAACAATAAGTTTCCCAAAAAACGGATACAGAAAAAAACTAAGAACCAGCTGCGGCTTATTAGCTAAGACGCTGCTTTGCTAACGAGCCGGTAAACGCTAGTTCTAAAAAAATCTGTTTGGCACTACTACCTATGTAACAAGACAACAGCGACAGATATCTTCCCTCAAAACGAGCACAAAAAAACCTAAGAACCAGCTGCAGCTCATCAGCGAAAGACAATGCTTTGCTAACAAGTGAAACATCGCTGGTTCTCAGGAACTTTCTTTTAACCCTTGTCTTCTTTTGCTGCCATCTTCTCTAAGAAAAAGAACACAGCAACGACAAGTTTATTTTTCAAAAAATGACCTTACGCTTTTGTTTCTTCAGGCGATACGATCAGCACGTCGCACCGGGCTTCACGGATAACGAAGCTGGCGACACTCCCCATCATGAAGCGTTCCACTGCGTTCAGCCCAGATTGCCCCACCATGATCAAATCGATGTCGTATTGGTCTGGTAATTGAGTGGCAAGGGCATCTTTGATGGAGCCGTACGCAACGATGCCTTCTACTAAATCAAAATCCACTGATTTTGCATAAGCTTTGCAGTCGTCGATCAGATTTTTCGCCGTATCTTTTTCTTGTTCCAAGATGGAACTATCCAAAGGTGCATAGCCCATCATGGTCGGCACTTGCTGGTCGATGATCGTTGCGGCATAGACCTTCCCTTGGTTTCGACGAGCGACTTCCACTGCTTTTTTGAAGGCAGACATCGCTTGATCTGAACCGTCGATCCCTACTAAAATGTTTTGATATCTTTGTGCTTCCATCTTTTTCCCCTCCTATGCTGATTGTACGCTGGTTAAAAAGGCTTCGATCTCTTCTTTGGTTTTGCGATCCTTGTTGACTAACCGTCCCAGCTCCTTGCCGTCTTCGATAACGACGAGGCTAGGAATCCCAAAAATGTTCCATTCAACCGCTACATCCATGTATTCATCACGGTCGACTTCGATAAATTGAAGATCTGGAAAGTCCGCTTCGATCTCAGGCAATTGCGGTTTGATGTATCGACAATCGCCACACCAATCGGCGGTGAAAAAGAAGACATTTTTGCCTTTCTCCACATATGTTGCTAACTCTGCTAAATCTTTTGGAATAATCAAATGCTCACCACTTTCTTTTCTTTCAGTATACACCTTTCTTTCAGGGACTACCAACTGACATGCTGATCTTGGAAAGCCCTGCAGAAAAAAAAGAGACAACGGATGGCTGTCTCTTTGCTTTCGTTCGTTCTCGCTTATTGTCCTGCCAAGATCGTATCAACGGTTGAACGATCCAAACCTTTCAAGACTTGAATCACCATTTCCCGTGCCGCTTCATAATCAGCGATACTGAATAGGGTTTGGTGAGTATGGATGTAACGTCCAGGAACACCGATGACTGAACTTGGGATCCCTTCATTTGCCATGTGTGCCGCACCAGCATCGGTACCGCCTTTGGAAACAAAGTATTGGTACGGAATGTTGTTGGTTTCTGCTGTATCCAACAAGAATTCTTTCATCCGTGGCAACATGATCATGCCTGGATCATAGATTCGCATCAAAGTCCCTGCCCCTAGATGACCAAAGGTGCCATTTTTGGTGACTGTGTCATCTGCTGGCGAGCAATCGACCGCAAAGAACAAGTCGGGTTTGAATTTCGTCACAGACGGACGAGAACCTCGTAAGCCGACTTCTTCTTGAACATTGGCACCAGCAATCAGCGTATGGCCTAACGTTTCCTCTTTCAAGGCTTCAAGTGCTTCTAATACGACTGCACAGCCGTAACGGTTGTCCCAAGCTTTCGAGATGATGTTTTTCCCATTGGCTGTTTTGATGGTTTCCACTTGTGGGACGATCGTATCGCCAGGACGTACACCAAAGCTTTCTGCTTCTTCTTTTGATTCAAACCCAGCATCAAACAAAATATCTGTGACTTCGACATTTTTTTGACCGCTGCTTCCTCGCAACAAATGTGGCGGTACTGAAGAAGAAACACATGGATAATCGCCTTTCGCTGTTTTCAATGTAAAGCGTTGAGCAGAAACCACATAAGGGTTCCATCCGCCTAAAGGAGTGACTTTGAATAAGCCGCGATCGGTGATCGTCGTCAATAAGAAACCAACTTCATCCATGTGAGCAGCTAACATCACTCGCGGTGCATCTGCTTCTTGGTGGTGACGCAAACCGAAGATGCCGCCTAAGCCGTCTTGTTGGATCTCGTCCACCAAGGGGGTCATCGCTTCACGCATATACGCCCGCACGTCGTGTTCAAACCCGCTGGTTCCTTGTAACTCCGTTAGTTCTTTGATGCGTTGAAATGTTTTTTCTTCCATGATCATTCGAGAAACACGGATCGGTTGTTTGCTGCCCTAAAGAAACAAAGCTGCTTTTTTTGAAAAAGCAACGCTTGCTGTTGCTGTGTTTTCCAGCAATTTTTGGGTGAAACAACGGATGTGCTCTCTTCCTCCTTATTCCTACTGATATTCTTTATTATAGCGCAAATTTCTATTGTTGGTTATTTTTCTTATAGAATATTTCTAAACTATGGTAAACTATTGTTAAGAGAACCTGTGCTTTCACCGAGATCAAAACATTCGGGAAAACTTACTTTAGGAGGGACATTAGATGGAGAATGAGCATCCATTGCATTATTTTAAAAATGGACTGACCATCGGTTTAGGTCTTGGCTTTGCAGGAGGGATTTTTTCAACGATCTGGTTGAAGAAAAGGCAAGCCATGAATGCCGATGATGTCTTAGACAATATAAAAGCAGCATTTATCAAAGAAGGACCGATCGAAGGTTCTTGGATCAATTTCGAAAAACAACCTTTGCGCAAATTTGCGATCACTTCCCAAGGATATACTGGCGGCATCACCCGCACCGAAGACGGGCAGCTTGTCACCTATGAATTTTTGGCAGATGCTCATACAGGTACCGTCTTAGATATCCAACGAGCAATCGTGGACTAATCACTGCACTTACGACCAGCTTCTTAAGAGGCTGGTCTTTTTTCTTTTTAAGCAGTGCTTTTACTGGAGCAAGGTCGCAAGATCCAATACCACGACTTCATCGATGCTGCCGCCTTTTTGCCGATACGCCCATGCCCCACTTTCAAACAAGCAGTACAGCTGTCCTTTTTCTACCACGATCTGTTCAAGGTAATGGGGAAACTTGATGCGCCGCAACGCATGTTTGCGGGTCAGCACCGTTACATCCTTTGAAAAGACCCATAACTCCGCCGACCCTGGTCCAAAGGAACGTGCCAGCAACATGTATTCAGTGGTAAAGGCGATACTTTGGACTTTCGTGGTGGTGACCCTTCTCTTACGCGGCTTGATGCGAGGAGGCGTTTTGCGACCGCTGGCTGAAAGAACAGGCAACGCATAATTCGCCACCACGCCTCCTTGTTTCAAGGCAAAGGTCCCTGAGACAAGTTCACCGCTATCGGCTGCCAAATAGGAGCTGTGAGTGATGCCTGCCAATTCGATGACTTGCTGATAAGCGATAGGCTGATTGGTTGCCAAGGAATCATCTTCCAGCAGTGCTTGTAGAGAAACACACGCCACGCGCCCCATTCCTTTCCCTGTAATGGTTAGCCACAGCATTTGCGTTGCTCGATCAAAGACTAGTCCACCGACATGGGGGCGTTTTGGCAGAACTACCGTTTTCAGATGCCGTCCACTCGTTCTTTCTATTATATAAAGCTGTGAGTGATGTTCCTGCTGCGAACAATACGCTGAGAGGAACAAATAGTCCTCGGAAACAGCCAACCCTTGTGGGGTCATTGCTTCACACTGATTCGCATGCTTGTGCAGCCTCGTTTCTGCTTTCGTCGTTGCCACTGCGGCAGTGGCTTCTTTTAAACCTGGAACCAAAAGGACTGCTTCCCTGTTTGCCCCGGCTGCCAGCCACGCTTGCCGCACGCTGGGATAACGCTTCAGTTGAGCTGCCAGTGCTTGGTTGTGGCGCGCCTGTCGGTGCTTTTTTAGCCTGTACATCACAAAAAGGCCAACCACAAACACGCCCAAAAGCAGCAAGCTCTCTGTTTGTCTCATTGATTGGCCTCCTTGATGAATTCCCTCTTGTCGGCTGATTTCCCAACCGCTTATTGTTTGCCTATTCGTAATACTGCTTAGACTACTCGAACTTCGACATCAATGTTGCCGCGAGTGGCACGAGAATACGGACAAAAATCGTGGGCTTCTTCTGCGATTTTCTCTGCCTCGGCTTTTTCAACGCCTGGTAACGATACTTCTAAAATCACGCCGATTTGGTAACTACCGTCCTCATGCTGATACAAAGACACTCTTGCTTTAACTTCGGATTCGGATTCGATGTTATGCTCTTTCAGCATATGCTGTACGGCACCGTTGAAGCATGAAGCATAGCCTGCGGCAAATAATTGCTCTGGATTGGTCCCTTCACTATGAAGACCTGGCTTGTCGATTTTCAGGTGAAAACTACCGTTTGGTGCCTCGACCTCTCCGACACGTCCGCCTCGATTGATCATCGCTGTTTCATATTGCTTTTTCATTGAACCTCTTCCTTTCTTTTTTTGACCTACTTCAAGTGTAACGACAATTTTCTAATCTGACAAAGGGATTGCTTATGCATCCTTTTAAAAAACAAAAAAGGCAAACCCAGAAACTCTGGATTTGCCTGTCTATTCAAGGTAGTTCCTACCCGAAATAAATGAATGAAAACAATTGCTGAATGGACTAGCCGTTTGAACGTCCTAAGAAGAATGAAACAACAGCAACTACAATAACCGCACCAATAATTGATGGGACGATTGCCATTCCAGCAAGTGATGGACCCCAAGAACCTAAGATCGCTTGTCCAATAGCTGAACCTACTAAACCTGCAACGATGTTGGCGATCCAACCCATTGATCCACCTTTATTTGTGATAGCTCCGGCGATCAAACCGATAATAGCTCCTACGATTAATACCCATAACCAATGCATATTTTTCTCCTTCTTTCTTTTAAGTAGTTATTACACATATTATGTTACGCTTAATCCCCGTTTTAGACAAAAGATTTGCACTCAATTTGCAAAAAAAATTTTCAAACCTTGTTATATTAACGTTTATCAGTACTTCCTAATTATCGTTGTAAGAGCTTTAATTCGTTTTTTTTAGTATTGGTGCATTTTTTGAAATCGTTTTATTTTGTATTTTGCATCTTATCCGCTAAACTGAGGGAGAACCACTCTTATTTTGTCAGATAATTGGCACTTTTCACTCCTCAATCAGTCCTAGGACTGCTATCTTTTCAGTACATCAGCTATTTTTCATTGGGGGACGTTTCGATCGTTTTCGATTGGAAACGTTTTTTTGGACAAAAAATCATTCAATAAAGGAGAGGAACAAAATGAACAAAAAAATAGGGTATTCAATTTTGTCTTTGGCGGCAGTGATGTTAGGGGTCGCTGGCTGCGGCAGTGGTGACAGTGCCAGCGAGAACAAGCAGATTCGTATGTTCGTTTCTGGAGATACCAGTGAAGGCGGCGCTTATTCGAAAATGGCGGAAAAATACAAGGAAGAAACTGGTGTGACTGTCGAAGTCACCGATGTGCCTTATGCGGACTTGCTGACAAAGATCACCAAAGCTGTTCAAGCGGATGATGCGCCAGAAGTCGTGCGGGTTTCTACCGTTCAACCTGACTGGAATGACTATCTGATGGATCTATCAGACATTGCCAGTGAGGCAAAAACATTGGAATCGATGACGATCAAAGATGAAGCAGATGTCGTCAAAGCACTCCCTTCTGATGTCACTGCCACTGGGTTGTTTATCAATACGGATTTGTTTGACGAAGCTGGTGTGACCTACCCCACTTCGGAAGAGGATATTTGGACTTGGGATGAATTTTTAACTGCGATCAATGAAGTCGTTGAAAAAACCGATGCCAAATACGGCATGGTCATGGACGCGTCGGATCACCGTTTACGGGCTTTCACCTATCAATACGGGGGACAAGATTTCTTTTTAGATGACAGCGGTGATTCTTACACGACCGATGATGCTACGAAAGCGGCTTTGCAAAAATTTGTTGATTTGAACAATGACGAAGTGATGCCAAAATCGGTTTGGACCTCTGGAGAAGATGCTTCTGCTATGTTCAAGAGCGGCCGTGTTCCAGCTTACTTTTCTGGCAGCTGGCAGATCGTTGATTTTTCTACCAACATCAGCAACTTTAACTGGCAATCCACCTATTCTCCTTATGAAGAGACCCGCGCGGTCAATATGGGCGGCAACTTCATCACCGGCTTCAACAATAGTAAAAACAGTGAAGAAGGCGAAAAATTCATCAAATGGTTGTACGAAGAAGAAAATTACAAACAGCTTTGTACCTATGCTGGCTACTTACCTGCGGTGGAAGATTTGACGGTCGACTATGAACAAGGCCAGGATGCTTATGAAATCTACAACCAAGAGATCGCAGCCGCTGCTCAACCAATCAGCAGCAAGCAAACTACCGATCAAGTGACGATGAGTATGAAAGGCTACACTGGATTGACAGGGGCTTACCGTGATGCCATCGTGCAAGTATTAAATGATGAAATTACATTAGATGAGGCAATCGACAAGACGATCAAGGATTACAATGATGGGTTTTTGAAGAAATAACAGACGTTCAACCACAAAGAACCCATAGTCTGACTTTTTGCAGACTGCGGGTTCTTTGTTGCTGATACGATCGTCGGAGGAGGAATTTTCTGTGAGTACTTTACAAAAAAACAAATGGCCGTTGCTATTCACTGGCGCAAGCATCATTTTGTTCATTATCTTCTTTTTGATTCCAGCACTCTTAGGACTTTATTACTCGTTAACCGACTATAAAGGCTTTGCGACAGCCAATTTTATCGGTTTGGCGAATTATCAAGAATTGTTTCAAGACGCCAGCTTCTATAAAGCACTATTTCGTACATTTCGTTATGTGATCATTCTGGTCCCAAGCATCTATGTCGTTTCTCTCGCCGTCGCTTTGATGTTGAACAGTCAGCTGGCGAAAGGCAAATTTCTCGCAAAGATCATTTTTTTCTTACCATGGACTATCTCTGGGATCATCGCTGGGGTTATCTGGAAATGGTTGTTTGGTGAAAACTTTGGCTTTATCAACTTTATTCTAGAGCAAGCAGGACAACAAACTGTCCCGTGGTTTACCGACTCGAATGCTGCCTTTTCTGTCATTATTTTGGCTGCCATCTGGGGCGGGACTGCCTTTAACATGCTGCAATTTACTGCAGCTTTGAAAAATATCCCTCGCTCATTGTATGAAGCTGCCGAGATCGACGGCGCCAGCTTTGGGCATAAATTACGCTACATCACCTTGCCTATGCTGCGGCCGACTTCCTTTATGGTCATCTTATTGGCTTCGATCGGCGCTATGAAAGAGTTCGCCCTCGTGCAATCGCTGACCAATGGTGGTCCAGGAACCGACAACATGTTGATCGTGCAATATATCTATACGACTGGGTTTGACAAAATGCGGGTCGGCTATGCCAGTGCTGCCTCCATGGTACTTTTCGTGATTCTTTTACTGTTAGGCTTAGCACAAATGAAGATTGGAGGCGGCAAGAATGACATCTAAGACCATCAAAACCAAACGACCTGTCACAAGAAAGTCAGCGATGTTTTTTTTAACGCTGGCACTGATCATCACTTCCCTGCTGTACCTTTTCCCACTGCTTTGGTTCTTATTGAGTGCCTTTAAACCAGGAACCGAATTATTTGCTTATCCCTTGAAAATCATTCCTGAAAATCCAACCATTCAAAACTTTATTGATGCTTGGACGACATTGGATTTCTTTCGTTACTTCAATAATACGTTGATTTCAGCGGTCGTCACCACTTTATTGACGATCCTAGTCAGCGCCGCCTGTGGCTATGCCTTTGCAAAATACGATGCCAAATGGTTGCGTTTTTTCTTCATCTGTATCATCGCCACCACCATGCTGCCGACGGAAGTTATCATGAACCCAACGTTTTCCGTCATTCGTTCGCTAGGCTTATATGATAACTTGCTGGGGATCATCATCCCTTCCATCAATACAGCAACTGGTATCTTTATGTTTCGGACCTTTTTCGTCTCCGTTCCTGACGATCTGATTGAATCAGCCCGTATCGATGGCGCTTCGGATGGGATGATCTTTTTGAAAATCATGCTGCCGATTGCCCGACCAATCATTATGACACTGGGGATCTTTTCCTTCCAGTGGCGGTGGAATGATTATATCTGGCCCTTGATCGTCTTGAATGATCCGAAAAAATACACCTTGCAAGTGGCGATCCGCAGCTTGGTGGGCGCGGAAAATATCAATTGGACGATTTTGATCGCTGCCTCGGTAATTTCCATTTTGCCTTTGCTGCTGGTCTTCCTCGCCTTTCAGCGCTGGATTCTCGATAGCAATTTAGACAGCGGACTAAAATAAAAAAAGTGCCGACTGCTTCGTCACACCTTTCTCCTTTTATGGATGAATGGTGCAACAGAGCAGCGGCGCTTTTTATTTTGAAAAGTCTTTTCGTGACAAGTAGACGGCAGTTAAAATGCCGACTAATATAGCCAAACCAAAGACAATGATCGTGCCGATGGCATTGTCTTTTCCTGGCAGTCCCCCGGTGTTGATCCCCCATAGCCCCGCGATCAAGGACGGCACAGCCACCACTAATGCCGCAGAATCTAAGTATTTCATCAGATGGTTTAGATTGTTGTCCATCATATCAGAGAACAAGCCACCGATGGTTTCTAACAAGTCGCGATAAATAGTGACCATTTTCATGGCAAATTTTTGCCGCAGCTTGATGTCATAAACAAGGGCTTCATTATCCAAACGATCCAAAAATTCTTTGCGATCCATCAATCGATCGACAGTATGGTTTTGGTCCCGCAAGGTGTGATCAAGATAGACCATGTCTCGCTCGGTATCGGCTAAGTTAAACAATTCCTTGTTTTCCGTCGTTTTACGGGCTGCTTGATCCAAATCATCGATTTGCTTCTTCATCTCCTGCAAACCTTTGATGTAATGGGTGTAGATCATCAACGTCGAATAGGCAACAATATCTTCATACCGTTGAATATCTTGTTCATGCTTTTCGATCAATCGTTTGATCAGATTGGATTGATGGGAGACATACGTGATCAATAGATCTTTGGTGTAGATAAAAGTCACAGGCTCAAGACGGTCTTCGATCCGATCTTGTGTCACTTCCGACAAATCGATCAAGGTATAGAGAATCGGATGATTTAACTTGGTGTTGCGCAAGTATTCCAAACGTGACACTTCTTCCGGTTCATTGGCGCCAATAAAAATATCTTCAGGCAGTTGATACTTATCTAACAAGTGTCGTTGTTCCTCTGGATCTGTGCCAGAAACCACTAGCCAATTGTAATCCTCCTCCGAAGATTTCCTTATTTTTCGGTCTTCCATTTTGTAATACTGAAACATGGTGACTCGCTCCTTTTCTAATTCTCTCTTAATTTAACTATCTAACGCTTACGGCTTTTTGTCAAAATAAATGGCTTTTCTTTTCGATGCTTTTTCCATTTTGTCAAAGTGCGTTTTATTAGACGAACGTTTCGATTCATGAGAAACTTTTTATGGGCCCAATAAAAAAATTTTAGGAGGAATCGTATGTTTCGTCATCAGAAAGAATTACAGTTTGAAGCTAAGCCAGAAAAACCAAATCCGTTAGTTGCGAAATACCTTCAAGAATTAATCGGTGGACAATATGGAGAGATGAGTGTTGCCATGCAATACTTATTCCAAGGATGGAGCTGCCGTGGGGAAGAAAAATACAAAGACATGTTAATGGATATCGCTACTGAAGAGCTTGGACACGTTGAAATGTTAGCAACGATGGTTGCACGTCTACTGGAAGGTGCACCTGTGGAAGATCAAGAAGCGGCTATGAAAAAAGACCCAACGATCGGTGCGATCATTTCTGGAATGAATCCGCAACATGCCATCGTTGCCGGCTTAGGACCACGTCCTGCTGATAGCGTCGGCAATCCATGGTCAGGTGCGTATATCATTGCTAGTGGCAACTTACTTGCTGATTTCCGTGCCAACTTAAATGCGGAATCACAAGGTCGTCTGCAAGTAGCACGCATCTATGAAATGATCGATGACCGTGGGGTCAAAGACTTACTTTCGGTCTTATTAGCACGTGATAGCTACCACCAAAATCTCTGGGCAGCTGCCGTGAAAGAATTGGAAGAAAACGAAGGCTCAATTTTAGTGCCGACTACCTTTGACCGCAAAAACGAACGCTTAGATATCGCTTATGATTTCTATAACTTCTCAGAAGGCGACCAAAGTAAAGAAGGCTCTTGGGCGAAAGGCAAAGCCCTTGATGGTGAAGGCGAATACCAATGGCTAGACGAACCAAAAGTCGAAGGAAAAGCGCCAAAACTCGATCAAGTCACACCAAAAATGTATGGCACACCGCCTGAAAAATAATTTGATCAAAAAGAGCAATTGTTTCTGAAACAGAAACCGTTGCTCTTTTTTCTTTGTCTGTTTGAGCAAGTTGGTTACGTTCCTGTCAAAAAAGCGTTAGAGTAGAATGTAGAGAAGAAAAGGAGGAATCATTTTATGAAAGCACCTTTACTGACATTAAACGACGGCAATTTACGCCCCGCAGTGGGCATCGGTACCTATCAGATCCGTGGTGGCGAAGGATTGAGCCAGCTGCAAGCAGCGATCGCCGACGGGTATCGCTTGATCGATTCTTCAACCAATTATGACAATGAAGGCATTGTCGGCAAAGCGATCCGTCGCTCGGGTATCCCACGTTCAGAATTTTATATCACCTCAAAATTACCAGGAAAATACCATGGCTATGATGATGCCTTAACCAGCATTCAAGAATCCCTTGCTCGCATGGGGCTCGACTACTTCGATGCCTTTTTGATCCACTGGCCATTACCAAAACGCGGCAAATATGTCGAAGCTTGGCAAGCCTTAGTGACCGCCCAAAAATTAGGCTTGATCCGTTCCATCGGCGTTTCCAATTTTGAACCAGAACATTTGGATGCCATCATTGAAGCAACTGGTGTGACTCCTGCACTAAATCAAATTGAGATCCATCCTTACTGGGTCCAAGAACGAATGGTCGCAGAAAACAAAAAACGCGGCATCGTAACGGAAGCTTGGAGCCCATTAGGTCGTGGCAGCGATGCCCTGAAAGAACCACTGATCACTGAATTAGCTGAAAAATACCAAAAATCAGCTGGTCAAATCATCTTGCGCTGGCATGTGGATCGTGGCATTTTGCCCCTTCCAAAATCAAGAAACCTCGCCCATCAACGAGAAAATCTTGCGATCTTCGACTTTGAACTGACTGAAGATGAAATCAATCAAATCAATCAGTTAAACAAAGCAGACGGCCGCATCGATGGGCAAGACCCAAATGAGTATGAAGAATTTGAATAAACAATTTCAACTGGAAAAAACACCATAGCTATCTCTTGGTAGACAAAACCTCTCAAAAATCAGCGACCAGCTGCTTTTGAGAGGTTTTTTATGTAACCAAGGCTCCAGTGGTTAGCTTTGCGTGGATCAAGGTCGTACGATCAAAATAGTTCTTTTTGGCAGAAATTTCCTTGCTAGCAGTGTGATTATCTTAAAGGTGACAAGCCTCAGCTAGGCGTTCATCACAGCTTTTGATCGAATGTTGGTTTCTCGAAAAATGGTTGTCTTTCACCGTTTCGACACTTAAAGACAACAGCGTTTCCCCCGTTTTCCTTCAGCTTGAAAGGAATTTTCACATGCCCATCAATGAACGTTATCCCCAAAACTCGTTTTTCTTGCGAGGAGGTCTTTTTCGGTAAATGAAGATGGCGAAACTCAGAATGCCACAAAATAGACCGGCACCTCCTAGTAGTTTCACGATAGTCGGCAGCCCTCTCAAGCCAATATCTGCCATTGAAGAAACTGTGCCATTTTCATTAATCCTTCCCCAAAATTGGTATATTTGTTGTTCTAAGTGATTTAATCGCCTATCAAGAGGTTTTCTTTCGTATTCAGGAATTGTGGCATAACGTGGTGTTTTTATGTCTGCCAATATAGCTAAACGTGCTTCTGCAAAAATGTTGGGGTGCTCTGCCAATAGTTTTTGGGCTTTTTTTATCAATTCTCTAGGTGTCCCATCAGCAACCTTTACGCGGAAAAGAGAATAACTAGAAGGATTTCTTTCCAAGCGAATCCCATCTATTGCTGTAATTGTTTCATCAATCTTATTTTCTATCAGTTTTTTACTAAGGTAAGTCTCTGGAAACGTTTCAGCATTCAAAAAAGATGTTTCTTCATGCAATTGAAAGCTCAACACATTGTTTTGATACCTTCTCAAAAACAATCCAGGAACAAAACCAACTCGCACCATTTCAGGTTTTAACTCAAAGGAGCGGTTGACAGGTTCTTCCTCACTAGGCAATAAATCTGATGTGGCTAAAGCTATCTCTTGGATCTTTCCATCAGCGATAAATCCATAGGATTCTGAGATTGACTTCTGTATAATCCTTTCAAGCTCTTCATAAGAAGTTCCCTTCAAACGAATTGTTGCAAAATCATTTTTATCTGGACCGGATAGAAGTTCACCACCAAAATATGAAAGTTCATAAAGTAATTTGTCTAAAACCGTTTCATGGTTTGACCCGAATTCTCGATTAAAGCGCTCCCTATCCAGTTGAAAATGGAGCCGATTGTTAATGAAGGTCACTTCTTCACCGGAATACTCTTCCGTCGTTACATCAGCGATAGTCGGCGACGGTGGTTCGGGATTTTCGGATAGCCAAAATGACTGCTCTATGGGATAATAAGTCCTTTTGTTACTGCTATCGACAGCGACTAATTCAAATCGGCTCTCCTGTTCATCGGTAGAAAGAAAGAGACGAGCTTCACCGAATGTTCGCTCTGTGACTTCAGGTTCTCCCGCTTTTCTTTGATACAAGTGCTGATCGTATTCGCCGTTTACATTGACATAGACTTCTTCCAGCGTTCCCCCGGCACTTGGTGTCACTGCATAAATCAATTCAAAAAAGGGAATAATTAATTCTGAATCGGGAAGTTCTGTGACGATTTCCAGCAATGGTTCAGTGAGCGGAACTGTGGGTTCTGTAGTATTCCTTTCGCTGTTGAGGATGTCAGCTAAGACGCCTTGGGACTGGTCGGTTGGTCCTTCGGCTGCTGATACTTGCCAACTGGTCATATGATAGATGGCAAGAGAAAAGAAACACAAACAAAAGATTTTATGGTTGCGAAAGAGGTTTTTAATACCTTTCTCGTCGGTTGAATTTATTTTCGCAGCGACTTGCATTCACTTTGCTCCTTTCTTCTTTAGAGGTAACAGAATTCTTTCAGATTTTAAGAATGACAAACGGGTATCAGTTTTTACCTGGTTCCCTATTCCTCTTCCGTTTTTCTGCCCTTTGACAAGCAAAAAATTCAAATAAAAACACAATAAAGCCGATAGAAGCAAATCCTATCACTAACGCCATGCTGACAGTCACGCCGTGCCAACCCATACTCGTTAACGACGAAACTGTGCCGTTCGGGTTGATGATTGCCCAGATAGGGTAGTTCCGTTCTTCAAAGATACTCATAACACGCCATCGTCGTTTGTATTCGTCTGTGGTAGTATAGCCATAAAAATTTTGCCTTCCTCTGATTATTACATACCCTTTTGAAAAGACTTCGGGATAATTCGTCAGTAGTTGCTGCCCTTTCTTCACTAAATTCCTTGGTGTATTTCCTCCTACAGCTATTTGCACATAAGGATAAGAAAGTCGATTTTCTTCTAAACGAACGCCGTCAATCGCTGCAACAGCTTCGTCGATTTTTTCATTTATCAGTTTCTTACTGAGATAAGTTTCAGGAAACGACTCGGGATTTAAAAAAATGGTTTCTTCATGCAGCTTGAAACCTACCACGTTGTCCTGATACCTTCGGAAAAACAAGCCCGGTACCCAGCCGATTTTTAACATGTGACGTTTAAACTCAACCGAGCGATCGATGGGTGCTGCTGTTTTGGGTAACTGGTCCGCCTCAGCTAAAGTCATCTCTTCAATTTCTCCATCGGTAACAATACCAGAAGTAAATGTTTCTAAATCACGAAAGAATCTATTAAGCTCTCTATAAGGAGTTTGCTTTAACTGAATCGTTACTCTCTCATTCTTGTCTGGTCCAGCAATCAACGCCATGTCATAATAAGAAAGTTCATCCAACAGCTGATCTAAACTCGTTTCGCCGTTTTGCTCGTTTATTCCTGTAAGTATCTCGTCATTATATTGGAGATGGAGACGATTATGTACAAAAGCTATCTTTCCTTCATAACGGTCAAGTATTGATATGTCGGCAATAGTCGGCAACGGCGGTTCGGGATTTTCCGATAACCAAAATGACTGCTCTATGGGATAATAAGTCCTTTTGTTACTGCTATCGACAGCGACTAATTCAAATCGGCTCGCCTGTTCATCGGCAGAAAGAAAGAGACGAGCTTCACCGAATGTTCGCTCCATGACCTTCGGCTCCCCTATCGCTCTTTGATACAAATGCCGATCATATTCACCGTTCACATTGACATAGACTTCTTTCAGCATTTCCCCCTCACTTGGTGTCACTGCATAAATCAATTCAAAAAAGGGAATCATTAGTTCTGAATCGGGTAGCTCTGTGACGATTTCCAGCAATGGTTCAGTGAGCGGCTCTGTGGGCTCTGGGCTATTCCTTTCGCTGTTGAGGATGTCGGCTAAGATGCCTTGGGACTGGTCGGTTGGTACTTCGACTGCTGATACTTGTATGCTTGTAAAGTGATAAGTGGCAAGAGTAAAGAAGAGCAGGTAGCAGATTTTCAAGTGGCGAAAGAGTTCCCTAAAGACTCTCTCGACGATTGATGCCGCATAATCAATGAATTGCATCTATTTAACTCCCTTCTTTTATTGATTTGAGATACGCACCACATCGTATGCTGTATCAGATTCTAATTTGTTACACATTTGGAACCAAAAGGTTTACACAAAAACATTCTCTACCTTATAGAAATAAATCATTGCCTTTGAAGCCTGCCTTCGTAATGAAAGGAGATTCATTTGTCCTTCAACGAATTTCAACCCCAAAATTCATGTTTCTTGCGAGGAGGTCTTTTTCGGTAAATGAAGATGACGAAACTCAGAATGCCACAAAATAGACCGGCGCCTCCTAGTAGTTTCACGATAGTCGGCAACCCTCTTAAGCCCATTTTGTATATGGATGATACTGTGCCATTCCTATTGATGGTCGCCCAGATAGGATAGTTCCGTTCTTCAAAGGTGCTCATAACACGCCATCGTCGTAGATAGACATCTGGCACACTATGAAGTTTTTGACTTTCTCTGATTATTACATACCCTTTTGAAAAGACTTCGGGATAATCAGTTAGTAGTTGTTGCCCTTTTTTCACTAAATTCCTTGGGGTATTTCCTGCAACGCCTACTTCCACATAAGGATAGGAAGGTCGATTTTCTTCTAAACGAACGCCGCCAATCGTTGCAACAGCTTCATCGATTTTTTCTTTTATCAGTGCCTTGCTAAGATAAGTTTCAGGAAATGATTCTGGACTTAAAAATGTGGTTTCTTCATGCAGCTTGAAACCTACCACATTGTCCTGATATCTTCGGAAAAACAAACCCGGTACCCAGCCGATTTTTAGCATCTCTGGTGTGAATTCTACAGAACGATTGACAGGTTCCTCTGTTTTTGGGAGACGTTCAGCCGCTGCTAAATCGATTTCCTCTCTCCTCCCATTGGCAATCACATCACGTGTGAAAAGATTCAAATCAGAAATAAGTCTGCCCAGTTCCTCATACGAGGTTTGCTTCAACTGAACCACTACTCGATCATTTCTGTCTGGTCCAGCGACCAGCTCCATATCGTAGTAGGAAAATTCATCAAGAACAAGGTCAAGCATCGTTTCGAACCCTTCATCATTTTTTTGCGTATAAGTCTCATGGTTCAATTGGAGATGGACCCGATTATTAATAAAGGTCACTTCTTTCCCATAATAATCTTCCGTCGTTACATCAGCGATAGTCGGCGACGGTGGTTCGGGATTTTCGGATAACCAAAATGACTGCTCTATGGGATAATAAGTCATTTTGTTACTGCTATCGACAGCGACTAATTCAAATCGGCTCTCCTGTTCATCGGTAGAAAGAAAGAGACGAGCTTCACCGAATGTTCGCTCTGTAACTTCAGGTTCTCCCGCTTTTTTTTGATACAAGTGCTGATCGTATTCGCCGTTCACATTGACATAGACTTCTTCTAAAGTTTGCCCTTCGCTTGGTGTGACCGCATAAATCAATTCTAAAAAAGGAACCATCAATTCTGAATTCGGAAGTTCCGTGACGATTTCCAGCAATGGTTCAGTGAGCGGCTCTGTGGGTTCTGGATTAATTCTTTCGCTGTTGAGGATGTCCGCTAAGGTGCCTTCTATCTGAATTGAATCAGTATCTGAAACTTCGGCTGCTTTTACAGGTAAAACTAAAAAGTGACAGATGGTGAAACAAATTAATAAAATACAAAGAATGATACATAAGGGATTTGCTCTATCAGCCTCTTTCTTACTCATTGAGGTTATGTGTTGATCTGATTGCATTCAATTCACTCCTTACATCTAAGGTTTTGGAAGTTTATGAAAAATGTTCATCAAATGATTATTTTTTCATTAGTTAAACATCAACTAATTGACAACCATTTGATGAACAACAAATTTAGATTCCTTAAAAAGAATCTTATGCTGCTAAACGTTCAGACTCCACATTGGTCGTCTGAAGATTTTGAGCACTAGTTTCTGAGAGTTCGATTTGCAGCTTTTGAATATCTTCATCAAATAGCTCGTAACGAATTTTTTCAAAAATTTCTGCTAATTGTTGGAAGTTAGAGATGTGGAAGAATTCACCATCTGTTTCTTTTGCAATATTTTCGAGAAAGCGTTGATTTAGATTATTCCCCACCCCTATAGAAAAGATTGTTACATCGTTTTCTTTAGCCTGTTGGATCAATTCTGCCTCTGGGGGACCTGAAATATTATTGTGTCCATCTGTAAGAACAACCATTACTTTTTTTGCGTTTTTTCGTCCATACTGTTCAAATTCTTGGCTACCTTGCGCAATTGCTTGGTTTAATGCAGTACTACCGCCAACTTGCCTAGGAAGCCGCTCAGCTGCAAGTAAAGGATTTAAAAATGAGAAATGCCGATTTACTCTCGAATTAAAGGTAAACAAGCTAATCCGATCGTCACTCGTAAAAGCATCTTCATTTAAAAATAATGCCTGTACTTCATTAGTCATCTGCCTAAAATTATTCGCGCTGATACTGCCAGAATCATCTAATAAAAAGACAGTGTCAATTCCTAAATAAGAGGAATCATGTAGAACAACTGTCCCAACATCTCTTTCTTTGATACCCTCTGGAACAGAAAAATTATTGATTCTTGCAGCAATATGCCATGGGTAATGAACTGTGATTCGATAATCATGACCGGATGGTTGATTGAAGAAACGAAATTCACCCAATGAATTCGTCCATGTTTGTTCTAATAGTTTATTATTCTGATACAAATGAACGCGAGCATTTTCTAATAAGTAACCGGTAGATTCTTGTCTGACTTTCCCTCGAATCAGAACCGTATCCCTGTCCGGATCTACACCACGAGCTTGCTTTAAAGCCGCAAAAGCACTTACTTGATAATAGGTCATTTCAGGAGTATTTGGTCTGGTTTCTGTGACTTTTAAACCAGAGCGTATCGCAGACTGGGTAATAACCCCCTTAACTTGAGCACCAGAAAGACCTGGGTTTTCCGACCATACAAGAGCGGCAAGACCAGCAACATGAGGTGCTGCCATGGAAGTACCGTTCTTATTAACATATAAGTCCTTGCTAACCGATGAAGCACTTTTTATATCATGCCCTGGAGCAACAACATCTACAATTGTTCCATAATTAGAGAAGCTAGCCATCCGAATTCTATTATTCACATTAGTCGTTGCTCCGACTGTTATAATTCGTTCTCTTAATGCATGATTTTCTCCAATATTAGAAAAGGATTGCCCATATCTAGCATCAATCGCATTGTTTCCTGCAGCATGAACAATGACAAACTCATAGTTCTCATCAACTAATCGTTGAGTTTTCCTAATGAAAATATTAAAAAGTCCCAATTGCGGAAATTGAAATCCGCTACCACCAAGACTCACGTTTACAACTTGAGCCCCATTTTCGACATTCCATTTTAAACCACTTAATTGAGCATTAGCACTGGTTGATAAAAATTTTTTACCCGTGTTTCTATTTGTAGCTATTCCATCAAACGAATTATAACTAAGAAGATTCTTTCGTGAAATATTAATCACTCCACTAACTCCTAATTGATTATCTTGAATGGCTCCGATCGTTCCTATAACATGCGTCCCATGATCATTTGTAGATAGTTCCGTATTTATTTTAGCGTTTGGATCATTTTCAATATTTCCAGCTGGTATCTGTAGGTCCTCATGCTTCCCCCATACACCATCATCGATAATCCCTACTTTGACATTCTCCCTTTCATGTGTGCCAAATAACGCCCATGCTTCGGGTAAATTAATCGCACGTAGCCCCCATTCATCGTTATTCCACCAAGGATCGTCAGGAAAATATTCCTTATTGCTCATTGTTTCCACAGGGGTGACTTCGTTGATTGATGCATCATCTAATGTATCAAGATTGCCATCTTCAAAGACTTCTGGGAAATTTTCTATCACATCTTCAATCATTTCAATCAGCTCTTCTGCTGTACTTTCTTTTACTTGAACAGTAAGCTGACCGAGCCAATCAGGTTCGATCAATAAAGTGGCATCAATGGAAGCAAGCGCTTCTTCAATCATCTCTGGCGTCACATTTTTTCTTTCCTCAACGGTAGCTCCTGTAAGCCATAACTGGAAGCGATTATTCACAAAGCTGCGTTCATCTTCCCAAAAGAACTCCGTACTAATTTCTTCTGGTTTTGGTGAATCTGGAACAGGATGTTCCACCACTTTCACAGGCTGATCAACTTTATAACTTCCTGTCACACCACTACTATCAAAAGCCACGACCTCAATATGATTTTCTCCTTGTATCGGTCGGAAAAAAACTCTCCCTGTGCCCAACTCACCCTTGGGCGTAATACCATTCCCGCCTTTCAGATACAAATAACTATCAAAATTACCGTTGATCTTCACATAGACTTCTATAATCTCATTGCCTATTGTTGGGGTTGCTGTATACTCAATGTCAATGAATGGGACAGTGACTTCTCCTTCTGGAAACGCTGTATGAACAATGATCATGGGTTCTTCGATCTCCTTTGGAATGTCAGGTTCTTTATAGGAAAATTGAAATACTGGATAGCCCTTATCAATGATCCAAGTATCTTCAAAGTCCCACCCCTCGAATATCCCTGACTGTGAAAATTCTTGCGTATCTTTTCCTTGAGGTCTAGCACCACTCGTTTGCTCGCCGCCTGCATTACTTAAATTTTGTGCGATACCAGCTATTTGCTGATCAAAATAATTCGTCCCTGCATATTGTTGCCGTGTGCCAAGATGTTGACCGGCAAAAGCACCAGCACGCTCTTGATTTCTTTCATCCGTATGGATCGTATTCGCTGCATAGCTGTTTTCAATGATCGCTGAATCATAGAATGTACCAACAAAGCCACCTAGTTCGGTTGTTCCAGTCACTGCTCCTCGTGCGTAAGAATTACTTACAGAGGCCGAGTTATACAACGCTCCGACAAAGCCACCTGTATAGCGCACAGCCTCGACAGAACCATAAGCCGCAGACTGGTCAACCGTTGAACGATCGTAAATAACTCCAGCAAAGCCGCCATTGTAGGACCCTTTGCCGACTACTTTCGCATGCGTCAGTGTTTGCCGCACTTCACTGCCTTCATAAATTGCCCCAAATGCCCCTCCGGCATAGGAGCCTCTTCCCTGTACGCTGCTTTCAGTATCGACAATATTTTTCGTTACTAATGTGCCATTGCTGTGCGCCTGAGCAGAGTATCCATAAGTAACCCCAGCTATCCCTCCAGCATAGGAATACGCCTCTACCTTGGCACGATTGATTGCATTATCGAATAATGAAGAGTTACGAGCAGCACCGACAAGTCCTCCGGCGTAATTGCTAACGCCATTTGTCAGGACACTGATATGTTCTACCTGATTGTTTTCCAGTCGTGTATTATCTCCAGAATAACCAATCAGCCCGCCGGCATACCCAAGCAGCGCCGTGGCTCTAACTGTATGCCCGTTGCCAATCACCTGATTGTTTTCTAAAACGGCACCATTGTTTGTTACATGCGTCGTTCGCCCTGCAATGACACCAACAGCGGAAGATCCTAGGATATCCCCACCAAGTGCAACGGTCACATTTTTGATTGTCGCTCCATTGACTGAACCAAATAAACCTAAAAAACTACTACCTGTTCGATTTATCCGCAACCCACTGATCGTATGGCCATTACCATTGAACACACCCGTAAAGTTTGGGATCGGTAGCCATCCTTGATTCGCAGTATTTGTATTAGAACGATAGTCGGATAGATCAATGTCCTTAACTAGCTTAAAATTACCGTTTAGTTCCTTACGTATTAAGGTATCTAATTCTTCTGCTGAATGAATCTCTGTATATTCGATACCATCTTCACTATTTTGCTTTTGTTCTGTAGAAGTAACGGCTTCTACCACATTGTCAGCATAACGACCAAATGGAAATAGATTAAGTACAAGGACAACGATCAGTCCGACAAGCAGATACTTATGTAGTTTCCGACTCCTTCGCTTGTCTGTTTCTTCACAATAACTTTTATCACCTAACATTCTCTTTTCTTTTTTCATATTCTTCCTCTCCTTCTTATCGAAAAATCGATACCCACTACCTACTCCATAAGCTGCTCCTTTCTAATCAACGGTTTGTAGATTTTTTATTCATTATTTGTTGTCTTGCTGTAGCTCCCAAGCTAATTATACCGAGCGGGAAGTTAAACAACAATCGTTTCTGTAGTATTTTATTCATATTTCAGCTATTATTTTATATATTTTTATTTTTAAAGACCATTATTAAGTAAAAATACACAATTCTAGTTTAAGCCTTCTTTGCTTGAATCGCATTTTCATCCCTATGCTCCTGCCCTTTTCTAACAAGTAAGCAAAAAAAGACATTCTCTCGCAAGGAGAAAATGTCTTGAATGGTTTCTTTGGCCGTCTTAGTTCGCTAAGGAACGACTAACTCTTGACTTACAGCTGATAATGGATCGCTTCTTGGTACTTTTCAAACAGGGACTGGTTCAATTCATCCCCGCCGTCCAGGTTCGCTGAGTAAAAAATCGGCGGATAGTCGACACCGGCTTCTTTTAGTTTTTGGCAAACTTCAACGATGATCGCATTTAAGATCGTTGCACCGACTACGGTGGATGTGGGGCCGACTTTTTGTTCGACGTCAGGAATCGTACACGCAGCATCGCCAATCTCCCCATGATTGTCGATGACGATATCCGCCGTTTCAAACAAACGCAAGCCTGAAGTATGGCGGCTGGTGACTGTTTTCGAATAGGTAAGGTTCGTTAATGCGATGATCTTGACCCCCTTTTCTTTGGCATGAAGCGCCATATCGATGATAACGGGGTTTCGCCCAGACACCGAATGCAAGATCAGCACATCACCTGCTGTAAAGGGTTGGGTCGCCGCCAAGGCACTACCGTAGCCTTCTAAGCGCTCCATTTTACTAGTGAAGGTGATTGGGCTGCGATCAAGCATCAGTTCTCTTCCAAAGATCGCATTGATGGTCATCATGCCGCCTGCTCGATAATACATCTCTTCAGCTAAGATTCCAGCGTGACTTGCGCCAAAAATGTAGATGGCTTTTTTGGTCAAGTTGGCTTGCGTCAGTAATTCAATGGCTTGCTCAATCGCTGGTGCTTCTTTTTCTTCTACAATAGACAATAATTCTTTTGCTTTTTCAAAGTATTGAAACATTTAAAACCCTCCAAACAGCTTGCCGATCAATTCACCAAGGATGCCCCATAGAGATAAATCGTTCCCACCGAAAATCAAGATCCAGTTTTGAATCGTCGTTGAGAACATCGCTGCAGAGATCCCAACGAGTGCTACCATAACGACAGAAGCTGTGATCGTACCAATAATGGCACCTCGCAAGCCCCCTTGTCCTTCGCCGATCACCGCAGCACCGCCACATTCAAAGAAGCTGGTGATGACTAAAGGAACGATCAAAATGCCAAAGACGTTGGTCGTATTGGCAATGACCACTAAAATCGTTGAGGTGATCATCGCCACGATAAAGCCGATGATTACAGCATTTGGACGATAGTTGAACAAGATGGGCACATCAAAAGCTGGTTTCGCTCCAGGAACGACTTTTTCTGCGATCCCTTGAAAGGCGGGAATGATTTGGTTGATCAATAGACGTACCCCATACAACATGATCAATAATCCTGCACCGAAGTTCAAGCCAGCATCAACCGCAAACATCACCAAGTTGCCCCCTTCAGGAACTAATACGGGCGCAATCAAACCGATAACGATATTCATCAAAAACATCACTAACGCGCCAGTAATCGATATTTCACGGAAAAACGATAGATTTTCAGGCACTTTCAAATCTTCCGTCGATTTTTCTTTGTTTCCGACCCGTTTTGCAACAAAGCCTGAAACCAATGACAAGATCCCCGTTGGATGACCGATCAAGAATGAATCATCGCCTGTGGCATCCCATACATATTTACGCATGATCCATGGCATGAAGGACCAGTAACAAGCAGATAGAACAGCCCCTAAGATCAACAGTGGGATTCCAGTAAGTCCGCCTTCAACGCCCCCAGCGACGATGACAAATGGGAACCACCACAACATGTGACCGGTGAGGAAAATCGTCTTCACAGGTGTAAAGCGAGCAATCAATAAATGAATGACAAGTCCGAAAAACATCGCTAAACCAACTGTTCCGCCGTATTCTGCCGTAAAGGTGATGTCAGAGAGTCCATCTGACACAGCAACGCCTAATTGGGTTTGAACCGCTGCATTGATCGGTGCGATCGTTCCCACCAACATATTTACCCCAGCCGTCAATGCCACCATCCCGAAGGAAGCTGTTAAGGTTCCTTTGACGACTTCTGCAAAAGGTTTTCTTTGTACCAATAACCCAATCATGGCAATGATCCCCAGTAGGACTGGCGGATTTTTTAAAATATAATCCGTGACAAAATTCATGATTATCCCTCTCTTTCAGCTAAAAATTTTTCCATTTGCTGTTTGACTTCTTCTTTATCCATATACTTTTTGATTGGATAAACGGGTGCTTTCACGGATGCTTTTAACTCATTCAATAATTCATTACTCGTAAAATAAACATCTGCTGGTGTCGCTTTTGCCGTTGATAAATCAGTATTCTCGGCAGTTGCCGTCAACCCTAACTCTTTGATCACCTTGTCGATCGTCATTTTCAATACCATTGAGCTTCCTACACCAAATCCACATACTGCTAAAATTTTCATATCCTTTTCCTCCTATTGGAATAATTGACAAATTTGTTCCCGATCGCCATTTAATATCACGTTGTATTTTTCTTCATCCATAAAGATCGCCATGATCTCTTTCAAGCTTTCTAGATGGCTTTGACTATCTGCGGCGGCTAAGACAAGAAATATCCGCACCGGTTTGCCCTCAAGATCGATGGGCTGTTTCGTTACTAAAAGGCTCATACTTTGTTCCAAAACCCCTTCTCCAGGACGGGCATGCATCAGCGCAAAGTAATCGGCCAACACCATGTAAGGACCATTTTCTTCCACGCTTTGAATCATCGCTTCGATGTAAGCTGACGTGATCAGCGCTTCATCCAGCAAGGGCTGGCTGGCTAATTTTACGGCTGAGCGCCAATCTGCCACTGTCTCATCCGTTTGTATATGCTTTTCAGGCAAAGAATCCTTCACTTTCATTCTGATTTAACCTCCAACATTTTTGATAGGAACCATTCTTTGTTTTCGATTCCTTGCATGATCAATTTCATCATTGGTTCCACCTTTTGCGTCTCATCCTCTCGGATCATCAATAAAATAATGATGTCGGCTTTTTGGTTGCCCCATTCTACTGGCTGATCCAAAAGTAAAATCGAGATGGCTGTTTTTTCGACATAATTCGGATTGCCATGAGGGATGGCAAAGCCATTATCTAAATAGGTTGATTGTAGCTGCTCTCTTTCAATGACGGATTGCTGAAACTGCGCTTTTCGTTTTTCATCACTAAAAGGGGTTTGTTCGATCAGAAAATTGATGGCTTCTGTTTTGCTGGCAAATCGCTCGAAAAAGACGGTTGGCTGGATCATCGATTGGGCTTGAAGAAGTAAACCATTTTGATCGACCACCGCCTCATTATCGATGACTAAATCGATGTAGTGATTCATGATCCGCTTCATGTCGCGATTGGTCACCATAGGCGAGATCCGCACCACAGGTTTTTGAATCCCGACAAGATCGATGGTTGAAATAATAAAATCGATCGCCGAGATGTCCATCTGCTTTAATTTTTCTACTGAAACGGTTTCGATACTGTCGATCTCTGGCAGAATGCGACGGATTTTCGCAGAGACAAACGAGCTAGTGCCGACGCCATTGGGACAGACAAAAATGATTTTGTTCATGCGGCGCATTCGCTCGATCGCTGCTTGAAAATGGATTGTGACAAATCCGATCTCATCATCAGAGATCCCCACTTGATACGCTTTCAAAAAATCATGGAGCGAGAACCAGACCACGCCATACAAGGCAGGATAGTTTTGTTTGATTTCCTCTAACAAAGGGTTGATGACTGTGGTTTGCGCTTCGATCCGCAACAGCAGTTGATACAGATGGATCGTCACATCTTCTTCCAATCGATTGTCTTGGGTCAAGTCGGTGCCTAAGCCTTCGCTGATTTTTTGAATCAAGTTGCGTACTTTTCCCCGAAAGACGAAAGGAACTTTTTCACTTTTCATAAAAAATTTCAAGCCGCTACCGACGATCAGGTAGGTTAGATATTGCACTTCTTTTGGTGAAAATTGATAAATGTGCTGTTCTTCGATTTCTTTCAGTAGCTCATAGACTAACGGATATTTGTCGAACTCCAAAAACAGCTTCCCCACTTGGCGATTTTCTTCAATCACTAAGTTTTCCGCATGACTCGCCCGTTCGATCAGCAGCACGATGGAAAGGACGATACTTTGGATATAGCTGTCGGGCATTTCCACTTGTTTTTCCACTAACGCTCGACGAAACGCCTGATTTACTTCCTGGTATTTCTCAGGTTCCACCAACAAGGAAAACGCCGCTGGTTGATCCAGCATCATTAAGCAAAAGCGTTTCAGCACTCGATGGATCTGGGATTCACTTCCTTCAAAAAATGTACCTGAATTATCAAATCTCAGACGTAAGCTTTCTTTTTGAAACAGTTCTTTTAAATAAGAAATATCTTTTGCAATACTGCTGCGGGAAACGAAATAATCCTCTGCTAACTGCTGATAACTGAGGTGCTCGCCAGCAATCAACCGTTTAAAAATCAAAATCCTTCGTTCCGATGTCCCCGAATAATTCATTTTCATACGCTCACCCTCTACCTCTATTTTATTGCTACTGTACCAAATTAGAAGGCTAATTGTTAGATTAAAGAATGATTAAAAGGAGTGTACACTTTGATTTTCAAGGCTCCTGCTGGCATTTTATAACAATTTCAAGGCGCTTTTTTTCACAATCTGCCGCCTTTCTCTTATAATTAAGCTAGGATTTATATAGGAGGAGATAACATGAAATGGCGTGGGAGTAGACAAAGCAGAAATGTCGATGATCGAACGGGGCGATCATCTAACTCAGGCGGGATGCTGGCTGCTGGTGGCGGGATCGGTACGGTGATCATCGCTGTTTTATTTTTCCTGTTTAGCGGTGGTGATTTAAATTCGCTGCCGGATGTCTTGGGTGGCAGCGGTCAAGCAGCCAATTACCAGACAGAAAATGTGGGCACCAGTGAGTACACGGAGGAAAAAGAGTTTTCCGCAGTCGTATTCGGCTATTTAGAAGATTATTGGCAAGACGTTTTTCAAGAGCGGCAAGAAACCTATCAAGACCCGACACTCGTATTATTTACGGGAAGTGTCCAGTCGGCATGCGGCTATGCCACGTCACAGGTTGGTCCGTTTTATTGCCCAGCAGATGAGAATGTGTACCTTGATCTTAGCTTTGCCAATGAGCTTTCCGATAAATATGGCGCAAGCGGCGACTTCGCAATGGCCTATGTCATCGCCCATGAAGTCGGTCATCATGTGCAAAATGAGCTGGGAATCACCCAACAATTGGACAAAATCCGCCAGCAAGTTTCAGAAAAGGAATACAATCAGTACAGCGTTCGTTTGGAACTGCAAGCTGACTACTTAGCTGGTACTTTTGCGAAATATTTGCAAGGTGAAACCTATCAAGGACAACCGATCTTAGAAGCTGGCGACATTCAAGAAGCGATCACGGCTGCCAATGCCATCGGGGATGATACGCTGCAAAAAGAATACCAAGGCTATGTTGTTCCAGATAGTTTTACGCACGGCACATCGCAGCAACGCGTGGACTGGTTTAACCGTGGCTATCGTTATGGTGACTTAGCACATGGCGACACCTTTAATGTCGATAGCCTTGACTTGAGCAAGTAGCTTCAACTAAAAAATCACTCCGAAACAGCATGAACCGCCTGCTGCTTCGGAGTGATTTTAGGTTCTTGTTGCCCCTTCAAGCCTTTTGGTGAAGGGACGCTTTACGCTTTCTTAACTTTCGCAATGATTTTTTCGCAAAAACGTGCCTGCTTCGTCATACTTTTTTCACATTTCGAGACTATTATATAAGCATACCAACAAACAACCCTAACACTTTTTCATTTTTACTCCTTTGCCTGTCAGTCCCCGCTGACAGGCTCTTTTTTTGTCTTTTGATTGATATACTCAGACTTGCAAGTCTTTGCGCTCATAACGGGAAAAGGTGCCAAAGAAACAGATGATACCGATCAGCAGTACCCATAGGACTGATGTCGCGCCGTTATCCATGAGTTGGACGGGTAATGCCATCCGCACAGGTGAAAGTCCTGCTAGCCATTCCAATTTATCGTAGAGTTCCCCCACGATGCCGAGCAAATACAGACCGAACACGCAGCCTAAGCCGACGCTGGCGGTTTGTTTGCTGGAACGCAAGATCGTGGATAAAAAGAAACCTAGACAGAGGAAAAAGACTAAGACACCATACTCGGCAACGAAGATTTTGCTGATTTCTTCTATAAAAGCAGACAGGTCATCTTCAGGTAGTTTGAACAAAGCAAATGAGACCAGACTACTGCCATAAGCAATCAGCCAAAAGCCAGTCAGCAACAACAATCGAGCGAGGAACTTCCACCCAACGATTTCTCTGCGGCTAATAGGCTGAGCATATAAATACTCGATCGTTCCTTCTGATTCTTCAGTGATCAGACTGTTCAAGCCTAAAAGCATCCCATAAATACACGCAGCAATAAATAAGTATTGAAAGTAGTACCCGAAAAAACCTGTTGGAGAAACCAAACTTGAGGGTCCTGTCAGTTGGATGTTAAAGATGCCTAGTAATTCTGGGCTGAAAGAGCCCAACATCTGGTCTAACGACGTTTTCATTTCTGGCGTAATCATTTGAGGATAGATAGCCGTAAATGCAAAAATGATTCCTGCAAAAAGGATCGCCCAGACTAGCCAGCCTTTGAAGGTATTTTTAAGATCGATTTTCATTAAAGTCATTTTTGAGAACCTCCTTCATACAGGAGCATAAATTGCTGTTCAAGGGTTGGGTGTTCGATCGTGAACTCTTTAATGGCAGGATTGGTTAAAAAATGTGCCAGCTGATTCATGTCCCCTTGATAGAAAAAACGCAGGCTGTGTGATTCCTGAGCAAGAACCTGTACATTTTCCAAGCCGGCTAATGAGAGGCTGTCCTCATTCGTGAGCGTTACAACTTTGCCGAAATTTTCTTCCTCACTCAATTCTTTCACGGTGATGATCTGTCCTTCACGAATAAAGGCGGTACGATGGGCATAGGTCTGAATTTCATGCAGATCATGACTGGATAGAAAAATCGTCATCCCCTGTTTGTTTCTTCTGAGAAGCTCTTCAAACAGCCGTTTTTGGATCAAGGGATCTAAGCCATTGGTCGGCTCATCTAAAATCAACATTCTCGGTTGTGCAATCAAGGCGCTCGCAAGCCCGACTTTTTTCTTGTTCCCTAAAGAAAGTTCTGGGATCGATTTGTTTGGATCAATTTGAAAAAGCTCCATCAACTCCTGAGTCTCTTTTTTTGGCTGCTTGACTTGATGAAAATCCGCCGTAAATGCCAGTAGTTCTGCTGTCGTCATTTTTGAATAAAACCGTACATCACTGGAAACATACCCAGTAAACGTTTTGATCTCTTTGGCTGCTTGTTGGCAATCTCGTCCAAAAATCGCCGCCTGTCCTGCATCTGGTTTGATAAAATTCAACAATACTTTGATGGTCGTTGATTTTCCCGCACCATTTGGTCCGATAAAGCCAAAAATCTCTCCTTCTGCCACTTGCAATGATACGTTCTCGATGGCGTACTTCTTGTTGTATTGTTTGCTTAGTCCGTTGATCGTAATGGCATCCATCCTGTCCCCTCCTTGTACTGCTTTGATGCCATCAGTGTAGCCTTATTTCGTGTTTCCGTCAATCAAAGATCTAAAAGGCTTCCGCTGGAATGTTTTACGAAAATCATCAACAGATTGACACACTTCTATTGCTTTCTCTTCCTATTTTTTTCACATTTTCCCGCTATTATCAATACATACCAACAAACAACCCTAACACTTTTTCATTTTTACTCCTATCCCGCCAGTCCCCGCTGGCGGGCTCCTTTTTTTATCGGCAAAAAAACGCAGGATAGTCAGTCAATTAACTTTAGCGCGTGCTACATTTACTAAAGTCAGTTGCTGCTAGGTCTGCGTTTTTTGGCTCGATCATTTCTGGGACGGATGAATCAATTCTGAATCATCCGTCCCACTTTCATTATTGACAATGCGTCCGTTTTTTTAAGTTTTCATGGGGTGATTTATTAACGAAACGGATTGTAGAAACGTCCGCCATTAAGGACCATCAAGGACAATCCAAGCGCCACGATCAAGCAAACGACAGCAATCGCCAAGAGATCTTTGCCTTGGATCGGCTTAGCTTTCAGCCAGGTACGCTGCTTATGCTTGCCAAACCTTCTTAGCTCCATGGCAGCAGAAATATGGTCGATCCGTTCCAAGCTGGAAAAAATCAAAGGAATCGCGATCGCGACATTGCCTGCCACTCGCTTGCGCAAAGGTGCTTTTTTAGAAAGCTCCACGCCCCGTGCTTGTTGCGCTTTGGCAATCGTCCGAAAATCATCTTGAATATCGGGAATGTAACGCAAAGCCAGTGCGACTGCATAGGCGATCTTGTAGGAAATCCCGATGCGGTTGATACTGGACGCCAACTCACTAGGATTGGTGGTAAACAAGAAAATCAACCCTGGAGGAATCGTGACAAAATATTTGATCAACAGATTGAACTCATAAAACACTTGCTCTTGGGTCAATGTATACCGACCGATCCCTTCGAAAATCACGTGGCGCGTACCGTAGATCTCCACCCCATATTCTGGTGCGAAAAGATAGACCGCCACCAAATTCAAAAGCGAAAAGAAGATGATAAATTTCAATACAAAAGCGATATCTCGGTAGCGAATTCCAGCACTGGCAAATAGAAAGACCGAAAACAATGCCAGTCCAATGAGAAAGCGCGTATCATAAGAGATCATCCCGATGATGGATAGCAGCAAAAAACAAATCAGTTTTGCGGCACCGCTTAATTGGTGAATCCACGTTTTGCGGTCAAGATAACCGATTAGATTACTTTCCATCGTGTTCCTCCTTCTCGCTGGCAATGAAGGCGGCAGTAAAAGCGGCGGGATCTGTCAGCTGGTTAAGAGTCGCCAGCGTATACAGGCTGGTTTCTTTGAGGTTCGCGGCACTCACCACTTGTTTGTCTGCTAAAACAACTTCTGGCGGTGCGTCCAGCAAAATCGTTCCTTGTGTCAAAACGATCGTCCGCTGTGTATACTCCAACATCAGGTGCATATCGTGGGTGATCATAACGATCGTTAATCCCCGCTGGTTCAACTCCTGTAAAAATTGCATCATTTCGGTGTAATGGCGATAGTCTTGTCCCGCTGTCGGCTCATCCAATAAAATGAGTTCAGGATCTAAGACGAGGATCGCTGCAATGGCGGCTCGGCGTTTTTGCCCATGACTTAGTGCCGACAATGGCCATGAGCGAAACGGATAAAGACCACAAATTTTCAAGGTCTGGTGAACTTTTTCTGTGATTTCAGCCTCTGGAACGTTGCGGTTGCGCAAGCCTAAGGCAACTTCGTCAAACAGGAAGTTTTTTGACAGCATTTGATTGCTGTTTTGCAAAACATACCCGATTTTTTGCGCTCGTTCTTTGATGGAATCATTGCCCATGTCTGCTCCTTGCCAAAGTAATTTGCCAGAAGTCGGAGTCAAAAAGCCGGTAATCAAATGGGACAAGGTCGATTTTCCTGCGCCATTATGCCCGACCAAACTAATCATTTCTCCTTGATGGATGGTAAAATCCAGTGCCTGCAAAATGGGTTTGCCCACTTGGTAGGAAAACGATAGATTTTTTGCTTGCAACAACGGTGGCTGGTGGCTAGGAAGCGCCGGTTTCGGAAATTTTTCTTGAAACTGAGTCAGTTTTTCGGCAATCTCAGGTGATGCAAATGCTTCTACCGCGACCAAATCAGCAGCGTCAGTCACGGGAACCCCCGCTTTTTTTAAAGCGGCTAAATACAGTGGTTCACGGATGCCGACTTGCTGCAGCATATCCGTTTTTAATAGTTCATTCGGTGTACTGTCGGCAAGAATGCGGCCTTCTTCCATCACGATGATGCGATCGACAGCGGCGGCTAACACTTCTTCTAAGCGGTGTTCGATGATGATGGTGGTAAAACGCTTCTCTTGATACAGATGGTCGATCATTTTGATGGCTTCCACACCTGTTTGCGGATCCAAGTTGGCTAGCGGCTCATCAAACAGTAGAATCGGTGTTTCATCGATCAAAACACCTGCCATTGAAACACGCTGCTTTTGGCCACCCGATAATTCCTGCGGTTTTTTCGCCAAATGATCCATTAAGTCGGTCTTTTCTGCCCAAAAACGCAGCGCCTCTTGTATCACTGCTTGACTGCGCTGATCGTTTTCCAATGAAAACACGATATCTTCTGCTACGGTCAAGCCTACAAATTGGCTATCGGTGTCTTGCAGCACCGTGCCGACGGTCAAAGACAGCTCGTAGATGGAAGCTTGCCCAAAGGCATTGGTACCGATCGTCAATTCTCCAGTACTACTGCCTTTGTCGTTTTGCGGGATCAAACCGTTCAAACATTTTCCTAATGTACTTTTGCCAGAACCGCTGGCACCGACGATCAGGACTTTTTCTCCTTCATAGATCGTTAGATCGATGTTTTTCAAGGTCGGTTCCGCTTGTGCATCATATTGGAAAGAAAAATTCGTAAATTGAATGATTTTTTGTTTCATTTTTTAGCCTTCACACATTTCTTTGGTTAGGATTCCTTGCTCAAGCTGCCTTTTTTGGTTTTGGTTTGGGCATAGGCTTTTAGCAGGATCACTCCGATTATCCCAGTTACGACTGCATTGGTCAATCCCGCAATGACTCCTTGCGTAAAGACTTTGTTCGCTGGTTCGCCATAGATCAAAATATCCCCGATCGGGGCAATGATCACCCAGACGACCAAATTTGCGATCGTTTCACCGATCAAGAAGGTACGAATTTCTTTCGCGCCAAAGGTTCCTTGCTGGATTGGAATCCAACGAGTCAAAAGTCCAAAGAACACCCCTAAGATCCCAGAGGCGGCGATCCAAGACCACCATGGACCATAAGTCGTTAAATCTCCTAGAGCATGACCGATAAAGCCTGCTAAACCAGCCACGATCGGACCGTAGACAACGCCTAACAGCGCCAAGAAAGGATAGGCTGTGGCGATATCTGTATTTGGGAACCCCGTCGGGATCGTGACGAAACGTTTTAAGACGAAAAAGACCGCAGCACCGATACCGATTGCAACAATGTGTTTCACTGTAAATTTTGATTGATTCATTTTTCATTTCTCCTTTTTTTTGAGGGTAATTTTCCAATTCGTGCCAGTCCCGATTTTATAGGTTTCAGCAAATGAAGCCAAGTTGAGCCCTAAACCGATATTCAGCAAGGAATTGACATATAAGACGGGTTCTTGTTCTGCCACTTGCGCAAAGGAGCGTCCGAAACGCACTTCTTCTTGATAACGCAGGGTATCTTGGTAGTAGATACTGACGAGCAGCGACTCATTGTATTGGACCTGCCATTGCTTAAAGAACGTGTGGGGAATATTCGTCCACAACGAACCAAAGCGGATATCGAGAATATCGATCGTCCCTGTGATCGTTTCAGCTGTTTGGCTTGGCTTTTCAATGGCAAAAACTTGGATCGCTTCTTTAGGTTCAGGTGTTCCTAGCTCTTCAAAGCTGATGGCGCCGCTGGCGAGCCGAGCGGCGTTATACATATAAACATCCCGACCATGAAACGTATGGCTTTCGGCTGATCCTGCCAAGCGCTCAGTTGCCTCATTGATCACCCGAAGTTCAGCGATTCCGATATAAGTCGCTAAATAGGTCAGGGTGCCGTTATCTGGTGTCAAAACTAACTGCCCGGTCGCCAGCTTGGCAACCACACTTCGTCGATCAGACCCTACGCCAGGATCCACCACTGAAACAAAGACCGTTCCTGCCGGCCAATAGGTGACGCTTTGCAGCAGGCGATAGCTGGCGTCATGAATGTTGTATGGCTCGATCTCATGAGTCAAATCCGCAATGACCAGCTCCGGTGCCACTTGATAAGCTACCCCGTACATCGCATTAACCGCTCCATCTTGCAAACCAAAATCGGTTTGAACCACTAATTTGTGCATTTTCTCTCCTCCCAACAACCTTTCTCCTTTTCAACAAAACCTTCGCATGAAACAGCTGACCCTACAGACACAAAAAAAGCCCTTAGCCAAAGCTAAGGGCATCACCTGCGGTACCACCTTAATCTGCAAAACCTTCACAGGCTTCACCTCATTCAGTACCCGAAAACACTCGGAGACTGTCGCTTGTTAACGGGGCAACCGTATTTTCCTAATTAGTCAGAAAATCCGCTCCAAAGTCATTTTCAAATCATTCGTTGTCGTTCCTTCTCACCTGCTGGAACTCTCTGCTAGACAATTTCCTTGATTCTACTTTCTTTTTCATCGCGTTTGCATTTTGTTTCATTTAAATTATCAAAGCTTGTGCCTTTTGTCAATTCTCTTTTAAGAAAAAATTCAAACAGAAGCCATAATTTGTCAAAAGATTCACGCAATTTCTAAATTTCACGCGAAAATTCTTCATATTTTCTCGGTATGATACCTGTATACCAACAAACAACCCTAACACTTTTTCATTTTTACTCCTTCCCGCCAGTCCCCGCTGGCGGGCTCCTTTTTGTCTTCTGACCGTTTTAGATGGTTTCACTTTTTCTTGGCGATTTCTTCTCAGAATTCTGTTTGATTCGTCAATTTTTTTTCACATTTTCCCGCTATTATAAATGCATACCAACAAACAACCCTAACACTTTTTCATTTTTACTCCTTCCCGCCAGTCCCCGCTGGCGGGCTCCTTTTTGTCTTCTGACTGTTTTAAATGGTTTCACTTTTTCTTGACGATTTCTTCTCAGAATTCTGTTTGATTCGTCAACTTTTTTTCACATTTTCCCGCTATTATAAATGCATACCAACAAACAACCCTAACACTTTTTCATTTTTACTCCTATCCCGCCAGTCCCCGCTGGCGGGCTCCTTTTTGTGAGATTGGACTTGCATTTCTTCCTAGAAAGGATTATCTTTATCTTATGCGGAAGTGGCGGAATGGCAGACGCGCACGCTTCAGGCGCGTGTGAGTTTATCTCGTGTGGGTTCAACTCCCATCTTCCGCATTTAGCAGTTCAGCTTTCTGAACTGCTTTTTTTGTTGCAAAACGCGCATGTTCATCGAATAAACATGCGCGTTTCATTCAACTATTTTTCCCCTTATTCACTAACATAGGCGGTGCGGAAAAAGAAATGCGCGCCATAAGCTGGGAATTGGATGTCTTTAACATTTGATTTGATTAGATAATTTGAAGCACTTTGATAAAGAGGGACTTGCGCAGCATCTTGTTCCAACAAAATTTCTTCTGCCGCTTTGTAATCTTCAAAATATTGATCGGGGTCATTGGCATGAACGGTGCGCGCATCTTCCGTCAACGCCGTATATTCTTCATTGACATAGCCGCCGTAGTTAAAGGAAGCGCCGTTTTTGTATAAGATAAAGAACATATCCATATCACTGCTTCCAGCGATCCAGCCAGAAACGGAAAGCTCATAATCACTATTTGCTCTTGATTGATTCAAGCTGGCACGTGGCTGTTTGTTGATGGAGATCGACAAGCCTGGCAAGTTCTCTTGGAGTTGGCTTTGCAAGTACTCCCCGATTTTTTGGCCATTGTCATCATCTGTCACTAACAAACGCAGCGTCGTACTTTCGCCAATTTCCGCTTGGGCTTTTTCCCACTCTTCCTTGGCAGCCTCTAAATCATACAGGTTATAATCACCGCTATATGCTCGAAAATCTTCGCCAGTATTTGGATTCGCAGCTAAGCCGGTAGGGATCAATCCATTTAAAACTTTCGCTCCATCGTTCAACACATTATCCACGAGACTTTCTTTGTCGATCGCCAACGCGATCGCTTTACGCACATGAACATTTGCTAAGGCATCGTTGGCGGTTTTATTGAAGTCTAAGAAAAAGTTCGCCACATCGTTTTGCGTAACTAGTTCTTCATTGTCCCCGTATTGTTGAACATAGATTCCGCTGATTTTTTGCAAATCCAGGTCGCCGCTTTCAAACAATTGGATCCCCGTATTTTCTTCTTTGATGGTGGAGCCTTTGATCTCCTCCAATTGAACGACATCAGCATCGTAGTATTGGTCGTTTTTCACTAGCGTCCACTCGTCTCCTGTCTGTTGCCAATCGGTTAAAGTAAAGGGCCCAGAATACAACAAATCTTCACTTGTCCGGGCATAGGTCTCGCCTTTTTCTTCAACAAAGGCTTGATTTTGCGGTGCCAACCAGCCGATGGAAATCAAGGATAAAAACGAAGGCTGCGGCTGCTCCAACTGCACGATAAAGGTCGCGTCATCTGGGGTTTCTAGACCAATCGTTTCTACGTCTGCATTGCCTTCACGAATGTCTTTACTATTGACTACATTATCCAACAAATAGGCATTTGGTCCCATCGTTGCTGGATCGACTAACTTTTTCCACGCATAAGCAAAGTCAGCCGAAGTGATCGCTTCGCCATTGCTCCACTTCGCATCGTCTCGCAAAGTAAAGGTATAGGTTTTGCCATCTTCACTGATTTCGACTCCTTCTGCCAAGCCTGGAACTGGTTCACTGTTTTCATCGAAACGATAAAGCCCTTCGAATAAATGTTGTACGATGGTAAACGTTGCTTTATCCGTCGTTTGGGTCGTATCGAGAGTCGTCAGCTCAGCTGGTAGACTCACCGCGATCGCTTGATTCTGCGCTCCGTTAGTTTCAGCCTCTGATCCCTCAGTATTTCCTGTTGTCGTGCAGCCAGAAAGGGTCAACCCAATCACTCCTGCTGCAACCAATAAACGCTTCTTCCAGATCATTTTCATTCTTCCTCCTATGTGATTGCGCAACCAACGCAAGTGTTTTTCATGACAGCAAAAAACGCATTCAACGATAAAAAGAAAAAACCTCATCCCTTTGCTTATCAACTTTGACAAACAAAGGGACGAGATTTTCGTGTTACCACCCTTTTTCGCACCATTCTCACAAATGGCACCTCAACAGTACGCTAAGATACTTGGCACGGTAACGGCTGCTTTCCGTCTGATTTGCGTGAACAAATCAGATCACTCAGAGCTCATCTTCACTTTTTTTCTGCTGCCCTTTCTCACCATCCGGGTTCTCTTCTAACAGATTCCAAAGCTACTCTTCTCTTCATCGTCTTTCTTTTTATCTAAAAAACAGGTAAATGACGTTTTTTTGTCTATTTCATGATTGTTTTAAAGTATACTATTGGTGTTTTTGGAAGTCAACAAGAATTGCGAATATTCAGTTTTTTATGATTTTTCTATCAGAGCTTGTTTTGCGTCTTGCTTGCCTTTCGTCACGTTCTTCTCTAGGATAAGAACTAGATAAGCCTTCTCATTTGTAAAAAGGAGTGTGCCAAAATGAAATTAGCAGAAGCGTTACTTTTAAGACGAGATTTGAACAATCGTCTGTTTCAATTGCGCAATGAAATCTCTAACAGTGTGTTAGTCCAAGAAGGCGATACCTTGGATCGCAGTATCACAGAATTGTTCAAGGAATACGATGAGATCAATCAACAGTATTCCGAATTAGTCGTTGCCATCAACCGGAAAAATGCGACTGCCTCTTTAGCAGATAGTGCGTTATTGCTGATGGAAGCACTAGAACAGCGAGAACAGCTGCGCCGCAAGCATGCACTGCTTACGCAAGCACTGGATGAAACCAAAGCAGCTCCCCGAATGGGTCGCAACGAAATTCGACTGGTGCGCACGATCGATACAAAAACGCTAACGGAGCAATTGAATACGACCGCCAAACAGCTGCGAGAATTAGATGGAAAGATCCAACAAACCAACTGGCTGGTCGATCTTTAACAAACATGGGTGGGGGTCAAAGGCGAGCACAAAGCAGGTACAGGCTGATATGTACACTATGGAACGTCTGGCAGAGACGTAAACGTAACAACCACTGCTTAAGAATCACAATCGTAACAATTACATTGTATTTTTTAGCGACCACGTGCTGATTTGACTGGATGGGAAAAACCCTCTTCTTTTTTGAGAAGAGGGTTGTTTTTATCGTATCCAGCCGTACTTTGAGGCGGCTCTTTTACTGGGGAGCCTGCTGCTTGTTACTCACAGCAGAAGGACGCGCCAGAAACGCTTGCCCTTTCTCACTGCTCCAAAACGCCTTCATCAATGCCGTCAATCCCTCTTTGGTTTGATTGGCACCAAAGAAAGGACTGCCGGGTTCTAACATGATGCCATTAGCTAAAGCACCGATAGGAAAGGGATCAAAGCCGAAGGCAGCAACGATTTCTGCTGTCTGATCGAGGGCGGTTTGGTCATCACCAGCAATGGCGATGGCTTTTTTGGCAGTTCCTTGAGCAGCTGTTCTCGTCAGCAAAGATTCCTCTTGGATGTCGTGGTACCCCATATGATTGAATCCTTTGACTACCTTACTTTGGGAAAAATAGCGTTGCACACGTTCCGAAGAAGTCTGCTCGATGGATGAGTATTCTGTTTCTTTGCCATCGACTTCCCACCAATAATTCATGGCATCGATCACTAGCTTGCCAGCCAAAGCTTCTGCTGGCAGCTGTTGGTACTTACTCAATGGGATTGCCAAAATGATCGTTTGGGCTTCTGTCATCACTTCAGCGGCATTTTTTGCGATCGCTCCCGGAGCCAACACAGAAACGGACAAGGCGATTTTTTCTGCTGGCTTCGTACTAGCGATCAAGACCCGATAGCCCGCCTGGGCACCAAGATTTGCGAGCGCTAAGCCTAACTTGCCTGCGCCTAAAATACCGATGGTTTTAGGCATTGCCATCACATGCTGCCAACAATTCTTTCACCCGTGGAATCACTTTGGTTCCATACAATTCAATCGTTTTGAAACGGTCTTTTTGCAGCTGTCCGCCAGTACCGTAAACCAGATCAAAGCGTTCTACACCGACTTGCGGCATCATACGGGCAATTTTTTGCGCCACAGTTTCTGGACTGCCTACATAGTAAGAACCATGTTCGACTTCAAAGTCAAAGCGCTCTTTGCTCATGGCTGGCCAGCCGCGATCAAGACCGATTTTGTCCATGCTCTTTTTGATGTAGTTCCAGCCGATTTCATAGGCTTCTTCGTCGGTGTCGGCGATCACACCATGGGAGTGCATGCCGATTGGCAAAATCGGTTGCCCCAGTTGCTGCGCTGCCTTTTTATACAGATCAACATAGGGCGCAAAACGAGCAGGTTCGCCACCGATGATCGCTAACATAACGGGAAACCCATAACGGACGGCACGAATGATCGATTCAGGGGTTCCACCAACACCCACATAGGTATCTAATTGATGCCCCTCGATTTTTGGAAAAACGTCGACATTTTTTAAGGATTGCGTGAACTTGCCTTCCCAAGTTAATGGTTTGCCTTTTCTCAGTTCACTAAACATCGCTGTTTTTTCTTCAAATAGTTCTTCATAATCTTGCAAGTCATAGCCGAATAGAGGGAATGATTCAGTAAAAGATCCTCGTCCCAGCATGATTTGTGCACGACCGTTCGACAACGCGTCAACGGTCGCAAACCGTTCGTAGACCCGCACGGGATCATCCGAACTCAAGACAGTTACACCGGTACCTAATTTGATGGTTTTGGTAACCATCGCTAAAGCCGCCAGTACCGTATCAGGACTTGAGATCGAATATTCTTCCCGATGGTGCTCCCCTAAGGCAATGACATCGATGCCGACTTCATCGGCTAATTTTCCTTCTGCCACGATATTGCGCAACGATTCGCTGTAACTGATCCGTTCTTTCGTTGTATCATCAAAGGCTAGATCGCCAAACGTATCTAACCCAAATTCAAGATTTCTGTGATTGATGGTCATTTTCTTTTCCTCATTTCTCATTACTGATTCTCTGTTCTCACTATAACAAGGAACAAAAAAAGTTGCGAACAATATGCTTACTTTTTGTAAGTTACCGATTTTAAAGCAAAAAAACACTTTCCCGAACAAAAATTCAGGAAAGTGTTTGGTCTTTAAAGATAGATCCCTTTACTATGGAGATTCACTAAGCATTCTTCCAAGTATGCTTCATCATGTTCTGGATAGATCGGCGTAGTCAAAGGAACAGCTTGAACGGAGGGTTCCAGCGGCAGATTTTTGCCACGATACGCTGGATCGTACCATTCAGGTGCTGGCCGATAGCCTCGACGGTTCATTTCATCCAGCACTAACTGATGGTATTGAAACAATTTATAGGGCGGATGGGTAAAAACGTAATCGACGGTTGCGTGCTTTTTACCCCAGCCTAGCCCCCGTAAGGCTGCTGCTTCACGATGCTGGCCTAACAGCTGCTGCCGAGGCAAAGCAGGTATCAGCGCTTCATGCCATAAGCGCATCGGTTCAGCCTCCTTTATTCTGCGTCTTGGCTGATGAAATTGTCTTGGTTTTCAATAACGATCTTGCCGACTGCATGGTGTGTTTCACTCAATGCGTGGGCATCGTAAATTCCTTGTGCTGTCAATGGGAAGGTTGCACCGATGATACTGTTGACTTTTTCTGCTTCGATCAGCTCTGTCAATTCTGCCAATTGTTTGCCGTTGGTTCGTAACCAAATTGCTTTGGCGAAGATGTCTTTTTCTTTTGCCAAGTCTTTGTCTTCAATACTCAAAATCGAGATCAGACGGCCCTTAGGTTTTAAGACAGTGAAACTTTTCTTCTGGGTGTCGCCCCCCATCGTATCAAAGACCAAATCGATGTCTTGCAAGACTTCTTCAAAATCTGTCGTATGGTAATCGATGATCTCATCGGCACCAAGTTTTTGCAATAACTCATGGTTACGAGGACTAGCCGTCGTGATGACGTAAGCGCCAGCTGCTTTTGCTAGTTGGATCGCATAGGTACCAACTCCGCCTGCTCCGGCATGGATCAAGACTTTTTCCCCTTCTTTTAAACGACCGTGTTCAAACAACGCTTGGTAAGCAGTCAAACCAGCTAATGGCACTGCAGCTGCTTCTGCGTAGTTTTGGTTTTCTGGTTTGATCGCTGCTAACTCAGCATCCACGATGGCGTAATCAGCATACGTCCCAAAACGAGTCGTTTCAGGGCGGGCATAGATCGCATCACCAACTTTGAATTCTGTCACGTCAGCACCTATTTCTACGATATCCCCTGCGACATCCCAACCTAAAATAATTGGGAAGTCCCACGGAAACATTTGTTTTAAATAGCCTTCTCTTAATTTCCAATCGATCGGGTTGATGGACGTTGCGGCAACTTTGACTAATAATTGATTTGCTTTTAATTCTGGTAATTGGACCGTTGCTTCTTTTAATTGGTCTTTTCCACCATAGGCTTCAATAACGACAGCACGTGTTTCCATTGATGCTTCACTCCTTACATTCATTCTTCATCAAAGAGAGGTTCCTGTTTTTCCATCCCTTGATTTCTCACTTCCCTAGCTTAGGCAAAAGGAGGGAATTTGACAAATGATATGTTTGGAAACTGCCCCAGCCACTTGGCCGTTCCTCCTTCAAAGCCTTGAAAGAAACGGGTTTATTTTTTCTTCATTTTTTTATTGCCTTTTCTTTAAAAATCAATTACGCTACTCAAGAAATACGAAATTGTAGAGAAAGAAGGAATTGATGAATTGAAAAGGTTGTGGGTATTTTTTGGCGGTGTGATCGGCATCACCGCGTTGCTGTTTTTAGGTGCTTCGGTGTTAACGAAAGAATCGGGGGCAGCAACGTCGTCCGACAAAAATACAGTGATTATTTACAATTGGGGCGAATATATTGACCCCGAATTGATCAAAACATTCGAAACTGAGACTGGTTACTCAGTGATTTATAATACATTTGACTCCAACGAAGCGATGGAAACCAAAATCAAACAAGGCGGCTCGCGCTATGATTTGGTTTTCCCTAGCGAATCGATCATTCCGAAAATGATCGAAGAAGGATTGTTAGTGCCTTTAGACCATCAGAAATTGACGGGAACGGAAGATCTGTCGCCTTTTTTGATGGATCAAGCCTTTGATCCTGACAATACCTACTCAATCCCCTATTTTTGGGGCACGATCGGAATCATGGCAAATACTGAAGAAGTTGATGTTTCTTCGATCCATGGCTGGAGTGATTTATGGGACCCTGCATTTAAAAATGATGTATTGATGGTGGATGGTGCTCGCGAAACCTTAGGAATCGCGTTACAGACGCTCGGTCTTTCCCAAAATGAAAAAGACCCGACCAAGGTCGCCAAAGCCTTGAAGAAGCTGGAAAGTATCCGTCCCAACGTCAAAGCAGTTTTGACCGACGAGATCAAAACCTTGATGATCAACAACGATGCCCCTTTAGGAATCGGGTATTCGGGCGATGCCGCTTATGTGATGGCGGAAAATCCTGCCGTCACCTATATCGTTCCCAATGATGGCGGTGCGATTTGGACAGACAATTTTGCGATCCCGAAAACCGTTGGCAATCTTGAGGGAGCCTACGCCTTCATCAATTTTATGCTGCGGCCAGAAAATGCCGCACAAAATGCCGAATACGTGGGCTACGCCACGCCGAGTGAATCGGCCAAAGCCATGCTGCCAGCAGAACTGACTGCTGACAAGGCTTTCTACCCTGAGCCAAGTGCGATGGAACAAATGGAACATTATGAATACTTAGGAAAAGAAGCGGTTGAGCTTTACAACGATCTTTTCCTTGAATGGAAGTTGGGATTATAATTGTCACTATTACTAAAATCTGAACACATCTTTGATACCAAAACAAAAACGACTTTTGCGGGCTTTCTCCTGATAGAAGACCAGAAAATCACGGCTGTGGGTCCTCTTTCAGCGCTGCCAACACTTGCTGAAGACACCCAGGTCATTGATCTCAAAGAACAAATGATCATTCCAGGCTTTATTGATGCTCATGTTCATTTTTATCTTTCCGCATTACTCCATCAAGGGGCACTGACCCATCTTACGGGAGTGACAGAAGAAGCCGTTGCCCAGCAAGTGCCCGCCTTGCCCATCACCCATGGATGGAAAATCGGCATCGGCTGGTTCAGCAGTGATTTCGGTCAGCAAGTCTACCCGACGAAAGATTCGATCGACAACTATTGTGCCGATACGCCTGTCATGCTGATTTCAGGTGATGCCCACAGTATTTGGTTGAATAGCCAAGGGATCGCTGCTTTAGGGATCACACCTGAGAACTTACCAGCAGGGATCAGCGGCGAGGCACTGCTTGACGAAAACAGCGGACAATTAAGCGGCTGCTTTTTAGAAGCGATCGCCATTCATTATTTAGCAAAGGTTTTACAGTCATTCCAAGCACAAAGCCCTGCTGCCTTTCTGACCTATATGAAGCAGCTCAATCAATACGGCATTACGACGATCGGTGATGTTGCCTTGACAGGAGAAAGCTGGGACGATTTGGTCTACCCCACTCTTTATCGGCAAACAGAAGCAGAAGCGACCTTGCGCGCTGTCTTTTATCCAGCCATGCGAGAAGACATCACGCAACTGAAAGAAACTTACCATACTTATCGCTCCGAAAAAGTACAAATGGGCGGCGTCAAACAATTTTTTGATGGCGTGACGAGTACGCACACGGCTTTTTTAAAAGAGGAATATGAAACACCGTATTTTGCTGGTGATGTCGGGATGCCCTTGATCGATGTTCAACGGATGCGCCGCTTTATTTTACAAGCCAACCAGCAAGACTGGCCGATGCGCATCCATACCATCGGTGATGAAGCGATTCGACAAGCACTCCTCTTTTATCAAGAAAGTGCTGCTGCTCACCCGCTTTCTAAAGGCAAAGCCAACACCTTGGAACACTTGGAAGTGATGGACGCCGCTGATCTGCCACTAGTTCGCCAAGAACAACTGGTACTCTCCGTACAGCCTAGCCATTTATTAGTCGGTTATGAGACCCTCGATGAAGAAGTAGGCCCTCAGCGTGCCAGTCAAATGTTTCCTTTTCAGTCCTTTCTAGAGCAAGGCGCAACCTTGGCTTTTGGGACTGATACGCCAGTCGTGATCGACGTAACCCCTTTAGACTCGCTGTATTATGCGGTTGCTCGGCAAGAGAAAAACGGCCAGCCAGCAGGCGGATTGATGCCACAAGAAAAAATCTCCATCGCGGATGCCCTCTATGCCCACACCACAGGCGCCGCTAAAGCATTGAGTCGGCAAGATATCGGGCGATTAGAAGTTGGCTGTTTAGCCGATCTTTGTATTTTGTCCCAAAACATCTTGCCTTTGACTGCCGAAGAATTGCTTCAAACGACCGTTGAAGCGACCGTATTTGATGGGCGGTTTGTTTATCGGGATAACTGATGAAACACCAGATCTTGTGAAAGTACAAGGTCTGGTGTTTTTCTTTGATCAAAAAATACAGAAACAGGTGCTTAGTTTGGACCACTCTCCCTTTTCGTACTTGCCCCTATCCCTTACGATGGATTCCCTGCTTGGCAGCTATGCTTTATCATAGGTTTTCTTTCGGCCATTTTGATTCGCGTGGATTGGTCTATTCGATTGGTGCAGCAAAAGAATAATTTAAGCGGTTGCCAGTTTCTTTATTTGATGGAAATTCAGAAACATGCCTCTTTTTCCTTGGAGTTTTTTCCTTTTAACAGCAATCATTGGTCTATTCCACTCCCCTCCCTTTCTCCTTCAATCGTTTCTTAAACCTTTGAATAAATTCTTAATAAAATAACTAACAAAAAATAAACTTTTACCATACACCTTGAATGTAAGCGGTAAATTTGTTATTATTACCAAGGATAAGGAGGTGTTTATCTATTGTATGCGATTAAAATCTTTCATGGTTATCTAACCGCCGAAGGAAAAAGAACACGGGACAAAACAATTGCATTGACCTATACTTGCAGAGAAGATGCTGAACGTTTCGCAAATAAAATCGGCGGGAGAGTTAAAAAAATTGGCTAACCAACTAGAATAAAAAAGGCTGTCAACCTCAGTAGGTGACTGCCTTTTTTTGTTATCTGATTTCCAGCAAATCAAGCGATACTCCTGACTTTTTACATATGTTTAAGCTCCTTTTCTTGTTGAATCGAGAAGTGAAGCAAGTTAGTTGGTTTTGACGCCTTGAGTCTTTATACTGAAACAAAGGCACCAGCCAATCCAAAAAAAGGAGTGACCCGTCCATGTGCGGCCGATACTTATTTGACCCAACAACTGGCGAATTGTCAGAATATTATCAAGAAGCCGCGGCGAAAGCCCGCAAGCGCCAACAGACTGTCGCTGTCAATGATGTTTTCCCTTCCAATCATGTCGTAACCATCGGTGCAAATCAACAACAACAAGTTGTTGCTGGTGTGACAAGATGGGGCTTTACCGGCTTTAAAAAAGGACATTTGATGATCAATGCGCGTTCTGAGACCGTTGAAGAGAAACCGACTTTTCGCAAGCCTTTCCAAGAGCATCGCTGTGTCTTTCCGATGTCTGGTTTCTATGAATGGAATCATGAAAAGGAAAAGTTCCTCTTTTCGCAAGATCACGTGATTTATGCCGCTGGTTTTTATCGCATCCTTCAAAAAGAGGATCAAATCGAAACCGAATCAATCATTCTAACGACTGCCGCGAACGATTCTGTTGAACCAGTCCATGATCGAATGCCTCTGTTCTTAGAAAAAGAAGCGATTGCTTCTTGGATCAATGACTTGGCTTTTGCTCGCCAACAACTCAAAGCAGAAATGCCCAAGCTGAAAACCCAATTGCTCTCTTCTTAACTGCTTGCTACTTCTTTTTCAGCAGAACAAAAACCGCCAAGTCAGCTTTGATTTGGCGGTTTTTCCTACTTCTGCTTTTTCTTAATAAACGGTGAAGGTTTTGCCAGTCATGATCCCAAAGACTGCTTTTTGATACGCTGCAAAAACGGGTGCGTCGCCAACGGGAATAAAACCTTTGAAAGAATCGGCGAAGGTTTCCCAAGAGCCCACAAGCGCATTGGGACTGACTGCATTGATTCGTATCCCATGACCGATCTCAAAAGCTGCCGATGCCACGAAGGCTTCCAAACCACCGTTGACCAGTGCTGAAGGCGTGCCCATTGGGATAAATTCGTCTTTGATAATTCCAGAAGTCAGTGTGATACTGCCGCCTTCATTGAGAAAATGCTGGCCAATCAACGCAAGATTGACTTGTCCTTGCAGCTTCGAAGCCACTGATTGTTGAATATCTGCTGGCGTCAATTCCTCAAAGGATTTAAACACTGTACTTCCCGCAGCGGAAACAATGGCATCCACTTTCCCAGTAGCTGCAAATAGCTGGCTGACACTGTCTGCATCCGCAATTTCGACTTGATGATCGCCGCTGCTACGGCTAGCCGTGATCAGCTCCACCTCTGGCAGTTGCTGAAAGCCTTCAACTAAAAGCTGCCCAAGTGTGCCGGTGTGTCCAATCAAAAGTAATTTCATTTCCTCGCCTCTTTTTTTGTTTTGTGCTTCGATTCTAACCCAACCAAGCGATTTCGACCATTCATCTGCTTTTCCTGCCTTATTGATCTATTCTTACCCTTCCCCATTTGTTCCCCTACTACCTGCGTAGTGATTGGAATCACCTATCACGAAAGCAATTGACAACTTTCTCATCTTGTTCTAAGATACTACTAATTTCATACACATGCAGTGAGAAGAAGAGTACGATCCCCCCTTTCTTTCAAGAGAGCTCGGAACTGGTGGAAACGAGTAAGGAAGACGATCCGAAGATGACCTTTGAGCATTCGTGGACGAACAATCCCCGACGGAGAAAGCCCGATAGCGCAATGCAGTTTATTTGATGAACTGACTGAGGTTTTTTGTTTCAGCAAAAAACAAATGAAGGTGGTACCGCGAAATGATCGTCCTTCCCAAAGAATTGTCTTTGGGAAGGTTTTTTTTATAAAAAAGGAGGAAGAGGTATGAAACGAAGGATTCGATTAGGTATGGGCATTGGTCTGTTGTCCTTGGTCTTATTTACTGGCTGTAGCAACCAAGAAGAAGTGACCGGAAATGCCGAAGAGCAGCAGACAGAAATCAGAGTTGGTACGACACCAGGACCTTACAGCGAACTGTTTCTTCAGGGAATCAAACCGATTTTAGAAGAAGCAGGCTATACCGTGACTGATATTGGCTTTACTGGGGTATTGGAAGCAGACATTGCACTGAACGATGGCGAAATCGACTTAAACGTCGATCAGCATACCGCCTATTTAGAGAACTTTAATGAAAACACGGGTGCCGATTTGGTGGGTATCACACCGATCCCTACCGTTCCAGCTGGCTTGTATCCTGGCAGAAAGGACAATTTAGCAGCGATTGAAGCAAACGATACCATCGGGATTCCCAATGATCCGTCAAATAGCGCCCGTGCCCTGTTGCTGCTGCAAAAAGCTGGCTGGATCGAACTTGACCCCGAAGTGGCGCCCATTGACGCGACGATAAGAACCATTACTGACAATCCTTATAACCTGGATATCGTCGAGATGGATTCTGCGCAAATTCCCCGCAGCTTAGCAGACTTAGACTATGCGGTGATTCCCGGCAGCATCGTTTACAGTGCTGGAATTGCTGCAGAGGAAAGCTTATTAAGTGAAGACATTTTGCAAGAGTATGAACTGGTGGCAACGGTCAAAGAAGCCAACCAAGACAGTGATTGGGCACAGGCAGTGGTGGCAGCATATCGTTCTGAAGCCTTTAAAGAACTGCTGGCAGAAGAGAATCAAACGGGCTATTGGATTATTCCTGAAGAATTGCAATAACCGCTTCACAAGTAGCAATAAGCAGCAACTGTCGTCTTATTTTTTTAGAAGCTTCTATTATAGAAGGAAAAGAACTGACTACTATTGATTGGTGGACCCTTTTTCCGTCTGAATCTTTGTAAAGGAGGTCAAAAATTGAATATTCAACAAATGCGGATCGTGCAAGCGATCGCTGACCATGGAAGTTTTCGTGAAGCAGCCAAGCGGCTGTATCTCTCACAGCCAAGTCTTTCCCAAGCCGTGAAAGAGTTGGAAACAGAATTGGAGGTCCAGCTTTTCGAGCGTACGAATCAAGGTGCCCGCTTGACTGCCGAAGGCTCGGAATTTCTAGACCATGCCCAGCCGATCTTGAGTCAAGTGGCGCAGCTGCAAACGCGTTTTTCCAGCAAGCAAGCAGCGAATCAAACCTTCGCTATCGCAAGCCAGCACTATGATTTCACGGCTGAAATTTTCAGTGAGCTGCTGCAGGAATTTCCCGACTGTCGCCAGTTTCGCCTATTAGAAACCACGACCTTAAAGGTAATCACGGACGTGCAGCAATATCGAAGTGAATTTGGGGTTCTTTATTTGAATGAGCAAAACCAAGCAGGATTGGAACGACTGTTACAAGGCGCCCAATTGTCCTTCGAGGCGTTGGGACGGTTTCGCCCCCATGTCTTTTTACGAGGGACTCATCCCTTGACAGAAAAAAAGCGACTTTCCTTAAAGGATCTTGCGCCTTATCCGCAAATACGCTTTTTGCAAGAAGATGAACGCTATTCGTTCTTTTCCGAGGATTTGATCGACTTTGCTCAAAGCCCCCAAGTGATGCATGTCAGTGATCGAGGCACGATGGTCCAGCTATTACAGCAGACGGATCTTTATGGAACCGGCTCGGGGATCGTTGCCCATCCAGAACGCCAAGGCTTGGCTTTTCTTCCTTTGAACGACGTGTCCGAGGGTGAGATCATCCTCATTAAAAAGAACGCTCGCCCATTATCAGTGATCGGCGAGCGTTTCTTAACAAAATTACGGCAACACCTTGCTTCTTTTCCTACTGATATATAAGCGAAGGCCTCCTCTTCCTACTCCCCATAGATGATTGGCTGCACCTTCGCATTATATAAAAAATCCTTGAGCCACTTCCCATGCAGGAGGCTCAAGGATTTTCTTTTACGGTTACTGTTGTCGGCAATCACCGCTGATTACAGCTGCTCTGCCTGCATTTGATACATTTGCTGATAGATTCCTTGCCCTTGGACAAGACTCGCATGGGTTCCCCGTTCCACGATCTTCCCTTGGTCTAGGACCAAGATTTGATCGGCTTGTTTGATCGTTGACAAACGGTGAGCGATCATGAAGGTCGTCCGTCCTTTTTGCAAGACGGTCATCGCCTTTTGAATGATGGACTCTGTTTCAGTGTCCACATGGCTCGTCGCTTCATCCAGAATCAAGATTTTTGGATCAAACACCAGCGCACGGGCGAAACTGATCAGCTGGCGTTCTCCACTAGAAAACTCATTGCCTTTTTCAACGACTGGATGATGGATGCCTTTTTCGTAGCGGCTCAAAAGGTAGTCAGCGCCGACTTGCTTCAAGGCATCGATAATCATCGCTTCGGTGATCGTTGGATCGTTCATCCCGATGTTGCTGGCGATCGTTCCAGTAAATAGATAGGGATCTTGCATGACGATCGCCATTGAATCTCTTAAACTATGACGATCATAATCAGCGATCACTTGTCCATCCACAACGATTTTTCCCTGCTGCGGATCATAAAAGCGGAACAACAGGTTCAAAATACTCGATTTTCCAGAACCAGTATGACCAACTAAAGCAATGGTCTCTCCTGCGGCAACGTCAAAGTTGATATCGTGCAAGATCGCTTGCTCAGGGTCGTAGCCAAAGGTCACTTGTTGGAAAGAAACATCGCCATTCGTGACAGTCAGCCGCTCACTTTGTTGTTTTTCAACCGGCTGATCAGCAAACTCAAAGACCCGCTGTCCAGCAGCTAATGATTGCTGCACATTGGTGATGGTTTGGACAAGCCCTTCGATGGGATCATACAGGCGGTTGATGTAATCAATAAAGGCATACAGCAAGCCAGCTGAGATCGCCAAGCGGCCATCAAGGAAAAAGGCGGCCAAGGTCGTGATCAAAATCAAGATCGTTGAATTTCGCAACAAGTTGCCTAATCCCCAAGCGATACTTGAATCGAGCAAAAGATATTTACGTCCAGTTTTGAACCATTTCTCTACTGTTTCATTAAATTCTTTCTGCAACTGATTTTCTCGTTGGAAGGCTTGGATGATCGCCATTCCTTGGACAAATTCATTCAACTGCCCACTGATTTGTGAGATGTACTCCCGCATTGCTAAATTGTAACGAGAGGCATATTTGGTATAAAAATGCTGCCAGATTCCTAAAATCGGGATCAAAATCAGCATCGCTGCTCCTAAGGTGCGGTTCAAAAGAAACAATGCAATAAACGCACCAATGATTTGGATGATGTTGCTTAACAAATTACTGATCACGATCACGTAGAAATTCGACCGCAAGACTTCGGTGTCATTCGTGATTCGTGCAACGACTTTACCTGCTGGGATTTGGTCAAAGTAAGAAACCGGTAATTTGTGCATATGGTCAAAAAGCTGATCCCGCATTTTTTTGACGATACTGTTGGACATTTTTCGCAATTGCAGCAAGCTGATATAACGAAAGAGGGAACCAATCAAATTGACCAGCAAATACCCAGCGAGCAATTGGATCAAAAGCATCGTGTCTAAATTGCTACTGTTAACCGCTGGTGTCATCACTCGGTCGATCAGCTGCTTGGCAATCAGTGGGGAAGTCAGTTCGAGCGCTGCAGCCAACAACAGCAAGATCGCACCCACGGTAAATTGTTTTTTATAATAGCTCAAATACGTGAGCAAACGCTTAATCGTTGAGAACACTTGTATCGTCCTCCTTTAACTGTTGATGGTAATACTGTTCTTGGTACCAGCCTGGCGTTTCGATCAACTCCTGATGGGTACCACGCTGTGTGATCCGTCCGTCTTCTAAGACGATGATTTGATCCGCTTCGGTGATGGCGGACAATCGATGGGTCACGATGATGGAGGTCGGTGCCTGCTTCATCGTTTTCAAATTCGTGATGATGGCTTGTTCCGTTTTGGCATCAACTGCCGAAAGGGCATCATCCAGTAAGAGAACTTCACTGTTTCGTAAAAACGCCCGTGCTAAGGACAAGCGTTGTTTTTGTCCACCAGAAAGGGAAACGCCTTTCTCACCGACGACCGTTTCGAGCCCTTCTGGCATCCGCTTGATGTCTTCGCTAAAGCAAGCAGCTTCCAGTGCTTCCCACAATACTTCTTCGGAAGCGTCTGGCTGTCCGAATAACAAGTTCTCGCGAATCGTTCGTGAAAACAAGGTATGTTCTTGCGGTACTTCTGCAAAGTGGTTGCGCACTGCTGTTGTTTGATAGGCCGTCAACGGCTGCTCGTTGATCAAGGGGACTTGATCAGAGTATGGATAGCGGTGACCGAATTGTCTTAGCAGCGTCGTTTTTCCGCTGCCGGTCTTCCCAACGATCCCTAAGACTTCTCCACGAGTGATCGTCAAATCCAGTCCTTCTAACACATAACGAGCTGCTTGCGGGTATTGGAAATGATATGCTTCAAAACGGATCGTATTGATGGCTTGCAGGTCGGCTTCACCTGGCGTTTCTAATTCATCCCCCGTCTGCAGCACTTCATTGATCCGACGCCAGGATGCGGCACCTTGCTGCATCACATTCACAAGATCTCCTGCCGAGATCATCGGCCAAACGACCATTGTCAAGTACACTTGGAAAGAGACCATCGCACCGATGGTGATCGTTTGGTTGGCAACAAGAAACGCCCCCACACCAAAGCTCATCACGAAACTGATCGCTAAGATGATGGTAATCAGCGGCCCAAAACGGGAATCGATCTCAGATACGATATTGTTTTTCGCTCGTGTTTCCAGTGTTTTCTTTCGAAACTGTTCCGTGGTGGCTCCTTCTAGTCCATAAGCTCGGACGACCCGAATGCCATCAATGATCTCCAGCACTTCACTGTTCATCTCAGAAACAGAATTCTGCGCTTCCGTAAACGCCTTATCGACTTGCGAGCCCCATTTGAAAATGTAATAGGCTAAAAGCGGCATTGGAATCAAGGCAATCAAGGTCAGTAGCCAAGAAACCGTCCCAGCCATCATCGCTACGATAAAGCTTAGATACAAACTAGTATTTAAGAAAACCATCAGTCCATACCCAACGGTCATCCCCATCACTTGGACATCGTCACTGGAACGAGTCATTAGATCACCTGTTCGGAAACGATGGTAAAACGGCGCCCCCATTTTGAGAAAGTGGCTCATCAATTGTTCCCGTAATTGTTTTTGCAAATCGTAGGAACCAATAAATAAATTAAACGTCCAAACAAATTCCGCCAAATATCCTAACAAGATAGCTCCCGCGAAGAGGCTCACATATTGGATCAATACGGAGTAATCAAAATTATCTTGAATCAACGCATCGATGAACAAGCGCAGAATATAGATCGGTGCGACATACATCGCACTAGCGATCACCATAAAGACGAATACAAAGGTATAGCGCACCTTATGTTCTTTAAAATACGTTGTTAATTGTTTTAATACATACTTCATGTTTTATCCCTCACATTCTAAAAAAGTACACAAAAAAGCTCTGTCCCTTCGGAAAAAGGACAGAGCATAAACGTCGTTATTATAGACATTATCTGTACACTAATGGTTACCGAATGAGGGATTCACTTTATTCAATTTGGTTGTTTTTTTATCAAATACTTTTTGCATCGTAATCCCTCCTTCTCTTTTTATTTTTGCTGACTACACCTAACACTTTACAGATAAGTTTCTGAGAATGCAACAACTTTTATTAATTTTTTTTCAAAAAGATTGACTTTTCTAAAAAGGCGTTTCTCAATTTCTCGCTTTTTAACAACTATTTTTTGAAAACGAATTCTCGATTTATCCTAAGCGCTGCAAGGAATCTGGCAAAATAAAAAAACAGATGCCCCTCTCTTCAACAAGCGTTGTATGGTCAGCACACTTGGTTGAAAAAAAGTTCCTCTGTTTTCTTACTTCCTGTTTATTCTGTGACAGATGCTAGGCGATAGGATACTGTTCGTCCAAAAGGAAACACTTGCACCCCTTGCAAACGATCTGTTTTCAAATACGCTACCGCTCCTTGATATAACGGCAAGACGGCTGTATCTTCAACGATCAATTGTTTCTCGAGTTCTTTTAATAAGTCCCAACGGGCAGCTGGGTCGTTTGCTAAAGTCGTCCGTGCTTCTTGTAACCCTTGGTCGTACCTTTCACTAGCATACCCAGAGGTATTCAAGCCACCTGTCGAATCATAAAATTCTAAGAAGTTGATCGGGTCCGCGTAATCTGGTGTCCAAGTCCCGAAGACGAGATCAAATTCACCTTGGGATTGCAAGTCCAAGCGGTTTTGTAAAGGAATCGACTTGGCATCGATGGTTAATCCAGGCAAATTGGTTTCTAACTGTCCTTGGACAAATTCGATGGTTTTCTTGGCTGCTGCTGTATCTGCTGACAACAGTTCCAAAGTGATCTCGTCTTGTCCCAACTCTTCTTTGGCTTGTGCCCAAAGCGCTTGTGCGGCTGTGAGATCATACGGCAGTAAATCGCCATTTTCTTCACGAAAATCTTGGTCTGTTTCAGGATCTTTGGCAAAGTTGCTTGGCACAAAGCCGTTCAATGCAGTGGATCCATCGCCTAAGATATTTTCAGCAAATGCCTCTTTGTCGATGGCTTGTAAAATCGCCTGACGTACCTTGACATTGCCTGTGACTTCTCGTTTTTGGTTGGCACTTAAATACCCCACCAGCGCCTTTGGCACATAGTTGGCTTGAGCTGAGTTTTGGTATTGCTGCGCGTACGTATCCGTTAAGGTGGTGTAGTCCAGTTCTCCTGTTTCAAAAAGACTGACACCAGTTGCCGTTTCCTTCACTACTTGCACGTCGATCTTGGTCAATTGGACATTCTCAGCATCCCAATAATCAGGATTTTTCGTTAACGTCCATGATTCATTGGTTCCGTTCCACCCTTCGATCAAGAATGGGCCATTGCCAACAAAATTTTCCGCTGATAACCCATAATCGGCACCTTTTTCTTCAGCAAACGCTTGGTTTTTTGGCATAAAAGGTGTCCCGACCAGAATCTGATCCAAATACGAGATTGGACTTGCCAATGTCAGCTCTAACGTCTGCTGGTCCAATGCTTTGGCTCCTAACTCACTGACCTCAGCATCTCCTTGACGTACTTGACTGCCATTTTTCAACACATCCATTTGATTGCTGCTGCTAGAACCGTTCTCTGGATTGGCAACATATTGAAAGGCGTAGACAAAATCATCCGCTGTAACAGGATCGCCATTGCTCCATTTTGCATCACGAATGGTGAAGGTATAAACCAGTCCATCTTCTGATACCGTAGGCTCTTCAGCGGCCATCGCAAGCTCAGGATCCCCCTCTTGATCCAGACGGTATAACCCTTCTGCCACTTGTCCGATCATATCGGAACTATTGACATCCGTGTATTGTCCGCTATCAAGGGTTGATAAGGCGCCAGCGGTTGACACTTGAATTTCTTGCGCAACGGCTCCTTGTTCCTCTTGCTGTCCAGAATCCGTCGTGGGACTCGTGGTACTGCAGGCACTTAAAACCAATACTGTGAAAGCAGCGATACCAATCATTTTCTTTTTCATTTTTCTCCTCCTTGCGTGATTTTCTTTCTTACAATACGTCAACGACATACTTGAAAACCGCTTGTTCTTGTATAAGCGCATCATAGGCAAAATCAGGATGCCATTGAACCGCCAACAAGCGCTGATCCACGTGTTCAATGCCTTCAATGATGCCATCAGGACTCCAAGCTGTCTTTTGCAATGGACGAGCCAATCGATCCACCGCTTGATGATGAAAGGAATTAACCTTTGTTTTTTGACCGTAAACACGAGCCAACATGCTTTTTTCAGCCGTCGCGATGGCATGGGTCGGCACTTCTTTCGGAATCGGCGCCTGCATATGAATGATCTCACTGAAGGTACTGATGTCTTGCTGCAGCGTGCCCCCAAAGGCCACGTTGACCAGCTGCATCCCCCGACAAACCGCAAAAATTGGTTTTTTTTGCAGCAGCGCTTCATCGATCAGCGCCAGTTCAAACTCATCCCGTGCCAAAAAGCCGCTTCCAGTTGCCTGATGGGCTTCCTGCCCATAAAACTTGGGTGAAACATCTTGTCCACCAGCTAATACCAGTTTATCGATCTGTGAAACATAGTCCTTGGCTGCAGCTGGCTCACTGATTGGCACGAGCAATGGCAGTCCGCCCGCTTGCTGGATCGCTCGCACATACCCTAATGGTGTGTAGGCGATCGGCAAATGATGCAGCACATCGCCAGCATCTTGCACTTCATTCGCAGCGATCCCTATAATTGGTTTGCCCATCGACATCCCTCCCTGATTAACGATTTTTTCAGAAAAAAGCGACATCTAGCAGTTGAACAAGGCAAGCGCCGCTTTTTCCCTCAAGATATGTTTCAACTATTCTAAACCAATCAGCACTTTTTGTGAAACACTATTTTCACTTTCGCGATCATTTATTACAATCACCATTCTATTTAACCGCCTCTTTGATTCGCAATAAAGAACACCGCTAGTCAGATATAATTGAATTTTACCAACGCTTTCTCTACGTAAAAAAACATGCGAGAAGCCGTTGCTTTCCGCATGTTTCGTCATTAAAATAATCGATTGTCTTTTAAAAACTCCAGCATCTGTGTTTTTAGGGGATCTTTTTCATTACGGATCGACTTTGTTTGCGTCGGTTCATCAAGTGTCGATGGTCGCTTTTTAGGAAAAGGCGACGCTGGTTCTTCTGCTAACTCTAAAATTTGAAAGGTATCCACCACGACTTCTGCCGCACAAAATCTTTGCCCTTCTGCTGTTTCATACGGACAGCCTTGCAAGTGTCCGTTGATTTTGATACTTGCTCCTTTTTGAGTATACCGTAAAAAGGTCTCTGCCTGTTTCCCATGAACGACACAAGCAAACCATTCATGATGCACTTCTTCACTGTTTTGCCATTGAGATACAATGACAAGATCAAAACGTACGCCCTGATCGTCCGCCGCATCAAACGCTTCTTTACTAGGCATCGCTGCGATTTTCCCAGTAAGAACCACTTTATTCATTGCCACGCTGCATCCTCGCTTTTCTCTCATTTCTTGAGTGATCTAAACTTATGCGACCTATTCTACCATATTCCAAAAAACAAGCAATCAAAGGTTAAATGGCTTAAGAAATGCTTTGAAAAAAATGAACCAACTCAAAGAATTCGTCTGCTCCTGTCAAAAAGCTGCGATTTTTTGACGGAAAAATCCTTTTTGCTCCACACAGCAAAAAACAGTTGGTTCAATACCCCTATGAACCAACCGTCTTCTGCAAATCTTTATTTAGCAAAGGAATCTTGACTCCCATAGCGATCAAAATGGAGGGTTTCGCTTTCGAGATAATCGATGATCGCTTTGGGGATCAGGACCCCTTCTTGCTGAGCTTTTTCAAAGTGTATTTGACTGATCTCTCCAGGATAGTAGACTTGTGATTGCCCTTTTACTGGCGGGATTGCATGCAGCTCAGTCACCATCCGATCGATGCTTTGCTTGAAGGTTTCGGTGTCCGTAAAACGAGACGGATCGATCACCAAAAGGAATTGTCCTAAGCGACGTTTTTCCGTCAAGTCCGCATACATGGAGGTGACCTGTTTACCAAAAGCCAAGCCCAACATCGAGCCAGCTAAAATATCCACCATCATCATCAAGCCATACCCTTTGGCACCAGCGATTGGCAATAATCCTTGGACTGCATAAGGGTCGGTGGTAGGCAAGCCTTGCTCGTCTACGGCCCAAGTATCGGGGATCTGCTGCTTCTTCGAGCGAGCGTCCAAAATTTTGCCCCACGCTTGAACCGTTGTCGCCATATCAAAAACCACCGGCGGATGATTGGCTCGTGGTGCTGCAAACGCGATTGGATTGGTGCCAAAATAGTTTTCGGTCCCACCAAAAGGCACCGCCATCGGATCCGATTGACACATGGCGATCGCCACTAAGTCGGCTTCAGCAGCCTGTTTGACGTAATACGCCATCGTCCCGCTATGGCTGGTCTGCTCGATTCCTACTGCAGCGATCCCTGCTTCTTTCGCCAGATGAATGGCGATCGCAATCGCTTCGTTGCACACATAATGCCCCATGCCGTTATCTCCGTGAAAAATTCCGGTAGCGGCGCCTGTTTTTTCAAAAGACATGTTTGGTTCTAGCGTGATGCCGCCTTTTACTAAGCGCTCGGCATAGTAGTCCATCCGCACGGCACCATGAGAATGGATCCCGCACGCATCCGCAAAGGTCAAATGTGCCGCTGTTTCACTGGCAGCGGCTTCTGGCAAACCAGCAGCCAAGAGTTTCTTTTTCATCAATGCTTCTAATTCCAGCAGAGAACGTCTGCTCATTTCTTCCATCTTTTTTCCTCCTTAGAAAAAGAGAAGCACGCTTGGCAACGGCTTCTCTTATTGATTAAACACGCGATGATCGAGTTCATCAGCTGATTTAGCGATCAAAAGCGCTGAATAGACATCTGAGTTCACGTTCAAGATCGTCCGCAGCATGCCAACAAACCATTCGACACCAGCAAATAGCGCAATGCTTTCGATTGGTAAACCGAGCTGGGGAACAATGATTGCCAAGGAAACTAACCCCGCTCCGGGAACAACTGCATTGGCTAAAGAAACGAAAGTCGCAGTTACAGCTACCGTCACCATTTGGATCCCGTCAAAGTTGATTTGATACATTTGGGCGATCGTCATGACTGTAATCGCCATATGCATCGCTGACCCATTGCTGTTCAAAGACATCCCTAACGGCAATACCAAATTGGTGATGCGGCTACTGAGTCCTAATTTATTCTGGGATTCTTCCATAGCGATCGGCAGCGTGATGGCAGAGGAGGTTGTCGCCAATGCCATGACCGACATATTTTTCATATTTTTGATCAATCGTAACGGATTGATCCGACAATACACGGTCAACAAGACTAGCCACAGCCCAAGGAACGTGACGGTGGCTAGACCGTAGACAAGCAAATAGCTGCCTAATGGCAAAATGATCTGCAAGCCCAGGGAGCTGATCGTTGAAGCGATCAAAGCAAAAATACCGATTGGTGCCACGATCATCACGTAACGAATGATGGCAATGACGACCTCATTCAGATCCACGATCAGCCCATAAAGAGCTGACTCAGGTTTCTTTTGCATAAAGCGATTGAGAGCAACACCAAAAAATAACCCAAAAACGATGATTTGAATAATTGACCCTTTACTCAACGCATCGAAAATATTCGTGGGAATAAAGTTGATCACTGTCTCTGATATAGAAATTTCTTGTGCTTGCAGAGGTTCGCCGGCAGCTTGTGAAAAGTCGATCCCTTTGCCTGGAGCAAAGAAGAGCGCCATCAGCACGCCCCATGCAGCAGCGAATAAGGAGGAAATCCCAAAGACAGCGATCGTTTTTCCACCCAAACGAGTGAGTTCTTTCGGGGCAATCCCCCCAACTGCTTGAATGATTTGTCCAACGATCAATAATGGGATCGCCATTTGCATCAGACGCAAGAAAAGATCGCCCAAAATTTTTAGGAACGAAGCGGCTTGCCCAAAGAACAAACCGCAAAGAATCCCTAGAAGAACGGCAATAACGATCTGCGTCACCATCGGTAGTTTTTTTGCTTTCACTTTGATCCCCTCTTTATTTTCGAAGTATGGTTCCTGTATGCTGATCCAGTTCAGCTAACTTTTCGATTGAGGTAATAATCGCGGTTCTGGCTGCATCTTCTTCAACAAAATCAATCGCAGCTTCTATTTTTGGCAACATACTGCCCGCTGCAAAATGGCCTTCCTCGATGTAGCCCTTGGCTTGTGCCACACTGATTTCCCCTAGGGCTTGCTGATTCGGCTGGTTGTAATTGATGTAGATATTGTCGACACCAGTCAAAATGATCAGGCGATCGGCCTGCACATCTTTTGCTAAGACACTAGCGGTAAAGTCTTTGTCGTTGACGGCTTCCACGCCAGTAAACCCATTGTCATTGCGAACGACAGGTACGCCACCACCACCGGCGCAAATCGTGATCACACCAGCATCGACCAATGTTTTGATGGCTTCTTTTTCAACGATTTCTTGCGGTTTCGGGGATGGAACCACTTTCCGGTAACCACGCCCTGCATCTTCTTGATATACCCCACCATTGGCTGCCATCGCAGCATTGGCTTCCTCTTCACTATAAAAAGGTCCGACTGGTTTGGAAGGTTTCTCAAAGGATGGATCTGCTGGATCGACACGAACTTGGGTGACTAATGAGATCACCGATGGATGTGCTTGACGTGTGGCAAACTCATTGATCAAGGCATTTTGCAGCCAATAACCGATACTTCCTTGGGTCATTGCCACGCAGCTGTCTAATTTCAATTGGGGATTTTTTTCACTTTCCCCTGCTTTTTGCTGCAACAGTAAGTTGCCGACTTGTGGTCCATTGCCGTGACAAACAATGACTTTTTCCCCTTTTTCGACAAAATCGGCAATATAACGTGCTGCTTGCGCAACAACTGCTTTTTGTCCTTCATCACTAGGGTCTTTATCTAAAATAGCATTGCCGCCTAACGCGATCACATTCAAACTCATTTTATGCTCTCCTTCTGATTTTCCTTTGCTAATACGGCAAAAACACCTAATCCGATCAGCAGTAATAGACAAGACAGGTAAAACCCGACTTGCATCGATCCTAAAGAATCGGCTAAAAAGCCAGTAACATAAGGTGCTAAGATCGATCCCGACATCCCGATAAAATTATAAGCACTCAAAGTCGTTCCTAAGGCGCCTTTTGGTGCGTTTTTCGTCACAAAGGTCACGACGATTGGATCGAGCGCCAGCTTGCCAGTCAATCCATACAAAATCAAGACAGTGATCAATAAGGTACGATCCGTTACAAAGGCAATGGCAAATACGGAAAGGGTCGCCAATGGGACCAATAAATAGACTAATTTTTTCGTTGCGCCTGTTTTATCATTCAATCGAGCAAAAATCAACGCACCTGGAATTGATGCCCATGGGACTAAGGAAGCAATAAAGCCGACACTCGCCCCTTCAAAGCCACGCTCGGCAATCAAGAATTGCGGCAGCCAAGTAATGATCACAAAGTTTGCATAAATGCTGGTAAAGCATAGAACAAAGGCTGCCACGAGATTGCGGTTTGAAAAAATCTGCTTCAAGGAAATCTTTTCTTTCGGCCCTTCTTCTTTTATTTCTTGTCCTTCATCTTCTGGACGAATCACTTTTTCTTTCAAAACAAAATAGAACAAGACACCGACGATCAAGGTCGGAATCGCCATTAGGAAGAAGGGTTGGCTCCAATGGCCCCCGTTATCCAAGACCAATTTACTAGAAAGCAAGTACCCACCAGACGTTCCAAACGCCATCCCACTGTTGATAATGGCATTTCCGACGGTTCGTTTGTTGTCGGGAATCGCTTCGGTAGACAATGCGTATTGCGGACCGTAATAGGCACCTTGACCAATCCCTGCAATGGCACGAATCACTAAAAACAAAACAAAGCTTGTGGCTAGCCCACTGAAGTACGTAGTCACCGCTAATAAAACAAAGCCTAGAGCGATCACTAATTTACGACCGATTTTGTCGCCGATGATACCAAAAGGAATTTGCGCAACGGCATAAGTCAAAAAGAAAATACTATTGGCAAGTCCTAGTTGTGTGTTACTTAAATTGAATTCTTCACCGATCACACCCATGATTGGATTGAAGATCGTCCGTGTGGCGTACATTAAAATCCAGCCGACAAAGAAAATAGCAACGACTTTTTTCCAGTAAGAATTGCTTACTTTGACCGCATCTTTCTGGTTACTGATTTCCATGATTTCTCCCCTTTTCTATTCTTTCTCCTCAAGTGACAATGACTCCAACGCTAACAACAACCCAAAGCTAAGATCTTTGCCTGACGAATGACCGATGGACATCAGCTGCTGCACATCGTTTTCCAGCACCTGCGGGTTTTTACTTTTTACGTCTTGGAATAATTGCAGCATTACCGAATTGACATACCCTTGACTGGCACTTTGAATATATGCAAGGCTGACATCCGTCGTAGACAGCGGTTTTGCCAATGCTTGCGCTAACGTTTCGGCTTCTGGCTGCTGCAAGGCATAGAGCATCGCTTGATAGGCAACGAGAAGATCATCGCCGCTAGGTGTCAATCCTTTGCCGCGACCAATCAGGTGGTCAATGATTGGTTCCCAATCTGAGACAGACTGCCGCAATGCCGCAAACACTGCTCGGGTTTTCTCATCTTCTGGCAACCCAATCTTGGTTTCTAGTTTTTGTTGAAGCAGTATTTCTTTCAAAAGCTGCAATTCCGCAGAGGTGAAGGATAGCTCCTTCACCTGCAGCGAAACCAATTCTTTCTCCTCTAATGAAAGAGAAAATGTTCCTTTTCTGCTGTAAAAAGTCAGACCATGCTCTCGGACTTGCACGCGATTGCCGACTTCGATCAAAGGCAAGACTTGTTCAAACAATGCATCAGGTAAAAAGACCCCGAAGCCAGTCAAATAGTTGCGATAGTTGTTGATATTGACCAGCTGCTGCCCGATCATCACATTGAATGAACGATCAAACACGCTATGCACCCGACCGGTACGACCGAATCGTTGCAGTGGGTCTAGATAATCACTGATTTTAATTTTCTCAGTCAACATCGATCCCCAGATCCTTCGCATAAGCCGTCAAGGCATTTTCAAAACAGCCTAACGGTGCACGCACCGTGCCTGCGCCGACTTGACCGACACCTGCTTCTTTATGGGCGATCCCAGTATTAATGATTGGGGTGATGCCTGTTTCAACGACTTTGCGGATGTCGATCCCCAAACAAGTCCCTTGGAAGTCCCATGTTGGGATCGAGAAGGTCGGATTATGACCGAAACAGATTTTTGCCATTTCGTTGGAAGTTTCCAGCGCATCCTCAAAGCCCCCAGCGCCGACAAAGCGTGTTACCCCTGGTGCGGCTACCATCGCCATTGCTCCAACGCCGACGGTTTCAGTAATGGCACTGTCCCCAATATCAGGATTGCCATCTGCTTCGGTAAACCCAGTAAAGTACAAACCTTTCGGCGTATTGACTGGTGCAGTATGCCATTGGTCTTCTGTTTGGGCGACACGAACCCCAAAATTGACACCGTTTCTCGTCATGGTGGTCACGATCGTTCCTTTGGCATCGACACGGGCACCGTCAACGATGGCTTTGCCGGTTGCCATCATGATATTCAAGAAGAACTGATCGGTATCTGCTAAGAACTTGATCACTTCATATTTTTGCTTTTCATCGATTTCTGTTTGGATGATCAACGGCGCGATTTCTTTCAAAAAGTTCAATGATGCTGCAATATTTCGTTGATGGAATTCATCCCCCATTGTGATCGACCGGGCAATCAATACATTCAAGTTGATGCCTTCTTCTGTTAATTGTAATGCCTTGGCAATGGTTGGTCCTAAGACGTCTTTGATCCAATCCAAACGATCGATCACTTCTTGTGAATAGGCACCAAATCGTAAGACTTTACCGATCCCTTCGTTCAAAATACAGTAGGCTTTGTTGCCGACAAGGCGGTTCTCAACCACAAAGACAGGCATATTCCCAGAAGTGATTCCCCCCATTGGTCCAACTGCCTGGACATGGTGACATGGCATAAAGCGGACTTCCCCACTTTCGAGTAAACGGCGGGCTTCGTCTTCATCCTTCGCCCAGCGTTCAAACAAGGCAGCGCCGATACAAGACCCTTGCATCGGTCCCGTCATTTCCGACCATTGGATCGGCGGTCCTGCATGCAGCAAGGTTTTCTGGCTTTCGTTTAATTCAGCGATCACTGATTTAGCTGGAACGACATCAATCAAGAATGGTTGGGCATTTTTGATTTTATCCGTCACTGCTTGGTTTTCAGCTGTGATTTTTTCGTCAAATTCTTCTAACGCGTCTAAAATACGGATCATTTTCTTGTTGCCGTTGGCACGAGGACGCCAGTTAAATTGTTCTGTTTTCCCGCCATATTGCAGGATCGATTCATTGAAGCTTTGCAAGCCAACATTGATGATCCGTGGTTTGGTGGTCAACAGCTCCATCACTTTTTCGCTAACTGTCGGCACCTCAACTTTGCTACCAGTATAATCATTGACCGCTTTGTCTGCTTCAGAAAGAGTCGCCCCTTTTAAGGCGAGGGCTAATTGCACTGCTTGAGCATTGCTTGGTGCCACATAGACGCCAGCTGCTTTCAAACGGTTGACTGCTTCTTGATAGTTTTGCGGATCTTTTTCAGTTCCGCAGACGGTAGCAACAAAGTATAGCGCACGATCGGCTGCTTGGGCTGTTTGCTGTGCAGCTTCGATGGCTGGTAACAGTGCACCTACCATATCTGCATGTGCGCCGTAACCTAACACCACATCAAATAAAATGACCCCGGTTTGCTCATCTTGCGCATAGTCTTCGATTTTTTTGATGCGCACTTCAGGATCGATCATTGGGTGCGGTTTGCCTTGGGTATAGATATCATCACCAAGGTCGATCACATCATAGCCGTGGGAATGCAAGATATAGCCTTCTTGTTTTACAAGGCCTTCTAGATTCAAGGCTTCGGAGATCAGCATTCCTGCCTCGGCAGCTAATGTACCGCCAGAATAAAGACCTTTGACCACTTTGTCTTCAGCGAGTTTGGGCACATCTGGGGTTGCCACGCGTTCAAAATAGTTCGCTTTGACGGGTTCTTCATTGGCAAGATCAACAGCGATGCGCGCTGTTTCTTCCAGAGTATGTGCCAAATAGACTTTTCCTTCATGGGCTTCTGGTTTTTCTCCTAAGAAAATCGCTACCACTGGTTTGCTGATACTTTGCAGCAATTGAACGACTTCATCCCGCACTTCTTTTGCAGGTGGTTTCGAGATCACGCAAATCACATCTGTCGGTTCATGATTTTCTAAAGCAACGATGGCATCTTTGACAGTGATCGCCCCAACTTTGTCGCTTAAGTCACGTCCGCCGGTCCCGATGGCATGAACGACACCACCGCCTAATCGGTCAATGATCGTCGTCACTTCTTGAATCCCCGTACCAGAGGCACCAACGACGCCGATGTTTCCTGGTGCCGCGACATTCGTGAAGGCAATCGGAATGCTGGAAATAATACCGGTCCCACAGTCTGGCCCCATCATCAATAAGCCTTTTTCATGAGCCAGCTTTTTCAAACGCACTTCATCTTCGATAGCGACATTGTCCGTAAACGAGAAAACATGCAAGTCATTTTTCAAGGCTTTTTCCATCTCGGCTGCGCCATATTCCCCAGGAATACTAAATAATGCAACATTGGCATCCGGCATTGCGCTCAAGGCTTCTTGCCATGAAGCCGCCGCTGGCGTTTCTTTGCCTTGATCTTTTGCTGAAAGATCAGCTAAAAATGAATCGATCGCTGGCATTACTTGATCCATGATCTGTTCGTTTTGACTATCGACTACGATCATCATATCGTTGGGTGAAGCACCTTCTGCCTCTTTAGAAAGCAAGCCAGTGTTATTTAATATATCTTTGTTTGCATCCGTCCCCATCATGATTTGACTCATTTCGACATCGCCTAGATCATTGATCGTATTCGTCAGCAGCATTAAGTTAATGGAATCTTGGTAGTTATTCTTTAAGATTACTGTGTGCAGCATTTGTTCTCCTCCTTTTCTTATACTCTCATTCTAACGAGACTTGTTTGCGTTTTCATTGGATAAAGTTCTAAAAAAATGCTATACTTTTTATCCAAAAGAGAAAAAAGGAGTGTTTTATGAAATTAAAAGAATTGGTTGAATTGCCGCTTTTTGAAAAAAGTAAAGTCCTGACTGGCTCCATTGGTTTAACAAATTCCGTCGGTTCCGTCATGGTGCTGGAAGCGATGGATATCGAGAAATGGAGCAAAGCCCATCAATTGATTTTGACTTCTTTTTATGCCTTCAAAGACCAATCCCCTGAGGAACTGCGTGTTTTTTTTGAAAAAATGCAGCAAATCGGTGTCAGCGGTTTAGTGATCAAAGTGGATCGCTTGATCCCTATGATCCCAGATTGGGTGATTGAGCTTAGCTTTGCTTATCAGATCCCTTTGATCAAAGTGCAGCAAGAAGTCAGCTATGAAGCCATCATGCTAGCGGTTTACGAACCATTGCTAAATCACCAAACCCAGCTGCTGCGTACCTATTACGAAGTTCGCCAGCGCTTCATGAAAGTTGAGCGCAACCACTCTTCTTTCGATCAGATCATGCAGGAGTTCTATCAATTGATCGAAAAGCCTTGTTCGTTGCGCATCCCCCATTTAGATGTGCATGTGTCCGTCGGTCAATCCTTTAAGAATTTCGTGGTGACCAAACAAGAACCCATGAAAACCATCGAGTTTACCAAGAACCACTACGAATATTTGGAATTATTTTCTCATGAGAACAATCAATATGTGACTGCCATAAAAGTAGAGATCATCAATCCTTACAATGATCTGTGTACCTTGATCGTTTATCAGAAAGATTCGCAGATCCCTGAGGCAAAAGTCATGATCATTGAAAATGTGATCGACGTCATTTATGAACGCCTCCAAATGGAGTATTTGTTGAAAAAAGAACGCTACAATCGTATGAACAATCTTGCCGATGCGATCTTGCAAAACACTCCTAGTAATTTGGCTGAGCTGGATCTTTTGTTAGAAGAAGCGCAACTGGATCGCTACGATTTTTACCAAGGCATCGCCTTTGCTTCCAACAGCTTTAAAGATAAGGAGCGTAAGTCCGTCGTCTTGCACAAGCTGCGGGCGTTGAAAACACCCCACGTCTTTTTCGAACACCACAATTATTTGGTGATCCTTTATAATTTCCAATCGATCGCCCATCAGGTGACGAAACAGATGCTGCAAACACATTTTGATGATGCCCTGCTAGCCGATGAACATGGCTGCTTGGTGGTCAGCGAAGTCTTGCGCAAGGAACAGATCAAAGAGATCTTGCCAGAGTGTTTGGATGCGATCCGCTTCAATCGGCAGTTTTATTTGGCGCCGATCATTGCCTATAGCGACTTAGGTATCTTTAGTTCCTTTATCAAGGAGAACCAACTAGAAAAGCTGCAGCAAAGCATTCCCCCGAAGCTGTATCAACTTTCGGAAGAAAATGAAGAACTGTTCAAAACGCTGTATACCTTTTTTATCACGAATCGCAATTACAAAAATACGGCTGAAACCTTGTTTCTTCATGCCAAAACGATTCGCTACCGGCTAAGCAAAATTGAGCAGCTGCTAGAGATCGATCTGACAAGTCCGATCCAATTAGTCAATTACGAGATCGGCACCTATTTATTAGAGCTTCAAAAAAGGAGTCAAGCAAAATGAAAAAAGAATGGCAATTGACCACCGGTGCTTCCGTGACCCTCTATCCTGCTTCGGAGAAATACGTGATCTACTTTCACGGCGGCGGTTTTGTTTATGGAACCCGCCAAGACATTCCCGCATCACTGATCACACTATTTCAAGCGCAGCAATACAGCGTCCTCACAGTCGATTATTTGCTGGCGCCCAATTCCTCGTTAGCTGAGATTTTGGCGCTGAACTGGCAAAATTTTCAAGAATTGCAAGCAACTGTGCTTAAAGATAACCCGTTTTGTTTCTGCGGACGCTCAGCTGGCGGTTATTTGATGCTGGCGCTGACCCAGCAATTACTGAAGGAACAACAGAGATTGCCTGAAAAACTGGTCAATTTTTATGGGTATACCGATCTTTCTTTTATTGAAAACAAACGAGTCTTGCAGCAGCCGCTCTTAAGCAAAGAGCAAGTCCCTTCTTTGGATCAAACCGAGATCGTTTGGGATGATACGCAGTTTCAGCGCTATTTGCCTTATGTTTATTGGGTTCAACAGCAAGAACTCACCACGATCTATGGTCTAACAGCTGAAGCTCTTTCTGACTATGCCATTGATCCTGAGCTGCTTGCTCAATTTCCTCCAATTTTCAGCAGTGCCAGCAGTACCGATGAGGAAGTTCCTTTTCGTTACAGCAAAGGCTTGAAGAAAGTGCCTAAAAGCAAATTTGTCCCTGTCTATGATTTGCCCCACGACTTTTTGAAAAACGTCGAGGAGCCGCAAGTCCAAATGGTGTTTCAGCAGCTCGCCCGTTGGCTCAAACAATAATTTGATACAAGTAAAGTGAAAATAATGTTTTTTTATTTCGACGAGTGCACAGAAAAACTCTGATTGCCTTCGCTTCCTCCTTATCTCAAAAAACGTGTGGTTTAATGAAACTCTTTTAATAAAAAAAGGCTTGATACAGGCTCAATTCAAGAGAGAATGCTATACTAAAGGGGAGTATGTTATAGGAAAGAAGGATGAGGTTTTATGCATTTTGTCGGGATTTTGTGTTTGATCCTAATCACGACGACCCTCTTCTCGCATCTGGCGAGACGGATGGGCGTTCCTGCTGTTATCGGGCAGTTGTTAGCGGGGGTTTTATTAGGAGGCGCAGGACTCAATTGGGTCCATCCAGATATTCTGGTTCATGATTTTTCAGAGATTGGTGTTATTTTGCTGATGTTTTTAGCGGGACTGGAAAGTGATATTTCTTTATTGAAACGCTATTTTCGTCCTGGGATGCTCGTTGCCCTTTTGGGGATCGTGTTCCCAATGCTCTTCGGGTATGCCACGGGGGTCGGTTTTCAAAGCAGTCCCACAGAAGCGTTCTTTTTCGGGATCGTATTAGCTGCCACCTCAGTCAGTATTTCTGTCGAAGTATTGAAAGAGTTGAATGTGGTGAATACGAAAGAAGGGTCGACGATTCTTGGTGCTTCCGTCGTGGATGATATTTTGGTCGTGTTGGTTTTGAGTCTTAGCCTTTCCTTTTTAGGCGGCGAAAGCAGCCAAGCAACACCACTGCCGGTCACCTTATTGGTAGAATTGATTTATTTTGTGTTGATTTTTCTATTAGTGAAATGGATCGCTCCGTTCTTATTGGCACTTGCAGAAAAGCTATTTGCAAATTCCGCGGTGATCATCATGTCACTGATCATCTGCTTAGGAATGGCGTATCTTGCTGACCTCGTTGGGTTAAGCTCTGTCATTGGTGCCTTCTTCGCAGGGATCGCTGTCAGTCAAACGAAGGTTCGTGAGGAAGTGGAACACAGTGTCGAAGCATTAGGTTACGCCGTCTTCATTCCGGTGTTCTTTGTCAGCGTTGGCTTAGAAGTTGATTTTTCCCGCTTAAATGAGCAATTATTCTTTATTCTTGCCTTTACCGTGGTCGCGATCTTGACCAAACTGGTCGGCGGCTATGTCGGGGCGAAAATCGCGAAATTCTCGAACAACAGTGCTTGGATGGTGGGAGCTGGAATGATTTCCCGAGGTGAAATGGCATTGATCATTTTGCAGATTGGTCAACAAAACCAATTGATTTCGTCCGCATTGTATTCCCCTTTGGTGATCGTTGTCTTGTTGAGTACCTTGATCTCTCCCCTGATCTTAAAATACTTTACGAAAAAGATTTATTAAGCGATGTAGCAACAGCTAGGCGATACCGATGATTGCGAAAAAAACAGCACGGGTTTTGTAGTGACCGCTCAACGGCCGATTGTTGATCGAACGTTGGGCGGTCGCTTCCTTTCCCGCGCTGTTTTTCTTTATACAGTTATAAAAGCGACAATGCTGCTAGTTACTGGAAACCAATGTTAATTTTCCATGATCGATTTGATACACATCATCCGCGACGGCATCGATAAACGCTTGATCGTGAGATGTGAACAAAACCATGCCTCGATAGCTGCGAATCAATTGTTCCAAGACGGTGATTGTCGGCAGATCAATAAAGTTCGTCGGTTCATCAAGAATCAAAACATTGGCAGGTTGAGTAAAGATGCGTGCGAGCTCGACCCGTGTCGCTTCTCCGCCGCTTAGCACATTGACTGGCTTCATCACGTCAATCTGGCTAAATCCCAGATTGTGTAAAATACTGCGGACCAGTGGTTCCTGATAGTCTGTTTGAGCCATCAATTCCGTCAAAAGCGGTGTGGTGCTGTTTTTTCGATAGCCCATTTGCTCGTAGACCGCAAAGACGATTTTCGGTGATACATAGATTCCCTCTCCGCCTGCGATGATTTCTTTTAGTAAAGTCGACTTTCCCGAACCGTTCGGACCCACGATAGCGATTTTCTTCCCGGCAGCAAACTGGAAACTGCTGCTGTCTAGCAAACGTTTCGCCCCTCTTTGAATGGTTACTTGCTCCCCACGAATCGGTCGTTTATTATGCAGCTCCACTGCAGGGACTACTGGAAAACGAATCACCTGCTGCCGGGCGACGCCCTTCACTTCTTCCAACTGATCCAAGCGGCTTTCCATGGCTTTGACTGTTTTTTGCAATGACTTTTGCACCGTGTCTTTTTGTTTTGATGACGACAAACGGTCTGGTCGGATGTTCTGCTGTCGCTTTTTTTCAGAAATACGACTGCTCTTGATCGCTTGTTCTTTTTTCTTTTGGATTGCTTGGGTCAACTGCTGTTTTTGTTGCTGATACTGCGCAGCCTCCCAGGCAATACGCTGTGCCGCTTGCTCTTTTTGCTGTCGGTAACTGTCATAATTACCAGAATACTCGGTGACTTTTCCTTGATCGACTTCCCAGATTTTCGTTGCCAGCTGATTCAATAGATACCGATCATGACTGACCACGATCAGGGTGCCATAATAATACTGCAATTCCTCAATCAAGACTTGAATTCCTTGCTGGTCCAAATGGGTCGTTGGCTCATCGAGCAAAAGTCCTAACTGATAGGAAGATAACGTTTGTGCCAACCGGTATTTGGTCTCCTCCCCGCCGCTTAGTGTCGCCAATTCATTTGTTGGGATCGAAAAACGACCGAACAGCGCCCAGTCAAGGCCCTCCGTCTTTTCAGTCACCTCAGCGATTTGCGGGAAATAGTGAAACGAATTTTCTTTTTGGATCGTTCCTGAATCAGGATCGACCACTCCCGCAATCAACTTCAGCAAGGTAGACTTGCCTTGCCCGTTTGCTCCCACGATCCCGATACGATCCGTTTGATAGGCGCTCAGTTCTTCAATGTTCAGTATTTCTTTGGACCCATAATTTTTGATTAGATTGTTTATTTTTACACTTAATTGTTCCATCAGTCTGTCCTTCCCGTCTAGGAAAACGTAAGCACAAAAAAAGGGCATAGCCTACCGCTATACCCTGATTTTAATAAGAAATTGGAAAAAAGAGGACACTCATCCCTTGAAATCACGATTGCCTAGACTTTTGAAATAGATTTAAATTAGCTATTCAAAAGGTCAATCCACAATTTCATCGATGCTGTCATGTTTTTTCCTCCTCTTTTTGTCGTAGTTGTCTGTTGAATGACGAGCGGAAAATCAGCCGCTACTGTTTACCGTTTACGGTATTTCAGGAAGCTTCTTTCGTCTATCAACGAATCAATCGTAGCACGTTTTCAAAAAAGAGTAAAGTTTCATCACAAGAATGATTGGTCTTATACGCCATCGGTGATTTTTTCTGCTAATTTTACCGAGGCTTTTTCACCATTGAAGACTGCATGATCCAGTTCTCCTTCACCATGAGCAACGATCAACGCCACTATGACGTCAGGGTCAACATTCAAGAGGGTCCGAAACATCCCAGAAAACCAATCGATCCCAGCCAGTAAGGCGATGCTTTCATTAGGCAGTCCTAACATAGGTAAAACCGTAGCCAGTGTGACTAATCCGCCGCCTGGAACGACGATCGTTCCCAAGCATGCCAACGAGGACAACAAGACCACTTGCAAAAGATCCCCCCAGCTCAATTGGATCTGGTACGCCTGAGCAACGGTTACGATTGCCAGGGCTAAAAATAAGGAGAGCCCATTGCTATTTAAGGTCATGCCCAGAGGCATCACGAGCTTATTGATTCGATCACTGATCCCAAATCGCTCTTTGCCATCTTCGATTTGAAACGGCAATGAAACAGCAGAGGAGGTGGTCGTAAAGGAAACCACCGAGAGGCGCCACATGTTCTTTATCAAACGAAACAAGGAAACTTTGCAATAGAGCGACGTCAAGAGAAACCAAAGAAACAAAAAGAGCAAAGATGCTGCTGCTAACGTCAATAAAAAACTGGCTAACATTCCCAACACACGAATACCGGTATCTTCTACTAAGGAAGCAACAAGGCCGAAAATCCCGATCGGCGCCAACTTCATGATCATGCTGACCATTTTTATCAAAATATTATTAAAACTGCTGATCATATCTAGAAACAGCTGATTCTTTTTTTCATGCTTGATCAAGCTCAAGGCAAGGCCAAAGAAGAGTGAAAAAATAATCACTTGGATCATATTCTGCTCCACCATGGCTTGAATAATGTTCAGTGGAACAAAGTTTAAGATGACTTCTTCCATGCTGCTGGTACTTAATGCGGTTTCTGTACTTTGCAGCAGGGACTGATCAAGGCCGGCGCCAGGCTTGAGGATCAAGGCGAACAAGAGACCGAAAATAGCGGCGACGAGGGTCGATCCAGTAAACCAAAGGAAGACTTTCCCGCCGATCCCACCTAATTCTTTTGGATCAAGTCCCCCCACCGCTTCAATCACCGAGCCCATGACCAGCACGACCACAGACATTTGAATCAGTCGCAAGAAGAAGTCCCCGACTAGCTGCATTTGATCACCTAACCCGGGAAAGGAAACGCCCCAAAAAATCCCCAATACCGTTGCAATCATGATTTGGTTGGTCAAACTGATTTTTAAGGATCGTTTTTTCATCTGTTGTGCCTCACTTTTCTACTTGGCTGTTTTCTTAGAGTTTACAGTCAAGAATAAGAATGTACCACCGATCAACAAAATAATTGCGATATAAAAGCCCATTACTTTTGACCCTGTTGCATCCGAGATCGATCCGGTCAATGTTGGTGCGATAACGGAAGACATCATGCCGAAAAAGTTGAAGACCCCTAATGTCGTACCGACCCCAACTTTGGGTGCATTTTCCCCTAGCCAAGAAATGATGATTGGTTCAACCGCTAATTTCCCAAGGAACCCGTACAAGATCAACGCGATCATTAAGAAGGTCGAATTTGTCGCTTGCACCGTTACTAGTAACATCAACGCCGCCAACACTTCTAAAATAACGATAAAAGTTACTTTTTTGTGCATGTATTTGTCTGCCAAGCGGCTAAAGAACAATGCCCCAGGAATGGAAGCAAATGCCACCAATGAAGAAGAGAATCCGATTGCGACTCCTTGGAAGCCTCGTTCTGTTCCTAAGAAGTTTGGTAGCCAAGTAACCGTCATATAGTAGGCATAACACGTCGCAAAATATAACACATACGTAAAGAGCATCCGCAGGGAGAACAAGGTCGAAAGGGAAACTTTTTCTTTCGGCTGATCCGTTGTTTCTTCTTCAGCTGCTGCTTGACTCTCCAAGAAAGCTACGTCTTCTTTGTTGCTGCGGATCACCAATGCGAAAGCGATCGTCATACAAACGATCAAGAAAGCGGATAAATACATCATTGTTTGCCAAGGCATATTCATCTGAATAACGATAAAGCTTGATAAGATCATCCCAAACCCTGAACCAACGGCAGAACCACTATTGACGATCGCTGTTGAGAAGCTCTTCTTTTCTTTCGGGATGTTCTGTGAGGTCAAAGAATACGCGGAACCATAAAATGATCCACAGCCGATCCCTGCTAAAAAGCTACCGGTATAGATCATGGAGATTGAAGAGGCTTGTGAAATCAGTAAAGCTGCCAGTGCAAATACCACAAATCCCGGAAGCAGAACTGTTTTCTTCCCAATCTTATCCACTAAAAAGCCGGCAGGGATCTGCATGATCACATAGCCGAAAAAGTAAAAGCTGGCGATCGATCCTAATGCTGTATCAGAAATATTGCCGCCAAGTGACTCATTGATTTGCGGATAGACCGGTGATAACGCAGCGCGATAAATCCAGATAGTGACCCAGCCTGAACACATTAAGATAATAATTTGTTTCCAGTAGGCAAGCCCACCACGTTCTTTATTGATTTCCATTTTTTTCCCTCCATCAGTTACACAAGTAAAGTTTGTGAAGCACGCCAACGAAAGCGCTTTAAGATAGTTTTAGTGTACGTTTTTTTGCCGACTATTGCATTTGTCATTTTTCACAAAGCGCTCTCAGTCGTTGTGCATTTGTGCTAAAATTTTAAGTCGTTTTTTGGTAGTAATTTAACGCAGCGATGAGCGCTTTGCCGGCAGAAATTGGTGCTTGCTGGTACAATAGTGCCCCTTCTAACGCGGCTAGGACATGTAAAATATTTTCTTTGCGGCTGCTGTAGCCCATATTTCCAATCCGCCAGATTTTTCCTTTTAGATCACCAAATGAACTAGCGATCTCTACACCAAAGGAGTGAAGCATCTCTTCTCGGACAGCTTCGCCATCAACACCTTCTGGAATAAAGATGGGGGTAACTGTCGGCATTTTGGTTGCTTTTTCGCCATAAATCGAAAGCCCCATTGCCTCCAGTCCAGCGACCAACGCCCCTTCATTCGTCAAATGACTTTGATAGGCTGCATCGAGGCCTTCGTTTAGCAACATCCGTAATCCTTCATGAAGCGCATAGATCATACTCGTCGCTTCTGTGTGATGGTTGATTCGCTCTTTGTTCCAGTAGCGTTGCAATTGACTCAAATCCAAGTAATTACTCATAATGTGCCGCTTGTTTCGATCCGTTTTGCTCAAGCCTAATTCTTTTTGGTAACGGGCATTAAGGACGGCTTCGACTCGATCGTTGTAGGTCACTAATGAAAGACCAGACGGCACACTTAAACACTTCTGTGTACCGGCAATTGCCAAATCGACACACCAATCATCGACTGACAGGGCCACGCCACCATAAGTCGCCACCATGTCAACGACAAAGAAAATATCTTTTGCGCGACAATACTGCCCGATTTCTGCTAACGGCTGCATTTGCCCATTGGCAGTTTCCCCGTGGACCATCGCCACGATCTTGGGTTGAAATGCGTCGATTTCTTTGATGACCTCTGCGGGTGCAAAAGGAGCCGTCCATTCTTTTTCTACATATTTGACTTGCGCTTGGGCACGTTCACAGATTTCTCCAAGTAAGAAAGCAAAGCGCCCATAGGCGGGGATCAAGACTTTGTCCCCTGGTTCGATCAAAGCGATCAGCGCCGCTTCTAAACCAGCTCGGGAAGTCCCGTCAATGGCAAATGCCTCTTTGTTTTTGGTTCCAAACGGTTGTTTGATCATTTCTTTTACCTCATCCATGATCGCCAAAAAATTCGGATCAAACTGCCCCAAAATACGATTGGTCATTGCTTGTAGAACAGCTGGATGGGCTTCTACAGGCCCAGGTGTCATGATCGTACGTTGTGCGATCGTTAACTCTTTATACATCTTTTCCCCTCATTTCTCTTTTTGATTTCACTGTCCAACGCCTTGTCAACGTTTCCAAGTTTGTTGTACAATAAAGCTAAAAAAGGACATGTTTTTGTTTGTTTTGTTCAATTCCAAAAGGAGTTTCTCTATGAAGTTAGTTGCTGAATTGCTTGCTATACCACGCTTTTCCAATTTGCGTTTATTGACAGATCCCCTGACTGCGGAAATTCCCGTCGACAGTATCGAAATCACCGAGACCCCCGATATCGCCCACTATATTCCTGAGCATACCTTTATCTTAAGCACGGCGATGGTTTATAAAGATAATCAAGGAGCGCTTCTAGAGCTGATCGATTCTCTCGTAGCCAAAAATGCCGCTGGATTAGGCATCAAGATCGGTCGTTTTTTGGATGTCATCGATCCTGAAGTCATCGCCTACGCCGATAGCTTGGGTTTCCCCATCGTAGAAGTACCTGCCACGATGCCGCTAGGTCGTTTGATGCACCAGCTTTTGAATTTATTGTGGAACACCAAAACCGAGCAGCTGAGTTATGCGTTAGACATTCAAAAACGGTTCTCTGCTTCCTTGATGAAGGATGTCAGCATCGCTCGCTTTATCGCTGATTTTGGCCAAATGGTCAATACACCGATCATTTTGTTGAATCCTTTTAAACAAGTGATTGCCCACTCCAAGCATTTCACCCGCATGTCAAAACCCGCGGAGTACTACATCCATCAATTAGGACAAACGAAAGGGGTTTTTACTGGTGAAAAAAGCGGGGCGATCCCTATCAAAGATCTTCATGAAAAAACGTCACAAATTTCTTATTATGCCATTGAAACCTCCACTTATTTCCCCCATTATTTAGTCATTTTGAATCCTGAGGCGATTCCTTATCCTGTCTCGGATTTTGCGCTGGAACAAGCAGCCTTGGTCTTGTCGTTTATGCTCTACAAGAACCAAAAAGTGCAAGAATCTTTTGAAGATTTAAAAAGTGACTTTTTAACACGGATGATCGAATACCAGCAATCCACCAAGCAAGAACAAAAAGATTGGTTAGATCTCGGAAAGACTTACGGGTTGGTCAAAGCCCGCCATTATCGTGTCATCTATGGTGCCTGTGAACCAACTAAAGAAACCAAAGGCAAAGACAAATACCTAAAAGAAGAAAGTGACTTGGTCTATCAGTGGTTTAGTGAACAACTGCCTTATCGCATCAAAGATGTTTGTCTCTTTCGCTTAAAGGGCAGCAATCACTTTGCGATTTTCGTGCAGCACAAGTGTGATGCCTTAGAAGACCATTTGATCGAGACCGCCAATGCTTTGACCAATCGGTTGCCATTTCGAATGGCCTTTGGTGTAGGGAGTGTCTGTGAAAGTATCAATGATTTAGCCAGTTCCTATATCGAAGCAAAGACTGCGTATGAAGAACGAAGAGGCCAACATGATTCTTCCATCGTCTCTTTCTACCATCAACGGGGAATGCGGAGTCTATTTGAAAAAATGAGTCCTGAAGATATCCATTATTTCTGCCGTACGATTCTTAAAGAATTGGCGTTTCCGCAAGAAGATGCCACCATCGAATTGCGTAAAACCTTACGGGCTTACTTGGATTATCAATGTGAGATCACCCGCACCGCCAAAGCCTTGTTCGTTCATCGCAACACGATCAAATACCGCATCGAACAGTGTCAAAAGCTACTAGGAAAAAACGTACATGATCCTAGCATCAGCCTGGATCTGCGTTTAGCCCTTGAGCTGTCGGAAGAAGGCGACTAATAGGCGAATCAAGCAGCTGGATCGCTGGTTTTACCCAGCGATCCTTGTGCCTGCTTCACCTAACAATGCTAAGTCCGCTTCTTCCAATGAGCAGATGATTGCTGTCTTTCCTTGTTTGGCAAACGCAATCGCCGCTTCCATTTTCGGCCCCATACTACCTTCTGCAAAATGCCCCGCATCAAAATATGCTTGCGCTTCACTTACGGATAAGCCCGTTAATTTTTCTTGTTTCGGTGTTCCATAATTGATATAAACGTTGTTGACGTCGGTCAGCATCATAAATACATCGGCATCCACTTGTTCTGCCAGTTTTTTCCCAGTTCGATCTTTATCGATGACTGCTTCGATCCCTTTCAAGCCTTCCGCTTGTTTTACGACTGGAATCCCACCGCCGCCACCAGCGATCACGATGGTATTTTGATTCAATAAATGAACCATTGATTCCACGCCGTGGATCGTCACAGGTTGTGGAGATGGCACGACGCGACGATACCCACGTCCAGCATCTTCTTCCATCACCCAATGTTTTTCCTCAGCCATCTTTTTTGCTTCTTCTTCTGAGTAGAACAAGCCGATCGGCTTCGTTGGCTTTTCAAACGCGGGATCATCCGCTGCCACTTCCACTTGGGTCAATAAGGTCACGACATTGCTGGTCAGTTCTTCTTGCTCGATTTTATTTTTGATGCTTTGCTCCATTAAATAACCGATAAAGCCTTGTGACTCTGCATTGCAGACATCTAGTGGAAAAGGCGGCACGACTTCTTTGGCTTCTTCATTTTGTCGTAAAATATTGCCGACTTGCGGACCATTGCCGTGCGTCACGACGATTTGATGGTCAAGCTTCTCGATTTTAGCGATCTGTTCCGCACTTAACTGGATATTTGCAAGCTGTGTTTCTACGGTCGCTGGTTGATTCGGTTTTAAAATTGCATTGCCCCCTAGAGCGATGACCACTCGTTTTGCCATATGAATTCCTCATTTCTATTGTTTTGAAATTGATCGATACTGCGAGCAAACCCTGCCAAAAAGTCGGCCCCCGAGGTATGACCGATCGCTAGTATCTCTTTGATTACTTGGGAAAAAGCCACTGAATCAGTACACTTGGTCAAGGATAATGTCGATTGATTGAATGCGCCTGTCAGTGCATGCAGAAGATAGTGTTTACTGACGTCAGTCGTTAAATCATTGACTGTCAACAGCCTTCTTTGTAGATAAGCCAACAAGCGGGTATCTTCTTGCCCCATCACTCGGCGAGCCAGTAAATGACCAACTAGCATATCATCGCCTGTGGGGGTCAATCCGACACCCCGTCCGACTAAATAAGCGACTGCTTGCCGTTGTTCCTTAAATGAAGGCGTGCATAGCTGATCGATTGCGTCGTAAAACGGATGATTGCTGCTGATGGTTTCTGAAACAGCTTCTTGAATCCCCGTCTTTTCCGTGACGTTTTGAAGGGTTGACCAAAACAGTTCTCGATCAAATGGGACTGTGCCAGCTGGAAAGGTGGTTGTAAATTTGGCTGCCTTTTGAAAAGACAGACGATGATGCGGAAAATGGATCACCCGTTGCTGAACCAAAAGAGTGGTACCAGCAACTAACCCTGTCGCCAACGTTGCATAATCGTCGGCAGCTAAAATCATCCCTTTGGGCACGCGAGCCGCTTGTTTGGAGACACAGATCAGCTGATCCTGACGAGGATCTTGCAGATTGAAACTATGCTGAAACACACTGTGAACGATCCAGTTGCCATTGATAAATGCGGGTTCAAATAAAGCTTGGTCGATCCATTTTGCCTGTATCATCGCTAGGTTGCTCCTTTTCACGTTTTCAGACCCTGAGTTATTCTTCAAATCCTAATTTTTTTGCATAAGCCAAGACAGCTTTTTCAAAGCAATCCATTGGTGGTGTCACTGTCCCGGCCCCAATTTGTCCCCGTCCAGCTTGTTTGTTGGCGATCCCTGTATTGATCACCGGTAAGATCCCTGTTTCCACGACTTTCCGAGCATCGATCCCTAAACAGATCCCTTTGAAGTCCCATGTAGGAACGGGAAAATTCGGATTGGTATCAATGGAGATCTCTAACATCTCATTGCTGGTTTTCAACGCATCGTGAAATCCGCCGGAACCAACGAAGCGTGTCACAGCTGGGGCAGCAATCATTGCCATTCCCCCAACACCAAAGGTTTCCGTAATGGCACTGTCGCCCATATCTGGAGAGGCATCTTCTTCACTGAATCCTGAGAAATACAGCCCTTTTGGTGTATTGACAGGACCAGTAAACCACTCATCTCCCATGCCAGAAATACGGATACCGAATTCATGCCCGTTGCGACACATTGCGGTCACAACCGTGCCTTCTTCAATCGTCCGGGCGCCATCAAGCACCGCTTTTGAAGAAGCCATCATGATATTCAAGAAGAACTGATCCGTGTCTGCTAGAAACTGAATGACTTCTGGTTTTTCTTTTTCAAATCCTTCCAGAGTAACGATCGCTGGTGCTACTTCTTTTAAGAACGCCAACGAAGCAGCGATATTCCGTTGATGGAACTCATCCCCCATAGCGATTGCTTTTGCGACTAAGACATTGATGTTCAAGCCATCGGGTTTTGTTTGTAGTGCAGCACTTAAAACTGGCGCTAACGTATTTTTCATCCAATGCAAGCGATCAATGACTTCTTGAGAATAGGCGCCAAAACGTAAAACTGCCCCGATCCCTTCGTTCATCGTACAATACGCTCGGTTGCCGTCGGTTTTGTTTTCCACCACGAGCACTGGCATATTGGCAGAGGTGATGCCCCCCATTGGACCAACCGCTTGCACGTGGTGACAAGGAATCAGTTGAACTTCCCCAGATGCTAATAAATGACGTACCTCTTCTTCCGTTTCGCCCCAGCCTTCAAAAAGCCCCGCGCCAACACAAGCACCTTGAATCGGATCGATCATCTGGTCGTAGCGGATCGGTGGTCCTGCATGCAATAGGACTTTTCCTTCACCTAATTCTGGAATGACACTGACTGCTGGAACGACATCCAGCAAAAAAGGCGAACCGGCAACGATTTTGGCAATAACGGCTTGGTTTGCTTCTTCAATAGTTTCGTACACGATAACTTCCTCCTACTCTGATAGTGACACTTGTGCTAAGAAACGTAAGGCTTTTTGTAACGTTACGTTTCCACCAGCAATTGGCTGCCAGTCATATTGAACGACTTGACCGTGATGCGCCTGGATCGCTTCCGCAAAGCTACGCAATCCTACATTGATGAACGCGTCATTCGCCAACAATTCGCGGCTCTTTTCAGATGACTCTGGCAACGCATCGGCAGTTGTCACTGCTTTTGGCAACAGCTTACGACTAATTGGTGAAAATGGGTGACCGAGCATTGCTAAAGCTTGTTTGACTGCTTGGGCATTGCTTTGACACAAAATCACGCCAGCTGCGGTTAAAATCTCTGCTTGCTCGTTGCTGTCTTGGGGGTCTAAATCAGTTCCGACGATCGTAGCGATCACCGCTATCTCCCGGCCAGCTGCTTGCGCTGCTTCCTTCAACGATTTGATGGTCGGTGCCAATTCACTCGCCATATCTTGATGAGAGCCGTATCCTAAAACGATATCTAACAAAATCACTGCCGTTTCAGGATCTTCTCCCGCTTGTTTCAACAGTTCGATCCGCTTTGTTGGGTCGATCATCGGATGGGGCTTGCCTTGCGTATAGATGTCATCACCTAAATCGATGATCTCATGGCCAGCTGCTTTTAAGATGTACCCTTCCTGATGGGCATCTTCTTGTTCTAGATTTAATCCTGCTTTGACCAGCATCGCTGCTTCGTACGCCAACGTTCCGCCAGAATAGTAAGCTTTGATTTTTTGCTGTTCAGGTCCAAAAGCGGCAGCTACCGTTTCCTCTTTTACTGGCTCTAATCCAATCTGTTCTTGACGTAGCAGCTGCACGGCTAATTGTGCCGCTTCTTCCAGCGTGTAGGCTCGGTAAAGATTTTCTTCGTGGTCCGTTGGTTCTTCCCCCAGAAAAATCGTGACTGCAGGTTTTGTTCCTCTTCTTAATAATGCCAACACTTCATCGCGGACACGTGGTGCAGGTGGTTTGGAGATCACCACGATCACCTCCGTATCAGGATCGTGTTCCAAGGCAAGAATGCTGTCTTTCATGGTGATCCCGCCGACGGCTTCTTTGAGATCTCGTCCACCGGTTCCGATGGCTTGTGTCACACCAGCACCCAATTTATGAATGATGGTGGTGACTTCTTGGATGCCCGTACCCGAAGCGCCGACAACACCGATTTTCCCTTTACGGACGGCATTCGTGAAGGCTACTGGTATCCCATTGAGAATCCCTGTGCCACAATCTGGTCCCATTAAAAGAAGTCCTTGTTCATGAGCCATTTTCTTTAGTCGAACTTCCTCTTCCAATGAAACATTATCACTGAAACAAAAAACATGTTTGCCTGCTGCTAATGCGGTTTCAATTTCTGGTGCTGCCATAGTACCAGGAATCGATAAGACAGCGACCTTCGCATCTTTTCCAAGATCTAAGGCTTTTTCCCAAGTTTTGACGCTTTGGGTTTCTTCTCCTGCGCTATTGCTTTGGTCCGATAAGAAGGCATCGATTTCTGACAGGACTGTTTCGATGATTTCTTCCTCTTCAATGTCTAAAACGAGCACCATATCGTTGGATGTCGCATTGTTCATCTCCTCGGTATAAAGACCACCCGTCTTGAAGATATCCTTATTGGCAGGTGTACCCATCATGACCGAAGCGTTGTTGATCCCTTCGATCGTCAGTAAACGATTGGTCAAAAGCATTAAAACAATGGAATCTTGGTAATTGTTTTTTTGAATAATAGTGTGTAACATGGGTCTCCTCACTTTCCTGTTCCTGTCTGTGCAAAGGCATCTGACCCAGAATACTGGTCAAAATGAACCGTGTCGCTAATGAGATAGCGATAAATGTTCTTTTCGATAGGAATACCTTCTGCCATATATTTTTCATAGGTTAGTTGATTGATCTCGCCTGGATAATAGACTTGCTGGAACTGTTCAGCAGCCGGTATGGCGTGTAGCTCTTCGATCATCGTTTCGACTGACTCTTTAAATGTATCTAAATCAGTGAAGCGTTGCGGATCGATCAGCAAAATAAATTGCCCTAAGTCGCGGCCTTTCGTCAGATCGTTGTACATAGAGGAAACATGCTTGCCAAAAGGCAGCCCAAGGAGCATTCCAGACAAGATATCCACCATCATCATCAACCCAAAGCCTTTTGGTCCTGAGATTGGCAATAACCCATGAACATGATGCGGATTTGTCGTTGGCTTGCCATGGGCATCAACGGCCCATGTTGCTGGAATCTCTTTATCTTTGGAACGAGCATCTAAAATTTTGCCCCACGCTTGGACCGTCGTTGCCATATCAAAAACCACCGGCGCACCATGCTTTCGCGGTGCCGCAAAGGCAATCGGATTGGTACCAAAATAATTTTCTTTGCCGCCAAAAGGAACCACCATTGAATCCGATTGGCACATAGATAATGCAATCAAGTCAGCTTCTGCGGCTTTTTTGACATAATAGGATAGTGCCCCACTATGACTCGTTTTCCGCACACCAACCGCCGCGATCCCAGAACGTTTGGCCATCTCAATGGCATGCTTTGTCGCTTCTAATACGACGACCTGCCCTGCGCCATTTTGACCGTGAACGATCCCGCTGCTCGGTCCAGTCTCTTCAAACGTGATCTGCGGGGTGCGATTCATCCCGCCTTTAGCGATCCGCTCTGCGTAATAGTCTACCCGCACAGCCCCGTGAGAGTGGATCCCGCTGGCATCGGCAAAGACCAAATGCTCTGCAACGATGGCTGCGTGCTCTTCAGACAAACCAGCAGCCGCTAATTTGTTTTGGATCAATTGCTGTAACTCTTGTGACTGTACAATAACCGTCTCTTCCATCTTCTAAACTCCTTTAAATTTCCGGATCGCGGTTGCAATCTTTGGAATAAATATAGGTCAATGGTTCGTCACGACCAACACCATAGGCCGCTTGCTGTACATAGGCACTCATGAAAATATAGTCGCCTTTTTCCACTGGGAACCACTCATTATCTAAGTTATACATCCCTTTACCTGACAGTAAGTACGCTCCATGTTCTTGGTAGTGGGTCTCAATGTAGCCATGACTTGCCCCTGGTTCAAAGGAAAGGATATGGATATTCATGTCAAAGCCCAGCTCTTTTGGCAAGAAATCCCAAAGTAGGACGTCTGCCATCCCTTCGTATTGGATCGGTGTCAACTCTGAAAGATTCCCCACTACTTTGTAGGCTTGGTGATTTTCAAGTGGTTGGTAACGTTTCTTATACAAGAACACTTCTGTCGCTTCTTCTTGGAGATTTTTCATATACAGTTTTTCTCCAGCAGGCAGATAGATATAGCCTCCGTCCGTCAATGTATGGGTTTCTTTGCCATCACTTACTTCCAGTTTGCCCGAGATGACATACAAGAAACTCTCGATCTCTGGACCGCCGAAGCCCAATTGGTTGGCGCCATCTTTTTTGAATGAAATGATGTAATCGACAAAAGACGCCCCTAATTTTGGTGTGCCGAGTATCGAACATTCACAGTTTTCGAAGCCTGGAATGACATTATTCACTAGCCCATCATGCGGCAAGATCGCAAAATTATTTTTTCTAATGACTGCTCGTGATTGCAGCAATCCTTCTAAATAGCCCGTATTATTATTTTTATATCCCATGTGTGTCCCTGCTTTCTATTCTTTGTATGCTAGCTCATAAAGGGAAGCTGCTAAAACTTCAACCCCAGCTACTAAATCTTCGATAGTCGTTGCTTCGGCTGGGTTGTGGCTAATCCCATCAATACTTGGTACAAACAGCATCGCAGTTGGAAAATGTGGTGCAATGATTTGGGAATCATGCCCCGCCCCACTATGCATGACTTTGTAGCGTTTGCCAGTTTGCTTCACCGCTTGTTCCACCGTGGCAACGATCGTCTCGTCCATCGGCACAGGGCGTTCATCCATCCATAGATCCATCTCCACTGTCAGGTCGTGCTCTTTGGCGATCGCTTGAATGATCTGTTCTGCTTCAGCAGTAAAGGCATCCAATAGCTGCCCATCGGTATGGCGACAATCCATCGTAAACAACACTTCACCAGGAACCACGTTGACCGTATTCGGTTTTGGCTCAACTTTACCGAATGTCACTACTAATGGATCCCCAAGCTCTAAGCCACGGTCGATCACTGCGGCACACATTTTGGCAAAACCATACACAGCATCTTGGCGATAGCCCATCGGTGTGGTTCCTGCATGATTGGCTTGTCCTTTTAAAACAAAGGTGTAACGCTTTTGACCAGCGATACTATTGACGACACCGATCTGCAAATTTTCTTTTTCTAAAACACTGCCTTGTTCGATATGGATTTCCACGAAGGCTTTGATGTCTGATCGAACCGGTTCTTGTGGGTCGCGAAAATCAAAGCCTTGGCGTTGCATCTCTGCTACGAAGCGATTGCCTTCAAAATCTGCGATCGCTTCAACGTCGGCTTTTTTGGCTTCTCCGACAAAGTTTTTGCTTCCCCAAAAAACGGTTGGAAAGCGACTGCCTTCTTCTTCTGCCATTGAGATGACTTCCAAGGAGCGTAAAGGTTGCCCATAGGTCTCTTTTAAATACTTGATTGCTAAAGCAGCAGCAACGACCCCGTATTGACCGTCTAATGTGCCACCGTTAACGACGGTATCGATATGTGACCCTGAAAGAATCGTTTCTTCTGGATACTGGCTGCCTTCCATTCTGCCGAAGAGATTGCCGACTGCATCATAGGACGTCGTTAAGCCAGTTTCTTTTAATTGTTTTTCTACAAATGATTGCGCTTCTTTCCATGAATCGGTATAAAGCAGTCTAGTCATTCCTCCAGTTGGATCACTCCCAATCTGAGATAGTGCATCGATCATTGCCGCTACTTCTTTTTTCAACTCCATTGTTCTGCCTCCTTTGATTTATACGGTTATTGTAAGCGTGTTACTGAAGGACATCATTGTTCACTTTCGACAAAACCGTTTCTATTTTTAGTCATAACGCTGTTTTTTTTAACCGCTTCCTTCTCCTATACTCTTCCTTATACTATCGAAGAAGAGAAAGGAAGAAAACAATGGTTTATCCTAAAAATGCCTTTGCGCAAACAGAAAAAATCCAATTTGACACCTACGGCACTTTGCCGTTAGAAGTGACGATCCTAAAAGCAGCGCAGCCTCGGATCAGCCTTTTGTATTTTCATGGTGGTGGCTTCCTCTATGGTCAGCGAGAAGACCTTCCGCAGGATTATGTCCACCAATTGCTGGCTGCCGATGTTAGCCTTTACCTGTTCGATTATCCACTGGCTCCCGAAGTAGCGCTACACGATATCTACCTTCATGCAAAAAAGGCAGTTGAGTGGTTTTTGGCCGAAGGCTGGCAGTTCAGCGGCGTTGGTACAAATGAGTACGCTTTGTTCGGTCGCTCCGCCGGCGGTTTTTTAGCGACCTTACTGACCGCACGCACAAAGCACGCGGAGCAAAAGGGCTTGATCCGATTTTACGGTTACCAAGAGTTGTTTTGTAAAGAATTTTTGCAACCGGCACGCTTTTACACACAATTTCCGAAAGTCCCACCACTCGCCGCTGAAGCCATGATCGAAAGCCAACCCATCACCCACGGCACGTTAGAAAAACGATTCCCTTTGTACCTTTCCGCCCGTCAATATGGCAACTGGCAGCGTTATTTAGGGAATCGGGAACAGCTAGCAGCCTTGGCGATTCCTGCTGCCGCTTACCAAGACTTTCCTCCTTGCTTTGTCGTTCATTGCAAAAAAGATCCAGATGTTCCCTTCAGCGCATCCGAAGCTTTCGCTGCACAAGTCCCCCATGCCAAAACACTTTGGCTCGACTTAGATCAGCATGACTTTGATCGGACACCAAATGCGATCGCTGATGAGTGCTATCGAGAGATGATTTCATGGCTCCTTTTAACAATAGAGAAAAATTAAGCGCAGATTTGGCCATGCTTCTTTAGTAAACAAAAACAGGCGATCTTCAAAGGAATGTTCCCTCTAATAGATCGCCTGTTTTTTGATTATAGTGAGTTGAAGGTATTCACGACATTCTCAACACTGAAGCCGAATTCCGCTAAGACTTTGTCACCAGGTGCGGATGCACCGAAATGATCGATCGCGATCACTTTTCCATGGCAACCGGTGTAACGTTCCCAACCAAATGGGGAAGCCGCTTCGATCGCTACCCGTTTCTTCACTGCTTTTGGCAAGACGCTTTCTTTGTATTCTAAGCTTTGTGCTTCAAACAAATCAAAGCTTGGTAAGGAGACCACCGATACATCGATGCCTTCTTCTGCCAATTTAGCTTGTGCTTGGACCGCAAGATTCACTTCAGAACCTGTGGCGATCAAAATCCCCGCTGGTGTTTCACCAGCTTGTTTTGAAATCACGTAACCACCTTTTGCGACATTTTCATCCGCACCGGTTTGCGTGCCTTCGATCACTGGTAGATTTTGTCGGCTTAAGACTAAGACCGTTGGTTTATCCGTTGTTGTCATAGCCAATTTCCAGGAAGCACGGGTTTCATTGCCGTCTGCTGGACGAATCACTTGGACATTTGGCATGCAACGGACGCTGGCTAATTGCTCGATTGGCTCATGCGTCGGTCCATCTTCTCCAACCGCTACGGAGTCATGCGTCAAGACATAGATTACAGGTGCATGCTGGATCGCAGACAAGCGCACCGCTGGACGTAAGTAATCAACGAAGACGAAGAAGGTTCCGCCATAGATTCGCGTACCGCCATGCAATTGGATTCCGTTCATCGCTGCCGCCATCGCAAATTCTCGGACGCCAAACCAAATGTTGCGGCCTTCGTATTGGCCAGGTTCAAAGTCTTTTTCTGCTGCCACCATCGTGTTGTTGGATCTAGAAAGGTCAGCCGATCCACCCCAGAGACTAGGGACGGCTTTGGATAAGGCTTGGATCATCTCTTTGCTAGATACCCGACTAGCTTGTGAGCTGCCAACTTCGTAGCTTGGTAATGCTGCAGCCCAATCTGCTGGCAATTCACCCGCAAAGGCTTGTTTGAATTGCGCAGCAAGTTCTGGGTAGGCTGCTTCATAGGCACGGAAGGTTTCGTTCCAAGCTGCTTCAGCTTTTTGCCCTTCATCGATCATGGTTTCTTTGAAACGCGCGGCAACTTCTTCAGGTACGGTAAATTCTGGGTATTCCCAACCATAAATCGCTTTGGCTGCAGAAATGCCTTCGGTACCGATCGGCGCACCATGAACGGCAGAGGTGCCTTGATTTGGCGCACCATATCCGATCACAGTCTTGATTTCGATCAAGGTTGGTTTGTCGCTTTCAGCTTTTGCTTCGTCGATCGCTTTCGAGATCGCTTCTAAATCATTGCCGTCTTCAACGAGAATGTGTTGCCAGCCATACGCTTCAAAACGCGCACCGACATTTTCTGTAAAGGCTTTTGAAGTTGGGCCATCTAGGGAGATGTCATTTGAATCGTACAAGACGATCAGTTTGTCTAATTTCATGTGACCAGCCATGGATGCAGCTTCTTGCGAAACACCTTCCATCAAGTCGCCATCGCCACATAAAGCGTAGGTATAGTGATCAATGACTTGATACTTGTCGCGATTGTAGGTTGCAGCCAAGTGGGCTTCGGCCATTGCCATACCGACTGCCATGGCGATCCCTTGTCCTAAAGGTCCAGTGGTTGCTTCCACGCCGTCTGTGTGATCGACTTCTGGATGTCCTGGCGTGCGGCTATCCCATTGACGGAAGTTTTTTAGATCCTCAATGGTCACATCGTAGCCAGACACATGCAACAAGCTGTACAATAACGCCGAACCGTGTCCAGCAGACAAAACAAAACGGTCACGATCCACCCAGTTGCGAGAAGTCGTTGGATTGACTTTCAAGTGTTTCGTCCACAAGGCATAGGCCATGGGTGCTGCCCCCATCGGTAATCCTGGATGTCCTGAATTGGCTTTTTGTACGGCTTCGATACTTAATGTACGAAGGGTGTTCACTCCTAATTGATCGATTTTATCAAATAGTTTTTTCAATTAAATTGCCTCCTTCACTTTCTTCAGCCAGCATGTTTCTATTCACTGCCTTTTCATAATAGAAAAGAACCGGACGTCCAAAGTTTACTGGCTAATAGGCAACGAATGCTCCTCTTTTTAACAGTCCTAACTTTGGTCGTCCGATTCTTTTACTTTTGGCTTTGCTTAGCTGCTCAAAACTTTTCCAGTCATTTCTTGATAATCTGCGACCATGATCGACCATGCTTTGGCAATGTCATCATCTAAACCAAACAATCCACTGCGTCCGACAATATAGATGTCTGGATTGGCTTCATCGATCCGTTTGAAGGATTTCCGGTTGGAGGAACCGTCCATTTCAATGACATAGTGATAGTCGTATTCTTCCCGTAATTCCCGTAGTTCAACAATTTTATCTAACGCCCCTTCAATAAAGCGTTGGCCAGCAAACCCTGGATCAACTGTCATGATCGTGACTTTATCCAAAAGATCGATATAAGGCAAAATGACCGATACTGGCGTTTCAGGATTTAAAACGATCCCGGCTTTTAATCCAGCATCATGGATTTGATCGATCAGACGAAATGCTAATCCATCCAAAACCTCAGCGTGCATACAGATCCATTCACAGTTGATATCGATCAGCTGCTGCACCCAAAAAGCAGGTTCAGTGACCATCAAATGAGCGGACAGAGGCAAAGTACTGATTTTGCGGACCTCTTGAATAAACCATGGGGATAGGGAAATATTGGGTACGTAATGACCATCCATAATATCAATATGATAGGAGTCAACTTGGTCATTCAAAAAAGTGATTTGTTCTTTAAATTTATCTAGATCCATCGTCATCAATGACGGTGAAAATTCAACTTTGTTCATAGACTTATCCTTTCTCCTCAATCAGTCTTGTACTGAGAGGAACGACTCTTCTTTCAATTGAATCGCTTTTTTAGAAAATTTGAATATCATCTAAATCGATTTCTTCTTCTTCCACTTCTGCTTGTGCGGCTACTTGTTCTTCAGTGACATTTTTCTTAATCAAAGCCAAGGTGATCCCAGTCACTACTATATTTACCAGCAAAGCTACTGCCCCAGCCCACGGACGAGTCATGGTCGGCAGCATCAGCACACCACCAAACGGTACAGTTGCATCTGCCCCTAAGACCATTGAAACAGCCCCGCCAGCAGCGCCGCCAATAGCTGTTGCGATCAGCCCTCGGACGATATCGTTCATAACGATTGGGATCACCCCTTCAACGATATTGATCACACCCATTGGTACGGCAGATTTTAACGTTTCCACTTCTACAGGCGTATAGATGTTTTTGCCGAACAGTTTTGCAATAAAGAATGCGAAACCAAAGCCGATCGGTGTTGCAGTATTGACTAATTGCAGTGCAGTGATCGGTCCATTGATCCCTTCTGCTTGCATCGTCAGAACAAAAGCAAAGACCGTTTTATTGATTGGTCCACCATAATCAACGCCGCTCAACAAGCCGATGACGGCACCAAAAACCAATAATGAAGAGGAGCCTAAGCGATTTAATGCGTTCGTCAGTAAGTTCGTAAAGGCAGTGATCGGTGTACCGATAATATAGACCATGATCAGACCACCGATCAAAGAGGTCAAAAAGGGAATGATCAATGTCGGCATCAAGCCTTTCGCCCAATTTGGTACTTTAATAAATCGTAAAATAGCAATTACTAGATATCCAGCTAAGTAGCCGCCCAAAATTCCCCCAATAAAACCTGCACCAATGGCATTGGCTGTCAAACCAATAATAAACCCTGGCGCGATCCCCGGTTTTTCGGCAATCGCATAAGAAATTCCTGTCGCAATGACCACTGGAAGCAACCCGAGTCCTGCGCCTCCCATCGTAGCTAAAGCATCCCAAATCGTAAATTCACCTGGCACTAGTTGTCCCTGGCTGGTGCCGCCGAAAGCCATGCCAATGGCAATCAAGAATCCAGCACCGCAGACAATCGGAATCAAATAGGAGATGGCTGTCAACAAGTGTCCTTTTAAATTCAATGCTTTGATTTTTTCCATAGTTTCCTTCCTCCTTCGGTTTTCTTAGACCGCCTGCTGTTGGACGACCTCTTTGGCTTTTTCCAACAATTTGCTTGGGGACTTGATGGCAACTTCGGTCGGCACTTGAATGATCCGTTTCCCTTCAAATCGTTCACGTCCTACTACTTTGACGTCAACTGCTAAAATCACGACATCTGCAGCCGCAATCGCTTCAGGTGACAATTCATTTTCACGACCGATCGTTCCTTGTGTTTCCACATGGATCTCGTAACCTGCCTTTTTAGCCGCATTTTCTAACTTTTCTTGAGCAATATAAGTGTGAGCGATCCCTACTGTACATGCACATACTCCGACGATTTTCATAAATAATTCCTCCTTAAATTTTCTGTTATCCTTGAAATGCTTCAATCACTTGCTGCGGCTCTTTTGCTTTCAACAAGGCAGCCGTCACCTCGTCATTTCCTAATTTCCGAGCGAACAAAGAGAGCAGTTTCAAATGCTTTTGCGCCCCTTCCGTGTCATCACCGACGGCGAATAAGATAATTCCTTTCACTCCCTTGCCATCCAACGTTTCCCAAGGGATCTCTTCTTTTAAAACCCCGATTGCTACGCCGATCTCCTTCACATGAGCACTTTTTCCATGAGGAATGGCAATGTAATTACCAATCCCTGTTTGACCAACTGCTTCCCGCTCATAGACATCTTTTAAAAATGCTGCCTGATCCGTCAAGTACTCATTGGTATATAAAAGCTGACTCAATTGCTGCAGGGCTTCTTCTTTAGAAGCTGCCTCCATGTTGGTTTTGATTATTTTTGGATCAATCACTGTTGAAATATCCATTCGTTTTCCTCCTCTAGTTGAGTACCTCTTGCCTTACTGAATTGATCATTCATTCCTATCAGCCGCGTTGGTTGAGAAGGAAGGCTTCGATTTCTTCTTTTGATTTTTCTGCAATGAATTGCAGATTTTCTTCATAGGCGAAACATTTCATTAAGCGGATGACTGCTTGTTTCACCGCGGTTGTTTCGTCAGTCTTCATCAGGATCGCAAAAATCGTTTTTGCTTGCAGCGTTCCCTGCCAAAGGACTTTTTCACCTCTGACTAGGACGATTCCGCTTTTTTTCACCACATCACTTTCAATGTGTGGTAGCGCAAAATCTTCAGCAATCATCGTATTGCCGCTCGCTTCTCGGGCTTGCAGTGCTTCAAATAGCAGGGTTTTGCTCTCCGTCAGCCCGATTGTTTGGCTAACAGCTGCAATCTTCCTTAAAACATCGACTTTCGTCTCTCCTGCTTTTGTTGAAACTAAAGTAAGGGACAAAGGGAATTTAGTCATTTCTCACCCTCCCAATCATCACTTCAAGGCGTTTTTGGTCTTCCATCGTCAGCATGGCGCTCACGATCACGACCGGAATCGGACTATCGATCGTTAATTGAACGGTTGAGATGATCATCTCCGTATCCGGGTGTTGCTTTAAAGCCGCTTCCACATCACGAGAAGGTAGGACAGCGGTGATTGCCAACTCACGAAATTTCTTATGCACTTTTACTTTTAATAATTCGGAGGTTCCGATTCCCGTAGTACAGACGATCATAACCTTGAGTTGTTGAGGATGTTCTTCGATCGCTTGAGCAAAGTAAAGGGTGACAAAGCCGATTTCATCTTCTGTGAGCGCTGGCAAATCGTACACTTGGCAGATTTCTCTTGCAGTCTCTTCGGTAGCAAAAAACAAATCTGTGTATTCTAATTTGATTTGCTCCAAAAGATTGTTTTTGACTTCAATCCCATGTCGCAATCGATTGATCATTGGTTTGATATGGCGAGCCAATTTACCGAATAACTCCTCGTCTTCAAATGAGCGCTGCAGCTGGGTGCTCATTTTTTCTATAAATGCATTGGAAATCAGTTTTACTTGTTCTGACAGATCCTCTAATTCATCCGTGGCCTTTTGCATCCGTGAGGAGACGAGGTACTGATACATATAATAGCTTTCGTTTTCTGGTAATTTCGTATGCAAGTACTGTTCGCTATTGCCAATGATCTCTTTGGCGATGGTGGCTAACTCTGGGTTTTCTTGCATTTGCTGTTTCTCTTTCTCATCTAAAATATCCTCGTTAAACGAATTCCCTACTTTGCGAAACCTCCGCAATAAGATATACAGGTGAGAAAAAAGATTGATGTTGTATGGGTGAGGAATTACTAAGCCTAGGTGATTTTCAATCAAATTCAGCTGTCGCAAAACAAACTCCGCATCATAACGGTTGAACGCCTCATTCGTCACATGCAGATCATCCAAGCGGATATTGCGGGTTTGTTGGATATACTCCTGCAATGCACGACGGATATTTTTTTCTGCACCGTTCACCCCAATCATTTTATTTTTGCGGGAAACCGTCAGCTCAAAACGCTGCAAAGCTTCAGAAATTAATTTTTCATCACTGTTGATGACCGTTTCACTCACATAAAAAGGCTGATACAGGGAAAAAATATTCTTTCTTTTGGGTGAAATAAGCAATAGCTCCTCCATCACCTTGTTACGGCGTTCCACTGGTGTCAGTGCATTCGGCATCTCCGCTTTCTGACTCTGGGGCTTTTCTTGATGATGGAAACTTAAGCGGTAGCCTTTCCCTTTTTCTGAGAGAATCACATAGTCAATCGTGGCATCCTCATTGATCGCTTTTACGATGCGATAAATCGACTTTGTAGAAAGTCGAAGCGCTGCGGATAGTTCATCGGCTGTGACAAATTCTCTCGTATTGGAAAGAATATGGATGATTTTTCTCTTTCGTTGTTCCATAACAGTCATGTAACCGTTCTCCTTTCTACACACTTATCATAGCACCAGGAAATGTAAGCGTTATATCATTCTTTGTCCCCTTCAAGGGACAAAGACGATCGATAATAAGAATTACAATACAACGTTAAGGACAAAAAAAACAGCCATTTTTCAAAATGGCTGTAACAAAATCTGTGTTATCATCAATGTTCCTTATTCAACTGTTGGAATAAGAAAAGAAAAGCTGCTAGTTCCAATAAAACGAGAAGGAAAACGCCGTTTATCGAAACCCTTCAACCCCCGTTAAAAAACAATCTAGGTTTAAACGGCTTGTGCAGCAAGCGAAATAACCACTCTCATTGAAAGGAATGATTTGAGCTTTTTACATCAACGAACGATAAAGCTCAATAATCTCTTCTAAAGTCGTATCCCGCGGGTTGCCTGGTGTGCAGACATCGTTCAAGGCATCTTTGGCGATGGCTGGGATATCTTCTTCTTTGACGCCTAATTCAGAAATGGTCGCTGGAATGCCCACATCTTTGCTTAACTGATCGATTGCTTGGCAAGCAGCATCTCGGACGTCTTCAAGTGACATCGTTTCTGCCCCTTCAATGCCTAAAACGATCGCGATCTCACGGTATTTTTCACCCGTAAAGTCTTTATTGTATTTCATGATGGTTGGCAACAAGGACGCGCACGCTACTCCGTGAGGAATGTTGTACCAAGCGGATAATGGATGGGCCATGCCGTGGACTAAGCCCAAGCCGACGTTTGAAAAGCCCATACCGGCAATGTATTGTCCTAACGCCATCGCTTCTCGTCCTGCTTGATCGCCATTCACGGAATCTCTCAATGAGCGGCCGATGATCTCGATTGCTTTGATGTGCAGCATATCAGTCATTTCCCAAGCGCCTTTGGTGATGAAGCCTTCGATGGCGTGGGTCATGGCATCCATTCCCGTTGCGGCTGCCAAGCTCTTAGGCATCCCCATCATCATATCGCTGTCCACAAAGGCTACCAGAGGAATATCGTGAGGATCCACACAAACAAATTTCCGATGATTTTCTTCATCTGTAATCACATAGTTGATCGTTACTTCGGCTGCAGTCCCAGAAGTTGTCGGTACCGCTAAAATCGGCAAGCATGGATGTTTCGTGTCTGCCACGCCTTCCAAACTAATCACATCGGAAAATTCAGGATTCGTAGCAATGATCGCGATCGCTTTTGCCGCATCGATCGGTGAACCACCGCCAATCGCAATGATACAATCGGCTTGGGCTTCTTTGACAAAGGCTAAGCCGTCTTTGACATTTTGGATCGTTGGGTTCGGCACGATCCCATCATATAACGCATAATCGACACCTGCTTCATCCAATAATTTCGTCACTTTGGTCGCAACTTCAAATTTCACCAAATCTTTGTCGGTGATCACTGCCGCTTTTTTAAACCCTCGTGTCTTGAATTCGGTCGGTACGTTCTCAATCGCTCCTTTTCCAAAATACGATGTTTCATTCAAAATCATTCTATTTGCCATTCTTCCTACCTCCATTTGTTTGTTTATTCACAATATCTTTTAAACAGAAAAGACTGAAAGCCTTTTCTATTCTTCTACCATTGATTATACCTCAAGATAGCCTGCTCGGGGAGTGACTTTGAAAGCGTCAGCCAATTTTTTCAGATTTTCATCTGTAATGGTTTGTAAGATTGGGCCTTGCGCTTTGACATAGGTGTACACTTCCGCAGCTTTCTCTGCCGTTTCAATCAAGCCAAAGACTTCGTCCATATCTTTGCCAGCACCGTAGATGCCATGTTGTGGCCAAAGAACCAAACGGGTTTCTTTCATTTTAGCAGCCGTTGCTTCGCCGATTTCATTCGTTCCTGGAACCATCCAAGGAATGATGGAAACACCCTCTGGGAAGACCACCAAACACTCCGTACACATCTGCCACAAGGTCCGCGTGAAACTGCGTTCATCCAACTCATGGGTAAAACTCATGGCTAAAAGATGCGATGCGTGGTTATGCATGATGATTCGGTTTTCTGGATCGACCGACAAGCGAGCAATATGACTCATGAAATGACTTGGCAGTTCACTCGTTGGCACCGCACCATTTTCCAAGCCCCAAAGCAATTCCAATGTTTGCCCATCTTCTTTGACTCGGATCACACCAAGATTTTCCGCTGGATGTGCCGCTACATTTTTAAAGTATTTTCCTGAACCTGTCACGATAAAGTACTTGCCAGCTAATGCCGTGGCATCAAAAATCATGGGAATTTCCCGCAAGACGCTTTGCGGATCGATGAAAGGCAAGATCTCTTCTTCTGTTAATAAGTAAGTAATATTGCCGCCGTTGCGCTCATCCCACCCTAAACGGTAAAGATTTGCTGTCGTTTCCATCATTTCTTGTACAAAATTCGCTTGTAAAATATCAATCTTTTTCATCGTTCTCCTACTTTCTGGCTTTTAAGACGGTTTCTTCATAGGCTTTCACTTCTGATAGCCAATCCAGACCTGCTGGTACCCCTTGGCTTTCACAGAAGTAATTCCAAACATCTGCATACGGATAGTCTTTTAATTCTTCCGTCATGGCTAAACGAGTGGTGAAATCACCTGATAATTCGATTGCTTTTAGTTCTTCGATCGGTTCTAGCATCGCTTTTAGCAACGCTTTTTGAGTATTGCGCGTCCCGATCACCCACGCAGCGACCCGATTGATCGTCGCATCAAAGAAATCTAACCCAATGTTGGTTTTTGGCAATAAGTCATTGCGAACTAATTCGCGGCCAATCTCTTGCAATTCATCGTCCATGATCACGACATGATCACTATCCCAGCGTACAGGACGGCTGACATGCAGCAAAATGCCTTTGCTAAATAGTGCCAATGAAGACAATTTATTGGAGATCACTTCGGTTGGATGGAAATGTCCAGCATCCAAACAAATCAATTTATCGCGCGTCAAGCCATAGCCCATATAAAATTCATGAGAGCCGACGGTGTAGGCTTCGGCACCAAGACCAAACAACTTGCTTTCCACGGCATCTACCGTGTATTCCGCTGGCAATTCTTCAGCAAAAATCTCATCTAATGCTGTCATCAAGCGTTCCCGTGGTGTAAAACGATCGATCGGGTTGTCTTTGTAGCCATCTGGCACCCAGAAATTATTGACACAGACTTGCCCAGTTTCTTTCCCCATATAAGCAGCGATTTGACGAGAACGTTTGCCGTGTTCGATCCAGAACTGACGAACTTCTTCATCTGGTGAAGCAAGGGTAAAGCCATCTTTGAACATGGGATGTGAGAAAAAGGTTGGATTGAAGTCTAAACCTAAGCCTTGTTCCTTCGCCCAAGCAACCCATTTTTCAAAATGCTTCGGCTCCAATTCATTTAGATCCACTGCTTCCTCGGTGTCTAAATAGATGGCGTGAAGGTTCAATTTGTGTTTTCCAGGAATCAAAGAGTAGGCTTTTTCTAAATCTTGGCGCAACTCCTCTGGGGTATGGGCAGCACCAGGATAATTCCCCGTTACAGAGATCCCACCAGATAATGCTTCATCACTCAAAAATCCTTGGACATCGTCCCCTTGCCAAACATGCATCGAGATTTTCACATCGGTTAATTTTTTCAAAACCGCATCCGTGTCGACGCCTAATTTGGCATATGCTGTCTTAGCTTCTTCATAACGCTGTTGAATCGTTGTCATTTTTTTCCTACTCCTTCTATAAAACGTTGATAGTTGCTTAAAATCTTGTGATCAAAAGGCTGTGGTTCATGAACACTGCAAGGAAATGAGTGTTTGACCGCACGGCGTGCTTCAGCCAGCGACGTGAAGATGCCAGCACTCATCATCTGCATTAAAAGATTACCGATCGCCGTTGCTTCACTTGGGCCAGCTTCGATCGTCAGCTGCGCAACATCAGCCGTCAGTTGATTTAAAAAGCGATTGTTGGAACCGCCCCCCACGATATGCAATTTTTGCAGCTTGCTCGTCGTACCTGTCAGCTGTTCCAGCTTTTGTAATTCACTGGCATAACAAAGCGCTAAGTTATCATACACACAGCGAGCCAGTTCCCCTGCGGTTTCTGGAACTTTCTGCTGGGTTTCTCGACAATACGCTTGCAGTTCAGTAATCATGTTTTCTGGATTCAAAAAACGAGGATCATTGACATCGACAAACTGTTGAAAAGCAGGCGTGGCTTGCGCCAATTCCGCCAATTCTGCATAGGAATACTGATAGTTTTGCTGCCGAGCCACTTCTTGGATCAGCCACATGCCCATGATGTTTTTTAAAAAGCGAATCGTGTTGTGGGCACCCCATTCGTTCGTATAATTTTCATCAAAGGCGGCAAGGGAAACATTGGGTACTTTGGTTTCGATCCCCAGCAATGACCAAGTCCCGCTGCTGATGTAGCCCCAATCTGCCCCCTCTCCAGGTGTACCGATGATCGCTGATGCCGTATCATGACTAGCGACAGTGACAAAGGTCGCTTGTGGCAAATCATAGGCTGGAAACTTCTGTGTTTGCAGTGTGCCTAAAACCGTTCCAGCATCAACCAATGGTGGGAATAGTCCTTCTGTTACGCCAATCTCAGCTAACAATTCTGTATCCCATGTTTGGGTGTTGGCATTTAGAAGCTGCATCGTCGAAGCATTGGTTTTTTCCGTGACCATCTTGCCAGTAAAAACGTAGCCCAAGTAGTCTGGAATCAGCAGCAGCTTGTCGGCTTTTTGCAGCAGTTGCGCTTCTTCTGTGGCTAACTGAAAAATCGTGTTGAAGGGCTGCAACTGAATGCCTGTTTTCTCATACAGTTTTTGCAAAGAATAGCGCTGACCAAAAGTTGCGATCGCATCATTGGTGCGACTATCTCGATAAGCGACTGGGTCGCCTAAACGTTCGCCTGCTTGATCGATCAAACAGTAATCCACTGCCCAGGTGTCGATTCCGACGAAGCAGTCATTGATACCTGCTTGTTTCACTTTTTGCAGTCCTACTAAAATCTCTTGGATCAAATAATCGATCGCCCAACGGTCAAAGCCTTCATGAGGACGAAAGCCGTTTTTAAAGCGATGGATCTCTTCTAAAGTGATCTGCTCATTTTCCCAACGGCTCAGCATCAGACGACCGCTTGATGCACCGATATCGATTGCGATAAATGTGTTCACTGGTCTCCACCTTTCATTATCTTGTTTAAAAATAAATCGATTGCAATTCACTGATTCATTCTTGTTGCCTCAATTTTAGATTGACAATCAACGAGTTTCATCACACAATTTTGATAAAGACTTGCACAATCTTGGTAAAAAGGAGGATCCGATGGATTACTGGGAAAAAGCCAACCACTCATGGTCAACCGATTCACTGCGTTACATCAATACTTCAACCCAAAAGCAGCGTGAACTTTTCTATTACATTCAAGAAATCGGCTATTTCAAAGCCAGCAAACCTTACTTTACAGAACGAGAGAACCTGCCTTCTTATTTGATCAAATATACATTGTCCGGCTGCGGTGAATTGCGCTACAAAGGAAAAAGCTATCAATTGAAAGCAGGTGATGTGTTTTTTATCGACTGTCTAGACTATCAGTACTACCGCACCGTTAGTCAAGAGCCCTGGGAAATGGACTGGATCCATCTATATGGCGCCAACGTCGCAGCGTTTTATGAGGAATTCCTCAAAAATGGCAGTCCAGTTTTTCACACCAATCCTGCCAGCAGCCGCCAAAATCCGATCCATTTGGTCTTACAAGAATTATTGATGCTACAGCCAGAACCAAATGCGAAAACTGCCTTCCAAAGCTCTGTTTTGATCCATCAGCTGCTCAATGAACTGCTCCTGCAAAAATATCATCTCGATTTTTCGGATAGTGAGATCCCGCCTTATATTTTGCAGATTCGTGACCAGCTAGAAGAAGATTTCCGTCAAGGGATCACCTTGGAATCTTTGGAGGAAAGGTATCATATCAATAAGTATCAAATCGTCAAGGAGTTTTCCAAATATATGGGCTTGCCCCCCATCGAGTACCAGATCAGCAAACGCATCTCTTATTCGAAAGACCTTTTGCGCTATTCTCGGCTTTCCATCAAAGAGATCTCATTGGCGATCGGCATCGAAAACACCGCCTATTTCAGCCGTTTATTCAAGAAAAAAGTCGGCATTTCACCTAGTGATTATCGACAGACGGAGAATGGGCGGTAAAAAAAACATGAAATCATTCACTGATTTCATGTTTTTTTGCATTGAATCTAACATTTTAGTTAGCAACAATAAGAGACTCTTTTTCATTCATGATCTTTTCGAATGCTGACGCATTTGTTACCACAACTGGCGTAATGGTCGCATATCCCTCTGCTTGGATAGCTGCGAGATCGGCTTTTATCAGGGGCTGGCCCTTTTTGATTGCTTGATTTGCTTCAACAAGGGTCGTAAAGTGCCTGCCTTCTAGCTCTACGGTGTCAACACCGATATGGATCAAAAGCTCAACGCCTTGATCACTGGTCAAGCCGATCGCATGCTTTGTCGGAAATAAAGCAGTGACCACGCCATCAAAAGGGGCATAAAAGGTATTTGATTCCGGTTTGACAGCTTTACCTTGCCCCATCAAGCCTTCTGAAAAAACTTTGTCAGGAACCTCAGTTAAGGGAACGACTTCTCCTTGAACGACTTCTTGAAAATTGATTTTTGTATTCACTGATTCTTTTGATTTGACTGTTTTACTTTTTTCAGGTTCTATAATCCCCCAAAAATAGGTGATTAGAAATGCCGTAACAAGCCCTACTACCTGCGAAGCGATCCCACCATAAAATCCACCATCGATTCCTGCTGGATTGATGATCAAAGGAATACCCAATAATCCCGAACCACCAAAAGAATACTGCACTGTCTGCATAAATCCTGCAATAACACCACCTAAACTTCCACCGATAACAGCAGCGATCAGCGGACGCTTATAAGGAAGTAATACCCCGTACAATGCTGGTTCGCTGACACCAATCAAGGTTGTCAGACCTGTTGAGTATGCGAGTGCTTTCGTTTTATCATTTTTCGTTCGTAGACCAACCGCCACGACAGCTCCAGCCATTGCCATTTGGTTCGCTAGGAGCAGACCCATCACAGGATCGAATCCTTGCATCGCCATGTTGTTAAGAAAAATCGGAATGAATGCCCAATGCAATCCGAACATGACCATCAAGATCCATGGTCCCCCAATCACCAGCCCACCCAAAACCGGACTGAATTGATAAACATTATTTACAAGCGTTGCCAGTAGACTGGATAAGTTGGATATAATTGGACCAACGACCAGCAAGGCAAGGGGGACAGAAACTAGCAACACGATAAGAGGCTGTACCATGAATCGCAAATCCTTCAACGGCCATTTCTGAACGAAACCATTGATTTGGGCTGCCACCCAGACAGCAATGATTGCCGGAAAAACGGAAGAAGTATAGTCCATCATATTCACGGGAATCGACAAAAAAGTCAAACTACCTTCTGTCGCATACGGGAGCAAAGTAGGATAGATCAACGATGCCCCGATCAACATTCCGACATAGCTGTTTAATTTAAAATAATTTGCCGCCGAAGCACCTAATAAGATTGGCATGAAGTAAAAGAAAGCATTAGACAATGCGTACAAAACGATATAGGTTCCCGAAGTTTCTGACAAAATACCTGTTACTGATAAAATCGTCAAGATCCCTTTGATCGTTCCTGACGCAGCCATGGCGCCTAAAGCTGGCGTGAAAATCCCTGAAATCGTGGTGGTAAATTGATCAAAAAGAGATTTTTTTGTTTTTTCACGAGTATTGTCCTCTTTTAGTTCGCCAACTTGTTGCAGGACCGTATCATAGACATCGTTCACGCGATTTCCTAAGACGATCTGGTACTGTCCGCCCTGTTCAACGACTGAGATCACTCCGTCAAGACTAGCAATCGTCTCCTTATTTGGAATACCGGTATCATGCAATACAAAGCGCAGACGTGTGACGCAATGGGTTACCGATTCGACATTGGCTTTTCCACCAATTTCCTTCAAAATATCTGTTGCCAACTGCTGGTTGTTCATTTTTGCTCCTCCTCAATAAAAAGTTTGATTTCTCCAGTGATCCCCAAAGGCTCGAGCAGGACAAATTGCGAAAGATAATCCCTCATACTGCGACCTAAACTATTGATCACTTCAATCTGGATGGAATTATTCGTTTCTTGAAGCAGGTCCGTCAACTCAAATGTATACGGTGTACTGATTCTTGTGCCTACACAATGACCGTTGACTGAAACAGTCACAACTTCTGAAGCATCTTCAATACTTAATAAAACTTCTCCTACTGCTTTAGGAAAGTCCACGGTATAAGTGATTTTCCCGCTAAACCGACTGAAGTCATCACCGACCCCCAGTAAAGGCAGTGACGAATATTGTTTTTGACAGGCAACTGCTACTTGCTCTTTCCCGATTCCTTCGAAAGTGACTTGCCATGGCTGATCGTTTAGATGAACTTCTTTCATTGGTTTGCTTCTTTCAATACGCAATGGTTGTTCCGAGGTAGCTTCAAAAAGAATCAGACTCTCTGCTGGTGCTAAATGAATCTCATAGCTGCCATTTTTATATGACACAGGTTTCAGTTTATTTTCTACTGGATCATATTGAACTAAAGGCTTCTCAGCAGGAAAAACAGCCTGAAACTGCAGCGATTCACTGTCATTTTCATTGAAAAGCATGAATACCTCATCTGTTTGCTGCTGATAATGATAGTACCGCAAATACGGCAGAGCTTTTGACGTTTCTAAACGATCCCGTACCTTCAAGCCAGCATTATCAGTAAGTGCTGTGAGCGGCGTTACTTCTGTCAGACGATCGAGAAGCCGAAGCTCATGGGTAAGCAGAGTTTGTTCAAGGGATTCTTTCACCATCTCCTCAATAAAAATAATTTGAATACCAGATTCTGCGAGAGCTGTCAGCTTTTTGATCAATGAATCAGGCATTCGCTCAATATATGGAATGACTAGTGTTTGAAAGGCGTGCTCATTGATGACAAACGTTCGATTCGTATATTGCGCATCAAGCATCATCTCAACCGAAACGATTTCAAATTCGTATTGATGTTCCATCAGTTCACGAGCAACTTTTTGAATCGGCATATAAGTGCCTGCCCACTCCGCTTCAGCATGGTACAGCACAGCAATGTCCGCTTGATGTTTCCCGTCACTAAATAGATAACTCAAACGATTCATATACGTCATCAGCTGTTTGAAGCCCTCAAATTGTGGATTATGGCCTTGCGCATAAAAATGCGGCGGACAATCGGCATCAGGAAAGTCATTCATTGAAAAGGCATGAGGGACAAAATGATTGACCCCTCGCACCAGCATGTGATCGGTTAGCCATTTCATCAGTTTGGTTCCTTCTGACCAACCATATGCGCCGAATACTTCGCACATCGTTCGACCTTGTTTCACAGGGTCTAAGTTTCCTAAAGACGCCCCCATTTTCCCTAATGCGTAATGGAAAAATTCACCATCCCAGCCAGTAGATGTCATGGCTTCAAAGTATCCATCATTTTGTTGCGGCATCAATTGATGCAAAACGACATCGATTCCTGCCATCGATTGACCTTTCATCGATTGAAAGAAGTGACCTGCCCCATAGCCTAAACGTGCATGGGCATTGTTATCCTCAATCACATGTCCGATATAGTCGACTTTATGTTCACGACACCAACGTCCGATCCGCTGAGAAAAGTGTTGACTATATAGCTCAGAAACCAACGACATATAATTGTAACGAATCTTAGCCGCCTGTTTTGATTCACCACGATAGAGAGCCGGCAAAAGCCCTCGCAGCTCAGTTTCAGATATGGCTAGCTGGTTTGCTAACAAAATCAACAAATCATACCGCCACGGCAATGGCATATCTACTTTTCCAAGGACTGCATCAGGACCCTTGATATTCCCAAACCGCGGTTCATCTGAGAAAAATCCTTGGATCGTTGTGCCAAATTTCTCTCCAAAGTGTTGATAATGACTTTGATAAACCGTTTCCAGCAAAACATCTGTTGCTTCTGGTACCAAAGGATTCAAGTACCCTTGTGTCGAAGCTTCCCCGCCTTCTTGTGTCGTGTAAAAGACAAAGATACTCCACTCTCCTTCAGGAATAGACCAATACAATGTCTCATCAATAATTGAGTCTGTAAGGTCGATCCACTCCTCCTCGCTGATCTGCTTAAATCCAGTTTTTTTGACCGCAACGGCGCTGATGATTTCAGCAGAAAAAAACGATTTGCCACTCTCCTTAACCGTTTCCCCTTCGGAATTCAAAATATTCGGTCGCTCTGCATTGAAACACCAATCCAACATAATTCCAGCATTCTTTTTGGGACCTACAAAATCAAATTGACGAAAATTCAAAAATTCTTTCTGCAAATGTCGATGATTCTTCTCAATTTCTCCTGCGGCGTAGCCTGTTGGAAAGTGCTTGTCATCCAAAATCCAAAGTGTCATTTGTCTTTTTTCACACTCTTCAATGATGATCGCCAACTCGTCCCACCATTGCACTTTCAAAAATTCTTCATGAGGGCGTGATTCGATGCAGACAGATCGGATGCCGGCTTCGGAAATTTTATTGATGTAAGTTTGAATCGTCTCCTTCTCTTCTCCATGCATCCATAAAAACGGAAAAATATGATTATCATATTTTTCGTTCAATAAATTCGTTATCTTTTTCATACAAATTCCTCTTTCTTTCTCATCCAAATTCATTTAAAATCATAATAAATACGCTTTCAAATGTATCATAAGCAATTCTGCAGATTGAAACAATGTCATCTTCTTTGCAGATAATTATCATATTTTTAGATTTACGAAAGGAGGGGATCATAATGACAACCGAAGAAATGGAAAAAAAGCTTTTTCAGTTATCTGAGCGAGAATGCTATCACAGAGACCATCCAAACCACCTTTCTGACTATTATAAACAGCTGGAAAAAGTGACGATCAATGGCCGACAAGTTTACTTATTCGATAATCTGATAGAAGAACAAGAAAACTTTACTCTGGTAAAGCAAAGCCGCTTCAGTCCAGTTCCTTATCATAACCACAGTTTTATCGAATTAAATTATATCTACTCAGGAACATGCATCCAATTGATCGATGATCAGAAAGTTACGCTGACAAAAGGACAAATTTGTTTGATTGATACTGGAATTCCACATTCGATTGAAATGACTGGTGAAGAAGATGTCTTGATCAATCTTTTGATCAAGCGGGATTATTTCGCTCAATTGATCAGTCGGGAACAGTTTAATGAAGGGGTCGTGCTTGATTTCGTTCTGACTGCATTGTCAGACAAACACGCGCATGACCAATATATTGTCTTTAAGAACAATAAAGATGATCGGATCCATGCTGTGATTCAAGAAATGCTGAAAGAAACTTATGAAAAAGCCATTGGCAGTAAACGAATCATCAGCAATCTAATAGCCATTCTTTTCACTTTTCTCGTGCGTGAGTTCGACTATCAGACCAACAAGCAAGAAGCGGCAAAAAAACAGCACATTTTAGCGATCTTGACCTATATCGAAGAGAACTTCCAAACAGTTACTTTGCCAAAACTCGCCACCCTTTTTAACTATTCTCCTTCCTATCTAAGTGCATTGATCAAACGAGAAACTAGTAAAAATTTGACCGAATTGATTATCGAAAAGAAATTGAATCTCGCCCACAACTTAATTGCTTCCTCCACCAAACCAATCACCCAATGTGCGGCTGAAGCAGGTTTCACCAATATCACTTTTTTCTATAAAAAATACAAAATTTATTATGGGCATACACCGAAGAAGAAAAAGTGATCCTATGTCGCTACTTGTTTAAATAAAAAAATGTGGCATAAGGTAAATATTCATGTTCTAAACAAAACAAAAAAAGAGTGGCTACCCACTCTTTGAAATTATTTATTTGTTAAACTATTATCTGCTATTTTATTGGTCGCTAACTAAAATTGCTCAACTGATAAATTTATTTCAACCAACTCATCCCTAATACACCAACAATATAGAGCAAGCTACCAAGAGCAACAAATTGCTTTTCTCTGCCAACTTTTCGTTCCTTTAAGAAAATAATACTTCCAAAGGTGGCAACAAGTAAGCTCATTTGAGAAAATGAATAGGTTACGCCTACACCCAAAGAAGACGACACAGCGAATAACGAAGCATTCGCGAGAACCCAAGTGCTACCAGTACCTAAATTGCGGATTATTTTGCGGAAACGCAGTTGTTTCTTACTTTTCAAGGAAATCACGCTTCCCCCGAGAAACATCCCTACTGCCTGAGGCAAGAAAATCTGTGCGCCACTTATCTGAAACAGACCAGTGACTGTCACATATAGCATCAAAAAAGCTGAAGAACAACATAGATAAAGAAGTACTTGCTGTGATAAGCTTGTTTTCTGATGAGTTGTCTTAGTTACAAGGAAAACACCTGTTAGGATGACTCCTAGTGCCATGATTGAAAAAATTACCGTCGTTAAATCTTTCCATTCTTTGAGAAAGAAGCCAGATGCTAATGTAACAAATAATAATTGGGTACCGACGGAGACGGGCATTACTTTAGAAACCTCCGCTTTTTCCAAAGCGAGAAATTGGAAGTATTGTCCGCAAGCCCAAAAAACCCCAGATAATAAACTGATGAAAAATGGCACCATGGCATAACTCACTTGATTCAAAAAACCAAATACACTACCGAAAATCAAGGCTGCGATTGTTGTTCCTAGCAGTTGTTCCTCTGATTTCCCTCCCATCAATTTAGCGACGATTGGCATTAAGCCCCATCCTAGTGCAGGCAGTGAGGCAAGCAATAAAAGTTGTACGGACATAAAAACTCCTTCTAAACGTTGTAAAAAGCGAGAACACAAAATCTTGTAGAGGAAAACGTTACAGAAGCAATTCCTTCTCGACAAATTTTGTGTTCTTTATTCCTATTTTTTAGTTAATAAATAGGTTGCTACCCCATAAGCATGGATGATATGATCCGCTTCAAGCAGTTCTTCTAATGCATTGATTCGTTGATATGCGTACCCATTAAATAATTTTTTGGGCTCAAGAGATCGTTCTTTGTTTGTTGAATTGACGAAACGGATAACGATTCCCTCAGAGTAATACGCATTATGAAGCGCACTGACTCCCACACCTGGTTCTAAGCTGCAGGACAACAAAGAAAGAGACATGTCGGTCAGAGATAATGGATCAATGCGCTTTTGAATTTTATTATCTATGCGATAAATAAAGTAATTCAAATCTTGTAATTGATAAGAAATCGATGGCTGTTCTTTAACAGTTTTCCAAGTAGCCAACAACTCTTCAGAAATAGCTGTTGATGCAACTCGCAGGGAAAAATCGAAGACCATCTCATAGTTTTCCATTTGAGCAAGAGGCGTTTCCATCATAATATGTCCCTTTTTGGTTGTATCGCCAGAAGCGCGACCTGGTCGATACAACAAATCCGGTTTTCCAAGGGAGTCGGTTGTAGCTAGTACCGTTACATATAAGGAGTCGTCGAGATATTCATACTCTTTGCTCTGCTCGCTATAAAAAACGAGGGCGTTTTCTTGATCATAAACAACCACTTGTTTTTCAAATGGTTCAATATTGACGGGTTTTTCTGCATATTTTTCTTGCCAATTTTCCAGTGTTTGATTTCTTTTTTCAAGATAACCAAATTGAATGGCTGCAACCGCTCTTTCTATCGGCTTGTTTAGTCGAGCTTTCACTCGAATCCTATGATTTAAAAGCGTATTTTTAAAACGTAGCTTTGCGTTTACCTCACCGTTTTTTGTCAGTTGGAGGATCAATGTATAGGCGAATGTTTTGGTGGCGATCCCTTTCATCCGTTCTTCGATCGTATACGGTAAATTTAAACTTCCTTCCAAAACCAACGTTTCTTGCTTTCCTTTGCAGCTGGCAAAAGAAAGCGTGATCGGTTGATCATTCAAAATAGGCGAATAGTCATACGTATCACCGGCATTACTATCATCGATGATCGACAAGAAATCCACGATCTGTTGTTTTCCATCTGAATAAATCAGGTGGCCGTCTTCAAAGGAAAGCGTATATTTCCCATTTCTAATCCATGGGTTTTGATCTAAAGAAAATTCGGGAGTTGTCTCTTGCTCTTCAAATGTAAAGACTCGATAACCAAGGCCTGAAAAGGCACAAGTCACTTGAACAGTTAACAGATAATACCCCTCTTCTTCAATAAAACGGTTGCCAGCAGGCGTTTCTTCCATAATATTTTTCCTGCTTGGGATATACACTGCTTCAAGAACAGATGAATCAGCTCCAATAACCTTGATATTGTTGGTTCTGGATACGATCTTAACGAATTTCTCCCCTTGAAATGGCACTGGTGTTGGATGAAGAATCAGAAATTGATTGGCTTGTAAAGCGAGTCCTTCACTGATTCTTTTTAAAATCAAATTTTCAATACTAGCACAAATCTCACTGATTTCTTTTAATCGATGACTGATATCTTGAGCAACACTATCTGATACACAGCCTGCCAAACTATCATGGGCTTGACATTCAAATAACTTTTTCCAAGCTTTCATTAGCAATCGATTACTTAATTCAACCCCTAAATCTTTCGCAATAACTAGCATTGGTTCAATTTCTAAGACTAATTTGTTTTCTAATCGAAATATCTCACGTTTCAGATCCATTCGTACAGAACCAATTGTTTTGTGGACCCGAGCAAAAACCGGTGCACGAAACTCTCCTTGATAAACTTCCAGTTCTTTTTGACGGACGATCTCCATAAATGCTGGATAGGTGCTCAATTGATACTTGTATTTTCCAAGCTGATTGATTTTCGTTAGTTTTTCTTCTATGGCAGAAACAATGCCTAACTGATCATTTCCAGTTGGAATCAAGATTTCAGGTTCATTCGCGTAGCTCTTAATAAAATCGACACCTTTATCGAGTCTGCCATCTACATAACTGCTCGTTGGCTCCAATTGCTGCTGTGCACCATATCCTTGAGGAAAATTCACCGCATACAGTGAATCTTGCCCACTTAAACTCGTCCATTTAAAGTAAGGGGATTTGACCTGTTCCCCTAAATCGATGCCTCGCCAAAAGATAATGTTATCAAGTCCAACTTCGTTCAATATGGTTGGCATTTGAGCATTAAAACCAAATGTATCTGGCAAATAGCCGATCGGCATATAGCTGCCATATTTTTTGCTATCAAATATACCAATCATGGCATTTCGAATGATGGACTCACCAGAAGCAAAAAAGGCATCTGTTTGGGTGTACCAAGGACCGATGAACAATTGACCATTGGCGATCAACTCTCTGACCTCAGTCAAGCGCTCAGGATAGAGTTCTAAATAATCGTCTAGAATAGACAGTTGTCCATCTAGCACGAAAGAAGCAGTCGGTTGCCTCTTTAGTTCTTTTAGTACATCACTAAATAATTGATCACTCAAAACGACACAGTCCATTGAAGTAAAATACCATTCACGATCCCAATGGGTGTGGTTTACTATGTGTACATTTGTCATAGCTATGCTTCCCACTGCTCTTCCCAAGCAGCTTCGTCAAATTCTTCCATCGTGGTATCTGTTTCTTTCCCCGCATCTTTTGAACGTAGCAAGCTTGTACAAATCGCAATGAATAATGAGCCAGTAGCAATCGATAAAACATACAGTGGCCATTTTTCTACAGTGAACCAGCCATAAAAACCAGAGATTGGGGCTGTATTGACAGCTCCTAGACCAACAGCCATTGCAGAACCAATCGCTGAACCAATCATATTCACTGGGATCACTTTTAGGGGATTTTCCACCGCAAATGGGATCGCTCCTTCTGAAATGCCTACTAGACCCATAATGATCGACGATTTTCCTGCTTCTTTTAATTCGTTATTGTATTTATTCTTTGCAAAAACAGTCGCTAAGCCTAAACCAATTGGCGGAATAATGATCGCCACTTGCGCTGCAGTGTTTGGTGCATAAACGTTACTTGTCAATAAAGCCATCGCGGTTGTCACAGCTGCCTTATTTACTGGTCCCCCAAGGTCAAATCCAACCATTGCCCCTACAACTGCCGCCATCACGATCGCATTTCCGCCACTCAATCCGTTCAACCATGACTCTAAGCCCACATTGATAGCTGCAAATGGTGTACCGATCACATAATTCACAAGTAGGACAGTGACTAAAGTACCTAAAACAGGAACTAAGAACACTGGAACTACCGATGCCATCGATTTTGGCAGTTTGATATGGTTTTTGATCCACAAGCAAATGTACCCAGCGATCAGCCCTGAAACAATTGCGCCTAAGAAGCCTGCGTTAATGTCTTTTACTAACATACCTCCAACAAGACCAGGGGCAATCCCTAGCTTATCGGAAATCGAATAAGCAATAAATGCCGATATTACGGGAAACATCAATCCTAAAGCGATGCCACCGAATCCATCTAAACTATGGAGTAATCGGATGATCGTATTCGCACTTTCTCCATGAGAGGCGTCCCAAATATCGACGATCCCAAATATTGATCCGCCTACTCGAGAAATCGCCATGATAACTGCTCCGGCAATCACCAGAGGAATCATATAAGATATTCCTGTTAAAACATGATTTTTCATTTCACTTGCCAACTTTTTCATCTGATTTTCCTCCTCTTTATTGATCAATCAGCTTTAATGCATCTTCAATTACTTTTTCTGCATTTTTTATAGGGGCTGCTACCGGGACTTTAAGGATCTCCTTGCCATTGAAACGCTCTTCATTTCTCACTTTCGTATCGACGGCAAAAATCACGACTTCCCCAATTTGACAATCCCGCTCGTTCAATTCATTTTCGATACCTGTTGCTCCTTGTGTCTCAACCTTGATTAAATCCCCACGTTTCGCTGCTGCTTTTTTTAGCGCCTGTGCCGCCATAAAGGTATGGGCAACTCCTGTGGCACACGCCGTTACTGCAATAATTTTTCTCTTCATTCTTCTTTCTCCTTTTCTCCGTTTTATTCGCTTAATAGTTTCGCGATAATCTCTTTATCTGTTTCGCTTTTCAGCGCTTCTGTGATGTCTTCATCCATCAATTTCATGGCAATTTCTGATAAGATCCGTAAATGGGTGTCTCCTTGATGTTCTTCAGGAATAGCAAGCATAATCACAACCGTTACTGGTTCATCATCTAAGGATTGCCATTCTAATGGTGCCTTTAACCGAGCAAAAACGATTGCGGGTTCAGAAACTGCACGACTTTTTCCATGGGGGATTGCTATATTATTGCCTATTCCTGTGGTCGAGTGATCTTCTCTTTCCATAACTGATTGAACATACTCATTTTCGGATTGAACAATTCCTTCAGTTACCAATATTTTTGCTAATTGACGGACCACTTCTTCTCTAGTGGTTGCCTCTAGACCAAGAACAATATGTTCAAAAGGTAGTAGTGTTTCTATATTCATTTTATATTCCCCCTTGTAAATACTTTTTTAATTCCTCTTTCGTCCCTTTAAGGAGGAAGGTTCGTTCATCTGATTCCATCACATTAAGCATCGTGTCATAGATTTCCTCAAGTTCTTGTACAGTTTCATCTTTGATACAGATGAAAAAGACATATTTCACCTTTGTTTCTCCCCAGTGGATCTCATTATGAAGACGTAAAAATACAATCGCTGATTTTTTCACGTATTCTGGTGTACCATGAGGTGTTGCGAATCGTCCAAAAGAAGTAAAGGAAAGCTGTTCCCTTTTTAGCGAAGAGTCAATCATTTCCTCGTTTACATACCCACGAGTAATCAATTGCTCCCCAATAAATGTAATCACCTCTTGATAATCTTCAAAATGATGATCTAAAAAAATCAAGTCCTCATGAATCAATTTCGCAAACTGACTGAAAGAACCATTTTGTTTTTCTTCGACTTTTCTTAAAAAGGCTTCTATTTTTCGCTGCTCATCTTTATTCAGTACAGGTGAAACATGGATTGTTGGAATCGAATCGATTTTTAAATCCACTGTCGATAAAATCAAGTCCTCATAAATATTGGTCTGAATCAACTCTTGAATTGAAAGAATCCTGGAAATATCGATTTGCTCATAATTTCTCCGAATACGAGCAGCTAATAGCTGTGAAGTGCCTTTCCCACTGCTACAAACTAATAAGACACTCACTTTCTTAGGTTGTTTTTCTTCTCGTTGTTCTTTCATCACTTGGATGTGTACGGCCAGAAAGGCAACCTCATCTTCAGGGATCGAAATCGAAAAATGCCAATTTAAGGCATGAGCTAATCGAAGCGCTTCCTCAAAAGACAAAGGGAAATTCTTCTTCACATCATTTAGAAAAGGGTTATGAATGACTAATCCTTTTTGAATGCGATAAATAGCTTCTTTGATATGTGATACCAATCCTAACAAAAGACTTTCATTGCGTAGGGAGATCGTTTCATGAATCAATTTGCGTATCGTTTCATCAAGCAAATCATCGGAGTCATTCTTCTTCACCAACGAATCCCCATAGATATGAAGCGAAATATAATGAACTTCCGAAACTGGCAACGACAGAGAAAACGTTTCTTCTATTGAAGCAATAAAACGATAAAAAGCTCTATTCTCCATCAAAGGATGTCTTCTTTCTTCGAAAGTCAGATAATTCTTCTCTTTGACCCGATCAATCATGATGATTAGATGAAGCAATAGTGAGTGATAGGCAGCATCATTAAGCGTAATTTGTTCTTTTTTCAAATACTCTTGTAAGAGCGTATCAACTAAAGAAATCTTTGTCAGGTCAATAAAATCATTAACAAACTGAGGAATTCCTTGAATCGAATGCAAATAGCGTTGTTGCTCTTGTGTTATTTTCCAATTTCCACCCCAAAAATAGTAGATCAAATCAAATGCTAAACGACGTTTTTCTTGTTCTGACAAATTCAAAAAGGAACCCTTCCCCGGTAAAACTTCAATCGTAACGTTAAAATGACGAAAGATCTCGCTTACCTGCCCCATGTCATTTTCTAAAGTTGATTTACTGATGTAGAGTGCATCTTGCAGTTGTTGACGCGTAAAATACGTTTTTTGTTTCAGTATTTCAAAGCAAAGAAACTGAATACGATCTTTTTTGCTCGTCGGTAAGTTTGATTCCTCGTTCCCATCAAGATACTTTAGAATTTCAGCTGAATCGCCATCAAGAAATACCCCTACTCTAGGTTTGCGAACAAGCCTTATTGCTGTTTCCTGCAAAAATTCATCAATTCTCTTTAGCGATTGCGAAACTGTCTTTTGCGAAAGCGACATATGCAACCCAATTTTAGCAACCGTTGTTGGTCCATTCTCTAAGAGATATCGAATAATTGCTTTTTCCCGTTCACTGATCATGAAACTATCACCTCGTCTACATTTCTAATGGTAGCTTTTTCTTAAAAAAATGAAAACACTTACTTTTACTGCATTCATTACAGTAAATCATAGGCACTGAATATATTGCGCCGTTTTTTTCATGTGTACTTTTTCGTTTAATCCAGATTATTTACATGTCCCTTGGTATTTTCATAGTATAGAGGATATTACTCAGTGGGAACAGAAAAAAAAATACCAATGAACAAACGAACTGTCGTCTGTTTCATTGGTATTTTAACTTTTGATTCTCTAATAACGAGACACGCTTGAGCAATTCCTTCCCTTAACGCCCCAACACCTCCGCCACCGAATAAACGCCTGGGGCAAAGGTCTTGCCTGTTAGCTTCTTCGTCATGGCATTAAAGGTATAGTGCTCTTCTAAGACGACGACTTCATCGTATTGCTTTAATAGCGTGCGAAATTCAGCATCGGATAAGAGGAAATTCTCTCGCCCATCGACATTAGGTGAAAACAAGTAATATTTTCCGACATAGCCAACTAAGTAGCTATCTACTGCTTCTTTGTTAGTACTGACCACCAAATATTTTTTCTCGTTTAGGTCAAAGTGATCGCCAGTAACGGCTGAAACTTGTGCTGGAATCGAAGCAGCATATTCACGATTGGTATAACGCATGCCATTATTCTCTGAAAGGATCAGCAATGTCGCAAAAAATAGCAGAATCAAGGTACTGTATTGATAGATTTTTTTCGTGGTCAAGCTGGCAAAACTACGGTAGTTTCGCCGATCGATCGCTTGTTCATGATACAAATGATCAGTGCCTCGGACCATGAAAAAGGTCATTAAGCCAAGTGCTAAAATCACGATACTTGAGGCATAGCGATCGAACCCTGCCAAAGACAATGCTTCATCAGTGGGCATCGAGAACAAGAACATGGCATAGATTCCTAAATAATACCCCCCAATGATACCATCGATCAACAGCAGTTCTTTGAAAAATGGATTGCGTTTTTTCATGATAAATCGGACAAATAGCCAACTGCCCAAAAGAATGACCTGGATCAAGAGAATCCCTTGCGTGGAGATCGTCGCAACATCCGTGATGGTTTTGACAAAAACATCCGTAATCTGCTGCAGTATCTGAGAATCCTTTTCGCCAAAAATCTGTTTATAAGCGGTCACGCTGACTTCATGCTTCGATTTAGGAAAATTCGCTTTGACATGCAGGTTCCAAAGAATCGCTGGCAGGACAGATAGCCCAATGGCAGCTAATCCTACAATCATCATGCCCAGCCGTTGCCGCCAACGAACTGATGCCTGCCACAAGCAGACTAGTAAATAGCCGCCTAAAATCAGCAGAAAAAAGACGGCACTATTTTTGACCAAATCAAGAGAGGCGCCAATCAAAAGAAAGAAACCGATCGACGGTAGTACGTTGCCTTTTAAAGCGAATAAGCCAGCGATGCCAGCTAAAGTCAACATTGGCAGGATAAAGTCTACTAACAAATTATTCATTCGAATCGCAATATTAAAATAATTGAAAACCGCCATACTGGTGAAGAACAGGGCAAAAGCCAGCTTTCTTTTCGGATCACGAATAATCGCAAAGAAACTATACAGACTACAGAAAATCAAAATCAATTGACCAATCAACAAGACATTCTCATGATAGCCAACAATGATCGCTGTATAAGTAACAAACAGCGAGCTGCCTAAAGGATAGGAAGTAAAACTGATGATGGCATCGGCTGCCGTTGGTAATTGTCCCTGCGTATAAAGGAATTTAACGATCGTCGCCCAATGGGAGAAGTTGTCATAGTGGGTCAAATGACTGTGAAGCAAGGTTAAAACGAACAAAGCAAAATAGCCGTAAAACCACAGCATGATGGGCTCTTGTAAGCCCCACCGCACCTGATAGCGCTCCTGCCAAAAACGCCAAACGCATAATAGTAAGCCAAGACCAAATAAAACCCAGGCCCCCCAGATCAACCATCCTTTGGGACCATATGCGACAAAGGAAAGAACGAGGATCGGCAAACAGCAAGCAGCGATCCAGCTGATGTGTTTGGGAAAATGGCAAACTCGTACAAAAAGATAGGCATAGCCAGCTAATGATAAACCAAAGAGACTAAATCGCAGCAGGATCTCGATCATCATCTTCCTCCTTTCTCAGCAAGCTGTCTACCCATTCTTGAAAGGCTGCTGTAAAACGCAGCTCGGAAAGATTGCTTACTTGATAAATCACTTGATTTTCTGTTGGTTGAAGCGTTGCTTTTTCAGCGTGAAGCACAAGATTACTGATCGGTAAGGTTAGATGGGTCGGCATCTCGACCTCTTCTGTTTTTACCAACGTGAGCTGGTCAAAACCAAACGTTGTGACCGTATAGGTTCCTTCATCAAAGTGCCATTTTTGATCAATGGTCAGTATGGGCACTCGCTGAGGCGGCAATGGCTTTTGTTTGGCTTGCAGCAGATGCTTACCGAGATTTTCAAAAAGACTGTCAAAGAAGGTCATCCATGGGTCCCGCAGAACCGGCAGGCTTTGATTGAAGCCATCATAAATGATCTGCAGATAGGCTAAGTAATCTTTTTCTGTCAACTGGTTTAAAGCAACCCCATAGACCCAGCGATCCTTGCCTGAAAAGACGCGGACGACGTTTCCCGTCATCTCTGCTTGGTAGCCATCACGAGTGATTTTAAAAGTCAGCGGCGCATCTGGCGGAAAATAAAGAGGAACGTCAGAAACGAAGGACATGCCGTTTTCTGAGATATTTTCTGTCATCAAAGAATAGCTGGCGTCTTGGTCGGAAACTTCAACAGGATAATGAGCTCTGAACCGTTCCGTCGTTCGGTAAATCGGGCGACCGAGATAAAATAAGACCGCAAAGGTTAAGTTAAAGAAATGGGTCAGCAGCCAGAAGGTCAACACGCTGCCATAGAAAATCTCTGAACCGAATTTGCCGTAATTAAACTTCACTAAGCCGATAATCGTCAAAATCAACAGCAACAAATGCGGCACCACAAACAACAAGTCTTTTTTAGACTGAGTTGCTGCTTTATTGGTCACTTTGAAACGGGTCTCTTTGATGCCAATGGCTTGCAAAAAGACAGGAATCACTAGGTAAGGTGCAAAAATCGTTTCCTGGATCTCGCCCCAGCGCTGCGTTCGAATATCACTGCTCAAATCCTGCATCGCCAAATGCAAGAACGTATAGCTTGGCAGCCAAAACAGCAGCAAGACCCAAAAGTTGGTCTCTACGACCCTTACATTAAAGACGGTGTACAAAATCGGCGCGAAAATAAACAGCAACCGACGTAAAAACGACCACCAATACAAATAACTGTTTAAGAAAACCATTTTTTGCGCCAAAGACAACGTCTTGTTCTTAAAAAGATGGAGATTGTGGACACTTTGGACCACTCCTCTTCCCCAGCGAATCCGCTGCTTTAAGGCACTTGGGATATCAATGGGAGACAGACCGCTGGCCATGGGCTGCAGTGTTGATAAGCTGCGGTAACCTTGGCAATTGATCAAGGCGCCTAATTCAAAGTCTTCCGTGATGGTGTCTGTCGGAAATCCGCCAGCGGCTTCGATCGCTTCTCGTGCAATCACCGTATTGGAACCTGTATAAATAGCTGTATCATGGGCGTTGTTCAAAACATTGACTTCTCTGGAAAAGAAGTCCTGCTCGTTAGGGATCGCCGCTTCTGAAAAAAGATTGTACTGAAAAAGATCCGCATTGTAAAAGCTTTGCGGTGTTTGGACAAAGCCCAACGGTTTGATGGTCTGATCTTTGCGGCGTTCCTGCTGATTTGCCACAAAATATGGCACTGTTTCCAGCAAAAAATCTGAGTAAGGAATCATATCTGCATCAAAGGTCGCCACTAGCGGCGAATTGGTTTTTGATAATGCATGATTGAGATTGCCTGACTTGGCATGCTGATTGCCTGTCAATCCGATATAGCCGATGCCAAATTTATCTGCCAGTGCTTTGACCTCTGGACGGTTGGTGTCATCTGACAAGTAGATGTGAACTTTTTTGGGATCGGGGTATTTCATATGAACTGCCGCATTGACTGTTTTTAATAAAAGCGGCACTTCTTCATTATGGGTAGCAATCAACACATCGATCGCTGGATAGTCGGCTTCTGGCACGATCGGTTTTTCAAAAGGCTTTGCTTTGTTTTTGTTCCAAATCAACAGCAAGCCCGTAAAGTTCGATACGATCTCACTGCCCCAAAGCAGCAAACCAAACAGCAGGGCAAACCAAGACTCGTGCCATGGCAATGTATACAGCCCCCGCCATGCTAAATAGATCAGCGAAAAGACAAACGCCAGAAAGTAAACGACTTTTTTCGCCCAAGGCAAACGTTTTTGTTCCACCTCAATCACTCCTTAAAGATGACATTTTTTTGCACATGGTAACTAAAGAAAAAGAGCAGGCAATCGACGCCTATTTTTAACAACACAGAATCTCCTATCGGCAGGATCAAATAGATCAGGTAGACGAGGAAAGAGGACAGCAAAATCTGTACGATCACTAATAAAAAATACTGCAGCATACTGTTCTTTGTCCGTTGACCAAAAACAAGCTCGCGATTGATGTAGTAATTGACGATCGCCGAAATCAAGCGGGCACCCAACGAAGCGATCACGATGGAGGACAGATCGATGACAGACAAGAAATGGATCAATAACGCATAGGCGATCACATCGACAAAAAAGGAGACCACAGATGAAAACAAATACTTCAAAAAGACGCTATAGATAGCGACGGAATCTGCCAAGACCCGAAAATGGGAAGAGGCATTTTCTTCAATATAGATGGTGGCGATCGGTTGCGAGAGAATCGGCCACCCCCGTTTCTGGGCTTCGATCAGCATCCGCGTTTCGTATTCAAAACGCTCACCTGAGATCGCCAACAAATCTGTCATGAATTTCCGAGGGAAAACCCTTAAGCCCGTCTGCGAATCCTCGATGGCAAGACCAGTCGCTAAACGTAGGATATTTCGGGTCAAAATGTTGCCGAACTTACTCCGCAAGGGCACTTCTTTGCCAAAGGATCGGGTCCCTAAAATAATACTGTCGGGATGGGCTTGTGCCTTTGCTAAGCAAGCCATCATATCGGTATACTCATGCTGCCCATCCGAATCAATGGTCACCATAAATTCAACAGCTGGCTGGTTTGTCAGCACTTCAGTGAGGGCGGTTTTGATGGCTGCGCCTTTTCCAAGATTCTTTGGATGGGTCAAAACCTGACAACCAAACTGCTGTGCCAATGCCGAAAAGACAGGCTGATAAGCTACCCCACTGCCATCATCCACGACCAAAATCGGCAGGTGCTGGTTATGCAAACGAATTTTCTCCACCAGAGCCAGCAGTTTGTGGTCAGGTTCTAGCGAAGGAATCATGATTAAACTATTTTCCATATGCGCTCCTCATTTAAGGTAGTATTTTTGAAAATAAAAAAGAAAAGAAGCCAACCCCGTCAGTAAAGACAGAGTTGGTCGCGACCGCTGCGCTTGGCTCGATACAATGCTTGATCGGCTCGTTCTTGTGTTTGCTGTAGCAACTCGCCCTTTTGCCGTTGTGCGATCCCAATCGACAACGTGATGCTGACCGAATCGCCGGCATCCAAGATGATCTCTTGGTAACGGATGCGCTTTTGGATTTTTTCAAGGAGATAAGCAGCAGCCTGTGCGTCTCCTTGGATCAAGATCGCAAACTCTTCCCCACCGATGCGATAGACCGGGTTGCTCGCCGTACAGTAGGTCGAAAAAATACGAGCGATTTCTTGCAAAATCACATCCCCAGCACGGTGTCCGTAACGGTCATTGTAATTTTTGAAATGATCGATATCGATCAAAGCGATCGATAAGTCCACCTCGGTCGTGTCTAGGCGTTGGCGGTCATCTTGAAATTTACGGAAGTTGTTCAACTGCGTAAGATCATCGATTTTGACCAATGCCAAAATGCGCTGCATATCATTTACTATCGAGTAAAGGAAAAACGCCAACGTATAGGCGAGAATGCCATAAACTATATAAATTAGGGTCGTTTTTTGAATATCGCCCGTCAGATAAAAACCAAAAAGAAAGGAGATAGCGATCAAGTAGGTAATTGATAGGAATAACTCTTGTTTGTCAGTAAATCGCCGTTTGGCCCAAGCATGCAGAAATGTGAGTGTCACTATCAAAAAAAACGTAAGATATAAGTTCAACCAAGACGATTTTGATACTTCAAACAAGAAACGCCCTAACGCTAGATTGACCATCGTCGGTACGGTCACCTTCCACCCCAGATATTTCATGGAAAAAGCGTAAAGCAAAAAGCGCAGGTCAAATCGCGTTTCATATACGACGTAAGAGAAATTCATCATCAGCATCCCCACCACGGTTTCACAAGCAATCGCAGCTGCGATCTGTTTCGCTTTGAACGTCCCTTGGCCAACGAATCCGTCACTGATTTTGAATAACAAATAAATATTGATGATAATTGCGCCTAAATTTGCGAGTGTATTGACAACCAGCGTATTTGCCATTTCCTGTGCTTCCTTTCTAAAAAAAAGAACCCTTACTTGCTGATTCGACGGGACAATTCCAGAAACATTTCATTGGAAAAGCGGACAAAGCATCAAGTAAGAATCACTATTAATTATTGACAGTTTTTATCACTCTTGATTTAGAATAATTTACCAGAAATTATACATAGTTTCAATCTTTTTGTTAATATGCGAAGATTCTCAAGATAAATAAAATAATCAAAATGTATATTTTGTAAATAAATAACATTATTTCTTTATTATTACTAACTTTTTGTGCATAAAGATTTAATTCTTTGTGAATTTGTGTAAATTATTTTTCCATTATTTTTTTACGTCTCAGGCAAGGTGCACACCCGGTTTCGACCACTTTGTTTTGCGAGATAGAGTGCTTGATCGGCTCTTTCAACGGCTGCCAAGATATCCCCATGACAAACTGTGCTCGCTTCAACGCCGCAAGACAAAGACATCGTCCCTTTTTCAAAATTAGCGACAGGAAACATACTACTAGAAATGGTTTGACACAGTGTCGTCATCGCAGCTACGGTCTGTTCTTTGACATCCCCTTCGATCACGACACAGAACTCTTCTCCGCCATAACGATAAAAGGAAAAGGTCTCGGCAAAATGCGCCTCTAAAAAAGTGGACGTCCGTGAGGCGAAAGTTCTCAATAGCTCATTTCCGGCGATATGACCATAACGGTCGTTGACCTTTTTGAAGTGATCGAGATCGATCATGGCGATCGTCACAGTCTTTTTCTGTGAAACGGCTTGAAGCAGATCGTGGTTATAGGTCCCATAGTTGAAGCAGCCGGTCAACGCATCGATCTTACTATTCGCCAACTCTGCCAGTACTTGGTATTCTTGCCCCTCAATCAACCGATGCAACCACATAAAACTTCCTAGCAGCACGAAAGAACCAACAAATACTGCCAACATCGCTTCCCAGTCATAGGTCGTCGTATGATGGACTAGCATCGAAAAACGCGGTGAGAGCAGGCAGGACAAAAAATACATCATATAAAATTGCTGTTGCGGACGCAGTGACTTGATTTTTGATAAGAGAAAATCAAGGACAAAGACACCGACACCTAATAGCGGTAAATAAAAGGCTTTGCCAATGTCAGAAAAACCGACAAACAGTAAATAGAAAACGACCATACACGGCGTTATCAAAATCAAGATCTTGCCACGATCACCATAGAAAAAATGACTCGCAATAAAAGCAGTTGTGTATTGATAACAGATAAACCCAACTGAATTCATTGAGAAAGAAAGAATAAAATACAAATGCGTAAACGTCAGAATACCAATAATAAAATACTTAAATGGACGAGAAACCGATATTTTTTGCACACTTCGTACAAAAACATCTGCGGTCACCAGTAAACTGGCAATCATCAGCGGCAAACCAAACGCCAAAAGCACGCCTCGTTCTAACATTCCATCACAATCGCTCTCCTTTAGACCATAAATATCCTTGTTGCAAATGAACCCCCATCTCAAACAATTGCGCCATCTTATCGCGGGTCTCGATGCCTTCAACGATCAACTCAAGCTGATACTTTTTGGCGACCTTCAACCAACAAGACAAGAAACTAAATCCGACCTCCTCATCGAGATGAATAAAGGGCAGTAGTGAAAATTTCAAACAATCCACATTTTCAAGATTGGCAAAGACCAATGATAGGGTATTTTGACCACAGCCGATGTCATCGACAGCGATCACATAGCCATAGGCTTTGATTTTTGCAAGGGCAGTAGACAAATCAAAAGAATCATGCTGACCTTTTACAGGATGCTCTGTTAATTCGATCTGCAACTGCTCTTTGTGGGCAGTCATCCCCTCAAAAAAGGTCCACGTTGACTGCCACAGCAGCTGTTGTGGATGAATATTGACACTAAAGCGGGTTTTCGGCTTTTTTTGGCACAACCGTCGCAGCTCCTGGGCATACCACCCCATCAACTGCTGATTGCCACTTTCAGATTGAATCATTGCGCTGAATTCTTGTTGCGGAAAGCGGTTGTTTTTCTCGCTGCGCAGCAAGACCTCATAGCCGTTCACCTCTTGCTGACTTAGCGATTCTACCTGCATGATTGGTTGACATAACAGATAAAAATTGTCTGTGTTTTCCCAAATTGTTTCATTTCCCATCTTCGTTAAGCCCCCATCTAGTAAAGTTATCACTTCCGAAAATTGGTCATATTCGTATCATCGCTCGTTCATAGTCCTTAGAAAGAGAAGCTTCAAAGGAACTGACTTGCCTAAGTATACCAAATAGAGCCGCAGTTCCCCAACTATTTTAGATGATTGAGCAGAAATTTTTGTGAACGATTAGACAGAGATTGCTATTTCCACCCATAGTTCCCATTTCTTCTGACGGTTGGAATTCTGCGCTTTTCTTGTATCAAAAACGCAGTTTCTGGCTGACTTACACGTTGGTCGATTGGCGTTTTTAACAGCTTCTCCTGCTCATCCTCATAAAAAAGCCAGCTGAACAGTAATTGTTCAGCTGGCTTCCTTTTTCTGTTAATAAATTAAATAATCAGAAGCACCGGCTTGCTTGATCTCGATCACCAGCTTATGAGGCAGGCAAATGCTCGTCTGCCCATTGCGATAGATCCAGCTGGTTTTGACAGCAATCTGGTCGGGACTATTGTCTTCACGAACTCGGATCGCGCCATCTTTGATCTCGACGATATTGTACTGACCTTCTGCTGGATAGTAGGTTTTTTCCATCGCATCGATTTCTTCTAAGTTAAAACGGTCAACCTCTTCTCCATTTATTCGCACGATTGCATACCGATCGCCGGTATCACTTTGAGCTTGTGCTTCAAATAGAAAAAGCGGTAAAAAAGAGCCGACAACTAACAGAATAAACAGCAGATAATCATAGGGCTTTAGAAGTTTAAAAAATGGCTGGATCGTCTTTTTCATCACATGTACGCCTTTCACGGTTCATTCACTGTTCCTTTTTAGAAGGTAATCGCTCTTCAAAAAAAGCAGTTAGGTCGATGATCTCTTCCTCTGTGAAGGTTTCTTGCTCCCATTGGGCAAGTATTTGTTCTTGCAAAGCCAAATCCATTTCCCAAAAATGCTCGATCTTCTTGAAATGCTTTGAGTCAAAGGAACGAAACACGGGGTAGATCATCAAAAATTCTTCAAAGGTAAGATCCCAGTCCTCAGTATAATCTTTAACGACCCCTTCTGACAAGGCTTTTTCCGTCGGATCGCCGTTTTCTTTGATCAAGCCTGCTTCGTAAAAATGGCGATAGATTGCCTCTTTGGTGATCTCTGGATGAAATTTTTTACTGTGACGATAGGCTTCTTCAATCAATGACGGATAGATGATCTCCATTTTCCCCCTGCTTTCTGGACGGCGTCATAAGACGGCGTTAATTCTTTTCGATCGGGTGCTGCGCTTTATATTCTGCTAATGATACATGGTGGCTGCGCTTGAAGGTTCCTGTTGTCCCATCAAACGAAATCGCTGGTGCTTTGACGCCATAGTGGGTCCGGCGCTTATTCTTTTTTGCTTTTGATGTTTTTCTTGCAGGTACTGCCATGTCATTTCCAACTTTCTTTCACTTTCTCATTATGCACGCAGCTGCAATGCATTTTTTCGTTTATTTCGCTTAAATTCATGAATGATCTTTAATGCGCGTTTCCTTGTTTTGATGTTCGGGCTCTTTAAACGTCGATACGCACTAGACAAGTCCGTTTTTTCCATATTGACTCCTTTCTGTTACCAGCTTGCTTTTGTAACGCCGGGAATTTCTCCGAGATGTGCATGCTTACGGAAATTGATCCGTGACATGCCGAATTTATTCATGTAGCCGCGCGGACGACCATCGATCATATCCCGTTTCTTCAAACGAGTCGGATTCGAATCCTTCGGTAGTTTGGCCAATGCTTGGGTATCTCCTTGTGCTTTTAGTTCTTGACGTACTGCTCGGTATTGTTCGATGAGTTGTACTTGTTTGTTGTATTTTGCAATTTTTGATTTTTTTGCCATTCAGTTATATTCCTTCCTATTTCTTGATTTCACGAAAAATCGCTCTGCGCCGCAACTTTGGTGAATATTTTTTTAATTCTAAACGTTCCGGCGTATTGCGCTGGTTCTTATTGGTCAAATAAAGTCTTTCCCCTGTCTCCACACATGCCAAAATAATATTGTTTCTCATAATAACCAGCTCCTTTCTCTTGCGTCACACCAAAAGAACACTCAAAGTGTAATGATTACGTTTTGTATCATATCACACTAAAACACAGGAAGCAAGCAAAACTATTTCTTCTTTTTGTTATTTAACACGTGAAGAAAACGTCATATGAATTTGTTTTCAACCGTCGCTGTCATTGGCGGCAAGATATCAGGAACCTATAGCTTTTGATCCCGCAAAAAAATCACCTGATCTTTAAGAAATCACTGGTTGGGCTTTTCAAGCAGCCCAAGTCGTGATTCTTTGTCAGGTGATTTCATTCGGTTAATTTACTGATTGGTTCTCATGTGACGCAAGCCATTCACTAATCGCCTGCAAGCGTTCTATCCGAAGGTTCGGCAAGCCATTGCGTGATAAACCATGAGAGGATTGAGGAAACAGCATCAGCTTCGTATCGACGCCTTGACGTTGCAATGCCATGTAAAACTGCTGTCCTTGTTCTTGCGGACATCGCAAATCATTTTCTCCATGGAGGACTAGCGTAGGCGTCTTGACTTGGCTGGCATAGGCCAAAGGCGACATCTTCCAAAGTCCTTCGGTCTGATCAAGTTCCCGCAACAATTGGAATTTGACAAAGGCAGGTCCAATGTCACTCGTCCCATAAAAGCTGATCCAATTTGAGATCGAGCGTTGCGTAACGGCCGCACAAAAACGATCGGTATGGCCAACGATCCAGTTGGTCATAAAGCCACCATAACTGCCGCCAGCCACATGGATGGTGTTCGTATCGATTTCTGGATGGTTTGCCACCACGGCATCCACCCCCAACAGCAAGTCTTGATAATCTTTATTGCCATAATCACCTAAAATCGATTTGACAAATGTTTGACCGTATCCTTGCCCGCCACGAGGGTTCAACAAGATGACCCCATAGCCATTAGCGGCATGGACTTGCATCTCATGGAAAAATGTTTCCCCATAACAGACCTGCGGACCGCCATGAATGTACAAAATCGCTGGATGATTCTCCTTTGTTTCGGTCGGAGGCAAATACCAGCCTTGAATTTGCCAGCCATCTGCTCCTTCGTACCAAAACGCTTCGGGTTTACTGATCGTTAATTGTGACATAACTGCTTGGTTAGGATCATAGAGATCGGTTACTTCGCCATTTGTTAAGTCAATCAACGCTAAGCGACTAGGGATCGTTGGCGTCGCATAAGCAACAGCAAGTTTGGCTTCTGAATAGATCGCCGCATCGAGGATATCCATTTTTTCATCAAGTAGTTTGGTCCATTCTCCTTGGGTCGTGGCACGGTACAATTGTAGCTTGCCATGTTCTGTTACGGGTACAAGGAATGTGTCATCCGTCAACCAGGTGATCGCTACGCCACGATTTTTTTGTTGAAAATCACTGATGATCGCATTGCCAAAGGCAACATCTAACTCCTTGGAAAGATTTTTGACTGCTTTCGTTTTTAAGTCGATCAAAAACAAATCATCCAAGGTCACAAATCCGTAAGAGAGATCATTGCCTAATAGTAACAGCTGATCATTGCGCGCAGCAGCAAATGTATACGTTCCTTCTGGCAGAATGTTTTCTAAACTTTCTGTCTTTTTCGTCTGGCTATCAAGGAGACAAACCTTCGAGCCATAGTCCCATTCATCTTCTTCCTCTTTGTCAAAGGTGATGAACAACGTCTTCTGATCATCCGCGATGCCAGAAAAAACAAAGGGAGAATCATGCTCAAAAATCAGTTCCGTTTCTTGTGTCGCGATCGTTTTTTTGATGATCGAATGTTTTTTTTCTTTTAAAAAGCCTACGCCATCCGCCAAATAATTGACTTTCGTAGTAGCTTTTACTTCTGGAAATTCCTTTTGCTTGTCCGTCTTTTCTGTGTCGTCTTGATTCTCTGAGATCGTCTCTTCTTGTGCCAGCTTATAATAAACCGCCGTTGCGTCTTGCTTCCAAAAATAGTCCCCCAGCCCCTTCTCAGTGACAAGTGCTTGGGGCTTGCCGCCGGACACTGGCATCGTCCATAACGTACTTTCACCTTTCTTTGGATCGGTCGTCACAAAACTGAGCCTTTGCTCATCTGGCGAGACCTTTAGGTTGTTGTGGGTAGTCGCTTCGGTGCCCCACTCACGCCGTTCGTTGGTCTTTGGGTCAATACTATAAATCGCTGAATCATACGTATTGGTCTTTTGGTTGACTGCCGTTTCCAAGTAAAAAACCTGATTTTCCCCCACTGCAGGCTGCGCAATCGTTTTCAGTTCAAACAGTGTCTCATTCGTTATTTTTTCCATCCGTTTCCCTCCAAAGATACGTGTTTTCGCAGTAACTATCTACTAGTATATCAAAAGAAACGAATTTTTCTGCTTTTTTCCCGCCTTTTTTAATAGTGAAATCCTCGCAGATTCGCTACTTCTTCAAAACCAGCCGACGTTCCCGTCTGCCGCAAGATCTCCTGCCCATTTTCTAAAAGGGTCAAGGCAATTTCCGTACTGGCGCTTTCGCGAATGATCCGATTCATTTGCCCAATAGAAGGTGCTAACAACGAATGGCCTTCTTTCGTCAACACTTCGATCGTCAGCAGCCACTGTTTTTGTTTGAGATGGATCACTAAACGGTCTTCCGTACGTTTGACATCATGAATCTTTGCACCATGATAAGTAGCAAAACGATATTCTTGGCTGCCGACTTGCAGAACACAAATCGTTCCCAAAAAAGCAAAACCAGCAAAGGGAATGTCGGCTGCGGAGAAAAAGAACCGTACATCTGGTGCATCAAAACTGTTGCACTGAACCCAGATATAAGCTGCTGGAAAGGAGGTACCCCAGTCTTTTTCCAAATAACCGATCCCGTTCGTAAAATCGATTGGTTCTTCGTTCCAGTACAGCGTACCTTCTAAGGTATGACTCATGCTCAAGACACCGTGGTAGCACTCCATAAATGACAGGTACGAAAAAGGCCCCATGATACTCGGCGCATAACGTGTCCGCTGAATCGGTTTGTGGTCGTTATATTTTACTGCTCCTTGTACTTGGAGATCGTTATTTTTTAAAGAAACTTGAATGCCTGCTTCACTAAAGATATTGTCACCAATAGTTACTTTTCGCTCCTCTTCTGAAACCTGAAAATCAGTTTCTGGAAAGGAGAAGTAATGCGCGCCCTCATGATTGATCACTTGAATGAACACTTCTTTGGTACCGTCTTCTTGAATCGAAAGACCTGGAATAAAAGCATAGACTTCTTCACCGATTTGGTGCTTATGGTACCAGCCTTCAAAAAAAGCGGTCTGCTTATTGTGGCCGTGAAAGAACCGATCTGTTGTCAACATCTTGATTTCCCTCCGTTTCTTTTTTAAGTGTAGCATGAAGCAGAAAGATTCCTCAGGATAATGCCTTTGTCCATGTAAAAAAGCCAGAAACAAGCAACACACTTGTTTCTGGCTTTGCTTATTGCTTTTTCATCACTCGACGGGTCCACCACAGAAAAATAAGAAACCCTACAACGAGCAGTGTCAAAAGTCCGCCGGTCATCCACGATGGATCCCCAATGTGATAAAATGCCATGGCTTTTTGCAGGCAACCAAGCAACACAAATACCCCCAGTAGAAAAACGATCGGATAAAAAGCTTTTTCTTTGCGTGATACAACAAAAACGATCGCCGCTACCAGCAAACTGCCAACCAATACTACATCAAAAGGAAATGAGATCGTCAGGAGCCACCAGTTTGGGGTCATCAGATTGATCAACAGTGAAAGACCAATCCAGCCACTCACAACGAGCCAAAGGGAGCCGAAACGAATCACCTTGCTTGCGCCCTTCTTTTGATAGATAGTTTTGCTGATGATCGCAAAAATCCCGATGACCGCTACCACAGTTACCAATCCTGTCAAAAGATAATCCAGCAGGTTAAGAACCAGTGGTCCTTTATTTGTAAAATCAGCTATAAACTTGATGCCCCAACTGATACCAACCGCTAGATATGCCAATTTGAGACGCTCTTTGAGATTGCTCTTTGGCGTGTTTGCCAATAGTTCATCTGCCACCCCTTTCGGATCATTGCCAAAATAGTGTTGCGCCTCTTCCCCATGAGTTTGTGCTTCTAATAAATCCATTGCAATCGCGTATACCTGCTCTGTGACTTTATGCTCATCGTAAAAAAGGCTGGAAAGTAAGAGGTAGCTTCGAAAATCATCAAAAAATTGGCGATTTTTCTCATTGAATTGTTGCTCGATCAGATTGGTCTGCTCTCGCCAATAGTTCGTCTCTTGTTTATTTGCCATGTTTCCTCACTCCTTAAATAATCCTTCGACTTTCTTCATTAGGTTCGTCCATTGTTCTCTAAATTGTGCCAAATAGTCTATGCCTTTCAGGGTGATCGAGAAATACTTGCGATCAGGTCCTTCAGGTGATTTTTTCATCTCAGAGGTAATAAGTTCTTGTTTTTCCAACTTCTGCAGCAAAGGATAGATCGTGCCGCCAACGATCGTTTCAAAGCCTCTTTGCTTCAGTTCCTGTACCAGTTCATAACCATAAATCTCTTTTTGAGCAATCACTTGCAAAACACACCCTTCCAAAACCCCTTTTAGCAATTGCGTCTCTTTCACGATTTCCCTCCTTTGGTTCCCTTTATCTAATTTGTTATACAAACTAGTGTTGTACCTAGTATACGTGTTCGTCACTAGTTTGTAAAGCATACTAGTAGAATAAAAAAATCTCCTAAGAAGAATTTTCTTCTAGGAGAATTTTTTTTCAAATGAATCAACGCTTCACCCCGCGTTGATAGGAATCATTGTACGCTTGAAAGGACTTATCGTGAAGTTTCGCCGCTGCATCTGCCAACCAGTTGACATTTCTGATCAATGCGCGGCCTTGTAAAACCAAATCCACTTGATTGGTTTGCAAAAGATATTCGCAAAGATCAGGATTATCCAATAAACCGACTGCTGCTACGGGAATATCGACCACTTGCTTGATAGCTGCAGCAAAGGGCACTTGGTAGCCATCATAGATCGGAATATTAGGCTTTTTATCCACCACACCGCCTGTGGAACAGTCAAGACAATCAATGCCATCTGCTTGAAGCCATTGGGCTACTTGCTGCCAATCTTCCAACGAATTTTGGCGTCCTGGTTCTTCATAGTCTGTCAGTGACAAGCGCATCCACAATGACCCAGAAAAGACTGCTCGAACTGCTTGTACCGTTTCTTTTACAAAGCGATACCGATTCTCTAAGGAACCACCATACAGGTCGGTGCGTTGATTGACGAGAGGCGAAAGAAATTGATCCATCAAGTAGCCATGAGCCCCATGAAGTTCGATCATCGTGACACCCGCTTTGGCTGCTCGTTGGGCAGCCTGAACAAAACTATCTTGCACCCGTTTGATTTCCGACAGGGTCATTTCTGAGGGTAACGGGTAGCGTTCGTTAAAGGCAACGGTACTTGGTGCCAAAGGATTGGTGGCATCAACTGCTTTTCGTCCTGCATGGCTTAGTTGGATGCCTACTTGCGCATCGAACCCATGCAGCAGTTCCACCAATTTCGTCAGCTCTGTTTGCTGCTCTTCATTCCATAACCCTAGATCATTGTTTGTGATTCGTCCGTCTGGTTCAACGGCAGTCGCTTCAATAATGATCAAGCCGACTTTGCTTAATGCTCGTGCCCCGTAGTGAACAAAATGAAAGGGTTCCGCAACACCGTCTTCTTTTTTTACTTCATACATACACATCGGCGACATAACGACGCGGTTGGCCAATGCTAAACTCGCTAGCTTCACTGGTGACAATAATTTGGACATGCTGACACTCCCTCAACGATTTTTCGCTTTGTATTTTTCTCTATATTCAGTATAAACAGCCCCTTCAAAAACACAAGCAATGACCCTTTTTCCCATTTTTAAAACAAAAAAATAGACGCATTCTGCTTGCTCCCATGACATTGGAACAATCAGCTGCCTCTTCCCACTATTATTATACCGCATCCAGAGTCAAAAAAATAGACTAGTATTTTTGGTGGATGCTCGTATAATTGAGATACTTTGGAGAATGGATGTGAGTCTGAATGAACGACCTAAAGGCTGAAAAGAAGCATCTCGCAGACACGTACCAGCAATTGCTGACGCGAAAGACAGGGCTGAACAGTTTCTTGACTGAAGGCAGAAAAAAAGATCGCCTTGCGATGCAAAGCATCGGCGAAGAGATTCGCTTAAACTTTGATAATTTTGCTGACCGTTTAGATACTTTTGCTGCCATCGAAAGTAAGAACCGTGAGATCGACCAAATGAACGCCGCTCTTCAATCTGCTGAACGTGAATTAGCTGCCATCGACCGTCTACTGGATAGTCCCTACTTTGGTAAAATCTCCCTACAGTTTGAAGATGAGGAAACAATAGAAGATTTTTACATTGGGATCAATGGTTTTGTTAATGAAAATAAGGAAGGGCTGATCTATGATTGGCGCTCCCCTATTGCCGAATTGTTCTATGCCAAACGCTTGGGCCCGGTCTCTTATCAAGTGAACAATCAGACGATTTCTGCCGCTCTTGAACATCGCCGACAATTTATTATCGAAAAAGATCACTTGAAGCAAGCCTTTGATACCTCAGTCGCGATTCAAGATGAAGTGTTACTGGCCGCCCTTGAGGCCAATAATAGCCAAAAAATGCAAGATATCACTGCTTCGATCCAACACGAACAAAACATCATCATCCGTGACTTAGCGCATAAAAACCTACTGGTCAACGGTGTTGCTGGAAGCGGAAAAACGTCTGCTGTCATGCAGCGGATCGCCTTTTTGCTGTACCATTTTCGTGAAGAGATGACCGCTGAGAATGTCTTGATCCTATCCCCGAACTCTCGGTTTATTGATTATATTTCGCAAGTGCTGCCTTCCCTCGGTGAAAAAAATCCATTGACGCTGACCATGCGGCAGTTTTGCCAAGCATTTCCTAGCGTTGACTTAGAATCGGAAGCGGCGTATTTTGACCGCATCCAGCAAACACCCAATGAAGCAATCGACCTTTTGCGCAGTGCGGACTTCAGCCACTTTCTTCAATCCTTGAGCAAACAGCTGCCAGAAGAACTTGTGCTTCAGTTTAAACCAATCAAAAGAAAAAACGTCGTCCTTTTTTCTGAAGAAACGATCGATACTTTCTTCCAAGAGACACCGAAACAGGCATCTTTGCGCGATCGCATCCAAGCAGTCAAAAAGAAATTGGCTTACGCTTGGGAGGAACGACTGCAAAAAAATGCCTTAGCAACAAATGTTCACGACCAAGTTCGTTCTTTGACTGAAGACGAACAGCGCTCCCTATTAGGGACAGTTTTAAAGGATGATTCAGAAAAAACAATTCAGAAAGCAGCCATTCGCCTCCTGAAGAAAAAATACGCAACGGTTTCCAAACAAATCAACGACCTTACTTGGTTTGATACGAAACGATTGTTAGCAGACAGTGCCGACTATTTTACTCAAGGACAGATCACTTTGACGCAAACAACAGATAGTTTGGATTATACCGTTTGTCTATTGCTGATTCGTCATTTGCTCGCCGAAAAACAACCTGTCCCTGCGTTACGCTATCTGTTTATCGATGAAGTCCAAGATTATACGCCAGCACAAATTCAGTTTCTATTATGTCTTTTTCCTATGACCGCTTTTACCCTCGTGGGGGATCAGCAACAGGCGATCTTTACAAGTGCCATCACCGTATCAGAAATCCAAACGTTATTTCAACAACAGGCGAAATTCCTCGAAACGTATCAGCTGACTACGAGTTATCGTTCTAGCGGTGCAATCACGCGGTTATTTGCCCAAATGCTACCAAAAAAAACCAATTTAAACATCTCTGCCGTTCGACCAGAAGGAAAGTTGCCACAGTTTTATGCCAATCTGCCTGACGTTGCGTTAGTAGACATAGTAAAGGAACTTAAGCAACCAGTAACGATCATCACAAAAGATAGTCGATCCAGTGAGGAGCTCAAACAGTTCTTCGATAAACAGGCCGTGTCATTTCATGGAACGGTATTACCGATTCATCTTGCCAAAGGATTGGAATTTAAGCAGGTTCTTTTATATGATGTCTCAGAAGAAAATTATCATACCGATCAAGATCGGCGGATTCTCTATACGGCGATTTCTCGTGCAATGGAAGAACTGGTGGTAACTTCAAAAGGAACCTTTTCGCCATTTCTCACTCCTTGCTAGTAGAACGAGAAACCTCCTATTTTCTATAGAATCTTGATAAGATTTGAAAGAATCCTGTCTTGCTTCTCTAGATAGTTCTCTTATCTGACTGATTTAGAAAGCTATCGATCAAATAAAAAAGCATCAACGCGATTGCGTTGATGCTTTGCTTTTGATTTGATTAGCGATGGATGTAAGTATATCCAGATGCGCTCATTGTTGCAGTGTTTGGTCCACCAGGACTGTCAAAGCCCATTCCGCCTTGAGAGATTGTGATGGTATTGTTTGATGGGTTGTATGATTCAACATAGGCTACGTGTCCATAAGTTGGATCAGCAGTCCATTCGCCACCAACTGATTGACCAGCGGCAAAGACTACAACGGCACCGGCTGCAGGTGTACCATTGACAGTGTATCCATCAGCTGCAGCTGACGCACCCCATTGTGCACCATTACCCCAGTAAGTACCTACCCAAGGAGCGCGGTTTTTCACGTACCAAGTACATTGACCCCAAGCATACATGTTACCTGAGCTTGAATGATCTTTTCCGCCGCCAGTAGAAATACTTCCGGTAGAATTATTGTTTGATGAAGAGTTTGAATCTGAGTTACTTGAGCTTGAATTGCTTGAACCAGTGTTTGAAGAGCCTGCGTTCGATGAACTTGAGCTGTTAGAACTGCTGGTATTGCTTGAGCTTGTGTTGCTTGAAGAACTACTTGTTGCTGTTTCAGTAGAAGCTGTTGTATTCTCTGTCGTGCTTTCAGTTGATTGAGCAGCAGCTTCTTGTTGTGCTTCTTTCAAAGCAGCAGCTTGTCTTTCTTCTTCTGCTTTTTGAGCAGCAGCAGCTTCTTGTTGTTCTTTCAAGATACGGGCTTTTTCAGCTTCCGCTTCTTGTTTTTTCTTGTTCAAAGCATCTTTGTCTTTTTCAGCAGTCGCTTGTTCTGCTGCTAAGTTTGCTTTCAAGACATTTAAATCAGCTTGTTTTGCTGCAATGGCATCTCTTTGTTGGCTAAGTTCTGCTTGGTTCGCAGCAACTTCTTGGATTTTGCTTTCATTTTCTTTGACTTTGTCTTCAACATCTTGTTTGTCTTGTTTTTGTTGTTCAACTAAATCATTGTTTGCATTGACGATCGTTGTCATCGCTTGTACGCGACCGATAACATCCGTTAAAGAATCTGCTTCTAAAACAGCATCAATGAAATTGGTGCTTTGACCGTTAACTTGTACATCACGGGCTTGCTTTTGGATTGCTTCTTCACGTTTGGCAATACGCAATTTCAATGTTGCGATTTTGTCTTGCAATTTCTCAGCTTCTTGACCTAACTCAACTTGTTTCGCTTCTAATGAAGCAACTTTTGCACTCACTGTTTCAATTTCTGCTTCTAGAGAATCGATCTGTGATTGGGCGTCAGCTTGCTGACCTTTAAGAGAATTGATTTTTTGGTCTTGCTGCTCGATTTGATCATCAATGGAATCTGCAAATGCTAATGCAGGTGCTGCAACTGCTGTTAATGTTAGTGAACACACCATTAATGCTGATAACAAACTATTCTTCACTCGTTTTTCCTCCGACTAGCTGGTTGATTTGACAGATGAACTGCCTTTATAAAAACTTAATTTTGTCTAAGAAAGTTTAATGTTCGATTTAACGACAAATGAATTCTACCATAATGATATGACACACAGATAAAGGAAATGTTACAAAAATGTTTCAATCTAACACTCCCTTTATCTCAACGATAAATAACAAGACAATTAAAGACCGTTAAATCAACGTTTCTGAATAAATTACCGCGTTTTCTTTTCATTTTCATCATCTAAAATAAAATCAATTCATGTTATCTTTATCGAAAGTAAGGCTAATTCTTCAAGGTTTATAACTTGATCACACTTATTTTAATAAGAAAAACTATGAAAACAAGAATTCATTCAAAAAAAGACCATTTATGTGACAAGATCCCTATTCCTTTCTATAATAAATAAAACAAGCGAGGAGGGAATCGCGATTCGTACACACAAAAAATGGTTTTGGCCATTGGCACTACTTACACTTTTTGTCACCTGTTTCCTGTTATTCTTTCAATTTCGTAAGGTGCATGAAGCCGATACTCCATTGCAACAGGCGAGCAACAGTGAGTTTTGGCTCTTAAGTGATATTCATTTTCTTTCCTCCACGCTCCATGATAACGGCGCAGCCTTTCAGACCTTCACAAAGGGAGCTGCTGGCAAAGAGATGACGTATCAAGAACAATCGATCGAGGCCTTCACCGCTCAAGCCTTAAAAGAGAAACCCACGGGAATTATTTTGACCGGTGATATGACGCTCAATGGCGAGAAAGCAAGTGCTCAAGAGTTGGCAAGATTGCTTGAACCATTGCAAGAAGCTGACATCATGGTTTTAGCATTACCTGGCAATCACGAGATTTACAATGGTTGGGCGCGAGCATTCAAAGGTGAAAAGGAATACTACGCAGATCAAATCAGTCCTGAGGATTTCCAAACGATTTTTGCTGAAGGTTACGAAAAAGCCAACAGTATCGACAAGTCTTCCCTTAGCTACAGCATTCAGTTAAATGACAAGTATCGCCTCTTTCTACTAGATTCATGTATCTACGATTCTGAGGTTAATTGGGATGATCCTACTACGAATGGTGAGTTGAAACCGGCTACTCTAACTTGGTTGGAGGAGCAATTAACCCTGACGAAAGAAGCGGAGCAAGTACCACTGGTCTTTTTGCACCATAACTTGTTTGGTCATAATGAGCTCTTACAAGACGGTTATGTTCTCGACAACGCCTCTGAGACTGTCGCTTTGTTGGAACGCTTCAACGTGCCAGCCGTTTTCTCTGGTCATATCCACATCCAAGACATTAACGAAGGGAATGATTCGCTTTATGAAGCAGTCACTGGGTCTTATTCAACGGCAGAATTAGGCTACGGCGTCCTTTCTCTTTCTGACAAGGAAATCAACTATGAAGCTCGGCAGATTGATCTCGATGCTTGGGCGGCTGAAACGAAGCAAACTGATGAACAGTTGCTGAACTATCAAAACTACCAGAAAAGTATTTTTGAAAAAGACACCGACCAACTGGTCCGTGACCAATTGTCCGCAGTGTCTGAACTGTCAGATGCCCAGATGACAAAACTTTGCACGTTTGTCACGAAGTTGAACACTGCCCTTTTTACTGGCAATGATACTTACTCAGCCGAAGAAAAAGCTGCTATCAAAGACTCCGAGGAGTATCAGTGGTTAGCGACCTATTCTTACTTTTTGAAGCAATATATCGATTCAATGCTGGACGATCAAACCGATGATCGCAAGCTGACGATCCCCCTCACAACAGAATAAAGCTAAAAAGTGTCTTCTTCCTTTCTTTTAGGAAAAAGACACTTTTTTCTTTTCTAATGAACGATAGCCCTCTCGTTTGGGTAAACGAGAAGGCTATCTGACGAGTCAATATTTATTCTTTGAAAGTGCAGCATACTATTACTACTATTATTTATTTCTCATTTAAACGATACAATCCCTAACCTCTATTGTATCCTTGTAACTCTGAAGTTACGCCAGGTTTGAATAAATTTCTTCAAAACAAGTAACGTGTGGTACAAAAATATTTGTCGCTTATCAATAACTATACCACGCAACTAGGCGCCGACGGAAGTAAAGTAGCTTATTCTTAATCATTACTTAAAACAAAAGGTATTGTTTTCAAACAGTGTTGCTCCTTTAAGAATTCTACGTGAAGCGATCAACCTTCCAGTCATGCATATCTGCTAACCATTCCTATAAGGGAATTCCTTTTATTCAATAGGCAAGTCGTGCTGTTTTAAGAAAGATAATTTGTCCCAGTAGCCTCTTTGAAATAAAATTTTATCATTTACTATTTGAAAAAAACCGCAACCTCTCAAACCTAAGGGGTCACGCCACTCTAAAATTGCCCATTGTCCATCTTCGAAAATGTTCTCAACGATACAAACCATTTTTGCGTTAGAAAAATCTTGCTCAAACATCTGCTTGATCGCTTGTTTCCCAACAACTGGCTCATTGGCAACCTGGTGGTTTATTGCATTCTCATCATATAATTCTGAAATAATTTCAACATCTGCCTGATTAAACGCATCAACCCATTGGCAAAGTATTTCTTTTGGCTCCATATAAATCCCCCTCGAAATGTAATCATCTGTGTTCCAATCGCAATAAAAAAAGTAGCTAATTTGTACCAATATATTCTACTTTTACAATTCATTCAAGACAATATCGATGAAACGAATAAGAAATATCGATCTTTCACATCGATTACTCTTGTATAAGTACGGGGTACCATATATTGAATCGTAGCATGTTTTGCTTTACCTGTTTCTTTATTCCATTCACATGAGTCATGCCATTTGAATCACTAGTAATCATTGCTTTTAATGGTAGCAACGCCACTAAACCTATTCAACCACTTTATTAATTTATTGAATACGGTATACAGCCCCTCTTTCTTTTTATACGCTTATCATCGAATGAGAAATCATAGGTAAGTAAACCGCGACGCTTAGGGCTAGTTGAATAGTGAAATCAAAGATGTACTATTTACCATGTCAGGTCCTCAAAACCTGCAACTATTCTCTTGTAGCAGATCATCAACACCCGATCCATTTCAATATTTATATAAAATAAAACAAAAAAAGCGAGAACCCAATGGATTCTCGCTTGTTAACGTCAATTAACCTTTAACGATGTTTGTTGCTTGTAAGCCACGTTGGCCTTCTTCAACGTCGAAAGTCACTGCTTGACCTTCTTCTAAAGTTTTGAAGCCGTCGCCTTGGATAGCTGAGAAGTGAGCAAATACATCATTGCCGTCTTCACCTGTAATAAATCCAAAACCTTTATCTGCATTAAACCATTTTACTGTACCGTTATTCATAAACGTATACCTCCATATTACACATCGACTGTGTTTATTTGTTTGTAATAGAAAATGATGTGTAATTGAAGTGTGTATCAATAGAAAAGATAAACAAGTATTAACATATCAGAACTTTACCTATTCATCATAGCATGGTTAAAATAAAATAGCAAATAAAGTTGGCTTTTTTTCTTGATAAAAAAGTAAATTGTTAAGAAACCTTATGATTAAGCCTAGCAATTGCTTTATCTGGAAGAATCAAAAATCAAAGAGTTGCGCCGTTTGAAGCAATTACTTTTTTGTACCAATCAAATGACGCTTTCTTGATGCGTTTCTTTGTGCCATTGCCTTCATCGTCTTGGTCAACATAGATAAAGCCATAACGTTTCGACATTTGTGAGGTTGAGGCACTAATGATATCGATACAGCCCCATGCCGTATAGCCAAAGACGTCGACGCCATCATGCAACGCTTCATTGATTTGTTCAATATGCTGACGCAGATAGTCGATTCGATAAAAATCATCGATGGTACCATCTTCGTTTACGACATCTTCTGCTCCCAAACCGTTTTCGGCAATAAACAAAGGTTTTTGGTAGCGGTCATAGAGTTGATTCAATGCTGTTCGCAACCCTTTGGGATCGATCTGCCAGCCCCATTTACTGCTTGGCAAATAAGGATTTTTAATCCCACCAGTGATCAGATTCCCGACAGCACTTTCCAAGCGTTCTGGATGCGCGCTGACTGCACTGGACATATAGTAACTAAAGGAAACAAAATCAACCGGGTTTTCTCGGATGACTTCTAAGTCTCCTGGTTCGATCACCAATTCCACTCCTTTTTCTTCAAACATGCGGTTGGCATATGCTGGATAATAGCCTCTTGCCTGCACATCACTGAAAAAGAGTGAGGTTCGTTGACTTTCGACTGTTTTTTGGACATCGTCCGGATCACAGCTGTACGGCGTTAATAATTGATAGCTGATCATACAGCCGACCTTGGCATCGGGAATCAATCGATGGCAATAGTCAGTCACGATTGCGCTGGCGACAAATTGATGGTGCGCCCCTTGGTACTTGTCTTGTTCAATATTAGGATGACCTTCTTCAATGATCCCGACACTAACATATGGATGGTGTTTAACACAGTTGATTTCATTAAAAGTTACCCAGTATTTGACTTTCTTTTGGTATCGCTCAATCACCGTCTTGGCAAAACGGACATAAAAGTCGATCACTTGCCGGTTTGGCCATCCTCCATACTCAGTCACTAAATACAAAGGCATCTCATAATGGGAAAGTGATACCACTGGTTCGATCCCATACTTCAAACACTCATCAAAGACTGCGTCGTAAAATGCCAATCCAGCTTCGTTTGGCTCTACCTCATCCCCCTTTGGAAAGATCCGTGTCCAGGCAATTGACATCCGATAGGCTTTGAAGCCCATCTCAGCAAATAAACGAATATCTTCTTTAAAGTGATGATAAAAATCGATTCCCTGTCTTTTCGGATAGTATTTCGTGCTGTTTGGATCCTGTGCTTCTGCAACTTGCTGATGAGTCATCATATGCCATTGGTCCGTCCATCGTTCTTTCGGCATTGAGGAATCGAATAGATAGACATCAGAAACCGACAAGCCTTTTCCATCGATTCCAGAACCTCCTTCAACTTGGTTGGCAGCTGTTGCTCCCCCCCAGAGGAAATCTTTTGGAAAATAACTTTTCATTTTACTTGCCGCCTTTCAAAAATGATTCGTACGCCAACGCTTCCCCATTCGTGGCGATCACTTGCTTATAATACGCAAAACTAGCTTTTTTCTGGCGGGAAAGATCTCCGCTACCATCATTTTGCTTATCGACATAGATAAAGCCGTATCGTTTTTCCATCTCTCCTGTCCCCGCAGAAACGATATCGATCGGTCCCCACCATGTATAGCCTAGAATCGTTGCGCCATCTTTGATCGATTCCGCCATTGCTTCTACATGGTCTTTCAAATAGGCCATCCGTTCTTCATCGACGATCGATCCATCTTCATTGACAACATCCTTTAAACCAATTCCATTTTCAACGATAAATAATGGTTTTTGATAGCGATCAGTCAATTCGCTGCAAACATAGCGTAATGCCAGCGGATCGATCGGCCATCCCCAAGCAGTTTCTTTTAGGTAAGGATTCTTTTTCCCTAGTAATCCGCCAGTATTGCCTAAAATTTTCATGCCTGCTTCATGCAATGAGCTGCGGTAAAAACTAAAGCCTAAATAATCGCAGGTCCCCGCTTTAATGATCGCTAGATCTTCTTCTGTAATGTCCAGCAACAGATGATTATCCTTCACGATGCGGTCGAAGTATTCCGGATAGGCTCCTCGCAATTGCACATCACTATAGAACAAGGAACGACGGCGCAGTTGATACGATTCAAAAACATCTTGCGGGTTGCACGTTGCCGGGTAAATCGGACTCAGTGACAGCATACAGCCAATCTGATTGTTTTCATCTACTGCCTTCCCATTCAAAACTGCTTTGGCACTTGCAACAAACATATTATGACTCGCTTGATAAAGTGCCTGTAATTTTTCTTCTTCAGTCTCGAAAGAAAACACATCGATACCTGCTGCGAGTAACGGGATCGTATGGGTATGGTTGATTTCATTGAAAGTCATCCAATATTTCACTTTCCCTTTGTAGCGTGCAAAAACCACTTTTGTATACCGATCAAAAAAATCGATCAGTGCACGATTTTGCCAACCACCATATTTCGTCACCAAATGCAGTGGCGTCTCAAAATGAGCTAATGTAACAACTGGTTGGATCCCTTTTTCATTCAAGGCATCAAATAAATCATCATAAAATTGTAAACCTGCTTCATTGGGTTCCGTCTCATCCCCATTCGGAAAAATGCGACTCCAAGCAATTGAGGTACGCAAACACTTCAAGCCCATTTCCGCAAACAATTCAATGTCTTCTGGGTACCGATGATAAAAGTCGATGGCTTCATGGCTCGGATAAAAGTTGTCCTCTTCAAGCTGCAGTGAAACTTGCTCAATACGTTTTTCACCAACTGGTAAAATATCTGCTACACTTAATCCTTTTCCTCCTTCCAAATAAGCTCCTTCGGCTTGATTTGCGGCGATCGCGCCACCCCATAGGAAATTTTTTGGAAATACACTCATGAAATCGCTCCTTTTAATAAATCATTTGCTACCAAAGCGGTAACGTCTTTTTTCGCTTGATCCACAACTGTCAATGCATCTTCTTTGATCACACTGGTAAAGACCAACATGGTTGTCGGATCATATCCTTTTTCAATAATTTTTGCTAAGTCAAAGGTGCCAATTTTTTGCCCCTTCACGACTTGATCCCCTTGTTTCACCGAAATCTCAAACACGCCTTTTGCTAAATCAACCGTGTCTAAGCCGATATGAACCAACACTTCCGTCCCAGCAGCTGATTGGATCCCAAAAGCATGTCCAGTTGGAAAAACTGTCACAACCGTACCAGTAAGTGGCGCATAAATATCGCCGGCTGATGGATAAACGGCTAATCCATCCCCCATTGCTCGAGAAGAAAATACTTCATCTTTGACATCATCAAGCGTGATCGCTTCACCAGCAACTGGTGTCATCACTTGCAGCCCTGCACCTTCTTCTAAAACAGGTTCTACCGTTTCTTCAAATCCTAATACATAGGTCAAAATAGCAGTACCGAAGAACGCAAAGGCAATGCCGATCAAATAGTACACAAAGGTGTCCCCAAAGAAAGCTGGCAATGTCGTCAATGCTGGGAAAACATAGACGATGGCCTTGGTTTGCATCATTCCCATAAACGCACCAGCAAGGGCACCAACGATGGTTTGAGCAATCAACGGCTTTTTAAATTTTACCGAAAGTCCATAGACGATTGGCTCTGTAATTCCTCCAAGCAATGCTGGAAGCAAAGAAGATAGCGCCAGGCCTTTGGTTTCTTTTCTGCGAGAGCGTAAAAACACACCTAAAGCAACCCCAGCACTCGCAAATGTTGCTGCTGCGATCATCGGGCGCAGCGTATCATAGCCATATACCGCTAGGTTATTGACCATAATCGGTACAACTCCCCAATGGATCCCGATCATTACTAAGAATGTCCAACCGCCACCGATCAACAAGCCAGCCAACAGCCCGCTCTTGTCGCTGATAAAGTTCATGGCATTGCCTAAACCGTCCCCAAGCATTACACCGACCGGTCCAATGATCAAAACGGTCAAAGGCACCATGATCAAAAGAGCTACTAGTGATAGAGCAAAAATCTCGATACTCTTAGGAATGATCCGTTTGAGTAGTCGTTCCAAGTGCGAGTAGATATAGATCGAAACGATCGCTGGAATCACGGTACCCGAATACCCCATCAACACAGCTGGGATGCCAAAGAAATCGACCGTCACACCGTTTTCCGTCACCATTGCTGTAAAATTCGGCTCCAGCAACGCCCCAACGATTGCTAAAGCAATAAACATATTGACTTTGAAAATCCGCGCTGCACTGATCGCTAAAAATAAAGGCAAGAAATAAAAGACACTATTGCCAGCAGCAGCTAATATTTTATAGGTGCTTCCTTCCGCATCCATCAAATGATAGGTTGTAAAAACAACTAGCAAAGCTTTCAACATCCCTGCCCCTGCAAGAGCAACAATGATTGGATTAAAGATCGCAGACAATACATTGAAGAATCGGATAAATACATTGCCTTGTTTTTCTGTTGATTCTTCGGCATCCCCATCACTTTCCAAAGCATTTTGGATCGAATACTTACTCATGATCGTTTGAAAAACATCCGCTACATGATTACCGATCACGACTTGAAACTGGCCATTTCCTTCAATGACAGACAATACCCCATCAAGCTGCTGAATCTTATCCTTATTTTTTCGTGCCAACTCGACATCTTTCAACTTAAAACGCAATCTAGTGATGCAATGATACAGGCTAACGATATTTTGTTCCCCACCGACCTGTGCTATAATTTCACTAGCAAGTTTTGAATAATCTTTTGCCAAATGACTCACTCCCGTGTTTGATTTATAAAGCGCTTTATGGCGTTACTATAGCAGATTTTTTTCTCTCACCTGCGAAAGTTCGCAATTTGGAAACTGCTTACAAGAAAGGAAAGAAAATGGGCCTCTTAATCATTCGTTTATTGAATCTTTTAAATAATGCACCCACTGATTCCACCAACTACTATATCGGTTTGACCATGATCAATCATTACGATCAGATCCAAACTCTAAGCATTGGTGAATTCGCTGCTCTTTGCCATGTGTCAAAGTCAACCGTTTCAAAATTCGCCCGTACCTTAGGCTTTGATGACTATGGTGATTTAAAAGACAACGCAGCTTTCATCGAGAACCGCTTCAACAATCCGCTAAATTATCGCTCGAATATTTTGTCTGCTTTGGAGCAAGAAGGCGTAGACTCCTATTTTGACGCAGTTGTACAAGACATCGATTATCTGCGGCATCATCTTGATCTGCCAGCCATCGAACGGGTCGCACAAGCAATTGTTTCGCATAAAAATGTCTTTGCTTTTGGAATTTTATTCTCAGAATCGGCTGCTATTGATTTCCAGATCAAACTAGCTTACAACGGCAAGTTCATTCGGACCTTCCAAGACGATCTCGTACAGGAAGAAATCATCAAGACCGCTGATGAAGAATCGCTGTTTATCATTTTTACCAACTCCGGTGACTACTTAACGAAACAGCAAATTCGAATTGGACAACCCCGGAAAGATTTCTTCGATCGGAGTAAAGCCAAAATCATCGTGATCACCGCTAATCCACAGATCTCGGAACTGCCCTTTGTCCAAGAAGCAATCATCTTCCCTCATCAAACCCATTTTCAAACCCATGCTTTTATGTATCAGTTCATCATGGATTTGATCGTATCGAAGTTCAAGCAGTTGACGGATCGAAAGCGCATGTAGTAATGACCCTCCATTATAGAAGAAGGGCATTTCTTCCATAATGGAGGGTTCTTTGTGAATGAGATGTCTCATTCATTCGTAAGCGTCACGCATTTATTCCTAGTTTCTTTGAAATTTTTTTAATCCTAGGCTGCTATTTATTAAATTTCTCCTCATTTATGTTTTTTGTTTCACAAACTTCACTTCGGTATGGTATAATCATTTTGTTTTTAAGAAAACTATGGGAATACAAAGGAGAAGGAAACATGAAAAAAACTAAAATCACTTTAATCGCTGCATCATTGCTTATGGGAGGCACTCTTTTAGCTGCATGTAGTTCAGATAACGATACAGCTGCAAGCTCATCATCATCAACAGCAGCTTCAACTGCTGCATCAACTGAATCATCAGATGACGTTGTTTCAACTGCTTCTATCAGTGACCAAACTTCAGTGATCGAAAAAGCATTGAGCGCAGATGGTAACTGGATCGTTGCTGTAACTGGCGACATGACATTTGATAACGATGTAACCGTTGATGGCGAATTCCACGACAAAGGTGACGACTCTGCTGATATCTACCGTAAATTTGCATTGTACTCACAAGATGAAGACCGCAACGTAACAGCTGAATACACAGTAACTGTTCCTAAATTGATCGTTAACTCAGAAAACTTCAACATCGTTCACGGTGTAATCAAAGGTGACGTTGAAGTGAATGCTAACGGCTTTGTATTGAACGGTGCAAAAGTTGAAGGTAACGTAACATTCACTTCAAAAGAATTCCAAGATTCAGCAACACTTGACGAAGATGGCGCTTCTGTAACAGGTGACGTAACGGTTAGCGAATAATCTTTCACTGGATTTCTGTGAAATAGATGAACAAAAAACGAGGTTGGCAAGTCGATCGTTGATCCCTTGCCAACTTTTTTTGTTTTTTTATAAACAATTGCATCCGCTCTCATTACTAACATTGTGTAAGTAAGAACAAAGCCCAAGAAAAAAACTGGCTTGCTTACGCAAACCAGTTTCTTCTTTAGGCGCTTATTCTTCAATAACTGCCCACTTGTAGTCATATTGCGCACCAGCACCGTGTGATACGACCCCTTTTACTTTTGGTGCACGTAAATGAGCTTCAACGTTTTGGTACACAGGGATAACCCCTTGTTGATCCATAATGATTTTCTCTGCATCCAACAAATCTTGCCAGCGGGCATCTGGATTGCCAGCATTTGTCGTGGCAGATGATTTCACTGCTGCATCGTACTCCTCACTTGTCCAACGACCTCGGTTGTATGAATTATCGGTTACAAATAGATCTGTAAAACTGCTGGCATCCGCATAGTCAGCACCCCAGCCACCCATAACGACATCAAAATCACCTGAGTTTGAACGATCAAGGCGAACGGAGAAAGGTACTGGACTTAGGCTAACTTTCACCCCATCAAGCGTATCTTGAATCGCACTTTGAATATATTCAATGGCTTTTTTGGTTGAGTCTGTGTCAGAGGCCAAAATTTCAAAACTTAAAGAATCGATTCCCAAAGCCTCTTTGGCTTTTTCCCAATGTTCTTTGGCTTTTTCTTGATCGTATTCAATGACACTTTCCGCTTCATCGACAAAATCAGTATTATCAGTTGGGTTAAAGGTCATTCCTTTTGGTATCAATCCTGTGGAAGCCAATGAACCATCACCTAAAATCGATGTCACTAATGCATCACGATCGATGGCATAAGAGATTGCTTTACGCAGATCCTCATTGCGAAATGGCGAATCTTCTTCTCGCTGATTCAACTCGATATAGGAAGTACGGGCTAATGGTTCTGACACAAACGCTTCATCATTGGCCATTTGCTGCGCCAATTCTCCTGTTAAGATGACGTCGTCCGCTTGCCCATCCTGGAATAGATTCAAGGAGGTCGATGATTCTTTTACGACACTGACATTGATCGTATCAAGTTTCACCGTATCTTTATCCCAATATTGGTCGTTCTTTTCATATGACCATTCTGTATCGGTTCCTGGACCATCAAAGCCAGCTAACACAAAGGGTCCATTGTAAACGGCATTGTCGCTTGTTGAAGCATATTGATCGCCGTTGTCTTCTACGACTGCTTGGCTTTGTGGGAAGAAGGATGGAAATGCCAATAAGTATTGGAAGTATGGCGTAGGTGTCGTCAGCGTGATTTCTAATTCATAGTCGCTGACTGCTTTGATCCCCAATTCTGAGGCATCTTTTTCACCTGCTGTTATCGCTTCGGCATTGGTTACGGGCGCAAATAAGTACGCATATTCAGAACCTGTTTCCGCACTTACGGTGCGTTGCCAGCCAAAGACATAATCCGCTGCTGTTACTGGTTCTCCATTTGACCATTTGGCATCTTCACGTAATTTCAATTTATAGGTCAGACCATCTTCACTGACTTCCGCTAATTCGGCGGCACCTGCTGGTTCGGGCTTACTATCAGCATCTAAGCGGTACAACCCTTCATACACATTATTTAAAGCACTGAAACTGATCGTATCGGTGGCTAAGGATAGATCGGCACTAGGCATTTCTTGTTGAACCACAACATTAAAAATTTGTTCGGCAGCTGCTGTCCCACTACCACTTGAACTTTCACCTGTACTTGATGTCCCTCCTGTTGAGCAACCTGCTAATACGATTCCACAAACAGCGATGACACCATATCCCCATTTTTTCTTCATCTTACCTACCCCTTATGAAAATCCAAAATTTTCAGAATTATTACAAAACTCTGAATGTAAATAAGATTTTAATAAATATTAATTATAAAAGCAAGCTATTTTTCTCATTTTATTATTATTTATTTTTTATGTTAACACTGCATGTTATTATTTATGACACAAAAACAAAAAACACAAAGCGAAAGAGATCGCGCTTTGCGTTTTTTTATCTTTGGATAGAAACGTGGATTACTCCATTTTATAGCTTTGACGCGTCACTTTCCCCTCTCGTACCGTAGCGATAATAGTTGGCACAGCCCCAATCGCCGTAAAGAGATAGACCAGACCTAAGTTCCCGTAATATTGACTCGCTTCCAAATATCCTTCACGAATCAAATCAGGTAAAATACGGAAGGCATAGAAGACATCAACGTCTGTGTAATAATTCGCTACACTGATCGACCAGTCGATACGATTCCCGACATAGACCATAATGATCATGACGATGATACTACTAATAATACCTTTTGTACTGAGTTTTCCACCTAATAATTCATACCCTTTGATGGCACAGATCGCCATTGCGATTCCAGACAATGCAGCTACATATCCCAGTTGTCCTAATAAAATAATTGCGCCGGCACCAATCAGTGAACCAAGAAACGCGCCCACTGTTCCAGCTAGCCAATTTTCTTTTTTCTGCCCTTTTTCCCGTTCTTGTGCAAGGACCGCTTCTTGTTGTTTCTTAAAGCAAGCTTCACACGCAATGACGGGAGTGCCGCTAATAGCATACAGCGAAACCGGCTCAGTGATTGTTCCGCAGAAGGTACAAGCATTTTGGTAACCTTTCGTCTTCAAGAAATTCGTCAATTGGTCCAACGCAGTACGGATCTTGTCCACAGTTTTCCCTGCAGTCATCGCTCCGCGTAATGTATAGGCAACTTGATATCCTTGGATCACACAGTCGGTGATCTCTTTTGACTCACTTAAAACTTCTTTGACTTCTTCTTGGTTGGGAAGTTCGCCATCTTTGCTAAGTGAAAAATGAGCCACTAGAGAATAACTATTGTTATTCTCTTGAACTAAAAAAAGTTTATAACTATGATACGTTCCATAAATCACCCCAGTGGAAGTATCAACGGAGAGCCCCAACGGCTCGGCAAATTTGGTCAATGTCTTCTCGATCTTCTTATTCATTTTTCTCCTTCTTTCCAACAAACACTTACCTTTTTAGGTATAGCTAAAAGTTTAAGGAGAGTAGAAATGAAAGTCAATCAATTTGTTCAAAAAACCTAGTTTTTTTATCTATTCTGTGACAAATCGCCGCAACGCATCAGCAACCCCATGGTCTGTATTGCTAGTCGTCACAAAATCAGCTTTTGCTTTGACCAATTCGGGCGCATTCTCCATCGCAACACCAATACCAGCTGAAGCAATCATTGGCAGGTCGTTAAAATTATCGCCGATCGCTAAGGTTTGCGCCAGCGGCACTTGAAAATAGGCCGCCAATTCATTTAGCGCCTTATCTTTTCCCACAGCTTGATGAGTGACTTCCAAATAATTCTCTTTGGATAAGTAAAAGGCGCTTTCTAAAAATCCAGCGTTCTGGCAGGCAGCATGAAGCGCTTGGATTTCTGCCGTTGTGCCGATCAAAAGAAACTTATGAACCTCAAAAGCTTCTTGTGCCAACAGTTGTTCTAATGAAGTTTCTACAGGAGTCTCTTTGGTGATCGCCGCTTCTGCTCGTGCCCATTGGTCCACTCTTTCGCAATACCACTGATCACCAGAGTAGACATTGATGGAAACACCAGGAAAATCAGCTTTGATGCGCGCAACCAAAGTTTTTGCTTCTGCTTTTTCGACCTCATGACTGAAAATCGGTACCAGTGTGCCCTTTTGATCGTACCCTCCAATCAGGGCACCGTTGTAACAAGCCAAGGGCCAGTCTTCTATCCCTAATTCTTGAGCTATCGGTAGCATTCCTTTCGGGGAGCGAGCGGAAGCCAAAATAAAAGGAATCGCTTGCTGCTTCAATCGTTTGATTTCTTCAATCAAATCCAGATCGATTTGATGCTTATGATCCAAGATCGTCCCATCAATATCACTTAAAATAAACCCTATCTGCTTTTTTTCCAAATAAACCATCCTTTCCCATTCCCCATCCTTTTTACGAAAGCGGATTGGGCCATCGCTTTCGACCAAAATAAGCGCCGTTTCCATAAAAAAAAACAGCTTCCTTGACCTTCTTTGCTTCCAGTTTACCATACTAGCCCATGAAAAAAGAGTGCATCGCTGCACTCTTAGGAAGTATAGATATAAAACTCGATTTCCTTCTTAATCGGTTTTTTGATCCAGCGTTTCACAGCAGCTGCCCGCTTCAAGCCCATATGCTCATAAAAACCGTAATTACAAGTGGTATCGGTATAAAGGAAAAACGGAGCCGTTTTTTCCTGCTGGACCATCGCTAAAAAGGAAGTAAAGAGCTGCTTGCCTACACCCAATCCTTGTGTTTTAGGACTAACGGCAAACAAACCAACTTCGGTCTGAAAAGGAGTTTGTAAGTCTTTCAACATCGCTTGATTTAACTCAGCCACCTCTTTGGCATAATGCAGCAGCGTATTTCTCCCTTCTTTCGTAAGCAGTAAGCAGCCAGCATGCCACATCGTTTTCCCCCAATAGCGCATTGGATGAAGCTTCTGCCCTCTTTTACTGTCTGCTAATAAGATGCCGACAGCTTCACCATTTAAAAGAGCCACCCGCGAATAGGTCGCACGGGCAAGTTCATAACACAAAAAGACATGAGCAAAGTGCTTGGCGGTCTTCTTGTCAAATTGCTTGTCGTAGTTCCAGCTATCAATAATTACTTGCACAAGCGCAGGCAGATCTTCTCGTTTAAATGGTCGATATGTTACTTGTTTATTCATTCTATCTTCCTCCCAGTAGTTGACTATCTTTAATATAAAGTTTACAGTAACTGTAAAGTCAAGGAGGAGCCCCATGAAAACCAAATTAAAAGTATCGGAAATGGCACGCTTAGCGCGGATCAATCCTCGGACACTCCACTATTATGACGAGATTGGGCTATTTCAACCAAACAGTAAAGACGAGAACGGGTATCGGTATTATTCCCTTGATCAACTTTTGGATCTCGGATTGATCCTGTCATTGAAAGAATTATCGATGCCCTTAAAAGAGATCCAAACAGCGCTGCAGGGGGATGCCGAGACCATGAGAAACTTATTGGAAGCCAAGCGGCAAACCATCGATGAAAAAATTCAGCAGTTGACCAACATCAAAAAAATCATCGAACGAAAAGCGGCGGATTTGCGCCTGGCTGCAGAAAAAACTTCCCCCTTCACCTTGAAGGAACAGCCAGAGGAATATTTCTCCCTCAGTCCTAGATTAAACGGCAGCTCCATCCCAGAGATGATCACCCAAGCCTACGATCTTTTGATGGCACAGCCTTATCTTTTCTCGAATAACGAGTACGGTTTTATGATTCGGACGAACAAAGACAATACGCAGGACATCGACTACGTTTATGTGCGGCAAGAAGAACCACAACGAGCTTCCTTTGTGAAACCGGCAGGTTGCTATTTAACCACCATTTATCAGGGGGATGACGAAGGATTGAAGCAGTTCTATCAAAAACTCAAGCAGCTGATTGCAGCGCACCAATGGCAAATCGATGACTACTTCTATGAACGATCGATTCACGAAACGACCCTTAGCAACGAGCAAGCTTATTTGACAGAGATCCAAGTTCGGATTTTATCTGAGGAATAAGGATTCCTTCAAACAGCGTTGGACACATAAATAAAAGACGCAACGACAACGAGCAGTTTCTATCGCCTCGTTGTCGTTGCGTTTGATTTAAATCAAATGGTTTTCTTTCAACAGATCGCCAATGTAGGTATGTTCGGTTTTCTTAACGAAGCCTTCCAATAGTTTCCGTTCGATAAATGGCAGCTCCATTTCCGTAATTTTTTTCTTATCGGTCAGATAATAGACAGCTTTGGCCAAAGTACGTAGATCATAAGCGGAAGCAAACACTTCTGGTACCCCACGTTCCACAGCTAATAGCTGATAAACAGCCTCCATTGCAGTCCGAACGGAATATTCTGTTGTAAAAACAGTGTCTCGTTCAGTCTCTGCGAAATTACCGATAAAAGCTAAGTTTTTGGAGCCATTTGGAATAACCAATGGCCGATCCCCTGGTTCACGCAGCATGAAGTAAGAAGTGATAAACGGCATGTAGACTGGAACTGCCACACTTGATTCTTTTGAAATGCGTTGGATTTCTGCTTCTGGCACGCCTAAATGGTAAAGCAGTTCTTGCACGATTTCTTGTCCAGAACATTGTTCAATTGGTTTTTTGATGTAGTTTCCTGGTGTATTTGACAACAAGCCATACACCCATGTGATCGTTTGTTGGTCTTTTTGTTCTTTAAAGTGCGGTTGGCGATGGGTCGCAAAGCTCATCATCCAATTGGAATCTTTGATGGTGATGATCCCGCCAGTGACGATTCTGCCTGTTCGTAACTTGCGATGGGTCAATTTTTCTAAATAAGGTTCCACATCAAAATTCTGCCAAGTCACGGTTGCCGAAACAAACCAGCTTTCTTCAGGTAAGTTTTCATAAAAGACTTCTGGATGACCAAACTCAGGCGATTGCGCCGCCAAGTTTTTCCATAAACGCCAACTGCCACCAGGTGCTTTTGAGATAGGCGCTGGAGTATAATGGTCCCCTTGCGTGGAACTTTCAGTGATCGATCCGTTGGTAACAAAGACCAAGTCATCTTCTGATAAAGGAATTTCTTCGATTGCCCCCGCTTTTTCTAGCACAAGTTTTTGAGCAACTTTTTCCTCGCCCACGATCCGAACATCAATATTGCTGACGGTGCATTCATATTGGAAGTCAACTCCTTGTTCTTCCAAATAAGCAAGTAGTGGTTTGACCAATGACTCATATTGGTTGTAACGGGTAAATTTTAACGCAGTAAAATCAGGCAAGCCATCGATATGGTGCACAAAACGCAACACATAGCGGCGCATTTCAATCGCCGAATGCCATTTTTCAAAGGCGAACATCGTACACCAGTATAGCCAAAAATTGGATTCAAAGAATTCATCGCCAAAAACATCTTCGATTTTTTTCCCGATCAATTGATCTTCTGAAGTCATAAATAATTGGGTTAATTCTTTTTGTGCTGTCGCAGACAAGGTAAATTCTCCATCATCTGCTGCTCGTTGGCCGCGATTGTGAATGATCCGACAGTTAGACGAATTTGGATCATCGTGGTCCAACCAGTAAAACTCATCTAACACCGAAGCATCTTCCACCTCCAAAGATGGAATCGAGCGAAATAGATCCCACAGACATTCAAAATGATTTTCCATTTCTCGACCGCCGCGGGTCACAAATCCATCATGGGGAATGAATTTTCCGTCCAATGAACCGCCTGATAAAGAAAGTTCTTCAAGGACGTGGATTTTCTCACCCGCCATATGGCCGTCACGGATCAAGAAGACTGCCGCAGCAAGTCCTGCTAATCCCCCACCAACAATATAGGCTTCTTTCTTTTCGACATCTTTCGGTTTTCTGCTTCTTGCAAAAGCTTCGTAATTTCCGTTCGTATATCTCATGTAGATCCCTCCTAATATTGGTACGTTTTTATGGTATCAGTAACTATTTTTTTTGACAAAAATTTGTACTAGTAAAAACAAGTGATTTTGACAAATCGGCCTTTTTGTCAAAAAAACAGGGCAAAGCCCCACCTTTTAAAAAGATCTGCGCCCAACCCAAAAAGCGCCCCTAAGAAAACTGATGGCAGCTTTCTTAGGGGCGTTTCTAACAAAGGACAAACCCTTTGCCTTTTCAATAAAATATTTATTTCACGCGTAGAGCGAAGCTAGCAGTCGAAAAGCCTGATTGTGCTTCGGTGACTGTATAACCCTTGCTTGGCGCATGGATATAGCTTGTATTACTGGTAGCGATCGCTACGTGGTAGGTATTCCCTTTTTGACCCCAGAACAGCAAGTCGCCAGCTTGTGCTTGCGAGACAGGAATGATCGTCCCTGCGCTTTCTTGTGGGACTGTCCAATCACCGATGTTTTTGCCCGTCACTTTTAAGAAGACGTAGCGTGTAAACCCAGAACAGTCGAAGACATCTGGTCCTTTGCCTCCCCATTGATAAGGAGTGCCGATATGTTTTCTAGCTTCTGCAACGATCGCTGCTCCGTTCACGCTCATTGGAACATTGGTATTGCCTGCGTTGTTATTGTTGCCAGGAGTCGTCGCACTGACTTCTTTGACATATGCTGCAGATACCCAGCCACCAGTTGATAACTTATACCAAGTGGTATTGCCATTGACTGACGCGCCTTGTTTTTGAGCCACTGCTTTGAAGGTCGCATTACTGCCCAAACTGCTGACCACACTTGCAGAAGTCGATGCATTTGAGCGCACATTCATCCCAGTGGTTGTTTGGAACGTCTTATTGATGGCTTGCTCACTCGCATTGCTTGAGCCGTTTGATGAACCAGTGTTGCTTGAACCTGTGTTTGAATTATTGTTATTACTTGTATTTCCAGAACTAGACGTGACGTCACGCACATATGCCGCTGTGATCCAGCCACCAGTCGATACTTTGTACCATACATTGGTGCCGCCAACGGATGTGCCATTTTTCTGGGCAACGACCTTCACCGTCGTGCTGCTGCTTAGGCTGCCAACGACACTGCCGCTTGTTGAGGCACTCGAACGAACATTCAATGCCGCTGTTGTTTTCACGTTCTTGCTGATAGCCGTCTCTGCAGAAACACTTGTGTTGCCGCCAGAAGAACTATTGCCTGTCGAGCTACTGGAAACATCTTTGACATAGGCTGCCGTGATCCAACCGCCTGTGGACAATTTGTACCAAGTGGTCGTGCCATTCACCGATGTTCCACTCTTTTGTGCAACGACTTGTACTGTCGCATTACTGCTCAAACCGCGTACGACACTAGAACTGGTCGTTGCATTTGAACGGACGTTCAATGCAGTAGTCGTTTTCACTGATTTCGAAATCGTTTTTTCCGATGAAGAAGACGACGAATTGGACGAGCCTGTATTGGCAGAAGAAGAGCCTGAGGTGCTTTTCACATAAGCCCCTGAGATCCATCCGCCTGTTGATAGCTTATACCATGTTGTATTGCCATTCACTGAGGTACCGTTCTTTTGAGCCACCGCAGTGATTGTTGTATTTGCTCCTACACCACTTACGATAGAGGCACTCGTTGAAGCATTTGAACGAACATTCAGTGAAGCTGTTGTTTTAAATTGTCGATTGATCGCCGTTTCAGCTGACGATCTGGCAAGAGTAGCAGTTGTGTTGGTTGATGACGAAGCGTTCGTCGTTTCGGTCGCATGAGCAAGAGACGTAAAGACACCTGAAGTCGATGCTAACGCTGCTGTGATACCCAATCCTTTTTGTACGAAAAGGGACCGTTTTTGTTTCACTAAACGCTTACGTTTGATTTTCCGAGATTCCAATAAAACACCCCCTGTACCCCATTTTAACAAAAATTAATATTTTTTGATATTGTTTTCGTTTTGTATTTTTTTAATTTACGTTTAATAAAACGTGTCATTTATTTTCCTGCGTTATTCTTTTTGATCACTTTCTCTTTGGTGTTGCTCAATGGCACTCTATTTACAAAGATTTCTATAAACTACAGAAAAACACTATTTCATTCAACGTTATTTTAATTCGCGAATAAAAACAGGATTTTTTTTGCAAACAAACCCACTTTTTGAAAAACAAGACTGTTATTTGAATAACATTTCTTTCCTGATCCCCTTTTTCAAAAATCGATACTAAAACCACCCATTTATCATTCCTTTTTTACACGAGGGATTCTGTGAAAAAATTGTTTCAAAAAGAACGCTGCTTTCACCTGTGTGATCGACGCTTAGATGAAATCCTGTTACATCGCTTCCAACCGGATGCGAATTTCTTGATAGAGAAGTCCCTCATCTCTGCCAAAAGAAATATTTTCACAATGTATTTTACAAGAAAGATTATAACACCAAGGAGAAAACCAAGAATTTGCATAAGTTTGTGAAATCATGCTATACTTAAAAAAAAGGAAGAGGTGACCGAGTATGAAAACAAAAACGAAAGAAAAAGTGTATGCTGAACGACAACATAACTATAAAACGAAAAAAGAAGAGATTTTCAAAAAAGCCCTAGATTCCGTACCGACCACAGACAAGAAAAAAGAAGAACAGAAAAAGAAAGCGTAGACTCCTGCGTTTTCTTTTTCTGGTGATTTATAAAAAAGACGAGACTTCACCGATTTTGGCGAATCTCGTCTTTTTCACAATTTTTTTTGTAAACACATGATGCTCCCTATAACTGCCATAAATCCTACTAGCTCCACCACTGTGAAGTGATCATGAAAAACAATGATCGATAAGAAAGCAGCCAGCAGTGGCTCAACTGCTGTTAAAACTGTTGCAAGTGTTGAGGATAAATAGCGTAAACTTGTTAAAAAAATCAAGTACGCTAGTGCTGTTCCAAATAAAATGACCACCAGCAAATAAAGAATTACTTGAACGTTCAGTTGACTATCGATCTGCCACATTGGATGAACCACATTCCCCAAGCCTCCACCAATCAACATCCCCCAGCCGACAATTGGTAAACTCCCATATTTTTGCAAGAGTTTACGCGGCTGTATAGAATAAAAAGCTAGTGATATCGCTGATGCTAACCCCCAGCCTAGTGCAGATTGGGAAGTCGCTAATTGCTCAATCTGTCCTTTTGATGTCACAGCCGTCACACCAAGTAAGGTTACCAATAACCAGAAACATGTCTTTAAAGAGGGGAGCTGCCTTTTGGCTATCGCGGCATAGAGTAAAACAAAGAAAGGTCCTGTATATTGAATAATCGTTGCAAACGAAGCATTGCTTTGCTCAATCGTTTTAAAGTAGGTAAATTGAACGAGAAACATGCCTAAGAAAGAAAACAAGAGCAGCTGAATGAAGTCCTTTTTCTCCCGAAATGGGGAAATCAATCGAGCGCGATCCTTTAACCCAATGCTTAGCAACAAACACCCTGAAAGAACCAATCGTGTTGAAACGAGCCAATTTGCTGAAATACTATATTTCGTAAATAAAATTTGTCCAGCGATGCCAGAAACTGCCCACAAAGCTGCTGCTGAACAAGCATAAACAATCCCAACTGTTTTTTTCATAAAAACACCTTTTGTCTTTCACTTTACTTTGTTAGTATTATACCGAATCAGATAGAGAACTTTTGTCAATATCCTGATTGTTTTTAACACTATTCTGTAAAAAGGTGGTGCGGTATGTACTTTGAACGCACAGAAGAAAACGAAGAAACGACCAAACATACAACTACAAATCGCTCCTTCGCAATTTATCAACGTTGCTTGCAACAAAAGCGTGGCGACCAATTGCCTCTGCATTGGCACGACGAGCTGCAAATTGTATGGGTCGAAGAAGGTAGCTTCGTGTATACGATAGACGACGAGCAAATTTTGCTAAGCAAGAATGAGGCGATCATTATTAATAGCCGTGTACTCCATGGTGCTGTTTTAGCTTCAGAAAACGTCCGATATTGCTGCTTTGATTTTTCTTCAGGCTTTATTGCTGACCCTGCTTTTAAAGAAGCGATTGAACAATTAGTCCACGATCGCACCCGCAGCTATCGGCGCTTAACCTTAACCGCCCAACATCAAGCATTTGTTCAAACCGTGCGTCTGCCTCTGCTTATTGAACAACGATTTACTCTCTATGAATTGTTTTTAGCTGCCCTTTCACAGCTAATGGCTGCAAGACCTGCTTCACCAAAGAAAGAAACTATCTACTTAATGCTGGCATTTGTCCATGAGCATTATCAAGAACCATTAACGGTTCCTGCGATCGCTAAAGCTGCTGCCATCAATACACGTACTTGTACCGCCCTTTTTCGGCAATACACGACATTGACCCCAATCAACTATCTGATTGATTATCGATTGTCTCAAGCCAAAAACCTATTGATCGAAACGGATGAGCCGATCTCAACCATCTGCTACCACGTTGGCTTCAATCACTTGAGCTACTTTAGCAAAAGATTTCAGCGTAAATTTGGTTTAACGCCGCTACAGTATCGCAAGACCTATCGCGAAGATGATAGAAATTAGCTGATCGGTACCAACAGAGCCTCTCATCTAGATAAATTTTGCTATATTCTATAAGCGTTTCAGTACTTTTTTCACTTTTACGCTCATTGGTCCATAAGAGTCTCTTTGAAATCCTTTTCTAAAAACCACACACCCAATATTTAGTAGGCGAAAACATGTTCCTACAACATATTGTGGATAAACCTGTTGAAACTGTGCATAACTAAAAAGCCTGCGATTTTTTCGCAGACTTTTTTATTTATTGACAAGTTATTATTATTCTAGAGATAAATAATAGCTTACATTATCTGGTAGCGGTTTAAAGCCATTCTTTTTGTAAAAATCCGCTGCTGGCATACTTTCTTCGGTATCTAACAAAATCGTTGGAATCTCTTTCTTGAGCAGATCCTCTTTGATCCTTTCTAAAAAAGTGGAACCCAGGCCTTTTCCTTGGTGCGTGCCAGTAATTAAAAAGGTATCGATCACATACTCTTTTCCTTGATACCAGGGCTTGATAAAGCCTAATGAAAGACCAATCAATTCATTCGATGTTCGGTCTGTTAGTCGATAACCATTAAAAGTATTCATTGCCATCATTGATGATACATAGTCGGTGATTTGCGGCACTGTCAATTGGTCATTCCATGGTTCTGCTGAAAATACGGCAATATAGTGGTCCACGACTTCTGCTAAATCTGCCGTGGTCAATTCACGCATGCTTACGTTCTTTTCCATCCTATCTCCTGCTTCCATTTCTATTTCGGTAAGGGCCTATACTCGAGGAATCCACTAGTTTTTGTGCGTGTATCAACTATCGATTCGTTTGGCATAGCCATTGCCATAACTCGTATAACGACGCTTTTGGTTGACGGCCATTTTTTTATGAATCTCAGCTTCAAGATCGATGGAAAGGATTTCTGCTAACCCAAGAAGATAAATCGCCACATCCGCCAATTCTTCTCCTACCTCTTGTTGCTTCCGATACGCGTCAAAGGCTTCCCCTACTTCACCATATAAAGCCAAAAACTCTTTTTCAATATTTGTGACATTGAATTGGTGATCGATTTTGTTTTGATAAATCGCTTTTTGCATTTCTGAAAGTTTCATAGTCGCTCCTTTTGGGATAGTATACCATTTAATTAAAATTCAAAATAGAAACTTAGTAAAAAATCACCTCAAAAAATAGTGACCCCCAAAACGTTAGAATTTTGTTCTAACTTTTGTAGGTCACTCTAGTATAGGATTCATCCTGTTTTGTTTATTCTGCACGCTCCAATTCAGCAGATTTGATTGCAACCCGTTGAGCGATTTTTAGAAATGGAAAATAGATTGCTACACAGACGACGATGATGATCACTTGAACCAAAACAACTTTGAAATCCCCTTTTGATGCCAACAATGCACTAAGAATTGGTGGTGTCGTCCAAGGAACCATCACAGAAAGCGGTTCAATGAATCCTACTGCGGTAGCAAAGTAGCCAATCAACGTTGCAACAATTGGACTTGCAACGAAGGGAATGATCATGGGTAAATTGAAGACGATCGGTAAACCAAAGATGATTGGCTCGTTGATATTAAAAATACCCGGAGCTAGGGATAGATTGACGACATCCCGAAAAGGTTGGTAATTGCGGACGAATAAGAGCACTGCAATGATCAAGCTGATCGTAAATCCAGTCCCGCCTAGTTGTGCGAAAACCGTCACGAATGCTGAATTTAAGATATTGGGTGGCGTAGCGCCTTCTTGCACGGCTTGCATGTTTTCATTCATATTGACTAACAGCAATGGATCTAACAAGGTGCCATTGATGACGGTTTGGTGAATGCCTAAAGTAAACAGAAAATTGCCCGTTGAATAGATGATCAAGAACCCAAAAATCGATGTGTTCAATAAACGCAGTGGTTCTTGGATCACTGTTGAAATGATTTGAATCAGGTCGGTATCAAAGGCTGCTAGCACGGTCGCAACTACGGCAAAGAAGGAAATCACCAAAATAGCAGGGATCAACGTGCTGAAGGATTTGCTGACGGCAGGAGGAACTTGATCCCCTAAATTGATTTTTAAGTGCTTGTTTTCTGACAGTCGAATAAATAATTCCGTGGCAACTAACCCACAAATGATTCCAGAAAACATCCCTTTGGTCCCGACATCGTCAAATAGCATCACACCACTGATGGTCACTTCTGCTTGAGCGCCTTCTGGCATCACGGCATGAGCCATCGCCAACATGACCACTAAGCAAGTCGTTGCCACAAAGGTTGCATTGATGGCGCTCGGATTGTTTTTGTTGCGGCAAAGAAAATAAGCGATCATCGGGGCGATCAGCAGACCGGCGATATTCAATGTTCCATTGGTGATGGAATTGCCAAACACTTGCATTCGCGCCAAGGCAGCCCCTTCTAAAAACCATGGAAAGAAGACATTATTAAACAACACAGCGATCCCTGCGACAATAAAGGCAGGCATTAAGGTCGCAAACGCATCACGAAGACTTTTGAGATGAACCTGATTGCCGAGACGGACCGAAAACTCTGTAAATTTATCTAAAAACGTGCGCTTTTCTGCTGCCATTTTTGTTCCTCCTATTCTGCATATGGGTTTGTATAGATCGTACTACCATTCGTTTTGATCACTTCTTTGAACCATTCATACGATTTTTTTGGCACACGTTTCATATCTCGCAACTCATGATTGCCACGATTGACATACACAAGTCCGTATCGTTTCTCCATATCACCTTGAGAGCTCAAAATGTCGATCAGTCCCCAGCCAAGATACCCAAGACAGACCACTCCATCTTCCACCATCGCTGCAAACATCGCTCGAATATGCTCTTGATGGTAGGCAATCCGGTAATCATCTTGAATCGGTTCGTTGCCATTCCAATGCTCTCTGACACCAATTCCGTTTTCAATCGGAAACACTGGCAACCGGTACCGCTGATAGACTTTATTTAAGACATCACGGAAGCCGAGCGGATCAATTTGCCAATTCCATTCCGTCGTTTCAATATACGGATTGTCTTGTTTTCCAAAAGTCATGTACCGATTTGGCGGCGTTCCTTCAGGGATTTTTTCAGCGTTCAAGGTAGAAGAAGCATAATAGCTAAAGGCAATGTAATCATTTTTCTGCGCTGCGATCGCTTCTAATTCCCCAGGTAAAATATTCATATTGAGTTGATGATTTTTCACGTATCGGTCTTGTGCTGCCGAATACTTGCCGTGCGCATAGCAATCTAATAAAGTAAAATTCGCAAATTCATCAAACTCTCTTGCTGCTTTGATGTCTTGTGGACGACAAGTCGCTGGATACACTTCAGAATACGCCAGCATGCCGCCAATCTTCGCATTTGTTGTTTCATGAAGATAGTTACAGATCTCTGCATGGCAAACCATGACATTGTGGAAAATTTGATACAATTCTTCTGTTGTTTCTTCCCCTTCTAAATAGCCGCTGATCTTAAAACCATGGTCTTGGTGGAAAAGATTTTGTTCGTTAAAGGTTAACCAATAATGGACTTTATCCGCAAAACGATCCACCATTTCTTTTCCAAAGCGAATGAATGCGTCCTTCACTTCTTTACTGATGAAACCGTTATAGGTTTTCGCTAGATGCAGGGGCATATCAAAATGGTACAAACAAATCATAGGTTCGATCCCTCGAGCTAACAGATCATCAATAAAACGATCGTAATAGGCGATCCCTTCTTCATTAAAGGCACCATCTCCATCGTGAACGACCCTTGACCAAGAAATTTGGAAACGATACATGTTCATCCCCAAATCTTGCATATAATCAAAATCTTCTGTATACGCATGATAGTTATCATTTGCTACATGCCAATCGCTAGCCTGTTCCGAAGCTTCCCGTATATCATAAACGGATAAGCTTTTACCGCCTTCATTCCAACCACCTTCTGTCTGCATACTGCTGACACTGTTTCCCCAGTAAAATTTTTTCATATTGATTCCTCCATTATTTGTATTCGCTTACAAAACCTATTATAATTAGGTGAAACTGGCATGTAAATTTTTCAAAAACATATGTAAAGCTTTTTCTATACATGTGAATTTCAGCGGATTCTTTAGTGATAGACCTTGTTTTTATCCCCTTCAAACAAAACTCAAGTCCATGAATTTCTTTACATAAGGAGTGATGACTATGACAAAATACAAAGAGATCGTTGATCAGTTGCGGACGGATATTTATGAAGGAGTTTTTCCTGCTTTATCAAAACTACCGGAACAAACGGCGTTAGCCAAACGATTTCAAACCTCGCGAATGACGATCCAAAAAGCGCTAAATCAATTGAAGCAAGAAGGCCTGATTTCTACCAAAAGAGGTCATGGCACCTATGTCAATTCAGCGACCTACCAAGGACAGATCAATGAGTATATCGGTTTAGTCAACCGATATGGCGGACGGCATAAAGTGCAAAGTAAAATCATTAGTTTCAATGTACGTTTTCCAGAAGCCAACGAAATGGATTACTTGTCTTTGCGAGAAAACGAACCGGTTTATGATATCGTACGACTGCGCTATGTTGATAACGAACCATTTGAATTGGAGTACACGATCATGCCCATCAAAACCATTCCCGATATTGATATGGCGATCCTTGAACACTCGATCTATCGATATATCACTGATTCCTTACATCTCAAAATAGGTCCCGCCATACGTAAAATCCGTGCCGACAAAGCGGATTCCTATGATATCAAATATTTAGAAGTCGATCCCAATGATCCGATCTTAGAATTAGAACAAGTTGCTCGTCTCTCCGACGGACGACCCTTCGAATTTTCGCAAACTCGTTATCCTTACCAAAATCGTGAGATTTACTATCTTTCTGAACCATAATGGCAAAAAAACAAGTCTGAAGAAAACTCAGACTTGTTTTTATTGTCCAGGGAAGGTGAATTCGTTAAGATTCTTCGGTTTTTTTCGCCGTTCGCTCAGGGCTGACCCAAACGCCGCTGCCGTAGCCAAGTATGGTCTTGACGGCTGGAATAAAGGTAGTGACGATCGTTATGGCATTAATCATCCAGTAAAACAGCATGTAAAAAGGGGCAAAGCGGAAATACTTCAGCTTGCTGCGGTTATCATCCGCCAAGAGGCTGGTAAATAGCTGCATGACCCCCGCAATCATCTCGAAACAAACGAAGAGAAAGGCCATCGTAAACATATGATAGATCCGTTCGTAATTCCCAGTTGCACCATAATAGATCAGATAGAAGACAAACAAGGCAGATGAAAGCCAGAAAAAGAATGACCAGATGATACTTAATGTTTGATCGACAAACATAGCGGTTCGACCAATGTTTTCAAAAGGATGCAAAAAGACCTTTTTAAAGTTGGTCAGCCATACTTCTGTACCGCCCTTCGCCCAGCGTTTCCGTTGTCGGTAGAGCATCTTGAGTGTTTCTGGCACCTCCATGAAAAACATCACTCGTGAAGCAAATAAAGACAGCCAACCTCGGAATTGGTGGTCCCAGGCAATACTGATGTCTTCTGTGGCTCGATTTTGTCGAAACAGACCCACGTCCATCAATGCCGCGCGGCGATACATCGTATTGGCACCGCTATAGGCATAGATGACGCCGAAAACGGCTTGCTGTGTCCGTTTGATAATTCCTACGATACTTGAAAACTCAACAGTTTGTGATTTTCCTACGATCGTTGTGCGGTTTTGAACGTCCATATTCGCCGTAATGGCAGAGATATTGATGGAGTCTTGGCGGATGAAATAATTGACATATTTCCATAACGCATCAGGTTCAGGAACCGTATCTGCGTCGTTGCTCAAGATCAATTCCCCTTTGGCAAACCCTACCCCAATATTAAAGGCATGGGCCTTTCCTTGGTTTTTTTCGATGCGCAACACTCTTAGATTTGGGTACTGTTCCATCAATCGGTCTAATATCACAGGGGTTTGATCCGTTGAGCCATCATCAGTCACCAACACCTCATAATTGCTGTAGTTCAGATTGTTCATTAAATAATGAATCGTGTCTTCAATAACGATTTCTTCATTGTGAGCTGGTACCATAATCGTGATCATCGGCTCGATCTCTTCGGGGATCGGTATCCACTCTAATTGACGATAACGGAACAAAAAACGATTGCAGATCACCCCGATGAACCAAGCAAAGCCGCCTAAAATCGGATACGTAAAGAGAATCATTAAAACGACTGTTAAAAATGTATCCAACCATGGGAACCCAGTATCAAAATTGACAACCATCAGCCCACCCCATTTCTACGGAAAAGTTCTTGGATCTCCGTTTCTCCGATGTTTTGCTCCGGTGCAACCGCATAGTATTTTGCCCCATGGCGTTCTTCTTTCGTCCCGAAGCGTTCTTCATAAAATGCTTCTAGCAACTCTTTGCGCTTTTCCAAGGCAGCTTCATCATGCATCGACTGCTTTTGCAGCAATCGTTTGAAGCGGCGGTTGTTCCTCAAGGTCAACAAAGTAAACGTCAGAACCAAGACCAAAAAAGAAATTCCTAAGAACAACGCCAAAAAATCAAAAGTCACTGCTTCTTCCAGATATGTCCGAAAGGCAATCCGATCCGCCAGATTCGGTAAAGTCAGCGGGATGGCCAGCCAGACAAAGGGAACCAAGACCATCAGCCAAGCAAGAATCGTCAAAATCGTTTGGCGGGTCTTCAAAGCAGAACGACCTTTTTGAAAATACGCATCGGTGACCAACCGTTCTTTGACTTCTTCCCGTGTCACTCGTTGTTTCATTTTACTCACTCCTTTAAAATAACTATTTATTTGCTGTGAAGAAAAAGAAGCAACAAAAGCAAGTCCTCTGGACCTGCTTCGTTCTTCTTCTGTTTGTCTCACTTGGATTTCTTGCCAACTTTCAACGCATTGAACAGCGTGTGAAATTGGCCTTTAAAGGACATCACTTGCTCAAACACATCTTCCCCATCATTCAGCATCTTGACAGTCACCCAGCCTAATGCTTCGGTGATACCACTAGCCACACTGGCATTGATTGCAGCTCCAGCAACGGTGCCGACTGCTGGGACAAATTTCAAGATATTGCCAACGGCACTGCGACCAAAACTCACAACGACTAGCTCTTTCGAAATACTTTTCGCTAACCCTTCACGCCATGTTCGCCCAAAAATACGATACAAACGGGCCATCATTGTCATCTGAACTGGCACAAGTAACACTGCATCTGAAAAGGGAATCGGTGAACAGCCGATGATCGCCGCCGTCAAAGAAGCCGCATGGATCGTGCGGTGGGCTTTTTTCCGCGTTTCATCATCTACGCCAACCAAAAACTCCTCAAACACCTGATCAAATTGATCCTTGCTTTTCGCTAACACTTTTTCCGCCTGGGCTTTTGATCCGTCATAGCCTTTCATCACCAGGGAAGCCGATTTTTTCGGCATTCGCTTCATGACATCCGCAAAAAAAGAAGTAAACTCCGCTTCTTCTTGCAGCTCTTCTCTCGTTTGACTTTGCTCGACTTGAACGGACTGTTCCGTTAATAATTCATTTTCGTTTTGCTTCTTTTTGCGTTTTATCCATGGTTTTTTCAAAGAAATGTCTCCTTCTTTCGACTCGTTGTTCATTTAAAAATCAAAGTGAGCCATGATTTTGTTCCTCTTTCTATTTTAGCTCAGGTTTTTCAAGATAGCGAAAATGTAGCTTGAGAGAGCTTACACTTGCTGAAAAATGCAAATTTGCATCTTTAGATTATTTATTTATATTATCGTTTTTTTATGCTATGATACACAAAAGGAGTGGATCGAATGAAAAAGAAATTGAATTGGAAAGTCCTTTTTTATCTAGGCTTATTGACTTACTTTCTTTTAAGCGGGATCTTCGCATTCTTTGGCGTCGAAATACCGTTTCTTTATAAACGTTGATCTTCACATTTTCTCAGAACCATATCATTCAACTCTTTGCTCTATGTTGAGAGAATCCATCATTCTATCGTCCATTCAATCTAATCAGAAAAGGTGATTTTCTTGTCCATTTTATTTGATCTATTGCAGCTGCTTGCCGTTATCTGTATCGCGTATTTATTGTTCACAAAAAAACATTTCCTCAAACAATTAACCGCTGTTCAGAAAATGGTCTTTGTCGTTTTATGTATTTCGGTGATACTGCCGGCTCTCTACGAATTTATTACTGGTTTTGCACAGGGATTTTGGGAACGGTTGTAATTGACGTTCCTTACAAAACTCGCTGCCTTTACAAGACAAATAGATAGCTTATATCTACCAATCCTTTCTCCTTTTATTCAAGCAATGAACCAATTCTTTGGTGCTTAGAATACTAAGAAGAAAGGTTTTTTGTCTTTTTCTGTGTTGAAGTATTTTTAGATCGCACAAAAAAAGAACCCCTCAAAAGAGGAGTTCTCAAGGCTTGCTTACATCATGCCGCCCATACCCATTGATGGGTCCATTGCAGGAGCTGCTGGCGCTGCTGGTTCTGGTTTGTCGGCAACGACTGCTTCAGTTGTTAACAATAATGCGGCAACAGAAGCTGCGTTTTGTAATGCAGAACGCGTCACTTTTGTTGGGTCAACGATCCCAGCTTCTAGCATGTTTACCCATTCGCCAGTTGCTGCATTGAAACCAACGCCTAAGTCAGCGTTTTTCAATTTGTCGATGATGACTGAACCTTCGTAGCCTGCATTTTCAGCAATTTGACGAACTGGTTCTTCTAAGGCACGTAAAACGATTTTGACACCTGTTGCTGCATCGCCATCTGTTTCGATTTCTGCAACTTTGTTGATGACATTCACTAAGGCAGTTCCCCCACCTGAGACCATGCCTTCTTCAACAGCGGCACGTGTTGCATTCAATGCATCTTCAATACGTAATTTCAATTCTTTCAATTCAGTTTCAGTTGGTGCCCCAACTTTGATCACAGCAACCCCACCAGCAAGTTTTGCTAAGCGTTCTTGTAGTTTTTCACGGTCAAAGTCAGAAGTTGTATCAGCGATTTGGTTTTTGATCAATTGAACGCGTGCGTCAATTGCTTCTTTTTCACCAGCACCTTCAACGATTGTTGTGTTGTCTTTATCCACAACCACTTTGCTTGCTTGACCTAAGTTATCGATGGTTGCATCTTTCAGCTCAAGACCTAAGTCTTCAGTGATCACTGTACCACCAGTTAAGATCGCAATGTCTTCTAGCATTGCTTTACGACGGTCACCAAATCCTGGTGCTTTCACTGCAACAACATTGAATGTTCCACGGATTTTGTTCAATACAAGTGTTGGTAATGCTTCGCCATCAACGTCATCAGCGATGATCAATAATGGTTTTGATTGTTGTAAGATTTGTTCTAACAATGGCAAGATATCTTGGATGTTAGAGATTTTTTTGTCAGTGATCAAGATGTATGGATTTTCTAACGCTGCTTCCATTTTATCGTTGTCAGTTACCATGTATTGTGATAAGTAACCACGATCAAATTGCATTCCTTCCACAACATCTAATTCTGTTTCGATCCCTTTTGATTCTTCAATAGTGATAACACCGTCATTGCCGACTTTTTCCATTGCATCAGCGATGTATTGACCAACTTTTTCACTACCAGAAGAAACAGCACCAACTTGTGCGATTGCTTCTTTTGAATCAACGATTGATGAAATGTTGTGTAGCTCTTCTACAGCCACTTTTGTTGCCATTTCGATCCCACGACGAATACCTAATGGGTTCGCACCAGCGGTGACATTTTTCAATCCTTCACGAACGATTGCTTGTGTCAATAACGTAGCAGTCGTTGTTCCGTCACCAGCGATATCGTTTGTTTTTGAAGCGACTTCAGAAACAAGTTTTGCGCCCATGTTTTCAAAATGATCTTCTAATTCGATTTCTTTAGCGATCGTTACACCGTCATTTGTGATCAATGGTGAACCGTAAGATTTTTCTAAAACCACGTTACGACCTTTAGGGCCTAAGGTTACTTTTACTGTATCTGCTAATTTATCTACCCCACGAAGCATTGCTGCGCGTGCGTCTTCTGCAAATTTGATTTCTTTTGCCATGATTTCATCACCTCAAGTATTTTTTATTTTTCTTATTCTACTACTGCAATGATATCTTTTGCAGCAACGATCAAATATTCTGTTCCTTCATATTTCACTTCTGTGCCAGCGTATTTTTCGAACATTACTTGTTCGCCAACGTTGACAGCAACAGGAGCTTTTTCACCGTTTTCGAGCGTGCGTCCTTCGCCGACTGCAATAACGGTACCCGTTTGTGGTTTTTCTTTTGCTGCTGATGCAAGCACGATTCCGCCTACAGTTTTTTCTTCTTCTTTTGCGACTTCGATAATCACACGATCACCTAATGGTCTTAACACGATAAATCCCTCCAATGAATGTTATAGAATTTAGCATTAGCACTCTCTTGTATCGAGTGCTAACTTACAGTTTCAATATTACTCATTTTCCCAAATTTTTGCAAGCCTTTTGCTAAATTTTTTTTGCATTTCTAATTGATTGATAAATATAGTAGGATTTTTTGTTTCTAGAAGCAACCTAGTCTATAATGAAGCAAAGGAGTGTGAGGAAACAACTATGTCTTTATCAAAATATTCTTTGTCCACGATTCTTACTTACGGCATCGTCTTTTTTCTACCGATCGCCTTCGTCCCTAGCGGACATCAAGTAGCAGCAACAACGATCGGTTACTTAGCTGGTGCAGCGATCATGTTTTTCTTGTATTTCAGACAAACAGAACCGCTATCGTTTGAACACAAAAAAACCAAAGTCTCAGCGATTCTTATTTACGGGCTAACCGGCATTGTCGCAGCGATTTTGTTGCAAAATCTAGCCATCTTTATCGAATCCTTTTTCGGAGAAGTCAGCGCTTCGCAAAATACCGAAAACATCATTGCCATCGTGGTGCAAAACCCACTCTTTGCTCTCGCAGCAATGGTCGGTGGGCCAATTATGGAGGAATTTGTCTTCCGCAGAGCCTTAGTTGGCATCATTGGGAAATACAGCAATGTTTGGGTTGGTGTAGTTGTCAGCGCCGTAGCCTTTGCCTTTGCCCACAATGACAATCATCTCTTAGTCTATATTTTCTTAGGACTGTTCTTTTCTGGGCTTTATGCTTTGACCGGCAGTATTTGGACTTCCATGATCACCCATGTGGGAATGAACACTTTAGTTATTATTATTCAGTTATTGCTTCATTACGGCTATATCCAAATGCCCTAAAGAAAAAACGCTACGCAGAAATTTTGCGTAACGTTTTTTTCTTTAGACCTTCGTGCCATTGGACGCAATCACTTGCTGATACCATGCAAATGAATCTTTCTTCTGACGAGCAAGGGTTCCATTTCCTTCATTGTCTTTGTCCACATAGATCACACCATAGCGTTTCTTCATTTCCCCTGTCCCCGCAGAAACCAAGTCAATGATGCCCCACGGTGTATAACCTAATAAGTCAACGCCATCATAAGCTACTGCTTCTTTCATCATTTCGATATGGGCTTTTAGGTAGTCAATACGGTAGTCATCGTGGATCTGTCCATCCTCTTCCACCGTATCCACCGCACCAAAGCCATTTTCTACAATGAAAAGCGGCAATTCGTAGCGTTCGTTAAACCAGTTCAGGGCATAGCGCAAGCCTACGGGATCAATCTGCCAGCCCCATTCAGAAGCATCGACATAAGGATTGTCCACCAGATCTTGGCTCTCATCATAGTCATAGGTTGGATCATTCTCCTTGCCTTTGATCGCAAAAGACATATAGTAGCTAAAACCAATGTAGTCAACACAACCTTTTGCCAAAGCTGCTTCATCTTCAGGGGTGATATCTAAGTCAAATTGTTTTCTTTCAAAATAGCTGCGCATATAACTCGGATAGTGCCCACGGGCATGAACATCTGAAAACCAATAGCGCCGTTGCATGGCCACCGTAGCTGCCATCATGTCTTTGGGATCGCAAGAATACGGATAGATTGGGCACATCGCGATCATCGATCCGATTTGAAACGCAGGATTGATTGCATGTCCTAGCGCCACCGCTTTTGCACTGGCAACGAGCTCGTAATGAGCTGCTTGGTACATGACTTTTTCTCGGTCTTCTCCTTCCGTAAAGAACAGACCAGAATTGGTAAATGGCGCAAAATCTTCTTTATAGTTTGCTTGATTATTGATTTCATTGAAGGTCATCCAATACTTCACTTTCTTTTGATAGCGCGTAAAACAAACTTCTGCAAAGCGGACAAACAAATCGATCAACTTACGGTTACGCCAACCTCCGTATTCGGTCACTAAATGATAAGGCATTTCAAAGTGAGACAGGGTAATGACTGGCTCAATGCCATAGCGTAAACACTCATCGAATAATTGATCATAAAAGGCCAGGCCTTCCTCATTCAGCTCGCGCTCATCCCCCTTTGGAAAAATACGGGTCCAGGCAATCGATGTTCGGAAGCACTTCAACCCTAATTCGGCAAAAAGCTTGATGTCTTCAGGATACCGATGATAAAAATCGATCGCTTCATGATTGGGATAGCTTTCGCCCGGTTGGATCCCTTCCGTGATTCGGCGAGGAATTCCGTTGCCTCCGACAGTCATGACATCAGCGACACTCACGCCTTTTCCACCCGCACGATAGCCGCCTTCCAATTGGTGAGCAGCGACTGCGCCACCCCATAAAAAATCGCTTCTTAGTTTATTCATTTCTATTCAACCTGCTTCCTTGGTATTAAACGATCTCTGTTTCTTGTTTATAGTTCAAACTATCGACCTTACGAATGAAAGGATAGTAAATAAAGAAGCCGATTGCTAAAACAACAAATTGTAAGATAGCAGTCCGAATGCCACCTACTAGAAAACCTGAAATGATCGGCGGAGTCGTCCAGGGAACTTGCACAGCAGTAAATAGCGGTACGATACCGGTATAAAGTGCAAAATACGTGATCACGCCTGAAACCATCGGTGTCAAAATAAATGGTAATAACATGATTGGGTTCATGACGATCGGTGTCGCAAAAATAATTGGTTCATTGATATTAAAGAATGCCGGGATCAAGGAAAGACGTCCTAATTGTTTGAACTGCGCCGAACGGGCAAAAGCCACCATGTATAGCACGATCCCAATCGTCATTCCTGCGCCAGTTACCGTCATAAATTGATCCAAAAACTGCTGGGTCACGATGTGTCCGCCATTTTCTAATGTCAATGCTTTACCAGATTCAAGAATAGCCGTATTGGCTAGTGAATTGGCTTGTAAAATTGGTCCCATGATCCCGCCCACGATCGTCGAACCGTGAACCCCAAAGAACCACAAGAATGGCACTAAGAAGCCTAGCATCATTGCACCACCAAGGGAATCCGTCACCCCTTGCATTGGACTTTGAATCACGGTGTAGATCCATTCGACCACGGTTGTTTGAAAAACTTTATCAAAGAAAATATAAATGCCTAATGCGATGGTCGTCAAAACAGCGGCTGGAATCAATGCTGTAAATGAGTTTGCGACATTGGTGGGTACTTGCTCTGGCAGTTTGATTCGGATGTCGCGTTTCAAGAACCATGTATAGCCCCAACCCACAAAAAGTCCCACTAAGATGGCACTGATCATTCCTTGTCCACCGGTCCACGTCTTATCAATGACATTTGCGATGGTCACATTTGCTTCAGCATCCGTCACACTTGACTCCATAGTTAATAAGAAAATAACTAAACCAATCATTCCTGCAGGGAGTCCTTCGTAACCTTCTGCTTTTACATATGAATAGGCGATGCCCATTACGGCGAAAAAGGCCATAATTGCAAAAGAGGCGCCATAGGCTTGGTTGAAGTATTCACCTAAGCCGCTATTCGTTACCCAATCCGCAATCGACTGGACGGGAAAGTTTGCTAATAGCAGGAAAATCGATCCTACGATTGAAAAGGGCATCGTATAGAGCATACCGTTTCTTAATGCAGTGATTGCTTTCGTATTGACAAATTTTAATATTGGAGGTAATAATTTCTCATTGATCCATTCGTTCATCTCACATCACTCCTAAAATAAAATTCCATCCACTGGCCAGTGAATTCGCTTACAAATAAATCTTAATGGATAATATTCCCCTTGCCTATAGCTTTTCTAAGTTATGAAACATGTTCCAACAAAAAAAACAGCCGAAGCTGTTTTTTTACGATCACTTAGATTTGCTTGTAGACTTGATGGGCTAAAAGTTCGATCAGTGTAATCACTGGGACTTGCGTCGTCAGGTTCAAATCGACTTCTTTTCCCCCACTGACGACGGGCATATAGTAGGAAATATTGTAATCTGCCATTTGGGCGATCGTCGATTTTTCATCATTGGTGATGCTGAGTACTTTTGCCCCATACCGTTTGAAGTCCTCCGTTTGCTTGATCATTTGAATGGTTTCCCCCGAAACTGATAAAATGATCGCTAACGTATTTTCCATCCCACGAGGCGGTACTGGCAAAAAGGGATCGACGATGCTATAGGCATTGATGCCTAAATTAGCAAAATAGCGGCTGCCATAGGTGCCAAGAATGCCACTTGTGCCGATACCTGAAAACGCCACATGGCGTGCGGAAAGAATCAGTTCTACCGCTGGCTGGATAAACTTACGGTAATCTTCATTATTGACTTTTTTTAAGAATGTATTGACTTGGATCGTTGCATCATAGAAAAGATCAAACGCTCGTGCATCTTGTTCCTTTTTTTGACAGATCGCATACTTTAACTCTGAATACCCGCGATAGCCTAATTTCGTGATACATCGTAAAATCGTCGAGGTCGAGACATGGCATGCAGCTGACAATTCGCGGATCGTCAGTTGATCGATCTCTTCAAAATGCTGGACAATGTACTTATAAACAGCCATTTCAAGCTCGTTCAGACGCTTGATTTTTTCTTCATCAAACATACCTGCTGCCTCCACCCGACAATTTTATCCTTTGTTGATCGATTAGATTGCAAATAACTCCGTCGCTTTGTCAGGATCGGTATCATAGACTTCAAATGTTTCTCCAACACCTAGATCATGTTCTTTCATGGTGTTGACCATCGTTAAGTGCGCCAACTCTTTCAAGTTGTTTTCTTTACTTAAATGACCAAGATAGACCCGTTTGGTATTGTCGGTCAAGATATCCGTCATGACCAGAGCGCCATCTTCATTCGATAAGTGACCACGATCTCCAAGAATTCGCTGTTTGAGGCTCCATGGGTAAGGGCCCATTCGCAGCATTTCTAGGTCATGGTTGCTTTCCACAAGGTACGCATCGGCGCCTTTGATAATGCCTCGCACATGATCGCTGCAATAACCGGTGTCCGTCAACATCACGAATGATTTGCCGTCTTTATGGAAACGATAAAATTGCGGCGCTGCAGCATCGTGAGAGACGCCAAAGCTCTCAATGTCCAAGTCACCCAAGGTCAGCACTTTTCCCATTTCAAAGATATGTTTTTGTTCGACAGCGACGTTACCGATCATTGGATCCATCGCTTGCCATGTTTTTGTATTCGCATAGACATCAAGTTTGTATTTTCGCGCCATTACTCCGACACCGTGGATATGATCTCGATGTTCGTGGGTCACAAGAATGGCGTCCAAATCTTCTGGTTTACGCCCTACTTCATCCAATAATGAAGTGATCTTCTTGCCGCTCAAACCGGCATCCACTAAGATCCGCTTTTTATTGCTTTCGATATAGAGCGAATTTCCTGAGCTTCCGCTGGCTAGAATACTTACTTGAAAGGCATTTTCCTTCATCATGGTTTACGTGACGTCCTCTCTGGTTGTTTCAACGAGTTCCATTATACCCGCTTTTTTATGGATTTTCTACCTTTTGAACGGCATTATTCGTGATGATCCGATTGCTAAAGGCATTGACCGTTTCGATTTGGATGGTGTCATCGCCATCTAATTGGAACGCAATAAACCATGCAGGAATGTACACATTTTTTTCCCTAACCTTCAAAATCATCGTATAGGCTAATTCCGTCCAGAGAATTTTCGAGTGACTCGGCAGCTTGTTGTTTAGATAAAGCGTATTTACTGCTTCTTTTTCTGAATAGACCGTCATCTTTTCCCTTAGAGGCGTAATATTGGAGATATGTGTTTGCGTGTAACGAGCAATCTGCAATAGATCATCCGTTTGTTCTAAGGTGATATCGATTCGACTTGAGCTGTCATTGAAAGGAATGCCTTCATAGGATTGAACCGCCACCACGGTCGGATGATTGGCGTTCAAGACAGAGAGGTTTTCCAAATAGTCATATTCATCCCCAAACAGGACTTGATCTTTTCGTTGCAAAAAACCATTGACGGTTTCTTCCGTTTGGGAATCATCACTGATGTAAAAGCCATTGGTTGAGACATGGATCAACTGCTGCCCTTTGACCGTCGACCCTCTTTTGAACTGCGTATTGAGTTGCGGATTTCGTAGCTCCACATCAAAATCCGTCTGTTCACCGCTCAAATAATAGCCACTCAAGACCTCAGCTGATAATTCGCCAGAATACCGAATGTCCTCAGACTCGAGACGTTGTTCGATAGGAATCGTTTGGTTTGATTGTGAAACCATCTGATGCTCGCTGCGAGCCTCACTGTAAACATTGAATAAAAAGACGTTCAGACCAAGAAAAGCGAGGAAAAAAATCCATTCGATTCGTTTAAAATCCAATTAATTCTCCTCCGTTTCTGCTAATTTTGTCATTAATGCATCATAACTGATCCAAGACGAGTCATAATTGACATACCAAGCAGGCGTCAAATCAACGAGTGGTGCATCTTTGATCTCCCCCCATTGATAGCCAACGATGATCTGTTGTAATAATTCAGGATCAGCCCCTGCCGCAATCAGCTCATTTTTGACTGACAAACTAGAGGGCAATTCAATCTCGGTTTCAGAAGGAATCGGCACTTGAATCGCGTTCAAACTGGCAGAAATCGTCATTTCCCGACTGCCGGTCTGACCACTTTCTGAAAAAGCCACACTGATCACCCCTTGACCACCAGTACTAAAGACTGGATAGCCTTCAACGAAAACCCGATAATCCAAGTGCTTGTCTTGTTGATCAAAATAGCGGATCGTCCCAAAATTGTTGCCTAAACGAATAATATAATCCGCACTCAACATCGCCAGATCCGTTTCATCGGAACTGTCTGTGGTAGTTTCAAACTTGACTTGCTGCTGATCTTGCAAGACCGTCATGTTTTGCCCACCTTCATAATAGTAGGTATCGACACTTTCATCATTGATCTTGACGTTTTTAGGATTGCTGAAAAAAGCTTCTCGAAATAAGCTCTGAGATTGGGTCGAAGAATAGTAGCTGTATTTTTTCAGCTTGATCGAATCCTGCGTATAATATTGCTTGCTGGATCGTTCTTCATCTGCCACCATTGTCGTCCATTCCCGAGGGTTGTCTGCTAGTAAGTGTTTTACTTGGCTTTTGTCCCAGTCGATTTTGCCTCGCACCACTCGTTGATGGGTAAAATCAACAAATTGGATCGTGTTTTCTTCAAGATCAAACTGGATGCGAGAAAACGGAAAATCCTCTGTTTCACTTTCGTCCTCTAAGGACAGTTCTTTATCAAAGGTTTTCTCGTAATCTTTCAAGTAAAATGTCGTATAGTAGTTTAAGGATATTCCTTGATCGACCTCTTGGGCTTTCGAAAAAGCCTGTTCTTCACCATAGGTTCGCAGGGTCAAATCACTGATCGTTGCCTCGTTGATCACCTCTTGGATCTCTCGAATCACCGCTTCAGAGTTGGTTTCTTTGATATCCTCTTCATCATTCCATGTTAGATATAGGGGCAAAAACAAATCGCTTTTTTGTTTGTACGTTTGAACCGAAGGATTGACGCCAGTATCTGTTTCGGTGCTGGCATTGTTGAACCCGGTCGGATTTAGCCAAATCATATAGGAGAAATAAAAACTCAAGGCGATCATCACGATCAAACCTGCTCGAATGATTTTTTCTGAGATTCTCATACCCACCAATCCTCCTCATACGGTTCATACGGCAACATGATGTAAAATGTTGACCCGCGATTTTCTCGACTTTCCGCCCAAATCGCACCGCCATGAGCTTTGATGACTTCTCGTGAGATCGCCAATCCTAAGCCAGTACCTCCTTGCTGACGGGCACGAGCTTTGTCGACTCGGTAAAAACGATCAAAGATCTTCGTGAGATCTTTTTTCGGAATCCCTAGTCCTTGGTCATTGATGCTAAGTACGATGTTGTTATGGGTCTCCATCAATTTCACCGTAATGATCCCGCCATCTGGCGAATATTTGATGGCATTATTCATGATGTTATCGATCACTTGGATCATTTTATCGGTATCGACTTCCACCCATAATTCTCGTTTAGTGAACTCCCGACGAATCAAGTATTTTTTGCTTTCATTCGTCACCATCATGTCAAAACGATCCAACACGAAATTGACCATTTCATTGAAGTTGATGTATTCCAACTGCAGTTGCGAATTGCCGCTATCCATCCGCGACAGACTCAACAAGTCATTGATCATCCGAATCATTCGATCCGTTTCATCCAAGGTCACTTTCAAAAAGTTCGGCGCAATTTCTGGGTCTTTCCAAGCACCCTCACTCAACGCTTCGATGTAGCTGCGCATACTCGTTAATGGTGTCCGTAACTCATGAGAAACGTTGGAAACGAACTCTCGCCGTTCCTGTTCATTTTTTTCTTGCTCTGTAACATCGTGCATCACCGCAACTAACCCAGAAATAAAGCCAGACTCCCGACGAATCATGGAGAAATCGATGCGCAAAATCATATTTGTTCCCGTCAAATCATTGCTAGGACGCTCCAACAGCATGTCTTCAGGATTTTCCAAAAGCTTTCGTAACGTGTATTCTTCATCGATTTCCAATAACGTCAAAATCGACTGCCCGATCGCTTCTTCGTTGCTGACATTTAACAAGGACATCGCCATCTCATTGATGGTAATGACTTTGCCTCGTCGGTCGGTGGCAACAACGCCGTCTGTCATGTGAGACAAGACGCTGTCCAAGCGGTTTCGCTCAGATTCCATCGCCTCTTGAGTCTCTTCGATTCGTTCTCCTAGTTGATTAAAGGTCTCCGCCAGTTGCCCCAATTCATCTTTTCCATGAATCGCGACCTTGCGGCTATAATCTCCTTTGGCGATGCGAATCGCTTGTTCGCGCATCTCTCCGATCGGTTGGGTGATGGAACGAGAGACCAATAGTGCCACAATGATCGAAATCACTGCCGCAATCAGCGAGGCTGTCACAAAAATGACCGCAGTCGTACTGACTTCATTGTATTTTGACTCAAGATTGCTCCGTAAATAAAGGGTTCCTAAAACGGTATCCCCTGTCGGTGATTGGATCGACTGCACGATATTGAACACCCGCTGGCCGCTGGATTCATCATAGAGGACTTCACTGCGGTTCGTATCGTAATCACGGTAATCATTTTTTTCTCCCACCGAGCCACGATCATTGATATTGGTGGTTGCACGAATGATCCCTTGCTCATCCACCACCCGCATCTCCAAAATTTCCGATGAGTTGGTACTCGTTAAGATTCGATTCAAGGAAGCATTCATGGAATCCCAATCTAAACCGTCATCATTATCCATTCGACTCAATTCAGAGCCTAACGTTACCACTAACGTGCTGGCACGTGCCTCCATGTCGCGTTTGAAGGCATCGACCGTTGTTCTTTCCAATTCGCGAATAAAATACGCCCCGATAATCTGGATCGCAATCAATAAGATCAAGATAAAAGTCAGGGCGATTTTGAAGTTCACCGATTGAAAAAAGCGAACTTTATTTTTCATAGCTTATTCCTGTTCTGGGTTCCGCAAGTAATAGCCCACTCCGCGACGAGTAACCAAATAATTTGGATGGCTCGGGCTGTCTTCGATTTTTTCACGTAAACGACGCACCGTCACGTCAACGGTCCGAACATCACCAAAGTAGTCATAGCCCCAAACCGTTTGCAATAAATGCTCTCGGGTCATCACTTGACCAAGATGTTTTGCCAAGTAGTGCATCAATTCAAACTCTCGGTGCGTCAATTCGATGGCTGCACCATTTTTAGTGACCATGTACGCATCAGGATGAATGGTTAAATCACCAATCGTTAATTCGCTGTTAGCGTTATCGTCTGCTTCCTTCGCAGCTGCCGAGCCGCGACGCAGATTGGCTTTGACGCGGGCCACCAATTCCCGGTTTGAAAATGGTTTGGTTACATAATCGTCCGCACCAAGCTCGAGGCCTAGTACTTTATCGATTTCAGAATCTTTGGCTGTGACCATGATGATCGGCATGTCATGGGTTTTGCGCACTTCCCGTGCAACTTCCAACCCATCCATTTTTGGCAGCATCAAATCAAGCAAAATCAGATCAGGATCGACCTCGACTACTTTTTCTAATGCCTCTTCTCCATCATAGGCGGTATATACTTCATATCCTTCTTTGGTTAAATTAAATTTGACGATATCAGAAATTGGTTTCTCATCGTCCACGACTAGGATCTTTTTCAAAAATGTCACCTCAATTTTTTTTGGTTTCTTACTTATTATACATTATTTAAACGGGCTTTTCATCTTTCCCAAAAACCGCAGCCTCATTCTTAAGGAAAGCACAAAAAAAGAAAGGCACGGGGCCTTTCTTTTTTACTCTTCTAAAAGCTGGATACCGATCCCTAACAACCCAGGACCCGTGTGGACGACTAATGCGGGAGAGATTTGTCCAAATAAGATTTCTTTGACCTTAGGAAATTCGGCTTCTAATCGTGCTTTCATCTCTTTGGCTTCTTGCAGTGCATCACCTTGCGCCACAGCTAAACGCACATGGCGATGATCACCGATGAATTGCTTGATCAAGTCAACGGTTTTGTCCAAGCTTTTCTTCCGTCCACGAGATTTTGCGACCGTATAGTAGATCCCTTCTTCATTACAAGAGATAATTGGATTCAATTTCAAGGCATTGCCTAAGATGGATGCGACCAGACCGATGCGGCCGCCTTTTTGTAAATACTCTAAGGTAGCTACGTTGAAAAAGACTTTGTTTTTCGGCACTTCATTCGTTAATTGTGCCCGCAGTTCTTCCCAAGTCACGCCTTTTTCTAACAGTTCTGCTGCACGAATCGCTTGCAGCCCTGCACCGATTCCGATATTTTTCGTATCAAGCACGAAAACCTCAAGATCCGTCCGTTGTTCACCTAACAGGCGAACGACGTTAAACGTTCCGCTCAATCCGCTGGAGATGGTTACGGCAAAGACTTTCTCATACCCATCGGCTTTGATCCGATCAAAGATTTCCCCGATCGCAGCACCGTCAGGTAACGAGGTACTAGGGATCTCTTGCGGCAAGCGCTCGTAGATTTCTTCCGCAGTAATATCAACTTTATCGGTATAGGTCCGATCCTTGTAGATAATTTGCAATGGCAGCATATACATGCCGTATTGCTCCATGATCTGTGCGGGAACATCGGTACCTGAATCAACTAATAGGGCAATTTTCTCTTTATTCATGGGCTTCTCCTTTATGTGTGTCTAAATAAATGACTTCTAATTCAATCGTTTTTTCTGCCAATAGTTTGTTGGCAAAGGAACGCGTCGCACCTTTCATGGCTACTAATTCAATTGGGATCGGTTCCGACGTCATTTGTTCGGGTTCTCCCATCGCTTCTTTGCCGACAAGGTGGATCGCTTTTTCTTGTTCTTCACAAAATACATTGTAGGCATTTCTGATGCCGACAACTTTCCCTTGAAAAAGGATCCCCGTCTTTATTTCAGGAATCGTCAGCACTTGCTTCAGCATCGTGATCGCAATCAAAAATGCGAGATGCTTTTGATTGTAACGTTTCTTCTCTGGTGCTGGAATCATCCCTTTTTTGACATAATTATTGACCATGGAAGAGGTCAATAGCGGATGCTTTTCCGTTTGGATCACCGGCGATAAATATTGATCGATCAATGTGATCACCTGATCCATATACAGTTCCAGTGTTGGCAATTCTTCCCATCTCGGCAGATGGAATTTCAGCAATGAATTGCCCCAATTTTTCATGTCTACTTGTAATTTTTCCATGTCATCCTCCATTTTGACGAACAGAAGGTTAGATTATCACAAACTAATCATCTAGTTTTGATAACCAGATACATTTTATCACGGTTTTCTGAGTTTTTAAAGCAATCTGATCAATCTTTTAATAATTTCCTATCATTTGAATTTGGGAAACAAATGGTGTTTTATTAAGATAACGCCAGTTTTTCAACTGAAAAAAGCGCATATTTTTTTCAAAAGAATGATTGATTTTTCAACAACGGAGTGCTAAGATAATGAAGTACTTTTGGTACGGGCCGTTAGCTCAGTTGGTAGAGCAGCTGACTCTTAATCACCTGCCCTCTTATGTAGAGGTGTGTTTATAAACGTTGATTTATAGAGGTTTTAATGAGGTTTACTTAGTTGATAATCTTCAAGCCTTTTAATTGCCAACAATTTGCCAACAAAATGACAGACTTTTTTTAATAGTAATCGTTTAAAGACTTGCCAGTTAATTTTGATCAAGTCTTTTTTTGTTATTTATTTTTTGAATCCAAATGTATTTGCTAAATTTTCTGCAGAAGCATATTTGAAACTTGGATCAAGGTGTGCGTAAAGATTAGCAGTTGTCGTATAAGAGGCATGGCCAAGCCACTCTTGCACCTTCTTCATGTGCTCACCATTTCCAATCATTATAGAAGCTGTTGTATGTCTCAAATCGTGGAATCGTATCCTTTTTATATTGTTTCTCTTGATTACCTTCGCAAATCGTTTGGAAACGAAATCTGGTCTTATGATATTGCCATTTTCCATGGTAAAGAGATAATCGTCGTCTTCGTAATTATATTCAGCTCCGAAAAGCTTTTTATTTTTTTCCTTCCACCACGCTAATTTCACTAACTCCTCTTCAACTGTTTCTATTAAAGGAACAGAACGATAGCTGGAAGCATTTTTAGTTCTGTCTTCTTTAAGAACGGTTGTTAAGTCTTCTTTATTTTCCAAAACTACGTGTTTAATGGTAATCGTCTTATTCACAAAATCAATCGCATCCCATTTAAGCCCTAAAACTTCACTTCTTCTAAATCCATAAAATACTGTTAATAGAATTATTGGATAGAGCTTCTCACCTTTAAATAGTTGAAGTAGTTTTAGCACATCATCCTTTGTGTAAAAGTTTGGCACGAAGGAGTCCTTTTTTGGTCTACGTACACGATCAGCAATATTTTTATCTATCTGTTCTGTCATAAAAGCTTCCTGTAAAGCTTTTCTAATAAAAGCGTGATAGTGTAGAGCAGTATTTCCAGTGCACCCATCGTCTAATATTTTTTGATAGAACCTTTGCAAGTGGACCGGTTTTAAGTCAGATAACATAATTCCACTTGGTCCAAAATAATCTTTTATCCTAATATCGATGTAACGTTTATAACTAAAATAAGACGTTTTTGACAGTTGTGTTTTAGCAGTTTCAAGATAACTATATAGGTAATCGACAAAAGGCGTTTCGGTTCTTTCCAGTTTTAAAACAAGATAATCCTCTTGTTTCATAGCAATTTCTTGCTCGATCTCAGATATAAATTGTTCTTTTATTCTTTCAGCTCTTTTTTTATTTCCTTTCATTTTTAGTTTGGTATCTCTCCATCGTTGAGAAGTTTTTCCAAAATCATCTTTTATTGTAACGACAACTTGGAGAGTTCCTCGTTTTTCTACAATATTCGCTCGTAATTTCAATTCAAATCCTCCTAAAAATGAAAAAAGCAAGCTATGGAAAACGCAATTCTAACATCTTTATTATACCATAGCCTGCGTATGCTCATCTGCCACATTTTGGGCATCTTGTAAGTATTCGATCACACACTTTTTAGGAATCTTGTAGTTGCTGCCTATCTTGACATGTTTTATCTTGTTCGATTTTAGTAGCCCATAAGCTTTATTTCTCCCTATCCCTCCTAACATTTCTCTCAATTCATTTATTCCAACCAGATCTTTATAGTTCTCAAACATGACGTCATAAATGTTTCGCTCCATTTTTACCTCCTAAAAAAAACCATAGATTATTGTTGCCAACATTTTAAAATAGTGATACTATATCAAAGTAATAAATTTTGGGCCATTAGCTTAGTTGGTAGAGCACTTGACTCTTAATCAAGGTGTCGAAGGTTCGAGTCCTTCATGGCCCATTGGGTGCCAAACCCACGGAACAGGTAAATGTTGGTGCGAAAGCATTTCGAAAACATTTATGCTGTTCTTTTTTTATTTTAAACATTTTCTAAACCACCTTGGAAAAGGTACACAGGAGTCTCCTCCTCCCCCTGTTCGTCAGCGGGACGCTTACGTGAGTATCATTATCTTCAACAATTATCTCTTTGCCTAAAGTTTCCATGCTTTAGTCGCAACTTTTGGTTTATCGCTCCTTCAAATCTAAGAGATCTTGGCGCCAAAAGTTGCCTGCTACTTAATCACTGAAAAGAATTTAGAAAATGGGCTATTTGGTTATCAATGAGCAATAAAAGAACGAAAGCGTTCCTTTCTAAAATAGTTTTACCAAATTTTTTTCAGAATATATATAAGTACAGGCTAGAATGACACATATTGAAAAGTAGTTGATCCGAAACACAAAGACTAGTGATTCTAAAAGAACAGTATGTCTCCTTCCTTCAATTAATTGTTAGTGATTGAAGACACCACTGGATTCATTTATCGTTCATTTTGATTTTCTTCTATATTGATAATAGCCCCTATATACTCGCTCAACATTAACATGAGTATCATCGTGCATCCTCTTAAGATAGTTGCTTTGCAAATTACTATAAGATATTGATATTAGCTTTTCTTTCACCAAGTATTCATAAATAGTTTTTGATCTAGTTGGGATACCTTTTTCTTTTAAAAAAGAAGCTATATATAACGAAATAATGTCATAATTATTCTTATATTTTTGGTAATCATTCTCTCTTACATATTCTTCATAAACTCTCTCTTGTGAAACTTTCTTGTCGTATTCAAATCTTTGATTCTTTAACAGAACATATTCTTTTGATAAAGCAACAATTTCATCCATGATTTCTATTAGACGAGCTTCTATTTCTCTACTTCCCATATCACTTTCACCTCTAAATAGTTAGGCTGTGCTCTTTCCAAGAATTAAAATAGTTTTGTCTATATTCTTTTGGAGATAACCCGGTTTCCTTTTTAAAAAAAATAGTAAATGCACTGGCGTTAAAGAAACCAGCTTTCTCACCAATCTCAAAAATTTTTTCATCTGTCGATTCCAACAAATTTTTCGCTAACGTAATTTTGATATCATTAATTAAATCCTGAGGCACTTTATTTAATTTGTTCATACAAAAACGATTTAAAGTTGGTTTGGACATGTGCATAAACTCTGCCAAGTCACTAACGGTCACATTTCCAGATAAATTCTCTTGTATGAATGCTATTAACTTAAATATTTCAAAGTATTCTTTTAGCGTAGAAAGATTCAATCGAAATGTCTTTCTTATTATCATTTCGATAGCGGGATTCACTACATACGTTCGATCTCTCGTTTCAAACCTTGTAAAAAGTAACTGAATTAAGCTAGATAACTCTTGATTGATTATCAGATCAATCTTTTGAATATAATTTGAAGAAGGCTTACAAAATAAATTCAACTCGACAATAATGATTTGATTCATTAAGCTCTGCGAAATGTAATGGAAGATCATATGTGATTCTATCAGAATTATTTCTACCTCAGATTTCTCCATATACAGTCCTTTCTTCGTCAACAGGATAGCCCAACCATTTGCGCCATGATCATTTGGAGAATAGTTATTACCATTTGTATAATAGATATTTTTGATTTCTATCATTCTTTTCACCCTCCTACTTTATGCTACTCACTTTATTTGTAAAAGTTGTCATATTCTGTACGTATTCATCAACTTCTTAATTCACTTTTATCATAAAGTATAAATAAGTAAAACGTTTTCAAATAATAATGATTAAAACCGCAAAATTATTGATTCAAATTACAAATTATTATTATCACTTCTAAATATTTCAATCCATCAATGCTAAATTATCAGCATATAATTTTTCTTTTTAAGCGATTCAATATACAATCCAAATTTCAGTAAAATATATCACTTATTAAGAAATAACACCGATAAAAAACTCTATAAACGAATTAAAAATAACTATTTAATATAAATAACAAAATTTCATATCTTCTCACGAAGTCCTGCCAAAATACTTTTTAATAATCAAAATGTCACCTAACTTTTTCGAACGCCTAACCTCCTCTTTATAAGTGTTAATTGATGCCTTTGGAGACACAGATCCTAATTTTTTCTTTTTACTTATTTATTGAACTTCTTTAACCTTTATATGGCGGTTTTCGAGTAAACCTTCAAAATTTTCTAACCTAATAAGAAAAAGTCATCACTAATGCGATGATTTATCCTGATCCCAATAGAAAAATAATAGATAAGAATACCCATACAAAAGAAATATTACTAGTTTCCTACGGATTTGAATCATATGAGTAATTGAGAACCAGGCCCTTTCTTGATCATCAATTGTTCAATGTGGAAAAGCAAAAAATCTGGGCCAGATTGATGTTCAATCTGACACAGATTTTATTTTGCACAACTAATCAATCTTTAATGACTAAGGTTTTTTTAATCATGTATTAAAATTAAATCTACTCATTATTACATATCTAGGAAAATCTTTCCCTTACTGAAAAAGCTATTCCTGCATTAATTGTAAAGTCCTTGTTTATGCTTTATGAAATCAAGAAATATAAAATTTTGAGTCCACGCTAAGCAAAGTCCCATTTTAAAATGTTCTTAGTTTACATTTCATATTCTTCCACCACTAACTTTCAAGAAAATAATTATTTCCTCTTTCTACTGATATCAAGAGATATTAAATATCATTGAATTTTCCGTTTTCATGCTTAAATTATAGCCACATAACTCTTTGAAATAGGTTCGATAATCATTCTCGGTGATTCGAATGATTTCATTACTTGAAAATTCTTGAATTTTACACAATTCCACTAAAAGATTCAACTTTGCATCAATCCCCAGTATTTCTGGAAGATCTTGCCAAAATGTTGTTTTTGAAATATTATCAGTCAGCTCTATCAGTCTAACTATCTGTTTATTGATATACTCTCGAATTTCTTCTGTATCTCTGCGAGACTCATCCAATTCTTGCCAGAAATAGTTAGTATAATCTTTTTCTGTTGTGAATAGAAGCATGTTTATTTTCCTTTCCAAACATTTAAATGTTATATTTGGTACATTCTAGCTACGCATTATTTTAATTCTTTTCACTGCCATCATTATGGTCTGTATCCTTTTAAAGAAACTATACATGACTAAAAATATTTTTTTCGTACAGTAATCAGGTGGATATCATATACCCTTAGACATGTAAAATAACACTGAAACTTAGTCAGAACCTCTCACCTATCATCTTAATTGACTTAAATTAGCTTAAGCAACTGTAACGATTGTTTACTGTATTCTTATGGATTAATTTTTTTTGTTAGAGAATTTACTTATTTGGTCTCCTATCACTATGCAATCTTCTTAAGTTGCTTTCTTATTCTTATAAAAAAACACTAAGAGTAAGAGTATAACAAGAAAAATAGAGATAAATAACCAGTAATTATTTGGACTAGAAATAGTTATATCTTGTCGATTAAATTCCTTAGACGTCTCATCATCTACCACAAATGACCTCGTCCACTCCCACTCTAATTCTCCTGAATTTGCTTGTAGATGGAGAACATAAGTTCCTGGGATAAATGACTCACCATTCAAAGGAATTGGAAACGCAAAATTGGAGTGAGGAGCCATTTGCATTCCTGATGCCTCTGTGGAATAAAGGCGTTCTGTTTGATCTTCATTATAAATTGATGCAATAACCTCAAACTGATTAACAAACGTCCCCGATTGATTTTGAATCTGAGCACTAAACACATTTCTAAAGTTTAATTGGTCCGCATAGACATCTAAAAGATCTAGCTCGGGAGAAAGTTGCTCCCGCTTATTCGATACAACGAGGCCCATAACATAAGACAGTGTGTTCTCAATAGCCATTGATTCTTCTGACAAATGCTCACTATCTTTGATTTCTTCCACGCGAATTCCTGCTGCTAGAACACCTTCAAATGGTTTATCTTCTGGTAAGGTTAATAAGAGATCTAATTGTTTCGTCTCCCCTTCACTAAGAGTAATCTTGCCATCTCCTTGAATATAATCAGCCAAAAAAAATGGTAGGGTGTCATCTGGGATATCGGCGTCACTACCATATTCCACTACACCACTCACATTTGTAAAAGCTGTATGTACGGATATTGATAAGTTGATCTCTTCATCAGACATATTTCGTAACTCCAAAGATAACGTCTGGCTTTCTCCAGGCTCAAGATTCAGATCAAAATAGCCTACCTCAGAATTCACTTGATTTTCACTCAGAATCGGTCTAACTGAAAAACCAGCAGATTGATCAGCAAAAGCAACTGGGCCAAAAAACAGGGTCAATATAAAAATTACCACTATGTACATCATAGTTTTCTTACTGTCAAATAGTATTTTATTCATAACGATCTTCCTCTCTATATTCCACGGGGATTGCCTTCATTTCTTTTGTTACTACCATTAGTGCCTAATTCCTACCCAGCATAGCAAAATTCATGAATCATATACGCTCGATTTGTGCATGCGACGATGACCAAACTGACCATCATGATTACTAATGAGGAGCAGTACCGCCAGATTCCTCTTGCTTGTAATCCTCGCAAATGGCCAAACAGAAAAATAGCCTAACAACCAAAATGATTTCCTATTGGATGTTAGGCTGTTTGAACATCTGATGAAGTACGCATCCAGTTGATTTCTATCATTGAATGACATTATCAGGGACCGATTGAAGAATCCACTCCAAGGTGGTTTCATATGTTCCAGTTTGACGTTCCTGTTCGGACTCTAAGTGCAGTACAACACTCTCAGCCGCTTGGTCTGTTGTACCAAAGGCAAATAACCACGTTTCTAATCCCGATCCTGCTTGTGCCTGAGCGACAGTAGATGAAACACCCGGAAGGAGCGAGAGTTGTTCTGAATGGGTAGGCTGATTTTCTTGATCGGACGCTGCTATTGCTTGAATATGATGAAACTGCAAAGAAGCGCCAGCTAAAACATGCCCTGTTTCGCTATTCTTAAACTGTTCTCGTTGTTTCACAGATAAGCGCCACCCATCACTTTGATTTCTTCCACGTCTATCAGAAACTTGCACAAAATTTGCACGTGTTTCATTTGCTGTTGTTCTTAATGGTTCGGCGTATAGTGTTTCCGGTGCAAAATACGATATTTCTTGATCCCCAAACTGAATCGTAGGAACAAAATCAATGCTTAAAAATCCTTGATTTTCTGGCAGTTCTGGCATCACCTCTGGATGCAATTCTTCTTGAGGATTCTCTGGATCTTTAGGTGAGACTTGTAACGGCCTTATTGTTACTGGAACGGTGTAATCCATTTGAGCGTATTGCCCAGAGGATAACTTTTCTTGCACTCGAACAACCATGGATGAATCTCCTGGCTGATTCGTATCAGGCATTTCAATGATCTCCGCTATGGAAACGTACCCTTCAGCAATGTCAAAATCAAAAAAACTTTCTGCTACTACCAATAACTCCTCTTCAGAAATATATTGCCAAACCTCATTGTTCAGCAACGGCTTCAACTGATTGATCACTAACGGTCTTAGGTTAGTTGCTGTCACTTCATAAAATGCACTATTTTTATGATTCGTGTGATCTGTGCCTACATTTTCTTCTGCTTCATCTTGCATAAGTACATTCCATTCTAGATTAGAGAAGCCAGCTAAGGCGCCATCAAATTCCTCTCCTGATGAAAACAAGTGCGTCGCGCTGACGATATCACCAACCGATAACTGTAGACGTCCATTTTCTCCCACCGCATTTTCAAAATCTTGTTGTGCTTCGGCAGGTGTTTGCTGAGTAGACAACGTAAAGTCAAAAAAATGTTGGCCTTGGTTTACAAGAATAGTGGCGGAGCCTGAGTATGCATGAAGGGAAGCAAACTCTTGATTTGGCAACTGCTGGATCATTGGTGTAGTTGGATTTGTCCCACCGTGTCCTGGCGATAGGGACAGTTCAGGGCCCAATTCTCCAACGTGATGTGTAAAAGCGGCTATTGTTCGCCACTCCTCGAAGTTATTCGCCCATGTTCCACGTAAACGTATTGTGTTGCCCCAACGAACGGAAATGGGAATACGGACAGATAACGTATGCACCGTTCGATATGTAATGGTCACATCTTTAAATCGATCACCTATATAAAGATAGGAGGATGAGTCAATGTAAGTAACATCGTACTCCCCTGAAGACAACAAGACACCATCTGCCGTTACCGTATGAATCGCACTGCCTAAATCTATGTCTTGGGTTCCCTCTCCTAGAAGGATTGTTTGGGGACTTACTTGTGCTTCAAGATCAATTGTTTCTTCCCAGACATATACGCCAGGATTCGCACCATTATACCCAGACATAAATGCAGTTGAACTAGCAAATGAAACAAAATTAGTTGAACTAGCCAAACTATCTTGAAGTACCCAACGCCCCGTATAGGTTTCCGTTACCGGTATATTGGATAACCAGGTACCGTTAATTCTTGTTCCGGTACCTAAAGTGAGATGATTGAAAGATGTCGCTCTAAACATGTTAATAACTAAGATATTGGCATGCCACGAACTTATATCTAGTTTTTTTAGATTGGACATTTCAGCGAACATTGTAGAAGTACTAGTAACATTGGACATATCCCATTGACTCAAATCTAATTCTGTCATACTACTTGCTCCTTGAAACATTGAGTTCATATTTGTTACATTAGCAGTATCAAACTTTTCAATGCCTTGTATACTTTTCAATTGAGTTAATCCACTGAACAAGCTTACAGCACTACTACCCAAGATGACTCTATCTTCAAGTACTATCTGTTCAACTTCAGTATAGGTTTTCCAAGGCGCTAGTCCGGTCAACCCAACCTCGCCTCCCCTGAGAACGATTGTTGACGATACCAAATCATAGGTCCATGGAACTGTCCCCCATACGCCAGTGATCAACTGACCTGCGAAAGAGTGGTTTTCAGAAGAAACCGCATTCTCTTCTTGCTTGCTTTCTGAAGTGTCCCTACCACTATCACTGGGAGAAACCGCGTCATCTCTTGCCACTTTATCGCTTGATTGAATCTCATCTTCCTCATTATGATTACTGCTTTCCTCAACGCTATCTTCCATAAAAGAATCACTAGTTTCCTCATAGACTTCGTCTATAGATACTGTTTGAGCAAAAGTTAGCATTGGGGATGAATGACTGATTAAAGAAAGTATCGCTATCAAAACTATGAATTTCTTCATTTTCTTCTCCTCATATTTCAACGAAATAATCTTCTTACAAATATTGTTGATCTCATTCATATAAAAGAGACCAACAATATTCTGCCAATATGTTTTTGTTGTTCTTAAATAACAGGGTCCAGCGAAGAAGGGACATTGCTTAGACTCCAATTCAATTCACTTGTGAATTGGCCGTTTGCTCGTTCCCCAGGAATTTCTAAAACAATATTCGGATTCACCTCACCATTTAACGTTCCCCAAGTAATCGAATTCCATCCACGCCCGTTAAGCACTTCTGCACCCATAAGAATTTGGCTGCCATGTTCCGCCGAAATAGTGACAGGATTTGAGTGAATAGCAACCTCGGAATCCCAGGCTTGAGAAAGTCTTGGGTTACTAAACGTAATGGATGCACCATTCAATTGCACATTATTATCATTTGTAAATGGTGTTACTTGTTCAACTCTCAACGTCCATCCTGTTGATACATCACGGGTATCACGAATCTGAGCAAAATGTGGACGCAAAACTTCTTCCCCAGAATCATCATTCACTTCAAAGGACTCTGCCAGAGCCTCAAATTTTAGCAAACCTGTTGAATGAACATTATCGTGCATCCCAAAATTTAAAGTAGGCACGTAGGTTATGGAAAATTCTCCGGTTTGTACTGGGGGAATGATAATTCCAGGACCTGGATCTGGATCTGGATCAACCGTATCAACATCATCAATTATCGAAAGAGTTACTTCTCCTTCTGTTTCTGCATTTCTTGTTATTTGTTCGGCTGAAGCTGTAACAACATTTCCAAACAATAGGCTGCTAAGTAATACGATTGCTAAATACTTCTTTTTCACTTCTTTTTCCTTCTTTCCTTTTCTTTAATAAGACAAACACGATCAACAAAATGCCTCCTAAAAAGACATTATGTGTTTCTCTTATAGCCATTAACTGGGGAAACCTTCCTGGCTTCTTATATGAGGGGATTTCTTGAATGTCTGCCTGATCTCCTTTTGGTGGTTCCGGCTGTATTTCGTCTTGAATGATATTTTGAAAGGTAATCGAACTATTCGATTGAACCGTTTGAGCAGAAACAGCTGGGACAAAAATCCACAATGCTAATAAACAAAACCAAATACATTTCCTCTTTAATAATTGCACATACAATCACCCCTTTTTGAACTTTTGGAAATAGTATCGAGCGCTTTAAACTCTATGTTAAATATATTTCGGATGGTGTTGGTTCAGGTTTTCCTGTAGGTTAATACGCACCCGTTAAGCCAATTAGTGCATCTGTCTCAACTTTTTAAGTTTCTTGTAAAAACAATTGGTTTGTCTCATAATTCTTCGATTTTTAGAGAAGAACAAAAATAGACATTCGATCCGATCGAATGTCTTGGAAAAGTTATTAGATTAGGTTTTCTATTTTAGAGAATAAACAACAAATGTCTATTCTAAAAAACGAAGGTTTTTGATACATTTGTCTGTAAGTTTGTATGCATACCTAATTCTTACATGACTAAGGTTACATGATTTTTAGATAAAATGGGAATCAACATTTTCATATACGGATGAAATAAATGAAAAAACACTCGTTAATACCTTTAACGAGTGTACGGAGATTAGAGAAATGGTTTTCGATACGGATCAATTTTTCTTTCCAGATTCCGCCAGTCATGCTCATCTGGGACAGCTTTTAATAACAAGTAATCAGTTTCAATAATATAGTCTAAGAGGTACCGATTATAGTTTGTGACAATCAAATCAATATGATCGGCATTTAACATTTCTTGTGTCAGATGTTGCAATGGCAAAAAGGTTAACTTGTGCTTTGTACCAAACTGTTGCATTGCACGAGTTCGAATCTGTTGGCAGATGAAGTGATCACCTTCTAGAAGAAAATAAATTCTTTTTGTCGGTGAATAAAAATCAAAAATCAAATCACTGTAGATCGTTAAACTCACACAAATATCTTCAAGATATGGCGCAGCCAAAAAGTCTTTTCTTTGATGCTTTTTTAAAAATCGTAAATTCCGTTGATAGTTTTCATTGTCAGAACGCATGAGAGATTCTTTGATGTCCTGTGCCTCTTTGTTCAATGCAGGAGCTAACGCATAGTTCACTTTTCTAGACAAAAAGAAGGATTGCAAGAAAATTTTTATCTTAGCATAACTCTCATTTGTGAGCTCAAACTCTTGTAAGTAAGCCTCCGTAAGTTTGGCAATTTCTGATCCTTGATGAAACTGCTGGTAGAACTTTTCCTCCGATGCTTCTCGATCTAAGGTACGTTTACAAATAGTAACTAAATAAATCCATGCAAATTCTTCCTTCGCTAGTTCTACGCCGTAAAGCTTGTTGATTCCGTCTTTTAAAGAATACAAGAGGGAGAAGCTATTTCCTTTGTAGGCTAATTCAATCAAATATTTCGGGACTGTTATCGGAAAACCAAGACTCGCTCGTTTGATTGCAATAAAAAAAGTATAGTAAAAAGCAGCTGGTGTTGTTCCAGAGCCAATATCATATTGTCCTAGTTTGTTGTTTAACTGGGTTAAGACCAACTCATGCAATACGGGGTCGGGAACAAGGGTATGGGCAGTATCAATCCCTTCGTAATAAAAGTCTTTGAAGAATTTCCGTAAATCCGCTTCGCTCCCTTCAATTGTCAATGGATTCGACACCCATTTTAACCGATAACTGCTCAATATTTTGTTCGATTGACCCAACAACCGTCGAAACGTGCTCTCAGAAAAATGATAATGATGGGCCAACTCGTCAATATCCATCAATTCCCCTTGAAAAATATGACCGATGATTTCAAATAAGCACTCATTTTCTAGCAAATCTTGTTTCTTTTCTTGGTACACGGAAGGTTTTTTCTCTTCAAAAAGAAAGCCACTATTCCCCGAAATTAGGGTGATACAATCACCAAAATAGTCTTTCACATACTTGAGATCATTTGCAATTGTGCGTTGTGTGACTTGCATCTTTTCTGCCATTTCACCAATTGTAAATAAACGATCTCGTTCCATCACACTCAAAACTCGAAATAAGCGCTTAGTTGTGCGATTACTGATAAATGCTAACTGTAAGTCTCTCATATTCTCCGCCTCATTTCTCATTATCAGATTCTTCTTTTTATACTATTACATAAATAGAACAAAAAGTGAAAATAAAGAATTTAACAAGATGAGCTACTCTGTTCCTTTTTAATTTTCCACAACATACCTGACCACCAACAATTGAGCTGCTTTAAAAGCTTTCAAATGACAAAATAAAAACGGGGTCAAAAACTTAAAAGTTTCTGACCCTTTTATTATTTCCTGAACAGTTCACAAAATATGAAGAGCTCAACTATTCTTACTTAAAGTATTTTTCCTTTCAATTATAAGATTAGAAAAATATTCCGTTTGGTGCTTAGTCTTTAAAGCTCTGAAGTAATCGTGCCTGCAATGACAAACCTGCAGTACTACAATACTGCAGGCCTATCAGCTGTAACGTTGGTCTATCGCTCTTTCTTGACCGTTTCGATCACTGGTACAGCTACTAATAAAAATATTATAAAGAACCCCAAAAGAAAAGCCGTGTGACTTTCTACGCCTATGACTTCAAAAGCGAATATCATAGCGATCCCAAAAATGATACTAGCGATAAACTCAAGCAATGGTGATTTTCTCCGTGACCTTGTTATCAGTGATAATCATTAATTCTTCATTGCGTATTCTTACTTGATCCACGAATGACAAGTAACGCAAGGAGTTCTCAGAACGTGTGTGCCAATGGTGCAAGCGGTACGCCTTCATACACTCAAAGTCTTTTCTTAGATAAATTTCAATGCTGCTCGGTACTAAATCACTGACGATCTTTTTAATAGCAGTATGTAAGTAGTCGCCCTCGTTTAAATATATGCGGCCTTGTTTTACCACACTGTCGATCTGTTCCTGCGTGTATTTTCTCATTGGCATATTTATCCCCCTAATTTCCTTTGTAGTTTACTCCTTGATACAAGAAAAGCCCAAAAGTGAGATTTTTCTTATCGTTTTGAGTGTTTTCCGATTGGTTTTCTAGGTTTGAAAAATAGTACTCCGGCTCCTGCAACAAGCGTTAAGCCAATCGCTGATAAAGCACTAGATAGCAAGCTGTCAGTTTCGCCTGTTTTTGGTAAAGCTACGATATTTGAAACGCCTGCGATCTCAGTAATCATTTTATCAGTGTCTGTTTTGCTCTCTGCTCCGTTTTGATCTGCTTGGATCTTGTTAGCCGGTTGATCGTATGTGCTGCTCTTTCCTGCGATCAAAGCGATCGTTTTTGTTTCGTCTGTGTCAGCTGTAGCCTTCGTGATATCGTGTTTGTCAGATTTAGTGGAATCTTTTTGAGCGGGATCTTTTTGATCCACCTCAGCGATCACTTTCACTTTTGATCCTTCGATATGCGTTGGTTTCGTGATATCATCATAGGCTGTCAAATCTTGCTCTGGATCTTGTACGTCCGTGATCACTGTTTCTGATCTTGTAATAGGTGTAAGTTCAAAAATCGGATCTGACACCTCAGCAATGATAGAAGGTTCAAAAGTTTCAACTGCAGTCCATTGGGTAGGCTGATTGTAAACCGTCTCTGTGTAAGTCGTTTTGCCTGTTTCTACGGCTTGCCATTGTGTTTCTGGTGTTTCGATCGTTTCTGTATAAACTGTTTTACCTGTTTCAATCGGTGTTTGTTCAAATGTGCGGTTTGACACGTCTGCAGTAAAGGTTTCTGTTCCTGTAATAGGTGTAAGTTCAAAAATTGGATCTGACACCTCAGCTATGATAGAAGGTTCAAAAGTTTCAACTGCAGTCCATTGGGTAGGCTGATTGTAAACCGTCTCTGTGTAAGTCGTTTTGCCTGTTTCTACGGCTTGCCATTGTGTTTCTGGTGTTTCGATCGTTTCTGTATAAACTGTTTTACCTGTTTCGATCGGTGTTTGTTCAAATGTGCGGTTTGACACGTCTGCAGTAAAGGTTTCTGTTCCTGTAATAGGTGTAAGTTCAAAAATTGGATCTGACACCTCAGCAATGATAGAAGGTTCAAAAGTTTCAACTGCAGTCCATTGGGTAGGCTGAATGTAAACCGTCTCTGTGTAAGTCGTTTTGCCTGCTTCTACGGCTTGCCATTGCGTTTCTAGTGTTTCGATCGTTTCTGTATAAACTGTTTTACCTGTTTCGATTGGTGTTTGTTCAAATGTGCGGTTTGACACGTCTGCAGTGAAGGTTTCTGATCCTTCTGCAGGGGCTTGATCGTAAACACTGTTATAAACCGTCTCAGTTAACGTCTGTGATCCCTCTGCAGGGGTTTGATCGTATGATTCATTTGGTACAGTCTCGATCACCGTTTCTGATTGCTCTGCGGCTTGCCAATCGGTTTCTGGTGTCGTTCCTTCTGCAGTAACCGTTTCGGATCCCTCAGCTGCAGTTTGATCGTATGATTGATTCTGCACGTCTTCGATCACTGTATCTTTTACTAGCGTTACCTCTACGCCGTCTCCGATCCATTTGCCGCCCTCGTTGTGAACCTCTAAGCCATTTTCTAATACGATCTTTTGACCGTCATTTGATACAACTTTCAAACCTGCGATTGTGTCGGCCGTTACTACTGCTACACTCCCCGCTTCTGCTGCGATAATACCCGTAAGTGCTATAACTGTAAGTGCTACTGTTGATTTTTTCATTTTCTGTTTTCCCCTGCCTTTTATGTTTAGCTATCGAGAACCATGTCTATCTCACGTTAAAAAACGTTTGATTTGTGATAAAAGCGGCATGTTCATTTTGCGTTCATTTTTCATGAAAGTCTATACATTTTTCATTATTCTATATTTTCATACATTTCAATTTTAGATACCTTGCCACATTGGTATACTCTTACCCTCTGCGGTTTGGTGCCTGTGGTGTCTTTGATAGTTTCCTCTATTTCATTACTATTAATTTTATTACTACCCTTTATAGAAGCACCTTCCGTTATTTCTTTAGCAATTTGCTGTATAAAATGTTCAGATTTTGCTAAGGTATATCCAGCTAAAATAGCCAAAAAACAAGCTGTACCTATTGTAATCACTTTAATAATAGTTGTTTTCTTCATAAATTAGTTCCCTTTTAGCAATAAACCTTGCTCCAGTAGTAACTGAACCAACTCGTGGACTTCTTGTCGATTACATCTTCTTTCGATCTCTTGTTGATGTTTCCTCCTTAGTTCACGTTCTATTTTTAGTGCTCTTCGACGATATTTTTTTTGTGTCAATTCTTCCATATGGCTCCTCTTTCTTTTTTACCTCAGTCTCGTAATAACCTAAATTAAAGTAAGTCATAATAAAATCTTTATATTAATACTTGCAATCTAAATCCTATTTTATGCTTTTTCACCGATAAATTTTTGACAAGTTTCAACATCATTAAGTATAGATTAAGTCCCCCGTCAAAATATCATCATTATAGTTACTAACCTCCTCATTTAAAACTATATACTTTTAGCTATCAAAGAAGTAACAAAGACTTTCTCTGACTATGGTGTATCAAACTTCCATCCATTTTTAAAATTTCTTGATAATATGAAGTGCTGTCTATTTCCGAAAGGCGAATAATTTCTTGTTCCGGCAACTCGAAGATATTGTCTTCAATTAGACTAGACAGGATTTGTAACTTCGCATCGAGTATTATTAACTCTTTAATAGAAGCCCATGCATTAGCAGATGAAATATACTGGATTACATTAGAAAATTCTTTTTTTATCTCCTCATAGTAGTCACGAATTTTTAAAGATGTCTGTTTTTCAATAGCTTGATCAAAAAATTGAAAATACTCTTTTTCTATATCCTTATCCATTTAGTTTCAATCCTTTCTAACTTTAATAGAACATAGAGACCGACAGAAAGTAACCAATAGACCAACACCAATAATTGTTAAAAACTGACTAATTATTCTATCTACCTTATCGAATCCTGTCTGCGGTAAATTAGATCTATTTAAATATTTTGAACTATGAACAAACACGCTATTATTCTTTGAACCCTCATCTGAAGTAATATTTATCCGTTTATTAATCGATTTGGAATGTTCTTTTGACGCAGATACTTCTACTTCCGGCAATGATGGTACTTTTTGTTCAATTGCTTTTGGTGTTTGGACCTCTACTTCTGACACAGAAGGTTTTTAGTCAGCTAAGCCGCTGACACTGTTTAATGTATTGATCAATACCACTGAGGTCGCAATAAACATCTTTTTATTCATATTCTCGCTCCTATTTTTATTTATTTATTTATGTGAGTATCATACAGCCAATAATTTTCTCACAACTATTTGGTCCTATTATCAGGACCAAATAGATTTTACTCACGTATCCTCTGTAAAATTTGCTTGTTAAGAAACGCTATACTAGCTATGTGTTTTTTTTAAATGCTATACTAATGGAAGGTTTGACGTTTCAAATTTTTTATAAAGGGAGAGATTAAAATGAAATTAGCACTCACTGATTCTATGGTACTAACCAAGAAGGAAAGAAAAAGAAGTATAACACTGGCTATCATAATAGGGGTTATTCTTATGGTTGGAGTCCAAACAGTTGTTACTGAGGTGCCCAAACAATTTGTTTCAAATATTGGCGCACAAGAAATTATTGCTTTATTTGTAAACATCTTTGTGATATTAGCAGTTTTGTTATTTTCACGCATATTTGAGAGTCGTTCAGCAGCTTCCTTTGGTTTCACTACGAAACAACCGCTAAAGAATGTTGAAATAGGTTTATTGACCGGCTTTGTTTTTCTATTGTTCGTATTTCTTGTTAATTTACTATCCGGTTCAATTGAAGTTTCTTTCAATTTAAAATCAATTAGTTGGCTCTATGTCATTGCCTCTTTTTTTGGCTTTTTATTTCAAGGGACAATGGAAGAAGTCGTTTGTCGTGGGTTTATAATGAACACAGTAAGCGCAAAAACGAATGTTTGGATGGGTGTGATTATCAATTCTCTTATTTTTACCGCTCTTCATGGGGTGAATGATTCAGTAACTGCGTTGGCGATCTTCAACTTATTTTTAGCTTCACTTATTTTGTCGTTCATCTTTTATCTTTCCGATAATCTGTTGCTCGTTGGTGCTTTCCATGCCATCTGGAACTTTATGTTGGGACCTTTTTTCGGAGTACCTGTTAGTGGGTACAGCATCTACTCCTCCATCTTTCAAACTGCTCCTTTGACTAACAAAACGCTAATCAATGGCGGTGGTTTTGGCTTTGAAGGTGGATTGGGTCTAACGATTTGTGCCATTTTGATGTTGATTGTCCTATTCTATTTTGTAAAGAAAAAAAATGACGATGCTGCTAGGGGATAAACTGGCGATAAGACATATGAAAAAACTATTCTATCAATAATGACCTTTTTCATTTTTGATTGTTCAACGAATAAAAAAAGGAGAGAGACGATTGAGTTACGGAGAACTGATTAGGAAAATTCGATTGGAGAAAGGTTTTTCACAAAAAGAAATTTATTATGATATTGTCACAAAATCCTATGCTATCGAATTTGAAAAAGGAAATCATGATTTATCTTTTAAGCTCTTATTGAAGGTATTGGATCGTTTGATGGTTGATTTAGAAGAGTTTTTCTTTATTTTCAATTACGATAACAAACAAACGAAAACCAACTGGGAAAAATTCGAACTTGCTTCCAATGGCAATGATTTGCAACTACTCAAGCAGTTATATGAGGAAGTTGCTAGTTCTCAGAAAAGTAGCGATCGTGTGTTTAAAGCAATGGTCAACATGAGGTATAAGGTTATGGTCCATTTCAAAGAAACTGGAACGGTAGATAACAGCCAAGCTGAAATCAGTGATATTGAAATTGTTGTAGATTATCTTGAGACCATTCAAACGTGGACATTGCAAGAAATACAGTTGTATTCGAATACAATGGGCTTTTTCAAACCTGAACAACAAATCCTTTTCTTCGATAATGCGTTGAAAAAAATTGGTATGTATCGTCTCTATCCTCCAGGAGAAACTATCTATGCAAAGCTTCTTATCAATAGTTGCGGTAACTTTATCGCTCAAGGAAATTTTACTTATGCAAGAAAAGCGGTGGTCCAGTTGCATCCCCTAACGCTCGGACTACGCAGCTCTGTATTTAAACTCTATCACTCGTTTTTTGAACAAGTCATTCTCTTTTGTACGGAAGAAAAAAAGGCTAGTAAAGCTGCAATAGAACAGACATTACAACTTTTCGATTTGCTGGGTTTTACTTATTTACGTGCCCAATGTTTCGATTTTTTCACCCAAATTCAAGCGATTTATTAGAAAGTAGGCGCTATGTATGAATAAACTTTATGACAACCCGATATCCCCTCTTCGAGTGATTCTCGGTTTGGTCCTTATTTTCTTTGGTTTTTTAAACTTATCTTTCGGATTTCTTCCCTTTCTAGAACCTTATTCTTTGTTACTAGGCAGCTTGATCGCATTCTTACTTACCTATAGTCTGAAGGGAACGGCTCATTTGTTTTCTAAACCAGAAAATCCTTTCCGCAACTTCTTTCTTTTCCTCCTTGCTGCCTTTGTCCTAAGTTTTGTCACTAGTTTTTTATTGGTTCTTATTTTAAAACTCGATTTAAAAGCCAATGACCTTAGTGGAAATATTCCATGGCTGCAACTGCCTTTTATGCTTTTAGGAGAAGAATTATTCAGTTTTTACGTTTTGATCATTTCTCTGAATTTCTTACAAAAAATCCCGCAACGAATGATCATTGCCACTTTACTCAGTTCCCTTGTATTCGCCATATTTCATATGCTGACTTACTGGAATGGAAGTTTCCTATTAACACTCGTCCATGTCCTCTTATTGCAAGGATGTGCTCGAATTCTTTTCAATGCAGCAGGTGTTCGATCGAATTCTCTCTATGTTCCGTGGCTCATCCATATTGTGTTTGATTTAATCACGTTGGGTGCTATTTCTTTTCTATAAACTTCAATTTTAATAGAACTTATAAGTTAAAAAATTCTAACTAGGTTTACAGTTTTAAATTTATGCTAATACAGCTTTCTTCTCGATTTTTAAACAGAAAGGGTCAAAAACGTTTAAGTTTCTGACCCTTTTATTATTGCCTGAACAGTTCACAAAATATGAATAACTCAACTATTCTTACTTAAAGTATTTTTCCTTTCAATTATAAGATTAGAAAAATATTCCGTTTGTTGCTTAGTCTTTAAAGACCTGATTGCGTGATTCACCAATTTTTGTACAACCGCTTCTCCGTTTAAAGTAAGTAATCTCAATCGTTTACTCCTTTTTAATCCTCAATTCGATTACCTTCTTTATCGCTCAAATAGACCATATTCGTAAGTAAAATACAACCGGACATGGTAGTAAACAAAAAAAGCGGATCTTTTATAGATTCGCTCTTTTGTCATTGCTATTTTTTAATCAGTTAAATTTTTTTGTTGTTTTACTTTTTTTTACATAATCATATATAATTTTTACAATTAAAGAAATAATTAAGATTATATAAAAAATATTTCGATACAAACTTTGATCATATTTTAGAAATACTAAAGCTAAAATAAAAACAACGACTAAAATTATATGATAAATTTTAAATTTAGAAATTTTCATGATAGCTCACCTTCTTTTTTATTGCCATTCAAATCCCCACGGTATTGATGTCCCACTAAATGTCATGCCAGGTACGAATATGGTAGATACGTTAAATACAAAACCTCCAGGCACATTTGATAAAGCGACACCTCCTAAAGCAACTGCTAAACCAATTAGATTTGATTTAATGAAAACTCCTCCAATTGAAATTCCAGTAGAAATATTATTTGCTGCGCTTTTTGAAATCCAGATTCTCGTGCCCCACCAGTAACCTTTAATTGCTGTTTTTCCTTGTTTATATGCTCTAAGATAGACGTTATTGCCAGTCTTTTCGATCGTTACAGTTTTTTCATTAACATCAATATACAATTTTTCAGTTTTTGAATCAACCTGTAAGCTTTCAACCATACTGTTTGCATCATTGATTTTTTCAACTAGTAATGCATATTCATTAGAAGAAAGTTCGGTAGATGCTGTTTCGGATATGCTATAAAAACCATCTTCGCTAAACAAAACATATTTGTCTAACTTGTTAATTTGGTCATTTGTTATTTCTTCATTTTGAACATTGGATGCTTCTGTTGCACTCACTTGGACGGGAGGGAATACGATAGTAAGCATCATCATACTGCAGAATAATGTAACTAAATATTTAAAGTTCTTTTCACGTAAAGCGTTCGAAAAATTGTTCATCTTTTACTCTCCTTTGAAATTAAGACCAATTAAGTTCAAACATAAAATCTGGGACATCAATCAACGAAATTCTTATATTATCAATTATACAACCTATCATCATTTAATTGCAATGGTCATTTTTTTTAAATAACTATTTAAAACTTTTATAATTCTCACCGATTTCGTGGAACATCAAAAATACTTAATCCCACCGAAAAGGAGGGCCATGCTTTTTATAAGGTATTTGGCTTTTATCATTCTCAATCAAATTGTATATTTAAAGCGTACCCTAAATAGACATGAATATAACATTGAAAAATATGGTTTTTCAATGTATGATTAGGGTGTATTTTAAATACTTGTAGAAAGTAGGTAAAACTTTTGAAAATTTCATATATCCGAGTATCATCGATCGATCAAAATGAACAACGTCAAATCGAAGAAATGAAAAAATTCGGTGCAGAAAAAATTTTCATCGAAAAACAATCCGGAGCGACTATTACTCAAAGACCGATTTTTCAAGAAGCATTAGATTTTGTTAGGGAACAGGATATTTTTATTGTAGAAGCCATCGACCGACTTGGACGTAATTATGACGAGATTATCGATTCAGTTAATTATCTAAAAAAGAAAAATGTGCGGCTCATTATCACAAGTTTACCAATAATGGCTGAAGCAATCGGAAATCCACTCCTAGATAAATTTATCAAAGACCTAATCATTCAGATCTTGGCCATGATTGCTGAACAAGAGCGTACTGAATCGAAACGACGCCAGGCACAAGGAATTAAAATCGCGAAAGCAAACGGCGTCTATAAAGGTCGTCCTAAGTTATACAGTGCAGACACAAAAGATCCTCAGCGGCGCCTTGTTTATAAAAGCATCGTTCAGGATCTTGAAAATGGAGTTGCTATCTCAAAGATTGCAAAAGACTATAATGTGACTAGGCAAACAATTTACCGGATAAAAAAAGAATTGGATCAACTAATTGTATGATTTCTTTTTTTTACACGTAATTATCAATAGTTATGTTATCAAGATAGACAATCATGTTAAATTCATCTAACTAAGTTGATTATATTTATGATAATGGGAATTTAGTTGACATAAATATAATCAATGCATCAATTATCCTGATTTAAAGCTATTCATTATCGGTAACTTCGCATAATCTATCTTATGTAAACTAAATTCATAAAAGTTGGTTTTGAAATTAAATATATCAAAACCAACTTTTATAGTACATTCTACAGCAATTACCAAAAATTTAATTTGTCTAATCTATCTATTATTTTGATGTGAATTTCTTGAGATACTCAAATTCAATATTATTACTGTTTAAATTAGAATCGGACAATAACTTTTCACACTCTTGTATTAATCCTTCATAATTAAGGCTCGTATTAACTAGTTTTCCTAACATAGCCCTTAATTCCAGAACTAATTTACTGAGAGAATCGTATGTTAAAGCATAAGTATTACTTGCCTGTGCTGCTTCAGTTGCTTTATTTTTTGGATGAACACTAACATTTATTGATTTTAGTTCTGGATAATTTTCATTAAACCATCTTTCAGCTATTAGTAGTTGTCCATGTTCTTCTTTCCTAAAAATACTAGTTCCTTTTTTTCTACTTTTAGCCTCAAAGATAATTCCTTTGCTGTTATCAAGTAACCAAAGAACATCAGGCCCTACTCCTTCTTCATCAAATCGCTCGCTTTTGAATCCAAGAATATTACCTAGATCATTCAAAGCCTGCTCAAACTGATTTGATGATGAATTAGGTGTCAAAAACCCTGATATTTGATCGAGTTTTTTCAACAAGGACCGCCTATTTCTATAATCTCCTATATTTTCAACTATAGCAATTGCTTGATTACTAGGGATCTCCATTGGTTTATAAATTGGTTTAATTTGAGGTCGCAATAGATTCCTGTTGTTTCCATATGCTTGTTTTTGATATTCACTAGACATTTCCTCATTTTCATTATAATAGTAAATTCTTGCAATTAACTGCTCTAGCCAGCCTTTTTCTTTGTTGTTTAAATTAGTTTTTCCCTCTAAAAATTTTACTATTTTATTTGCAGCCAGATCAAGGTATCCATCTTGCCAAAGATTTATAGCTTTTCTTTCCGTTAACGCAAAAGAGATGTCTGCTTCTTTAGATTGATTTCTATCAAGATAGTCAGCTAATTCTTCTGAGTAATAATCCAACCAATCACCATCGCGAGTTAAACTCTGCGCTATAACTTTAGATAAATCATGTAAATTTTTAACCTCTTCACTAATTGAAATACCCATCTCTATTTGAGCTTTTGTCGCATGTGTAAAAAATGAAAAATTACTATTTTTACCAATCCAGCTTGTCAAATCGGAACCAACAAGAATTATAGCACAATAGTCTGAAGAACCTCTAGCGCCTCTTCCAAGCCCCTGCTCAATCCTTTGAGCCATCATTCGTGACATAGCTTCTCCACCCATCAGCGCAGTCGCACGATATAATTCATAACTAGACGTCCCCATAGGTAGTCCATCCATTACCAATAAGCGACATGAATCACCTGGCAAATCAATACCATCATAACGATTTGAAAATACAAAAGGTCCTGAACTCGTTCTTTGTTGCAAGGAGCTAACAACTTTTTCTACCTCTACAGATCCTTTGACAATCTGCGCATAATCATCCCATTTTTCAGCCTTTTTATCTGAAGGAGCTAAAACAATTGAACCACAATTATTTTCAGAAACCCATTTCAAAAGCGTTGATGAATCTTCAAGATTATTAAATTCAAAATTCATCAAATCTGGAATTAAGATCATTCTTTCACTAATTCCAGCGACTGCTCTTGATGATAGAGAGTTTTCAATTGCTTCTTGAGATACGTCAAAAGTTCTAACTATGTCACTATCATCTGCAATAGTAGCGGACATATATATTCTACGACTAGCCTCAATAAATGTTGGGAACATATTTATCAAAGGTTGTACGGTAGATATAGAAAACTCATTCTTATTAATAAAAGCATGACAGAGGTGAAAATTGTCCCTCATTAATGGCCATGATATCCCTAGACTAGTCTCTAATGCTAGCAATTTAGTTCTTACTAAATCAGAATTTTCTCTCCAAGACCAATATGGAACTTCTAAAACTAAGTTCTCATTACCATTCACAATATCTTCAAAAGTACCTAGTTTATCTATATCAATAAATGCTTTTCTAAATAAAGAACATATATCAAGATAAAGCTCTCTATTTGAGGTTGATGAAATATTCAGTGTAAAGCATTCTCTAAGTATAGGAAACGATGCATGCGCATCATCTAAAATAATTCCGGATACTTGTTGAATATTAGGTTTTCCATGTATTCCAAATTTGCTATGACCATTAAAAAAAGAATGATAATTAGCAACCATTATAGCATTACTATTGATAAATTCTTCATCCAAACTCTTACCGCTTCGGTAAGGAACCGCCGAAATTCCCATTTCAGAAGCTTTCTCTAATGTTTGTTTTACCAATTGATTTGTAGGAGTAAGATATAAAAATGGGCCACCTATCTCGTTAATTGTAGATTGCGCAATTAGGAGCCCTACCATGGTTTTTCCCCCTCCGGTATGAAGCTTAATGACTGTATCTTTATTGGTTCGACGATCAAACCAATTTGACAGTACCTCAGACTGACTTGAATACAAGTCGTTGACACCTTTAGGTTTTGGCATTCTTCTAAATAGTTCTACAGGGTTGATAACTGTTGGAGCTTTTTTACTAGATTTCATTTTTTTAAAATCGACCATTATAGTTACTCCTCCTTTTTATTTTCTATCAATAAAACTCTTTAATTTAAATAGTATTACATATATATAATATTTTACCATCTATACTATAAAAATAATATAAATTCATGTATTTAAAAAAAAACAAAAAAAATAGTGGATGAACATTTATAAATTGATATAATTAAACTATCAAAATATGTATTTTAAGAAGGAGTTAATACATGAGACTTAAGAATTTCAAGGTCCAAAACTATAAGGTTTTTGAGGATGAATTTAGTGTTGAATTGATTAAGCAAACAAGGAAAGAAGGAAACTTCACTATACTTACAGGAAAAAACAATATGGGTAAATCTACATTCTTAGAAGCAATAAACGAATTTTTCAAACCGAATACAAAACCACTTTGTATTCCTAGTGATTGTTTTAATAATAAATCGAATAGCATCGTACTAAAATCTGAAATGCTATTTAATAAAGAAAATGATGCTGTACTATGGACCTTACTCACAAATGAAGGTCTGATTGCTGAAAATGTCGAAGGAAACCAAATGATTAATATCTCAAAGCGTTATTCTGTAGACAAGGCGGCTACTTTTAGTGCTAGTTTTAATGGTTCTTCAATTCAGACATCTTTAATGAAAACTATAGTAAAAATTATAAATGATGAGGAACCTTACTATATTAGACCTAACATGACAACTGAAGAAATAAACAAGTTGATAAATACTATATACTCAGATGCAGTTTCCGCAAGTAGTGATAAAGGAGATGGATCATTAGATGTAATAAACAGGCAAATAAAAGATGCTATACAAGGTTTAAAATCTGACACCGATCAACTTCTCTCCAAAGTTGAAGAAAATGTTTCTCAAATACTAAATGATTTATTTAAAAATCAGGATTTTAAAATAAAAATAGAAGGAATTGAACCCAGTGGACTATCTTTAAAAGATCTTCTGAAAAATACTGATACAAAAATAACTATTGATTCTTCTTCAAAGAAAAATATGCTTTTATCAGAGCAAGGTACTGGGGTTCAAAGAATGAGTTTAATATATACTATTCAAGATATTATTAAACAAAAAATTGGAAATTTAGGCAATAGAATGCTACTTATTGATGAACCAGAAGCATTCTTACATCCGGAAGCAACTAGACAACTAAGCAATTCTCTATATGATATTGGAAATAAAATGCCTATTATAATAACAACCCACTCTCCAGTGTTAATAAATTTGGAGAACGATCATACGGTGATAGACATTTTTAAAATTGATAGGAACAATTCCGATGCAATAACTCTTTTTACATCAGAGAATAATCAATTCACCGCCGATGATTTACAAAATATGAAAATATTAAACTATGTCGACTCTTATGTAAACGAATTCTTTTTCTCCGATAAAAATATAATAGTAGAAGGCTTTACTGAAAAATTAGTATTAAAATATATCCAGAAAAAATTTAACACACCATTTCATATAGTGAATGCTAATGGGAAATCTACAGTTGGAACAATAATGAAAATCCTTAATCAATTTGGTACTCCTTACTATGTACTTCATGATACTGATTGCAATCCTGAACATCAATCTGTTACGCTAAAATCAGCAAAGACAATATGCAACACAATCCTATCTAACAAAACCGAAAATTCTAAACTGTGGGTTCAAAACTTTACTTTTGAAAAAGTTTTTTATAATAGTGTAATACCACCTGATAAAAAAACTAGCCATATATATAAAATTCTAGATTCAACCGAAGAAGATAATGCACTTTATAATATAAAACAAGATATATTACAAACTTACAATAAGATATTTGAACTAGGAATTGAAGAGTTGGAAAGTGATGTAATAAATTCGAATGTTTTAAATATAAGTAATCCAGATGAATATGATAATATCTTCTCACAATATATATTCGACTAAATTTTAAAATTCGACTTTATTAGAACCTTTTCAATATAGGACTATTAACAATCAAATTAATATTAGATATAAACAAAACTATTTATCGTCAAAAAATAAAAAAGAACAAACCTTAAAATTATATGATTTTAAGGTTTGTTCTTTTTTAAAATTTTTTAAATTACGAGTCATTTTTTCAGCTTCGTAGTCGGAGAATAGCTAATATTTAACAGAGATTTTCTTCCTAAATTGTTCACTTATTTTATTTTTCCAAATTTTTCCTTCTATTATATAGGGTATTATTCTGTCATAGATCCAAACTCTTTACTGCGGTATCTTTGTCTTCCTGGGTGATCCCAATATAGCGTAAAGTCTCCCGTTGTGAAGAATGGTTGAGCAGCGACTGAATGATCTCTGTTTTGGTCCCTTGCTTGTACAAAAAGTAGCCGAAGGTCTTGCGCATCGAATGGGGACCAATTTCTTTTAACCCAACCGCCGTTCCTGCTTCATGAATGATCCGCCAAAGGCTTTGTCGGGTCAAAGGCGTATCTGCTCCTTTTCGACTTGGAAACAAATAATTGCTGAAGTCCTGTACTTGCAGCTGCTCAGGAAATTCGGATTGAACATAATCGAGAATCACTTTTCGCAATTTGTTCGAAATGAAGACCGAATTGTGTTTAGCTGTTTTTTGTTCCTTCATAGCCAGACGTTCTTTGACGATCACCCTTCCACGTGAAATTTCTAACACGTCACTTAATTTCAACTGCCTTAAATCGGAGATTCGATACGCTGTATTGATCCCGATCGAAAAAAGCACCAAATTTCGTTGCCCATATTTTCCGGAAGCCAAAATTGCCTTCATGGCATCGATCTTTTTTTTGTCGCGAATCGGTTCCACGCTCTTCATTTTTAGCCACCTCTCAAATGTTACTTAATATGATTATAACAGATAATAAGTCACATTTAAACAAGCTATAGAAAAAAGGCTCTAAAAGAAAAGTGATTTCCTCTTAGAGCCTCTAAGGATAGAGCGATTTTAACGAATGTGACAGAATCCGATTGTGTCACATCAGTAAAATTTATGGAATATATTTAAGCAGATACTTTTTAATAGCACTTTTCTCAGAATGTCTTGCATAAGACCATTAAAATCAATGATTTTTATTCTCTACATTTGATATTTTATCTGATAGATAATCAGTGATCACCAAAAGCACACCAAACGTCAACATTACATCTGCAATATTAAATACAGGGAAATTTAGAAAATCAAGACGTAGCATGTCAACTACATAGCCAATCCTTATTCGATCTACTAAGTTTCCCAATGCACCTGCAATAATAAAATTCAGGCCACTCGTCAGAATCTTTTTTTTACTTTTTAACATTAGCCAACCCAACATAGCGATTATGGGCACCGATATAACAATCAATAAGTTTGTATTATTACTCAAAATCCCCCAAGCTGCCCCACTATTTTGTATATAGGTCAGTGAAAAAATATCGGGAATAATGACTCTTTCTTCATATAATGCAAAAATATTAACTGTCAATAATTTAGCAATCTGATCTACACTTAGAAGAACGAATATTGATATTACACTTACAAATAACATGAAAGCCCTCATCATCTAAATATTTATTTATTGAATAAATTTGAAAGTTTTTCCCATAACAACAATATAGTTTCCTTGTTATTAAAAAAAGGTATTTGCACAGTATCTAAATTTTCAAATAATCCAGCTGCCTGATCATAATAATCTGCTAAGAATGTAGCTTGTTCATTCAAAAGAGCATTTGCTTCTTCAATATTGCCATTAGCTATTAGATCTTTGATTGTTTGTAAAATTTCTTCTCTATTCATTGAGTTCCTCCGTATCAAAATATTTACCTCAATTACTTAACACATCAGCTAATAATCACAAATTAACACTGATAAAGATAAATGATACTATAATTAAAACTAGGAATATTTGAGTTAAACAGCCTAAGCAGCCTCTGTTACTTCTATAGGAACCATGATTACCATGATGTTCTTTTTTGTAAGTGTTACTTTTATGGTGGTCATCTCTATAATAATCTTTTTTGTGATGGTGTCCCACAAAATTCACCCTCTTCCATAGTGTGTTCAAACAGAACTTTTAAAATAGTTTTTATATGTTCATCATTCAAGGAGTAGTACATATACTTTCCTTTACGCTCTGCTGAAACCATCCTATTACTTTTCAACTTAGAAAGATGATGCGATGTTGCTGTGTGTGATCTTTGGACCAATGACTGTAATTCAGAGACATTTCTTTCTTGTTTCGACAAAAAAAACAGTATTTTTAGTCTGGTTCGATCATTGAGTACTTTTACGATTTTCTGGGCTCCCTCAACTGATCTTTCTAAATCCTTATTTTTCATTTAGAATCTCCGTCCTATAATTTTCACATTTCTTTTTGAGGAATTAATAATCTCAATCCGTTAAAAATAACCAACACAGTACTTCCTTCGTGAGCTAAAACTCCTATTCCTATAGTCATTTTACCTAAAAAGTTTAATGATATTAATAGCAACACAATAAACATTGAAAAGATAATATTCTGCCAGACAATTTTATTTAATCGTCTAGATACTTTATGAGCATAAACTAAATTCGATATGTCATTCTTCATTAGAACCACATCCGCTACATCGATAGCAACATCCGTTCCATCGCCCATAGCAATTCCTACATCCGCATTAACTAAAGCTGGCGCATCATTGACTCCGTCACCTACCATTGCAGTTAGTCCATATGAATCCTGTTGCTGTTTAACAATTTTCGCCTTATCTTCCGGTAAAACATTAGCAATTACTTGACCAATCTTTAGCTCATTGCCAATCGATTCACCCGTAAGTTTAGCATCTCCTGTAATTAAAGTAGTGTGAACACCTTGATCATTGAAGTATTCTATTGCATCTTTTGCATTCGAGTTAGGGACATCCATTAATGCAATTAAACCTATAACTTCCTTATTAATTGCTATTAAAACAACAGTCTTTCCGTCTTTTGAATACTCATTAACTTTTTCTTTTATGTTTTTATCATAACTGTTAAATTCCGAAGGTTTAGAAATTCTATACTCATTATCATTGAATGTTGATACTAATCCTCTGCCAACCTCATTTTCTACTGATAGTGTTTTTGTCTCCGTATGTGGAAAATTACTAACTATAGCAGTCGCTAAAGGATGATTTGATTCTTTTTCCATTGATACAATAACGTCGATTACCTCTTCTTCGTCGACCCCATCAATGAAATATTGATTTGTAACAACGGGTTTTCCTTTCGTCAAAGTCCCTGTTTTGTCAAAAGAAATAGCTTTAAGTTCCCCTAAATTAGATAAAAATGATCCCCCTTTAAACAGTACACCTCTCTTAGCTAAATTAGAAATCGCTGATAAAGTAGCTGGTACCGCACTAGCTGCTAATGCGCAAGGTGAAGATGAAATTAAAAATACAATACTTCGATATAAAGTTACATTCCAGCTCCATCCAAAAACTGTTGGACCCAAGACCAATATAAATGGGAAAATCATCAATACTAAGGTCACATACTTGGGCTCTAACCTCTTTATGGTTGTTGCTGTTTTACTCAAATTTTTCTGCGATTGATCAACTAGTTTTAATATTTTTGCAAATACAGTATCACTACTATCTTTTGAAACTTCCATAACAAACGAACCGGTACCATTAATTGTACTTCCGAATACATCGTCACCTACTGTTTTTTCTTTTGGAATACTTTCACCGTTTATAGACGACTCATCGATTGATGTTGTTCCAGAGATTATTTTTCCATCTGTAGGCACTTGTCCTCCATTTAAAACTTGCACTTTATCTCCGACCACTAATTGATCAACTGACACGACTTCAACAGAGTTGTCAATTGATAGTCTTCTGGCTTCCGTGGGATTTAGCTTTAGCAGATTCGTAATTTCTCTCTTACTCTTACCCTCTGCGTAATCTTCTAAGAAATGTGCTCCTGCAAAAATCAAAATTAATAGACCAGCTTCCTCGAAACTGCCAATAATCATTGCAGCAGCTGCTGCTAATACCATTAAAAAATGAATATTAGGCATAAATTTTTTTGTTTTCAAACTATCTTTTATTGTATCTCCAAAGCCCTCTATGATTACATGGTACCCTGCAGAAACCACCGTAATACTAAATAACATGTTAGAAAGTATAAGTAGATCTTCTCCTAAAAATAGAGCAATTAAAAATGCGATTAACCCAATGAAGTAAAAATACACTGGGATATTCCCATGGCTGTGATCGTGTTCTTCATTATGTTTATGCTCAGTACCCCCATGGTTACTAGTCTCGTTTTTAAGAGAATGATTTTTGTTGTTGATTTCATCTTTGTCCATTTATATTACCTCCTAAATATTGTTTATGATTAATCATAGTTTTTGAATTCTTTGTTTTCATTTAAAATCTCATCCACATTTCGCCGATAAAAATCATGCTCTTTCAACCACTCCTTAAAGCTACCCTCAGATAACTGATAGATTCCTTTTATTTCTTGGTTATTGAAACCTAAGCTAAGTAATTTTAAATATTTTTCTAAAGTTAAGTCTCCAATTTTTTTGTTTTTGGAGCTATATCCTAGAAACCGTCCCAACAACTGAATTTCTTTTTTTAGTTCTGTATGATCACTATCTAACCAGTTAGGATTTTCATTTAAAAGCTTAATCAATTTTCTCCGTATTTCTTTTTTTCTTTCTTTTGACATCTTACTCATCCTTTAGTTAATTTAATAATATTATAAATGACCAATCACACATATGTCAAATCATTCATATGTTTTTTTAAAAAATACGGTTTTTCTTCTGTGTAATTAGCTTCGACCGATTACTTTTGAACATATAGTACCAATTTTTACCTAAATTTACGTCGATATCTAAACCACATTCTATAAATGAGATTAAACTATTTTGAAAAATATTGAAATAATTATCTAATTTATATTCTTTATACTTTTCTTTAACGTATTAAAAGTTAATTCTATTACTTCGAATAGTTTAAAAAAAGGTGTATAAATCAAATGAAAAATCTAGCGTAATAAAGCATACTGCCTTAAACACTAGATTTTTCTAAAACAAAAAAATTTGCAATTCTATAAGCCTATATAAGTCGCTGGGTCCACAAAACCGGACCACAATCCTGTAGACATGCCCAAGTGAAGGTGAACTCCAGTAGAATTACCCGTCGTTCCCATCCCTCCTAAGTATTCTCTTGAAGAGACTGACTGGCCTACTGATACCGCCGGTGGTGTACTCATATGCATATAATAACTATACATACCGTTAGAGTGTTTTATAATCACATGATTTCCAGTAGACGGTCCATAACCTGCCGCAACAACTTCTCCGGAATTAATTGAATAAATCGGAGTTCCAGTAGATCCGGTAAAATCTAAACCGTCATGCTGATTTCCAGAATATCCTGTAGGATCTGAGCGAAACCCAAATCGGCTTGAAATATTAATAGAATCCAGAGGCCTAGTCCAACCATTATTTGACGAACTAGACTCCTCGGTTGATGGAACATCTTTTTCTTTGGAAGACAAATCTACGTTGCTTTTTTCTTCATCCGATACAACATTTTCTTCAGATTTACTTGTCTCGCTTGGATTTTCTTTTATTGGTTTTTCATCAACCAATTCCGCATTCTCTGCTGAATTATTATTACTTGTCTCTTGTTTCTTAGATACTTCCAAATCAGCCATTCTTTTAGCTTCTTCTTCAATTTTTCGTTGCTTTTCCAAAGCCTCTAAAGCTAATTTCTTTTTCTTTTCTGCCTCATCTCTTTCCTCAATGAGTTTCTGTTTCTTTTCTTCTTCAGTATTTAGGGATAAGGATAATTCAGCTATTTCTAATTCTTGTCCCAATTTGATATCTACTAAGTTTCTCTGTTTCTTATCTAATTCAGAAGATTGATCTTCGATGTCAGCTAGTTTTTTTTCTAATTCTTTTTCAAGTACAACACTTTTTTCTATATCCATCTGCTGTTGTTCCACTATACTATTACTCGCGTTCATAATCGTAATAGAGGCAACTGCTTTATTTATTGCATCACTAATAGATTCTGAACTGAGTAATGTCTCCATTAAACTATTTGATGAATCAGAAGTTTGAATATCTCTAGCTTGATTTCTTAGTAAATCTTTTCTTTTGTTAATCTTTATAGTGAGCTCCGTTATTTCTTTAGAAATTTCATTTGCTTTTTTTTCTGTAACTGATTTATTTTCGAGTATTTCTTTAATCTCGGCATCAATTTTCTTAATTGAATTATCGGTATCTAACTTTTGCTCCTCTATGGTCTTTGTTTCTTTCTTTATAACATCAATTTTCTGTTCCTGTTTACCGATCTCATTGTCTAGATCCTCCGCATATGCAGAAACCACTGACATAGAAAACAACATTAAAATACTGGAAATAAAAATATTTTTTTTCACAAACAGTTCTCCTATACTTTTAATAAATATTATTTATATAAAGCATAGCAAATAGAACAAATAATATTCGAAATAATAGAATTTAAAACAAATAGAAACAAATAGAAATATTTTGTCATATTTTTGAAATACAAGTAACCGATTTTGATAGTAATCCGATGGATACTCAACAATATCTGATTACACCTTGTAGCATTAAAAAAGATATACCACTCCCTGTTAAGCTTTTTCTTATCCTATCTCAATTTTACGTAAGTGTGAGGATTAAAGGATTTTAGCCAATTAATTCCCTTTGTAATTCTCATCTTAATAATAAGCTTTTCTTAAATTGAAATATCAGAGACTTGTAAATCTAAAAATTTTCTACATTTACAGTTCATGAGTAACCAGTGGCTTCCTACAAGTTATTCCCATTGGAACCAATAACATCTTTATACCAACAAAAGGATTTTTTCTTGTATCTTTCAAAGTTTCCTTTCTGGTTGTCATTTCTATTGACATAAATCAACCCATATCTCTTTTTCATCTCCCCTGTGCTTGAACTGACAATATCTATAGGACTCCAAACCATATAGCCCCAGACTTCCACACCCTCATATATCGCTTGCTTCATTTCTATTAAATGAGATTTTAAGTAGTTAATTCTGTAATCATCATTAATTGAACCATCTTCTGTAAATTTATCTACTGCCCCCAATCCATTTTCTACAATCATTAAATGAATATGGTTCTGTTGCAAAGTTTTAAATCTACTATCAAATAAGGTAGAATAATAGAAAAAGATAGCAGGAGGAATGACGATGAATCATTTTAAAGGAAAGCAATTTCAGCAGGATGTGATTATTTTAGCCGTGGGCTACTATCTTCGTTATAACCTTAGCTATCGTGAAGTTCAAGAAATCTTATATGATCGTGGCATTAACGTTTCTCATACGACGATTGGTTCTGTTGCAAAGTTTTAAATCTACTATCAGATAAGGTAGAATAATAGAAAAAGATAGCAGGAGGAATGACGATGAGTCATTTGGTTCTGTTGCAAAGTTTTAAATAAAGAATAAAATCCCTTACGGTATCTATGATTTAAGCTGGGATTCCCAATAATACCTTGATTTCAGTACAGACCGAAAACCCGAAGAGAGTGCCTTCTTTTCGGGTTTTCTTATATAATCCTCGAATGGCTTCCATGCCTTTAATCGTGGTAGAGGCAGTGCGTAAACTTCGATAGAATTTATTGCGTCTCTTTACTGGACGATGGTCTTGTTCAATCAAATTATTCAGGTATTTAATGGTACGATGTTCTGTCCCTTGATAAAAGCCGTATTCTTTTAGTTTCTTAAAGGCACTTGTAATAGAGGGGGCTTTATCTGTGACTACAACCTTCGGTTCATCAAACTGCTTCACTAACCGCTTAAGAAAAGCATAGGCTGCTTGTGTGTCCCGTTTTTTACGTAACCAAATATCTAAGGTTAAACCATCTGCATCGATGGCTCGATACAAATAATGCCATTTTCCTTTAATTTTGATGTACGTTTCATCCATTTTCCATGAATAAAAGGATTTTTTATTTTTCTTTTTCCAAATTTGATAGAGTAGTTTGCCATATTCTTGCACCCAACGATAAATCGTCGTATGAGAAACGTTAATGCCACGATCATATAAGATTTCTTGAACTTCACGATAGCTAAGGTTATAACGAAGATAGTAGCCCACGGTTACAATAATCACATCCTGCTGAAATTGCTTTCCTTTAAAATGACTCATCGTCATTCCTCCTGCTATCTTTTTCTATTATTCTACCTTATCTGATAGTAGATTTAAAACTTTGCAACAGAACCTACAAAATTAACTTCTCAATCCAATTCCCTTATTCACCAGGTAATAACAAATTCCATAAAGGATAATGATGAATCCAATAAGAAGTGATAATGAAATCACAATTGGAACATCAGTGGTTCCTAAAAACCCATATCTAAATCCGGAGATCATATATACTATGGGATTGATTTTAGAAACAGCTTGCCAAAAAGGAGGAAGCATTGATATCGCATAAAAACACCCCCCAAGTATGTAAGAGGCTGTAAGACAAAAGTTGGAACAATCGAGACATCATCATAAGATTGAGCAAAAACCCCATTGATTAGACCCGCAAGTGAGAATAATATTGCCGTCATTAGTAATGTGACGATTACAATAAGCCAAGAATGAACATGTAGCGGAACAAAGAACAATGATATCAACGTAACTAAAGACCCGACCAGGATACTCCTGCCAAGTCCTCCCACTACAAATCCCCAGATGATAATATGTGTAGGTACAGGAGCAACTAATAGTTCCTCAATATTTTTCTGGAATTTTTGTGAGAAGAAGGAAGATGATACATTTGCATATGAACTTGTAATTGCTGACATCATTATTAAACCTGGTACAATAAATTCCATATATGAAAAGCCGCCCATATCACCAATACGGCCACCAATCATTTTCCCAAAAATAATAAAGTACAAAGAAGTTGTAATAACGGGTGGTACCAGTGTTTGTACCCAAATTCGAAGATACCTATTTGTCTCTTTTATTGCTAAGCTTTTCAATGCTGTATAATAAATATTAAACATGATTCTCCTCCAGTGTTTTTTCTTCTGTGATTTTCAAAAATAATTCTTCTAACCGATTTGACTTATTCCTTAGTGACAAAACTTTCACTTCTTGATCATTTAATTGTTTAAAAATATCGTTTACACCTTGATGGCGCTGCACTACGACTACTAATGTTGTATCATCTTCATAATAATAATCATACCCGACAATTTCTGGGTTATTCTCACAAGATTCTAAGTCAAAAATAAAGGTTTCGTACTGTAGCTTTGAAAGGATATTTTTCATACTAGTGTTCTCGATTAACGCACCCGATTGAATAATACCGATATTTCGACAAAGAAGCTCTGCTTCTTCTAAATAATGTGTTGTAAGAATGATAGTTGTTCCTTGCTGATTCAAATCTCTTAAGAAGTTCCACATATCACGTCGCAACTCTATATCTACTCCTGCAGTTGGTTCATCTAAGATAAGTAAATTAGGTTCATGCATTAATGCTCGTGCTATCATTAATCTTCTTTTCATTCCTCCAGATAACATACGTGCTCGCACATTTCTTTTTTCCCATAAGTTTGATTGCTTTAAATATTTTTCAGCTCTACTCAGTGCTTCTTTTCGTGAAACGCCATAGTAACCTGCTTGATTGACAACGATTTGTTGGACTGTCTCGAAGGGGTTGAAATTGAATTCCTGAGGGACAAGCCCAATTTTTTGTTTTGCTCGTACTAAATCTGTATCAATGTCATAGCCGAATATTTTGACCTCCCCCGAAGTTTTATTTACTAATGAAGTAATAATTCCGATGGTCGTGGATTTTCCTGCCCCATTTGGTCCCAGAAGTGCGTAAAAATCTCCTTCATCTACTGTTAGATCAATTCCTTTCAAAGCCTCTACACCTGTAGCGTAAGTCTTTTTTAAATTCTTAATTTCTAGTGCATATGACATTAATGAATCCTCGCTTTCCCGCTGTAAGTTACATACTATCTTCTATTGACTTAAATAAAATCATGCAACCAAGAAGGTCACATGACTTTATGAATTTTTGAAATTACTTCGCTCTTTTTTTAGCGACTATATACAAACCAAAAATCAGAATAAGGATATTCAAAAGTGCACCTAATCGAATAGGAAGATTTAAAAATTTAGCAACCGCAAAAGCAAATATAACACCAAGAATACGTGCGGCGGTTCGCTTTTCTTCTGTCATCAGTTATTGCTCCTCTTGCTCATTTAATCTTGTATTTCTAAGAATTTCCTGATAATTTTTGTTTCCTCCAGATAAATTGTAGACTCGTCTGAAACCTTTTTTCAGTAGAATATTTTGGGCTGCATTTCCAGTAACGCCTTTATTACAATAAGTTACTGTCACGCATTCTTTACCCAATTCCTCATATCGATCTCTTAACTCAGCTAAAGGTATGTGAATTGCTCCCTCAATTTTCGAAGTTTCAAACTGTTTTCTTGATCTGGTATCAATAATTTGTAATTTTTCGCCGCTATCAATTCTTCTCAATAGCTCTATAGGGGTCATTAACGGGGTATCATTATTTATATCGTTGTTCAAAGCCATCCCAGTATAATGAATGGGATCTTTTGTTGTAGAAAAAGGTGGGGCATATGCTAAATCCAAGTGAAACAAATCTTCAGCAGTTGCGCCAAATGAAATAGCAGTAGCAAACACATCGATACGCTTATCTACCCCATCATAACCAATGATTTGTGCCCCAAGTATCTTCCCATTTTCTTTATTTGCGATCGCTTTGATCACCATTTCTTTACCCTTCATATAGTCCGGTTTATTAGGTTTAATATTATACAAAGTAGTTATGGCTATATCATTTGCTAAAGCATCTTTTTCTGTAAGACCAGTTTGAGCGATTGTTAAATCAAAGAATCGTAAAATACCAGTTCCTAAGATTCCCTTATGTCGTAGATCGCCACCGGTAATAATATCTCCTGCTATCCTTCCCATTTTATTAGCTGTTGAAGCTAAAGGTCGATAAATAGGTAGCCTAGTTATACGATCAAAACTTTCTGCTACATCACCCACGGCATAAACATTTGGAAGATTGGTCTCTAACTTATCGTTTACTTCTATAGCTCCGGTAATTCCTAATTTAATTCCCATGGATTTTGCCAATGCGGTGTTAGGCTTTACTCCGGTAGCTAATACAAAAATATCTGCCGAAAAGATAGTTCCTTTAGCCGTTTCAATAGACTTCAGACTACCATCACCGTTAATTTTTCTGACGGTTTCTTCAGGGAAAAAGGCAATGTTTTTCCTCTTCATTTCATTAATGATTCTTGAAGACATGTCCCAGTCTAAATGTGACATAGGATATTTACTTCGTTGAAGTAACGAGACCTCAAGACCTAATCTCTGAAACTGCTCGGCCATTTCTAAACCAATATATCCAGCACCAATGACAACTGCTTTTTTGGGCTCGTTCTCATCTACAAACTTCTTGATACTTTTCCCACTCGAAATGTTCTTCACCTGAAAAACATTCTCAAAATGTCTATTAACAAATATTTCTGGGGTATTATAAACCGATCCTGTGGCAAACACTAAAACATCAAAATTATTCGTAAATGATTTTTTTGTAATTAGATTGATTCCGTGAACCAATTTTTTTTTATAGTCAACCTGAGTTATTTCATGAGAGGTGTGAATATCTACGTTGTACCTTTTTTTAAACCATTCAGAATTACGAGGCGTCAGTTCATCAAAGTTTTCCACTTCTCCCCCCACTGCATATGGAATCCCACAAACTGCGTAAGACACATCCATATCTTTATCATACAAAACAATCTCTGCATCTTCCGTATTTCTTCTTGCTTTTGCAGCGACACTTGTTCCAGCAGCGACAGATCCAATAATGATGATTTTCATTTCTCCACACCTATCCTTTATACGTTCTTGATTTCACTCAAAGATTCCGGATTTATGAACCAGTCTTTTGTTTTATTAGAAACCTTAACTAAAAGTAACATAACTGGCACTTCCACAAGTACGCCTACGACTGTTGCTAAAGTTGCTCCCGACTGTAATCCAAAAAGTGATATTGATACCGCTACTGCCAACTCAAAAAAGTTACTTGCTCCTATCATTCCAGCAGGAGAAGCAATATTATGTGGCAACTTCCAAAATCTTGCCCAACTATAAGCAATTGTAAATATTAAAATCGTTTGAATCGTTAAAGGAATTGCAATCAATAAAATATGCAATGGATTAGCAATAATTCTTTCACCTTGGAAGGAGAAGATAATGATCAGAGTTAGTAATAAACCAATAATCGTCACTGAATCAAATTTCTTCAAGAAGACATTTTCAAAATAGGTTAAACCTCTTTTTTTTATGATCAACACTCGAGTAATGAAGCCTAAAAACAATGGAACAACTACAAAAAGAACAGTAGACAGTAATAAAGTAGCTAAGGGGACACTTACATTATCAACACCTAACAAGAAAGCAACAATAGGTGCAAATAATACTAGGATAATTAAATCGTTGATTGCGACTTGAACCAAAGTATAGGCAGAGTCACCTTTTGTTAGGTAGCTCCACACAAAAACCATCGCTGTACATGGTGCTGCTCCTAGAATAACTGCACCAGCGACGTATTCTTTTGCTAGTTCTATTGGAATCAATTGTTGGAAAATCACATAAAAAAAGAGTGCTGAAATGCCATACATCGTAAACGGTTTAATAAGCCAATTAGTAACGCACGTGATAACTAATCCCTTAGGTTTTTTAGCAGCACGAACAATACTGGTAAAATCAATTTTTAACATCATAGGATAAATCATCAACCATATCAAAATAGCCGTTGGAATTGAGACCTGAAAATACTCAAATTGACTTAATGTATCAGGGATAGCTGGCGCAAATTGTCCAATCAACACGCCGACAATCATGCACAATATTACCCACAGAGTTAAATACTTTTCAAAAAAACCCAACCCTTCAGATTTACCTTTTGGTTTCATTTTTACTTTCCCCCTATTTTAGATCCTTCTTTTACTTTACATACACAGTTGCCTTCATTATTTACAAGTAATTGTTGAATAGATTCCATAAATTCTACAACAAATTCTTCCCTCAACGAATAATGGTGCCATTGTCCTTTTTTACTTACACAAACAACACCCGCTTTTTCAAGTACTTTCATATGATGAGAGAGTGTAGGTTGTGTAAAATCAAAATATTCAAGTAAATCACATGCACATAAACTGCCGCAAGAAAGCACATCTACTATTTTCATGCGATTTGGATCCGCTAGAGATTTTAATACTAATGAAAGAGATTCATAATTCATTCTTTCGACCCTCCTTATATAGATGATTATCTATATACAATATAGATAATCATCTATATAAGGTCAAGTTATTTATTCATAATTTCTAAATGAATTGAAAGTAATAGCATAGTTAGTAGTATCACTAAAGGTTATCTATGGGAAAATCTAGCATAGAAAAAGTGTCCAAGAATATCTAATCTTGAACACTTTTATAGTATATAGCAACCAAAGAGTGATCATAAACTCTTAAGTTTCTGACCCCATCCAATATTTGTCCTAATACTCATAAATCTAAATTTTAATTGAACAATGATTTAGTTACGAGTTAATGAACACGAAAGCAAAGTAATACTTATTAATTATGGTATCTAAAAAGAGTGTCCAGAAAATCGTCATTTTATGAACATTCAAACATTCACTTGAATATAGATGGATGTTCTGATACAATACATTCAAACAAACATTTGAATGTAAAGGGATGATCGTATGAATAATGAAATTTGTGAAATAACTTGTATTCATGAAGACAAAGTTAATCGTGCTAAATCTAAACTAGCAAACTTTGATACTCCGTCAGTAAGTGGTTTCTTTAAAATATTGTCAGATGAAAATCGACTTAAAATTGTACATGCTTTAGTTCATGAAGATGAGCTATGTGTTTGTGATATTGCTAATATCATTGATGCTTCGGTCGCAACAACTTCACACCATCTGAACTCCTTAAAAAAATTGGGAATAGTTGATAGTCACAAGGATGGTAAGTTAGTCTACTATTTTATTAAAAATATCAAAATCTTAAATCTTATGGAGCTTGGCGTAAATTTTAAAGAAGAGGTGCTAGCATGAGTGAGAAAATGACCGAAAAAACCTATCGAATAGAAGGATTAAGCTGTACAAATTGTGCAGGTAAATTTGAAAAAAATGTAAAACAGTTGCCAGGAGTTACGAGTGCAACAGTAAACTTTGGTGCAAGTAAGATTTCAGTAGAAGGCCAAACAACAATTGAAGAACTCGAAGAAGCGGGAGCCTTCGAAAATCTTATCATTCGTGATGATCAAGAAAATGATGAACAAGTTAGATCAAAAGAGTCTTTTATTAAACGGAATATCGCTTTAATCATCTCTCTTGGTTTTATACTTGTTGCTGTGATTTCCCAACTATCATTGGGCGAAGATCATTTATTAACGAAAGCTCTTTATATATTGGCAATAATAATTGGTGGATTTGATTTATTTAAAGAAGGGTTCTCTGATTTGATCAAATTGGACTTCTCCATGGAATCTTTAATGACTATTGCAATTATTGGGGCCGCATTTATTGGAGAATGGGCCGAAGGTTCTATTGTAGTAATACTATTTGCTATTAGCGAAGCTTTGGAACGATTTTCAATGGATAAAGCAAGACAGTCGATTCGTTCTCTTATGGATATAGCTCCCAAAGAAGCTCTTATCAGGAGAAACAATGTAGAGCAATTAGTCAGTGTCGATAAAATCGATATCGACGATATTATGATCATTAAACCCGGACAAAAAATAGCCATGGATGGGCTTGTTATCAACGGTCATTCTTCAGTAAATCAAGCAGCAATAACAGGAGAATCGGTTCCTGTTGAAAAACAGTTAGATGATGAAGTGTTTGCAGGAACACTAAATGAAGAAGGTGTTCTTGAAGTCAAAGTAACAAAAAAAGTAACGGATACAACGATTGCCAAAATCATTCACTTAGTTGAAGAAGCGCAAGGAGAACGAGCTCCTGCACAAGCCTTTGTAGATAAATTTGCAAAATACTATACGCCATTCATAATTATTATGGCCCTTTTGATAGTGGTTGTTCCTCCGCTATTCTTTGGTGGTGACTGGAATAAATGGCTTTACCAAGGGTTATCCATTTTAGTTGTCGGATGTCCTTGTTCATTAGTGATCTCAACACCTGTTTCAATTGTTTCGGCTATTGGTAATGCAGCAAAAAATGGTGTTTTAGTAAAAGGCGGAGTCTATCTGGAAGAAATTGGTCATTTGAGAGCAATTGCTTTCGATAAGACTGGAACCTTAACAAAAGGAAAGCCTGTCGTAACGGATTTCATTGCAACCAGTTCTGAAACTGATATAAATTATCTATCGATTATTTCATCGTTGGAATCTCTTTCTCAACACCCATTAGCTTCTGCTATATTAAACGAAGCGGATAAAACTAATGTGGATTACAAGTCAATACAAATCGAGGATTTCCAATCTATCACAGGTAAAGGACTTACAGGTATACATCAAAACATACGTTACTATATTGGAAGCCCTAAACTGTTTTCTGCATCAGTAATCGAAGAAACAGCGGTCAAAGTACAATACAGACAATTTCAAGAACAAGGGAAAACCGCCATGTATTTCGGTACTGACGAACAAATTTTAGGAGTAATTGCTGTCGCGGATGAAGTAAGAGATTCAAGTGCTGCCGTTATTTCTGAACTCCACAAGTTGTCAATTGAACACACTATTATGCTTACTGGTGATAATACTAAAACCGCTGAATCTATTGGTAAGCAATTAGGTGTGACTGAAATAAAAGGAGATCTAATGCCTCAAGAAAAATTAGATTCGATTAAAGCGTTGCGGACAACTTATAATAAAGTAGCAATGGTGGGCGACGGCATTAATGATGCACCAGCATTAGCTGCATCGACGGTTGGTATTGCAATGGGCGGTGCAGGAACAGATACGGCTCTCGAAACTGCTGATGTTGCTCTAATGGGCGACGATTTACAAAAATTACCATTCATTGTTAGACTTAGCCGCCAAACTCTAAAAGTAATTAAGCAAAATATCACCTTCTCATTAGGTATAAAACTATTAGCTCTACTACTAGTCATACCAGGTTGGCTAACACTATGGATTGCTATTGTAGCAGATATGGGAGCAACGCTTTTAGTAACATTAAACGGATTACGATTGATGAAAGTTAAATAACACAACAAATAAAAGAAGGCATGTTTATAAGCGTGCCTTCTTTTTATGATACATTTTTAGTTTTTTTGAACGCTAGTTATGAAGCAAACTATGCGCCATTTAAATATTAAAATGACAAGGCCCTAAAAGAAAAGTGATTTCCTCTTAGAGCCTCTAAGGATGGAGCGATTTTAACGAATGTGACAGAATCTGATTGTGTCACATTAGGGTTTTGATATTTTCGGTAAGATTTGATTATCTCAGAACATTAATATTGTCCCTTTAAAAAATTTTGTCAGTACTTTTAAGTTATTATATTCTGAAAATTCAAAATTTTCAGTCTATATCATTAACTTATATTCAGTTTTACCAAATGATAAGCTTTAAAAAGTATTCAGAATTTAGTCATGTTATGGATCCAATAAAGTAGATATGGAATATTTATTTTCTCTTGTCTAATTTGTAAGAATATGATTTGTCAAAGAATTAAAGCTATGAATTATTCAGGAATAAAAATTATTTTTAATAACAACCTATTATCCTTTCCAAGCTTGTAGATATTTTGGTTTAGATGTTTTTTATGTGAGTTCAATTGGTTCTGTTGCAAAGTTTTAAATCTACTATCAAATAAGGTAGAATAATAGAAAAAGATAGCAGGAGGAATGACGATGAATCATTTTAAAGGAAAGCAATTTCAGCAGGATGTGATTATTGTAGCCGTGGGCTACTATCTTCGTTATAACCTTAGCTATCGTGAAGTTCAAGAAATCTTATATGATCGTGGCATTAACGTTTCTCATACGACGATTTATCGTTGGGTGCAAGAATATGGCAAACTACTCTATCAAATTTGGAAAAAGAAAAAGAAAAAATCCTTTTATTCATGGAAAATGGATGAAACGTACATCAAAATTAAAGGAAAATGGCATTATTTGTATCGAGCCATCGATGCAGATGGTTTAACCTTGGATATTTGGTTACGTAAAAAACGGGACACACAAGCAGCCTATGCTTTTCTTAAGCGGTTAGTGAAGCAGTTTGATGAACCGAAGGTTGTAGTCACAGATAAAGCCCCCTCTATTACAAGTGCCTTTAAGAAACTAAAAGAATACGGCTTTTATCAAGGGACAGAACATCGTACCATTAAATACCTGAATAATTTGATTGAACAAGACCATCGTCCAGTAAAGAGACGCAATAAATTCTATCGAAGTTTACGCACTGCCTCTACCACGATTAAAGGCATGGAAGACATTCTAGGATTATATAAGAAAACCCGAAAAGAAGGCACTCTCTTCGGGTTTTCGGTCTGTACTGAAATCAAGGTATTATTGGGAATCCCAGCTTAAATCATAGATACCGTAAGGGATTTTATTCTTTATTTAAAACTTTGCAACAGAACCGTTCAGGGCGTATGGCGACACAAAACGAAAAAATGGTTTCAATAGATATGCTTTTGAAAAAAGCACTCCATACTCTTGTCTTTTAAGGAAAAACGATTGCGATTATAGGAGTTTTTCTTTTCCCTGCTTTTGTTATTATTCTCTCTTTTCATCAGTAAATGAAAGTCGCTGATAAAAAAAATCAGGACATTTACTCCTTGTCCCCCTTCACAAAACGAACACTTGTTCTTATAATGGTTCTAAAGGAGTGATTATCCATGAAATATTTGAATGACGAATATCAAGACCGGGGTATGAAAAAATGGGCGGGCTTTTTCTTATCTGAACACACAGCTGAACAGGAAAAAATTCAAAAAGGATTGGCTCACATCAATTCCCCAAAGCCCCAAATGTCCGAACAAGAGATTGGCGAGGTGCTTCAAGTGGCTAGATTAAAAAATAAGTCCGTTGCCATCCAAATCGAGGCCATCGATAACGAAGGAAATTATTACGATTAATATGCCACTGATGACGGTGATTTGATTTTTCTTTCCTAAAATACACCTTTGCATGATTTTTTCCTCCTGTTTGTTGTTTGTAATGTAAGTCTACTGGATTGAATCAGATTAAGAATTGATCCTCATCAAGAAGTGGTTTTCCTTCGAAAATAGTTTTTCACTGCGCGGTCTTTTTTGTTTTACTCTTTCGTATAACTCTATGATAGCTCCTTTATTGTTTTTAATAATTGATGACAATCAAGTTTGAATAAACGATTTTTAGCATGTATTTAAAATAGATAAAGCTGATAATTTCTGTTCAGAAATTATCAGCTTTTTTGACGATTTAGGCTTTCGCCAAGGGTAAGCTTCATTCCCTACAGATACAAATTTAAAAAGCTGTAGATATTCGCTCACCCTTTCAGCTAATATCATGATGCAGTCTAATAAGCACCACTTAATTCCGCTTTTGTTTTTTCGGACCCTAACAACCGCAAGCCGTTTAAGATGACGAGGATTGTGGAGCCCTCATGGAATAGTACTGCTAAAGGAAGTCCCAGAACGCCGAACATATTTAAAGTAATCAAGCTGACAATAACAGCGATGGAGAAAATGACATTTTGAATAATGATTTTATTTAATTTCTTGCTTAGCTGATAGCTATAAAACAATTTAGACAAATCATTCTTCACTACAACGACATCAGAGGATTCCATTGCGACTGACGAGCCACTTCCCATCGCAATTCCGATATCTGCATTCGCTAGCGCGGGCGCATCATTGATCCCATCGCCAATCATCCCAACAACTTCTTCTTTTCCTTGGCTTTTTAAGACAAAATCTATTTTATCTTCCGGTAACATGGAAGAAATATAGTCATCTACCTTTACTTCCTTTGCAACCTGTGCCGCAACCTTTTCGTTATCTCCCGTTAAAAGATAAACCTTGATGCCCTCTTTTTGGAAATCCGCAACCGTACTCGCTGACTGCGGACGAATTCGATCCCGGAGTGAGAAGTAACCGACGACTTCATTTCCCTTCGCTACAAATATGGTCGTATCGCCTTTTTCCAGTAGCTTTTCAAACTGATCAAATTTATCATATTGCTTAAATGCATCCGGTTTTCCAACTAGGATTGCCCCTTTTTTAATTCCCGAACCAGCAATTTCTTCAATCGATTCCGCTTGATTCACTTGTGCTAAGTTAATCTCTTTAAAGGCAGAAACAATTGCTCTTCCGATTGGGTGACTGGATTGTTGCTCCATATAAATGACTTCTTTTAACAGCTCTTGGTCCAAATGATAATCGACCACTTGGAAGTCGCCATACGTCAATGTTCCGGTCTTATCTGTATACAAAATATTCATTGTACTTAACGCTTCCATTGCGGCTCCACCTTTAAATAAGATACCGTTTTTGGCTCCATTACTTATCGCGCTTAACGTAGCCGGTGTAGCTGATGCCATCAATGCACATGGACTAGCCACTGTTAAAAGTACCATTCCACGATAAAATGCTTCTTCTAATGGTAGGCTTAGGAAATAATATAGAAAGAAGATGAAAATAGGTATGATAATTAAAACGCCAATCACGTACTTACTTTCAATACGGTCTATAAACTTTGCGATTCGAGAAGGTTTGTTTTGTGCTTCTTCAACCATCCGGATAATATTGGAAAACATGGTTTGATTCAGTGTCTTGTTTACTTCTATATGAAAAACATTTCCTTCATTAATCGTTCCGGCAAAAACTTCCTCCTTTAACTCTTTTTCTACTGGGACAGACTCACCCGTTAAAGCCGCTTCATTCACGATTGCATTTCGGTCGATCAAGCCATCAATAGGGATTTGACCACCTTTCGATACCACGACAATGTCCCCAATAACTAACTCTTTCGTAGGGGTAACCACTACATCCCCATTTTCTTTTAGCACTTGGGCTGTGTCGGGTACTTGCGCCATTAATTCTGAAATCGCGCTGGTGGATTTGTTCGTTGCATAATCTTCCAAAACTTCTGCAGCAGCAAAAATCAATAGCAACGCCGCTCCTTCAGACTCAAAATCAATGATTACTGCACCAACTGCTGCCAAAACCATTAATAGGTCGACATTTGGTGAGCGATCTTTAATCGTTTCAACAACAGCATGTTTTGCCGCATAGAAGCCTAAAAAGAAAATTGAAATATAAAATAGTATGGAACTGTATGCATCATTTAGTGGGATAAAGATAAACCCTAAGATTGTAAATAAAACACCGACAACTAAAAATTGTCCTTGCCTACTTTTTGTTAGATACTCAACCATTTCTAAAACCTCTTTCTTATTTTTTGTTTTTTTGCTTACCAATTATTACAAATCCATTTCATCTCATCTTTTCACTCCCCTTTATTTAGAAATATATATATAAAAAAGGGCACACCTATAGAACAGAATTAACTGTCCCACAGGTATGCCCTTATTATTTACATACTCTGCTGCCGCAAAAATTGCAGCCCGGCTGCATGGACCTTTTATATGTCCACCGCCTGTTCAGATCACAATGAATATAACCAACAAACAAAATCTGTTATATTCCAAAGCTTTCATTATTTAGTTTTAATATGCTTCATTGATTCTCATGTGACTATTATAACAAATTTTTTTTGAATTTCAAATCGCTTTTCCATTATTTGAACAGGGTAGAATAGCAATCGCAGCCATAAGCTTTGTGGCGGATCGAAGTCTAGGAAATGTATGCTTCCTTAGTTAGTTCATAAAGTTTTATTTCCACTTTTTTAAATAATTTTTGATATTCTTCTCCCATTTTTTGGTAAATTTCTAATAATTGCATCAATTCTTTTTTTTTAATAAATCACCCATGTGTTCACTCCTGTTCTCCCTCTGTTGTAAGGTAAAATGAATGGAAAAGATAGCTTGGAGGAATCAAGATAGATCATTTTAAAGGCAAGCAATTTCAGCAGGATGTGATTATTGTAGCCGTGGGCTACTATCTTCGTTATAACCTTAGCTATCGTGAAGTTCAAGAAATCTTATATGATCGTGGCATTAACGTTTCTCATACGACGATTTATCGTTGGGTGCAAGAATATGGCAAACTACTCTATCAAATTTGGAAAAAGAAAAATAAAAAATCCTTTTATTCATGGAAAATGGATGAAACGTACATCAAAATTAAAGGAAAATGGCATTATTTGTATCGAGCCATCGATGCAGATGGTTTAACCTTGGATATTTGGTTACGTAAAAAACGGGACACACAAGCAGCCTATGCTTTTCTTAAGCGGTTAGTGAAGCAGTTTGATGAACCGAAGGTTGTAGTCACAGATAAAGCCCCCTCTATTACAAGTGCCTTTAAGAAACTAAAAGAATACGGCTTTTATCAAGGGACAGAACATCGTACCATTAAATACCTGAATAATTTGATTGAACAAGACCATCGTCCAGTAAAGAGACGCAATAAATTCTATCGAAGTTTACGCACTGCCTCTACCACGATTAAAGGCATGGAAGCCATCCGAGGATTATATAAGAAAACCCGAAAAGAAGGCACTCTCTTCGGGTTTTCGGTCTGTACTGAAATCAAGATATTATTGGGAATCCCAGCTTAAATCATAGATACCGTAAGGGATTTTATTCTTTATTTAAAACTTTGCAACAGAACCGTTCGTCGAAAGTTCTCATTGGTTGAGGATAGGCATGTTCAAAACAATCAGTCCGATATCCTTTTAATCCAGTTGCTGCACTATATAAAAAATTTCATCATAGTTTCGCCCTAGTCGTTCCAAAGATTCGATGACAAAAATATCCTTCTTCCTTAAAAAATGAAGTTCTTTTTGCAATTATTCTCGTGAGGTCTTCTTTTAACTACATAAAATTGTAACCACTGGTTTTAAGAGTAGTGTATCATCCCAAATCATATAATTAATTGACTGCGATTGTTATAAAACTCACGGTAAGCCATATAACTAGCAATAAACGAAGAAATCGCAGTAACTGAAATCAACATAAACATCACAACAATTTGGTAACGAATCGCTTGAACAGGATCAATTCCCGCAAAAACCAACCCTGACATCATACCTGGTAGGCTGACAAGTCCAACCGTTTTTGTTTGGTCAATTGAAGGAGCCATGCCCGTTTTGACGCTTTCTCTTACAATACTCATGGACGCTTGTTTTTTATTGGCTCCCAATGCCAATTTTTCCAATACCTGTTGGCGTTGGTCCGTAAATTTTGAATTCAAAGACCGATAGGTCACTCCAATCGCAGTCATGGCGTTGCTGGCAATCATGCCTGTAATTGGAACGATTTGGGAAGGGGACCAGTCAATGACTCCTGAAAAAACAAGAATGAGTAAGGACAAGGCTGTTCCTACTCCAATAGCCGTCGTTGAAATTTTAAAAGAGCGGTTGATCCCCTCACTGCGTGTATGGGCGTTATAAGAAGCGTTGAACACAATGAACAAAACCATCGCTAAAGTGAGAAAGTTGTTATCCACTCGTAATACGTAGCTCAATACATATCCAATAAGGAATAATTGAACGACAGCGCGAATTCCCGCAATAAAAATGTCGTTTCCTAATCCCAATTTCTCTTTGTAATCAATCAACAAGGCAACTATCAAGAGGACAGAGGATAAAAGCAAAGAAAGATTACTGATTTCCAAATTGTTTGTCATTTCGATTCCTCCATTTTTCCACCTTTGATAGTAATCAGACGAGAAGCTTGGTCGATTTCTTCCTGGTTGTGAGTGACGGCCAACACCGTAGTTTGTTGGTCTTTCATCATGTCTCGGACTAAATCAAGGACAATCGCTCTGTTTTCTTGGTCCAATGAACTGGTAACTTCATCCAGGAGCAACACTTTCGGTTGATACATCAAATTTCGGACCAATGCAACCCGTTGTTTTTCCCCTCCTGATAGTTCCTTGACCTCTTTCGATAAGTAAGTTTCAGGTATTTGAACTCGTTCTAACAATTTTTTTGCACGTTCCCGATCAAATCCTTCTTCTCTTATGCGGGCAGGAAAAGACAAGTTCTCTTGAACTGTCTCATCGAATAGAGAAGCGTTTTGAAAGAAATAAGAGACTTCTTTTCTATACTCCACAGGATCGATTTTTTGCAGATCCGTACCTCGATAATAAATTTTTCCGGAAGTTGGGGAAAGCAGCGTACCAATTAATTTCAAAAGGGTACTTTTTCCACTTCCAGAAGGACCAGAAAAAACAATCACTTCCCCTTTGTTTACTGTAAAAGAGATATCTTGAAGGATTTGGTTTCCGTTTGCCTGAAAACCAACCTTCTCTAATTGAAACAATGAATCACTCATACCACTTCTCTCCTTTATAAAAAAGCCCTGCACCAGTGGACCATCCATACGGGTGCAGGGCTTTTGTTTCATCCTAGTGTACCTCAGTGTTCGTTTGGATCGTTTTTGGCGTCTTCATGAGTAGGGTGAACCGTTCCTTCAAGGTGATCTGGACCAGCATAAATGGTATACAGTCTGAGCGGCTTATCACCGGTGTTTTCGATGTTGTGCCACATGTCCGCCGGAACAAATACGGCGTCATCATCCATCACTTTTTGTTGAACATGTAAGTTATCTTTAGAAGGCCCCATTTTACACACGCCTTCTCCTTCTTCAATACGGATAAATTGGTCAATGCCTTCGTGCACTTCCAAACCGATGTCATCGCCCGGTTGAATGGACATTACGGTGACTTGCAGTTTACTGCCTGTCCAAATGGTCGTCCGGTAATTATCATTTCCTGTGGTGGCGTCTTCAATATTAATGATATACGGCTTCTTCCCATGATCCTTGTAGTCTATTTCCATCTTCCATTCCTCCTAGTCTTTGTACTGAAACAATGATACCTACTTCTTATTTATAATAATTCTAATTAATGGTACCACATCTAAAATTCTATGCAAAAAAATTGGCTTTTTGGAGAGCGATTCTAAACAAAGACCATATAATGCGCAATTACAATTGGTACCCCTTAATCCTCAGCACATAAAGGAAAAAATATGGAATCAAAAAATAATCGATATGTACTCTGGTTATGACTTGAATCAGGGAGAATTTCAGAGACGACACATCATACTTTTTTAGTTTGCACTTGTAAACTAACTAGCGTACATTAAGTTTATGCTCACTATCAAGCGTTGTCAATCCTTTAGACTCTTATCAATTTCGAAAGAAAGTAGCAAGGTTATTGATTGTGACTGTAAAAGTGGGGTGTTCCTATAAGCACATTAAACTATCTTCTCTAATTTATCATGCTATTTAAATTCTGTTTTTTCATGAGAATTTTTGTCCAAAACTTGTTAAAATGATTTTAAAAAATACTTACATACACAATCCCCAAAAAACACTAATGTCATTTCAGTCAAAAAAGATACCGCAGAAAATTTCCACCTGAGATTCGATACGATATTACTCTCTTGACAGCCAGCTTAATTCCTTAGTTGAATAGATTATTAAAGTGCACAAAAAACAATGCGGCGTTTGTTATATTTTCTGGTATAAGCGACGGTGCTATAAACTTTTTTGCAGATTAAAAATCATATGAATTTAACTCCAGTAATAAGAGATTAAGTGCCAATGCATAAATGGAGGCATGTCCAGCACTATGCGAATGCTAAAACATCAATAGTACAGGAAATCATGAAAAGAGTGAATAGTAATAATGCTTAAGGAGAGTGTCATGTTTTCTTGGTTTGTTATAGGAGGTTATATCAATGAAAAATACAGTAGATAATTTGTCGAAAAGTAAAGTTATTTTAATGTGCGGCCCTGCGGGAGCAGGTAAATCAACACTAGCAAAAAAATTTGAAAGTACCGGGATGACAATACTATCTTATGATGAAGAATCATTCAAACGAGGTTTGAATGAACATCCTTTACCTCAGGAGGTTTTAGAAGATATTAAAACCTATCTTGATGAAAAACTAATTTCACTTATCATGCAAAACATTGATATTGTTCTCGATTATTCATTTTGGTCTAGAGAAATGAGAAATGAATATATTTCATTATTAAAGAAATACGACATAGAACCCAAAATCTATTATATAAAGACACCTAAGGAAGTTGTTATGGAACGTATTCGAAAAAGAAACGGAAATCATCAAAATGATATCATATTGACGGAGCAAACAGCTTCCACTTATTATGATCATTTTCAACCCCCAACTGATGAAGAAGGTGAAGTTATAGTAGTCGAGGGATATTAATATTGTGGTTTTAGGCATGGAAATTGTACTAGATGATAAGTTTTGTCAAATTTTTTGAAAGATATACTTCCAACAAGGGGATACCAGCTTCAGGTGATATCATTATTGTCATCTCAGAGCAGGGGGTAGTATTGATTCAGCCGGAAGAATAAGTGGCGATGCAATGAAGACGATGAATGCATTATTGAAATTACAGGAAAAAAACTTACTGAAATACGTTATGTTTATTCTTTTGACAACTCTACTCAATCATGATTATGCAATTAGACACGTTATTTTTTATCATGAATGGATATGTTCCCGTCTACCGATGGTGCTAAAAACGCAGTGAATATGTTTCCGAGAACGAACATACTCAAATGACATTCATTCTGTCCTCTCAAGCCACATCGAGTTGGTGGGATTGATAACAAGGGTGGAAAAGTAGAGGCTGGAAATGGCTTGATATAGCGGTATTTTGAGGATTTTGGAGAGTTGAGATTATTTCTTCTTCCATTTCTAAATCCAATGTTACTTGTTCTGATTCTGGTTCTGTTGGCTCATTTGGGATTAAATCCACTACTAGCGTTGAGTTAGTTAACTTTGCAATTTGTTCTAGTGTTTTTATGGTTGGATCTGATTTTCCTGATTCTATTCGTGAATAATTTGATCTACTCATTTCTAATTCTTGGGAGAATTTTTCTTTTGATTTGGTACCTCTCATCTTTTTTAAGTTTTCTCTAAATGCTAGTTCCAAGTTTCTCCCCCCTGTTTATGTAAATATTTTGCACGTTTTCCATTTAATTATATCGTTACACCTTGTAAATCACAAGTGATTAATCACAAATCACTTGTGATTAGTGATTTTAGCTTTTATCTTAATTTATCAACTGTTTAGAATATTAAGTATGCTATACTAATTAACGGCAACTTGCCCCGTAAGGGGGTGCTATTCATGGAACAAATTATCTCGTTAGTTATCGCACCACTTTTAGTGGGTCTAATAATCACATTAGTTGATCATTGGTTAGATGATTAGACGATAGCAAGCAAGTTGCTGTCTAACTCACACGCTTGTATTCGCAACAAGTGCAAAGAAAAGCCCGACCTACTCGCAATAGGTTGGGCTTTTGTGCTATTCATTAGAACTTATCTCGTTTCGCACATTCATTATAGCATGATTTCAAAATGAAGCCAAGTTGCTGATTCTATCTGTTGTTATTGGTGTTGCCTAGAACGATTCTAAGCACATGTTTAATTTTAAAGTGGGCAATTTTATCTTTAAAATGTCCTACAATGATTCAATAAAAGCATGGCTGCTAGTGAAACTTGCGACCATGCTTTTAAATTTACTTAAATTCTCTTTTTAAAAATGATTCCTGATCCTAATACCATTAATGAACCTAGGACAGACAATGCAATATTTGCTGTTTCACCTGTTTTTGGTAAAACTTTCATTTTTCCGTCTAAACCTTTAACTGTAACTGTTCCGTCTTTTTGAACGTCTGCTCCAATTTCTTTAGCTTCAACTTTTTTTGTTGTTCCTATATTCAAAAATCATTTGACGATTAATTATTTTTTAGGTAGCGTATGTTTCAATAAACCAATTGAGTCTATCGTTAATAAGCTAAATAATCAGCGGTTCTGTTGCAAAGTTTTAAATCTACTATCAAATAAGGTAGAATAATAGAAAAAGATAGCAGGAGGAATGACGATGAATCCTTTTAAAGGAAAGCAATTTCAGCAGGATGTGATTATTGTAGCCGTGGGCTACTATCTTCGTTATAACCTTAGCTATCGTGAAGTTCAAGAAATCTTATATGATCGTGGCATTAACGTTTCTCATACGACGATTTATCGTTGGGTGCAAGAATATGGCAAACTACTCTATCAAATTTGGAAAAAGAAAAATAAAAAATCCTTTTATTCATGGAAAATGGATGAAACGTACATCAAAATTAAAGGAAAATGGCATTATTTGTATCGAGCCATCGATGCAGATGGTTTAACCTTGGATATTTGGTTACGTAAAAAACGGGACACACAAGCAGCCTATGCTTTTCTTAAGCGGTTAGTGAAGCAGTTTGATGAACCGAAGGTTGTAGTCACAGATAAAGCCCCCTCTATTACAAGTGCCTTTAAGAAACTAAAAGAATACGGCTTTTATCAAGGGACAGAACATCGTACCATTAAATACCTGAATAATTTGATTGAACAAGACCATCGTCCAGTAAAGAGACGCAATAAATTCTATCGAAGTTTACGCACTGCCTCTACCACGATTAAAGGCATGGAAGACATTCTAGGATTATATAAGAAAACCCGAAAAGAAGGCACTCTCTTCGGGTTTTCGGTCTGTACTGAAATCAAGGTATTATTGGGAATCCCAGCTTAAATCATAGATACCGTAAGGGATTTTATTCTTTATTTAAAACTTTGCAACAGAACCGCTTAGATCAATGCCTTCCACAATGGTTTTGTAAGAAGCTGACGTTTTTAAATAAATACAAATTAGGGATTCAATATGCTTTAAAACCCAGGTATAGTAATGGTTCATTGGAAAGAACAAATAATAAGATAAAAGTGATAAAACGAGTAGCCTACGGCTATCGAAATTTCCACAACTTTCGAGCAAGAATTTATCTCATTCAAGGCTTGATCTTCCAAGTAAAACAAAAACCAGTTAAGCACTCTGCCTAACTGGTTATGACTAAATTTTCAGTTGTCTCTCTACCAGCACTAAATGTCGAAGAGCCAAAAATCTGAGCCAGAATGAGGTTCGTTCTGACCCAGATTTGATTTTGCACAACTCATCAGTCCTTATTAACAAAGAGCTCATATTCCTCATGTTGAGAATACGAAGGCCATGTACCAGCTTATTGGTTTAGTATATAAAATTACTCATTATTTTCGTCATATTCCATCTCATCTTCAGTTACCCACATATGATTCTTAACTTCTTCTTGACCATCGGTTGGAGTGTAATTAACAACGTAAACAGTTCCTGTAATAGATTTATCTACTTTTGCTTCAGCTCCCATCATCCCATCCATGTGATCGGCATTCAAGATAACAGTATCGCCCTCATTTGCTACAGTCTCAGTATCTTTTAACTCTTCTTGTACTACCCATCGATGATTGTTAACCATTGGTCCCCCAGTTTTTGGCTCATAGCTTACTTCATACATTGTAGTATCAAAGGCCCCTACAACTTGAGCATTTGCACCTTTCATCCCTTCCATATGATCGCCTAGCAGTATAACATTACTTCCCACCGGGAATTTAGGGTTTGCAGCATCTTTCATTGAAGAAGGAACCATACCTTCGTGATTCATTCCCTCCATACTATTCATTTCACTAGACGCTGTAGAAGTCGATTCCTCGTTTGTGCTTTTAGAATTATTCGATTCACTTTGATTGCTACACGCTCCTAAAAATACAATAATTCCAAGACTTGCAAATACTAATTTTGTCATCTTTTTCACTGTCTTCATCCTCCTTTAATTAATCACATTTAGGTCATCTCATAAATTTGTAATCCAAAAACTTCTTTTTTAATTGTAGCTATTGATAAGTCCTTCTTAGAAAAGATTACTACAGAATTTGATAAGATATCTAAATGAACTTTTTCGACACTATCTATCGAAATCAGTTGAAAAAATATTTTTTTTGCCCAACATTCACATACTAGTTTAGCAATTTTTATCTGTTTTTGAAACAAATAACTCTCCTCCTTTATTGAAATGGTAACTTTATAACAAATTTAGTTCCTAGACCTAATTTACTTTTTACAGTTATACTACCTTTATGCGCTTCAATAACGCTCTTTACAATAGCTAATCCGATACCTTGCCCCCCTAAAGCTCTACTTCTGGAGGGGTCAGCCATATAAAATCTATCAAAAATATGAAGTTGCTGATCTTTTTCTATACCAATGCCGTTGTCTTCAACAATTAAAAGAACATGGTCTTTATTTTTACTTATAGAAAACTTAATGGTTCCATCCTTTTGCGTAAATTTAATAGCATTACTCAAAAGATTGATAACAACTTGGTTCATTTTATCTTTATCTGCAAATATATTGATGTTATCCCCTTGGATTTCAACATGAAGGTTTTTTGACTCAAATTTGCTGGAGAAATTTTCAATAACGGATTCGATCAACTTATATATGCTAAACTCAGTTTTATTTAAATGATCATACTTTGCTTCAATTTTGTTGATTACTTCTATATTTCCAATTAAACGAGTTAGACGATCTATTTCATCATAACAAGATTGTAGGCGCTCGGGAGTTATTTTCCAGACTCCGTCAATCATTCCTTCCACATTGCCTTTGAGGGTAGCTAATGGAGTTCTTAATTCATGTGAAATATCAGTAGTTAATCTTTTTCGAAGTCCATGCTGTTTCTCCAACTGATTACTTAAATCATTTAGGGAATCAATCAAGGAATTAATTTCAATAATTGAAGTTTCTTGTGGGATTTTATCAGCATATTCCCCACGGGTTAATTTATGTGTAAAGTCGCTTACATGCTTTAGTGGTAATCCTAATCTAGCAGAGATCCACGAAGCAAGTATAAATGATACAAGAAGAGCTGCAATAGCAACATACATTAAACTTTGTTTCATACTGGAGATAAACAAGGCATCGTGCTCTGTATAAGCAAAAGGTCCGAAATAATAAAACGTTACTTTTCCAAACTCGTTTCCATCATTAATTAACTTCTTTTTCGCTTCTATTGTTTCGTCTAGTTTCACACTTTTTTTCTCAGAAACTTTCAAGGCATTTTTTTTCAGTTTGTCCTGTGCTGACTTCAAATTTTTTCCTTTAAGTTCCCAAACCATGTTGCCTTGTTCGTCTTCTATAGAAAAATAAATATTATTTTCTAATGCTTTCTCAGATAGTGCTGCAAGTTCCTCGCTGTTCCATGTTTCTCCACTATTTAACCACAATAAATCAATTGTATATACATACTGATTCAACAAATCTTCTTGTCGCTCTTCTACGTATTTACTAAAATGATTGTTCGTCAAACTTAATGCGACTAAACTAATCCATCCTATTATTAATGTTGCGATTGCTAAAAAGGAAAGAACTAATTGAGTTTTTATCGTTCTTTTTCTCATTAGTGGCCACCAAATCTATATCCTGTACCATGGACTGTCAAAATATACATAGGTGATTTAGCATCATTCTCAATTTTATGTCTTAAGTTTTTTATATGAGAATCGATGCTCCTATCTAGTCCATCAAATTCTATTCCCTTAACTTTCTCTATCAAATCACTACGAGAAAAGACTTTATTAGGTGTGGATATTAGGGCGTGTAGAATATCAAATTCAGTTGTTGTGAGGTTTAATTCCACTTGATGTAGATAAACTTGGCGACTTTCAGGATATACTATCAATTCCCCATTACTTGAAGAAAGCTTATTAGGATTTGATAAGGTCTCAGTTCTGCGCAATACAGTTTGTATTCTCGCAACTAATTCTTTGGGACTAAATGGTTTAATCATATAGTCATCGGCACCTAACTTGAGACCAGTAAGAATATCATCCTCATCAGACTTAGCTGTTAACATTATAATTGGTACATTTGATACTTCTCTGATTTTTCTACACACAGTCAATCCATCAGTATCCGGAAGCATTAAATCTAACACAACTAAATCAGGATTATTTTTCTCGAACTTTTCCAATGCCATTGCACCACTTATTGCTTTATAAACTGAATAATGATTAGCAACTAGATAGGCATCAATAATTTCCAAAATTTTTTCTTCATCGTCCACAATAAGAATTTTCATAGACAATCATCCTTCTTAAATTATTTTCTATTTAATTTCCATTTGTCCCATCATGCCATACTCTTCATGTTCTAATATATGACAATGATACATGAAAATACCCTTATGGTCGAATTTCACAAGAAGTTCTACTGTTTCATCCGGATTTACCAGCACAGTATCTTTCCATCCCTGCTCGTTTAGTGCGGGCTGATTTCCGTCTCTAGATAAAATTTGAAACTGAACACCATGGATATGGAACGGATGAATCATTCCTCCCATCATACTATTAGTATTGTTAACTTCCCAAATCTCTTGAGTATCTAGTTTTTTAAATAAATCTATTCTTTCCATATCAAACTGCTTATTGTTGATGTTTACCATGTGAGACATTCCTCTTAAATTAATACTTTGTCTTGCTAAATCTTCCAATTTCTTTTCATCTAAAGTACTAATAGTATTTAGACTATCAGAGGGAGTAAACTCTTTGTTTTCTATCGTATTCTCAATTCTCATTGTCAAGGCAACCAAATTATTTGCTAGTAAATGAATTACCTCACCTTTTTTATAATTCTGAGTATCCACTAATATTTCTGCCCTTTCCCCGGGGGCTAAAAGTAGTTTACTAAGTTTAACAGAAGTATTCAGAAAACCACCATCTGTAGCAATTTGGTAGAATGATTCATCTTTATCCAAAGTAAAAGTGAAGTTTCTTGAATTAGATCCATTAACAATTCTATACCTCATCCATCGGTTTTTTATCTCAATATATGGATTGATAGTGCCATTAGTAAGCAACGTCTCCCCTTTTGTTCCATCAGAGTTAAAATCATTTTCATAGTTAATTTGATTAGTGGAGCTGAAAGATTTATCTTGCACAATCAAGGGAATGTCGTCGACACCATATTTGGAAGGTAAATCTAATGATTTTGAGTTGTCATCATCAATATACATCAAACCTGCTAAACCCTTATAAACTTGAGATGCTGTTTCTCCTTCCGGATGGGGATGAAACCAGAGTGTAGAAGCTTCTTGATCAACCTCGAATGTTACACTTTTTTTCTGTCCTGCTTCTATAATCTGATGTGGACCTCCATCTGCATCAGAAGCTACTTTCAAACCGTGCCAATGAAAAGATGTGCTAGCATCAAGATTATTGGTTGTATTGATAGTAACTTTTTGACCTTTTTTCAGTCTAATAACTGGTCCTAAAAAATCCCCGTTATAGCCTAATGTTTCAGTTTTTTCTCCATCCATTATTTGAACTTCTCCGTTTTGAGCAACTATATCATATATCACATTTTCTTTGCTTTTTGAAGATGGTTCAAGAACAGGGGGAATCAATAGTTGTCTCTCCGTTTGGTGTACTACCTTCAAATCAGCTTCTTGATTATCCCCCATCATATTGGACATTCTACTTGAGATTTGTCGTTGTTCTTCTTGAAAGACAACTTCAGCATGCTCCTCCTTGTTCTGCTGTTGAATCAATATGAAAACACCGCCTAGGGTCAACATTGATATTGTTGCTGCTAACCAAATATATTTATTATTCTTCAACCCATCATCTCCCATATCTATTATGTAGTTACCATAAAAAAAATATGTGGAGATTTTGTGTTGATTCCCCCACATATACTTATACTTATATAGATATATCCCTAGTTACAGTATACTTTGTATTTTTTAGTAGTTGATTTAAGAATGTTAAAGTTAATTTTGAATCAGCATCGAAAGTAACTGTACCTCTAGCCAAATCAACTATTTTTACACTGACTGTTGGCTCTGCTTCCAAAGCATTTCTTACTTTTGATGCACACCTTGAGCAATTCATTCCGTCAATAACCACTATTTGCAAATATTTCATCATAAAATTCCTTCTTTCTTAAAAAAGTCGCCTATATTGGATTTACTAATCTAATCAATCTTTTAAGAATTGTCTTACAAGTATCATAAGGAAAATTTATGGAGAAACCATGTATAGAGTTTGTTTTAGAGCTTTTAAATATAGGATAGATACAGATTGATTTGTTTAGTGTATGATTGCATATCATGTACATATATCGCTAAGTATCGCGCCCAAAACATAGGTTTCGAGTTTCATGAATATCCTAACAGGTAGAAGTGCTATGATGATATTCGATAAGCATCCTAATATGAAATATAAGTTTAGAACTGCTATTTTGGATAGTTCTTCCTCCTATTCAAATAAATAATTGTTCTACATAAGAATTTCACAATCCTCTCTACCCTCCTCTACTACCAAGTGAAAATCCATTTCAACTAATACCAAAAACCTACATTGGGATTCCAAAGGATTTTTGAGTTCAAAAAAACATGAAATGCCTCTCAGAAATCCGTCCATTGGATTCAACATATACTTATGCACAAAAAGCAGTGAATAAATTTAAAAAACTGGTTTTTCTATATATCTCAATTTGAAAAAAGTAGAATATAGAGGAACTTTCTTACCATAAGAATTCACATATTTAATGTGATGATTCACCAAACTTATAATGCCTTATAATTCGTATTTTTCAACAATTGATTAATAACGCTAATTGATAAATCTGTCTTTGTTGCAATAGTTACTAAACCTTCTTCGAGATTTACTTTCCTAACAGAAATTGAGGGATTCTTTTCTAATGCATACTTAATTTCTCCGGCGCATCCTAGACAAGCCATTCCACTAATAAATAAGGTCTGTAAATGTTCAGTCATAAGACAATCACCTTTCCTATTTGACTTTGAAGTTTTTTAAGCGAAGTGAATTTAAAAGTACTGTTATTGAGCTAAAACTCATAGCAACGCCTGCAATTAACGGGCTTAATAAAGGCCCCCAAAAAATGTTCAAAACACCCATCGCTATTGGAACACTTAACATGTTATAAGCAAATGCCCAGTACAAATTTGACTTTATATTCCAAATTGTTTTTTTGCTTAAATCGATCGTGGACATTAGCAATTGCAGATCGTCGTTCATCAATATTATATCCGCAGATTCCATCGCTATATCAGTACCAGAACCCATCACAAAACCTATATCCGCTTGAGCGAGGGCAAGTGCATCGTTTATCCCATTACCTACCATTGCAACCCTATGTTCTTTTGACTGCAACATTTTAACATAATAGGCCTTTTCTTGAGGTAATACCTCACTAATAACGTTGGTGATCCCAACTTGATTAGCTATTGCCTGTGCAGTAAGTTTATTATCACCCGTGAGCATAACCACATTGAGGCCAAGTTTATTCAACTTTTGAATTGCTAATGCACTTGCTGGCTTTATAGTGTCTTCAATCGCAATTATTCCGAGAAAGATACGATCATTTGCAATATACACTGGTGTCTTTCCTTTAGATGCTAAATTATCTGAAATTAACTTAAATTTACTAATGTCTATATTCAACTGCTTAAAGAACTCTTCATTTCCTAAACTTACTTCGGTACCTTTCAATATAGCATTAATGCCCAATCCAGAGAAAGATTCGAATATACTAGGTTCAACCAGATCAATCCCCACGATTTCGGCTTCTTTTACAATTGCCTCCCCAAGCGGATGCTCGGATGCTTTTTCAGCAGAGGCCGCTAAAAACAAGAGAAAGTTTCTATCCATATTTTCTGCAAGTATTATATCTGTTACCACAGGTTTTCCTTTTGTAATCGTACCAGTTTTATCGAATAATATTGTTTTTACGTGATGAGTTGTTTCTAAAGCTTCACCACTTTTAATTAAAATACCATTTTCAGCGCCTTTTCCCATACCGACCATAATAGCTGTCCGTGTAGCTAAACCGAATGCACAAGGACATGTTATAACTAAAACTGAAATTAAGACTGAGAATGAAAACGAAATACTTTGTCCAGATAGCACCCAAAGTAGACTAGATCCAATCGCAACTAGAATAATGATATATACAAAGTAACTTGAAATGATATCAGCCAGTTTTTCGATTGGAGCTTTCGAAGATTGTGCATCATCCACTAGTTTGCTTATTTGAGCTAAAGTGGTGTCTTTACCAATATGAGTTGTTTCATATCTTATTACGCCATTTTTATTTTTACTGGGTCCTATTACTCGGTCATTAGCTTTCTTTTCAACAGGAAGATTTTCACCTGTAGGCATAGATTCATCAACTAAAGACTTACCACTTATTACAATACCATCCAGTGGCAAACGCTCTCCTGGTTTTGCTATGATCACATCTCCTACTAAAACTGATTCAATAGGAACAGTCTGTTCCTTATTATGTCTGATAGTTTTCGCTGTTTTGGGAGTCATCCTCATTAATTTTTGTATTGCTTCAGATGTCTTATCTTTCGTCACCAACTCTAGGTATTTCTCTAGTCTGATTAACGTTAATATCACTGCTGATGCTCCAAAGTAGAGCTCTTTTGTATAGAGATAATTTCCGAATATAATCTGTATTGTTGCAAAGGTGCCGTATAAAAAAGCAATACTTGTACCTAAAGCAATTAATGTATCCATATTCGGATGTTTTTTCATGAGTGCGGAAAATCCAGTTTTATAATAGTCTTTATTGGCCAATATAACCGGAGTGGTAAATATCAATTGCGTCAGCGAAAAAAAACTAGGGTTTGTCGTAGAATCAATTATTTCAAATAGGGGTAACTCAAGTATATTTGCACTAGCAACATATAGAACAGGAATTGTAAATAGCATTGACGTGATAAATCTTCGCCTTAGCTTCTGTTGCTCTTGTTCTTTTGTTTTATAAATTACTTGTTCCTCCTCTTCAGAAAGAGCATATAGCTGATATCCAAGAGTTTTGACAACATCACTTATTTTTGCAACCGCTGAAGGGTCAGTTGATATTACCGAGAGTTTTTCTGCTTCAAAATTTACGTTGGCATATTTGACATAAGTCATTGATTTAACTACATTTTCAATTTTGTTAGCGCAGGACACACAAGTCATTCCACTTATTCCAAATACCTTTATCTCAGTTTTTTTTCGAATCTCAGCGTCATAACCAATGTCTTGAATAGCTGTTATAACTGTATGATTAGACAAAACACCTTCATCATATTCCAATTTTAGAACCTCAGTTGTTAAGTTAACTTTAGCGAAATATACTCCATCCAACTCATGAATTTTTTTCTCTATTGTTGTTGCGCAAACTGCACAAGTCATTCCATAAAGATTATATTTTGAAATCATTGAATTCCTCCGTGTCAGAACGTTTAACCAATCCGTTTAAATAGTAGCTTACTTCTGAGATACAACCTTCATCCATTCCAGAAAGTAACCTTTGTATTTCGGTTTCTAAAAATTCTTGCTTCTTAATCAGTGAAGTGTAGTATCTTTGGTTTTTTGAAGTGTTAAACGTGATCACATTTTTATCTAACAACCTTCTTATTAACGTTTTTGTTGTGGAGGGATGCCAACTATTACGCTCTTGCATTCCATGTGTTATTAAACCACATATTACCGGTTCATATCTCCAGATAAACTTTAAAACATCTAACTCTGAATTCGATACCTGTATTTTGCGTTCGACCAAGACCATCCCTCCTTAGGCTATTCATAAAGTACGTTCTTCTTTATTAAACAAATGATGAATTGTTGTCAAAGTAGAAACACTTATAGTTACAATTAATAAAAAGCATAAAAAGAAAAATGTTTCCGGTAAAAAACTGATAATTGGATCTGTACGATAGTCAAACATCCAATCATCATTGTCAAAAAATACTTGATGAAAAAGCACAAATGCTTTATCAAAAAACAGAAGTGCCATTACACAGACTGATATTATCATCCACTTGATTAAACTAGTGATTTCTCTGACTTGATCACGCGTTACTAATTTTTTCCTGTTTAGGTATAAAAGAACGCTACTCGTAGAAAGAAGCAATGAATAGTTAAGCTGGAACAAAAATTTAACATCTTTAAAATGGTTTATACCACGATCTGAGACGTATAGATTATCAAAAACCAATTCTTTTTGAAAAGGATTATTTAAATAGCCCATTAAATTTTTAAAATCTTGATTAACTTGAGATCTACTCCAGTTTTGAAAATTTATATCGCTTTGAAAGAATAAATTGATTTTGAGCAAACCAGGGAAGTTGATTGTCAATGTAATCGCGAGGGATAAAGCAAAGACAAAAAATAATAGAAATAGCATGCTTTTTTTCATTAAATTAATATTTATATTAGATCACTCCTTTTAATATAATGATAAAAAAACTTGTGTAGAAAATGTGTACTAATGTATCTGTCAAAAAGTCTACATAAAATTTCCATAATAGCCTGCTATAGTCAAAACAAGTTCATTAGGAAGGAGGGAAGAATTTGAGAGAACCCTACGACAGAGTATTTATTTCGTTTGGTCCATTTACTATTTATTGGTATGCCATTTTCATAGTGTTTGGGATCATAATCGGATATTTTGTTGCTAATAGAAGAGCAAAGCGTGCGGCATTGCCTGAGGATACAATTGTTGATCTGTTGTTATATGGATTGCCAGTTTCTATTATATCGGCCAGATTATACTATGTACTTTTTGAATTACCTTTGTACATTGATGATCCTTTAAGTATCTTAAAAATTTGGGAAGGTGGTCTAGCAATACATGGTGGATTAATTGGTGCTGTATTGACAGGGGTTATTTATTGCAAGAAGAAAAATCTTTCTTTTTGGAATGTTGCTGACGTAGTTGCTCCCAGTATAGTAATTGGACAAATCATTGGACGATGGGGAAATTTTATGAATCAAGAGGCCTATGGAGAAATTGTAGACATAGAGTTCCTACAATCTCTGAAACTCCCATCTTTCATAATTGATCAAATGTATATTGATGGGGCCTACCATCATCCGACTTTTTTATATGAGTCTTTATGGAATATAGGAGTACTCATTATTTTGCTTCTGGTGTCTAGAAATAGAATGTTCTTTGGGCAAATATTTTTAATTTATGTTTCACTATATTCCGTCGGGAGATTCTGGATTGAAGGATTACGGACCGACAGTTTAATGCTAACAGCAAACTTGAGAATGGCTCAAGTCCTGTCCATAGTCCTATTAATTGGCTCTATATTAACTTACATCTATCTCAAAAAATCTAAGGAGGAAGATTTACATGGAAGCATTACTTAATCTCTTACCACTACTATTACTACTAATTTGCCCTATCTCAATGATGTTTATGCATAAAGGGCACGGACATGCTGGGCATCATCATATGCATGGAGAAGATCATTCAAAACACACTGGTTCCGAAAATGATATAGCAAGTTTAAAAATCCAAACTGAGCAATTAAAAGAAGAAGTTGCTACTCTAAAGAACTTAGTTAAGGAGCGATGACAATGCAGTGGTTATTACTTTTATTATGTCCGATAATGATGATATTTATGATGAGGGGTATGCACTCAGGATCGCATAATGAAAAAGATGACGAACAATTGAAACAGGATCTTGAAAATTTAAAAGAGCAAAATGATATCTTAAGTAGTGAACTAAGCGATTTGAAATCACGGTTAAAATAAGTTAAAGGAGTGTGATTTATATTTCACACTCCTTTAAAATTCACTAAATTCATGGTTCAGAATAGAATTGATTCTCTCAAAATATTTAGTCTAACTTTACTCTTTATAAAACGAATAAGGCATGCGTGGTTTATAATCTTTCTTTATGTATTTCTGACACCAAAGAAAATGATCCTCATCATTCCATCCACTCGTTGCATTCCACCAAGAGTACATAACATTCCCTGGTGTATGGGGTAGTCCATACACCAGGGGATTCTAGAAGTAAGATTTATTGTTTCTTTTTTAAGTGCAAATAAAACCATTATCTTCGATGAATATAAGGAAAATACCTTTTTAGATAACATTTCTAGGTTATGAATAGATAGTATTCACTCTATCCGCAATTTTCTTCAACGAAAAGTTACTAAAATGGAAGCATGGGCAGCATTAATATGATGATTTTCTTCTAGACGTTGCTAAGACATTCAATAGCAATGAGCGCCATTATAAATGTGGAAGCTACTCGTAAAAAAAGGGAAGATTGATTTCCAATTCTGCCCAAATGCTTATTTATACTACAATTAACCGTATTAATTTCAACTTCTTTGTCCAGAATAACTACCGAACTAGTTCACCACTTGGATAATGAGATATCGGGGCTAAAATTGTAAAATCTTTGCCAAATTTCTTCATAAAATTAGCATGTTTCTCTAAATCTGTAAATAGAATGTATCGTAAGTGATCATGCAAATTTTGATTACGCATATAATGTGGTCTATTAAATTGTGCTCGTATCTCCTCTTCACGTTGATCTGGTGAGACAATATACATCATCAAATTTTCTTGATGAATCGAATACAAATCATCCATTCGATTCATCCCAGAAATTATTGACGTCGATTTTTCAACCTCAAAAGCACATATCGGTTCCCCATTTTTTGAAAACCAAATAACATCAATCAAACCAATCGTCCTACTTAACGGATTTGGTAATTGATAGATTGTTTCTGGTAATAGAGGTATAGACACATCTCCTAAGCGATTCCCATCTACAATTCTATTATGATCGTTTGAGGCAATCCAAGCATGATAACCTATCTCATTACCTAAAGTAGCTAAGATATATTGGATTTTTTGGTGCACATTTTTGCCATCCTCTTTTTCCAACTTCTGTTTTATTAATTTCTGTGTGTTACTTTCTGAAATTCTGACATACTCTTCTTCATTTTCGCGAACAATATAATTTAGTTTCCCAATATCAAATAAAAAAGCTGAGATAGCACCCAAATCTTTCGAAAAAAGTCCTCCTAAGCAGTTGAGTTCAATCATACCATCACGGAGTTTAAAATAGTCCTCCCATTTACCTAAGCGAATTTTCGAGCCCGTAAGATAATTATATCCATTTACAATAGCTGTGTTAAAAGGAGGGAAAATGGTAGGTTCTAGAAAATATAAAATGTTTGCGACAGCTGGACCAAGCCCTCTGATTTTCTTTTCTGCTAGAATATTTATAGCAAATAACATTTTAATTTCTTGATTAGCTTTAAGAATTTGATCAAGACAAAGTGAAAAAGCTAACTGATTTTCCCTATTTTCATAAATATCCGGAATTCTCAATTTAGGTTTCCACATAAATGCATGCTTGGCTCCTTTAAAAATTTCTGTTTGTTCTGCAATTACATTCATTATGTCCTCTAGGGCTGAATTTTTAAAATCTGTTGGGAACGTTCCGTTATTGACATGTTTGATAAGTACTTGTACGTATTTCCTAACTTTTTTAAACGCTTTCAAACGTTTTTCACTTTTGATAAACCAAGTTTGATACAGTAAATTTTCGCGTAATTTATATTGATTAAACACATCTGTTAAATAAGTATTATCCACTGTAATGATAACCACCATCCCTATTAATATCAATTATTAATATTTTTATAACCTAGTCATCTCTAATAAAACGTGCTACATGCAACATTCCTAATATAATCAATTATAACGATAGTAGTTACTTTGGCCTGATATCTATGACTTTTCTTATTAAAAGTCTAGTTCGGCTCCATTCTGTAATCAATGTAAATGTAGGATTTGTATTGTTTATTAGTCATACTAATAAATTAATGGATTCTCTTCTATTCCTAAAATTTCAACAATCAATTTATGAGGTAAACATATACTCATTTCCCCTGGTCTACTAATCCAGCCTGTACGAACAGCAATTTGATCAGGACTATTATCTTCTTTTACCCTAATTTTCCCTGGAGCTACTTCAATAATATTGTATTTCCCTTTTTGAGGATAATATGTTTTTTCTAAAGACTCACTAACTTGTGATAAGTTAAATTTGTCTACGACTTCTCCATCTATTTTAACAACTGCAATTACATCTTTACTTTCTCTATTATTTTCATTTTTATTAGTATCAAATAGTAAATATGGTAAAAATGATGCCATAATGACTCCAATAATAATGAGATAGTCCCAAGGTTTCGTATGTCTCAATATTTTATCCACTAAATTCGTTCTCCTATATTAACTTTTGATATCATACTTTACAGTTGTGTGAATTTTATGTAGATATGTTTCTACTCCACAAAATCTCCATAAGTTTTAGTTATTTTAAATCTGTCTATTAAATTGAAATGTAGCATATGGATCCTATTACTTTTTGTATAGTAATTCCAATTTCAGTTCCTAATAGAACCTGTAATACACATAAAAATAGAGAGGAGAATATTTGTAAAATATTTCTTCACAATTAAAAATAAGGGAAGTGAAAAATCAATTTGAAAAAATAATTATATCTACCTCGGTCATTGTGTTTTCGCTATTTTTTAGTAATAGTATATTAGTTAAAGCGCAGACTATTGAGGAAAAAATTAAAGAAAAAAATGATAAAATTGAAACGATTGTGAAAGATCAAAAATCAGCTAAAATTTATCTTACTGATTTAGATAACAAAATAACTCAGCTAGAAAATGAATATCAAAAAGTGCTAAAGGAAAAAAACACATCTGAGAAAAAACTTACCGAAATTAATCAAAAAATTACTACTCTTGAGAAAAAAATACACCTTAGAAATAAACTTATCGAAGAACAAGCTCGGAATGCACAAGTAAATCAAAAAAGTGACTCTATAATATCTGTCATGGTAAACGCTGAATCATTATCAGATGCAGTCACAGCAGCCTTTGGTATGACTAAGCTTATTTCTGCTAGTAATGAGATTATGCAGGCTCAGATAGATGATAAAGAAAGTTTAGATGAATTAAAAAAAGAAGCTGAGAAAAAAGTTATAGATGCGGAAAAGGAAACTCGCTCTCTCGAAGAGAAAGAAAAAAATCTTATAGAAGCTAAATTGAATCAAAGTATAAAAATTAATGAGATATCCGCTTCTTTGGCGACAGAGCAATCCGAGAAAGAAAAATTTGAAAATCAAAAACAAGAAGCAGAAAAAAGAAGGGAAGAGGAACTTAAAGCCCTAGCAGAGGAAAAGAAAAAAGAAGCAGAAGCTGCGGCTATTTTAAAAGCTCAAGAGGAAGAATCTGCATCTATTATAAAAGATCAGAAAAACGAAGTATCACAAATAGATGGTAACGAAGACATAGGAACAGATCAAGGAAATACTGATACGCAGGAAGAAAAACAGATCACAAATGAAACTTCGGATAAAGAATCTAACTCAGTTAATCAAGATGAGTACCAAGACAACAATAATTCTTCCAATAATAATCAGGTTCAAAGCCCTAGTTCTTCTGGTTGGGGCGCACCCGTAGCCAACATTATTGTCACAAGTCCATTTGGCGGAAGATCTGATCCTACTGGATTCTCTGGATCTTTTCACGATGGTATAGATATGGGTGGAACTTCGTCAACGCCTATCATGGCATCTAGATCAGGAACTGTAGTGCAGGCATCCTTTGATGGATCCGCAGGTAATTACATTATTATTGATCACGGAGATGGCTACTACTCATATTACCTTCACCTAAGTAATTTTATTGCTGCACTGGGCCAATCAGTGAGTGCTGGCCAGACCATTGGCACCATGGGGACTACAGGAAATTCAACTGGAGTTCATTTACATTTTGGAATAGCGACTAGCTCAAATTGGTCTGGATTCGTAGATCCTGCTCCATTTCTAGGAATCTAAAAATGATAAAAAGAATCAAGCGTATTTTTTTAAATTTACTTTTAATTACCATTTTTCTTATAGGCTTAGTTTTAATATTTAATTTTCAAATTCGATCTTACTTACTGAATAAACAAGTTCAACAATATGACATAGCAAATTATTCAAAGAAAGATTTGGAAGACAATCTGAAAAGGAAAGGAAACTTTGACTTTGATTCTGTTGAATCTATTTCAAATGAGTTAGTATTAAAAGCACAATTTAAAAATAGTGATTTACCTATAATAGGTGGTATCGCTATACCCGATGTAAAATTATCTTTACCCATATACAAAGGCTTAGACAATATTTCACTACTTTCTGGGGCTGGTACAATGAAATCAAATCAGCAGATGGGAGAACGAAATTATGCTTTAGCAAGCCATAGTGCTAAAGATAAAACTATATTATTTTCTCCATTAGAGTTTATTTCTCTAAAAGAAAAAATATATGTAACAGACTTAAAGAATATTTATATTTACCAAGTGTCTTTGAAAGAAAAAGTGGATCCATCAAAAGTAGAAGTCATTGATGATATTCCTAATAAAGAAATGATCACTCTTGTTACATGCGGGGATTTGGAAGCTGTAACGAGATTGATTGTACAAGGCACACTGATCGATACAGTTGAATTTAAGAATGCTAATCAATATATCCAATCTTTATTTAGCTAATATAAAAAGTCTTATCAGTCCTGACAGATTACGAGTAGTACTTTTTATCAAAGAAAGAAGGTGCTTTCTAAATTCAAATTGTTTTATGGTCATAATAAATTAAATAGGGAAACGAACGCGATTATAAGTTCGTTTCCCTATTTTTTATGAGTGTCTTTAATCTAATTGAAAAGAGCCCTTTTTGATCCAACCTCAAGAAAATTTTGAAAAAATCTTACTATGGAGCTAACTAGTAACGCACCCTATTTAATCAATTAGGAATTTGCTCATCTCCCCCTTGTCATTCTATAGTTTCTAGGGAAGATTCAGACTGTGATTTTCCTAAGGAATATCCTCGTAATGACCGCAAGTAGCAATATTAATAATTGATTCCAAAACCATAAAGCAAAATTTATTTCCTACACTACTAGCAAATAACCTAGAATCACTGACCAAAAAAATTCAGCTGATTAGTATTTTCTTCATTTCCCATAAACCTAAGTCTAGAGCCCGTGCCATTAAATAGATACATAGGAAACTAAAAAGAAACGCATGCCATAGATTAAACATTCTCGACGAGTAATCTGCTTTGAGAGAAAGAAAGTCGGTACCACTACAAGTGATTGTATGTCACTATATATATGCGGATAAACTGATTTTGTTGTATTAACAAAGGTTCGATTAAAATAAACTCCGTTAAAAATCTTTGCTAAGAATTTAGTAAAAAAAGTTGATTCTATCGTTTGAACAGTGTTTCGAATCCCTTACGTCAAGTAGAACAATGTGGGGAGAATAAGTGCAGCCGTCATTAATAACGCTAATAGTGCATAAACAGTAAGTTTTAGCAGCATTCGACTAAATTCCGCAATTTGAAGATGCCTTCGATACCCCACAGCAAAAAAGAATAGAACTGAAAAAAAGTAACCATATATGCAATATAAAAATTCGAAACAATCAACAGAAAAATTCACACAATGTACCGCTTCAGCAGAATGTTCTTTTCAATGAAAAAGTGGATCTCGTCAATAATGAATGGTAAAAGAAAAAAGCATCCAGCCAAATAACATTTAAAAAATAGCCAGCCATTATACCAGAAAACATATAATTCAAAGCTTGCAACAAAGCAATACCTGGCTTATTGCTGAAGGGTACGTGGGTAACCATCTAGAACAAAGCCATTTTCAACATCTTTTGCTTGTAAGCGACTCTTAACCAATGAGATTATCCACTCATCTGGAACTAGCTCTCCTTTATTCATATATTCTTGCACTCTGAGTCCGAATGTATCTTTCTCCTTGGTTGCTTCTCGTAACATTTCACCAGTTGAAATAGCCGTCAGGTGGTACTCCTCTGCGATTCTTTTAGCTTGGGTGCCTTTCCCAGCACCAGGTAACCCTAAATGGACCAGCCTCATAATTTTTCCTCCTTATAAACTAAAAAAGGAAGAGATGATTTTTTAAATTATTTCATCTCTTCCTTTCCTGTGAAACTATTGTATTTTTACACGATAAGGTCATTCAATTATTTCATGTGCCAAATAACTGTTTATTTTGGCTCTAATTTCAATGTCATAGCATTGATGGCAACAATTACAGTCGAAAGTGACATCAAGACGGCACCGACTGCTGGAGTTAATGTTATGCCAATTGGTGCTAGTATTCCTGCAGCTATTGGGATCGCGATAAAGTTATACCCTGCTCCCCAAACAAGATTTTCTTTCATCTTACGTGTGGTCTTCTGAGCCAACTCGATAAAGGATTCAATGTCGCCAGGGTCTGACTGTGTCAAGATGACATCGGCTGAATCCAATGCTACTTGAGTTCCGGCACCAACAGCTATACCAACGTCTGCTAATGCAAGAGAAGGTGCATCGTTGACCCCGTCACCGACCATGATAACTTTCTTTCCTTCTGCTTTAAGTTTTTCAATTAATTCATATTTGTCTTGAGGAGATTGATTAGCTAGATAATCAATACCTAAAATTTCTGCAGCTCCTTGAGCCGCTTTTTCATTGTCACCCGTTGCCATAATCGGCTGAATCTTGTTCTTTTTAAGGGCTTGTATTAAGTCTTTACTTGTCGGTTTTAATTCATCCCCTAAAGCTACAGCACCGATTGCTTGGTCGTTTTCTACTAAGACACTGAGGGTTGCTCCTTTTGGAATATCCATATCCAGATTACGTCCATATGATTTTTGACTGATTAATTGATAACGATGTCCGTTAGCTTGACCTTCTACACCAGCGCCAGAAATAACATCAATCGAATCAAAACTTACTGGACGTATCCCTTGCTGTTCTGCGTAACTAATAATTGACTGAGCGATAGGGTGACTAGATCCACCTTCGATACCTGACAATAAGGCAACGATTTCATCTTTCGTATATTTATCATTAAAGAGTTCAACATCTAATACTTTAAACTCACCAGTTGTTAAAGTTCCCGTTTTATCTAAAACTATAACATCTGCTTTTGTAGTCAACTCCAAAGCGTCCCGGTCTTTCACTAATAATCCCCGACTGGCCCCTAAGCTGGTACTACGAGCAGTCACCAATGGAATAGCCAGACCCAGGGCATGCGGACAAGCAATAACTAATGTGGTGACTGTAAAAATAACTGCCGTTGGTACATCAGCTATAACCATCCATATGACAAGGGCAATAAGCGCTACAATAACCGCAATATAAAAGAGCCATCCTGCAACTTTTTGTGCAAGATTTTCTGCTCGAGAAGATTGGCCTTGAGCTTGACTGATTAATGCCTGAACCTGAGAAATGAAGGACTTATCGCCCGTCTGCTTTATTTCCACATAGAGGACTCCGCCACCATTGGTTGATCCACCGATGACCTCATCTCCGGGATTTTTTTCAATTGGTTTCGATTCCCCAGTCACAAGCGCTTCGTTTACACGTGATTCTCCGCGAATAATGATACCATCAGCTGGAACATTTTCTCCTGCTTGAACACGGATAACATCTCCAATCTGAAGTTCAGACACAGGACGAGTCTCAATCGAATCGTCTTCTAAAACAACATGAGCATCTTTCGGCACCAACTCAGCCAATGCTTTTTGCGCGTCCCCTGCTTCACCCAATGCCTTCATTTCAATCCAGTGTCCTAATAACATGATTAAAATTAACGTTGTAAACTCAAAGAAGAAGTCCATGACATGTTCTCCGGTCACATATCGAGCGGCCACTGCGTAAACACTATAGGCATAAGAAACCGTTATTCCCAAAGTAATCAAGGACATCATGCCTGGAGCTTTTGAATTAAACTCATCTTTCGCACCCATGTAGAATGGTTTTCCGCCATAAATGTATAGAATTGTTGCCAATACAGCCGCTACAACGTCTGCATAAGGAAAAATAATTTGGAAAGGCAACTGAATATCCATCATAGGAGTAATGAGTAAGATTGCAATTCCTAATGGGAGTGACTTCAAGAAAATCTCCTTAAAGCTACCGTGATGGTGGTGGGCATGCCCTCCCATTGCGCCATGATCCATTTCACTGTGATCCATCGCACTATGATTCATCTTGCTGTGATCCATCTGACTATGTTCCATTTCATTATGGTCGTGTTTTGAGTGATCCATGTCGCCGTGATTATGATGACTATGTGACGAATGTTTTTTGTTATTCCTCATTTTTAATTCCTCCTTATTATATTAGAGACTGATTTTAAAGTTTTAGAACTTTCTCATCTAACACTGCATATAATTCTCATGAAAAGGGTTCTATACTTTATCTCTATCTACTATCTATGAATAAATGGTATTCGTACTTTATGCACTTAATACTGAATAGTTAGTTTCTGCTAAAGCAGCATTGAGCGTTTCGGTATCAATCTCTGTTTGACTTTCAAGTACTGCTTTTTTAGTCTCTAAATCAACCTCTACAGATTCAACCCCTTCAATAGCTGAAAATCTTTCTTGTACCGTGTTCGCACAACCTGCACATTTTACGCCATCTAATAAGACTTCTTTTTTCATTATTTTATTCCCCTTTTTTTTTTATCTTCTCCTATTATATAGAATAGGAAGAAGTTTAAATCCCAGATAAGCTACGTGTTTTCTAAACAACTGCTGGTTTGAATCGTCTTAACCGTAAAGCATTAAGCAAGACCGATACGGAGCTGAAACTCATGGCGACTGCCGCAAACATTGGACTCATCAATGGTCCGCCAAAAATATACAAGAGACCCATCGCAACTGGAATACCTACAAGGTTGTAAGCAAAAGCCCAGAACAAGTTTTGTTTAATGTTTCGTAGCGTTGCATGACTTAAATCAATCGCAGTCAATACAGCGGTTAAATCATTACGCATAAGGACAATATCAGCCGATTCAATCGCCACGTCTGTACCTGATCCAACTGCAATTCCGACATCTGCTTGAGCTAATGCGGGTGCATCGTTAATGCCGTCTCCAACCATCGCTACCTTCTTGCCTGCCTCTTGTAGTTTTTTGACTTCCTCTGCTTTATCTTCAGGTAATACTTCACTTAATACACTGTCTATACCCACTTGCTTAGCAATCGCTTTGGCTGTTCGTTTGTTATCTCCAGTAATCATGATTACTTCAACACCGCGTCTTCTAAGTTCTTTAACAGCCTTCATACTATTTTCCTTGAGTGTGTCAGCTACTGCGATAATTCCAGCTAGTTCTCCATCAACAGAGAGATACATCGGTGTTTTTCCTTCGTCTGCTAAACGATCGGATTCTTTTTCCACACTTGATAAATCAATCTTTTGCTCTAGCATCAGTTTACGGTTTCCAATGTACATATCTTTGCCCTCAATTTCAACTCGAATCCCGTGTCCAGGAATCGCTTCAAAATGATCTGGTTTAGCTAATGTCATGTTCTCTTCTTTTGATTTCTGTACGATGGCTTCGCCTAATGGGTGTTCAGAACCTGTTTCACCGGAAGCTGCATAATATAAAAGATTTTCTTTAGTAATAAGAGGAGTTACCAAAATATCCGTCACGATAGGTTTACCTTCTGTCAGTGTCCCTGTTTTATCAAATACAATCGTGTCTAAATTATGAGTGGTTTCTAACGCCTCACCACTTTTTATCAAGACACCATGTTCTGCCCCTTTTCCGGTTCCAACCATAATACTTGTTGGAGTCGCCAAACCTAAGGCACATGGACAAGCAATGACAAGGGTTGTTATGATAACAGATAAAACAAATATTCCAGATTGACCTGCAATTAACCAAGCAATCCCTGCTAAAACGGCTAATGCTATAACAATCGGTACGAAATATCCGGTAATGATATCGGCCATTCGAGCAATGGGTGCTTTAGACCCTTGAGCATCTTCTACTAATTTTATGATTTGAGATAGAGTTGTATCACTTCCCACTCGAGTCGCGCGGTAATCAATGGAACCATTTTTATTGATACTAGCCCCAATAACCTCGTCTCCACTTTCCTTTTCCACGGGGATACTTTCTCCTGTCAGCATTGATTCATCGACTGAAGTGCGTCCCTCAACAACAACACCATCTACAGGCATACTTTCTCCCGGACGAACTCGAATAACATCTCCTAAAGCGACTTCGTCCACAGTAATCTCTTGTTCCACACCATTACGTATTACTCGAGCTGTTTTAGGAGCCAAGTTAACTAATTTTTCAATAGCTGAGGACATTTGCCCCTTTGATCGCTCTTCTAAAAATAACCCTAACGTATGAAGAGTCAAGATAACTCCAGTCACTTCATAGTAAAGTAAATCGGAAAAGTTGCCGTAACCCAGGCCTGTCCCGATCGTCGCTGCCAGACTGTATACAAAAGCGGCTGCGGTACCAAGGGCAATCAGGGAATCCATATTTGGGTGACCTTTAAATAAGGTTTTGAATCCCTTCTGGAAATATTCCCAGCTTACTACCATTATCGGCAAAGTCAGAATAAGTTGTAAAAGAGAAAAATTAAATGCATTTATCATTGGGTCAACGATATTTGGTAGAGGCATATCGATCATTGGACCCATGGATATAATTAATACAGGGATTGTAAATATAATGGATATCCCAAAACGATTTGAAAGTTGCTTCATTCTTTTTTCTTTTTTCTCACGCTTCTCTGCTCGTGAATTATCTTGAGTCTCAGTTGTTTCTAATACGGCTGCATAACCACTATTGGATACAGCACCAATCACATCAGATACTGAAATTGCTGACGGGTTATAAGAAACTTGCATTTTTTCTGTCGCTAAATTGACTGAAGCTTTATCTACGCCCGACAACTTTCCGACAGCTTTTTCAATTGTCTGTGCACAGGATGCGCAGGTCATACCTTCAATTGCAAAGGTTTGCGTCGTTCCTTCTTGGGCAATCAGTTCATACCCTGAATTATCCACCGCTTTTTGTAGATTTTCTACCGAAAAAGTTGTTTCATTGTATTCTATACTCAACTTTTCTGTTGCTAGGTTCACGGAAGCCTGTGTGACCCCACGTACTTTTTTTGCCGCTTTTTCTACTGTCTGCGCACAAGACGCACAGGTCATACCTTCTATGGCAAACGATTTATTCTCCAATTTTTTCGCTCCTTATTCTCCATGATGATGTAAATGGCAATCGCATTGCCCTTCTGTACACTGACAATCCACTTCTTCTACTGCGAAAGCTTTTTTCATCTCTAATATTTCTTCTAGTCGCTGGATATCATCGAAGCTTAAGACATGATCTTCAATGATACTCCCTACTACATTCCCGACACTCTTTCGACAAATACGGTTGAAAATATCGTTTGTAAAACTTCTTACCGCTTCTTTCTCTTCGATATTTGCCGAATAAATATATTTTCTACCTTCTTGTTCTGTATTCAGTGCGCCTTTTTCCACGAGTCGACCTAAGAGCGTTTTGGTTGTCGCTTGTTTCCAGTCCATTTTCTCTCCCAATGTAGAAATGACTTCTTTACTAGTCACTCGACCATTCGCCCAGACTACACGCATAACTTCCCATTCAGCATCGGTTATATGAAGGTCTACAGCTATAGTACTCATATTCTCTCCCCCTTTCGTTTACTCGCGTAAACATTAATGTTAAATAGAGTTTACACTAGTAAACAATTATTGTCAAGAGTTGGTTCTGTTGCAAAGTTTTAAATAAAGAATAAAATCCCTTACGGTATCTATGATTTAAGCTGGGATTCCCAATAATACCTTGATTTCAGTACAGACCGAAAACCCGAAGAGAGTGCCTTCTTTTCGGGTTTTCTTATATAATCCTCGAATGGCTTCCATGCCTTTAATCGTGGTAGAGGCAGTGCGTAAACTTCGATAGAATTTATTGCGTCTCTTTACTGGACGATGGTCTTGTTCAATCAAATTATTCAGGTATTTAATGGTACGATGTTCTGTCCCTTGATAAAAGCCGTATTCTTTTAGTTTCTTAAAGGCACTTGTAATAGAGGGGGCTTTATCTGTGACTACAACCTTCGGTTCATCAAACTGCTTCACTAACCGCTTAAGAAAAGCATAGGCTGCTTGTGTGTCCCGTTTTTTACGTAACCAAATATCCAAGGTTAAACCATCTGCATCGATGGCTCGATACAAATAATGCCATTTTCCTTTAATTTTGATGTACGTTTCATCCATTTTCCATGAATAAAAGGATTTTTTATTTTTCTTTTTCCAAATTTGATAGAGTAGTTTACCATATTCTTGCACCCAACGGTAAATCGTCGTATGAGAAACGTTAATGCCACGATCATATAAGATTTCTTGAACTTCACGATAGCTAAGGTTATAACGAAGATAGTAGCCCACGGCTACAATAATCACATCCTGCTGAAATTGCTTTCCTTTAAAAGGATTCATCGTCATTCCTCCTGCTATCTTTTTCTATTATTCTACCTTATTTGATAGTAGATTTAAAACTTTGCAACAGAACCGATAGAAACAACGATTTAGAGCCTGTAACTCTTAAAAGTGGCAAATTAAACAGTAACATCTCAACAATAAAAATAAGTGATAACAAAAAAATAAAAAAAGTGCCGATTGCCATATTAATAGACAGTAATACAGGGAGTTCTGGCGAATTAACCGCTTTGTGCTTTAAGGGGATCCCTAATGTTAAATTTTTTGGGTCTGATTCAGCAGGTTACACTTCTGCCAATCAAACTGTCTATTTATACGATGGATCGACATTACAAATAACTTCTGCTTTTGTAAAAGACAGAACAAATAAAATTTATAAAAATGTTCCTATTAATCCAGATGTTCAAACAAATAATAGCAAAAGTTCTGCAATAGAATGGATAAAATCTCAATTAAAGTAAAAAAAACTTGCAAAGATTTTTCATTCCAAGTTTTTTTTTACTTTGCTACTTGTGCTTTTTTCTTGCAACATGAGTAAATCCAATACTTAACCACCCGAAAAATAACACTAACCAAGTTGTACTATGTCTTGCTAGAAATGCGATTAAACTTAAAATAGCGACAATAAAATATAAAAAATAATCATATTTTGAAAAGAATTTACCCATAACTATTCCACCTTAAAGTTATATTTTCTGTAATATATTCTCTTTTCTTAATGTTGGTCTATCAGTTTTTAGTCTTAGTATACGTGCAGCTGCTGTGTCAGGAACTTCGAACGCTTCAAGCAAATCGGGACGACCTAGCTTGTCTGCTGATACCAAAAAATTCAGCAAGTTCTTTTACTGTCAACATTTGTTTTGGTTATCTGTCCGTTGTCACAAGGGTGCCACCTCGTTTGTTTTTCTTTTAGTATACATGAATTCGCTTTGCCAAGCGAAACCGATTGAATGCAGCAATCAAAGTAGAGGAACATGTAGTAAGAAAACTACATGTTTTCTTCTAGTAATTTTAGTATATAGTCGTCCGCTATGATCTCACCTTGCATGATCAGCCGTAAATGGTCGAAAGGGATTTTTGTGGATTTACTGAGTTGGTTCAGTTCTTCCTCACTCTTGATCCTTTCATAAATTTTTTTGGTTCGTTCGATTCGATCCCATTCTGTATTGGTCAAGTAGCGGGAAAGTTCATAGGTTAGCCGAGAATCCTCTGCACCGTGCACAATATCAACTCCTCTTTTTATGGATTATTATAAAGACAATAGAAAATAAAGAAACAACTGATCACTTGAATTGTTCATGTTATACTCGTTAATGGAAACTGCCCCGTGAGGGGGTGTAAATATGCTAGAAACTTTAATATCGCTGATTATCGCTCCACTATTCGTGGGTCTAGTACTCTTACTAGTTGATCGCTGGCTAGACGATTAGCCGATAGTCGAAGCAGTTGCCTTCTGGCCCCAACGCTGGAGTCGCAACAGCGCAAAAAAAGCCCTCCTATTCGCAGTAGGAGGGCTTTTTGGTGTAAACATGCTTGTTCTTTAATATCGCTTCGCACATTTATTATAGCAAGAAATTTTGAAAAAATCAAAATGCAGCAATCAGTACCGATCGTTTTTTTACATTAAAACTATTTGCGATTTTCTGTCTAAAAAAGTTGGTTACATTCTCAACTTTTATCGGTCAAAAATGTAACCAACTTTAAAATTGCTCAATCCCTTGCAGCACTAAGGTTTTTCTGACCTCGTTACATGTAGGAAGTCGTTTCCTAACCCCCCTATTAGTAAATGGGGGTTCACGGTCACTTCAGCTCGCACAGCAAGCTGAAGTGACACCAGAAAGGCTACAAGGATTTTTTGCTAGCGCAAAAATCCTACAGCGTCTGCACAGCAAACGCTGTACGCCATTTCTCTTTTTTATCATAACGAAAGTAAACTATTTTGCAAAGTTTTTTCTCTCTAACTAATCAAAAGTTTTGTAAAAATTGATCAATGGTATCTGCGCTTCAACCCTTTACTTTAAATGAGTCGCTCGTTTTAAAATCATAAATCATTACACAATCTGCTTCTATATTTTCTTTGAGAAGTGGGTTTCTTTTTTGGTTTGTTTCTGCGTTGATTGCACGTAGTGTAGTAAGGTCGATCTCTTTTTTTAATGCGCTACTTAATTTACTTTTTAACCGAATCACATCAAATATATTTTGGAGCAAAGACCCTTCACCGTCGATTAAAATATCTAAATCACTGGTTTCTGTTGCTTCGTTTCGAGCGTATGACCCAAACAGAAAAGCTTTTTTTATTTTCCATTCTAAAAATATTGGTGTACATAATTTTTGAATGTCACTAATTGTATAAATCAAATAACCGAACTCCTTGTCTTCAATTTGAATATTAAAATAAAAATGAAAAGCGACAATTATACTCACCGTTTAGGAAAAAATATTGATAAAAAAGGGAAGGAACAGGTAAATCGATTGCTTCTTTTAGATCAAAAAAAGGGAAAGAGCATAAGGTAGATACCCCCACCTTCTAGTTAGAAGGTGGAAAATAGGCTGTGCCTATTGGGTTTTAAGAGATTTCAAAGTGATATCATTGCGGCTTTTTTAGTGGCACCCAGATACCACTACCGATGGCACCTAGGTGGTACTTTTTGTAAAAAGTGCCACCTAGGTGCCACCATCAACCCTCAATTATTTTGGTAAATATTGGGAAACAATATCATTAAAATCACGTTCTTTTTTGACATCTTCTTGAACAGATTTGACCTTTTTCTTTTCTTCTTTCTTTGATTCGTCCTTCCTGTTTTTAAAGCGATAGTTCTTATTTCGAACAACTTTCTTACTCATTGTGACTGCTTCTTGATAAACATCAGAAGATAAAAGGTCTTGTATTTTGGTATGATCTTGCTCCAATTTTGCATTGGTCATAATCTCTAATAAAGACAAAGAATCCAATACTTTTTTTTTCGAAATTTATTTCTTTTCTCACCCGATTAAGTAATTCAAGCAGCGCATATCGAATCATCGGACTATCTTTAATATCCTCGTCAACGGGCAGATAGGTTTATAATTCTTTCAAAGCATCTTCATGTTCCGTGTCTAAAAATACCGGAATTCGTTTCTTTGACATGTTATCTCACACACCTTTTTTGAGTTCGTCAATTTTCGATTCAATCAACTGAATCGTCTTTTCGATATCAGAAATTTTGGTTTGATTATCTGAAATGTTCCCTTTAAATGATTCAATCGTATTCTCCAAAGTGGTGATTGAATCTTACATTTTTGCTAACTACTCTCCGACTTGATATTCTTTTTCTTCAGTGAAAGAAGCAATTTTTTCTCGTGCATTTTTTATTTCTTCGACAAGAGATTTGTTCTCTTCCTCAATCATTCTCGGATATAATGAATTTTTAGAATTTGATAATTTCATGAATTTATAAAGAAACTAGACTTTTTGAACCGATCCCCAAAAGTTAGATTCTTAGTCTAACTTATAGGAATCATTTTTTTTATGATAAAATTTAGTTGTGATTTTAAGAAAATAAATGGACAAAATTATCGTAACGATAACTCTTAAATAACAATGAAATGAAAGAAAAGACGAGAATCTTCCAGTACTTCGAGAATCTTGTCTTTTCTTGTTGAATATAAAAAACCGAAAATAGATATATTTTAAAGGCTCTTGTCAATAAATCTAATGGTAATAAGTCAAGTTGAAGATTGAAAATATTTTTATTGTGTAACCTGTTTTGAAGCGCACTTAACTAGCTCCGCCTAAAATCAAATTTTTTACAGGGGATTTCAAAGGTTTGCGTCAATAACAGAATGTTATTTACCTATTACTCTCCTTGGCAACGCGTAGAGTCGATGGTTACGTAGTAGCGTATCCACAAGACGCGTAACTTAAGACGATTGCTCGTTTGTGTTTATATTTGGGACCTCTTTACATTTGCTTTGATAAAAAACTTTATATTCAGGAAGATACTTTTTTATAGAGTTGGTAGCTTTAACTAAGTAGTATCCAAAATAGCGATTCCCTTGTTTTGTCAGAGGTGTATTTTATGACTGACAGTTACCAGATTGTTTGACTTTCGAATATAAGCCTGCATATTTTGCCAATTTTGTTTGATTTTCCAATCGTTCAATTTGACCGATTTCAACGATTAATTAAGTGGAGTACACCTTTCCAATACCTGGAACACCGGGCAAATATTGATATTCTCGAATGCCGACAAATAATTGCTTGATTGCTTTTCCAAGTCTTTGATGTTCTTTTCAAGCGCACGAATTTCACGTACAAGAACACTTAGAACGACATTGATGGATTCTTGTGAAAGTCTACCTAAACGATAACTCATGGTAATTGCACGTTGAATGATTTGGCAATTTTTTCTGGATCTTTAAAGCAACCTTTTCCTTCTTCTTGTAGTAAGTCACAGAACGCCTCTAAGGCTTCTTTAGCTATAGTCGCAGCATCCGCAATATTTCCATAGTTAATGCAATTCCTTTTACGGTATCTTCACCCATGACAACCATTCTAAAAATTTTCGCTAACTCGTCCATTCCAGCTGGAAAAGAATCCCAAAAATCAATATCATAATTACCATTTTAATGATTTGTATTCAAAAATCAGATGAATTGTTTGACGTGGCAATTAATAATAATACTTTAGCAATCAACAAGATGATTGACGGTATGTGGTTAAAGAAGAAAAATAGCTAGGAGATTTTTGAGAGATGACTGGTAAATTTAAAGATGAATTATTAACTGTTGTTGCAGATAATGATTTAAAAAATATTATTCAGTTAAGAAGATACTTTGAAAATCATAGTGATGAATTTACGTTCAAAAATATCACTCGTTTTCATCAAACCATTAATAATAATGTCGATGTTTTTGGTCTATATTTTGAGGGTAATCTTCAAAATTAAATGCACTTAAATATAAAAGCCCCCTGACGAAAGTCGAAGGGGGTTTTTATTTTGGTTTGAGGTTTGCATACCTACCGAAAAGGTAGAGTAGCAAAACGTCAAACAGGTATCAGCTAAATGCCACCATAAGGGTGCGCTGATACTCGGCTCAAAAGAGCCGACAGAGCCGTCTGCAAGACCCCTCGGAGAGCCCACACTTTACCTTGTAAAGTATAGTGGGTTATACTTTACAAGGAAGTAGTCACCGAATTCCAGTTAGAAATTACTTTGTAACTACGTTTTGAGGAGGAGTAAAATGCTTTCCTACGTTCGACATTACCCATTAGCGATAGCTAAATTAATGTGTCTGTGCTCTCCTAAAATCTGCTGATTTATTACTGACTAATACTGGAGGTTTTTTTATGGGACAGACAATCATATCTGCTATTGGTGTTTATATTTCCACCAGTATCGATTATTTAATTATTTTAATTATTTTATTTGCACAGCTATCACAGAATAAACAGAAATGGCATATTTATGCGGGGCAATATCTAGGAACTGGCTTACTTGTAGGGGCGAGTTTAGTTGCTGCTTATGTCGTCAATTTCGTGCCTGAAGCATGGATGGTTGGATTGCTTGGTTTAATCCCTATCTATTTAGGGATTCGCTTTGCAATTGTTGGAGAAGGTGAGGAAGAAGAAGAGGAAGAAATTATTGAAAGATTAGAACAAAGCAAGGCAAATCAACTGTTTTGGACAGTCACATTGCTGACAATTGCGTCTGGCGGAGATAATTTAGGTATCTATATACCTTATTTTGCTTCGTTAGATTGGTCACAGACCCTCGTGGCGTTGCTTGTGTTTGCAATCGGCATAATTATCTTTTGCGAGCTTAGTCGGGTGCTATCTTCTATTCCGTTAATATCCGAGACAATTGAAAAATACGAGCGAATCATTGTGCCCTTAGTATTCATTCCACTTGGACTATACATCATGTATGAAAGTGGCACGATTGAGACTTTTCTGAACTTTATTTTATAGATAAAAAAGCCCCTTAAATGGGGCTTTCAGACTGTAGACAAAGTACTAGTTTTTAGTGCTTTGTCTTTTTTTATCCGTTAAAATAAGAGTATCAATTGGAGGTGTATCCAGATGCTCTCAAAACAAGATATGAGTAAACGCGCACAAATCGGTTTCTTTTCTCTTGAAGACTTGGTCCCACAGGACCATTTATTGCGGCAAATAGATCAATGTATTGATTTCTCCTTTATTTATGAATTGGTTAAAGAGAAATACGATGAAATCCAAGGACGTCCTAGCTTGGATCCTATTCTTCTAATTAAATTACCAATGATTCAATATCTATTTGGTATTAAAAGTATGAGACAAACAATAAAAGAAATAGAAGTGAATATCGCTTATCGCTGGTTTTTAGGTTTGAGTTTAGAAGATCCTGTTCCTCATTTTTCAACATTTGGTAAAAATAGTGTTGCTGACCAATACTATTTGACACAGAACCATTTAACTTAACTTGATGCAAATAATAACTTATCTAAATCAAATATCTCAACATATTTTTGAGTATGCTGTTTAATTAAACCTCTCTCTTCCAATGATGAGAACTTACGACTTATTGTTTCTGGGGTTGTACCCAAGTACGAGGCTAGATCTTTTTTCGACATTGGTAAAGTCACATAAGTATGGTTTTCTTCATCTTCAACGTATTCTGATAGAAAATCAATAATACGAGACTCTACTTGCTCCATACCAACCTGCATCGTTTGCTTTTCTGATACCTGTAAACGTTTCGTAACATCTGATAGTATTCTTCTCATAATTTCTGGGTAAGCGCCTAAATAGTCATCCATATCCTTTTTATGAATTCTACATATGCTCACTTCTGATATTGCTTCAGCATAATTAGAATGGTAACTTTCAGTTTGAAAAATAGCCACTTCTCCCATAAAATCACCAGGATTTAATATGCGTACAGTTTGTTCACGACCAGATTCATTTAAGTTATAAACACGTACACGCCCATTATTTATAATATAAAGTGTGTCATCTTTATCACCATTTCCAAATAACAACGCATTCTTTGCATAATGTACTTCTTGCGCTGATTGCGCAATTAAACTCATTTGTTCTTCATTTAGGTGATTAAAAATCGGAACTAAACGTATACAATCTATATGACTATGGTGGTGATGGTGTGCCATACAGCTTTCCTCCTAATTAATCGTTATCTATATAGTCATCATCTTCTAACGCATCCTTGTTAACAAAGGCTTGAAGTTGCCAAATATTTATATCTAAGTAATCTTTATAACTAATTAGTAAATCTTCTAATGCATCATCTGCTTCTTCTTGTGCTAAACGCATTGCACGAACGGTAAATTCACGATTAGTCCTAAAATCTTCTACTAACTGTATGACCATTTCTTCAGCAGAATAATATTTTTCAGACGGATCTTCAGAAATTATTGTAAATTCCTGAAATTCAGTAGTTGTTGAAGCTGGCTTAAATCCTGAAGCTAGTAAACGTTCTGCAATCTTATCAAACCATGTCTCATTCTCATTGTATAAATTCTCAAAAACACTATGCAATGAATAGAAATTTGTGCCTTTCACATATCAATGATATTGATGTAATTTTACATGTAAGGTATGGATATTAGCAAGTATATGATCTGTGACAGCTACAGCATTAATCTTAGTATGATGAATGTGTTCTTTATATGCTTTTTCAGCAGCTAATTTTTCTTGTCTTTCATTTGCTGTTGTCATTTTATACACCTTCCTTTACTTTTGAACTAATAACTGAATATCCTAGGTTTTCAATAGCTCTTTCAATTGTACTCAAATTGACTTGTTCTTCATCAAAATCTACTTTTACCTTACTTGCATTGAACAGTACTTTTACAGAATCTTTTTCTACACCAGCTGTCTGTTTTAAACCACTTTCAATTTTTTGTAAACACGATGGACAAGTTAATGTTTCTAATTTTAATGTTGCTTTAGTCATATCTATCACTCCTTTAAATAAATTATACAGGACATTTCTTTTAAGATAATTGACATAGATCAATTATCTTAATTGATATCTTCTTAATCTCATTGCATTTAAAATAACTACTAAAATACTTGCCTCATGAACTAACATACCTATCGACATAGACATCCATTCACTAAATATTAAACTAACCAATAATATTATCACCACACTAACAGCAATTAGAATATTTTGTCTCATATTCGCATATGTCCCTTTAGCTAAACCTAAAGCATGGGGGAGACGATTAAAATTGGAATTCATTAGAACAATATCTGAACTTTCAATAGCCACATCTGTCCCATTTCCCATAGCAATCCCTACTTCTGCAGTAGCTAGAGAAGGGCTATCGTTCACACCATCACCAATAAAAGCAATAATTTCACCAGTAGACTGTCTTTCTTTTAGAATCGCTTGCTTGTCCTCAGGTAACATATCGCCATGAGCCTCGGTTAATCCTAGCTCCTTTTTAACTAAATTAACTGTGCCTTGATTATCCCCTGATAATACAGTGAGATTTTTAACACCAAGTGATTTTAATTTTTGTAGGTCTTGTTTAACACCTGCTCGAACTTGGTCACGGATTCCCATTAAAATAATTAACTTACGATCAACTGCCGTTAATACAATACTCTTCTTTTTTTTTCAAGAACTCAAAAAAGCGGAAAATCCCAGATTTAAAAATCTGAGTTTCCGCTTTTGTCATTTCAAGGATGGACTATTGTCTCAGCCTCTTCTAATTTATTCTTAAGATATTTTTACTTTCTCTGCAGGTGCTGATACTTCTTTTTGTTCTTTTCGACCTTTCAACTTATACTTCATTAATCTCATGCCATTGAAAATTACCACCAAGATACTACCTTCATGAACCAACATTCCGATAGACATATTCATCCATTCGCTGAAGAAGACGCTGGTCAACAAGACCAACACTACTCCAATTGAAATCACGATATTTTGTTTCATATTATTTGCGGTGGCTTTTACTAATCCTAATGCGTGAGGCAAGTTGCTGAAGTTCGAGTTCATTAAAACGACATCGGATGTTTCAATCGCTACGTCCGTTCCGCTTCCCATTGCGATTCCAATGTCTGCTAAAGCTAAGGACGGACTATCGTTAACGCCATCTCCAACAAAGGCTACAATTTGACCACGTTGTTGAAGTTTTCCGATATAAGCCGATTTGTCTTCCGGCAACATGTGGCCGTGAGCTTCGGTCAAACCAAGTTCGCCGGCGACCACATCAACGGTTCCTTGGTTATCTCCTGAAAGAACGACTAGATTTTTCACGCCCAAGTCTTTTAATTCCTGCAAATTAGCTTTCACACCCGGACGGACTTGATCGCGAATGCCCATCAGTACTTTTAATTCACCGTCGACCGCTGTCAAAACGAGAGAGTTCCCTTGTTGTTCAAACCGTTTGACATCTTTTTGCACTTTTTTGCTGAGAGTGACATTTTCTTTTTCCATCAAGGCCACATCCCCAACAGCCACTCTATGTCCAGCTACACTTGAAACGATTCCGCCGCCTTTCACGACTTCAGTTCCTTCAACAGGATAAAAATTTGTTTCTCCAATTTGATTTAAGACCGCTTTTGCTAATGGATGATCTGATTCCCGTTCCACACTGGCCAGATAGCCAAGCGTTTCAGCAGAATCTTTTTCATACAGTTCAGTCGCTGCAACGGTTGGGTTTCCGACAGTTAAAGTACCTGTCTTATCAAATACAATTGTATCCACATTGCTGAAGTCTTGAATGACTTCACTCCCTTTTAAAAGAACACCGTTACGAGCACCATTCCCGATACCGGCAACGTTTGAGACAGGCACTCCGATAACTAATGCGCCTGGGCAACCTAGAACCAAGATGGTGATTGCTAACTCAATATTTTGACTGAACGCCCATACAACAATTGCCAGAACCAAGACAGCTGGTGTGTAGTATTTAGAAAAGCGATCAATGAACCGTTCCGCTTCGGATTTAGAATCTTGTGCTTCTTCCACGAGTTCAATAATTTTTCCAAATGTGGTGTCCTCACCAACTCGGTCAGCTCTGATTTGAATCGTTCCGTTTTCTAAAATGGTTCCTGCAAAAACTTCTGCATCAGCTAGCTTGTTGACCGGAACAGCTTCCCCTGTAATGCTAGCTTCATTGATATGCCCTTCGCCCGTAAGGACTGTGCCATCCACTGGAACTTTCGCACCCGTTTTAACGAGCAAGATATCCCCTTCATCTACATCATCCACTTCTACTTCTTCAAATTCGCCATTATCCATTTGTTTCAAGGCGCTTTCGGGTGCCATTTCAGTCAATTCTTTGATAGCAGATCGCGTTTGGTTCAATGTTCGTTGTTCCAAGTAGTGTCCGAATAAGAATAAGAACGTGACAATAGCCGATTCTTCATAATTTTGAATAAAAAGCGCACCAATCGCTGCAATACTGACTAAGACATCAATACTGATGACTTTGACTTTCATTGCTTGAAACGCTTGAATGGCAATTGGCGTAATCCCAAAGACAGAGGCGATGATCAAAGACCACTCTGAAAGTCCTACGTTTTCTAAAACAAAGTGACTGAAGAAACCGAGTGCGATTAACAATCCACTGATGACGGTGATAACATTTTTCTTGCTTAATATATATTGTTGCATGCTTTTTCCCTCCAAATTTAATTTCTCTTTTATTGATAAACACAGTATAAGATAATTGCCTAAGTAATTAATTGACTGACATCAAGTTTTGAAAAAATACGTGTCCCTTCTCACTATTTTTTTGATCTAACAGCCTCAATGACACTTATTCCTCTTTACAGTTATAACGATACCCTCTTTTTATCGAATAAAAATTTACGGCTATCAAGTTTAGAAAGTTCTCTTTTATCGTTTCTAAGCACCTCGAATCGGATTGCAACAAAAAAGCAATCCCGGAAAAATAGCTTTTCTTCCAGAATTGCCTAGTTCATTTAATCTGTTAAGCGGCCTTGACTTTTGCTTTAAGGACCGGATAGCCTACGTTTTCGATAGCTTTTTGAATCTCTTCAATCGAAGTGACAGCTGAATCAAAATTGGTTTTGACTTTGCTGGAGTTGAATAATACTTTAATGCTGTCTTTATCAATACCGTTAACTGATTTCAAGGCACCTTCAATTTTTTGCATACAACTTGGACAAGACAACGTTTCTAATTGCAATATAGCTTTTTCCATAATTCCTATCTCCTTTATGTGTTTTTATTTTATCCGCAGCAGATTAATGAACACTGCCTTTTCCTCTTTACAACTGTAGTATAGCTCACTTTTAGCAAACGAAAATTGACGCATATCAAGTTTTGCACTTCTTTTTATCTTTTTGCTCAATTCACCATCTTAATAGTCTTTTTCTGCCCCTTATTGCCATCAGAATAATAATAAATTGGTGGATAGTCTTGTCTGCGTATAAACCATACTACAATCGCGCCAATAAACAGGGCCAGAGACAAGGCTTGTGAAACGCGGATCTACTCGCCAATCCATAAACTGTCCGTTCGCATACCTTCAATGAAGAACCGACCCACTGAGTACCACAAAACGTAACTCAAAGCGACTTCTCCTTGACGCAAAAGCTGTTTTCGGTTCCGTATAGTGACGATGAGGACAAAGCCCAACAAACTCCACAATGACTCGTATAAAAAAGTCGGATGGTAGTAGGTACCATTGATATTCATTTGTTCAATGATAAATTCAGGTAAATAAAGATTTTCCAAGAATTGACGAGTAACCGGTCCACCATGAGCTTCCTGATTCATAAAATTGCCCCAACGACCAATGGACTGGGCTAACAATACATTGGGCGCTAAAATATCAAGAACGAGTGCCAAAGAAGTACCTTTTTTCTTTGCATACCAATATAGCGTACCCCCTCCTGCAATCAATCCCCCATAAATCGCAATGCCGCCATTCCAAATCGCAAGGATTTGTCCTGGATTTTGCAGATAATAACCAAGTTCAAATAACACATAATAAAGCCGAGCGCCGAGGAGTCCAATCGGAATTGCCCATAAGGCCATATCGATAATGGTATCCTCTTCCAGTCCTTTTTTCTTTGCTTCCTTGGTGCTCAACTGGAGAGCCGCTAATATGCCCGCTGCAATAATGACTCCATACCAATGAATCACAACAGAACCAATCTCCACCGCATGGGGATTCAAAACGCCTAATACGAATTCCATTCTATTTGCTCATTTCTTCAATTTTTCGCGTCATTCTAGTCATGGTGATGCTGAACAAGATTCCGGCTAAGCTCCATGGAAACCAAACAGTAAATACACTTTTATCTCCCTGGTCACTCGCTTCGTAATACGCCACTTTTCCGTGTCCGATTACGCCGGCTCCTTTTACAACTTCCTCTTCTTTTTCCATAGCTAACCTATCTGCCTCAACAACGTTAGACGTTTTTGCTTCGCCGCCAATCGTGTTCTTGGTGAAAGGGACGACAAAGAATGCACCCGCTGCTGACAACGTGATGGCAACTATCACCCAAAAATAATGCACATTCACCCCTACTTATTTTTACGTTTTGTTCGACAACCCTATCTTAAAGAAAAATAAAACAAAAAAACTTGAGGGTTATCATGTTTGTGCTTTTATTTTTCCAATGAATGAAGGTCGTTCTGTCTTAAAAAAGCCAAAAACGGACAGATGGAAGCAAAAGCACTGAGTTCTGTCCCGTTGTTAATGAAGAGCGACAGAACACCAACGTGTAGAAAAAAGTGTGTCCGATTATTCGCTGTAAAGCAATAAATCATCTAAATCCTGAATCTTGATCCTTTTCCCAGACAGCTGTTGAATCAATCCCTCGTCCTCCAATTCTCCAAATTTGCGACTGATGGTCTCAGGTGTCGTTCCTAAATAGGAAGCAATGTCCTTTTTTTCCATCGGCAGGGTGATGGTGGGAGAGTTGCCCATTTCAGGTTCCACATTTTCTGCCAAAAACAAAACTAAACGGGTAATGACACTCTCCAAGGCTACTTGTGTCGTTTGACGTTCTGAACTTTCTAACCGTTTAGACATTTCCGCCAATAGTTTTAAAGAAATAGCTGGGTATTGTTCCAGAAAATCTTGGACATCTTTTTGCTGAATCATACAGACAACGGTATCTCGGGTTGCTTCGGCATATTCCTCGTGTACTGCATCCGGGTTGAACAAGGTCCATTCTCCGGTGAAATCACCAGGGTTCAAGATCCGCACTAGCTGCTCTTTGCCAGAGTCTGCCAATCGATAAATACGGATTTTCCCACGATTGATAATATATAAAGTATCCTCTTTTTCTTGTGAACGAAACAGAAACTCTCCTTTTTGATACTGTTTCGTGTGGGCTTTTTCAGCAATGTAATTCATCGCGCTATCCTCTAAGTGATTGAATATTGGAACCAAGCGGATACAGGCTGCGTGGTCGCCAATTTCATGATGGGTATGTTTAGTCAATTCATTCTCCCCCTTTATTTATTTTGTTTATATTCGCTGCTTTTATTATATAAGTCTCTTACTACAAAAAAATTGATGCACATCAAGAAAATGGAAAAAGGACTGGAAAGAATTCCAATCCCTAAATCAGCTTCTACTTTTACCTTAATCTTCATCCTCATCAAGAGCGTCATCATCTTCTAATGCTTCTTTACCAATGAACGCTTGCAGCATCCAAATGTTCTTGTCTAAGTCATTTTTAAAAGCAATCAATGTATCTTCTAAAGCATCGTCACCCTCGTCTTGAGCTAAACGAATCGCGCGAATAGTTAGGTCACGAGTGCTTCTGAAGTCCTCGATAATATTTTCAACCATGTCTTCTGCTTTAGCGTATTTATTAACTGCATCTTCCGAAAGCATCGAATATTTTTCAAATTCAACCGTTGTCGAAGCAGGTTTATGCCCAGAAGTAATTAGACGCTCCGCAAGTTTGTCGAACCATTTTTCATTTTCGTTATACAACTCTTCAAATTTTTCATGCAACGTAAAGAAATTGGCTCCTTTTACATACCAGTGATATTGGTGCAGTTTCACATGTAATGTATGCATGTTGCCTAAAAGATGATCCGCAATGGCCGCTGCATTAATTTTCGTATGATGAACATGTTCCTTGTGTTCTTGTTCTTCTTGCAATCTTTCTTGGGGTGTTCTTTCTTGAGTAGCTTTATTTTCAGTCATGATTTATTCCTCCTATAATTTTGGTTTGTTTAAAATAGCTTTCTTTGATTCCTCCTTTTTCTTTACTGAATTTAGTATAGGATAGATTTCCGTTAAAAAAATTGACGCTCATCAAGAAAAGTATTTCTTAATAGACGCCAGGCTTCTCTATTAAATTCAACTGAAATAATCAAAGGAATGAAGTCGTTCCCTCCAAACAAAAATTTCATTAAAGTAGGGCCTAAAAAAAGAATAGCAACTATACTTTGTCAAGAGACCTGACTGCTATTTTTTTGCTTGTTATTCTTCAATTACCAAATGTCTTGCCTTGCAGTATATTTAATACTCTTTCTCACTAGTGTTGCATGCAACACTAGTGAGAAAGAGTATTAATAAGATTAACCTAGAAGAATAACTTTACTTTATTTATGTCATACCATAAATAAAAATTGAAAAGAATTTTTTATTTATTTTTAGTAGATCGATTAATAGGAGTTTTAGCTTGGGAGCGTCAAATTTGCTGAATTAGATATTAGTATTATAAATGTATTTTAAAGAAAACAAGTGTCTTCTTCATAACTATTACATCTCCTCCATCCTCAAAAATTTATACCAAAAAATAAGAAAACAAATGCAATATAAAGGAGAATTCCCCCTCCCAAAACAATAAAAAAGTAGAAAACATATTTAGTCGTTTTGCTAATATCATTCGCATTTCTTATCTTAATACTAATAAAAATATAAAACCCTATGAGTATTAAAAGTGGTAGCATTTTGATCAACAATTTTTATCCTTCCTTTGAGAAAATCGGGAGCGTCAATAATTTTGTGTAAATGATTCTTCCCTACTGCAGATTATTTCTAATTCTCAATCAGTTGGCTTAGCATTTGTTCAAGTTCGCCTTCGGCCTGTTGGAAACCTTTATGACTGCGACCTAGGAATTTTTGGTTGTGAGTATCAAAAGACGAGACTAAGAAACGTTCCATCGACTCTTCATTTTGGAACTGTTCCTTGCGGTGGCTGTATTTCTTGATTTGCTTATTAAAGGATTCAATCAAGTTCGTAGAATAAATACTCTTGCGTATGGCTAATGGGAAATCATAGAAAGTGAGCAAGTGATCGTTCGAAAGAATCGATTCAACCACTTTTGGATAGCTGGTTTTCCATTTTTCCGCAAAAGCACCACGTGCTTCCAACGCCACCTCTTTAGATGAGGCTTGATACACCATTTTAAAATCATCACAGACTTCCTTACGATCATCGACACGCACTTTGTGACTGATATTACGGGAAACGTGTACACAACAATGTTGAAAACGAGCTTTGGGATAGAACCGACTAATCGCTCCTACCATCCCCTTTAAGCCATCCGTGATGAACAGGAGGACATTTTTCAAACCGCGCTCTTGAAGGTCCAATAAAATTTCCTCCCAAATCGTGATGGATTCAGTCGGTGCAATCGCATAGCTCAATACTTCCTTTGATCCATCCGGGCGAATGCCAACTGCGATATGAATAGCTTCCTTGGCGACGGTTTTCCGCTTTAACGGAATATACGTTGCGTCCATATAAATAGCAGCATAACGGTCATGAAGCTCCCGCCCTTTAAACGCCGTTACCTCTTCTGTAAATGATTTTGTTATATTGGACATGGTTTGGGGCGTGTAGTGATGCCCATACATTTTCTCAATCAAGTCTGCGATTTCCGACATGGTAATACCTTTTCGGAAGAGGTGAATGACGGTCTCCTCTAACGTGTCATTCGTCCGTCTATAAGCAGGAACAGTCTGTTGCTTGAACTCACCATTGCGGTCGCGCGGAATCTGGAGATGAAGTTCCCCATACTCGGTCTTGACCGTACGGTCATAGGAGCCGTTACGAGAATTACCCGTGTTAAAACCAATGCGATCATACTTTTCGTAATCTAGGAAAGCCGTTAACTCCGTTTTGAGAAGCGTATTGACTGCTTTCTCCAAATGGACACGGAATAATTCATTCAAATCGCCTTTGTTCGCTAGAGTCTTTAGAATTTCTGTAGTAAAATCGTTCATAGGGAAGTCCTCTCTTCTGTGAATGTGTTGTGGTAACTCTATTCTACAGAAGGGACTTCCTTTTTTCTATTTACACAAAATATTTTACACTCTCCTGAGTTAAACTGAATATCATTCTGTCTATATAAATTTTAAGATGGATTACCATACTTTTGTTTGACTCATTGACAAAAATCTAAAAAACTTATCCTCAGCGAGATTGAGTGTCTTTTACCAGACACAAATCCCTACTACAGATAAGTTTTTTATTTTTTTATGCTTTTAGGCTTTTAGGTATATGGATATTTCAGTTTTTCCTTACTGATAAGTTTCTGTCCGCAAGAATTCTTCTTGCTTTAATAGCTCCTCGATGGAACAATTTTTTTCCAATGCTTCTTTGACAAAAGCAGTGGCTTTTTCATAACCAATTTGCGGTGAAAGGGCTGTAATAGTCCCTGTACTGTTATTTACAGCTTTCGAACAAGCTGTTTCATTGACGGTAATACCTGCCACACATTTATCGGCAAAAATTTGACACGCTTTGGTCAACAGTTGACATGATTCAAATAAATTATGGAACATCACCGGCTCAAAAGCATTCAATTCCAATTCTCCGGAAGCTGCCGCAAAGGTGATGGCACCGTCATTTCCAATCACTTGAAATGCAATTTGACTGATAACTTCTGGAATGACTGGATTGACTTTGCCCGGCATGATCGATGAGCCTGCTTGTCTTGCTGGCAAGTTGAGTTCATGAAAACCAGTTCGCGGACCGCTGGCTAAGAGACGCAGATCATTGGCGCTTTTGTTCAATGTGATGGCAATCGTTTTTAATCCACCTGAAATCGAGGCGAAACTGTCGGTATGCTGTGTACTATCAATCAGGTCATTCGCTGGCCGTAAGGGTCTTGGAAAACGTCGGTTCAATTCTTGATAGAGGTATTCTTGATAGCGATAGGACGCATTAAGACCTGTCCCAATGGCTGTCCCACCCATATTTAAGGTCAATAGTTCTGCCGATAAGTGGTGCAGCCGTTCACGGCAACGCGTCAAACTGTGGGCATATGCAGCGAAACTTTCCCCTACTGTCATTGGCACCGCCTCTTGCAGTTGGGTTCGCCCCATTTTTGCCACGTGCTGAAATTCTTTCGCTTTCATATGCCATCTGTCAATCAACTGTACCAGCGCTTCATCCAATTGTTCAATATATACAAGCAAAGCCAGTTTCCCAGCACTAGGATAGACATCATTGGTGGATTGGCTTTGATTGACATCGTCTAAAGGATGAAGATATTGATATTCCCCTTTCTTATGCCCCATCAATTCTAACCCGCGATTGGCGATCACTTCATTCACATTCATGTTGGTGGATGTTCCTGCTCCCCCCTGAAATGTATCAACAATAAATTCTTCATCCCACTTGCCCATGATGATTTCTTCCGCAGCAGTCACAATGATTTGTGCTTTTTCTTTGGATAGCGTGCCAGATTGTTGATTGGCTAGCGCAGCTGCGGCTTTGATACGTGCTACTTGTTTGATCATCGTCAGATCAACTTTTTGATCAGTGAAAGCAAAATTTTCTTTTGCGCGATAACTATGAATACCATAATAAGCCCCCTCGTATATAGGTAGACTGCCAATTGTATCTGATTCGATCCTCATCATGATTTAAACACCCCTTTTTGTATTATATGTGATAAAATATCACATAAGAGAAAAAGACACGAGCCTTTTCAGCCATCTCTTTGTTAATCCTTGAAATTGATTCCTTTCACTTTGAAAAACAAAGAGAAACAGTACAAAAACAGAAAAGAGGAAAGTATTTGGATGAACTAGATAAAAAGTTGTTGAATCTGTTGCAGCAAAATGGTCGGTTATCGATCAAAAAGTTAAGTGAAGCGTTATTCATCACTGCACCTGCTGTTTCCCAACGAATAAAACATTTAGAAGAAACCGAGCAATTGTTGTATTATCAAGCGACGATTGACTATGAACAAGCCGGCTTGCCGATCAAAGCATTTATCCACCTGTCGATCGAACCACAGCAAAAAGCAAGTTTCTATCCTTTCATACAGGCGATCCCCAATGTGTTGGAATGTGATTGTGTCACCGGCCCTTATTCAATGTTAATCAAAGTCGTTTTCCCTTCTACCAAATCATTGGACAGCTTTATCAATGACTTGCAAAAATTCGGTCGAACCAACACCCAAATCGTTTTCTCGACGCCAGTTCCCTCTCGAGGATATCAATTCTGAAAACCCAAAAAGCGCGCTTATCTCACATAGACAGGCACGCTTTTTTTATATACAGGGGTCACTGGTCATCGACTGGCACTTGCAACCCTCGTGGTCCGACATTCGTTGAAAATACAATGTGGGTTTTGGTATCCCCATAAAATTGCAAATCTGTGATAAACCGATCCAAGACGACCGTATCACTAAAATAAACCTTCAAGAGCATAGAATAATCTCCAGTGATACAGTCACACTCGATCACATTTGGGATGTCTGCGATATAGGCATAGAAGGCTTCTTTATCTTTGGCATTCACTGCGCAATGGACATACGCTTTGATCAGATAACCAAGTTTTTGGTAGTCGATCAGTGCCTGATAAGAACGGATATACCCAAGGGTTTCAAGGTTTTGTACCCGCACAGAAACAGATGGCGATGAAATAAAGCATTGCTCTGCGATCTGCTTGACAGTGACTCGGGCATTTTGCTGCATGATGTTCAGTATCTTGCGGTCTAAGTTATCCATAATCATCCCCCGTTCTCATTATTTTCTCAGTTTATCGAGAAAACAACAGAAGCGCAAGTTGCAGATTACATCCTATGTTAAATTTCCTAACATCAACGCTGAGATAATTGGAAATAGCGATAAACAATCATCGCCCCACAAGCAAACAGACCACACCCAAAAAACATCATGTCAAAGCCAAAAAGACTGGCGATGATTCCCCACAAAAAAGCCCCACCTCCATAAGCTACATCTAAGGCTGCTGAAAATACCGCTGTCCCTTGCCCTCGCTGCGCCTCAGACACCGATTCTAATACAATCGTATTCATCACAGGCAATAAGCCGGCATAACCGACACCATAACAACTCGCGGCCAGAAGCAAGCTACTGAGCTGTGTCGTAAATGGCAACAGACAAAAAGAAACCAAAATCAATAATAAACTGCCATAAATCAATGTAGCCGTTTGGATTTTGGCGAGCAAACGTGGAAATACGACCCGTGTTGTGACCGTCATGATCGACATGACCGTAAAATAATAGCCTGCGCCGATAATCTCACGTTCAAGGGCATATTGTGCAATAAACGCCACCACGCCAGAATTGGCAAAGCATATCAAAAAAAGGATACCGCTAGGAAACACAACCGCTTTGATGCGAAGCAGTTCTCGTAACGATGATTTCGCTTCGCCAGAGTGCGTATTCCTCCGTGAAAAGGGCTGTTCTTTCAAAAAGAAACTCAACAAAAAAGCTGTTCCGCTCAACAAGACAGCCATCCGAAAAAGTACAGGAAATCCATAATTTTCTACAACAGCAAGTCCTATCAACGGGCCGATGGCACTCGGCACAGCCTGGGCGATACTGAAATACCCCAATCCGACTGCTAATTTGCCTTCAGGAATCGTATCAACTGCCATCGTCGCTGCTGCTGTCGCTTGCAAACTATTGCCCACCCCTTGCAAGATGCGCAGACAAAAAAGCATCAATAGCCCCTGCAGCAGATTCAATAAACTAAAATCAATCAACAGAATGGCTAATCCCATACAAAGCAAGACTTTGCGTCCATATCGATCCAATGCCACACCGATTGGCAAACGGCAAAACAAAGCAGATAGCCCCAAGACACCTACAATGGCGCCGGATACTGCTTTAGAACCACCTAAAGAAGCAACATATAACGGCATAGTCCCCATTTGGGTCGTGATGGCTGTCATTGCTAGTACCGTGACCACCATCACTAAGTAAAAATCTTTCGACCAAAGCCGACTAGAGCTGTTCACATTTTCCATATTGTGCCTCGCTTCTATACAGCTAATTGAAAACGTACTTGTGTCAAAAATTGCTGTGTACATTCTTCTTGCGGATCCTCAAAAATTTCTTCTGGTGTTCCCGCTTCTACCACCACACCATCCGCCATGAATATCACTTTATCCGCGACTTCTTGTGCAAATTGCATTTCATGCGTCACGATGATCATCGTTTGCCCACTATCAGCCAGTTGCTTCATGACATTTAGGACATCACCGACAAGTTCTGGATCGAGCGCTGAAGTGGGTTCATCAAACAGTAATAACTCTGGCGTCAAAGCCATCGCTCTGGCGATACCTACACGTTGTTGCTGTCCGCCAGACAGTTGACTAGGATACATCATAGCTTTATCTGCCAAACCCACTTTTTCTAAGGCAGATAACGCTGCTTTTTCTGCCAGTTTTTTTGGGAAACGCCGTGGTGTGCGTAGTCCTTCCGCCACATTTTGCAACACATTCATGTGGCTGAACAGCTCATAGGATTGAAAGACCATCGCTGTTTTGCGGGCGATCTCCAATCGTTGGGTTTTGCCAATATGTGCGAGATCATACTGGAAGTCACCGATAGAATAACTCCCCGCATCAGGCTGCTCCAACAAATTCAAGCAACGCAAAAAGGTCGTTTTTCCAGAGCCGCTAGGACCAATGATGCATACAACTTCCCCACGTTCAATTTGTAAGCCAACATTTTTTAAGATGACTTGTTTATCGAAAGACTTCTTCAATCCTTTGATTTCTGCTTGCAGCATACTCCCACCCTTTCTTTTCTATCGCTCAAAGCGCGATCGTATTGGCAGATTGTCCTTCTAGCAAAATATCTCTTGCATTGTTCAAAGCTGTTTCTGCAATTTCTTGTACAGCCAATTGGGTATAATACGCAATATGCGGGGTCAAAAGCACATTTGGCAGTTGATTCAGCTGTTGATAATAAGGATTTTGATCCCACCCAACTGAAAAATACCGTTCTTCATTGGCGATAGCGTCTAATACAGCACCAGACAAACGCCCTTGCGCGAGTGCGGCAATCAACGCATCCGTATCAACGATTCCCCCACGTGCCGTATTGACCAGACAACTGCCAGGCTTCATCTGTGCAAAAACAGAGGCCGAAAATAGCCCTTCTGATGCTTTTGTCAGCGGGATATGGATCGACAAGACGTCCGATGCAGCAATCAAGGTCTCAAAGGACACATATTCGACAATCCCCTTCAACCGAGGATTTTCACTCCTACTAGTGGCAATCACATGTCCCCCCATATGATAAATCGCTTCTGCGACTAGAGCACCGATTCGACCAGTGCCTAACAAACCGACTGTTACGTCTTGTAGCTCCCGACCAATCACAGACCGTCGATCAAGTTTTCCTTTGATCATTGCTGGAATATTGCGTAAAGCCATCAAGATCGACATCACAGTGTAATGGCCCACCGATGTTGGGCTATAAGAAGGGACATTGGTGACCGTCAACTGATGCTTTTGCGCCCAGTCAAAACGAACACCGTCGACCCCCGTTGATTTGATCGATAACTGCTTCATCCCTAAAATATGCAAGCGTTGGTACAGGGACTCATCTTGCTGCATAGCCAGACTAGGATACAAACAGATGCCGTCGTGCCCTGCTGCCAAATGGATATTCTCCCAAGACAAGCCCTCCATTACGATCGTCACTGGTGTTTTGTGGATAAATTGCCACCGTTCGATATAAGCAATTTCCTCTTCACTTACCCCGTAATAAATCAATTTCATTGGCAACACCTCCTAAATGACCCCTTCATATGCTGGCGGCATAGCGTATTCCAACGCATCACCTAATAAAGCGATCCCTTGATCGATCTGTGCCAATGTCGGCTTCGTAAAATTCAGCCGAAATGAATGCTCATAGCCTTTTCCCGCAACACTCATGATATTGCCTGGAATGACCGCAACTTTCGCCTCATCAAGGTAATCATAGAACCGCTCTGCGTCCATCTCAGTCGATAGGAAACAGGTGATAAAATAGCCGCCTGTTGGTTTGATAAAGGTAAGCTTATCCGTTGGCAGTGCCTGTAATGCTTGCAGCATGCGGGCATATTTCTCTTGATACAACAAGGTCAATTGGGCCACATGACCTTCGAAATCATGATGATCCATATATTCGGCCAATACCACTTGCCAATAAAAATTGGTGTGGGAATCGGCGGATTGCTTGGCCAAAATCAATTTTTCCATTGCAGGACCAGCAGCCATCATAAAACCAATCCGGCTGCTGGGTGCCAAAATTTTTGAAAAAGATCCCGCATAAATGATTCGTCCTTCGGTATCTAATGTTTTCATCTTAGGGATCGGTGTACCTTCATACAACAACTCACCGTAAGGATCGTCTTCAAAAATCAGCACATCATATTGACATGCCAATGCATAAATGGCTTTACGTTTTTCCAATGGCATTGATGTGCCTAAAGGGTTTTGGAAAGTGGGGATCAGATACAACATTTTCACTCTTGCGTCTGTTTTGAGGATTGTTTCTAAAGCGTCAAGATCCATTGATTCTGCTGCAAGATCCATCGGTACCGGCACTGGTATCGCCCCATATCCTTTGATAGCATTCACCGCACCGGAAAATGTTTGCTCCTCGCATAACACCACATCGCCTTCATTACAAAAGACTTTTACCGCCAAATCCATGGCTTGGGTCGAGCCCGAAACCACCAGCACCTCCTCTTCGTTATCGATATTTGACAATTGACGCAAACGTTCTTTGATCAAGGTCCGTAAGCGCGGATACCCCTCTGATGCCCCATACTGCAAGAAAGACTCTGGGTCCGCTTCGTTATATAATTTTTGCGAGATCTCTTTCAATGTAGCCATTGGAAATGCTTCTGTCGGTGGAAATCCGTAAGCAAAGGAAATAGCTGCTGCAGACTCCATATTTTTTTTTGCATTCTCTCTTAATGGAGATGCTTCTAATGTCATGATACGTTGTGCGAATTGATAGGCCATTCTATTTCCTCCCTGCATAGTTGTTAGCCGGCCAGCTGTGTGGTAAAGCGGGCTAAAAAGGCTTTGGTTCGTTCTTCTTTGGTTTCCTCGAATACTTGTTGCGGTGTGCCTTGTTCAACAATATGTCCATTCTCCATGAAAACGACTTTGTCTGCTACTTCATACGCGAATTTCATTTCATGGGTCACCAATACCATGGTCGCACCAGCTTCCGCAATTTCTCTGAGCAGCGCCAATGTCTGTCCCACTAGTTCCGGGTCCAATGCCGAGGTAGGTTCATCAAACAAGATGACCTTAGGATTCAACGCCAACGCACGGGCGATCCCGATACGCTGTTGTTGTCCACCTGACAGTTGGCTAGGATAAAAATTTTGTCGTTCAGACAAACCGACTTGATCCAACAAAGCCTCTGCTGTTCGCAGGGCAGCTTCTTTGCTTTGTTTTTTGGTCACGATCAATGGCATCATGATATTTTCTTTGGCTGTTTTATTTTGAAACAAGGCATAATTTTGGAAAACCATCGCTGTTTGCCGTTGATGGGTCAATATTTCTTTTTTACTTGCTTTGTGCAATGTGGTGGTGGTTTCTCCCAATTGAATCACACCTTGATCTGCTCGTTCCAAAAAATTGAGACAACGCAAGAAGGTCGTTTTTCCCGAACCGGAAGGCCCCAATAAGACGACTACTTCGCCTTTAGCGACATCAAGATCAATCCCTTTTAACACTTCTTGTTTGCCGAATCGCTTATGGATATCCGTTACTTTCATCATAATGCGGCCCTCCTTAGTTTGCGCAACAGCCGATTTTCCAGTAATTGTGCCCCTTTTTCGATGACCAAACTAATCAGCCAATAAATGATCGCAACAGCCACATACGCTTCTAAAAACCGATAATTTTGCTGGGCCGTGATTTTAGCTGCCGCAAAAACATCGACAACACTGACCATGGAAGCTAAGGCCGACGCTTTAACCAATGAGATCAGCAAATTACTGAACATGGGCAATGAAATCGGCCAGGCTTGCGGGAGCAGCACACGACGGATGACTTGTAAGTTCGTCATGCCGATCGATTTGGCTGCATCGAACTGCCCTTTTTTGACTGCCGCAAATGCGCCCCTGAAAATCTCGCTGCTATTGATAGCAGACATTAAACTCAAGGCGGCGATCGCTATCCAAACCATGTTGAAATCTTTAAATCGCAAAGTCCAATGCATCGACTCCGCCCAAATATCAAACTGTTTAGCAGAAATAAGATATAACGCTAAAATCACTAAAACCACTGGGACCCCTTTTAAGACCGTGACAATCACTTGCAGCACTGGTACGAGGATCTTGATCCTATACAGACGAATCAAGGCGATGATCAACCCAACCACCGCGCCAATGACTAGTGCGGTCAACGCCATAAAAAGCGTCGTACCAATATAATGACTTGCTGTTTTCAGCGCTTCGATCATAATAGACAATTGAAAACTCATCGCCATTCCTCCCTATTCTGGGACGTAATCCCCATCTAGATATTTTTCTGATAATTCTTTGATCGTTCCATCTGCTTTCAATTCCTCTAATGCTGTATTGACCGCATCAATAAAGTCTTGGTCAGCTTCTTTGTTGAACAATAAGTAGGCATCTGAGTTGTGGACTGGTTCGCTGCCGATCTCTAGATTTTCACTAAATGAATTGTTCCAATTATCGACTTGATATTCTGGTGCTAACGTTGCATCGACCGCACCTGAAGTGACTGCTTGTACGATTTGCTCGTTGTTGTATTCCCCATAAACCAATTCAAAAGCATCGGGATTTTCTGCCAGATAAGCCTCAGCCATTGCTGCTTGGTTAGTAGCAGTCGTCACATAGACTTTTTTTCCTGCTAAATCTTCGAAGCTATCGTAGACCGTACCGGCATCTGGATCAGAGACAATATACGTATCCCAGACCACATACCCAACATCCCCATAGACGAATTTTTCTTTCCGTTCATCATTGACTTCATATTCATAGGCAGCCATCTGGACTTTATTGCTTTCTAAATTTGATAACGTCGTTGGGAAATCCGCTCCTTCAAAGGTAAAGGTATAATCAAGTAATTTTTCGTCGATTGCTTTAACGACGGCGACATCATAGCCATCATATTCACCATTTTCGTCTAAATAAGCATATGGCAATGCTTCATTCCCAGTACCCACCTTGATTTCTGTTGCATCACTTGCTCCACTGCTTGCAGTGTCGGCAGAACTGCTTCCGCAAGCCCCTAAAACCAAAAGTGTCACCAATGTAATTGCACCTAAAATCGTTTTTTTCATTTGAATTCCTCCCTTTCCCTCTACCCAAAATTTTCCTATGTTGTTTTGATTTTTTGCTGTTTTTTGGTCCATGATATCAGTGGTACTTTTGCTGTTTGTTGTTTTGTTTTCGAAAAACTCATCCGACGTTCCAGACCGGTGAAAACACGTTCTAAGAGGAAGCTTAAGGTAATAAACAAGATCGCCGCACCGACATAGCCTTCAAGTGTATGGAAGGTCACTGCGCCTATCGCTCGCGCTTTGCCGACAACATCCACTACCCCAATGGTAAAAGCCAGCGATGTGTCTTGCAGCAGTGCAATCGTAGTTGTACCAAATGCAGGTAATGCGACACGGACAACTTGCGGTAAAATCACTTGTCGATACATTTGTGTTTTCGTCAATCCGCAAGCAATACTCGCTTCCTTCTGTGTGACCGGTACACTTAGAATCGCAGCCCGGAAAGTTTCAGACTGAAAGGCAGCAGTATTTAATCCGTAGGTGATATAGATGAAAATAATTTTATTCCATGAGGAAACATCGATTTGAATCATTTGTAATAAGGCGGGTACACCATAATACACAACATACAGTTGAACCAATATCGGTGTGCCTCGAATAAATGAAACGAAGACTGCCGCCAGTTGACTCAGAAATGGCACTTTTTCGACACGAATAAATGCAAGTAAAATCCCTAAAAGCAATCCTGTAATCGACGCCACTGCTACTATCATCAACGTAACCGGCAAAGCACTTAAAACCTTTGGAAAATATTCCCAAACTAATTTCCACTGAAAAAATTCCGACATATTGCCCCTCCTTTTTCTGAATATTCTGATTATTAGACAATATTACTAATGGAAAAAAATTTTTCAATAGATTCATTACTAAAACTTCATTAATTTTATAAATTCTCCCTTTTAACTAAAAAAAGAAAGATGCAAACGGCATCTTTCTTTTTAATATAAGAATATAAAATACTACCCGTGGTGCTAGTTAATTTTTTCCTAGAGGAAAATGTCTAAACATGTTGGTAAATCAACAAAAAAACGCATATAGTAGTCTCAAAACTCCCAAGAAATGAGGACTATTTAACAAACTACGATGGTTACGTCGTGACAACTGAACATTTTGACTTAGCCAATCCTGTTACTAAAGTCGATGATATCCCCGATTATGAAATGTACAGTCAAACAATCGATAGCTTAAATAAGCGTTTTGGCAATCGTGTTTTAAAAGGCATCGAAATCGGTTACATCGCTTCTGAAAAGGATCGGATCATCGACTATTTAGCCGATAAAGATTACGATTTAAAATTACTCAGTGTGCATCATAATGGTCAATTTGATTATTTAGATGACGAAGTCAAAGATATGGATCCTGCTATTGTGATTCCTCAGTATTTTGCACAACTTTCAGAAGCACTAGTTGTTATAGAAGCAGATGTCTTTGCTCATTTTGACTATGGTTTTCGGGTATTTGGTCTATCCGTTGCTGAATTTAAACAATATGAAGCGCAGTTTTTACCGATTCTAGATCAAGTAATCAAAAATAAATTGGCATTCGAATTAAATGCTAAGAGCGCTTACTTGTATGACAATTTAGCGTTATATGAATATGTCATCGATTTATATCTTTCACGTGGTGGTACCTTGTTTAGTGTTGGATCAGATGGGCATTACCTTGAACATTTCCGTTTCCATTTCGATGATCTTTTTGCTCTGTTAAAAGCAAAAGGTGTGACGGAATTAGCGATTTATCAAAAAGGAAAGCGAATTATGGTTCCATTACCAGTCTAAAAAAACGTCCTCAGCATCAAAAGTGAGGACGTTTTTTTAGATTTCTTTTTCTAAAATCGGACAAATACGATCTTGTTTTCCTAAAGGAAAATGTTTGATCCCGATTTTTTTAAATCCATGACGTTCATAAAAACGAATACCTGCATGATTTTTTTCATAAACAGTCAAACGTAAATAACGTTTTTGTTTCGTTTTAGCATAACGATTCGCTTCATCGAGTAACCGTTGCCCTAACCCTTTGTTTTGATAATCTTTGAGCAGATAGAGCCGTTGAATCTCTATAGCATCTTTTTCATCATTGACTTTCATATAACCAATGAGTATTTGATGATCCTTAATACCAATAAATTTACTGGTTGACTGTGCCAATTCTACTGCCAATATTTCAGTTGTCAATTGTGTCTGTAAATATCCTTGCATATCAAGTGGATCTGCGCCATCGATAAACGATTCATAAAAACTGACAACACTTACAACTTGTAAAGCATCTAGATCATCATAATCTAAATACGCTAGTGTGATTTGATTGTTCATCTAACTCCTCCTTTTGACATAGTATACTATAAATCACCCGTGGTGCTAGTTAATTTTAATATCCTAAAGAATATCTCAAAGTTCCTTCAAAACGTCGTTGTGCTCGACTTAATAGAACACTGTAAGCCAGTAATATGCTTTCAAATCTACTCTCTAGCCCTTTAACAGAACGTGAGTTGAAATTTTGACAACCTAATTTTTCTAAGGAAGAAAAAACAGTCTCAACTGTTTTTCTTTGTTTTCCAAGTAAGCTGTGGTCTAGTTTTTCTGATTTATCCATGTTTTTACGTGGCGGAACGGATATAGTAATGCCCTTAAGGGCAAGTTTTTCATGGATTTTATGGCTAATATATCCTTTGTCCCCTAGGATATTGGGAAGATTCGCTTCTTCCGATAAAGTCTCTAACACTTTCACGTCATGGACACCTGGATTCGTGATTTAGTAAGTAATCGGAAAGCCAGTCTTAGTAACGATCATATGAATTTTAAGACCATAAAAATAAGATTTTTTTGTTGAGTTATAGCCAACTTTGGCTATTTGATTCAATAGTTTTGCTTGTCTATTTCTAACTGGTTTACATAATAAACTAGGAAAACTATCTATAATTCCGACTAGTTCACCTTTGGTGAGCTTCTTGATGAAAAAGTATCGAATAATCTTGATAGTGTAAGCTAAGTTTGAACTTAAGCGAGTGAATCGACTCCTACTAGGAAAGTCACCATTAGGAAATAAGACGGAACAAACCGCTCTATACGTGGCTCTTTGGCTAGTATAGCCATTAATTATGCCCCATATAACACAAGCAATAATCACTGTATCGCGTTGCTTCAGTTGATCAGTATTTCTTCGGTTTTTAATCTTATCTGGTACACAATTGTGGTATATGTTAGAAACAGTTCTCATAATTTCCTTGAATGTTATAAAAGTATCTGTATAATGTTCAGTATATTTTGATGAACGCATATGTAGTCCTCATTTCTTGGGAGTTTTGAGACTACTATATGCGTTTTTTTGTTGATTTACCAACATGTTTAGACATTTTCCTCTAGGAAAAAATTAACTAGCACCACGGGTTTAATAAGTTTTGTAATAATTACTCGACACGGTAGTTCGTTAGCTACGCAGCCACTGATCGTTGCATAGTTTCTGACATTGTTCTTATGATTCAGTAACTCTTATTTCGTTTGACTCCTAATAGTTCATGGGCGAAGCGCGTCCGTCTAAAATAGTTGTTTCTATCGTTTGAACCTCATTGACAATTTTTGGAGAATCTTACCATTCCTTTTCAGCAGTTAAATGTAAAATTCTTTAATAGCTACGCTTATTTTTCATCCAGAATGATAACCTCCCAAATTTTTCCTTCTATCTATATAGCATCATTTTGTGTTTTACGTAATTGAACTAGTTGAGCAAAATCAATTAAAGATTCAATCGACAATCCAGCATTTCGCAAGTTTTTTGCTAGATAAATCCAATTTAAATCATTGGTAGTATAATCTCGGTAGCCGCTCTCGTGGCGGTGAACGGGTGGTATCACGCCAACACGCTCATAATAGCTTAGTGTATCCACACTTAAATCAAACATTTCAGCTGCTTTTTTATATTCATCGAATCTCCTCCTCATTCTTCTTATTTATAATAAACCATGGAGTTAACTCTAGAGAAACCAGAAGCCTCTTGTCTCTATGCTAATACTATACTAAATACCTCCTCACATTCCGTAGACTATTAAAATATTAAGCAATAGATAAAATCAGTTAAATGCAACTTCTCATATTCTAATGTTTATTAAGTAAGAATAATGTTAAAATAAAAAAACGAAGAGTATTCGGCGCAGTCCAGAAAAACTTCCCCAAGTTTTCTGTGCCGATACTCTTCTTAGATTAATGCATGTTGCTTAATCAGCCTACGCTATATATTTCTTTTTTGCAAGTAATTACGATGTAGAAGCAATGCTTAGGAATCCCTTACGTTTTTTCTATTTTTACTTTTGACTTCTTTTAAGTGCTATACTGGATAAGTACCATGAAAGTAGGTGTTCAAATATGAATACTAATTTTTATCCAGTGGAAGTTTTTAGTTCGGACTACCGTTTATATTCATCAAAAGCAAAAACAAATTTGTATGATTTTCAATCGAGACCACCTTTGATCACGTCATTTGCTGTGCTAAATTTGAAAGAGTTGCACAATATTCAACTCAAATTATTTATTTACGATATTGATATCGAAAAATTTTCTACTTTAGAGGAAGCTAAATCTAGATGTAACTCTCTTATGTATAAATAATTTAACTAGCTGATCATAGCTAGTTTTTTTGTATATCTGTATCTAATGAACTAAATGTTCATCCTTAATCTGCTTAATAAAAAGAAATATTTATCGCAAAACTTATGGTGGCGGATTTAGAAGTTTATAGATTAGCGAATGACACAGAAATATCTGCCATCTGCTATGGGTGAATCAGATAAAATATATTTCTGGATGGTTCCTTTGAAGAGTTTTTCTCCTTCACAGCAACTTTTTAAAGAAGTATACATTTTTTCAGAACCATCCAGATAATAAACATTGATTCCCTGAATCTGATTATAATTAATCGGAGAACGTCGTGTACAAGAAAGTTGATCTCCTAGATATTTCACTTGATTAACAATCATTGGGTCATTAAGCCAATTTTTGTTAAGTGTCAATTTTACGATTAACTGATGAATAGCTTCTTTTTGCATTTTATTCCTCCACTCAAACCAATCGTCTATCCAGTTTACATATACATAGTACGTGATCAAAAAACTCAATCTATTCTTCATTGATTTCAGTTACTCATTAAATTTTTATAATTTATAACTGTTCTTTCCGTAGTATTCGTCACTTCTGAATTTGAAAGGGTTACAACTGCCGAATTGCTGAGTAGCTTTATAATTGTTCCAGCTGCTTGTTTTTTTCTATATCGAAATATGACCTGTTGATCTATATGAAAAGCTTGGCCTTCTATTGAAAGTTGTTGTGGTTTCCATTGTGAAAAACTCATTCTTACCCCTCCTTTGAAGTATGAAAAAACCGCCTCACACATGTTGAGACGGGTTAAAAGGCACTTTTATGCTTTATAGATATTAGCAGCTTGCATACCACGTTGACCTTCTTCAGTATCAAAAGTGACTGCTTGCCCTTCATCGAGAGACTTGAATCCATCTGCTTGAATCGCAGAAAAATGAGCAAAGATATCTTGACCATTCTCTCCGGTTATAAAACCAAAACCTTTGTCTGCATTAAACCACTTTACTGTACCTTTATTCATACTATTTCCTCCTTGTGCATCATTACGAATGCATTTTGTTGCAATAATTGTTTGATAAGCAAAAGGAGAGTATAAATTTCTGTATAGCACTCTTAATACGTTTCAAAGTTTATCACTATAAGTAGTATACCACACAAACTCTTTAGTTGCAACTTTACATAAAAATATTATTTTTTTATAAACTTATCACTCACTATACACTATTTTATTTTTAATGTGCTATACTATCTATATAGAATTTCGCTATGAACGTTATCGTTACCTTTCGTCACTATTTGAGAGAGGAGAATGTATTATGACATTCACTAACAAAACAATTGATTATCGTGTTACTTTGGACACTAACTTAAACTTGTTTATTGTTTTTTCTAAAAATGATGAAACCAAAGTGGCAACCGGTACTACAATCGAAAATGCAATACATGAATTAGAAAAACTAGCATAAGGAGTGAAACTCTCTAATGGCCAAGCTCTTTTCATATTAAAGGCAGCTACTTGTAAGAATGAGTAGCTATCTTATTCATTTTTTGTGTGCTAATTTGCTAAAAATGATCTCCATTGTTTCAAGTGTATCGATATCCATCTGACACAACCAGAGAAATACCTTCTTTTCCTCCTCCGTCCAAGTAGTTTTTGGATAGGCGGAAAGAAGTTTCAGATATTTTACACGTTGGATACTAGATGACAATAGCCAGTGCTGTTCAAAACTCTCACTTTCTTCCATATCATCCCTCCAAAATGGTATTACCTACAGTTAGACATAGCAAATGCAAGTAACTTTTAACTAAAAAATATCACAAACTAGCAAGCCAATCATCACAGATTAAAAATTGCTTTTTTTATGTTAATAAAGCAGTACATCTATTTATTGTCTCCTATTCTTAGATCCAGCTTCAGCTCGATTTTAAAATAGAGCAAAATCCTATAATTTCTGATCCGTTAAAATCAATATTGTAGAATTCATAATCATTTTTTATCAAGCAATCATTTATTTAAAAACCATTCACATAAGTAATAATTAACTTTTCGAAACCTAAGACTTTAAGGAATATTATTTTATTCTATAGTGGTTTTCCGATAATGCTTCCACATAATATCTTAATAACTTGTAATCTTTTTCATCAATACTTTTTATTATTATTTTATTTCCAAATAACGATCTGTGTGAACTTTTTAAAAGTCTGTGATGTATCTGATTTACAATCAAATACTCTACTTCTTCGTCCTTCAAGTTAGGATCAGTAATCTTTTCTAAATCCCGATGAATATAATTATATTCTAAGTGAGACGCGTCATTAATAACTCGTTTAAATACAAAAAAATCTATTGTTTTTATACATAAATACCCTAACATTCTTATGCAAAACTCTTATCAATAGATCATCTAATCTAAATCATAAAAATAGACCTAATAGAATTCCCCCTAAGATGAAGAATGCAGAGTTAATTTTGTATTTAAGAATACCTAATAGACTAATAAAAAAAATTAAAATGAAATACCATTCAACAAAGATATTTTGTCCTAATTGGATGGTAACATTAGCCATCAATGCTAATGCTGCCGCATTTATACCAATTAACATTTTGGAAAATGTATTGGATTGTTTAAGCTTGGAAAATAGTGGTGCTAATATAAGAACCAGTAGAAACGATGGTAAAAAAATCCCTACTGTAGCTACCAAAGCACCTGGGATATCGAAAAGTAAATATCCAATAAAAGTTGCTGTAGTAAATACAGGCCCAGGAGTAAATTCGCCTACAGATATGGCATCTATCATTTGAACTTGGGTCAATACTTGTAACTTATCAACAAATTCTGATTGGATAAACGCAAGTAATACATAGCCACTACCATATAAAAGTAAACCTATTTTCAGGAAAGTTAAAAATAAAATTGAGAGACTAAATGGCTCTATGACATAATTTTTAAAATTCCAATCTTTTTTTATTAATAGTAAGAGTATTGCGGCAACTATTAACACAGTGAGTTCCGAAGCACCAAAAACAACCAAAAGCAGAGACAGGCAAAAAACAATAAATGTAGACATATCTTTTATAGCTGTTTTAAAAAGCTTTATTAGAGCTGCTACAATAATTGCTACAATGACAGGCTTTATATACTCCATAATTGTTTGAACTCTAGGAAGGTCTCCATATAATTTATAAAAGTGCCCTATAATCATTACAATGACCATTGCTGGTAAAATAAATGAAATACCTGCTAAAAATAATCCCCATTTTCCAGCACGCCGATGACCTAATATAATTGCCATCTCTGTAGAGTTTGGACCAGGAATCAAGTTAGTAAATCCTAATAAATCTAGAAACTCTTCCTTAGACATCCATTGCCTTTTATCCACGACTTCTTCTTCCATCATAGCGATATGAGCAGCTGGTCCACCAAAAGCAAAGAACCCAAGTTTTGAGAACACTTTAACAATCTCGATGTATTTATTTTCTTCCATAAGCCCTCCAATAGCATGATAAATATTAAGTTATGTGCATGATTTGTTATATCAATGATTGGTTTCAGTTTAGTAGATCTTTACTTTCCAATAAATAGTTTAGAAAAGGACGCAAAGAGAAAAATAGAACTTTCTCTTTGCGTCCTTTGATGAAACCTTCTGAAAAACGATAAATATATTATCATTACAGTAGATTTACTCACCTATAAATATAAAAGCAACATATAAAAAGAAGACTTCCCCAATCTGCTTTCTCCGCTACTCTTTTAATGAGACACACTAGAAAATTTTAGAACAATTATTTATATATAGCAAGTAAAATGCCCTTGTTAAACAATACTATTTTAATGAACCGTCCAAGAGATCTTGATCAAGCCAAAATCATGTTTAATTGCATAATAAATCAAGAATAAACAACAACTGTGTTTCTACCTCTTTTTTTTGCAGCATACAGCGCTTGATCAGCCTGATTGATGAGTTCATATACATCTAAAGAAGAATCATACTTAGAAATGCCAGCAGAAAAATAAAGCGTAATCTTTCTTTCCCCTCCAATATTCAACTTATTTTTTAATAAGAATGCCTGAAATCTTAATATAGTCTTTTGAACAGACTTTAATGTACTGTCTTTGAAAATAACTAAAAATTCTTCGCCTCCATATCTATAAACCTCTACTTGATCTTGGTGTGCTTCACTAAGAAAAGTTGTTATTTTTTTTGAAAAGAATATTAAAGCACGATTTCCTGTAATGTGTCCATAGTGATCATTAATTCTTTTAAAATGATCTAAATCCATCATAATAAAAATAAGCTTTTCCTTTTCAACATCTGTCATACTATCTACGTCTTCATTTAAGCTTCTAATATTTTTAACTTTCGTCAATTCATCGTAGTTTCTCTCAATAAGTTTTCTATTTATATCTTTTAAGAATTATTTTTGAGTACTTAGATAGTATTGCCAAGAAATACAAATAATTATAGACCCTATAAACAAAGATAGATATTCCCAAAAAGTAAGTTTATATTCAAAAAAGAGCATAGAATTCAATCCAGCCATCATTAGAGTAATTAAAACAAAAAATATATAAAACGGTATCTGTATTTTATATTTATAAAAGGTTTTTTTAATTACGAAACTAAAAGTGAATGCCAGTATACTTAGAACTAGAATACTAAGTAATGTCTTGATATCAATAATACTTATTACGATAGTCCGATAAACACCATCATTAGAGCCAATAAAAGAAAATAATTTTTCATTTTGAATGAGTTAAAGTATAAGATAAATAAAGGTAATGTATATTCATAATAAACATACCCCACATTATTTATCGAAAAAGTTATGATAAAATACATTTGCGATACAAATAATATTAAACTAATAATTATTTTAAAAGAATATCGTAAATGGAGTTTCTTAAAATTTTTTACAAATAAATCATAGGAAATAAGTAAGCTAATTACTATAATTGAATACAATATTACACAAAGCAAATGTAAAAGTCCCATAGACATTTCTCCATTTCTTTTTTACTGTATACCAAGACTATAAGTATGAGATTTTACCTTTTCATTCCAACTATATAAATTTATTTTGCATATCTTTTTGCTTCTCTTATTTTATCTAGAATAAAACTTGTTTGACTATAATCAGTTAGTTCACGTATTACTTTTTTCACCGTACGATCAACAGCGCAAATACCAAACATATCAGAATAGAAGTCAGTTATTGATTTGATTGGACTAAACAATTTTTCTGATAATTCAGTTTTTTTTGAGTAATTCATTTCTAAGTACCCTTTGTCTACTAGCCGATCAATAACTAAATAAGCTGTATTCAGCTTAAATTCTGGGTATTTTTTTACAAAGTTACGTTTTGTTATCCCTCCCTCGCATTCATATAATGAAATCAAAACTCGGTATTCAATTTTAGTTAAATCTACCATCTTCAATTTCACCTCTAGTAGTCCATAATATATAAAAAAATGAAGCTTGAAAAAAATACAAATGTTACATCAAACCTCAAAATAAGTTTCTTCCTAATTATTCCAATATTTAGAATTCTATCATAATTTTTGTATCGTTTCACAAACTTCTTGATAGTTTTTATTTCCTCCGGATAAATTATAAACTTGTTTAAATCCTTTGTTCAGTAAAATATTTTGTGCTGCATTTCCAGTAACGCCTTTATTACAATAAGTTACTGTCACACATTCTTTATCCAATTCCTCATATCGATCTCTTAACTCAGCTAAAGGTATGTGAATTGCTCCCTCAACTTTCGAAGTTTCAAACTGTTTTCTTGATCTGGTATCAATAATTTGTAATTTTTCGCCGCTATCAATTCTTCTCAATAGCTCTATAGGGGTCATTAACGGGGTATCATTATTTATATCGTTGTTCAAAGCCATCCCAGTATAATGAATGGGATCTTTTGTTGTAGAAAAAGGTGGGGCATATGCTAAATCCAAGTGAAACAAATCTTCAGCAGTTGCGCCAAATGAAATAGCAGTAGCAAGCACATCGATCCGCTTATCTACCCCATCATAACCTATGATTTGAGCCCCAAGTATCTTCCCATTTTCTTTATTTGCGATTGCTTTGATCACCATTTCTTTACCATTCATATAGTCCGGCTTATTAGGTTTAATATTATATAAAGTAGTAATAGCTATATTATTTGCTAAAGCATCTTTTTCTGTGAGACCAGTTTGAGCAATTGTTAAATCAAAGAATCGTAAAATACCAGTTCCTAAGATTCCCTTGTGTCGTAGATTGCCACCTGTAATAACATCTCCTGCGATCCTTCCCATTTTATTGGCTGTTGAAGCTAAAGGTCGATAAATTGGTCGCCTAGTTATGCGATCAAAACTTTCTGCAATATCACCTACAGCATAAACATTTGGAAAATTGGTTTCTAACTTATCGTTTACTTCTATAGCTCCGGTAATTCCTAATTTAATTCCCATGGATTTTGCTAATGCGGTGTTCGGCTTTACTCCGGTAGCTAATACAAAAATATCTGCCGAAAAGATAGTTCCTTTAGCCGTTTCAATAGACTTCAGACTACCATCACCGTTAACTTTTCTGACGGTTTCTTCAGGGAAAAAGGCAATGTTTTTCCTTTTCATTTCATTAATGATTCTTGAAGACATGTCCCAGTCTAAATGGGACATGGGATATTTACTTCGTTGAAGTAACGAGACCTCAAGACCTAGTCTCTGTAACTGCTCGGCCATTTCTAAACCAATATATCCAGCACCAATGACAACTGCTTTTTTTGGCTCGTTTTCATCTACAAACTTCTTGATACTTTTCCCACTCGAAATATTTTTCACCTGAAAAACATTCTCAAAATGTCTATTAACAAATATTTCTGGGGTATTATAAACCGATCCTGTGGCCAACACTAAAACATCAAAATTATTGGTAAATGATTTTTTTGTAATTAGATTGATTCCGTGCACCAATTTTTTATCATAGTCAACCTGAGTTATTTCATGAGAGGTATGAATATCTACGTCGTACCTTTTTTTAAACCATTCAGCATTACGAGGCGTCAGTTCATCAAAGTTTTCCACTTCTCCCCCCACTGCATATGGAATCCCACAAACTGCGTAAGACACATCCATATCTTTATCATACAAAACAATCTCTGCATCTTCCGTATTTCTTCTTGCTTTTGCAGCGACACTTGTTCCAGCAGCGACAGATCCAATAATGATGATTTTCATTTCTCCACACCTATCCTTTATACGTTCTTGATTTCACTCAAAGATTCCGGATTTATGAACCAGTCTTTTGTTTTATTAGAAACCTTAACTAAAAGTAACATAACTGGCACTTCCACAAGTACGCCTACGACTGTTGCTAAAGTTGCTCCCGACTGTAATCCAAAAAGTGATATTGATACCGCTACTGCCAACTCAAAAAAGTTACTTGCTCCTATCATTCCAGCAGGAGAAGCAATATTATGTGGCAACTTCCAAAATCTTGCCCAACTATAAGCAATTGTAAATATTAAAATCGTTTGAATCGTTAAAGGAATTGCAATCAATAAAATATGCAATGGATTAGCAATAATTCTTTCACCTTGGAAGGAGAAGATAATGATCAGAGTTAGTAATAAACCAATAATCGTCACTGAATCAAATTTCTTCAAGAAGACATTTTCAAAATAGGTTAAACCTCTTTTTTTTATGATCAACACTCGAGTAATGAAGCCTAAAAACAATGGAACAACTACAAAAAGAACAGTAGACAGTAATAAAGTAGCTAAGGGGACACTTACATTATCAACACCTAACAAGAAAGCAACAATAGGTGCAAATAATACTAGGATAATTAAATCGTTGATTGCGACTTGAACCAAAGTATAGGCAGAGTCACCTTTTGTTAGGTAGCTCCACACAAAAACCATCGCTGTACATGGTGCTGCTCCTAGAATAACTGCACCAGCGACGTATTCTTTTGCTAGTTCTATTGGAATCAATTGTTGGAAAATCACATAAAAAAAGAGTGCTGAAATGCCATACATCGTAAACGGTTTAATAAGCCAATTAGTAACGCACGTGATAACTAATCCCTTAGGTTTTTTAGCAGCACGAACAATACTGGTAAAATCAATTTTTAACATCATAGGATAAATCATCAACCATATCAAAATAGCCGTTGGAATTGAGACCTGAAAATACTCAAATTGACTTAATGTATCAGGGATAGCTGGCGCAAATTGTCCAATCAACACGCCGACAATCATGCACAATATTACCCACAGAGTTAAATACTTTTCAAAAAAACCCAACCCTTCAGATTTACCTTTTGGTTTCATTTTTACTTTCCCCCTATTTTAGATCCTTCTTTTACTTTACATACACAGTTGCCTTCATTATTTACAAGTAATTGTTAAATAGATTCCATAAATTCTACAACAAATTCTTCCCTCAACGAATAATGGTGCCATTGTCCTTTTTTACTTACACAAACAACACCCGCTTTTTCAAGTACTTTCATATGATGAGAGAGTGTAGGTTGTGTAAAATCAAAATATTCAAGTAAATCACATGCACATAAACTGCCGCAAGAAAGCACATCTACTATTTTCATGCGATTTGGATCCGCTAGAGATTTTAATACTAATGAAAGAGATTCATAATTCATTCTTTCGACCCTCCTTATATAGATGATTATCTATATACAATATATCATTTGCATTTTGACTCTCTCCGATTTTTTCCTGTTGATCAGTCTTCGTATTTGTCGATTGATCGGAGGAAGTGGTGCTGGTTTCTGCTTCTTCTGTGGCCGATTCTACTACTTCAGTTGCAGTAGTGTCTTCTTGTACTTCTTGTGTCTCAACCGTGTTCACTGTTTCTGCCAACACAGATACAGGTTCAACGATCGTACCACTCAAAGTCAGAAACAGCATGAGAGTAGTCATTAATTTTTTTACTTTACTCATAAGTACACTCCTTTTAGTTAGTTGCAATAAAAAAAGACAGATTTGATAATCTGTCTCAATTCATCGCTATATTCATATTCGCTAAATTTAGTTTTTATAATTCTTTTCAAATTGTTTTTCTATAGCACTTTATTTGTTAGATTTGTTTTCCATAAAGCCAACGTTTTTCTTGAATTCTTCTAATTTTTTTCTTTATTAACTTATATTTGTTTATGCTTTTTAGTGTTAAAAAACATTTCAAAACCTTGGTATACCTATTAAAATTCAACATATCCAAAGCATTTTCAAACTAAATAAAACTATCAATTATTTAACTCTTAATCAGCGGGTCGCGGGTTCGAGCCCCTCACGGCCCATTGGGTGCCAAACCCACGGAACAGGTAAATGTTGGTGCGAAAGCATTTCGAAAACATTTATGCTGTTCCATTTTTTTGTTTATACTTATCATCTTGAAAATAAAGGAATTTTTTTTGATAAGAGGATTTCTTATTCGAAGAGGTCTGTGTAAAACTTCAAAAACTTTTGAGCGATGAAGAAGGCATCTCAATACGACGGTCTTCCTTACTCAAACGATGACTCATTTACCGATCACGAAACGAGCATTCTACGGATTTAAATCATTTGAGAATACGAGAATTAGAATCTTCTTGATCAATCAATTAATCAAAGTAAGATAACAAAAAATCTGAGCCAGAATGCTATTCATTCTGACCCAGATTTTATTTTGTACGACTCATCAGTTCTTATTGACAAAGAGTCGAAATAGTTTATCATATCATAGTCCACGTTCATAATGTGACCAAACAGAGAGAATCGTGATCGTTTTACTCTCTTCCTCCACGCTGTATACCAACCTGTGTTTGATATTGAGACGTCTTGAATAGTAAGGTAATCCTGTTAATTTTTCGTAAGGTGGCGGTGTTTGAAAAGGATTTTCCTTAATGACTTTGATCAGTTCATCAAACTTACTAGTTAGATTGACACTCTTCAATTTAGGCAAATCTTTGCGAGCATTCTTTTTGATCTTTACATTGTATCCCAATCAATTTCACCTAAGTCTTCACTTTCTTCATTCTCAAAGTGTTTGATCCGATCAAGTACGCCCACATTTTGTAAGTAGAGCGTTTCTTGTAAGGAGTTCCAATCGCTCTTACTAATCATAATGACGCTTTCTTCCTCTTTTGTACTCGCAATTTCTACAGGTTGACTGTCAGCCACAACATGTTTAATGATTCCATAAAGGTTTTTTCTTGCATTTGTTGGTGTAATTACTTCCATGTTTTCTCCTCCTTTTCTTTAAATATCTTAAGTATATTATAGCGTACGTTCTAACGTACGTAAATAAAGAGGAAGAATATCTTTAATTTTTCTTACAAATCTTCAAGTCTTGTAGTAATCGTTTTTTGAGCCTTAACTTGTGGTTTCGATTGCTCAAGGTGCTTACTGTTTGCCGTCCTATTTATCCAATGGGCGGTTTCATGTATTGATTCTTGGTCTTTAACAGCTGTCATAGTCATTTTGTCTTCAGCGGCTTGCTTTTTGATCCGTTTATTAATCGAAGAATGCAACAAGAAAAGAAATTGCCAATCACTATTTTGCTTCTGCCATGACTGTCCTTCGTGTCCTGCACAGTAATAAGACTAACTGTATTGAAAAAGAGTAAAAAACGTTTTGATGCTACTTCATATATTCTTTTGCTCGATCACTACCTCATCTTCATTTACCGGTTCTTCGAATCCTGAAAAAAACTGTTGAAGGATTTCTTCTGTAATAGGAAAAGCGGAATTTGCAGTTTGGACTTTATTTCTGATCGCTAATCGTTTTCGTAAAGTATCATAATCAGCTTTTAGATAGATTACTTTAATCGTCACATCATATGCTGCCAGTAGTTCTCTATAGGCGTCTCGGTGACTTTTAGCCCAAAAACTAGAATCGACAACTACGTTTTTTCCTTCTTGAACAGCCTTTACTGTAAGCTCTTTCAATTTAACTGAAGATAATGAAGAAACTTTTGCATATTTCTCCGAAGGGTAATCAACACCATAAACGCCATAGTCTTCCCAAATCAATTCATCTATTGCTAATCTTACATAGCCTTCTTGCTCTTTTTGTTTTGAGTAAGTGGTTTTGCCTGCACCACTAACGCCACACATCAAAAGTACCTCAACCATTATTCTCCTCCTACCTTTTCTGATCAATAAACAGAGAGAACGAAAAAACCTTATTTGTAATCAACGCTCATGTTTTAGACCACTGTTCGCCACCCACATCTGATGATACAATGATAACATTGTTTTTATGAACAACAAGCAGATTGGGAAACAATCGCAAGAAAAATAGTAAGTAAAACCATATACATATATTAGAGAATAGAAGCGTTAGCCACTTAAGCTAACGGATAAATCAAATTTTTGTCCATTTCCACTCTACTATAAAAAAATTATTTTCTACAAAAAATAGGAACGAAAGCCAAAATACGAAAGAAACATCATGGCTAAAACTTATGTATGTAATGGTATCTTTATTTCTATTATTCCAATTTTAAAATAAAATAAGCCACCACTCCAAACTATGATAGAAAAACAAGAATAGACTCTTGAAGAGAACTTGAATGCAAAACTGCCTCCAAAATCAACGCAAGAGTCTATCTGTATAGATAAAGATCTTTATGGGCAAGTTCTTTTGCACCAATAAAGATCCTTAGAATCAAACAACTCAGAATGCTTTCAAATCAAATGTGATGGTGTCATTGTTCTTTAAAAACAACGCTTGTGCCCCTTTATCGGTCATTTCGTCATTGACGGTATAGACCCAAAATAGATTGGCTTTTTGATCTTGACTGATGCCGTCAATCGAGGTGATAAAGCCATCTTTTTCTTTAATCGCAAAGTTTTCTTTCATTACTTCCAGCAGCGACTCATTTTCTCGGAACGTTATTTCTTTTGAGGTCACAGCTTCTTGATTTTGGATGACGATCGTAGCTGTTCCTTGTTCTTGCTTCAAGGAACTTTGCTGCGTGCTTTCTGGCGTTACACTTGCCTGTTGGCATCCTGTAGCGACGAGTAGTGTGCTCACTAGCATGAATACGACAAATACTTTTTTCATCTATTTCTTCCTCTCCAATAGTCAAAATACTAATCGTTTTTCTATCCAGTATGCGGATAAGAATTATTTTATCACTCTCGTTTTTTCTTAGAGCCCGCATTTTAATTGGATTTTACAGTTTGTGCAGGTACTACAGCCACCGATTTCCTCAATGGTTCCTTCATGGCAGATGGGACAGATTTCACCAGAGGCGACGGGTTCATCTACTTGAACGACAGGTAGCGGTTCAACTTGTGCGGTCAGCTCATTTTCAACCGCTTCTAAGGTAAGTACTTGTGAATCTCGGCTGCCGTCTACATAGACGGTCCCTCCTTTGGCTCCTCCTTCATAAAGATCTCGATAAACCTTGGCTACTTGGCTTACTGTATATCCTTTTGGTGCATTGACCGTTTTTGAAATGGAGCTATCCACCCAGCGTTGAATGGTGCATTGCACACCGACATGCTCTTCGGGCGTCAACTCCATAGCGGAAATGAACCATGCCGGCAACTCCGCTTTGGTTCGTTCAGGATGATCCATCAGGTATTCGTCAACGATTTCCGCATTGATTTCAATAAACTTACCTAGTCGACCGCTTCTAAAATAAGAAAAGGAGTAGTAAGGTTCTAAACCAGTTGAAACTCCCGTCATCGTGCCTGTCGATCCTGTTGGCGCAACAGTCAAAAGATGAGAGTTGCGAATACCGAATCGCAGCACGCCTTCGCGGATGTGCGCTGGCATTTTTTTCATGTATCCTGTATCGATAAATTTCTTCCGCAACGCTTGCGTCTCTTGGTCATTTTTTCCAATCAGGAAGGGAAAACTGCCTTTTTCTTTCGCCAATTCAATGGATGCCTCATAGGCAGTGACTGCCATTGCCTCGAAAATTTGATCAACGAATTGATTTCCTTCTGCCGATCCGTATTTTTTCCCGCAGTAGATCAATAAATCTGCCAAGCCCATGATCCCTAATCCAACACGTCTTTCCCCTTTCGCCTGCTGCTCATTTTTGTCAAAAAAGTAAGGCGTTACGTCAATAACATTGTCTTGGAAACGAACTGCTGTTTTCACGGTTTCTTTTAGTTTGGCAAAATCAACGGTGCCCTTTTGGCGATCCGCCATGTTTGCGAGATTGATGGCTGCCAAGTTACAGACGGCATAAGGGGTTAGGGGCTGTTCACCGCACGGATTGGTTGCCACGACTTTTTGTCCGTATGCTGTAGCATTCGTCATCTTGTTGACATTATCGATAAAGAAAATACCAGGCTCAGCAGAATACGTTGCACAAAAAGTAATCAACTCCCATAACTCACGAGCTTTGATCCTTTGATAGGTTTTGACTTTATGGCCAGCAGCTGCCCATTCTCGCACATCCCCGACTTCCGCCCACTTTGCATCATATTGCGCCATCTCTGCTTCTGAATAATTGTCGATATCTGGAAAGCGTAGCTCATACCACCCATCTGTCTTCACTGCTTCCATGAATTCTTCTGTCAAGCAGACTGAGATATTCGCGCCAGTTAAGAAATCACTTTCTTTCACCGTATAGCTGCCACCTATGCGCAATTTTTCTTTTGCCTTTTGGATCATGTCATTATGTTCCTTATCTGACGATTCAGGCAGTTGTGCTAGATAGGTGAACATTCTTTCTTCCATTTTTGTCAGAGGGTCAAATTGCAGTTTTTCATTGATCAGTTGTTTGATCGTCGCATTTGTGATTGTTTTTTTTAGGTGAAGCAATACAGCAGGATTTTGAATTTTAGAAAGAATAAACGCAAAAATATCTGGATGCCAATCTGCCATCATAATCATCTGCGCTCCACGGCGGCTACCTCCTTGTTCGACAAGGTTCGTCAAGTTTGCCAAATCATTCAACCAAGAAACTGCCCCAGAAGACCGACCACTGACACCGTGGACCACACTTGATTTTGGTCGCAAGGTCGACCCATTGGTTCCAACCCCGCCACCTCGACTCATGATTTCCATAACTTCTTGTCGATGAACAGCAATCCCTTTTCGGGAATCATGGATGAAAGGCATCACAAAGCAATTGAAGTAGGTAACTTGAGAATTTGTTCCTGCTCCATAAAGTACTCTGCCTGCGGGAATTAGGTTTTGCGCCACGATTTGTTGGTAAAACGCCTCAAAGAAGCGCTCCTGGTCATGGGACTCGTTGGCAGAAATCCCTTTGGCTACACGATGCGCCACTTGCTCAAAAAAGAGTTCTAACGGTTTTTCAATGTCACTTTTTCTTCTTTTAACAAGTCCATTGGCTTGTTCATCAATATCTTCTAACGCTGAGCGATAGGCCTCTTCCACTTCGATAGAGACTAGTTCCCCATCGATTGCTTTCACAACACCGATTCCTCGCGCAGGATATTTAGGATCAGCTTTCGTTGTCAAAATCACCAAATCATCCTTACGCAATGTTAGATGGGTTTGATCCTTGAATGAGTAACGATCCAACATAATCAAACGAGCGATTCCCTCAAATGTTTTGGTCATATCCGGTGTGATCGCCGAAACTTCTTGGAACAACTTGATATCCTCGTTCAATTTCTCAATCGTTTGTTTTTTGTATTCCATTTCTTTCCCTCGCCTTCTAAAACACAACATATTGTACTCGTTTTTTATTATCGTACTATATAATGTGTATTTCAATCTTGAATTTTATTATTTTCCATGTATAATGAGAATGATTATCAATTAGAAAGACGGCGATTTTCATGCTTCCTCCCCAAACCAAGATACTCTCCATCCAAAGAATTTCTCATTTAGCACTAATCACTGCGGCTTGTATCGTTGGACGGTTAGTTTTTGTCTTTATCCCTAACGTTCAGCCTATGAGTGCCCTTTTATTTTTAGTGGCTTTTTCTTACCGTTTATCTGATGCGTTGATGATTGCCTTATTAAGTTTGCTCGGAACAAATATCTATCTAGGCATGGGTCCCTGGACGATCAGTCAATTGGCTGCACTTACTGTCACCATCGTTCTTTTTCATCAGATTGGAAAAATACCGATCATCAAGAAAAACCGCTTCTTGCAAGCTTTCTTTGCCTTTCTTTGCGGACTTCTTTATGGCTTGATCGTTTCGTTGATGGAAGTTTGGCTTTATCAGTTTCCTTCGTTTCTTGCCTATTACCTTCAAGGACTACTGTTCGATTTCTTCCATGCCAGCGGAAACTTCGTCTTTTATCTGCTTTTATGGCCAGTATTTGAGCGAATAACACCCACCTCCTATAAGTTGGCGAAAAAAAACGAGTGATTTCGATGGAACGAAGCATTCGGCTAACTTTGTTTTCGTGTTTCTTTGAAAGAATGTTCGCGTAAAATTTTTCTTAGAAAACCAAAAAAACTACGACTACTCTCCTACTTTCTTTGCTTAAATATCAATCCAAAAAGTACCAGCGAAAAGCCTTTCGAAAGGGTTTCTTCCATCTTTGTACGTCCATTCATTTAAATGAAACACTCCCTCTTTCATCCATGCCCTTGACTAAATGTAGTTGGATTTCTTTCAGATTATTAATGAATGATGATGTTTGCTTTTTCAATCATCAGAAATTTATTATTTTTTTTAAATAACAATTTAATTTTTCTTGACCAAAAGAATTCAGAGGTTTATCCTAACTATGGAAAATCAACGACTGGATAAAAGAAGCAAATGAAATTTTTTTATTCAATTTGACCTTTGACATTTGTGAAAAAATGCATAAGAAACTTGATCGTGATCAAGCGCTTATGGAAAGAAATTTTTTTCTCACTAAATTTCATAAAACGCTCTATTTTAACCAGTCAGAAAAATCATTTTAAGAAGGAGAAAGCGATGAATGAGAAACAATTACGCTGGTATAATATTGCGCTGATGGCGTTCGTCTCTGTTTGGGGACTGGGAAATGTTGTAAACAACTACGCTCAACAAGGATTGACTGTTGTTGTTTCGTGGCTATTAATTATGGCTCTTTATTTTGTACCCTATGCATTAAGTGTTGGTCAGTTAGGATCGACCTTCAAAGAGTCAAGTGGTGGGGTTTCCTCATGGATCAAAGAAACCTCAACAAAGCGGTTGGCTTTTTTTGCTGCTTGGACTTATTGGGTCGTTCACGTGCCTTATTTGGCACAAAAACCCCAAGGAATCTTAGTATCATTAAGTTGGTTATTTAAAGGAAATGGTACATTTGTATCAACGATGGGCTCCATGGAAGTCTCGTTGATTTGTTTAGCTATTTTTCTATTCTTTTTATGGATTGCCTCTAAAGGATTGACGACCTTAAAAATGATTGGGAACATCGCCGGAACAGCCATGTTCGTGATGTCGATTCTTTTTATTCTTTTAGCAGTCACTGCTCCAGCAATGACTGGTGCTGAAATTGCTACACCAAACATGTCATCTGTTTCAACCTATATCCCTAAATTTGACTTTACCTATTTAACCACGATCTCGATGCTGGTATTTGCAGTAGGTGGCTGTGAAAAAATCTCGCCTTACGTAAATAACACAAAAAATCCTGCCAAAGAATTTCCAAAAGGCATGATCTTTTTAGCCGGTATGGTGGCGTTATGTGCCTTGCTCGGCTCGATTGCTATGGGGATGCTTTTTGATGCCAACCATATTCCAGAAGATTTGATGGTCAACGGCGCTTATGAAGCCTTTCAACGACTAGGAAACTTCTACGGAATCGGCAACTTCTTTGTCATTCTTTATTCCATCGCCAATGCGTTGGCGCAAATTTCTGCGTTGGCATTTTCAATTGATGCCCCATTGAAAATATTATTGTCTGATGCTGATTCAGAATTTGTACCAAATGGCTTAGCAAAACTAAACAAAAAAGGAACACCAGTAAATGGGTATATTATGACAGGTGTCCTAGTCAGCATTTTGATCATCATTCCAGCACTAGGAATCGGCAATATGACCGAACTGTATCGTTGGTTGCTGAACTTGAATTCAGTTGTCATGCCATTGCGTTACTTATGGGTCTTCTTAGCCTTTATGCTAGTCAACAAACACGCCAATCGCTTTACTTCCGATTATAAATTCGTGAAAAACACCAAGGTTGGCTTTGGGATCGGCTTATGGTGCTTCTTGTTCACGGCCTTTGCCTGCATTTTAGGGATGGTTCCTAAACTTGATTATGCGGCAGATCCGCAAGCTTGGTTCTTCCAATTGGCCTTAAATATCATTACGCCAATCGCCTTTCTTTTGATTGGCTTGATCTTGCCGATCATTGCGAAACGTGTAAATAAAAAATAATCATTCCCTCAAAAAAGAGGTGTCCGACAACTATTTCAGTTGTCGGGCACCTCTTTCCTTATATATGAACTTTTCCGCCGCTCGCGGTATTTGGTCCATCCTCTTGCCGAAGCGTTCATTCTTCTTCATTGTGCTCTTTGATTCCATACTTGATCCATTGCACCTTATAGCGAAAATCTTTGATCAGCTCTTTTGCAGTCCATTCATTCGAAATAAAATCTGTCAGACTATCCATCACGACCGCCATAATAAAGTAAAGGAAACTGACGGCTTCTTGCGTATCATGGATCGTAAAGCGATTTTCTTCCAACAGCTCCAACCACTGACGAATCATGGGCGAATCGTCAGGGATCGCATCGCGCTTCGTCCAGGCATTGCTTTGGGTACATAAGTGGATCATTTTCCAATGATCATCTTCAGGTGACCATTGACTGCACCAAGCCAAGTATTCTTCGATCCCTTTGAAAAAATCATTTTTGTTGCGATTGATAAACGTAAAAATCGCGGAATGGATTTGGTTTGAATAGTCGGCGATCGCATAGTCATAGGCATCTTCTAAGTTTTGAAAGTACTTGTAAAACGCCCCTCTAGAAATGTGCGACTTTTCGACGATGGCAGAGACCTTGACTTGACTGATGTGCTTGCTGAAGAATTCTTCTAAAAGCACGGCATCGATTTTTTCTTTTTTCTCTTGTTTTAAATGAAAAAATGTTGTACTTGGCAAGGGATTCTCCTCCATCATTCGCAATCTACTCCCTCTATTATAAACAAATCCCTCTACTTTTCCACTCAGACTTGTGCAGTTTCTCTTGACGGGGCGTTTTGTTCGATCAGATTGCCATCTTCCATTCGGAAAATGCGATCACTCCATTGGATCATTCGCTCGTCGTGAGTGACCATGACTGTCGCTTTCTTTTTCTCATGCGCTTCTTTCACCAATAACTTCACGACTTCATACGCATGATCGGTGTCTAAACTGGCAGTTGGTTCATCCGCCAAAATCAAGCTTGGGTCATTAAACAACGCCCTGCCGATTGCTACTCGTTGACGTTCCCCACCAGATAAATCGCGGGGAAACTTGTCTTGAAGATCGAGAATATCTAATGAAGCAAGCAATTCATCAATCCGTTCCTTTTCCTTGGCTTTTCTTGAAACTTTGTCGACCAAATAAAATTGTTCCTTTACCGTTAGAAAAGGGATCAAATTCGAGCTTTGCAAGATAAACCCAATCTCTTTAAAACGCAACTTTCCTCGTTGCTTTTCATTTAATTGGGAAAAGTTCACCTGGTTGATGATGATCTCTCCCGATGTTGGACTTTGTAAGCCTCCAGCGATGGTCAAAAAGGTACTTTTTCCTGAACCAGAAGGGCCGATGATACTGACAAACTCCCCTTCTTGAACATGAAAATTCAGTCCTTTTAATGCCGTTACTTCGGTATGCTGCTTGCCAAATTTTTTTATAATATCCTTCATTACTAAAATGTCTTTCATCTTTGTTACCCTCCTATTGCCGTGATTGGATCGACTTTTGTGACCGTCCGAATGGAGAATAAGCCGCCTAGAACTGCCACGAGAATCAAGATGCCGCTATAAAGCAGCCATTGCTTTAATTCAAAGAAAAATGGCATGGCATCTGGTAAAAACAAGCTGGTGCCGTATGCCGCCGCAAAGGCTAGGGCTACCCCGATCACACCGACCATAAATGCTTGCGCAATAATTGATTTGGCAATAAAGCTGGTCCGAATGCCTTGGGCTTTCATCACACCAAAAATCGCCGTTTTTTGCAGGGTGATCACATACATGAAAATCCCCACGATTGCCGTTGCAACAACAAACAAGAAGTAGATCATGGCGTTTAATGTCAAGTTTTGGGCAGAAAATCCAGGAAGCTTTTCAATAAAGTCTTCCGTTGCCAACACTTTGAGCTGGGTTCCTTCTTGGTTATCGACTTTCGGATCACTTGATTTGGTCACAATGATATTGATGGGCTGCTCCTTGTCAGATGCAAATGGTTGATTAGCAAACTTCATTTTCGTCCAAGTATCGAGGGAAGTATAGATCACTGGTGAGACCGTATAAGACGTTTCTGGGGTGATCCCAACGACTTTGAAGGTTTCATCTGAACGCCCGATTTTCACTTGATCCCCGACCTTAATACCTTCTTCTGCTAAGTTTTCTGAAATCGTGATCTCATTTTCTTTTGAAAACAGCTTGCCCTCTAAGACTTCTGGTAACAAGAACGCATCGTCTTGTGTACCAAAAACAGTCACATTGACTTGTTCATCGTTGACCGTGATGACACTGCTATATAAACCAATCGGGGCTTTTTGAGTCCCTGCTACACGGTCTAGATCCCCTCTCGTCAATTGCGAAGCCGCAAATGTGTCATTCGCATCTTCTGATAAAACGATCGCGGATGAATCCCAGTCGACGATGGCCTTTTTAAAATCCCAGTTAAGTCCGGTAGCTAAGCCAGACAATATAAAAACAACATAGGCGATCAAAAACATGATTCCTACGATCAGCCCATATCTTAATTTTGAATAACGCATTTCTTTTATAGCCAGAAACATTGCTCTTTCCTCCTGTTTTCCAAATGTTGACAAAGTGTCACTTTTTGAAGAATACCACACAAGGTGACACTTTGTCACTTTTCACCACTCGGAAAGTTTGTAAGGTTGATCGATCACTCTTTTTCTGTCATTCACTGAGGATGTTTTTTTTAAAGGAGTGAGAAAAAAGAGAGTTGAATAGTGGCCGTTTCGCGTAAAATACGCCATTTCCTTTTAACATTCTTGGCTAGATGTAAAAAAAGCATGGCCGACCGTAAATAGTCGAACCATGCTTTGGCAAAAACGAACACGAGGATTTCATTAATAGTATTCTAAAGATCAGCTGACCTTGCTTTGTCCAATTGTGGAAATTACTGCTCGTAACTGATGACACGAAGTATCAAACTGCCGTTTTTCCTCAGGGGTAAGCGTCAATTCAATAATTTCGCGGACGCCGTTTTGGTCCACGACTGCAGGAACACCTGTGAATAAATTATTGATGCCATATTCCCCATCAAGGTAGGAAGACACCGGCAGAATCGCTTGCTCATCATTTAAGATCGCTCGAACGATTCTTGCGACACTCATCCCTATCCCGTAAAAAGTTGCTTGTTTTCGATCGATGATTTCATAGGCAGCATTTTTTACTCGTTCAGAAAGAACCGCTAGATCGGCAACGGTCAAACGATCCTTTTGCTTGATCAATTCTACGATCGGTTGCCCACCGATCGTTGTATGGGACCAGACAGCGACTTCCGAATCACCGTGTTCCCCAATGATATACCCATGAATATTCCGTGGATCGATGGCTAATTTTGCCGCCACTTCTTTTCGAAGTCTTGTGGTATCGAGGGTCGTTCCCGTACCAACGACACGATTGGCTGGCAACCCTGACACACGCCATGCTTGATAAGTTAAGACATCGACTGGGTTTGAAGCGATGACAAGCACGCCATCAAAGCCTGAAGCCATCACTTGTTTTGTGACGCTTGCCATAATTTCGGCGTTCACATCGATCAATTCAAGCCGTGTTTGTCCTGGCTTTTGGTTGACCCCTGCAGTAATAACGACGATATCAGCATCTTTACATTCCGAGTACTCTCCCGCCCAAACTTTGATGTTTTCTTGTCCCCATGACATACCGTCTAACAAATCGAGGGCTTCTCCTTCTGCTTTGTCCCGATTGACATCGATCAAGACCAATTCATTGATCAGTCCTTGATTGATCATGGAATACGCAATGCTCGTTCCAACGAAACCTGTTCCGACAACGACAACTTTTCTGCTTGTACTTTTCATGTGCGATCCCTTCCCTTTCTTTTCAAATACTTGTGCTATTTTTTTGCGTAGAGTACGCATTTTCTCAAAAAATGGATGATTTTTTGTGTTTCCTTAATAACTATGACCGGCAATCAGCGCTTTGGTTTGCTGATACAAATGAACAGCATATTTTCCTAACACATAGCTGACGATAATCACGGCAAAGCTTGTTTCAATAATCGTTAAGGCTTGTAGAAACCCAAATATCAGCGGGTGATTCGCAAAAAACAGCGCTGATTTGAACATAGCAGTTGCCGAAATCACAAGAGGAAACGTAAATGCCGCATAGCTTGGGTAAAAGCCGACTGCCAGCATGTTTTTCATATAAGCGACGACACAGAAATAAATCGTTTGTGACAATAACAGCATAAAGGCGACAAACCAAGCAGAGCCTTGTTCAAATACGGAAAGGTAACCTGCTAAGCAAAGAGAACCTGGCGCTGTTAAAATCGTGATCAAAGGAACTGCCGCACGTTCCGTCAGCTTTTGATGGACGATTCGCTTTAAAATAATCGGCAAAAGCGCAAAATACAATACCAATGCGATCCAGACAATCACTTCTCCTAGCTCTTTAAAAAAGACAGCAGAAGTATTGGGAATTACGCCAATCCCGACGAAGGTAATAAACCAGCTTGGATAAATGTATTCCAGCGAAAGGTCGACAGGCAAAATATGCACGACAACAAAATAGATCATTAAAGCAAAATGTAAGCCGATAGCCCCCCACCAGAGCAGATCATTCACCACTGCATTGGGAATGACCCGTTCAAAAACAGTGGAAATCACCATCAGCGCCATCGTAAAGGTCGGCGCCACCGAAGCAACGATTGGGTTTTGCAACTCTGACATCGTGTGCTTAAATGTAAAGCATACTTTCAGAAGGAAGATCCCCATGATGAAAATACCAAGGGTGCAAAACCCATTTCCAACCGTCTCCATTCCTTCTGAATACAATAAATTCCCCAAAGACACAGTGCCTAAAATCAAGCCACAAATCGGGATTGGCAATGAATGTAAAAAATGCTGGATCGATGTTTTCATCAACTCATCCTTTCTTAATGTATGAAAATTTCAATTAAATTTGCTTTCTTTTTTCTCTACACTTATACTATAATCACCTGATAACTATTTGTAAAATTGTTCTTTTAAATACTAATTATAAATTTTATTAATAATAAAGGAGTCCGCAAAATGATTGAATTGCTCAAAACCTTCATTGTTGTTTATGAAACGAGAAACTTTAGTCTTGCCGCCAAACAGCTCTATAAAACTCAGCCAACGATCTCCTTGCAAATCCAACGATTAGAGGCGGAACTTGGCTTCAAACTTTTTGAACGTAAAGGAAAACAATTGATTTTACCCACTAGCCAAGCGGAGTTTTTGTATCCTCGTGTGGTCGAGTCCCTCCGCTCTTTGTCCACTATTTTTTCGCAAGCCAAAGACACCAAAAATTTTAAAACAGCGTGTGTGCTCGCTTGTTCGAATACCACCGCCGTTTACTTACTGCCCAGCATCATGGCACAGCTGATTGCAGAATTTCCAACGTTTGCCTTTGAAATCAAAATCATGAATTCGCAAGAAGTGATCGATGCCGTCGAATCAAACAAAGCCCATATCGGCCTGATCGAAAAATCAATCGTTTCGCCATTGATCCAAAAAGAATTCGTTTATCGCGATGAATTGGTGTTAGCAGGCAACCTCGCTTCTGATTTTTGGGTCTTGCGAGAAAACGACTCGGGGATGTACTACATTAACGAAACCTATCTGTACGCACAGCACCTGCATCCGCAAATCATCAAAGCCAATAATAGCGAAGTGATTTTGTCCCTACTAAAACAAAACATCGGCAAATCGATCATTTCGAAACTTTCATTACCAGAAGACTTGCCCTGGCAGGAACTTGATCCAGAGTACCGCTATCGTGATCTTTTTATCATTCAGAATCGTCAGCGTGTGACGCCGGAAACCGGAGAGGTTTATGAGGAGATTAAACGGCTGTTGTTGGCATTGATTCCATAATTGAATCAATTAAAGTGGATACAAAAAAGACGCTGAAGAGTCGTTTGTCACTCCTTCAGCGTCTTTTTATTTTTATAATTCCTTGATAAACCGTTTCTGTTCATGACTGCTGTGGTAGCCATGATTTTCATAAAACCTGTGAGCAGCATGGCGTTTAACATTCGAATTTAATCGAATGCCTTGCATTCCTCGCTGTCGGGCTTCTTCTTCAATTGCCGACAGTAGTTTCCCACCAACGCCTTGCTTTTGCACTTGATCATCCACTACCAAACCTAGGACATTAAAAAATTGCCCAGCAGAATAAACTGTTGAATACGGCTGTGCTTCAATCATCCCAACTGCTTTACCCTTTATTTCGGCAACAAGCAAGAGATGATCCTCCTCAGCTAAGATTCTCTTTAGACCTTCGATCAATACTTCTTCTTCGATTGGATAGCCTAGTACCTTCGATAAGTGAGCTAGTTCTTTACGATCAGACAATGCTGCGGCTCTAATTTTCATAGTATTCTCCCGTCTTTTGGCTTTTTATTCGGTCTTGTTTTAGATAACTCACATTCATTTATCAACTTAGAAATAAATGACAGCTAGTTGATTTGTACAAGTGCAATAGAAAAAAAGTATACAGACAATGTACTAGAAATCCCTTTGCTATGATCTTTTATGTTATTTAGCTAAACCAGTTTTTAATTTTGATCAAATGAAATGAGTGCATATTCGTTAGGAATATACCTGATTGTCGTATATTCGAATAATTTTCCCATATCATTATAGACCGCATTTTCCAATATTCCCACACAATTATTTTTTCCTAAAGCTAATTCTTTAAAGTCAGAATCTTTTGCAGATTCAACTTTCATTATAGACTTTGATGCAGCGATTTTAAAATCTAAGTTTTGTTTGATATGGTCGTAGATTGATCCGGCTATGATTTTCTCATTAAGACCCTTAACGATACTTTTTTTGAAATAACTCGTATCTGACATCATCGCTTTCCCATCAATGAGGCGTAATCGTTTCACAAGGTATACTCTTTCACCAACCGGAAATGAAATTTTTTTTGCTAATGAATCATCAACAGTCAACTCGTGAAATTCTTGCACAATTGTTTTTTTTTCGACCTCAGTATCTGCGGATAGTGCCTTCAATCCTTGAAAATTTCCTACCTTGAAAGACTTCTTGTCAATCTCGATTCTTTCAAGAATAACTACCCCTCTTCCTTTCACACTATAAACCAATCCATCTTCATTAAGCAGTTGAATCGCTCTGCGAACTGTATTTCTACTAGTACCAAATCGCTCAATTAACGCCATTTCGGTCGGTAAAACCATTGTATCGTTATAGAGTCCCTCATTAATTTCATTTTTCAAAGTGTCATATATATCCCGAAACTTATTCAACATAGTTCCACCTCACTCTTTCAGTTAATTATAACATGATATCATTCTACCTATACAAAAAACTTAAATTTGTTTAAACAAATGCTTGATTATTTGTTTAAACAAATTTAAAATGAGCGTAACCGGTTAAAAGAAATGAGGAGGTTTTAGTATGAGTGACAAACAGTTAGCGGAGTACATGATTGAGTACGTTGGTGGAAAAAATAATATCAAAAATGTGATCCACTGCATTACACGTGTTCGTTTCTATCTAGTGGACAAAGAGAAAGCCGATACAACTAAGATAAAAGAGTTGGATGATGTAATGGGCGTAGTAGAAGCTCAAGGACAATATCAGGTGGTTGTTGGAAACAAAGTAAATGCTATTTACGAGGAAGTAATGCGCCAGTTAAACAATGATCAAGTCTTTGATTCTACAGAGGGAGTGGTGGAAAATGATTCCAATAGTGATTTTCTTCAGCTATTTCGAAATGGCTTCAATCAGTTTATTGGCATAATTACAGGTTCAATGATGCCCGTCATCGGTCTTCTTGCAGGAGCTGGAATAATCAAAGGATTACAAGCTTCGTTGGTGACGTTTGGTTTATTACAAGATAGTTCGCAATCTTATCTATTGATTAGCACGATTGCAGATGGCATTTTTTATTTTTTACCTGTCATCTTAGGTTTTACTGCAGCTCAAAAATTAAAGGTGAATCCTATTGTTCTGGCAGTCGTGGGTGCGATACTCATTCATCCAAATATAGTCACTATTGCTTCAAGTACAGCTGCGAAGGTCGCTATTTTTGGCATAGAATTCCCCATTATGAATTATACAGCTTCGGTTTTCCCTATTCTGGTCGCTGCTTGGTTAGCAACGTATGTTGAAAAGTTTTTAAAGAAAATTGTTCCTCTCGTGATTTCTTCCATTGTGTCACCAATCGTTGAAGTTCTGGTACTAAGCTTAGCCGTTCTTCTTATCATCGGACCAATCATAACGATTATTAGTGATGGGCTAGCATTCGGAATTAGTACCATTTTTGACTTTAACACGATTATTGGCGGAGCAGTCTATTGCGCACTTTTTCCAGTCTTAGTGGTCTTCGGCATGCATTGGCCATTGATTCCGATCATCGTCAACGATTTAACTGTTAACGGATTTAGTATGATGAATGCCTTCTCGTCTGTATTGATGATGGGTATTGCGGGTGCAACATGCTCAATCGCATTGAAAACAAAAAAAGCTCAACTAAAACAAGTTGCCTTTGCTGCCACTCTTTCACAAATATGCGGTGTTGGCGAACCTGCAATCTATGGTATTCTACTAAAATACAAAAAAGTCTTCTATCTCGTGACCCTTTCAAATATTTTTGGTGGTGCTCTAGCAGGTTTCCTTCACTTGGTCAACTATGGATTCGCAGGTGGGGTTATAGGATTTGCCTCTTTTATCAACCCGGTTGCAGGGATCGATAAAAACTTCTATGCTTATCTACTCTCTCATATAGGAACATTTTTGCTATCCTTTCTTTTGACTTGGCTTTTTGGTTTCAATGATAAAATGAAAGCTGCAGATGAACTGTAAGGTGATATATGATGAAAAAAATAATTTGGCATCAAGTATTTTCTAATTACCAAGTACTAAACTTTTCTCCTAATGGACGTAAATTACGTTTAAGAATCAAGCAGCCGCTTTCTGGACAACGATTAGCACTCGAACTTTGTAACCGCTATGATTCTTTTGATTTAAACGTAGAGTCGATAAAAATCAGTAGTAATCCGGGAAACCAACAATCCAATGTTATTACCTTAGATAATCGACCACAATTCATTGTCCCAGCTGGATCCACTTTATGGACAGATGACATTGATTTTTCAGTAACCAAAGGAGCCGATATTCTGATAGAGGCATTATTCTCCAACGAGATCAATCGAGTATCTTCCTCGGCAAACTTACTATCTGATCAAGTAGTCCATTCGAATATAAGAGAAACCAATAACTTTATTTTTGGGATTACTTCAGTTGCTCTAGAAACGAAAGTTGATGCAAAAGTCATTGCTTTTTTTGGCGACTCTTTGACGAATCAAGGATATTTTAGTGATAGTGTCATCGACAATCTAAACAAACGTGGTCTGATTGCAACAAGCTTTAATGCTGGCATATCAGGCAATCGTCTGACACATGCTGGTTCAGGGATTTCTCGTTGGAAAGACAGCTTTGGTGTTGCAGGAATCGACAGGTTCCAAGCAGATGTCGTGGATCAAAAGCCAGATTTGATTGTTTCATTGATTGGGTTAAATGACTTGTTTCACCCAGGAACTGGCTCACCGCTTTCAGAATTACCTATCAAAGAAGAGTTGATCCAACAATACAAAGTTCTAATAAATCTGGCAAAAAAAGCAGACATTCCGTTTGTTCCCCTCACGCTTCCCCCTTTTAACTATTCTTACAACCAAGGAAAGCCGAGTTGGACCGAGGAAAAAGAAGCTATCCGAACTGCGTTTAATCAATGGATAATGACTCAAGCAAATACGATCGATATCAATGATATGGTAAGAGATCCTTCTGATAAAACGAGATTAGCTTCTGCATTTGATTCGGGGGATCATCTGCATTTTTCTCAAACTGGAGGGGAAATTTTAGGAAAAGCTGTGGCTGAGAAAATTCTTTGCCTTTCATTGCTGTGAATTGATAGACTCTCAACAAAAACTGATAAAAATAGTCAAAAATAAAACCTACCTCCCATACACATCTGGTTAAAATGTATACGGGAGGTTGACCTTTTCACTATGAATTTTCTTCAACTCTGCACTTGAATATCCTTACTCTCGATCACTAGCAATTATTCTACATACAATGTCACAAATTTTGCATGGCCTATCTTTTCAAGAGTGACTACATTCTTTTCCACAAGAAGTGCTTCTTTTGTAGCTTCTTTTAAATCGACTGTTTCTACTACGTTCACTGGATGGTTAAATGTGATCGTCGCGTGTCCAACTTCATCTAAAAGCCCATTGTATAGACGCAAAATATAACCTGGACGAGCTTCGGCTTTTTTCAATACACTTAGGGTCAAATTGCCATTGATCTCAAAAAGACTATAGTTTGCCGGTAAGGTTGGTTCAACCGGCCCTAAAGTAAAAATCAATCGGGAATTCAGGAATTCTGCGGATTGATAAAGCGTGATCGGTGTTACTGCTTGTTTGGCACGTTGCGCAACATTTGCTTGATCAAATCCTTGCGCAAAGTAAGCAACAGAAAAATCAAAATGCATCGTTTTGTGACACTGCGCAGCTGGTGTCGCAATCACTGATTCTCCTGAAGCACGCCCTGGACGATACAGTAGATTCTCTTTCCCCATGAAGCCATAGGTTCGGAAAATCGTTAAGCGAATCGTATCAAACGCTTCCCCCACGATCTCATATTCACGTACACCCTGAGGCATTACTGCTACGCCATGGGATGCATCGAATAAACTGACAAACGATTGACACGTTTCTATGGCGATCGGTTGCTCATTCCATTGCTCTTTATTGGCTTCCCAAAGGGCCATTTCTTTTTCAAACATAACCGGACGCTGCAATGTACCAAACTGTTGGTCAGCCAGCGAAAATTTCGAGGCAATTCCGGTATCAAATAGCACACATACCCGATGGCTATCCACTTGTTGATTTTCAACCGTTAATTTGAAATCAATTTGTTGCGATTGTTTTTTTAACACGATCGTCAATTGGATCGGCAGTGAAGCCGAGATCTTCTTTTCTGCACGTTCAGCTAAATCCTTCGGAACCCTCAGGGTGAATGCCACATCAATCTTTTGGTAGATTGCTGATTGCAGAATCGAGATCGTTGGTTGCGCATCAATTGATGAAATCACAAAATCTTTCACAGGTGGTGAATAATTGAATGAATCACCATCGTCGCCATTTTCTTCAATAATCCCTTGATTTTGATAAAGTACTTGATTGGTTTTATCTAGAATATCCAACGAACCATTGCTATTGACAGTGATCTGATAGTACTCATTTTCGATCGTATTGGTTGTAATCTCCTGCAATGGTGCGCTTGTATCACCTTTTAAATCAATCGTCAGCTGGGTATACCCCATACTCGGCACGTCAGTCGTTTCTATGGCAATTTTTGCTTTATAGACTTTCTCCGGCAAATAGATCTCCTTGACTGGATCTAATATGTTCCCCTGATTCAACACATACTCCGTTTGGTCGGTAAGCTCTAAAATCGTATAAGGTAACGCCTGACCTGACTGGTCAAGGATCGCAAACTCTTTTTGCGGCAAATAAACCTCTGCTTCGATCACCCCATTACGTTTTGTGTCATAGGTATTGAAAAGCGTAAAAGTAATTTCTTTTGCTTGTGGGTTGTTGATTGCAGTAGAAATCTGTCGTAACGTCAATTCGACAAGATTCATAGAAATATCTCGCGCTTGCTTATAGCGCATATAGATATCTTCGTTGGTCGTATCAGAAACACAAGAACCAATCGAATCATGCGCCGCATTTTCAAACATTAACTTCCAAATCTCTATGACTGTTTCTACGGGGTACTCAAATCCTAATTGCATAGCCATGGTTAAGATAGGCTCCATGACATTGACTAAGTAATGTTGGATCTGGGTGTTCATCGCCTTCAAATCAGGACGTGAAGAAAAAATCGTTTTGTGGATTCGCATCAATTTGCCGTTGATCAGTTCACCAGCGATTTCTTCCAACTCAGGATGGCGTGCTTTGACCGCAGCAATGTATTTTTCGATCGTTGAAAATTGTAACACATACTCATCCTGATACAGTTGATTCATTCGATCAACCAATTCTGGAAGATTTTCTCTAACTGGTGCTTGATCGAAACCATTTGGAAAATACACTTGATCCGTTGCACTGCGTCCCCAAGTCGTTTTAAACGGTTCTTGATGTAAGAACTTTGCTAATTCTACTTCTCGCTCAGGAATGGCACCGCCAATGTAGTACCCACTTGGGATCTGATAAACATTGACCACAGAACCATCTTCTCCACGCCATTTGTACTCTGTGCATTTAACATCGTCATCACTGACACCGCGCCAAAACATCGTGTCAGTGATACCAAACTCACGATAGATTTGCGGCATACTAGCTGCTTGTCCGAAAGAATCTGGCACATAGCCGACATTCATGTAGGTTCCGAATGCTTCACAAATTTTCATGCCATATAACATATTTCGAACAATGCTTTCTCCCGAAATCACTAATTGATCGGTTTGTGTGTACCATGGACCAATGATCAACTTCCCTTGTTGAACAAGTTGTTGAATCCTTTCTTTGTCCTGCGGACGCCATTTCAAGTAATCATCTAACAGAGAAGCCTGTCCATCTAAGATAAAACTTTCATAAGGATCATCCTTTTCTAGTTGTTCAATGACGTTTTTTAGATCGTGCATCAAATAGATTTTCGAGCGACTCGTCGTAAAATACCATTCGCGATCCCAATGACTGTGGGGTACGACATGTACTGTTTTGTTCATTCAATCATTCCTCTCCCGTGATTAGAAAAGGCACGTAACGATGGGTGTCGTTCGTGCCTATTAATTTTTCTCAATTTTTTTACCATCTGGTACACATAATTTGATTCTTACACAAATACTTCGAATTTTGAAAATCGATTCTCTTCAAATACTCTCGTTTTCTTCCCCAAGTCTTGACATTGTCAGATGCCTTAAAGCGTTCTTGAAAAATCACCTGCTCGTGCCTTTTCTTTTGCTACTATTTAGCTAATCAGCCTTGTTGCTTAATTTTCAAAGCTCACTTCAATATCATCGAGGGCAATATCTTCTGTTTGTTCTTCTTGCTTATTGAAATTCACGAATAAAGGCGCGACAAAACCGATGAAGGCTGCTCCTGCAAATAGTCCAATCAAATACGCCCAACCGTTTCCAACAGTGAAGAAGCCGTATATTCCCCCAACTGGCGGCATTTTGTCATACATTCCTAATGCGATCCCCAAACCAGAAGCGATTGCTCCTCCCAACATGTTGATCGGCACAAGCCGTAATGGATTGACTAATGTAAAAGGAATTGCTCCTTCTGTGATTCCGATGAACCCCATAATAAAGTTATTACGCCCAGCATCCAGTAGCTCTTTGTTGAATCGATTTTTGTGGAACAAAGTTGCTAAGGCATATCCAAATGGTACCGCACAAATCGCAACATTCACGATGATAGCTGGCAAAAAGACCCCTTCCGCTAGTAACACATTTCCTGCCATCCAAGCAGCTTTGTTTACAGGTCCCCCTAAGTCAGAGCCAATCATTGCCCCCATGATGACTGCCAGTAAAATTTTGTTAACGTCATTTTCAATCATGGTTCGGATCCATTCAACCAAACTAGTATTGATCCACGCCAATGGCTCAGAGAGTAAGGCGCCCATGACGATTGCTACAGACAATGTAGCAATCAAGGGTAAAATTACCAGCGGCATCACCCCAGCAAACGACTCCGGTAATTTGATATGTTCTTTCGCCCACTTCACTAAGTATCCTGCTAAGAACCCAGCAATAACTGCCCCTAAAAACCCAGCATTGGTGCTAGAAGCGACTGCACCACCGATAAAGCCGGCACCTAGCGCAGCCTTATCTCCAACAGAGTACGCGATAAAACCAGCCAAGACAGTATTGATCAAGCCGATTCCTGCCCACCCTACTTGTTCAATCAAATAAAGCGCATGTTTAAAGCCTTCCGTGTCAGCATAAGGATCTAAGCTTGTGATCCCCATACCAAGAGCAATCATTTTCGGAATGGCAACAACCAGTGAAGCACCAATAATCAATGGCAGTACAAAACTAATTCCACTCATCAAGTGGCCTTTTAAATCTGCTAGAACTCTTTTCATCATCCTTGCCTCTTTCCTTTAGTTTGCGTTTCTTTGTTCAACAGCAGCGACACATTTCTTCAGCACCGCTTCCGGTGCTTTGATACACGTATTGATATTTACTCGAATTTGCGGTTTTCCTTCAAACCGTTCCATCCCAACAACTTTTTGGTCAGTCGCTAAAAGCAAGAAATCTGCTTCTTTTGCTTCGGCTGCAGTGATCTCATTGACTTGCCCTAATGAGCCTTGCTGTTCGATCTTGACCTCATAGCCAAGTTTCGCACCAGCTTTTTCTAAAGCTTTTGCCGCCATCGGTGTATGTGCCAATCCAGCTGGACAGGCGGAAATTCCTACTATTTTCATATAATTTTCTCTCCCATCATTTCCTTTTTGATCAATTCTGCTAAATAAGCTTTGTCTTCTGATTGTTGAATCTGCTGGATGAATGTCTCTTCAAGCAATGCGGTTGCTAGACGACTCAGCATTTGCAGATGCACCGTTCCTTCATCTTTTTTAGGGACCATCAAAGCAAACACATTTTTGACTGCCGAATCATCGAAAGTTTCCCATTCGATGGCTTGCTCTAAACGAATAAACAAAACGGTCGGTTCCAAAACCGGTTCAGCTTTTGCATGTGGAATAGCAAAGCCTTCTTGTAAGCCGGTTGAATATTGTGCTTCCCGTTCAATGAATGCCTCACATGTATCTGCTGCATTGGTAACGATCCCTGATTCATAGGCATGATGCGCAATTACGTGAAACAGTTCTTCTTTTGATGTAACAGCCACATTCAAGAGAATATTTTTTTCCTGAAAATCCATCTCATCTGCTCCTTTCCTTTATTATGAAACCATTAGCGTAATTCGTGTGGTTTATTTTCTGTACACGTTTAATTTACGGTTTCTGATTCACCATGTAAACACAACAAATTTCCAATTCAAGCGGCAATCATTAGTAAAGCGTTTTCCAAAATGATTGCCAACTCTTCTGGAAACTTTCGGTACTGGTGAAGCATTTCATTCTTATTCTTTCTATTGTATGATGAGAAAGAGCACGGAGGTGAAACAAGTGTCAAAACTTGCTTATCAACGATTAGATGATCTAATGGAAGTATTAACTAGACAAACGGCGCCGCTACCAATGAAGGAGTTAACGAAAAGCTTCTCGATTTCTGAGCGAACGGTTCGGACCGACATTGCAAATTTGAATGATTTGTTAACAAATGTGGGTGCCTCCATCAAGTTAATCCGAGGACAAGGCTATTTGTTGTCTATTGGTTCAAAAGAACGATTTCATGACTGGTGGACTGAAAATATGTCGACCACAGAGTCCTTCCTAACGACTAGTGAAGAACGACAAACCTATCTACTTTTCCTTTTATTTAAGAATGAAAACCCTTTATCCCTAGATGATTTTCTCGATCGATTATTTATTAGTAAAAACACCTTTTACTCATACTTAAAAACGGCTCGAGACAATTTAGCGACCTATCAATTAAAAATAGTAAATCGTCCAAATATTGGCTTTGAAGTCTTGGGTAACGAATTCGCCAAACGCCAAGCAATCAGTGATCTGTTGATTGAAAAAGATCTCCAAGAGTATTTGGTGGGCTTTACGGAAATGGAACTTGAGTTGTTTGATACGATTGATCTGACCCGCTTGCAAGAATTGTCATTAAATCATCTGGCGCCCTTAGACTTGTTAGACTCTGACTACTATCATAAAAACATTCTTTCTCATTTTGCTTTAGCAATCAGTCGCTTTATAGCTGGCCATCAGATCAACGAATTTCCCTTGCACGTGCCCGCGCTCAAAGAAGACGCCCAGAAAGTTGTTAGTCACTTCTTAGAAGAAATCGATCATGCATTTGATATACAATTGACTGCTGGAGAAAAACAATACTTCATTTACTATCTTGCGATGAATGCACCACGTTTAGTTGAAACAGGCGATGCAAGCGAGTCTTCCACGAAAACTGCGAAAGCCATTGTGGAAGAATTATTAACTGCGATCAAACAGACGTCAAACTATGCGTTAGAGACAGACAAGATGCTAATAGAAGATTTGACATCTCATATTGAGGGCTTTATCAACATGAATCTAATGGATGCACGCCGTAGCAATCCATTGCTGGCAACGATCAGAAAATCTTTTCCACAGGCTTATGATTTATGTTTGACTCATTTAGAAACGGTAAGCCTGAAACACGGTTTTTATTTTTCTCCTGATGAGATCGGCTATATTGCTTTGCACATCGCAGGTGCTATGGAAAGGAGTTCTATCAGAAATCATCATAAACATCGCGTCATCCTTGTTTGCGGAACGGGTCGAGCCATGAGTCGTATTATTGAAGCAAAAATTATCAAGCACTATCAAGAAACGATCGAAGTCGTTGATCGCTTTTCCTACGTCGAGCTACAACAATATGATCTTTCTTTGATTGATTTTGTGATCACAACCGTTCCATTAGAACAGTTCTCGGTTCCTTCTATTTATATCAACATGGCCAAGCTAGATAAAGAAATTGACAAAATCGAACCGTTTATTGAAACGCTCAGCGAAACAAAAGACGGCATCTATTCATTGTTTCATAAAGCATTTTTTCTTCATGAAAATCATGTAGATAAAGAAACCTTACTAAAAAAAATGGCGCAGCAATTGTATCAAAAAGATTTTGTGCCCCAAGATTTTTATGACAGTGTGAAAAAACGAGAAGCAATTAATCAGACCAATATTAACGAGTGGCTTGCTATCCCCCACCCCATGACATTGATGGCAAAACGCTCAGCCGTTTCAGTGGCGATCATTCCTGATGGCGTTGATTGGGGAAATGGTGATTTGGTTAAATTCGTCTTTCTCTTTGCGATTCAAAAAGACGAATATGAAGATACCGAAGAAATCTATAGTCTTTTATTAGAGTTGATGGATCGTGAAGATATTCAACAAGCAATCCTGCAAAAAAGTGACTATCACCACTTTTTGAGCTGTATAAAGCAATTATAAAAGGAGCTGGGGAATCCAGCTCCTTTTGTTGATTCTAACTTTTGTGAAATGCATGCAAGCAATGGTTAGTAAATGAAAATCTTAGCTGAAAAGGGAGAGTTTGACAATCCCACCCTTTTCAGCTAAGATTTTATTATTGTTACATTAATTCAATATCCAAACCACCACCGGGTGATAGAAGTGTTTGGTAAACTCATTAGGTCCTTGAAGAGTTTACTGGATGCTTATTTTTTTTGAGGAGGAAAAAGTATATGACATGGATGTATTTATTTTTAGGCGGTTTTTTTGAAGTGGTATGGGCTTCGACTATGAAGCTAAGTAATGGGTTTACCCACTTTTGGTATAGTCTCTCTACACTACTCAGAATGATTTTCAGCTTTGGCTTCCTGGCTTTAGCGGTAAAAAACTTACCATTAAGTATTGCTTACCCCGTTTGGACAGGGATAGGCGCAGTTGGTTCGATCATTGTCGGGGTCGTGTTCTTCAAAGACCAGCTATCCCTTCTGACTTGGGTGTTCGTTGCTTTATTAATAGTCGGGATTTTGGGCATCAAGTTTACCAGCGGACATTGATGATATCTAAAAAAACAGCCGTCAGTTCACTTCTGGCGGCTATTTTATGGCAATTCATTCAGTTTCAGTATAGATATAGTTAGCTTTAGTATAATTAAACTTTACTTTTATATAACTATGGTTTACAATGGTTTTGGGAGGTGATCGTTTGAAGGAAGATTTTGGCGACTCTATTGCTAATAAAGTATATGAATATCGGGTGTTAGCTAGGCTTACTCAGCAAGAACTTGCGGACAAAGTAGGTGTTTCAAAACAAACGATTTTTGTCATGGAAAAAGGCAACTATACGCCAACGCTTTTATTAGCCTATCGTCTAGCGAACGTTTTTCAAGTGGACATCACAGATTTATTTACTTATACAGAAGGAGAGAGGAAATATGGTCATTAAATCACTTTCAGATATTCCCAGCGCATTATTTTACCGTCTGAAAACTTGGGCAGAATATTCTAATGCCAACTGGAACCTATTGCTAGGTATCGGTATGCTTTTACTGATTTTTGGCATTGCTTTGGTTTATGTTTACACTAAAAAAATTGGCAAAGAAGATGAACATTCGCAAAAAATTTATTACATCTCCGTGAATGCGATGCTGCTAACGATCGTCTTTTTAGACATTCTCTTTCCAAAAGATTACATGTGGAATCAGTTTTTCCTTTACAAGTATGCTCTGGCTTTTATAGTGAGTGGGCTGAGTTTGGTTTATCAGTATAGAAAACAATTTTTATAAAAAACAAACTCGGTCCCTTTAAGATGGGAACCGAGTTTTTTTTCTGTGATCAGTACCTGTTCATAAATCACTCACTTTTTATTCGCAGAAGGAAAGCAGAAAAACTGCAAACAATCGTCACATTCGAAAATTGTTTGCAGTTTCCTACCTCTAATTTAGTATAAGCAACACTCGATCAAAGCTTCTTCAAGCGTTTCTTCGATCCTTCTTACTCACTCTTTCTTTTTGAGCGTTTCATAAAGAGACCTAATAGTGATGCGACAACCAATGCCACTCCTCCATACAAACCGTAAGGCGTTGCTTGTTCACCTGTTTTCGGAAGAATTTTTTCACTAGTTGCTGTTTTTGTTGTTTCTGGTACTTTAGTCGTTGGTTTCTTATCAGTAGACGGTGTCGTAGCTTCTGGTTTTGTCTGATCATTTGGTGTGTTACCTGGCTCTTTTGATGGATCTGTCGGATTGGTTGGATCGGTTGCATTTTTTATATACGTCACAATCAGTTCCCTATCTTCATCTTCCACAGTCAATCCTGTTTGTTCTTTGACCGTCGTAAGATCTGCCGTGTAGCCATCAATATTCTTGCTTTTCACCGCATCAAAGGTCGTGTCATTGTTTTTCGCTTGCCATTCACCATAGGTATTTTTTCCTGTTGCTTCATTGGTAATGACTGTGCGTGTGAAAGTGACCGTGTCTACTTTGTCTGGGGCGGCTTCTTTGCCGTCCTCATAAACATAATGGATCGTTTGGTTCACTTTTTTGGTTTCTGTAGACTCAGTCATATTTGGCGAATAAGTGACAGTTACTTCGCGGTCTTTGGTGTCGGCTGTCAAACCTGTGACTTCATCTATGCTTGTTTTGGCTTGCCATTCTCCAAAAGTTTTGTCACCTGTTGCTTCATTCGTTGTTACTGTGCGTGTAAAAGTGACCATGTCTACTTTGTCTGGGGCGGCTTCTTTGCCGTCTTCGTACACATAATGGATCGTTTGCTTGACCTCTTTGATTTCCGTAGATTCGATCATGTTTGGCGAATAAGTGACAGTCACTTCGCGATCTTCTGATTCTGCAGTCAACTCAATGACTTTATCAACCGTTTTTTGGTCTGCATTGTATTTGTCAATTTCAGGACTTTGTACTTCATCAAACGTCGTATCATCATCTTTGGCTTGCCATTCTCCATAGGTATTTTCCCCTGTTGCTTCATTCGTTGTCACTGTCCGTGTAAAGGTGACCGTGTCTAGTTTGTCTGGGGCGGCTTCTTTGCCGTCTTCATAAACATAATGGATCGTTTGCTTGACCTCTTTAGCTTCTCTAGATTCGATCATGTTTGGTAAGTAAGTGACGGTCAATTCACGATTTTTGTCCTCTGCTGTCAAACCTGTGACTTTATCAATGCTTGTTTTGTCTGCGTGATAGTTCTTGATTTCAGGACTTGACACTTCATCAAACGTCGTGTCATCATCTTTGGCTTGCCATTGACCATAGGTATTTTTTCCTGTTGCTTCATTCGTTGTCACTGTGCGTGTGAACGTGACCGTGTCTACTTTGTCTGGGGCGGCTTCTTTGCCATCTTCATACACATAATGGATCGTTTGCTTGACCTCTTTAGTTTCTGTTGACTCAGTCATATTTGGCGAGTAAGTAACGGTCAATTCGCGGTCTTTGGTGTCGGCTGTCAAACCTTTGACTTCATCTATGCTTGTTTTGTCTGCGTGATAGTTCTTGATTTCAGGGCTTTTCACTTCGTCAAATGTCGTATCATCATCTTTGGCTTGCCATTCTCCAAAAGTTTTGTCACCTGTTGCTTCATTCGTTGTCACTGTGCGTGTAAAGGTGACCGTGTCGACTTTGTCTGGTGCGGCTTCTTTACCGTCCTCATAAACATAATGGATCGTTTGGTTCACTTCTTTGGTTTCCGTAGATTCGATCATGTTTGGCGAATAAGTGACAGTTAGTTCAAGATCTTCTGATTCTGCAGTCAACTCAATGACTTTCTCAACCGTTTTTTGGTCTGCATTGTATTTGTCAATTGCTGGACTTAACACTTCATCAAACGTCGTATCATCATCTTTAGTTTGCCATTGACCAAAAGTTTTGTCACCTGTTGCTTCATTCGTTGTCACTGTTCGTGTAAAGGTGACTGTGTCTACATTGTCTGGGGCTGCTTCTTTGCCGTCTTCATACACATAATGAATCATTCTCTTGACTTCTTTGGTTTCCGTAGATTCCACCATCTTTGGCGAGTACATGACAAATTCTTCAATATCTTCTGAATCGGCCTTTACGTCCATGACTTCATCGATAAATTCCCTATCTGTAAAGTAGTTGGCTATCTCTGGACTCTTGACTAAGTCAAAGGTTGTATCATCATCTCTTGCTTGCCATTCACCGAATGTTTCTTCGCCAGTGGCTAGATTCGTTGTCACTTCTCGAGTAAATTCAACTGTATCTACGTGATCTGGAGCAACTTCCGTACCGTCTTCATGCAAATAGTGAATGATTCGTGCGACAATTTTTCTTTCCTCATTGCTTTCTATTTTAGGACTATAGATATACGTGACCGTTTGCGGAACATTACTAAAGACAACCTTCTCATCACCGTGGACTTCCTTCAATATATAGTGAGGAATATCTTCAGGAACAACTTCAACTGTATCGCCAATATTTCCGCCAGTCAGTACATTAGGCGGCAATAATTCATTACCATCTTCATCTAAGTAATTGACCGTAACTGGTGCGGCTTCAATAAACCAAGGCTGCCATACATAGGTATCAGCCATCGTCGCGCCATCATAGGTCAACACTAGTTCCTCTGACTTCAATATGTGTTCACCATATGGCGCATCTACGGTACCTATCCCTACATTTTGCCAGTAACCGGTATAATAACTTGAATGGAATCCGTACATCCCACTCGGGTCAACCAAGTTCACCGGATAGGAATTGCCTGGCCAATTATTCCACCCAACAAAACTGAATTTTGGTCCTAATTTTAATTCTCTTAGATAGCGTACATTTGCTAAAAACTGGTTCATCCCGGCACCTAAAGAATTTATGACACCGGTGCTATCAAAATTCGATAAATCTAATGTAGATCCGCTATAACCATAAAACATACTATTCATCGTGGTTGCTTGACTCGTATCAAGATAAGTCAGTCCCACAATCTCATTCAATTGAGAGGGCACGGTGCCGTAGTGGGAGTAACTCTCAAACAAACCTGCCACATCGGCTGGCAAAATGACTGGCGCTGTGAGAACAACTTTTTTTATGACCATATTTTTAAGTTCTTCCGTTAATGGAATCACTTGATCCACCGCAGTTGTCAATGTACCTGCTCCTACAGTCAAAACCCCTTCAATATCTAAGGTTGCTGGCGCAGTCCCCCACATGCCCGTCCACAATATATTCTCTGCTAGCGCAGACTTTACTTCCTGACTCTCATCAACCGCCATACTATTTTCTGTGTCTTCTTCTGTACTGGCATTTTCTGCAGACTGTTCTGTTCGCTGATCAGGTTCCGTTTCTTCTACTTGAGTTGTCTCGACTGTTTCTTGTTCAACTGCTTTTTCTTTGCCACCCGTTTCAGAAGTGGTCGTTTCCTCCGTTACTGCTGGTTCGGAAACTTGCTGTTCAGAAAGATTCTCACTCGTACTCAGTGTTGCTTCCTCTATCTCTGAAGTGCTGATTGTTTCGGCCGCAGCAGGGATGCTAACAACTGCTTGTGTGACAATTGGGCTTCCCAAAATAAACACTGACGAACTAACAAGAAGACGCGACAATAGTTCTTGCTTCGCTGATTTTTTCATTACTGTTCCCTCTTTCAATTTAAGTGAATAAGCGCAGCGATACTCTCCCCAATGCAAAAAAGCTGCCCGTTGACAACTACTTCTTACTTCTATGTAATACGTTCGTTGTTCTCATTCCTTATGCCTGCATTATTACATGGTTCTCGGATCAGGACACGACAATAAACGGCTTGAAAAATACAAAAAAAGTCCTATTTTATAAAAAGAAAATAAAGGAATATGAAGGGGGCGATCGCTAAAAGTGTATACAAAATACAATAAATAACACGTTATTGTCAGACTACACTCTATTTTTAACTCTTTCTTCTCAATAACTTACCACACTGATGGGAGTTCTGTGATTCTAAAAAAGATGTGTTAGATTAAAAAAAGAGGACTGATTCCTCAGCCCCCTTTTGCTTTGTCTGCTTTTTAATCAATGAAGCGTAAGCAACACCGTTATTCAAGAAAACACTGGCTTACCATTACTTTTGCCGATAGGTAACCATAAAGAAACGTTCCGTTTTTCTAAAATGCTCTCTTTATCGCACTATCCCTTAAAAGCTATCGCATCAATTTGAAAAAGAATCCCCACCTCGCCAGAATGAGCAAATTCTGTCTGAATCGATTTTCTAACAGGAAATTTCCCATGGAAGGTTTCTTTTAAAATCTTTTCCATAATCGGAATATCAAAAATATTTTTGAAAAGTACATCCATCTTTACCACATCTGCTAGTGCCAAATCCACCAATTTTAATCGCTCTTCTAATTGCTTCAGTGCTCCTACAATCTGCTTTTCGATCGGCTCGCCAATATTTCCCACGCAATAGCCAACAAAAACAAAATTTCCTGCTTCGATCACGCCCGAAAGCGCCCATTCCTCATTAATATCGTAACGTTTTATCATTTTCTTCTTTACTCCTTTTGCGTTTGAGCCATTTTTTTCACTACTTTTATAAAAAAAACTTCTATGCCTATGTTTTGCCAAAACACAGGAAATTCAATGATTACCGCAAATGAATGTTTCGTTTTTCAACCAAAAGAAAAACTCCTAGGACTACCATCATGATGGAAAGAGCCATTCCTACAGAAAACTCATCACGACTTCCAAAATGAAGAATCTGCCAAAGCCTTGTCAGCTGCTTTACATTTGCGGCTTTTACGATCAGCTGTAAAAGATAATAGAGGAAAAACAATAGGGCAGTGACACCGAATGCTTTTGCTGCCGTGTAGCAAACAAGCGCTTTTTCTTGTTCATCTTTCGTTTGGACAAAGGCATAGTATACCCAATAGCCCCCATATATTGATGTAAGAATAGACACTGTTACGATAAAATACTTTGTAAAAATATACCCTGCTTCCCCGATACTCATACCCATTCCTTCTCTTCTAGTACATTTAGTGTTCATTTTATGATGCTCTTCTACTTTGGCTCATATTTAACAGCTTATTGATTTTTTCTTTATTGCTTCAGCCAGCCTTTATTTACGGCATCATCTATAAGTTTTCTAACATAGTCCCAAACTTCTGGCATAATTTCTTTGATGACCTCGTTTCGTTTTAATTCGCGTTCAACATCAATGTTATTTTCTATCCAGGTATTCCCGTCAAAGTAGTATATCTGCAAGACAGGCTGTAACCTATCGATAGCCGATGCATATTTTGCTTCTACGGTTGCCATTTCCTCAAACTCTTCTCACAAAGCCATAAATTCATCATATTGTTCACTCGGTAATGTAGAAAATAAACTTGTAGCTGCTTCCCGTTCTCGCTGTACTTTATCCAGGTACCCAGCTTCATCATAACAATAGGTATCACCTGCTTCGATTTCTACCATGTCATGAATAATTAACATTTTGAGTACTCGCAACAAATCCACTTGCCCTTCGGTTGCGACATGTTCTGCAAGCAATAGTGCACATAATGTCAAATGCCAGGTGTGCTCTGCATCATTTTCTCGTTGGTTTCTATCATAGATTAGTGTCGATTGTCTAAGGATGGATTTAAGCTTGTCAGCTTCGACAATAAACTGGATCCTTTTTTCTATTGCATTCATTTGTGACCTCCACTTATTTGTTAAATGAATTTATATCAAAGGTACAGCTTTTTTCCACAGTGCCTCCAAAGTTGCATAAAAAGACTGCAGCCTTTTCTTTTGGTAAAACAATTACTCCTGCACAAACCTTAATGGAGTCTCCCTTCAAACTTCCTACAACACTTTTTTCTCACGAATGATCTTTGTTGATACTTAAACTACTCCACGGAAAAATGCAATGAATGGGGCGTAGGCGCGATCAATGTCAGTCCACATCTTTCTTTAAAATAGGTTTTGCTATCTTGTTTCGCCACTTGCAAAATTTCTGCTTCAGCAAAAGGGACCACATTGTCACTCCCCCGCAATTCACTGCATTCCAAAATAATCAAAATCTCTGCTTCTAATGTATTGATTCTCGCATACTGTTCAAAAAAGTTCTCGTGATTGATTTCTTGGATCGCTCGTTTGATTTCGAAGCAATTGGCAAGAATCTTTTCTTTGAGTTCTGGAAACTCTTCCTTGAAAAAAAGCCGCTCCGTTTCTTCCATGTAGAAGTTTAAATATTCTTCCATTGAATGGATCTTAAATGCTGACTCCATCTTTAGCCCTCCTGTTCTATTGATTGGTGAATCTTATGTAAAATCCTGTTTATATGTTTATCGTTGTAACGAATACGTCGATGCGTACTCTATGGAAATATTGAAAGGAAATCGACCTTTAGGCTGAAATCACTAGCATTACGTTAAATAGAGGATTCGAACACTTTTTTTTCCCTTCGCTTTTTCGTAAAACGTTTCTGTTGACCGAGATCTTTATGCCTGCATTATTACATGTTTTTTAGGAAAGGAGACGCCAATCATTTGTTTGTTAGAAGCAAATAAAGTCCTGTTAGATACCTTCGGGTTGGATCGTATCAATTTTAGTTTCATAAAAGTAAACAAGCCCAAGAGCCGATTGAGCGATTGACAAACTACATAGGAAATCTGAGAAACGCTGTGCAAAACTTTTCGCTTCCCACTATAAAAAGGGAGGATTCTCTGGTTTTGAGAATCCCCCTTTTTTTCATACTGTGAAATTCACAGTTTTACGTATGTTTTTGACTAAACTCATTCTGGAACTTTTCAACTGCTTCAATCAGTTCAAGCCAGCGATCCCCCGTTGGAAAACTATTCCATTTAAAAAATTGGACGTTGGGGTTTTGGTCAATAAAAGCTTGCCGATTGACGGGGTAATCTGTCACGACAAAATCGGGATTTTCGGAAACAAATGAAAGTGTGTAACCGAACCAGCGTTTCAATCGTTCCTTTTGTCTGATTTCTTGGATTTTTCCGAATTTTGATTCGTGAAAAATACGAACCGTAGAACGATCAATTTTCGCTACCAGAGAAAGAAGCATACTATATTGAAAAAGCAAGCGATTGTTCGCTTCATACATGGTTGCAAAAATTGGTGATTGTTGCGCTAACGATTGGTACATCTCCTGAACAAGCGGAAAAATCTTAGGAAAGACACGGCGATAATCTTTGTCCGTGGTGCTTTTTCCAAAGGCATCGATCTTATTTTTCGATGCAAAAAGAAGCGAAACCGAATGAATATTCAAGGCATTGACCAACAAATAATCAATATTGCTTTCAGAAACGAGAAAAACTTTCTGAGCGTTTTCCGCAAATAGCCTTGCTGCAGCGATGGCTTGAGGAGAAAAATAAGCCCCAATTGTTAGCTGACTAGGAATCTCTTCAGGTAAGTACGTCGTCATGACAGAAAACATATAATACAAGAAGAGAAATTCTGTTTCTGGAAGCCCATTTAGAATCAAATTGTTTCTTAGCAATGGCTTGATCAGCTCTTCTTTAAATTCTTCAAAGGAAATCGTCAGATGCCTCATCTCCCTCATCTCTTGAGGAATCTCTTTTACAGGAAAGCCTCTTTTAAAACGATAAATACTCAATGCCAGCAATTGCACAAATTTCTCCTGATCAATCCCGCGATAAAAACTGGGATAACTTGTCAACTTTTTCTTCAATGTACTGACACTTTGTTTCGTCAATCCACTATAACGCGCGTTCGTTGCATCATAGATCTGCCAATACATGATGTGGAAAAAATGCCGAATGCGGTATTCTTCGCCCACAAAAAGCGGTTTTCTTTTTAGGTTCAATCGAATGTGATAATTTTCAAGAATCGTTTCTACTTCCTTTAGTTTTCTTTGAACCGTGCGATTGCTGACATAATGTTGTTGGGCGGTTTCTTCCAGCGACACATATTTATCACTGAAGAGTCTGTCTAAAATTTGAAATGGCATGCTTTCTGCTAGCATGACCGAATAAAGCTTAGACAAAAGAAAATTCGGCGCAAAATAAAGCGTCATCTCTCTACCTTCATGCAACGCAATCTCAAAATAAGGATACGCCTTTTGCAAATCGAGTGCTCGCTCAAAAACTAAGACGATTCTTCGTTTTGATAAGTTAGTCTTTTCAGCAAGGTCATTTAGTTTTTCACGCTCCACCGCCTGCTCAAAAAAATGCGCAAACAATTCATAAACATCTTGGTCTAATTTAGTTAAAAGAAATTTATACATAATAATACCTCTTAACTTTATTTTTAAGGTAATTATACTCCTTTCACGATCTATTTTCATTCAGTGTGAACTCATTGATTACTTATTTCATTTTATAAGAAGTTGTCTCTGAAACTATCACCTTCTGAATCATTTAGGATAAGCAAAAGCATGGCTACAACTACTTAGAACTACGAGTTACTGCATCTGGAGAGCATTGCTCTTTCTAACAGCTGGTTTAAGACGACAAAACAGTCCAAACCGCAATTTATCAAAAAATTATTTTATAATAATAAAAGTAAAAAAACGTATATTTTGCTACGATAATAAGAGAGTCGGTTTTTAGGAGTATTTACAATCGAATAGTTAGGTAGCCTTTGAGCATTTCAACAATTCCAAAAGCTTTTACTTTCTATCAATTACGCTTATATAAAGTTGAAAATTAGTACAGTTATTTTTAAAGTATCTTCGCCATAATCAAGCTAACTTCTTACATTATTTAAAAAGAATGGGGGGACAGGTGTTCATGCTTCGCTGAATGAACTGAAATCAATGAAAATATCAAAAAAAATAGTATGGTCAAGTGTTGCTAGTATTCTCGTTCTAATTATAATAGGTCTCGCTGTCTTTTTCTCCCCTAGTAATAAAGCTGGGATCGTTGTCTCAAATGACTTTGGAAAGATCACCGTTCCGTTGCGAATAAATAGAACCTATTTAACTCAAACAAACACTGTCTTCTATCAGCCTGAAATACGCTCAGCCAAAACAGCTCTGGAGGAGGCGAATTTATTAGGAGAAAGTACACTTTCGATAAAAATCGGTGAGGAAGAAAAAGAAATTGTTTCTTATATTGATGCCAATGTTAAGAACTTCTCTCTAGAACTAAACGTGATAGACTATGACAAAACAACAGGAAAATTAGTCTTGACTATTGCCTATCGGGATGGATTGAATGATGAATTCAAGAACGTAACATTCGAAAGATAACTGATAAAAATCTCATATTCTCGCTCATAATTAAATAGGGTTAAACAAAGAGTATCCAGAAAATAATCAATTCTGGATACTCTTTCCTCTCTATTGAAAAGCTTTTAATTTTCAGTTTTTCTTTTTCGTCTCAAAATTACTACGAAAGAAAACAGAACAGTGATGACTCCCAAAAAGCCCATGATTCGTTGACCTGTAAGTTGTTCTCCTGTTGCAGGCAACTTATTTTTTGATTTGGTTTGTTTGTTTGTTTGCTTGCTGTTATTTCCTGAGCTATTCCCGTTCTCTTCTTCCGGCGTCTTGTTTTCTGATTCTGGTGTATCTTTTCCTGAATCTTCTCCCGGCTCATTCTCTTTATCAGCACTGTAAACATAAATAACTTCTTGGACGGCAGCACTGAAGGTACCTTTTGCATTTTTAGGCGTCTTTGAAACCCGCCAGCCAGATATTTCTTTGGCGTTGCTTTCATAAGACAAGCCAACTTTTCCACTAAGGATCGTTGGTTCAGCTAATTGATTTCCTTCCATGTCTTCATATCTTACGATAACCAGTGCTGCATCACTACGTTCATAGACATAGGTAACTTCTTGCGCATTTTCACTATAAGTCCCGTTAGCGTTAGTTGGCATTTGGGAAACATACCAGTCTGGGATGGCTTTAGCTTTACTTGTATATGGTAAACCTATTTTTCCACTCAATACTGTCGGTGCAGATAGTTGATTCCCTTCTTTATCTTCATACTTGACCGTAACTGGCGCTGCATCACTTCGCTCATAGACATAGACGACTTCTTGTGCCTTTTCGCTGTAAGTCCCATTAGCGTTAGTTGGTGTTTGAGAAACGTACCAGCCTGGGATTGCTTTGGCTTCACTTTCATATGGCAGACCTATTTTGCCATTCATTACGGTTGGTGCTGCTAATTCATTGCCTTCTGTATCTTCATACTTGACCGTAACTGGTGCCGCATTACTACGTTCATAGACATAAATTACTTCTTGTGCCGTTTCGCTGTAAGTCCCGTTGGCGTTAGTTGGTGTTTGAGAAACGTACCAGCCATTGATTGTTTTGGCTTCACTTGTATAGGGCAAACCTACTTTGCCGTTCAATATTGTCGATGTAGATAGTTGATTGCCTTCTGTATCTTCATACTTCACGGTAACTGGCGCTGCATCACTACGTTCATAGACATAAACGACTTCTTGAGCTGTTTCACTATAAGTCCCATTAGCATTGCTTGGCGTTTGAGCTACAAACCAGCCTGGGATCGTTTTGGCTTCACTTGTATAGGGTAACCCTACTTTACCATTCAATACGGTTGGTGTTGCCAATTCATTGCCTTCTGTATCTTCATACTTCACGGTAACTGGCGCTGCATCGCTACGTTCATAGACATAGACGACTTCTTGTGCCGTTTCGCTGTAAGTCCCGTTAGCGTTAGTTGGTGTTTGAGAAACGTACCAGCCTGGGATCGCTTTGGCTTCACTTTCATATGGCAAACCTACTTTGCCATTCAATACGGTTGGTGTTGCCAATTCATTGCCTTCTGTATCTTCATACTTGACCGTCACTGGCGCTGCATCACTACGTTCATAGACATAAACGACTTCTTGCGCGACATCACTGAAGATCCCTATCCTATCCCCTTGGATCTCTTTCAGTGTATAACCTGAGATATCCTTTTCTTCCGTAGTAAAGGGGTCGCCTACATACCCTGATAAAGTGACATTTGGTGCAAGCGTCTGTCCGTTTTCGTCAAGATACTTGACCGTAACATCTTCTGCAGTATTCACATACTTCACAGGTACTTGATAATTCACTAAATATTGAATGGTACCTGTACTAGCAGCTCTCTCGGTGGATAAACGATTAGGAACAAGAGAAGTGATTGACAAATAGTCAACATTGGCGGGAATATTTTTAAATTGAATTCCTTCTTCAGTCAGTTCAAACCCATCATTTTCATATAAGGGAAAGCTATAGCCATTTTTATCTATCCCCCGAATCGAATAAGAATACTTTTTGTTGGACAAAGAAGAGAGCAACGCATTTCCTTGGGTATCAACCATCATACGGTCTTTATAAAGAACATCAGATTGGCCATCTTTTACTAGCATTGGCTCTAATAGTATTTTCTCCTGAGTCATAATAGATAGTTGGGAATTTTGATGGTGTTCTGGAGATAGCTCTAACTTAGAAAAATCCGTCATGCTACTTGCATAGACCGTCAGATAATCTGTTACCCATCCACTAAGATATTGACCAACCCCAATTAATTCTTGGGCTGTCAAATAGGCATCATAATTTCCTATGTGGATATTTGAAAAAGATCCTTTTGGAAAAATCTGTGCTAGTACATTAGGACGGGTAAACAATGTTGCATTTTCCGCCATAGTGATTTTGGGAACATTCGTAGCAATAATAGATGTCGTATATAACGCCTGCAAGTTGCTAGCGTATTCTAAACCAGTAAAATCGACTACTGTGTCTTTGGCTAAAGAAGAAAAATCTAACTGTTTTAGATTCACCATATCTTCTTGAGTGATTGTATCAACTGTTTTGTTTAACCCTTTCGCTACCTCATTTTGCAAATTCTTATCTGGCATCCAAGCGTCTAATGAAACGCTGCGATTAGATACCTCTTTCATTTCCGCTGATGATTCAGTTGCCGAGCTAGCTGTGTCTTCACTTGAATCAGGGAGGTTTTTTTCTGTACTCTCCGTCGAGCCACTTTTCTCATCATCATTAACCACTTCTTGCGATTCTGAGTTACTTGTGGTGTCACCGTTGATTTCTTCTTTTATACGAGAAGAATCGACTGTTTCAGTAGTCTCCTCCACTTTTTCTAATGTTCCTAATGTCGTTATTTCTTTGTTTGATGGAATGGTTTCCTGTTCATCAGCCATAACTTGTGCCAAAGGTGCCAACACAGGCTGACTTAACAAGATCGCCAATGACAAATAGCCCCAAAATTTCCTTTTCATAACATTCTCCTTTTATATTCGTTTAAATACGATACGCTTTCCTATCTTTCACCTATCGACAAACTTCCCCTTCTGATGATGGTGACGACTTGTTAATTACAACTTTTAGACACAGGATACTCCTGTTCATTTTGATAGTATTACATGGTTCATCATTCTGAACACGTCAACATTTGTATCAGAAATGACCAAACTTGTCAGGTTTTAACAAACAGGTTATTCAAGCAAACAGATCGCTCACTTCACCTGCTCCTTCATGCTCCAAGTTTGGCCTCAGTTAGCGTTATAATCACTGATTTACATTGTTTTTTGAATTTACACAAAAAAAGAGACACATAACATGCATCTCTTTGGGCGGCCCATTGTAAGTTCAGCCTATTATTGATTTTTTACTAGTTATCCCGATACTCGATCGTCAATCCTTTTAAAAAGTTGCGGGCATATTTGTCTAAACATGGCTTGTAATTGCGATGGCCTTCTTTTCGTAAAATGGCGCCTAATTCACCTTTTGAAACTTTGACTCCCGCTTGCTGGAAAATGTCCAGCATTTCATCTGTTGTTAGGGAAAGGGCGATTTTTATTTTCTTCAGCATCAAATTATTTACATTGCCATTGTTCAACTCCAAGACAGGTTCTGCAGCATCTGGCTTTGTTCCTCGTTGCGAGCGAATCAAACCATTTAAGAAACGCTCAAAGGCTTCATTGGTACATTCAATCTCATAGGTCTCAGGGTCTTTTTTCTTCAACAATTGTTTTACTTCTTCTTTTGTGAAAGAAGCGCCGCCAAGTTCAAAAATTTTCACCATGTCGGTATCCTTGATATCCAAAGCATAGCGTAAACGCGTCAAGCGATCATTGTGATTCATTCTATACACCATCCATTTCTTAGGTTGATTATAACAAATAAACCTAGACGAGTAATCCCGTTTTCGCTTTTTTACTCTAAGAACCCATTGTTTTCGTTCAAATGTATATCGCTTCTCTCATTCTACTTCCTCCGCTATACTTGATTTAGGGAGTAAATTTATTCTAACAAAACAATAAACAAAAAAAAGCATCTGTTACGATGATGTTTTGGATTGCTTTATTGTTTTTATTTTGTATACAAAAAGGAGAGGAAAGAAATGAAGAAATACGGGAAATTTTTGGTGATGATTGGGGTATCGACGGTGATTATGTTTTGTATGATGTATTTCAATGTCTACGCCCTCGATCATATCTTTTTCAGCCAAACCCGACTGTTTATGGCACTTATGATGGGCGCGATGATGGCGATCATCATGCTGTTATTTATGTGGAAGATGTATGACAACAAGAAAATGAATATCGGAATTTTAGTTGTCAGTGTTGTACTCTTTTTTGGTTCACTGTTTATGGTCAGAAGCCAAACCGCCGTGGGAGATACGGCCTGGATGAAAGCCATGATTCCCCATCATTCGATTGCGATTTTAACCAGTAAAAATGCCGATTTGTCTGATCCAAGAGTAAAAGAACTTGCAGAAAAAATCATTGACGCACAGGAAAAAGAAATCAAGGAAATGAAAGAATTGATCGAAGAGTTGGAAAACAAATAGCCATTTTGTGTGCTCATTCAAAGAACCAGCAGATCAACTTTATCGCCACGGTTACGAAGCCCTTCAAGCAATGGCTGAAGGGCTTCTTTTTTATCGTCAGCTACTTTCTTTCTACTGAAAAATCCTGACCGTTATTGCATCCGTTCTTGTTTGACTTTCTTATCCACAACATGACGCTTGGCAAGCTCTTGGCGAATAGCCGCTAAATCAATCCCCATTTCTGCCATTAAAACCAATGTATGATACGCCAAATCAGCAATCTCATAAACGGTTTCTTGACGGTCTTCCTTCATCGCCCCAATTACGACCTCGGTTGCTTCCTCGCCGATTTTTTTTAAGATTTTCTCACTGCCTTTTTCAAACAAGTAGCTGGTATAGCTGCCTTCTTGCGGCGTATCTTTACGACCTTTTATCAGCTCATACAACGCATCGATGGTCGGAGAGGATTCTGTACCATAAAGCACCTCTGTAAAGCAGCTTTCTGTGCCTGTATGGCAAGCAGGTCCGTCTTTTTTTACTTTGGCGACTAAAGCATCTTGATCACAATCTGCGGTCAATGATACTAAATGCTGGTAATTGCCGCTGGTTTCTCCTTTGCGCCACAATTCTTGGCGACTGCGGGAATAAAAGGTCATCAATCGGTCTTTCAAGGTCAAGGTCAAACTTTCTTGGTTCATATAAGCCAAGGTCAAGACTTCATTCGTTTCCACATCCTGCACGATCACTGGAACCAATCCTTGTTCATCAAATCGTACTTGCACCATGTTATCCACTCCTTCTATTGCCTATCAAAACGCCAACGCTATACGATTCGTACGGGAATATCGACGGCCTGTAATTGTTTTTTCAGCGCCGGGATTTTTACCTCGCCATAGTGAAAAATTGAGGCCGCCAACCCTGCTTCAATATTTGGCAATTGAAACAGCTCGATAAAATCGGCACTTTTGCCAGCACCACCCGATGCGACGATCGGTAATTTGGTGATTTCGCTGACAGCTTTCAGCAAGTCTAAATCAAACCCCTGTTTCACGCCATCGGTATCCATGCTGTTGATGACTAGTTCACCAGCACCTAACTGCTCAGCTTGGCGAATCCATGCCAATGCTTCTAAGCCTGTATCTTCCCGTCCGCCTTTGGCAAACACATGCCAGTTCTCACCGACTCGGCGAATATCAACGGATAAAACAACGCACTGGCTGCCATAGCGTTTCGCACCTTCTGCGATCAACTCTGGTCGGCGAAGTGCCCCCGAATTGACGCTGACTTTGTCGGCGCCACAGTTTAAGACTCGTTCAAAATCTGCTACTTGATTGATGCCACCGCCCACCGTCAAGGGGATAAACACTTCTGACGCCACGCGCTGCAAAATGTCCGTGAATAAGCCGCGTTCTTCTGCAGAAGCAGTAATGTCATAAAAAACCAGCTCATCGGCGCCTTGTTCATTGTAAAAGCGCGCCAAAGTCACTGGATCATTGACATCTTTTAAGCCAGCAAAATTGACCCCTTTCACGACTCGCCCATCTCGCACATCAAGGCAAGGAATGATTCGTTTGGCGATCATGCTTCTGCCTCCCCTGCTGCTAAGACATCCGCCAATTGGAGACTGCCGTTATATAAGGATTTCCCGACGATCACGCCAGAGATGCCCAACTGTTTTAATCCTTTAATATCTGCCAATGAAGCCACGCCGCCAGAAGCCACGATGTCGCAATCCAATTGATTGAGTTTTTCGTATAGCGGCAGATTGATGCCTTCTCCTGTACCGTCACGCGAGATTTCGGTAAAGATGATCGTTTGCGCGCCCCATTCCACCAATTGTTGGCAAAAAGTAAACGCGTCTGTTGCCGTTTTCTCGAGCCAGCCTTCCACGGCCACTTTTTCTTCCTTGGCATCGACCCCAATCGCGATCTTATTGCCGTATTTCTTGAGCATCGCTTTTGTGAATGCTGGGTCTTTCTGGGCAATCGTGCCGAGGATCACCCGGTGAACGCCTGCTGCCAAACAATGCTGGATCGTTTCTTCCTCACGAATCCCGCCGCCAACTTCGACAAACAGATTGGTTTGCTGGACGATTTTTTTTGCGACATCAAAGTAATGGAGTTTGCCAGCTTTGGCACCATCTAAGTCGACGAGGTGCAGATAGTTGGCACCTTCTTCTTCAAATGAACGAGCAAATGCCACTGGATCATCCCCAAACACTTCTTTTTGCTCATAGTCTCCTTGGTACAAACGGACCACTTTTTGATCTAACAGATCAATTGCTGGAAAAATTTTCATAGCGGCACCTCCGTAAATGCTTTTAAAATCTTCAACCCGACAGCCCCACTTTTTTCTGGGTGAAACTGAGTGCCGAAGACATTGTCTTTTTGCACGATACCGGGAATTGCTAGACCATAGTCACTGTCTGCTATGACATACTCTTGGCAATCAGTAGCAAAATAACTGTGGACATAGTAGACAAAGTCTTGTTCCCCTAGCCCGCTGACGAGAGGACTTTCCTTTCTGACAGTCAGCCGATTCCAACCAATCTGCGGCACTTTCAGATTCTGTTTGGCTTCTTCAAAGGCGCTTTGCATGGAAACGATCCGTCCTGGAATCAAACCCAGCCCCGCATGTGTGCCAAACTCCTCACTGCTATCAAACAACAGCTGCATCCCTAAACAAATGCCTAAAAAGGGTTTGCCAGCTGCTGCCAATTCTTGGATCGGTTCGATCAGCGACAACTCTGCCAACTTTTGGCGGGCATCGCCAAAAGCGCCTACGCCGGGTAAAAGAATGCGGTCGGCAGCTTTTAATTCTGCTAGTGAACGCGTGATTTGGCAGTCAACCCCCAAATAATCCAGCGAACGAGACAAGCTGAACAAATTGCCGACCCCATAGTCGATGATTGCTAACATAATACGCCCCTTTCCTTATCTCATCCCTCTGTGTGGAAGATACGTAATCATTTTCCCCTCATGAATCACTGGATCGTCCCTTTGGTTGAAGGGATCTCATCTGGGGCTGCTTGATTGATCGCTACTGCTTCACCTAAAGCCCGCCCAAAGCCTTTAAAACAAGCTTCCACAATGTGGTGGCTGTTTTTGCCAGCGATTTGATGGAGATGGATCGTAGCACCTAATTCACGGGCAAAAGCAATGAAAAATTCTTCAACCAATTCCGTATCAAACTGCTGCCCGATTTTTTCGCTCGGTATCGCCAACTCTACGACTGCCATGCCACGACCGCTAATATCGATCGCTGTCATGACTAAGGCTTCGTCCATCGGCAGCAGCATACTACCATAGCGTTTGATACCTCGTCGCTCCCCAAGACTTTCTGAAAACGCTCGGCCAATGGCGATGGCAACGTCTTCTGTTGTGTGATGGGCATCTACTTCTGTATCGCCATCACAAACCAACGTCAAATCAAAGCGACCGTGGCGGACAAATAATTCCAGCATGTGGTCTAAAAACCCCACACCAGTCTTGATTGATTGCTGACCAGTACCATCGATCGTCAACTGCAGGTGGATCTTGGTTTCCGTCGTATTGCGGGTAGCTTCTGCTTTTCTCATTCCTTCACCTCTTCTATGATCGTTGTTAGCACCGTCATCAGTCGTTCCATCTGGTCCTTCGTTCCTACCGTGATCCGTAAATACTCTTTGATGCGGGGCTGATTAAACCAGCGGACGAAGATTTTCTGCTCTTTCAGTGCCTGATACAACTCTTCACCAGCAATCGCAGGGTGCCTTGCAAACAAAAAATTTCCTTGGCTGTCGGTCTGCTCAAAGCCGAGTTTCGCTAGGGCTTGCTTGCTCCACTCACGCACGTGGATCGTTGCTTGGATTTTCTCATCGACATACGCTTGTTCTTGTAAAACGGCTGCACCAGCGGCTTGGGTCAAACTATTGACATTGTAAGGATTCAAGCTAAATTTCAACCGATTCAAGTCTTGGATCAGTCTTTCATTAGCAACCGCAAAACCTAAGCGTGCCCCTGCCAGCTGCCGAGATTTCGAAAACGTCCCCACAACCAAGAGATTTGGGTATTGATCGATCAAAGAAACCATTGAAGTGCCGCCAAAATCGATATAGGCCTCGTCGACAATCACTAAGCGATCGGGATGCCGTTTTAGAAAGGCACAAATTTCGCTTTGTTCTTGATAAACCCCAGTCGGCGCATTGGGATTGGCAAAAATGACGGTCCCTTTGAGCGAATCGTAGTCCGTTAACGCAATCGAGAAATCTTCTTGCAGCGGAACAACGGTGGCAGCGACTTGGTACAAGGCACTATACACTTGATAAAACCCATAGGTCACATCGGGAAAGGCGATGCCGTTTTCCGTGAAGCCTTGAAAGAGATAGGACAAGACTTCGTCACTGCCATTGCCGAGAAACAGCTGGGCTGGTGTAACGCCAAGATAGGCAGCCAGAGGGGTTGTCACCACTTCAGCAGCAATATCCGAGTAACGATTTAGCTTGTGGGCGGCATCGGCAACCGCCGCTTGAACACTTGGTGCTGGCGGATAAGGACTTTCATTGGTGTTCAGTTTAATAACGGCTTGCTCGTCTACTTGTTCCCCCGGTGTATAAGGAGTCAGCTTGTGATACTTTTGATGTAAAAAGGTCATTTTTCTCCCTCTCTTCGTACATTGATCGAACGGGCATGGCCGATCAAGTCTTCGGTTTCTGCGAACAACGCTACGGCTGGACCAGTCGCCTTCATGGCTGCTTCTGGGTAATACAAGTAGCTGCTTTTCTTAATAAAATCATCCACTGATAACGGCGAGTAAAAACGGGCGGTCCCTTCCGTCGGTAGGGTATGATTTGGCCCAGCAAAATAATCTCCCAGCACTTCTGGTGTATGATGTCCTAAAAAGACACTGCCCGCATTTTCTACTTGTCCCAACAAAGCAAAAGGATCTGCCACTGCTAATTCAAGGTGTTCTGGGGCGATTTGATTGGCAATGGTAAGTGCTTCGGTCAAATCATTGACCAGAATCAGCTTTCCGCTAGACTCAAGCGCCGCAGCAGCAATGTCTTTGCGGGGCAGTTCCTTCAGCTGCAAGTCAAGCTCTACTTGGACTTCTTCAATCAAGGCTGCTTCTGTTGTGACTAAGATGGCTTGCGCTAAGATATCATGCTCGGCTTGTGCCAAAAGATCCGCTGCCAGCCAGCGAGGATTTGCGCTGGCATCGGCGATGATCAGCACATCGCTGGGCCCTGCGATCATATCGATATCAACTTCGCCGTACACCATTTTTTTCGCTGTGGCGACATAAATATTTCCTGGTCCGACGATTTTGTCGACTTTGGGAATCGTTTCTGTCCCATAAGCCAATGCCGCTACGCCATGGGCACCACCGACTTTGTAGATTTCATCCACTCCAGCAACGGAAGCTGCCGCTAAGATAGCAGCTGGAACTTTTCCTTGGCTGTCCGTCGGTGTGATCATAACGATTTTTTTGACCCCGGCGATTTTTGCGGGCAGGACATCCATCAAAACCGTACTAGGATAAGCTGCTGTGCCGCCAGGAACGTAGACCCCGACTTTTGCTAGTGGCAAGACCCGCTGTCCCATCACAACGCCATTTTCCTTCGTCAAGACAAAGCCTTGCTGGACTTGCTTTTGATGAAATGCCAAAATGTTTTCTTTCGCCTGTTCCATCACCTCAAGCAGCTCAGGGGAGACGGCTTGGACAGCCGTTTCAACTTCCTCAAGACTGACGGTTAAGGAAGTCAAGCTCACTTGATCGATTTCTTCAATTAATTGAAACAACGCCTGATCTCCTTGCTGCTGAACACGGGCAATGATTTGGGCAACAACGGTTGAAACATCCTTCGTTTCCGACTGTTTCCTTGCCACAATCGTTTCGATCGTATCTTTTTGGGTCGAAAAAATTCTCATAATTGCTCCCTCACCTTCTCAATCACTGTTTGAATGCGTTCTTGCTTGAAACGCCACGTGGCGTGGTTGATCACTAAACGCGCTGAAGACGGCGCGATGTCTTGGATCACTTCTAAATCATTTTCTTTTAGTGTCGTCCCCGTTTCGACGATGTCAACGATCACATCGGAGAGACCTAATAAAGGAGCCAATTCAATGGATCCATGCAGTTGGATCAATTCCACCGAGCGACCTAATCCTTGATAAAACTGGCGGGTGATCTGCGGATATTTTGTGGAGACTCGCAGCGGGCGGGAGAAATCTTCCTCGAAATCCGTACGCGCTGCTACTGCCAAACGGCAGACCCCCATATGCAAATCAAGAAATTCGATAACTTCTGCCTTGCTTTCCATTAAAATATCTTTGCCTACGACACCGATATCCGCCACTCCGTGCTCCACATAGATCGCCACATCGCTCGGCTTGACTAAGAAAAAGCGCAGCTTGTTTTCTTCATCACAAAAAATTAGTTGGCGATTGTCTTTGAAGACGCCTTGCGCAGCGACTCCAGCTTTCGTGAATAAATCGTATACGGCATCCCCCATGCGGCCTTTAGGTAGCGCAATGTTCAAATAGCCTGAACTTTCGTTGTCAGTCGGCAACTTTTGCCCTACATGATTGAGCTTCATACCAAAACCGATCGCCCCTTGCTCTTTGCCTTGGCGACTCATCAAGCGATCATAACGGCCGCCATATAAAATCGTCTCTCTTGCTTCTTCGATGAATCCTTGAAACAGCAAGCCACTGTAATAATCGGCATCATTTAAAATTGAAAAATCCAGCCTTATCCGAATGGAGGCTGACAGTTGTTCTTTTTGCAATGCTTGATACAGTTGTTTTAGTTCTGTTAAACCAGCTTGTGCTTGGGGATAATCAGCCATCAGCTCCTTGGCTTTTTGATACTTGGTTTCAAAATCACCTGACAAACGTACCAGTTTCGCCAATTTTTCAGCTTCTGTTGCTGACAAGCCAGCCTTTTCAGTCAGTGCATCCATGCCATGGGAACTCTTGTCCCGCAGGCAGTGCAGTACCTTTTGTCGATCCGCTTCGGGGAAGCGTTGGCAGATGCCATCCAAAATCCCCATATGAGACAGATCCAAGGTCCCTTTTCCCACCTGAGCCAAACTTTCCCAAGCCAGTTTTACAACCTCCAGTTGATCTTCCCATGTGATTTGGTCAATGAGCTCCAAACCGATTTGATCGATCTTTTGGTATTCCCCTGCTTGACGATCCTGTCGATAGACATCTTCCACATAATACACTCTGCGCGCTTCTCCAGAAGGTGTATTTTTGGCAATCGACAAGGTGACATCGGGTTTTAGCGCCATCGTCCTGCCATCCGTGCCTGTAAACGTGATGATGGAAGAACCACGCAAGAACTGATCACTTTGCTGATAGTTGCGATACTCTTCAAAATTGTTCGAGTGATAAGGTGAAAAATGATGCTGCGTATACAATTTTCTTAATTTCAGTTCGACTTGTTCGGCTGGTTTTAATACATTCCATAACTCTTCCACACTTATCACTCCTATTTCATGCCACTGATTCGGCTTTCTCACTGCTAAAGTCACGCTTTATCATCGATTCACCATCAGTTTTTCTAATAATACTAATGGTTTTGCCATAAATAAGCAATGGTATTTTTCGAAATATTCTGGAATTTTTAGTCGATTTCAAGAGAACATAGCGATGTCGTTTCTTTGTTGACGATTATTCCATCGAATCTGGAAGTCAGTTTTCCTTTCTTAATGAAGTAACTTAGTACTTGTGCATCCTCCATCACTTAGTTGCTCAACCATAAAAAAGTCCGAAATATACGACCATCTTGTTTCAGAAACTCGTTATCGATTACTCTATCTTTTGTACCGTACAAAGAATTGGCGCAAATGAAGCGATGATATGAAAATCACCCAAAACGTTCATTGTTGTACTTATCGCTTATATTACGGCACAAAAAACACACAGCAGAAGAATCAGAGAAAACAGCTAAATAGTACATGCTCTATAGCTTAATAAGGAGAGAAAAGTAAATGAACAAACTTATAGGAAAACAAATCTCATGGAACAACGCTTTACTAGGAACGGTCCTCGCAGGTATCGGTTTGGTCGGTCTTTTGTATGCCCCTGCCATCGTCAGCATCTTCTCATTGTCGATTGCCAGCTATTGGGCATTACGGCTAGTTTACGGTAAAGAAGCAGTCAAGCAGCTCTTTGGAAAACCCATCGCGCCAGTGAAGACGATCAGCAAGTATTTTCTTTTAAACATCCTGATCAGCTTTCTCGTTTCTCTCGTTTTGCAATACGGACTAAAGTGGGATCTTCACGGAAACCCTGTGAACGAAGGCTTTCAGTGGTTGACTCTGCTAGTTATTCCAATCATGTTACTTGGAGAAGAACTCTTTTCCATCTTCTTTTTAGCGATTTTTTCTAGTAAATGTACCTTGCCAGTTGCCAGCATCCTTTCCGCGATCATCTTTGGCTTGGTTCATTACAGCACTTATGACAACGGCAATGTTTTCCATACCTTGGTTCATATTCTTTTCATTCAAGGGGTGGCGCGCTTGCTATTTAACCAAGCTGCCATCAAGAGCAACTCGATCCTGACTAGTTGGGGCACACATGTCTTGTTCGACCTGTTTGCTATTTTAGTGGCTTATCTGACTGCTTGAGAAAAACGAAAAAGACTGATTCAATTGAAATCAGTCTTTTTTGATACAACAACTAGTTGCCTGAGTATTCCTCCCTGAAAGGAAGCATTGATCGCTTTTGTGCCTTTCACGAGGTTGGGTGTTTGTTCTATTCGCTGTGTTTCATAAGAAAATGTCCTTACTTTTTAAAGGGATCCTCTTTTACTTTCTCACAAATTTCTGCTTCACTGTACACCTTCATCAGCCGCTTGACTTCGCCTTCGATATTAAAACGCAGGGCTTCTGTCGCCTTCAGGTTTTTCAAAGCTTGTTCAAGATAACAAAAAAAGGTCGTTTCCTTCATTTACCCAGCCTCCTTGTCAATCGTTGGTTTTACAGGTCACTTTAACAACGTCGCTCAACTCCTGATCAATTCCTCTAGGAAACAAAAGAATTGTGCAGACATCTGCTTCTTAGTGGTTACACCAGACCGTGCTTTTGGAGTGCTTGCGCAATCCCGCCGTCTTCTGGACGAGCCGTCAGCTCGTCAGCTACTGCCAATAGCTGTTCACAGGCATTGCCCATCGCAATTCCTGTCGCAACGGCTTCAAACATTTCGACATCATTATGGCCGTCACCAAACGCCAAGGTATCTTTGTTATCGATCCCTAGATGGTTCAAGAGAAAATCGATGGCTGTTTTCTTGTGGATATTCTTGATGCCGATCTCGCCACTGTCTTTGCCAAAAACAGGAACTGTACTGCGAATCATTTGGAATTGTTCGTGGTATTGGTCATGAACCTGTTCATAAGGAATGGAATGATTGATGAAGGAAACTTTGTTCACGTCATCGTAATCGATTTTCGCTTCGTCCTCAATCAGTAAATCAAGGAACCACTGAATAGTTTGAACGCGTTGTTTTCCTGCTTCACTTTCAACAGGCTCACCTGCTAAGACGATCTCAATCAACCGATTTCGTAAATTGGTACTTGCAAATAATCCTTGATTCGATTCCAAGTAATACTCGATTTGGTTTGCTTTTAAGAAATCGATCAGTCTTAATAAGGCTTCCTTTTCAAAAACTTTGTGCAAAATCACCTCATCGTGCACCTCGCAATAACCGCCGCCGGCACCAATCATTCCACTTAAAGGCAGTGCCAGTACATCTTCTGTGATTTCGGCTTTTGAACGACCTGTACACAAGAAAAACTCATGCCCCTTCTTATGTGCCGCTGTGATCGCTTGGCGAGCACTTTCTGGTACGTTTCCCGCATCATCGCACAATGTTCCATCTACATCTAAAAAGACAATTTTCTTCGTCATTTCATTCCTTCTTTCCTAACCCAATCAATAAAACGCTCACATGAACATATTTGCTGAATCCAAGATGTCACCATCAGCCGCTTGCTATTAGTATAACAAATCACAAGATAACCTCGCTAGACTATTTTACTGACTCATACATAAACACGCTCTCGTTTTTTCTCGATGCCCTTTATCCTTGATGATCGTCAAATGGCTTTCATTTGATCACTTTTAAGGTGACTTATCCTTTGCGTAGCTTACTCTTCACTTAAATAAATCAACCCCCATTTAGGTAGTTGGTTAGTTGCATGACCCGTAAGCTCGCGATAATAGTACCGTTTGTCATGCTTGATCATACTGATAATTTCCTCTTCCTTCATCCCCAGCTCTTGACATAAGTCAGTTTTGGTATTGGTCACAAGTTCCAGTAGAATTTGGATCTGTGCGTCCACAGCCAGAAGCGCTCGAAAGGTATCAAATAAGTTCTTTGTTCGATCATAGTAAATGTCTTCGAAGTCAACACAAAGTTCCTTATAATAAGTAAAAAGTTTCGGATAGGCTGTCAGTACCCCAGCGCTTAACAATACTTCCTTTGAATAAGACAGATAATCCTTCGGGTCATTTATTTTTTCTGATAACACAGAATCACTCCTTTCCATCCATGGCTTTTCTTCAATGATAGCATTGATCCCTCATTTGATCGTAATGATTTCCATCCTCGTTAGTTGCCCTTACATCCCTTCACATAAAACAAAGGCTTTATCTTCTAGTATTTCAAATCACATGAAATCCTTGGGTGGCATCCCTTTCTGCGCTCACCTCCAATGCATGATCTAAGAAAATCAGTTACTCTCATTATAGTTTTTTGTTTCTCCAAGCTTATAATTCCTTTTTGCTCTAGCAGAGGAATAAGAGAGAAAAATCCAGCGTACCAGCATTGCTGTATCAACAAGAAGAAAGATCAAAAGGAATCTATTTGCAGTGATTTTCCGATGATTACACGATCAACCAAAAGAACGAATGGAAATGAATGCTTTTAACCAATGCTGTGGCGCCTTCATTCCCACGACAGCACAAAAAACCAATGATCGCTGGTTTCGATCATTGGTCAAAGTTCTCAAATTGCATGTTGTAAAAGCACGATCTGTCCTTTCTTTTTGGATCATGCCAAGATATAAGCGAGGCTAAAACGTCCTCTTACACTGTGAGCACAAAAAAGGATCATGCATATAGAAAATCTAAAATCTCACGTGGCGCGTCTACCAAAGCATCTGGGTTTTCTTCAGAAAGCTTTTTCGGATCGTGGCTGCCCCACGTAACGGCGATCGTTTTGACACCCGCGGCTTTTCCCATTTGGATATCAAAAATAGCATCTCCTATCATGATCGTCTTTGTCGGGTCAAATTGATAGTGTGCCACGACTTTATTGATTCCTTCGGGATGAGGTTTGTAGTGGGTCACCGCATCAGAGCCGATGATTTCTTCAAAGAACGCGACAAGGTCCTGAGCAGCTAGGTTTCGTTTGACAACCGCTGTCTTCTTACTTGAAACGACGAAACAAGGTACCTTTCGTTTGTTTAAGATTTCTAAGACATGGGGAATTTCTGGAAATACTTTCAAGGTACTTTCTTCATAGGTTTGGTAATAGGCTCGGAAAATCCGAATCAATTCCGTTGCGGTTTCTTGATCTAATGGCTGTTCAGACATTTTAAAAAATGATTCTTCGATCGGTATCCCCATATAATGTTCAATGACTACTTCACTGGGTACTTTGAGTCCCATCTCTTTAAAAGCTGCTTTTGTCGCCTTCACACTACATTCTTTTGAATCCAATAAAGTTCCATCTAAATCAAATAGCACACATTCAACCTGCTTCACGATATTTCCTCCTCCAAAAGGTATTCCATCAATTTTCTACAAATGCTTTTTTCATTTACCCAGTATTTCTTTCCATTACTGATTATCTCTATTTTATCACTAAAAAAAAGCATTATCATATTTTTCCATAACCTTCTTCATTTATTGCTAATATACTTATATAAAAAACGACTCGCTTTGAACACAGAGTCGTTTCTACAAGATAGGCAAATTTACCTGAAGGCCTATTTATCAGGCATAAAAAGTTAAACCCATTTTTAGCTTTTTTATTGCAAGATATATCCTTTGCCCCAAGCGGTACGGACGCGTTTTTCAGTATAGTCGTATTCATCTAATTTCTCATTGATTCGTTTCGCCAAAATCGATAGCTGCGATTTTCGGGAATTCGTGCCGCCGTTGCCCCAAATTTTCCAGCAAAGGTCCTCTCGGTTGATAAATTGCTCTTCTGCTAGATTATTGAAAAAGATCTGTTCTTGCAGACTAAGAAATTTAGGGAACGATTCCTTCGTTACTGATGCCTTTTCTAACTTGCGAGTATTTGGTGGCAAAGCCGCCAAAAATTCTCTCAACTCGACAAATGACCGATTAAGATAGGTCGCATTTTCCGCTTTTTCCAGTATCATTTCTTGTTCGTCATTCCCTGGCAAGATTCGAACGATCCGCTGTTGATAATAAGGAGCCAATGTCTGATTGAGCAATAAAAATTCTGGATCAGCAATTGTTTCACTGACAAATAAACAGTCAAATAACTTGGCACTTTCTATCAACCATTCCTCCTCTTCGGTACTTCTGCCCACGAACACTTCATGGCTCAAAATCTGCAGCTCCCGCTGCAAATCAATCTCATATGATATATTTTTCGTCAATATGATAATTCTCATGATACACCCTACTTTCCTTTCTTATTTATTCAGAAATGAGTTGGAAATGATTTCTGAATACTTTATGTTGACATTATTACTTATTTTTATCAGCTTGAGGTGTCATTTTTTGTTCATAAATGGTGATCTGGTGTCATGTTTTAAAAAATAGATCGACTTTCATTTCATGGTTCATACTCTTCGATAGCCAATAAAAAAGCAACCTGTTAGCCAGATTGCTTTCTTGCCCTCACTACTCCCACTTCAAATCCAACAGCTCCAGCATTTCATGGTAGGCGGTTTCGATCCGCTGGCGCTTTTCTTCAGGGACATTTTTGGCATATTGCCCATCTGGCAGATAATTTTCGGCAAGGTAGACTTGAAAATCAAAGGCCTGCAAGACGCCGTATTCTGGATCATAATAGGTACGATCAGGGATCGGTTCTTTGGAGACCCAAGTCGGATGCATGGCAATCTTGCTTAAATAGGTCCGCTGCCCTTCTTTGGAGATTTCAACTTCTGGGATAACGCCTCGTTCGGTCCAATAGTTGTTATTGACGGTTTCATAACGTTGATTCGACAATAAGTTTCCCATTGAATAAATGATAAATTTCTTTTCACCGTCCTTTTCGATGATTTCGGTTGGTTCTGCTACATGCGGATGGCCGCCGAAGATAATATCAGCACCAAAATCGATCATCTTCCGATAAACAGTTTGTTGTTCTTCCGTTGGTTCTAAAGAATACTCGACACCAGACTGAGGCATCACGATGGTGATATCCGCCAAGCTTTCCGCTTCTTTGATCTCTGCTTCCACTTTATCTAACGACAAGTCTTTCAAATAGGTGTCATACTCTGCTTGAGTTAAGCTTTCTTCAAGGCCATTGAAGCCATAGGCATAGGCCAAGAGAGCAACTTTGATCCCGTTGACTTCTTTGACCAGGATTCCGCTATTGTCGACCGTGACACCAATCGTTGCCAAGCCTTGGTCGTGAAAAGCAGCCGCCGTTGTTTTGATTCCTTCGATCCCTGTATCTAAAATATGGTTATGGGCAAGATCAATCACATCAAAGCCCGCGTCTTTGATACTGGCAACGGCATCGATAGGGGCGTTGAATAAGGGAAAACCGCCAAGCGGTTTATTAGGATTGATGGTTCCTTCAAAATCACCTAAAGCAAGGTCCGCCGATGCAATCAGCGGTTTGACTTGCTCAAAATCATTGTCAAAATCATAACGCTTCCCATCGTAAGCGCTTAAATAAACAGGTGTATGATAAAGCATATCGCCACTAGCTGTCACTGTGATGGTTTTTACTGCTGGCTTTGTTTCGGTAGAACTACTCGTTTCTTGCATTGGCTTTGTTGCCTTTGTCGTTTCTGCTGTATGACGCTGTTCGGGGATGCTTGTCACTTGAATCACTAGATAAATCACTCCAAGTATGATTGCCAGCAACGCTGTACTTACCCCCACAATGATCCGCTGGCGTTTCTGACGCTCCCGTCTTCGTTGTTGTCTCATGCCCTCACCCTTTCACTCTGCTTTATCAAAAACCTATCTTCGTTTACGTTCTAACGAGGTTCCCTGCTCCCTTTCCTGCGATCCCCACTAAATAATATCTTTTCATTAAATAATTATACTATATTTGAGATTCCTTTAATAGGTCATTTTGTAAAGAATAAAAAAACAGCCCGATCGTGATCGAACTGTTTTATTCGCTTCTGAGTTGTTTGATTCGCTTCTTTTATTCTTTTCTATAGTAGCTCTGACCTCAGAAATTTTTGCTTCCTGAAGCTATTTTCTACTTTGCTTCCTCATGCTTCACGGGACAACTGCTATGACAATCAGAACAATGATCCTTTTTCACCATGCGGTACACTACACGGGTGCCATAGCCAAAAATCAGGCCGCTTAGAATTATTGTAGCAATCATTTTTCGCCTCCTACGACTTGGATCAAGGGTACACTCCCGCGGAATGGTTTCTTCAACAGAGCAAATACCAATAGCCCAGCAATGAGGATTGCCGCGAAAACACCCAGCGTGAGGTGTCCGCCTTCAAAGACGACGTGCCCGAATTGGTAGACCAACAAGCTGGCGCAGTATGCCAAGCCGCATTGATAGCCAATGGCTAACCACGTCCACTTGCTGTCCCCCATTTCACGGTGGATCGCACCGATAGCAGCAAAACAAGGGGCACATAGTAAATTAAAGACGAGAAAAGAGTATGCCGCCACAGCAGTGTAATCGCCGCGCAACACTTGCCAAATCTCCGTCCCGCTTTCTGACAACTCCCCGGTTTGTCCGTAAAGGATCCCAAAGGTGCCGATCACATTTTCTTTGGCGACCAGGCCAGTGATCGTCGCCACGGCGCCTCGCCAGGTTCCCCAGCCTAGGGGAGCGAAAAGCGGCGCCAAAAGTCGTCCGAAAAAGGCCAAAATGCTTTGGTCTTCTGTGACCCGCTGCAAGGCAAAGCTGTAGCTGGAGGTAAACCAGACAAAGATACAAGCCACAAAAATTATCGTCCCGGCTTTTTTCACAAAAGCAATGGCTCGATCACAGGCACTTTTCAAAATCGTTGTGAGCTGCGGCAAGTGATACGCTGGCAGTTCCATAATGAATGGTGCCAGATCACCTGCAAATAAAGGCGTTTTTTTCAAGACGATCCCTGAAAAAATCACAGCACCCATGCCGACAAAATAGGCCGATGGGGCGACCCAACTATACTGAGGGAAAAAGGCTCCTGAAATCAATGCGATGATCGGCAATTTGGCAGAACAAGGCATGAAGGTCGTGACCATCACCGTCAACCGACGATCCTTTTCATTTTCAATCGTTCGGCTTGCCATCACGCCGGGCACCCCGCAACCGGTAGCGATCAACATGGGGATAAACGACTTGCCAGATAGACCAAACTTGCGAAACAGGCGGTCCATGACAAATGCCACCCGTGCCATGTATCCGCAGTCCTCCAAGATAGCCAAACAAAAAAACAGCACGAAGATCTGTGGCAAAAAGCCTAAGACCGCACCGACACCTGCCACGATGCCGTCTAAAATCAGTTCTTGCAGCCACTGGGCGACTTGCAGCTGTTCTAGCCAGTGCGCTGCTGTTTCGGGAATCCAGGTGCCAAATAATACATCATTGACCCAATCAGTACCAATCGTACCAATCGTCTGAATCGATAAATAGTAGATTCCCCACATAATGAAGGCAAAAATCGGTAGTGCCAATACGCGATGGGTCAACACACGGTCGATTTTGTCGCTGAAGGCTAAGTGCTGATCTGTTTCCTTGATGACTGCCAGCGCCAACAATTCTTCAATGAAGCCATAGCGCTCATTGACGAGAATGGCGTCACTGCTGTCTTTAAAGATCAGCTCTAAAATCGAAATCGTCTCCTGAAGGACTGCCTGCTGGGAATCAGTCAGTTTACACATCGTCTGAATCGCTTCATCTTTTTCAAAGAGTTTTATGGCAAACCAGCGTTTTTGCTGCTGAGGGATCGTCTCTGGCAAAATCGCCATGATCTCGGTCAAGCCAGCTTCTAGACGAGCATCGTAGCGGGGAGGAAGCGGTTGTGTATTGGCTACATGCTTCGCTGCCTCGATCATTTTGGTTAAGCCGCGTTGCTTCAAAGCACTGATCCCTACTACGGGAACCCCTAGACCGTAAGCCAGCTTTTCGAAATTGATCTGCAAGCCTTTTTTCTTTAATAGGTCGATCATGTTGATGGCTGCCACAGTCGGGACATTCATTTCTAATAATTGCAATGTTAGATACAGGTTGCGCTCCAGGTTGGTTCCATCGATAATATTGATCACCGCATCCAATGATGCTTCCATCAAATAATTGCGAGAAATCAGTTCTTCTGGTGTGTACGGCGACAAGGAATAGATCCCTGGTAGATCTTGGATCAATACTTGTCGGTCTTTTCGCAGTCGCCCCGCTTTTCGTTCCACGGTAACGCCTGGCCAATTCCCCACTGTTTGTTTGGCACCGGTCAATTGATTGAAGGTACTCGTTTTCCCGCTATTGGGATTTCCTGCTAATGCAAAGTGATAGATCATTACGCTTCGACTCCTTTTTCGACAAAAACCAACGCTGCTTCTTGCTTTCTCAAAGACAATTCATAGCCGCGGAGCCGAATCTCCATCGGATCACCCAAAGGAGCCAGCTTCACCACTTCCAAATGGACGTTTTTCGTAAGCCCCATATCCATCAATCGACGGCGCACCGCACCTTTGGCGGCGATCTGATTGACCTTCCCGCTTTCACCGACTTGTAGCTGATCCAAAGAGGTAATGATGGTTTGCTGCTGGGTTTCTGTGACATCGATTTGTTCCATGACCCGTTCATCTAAAGCGATCCGCGTCCCTTGGTGTAAAATGATGCCGCCTTTGCGATCTTTTTGTACCACAACGATTTCAACGCCCGTGCGAATACCAAGATCATTTAAATGAGCCGTGATTTCTTTGGTGGTTGCCAACGAGTCGATTTTGTATGTTCCAGAAGCCCGAGTTTGCGCCATTTTCATTGCTTCTTACTCCTTTTGTGAAGTGTTGTTATAATTAACCTACTTTAATTGAGAATGATTATCATTATAATAGAGCCATTTCCATAAGAAGTCAATCTGTTTTGGATCTCACTTTGAATCTTCCTTCACAATAAGGATTTTTTTTACTCATTTTGATTGCATATCCCCTGTATTAATTACGCAAAAACCTTGTAATTCTAAGTATTTTCCGCTTTTTTCCCTTGCATAAAAAACACGGAAACACTATAAATTGTGTATGTCGAATTCACAAGCACAAGATATAGTGTTTTTTCGTTGACTTTCTCCGAGACTTATTTATACTAGGTTTATAACTATTACAACTCGGAGGAAACAATTATGAATATCAAACTATTTTCGAAAAATAACTGCATGCAATGTAAAATGGCGAAACGCTTTTTAAGTGAAAATCAGATTGCCTTTGAAGAAATCAATATTGATAATGAGCCTGAAGCATTAGAATTTTTGAAAGAACAAGGATTCCAAAGTGTGCCAGTCATTACCTCTGATGCGCAAACGATCATCGGTTTCCGTCCAGATCAACTACGTCAATTAGCGAGCTAAGATTTTTCTCAATGTGATGCTTTTGAGGGATTTGTCAGTCGTCCAGACCGCAAGTCCTTTTTTATACGAACAAAACAAGAAAAGAGGTTAGCCATTTATGAGCTTGAAAGAAATCAAAGATGTCAGTTATTTCAAATTGAATAATGAGATCAACCGTCCAGTAGATGGTCAAATTCCATTAAATAAAGACAAAGAAGCCTTAGCGGCATTCTTTAAAGAAAACGTTGAACCAAATACCTTAACCTTTGCGACTGCAATGGACAAAATCAATTATTTGATTGAAAATGATTATTTAGAAGAGGAATTTATCAAAAAGTATCGCCCTGCCTTTATTGAGCAATTGTATCAATTCTTAGATGAGCAACACTTTACTTTCAAATCATTTATGGCTGCTTACAAGTTTTATTCCCAATACGCATTAAAAACGAATGATGGTACCGCGTATCTAGAACGTTACGAAGATCGGGTCGCTTTCAACGCCCTTTACTTTGCGGATGGCAATGAAGAGTTAGCAATGAGCTTGGCAGATGAAATGATCTACCAACGTTACCAACCAGCAACCCCTTCTTTCTTGAATGCAGGACGCAAACGTCGCGGTGAGTTGGTTTCTTGTTTCTTGATCCAAATCACTGATGACATGAACGCGATCGGTCGTGGGATCAACTCCGCGCTGCAACTTTCACGAATCGGTGGCGGTGTCGGGATCACGTTATCAAACTTGCGGGAAGCCGGCGCGCCTATCAAAGGCTACGAAGGGGCAGCAAGTGGTGTGATGCCTGTAATGAAATTGTTTGAAGATAGCTTCAGCTACTCAAACCAATTGGGTCAACGGCAAGGGGCTGGCGTGGTCTACTTGAACGTCTTCCACCCAGACATCATCAGCTTTTTATCAGCGAAAAAAGAAAATGCGGATGAAAAAATCCGTGTCAAAACCTTATCATTAGGCGTGATCGTACCGGACAAATTCTACGAATTGACGCGCAAAAATGAAGAGATGTATCTCTTTAGTCCCTACAGTGTCGAAAAAGAATATGGCGTACCCTTCTCTTATGTCGATATCACCAAGGAATACGACAACTTAGTCATGAACCCACGGATTCGCAAAACCAAAATCAGAGCCCGTGATTTAGAAAACGAAATTTCTAAATTGCAGCAAGAATCTGGTTATCCTTATATCATCAATATCGATACAGCAAACCGCAGCAACCCAATTGATGGCAAGATCATCATGAGTAATCTTTGTTCCGAGATCCTTCAAGTCCAAGCACCATCTGAGATCAACGGCAAACAAGAATACGAAGTTTTAGGAACAGATATCAGCTGTAACTTAGGTTCCACCAATATCGTGAACTTGATGGACAGCCCTGACTTTGGGAAATCTGTTCGAGCAATGACTCGTGCCTTGACCTTTGTTACTGATGCGTCTGACATTGACGTAGTACCATCGATCCAAAATGGGAATGCCTTGAACCACACGATCGGTTTAGGCGCAATGGGCTTGCATACCTATTTTGCAAAAAATCAAATGGAATATGGTTCACCAGAATCCCTTGAATTTACTGATCTTTATTTCATGTTGTTGAACTATTGGACATTGGTTGAAAGCAATGCCATCGCCAAAGAAAAAGGCGAAGTTTTCCATAACTTTGAAAAATCAGCGTATGCAGACGGCAGCTACTTCACCGATTATATCCAAGGTGACTACCAACCAAAATCGGAAAAAGTCAAAGCATTGTTCGAAGGCGTCTTTTTACCAACTGGTGAAGATTGGGCAGCCTTGGCACAAACCGTCAAAGAAACCGGCTTGTATCACCAAAACCGCCTAGCCGTTGCACCAAATGGTTCGATCTCTTATATCAATGATACGAGTGCCAGCATCCACCCAATCACACGGATGATCGAAGAACGCCAAGAAAAGAAAATCGGCAAGATCTACTATCCAGCACCTTACTTGAGCAATGAGACGATCGGCTACTACAAATCAGCCTACGATATGGATATGCGCAAAGTGATCGATGTTTACGCAACTGCTCAAAAACACGTCGATCAAGGTATGAGTATGACCTTGTTTATGCGTTCAGATATTCCAGAAGGTCTTTACGAATGGAAAGAAACGACAAAACAAACCACCCGTGATTTGAACATTTTGCGTCACTACGCTTTCCACAAAGGCATCAAATCGATCTACTATGTACGGACCTTTACAGATGATGCAGAAGAGATCGGCAGCAACCAATGTGAAAGCTGCGTCATCTAATCCAACTTTTGCCTGAAAACGAACCAACCGCCTGCCCCTGCTCTTTCTTGACAGCGGGTCGGCTGTTGTCTTGATACGATTATTGGAGGAACCGACTATGGGTAAGACTTACTATGAAGCAATCAACTGGAATGAGATCGAAGATATCATCGATAAATCCACTTGGGAAAAATTAACAGAACAATTCTGGTTAGATACGCGGATCCCTTTATCAAATGACCTTGATGACTGGCGGACGCTATCTCCATTAGAAAAAACAACGGTGGGCTACGTCTTTGGCGGCTTGACTTTATTAGATACCGTTCAATCAGAAAGCGGTATGGATCAACTGCGTAAAGATGTCCGCACCCCACATGAAGAAGCGGTCTTGAACAACATCCAATTTATGGAATCTGTCCATGCAAAAAGCTATTCATCGATTTTCAGCACCCTGAATACAAAAGCGGAGATCGCTGATATTTTTGAATGGACCAACACCAATCCATATTTGCAAAAGAAAGCCGAACGAATCAATGAGATCTACAAAAATGGCACACCGCTAGAGAAAAAAATCGCCAGTGTATTTCTAGAGACCTTCTTATTCTATTCAGGTTTCTATACACCCCTTTACTACTTAGGCAATAACAAACTAGCGAACGTAGCGGAGATCATCAAATTGATCATTCGTGACGAATCCGTTCACGGCACGTATATCGGCTACAAATTCCAATTAGGTTTCAACGAATTACCAGAAGACGAACAGCAAAAGCTGAAAGACTGGATGTACGATTTGTTGTATGAGTTGTATGAAAATGAAGAGCGTTATACCGAAGAATTATACGATGAGATCGGCTGGACCGAAGAAGTCAAAACCTTCTTGCGTTACAATGCCAATAAGGCTTTGATGAATCTAGGTCAAGACCCGCTTTTCCCAGATACCGCCAACGATGTCAATCCAATCGTCATGAACGGTATTTCAACTGGTACCAGCAACCACGACTTCTTCTCACAAGTTGGGAACGGGTATCTGCTTGGTTCCGTGGAAGCGATGAAAGACGATGACTACTTCATCGGACTTGATTGATCTGCTGACAAATAAACACCTTGTTTCTCGCCAATTGAGGGTGAGAAACAAGGTGTTTTTTAGTGAGCCAACTGGTCTTTGATAAAGGTCAACGTTTCTGTCAAACAGGCCTGTGCTTGGGGCAAGCTATAATCAAATTGGTATTCGTGGGTCACCGTTTCCGAATCCCCTTTGTAAAAGCGACTCGTCACGGGAATATCAAGAGCTTGCAGCTGGTTGGCAAAGGCAATGCCTTGGTCTTCAAAGGAATAGGCATTGCCATCCGTGATATACGTTGGTGGAAAATCAGCCGTCAATTTATCCACCAGTGAGATTTCCTGCAGTTGGGGACTATCTTGCCATTCTTTTTTTCCTAATAACGACCAAGCCACCGTTTTGACAAAGAATTTCATAAAGCGATCATCTGAAGAAGTCCCAGCGATCTGCTTCAAATCAAGCGGTCCGCAATAGGAAATAAACCCTTTCAGGGCCGATGCAGGAATATCTTGATCAAAGGACATTTCCTTCGCATACGCTGGATTGGTTTGCAGCGCCACATATTGCCCGGCAATTTGGGCACCTGCAGAATCTCCACCAAAGAAGAGTTGATCGAAATCAAGCATGGGGTATGCTTGGGCATCTGCTTTGATCGAGTCTACCGCTTGGGCTAATTGTTTGACCTGTCCCGGATAATGCAAACTTGGCGCCCATTCATAATTAATCGAAATCACAGCGGCTTTGGTTTCATCGACGACATAGGTCGCAAACTCTTTGACCCCTTCTTTGTCTCCGCCGACATAGCCGCCCCCATGGACCCAAAAAATGACTGGAACAGGGCCTTCTTGTGCCTCTTTGGGATAATATAGATCAAAGGTACTACGTTGATAATCCGATTGATACGTCAAGTCCTGTTTGACCGTCACATTCGGCAAACTTTTTTGATAAGCTGCCTCATCCTTGATGGTCACTTCTTGGTTAAACAGATGACCGATCAAAAAAGCCCCCGGTCGTGGGGAGAGTTGAAAAGCCAGAAAAACGGCAGCTAAGAGTCCGATCAGGACAATCGCCACCCACATGAAAAAGCGCAGAATTTTTTTCAAGTAAAAGCTCCTTCCTTCTTTCTGTTTCAGCTTTTTCATTTAACCATGTTTTTTTAGCAAATTCAATGACAATCGCTAAAGATTAAAAAAGGATGATACCAATAGGCATCATCCTTAAAATAACATCGTTTATAATGGCAACATCATAAACAAACCAGCAGCGATCGCTGCCCCGATCATTGGACCGATGATTGGTACTAACGCATAGCCCCAATCGGAAGTCCCTTTGTTTTTGATTGGCAAGATTTGGTGAGCGATCCGTGGTCCTAAGTCCCGTGCCGGATTGATGGCATAGCCTGTTGGTCCACCAAGCGACAGCCCGATCGCTAAGATCAAGATCCCAACGACGATGGGATTTAATCCATCCGTAAAGGTATTGGCACCAAAAGCCAATAAGCCAAAGACTAAGACAAAGGTACCAATCACTTCAGTGATGGTATTCGATACTAAATTACGAACTGCAGGCCCTGTTGCAAAGGTACCTAAAATCGCGCCTTGGTCTTTTGTTTCATCCCATAATGGCAAGTAGTTGAGCCAAACGAGGATCGCCCCTACGATCGCACCAGCAATTTGTGCCAGCATAAACGGTACAGCCAAGCTCCAAGAAAAATTCCCCGTCATCGCCATGCCTAATGTAACGGCTGGATTCAAGTGAGCAGGTCCCATGTACCCTGAAACGTAAACGGCAATCGTTACCGCTGTCGCCCAGCCCATTGCGATCACGATCCAGCCAGAGGCTTCTGCTTTACTCTTTTTCAGATTGACAGCCGCACACACACCATCCCCTAACAAAACCAAAATAGCCGTTCCTAGAAATTCACTAAAGATCTGGGTTGTTTCATTCATCTTTTTTTCCTCCTTTTAAGGCTGTTAAATCTGATTCTGCGATCACTTGGTTCAATTCTGCTACATGGGCTGCTTTTTCTTCCTCGCTCCAGCCAAAGAAGTCGGTCATAGCTGCAACGACACCGGCTTTGACTTCATCTAAGGTGTCTCGCATAAATAGGATATGGTTGGTCCGACGCAATAGATAATCGACAGGCGTCAGAACCATTTCTTCATGCAAGGAATAGTTCAAGGCCGTACTTTCTTTTTCATCTAAGCCCTCAAACTTCGTCTTGTAGTTCAACACTTGGGGAAGATTCGACCCATAAAGATGAGCCAAATACGTTGCAGCGGCTTCATCGAATCCAGCGGCTTGCGCTTGGTCAGCCAGCTTCGCTAAGTCTTCCTCTACATTGGCTGCATCAAGCTCACCACCAGAAACTGGGTACGTGGTTGAATCCACCAACTCGAAGGATGCACCGCTTTCTTGGAGCAATTCATTGATCCGTTTGACTGCTCCTTCCGTCATCAAGCGATAATCGGTGATTTTTCCCCCTGCCAACGTCAATAGTCCGTCTTTTGAGCGTTCCAAACTGCTGCCGCGAGAAACTTGCGATGGATCCACTTTGCTGGCTTCTACTCGTTCTTGTGCTTGTTTTACGGCTTTTTCTACGACTGGTCGCTGCCGCTCATCTTCAAGATACTCTTTGACGCTTTCAACGATCTGCTCAAAGCTTTCATCCGATAGTTTGCCTTTACCACCGCCATTGTAATCAGACCCGCCATTATTCACAATCAACGGACGCAATCCTGCCCAGCTCGCTTCGATATCATCAAGGGTGATCTGAGCGTGAGGGAAGCGTTCATTCACGATGGTCAGTAGATAATCAACATCTTCTTGCGTGACCGTTGGATGGGCGAAATCGCCTGTATAATCCGTATCGGTTGTGCCAAAATAGGTCTTATTTTCTCTTGGTACCACGAAAACCATCCGACCATCATTTTTCCCAGTATCGAAGTAGGTTGGTTGCGGCACTTTTAGTTTTTCCCGATCGACCACTAAATGGACACCTTTCGTCGGACGCATTTGTGGCGGCAGCTCATCATTCTTGTCTAATTGACGAACGATGTCTGACCAAGGGCCTGTCGTGTTGATCACGACTTTGGCGTGAACCTCAAAGCGCTCGTTTGTCAGTTGATCCTCCACTTCTACCCCATTGATGATGCCTTGCTCATCATGTAAGATGCCGACGACTTTGGCTTTACTGATCATTGCTGCCCCATCGGCTTGTGCTCGTTTGATGTTTTCGATCACCAAGCGGGCATCGTTGTTGCGAAAATCAAGATAGACACCGCCACCGACTAAGTTTTCCGCCTGCAGCTGAGGTTCGCGTTCTAAGACCTCTTCTTTCGTCAGCAGATAATTTTCGTATTTACTGCCTGTCACATTCGCTAAGCGATCATAAAGATCCATCGCCACTTTGACAGAAAACAAGGAGAAGGTTGCCCCTGGTTCATCATAGATTGGCAAAAGCATTGGATCTGGTTTCGGGATATGCGGAGCAATTTGCTGCACGATCGCCCGTTCCCGCACGGTGTCAGCGACCACTTCCACGTCAAAGGTTTTCAAATAACGAATACCGCCATGAACGAGTTTGGTGGACCGCGAAGACGTTCCTTCGGCAAAATCCTGCATTTCCAAAAGCACCGTCTTCATCCCAGCGGCTGCGGTTTGAACAGCAACCCCCGCGCCAGTGATCCCACCACCGATGATCAATACATCATAGGTGGTCTTTGCCGCTTCTTGAATGGTTTGCTTCCGATCTTTATGTGAAAAGGTCATGGCTTACTCGCCTTCTTTCTTCGCTTTGAATTTGAAGGTCTGAGTAGCTGCCACCGCTTGTTTCCAGCCTTCGTACAAATTGTCTCTTTCTTCTGCTGGCATTTCTGGTGTAAACATTTGCCCTTCTTCTGCCATTGATTTCAATTCATCCAAGTCTTTCCAGAAGCCAACCGCTAGCCCTGCCAAGTAAGCTGCACCTAATGCGGTTGTTTCCAGATTCGCAGCTCGTTGCACGTCAATGTCTAAAATGTCCGCTTGGAACTGCATCAATAGATCGTTTTTGGCTGCACCGCCATCGACTTTCAGCAATGGGATATCGATGCCAGAATCTTTTTTCATCGTGTCGATGACATCTTTTGATTGATACGCAACAGCTTGCAATGTTGCCCGAACAAAATCTTCCTTCGTCGTCCCACGAGTCAAGCCAAAGACGGCTCCTCTTGCATCTGAATCCCAATAAGGTGCACCCAATCCAGTAAAGGCAGGCACCACATACACTTCATTATCGCCTTTTGCTTTGGCAGCTATTTCTTCTGATTGCGGAGAAGACTCGATCATTCGTAGACCGTCCCGCAGCCATTGGATCGCTGATCCAGCAACGAAGATACTTCCTTCTAAGGCATAATAGACTTTGCCGTTGATGCCATACCCGATGGTCGTCAGTAGGTCATTGTCAGACAATTGTGGTTCTTCACCCGTATTCATGACGATAAATGCCCCAGTGCCGTAAGTATTTTTGATCATGCCTTTTTCAAAGGCCATTTGCCCAAAGAGGGCGGCTTGTTGGTCCCCAGCCATTCCAGCGATTGGTACTTCACTGCCGTAAAAATGGTAGCTGCGGGTGTGACCATAGACTTCTGAGTTGCTTTTGACTTCTGGTAACATCGAGCTTGGAATGTTCAAAAGATCCAAAATTTCTTGATCCCACTCTAATTTATGAATGTTGTAAAGCATCGTCCGACTAGCATTGGAGTAGTCGGTGACATGGACTTGTCCATCTGTCAGTTTCCACACAAGCCATGAATCGATCGTTCCGAAGAGTAGCTCACCATTATCCGCCTTTTCTTGTGCCCCTTCGATATTGTCTAAAAGCCAGCGCACCTTGGTCGCTGAGAAATACGCATCAATGACTAACCCAGTTTTTTCATGGATCATCTCTGTATGGCCATCTGCTTTTAATTGGTCAGCGATCGGTGAAGATTGGCGGGATTGCCAAACGATTGCATTTGCGATCGGCTGGCCTGTCGTTTTGTCCCAAACCACTGTCGTTTCACGCTGGTTGGTGATCCCGATGCCGGCGATTGCTTCTGGTCGGATACCTGATTCAATAAATGCCCCTGCGATGACTGATTGGACAGAGTTCCAAATTTCGTTGGCGTTGTGTTCTACCCAACCCGATTTTGGAAAGTATTGCGGAAACTCTTTTTGTGAACTACCGATTTTTTTCCCATTACGATCAAAAATAATTGCTCTTGAACTAGTGGTTCCTTGGTCGATCGCCATTACATAATTTTTTTCTGCCATTTGATTCGCTCCCTTTAGTTTTTTATACGCTTTTCTTGTTAGCGCTTTCTGACTTGCTTTTATTTTAGCTGAACTTTCGCTATGTGGTTCGTCAATTTTTTTTCAAATTTCTAAGAAATTGACGAAATCCACTATTGAAAGCGTTCGCGGATCATTTTTTTGATCGTTTCCCGATCATAAGCGGTACCTAGTTCACTGATTCGATAAGTCGGTGTTTTCGTCTCGATAGCATAATTTGCCAAGATCAAGTCATATTCTTGTTCTGGGCGATAGCGTTCTACGACTACGCCATTCAAATTTTTGAGATACAGCAGCCACATGTAGTAGAGGGCTTCTTTAAACAGTTCATCCATTTTCAAAGCGATCCCGACGCGAAACTCCCGATTGATTTGATAATCGATGATCGTGATCACACTCAAGTATTTGACCATCGTCATCATCAACAAACTATTTTTATCAGATGGCTTGATATCAAGCTCTGCTAAAGCCTTATCCAATAGTTCGTGACTGATTTGCTGGATGTTACGACTGGATAGCTGCGCTTCTAACTGCCAAATATTTTCTCGATCAAAAACCTCCACATCCCCTTTGAAAAAATACACGCGGCTGTGGATCTGCAGCAGGTGACCATAACAAGTGGCTTCGATTTCACGGGGAACAAACGATGGGCGGTAGAGATGCAAAATATGTTCCAAAATCAAGGTATCCGTCAAGGCAGTTGGCGTAAACCGAGAACGCTGCAGCATATACACTTGCAGATCGTGTTCGGATAACACCGAGAACGACAGTAAAAAGACAAAGTGCAGCATCGCCTCCTCTTCTCTGACTTCTAATGCGTAATGGCCAAACCCACGAAATACCAACTCCCGTAATTGCTGAAACAAAGGATCTTTCGTGTAGGGTACCATTTTCTCCCGTAAGACTTGAAAGGATTGAGTAGCAATTTTCAGTCGCGCCTTCATGATCCTCAGCCATAGGGACAAGCGCTGTTGTGCTTCTTTCGTGAAGGTCATGTTCAGACCTCGTGTGATCAGACCGACGTATTTTTCATCGATCGGCAGCGGCTGACTGTCGAAAGAATGGACATACCAAAAGAGTTCAAAATAGAAATAACGAATTTGCGTTTCTTCCCCAATCAGCTTTCCTTGCCAGATCTCTAACTCGAATTCTGCTAGCAAGCCATTTAGCTCTTTGATTTTGCGAAACAAGGATGACTCGCTGACCGCTAATTTTTGTGCCAGCTGGACAGTGGTCACCTCTTGATGCTGCAAAAGATGCTCGAGGATTTGAAATTTCAATGCTGAACGATAAAACGCCCATTCGATTTGATTGAGGGAAAAAGTGGGACTCATTTCAAAGACCAGGACACCTTTTCGATAATACAACTGACACTGCTCTTGGTAGTGAGCCAGCTCATCTTGCAACTCCTCCACATATTTTTCCAAGGAAGGCTTACTGATGCCAAGATAGCTCGCCAGCTCGTGCAGCTCCATTTTTCCGCCCACCAGTAAAAGCTTTTTGAGCAGCTGCAATTGCTTTGCTTCTTTTTTTTCTAATAACTGATCAAGTCTCATCGGCATCACTTCCCGACCATAGAAAAGTTTCGTCGATTACATTAGTGAATCGTGGATGGAAGAAAAAGTCTTTTTGGGTCAGCTCCTCCATCGTTGCCTGCTGCTCGATCGCAAACGCTAGTAAATTGATTTTTTCCAAAATATTGGCTTTTGATAAAAGCTGCGCACCAACGATTCGACCGCTGGCTTGTTCGATCATCACTTTTCCATGAACCGGCGTTGGATCAAACAGGGAACTGGCGGCAGTAAACGCATGACAGACGATCGGAGATTCGAAGAAAAACCGATCCGACTCGGTCAAGCCGGTGCTTGCTAAGTACCACCCAAACAGTTGCGTACCGACTGTCCGCAATCCGCCACGAAACGGGGTGGTTTTGCTTGCCAGATTGCGAGCTGCTGCGATCCCTGAGCGAACAGCATTGTTGACTAAGGGCATATAGACCGTATCTTTCGTAATAGCATTTGGAATTTGGATCAAATCGCCGACCGCAAAAATATCCGTGGCAGAAGTTTCCAAGTAGGCATCTGTCCAGATGGTTTGATCACTGTGTAATTCAAAGACCGCAAATGCCTCTGGCAAGCGAGGATGAACGTTGACTGTCGTCAATACCAGATCACTTTCATAGCCTTGATCGGCGGTTTCGATCCGAAAGCCTGTTTCCGTTTTAACGACTGCCAAAGTTGGCTTGGACCAATGCAGCTGCAAGTTGGGGATTTTTTCGATCTCCGTTAAAAAGGGCTGCAAAAAATCGTGATCAAAGTACTTGAATAAAGGATATGACATTGATTCGATCACACTGACTTTTTTTCCGATCGCAGTCAAGGTATTCGCCGCTTCCATCCCCGCTTGACCAGCACCTACGATGGTAATCGACTCTGCTTGGGGCAATTGCTGCAAGAAATGCTTGGCTGCCTCATATTCCTTGTAGGTCAGTAGTGCTTCTTCTGGTTGTGGCAAAACAGTGGAATCTTGACTGGAGCCTGCTGCCAAGACGAGTCGATCATAACTTAGTTCTCGCTGATCCGTTCGAATCCGATGATCCGAAGGAAAAATCTCCAGAAGCGTTTCTTCTAAGGCAACGTCGATCGTTTCTGCCTCCAGCTGCTCCTTCGTACAAAAGAATGCTTCTTCCAGCGATGCGATCCTGCCTTCGATCAGCAATAACAAACCGCTTGGAACAAACCCAAGATGGGCTTTTTTTTCTATCAATAAAATCTCTGCGTCAGGGTATAATCGGCGTGCTTCACGGGCGCAGCTGACACCCCCAAAGGACCCGCCTATGATAATGATTTTCATTGGATCACCTCTCTCCCTTAGCTTAAATGAAACGCTCTCATTTAACGAGTAAAAAGCTATCAGGCTGACTATTTTTTTGTTAACTGCGGTAAAATAAATGAGACCTATGCTACACTATACGCAAAGGAGTGTTCAAATGGTTTTCTTTTATCAATTCATGCTGGGATTGTTTGCCAGCATATTCGTTGCAGCGGCAGCATTCGTCTTTCAGTGGCTAACTGTTTCTGGCGCACTGGCTGCGATTCTTTGCGGCACACTGGTCATTAGCTTTGGTCCGTGGTACAGCATCTTTTTGATTGGCTTTTTCTTTGCCAGCTCTGGCATCATTGGTCTTTTAAAGAAAATGCGCAGTCAGCCAGAGTCAGCTGTACCTGCCAAAGGTGCTCGCCGTGATGCAAAACAAGTCTTTGCGAACATCGCACCAAGCATCTTTGCTCTACTACTTGCCTTTTGGACGAAAGAACCGCTATTCCTTTGGGGATTTGTGGCGGGAATCGCTAGCTGTACGGCTGACACTTGGGGCTCAGAAATCGGCGTGCTGAGTCCAAGTGCACCGCGTCACTTACTGACGGGAAAAAAATTACCGCCAGGACTTTCCGGCGGTGTCAGTTGGTTGGGAACTGCCGCTTCCCTAGCAGGGAGTCTCGCCATCACTGGTTTATTCGCAGCAGCCTTATGGTTGAACGGCAAGCCGTTCTCCTTTGATCTCTGGTTGACCTTGACTGCTTTAGGCTTTTGCGGTAGTCTCTTGGACAGCTTACTGGGCGCAACGATTCAGGTGCGCTATCAATGCCGTGTCTGTCACCAATACACCGAAAAAAAAGTCCACCACGGCGTTGCGACCAAGCAAGTCGGCGGTTTTTCCTTTGTAACGAATGAAGGGGTCAATTTGCTGAGTTCAATAGTGATCGTTATTGTATCGGTCTTGCTAACTGGCTATTTTTTCAAGTAATCAGGCAATTTACTGCGATGACAGTTCCTTCATACAAAAAACCTTCGAGAGCTACACGTTTGTGTTTCTCTTGAAGGTTTTTATTTGTTTAGTGAAAGAATGATACGGGTGCTCACTCCATAAGGAGCCTGATTAAGATGCAGGCGAATGATTCGTCACTTTATAATAAGCAAAATCAGCATAGGATTGATGTTGATGCGCATCCACGGCACCAATAAAATTAAACAATCCTGCGAAGCCACCTATTTCTCCTGGCATTCCATTGACTCCTTCATCAGATAAGTAAGCCACTGACAGATCTTGGAGCAAAACTTGCCAAGTCTCTTGTTCCTCTAATCGATAGTAGACGTTTGCGATCCCGTGGTCGTATCCAATTTTCAGCTGAATATTTCCTTCGGGAACGACGACGCGCGTATTTACATATTCGATCCTTTGTCCTAATTTTGCTTGTAAGAGAGTCAAATAAGGACATCGCTTTTCTTCTGAATAGGTAACATGAGCATATAACCAATTGTTTGAATCATAATAAAGCCCAAGTCCTGCTGTTTGTGAATAATGGTTCGGTTGAAACTCCAAAAAGGTCTCCACCTCATAGGTGAAAGAGGTTGCTCGTGTTGCCATGATGGCAGGATTCATCTGTGAAAACAAGGAATTGCCCCCATAGATCCGTAAGTACCCCTGCCGCTTTTGCGTACTGACCCATGACTGATGCTGTTGGCGATACGGTGTCATAAATTCTAACAGATACTGCGGCTCTTGAAATGAATCAAATAAATCAGTGTTTGGTTCATTGTCAATTGGAACACCAGCTAATCCTTTAAAAGTCATTTTTGCCAAGTTGCTTCCATCTTCCATTTCCAACCAATTGTCCTCGGTCCAGTGCATCCTTTGAATAGAAGCTTCTCTTCCAAGAGGATTCAACAGCTGCCCCTCTAAGGGTCTTGCCATTAAATGAGCCATGAACCATTCATCAGTATGGGTATGGACGAGCGAACCATGTCCTGCTTTTTGCATCACTGAATGAGGATTGACCATTTCAAAATGCCCAGCATCAGGGTCCCCCAAAGAAAACAGATGCCTTGGAGAAGAAGTAAGGATCGGTTCGCCTGAAGGATGCGCTTCATAAGGGCCAAAAATAGTTTCTGCGCGACCGACTTCCACACCATGAGCATAGCCCGTGCCTCCCGATGCCAGCAATAAAAAGTACGCCCCTTGATGCTTGTAGATTTGGGGTGCTTCCGCACACCCTCTGGTGGTGAATCCTTGCGTTACGCGATGCCAAGGGGACAGTAATTTACCTGAAGGCAAGTCGATCTCCGCAAGAACAATATGCCCCGGCGCTTGATAACCTTCTCTTGTTTCCCATTCCAAAATCGTTAAATAATGCCGCCCATCCTCGTCATGAAACAGCGCTGGATCAAAGCCAATTGAGGTAAAATAAATCGGTTCTGACCATGGTCCTCGGATGTCAGTCGCCCAAATGGCATAGGAATCAGCATTAAATTCACGTCCTGCCATGTTGACCATATGTGAATACGCCAGCCAAAATCGTTTTGTTTGTGGATCATAAGATAAATGCGGTGCCCAAATACCAGCTGGTGTATTGGTTCCACGTAAATTCACTTCTTCATTGTTCAAGGCATAGCCAACAAGTTGCCAATTCGCAAGATCCTTTGATTCGAAAAGTTGAATCGCAGGTGTCCAATGGAAGGTTGAAGTTGCGATATAATAACGCTCATCCACACAAATGATAGAGGGATCAGGCGCCATTCCAGGAATAACTGGATTTTTGATGATTGTCATAAGCTTCCTTCCTATTCTTAACTTTTTATTTGTTTTGCAACCAAACGACAGTTTTTTTATCATCGTTTGCAGGCGAATGCGATAAATTGAAACCGTTTTATTCGATTGCTACATTTATCTTACGAAACTTTTAGGGTAGAATGAATATCAAAAAAAAGCCAATACTTACCATTTTTCATTTTTAAGGAGGTCGTACCGAATGAACCCAACACCTAAATGGCTAGAACAGCTGGTCAAATTACCCGATATCGATATCAATTTAAAAACCTTTGGTGGACACAAGCAACGTGTTTCCCAAGGATGGTGTGCACCACAAGAGACCCACTTTGCTTTTGAGATCATGATGATCATTGATGGAGAGCAGCGAACAATTTTTGAAGGCAGGCAGTTTGATTTTGTGGCAAATGATGTGATCCTGATACCGCCTGGTACCGCTCATGAAAATACTTGTCTCGTAGCAGAAGGTTCAGAGTATTTTTGTATGCATTTCGATCTTGATGATCCTGAGATTCAGCAACAGTTGTTGATGTATTGTCCTTTACTATTAAAAAAGACGAATCCCGCCTACCAAGCGATCGTTGCGATCCTTCAGCAATACATTGCGTTTTTGGCAAGCGGATACTTTGGAATGAAAGAAAAAATCGCCATTGAGATCTTACTGTTAGAACTGATGCGTGCCTTACTAGACTATGTCGAAGATGAAAAAAATCAGTTAGCGCATACAGATAACACTTCCCTTATTTTAGCAAAAGCGATCGCTGAAGCGATCCAACAAAATTTTCGTACGTACACACAAAGCCCAACGGAAGAAAACAAAGCCTTGCTTTCCATGAGTTATACAGCCAATTCATTGAACATTAGTAATAGTACGATGCTGACGGTTTTCAAAAAAGTTTATGCTAGTAGTCCAAAACAGTACTTAGATCAATTACGTTTCAACTAGGCAAAATTCTATCTCCATCAACCCAAATTGACCATCGCCGAAATCGCAGAGATCATTGGCTATCAAAATGCCGCCCACTTTACGAGACAATTCAAAAAATGGGCAAATATATCGCCGAATAAATACCGTAAGCTCCAGTTAGAAGCAGCAAAATAAGTAATCGACAAATAATGATTCGAGAAAAGCGACCCCTACTTCTTCCTCTGAGGATGCGAAAAAAAGCTTTTTTTTCGCATAATAAATGAAAAATGGTAAATTTCCCCTTTTTTTTGATATTTCAAGTCCTGTCTGCATTCTTTATGATTAATACCAAGAAATCGTTTGCAGGAATAAAAACAGTTAGTTGCAAAAGAGCAAGATGAGTGGGTATTCTCAGCACACTTGCTTTGCACTACATTAAGGGGAATATGTATGATTTCAGAAAATTCAATGTCAATCAAAAGTCGGTTGCCGTTAAAAATCGGAATTTTGAGTCTTTCATTGGTCGTACAAGCTGCTGGTGCAGTAGCAGCAGCCGTACCTTTTATTATGAACGATTTTTCTGACCGAACCACCGCACAAGTCCAATCTATTTTGACACTGCCCTCAATGGCAATCTTGATTTTCATTCTGCTAAGTTCATGGTTTATCAAAGTACTTGGCAAAAAGCGAACGGTCTGTTTAGGCTTGATGATCGCTTTAGTCGGTGGCATCTTACCGGCATTTACAATGAACTTTGGCTTGATTTTATTTGCCCGTATTTTGTTTGGCGCAGGTCTGGGACTCTTTAACTCAATGACCGTCTCCTTGATCGGCGACAACTTTACAGGTGCCGAGCAAAAAAATTTATTAGGTATTCAATCAGCCGTGATGACTTTAGGGAATAGCCTAGCGACGTTCGCTGCGGGCCTACTGTTAACGATCTCGTGGCAAGCTTCATTCTTAGTGTACTTGGTCATCTTACCGATTCTCTTTCTTTTTCTTTTCGGTTATCGTAACGTCAATGAAAATCCAGTTGAAACAACGCAGCCATCAACCACCGCTACAAAAAGAAGAAAGCTGCCATTAAGCGTAACTTTAGGTATTTTGACTCTCTTTTTATTCTTCATTAGTTTGATGGTCGTCATTACTTCTTCTGCATTACTGATTCAAGAATTGGCGCTGACGAATCAAGGATTTCTTTCCACCGCATTAGCGATCGCCGGTATTTTTAGCAGCTTGGTCGCATTAGCATTTGGTCAAATCACCAAATTATTAAAGCGCTTTACGCCAGTTGTCGTCATCAGTTTCGCAATGGTTGGTTTTTTCACGATAACCTTTGCACCTACGATGACCGTCTTTTTCATTGGTCTATTAGTGGTTTATCTTGCCAATCTTGTCGTTCCTTATGTATACAGTGTCATTCTTAGCGATGTAGATCCAGAAGCCAATAACTTAGTTGTTTCTTTGGCAATGGTCGCTTGTAATCTTGGTGCTTTTTCTTCCCCCTATGTCATAAACTTTATCAGTCAACTACTTGGCATGACAACGGCAGTCATGCAAGTCAGAATCGCTGCCGGAATCATGGCTATCATTGCTCTGATTTTTCTATTTCTCGCTTTCAACAAAACGACCACACCTATTAGTAAGGAGGAACTATAAGATGGAACAAAAACTTAGAGGCGTCAACCTAGGCGGTTGGCTTGTATTAGAAAAATGGATGGCACCTAGTCTCTTTCAAGGAACACCTGCCGATGACGAGTATTATTTAGCCTATGATCTACCAGAAGCTGAATACCAAGCACGGTTGTTGATTCATCGTGAAACATTCATCACTGAAGCTGATTTCTTGCGCATTTCATCAGCTGGCTTCAATACCGTTCGAATACCTGTCCCTTATTTTATTTTTGGTGATCGTGCCCCCTTCATTGGCTGTATCGACTATTTGGATAAAGCCTTCGCTTGGGCGAAGGCTTATGACCTAAAAATCTTGATCGATCTGCATACCGCACCCTTCAGCCAAAATGGTTTTGACAATGGTGGTCTCTCGGGTGTAGTCAGATGGGCACAAATGCCCGAAGAAGTGGCGTTCGAATTAACGGTCTTGGAACGTTTGGCGCAAAGATATGCAGATCACGAGGCATTGTGGGGCATTGAAGTATTAAATGAACCGATCACAGATGGTGAAGTATGGCACAGCATGAATCCCATGGAACGTTTTCCACCTCGTGATTTTGCGTTAGCAAAAGGTAGCGCACCAATCTCTTTAGACTTTTTGAAAACTTTTTATCAAGATGCCTATCGAAGAATGCGCAACTATTTAAGCGATGACAAAGTGATCGTCTTTCATGACGGCTTCCAATTGCATGCTTGGAAAGAGTTTTTCGCCCAAAACGATTTTCACAATGTCATGCTAGATACGCACCAATACGTTATGATGGCAGAAATGGCCGGCACAGAGCAATCCTTGGAAGCCTACGTGTCTTTCATTGATGGCTTAGCCAAAGAGATCGCCACGGTTGCACAATATGTCGAGGTTTTTGTTGGAGAGTGGTCCTTGTTCAACTCCTATGCTGTTGGTACAGATACCAAAGGCGGCATCAATCCAACACAAGAAGAATTCAGCAGTAACCGTAGTTTGACAAAAAGTGAATTAGAAGAAGTTTATCAAACTTTGTGGCGTGCTTCAATCACAGCTTGGAACCAAGGAGCCGGACATATGTACTGGACCTATAAGTTATCCATCGATACGATCAATGAGCCTGCTTGGTATGGCTGGGATTCCTGGGATGCTAGTCGCGCTATGGCAAAAAACTGGATCGATCCACGTTTCTAAAACACAACAAAAAGCGAGATTGGAACGAAGCAAACGATACCTGTTTGCGTTACGTTTCAATCTCGCTTTTTTGTTGCTTTTAAGCAATATCCACTAAGCGGATCTTTGTGACATTTTTGTAGACAGACAATTCTTCGATCACTTCAGAAAAGCCTAGCCCTCGCGGGAGATCAATCGTATAAATGTTGGTATAAATGCGATAGTCTTCCATGAATTTGACATCAAAATTGACATCTTCGATCACGATATTTTTCTCTTGGAAGTACTCCGTCAAAAACTCTTTGGTCTCGGTGCGATGGATGTACTGGATCTCCAATTTCTTTGCTGTTGGTACGCGGACGATCCGCTTAACGATCGTCAATGCAAAGAAGATCCCGATAAAACTGCTTAATGCGATGGTGTAAAAGCCCATCCCGATGGCAATTCCTAAACCTGCGATCGCCCATAAGGAAGCAGCCGTCGTCAACCCCGTCACCGAGCGCTTCGTCACAATGATCGTTCCGGCGCCTAGAAAACCGACCCCGCTGACGACTTGTGCGATCAATCGTGCTTCGTCTGAGCGAATCACGCCTGCTAAATCTGGATGATTTAGTGCATCTCGCATGGCACCTGTGGCGATCTCCACTTGGATCAAAGCAATGACACAAGCTCCCATGCAAACCAAGATATGGGTTCTAAGACCAGCTGGTCGGCTTTTGTACTGCCGCTCGTACCCAATCGCTCCTCCCATGATCATTGCCAGCAGCAATCTCAGCGCTACTTCAGGAATGGATAAATGCATATCAACCATTTGCATCCCTCTTTTCTTCGTATTCTCTCTTTTAACTATAGCATCTCTGATGAAAAAAAGAAAAAAACAGCGCCGAATCAGCCAAATAAAAAAAGCCCCCTCAGAAAATAAGCAAGTAAGCTACAAACCATTGCTCGCAGCTGCGCTGGCGCTACTGCACAAGCGCAGGGGGAAGCTGCGAGGATGGCTCATTTTTCCTTCTGACTTATTTCTGAAAAGGGCTGATTTTGTTTTACAGGTTGCTGGCAGCAGCCTCATCGATGATCACAATCACGTCATCATGCTTTTGTAAAACAGAAGCTGGTAATTCGTTGGTTACGGGTCCTTCAATCATTTTTTGGATCGCATCCGCTTTGACTTCGCCAAATGCCATCAAAATGATTTTTTTGCTTTGCATGATCGAACCGATCCCCATTGAAATTGCCGTCGTTGGGACGTCTTCGACTTTATCAAAGTAGCGTTTGTTGGCATTGATGGTCGATTCAGTCAAATCAACGACTGAGGTCGTTCCTTCAAAGGATGCACCAGGTTCGTTGAAGCCGATATGTCCGTTTTGACCGATACCCAAGATTTGGATATCAACTGGGTGATCCGCAATCACGCTATCGTAGCGTTGGCATTCTGCTTCTAAGTCTTCCGCTTTGCCGTTTGGTACGAAGGTTTCTTTGAATGGTTTTTTATTGAATAAATGAGCATTCATGAAGTAGCGATAGCTTTGTTCGTCTTCGCCGCCTAGTCCTACGTATTCATCTAAATTGACTGAAGTCATTTCTGAAAAATCGACATCACTGGCAGTCATTTCTGCATAAAGGGTTTCTGGCGTGCTTCCTGTTGCTAAGCCTAGGACCTTGGCGCCATTTGCCATACCTTCTTGAATCAATTCAAAAGCTTTCTTTCCGCCTTGAGCAGCATCTTTAACGCGAATAATTTCCATGATCAGCGCTCCGTTTCTATTTGGTATAGTCCAATAATACCACAGGTTGTGTTTGATTACAATAATTAGTCTAGACCAGATGACGATTTTTTCTCGCCAATCAAAAAAAGACGAGCTCTAAAATGCGCTCGTCTCTACTCGTATTCTACTTGCTTACCAATTTGTATAAACATCAATACCGCTATGACCGACACCTGTGTCATAGACTTTATAGGCACCTAAAGATGATTGACCAGTCGATCCTTTCGGTTGATTATCGCTGGCAACAACGATGTACCCATCGGCATCACGGATGGTTCCGTCTGATGCTACATGGCGACCTGGGATATTCAATCCGCCTCCTGGCAAGACTTTTTGTGAGTAGTACGATTCTCTCACACCATTGAAGTAGTTGATCCCATCCACTGGATTCAAGACACCAGAACCAGCACCAGGAACGCTTGAACGAGTTTGACTCACGTTAGCAGTCGCTGTAGACTCACTTTTTTCTGTGCTTTCTTTCGTACTTGTTTCTTTGTTTTCTACTGATTGGCCATCGTTAGAAACCAACAATGTTTCGCCATCAAAAATCATATTTGGATTTTCGATCGAATTATTTAAAGCTAAAAGGTCATCGACCGTTGTTTGATAAGTAGCAGCGATCCCAGATAGAGTGTCCCCTGGTTTGACAACATGGGTTTGTTCTGCTGCTGAAACAACTGTTCCGCCAACGAATAAACCAAATCCTGCAACAACTGTAAATGCAAATTTTTTCAAATGAAAAAACCTCTCTTTTGATTATTTGTCCCGCTATCGGGCACAAGTAAGAGAATAACATTACAATATTGCAGGAAGGTTTCAGAAATATTTTTCATTATCACAATTGTTAAACAGAAAGTTACAGGATTTTTATTCAAAAATGCTAAACTTACAATATTGTTATCCCTTTCGATGAGTGCTTTTAGTGGCCACATGCTATAGTGATGCTAGTAATGGAAAGGAATGACACCCATGAAAAAACTACTATTAACGCTTGGCGTTTTGATTATTGTCGTAGCCGGCTATTTTGGCTACACGTACTACGCAACAACGTATCGCGGCATCACGGCTTATGCTATCACGCCCAACAAAGTCCCTGAAAAGACACAGACCTACAGCGATTCTGGTGAAAAAATCGATGGCTCTTTCACCTACAAATACACCTTTGAATTCGTAAAGAAAAATGGTGAAAAAGAACTCATGACCTATGACCTGACGGGCGAAAATGTAAAACCATTGGCTCCAAATACTTTAGTCAAAGCAGAAATCAGTAAGACCCGCATCATTTCTGGTCCCAACGAAGTCCCTCAATCAGAAGTCCCCGCAAAAATACTGTCTGAGCTGGAAACCTTTGACGAATGAGAACTTCTTACAAGAAACTTTCTACTTTTTAAGGTTCATTTTACTTTGACCGACTATGCTAGCTTTATACCAAAACTATTTTTCTTCCTCTTACCAGTCCTCGCCGACTGGTATTTTTTGATTTTTCCCAATGGTCAGGAGTTACGCTTCTTATAGACAGAACCGCTCTAGCTTCGCAATGGTTTTTTTCTCAAATTTTGATCAAGTAGCTATTGACGATCGGAAATAAATAAAACCAGAGTCAGTAGGATAAACGCTAGTTTCATCATAAAAAAACCGCTAGATTGTTTATCTCTAGCGGCTTTTTTTGCGATTTTAATAGAGTTCCAAGTATTGTTCTCTTTCCCACTCAGAGACTGTTTGGCGGAAGGCTGCCCATTCTAATCGTTTTGCTTCGACAAAGTTGGCATAGATGTGTTTGCCTAAGGCATCGATCATCACTTGGTCTTTACGCAATGCTTTGATGGCATTGTGGATCGTTGATGGCAGATCTTCGATTTGTGCTTCTGCACGTTCTGTTTCGTTCATGATATAGATGTTGCGGTCGACAGCTGGTGGTGGTGTCAACTCACGTCTAACGCCATCAAGTCCTGCTTGTAATAAAACAGCCATTGCTAAGTATGGGTTAGCGGATGGGTCAACTGAACGCAATTCCAAACGCGTTGACAAGCCTCTTGATTCTGGTACCCGAATCAATGGTGAACGGTTGCGTCCTGACCATGCCACGTATACAGGCGCTTCGTAACCTGGCACTAAGCGTTTGTAAGAGTTGACGGTTGGGTTGCAGACAGCCGTGTAAGCACGGGCGTGTTCGATCAAACCGCCTAAGAAGTGATACGCTGTTTGGCTTAATTGCATTGGTCCTTCTTCATCAAAGAAGACATTTTCATCGCCTTTGAACAAGGACATGTTGCAGTGCATGCCTGAACCGTTGATGCCGAATAATGGTTTTGGCATGAAGGTTGCATGCAAGCCGTGTTTACGAGCAATGGTTTTCACGACAAGCTTGAAGGTTTGGATGTTGTCACATGCTTCCACTGCATCCGCATATTTAAAGTCGATCTCGTGTTGCCCTGGTGCCACCTCATGGTGAGAGGCTTCAACTTCAAAGCCAAGGCTTTCTAATTCTAATACGATATCGCGACGGCAGTTTTCCCCAAGATCGGTTGGGGCAAAATCGAAGTAGCCGCCTTTGTCGTTTAATTCCGTTGTGATTTCGCCTGCTTCATCTAATTTGAATAGGAAAAATTCGGGTTCTGGTCCAAGATTGAAAGAAGTAAAACCAAGGGATTGCATGTCAGCTAATGCTCGTTTTAAGTTGCCGCGAGGGTCGCCTGCAAATGGGGTGCCATCTGGATTGTAGATATCACAGATCAAACGAGCCACTTTGCCATGTTCACTTTCCCAAGGGAAGATCATCCAGGTGGACAAATCAGGATACAGATACATGTCACTTTCTTCAATACGGACAAATCCTTCAATAGAAGAACCGTCAAACATCATTTTGTTTTCCAGTACTTTATCTAATTGACTTACAGGTACTTCAACGTTCTTGTTCGTTCCTAAAATATCAGTAAACATCAAGCGTAAAAAGCGCACGTTCTCATCCTTTACGATTTGTTTGATGTCTTCGGCAGTTCTTTCAAATTTTGGCATAGTATCCCTTCCTTTTTCCCAATTCTTATTTTATATCACAGCAACGATCTACTAATGCTCTACATTCGTGGACCTTTTTGCTGGTATGGCTGTTGTTGATTCAATCCACCTTGAGCCAAGAGTTCATCATAAAAAATTCGACGTACATCTTCATCGGTCAGCGGCGGTTTGTTCTTCGCTTCTTTTTCTTTGGCAACTTTCATTTCATAAACTCGTTTAATCCCAGCCATGTTCAGTCCATCGGAAAGATAGTCTTTGATCTCTAGCAAGGTATCAATATCATTCAGCGAATACATGCGTCGATTGCCATCGCTGCGTTCCGGGTGGATCAATTCTTGTTCTTCGTAATAACGAATTTGACGGGCGGTGAGATCGGTCAATTTCATGACTGTTCCGATAGGAAAGACTGACATTGAGCGCCGCAATTCTTTTTCCCGCATAACTTGGCTCCCCTCCGTTTCAATGATGCTGCGTAACTTTATGGAAACTATACCAATTCTTTTTTTGCGTGTCAACCCCTCATGTTAGAAAAAGTGACATGAATGCAAATTTTTTTGATTTTTTCATTGGGCCCTTGATTTGATCGCATGTTCAAGCAGTCCTTTTTCTGGAAGAAATGGTGCCTTAGACAAAAATGTTCGGGTTTTGCACTCTAAGGAAGCCAAACCACTTATACTTCCATAATTTTGTCACCACAAAAAAAAACGGTGCATCAGCTGCACCGTTTCTGTTTATTCCTGTTCTTGCGCCATTCTGCGTAGTGGATAGGTATCCTCCAACGCAAATCCTTTGATATGATAGGTCTGTGTTGCTTCATCGAAAGCATTACTCAACACTAGTGACTCCCGTTTTAAACGATTCAGCGCATTGCCTTCATCGGCTTGCAGCACTAGATGATAAGGCTGCATGATCTGCATCAATTCCATTTTGATTGCCTGAGTCAAGCGTTCTTTGCCTTTGGTACTCTTTGCCGAGATCAAGACGTTGGGAAAGAGCGTTGGGACAAACTGATCGGCGTCGATGCGATCCGCCTTATTGTAGACCGTCAACATCGGTAATTGGGTCAAAGAAAGTTCCTCCATTAATTTTAAGACCGTCTCCTCTTGCTGGACCCGTTCTTCGGAACTGGCATCGACGACATGCAGCAAGAAGTCCATGTTTTGACTTTCCTCCAGTGTGGAATGAAACGCATCGATCAATTGGGTCGGCAATTCTTGGATAAAACCAACCGTATCGGTAATGGTGACTTCGAATCCTTCTGGCATCCGCCAGCGTTTCGTCAAAGGATCGAGTGTCGCAAACAACTGGTCTTGCTCATACGTATCCGCACTGGTCAAAATATTTAAAATAGTTGATTTTCCAGCATTGGTATAACCAATCAAGCCCATTTGAAAGACTTGGCTGTCTTTGCGCTTTTGGCGTGTCCGGTCTCGATGGGCTGCCACTTCCTTCAATTCCCGTTTGATGATGGTAATGCGGTTGCGGATGTGTCGACGATCGGTCTCCAGCTTGGTTTCCCCTGGCCCTCTCGTTCCGATTCCGCCCCCTAGCCGAGACATGTTCTTTCCTTGCCCTATCAAGCGTGGAAGCAAATAATCCAGCTGCGCCAATTCTACTTGCAGCTTTCCTTCTTTGGAACGGGCACGCATCGCAAAAATATCAAGGATCAACTGGACGCGATCAATCACCGGCACTTCTAGCGCATCACCGATCAACTGGCTTTGCCTTGGTGTCAATTCATGATTGAAGATCACTAAATCTGCTTCATGTGCTTCTGCCAACTGCTGCAATTCCGCAACTTTCCCCTTGCCGATCACGGTTTGTCGATCGACTTGCTGCCGTTTTTGCACCAGTGAAAAAACAACTTCGCCATTGGCGGTTTTTGTTAAGCTTTTCAATTCTTTCATTGACGAATCAAAATGAAGATAGTTTTTCTCCGTTTCTACTCCGACAAGAATCACACGTTCTTGGCTCATCTTTTCTCCTCCAACCATTGGTCGATTTCTGTTTCAAGGGTACGTTGTTCTTCAGGTTGCCTCACTAAATCAATCCATCGGGGCTGTGCTCGGTTATTGAACCACGTCAGCTGCCGCTTGGCGTAGCGGCGTGAGTTTTGCTTGATTTGCTCAATGGTCTCCTCCAATGTGGCCTGCCCTTGAAAATAGGGCAAAAATTCCTTGTAGCCGATCCCTTTGGCGGCTTGCGTTTCTGGATACTGCAAAACAGCTTTTGCTTCTTCGATCAAGCCTTGATCCATCATTAAGTCCACTCGCTGATTGATTCGCTGGTATAACAATTCTCGCTCAGTGGTTAAACCGATCATGAAGAAATCGTACAAAACTTGCGGTGTCTCTTTTGGTGCAGCGATACTTTCGCCAGTCATTTCAAAAACCTCCAACGCACGAATCACTTTCCGCTCATTGTTGTAGTGGATCTTCGCTGCTGCCAAGGGATCGACCGCCTGCAGCTTTTGCCATAGAGCTTCTTTGCCGATGGCTGCTGCTTCTTGTTCATAGCGCTGACGAATCGTTGGGTCGCCTTCTTCTGCCCCTAAACGAAAGTCGTACAAAAGCGCTTGGATGTATAACCCTGTTCCCCCTACAACGATCGGTAGCTTTCCTTGCTGCTGGATCGTCTCGATGACTTCACGCCCCATTTGCTGGAAATCAGCGGCAGAGTATGCTTCCGTCATTGCACGAATATCGATCAAATGATGAGGAACCCCTGCCATTTCTTCCTTCGTCACTTTGGCAGTACCGATATCTAACTGACGGTAAATTTGCATGGAATCGCCGCTGATGATCTCCCCTTGGTATTTTTGGGCTAACTGGATACTCAAGGCGGTTTTGCCAACTGCGGTCGGTCCCACGATTACTAAGACTTTTTTCATCCTTTTGTTTCCTCGCGAACCTGTTGCACAATTGCCCGAGCTTTTTCTGGAAAATCGGTGATGATCCCCGTCAACCCCAGAGCCAAGCAGGTGCGAATCGCCGCTTCTTCGTTGACAGTCCACGGACGGATCGCGATCGGAAAATCAGTTAAGACCGTTGCTGTCTCTTGGACCCAGCGATAGGCAGGATGAATTCCTTCGATATACGGTCGGCTGAGCGCCAACGGTGGTTTGTCTTCCCCGCGTCCCATAATAAAATCAAGGGTCGCATCCGGTTCGATCGCATGCATCCGATCCAAGGTCTCGATATTGAAGGAACAATACCAATGAGTAAAGGGCCATTCTTGGCTATTCAATAAGTCGGATACTTTGGCTTCGATTCCTTCATACTCATAATGATCGGTTTTTAATTCGATCGTCAAAATGCCACGATAATTCTTCGCTGCAAGTAAATCCAACACTTCTTTTAGCGTGGGAACTTTGGCGGCTTGGAATTCCTCAGAAAACCAGCTGCCAGCATTGAGTTCTTTTAGTTCAGCAACCGTCAGGTCACAGATCCGACCTTTGCCGTTGGTCGTTCGATCAACCGTTTCATCATGCATGACGATTAAGCCGCCATCTTTTGATAGATGTACATCTAACTCAATGATATCAGCTTTGACCCGCACCGCTTCCGCAAATGCTGGTAGCGTGTTTTCAGGTCGGTTGCCGCTACTCCCGCGGTGGGCAACGATTTGTACCATCATTCTTTCACTCCATTCTCACTCTTTATTTTACCATGGAATCTACTAGAACCAAAAAGCCTCTGTTTGTTTCGATCCTCTTAATGAATAATAACGCTTTGTTTCGGTCAAAGAAAAACACTCTTACTATGATCGCAGTAAGAGTGTGTGTGATCAGTTAAAAAAGTGCAATCGTCGATACTCTGGTTTGGTTACCTTAACCAAGGAAAACGGCTGACCAGTAGAATCAAATCGTTTTTGAAAAATAGGTCAACGGTTCGCTCGTCATGTTTTTCATTTGGTTTTTACGCTCATTGACCATTTCGACTAATTGATCAAGGAAATTTTCCATAATGATCCGACCGCCTTTATAGGTATACCCACCGATTTTAACAGTTTCCTCTGGGGATAAAATCACCCGACGTGTTCCGATTTTTTTGAAAAATTCTTCTAAGAAAAAATTCGGTAGATAAAAACTGTTTTGCGCCGCAAAAGATTGTAGATAGGCAAAATCATCGATGGTGATATAACAGTCGTCAAAGGCATCAAAGCTGACATACTCATCCATCAGCATGACCCGTTTTTGTAGAATCTCACTGATTTTTTGATTCAATAAAACCAACGTTTCGATTTCTTTGACTTTATGCTCCAACAAACGGCGTTGTTTTTCTTTTTGCTCCTCATACCGAATGCGTAAATTAAAAATGATGGTTACTAACAATGCGCCCACTAAGACGCCGATCAAACCTGCTATTGCTACTGCCATTCTTCGATCCTTCCTCATTCCTTTTTTCATATTGTATCATATTTGAAAGTTTCGCAAAAAAGATAACGAACTTTTTATTTGACCTTTCTTGACCTAATCGGTATACTATCTCTTAGATATTGAGAAAACTTTATGCTAAACTATATCTATAACGATTTTTAGGAGGACTATCACTATGAATTTAATTCCTACTGTCATTGAACAATCATCTCGCGGTGAAAGAGCGTATGACATCTATTCTCGTCTATTAAAAGACCGGATCATTATGTTGAGTGGTCAAGTAACCGATGACTTAGCAAACTCGATCATTGCTCAGCTTTTATTCTTGGATGCGCAAGATTCTGAAAAAGACATCTACTTGTACATCAACTCGCCTGGCGGAAGCGTTACTGCTGGTCTAGCGATCTTTGATACCATGAACTTTATCAAAGCCGATGTCCAAACCATCGTTATGGGGATGGCTGCTTCTATGGGTTCATTCTTATTGACCGCTGGTGAAAAAGGCAAACGCTTTGCATTACCAAATGCAGAGATCATGATCCACCAACCATTAGGTGGCGCACAAGGACAAGCAACTGAGATCGAAATTGCTGCCCGCCACATTTTGGCAACCCGCGAACGTCTGAACAAAATCTTGTCAGAACGTACCGGTCAACCAATCGAAGTGATTGAACGCGACACCGATCGTGACAACTTCATGACCGCACAAGAAGCCAAAGATTACGGCTTGATCGACGAGATCATGGAATCAAACAAATTGAAATAAGCTTGCATAAAAAAGGTGTACGAAGCAATTCGTACACCTTTTTGCGTCTTTTGGTTCGGCGTCAGACTTCACCATATTCGCCCTGTTGGTAAGCATACCCATTTTCCACGTAATGCGTGATGTTTGCCTGATTTTTGGCGATTTCTTCCTCTGTCAACGGGCGGATCACTCGTGCAGGACGACCAAACGCCAACACATTGGGCGGAATGACGGTTCCTTCCGTTACTAACGAACCAGCACCTAACAAACTATTTTCACCGATCACTGCATGATTCAAAACAATCGAGCTCATGCCGATCAGCGCCCCTTTTTTGATGGTACAGCCATGAAGCATACACTGATGCCCAACAGTCACATCGTCTTCCACGATCGTCGGGGCATCGTGATCAACGTGAATGATCGTTCCATCTTGAATATTGGTACGCGCGCCGATTTCGATGCGATTGGCATCGCCTCGAATCACTGCTTGAAACCAGACCGTACTCTCTTTTCCTAGAGTCACGTTTCCTACGATCGTCGCATTTTTTGCCACAAAACAAGGTGTTCCTTGCAACGAGGCTGGCGAAACTGTTTTGTGGGTTTCATTCCCTGATTGTTCTTTGTCCATCAACTTCTCCTTCCAATCCATAAACGGATCTGCGCTTTCTTTTTTCACTATAGCACCACCCTTGCGACAATGCAAAAAGAGCGCCAGTCAGACTGGGCGCTCTTTTGGGTTTACTCGGCTTCTTCTGAAAATTGACTTTGGTACAGTTGGCTATAAAAGCCGCCAGCTGCCAACAAGGTCTCGTGATTGCCTTTTTCAATGATCGACCCTTGATCCATCACTAAGATCAGATCTGCTTCACGAATCGTTGACAAACGATGGGCGATCACAAAGCTGGTACGACCTTCCATCACTTTATCCATTGCTTTTTGAATCAGCGCTTCTAAGCGGGTATCCACCGAACTGGTGGCTTCATCGAGAATCAAAATCTTCGGATCAGAGATGACTGCCCGAGCGATGGTCAACAATTGTTTTTGCCCCAAGGAGACATTGTCCCCTTCAGAATTGATGATCATTTCGTAGCCGTCTGGCATCGTGCGAATGAAGTGATCGACGTTGGCGGTTTTCGCTGCATCAACGACTTCATAATCGGTGGCATCTAATTTCCCAAAGCGAATGTTGTCGCCGATCGTGCCTTCGTACAACCATGCATCTTGTAAGACCATCCCAAACAGTGACCGAACATCATGACGTTCCATTTTCTTCGTGTCGATGCCGTCGATCTTGATGGCCCCTTCATTGACATCATAAAAACGCATCAACAAATTGATCAAGGTGGTTTTCCCAGCACCTGTTGGTCCCACGATCGCCACGGTTTGTCCAGCTTTGACTTCAAAGTTCAAGTCTTTGATCAACGGTTTTTTCGGATCATAGGCAAAGCCGACATGTTCAAAGGTCACGTCGCCTCTGATTTGTTCTGGCAATTGGATATCCGTTTGATTGACGGGTTCTTCTTCCTCATCTAGGATTTCAAAGACCCGTTTTGCTGCTGCTGAGGCACTTTGCAAGACGGATGACAGCTGGGTAATGTTCCCCATTGGCTGACTGACTTGCCAAATGTATTGTATGAACGCTTGCAGCTGACCAACAACGATTACGCCGCTGATCACATAAAAGCTCCCCATGACTGCCATTGCGATATAGGTAAAGTAAGCGGTCATTTGCACCAGCGGCATCATCAATCCTGACACAAAGGCAGAACGAAAGCCGTAATAGCGCAAATGGTGGTTAACGTTTTTAAACCCTTCAAGTGTTTGCTTTTCCCGTCCATACACTTTCAACACACTGAATCCAGTCATGTTTTCTTGTACGTAGCCGTTCAGATCCCCTAACGCATTTTGCATGCCTTGGAAGTCCTTTTGCGACTTTTTGACGATCGTGCGAGAAATCAATAAGGAGGCTGGGATCATGATCAATGAAACCAATGCCATGTAAGTATTGATATAAAACATCATAGAAACCGCCATAATGATTCCTAAGAAGGCATTGACAATCCCGATCAAGGCTTGCTGCATTGCACCGCTGACGGCATCCACGTCATTGGTCACCCGTGACAGGATATTCCCTTGTTGGTTGCGGTCGAAGTAAGAAACGGGCAAACGATTGATTTTTTCTTCAATGTCTTGCCGCAGATCTCGCATCGCGGATTGGACAACGTTGGTGATCAGCAGCCCTGACATCAATTGTGAGAAACAGTAACCGACACCGACGACTGCGATCCAGATCAAGCAAAGGATCACGTAATCAAAATTAACGCCTTCGCCTGCAGCGATGTTGCGGCTGATCTCTGTCGTCGGTAATCCAGAAACATACGGCATTGCCGCATTGAAGCCGACGGTTGCAACAGTAAACAGCAAGACTAGGATAAATTGTACTTTGTACGGTTTGATGTAAGCACCTAACCGTTTTAAAGAAGAGATTGCTTTCATTGTGCCAACTCCTCCTCTGATAATTGTGACGCCGCAATGTCGTAGTATACTGGACAAGTTTGCAGCAGTTCTTTGTGGGTGCCGATGCCAACCACATCGCCTTCGTTCAAGACGACGATCTTATCGGCATTCATGATCGTTCCTACTCGTTGAGCAACGATCAAAACGGTCGATTCTGTGGTTTCTTTTTTCAAGCGTGCCCGCAATTTTGCATCCGTTTGGTAATCCAATGCAGAAAAACTATCATCAAAAATATAGATCTCTGGTTGGCGGATCACCGCACGGGCAATCGCTAGGCGTTGTTTTTGTCCGCCAGAGAAGTTGGTTCCGCCTTCTGCCAAGTGAGCATCAAAGCCATCTGGTGTGCGAGAAATGAAATCTGCCGCTTGCGCAATCTCGGCTGCTCGTTCCAGCTCTGCTTGCGTGGCATCTTCTTTCCCATAGCGTAGGTTTTCTGCGATCGTCCCTGTAAATAGCAACGCTTTTTGAGGGATAAACCCGATCTTGTTGCGCAACGTCGTTAAGCTGTAATCCCGAACGTCAACACCATCCACCAAGACTTGGCCTTCACTGACGTCGTAAAAACGTGGGATCAATTGGATCAAGGTTGATTTTCCACTTCCAGTACTACCGATAAACGCCACGGTTTCCCCTGGTGAAGCGGTAAAGCTAACATTACGGATCACTGGACTTTGAGCATGTCCTGGATAAGCAAAGGTAACATTTTTGAATTCCAAGAAGCCTTTCGTCTTAGTTTCTGTCACTGGCTGTTCTGGCTCTTTGATTTCAGAAGTCGCATCTAACGCTTCTTGGATTCGACGAGCAGAAACCGCCGCTCGTGGATACATCGTAAAGACAGTCGCAAACAGCATGAAAGAAAACAGCGCATGGAAGATGTATTCGATAAATGCAATCAAGTCACCGACCTGCAGTTGCCCTTGATCGATTTGAATACTTCCCGTCCAAATAATCAAAATCATCACGATATTGAATAAGAAGAAAAAGCCTGGTTGTGCCGTTGCCATCAAGCGAAACAAGCTGCGAGAACTAGAAGCATAGGCTTGGTTGACTTTGCCAAAGCGTTTTTCTTCAAATTTTTCATTGACGAAGGCACGGATCACTCGTAAACCAGAGAGATTTTCTCGCAAGATGCCATTGATTTTATCTAGATTGGCTTGTTGTTTAGTGGATAATGGTTCCGAGATTTTGGCAATGGCGATGACGGCCATCAGCAATATCGGCAATGCCCCCAAAACATACAACCCTAGTTGTGTACTTGTCCGCATGACCATGTACAAGCTGACCACAAACATCATGGGTGTCATCAAACCTGTCCGTAAGATGCTTTGCATAAACAGCATGATTTGATACGCATCATTGGTCACACGGGTGATCAATGATGAAACCCCGATTTTTTCATATTCGGTATGTGAATAGCCTTGGACTTTTTCAAAAAGATCGTCACGAATATCTGCCACAATGTTAGTGGTGATACGTGACGTGAAATAGCCTAACAAAATGTTCATCGTGATCCCCACAATGGTGATCGCGATCATCGCCGCACCCATTTTCCATATGTAGTCGCGATCACCAGCGGCGATCCCTTTGTCGATCATTCTTGCCAATAACGTCGGCAAACCTAATTCAATCAAAATAAAACCAAAAACACAGATGAAATTAAAAACCAGCAGTTTCTTGTTTCTCATCGTGTAGTGCCACATTAATTTCAAAAAATCCCCTCCTTTTTTACTTCATTACTTCTACTATAGCATAGGAATATTCTTATTGTAATGCACTTTCAACGAAAAAAAGCAAACTTCAGCGATAGTCCTTTCATTTTCTTTCAGTAAGCCTTTTCAAAATGACGTGTTTCTATACTTATTCGTTTTTCTGTGATAAACTAGGGATACTTGTAGTGGAACGACTTACAAACCCGGTGAATTTTTTATGACGACATTTGGAAAGCAAAGACGAGGCTTTCTCTTTTTTCTCACAACGATTGTCTGAAAAAAGCATGCAGCGGCTCTCGAAGCCTTCTTTTCAGGTCACTTTATTCGGACCTCGATTTTGTGATGCAGCGAATTCATCAACCAAATAGACTACTGCGAAAAGCAGATAAAGGAGAAAAGATATGATTTACAAAATTTATTACCAAGAAACAAAAGACCGCAACCCAAAGAGAGAACAAACCCACTCTTTGTACATTGAAGCAGACGATGCAGTGATCGCACGCCGTCTGGTTGAACAAAATACCCCATACAACATCGAGTTCGTTCAAGAACTAGATGAAAAACATTTAGCTTACGAAAAAGAAAACGCTGATTTCAAATTAGCGGAGTTTTAAGATGAAAGTTTCGCTGAAAAATAATGAGACTGGCGTATTCGGCGTCGGTGGACTTGGCGAAATCGGAAAAAACTGTTATGGGGTTCAATTCCAAGATGAGATCATCTTAATTGACGCGGGAATCAAATTCCCCGAAGATGAACTGCTTGGGATCGACTATGTCATTTCCGATTATAGCTACATCGTTCAAAATTTACCGAAAGTCAAAGGCTTGATCGTCACTCATGGTCACGAAGACCATATTGGCGGAATCCCTTACTTGTTGCGGGAAGCCAATATCCCAATCTATGCGGGACCCTTGGCACTTGCTTTGATCACCAACAAATTAGATGAGCATGGCTTATTGCGGGACGCGGAATTACACGAAATCAATGAAGATACGGTGATTCGTTTCCGTAAAACATCCATCAGCTTCTTCCGAACGACTCACAGTATCCCTGATGCTTTAGGTGTCGTTGTCAAAACGCCTTCTGGCAATATCGTCGCAACTGGCGATTTCAAGTTTGACTTTACGCCTGTGGGCGAACCAGCAAACTTGCACAAAATGGCAAAAATTGGTGAAGAAGGCGTCCTTTGCCTCCTTTCCGATAGTACCAATGCAGAAATTCCGACCTTTACCAAATCAGAAAAAACGATCGGCAGCTCGATCCAAAAGATTTTTGAAAAAATCGATGGTCGGATCATTTTTGCCAGCTTTGCCTCCAATATTTTCCGGCTCCAACAAGCTGCAGATGCGGCGGTTGCGACTGGACGTAAAATCGCCGTTTTTGGACGCAGTATGGAAAATGCGATCGTCAACGGACAGCGCCTTGGCTATATCAAGGTGCCAGATGGAACCTTTGTGGAATCTCATGAGATCAATCGTTTGCCTGCAAACGAAACCATGATCCTTTGTACGGGTTCTCAAGGAGAGCCGATGGCTGCTTTGAGTCGGATTGCCAACGGGACTCACCGTCAAATCCAAATTCACCCAGATGATACCGTGATTTTCTCAAGCTCACCGATCCCAGGAAATACCACGAGTGTCAATCAGCTGATCAACTTGTTGTTGGAAGCTGGCGCAAACGTGATCCATGGCAAATTGAACAACATCCATACTTCTGGTCACGGTGGCCAAGAAGAACAAAAACTGATGTTGCGTCTAATGAAGCCAAAATTCTTTATGCCTGTCCACGGGGAATTTCGGATGCTGAACATCCACACCCAGTTGGCACAAGATGTCGGTGTACCAAAAGAAAATTGTTTCATTATGGAAAATGGTGACATGTTGGCCTTAACAGCGGATACCGCTCGCTTGGCTGGTCATTTCAATGCCAATGATGTTTATGTTGACGGCAGCGGTATCGGTGATATCGGAAATGTCGTCTTACGGGATCGTCGCATTCTTTCAGAAGAAGGCCTCGTCTTAGCAGTCGCGACAGTCGATGTGGCGAAGAAAGAAGTCCTTGCTGGACCAGATATCCTTTCTCGCGGATTTGTTTATATGCGGGAATCTGGCGAGATGATCAACGAAGCACAGCAGATCCTCTTCCGTGCATTGCGGGAAGTCTTGAACCAACCAGACCCAACAGAACACAAATTAAGAGAAGCGATGTCATCGGCGTTACAGCCATTCCTATTTGAAAAAACCGAGCGTCATCCAATGATCCTTTCGATGATCATGACGCCGGACGATTTATAGTCTCACATGCGAGGGTAGTTCTCAGGTTACTGAGAACTACCCTTTTTCCTTTCCGTTATAAAAAGCAAAAAAAAGACCATCGAATCGATGGTCTTTTGGGGTTTTTGATTTCAAAGTGCTCTTACTGGCAGTTTGTTTGAAAGCTTACGCTTTGTTTACGTTAACTGCTTGAGGTCCACGATCAGAATCTTCCACGTCGAAAGTTACTGCTTGACCTTCTTCTAAAGTTTTGAATCCTTCACCTTGGATCGCTGAAAAGTGTACAAATACGTCTGTACCGTCTTCGCGAGAGATAAAACCAAACCCTTTTTCAGCATTGAACCATTTTACTGTACCTTGTTCCATTAAAAAAAACCTCCTCGTGCATAAGCACTTAATTGTGTGTAACATTGCCTTTGTGCGATAGAGGCCTAACGTGCGTTTCAACATCTATTCAGCAAACAAAATTACAATAATATTTTACACTTGCCCGTATTTTTTTGCAAGACAGACGATTAGACAATTCACCTTTATTTTTAATAATGTTCGCAAACTCGGCTTATTTTCACACGTCTTCCTGTTGCCACAGCCCCTCTTCTCGCAAACTGACATAGGCATTGTCGCCAATGATCAAATGATCCAATATGTCGATCCCCATCAAGTCTCCGCACTTGATCAAACGGCGTGTAAACAGCAGATCTGCCTCTGAGGCTTGGGGACTGCCGCTGGGATGGTTGTGGACGACGATCACTCGGGCGGCACTGTAGCGTACCGCCCAATGAAAAATCTCCCGTGGGTGAGCGATCGACTGATTCAACGATCCGATGAAGATGGTTTTTTTCTGAATGATCTCATTTTTCGTATTCAAATATAGCCCTAGTAAATGCTCTTGACGACAATCCTTCAACTCTTGGATCAACTGATGGGCGATCGCCATACTAGAGTTGACCTTACCGTACTTTGGTTGAGCGGAGCGCTGGATTCGCACACCTAATTCAACCATCGCTTTGATCTCGATGGCTTTGATTTGTCCGACGCCGCGAATTTCTTGTAATTCATCGATTGTCGCTTCTTTTAATTCATACAATTCTTCAAAACGATTCAAGACACTAGCCGCTAATTCCAGGACATTTAAGGGCCGTGAGCCAGTCCGCAACAAAATTGCCAACAGTTCTTGGTTCGAAAGGGCATCAACCCCGTATTGCACTAAGCGCTCTCGGGGAAACGAGCTTTGGGGAATCTCTGTTTCATTGATCATAAAAAAACTCCTTTGCGTCGGTCTAATAAGAAATACGCAAAGGAGGAACTATTTGATTACGATGCTTATTGAAAATCGTCATTAGAAAGAAAAAGCCGTTTCTAGAAAATCTGGGACATCCTCTAGTGATGGTAAGACTTTCAAGACTTTTTCTTCAATGATGGTCGTCGGCGCGATCAAATCGGGAATCATAATGACTGAGATCCCCGCCCCATGAGCAGCATGAATACCGTTAGCCGAATCTTCAAGGATCACCAATTCTTCTTTTGGTACCGCCAATAATGCGTGGGCTTTTTCAAAAATCTCAGGATCTGGTTTTGCCCGTGTGACATCATCAAAGCAGACGATCTCAGGAAATTCCGCCGTTAAGCCTGCTGCTTCCAGCAAGGTATCGATCACTTTGCGCTGGTTGCTAGACGCCAACACTCGGGGAATCTTTTTCTCATCAAGATAATGCAATAACTCGTGGATGCCCGGCTTCAATTCAGCCTCGCCCCGTTGGAACATTTCCAGCGTTTGCTGAAAAGCCGCTTGGATAAAGTCTTCGATCATTTGATGGCCAAAGGCTTCGTCGAATCGCTCATGGTAAGCTGCCCAGACTTCTTCATCCGAGACCCCCACATAAGCTAAGTACAACTCTTTTGTATAGGGAATCCCCATTTGATCCGCCACGATTTGAGTTGCTTGGTAATAGAGCAGCTCCGTGTCAAAAATCAAGCCGTCCATATCGAAAATCACACCACGTAACTTAGCCATTTCTTCCTCCTATTGCCAACAACAATTCACGAACTTCTGAAACAAAATACAACGATCCTGTCACCAGCAGCAAATCTTCATTGGTCATTTTTTCTAATAATTCTGCCAAGCCAAACTGCCATAAAGAGACGGTTGAGATTCGTTTTTCATCGAGTTCCTGATAGCCGTCTGCTAAATGCAATGCTTTGGGGAAATCAAAGGTCGTTAAATAAATCTCGGCTTGCGGAATTGCCAGCAATTGCTGAAGCATCTCATTGACGTTTTTGGTTTCTAAGGCTGAGAACAGCACATGGATGCGATAGTCGCTGAACTCTTCTTTCATCGTATCCACCAAGCGAGCCATGGCATGCACGTTATGGGCGCCATCGATGATCACCAGTGGTTCACTGCTGATTCGTTCCATTCGGGCGGGCCAATAGGCTTTTCTTAGCCCATTGCGAATTTCTTTAGCTGAAAATGGCAGCTGCCGTAGGTCGCAATACAGACTGTACAATTGGATCGCAACACCGGCATTTTCTGGTTGATGGCGGCCTAACATCGGTGTTTTCAAGCCTTTGATTTTGCCATGCTCATTTTCAAAATCAAACAATTCGCCCCACTCTTCATCAGGATGACGATAGGTCACACGGTACTCTTGCCCTGCATGATACGCAGGTGCCTGTGCTTCTGCAGCTTTCAAATCGATCACCGAAAGCGCACTTTCAACGATATTGCCAGTCACAAGGGGAATTTGTGGTTTAATGATCCCCGCCTTATGGGCAGCGATTTTTTCAATGGTATCGCCTAAGACATCCATATGATCCATGCCGATCGTCGTGATCGCTGTCACCATCGGGGAAATAACGTTGGTACTATCTAAAAGTCCCCCTAGGCCAACTTCCATTATCGCAACATCGACGTTTTTTTCTTCAAAATAGCCTAATGCCATGGCAGTAATGATCTCAAACTGAGTGATGCCCGTCAAGGTTTCATCACGATCGATTTCAGCAACCAGCGGCTGGATTTTTTCCACCCAAGCGACCAAATCCTCATCTGATATAAATTGTCCATTGATTTCGATCCGTTCATTGAACGCTTCAATGTGCGGGGAAGTAAAAGTCCCCACTTGCTGCCCAGCTTCTTCTAAAAGACTGCGCAAATAGCTGACGGTTGATCCTTTGCCATTCGTGCCGGCGATATGGATCATGGTTATGTTTTTTTCAGGATTGCCCATTCGTTTTAATAATGCTTCGACACGCATCAATCCGGGTCTTTGCCCAAATGCCAAACGCGAATGGATCCACGCTGTTGCTTCTTCGCTTGTCATCTCCTTCACCTCGCTCTTATTTTATCAAAAATCACACAGCTTTCCCAATTTCTTTCCTTTAAACGAGAAATTTGTTTGACGGTTTCTATCGATTACGCAAAAACAAGCATCTACAAGAGATGCTTGTTTGCAGACAGTCGACGCTTCCTATTGAATCGTGCGCAATTGCTCGATCCGTTCTTGGACTGCTTTTTGTTTTTCAAGATAATCGGCTTCTTTGCTGCGTTCTTGTGCTACGACTTCCTCTGGTGCATTGGCAACGAAGCGTTCATTTGCCAATTTGCCTTGTACCCGTTGAACTTCTTGGGTGAACTTCGCTAGTTCTTTCTCCAAACGCGCGATTTCTTCTTCAATGTTGATCAACCCAGCTAGCGGCAAGTAGATCGTCGCGCCTGATAGGATGGCTGACATCGCCAATTCAGGGGCTTGTAAGCTGTTAGAGATTTCTAGTTCTTCTGGATTACAGAAGCGTTCGATATAGTTTTTGTTGGCGATCAAGAATTCTTCGATCTCAGGCTCATTTGCTTGGATCAGCAAAGTGATTGGTTTCGAAAGTGGTGTGTTTACTTCTGCACGGATGTTTCGAACCGAACGAATCAATTCTTTCAACACTTCCATCCCTTGCGCCGCTTTTTCATCGGTCCATTCTGGTGCCACTTGTGGATACTCAGCAACAACTAATGATTCCCCTGTATGCGGCAGTTTGCTCCAGATTTCTTCTGTAACAAATGGCATGATTGGGTGCAACAAGCGTAAAATTTGATCAAGAACATGGACTAAGATGCTCTTATTGACTTGTTTCGCTGCTTCATTGTCACCGTATAAGGTTTCTTTCGACATTTCAATGTACCAGTCACAGAAATCATCCCAGATAAAGTTGTATAATTGACGACCCGCTTCCCCAAATTCGAAGCGTTCAAAAAGGTCAGTGACTTTTTCAATCGTTTCATTCAAGCGCGTCAAGATCCAACGATCCGCCACTGATTTTTCACCAGAAAAATCAATGTCTTCGGCAGTCATTTCGCTGACATTCATCAAGACGAAACGGGAAGCATTCCAAATTTTATTGATGAAGTTCCAAGCGGCATCCATTTTTTCATAGCTGAAACGCACGTCTTGTCCCGGTGCAGAGCCATTTGATAAGAACCAACGCAATGCATCAGCACCGTATTGTTCAATGACTTCCATCGGATCGATCCCGTTTCCAAGAGACTTACTCATTTTGCGACCTTGTTCATCACGGATTAATCCGTGGATCAAGACATTTTCAAATGGTCGTTTGCCAGTAAATTCCAAGCTTTGGAAGATCATACGGCTTACCCAAAATGCGATAATGTCATAGCCAGTCACTAATGTATTGGTTGGGAAGTAGCGTTGGAAATCTTCATTGTTTTCATCTGGCCACCCCATTGTTGAAAACGGCCATAAAGCAGAACTAAACCAGGTATCCAATACGTCTGGATCTTGCTGCCAATTTTCGGCATCCGCTGGCGCTTCAAGTCCTACATACATTTCTCCCGTTTCTTTGTGGTACCAAGCTGGGATTTGATGGCCCCACCACAACTGACGAGAGATCACCCAGTCATGGACATTTTCCATCCAACGTAAGAATGTTTGGTTGAAACGTGGCGGATAAAAGTCCACCGCATCGTCGGTTTCTTGGTTGTCGATGGCTTGTTTTGCTAATGGTTCCATTTTTACGAACCATTGTGTCGATAAACGAGGTTCGACTACTACGCCTGTCCGTTCTGAGTGCCCTACGCTATGAACCATTTTTTCGATTTTGATCAGACGACCTAACGCCTCTAAGTCTTTCACGATTTGCTTACGAGCAGCAAAACGATCCATGCCTGCATAAGTACCTGCTAAGTCGTTCATTGTTCCGTCATCATTCATGACATTGACCCGTGGTAGGTCATGGCGGTTACCGACCTCAAAGTCATTCGGGTCATGGGCAGGAGTGATTTTTACGACCCCAGTTCCAAATTCTTGGTCCACGTACTCATCTGCGATGATTGGGATCTCTTTATTGACCAAAGGCAAAATCACTTTTTTACCAATCAATGCTTGATAACGTTCATCTTCTGGATGAACCGCGACTGCTGTATCCCCCAGCATCGTTTCTGGACGAGTCGTTGCGATCTCCACCACACCGCTGCCATCTGCTAGTTCGTAAGACATATGGTAAAAAGCACCTTCGATGTCTTTGTGGATCACTTCAATATCAGATAATGCCGTGCGGGCTTGCGGATCCCAGTTGATGATGTACTCGCCACGATAGATCAAGCCTTTTTCATATAGCGTCACGAAAACTTTACGAACCGCTTCGGATAATCCATCATCTAACGTGAATCGTTCACGGCTATAGTCTAGAGATAAACCTAGTTTCGCCCATTGTTCCCGAATGTGACCGGCATATTCTTCTTTCCAATCCCATACTTGTTCAACGAATTTTTCCCGACCAAGGTCATAGCGAGAAATCCCTTGTTCCCGCAGCTTTTCTTCTACTTTGGCTTGGGTAGCGATCCCGGCATGGTCCATACCTGGTAACCATAAGGTGTCATACCCTTGCATCCGTTTTTGACGAATGATGATGTCTTGTAACGTGGTATCCCAGGCATGACCTAAGTGCAATTTTCCTGTTACGTTTGGTGGTGGAATCACGATAGAATAAGGTTTTGCTTCTTTGTTGCCGCTTGGTTTAAAACGGTCATGTTCTAACCAATCTTGGTAGCGCCCCGCTTCTACTTCTTGGGGATTGTACTTGGTGGATAGATTTTCAGTTTCTGTCATTGTTGGTCCTCCTAAAGTTACGTTTTTTAGACGTAATGGTTGGTGTGGTTTTTTTGTGCCTGTTGCTGGGTAAAGCGTGACAATGTTTGAATCGTTCAGGATGAGTGCAGTGGTAGAGATGATTATCCGTTGTTTGTTGACGCCTCGTTTGTTGTTCGTAAAAAGTACATTTCTTACAGAGGTCATGGCTCACTTCCGTGATCCTCTATTGTGTCTTAGGGCTTTTGGCAAACGATCTCGCTCGCTTCGTGAACCAATTTTGATGACTTCGAGTACTGTTCATCATCTATTCTGTCTTGCTCCGCAAGCCAATCGCAATGATTCCTAGTTTGGTTACTACGCTCCCTTTGGTCGCCTAGTACTGTTCATCATCTATTCTGTCTTGCTTCGCAAGCCAATCATAGTGATTCACAGCAAAAAGCGCCCTAATGCCGAGGCATTAGGGCGCTGATACGCGGTACCACCTAAATTGCAGATTGCTCTGCCACTTTGACGTGAGGTAACGTTCACGACGCGCTTGATCTTACTGTGCGGCTTTGTCTAAAAGAAACAAACCGTGGTTCGGATCAAAGACCTTCAAGCTACCTTTTCAGTGTCTGGGGAAGTCTTGCACCGACCGACTTCTCTCTGACCGCCAGGGTCACTGATACTCCTCTTGAACATTGTCTTGCTATCATAGATTCTTGTTTCATCTTGCTACATTCTACAATGAACTTTTTTGAAAGTCAATCAGAGGTTTGCTTTCGCAGCATCAATGGCTGCTTGATAATCCGGTTCGTGGGAGATCTCAGGCACGATCTCAACGTGTTGGATCACGCCTTCACGGTCTAAAACGAAAATTGCTCGGGCAAAATGACCGAAGTCTGGGATCATGATTTGATAGGCCTCACCGAAGGTATTCGCCGGATCATGAAGCATGATCATGTCAACACCTTCTTGGCCGCACCATTGCGCTTGTTCTTCTTTTGTATTGTTAGAGATCGTGACAAAATGGATGTCATCCAATTGACTTGCCTCTTGGTTGAAACGCTTGGTCTGCAATGCACAGACGCGTGTCACGATATCGGGAACCACGCTGATGATCGTTGGTTTTCCTAAAAAATCAGTCAGTGTGTATTCCTTGTCCTCTAAACTTTTCAAGCGAAAATCAGCTGCTTTATCCCCTACTTTTGGTTGGTTGCCAGGCATCTCATAAACCGTTTCTTTGCGTGTAACTTGCATAACATCTCTCCTATAGCATTTTCTCCCAGTATAAGAAAGATTGTCAAAAAACGAAAAGGATTTGCTCAGACTTTCGATTTTTGCGAGTAGGTCGTATCAAAAAAGATCAATGTTTGCAATTCTGTCGTCAAATCAATGTATTGGATATTGACATCTTTTGGCACGATGACGGGATCAGGGGCAAAATTTAAAATCGCTGTGATCCCAGCATCCACGATCGCATCGATCGCCATTTGTGAATAACGACTAGGAACGGTCGAAATCGCTACAGTGATCCCTTTTTCTGCTACGACTTCCGCCAATTGATCCATTCCATAGACATAACGCCCACTAATGGTCTGACCAATCATTTCTGGATCATTGTCAAAAACCGCGACCACGGAAAGATTTTCATTTCTGCGAAAATTGTTGTTGGCTAACGCTTTTCCTAAATTTCCATAACCAATCAAGGCGATTTTTTTCTCTTCATTGGTTTCTAAGATATAGCTCAATACCTCAATCAGATAAGGAACATCATAGCCATAGCCACTTCTGCCCAATTCTCCTAGATGAGAAAAATCTCGGCGGATCGTGGCTGAAGGAACTTGCGTGATTTCTGCAAACTCTTTCGATTTGATTCGCTGAATACCAGAGGCATCCAGTAATTTTAAGTGTCGTAAATAAGCTGGCAAACGTTTTGCCGTCGCTTTCGGAAGTTTTTTATCTCTTAATGCTTCCATCCTGTCCACCCTCCTTGTTAAATGATTCACATATTGAGTGTAGCATGTTCCATTTTCAATAGCAAGAAAATATTCACAAACTCTCTCACTCGATGAAAAACGACCACAAATGTTAAAAAACAGTTGTGGTCGTAGCATTAAACTCGGGGTTTTATTATAAAAATTCAGCGAATTCCGTTGCTGCTTTTTCTTGATTTGCCGTGATTGCTTCCAGTTTCAACCCAGCCATCGCCCGTTCCATCATCCCTTCGATATCGAGACGTTCTTCATATTGGTGGACCTTATCCAGTCTTGGGCGCGTCTTTGGTTGAGGAGGTGCAAAGATTGTGCAGCAATCCTCAAATGGCTGAACTGATAATTCAAAGGTATCAATGGCTTCGGCAACTTCAATGATTTCCAATTTGTCCATCGTTGCCACTGGGCGCACGATCGGCGTATTGGTTACTTCATTGATGGCGACCATGCTATGCAAAGTTTGTGAAGCCACTTGTCCTAATGATTCACCATTTAAGATGATCAAGCCATGACGAGCTTCCCGAATCGCATCCGTCAAACGCAACATCATCCGACGGGTGATGGTCATCCAATAGCCTTGTGGCACACGATTTTTGATTTCTTCTTGGATTTCTGTAAACGGAACTTCGATAAACTGGATGCTTCCCACATAAGGCGCAAGCTTCTTCGTTAAATCTTTGGCTTTTTGCAACGCTTGTTCACTCGTATAAGGAGGACTTGCGAAATGGACCGCTTCGATCTCAACGCCGCGTTTCATGGCAAAGTAGCCTGCAACTGGCGAATCGATACCGCCAGAAAGCATCAACATTCCCTTTCCACTGGTGCCCACTGGCAGCCCAGCGGCTCCTTGGATCGTTTCATAAGACAAATAAGCGCCATCGATCCGTATTTCTACACGCAAATTGATGTCTGGTTTTTTCATTTGGACTTTGATATCAGGAAAACGGTCGATCACCGCATTCCCTAAGGTCAAATTCAACTGATTGCTATCTTGCACAAACGAATGATCACTGCGCTTGGCTGTGATTTTGAAGGTCTCAACGCCCGTATAGATCTCTGCCATGACGTCTTGAACGGCTTTCTTTAATACTTCGATATCTTTTTCGACCCGAATGCTGGGGGAAAAGTTTTGAATCCCAAAGACTTTTTGCAGCTTAGGAATGATCTCTTGGCTATTTTCACCGTTCAATAGCAAGTGCATGCGATCTCGCTCGGCATGAACTTTGACATGGGGATAATCTGCTAAGGTACGTTTGACGTTTGAAGCTAATTGCATAATAAAACTACGACGATTTTTGCCCTTTGTTGACAGTTCGCCATAACGAACCATGATTTCTGAATAATTCACGAGAAAACTCCTTTGATTTGGATTGATTTTATAGTGGTCTGTCGTGCTTAATTGATTTTCGAAAATTTTTGGTACAACTGGTGGAAGACGATCAGAAACTGCTCGACTTCTGCCATTGTATTGCTCTCATCTAAACTGATACGAACAGCCGATGTTGCTAACTGTTCTGGAACGTGCATCGCATGAAGCGTACTGCTGGCCATCTTTTTACGGGAGGAACAAGCGCTCGTCGTCGAAAGATAGATCTGCTTTTCTTCAAAGGCATGGACTAAGACTTCTCCTCGGATCCCTTTTAATGAAAAACAAAGTATGTGCGGCGCAAACCCTTCTGTGCCAGAAAAAAGCGTGACTTTCTCGTACCCAGCCAGTGCTTCTTGCAAATAGCCTTTTAGTAATTGAACATGGTTCGGCTTTTCAGCCTTTTGTTCTGTCGCTAAACGTAGGGCTTTTGCCATAGCAACGATTGCTGGCACATTTTCGGTACCGCTGCGCTGGTTTTGCTCTTGCCCACCGCCGGTCATCAATGGCGCCAGCTTACGGCCTTGTTTCCAATAGATAAAGCCTGCGCCACGAGGTCCATGAAATTTATGCGCAGAGAACACGGCAAAATCGACCCGCTCATTGAACCATTGTTCTTGCGGGACCTTTGTGATGGCTTGGACGGCATCTACATGGAAATGGATCGTTGGATGGTCCGCTAGCACAGCTGCGATCTCATGGATCGGTTGGATCGACCCTACCTCATTATTGACCGCCATCACCGAAACCAAAATCGTTTCTTTGCGAATCATGTTTGCTAATTCAGACACGTTGACAAAGCCTTGGGCATCGACAGGCACAACACTGACTTCAAACCCTAACTCGGCTAATTGAGCCGCTGTTTCACTGACGGCAGGGTGTTCAATACTGGAAATAATCAGGTGATTCCCATAGGCTTTTTTCGCTAAAGCAGACCCTTTGATGACCCAGTTGTCTCCTTCAGTTCCCCCACTGGTAAATGCGATCTCTTTGGAAGAAACGTTTAACAGATCGGCGATCTGCTGACGAGATTGCTGCAGCAGGCGATTGGCTTGATTTCCTAAATCATGCAGGCTTGAGGGATTGCCGATGATTCGCTGACTGACTTGGACATATGTATTTAAAGCTTGTGGATAAATAGCGGTTGTTGCACTGTTGTCAAAATAGATCAATGATAGGACCCTTTCTCTAAAAAAATTCTTTCCCATTATAACTGCTCTTGGGCTGAGTTTCAAGGTGACTCGCTGGCTTTGCCTTTTTTTAAAGGAAACTTTTCCTTCCTTCGTAAGCGGTACTCATGCAGCGAGCCATTCTTTCCATGAAAAAAGCCAGTCAGTTTTTCACTGCTGGCTTTCGTATTATACTAAGTCGCGGTTATTGAAGTAGAAGTTTTCGATCCGTTTGAAGGCACCTGGTTCTACTCGTTCCAACGCTGTGCCGATTTCATCTAGCGCATCTTGATAGCGATATTCTTTACTAAACAAGTAAAGTGATTTGTCGATCGCTGCCTTGATATCTGGATGAGAATGACGATAGCGGTTGGCATATTGCATCATTTGCTCAGTCAATGCCGCAGCATCCACTAAGTCTTTTGTTTGTTCATCTAAAAGATCAAGATCTTCTTCACAGACAGAAACCAATTTATTGATTTCTTGCATGTTGATGCGAATCTTGTTCAATTCTTTGCCTAATTCTTCGACACGATCCGTTGCCACGAAGAAGAATTCTAAATACTCGCCTGGCAAACCAGGTAAGCGTTGTTTCTCAACAAACCGTTTCAAGTTGCGTAGACGGAATTCGAAGCTTTCCACTTTTTCTTGTGCAACTTTTTCGCCCCGACGTAATTCCGCAAGAGAATCATCGATTTCAACTTGCTGGCTTTCCACATCATCCAAAATCTTGTAGGCATCTTTGTAGAAGCTTTGCACTTCTGAATAAGGAATCTCATGTTTTTCCAATTTCGGTAAGTACTCGTTGTTGCGGCGAGCCAATTCGTCCACTTCGGTTTGGAAGCCGCGGACGCGACCCAATTCATTATGATTCAAAGTATAGCTTTGTGCCGTATGATCCAACTCGATCAACAACTGACGGTTGTTCTTCGTTGCGTGGTCAATGTAGTCTTCGATGATCTGACGATTTTTCATGACATATTTCTTGGCATTGATCTCACGTTCCATCACCGTATACAAGGCATCAATATCACTTGCAGTATCACGGCTTGCCACTTCAACGGAAGCGACTTCTGTTTTCGCTAGATCGTTCATGGAGTTTTCAACCCGTTTTTTCACACGGTTGATTTCTTCTTGGAAGTTTGCTTCTGGGAACACATATTTTTGTTCTAATAATTTTTTATAACCCTCTTGGATTTCTTTCAACTGATCAGGGAAGGTACGATTTAATTCTTCGTACGCCGCTGGGATCCGTTTCATTAAGTCTTCCACTTCATAGGTGTGTTTTTCCGCTTGGTCTAACACTTCCCGTGCTTCCACAGGATCGCCTGAAGTATTTAAGGTAACAAATTGGGTGAACTCAATTTCAATGTTTTTGATTTGTTTTTGCAGCTCATTGTAAGCAGGACCAAATTCTTCGCCTTGATCCCGCAGCTTCTTCTTCAAGTCTTCGTAAACGTCCAGCGCTTTTTGAACTTCCAGTGAATTTCGTTCTTCACTTTCTCGTAATTCTTTCAAGCCTGCGCGAATCTCTTCCACTTGGCGTTCCATCTCGTCCATGGTCGCTTCGGCTTGAACGATCGCCCCTTTTGCTTTGAAAAAGCGGATGCGTTCGTTCAGCTCTTCCACTTCAAAGATTTGACTTTCAAGTTCAGCAAAAGATTTTGTGGAGATATCTGTCCATTGTTGGTTCCACTCACGGAAGGTGTTTTGACTTTGACCAACCAAGTGCATTCTTTTTACTTCATCGACTTCTTCGATCACCGGCAAGTCAAACAGATTTTCTTTGCGTTTTTCCAAGTCATTCAGCTTTTCTTGGTTTTTCTTCCGCATGAAAAAGCCAATTGCATACAAGACCGCTGCGATGATGATGATGGCAATGACAATTCCAAAGATGATATTAGTTCCCATTTTGTGGTTCCTCCAATTTTCAAATATACATGTTTCGTCTAAAACCTGCTGATCAGCAGATTGATTGATAAGTTCGTTGAGTATAAAAAGGACAGATAGTCCCTTTATAAAAAAGCATCTACGCTAGATTATAGCATAAAGAAAAAAATCAAGCATTAGATTGAGGCAAAAAAGATCGACTTTTTTCGCATCGAATAAAATAAATCACGGCTTTTCCAGCGATAATGAAAACAAATCGTGAAATTTACATCAACAAGTGACTTTTTTTCTGATTTTTCCGATTTTTTTCAAGAAACCGCTTGATTTCTCCCTATTGAAACTGTACTCTAGTAAAAAGCTTGAACAGGAGTAATGTCAAATGAAAGTAGCGAAATTCGGAGGCAGTTCCCTTGCCTCAGCCGAACAAGTCGAAAAAGTTGTTGCGATAATTGAAAGTGATCCTAAAAGACGGTTTGTTGTTGTTTCAGCGCCTGGTAAGCGTTCCAGCGACGATCAGAAAGTCACCGATCTGTTACTAGCTGTCTGTACCCGTCTGTGTGCCCAAGAAGAAATCACTGATTTAATAGAAGAAATCTATGCCCGCTATACAGCGATCGCCGCCCCCTTTGGTATCGAACAAGTCCATTTAGACCGCATCTGGCAATCATTGGCGGCTTTTCAAACACTGCCTACCCAAGACAATCCGCATCTTTATGATACAGTCTTGGCAAGCGGCGAAGACAACAACGCCAAATTGATCGCAGGGATTTTACAAAGCCGTGGGTTAGCTGCTCGCTACATGAATCCGCAAGAACTTGGGCTGCTGGTGACGGATGAACCTCAAAACGCCCGTATCTTGAACAAGTCGTACGCCAAGATTGCACAATGGCGCGACAGTCCTGAAATCTTAGTGATTCCTGGCTTCTTTGGCTACACAGAAGCGGGCGAGATCTGTACCTTCTCTCGAGGAGGATCAGATATTTCTGGTGCCATCGTGGCGGCTGGTCTGCAAGTAGAATTGTACGAAAACTTTACCGATGTCGATGGGATTTTTTCTGCTCATCCAGGCTATGTTCATCATCCAGAGTCCATCAAAGAAGTGACCTACCGAGAAATGCGAGAGCTGTCTTATGCAGGCTTTACTGTGTTGCACGATGAGGCCTTGATGCCTTCATACCATGCGAAAATTCCCGTGGTGATCAAAAACACCAATAATCCAAGTCATCCTGGTACCTTGATCACCAACCAGAGAGACAATTTGGATCAGCCCGTGATCGGCGTTGCCAGTGACGAAGGCTTTTGTATGATCTATATCCGCAAATACTTGATGAACCGCGAAGTTGGGTTCACGTTACGGGTCTTAGAGATTTTCCGTGAATTTGATTTAAATTATGAACACATGCCTTCAGGAATCGATGATATCTCGATCATTATGCGCTCCAACCAGTTGAATCCAGTATTGGAAGAAGAACTGCTGCGCAAGATCGCCTACGAGATCGATCCCGATGAACTGCGAATGACCCACGATCTATCCATGGTCGTCGTCGTTGGTGAAGGAATGCGTCAACGAGTCGGGATCACTGCCGACAGTACCGCTGCCCTTGCGCGGAAAAATATCAACTTAGAGATGATCAACCAAGGGTCCTCTGAGGTCAGCATCATGTTCGGTATCCACAAAGAACAAGAAAAAGCCGCTGTCAGAACCCTTTACTACACTTTCTTTGATTAAACCAAACGTGCCAGTTGCACCACTCCTTTTGCTGATAAGCAATCGGAACGGGCAACTGGCACGTTTGGTTTTTATTCTGACGATTCTTGGGCTTGTTTTTGTGCCAATTGGCGGTTGATTTCTGCCTTGATTCGCGGTTCAGGAGCAAACCGTTCTTCCCAATCGCTCGGCTTCATGACTTTGTGGGTCTCAGGATCATAATGAGGCTGCCCATCTGGAAAAAGTTTCCCCATGTTGGCGTCATGAACGATAGCCAGAATCGGCGCTGGATCGACCCCTAACAGTGAAAACGAGCCATAGGTAAAATACAGTAGATCACAAAGCGCATCGACTTGTTCTACTAGAGAATCACTGACAGGCTGTTGTTTGGCAGCCAGCTTGGCTTGGGCTTGATCGATCGCTTGATGCAAATGCTCCAGACCTGCTTGAAAGGTCTCTTCGTCATTGTTGCTGGCAGCATAAAGGAACTCAACTAATTCTTCAATTTTAAAACCAGCACGAAACTGGGCTTTTTCCGCTGAAAAAGCTTGTGGATATGGCGGTCGCGTTGGATCAAAGGTTTTATGGAACTCTTCCGTCATTTCAAATGGACTCATTTTGCTCGCTTCTTTCTGCTTTTTCTCATGGTTCTGTTTCATGGTTCTGCGCTGTCTTCTACGTTGCGTCATAGATTGGCTACTTGCCTATTTTTTTCATTCCCTGGCTTTGGCATCCTCGGCAATGATGCCAAAATGGATCAAGGCTTTCTTGATGCCGTCATGATCGTTGGTATCCGTCACAAAGTCAGCGCTGGCTTTGGTGATGGGCTGGGCATTGCCCATCGCAACCCCGATCCCCACGCCTTCTAACATTTCCACATCATTAAAATGATCCCCAAATGCCATCGCTTCTTCCATCGCGATCCCTTCATAGGCCAAAAACTCTTTGATGCCTTTGATTTTCGAACCGTTTTTCGGCACGATGTCAACAGAATAGGCATTGGATCGCTTAAAATCACATTGCGGCAGCTTGGAGCGTAATTTTTCGCGCTCTGATTCAGGGCTCAGCATAATGCACTGATAGATGGGCTCTCGTAAAATATCCAACGATTCATAGCGTTTGGCGTTGCGATTGGGACTAAAGCGCTGCAAGACTTTCTTTAAAAAACCGACGGGAAATTTTTTCGGTACATAGCGCAAGTAGCGCTGCATAACGGGTGATTGGCTTAAACGGATCGTCAAGCTGCCAGCCACTTGGGTTTCTCCGCCAAACATGACTTGGCGGTAATTTTCATCTGCGTATTCTACGATCGCTTCCAGCGTTTGTTTTGGAAAAGGTTTAGCATAAATCAAGTTTTCCTTCGTGTAGACATATTGGCCGTTATAGGTGATAAACATGTCTAACGACAAGTAATCGATCACCTTCTCTAAATCAACCGGACCACGTCCGGTGGCAATGCCGCAGAGGACGCCATTGGCTTGGGCTTGTTTGATGGCTTCACGGGTACTGGCAAGCGCCTTGCCGTTGCTGGCAATCAGCGTGCCATCAATATCAAAAAAGATTGCTTTTATCATATGACTCCTCAAAATAATTTCAACTGATTAGGATTTAATGCTTCGTAATCGATCTGCAGCGCATCGATCAATGCGCGGGCATTGTCAGCGGCATCACGACCGGCATTATTATTGAAGACCACTGCGACTTCTTTGGCATTGGCTTCGATGGCTTGGACTGCGTGTTTTAACTCCGTTAGTTCGGCTTGGTCATAGCGATACAAGGTCCGAAGATTTTTGGCATCTGGTCCCGTCGCTGTCCAGCCGCTGTCGTTGCGTCCGTGAAAACGGCACAGGACAAACGCGGGATTGGTCACGGTTGGATCAAGGGGAATGGTGGTCGATAGCTTTTTTGGCTGATCAACAACTACTAAGGAAAACTGCTTTCGCTTCATATAATCGATCATTCCCGAATAAAGTTTCGGCTGATACCAGCTGCTGTCTCTCAGCTCGATCGCCACTGGGTAGCCCGCAAACCATTCTCGCACTTGGTCTAAATAGGCGACATTTTCTTTCGTACATTTAAAGCTGTTGGGAAACTGCGCCAATAGGCAAAAGAGTTTGCCTGCTTCTACCATTGGCGCGATCGCTTCTTTATAAAGCTGCAGTGCTTCGGTCATGGTCAACTGATCTGGCAAATCCCCTTGGGTGGTCACACTTTGATGGACTTTCAACACAAAGCGGAAATTTTCGGGAATCTGGGTCAACCAGTTGCGCACGTCTTTTTCTTTTGGCAAAAAATGATAGGTGGTATCCAGCTCAACTAACGGAAAATAACGGGCATACTCAAATAATTTCGAGTTTTTTCTTTGCACGAGACTGCCATGTTCACTAAATGTGGTACAACCAATTCGAATCATTTTTTCCCATCGCTCCTTGTTTTCTTATTTTAATAGTATACAATAGTTTTGAGTTAAGAGTAAATAAATCATTGCAGGTGATGAAAAAATGAAACGAATTCTCGTGTTGCACACTGGCGGCACCATCGCCATGAAAGAAGACACCCTGACAGGCGGCGTCAGCCCTGATGTCAGCAATCCGCTGATGGATGCACCGATCCACATTGACGACGATGTTGAATTGATCGTCGAAGACATTTTTAACATTCCCAGTCCTCATATGACCCCAAAAGAAATGCTGCAGTTGAAAGAACGTATCCAGCTGGCGCATTTAAGCGGTGTCGATGGGGTCGTGATCACTCACGGAACCGATACGCTGGAAGAAACAGCCTTCTTTTTAGATACCACAATCGGCGGTCAGTTACCGATCGTGGTGACTGGCGCCATGCGCTCAAGTAATGAAATCGGCAGTGACGGGCTTTATAACTTTGAAAGTGCGATTCGGGTGGCGAAATCACCTGATGCCTTAGGAAAAGGCGTCTTAGTCGTCATGAACGATGAGATCCATTCCGCACGTTATGTTACGAAGACCCACACCACCAATATTGCGACGTTCCGCACCCCGACATTAGGTCCGATCGGCTTAGTCACAAAGCACCGTATCTTGTTCATGCAAGAGCTGTTAAATAACCGCCATTTGGATGTTGATCGTGTCGATGGTCTGTTTCCGATCGTCAAAGCCTATGCGGGAATGACTGGGGAATTGTTCGATGCTTTAGCCGACTCGCTGATCGATGGACTAGTGATCGAAGCTTTAGGCGCTGGCAATCTGCCGCCGCAAACCATAGAGCCTTTGAAAAAACTGATCGCTAGAAACATTCCAGTCGTCTTAGTTTCTCGCTGCTTCAACGGCGTTGCCGAGCCGGTCTATGACTACTTAGGCGGCGGGATCGAATTGCAGGCTCTTGGGGTGATTTTCTGCAATAGCATCAATAGCCAAAAAGCCCGCATCAAATTGCTAATAGCAAAAAACCGTGGGTTGACCATGGATGAACTGCCTGATTTCATGGAGAATTAACCAAACAAAAACCCTTTTGCCATTCCGCTAACGGAGGCAAAAGGGTTGTTTTATTTTTCTCGCCAAGTAAAGATGGCTTCGCAGTAAGTATCCTCACCGATCTTGATCTCGTGGATCGTTTGCAGCGGCACAGCCTCGCCGGCTTCATCGACTGTCTTCTCATTGATTTGAAAATGGCTTTCGATCAAATGGCCGTAAGCCACTTCCCGATCAAACCGGATCGTCACTTGTGTCACTTCATGTTTTGTTAAAACCTCATAGCCTAAGACGTCCATCAGCCAATTGAAATACATGGCATTGTTGACATGCTGATTGCTATCAATATCGTAGAAACGCACCCGATACGGCAAAAATTGTCCTTGCGTGATAGGGGTGATCTTCGGGTAGCGTTTGATTCGCTTGATTTTTTCACTGCCAAAAGGCGCCACGATCTCATCTGGTACACTGCTGACTTTGCGCGTCTCAGGGTCCATCAACGCAAAAACCGCCTCGATTTTGACCAGTTCCGTTCCATCTTCTGCCAATAACCAAAAGTAACGGTAGCAGAAAAACTTATTGTATTCTCTCGCCTGGGTCGCCACTTGAATCTGCTCCCCTACGCGCGGCAAACGAGTCACCGTTATGTGATAGCTGGTAATGATCCAGGTCAAGCCATAACTAGCGATGACTTCTGGTCCGCGGTTTAACGCCGCACTTTGTTCTTCTGATGTCTTGATGGCGATGCCTAGCATGGCTGGAAACGTCATCGTTTGGTTGACATCACATTCATAATACGCCACTTCATGCGTGGTTTGATACTTTGCTGCCATAGTTCTAATTGCCTCCTAAAAACGACTCAATAGTTCATCGACACTTGGTCCATAGCTTTCGCCAAACTGATTCAAATGGACCAATAAATAATACAATTGATACACTGGCAGTCGCTCTTGCCAATCCTCATCTAATGGATAGACTTCTTGATAGCCTTCCAAAAATTCCTGACGAAAACCACCGAAGAGCTGGGACATCGCAATATCCATTTCTCGATCCCCATAAGCGACTGCTGGATCAAGAAACACTGGTTCTCCTTGCTGATCGAACAGCACATTCCCCCGCCAAAAATCACCGTGTAATAAAGCAGGTGTGACGCTGCGATCACGCCAATTTTCATGCAAAAATTCTTTCAAACGCAGATAAGCAGCTTCCCGTTTGGCATGCCAGCGGTTACCCAGCTTCGCTAATTCGACTTGCACATCCAAACGGCAGACTGTGTAAAAATCAAGCCAATCGGTGGTTTTCGGATTGACTTGCGGCAAAAAGCCGATGTAATTGTCTTCGTAAAACCCAAAAGACTCCTGTGTCTGCTGATGAAGCCGAGCCAAGCTTTGACCTAAGCGTCGCTGCTGTCCTTCCCCACCATCGATCCATTCCATCAATAAAAATGCCCTCTCTTCAGTCTGACCGAGACGTTCGATTTTTGGCACCCGCACGAAAGGGGCTAATTCAGCTAAGCCGTTGATCTCTGCTTGAAAGAACACCGATGAAACATGAGGATGGGTCTTTAAAAAATAGCGATTTTCTGCTGTAGTGAAACGATACGTTTGATTGACATCCCCACCACTGATGGGCGTCAGCGAGCCGGTCATCCCGATTGCTGCGAACAATGCTTCCTCCATACGGATCTCCCTTTCTTTACTCAGTCAGTTGGGCATTCAAATACGCTTGCTCTTCTTTCGTCACCCCTAGTCCCTGCAGGAGATACTGATCAACCGAACCGAAGTGCTGATCGATCGCAGCCAAGCTTTCATCAAGAAAACTCTCTTTGGCACTCATCAAAACCGTGATCGCCGTTAACAGCTCTTGCGGCAAATGCTGGGTCATTGGGGCAAATTTTTCTTTTAGCATTGGCGCTAAATAGCGATTGGTTGCTAAATAATCTTCTTTGATCGTCGTTGGTGCCACCGCCAACACATGGAGCAATAAAAAGGCGCCAAAGCCTGTGCGATCTTTGCCAGCGGTACAGTGGAACAAGGTGGCACCTTCGCCTTCCGCATTGGCGATCACATGATCAAAAAACTGCCGATATTGTTGGCGGGCATAGTCGCTTTCAACAAAGTGACGGTAGACTTTTTTCATCTGCTCTTCGGCATCTTCCCCATCTTCCAAGCGCTGCTTCAAGCTTTCTGGCGACAAGGAAACCATCGTTTCGTCTTCTTTAAAAATAGGTAAAAAAAGCTGCTTTGCTGTGGCGATTGGTCGATCAGGCTGTGCATTGGCTTCAGCGATGGAGCGAAAATCAATGACCTGATTGACCCCATAGTTTGCCAGTACTGCTTGATCTGAAGCAGTCAATTCATTGATCGCCGCACTGCGGATCAATTTTTTTCGTTTGATCGTCGTGCCGTTTGTCGTTTGATAGCCGCCAAGTTCTCTGACGTTTGCTGCTCGTTCTAGTTGAATCAATTGTGTCATTGCTTATCCCTCCCGCGATGTTCTAGTTAAAAGTATAGCAGAAACTTCGCTATTAAGGGCACTGAAACCTAGATTTTTCTATGAGCTGAGCTTTAACGGACAAAAAAAAGAAAGACCACACGCAGTCTTTCTTTGCTTTCGCTTGTTACAAAATGTTTCTATTCGGCTTCGATCACGGCGGCAGAATCATCTAAGATCGAACGATCCAGTTCGTTGATACGGCTGCTGGTCACCATTCCTGCAACCATACTGTCGCTGACATTAACGAGTGTCCGTGCCATATCGATCAATGGTTCAACAGAAATAACTAAGCCTACGATGGCAATCGGCAAGTTCATTGAGCCTAAGACGATCAATGAAGCAAAGGTTGCGCCACCGCCGACACCAGCAACGCCGAATGAGCTGATCGTAACTACTGCAACTAGCAGTAGGATAAACTGCCAATCAAAGACATTGATCCCAACCGTTGGTGCAACGATCGTTGCCAACATCGCTGGATACACGCCCGCACAGCCGTTTTGACCAATCGATAACCCAAAGCTGCCTGCAAAGTTAGCCGTGGCTTCATCAACACCTAACGCTTTGGTTTGGGTTTCGATGTTCAATGGCAAGGCACCAGCACTTGAACGAGAAGTAAAGGCAAAGCTCAAGACTGGAAAGGCCTTTTTGAAATACGTTACTGGATTGACCCGAACAGCGATCAGCAATAATGAATGAACGAGTAAGACCAAAATCAAAGCCGCATAAGAGGCGATGATAAATTTGCCTAAGTTCAAGATGGCTTCAAAATCACTTGAAGCTAATACATTAGTCATCAATGCCAAAACGCCATAAGGTGTCAGGCGCAAAACTAACGTGACGATACGCATCACGATTTTATATAAGCTGTCCATCAAATTCGCAAAAGTTTCCGCTTCTTTCGGTGATTTACGTTTGACACCAAGAAAGGCGATCCCAACAAAGGCTGAGAAAATCACGACCCCGATCGTACTTGTCGAACGAGTACCCGCAAAGTCGGCGAAGACATTGCTTGGGATGAAGGAAACGATTTGTTGTGGGATCGATAGGTCTTGGACTTGTGTCGAACGTTCCGCTAATTCTGCGATCCGCGCTGTTTCCGTTGCCCCTTCGGTAAAGCTGGCACCGTCAAGACCAAAGACCATGACCATCACGATCCCGATCAAGGCAGCGATCGCCGTTGTCCCTAGCAAAGTCGCAAGAACCATAAAACTGATCTTCTTGATTTTTTCGCTTTCTTTCATCTTGGTGAAAGCACCAACGATCGAAACGAAGATCAAGGGCATGATCAGCATTTGCAAGAGAGCTACATAGCCGCTACCGACCATCGTGATCCAGTCAAGAGCTTGCGTGACAACGTCAGAGCCTGTCCCAAAAATCAGCTGCAGCACGCCACCAAAAACGATCCCGACGAACAACGCCGCAAAGACCCGCGTTGAAAACTTCACGTGACGCTTTTGCAATAAGTAGAACCCATAAATAAGGGCAGCAAAAAGTAGAACAACAATAATAGTTAACAGATTTGTCATTTGAATCCTCCTTTTGTTCAATAAACATGACAAAGTCTGTCAGAGGAAGTAAAGGTTCCCAGTGACCATTCTTCAACAGTTCACTCTAATGAGACGTGTGGCATCATTAGTGACTATTCCATTTTAAAGAAGTTTGCTTCATCTTACAATAAATAAGTTCCCAGTTTTCTGGGATGGTACCGCTTTTTTGTCAGTAAATAAAAAAAGAACCGTTGCCACACCCCCATGCTGCTAGGATTTCTGCTTTCCTAACAGTTAGATTGCGGCAACTGGTTCGTTATTTTTTCATTTCGTCTTTTTGAAAAATTTCAGTAAATATTCAGTCGGCCATTAGAAATTGCTGACTTACGCCAAAGCGCCCATTGGATCCCAAGGTGCTAGGACCGTTGGTTCTGCTTCAAAGGCAGCCAATTGTTCTGCTGTCAGGAATTCTTTGCGAACCACGATTTGATAGGTGTATTCATCCATCCATGCATCGCTCATGACGAAGAAGCCATTCGTTCCGACTTTTTCCCCCCAGCTGTTTTCGACTTTCCATTTGGTTGATTCGCCATCGATCAAATCAACACCGGTCAAGACCATCGCATGGGTCATTAAGCTTTCGCCAAAATCTAAGCGTTCTGCTTTGGTCATCGTAAAGTCGATATCAAATAAGTCATTGATATCATAGGTATCTAATGCCATGATCCCAGTATCTCTGGTAGAAGATTGACCGACATCACAACCGAACCACACGGACTCCCCTTGTTCCAATTGAGCGATCGCTAATTTTTTGAAGGTCGGCATATCGACGTTCAAGTATTTGACTTCTTTGCCGCCAACCACGTTGCCTAGCATTTCTACGGTATACGATTGATTGTAAGGCTTGTCGGCAGTTGGTGCGTTGATGATACTGACATAATCGTCAAGGTCCACCCCGACATATTTTTCATAAAAGCTTTGTGGTGTTAAGTTGCGATCAATGTGATAGTTTTTGTCTTCATCACGGTATTCAAAATCAAAGGTTTCTGGCGGTGTGCCTAAAGAAGTCGCTAAGAAACGATAAATGTCTTCCAACATCGCTTCTTTGGCTGTTTGGATGTCTTCAGCTGTTTTGCCTTCTGCTACTAGCTGACGCAAAGCAACCGCATCTTTACGCAGTTTTTTGTTTAAGTAATTGTTTAGATCACGAGAATTAGAAGAGTTGCTGCTTTCTGGCATGACCGTTTTTGGTACGACACCATATTTTTGGAAAATCGAAACGATCATGTCCCATTGCCCACCATCTTGTTGTGGGGTTTGCAATAAGAAAGCAACTTTGCGACTTGTTAAAGGTTCGTTAGCAGTTGCTAAAATATTTTCATAGAAATAGTTGGCTTTTTCGTATTTGTCCCAAAAGAAGGTATGGTTTTGCGACAATTCAAATTCTTTTAAATTGAAATCATTCAACATCTTATGACGGAATGTATTCAATGCGGCAAACATCCAGCAGCGGCCTGATTGTTTTTGGTTTGAGACTTTCCCGGTTGTCACATCAACTGAAAAAACTGGCACATTGTTGACTTTTGCTGACACGTTTTCCGCAGAAGCGGTGATCCCATTTTTCACAACACTCCGTTGCAGTGCCGTTTGTTTATTATTTTCTTGATACGCTTGCGCAAAGGCAGCGGTGGTCTTTTTTGAAATTTCTGACATATTTCTTCATCCTTTCACTTTCCGTTCCTTCCATTTTACGCCTCTGCCTCTCAAATAACAACCGCTCCTAGAAAAATGAAAAAATCATCTTTCTAAGAGCGGTTGCTCGTATCAAGGATTTAAAGGGTTAGCATCAAAAGCAAAAAGCCAAGTAAAACAAAGGATAGTCCTCGTTCAAATCGTGCATACAGGAAGCGGATCGGGCGGCTAGCTAGCAAGATCGTCAGTAAAACACTGGCTAACACCAACGTCACAAAGCCTAATACCGACAGATTCAAGTCGGTGATGGCTAATGCCCGCAAGCCCTTGATGAAGATCCCCTGTAAAAGATAGACCAGCAGTGTGTTTTTGCCCCACTTCGTAAAAAATAGGTGCTCTCTGGGCACGAGGCTCAGAAAACCGATGATCCCCATCAGCCCGATCACGAAAAAGACCGCACGCAAGGGACCGCCGAACAACGGATAGCTCAAGTAATCGTCATAAGGCTTGGAACCAAAAACCATGTACTTGTTCATCCCATGAAAAAACGCGATAAAGGTGTAGATGATCGGTAGGAAAAGCAAACTGATGGTTCGAATCTTTGGTTTCAATAAAAAGCGCATCTCATTTTTGGGAAAATAAAACCCGATAATGAAAAACGGCAAAAAGACAAAGGTCCGCTGCAAGGTCAACACTTGATTTAAAAACGGCACGTAGCCAGCAAAGATGCTCAAGCCAATACTCAGCAGGATCGCCTGCTTTTTGGACATTTTTTGAAAGATCAACAGCGAGAGCTGCCAAAAGAACATGCTAAGCAAAAACCAAAGTGCCCATTGCGGATTCAACAGTTGGATTTTTAGCGACTCCCGTAGACCGATCAACCAGTAATAGACGGTGTAAAACACCTGAAAGAAGACATAAGGCAGCAAGAACTTTTTCATCAACTCACGAAGCTTGTGTCCCTTCGTCAACGGTTTGGCAAAGTACCCAGCCAGAAAAACAAAAGCTGGCATGTGGAAAGTGAAGATAAAATAATATAGGTCATGATAAAACTTCTGATCGCCGATAAAAGGCTGCAGCAAGTGACTGAAGACGACCAAGATCATCAGTAAAAATTTTGCATTATCAAAGTAAGCCGTTCTTTGCGATTGGCTCATAAAAAGTTCCTCCTCTAAGTTGTATCTGTCAAAGGATACCTGATCCATGAAACAGAACTGTAACAAGCTATTTACTTTTTTCTAACGATTCTTGTTCATTTGATTACCAGTTGCTATTTTGTATAGTTTGTATTAATATATATAATACAAAGGAGCTGTTTTCGATGATATTTGATATTCAAACCCAAAGCAACCAACCCATCTACCAGCAGTTGCGGGAAAAGATCATTGTCGGTATCGCAAAAGGCGATTTGGCCGCTGGCGAATTGCTGCCATCCGTCCGTCAATTAGCCGAAGAGATCGGCATCAATACCATGACGATCTCAAAAGCCTACAATTCCCTCAAAGAAGAAGGCTTGTTAGTCACAGATCGCCGCAAAGGAACCGCCGTTGCCGCGCCACCACCGTTTACTTCCGGACAAGAAGCGGAGTATCGCCAAAACTTGCAACTGCAACTGGCAACCGCTCTCTTACACGGCAAAAGCAAGCAAGCGCTTTTAACCGATGTTCAACAACTGCTGGACCAATTTCCTGAAAGGAATGAATGCAAATGACCTATCTTTTTTTCATTATTGCTCTTGTCCTCTGCGGGACGACCGCATTTGGTTTACGCTTGATCAGTAAACCCCACAAAAATGTTTTACTCGAAAATACCCTTGCCCCTGAGCATCTGGATGATCTTAGCGTCCACAGCTTGATCACAGAATTTCGCAAGCGTATCTTACAAATCGTTGGTACATTTAGTGTAGCAAGTCTCCTTTTTTTGTTCAATTTATCTGACTCCATCATCCTTACCCTGTTCTGGCTTTATATGGCCGCTTTATTGGGGACAGCTTACCTGGTACAAGTGCATTACATCGGAAAAATGCGGCAATTGATCCTTGCCAATGGATGGGAACTACCCATCGATCCGATTCGGATCGACACAAAACTCGTTCAAGCCAAAAATAAGCGGATGCTGCCGTGGTATAGCCTCGTTCCAGCGGGGATTTTGTTGATGATCAGTTTGTACCAAGCATGGCACTTGCCTGATCTTTTTACAGGATACTTGATGGGCGGCGTCTCCTTAGCAATTTTTGCGCTGTTCCTCTATCTCTGGGTGATCATCAGTCGCTTACCCGTTCGCGGGATCAGCGGCAATTCAGCTATCGACCAGCACATCAATGATTTAACAAAACGCTATTGGTCCTTATTGATCGCTGTCACTTGTACCATTACACTACTCTTGTTGACTGTCCCACTGGCGTCCATGTCCGCTACTGGAGCATTCAGTACTATCCTCTTAGTGCTCTTTGTTGTTTTGGTTGTTTTCTTGATCGTCTTTACCTTCTTCTTGTTGCTAGATCTGCGTAAAAAGCAAGATCAGCTCTTAGAACCAGCAGGACAACCGCGCTATTATGGTGAAGATGCTTACTGGCGATATGGTTTTTACATCAATCCTAATGATACGCGACTGTTCGTTCCTGACCGTGTTGGGATGAATATCGGCATCAATCTAGGCAAACGTAGCGGACAAATCGTCTCAGGTATCACCGCTGTCTTCTTACTTGTATTAATGGTCGGTACCATCATTCCGATGTATCGCTTAGATTTCGCTCCTGATGCGATCACCGGTGAAGTGCAAGGACAAGAAGTCACCTTCGATGCACCAATGACTGGGAAAACAACGGTCTCTTTGGCAGATATTCAAGAGGTGGAATTGATCGAAGCTTTGCCATCGCCTCGTGTTCGTACCATGGGTGTAGGAACCGCCAGTTACCAAATCGGTAAATTTACCGTTGCTGGTGATCCTGCCAGAATGTTCGTGGACATAAACTCGACACCTATTTTAAAAGTCACCACCAAAGATGGGCCAACCGTTTTTTACACAAATAAAAAAGCCGCCGAAACGACGGATTTATACGAGGAACTAGTACAGAAGATTTCCTCAGCGGAGTGAGTGTTCTGGAGAAAAAACTGGGGAACCCATTATCCCCAGGCTATCCACAACCAAAAAAACGACCTTCCGAAACGAAGGTCGTTTTTGATACTCCGGCAGTAGGACTCGAACCTACGACATCATGATTAACAGTCATGCGCTACTACCAACTGAGCTATGCCGGAAGAATCTATCTGTACTATACCAAATAGTCAGATAATTTAGCAAGAGCAAAAATCAATTTTTTGTTCCTTTTTTTCAAGAAAATCCCCTTTTAGAAACTTCCCTTCCCGCAAAGTGTTTTTCTCAAGAAATATCCGAAAATCTCATTGACAAAGCAGCGCCTTTACGGTATTCTATATCTTGTGTTAAATAACACGCCGCTTTAGCTCAGTTGGTAGAGCGCATCCATGGTAAGGATGAGGTCGACGGTTCAAGCCCGTCAAGTGGCTTTGGTAGGACAACGTTTGTCGGACGTTGTCTTTTTTTGTGCATCTAATTCCCAAAGTATAGCGATAATTTCTGAACTTAATCATTCGTACGCCCCTAATTTCCTGCGATATACAAAAGAAATAAGATCGTAAAACCCAATAGTAGGACCGATACAACTGCTTTCACTATCCTCGCTGCATCTTTAAATTTAAACAAGAGCGTATATAGATTAATAAAGTAAATGATTGACAGGGCTGCTTCTTGCGAATATTCTTTCACTTGGATCAAGCCTAGCCATATAATCAGCAAAAGAATCGAAAAAACAACCAAATAGTTTTATGCAACACGCTTCATTTCATTCTCCTTTTTTATTGTTTAAAATTGATATAACAAGATTTATTCCAACATCCTCTCAATGTCCCTCATTATTTAAACAAGAATCTGAAATACAAGGTTTAATTCCGCAAGTCAAACTTGAACAATTACCACGGGGTAAAGGTTCAATTCAATTTAACCAATTCATTTCAAATGCCTTCTTTCTATTTAATTATGAAAAGTATAATAGTAGGCAGAAAAATAATTACTATAAAAATAACAAACATGATCATTAAAATTTTAAAAATCTTTTTCATCATTTATTTCTCCTTTCCAACAATATTCGATTGTATTCTGCTACATTCTGTAAAGTCGATAAATTATCAGCCCCTCTCTCCAATACTTTTCCTACAGCCTTTGCTTATTAAAAGTGTAACAAACTATCTCTTCTAACAGTCAATTTTTATCAATTTAAATAAATATTTTTTTATAAAACGAACAAAAACGGTTTTTCAATCGGTGCTTACAGCTCAATTTTAGACACATCTTTTTTACCACAAAAAATCCGCTCTCCTAAAGCTAAGAGAGCGGGTTTTTCAACTAACTGAAGTTTTTTGAAAGGAGATGCTTTATGCTGACTAAAAAAATAACATACTGTTTCCGTTTAATTTAAATTTTTACTTCACGACCAACACCGTACATTTCGAATGATTGACGACATAATCGGTGGTTGAGCCTACGACAGCTCGGGTCAATGTACCTTTGCCAGTTGCACCGATAATGATCAAATCAATCGGGTACAATTCTGTTGCTGCATGGATGATAAAACGTTTTGGATCACCGACTTCAACGATCACCTCAACATCTTCCACCCCATGTTGATTGGCATCATAGATTTTTTTCAACATATCCGTTTCCACACGTAATTTTTCTTGATCAAAAATTTTCGCAAAAGCATAGGCACTTGTGGATAACTCAGCATTGTTGATAACAGAGAGGACATACAATTTGGCTTTGTTCCTACGACAAATCGCGAGTGCTTCTTGGAACGCTTTTTCTGACTGATCCGACCCATCCAAGGCAACAAGTACATTTTGACAATTACGTAACATCCAAATCGCCTCCTTTTCTTTATTTTACCACAAAAAATGGAAGCGTTACAAAAAAGGACAAGGTCTACTCTTAAGAGACCTAAAACTTCCTTTAAGATTTGTGAAGTTCCTTACTTGTCCCTGTGATTATGCAGTAAAATGAAAAGAAGAATGATTCGAGGTGAAAGAAATGCGCTCTTTTTTCCAGGCTGCGGTCACTGTGCTCTTGTACTTAGGGCTTTTCTTGCTGATAATCGGTATTATCGCCTTTTTCTTGCTAAAACTTTAAGCTTGGTTTGTTGAAAAGCAAGTTGCTGTCACATCCCTAAGAGGAGTGATACACTTGGTTTATCAACAATTATCGAAACGAAACAGCTTGCTGCTCACTCGTTTCAAAAAGGAGATCATGCAAAATGGACTTACATATTACCCCTACTGCCGCCGCTCGCTTTCCAGAAGGACACGACTTATATATTCTGACGAGTAATGACGGATCGAACCAATTTTCTTCAGCAGCTGGATGCTGTATGATCGGCGAACGTTTTTTGATCACACCGATCGACGAACCGTTAGACCCATACAATGAGTTAGTCTCAAGCAATCAGTTTACTTTCTTTACATCAACCTATGATCAAATGTTCTTGACTGGTCATTTGATTCTAGATGTTCACCCAACTTCAGGAACCTTGATTTTGAAAAACGAAAGCGGCTATTTGGATACCAATCTTTTATTGGAATCCTCTCCACAGTTGAAACAAACGAATGCGTAACTAAAGAGCTGACAAACGCCTTGTAAGGTGCTTGTTAGCTCTTTTTCTCTATAATGAATCTGGAATCAACGCTAAGAGTTCTTGTGTCTCAGCGGCTAAAGCGATCGCACCAGCATCAAGCAATTCTTCTTTTGACCCAAACCCATATAAAACGCCGATTGCCGGTAACTGGTTTTCTTTTGCACCTAAAATATCATGCTCGCGGTCGCCGATCATGATGGTTTGCTGCGCTTTTTGCTCCTTTTCGATCTCAGTTAACGCGTAGCGGATAACGGCCACTTTTTCCCCACGTTTATTCTCAAGATCCGCCCCATAGATTCCTTTGAAATAGCCATCATACTTGAGATGGGTCAGGATCTCTTTTGCAAAAACTTCTGGTTTCGACGTAGCGATATACAAATCGTGATCCTGCGCCAGCTCCTGCAATGTTTCTTCGATCAACGGATATGGTTGGACTTGAAACATGCCCGCTTGACGATAATTTTCCCGGTAGAAGGCAACGGCTTGCTGGGCAGCAGCTTCATCGAAGCCCAAGCCACGGAAGGATTCAATCAAAGGCGGCCCCACAAAGCTCCGCAGTACGTCTTGCGCTAATTGCTGTTTTCCCATTTTTTCCATCGCATATTGAATCGATCCATAGATTCCTTCACTCGAATCAATGATCGTTCCATCTAAATCAAAAAGTACTTTCTTTCTCACGCCATCGTCTCCTTTTCTAATAGTATAGAAAAAAACAGCAGGACAAGCAACACTTCTTCCTTTTCGTTCTGATCTCATCTAAATAAAAAAGACGCTGCCCCATCAAAGGCAACGTCTTTATTTTTGTCATTTTATGCAAAAAAAAGATAGCAGATGCTATCAAGCAACTCCGGCAGTAGGACTCGAACCTACGACATCATGATTAACAGTCATGCGCTACTACCAACTGAGCTATGCCGGAAAAATTGAAATGCGTGGCGACGTCCTACTCTCACAAAGGGAAACCCTTCACTACAATCGGCGCTAAGAAGCTTAACTTCTGTGTTCGGCATGGTTACAGGTGTATCCTTCTTGCTATCGCCACCACACTATTCAATTGAGTAAGTGTTGCTCACTCAAAACTGGATCGAAGAATCAAAACTCTACGAGTTTACATGTTTTTTTCTTTTTGGTTAAGTCCTCGATCGATTAGTATCAGTCCGCTCCAACCATCACTGGCCTTCCACTTCTGACCTATCTACCTGATCATCTCTCAGGGATCTTACTTTCTTAAAGAAATGGGAAATCTCATCTTGAGGTGGGCTTCACACTTAGATGCTTTCAGCGTTTATCCCTTCCCTACATAGCTACCCAGCGATGCCTCTGGCGAGACAACTGGTACACCAGCGGTAAGTCCATCCCGGTCCTCTCGTACTAAGGACAGCTCCTCTCAAATTTCCAACGCCCGCGACGGATAGGGACCGAACTGTCTCACGACGTTCTGAACCCAGCTCGCGTGCCGCTTTAATGGGCGAACAGCCCAACCCTTGGGACCGACTACAGCCCCAGGATGCGACGAGCCGACATCGAGGTGCCAAACCTCCCCGTCGATGTGGACTCTTGGGGGAGATAAGCCTGTTATCCCCAGGGTAGCTTTTATCCGTTGAGCGATGGCCCTTCCATGCGGAACCACCGGATCACTAAGCCCGACTTTCGTCCCTGCTCGAGTTGTAGCTCTCGCAGTCAAGCTCCCTTCTGCCTTTACACTCTTCGAATGATTTCCAACCATTCTGAGGGAACCTTTGGGCGCCTCCGTTACCTTTTAGGAGGCGACCGCCCCAGTCAAACTGCCCATCTGACACTGTCTCCCAGCCCGATAAGGGCTGCGGGTTAGAGTGGCCATAACGCAAGGGTAGTATCCCACCATTGCCTCCATCGAAACTGGCGTCCCGATCTCTACGGCTCCTACCTATCCTGTACATGCGGTACAGACACTCAATATCAAACTACAGTAAAGCTCCATGGGGTCTTTCCGTCCTGTCGCGGGTAACCTGCATCTTCACAGGTACTAAAATTTCACCGAGTCTCTCGTTGAGACAGTGCCCAAATCGTTACGCCTTTCGTGCGGGTCGGAACTTACCCGACAAGGAATTTCGCTACCTTAGGACCGTTATAGTTACGGCCGCCGTTTACTGGGGCTTCAATTCGTACCTTCGCTTACGCTAAGCACTCCTCTTAACCTTCCAGCACCGGGCAGGCGTCAGCCCCTATACGTCATCTTTCGATTTTGCAGAGACCTGTGTTTTTGATAAACAGTCGCTTGGGCCTATTCACTGCGGCTGCTCGTTAGAGCAGCACCCCTTCTCCCGAAGTTACGGGGTCATTTTGCCGAGTTCCTTAACGAGAGTTCTCTCGCTCACCTTAGGATTCTCTCCTCGACTACCTGTGTCGGTTTGCGGTACGGGCCGTTGTTTTCTCACTAGAAGCTTTTCTTGGCAGTGTGACATCAGAAGCTTCGGTACTATTATTTCCCTCCTCATCACAGCTTGTCCGTATAGGTAGAAGCATTTGACTCCTACCAAGACTTACTGCTTGAACAGACATATCCATCAGTCTGCACTTCTTAGCCTCCTGCGTCCCTCCATTGCTCAAACAAAAACAACGGGTACAGGAATATCAACCTGTTGTCCATCGCCTACGCCTGTCGGCCTCGGCTTAGGTCCCGACTAACCCTGGGCGGACGAGCCTTCCCCAGGAAACCTTAGTCATTCGGTGGACAGGATTCTCACCTGTCTTTCGCTACTCATACCGGCATTCTCACTTCTAAGCGCTCCAGCAGTCCTCACGATCTGCCTTCAACGCCCTTAGAACGCTCTCCTACCAATGCACCTAATGGTGCACTCCACAGCTTCGGTAAACTATTTAGCCCCGGTACATTTTCGGCGCAGGGTCACTCGACTAGTGAGCTATTACGCACTCTTTAAATGGTGGCTGCTTCTAAGCCAACATCCTAGTTGTCTGTGCAACCCCACATCCTTTTCCACTTAATAGTTATTTGGGGACCTTAGCTGGTGGTCTGGGCTGTTTCCCTTTCGACTATGGATCTTATCACTCACAGTCTGACTCCCGGATATGAATGAATGGCATTCGGAGTTTATCTGAATTCGGTAACCCGAGATGGGCCCCTAGTCCAAACAGTGCTCTACCTCCATCATTCTCAATTCCGAGGCTAGCCCTAAAGCTATTTCGGAGAGAACCAGCTATCTCCAAGTTCGTTTGGAATTTCTCCGCTACCCACACCTCATCCCCGCACTTTTCAACGTACGTGGGTTCGGTCCTCCAGTGCGTTTTACCGCACCTTCAACCTGGACATGGGTAGATCACATGGTTTCGGGTCTACGACAACATACTCATTCGCCCTATTCAGACTCGCTTTCGCTACGGCTCCGTCTCTTCAACTTAACCTCGCATGCTATCGTAACTCGCCGGTTCATTCTACAAAAGGCACGCTATCACCCATTAACGGGCTCTAACTTGTTGTAGGCACACGGTTTCAGGATCTATTTCACTCCCCTTCCGGGGTGCTTTTCACCTTTCCCTCACGGTACTGGTTCACTATCGGTCACTAGGGAGTATTTAGCCTTGGGAGATGGTCCTCCCGGATTCCGACGGAATTCCTCGTGTTCCGCCGTACTCAGGATCCTCCTAGGTGTTATCCAAATTTCGCCTACGGGGTTTTTACCCTCTTTGACATACTTTTCCAAGTATTTCGACTATCTGAATAGACTACCATATCGGAGTCCTACAACCCCAACAAGCAAGCTTGTTGGTTTGGGCTTTTCCCGTTTCGCTCGCCGCTACTCAGGGAATCGAATTTTCTTTCTCTTCCTGCAGGTACTTAGATGTTTCAGTTCTCTGCGTCTACCTCGACTGCGCTATGTATTCACGCAGACGTAACATCCTATAAAAGATGCTGGGTTCCCCCATTCGGAAATCTCTGGATCATAGCTTACTTACAGCTCCCCAAAGCATATCGGTGTTAGTCCCGTCCTTCATCGGCTCCTAGTGCCAAGGCATCCACCGTGCGCCCTTATTCACTTAACCTTTGACCTTACGGTCGGTTTTGAGTACTTCTTCTAGCGATAGAAGGTTGCTCAAGAAAATAAGCGTTGAACTTATTAAAAAACTCTTTTAACATTTCAACTCGGTGTGTGTTACTTGTTTTGATTATTTCTTCGATATCCAGTTTTCAATGAACAAATTTTGTTTGAGAGTAAACCTCTCAAAACTGAACAAAGGCAAACGATGTGTAGTCTTCCGAAATATTCCTTAGAAAGGAGGTGATCCAGCCGCACCTTCCGATACGGCTACCTTGTTACGACTTCACCCCAATCATCTATCCCACCTTAGGCGGCTGGCTCCAAAAGGTTACCTCACCGACTTCGGGTGTTACAAACTCTCGTGGTGTGACGGGCGGTGTGTACAAGGCCCGGGAACGTATTCACCGCGGCGTGCTGATCCGCGATTACTAGCGATTCCGGCTTCATGTAGGCGAGTTGCAGCCTACAATCCGAACTGAGAGAAGCTTTAAGAGATTAGCTTAGCCTCGCGACTTCGCAACTCGTTGTACTTCCCATTGTAGCACGTGTGTAGCCCAGGTCATAAGGGGCATGATGATTTGACGTCATCCCCACCTTCCTCCGGTTTGTCACCGGCAGTCTCGCTAGAGTGCCCAACTAAATGATGGCAACTAACAATAAGGGTTGCGCTCGTTGCGGGACTTAACCCAACATCTCACGACACGAGCTGACGACAACCATGCACCACCTGTCACTTTGCCCCCGAAGGGGAAGCTCTATCTCTAGAGTGGTCAAAGGATGTCAAGACCTGGTAAGGTTCTTCGCGTTGCTTCGAATTAAACCACATGCTCCACCGCTTGTGCGGGCCCCCGTCAATTCCTTTGAGTTTCAACCTTGCGGTCGTACTCCCCAGGCGGAGTGCTTAATGCGTTTGCTGCAGCACTGAAGGGCGGAAACCCTCCAACACTTAGCACTCATCGTTTACGGCGTGGACTACCAGGGTATCTAATCCTGTTCGCTCCCCACGCTTTCGAGCCTCAGCGTCAGTTACAGACCAGAGAGCCGCCTTCGCCACTGGTGTTCCTCCATATATCTACGCATTTCACCGCTACACATGGAATTCCACTCTCCTCTTCTGCACTCAAGTCTCCCAGTTTCCAATGACCCTCCCCGGTTGAGCCGGGGGCTTTCACATCAGACTTAAGAAACCGCCTGCGCTCGCTTTACGCCCAATAAATCCGGACAACGCTTGCCACCTACGTATTACCGCGGCTGCTGGCACGTAGTTAGCCGTGGCTTTCTGGTTAGATACCGTCAAGGGATGAACATTTTACTCTCATCCTTGTTCTTCTCTAACAACAGAGTTTTACGATCCGAAAACCTTCTTCACTCACGCGGCGTTGCTCGGTCAGACTTTCGTCCATTGCCGAAGATTCCCTACTGCTGCCTCCCGTAGGAGTCTGGGCCGTGTCTCAGTCCCAGTGTGGCCGATCACCCTCTCAGGTCGGCTATGCATCGTTGCCTTGGTGAGCCGTTACCTCACCAACTAGCTAATGCACCGCGGGTCCATCCATCAGTGACGCAAAAGCGCCTTTCAACTTTCTTCCATGCGGAAAATAGTGTTATACGGTATTAGCACCTGTTTCCAAGTGTTATCCCCTTCTGATGGGCAGGTTACCCACGTGTTACTCACCCGTTCGCCACTCTTTTTCTTTCGGTGGAGCAAGCTCCGGTGAAAGAAAAAGCGTTCGACTTGCATGTATTAGGCACGCCGCCAGCGTTCGTCCTGAGCCAGGATCAAACTCTCATAATGATTTGTTTGAATGACCATACGGTCATTAAGCTCATAAAAATTAACTTTGCTAGCTATTGCTTGCATGTATTTGTTTCAATAAATTGAAACGTCCTACACATTGGTTCGTTTGCTTGCTTTGTTCAGTTTTCAAAGGTCTACCGTGCTGTGTTAGCAACTTTTATATTATATCAGAGCGACATTTGATTGTCAACTCTTTTTTAAAAGTTTTTTTCGCTCGTTGTTTTTCAACTTCGTAGCGGCTGTTTCAGCGACTTAATTAGAATAACAAATGATTTGTTATTTGTCAACAACTTTTTTTAATTAATTTTGTTGATCTATCAACATTGATTAACTGTTTTATTATTGCGACTTCGTTATAATATCATCTGTTGCATTTTTGGTCAAGTCTTTTTTTGAAGTTTTTTCAACTGTTGTTTTGACCCGCTGGCTCAATTGCCAACGTTGACTAATTTACCATTCTTCTTGACTCAGGTCAAGGAAATATTTCATTTTATTTACAAAAAGTTTTCAATAAAAAAAGACCGTCGTAACGGTCTTCAGTCTTTTCGCTAATATTCAGGTGCTAAAAGAACGGAACGCCTTCAATCTCGTAGTCTTCAATGATCTTACGAAAGATATTGGGCTCTTCCCACGCATACCCTTCTGGCAGCTGTTGCGTTTGTCCTGCTTCTTGTGTTTCAAAAACAAATAAAGGAATGTTTTGCGTATCAATATTGCCATTTGTGAGCTCAACGAGTTCGATCGCTGTCACATCAAGGTGGATACGGTCTTTAAACAATTGTAAGATCGTAGCCAAGCCGGTTTTATCTTCAGAAAAATCCGTTGACGCTAATTCCGCAGTGCCTTCGTGTATTTGCATCAAAAATCGTTTCGAACCATTTGCTAAGTGCATCATAACTGTACCCGCTACTTTTTTGGATCCCAAAATACCCACCTCAGTTATTCATCTGTTTGTAAACTAATTTTAGCACATTTTCAGAAAATATGCACGATTATCTGCTGCTGTTTTCTTTTTCTAACATTTCTTTGGCCTCTTTCACCCACACTGGTAAAGCTTCTCCAATCGTACGAAAACCGATCCGCTTATTCTTATTTGTAAAGTAGCGTTTACGCTTAAAGGGTGGCTGAACAAAACTCGTTTCCAATGTACGGCGGGACAAACTGATCTTTTGGCTGTATTCGTCAATATCAATGATTTGTACACGGATCTTTTGCCCGATCTGTAAGACTTCATGGATATTTTTGGTAAACCCAGATTGGATCTCTGAAACATGGATCAATCCCTGTGTTTCCTTATCTAACGAAACAAATGCACCATAGGGTTGAATCCCAGTGACTGTTCCTTCTATAATGTTCCCGATTTGATAATTCATAGTCTTTCCTCTCTTTTCCACTTTCATTATACTTGAACTAGTGGTAGATTTGAAGCATCAGAAACAACGTTGCACAATATAGGAGGGAAACGCATGATCAATTTTGACAAAGTTCATCCGCGCTTAAATACCAATAGCGTCAAATGGGATACCATTGCAAAAACCTATAAGGAAGAAAACTTGTTGCCGCTTTGGGTAGCCGACATGGATTTTCTGGCACCAGAACCTGTGAAAAAAGCTTTAGAAAAAGCAGTTGCCCAAGGGATCTATGGGTATTCCACCATCCCTGATTCGCTGCTTGAATCCATCATCGATTGGCAGCAAAGACGTCATGGTTATACCATCAATAAGGAAGCGATCCTTTTTAACAGCGGTGTCGTCCCTAGTATTGCACTGGCGATCCAAAGTTATACGCAAGAAGGAGATGCCGTATTGATCCACGATCCGGTCTACCATCCCTTTGCCCATGTTGTCAAAAACAATCAGCGGACCTTAATTCAAGAACCGTTACTAGAAAAAGAGGGCCACTTTGTCATCGATTTTGAGGCGATGGAACAAACCATCATCGACAAGAAGGTAAAATTGTTTCTTCTATGTAATCCTCATAATCCTGGCGGTCGCGTGTGGTCAAAAGAAGAACTGCTGACGATCGGCCGTATTTGTCAAAAGCACCAGGTGGTCGTTGTCAGTGATGAGATCCATCAAGACATCGTTTTTGCGCCAAATCACTTTGTTTCTTTCCAAACAGTCGAGCCAAGCTTTGCCGATTTTTCGATCATCTTGACCTCAGCAACCAAGACCTTTAATTTAGCTGGGATCAAAAATTCGATGGTATTCATCAAAGACCAAACCTTGCGCAGCCAATTTGCAAAAACACAAGAACGCAATGTTCAAGGGGAAATCAATACGTTTGGTTTGGTCGCTACTGAAGCAGCGTATCGTGAATCTGAAGCATGGTTAGAAGAACTTTTGTCCTATTTAGAAGCAAATCGCACCTTTGTCTGCGACTTTTTGACTGAACAACTCCCAGCAGTGACCTTTCAAAAACCCGAAGGTACTTACTTGATCTGGCTAGATTTTTCTGCCTATGGCCTAACGGACAATCAGCTGCAGCGCAAACTGATCAAAGAAGCCAATGTCGTATTGAACCAAGGAAGTATCTTTGGTCCTCGCGGCAGTCACCATATGCGGTTGAACTTTGCCTGTCCTAAAGAGCTATTAGAAAAAGCACTCAATCAAATCGCCGCCGCGTTTAAAGACCAACCGATCGGTTAACTCTTTCTTATGAAAAAAAGAACCCTAAAGCTGCCATTTCAACGATCTCCTTGAGGGTGACCGTTGAAACTGCTTTTGGGTTCTTTTGTTTTATTCGCTGATTTCGATCGTTTCGATCACTACATCATGCACTGGACGATCTTGTGGTCCTCGTTGCACGCCAGCGATTTCATCAACGACTGACATTCCTTCGATCACATGACCGAAGACTGTGTGACGGAAATCTAACCAAGGAGTACCACCCGCTTGATACGCTTCGATGATTTCAGCTGGATAACCAGCACCTTCTAATTGACCTAACATGTTGCTAGGAACATTTTGATTGTTTACGATGAAAAACTGGCTGCCGTTAGTATTTGGACCAGCGTTTGCCATGGATAAAGCGCCACGAAGATTGAACAATTCTTTTGAAAATTCATCTTCAAAGCTGCCACCATAGATGCTTTCGCCGCCCATCCCTGTACCAGTTGGATCGCCGCCTTGAATCATAAAATCAGGAATGACACGGTGGAAGATGATCCCATCGTAATACCCTTTTTTCGCTAATTCAACGAAGTTCTTCACTGTTTTTGGTGCCAATTCTGGGAACAATTGTACAACTACATCCCCACGATTGGTTTTGATGACTGCTTTATGGCCAGTTTGTTTTTCTAATGCTAACTGTGGAAATTCAGACACATTAACTCCTCCTTCTCTCTCATAAATCCATGATAGCAGAAAATTGAAAAAATGCTAGTTTGGATAATTTTTGCTATAATGAAGCTATTCGTACACTACGAACACGCTTCACCCCAACGTGGTTAGAAAAGAGGAATAACATGGATATTTTTGATATAACGATTATCGGCGCGGGACCTAGCGGGATGTTTTCTGCTTTCTATGCCGGTATGCGTAACGCCAAAACCAAGATCATCGACAGCTTGCCGCAATTAGGCGGTCAGCTTGCTACTTTATACCCAGAAAAATACATCTACGATATCCCAGGTTATCCGAAAATCAAAGCGGGCGATCTTGTCCAAAACCTGGAAAAACAGTTGACGACCTTCAATCACCAATATTGTTTAGAAGAAACCGTCTTGTCGGTCGAAAAACAAGAAGACTATATCGAAGTCACCACCGACAAAGGAATCCATTACTCGAAAGCCGTGATTTTGGCTTTAGGAAACGGCTCCTTCCAGCCGCGCAAACTGACTTTGCCAGAAAGCGAGCGTTTTGAAGGATACGGCTTAGACTATTTTGTCACCGATTTAATGAAGTATGCTGGACGCAAAGTAGCGATCGCCGGTGGCGGCGATTCTGCCATCGATTGGGCATTAATGCTGGAGCCGATCGCTAGTGAAGTCTACTTGATCCATCGCCGTCCTGAATTTCGTGCCCATGAACATAGCGTCAGTAAATTACAGGCTTCTGCCGTCAACATTTTGACTCCTTATGTGATCCAAGAAATCCAAGGAGAGCAACGTTTGACTGGTGTCTCGTTGCAGCAAGTCAAGGGTGATGAAACGGTCAGCCTTTCATTGGATGCTTTGATCGTCAATTACGGTTTTTCTTCCACATTGAACATCAAGGATTGGGGCATGAAAAGCAGTCGCCAAGGAGTCTTCGTCTCTTCAGATATGAGCACGTCTGTTCCTGGGATCTATGGCTGTGGGGATGTCGTTTTATACGATGGAAAAGTCGACCTGATCGCTACTGGTTTCGGGGAAGCCCCAACTGCGGTGAACAATGCGCTCCACTACATCGATCCCAAAACGCGGACACAACCTGCCCACAGTACGAGTCTTTTTAAGGAGTAGCTGAGATGAAACAAGCTGGTCAACGTCAACTTGCCGCCTATACTCTCCCTTTACAGGGCAAGACCCTCACTGAGCAAATGGTTCAGTATCTGGAAGCCTTCGATCATGCCGAAACGGCGGTCCACAATCTAGCCGTTGCCCAAGAAGCCAAACGATTGGCAGAACGGTTTCAAGTCAATGCGGAGAAAGCTTACTTGGCAGGACTGCTGCACGATGTCAGCGTCGTCATCCCTAATGACCAGCGAATCGCCTTGCAGATAGCAGTAGGCGAACCGATCTTAGATGCGGAGCGGCAAGCACCTTTTTTGCTGCATCAGCAGCAATCCGCTTTGTTGGCAAAAACGGTTTTTCAGGTGTCTGATCCAGACATTCTGTCCGCCATCAGCTGTCATACCACCTTAAAGGCCCAATATAATCGTCTCGATCTGATCGTTTTTTTAGCCGACAAAATCAAATGGGATCGCAAAGATCAAGCGCCTTTCTTAACCGGCTTATTAGACCGCCTCGATGATTCCTTGGAAGCCGCCGTTGGGTATTATATGGACTGGCTTTTTGCTGGTGACTTGGTGGTCCCCCATCCTTGGGCAGTGGCAGCCAAAGCAGAACTAGCCAACACCTGTGCTTCAGTGGATGTCAGAAGGGATTAAAACCCAAACGGCATGGCCTGCAACTGGAATAGGGCACTACTTATGATCGCAATCCATCAGTCGCATGTTGACTTTTGAATAAACTATTTTTACATGGAGGGGAACTATATGGTATTAGAAAGCAAAACACTTGAAGACAAAGCAAGAGAATTGTTGGCCGACCGCGGTGTCTCGTTGCAAGACATTGGCGAATTGGTGATGTTCTTGCAAAAAGATTACATTGAAGGCATCACCTTGGAGATGTGTATCGAAAGCGTCAACGCTGTCTTAAGCAAGCGGGAAGTCCACAACACGATTTTAACGGGGGTCCAATTGGATATTTTGGCAGAAGAAAATCAACTGCTGCATCCACTGCAAGAAATCGTTAAAGAAGACGAAGGGCTTTATGGGATCGATGAGATCCTCGCTCTATCCATCGTCAACGTGTACGGCTCGATCGGCTTTACTAACTATGGATACATTGATAAAGTCAAACCGGGTATTTTGAAAGAACTGAACAAGCACGACGGTCCCCGCGTTCACACCTTTTTAGATGATATCGTAGGTGCCATCGCAGCTTCTGCCGCAAGTCGCTTAGCCCATCAACACCCAAGTAAATCTCATTACATTACGCAATAAAAAAAGACCGACGATCCGCCTCCTTCAAAGGAAGTGGATCGTTGATCTTTTTTTCATTATGCTGTTTTTTTCAAGCCTCGTTTGCCCCACCAATAGAAAGCAAAAAAGAAGACTTCAATCAAGACAAAAAAGAGAATAAAGCAATGCATGAAAAACGTTTCTGGCAATACGTTGATGATCGGATCGGTGGCTGGATTAAATAGCCAATCGTCGTTACTGAAGAAAATCTCATGGAACGTAACGAAAAAGCGATCAAAGCCGACTGCCATCAAAAACCCGAAAATCAGCGGCAATATCATCCCCCATTGAAAAGGACGAATCAAGCGCCATTGCTGTTGTTTTTGCCGTAACCGATTGACGAACCAGATACTCGGCAGCACCGTGACGATCATCACGGCATAATTTAATAGAAACAACTGCTTCACATCGTAAAAATGCCCAGCGCCAGCTTCAGACATTGGAAAATCTGGCAAGGCGAGCGTACTTGCAAAGGGATTGTTTAGAAAATCTAACAATAAGCCATAGTTCTTCAACAACTCTTCTCTTGTTAGCGAGGTATAATCCAGCAGATTCAAGTGATCGACATCAAACCAATATAACGGTCGAAAATTGATCGTTAGGGTGATCGCTAGACTGACCAAAAACAAAAACAAGCAGACAAATCCTAAGCGTTCAAGCCACACTTGTTTTTTCATTGTTCAAAATCCCACTCATCTAAAGAATCCACCACATAAGTTGGTGCTACTGGTAATGTCGGAACTGCCGCTTTCGGGGTAAAACCAGATAATACGAGCAAAGAATCGATCCCGTTTTGGATCCCCGAGCGAATATCGGTTTCGTAATTGTCCCCCACCATCAAGACCTCTTCTTTTGATAAGCCGATGTGTGCCACCGCTTTTTCCATAATGATCGCTTCTGGTTTGCCAATAAAGATCGGTTGCGTTTGGGTGGCAGTCTCCACCATTGCGATCAGTGAACCTGCACCTGGCAACAAGCCTCTTTCCGTCGGGATATTTTTGTCTGGATTGGTCCCGATAAAGGTAGCTCCTTTTTGGATCGCTAACGTTGCTAAAACAAATTTTTCATACGTCACGTGGTTGTCTAAACCAACCACGACATAATCCGGATTGGTTTCTTCCCACTCAAACCCAGCAGCTAAGATCAAATCGATCAACCCCGCTTCGCCGATCACAAACACTTTGCGGCCTTTGCCATGGTCTTTCATAAAATCGATCGTTGCCAAGCTTGCGGTATAGATCGTTTCTGGTGCCACGTGAATCGAAAATTCATCCGCCAATCGCTGTGCCACGACTTCGGGACTGCGGGTCGTATTGTTGGTCACAAATAAATAGGGCAGTCCTTTTTCTTGTAAGGATTCTACGAAGCGTTTCCCAGCAGGGATCGGCTCTTTTCCTAAATAAATCGTGCCGTCTAGATCAATCAAATAGCCTTTATATTTCATCTTATTCTTCCCTTTGTCGAATCGTAAACTCTTTTTTGCCTTTTTTCACCGTAGTTGTTTCGGTTTTTTTGACGTTTTTTTCTTTTGGTTTACGATTTTTGATCGTTGGTTTGCTTTTTTTCTGCGGTACTGTGTCACGCTTTTCTTCTATATGGGCGTTTTGTTGTGTGTTTTGATTTTGATTGTTTTGGGTTGGCTTTTTCTTGCGTCGGCGGGAGGTACTTTTTTCTTTCTTGCCGCCAACTCGTTGGATCACGAAATAGGCACAACCGAAGTTGCAATACTCATACAAATAGTCTTCCAGCATGTCGATACGCTGATCGGGTAATGCTTTGCGGTTATCCTTTTCAAAAAAGCCTTTCAAACGCAGCTGCTCATAACCCCAATCGCCTACGATATAATCATAACGTGCCAACACTTCACTGTAACGCTCGCCAAGTTTTTCTGGATTGAAGCCTTCACGATAATCCATGACCAATTTGTATTGTCGATTGCCAATCATTAATTCTTCATCATTTAACAAAGTCACCAACTCGCCTTTTTGCGGTTGTTTCGCTGGTTCTTCAATAATTTCTTCTAGTACAGATGTCATTTCATCTGTGATCGTTTGTTTTTCGGTCATTTTTTCACCACCTGCTGTTTATTATACCTTGTTTTATTCCCCAATGATAGTCGCGGTTTTCTCGCAAAAACCAGCTGAAGGAGTGACGAACTAGTGAATGGGGTATTTCTGACTCAGGTAATCACCGACCACTGTGCGAATAAAGTCTGGAAAAAGAAACTCAACGGTTCCAGCAATCTCGATCGTCGGGAAAAACGGAATAAACAAGTAGTGATCCACAAGGGTCAACGTGTAGCTTTGAGCAGGATCGACGGGCTCTTGTTTCCACAATACTTGGTGGTTTTTTTCATCAAAGCGGATGCCTTCATAAACCAGTTCGCCAAAAATCTTCCCTCGAAAACCCATCCCCATAATTGGGAAATTGCGCAAAAAGTTGCGATTTTTTTCCATTTCTAAGACCAATCGAATGACATCCGCGCCTTGCAGCGTCACCCGAATCAAATGCATCGGATGGGGTAAAATCGTGTGCAGCTGATCTTGATCAACCCGTCCTTGTGGCAAATCATCTAAGAATAGCCCCGTATTTAAGATGGCGGCATCTGTCTGTCCTTTGGCACATAATGCCAAAAGCGCCTCCCGAACCAAGGAATGTTCACTTTGCCAATCCCTCGTAAACGCTGCTGGAATTTCTGCCACCTGATTTGCCCGCAGCAAGCGATGGCCGATCGATAGATATTCGGCGATCTCTTCCTCATCTTGCGGAAAAGCCACCAACGAATCCGTCGGAATCACACGTGCGCGATGCTTGATTGGGCGATGGTGATCATCTAAGACCACTTCGACTTCGCCAATGTTAAAACCAAACTTGCCAGCTGCCCCAATTTGAACACTATTGATGACTTCGCCCTTTTCAAACAAATGGTGCGTGTGGGAACCTAATATAACATCTAGTTCTGGAAAGTCCCTCGCAATCTGGCGGTCAGCATTGATGCCTAGATGGCTCATCAAGACCAGCAGATCGACCTCGGGGCGCAAATGCTGCACCAATGAAGGCAAAATCTCCAAGGGTTCGCGAATGTCCCAGCCGTTTGGGGCATATGTCAGCGGAAACGGTGCTGTAAAAGCGATCAGGCCGATTTTGGCGCCTTGATTGCTTTCCATGATTTTGTATTCTTGTGCCCACTTTGGCGGACGTAAATCCTGTTTATCAAATAAATTGCCTAAAATGACAGGAAATTCTGCTTGGTCATATAAATGCTGCAAGACCTCTTTGGGATTGCCGACCCCTTCATTGTTCCCAATCGTCACCGCATCGTAATGTCCTTGATTCATCAAGTCGACATTCGCCTTGCCGTCAGTTGCTTCTGTCAAAGGATGCCAGCGATCGACAAAGTCGCCTAAGTCGACTGCGATCACTGTCTCTTCGGTGGTATCCGCTTCTCGTTTTCTTTGATCCAAATAACGCCGCATCTTCGGCCAATGTTCTAGGTGGGAATGCAGATCGTTGGTATGGATAATCGTAATTTTTTCCATTGTGCGCCTCTTTTCAAATACGTCGCCTGAAATCACTATCCATTTCTATTGGCATCAAGGGTTGCCAGTAGAAAGACGACGGAAGTCTCTACAAAATAAGCATAGCATAAAATCTCTGGGAAACCATTGGAATGCTTGGAAAAGAATGGAATAAATAGACAGTCATTTGTCAAAAAGTACCGCCATGTTTTGCTCAATTGTTGGAATGATTTTTTTCCAAGCAAATACGATCCAAAATATATAGCACTAACATACGATCATACAATTATTGAGTAATTCTCGTTTATCGTATATACTGTATATACGATATAAGGAGGAGATGTAAAGTGAGTATTCAAGAACGAAAAATTAGAAAGAGCGGAAATTCAGTTGTTTTAACATTATCGAAAGAATTATTAGAAAAAATAGGAATTCAAGAAAATGATTACGTATTTGTTGATGAAGACAAATTAGCTGCTGCAATCACGAAAAAGTCATTACCTTCTGAGCAGGAACTCGAAATCAATCGTTTAATCGATCAATCTTTTTCTCAATATGAAGAGATGTATAAGGAGCTCGCAAATCATTGACAATCTACTTATCAGAAAAACAAATCATAAAAATGAATGTCGTGCTTATCAAAAGTCAAACACCAAATGAAGAGATCGGCTTGCGTGATCCATCTGGATTAGCCATGGCTGTAAAACAACCGCAACAAATCGTTTTTTCAAAAGAATTATATCCCTCAATGGAGGAAAAAGCTGCAATCCTTCTAATCAACTTAATCAAAAAACATCCCTTTCATAATGCCAATAAACGAACGGCTTTCATGGCAACGGATGTTTTTTTCAAGCTTAACCACTATGAAACTTTTTTCGAACAAAATCAAACGATTGCATTTCTGGTGCACATTGCGAAATATGACGAAAATAAATTTGATACTTTAAAACGATCAACCTCTGACTACCTTCGAAAATACACAAGAAAGTCGTAAAAAAGTAACTAGCTAATCAGCAATTCTTCACCTACAATCAAACAATCGTGATTCACTTTTTACTAGATTGGCTAAAAATTGATCATGAAAATTTATCAAAGAGAAGACTCAACTAAAGACTTTCAGACAATAAAAAAACCTAAGACAGTCTGTCTCAGGGTTGAATGATCATCGATTCAATTAGTACTACTGCTTTCTTCAATAGCAGGCAGTTTTTCAATCAGACACATGGAGAATCCTGCTTAGTGCTGCTTCCTTCCGGATCTGACACGCTTCACAAGACCTCCATTGTCCTAGCCTTTCGGCAAAAATTAGTATAACGTATTTCGCTAGAGATTGCCAGCCTTTTTTTGTTTTTTCTTTTCTCGTAACGCTCGGAAAAAATCTGTTAGCAGCTGGCCGCATGCTTCTTCTAAAATGCCGCCTTCCACATAGGACCAATGGTTGAAGCGCTCATCTTCCAATAAATTCATCAATGTACCAGCAGTGCCGCCTTTGGGATCGTAGGCACCAAAATACACTTCTTCCACCCGTGCCAATAACATCGCCCCACTACACATCGGGCATGGTTCCAAGGTCACAAACAGCTGCGCTTGTTCTAAGCGCCAACTTCCGACAGTGCGACAGGCTTCTTCGATCGCAAACATCTCCGCATGCGCTGCGGCTTGCTGCTGCGTTTCTCGTAGATTGTGCCCACGACCAATGATTTTACCATCCAAGACGACGACAGCACCGATCGGTACTTCTGCCAACCCTTCTGCTTTTCGGGCTTCTTTGATTGCTTCTTCCATAAAGAAGGCTTTTTCCTCGGCAGTCAAGGTACTTGTTTTTTCCACGACTTCACTTTCACTCCTCTACCTCGCACCATTTCGTGCATTTCCTTGTTAGTATAACGAAAAACGCTTAGAAAGACGAGAAAAACTCGCAAAGACCGATGTCCCTGCGAGTTTCAAATGGAATGATTGGCTTAAAAGACGGAATCAACAAAGCTCGTCAACTTGTCTTTGACATGTTCTGTCGAATCTTTGATATTGTCTCCGTAAACAGAGATTTTGTTGCGGCCCTCATTGACTTTTTTCATCACACCTAACAACGAATCCAATTCATTGTCAGACAAGCCGTCTACGACATCTAGCAATTTTTCATTGCCGTTGAATTTGTCATCGACAAATTTCTTTACTTTGTGTCGGTTGCAAGCGAAGCGTACTTTATTGAATACTTTGTCTGATACAACGACGGCAGTAGTGATCCCAGCGATCGCTGCAATGCTTAATCCAATCGTTACTTTTGATGATGTTTTCATATCGATCAGCTCCCTTATTTTGCTACTTCCATCATAGCACGAGGACTGAAATAAAAACACTATTTCGTTTAAATCGCTTTGAATCTTAATCCTTTAGGAAAGAAGTTTTTTACGGTTCCTTGGACTTGTTTTCCAAAACCGACTGGGATCTCATCGACTGTCAAAATCACCCATCCAGCATTTCCTGGCACGCTCAAGGTTTCACCTGCCGCATACTGCTGCCATTGCGGCAAAGTGATCGGCACTGTCGGTGCCCCTTCTTCTGCATGGATCGCCAATGCCAACGCATAACTTGGCTCGATCCGATTCTTCTTAACGACGCCGACGTGCAAACCTGGGCGCATAAACTTGATCCCTTTTAAAGAAGGCATTTCTTCAGGAACGAGCCAGAGGTTTTCTCCTAGCAGCTGTGGCGTCGCATTCAGTGCCTGTAAAAAAGGAAACTCCTTGCGAAAGGCTTGCCACAACTTTTGAGTCGCTGCATCTAATGGGCTCTTGGCTATCGCTCCTTTGCCTTTTTTCTTCTTTTTCACTGGCGCTGCTTCTGCTTGGGAGGTCAATTTCGCAGCGAAATGACCTTCTCCTTGGTTTAAATGCGGCCATAAGCGGATGGTTTTCTCAATCCCAGGTGCAGCTCCCCACTCCCTGCGCCCATGAGATACATTGTCCAAGTCGATCGCTTCGATCGTGAAGGGATACTCCTCCATTAGCCAAGCCATCATCGCTTCGTTTTCTTCTGGGGCAAAGGTGCAGGTGGAATAGATCAGCTGGCCCCCCGGTTTTAGCATCGCAACGGCTTGTGCCAAAATGTCTTTTTGCCGGATCGCACACTGATCAGGTGTTTCTGCTTGCCATTCTTCTAAGGCGACGGGATCTTTACGAAACATTCCTTCACCAGAACATGGGGCGTCCACCACGATCTTGTCAAAAAACTGAGGAAAATGGCGGCTCAATTCTTGCGGTGCCTGATTGGTGACGACTACATTCGGAAAGCCCCAACGCTCCACATTTTCTGATAGAATTTTGGCACGCTTGGGGAAAATCTCATTTGCTACAAGCAGCCCTTTTCCTTGTAATTGGCTTGCCAGCTGCGTTGTTTTGCCCCCTGGCGCCGCACATAAATCTAAGATCCGCTCCCCTGGTTGAGCGGCTGCGATCGTTGCTACGATCATCGCACTAGGTTCTTGGCTGTAGACATAGCCAGCTTGATGGAGCAGCGAACGGCCTTTGACTTCGCCAATATAAGCAGCTTCTGCATAGGGGGCAGGTACAGCGACTGGTCCATATTTTGCCAGCATCGCTTGTGCGTGCGGCTTAGCAACATTCAAGCGAAAGCCTTTGACTGGCTGATTATCGGTTAAAGCGGTAAAAAAAGCTGGTGCTTCTTCTCCTAGCAACCGTTGGTATTTTTCAATAAATGGTGTTGGTAATTGCATACTTACCCCTCCTCGGCTTTTTTATTCTAGCGACTGAGAAGCAATTATGCAAGAATTCCTTGATCAAATGGCAAAAAAACTGCAGCTGAGTGAAGTGGGCGACTAAATCGCTTCGACTTCTCTTTGCTGCAGACCTTTTTTATTTAAAAATCGCTTTTTTGACACTGCTTTCGATGAATGGCTGAGAGACACGGTTGTCCCAGAATTTGATCAGTGGGCCCACTAAAAAGGCACTGATGAAGGTTCCGATTCCAATAGGTCCGCCTGTGAAGAGCCCAATCAAGGCAAAGGCAACGTCTTGAATCACCCGCACCACTCGATAGTTGGCTTTCGTCTGATCGACGATGGTTGGGGCGATCGCGTCGTAGGGGGCGCTACCCAAATTCGCTGACATATAAAACGAAGCACCGAAGGTAAAGAAGATGATCCCGATCAACAAGAACAAGCCTTGCTGCCACCAGTTATTTGGACCGACGGATAACCAATCAAAAACGTTGGTATAAAAGTCGATGAAAAATCCTGTCAGCACCATATTGATGACCGTCCCGATGCCGATATGGCGACGGCCAAAGATAAAAATCAATACTAGGACAGCGATATTGATCATCAATTGATAGACCCCAAGGGATAACCCTAGCAGCTCGCCGACACCGATATTGGCTGCTGTGTATGGGTCTAGCCCCACTCCGCCAACCCGCAGCAATGCCGCCCCGAATCCTAAAATGGCGACACCAATCAACGCATAAAGCGAGCGTAATCCTGTTTCTTTTTTCATTAAAATTTCCCCTTTTTTCTCATCTGTTCTTTCAAGTATAACGAGAAAAAAGGAAAATGGGAATTTCAACGCTTCACTGGGCTCTTTTTAGGGATACGATCTGGCTTCGTCCATCTCCTTTGCTTCTATTTTGCTTCCATTGAAAAGCCCGCAACAACCATTGCGATTGCGTATCTTGATTTTCGGTTCCTACAGATACGCGTGCCTCGTCCATTACTCGGGCTTCACTGGAACCATCACTTCAAATATCTGCAATTCTTTTTGGGCGGTAAAGACTTCATCTTGCCATAACAATTCCCAAACATCACCATCGATCTTCAACTGATTCTCTTTTAGAAAGGCTTGGATGCGATGGGTAAAAGCAGCAATTTGCTCCTCTCCCTCACTGACAAAGCCAGACACATACGTGCCAGTAGGACGCGTGATGATCAGCTTTTCCGGATAGAGATGCAGCCGATCTTGGGGAATCAAGATCAGTGCCCGATAAGGCGATGCGTGAAAGGTCTGATCCTCTAATGTCGTTCCAACACTTAAAAAGCCGATGGGGTAGCCACTGAAGGCATCTTTATAATCCACTAGCGGATAAAAACGGGCGTACACTTGATAAGCAGATTCTGGATCATCGCCAGCGATCTCTTCGGAAACGATAAACGCCTCTGCTTCGTGGTGCGCTATCGTAAAGGTCTCAAAATCGGCTTTCTGTACTTTTTCATAGCGCTGGATGTAGCGATCGAAGGTTCGTTCCAATTCTTGCAGCGCAGCGATTTTGGCACGAACTTCTCCTCGCCGTTCCACAAGTTCCTTTTGCGTGTATTCAGGGTTGCGGTTTTTCAAAAATTGTCGAATGTCTTGCAAGGGCATGTCTAAAGAACGCAAGAGCAAAATCACGTCTAACTCAAGGCATTGTTCAAAGCCGTAGTAGCGATAGCCGTTTTCACCAATCGAATGCGGTTTGAATAAATCGATCTGATCGTAATAAATCAATGTGCGCCGACTCACGCCAGCATAAGCGGACATCTCACTGATGGTCAATTGTTTTTTCAAAAAAATTTCACTCCTTGCTTGACTGTAACGTAACGTTACAGTTTATTCTACCATAGAACGACATTTTTGGAGGGAAATCATGAAACAATTACAGTTATTTTATAAAGAAGAACGACGCTTCTTTTTCAGTTTATTTCTTTTGATGCTGGTCCAATCCTTCGGCACACTCTTGTTGCCGTATTTTTTGGCAAAAATCATTGATGAAGGGATCTTGAAAGTCGACACGACAGCCATTTGGCACAATGGCTGGTGGATGTTTGCCATTGCCATCGGCACCGTGATCGTCTCTGTAGGCGGTAGTTATTTATCTGCCCACCTTTCAGGAAAATTCGGGCATTTTTTGCGGATGCGCCTTTTCAAAAAAACACAAGAACTCTCTGTATCCGCTGTTGATGGCTATGGTACGCCCACTTTGCTGGCACGTACCACCAGCGACATCAACAACATCCAACAAATTTTGATGATGGCGCTGCAAATGATTTTGCCAGCCCCAATGATCGTCGCAGCTTCGATTTTTCTAACCGGCACCGTCTCTTTACGGATGATTTGGGTCCCAATCGTAGCGATCCTATGTTTTTCAATGATCGCTTATGGGGTGATTCGCAAAGCGATCCCATTATCACAAATCACGCAAAAACTAGTCGATAAAATGATGCGGATCTTACGAGAAACCTTTACTGGCGCTCGGGTGATTCGAGCATTCGACAAAGCTGCTTACGAAAAAGAACGGACAGATCAAACACTGACGGAATATGCGAAAACCATGATCCAAGTCAATCGCCTCTTTGCTGTCTTGAATCCGACGGTCAATTTAGTAATGGGACTCTCGATTTCGACTATCCTTGTCTACGGCGGCTATCAAAGTCTGCAGGGCCGCCTTGCTATTGGTAGTATTACTGCCATCATCGAATACACGATCCTGAGTCTCTGGTTTTTGACTATGGCAGCGATGGTGATCGTGATGGTGCCTAAAGGCTTGACTTCCTTGCAACGGATCACAGAAGTTTTGGAAGAACCAATTGATTTGATCGACGGTGACCAAACCTTAAATAAGACTGCCGTGTCAGAAACGATCGCCGCTTTCAATCACGTGCAGTTTACGTATGAAGGCGCCGAAGAACCTGTCTTAGAAGATATCAGCTTCGAGATCCACCGAGGCAAAACGACAGCGATCGTTGGCGGAACTGGCTCTGGCAAAAGCACCATCGCCAAAGCGCTGTTGCGTTTCAAAGATGTGACTGCTGGTTCGATCACGCTTTTTGGACGCAACATCAAAGAGATCTCACAAGCCGAACTACGGGACCAAATTAGTTATGTCCCGCAAAAAGCGCTCTTGCTTAGCGGCACGATTCAAGAAACCTTGCGTTTCGGCAATCGTCCAGCAACCCATGAGGCGATGGCAAAAGCCGCTGAAGTTGCTCAAGCCAAGTCATTTATTGAAGGCTTGCCTGAAGGTTATGAAAGTCCGGTTGCTCAAAAAGGCAGCAATTTCTCTGGCGGTCAAAAGCAACGACTGAGTATTGCCCGAGCGCTGACAAAGCCAGCAGAAATCTACTTCTTTGACGACAGCTTTTCTGCTTTGGATTATCAAACAGACGCCAATTTGCGGCGTGCATTGAAAGAATACACGAAAGATGCCGCCGTCATTATCGTGGCTCAGCGGGTATCGACCGTCAAAAATGCCGATCAAATCATTGTCTTGGATAACGGCAAAATGGTCGGTAAAGGAACCCACGAAGAATTATTACGCAATTGCCAAACTTATCAAGAGTTTGCCTCATCTCAAGGAATGGGAGGAATGAAGGATGAGTAAACAAACAATGGATACACCAAAAAACATGAAACATACAAGCCGACGCTTGCTGCGTTTGCTGATGGAACAAAAAGCCCGCTTTCTACTGATTATCGCTTCCGCCTTGTTCTTTTCCTTACTAATGTCCATCGCCCCTTTGATCTTGGGGCGTGGACTGGATAATCTGATTGCCTTGTTTCAACAAGAAGGCTGGCAGATCAATGATTTTTGGCAAAGTATTTTAGGTCCAGTCGTCCTTTTAGGGGGAACGTGGCTTTTGATCAGTCTCTTTTCCTTGCTGCAAGAGTATACAATGGCCAGTGTCAGTGAAACCCTGACCTTGACTTTACGCAAACAAATCAGTGACAAATTCAATCGCCTGCCTATCAGTTTTTACGACAAACATCATACTGGCGATATTTTAAGCCGAGTGATTCTCGATTTAGATAAAGTATCTGAAGTCTTGCAAGTCGGTTTGATGCAGTTGATCACCGCAACCATCAGCATTACCTTCGGCTTGATCGCCATGCTTTATCTCAGCCCATTGCTGACGATCGGCGTGGTCCTGATTTTGCTTTTGAGTGCTTTTGTGACTACCGTTCTCGCACGAAAAAACTTGAGCTACTTTACCAAAAACCAAGAAACATTAGGTGCAGTCAGCAGTCGAGCGGAAGAGTTTTATACCGCAAATCCGCTGATCAAATCCTACAACCAGCAAATTGCCGTTGAAGCGGAAATGGCGGAATTGAGCGAAGCCCAATTTAAAGCTTTTCGGAAAGCACAGTTCGTCAGTGCAGCTATCAATCCTTTCGTGCGCTTTATCAATCAAATCGGCTTTATCTTAAGCGCCGTCGTTGGTGGTCTGATGGTGTTGCAAGGGCAATTATCCATTGGTCTTGTACAAGCCTATCTGCAATACATCAACCAAGTGTCTGAACCGATCACGCAAGCTTCTTATATTATGAATACCTTGCAAAGTGCCTTAGCATCTCTCGAACGAATTTTTGAGATCCTTGATTATCCTGAAGAAGAAACAGCGACCCAGCAACTGCCAATTCCACAAACCATCAAAGGAAAAATCGATTTCCAACACGTCTCCTTTGGCTACAGCAAGGAAAAACTCCTGATGGAAAACGTCGAATTTTCCGTCAAACCAAAACAAACGGTTGCGATCGTCGGACCAACAGGCGCTGGAAAAACCACCATGATCAATCTTTTGATGCGCTTTTATCCTTTAAACGGTGGAAAGATTTTGCTGGACGATCAAGACATGATGTCCTTTTCGGCACCGGCAGTACGGAAAAAATTCGGTATGGTGCTGCAGGATACATGGCTGTTCCAAGGAACCATTGCTGAAAATATCGCTTATGGCAATCCCGATGCCACTCGGGAAGACATCTTGGCTGCCGCGAAAGCCGCCCAATGCGACCACTTTGTGCGGACCCTGCCCAACGGTTACGATACCGTCATTGGTTCCGAAAGCGAACTGTCACAAGGACAACAACAATTATTGACGATCGCTCGGGCGATTTTAGCAGACCCAACGATCCTGATCCTTGATGAAGCCACCTCCAGTGTCGACACGCGGACGGAACAAATGATCCAAACGGCGATGGATCGTTTGACCCAAGGACGGACCAGCTTTATCATCGCCCATCGTCTTTCTACCATCAAAAACGCTGACTTGATCTTAGTGATGAAAGACGGCTCCGTCGTCGAAAAAGGCTCCCACACAGAACTACTGGCACAAGATTCCCTTTACGCCCAACTATATAACAGCCAGTTTGCAACAGCTTGATGAAAAAGCCGAACCACCAACCAATGACTTTATAAACTGTCGAGGTTGTGGGTCGGCTTTTTTCTTTTTCCGTAAAAATCTGTGAGCACCAAGGCTAACTACTATTACCTTCAATTGCTTCTCTTTTACTCAACTTTTTTTAGTGCTGCTTGGATAAGCGGTACTTTTCCTGGTTCTTTTTTTATGATTGCCATTAATTTTCCTGAAAAAAGTTTTTTCTCTTGGCAATTATACCCGTCTAGATCTGCGGGATCGCCATTAGCAAGTCCGAGGATTGTTCCATTTTTTACCAAAACCGCTACAAGTTCGTCTGCAGTTGGCACCTCGATCCCTTCTGAATCGATTCCTTGGATCTCAAATAGAGAGTAGTCCGCTCCACAGAATCGTTCTTTAACTGTGACAGAATCAGTCGGACCGCTTGTTTTTCGAGTTGCTTCAATTGTTTGTTCCTCTTTGACACCAATGGCTTTTAAACAACCTGGTTCATAAGGAATACGCCAAGATAGGCCATCTTTATCATTTTTTTCTTTCCAAAACTCTTCCCGTTCAGAAACAACTCAACAGTATGACAATTAGAAAAAATCCTCACCTCCGTAACCCCTTGGTCAATTGTTAACCCTTCTTTGTTCCAGTGAGGAAACACATGAACCATTGGTGTTTCAGTCCACCTTGATTGATAATAATAAAAAGAATCCTTTTCAAATCCGACCGTATCTGTAATTCCAAATTGAGAACTGATCCCAGGCCATCGAAACGGTGCTGGCTCACCGTAGTAATCCATAAATGTCCACAAGAAGACACCTCCCATATAGGCATGTTCTTCTAAGTAACGCAGTACTTCTGTCGGTTTAGCCGTACCACCGGTTCCTGGCTCTTCAGGCTTTCGTTTCCCAGGTAAGACCATAGAATAAAGAGAACCAAAGTTTGAAGTATGACATTTTTCGCTGTTATCTTGATAGACCCCTCTTGTCGAAAAGTAAGAAGCACTTTCCGTACTAAGATATGAAAATAGCGGATACTTTTCCTTTACAGCAACTAAACCTGTCCCATTTACAGCAGCCTCAGGATAATTGACCCCGTTCACATCAAAAATACGCATATAAGAAGCATCCACCTGACCAGCAGGATTAAGTAATTCCGCTGAAACAATAAGACTTTGCGAAGTATGGGTTCGGATCACAGCTGCTAATTTTTGTGCCATTCGGTAAGCAAGCGGCGTATGACCAATCACCTCTTCATTACAAAGGGACCAAAAACAAAGAGAAGGATGATTACGTGTTTGCTTCACCATTTTTGCCAGCTCATTTGTCCGCCACTCACTAGATTCCAAGATGCGGTTCTCGTTCATAACGATGATACCTAACTCATCACATAATTCAAGGAGGTCTTTAGAAGCAAAGTGATGTGCACTGCGATAGGCGTTTACCCCCATTTCTTTCATTTTCAACAGCTTATACCGTAAAATATCTTTTGGTAATGCGACACCTAGACCACCAAAATCTTGATGCTCACAGACCCCTCTTAATTCTTTACGTTCCCCATTAAGCAGAAAACCTTTCGTAGTATATGCGACTGTCCTAATACCAAAAAAAAGCTGATAGTCATCGATTTGGTTCTCGCCATCAAATAGTTGAAAAGTAGCTTGGTATAGATGTGGATTCTCGAGAGACCATAGCTGAGGCGCGCAGATTTTTTGACAATAACTCCATTCTGTTGTCTCCAAAGGATCTACGTTACACTCATGGATATTTTGTTGATCAGCCACCAGACTTTTGATCGTTATCTTTTGTTTTTTCTCAAAATGATGGTTAGCAAGACCAATGGTGATTTTAAGGAGCGCTTCCTGCTGGTTTATTTCAGTTGTTTCGATAAACGATGCTTCTGCCACAATCTGAAGCTTTGGTTTTATTTCTAAATATACATCCTTATATATACCTGCTCCCTCATACCACCAGCCTTCCGCGCCTTTCGTCGTATCCACTTTGATCAACACCACATTCACTCCCTCTGAGCCGATGCGTATCAGTTCAGAGACATCAAAAGAAAAATCAGAGTATCCACTGTAATGATCACCTAGAAATACACCATTAAACCAGACAGATGCCATACGCATGACGCCCATAAAGTGGAGAGTCACTTGCTTTTCGTTCACTTCATCTGGAGTTAACGCAAAAGTCTTACGGTAATAGGCAATGCCGTCTGGCTTTGATCCACTCATCAGTAAATCGGGATCATTAACATACGGAAGTTCATTTTTCCAATCATGAGGGAGATCAACAGATACCCAATCTTCGTCAAGTTCACTTTCCAAAGCAGTGTTCGCCAACATTCTCAAGCCTTTTTCACGATCACCTTGAGCAATCAGCCGTAGAAAATGTTCTCCACCAGCACCTATCAAAACAGTATCCCCCGCTTCATTTTCAAGCGGAGCTGCCAAGCCACCGATAGCTGCGGCTTTTCTGACTGTTTTCATTGGCTCTTCTATCTCATCTAAGTGAAATTGCCAGCCATCATTCAGTAATCGATTTTGTCTCATTTTTTCTCCTCCTTCTTATAAAAGTTATTTTGCTCTAGCTAAAAAGTCCCCACAAAATGGATCGATCGGGCTCTTACCTTTAAACGGTTCTTTCCCTAGCAATTTCTGGATTATAGCCTCCACTGTTTCTGGATTTCCTGTATACGCATTGATAAAAGTTGAAACATAAGGGATGTCAAATAAGTGATAGGGATTGGCAGTAGAAACAAAAATGGTAGGGAGATCCTTTTCATACCAGGAAGCATTGCTTGATCGTTGAATCGTGAACTTTTAGGGATGTTTGATCCGCTTTGACAATGATAATGGCTTTGCTTTCTACACTATGATAACTGTAAGTGACCTCGTATTCGCCAGCTTTTGTTGTATCTGCTTTGCCTGTAACAGTGATATCCCCAAAATCAACAGGTTTACCATCCCGATCCGTTGCGCTGTCAAAGTTGTCTTTGGCTTCCCATTGTTCCCCTGTGTACAACTCGCTATCGTGGACTTTAACTATCGTTTGATCGGCTTTTACGGTGATTACGGCTTTGCTTTCTACACTATGATAACTGTAAGTGACCTCGTACTTGCCTGCTTTCATTGTGTCCACTTTGCCTGTAACGATGATATCCCCAAAATCAACAGGTTTACCATCCCGATCTGTTGCGCTATCGAAGTTGTCTTTGGCTGTCCATTTTTCTCCTGTGTACAACTCGCTATCGTGAACTTTAACTGCCGTTTGATCCGCTTTGACAATGATAATGGCTTTGCTTTCTACACTATGATAACTGTAAGTGACCTCGTACTTGCCAGCTTTTGTTGTATCTGCTTTGCCTGTAACAGTGATATCCCCAAAATCAACAGGTTTACCATCTCGATCCGTTGCGCTATCGAAGTTGTCCTTGGCAGTCCAGTTTTCCCCTGTGTACAACTCGCTATCGTGAACTTTGACTGTCGTTTGATCCGCTTTGACGGTAACAAGGGCTTTGCTTTCAACGCCGTGATAGCTGTAAGTGACCTCGTACTTGCCTGCTTTCATTGTGTCCACTCTGCCTGTAACGATGATAACCCCAAAATCAACAGGTTTACCATCTCGATCCGTTGCACTATCGAAATTATACATAGCTTTCCAGTTTTCCCCTGTGTACAACTCGCTATTGTGGACTTTGACTGTGGTTTGATCCGCTTTGACGGTGATAATGGCTTTGCTTTCTACGCCGTGATAGCTGTAAGTGACCTCGTACTTGCCTGCTTGCGTTGTATCGACAGTCCCCGTGACAGTGATATCCCCATATTCCACAGCTGAACCATCCCGATCCGTTGCGCTGTCGAAGTTGTCCTTGGCTTCCCATTGTTCCCCTGTGTACAACTCGCTATTGTGGACTTTGACTGTCGTTTGATCCGCTTTGACGGTGATCACGGCTTTGCTTTCTATCCCATCATAACGATACACTACCTCATAGGTCCCCGCTTTCTTGGTATCCACGCTTCCGTCAACGCTCACATCGGCAAAAGCAACTGGATGGTTGTCCCGATCGACGGCTTGGTCGAAGTTATCTTTTGGGGACCAATTTTCGCCGACGTACAACGAAGAATCGTGAACAGTAATCGCAGTGAATCGAGGTTTGACGAGGACCGTTGCCTCTTTGCTTACATTGTTTAAGTGGTAGCTGATTGTATAAGTACCCGCTTGACTAGTATCGACTTGCCCAGACACACTGCCGCCCTCAGCGAGGAATTCCTCGTAAGTCAGTATTTTTCCTTCTTTTGAGACTGCTTGTTCAAAATTATCCGCGGCTTTCCATGTATCTCGTTCATAAACCGTGGTATCTTTCACGGATAGCGCTGTGAAGTCCGTTGGTGCTTTTTGATAGACGTAGGTCACTGTCGATTCGCCTCGAGGAAAATTTCCTTTGGCATTCGTCGGTAGTTGATTGGTATCAAGAACGTACCCTGGAATTTCTGGAATAAACGCACTTGTAGAGACATTATAGGATTCATTGGTGCTATTATGGATGGTTTGAGAAGGATAGATTTCCATCCCTGATTCATCCACATATTTAACCGTCAAATGGCTATTCGTAAAGCGAACATTATATGTCTCCGTAAACAAAAGGTTTCCGTTAACGTCGGTATATTCTAAAACCGCTGTTAGACCGTAATAGTTGATCGTAAAACCTGTAAAGCTTGTCCAAGATATATTTAATTGATTGGTACCAGTCACTTCACTTGTATACCATAGCCCCACCAGCATGTATACCTTATCCGTTTTGTAGACATAAAAATCTTCTGTCAACTGCGGGTCTTGGTATAGTGTTTGGTGTGCGTATTTTTCCGGGATTGGCAAATCCAAAACCAGTGCTTTATACTTGATCGGATCATATTCTACAGTCAGATCGTAGTTGAAACTCTCGATACTCTTCGTTGATTCTGCAGCGAAAGGTTGACTATCCGTAGATTCTACATTGGTTTCAGCAGATGGGGCAGTAACTGAAATTTGAGTTTTTTCTGCAGTATCAGCTGTGTTAGATTGATTTGTTTCTGGGTTTGAAGTGGTGGTCACCACTTCACTTGCGGTTGTTTCGGAAGATACGACGTCAGCATTTCCTTCTTGGGAATTTGTCTTTTCTCCTGTGTCCATGCTTCCTGTTGAATCTGTCAGCAAGGGAACGGTGGAGTCTATGGATGGTGTTTGCTGCTCTGTTTGTTGTGTTTCTGTTGCCTGAGCGATCGGCCATGTGCTTGGAAAGGTTGTCCCTAAAATCAGCATCCCTACTAAAGCGCTCTTACTTATAACTACGCGTTTCTTCATTTTCATTTTTTCTCCTTTTTCTTTTCCCCAACGTTATTCACACTTATCTTTGGACCAATCTATCCAAGCGTTTTAGGTCTGCAACTGGCAAGGTTGTTTTTTCTAAAAAAGCTGTTTTCAATGACTGCTTCACACTCGATAAAACATGCGGCGCACCTTTAACATGAAATCCGCCAATTTTCAAGGGATAAGACTTCTTGATTGGCGCAGAGTATTATATAATTTACTTAAAACGAGCGTAATTTCAATGGATAGGTGGTGACTTCAATGTTAGAAAATTTATCTATCAACTTGCATCGGGACAAAGCATTTTCTCGACAAGTAAAAATCTTGCAAGTGCTAAATGCTGCACCGACAGGGTATCATCCACAAGAATTAGCGACATTACTGGGTCTATCTTTGCCTACAGTTACCAAAGAGCTGAGTATATTAAGTGACAGTTTGCCAAAAGAACTGGTCAAGATCACACTCTCAGAAACGAACATCGTCTCGATCGCTTATGCGCCGAACGCTTCCATCAATTCTGCCATTCAGTATCTGGGGATGGAAACGCTGGAGTTTAAAATCATGACGAGTATTATTGATAATAAAAAATACTCTATTCACCGAGCAACGATTGAATTCGGTTATTCTCGCAGTCATCTTTTACGGACGATCAGCTACATGAACAAGTCGTTGCAAACCTATTCTGTAACTATTGCCACGAATCATCTTGACTTTATTGGTACCGAAGCGGACATCCGATTTTGTCTGTTCGTCTTTTTTTCTGCTTATGGCGATAGCACGATTTTAGATAAGGATAGTCCTGCTGATGCCCGTCTGCTGGTCCAAAAAGCCAAAGAAGCCAACAAGAAAGATTTGCATTACAGCCATTACCGACTTGCTCTGTGGTTAAGTATCGCCAAGCGTAGGTGGCGCTATTCTTACTTTTTGACCTTGCCGCCGTCTTTAGAACGCAATCTATTGGAGAAAGAACGCTTCGCTATTTTCTCAGAAATATTAAACGAACATTACTTGAAAAAATACCGAATCATCCACTTGCCGCAACAAGAACTACTTTGGATCTTTGTCAATGCGCTCCACTGTCTTTCCTATAGTACGATGGACATCAATGGAGAAAACGATGCGGATTACATTTTTCACCATACAGAAAGACCAGAAATTATTGCAGAAGCGGCTGCCTTTTTAGAGAAATCTGGCGTCGCTATTCCACCTGCAGCCGCCCACAAGATCGTCGCGTATCTCGTAAATCTTCGCCTGCTGACGATGATTTCTGCCAATTATGAGTTTGCTGATCCGCAGATCAAAGCCTTTGTTGAAACGACATTCAAGACGGATTACCTTGCTTGGAATGAGTGGTTGAAACCCTTCAACGATCAAAGCCGCTTCTTTTCCTTTACTCACTTGGAACATATCGCAGTCACATTGACTTTGTTAAGCGAGTTAGCGCCTAATCCCCAGCTGAAAAAACACCTCAAAGTAGCCTTTGCTTTTCAAGGCGGTGCTGGTCTAGATGCTTTCTTAGCCGCATCAACGGAATTATTTAAAAACGACCATACAGAAATCAGTTACTTTTTTGAAGTCGCTCCTGATGAACAAGAATTGATCCATCGGGAAATAGATTTGATCGTTAGCAATTTTGACTTACATCTGAAAAGCAACTCCAAATTTCAGCAACTGCGCATTTCCAATGTCCCCACCCTTTCGGACTGGACGATCATCCACAAAACGATTGAACAGCTGATTCAGCCAAGAATCACACCGATTCGTTGACCTAAGGAAACTGACGGCCTTCTTGAAGGAAGCGCCGCCAGTTTTTCATTGCGCGGTTTGCTATTTTGACCCTTTCCTAAGTATCCATTTTTCTTTTCTCTTAGCGTGTCTATTTTTTTCACATCAGAAAAAAATCAGACCTTTTTTGCAAGATTCCTCTCCTAATAAACGCTTTTCCATTCAAGCGCAGCGGAGAAAACCACTGTCTTGTTTTTATGTGCTGTTCGTAATCCCTGAAAAGTTGGCCTGCTTCGTGGATTTTTTAATAAATGAAATTTTAGCGGATATCCTTAGCCACAAATGTGAAATTCGTTATTTTAAAAGCAAAGAAACATACGGTCATAACAGACTGCATGTTTTAAATAACTTTTGTATCTAATTTTTTTATTTACTAGAAAAAAAAGAAATTTTCTCCCCGCTCCTTTTTTGTATAATAGGTAAAAAGAGAGGGGAACAAACGTGGATTTTATCAAGGAGCTGCAATCCTTCAAAACAATCGTCGAGGAAGGTACGTTTACTAGAGCTGCCGCCAAACTAAACTATGCCCAGTCGACCGTTACGAACCATATCAAAAAGTTAGAAGACGAATTAGAAGTAGCGTTATTTTTGGAAGGAAAAAGCAATGTATTGACCTTGGAAGGCGAATTGTTGAAACAGGAAGTACCCGAACTGATTGCCCACTGGGAGCGGGTCAAAGAACAGTTGATCAATGCTTCCCATACGGTCGAGTATTCGTTGCGGATGGGCATCCTTCAACCCTATGACATTTTGGTTTTGCCTGCACTGCTTCACGATTTTTCGCAGCACTATCCAAAAATAAACTTCGAGATCATCGTGGGCTCAACACTGGAATTAGCCAATGCACTAAATGAAAACCGAATCGATTTCGCCTTATGCTCACTTCCTCACGAGAAACATTTTGCCTACGAGGAATTGTTTCAAGAAGAGCTTTGCTGCATTACCTCAATCTCAAACCCATTAATCATCAATAAGCTAGCCGACCTTGAAGGGAGCCATCTCTATCGTTCCAAGTCTGATTGTCCAGCTCGCACAAAAATTGAAAGCTATCTTGACAATCAGGTTCCTTCGATCCATTGGGAGTCTGTCAGCAATATCAGTACGATTCCTTACTTGATCGAACGAACTGGATACTGCAGTCTGATCCCTCGTTCCATCATTGAGCAAACTCATGCTCGAGTAAAAATCGTCTCGCTTCCTTTGCCTGATCCCCACATGTCGATCGGCTTATTGTCAAAACATCCACTGATGCTTTCTCCCAGCATCACAAAAAATTTTGTCATCGAGCTAAAAATGCGCTTACTATCTTTGTTATAAAACGGTTTTAATCCGCATTGATTTTTATGCAATTATGCTTTTTCCGGAAAAATAATGTCAGTCATTTTGTAAACCTCGTCACAGTGGGAAACAAAAGAGCTGCACCAAGTCTTTACATATTAAAGACGTGGTGCAGCAAGGCTTTTGAATTCGCTTACGGTTATAAAGTTACGAAATAGTATCTTTTTTCTCGATTCGATTTTTTGTTATCATTTTACTTTTTTTATGCAACCTGATACGATTATTGATGTAAATCGAAGAAAAATTAGAAAAGGTGTCGTTATTCTTAACATTTCCGATTTTTTCTCCGATTGTAAAAAATAGAAACGTATTTTCATTATTTATAAAGTATACTCAATTTTGAAGCGACGGGGTCTCAAGAAACTGAGGCTTGTACCCCGCAGGGCAAAGTCTTTGGGTAGTTATTGCTCAAGGAAGCTGTTTTTGCAATTGTCAGAAAAAATAGACGATGAGAAAAGGAGGAAAAACCATGTTTATCATTGAAGCGATCTTCAGCTTTCTAAGAGACGCATTAGGTGTGATCCTAGCTATTCTCTTAGGGACGCTTTGCTTGTCGATGGTGGTCAATTTGATCGTTATCGTTGTAAAAAACACCTATTCAAAATTTAAAAAGAATTATTAACGAATCGCTATCTTCTAATAGATAGCTTTTTTAAATAGTTTTTTCAACCTCTCAGGTCTCTTTTTTGCCTTTGTAATATCTTTTTTCAAACTCAATCCAAGACTTGCTGAATTCATGGTTAGAAAAGGCACTTTTTAAACCTGAACGCTGCTTAAAGCGAAAGACCTCTTCACGATCCATCCCCAATTCCTTGGCAATTCGTTCATCCGACCACTCGTTAGCCACCAACTGCTGCACGATATTTCCCATCTTCTCGATGCCATGGGTACCACGTGCTCGATTGTGGCGAATCGTTGAAGCGATGCGATTCTCAAAAGGCTTATCGATCACCGTGACCGGAACGCTTGGCAATTCCAAACGATCTTTTGCTACGATGTACCGATGAAACCCATCGATCAAAATATACTTGTCTTGCTCCTTATCGTGGTAACAAACCAATGGCTGCGTAAAGCCATCTTCTCGAATCGACAGTTCCAGTAAATCCATTTCTGGAGCAGCCACGGTGTTGGGGTTATACGTATTCGCGTGAATCTTGCTGACTGGGATCAGCTTCGCCGCTAACACTGGAAAATCGATATCGCTCATGAGGTACTACACTCCTTTTTAGAAATGAATAATTTTTTGTTTGCCGATAGACCGCAAACCCTTTTGACTCCAAAAGTGCAATTTCACTAGGCTGGTTACTAGAAGCGAGAATCTCTGCTTCTGGGTAGTTGCGGCTGATATCCACCAGCATCTTCCGTAAAAGAAACTTTTTAAATTGAGCGGCTGGATCTTTTTCATAGAATTCCCCTAGCTCCACTTTGTTGGCGCCTTTTTCATAATAAGAAAAAGCAGTCACCCGTTTTTCGTCATCAAGAATCACGTACCAGTAGCAGTTCTCATCATTGACTAAGTACGGAAATTGCTGCTGATACACCCGTTCCGCAAAAAAAGCCCCCATCAATTGATAGAATTGGCTTTTCTTATACGGTGGAAAAAATAAAACCAATCGTTCGTTCACAAAACCCTTCCTCTCTAAGGACGCACTCGTCCATCGTTAGGTGATTTTTTTCGTTAAATACTCGTATTTGGCATTCAATTTTTTCAACTGATACTTGGGTAAATGCTCGATCCCCAAAGCCGCCCCAAAATCGACCGCCAACTCATACAATTCAGACTCATCTTTTTTCGTCAAACTATATTGTCGCGTACTCAAAGAAAAATCATTTTTTTCTAACGCACGAGCGATCCCTTTCCAGTCATGCCAGAGTACTTCGTTTTTCAGCCAGTCCTTACGTTTGGTCACATCGGGTATATCTTCCACTTCGATCCCGTGCTTTTCTCGATAATGATCAATCAAAATCGTGATTTTGCGGTAATAATGATCCTGTAATTTCTTTGAATAAAGTCCAATTGATTCCAGTAAAAAGACCGCATACTCTTGCCAAGTCATATGACTGGGCTTTCTCGTATTGTAATGCGCCAATAATCCCGTCTGGGCATACAATCGACCAAAATTGGCTCCTGACACACGATTGACGACGCGTTCCCACGTTTCCGGTTCCACCAAAGCATATTGGTACAAGCCTTTACGTTGCTGCATACCGTAAGGCTGACAGATCCGCATTTGATGGATCGGAACGCCATGATCATACAACTTTTCATAAAAGCCATTGATCGGCCAGTCAAAATGGGCATAGGCTCCCCAGACATCTTCGGTCTTCCAATCATAGATTGGGTAAAAATTAACGACCATTGAATCTGCTACTTGCCGTTTGATCCAGCATTGCTTCCGAAAGTTATACTTTGGCGATGTGATCGATCGATACCGATACAGACTTTCCTGGGTTCGTATCCCCACACCACAAGCAACCGGCTCAAACTGATGATAGCTTGCGTACCAATGAGCAAAGTTTCGTAAAAACTTATCAGGGTTCATATTTGCACTCTGATAGATTTCCATCAATGATTCATCCAAATCAGCAAGTGAAATCGCATCTTTAGGCATCGGCTGTACCCACTTCTCACGTTCTTGTTCATCCCACATCAGCCATTGTGGCTGAAAGACGCTGGTATTGTTGTCCTCGTAAAAGGGCAAACAGAAGTGGAAGGTTTGATTGATACTTGGTAACGCTTTGATTTTTTCCATGAACGTTCTCGTAGCATCATAATTTGCCTCGATATCTAAAATCAGCAGATCAAAGGTTTTCTTTTTGTTCTGTGCGACTTGGTCAGCCAACTGGATCATGGCCCCGCTATCTTTTCCACCACTGAAAGAGAAATACACATGGGGAAACGTATCAAAAATATATTCCAAACGCGTCATCGCCGCTTCTAGCACATTTTCCTTACAATATTTCTTCATAAAAGCTCATGTCCTCATTTTATTTGTCCTTTTTTTGAATAAGTATTACATTCTAGTATAAAGTTTCACTTGGCTTCTTACAAGGACTTAAGGGAGATTTCCCTGTTATTTCATACAGCGACATGTTGAAATACGCGCGCTCATTATCGGATAATCAGTCAACTACAGGCTAAAAAAAGCAGAGATATCAATTTTTTAAACTTCATAATCGCTGCTTGCTACTGATACATCTGCTCTTTTTTGAATCACAAAAAGATAGCCTGTTTTTTCTATGATTTAGCTAATAGAAAGCAATACCATCAACCTGATTATCCGTTCATTCATCACATGTACTTAATTTTCCATAACAGTGAAATTTCTTTGCTGAGGTCTTTGAGCTTCATAGCCTTTTGGATATTCTCAGACATCTTCTTGTAATTACTGATTTTTTCTTCTTTGGGCAGCAGTACATATTCTCGCTTGATTGCTTCAAACTTGTCTTCATGATCGATCACCAGAAGTTGCGTGATCAGATCATGGGCGATCCACCGATGATAGGAATTTTTGTGGGTATGCAGTGCCCAGATCCGTTCCCACTCATCATAAATCAGCTCAGGGTTTTTAATGGCTACTTCTTTAATGATCAAATAACTATTAAAATACTCATTGATATGATTTTGGCCATCAACGACATTCTCCACTAGCTTCTCCCTTACCTTTCGATCATCGATCGCAGTTTGCACAAACGGTTTGGGATCAAACGATGTCGTTTGAAAATGACGCGCGATTTCTTGGTAGTCCATGCTTTCACCTTCTTTAAATGATTGATTTGCAGCAATTACTTTTTTTATCCATATCTTCATTTTAACAGAATCTTTGTACGAAAAAAGCGCTTTTTTGATTGCTTTTACGTTCCTTAAACGTTGGTCTCCTGTACCATTAGAGAATGATAATTCGTTGGCGCGTATTTTTCCTGGCAATATCCAATTTAAAATCGATCAAAAGAAACAGGGAAATCCCTCAATGAAAAGAAGGATTGTAGTCTTTCATCCAATGATCCATTGAGTGCTGACATTGGTTTCTTTGTAGTTTGTGATTTCTTACTCCATCGTATTCTTGACCTTGCGTCTGTAAAAGAGCGCCTGTACTAATAATTTTCTCAATGAAGAATGTGATAAAAATGACATAAAAAAGGAAGTCCCATGACGGGACTTCCTGAGTTTCGTTTCTTCAAACACTATTTTACGCATAGCTGCGAGATGCTGGATCACGCGTCCTTTCTCCGAATACCTCGGTCGGTAGGCATTTTGATCCATTGTTCGGGTGGACGTTTTCTGATTTTTTTTGGTGCAAACATCAGTTGAACCGTTCTTTTGACAAAGTTATTTCGGTATACGTTTTCCATAACTTGCACGCCCTTTTCAATTGAATTAGGAAGTGGTGACACCGATCGTTCTTCCTACCTTTATTATAAGCGTGAAGACGGGACAAAACAAACAATATAGCTGGGGATTTCTAGCTTTCTTTCCCTCAACTTTGTAGTCGATCGCTCGCTAAATTGGTACGATCCATTGAATAATATTCAACTAGCCATCGTATATTTATTGAAAATCCAAATGAAAAATTACAGAAAAGGTTGATTTTCACTCGAATAAACAGCCGAAAGGACGAGTTTTTGAATGAAAAATCGTTTCACTTTACTTTTTCTTAAATTTTAATTATTATTCTTTTGAAATAAGATTAATGAAGGAGATAAAAACATGGAAAAATACCAAGTGTTCCCTGGTCAAAACTATCAGGCAAATGTTATTGGCTTTACCGGTTTACAAGAAGTTAGTGTGATTCATGTTTACGAAAATACTGCGACTGTTCTAATCAAAGAAACAGCTGAAACAGGTGTTGCGAAATTATGTAATTTTCTAGTGGGTGCAACACAATTAGTTAGTTGATGCTTTGTAATTAATCAAAACATGATGGAGCAATTTGCCATCCAGCATGTTGTAGGAAATCGCTCCAGAGAAACTCGTCTGTGAGATTGCCTTTTTCCTATTCATCAATTACAGTAGTATTTTTATTTATCTACTCAATATCTCTCTACTTTATATATAAATAGTGTTAGAATGAACAAAAGGAAACGTATCAGGCTTCCCCCAAGAGAATCTTCCCCAAGTACTCTTGTCTGATACGTTTCCTATTTTTGTGGCGAAAAAGCCACAGACCAATGGTAGCCCTTTACTCTGTGAAAAGCAAGCTTTCAAAATAAATTTTTTCTTTATTTTTTTATTTTATCTCTACAATTCCCCTTTAATAAGCAGGCAAAAACACACCTCTCGACAAAAAGGTGTGTTCTTTTTATAACAATGATTATTCACGAATAATAAGTTCGTAAGGCAGAATGATCTGCTCTTGTTTTCTTTCTTGAAACAAGCGAAAGGCTTCTTTGCCGCACTGATCCAGATGAAACTCAACGGAAGAAAAGTGCAGCATTTGACTGATGAGCAGGTTTTCTTGCCCAATCACGACGGGTGCTGTTCCGTGAGGGTATTGATTTAAGATCATCGCTGCGATCTCGTCCCCATTTGTGATCACCCCATCGATTCCTCGTTCCTTAAAAAATGCAGCTGCGGAAATCCCATCTTGTGCTTTGATACAATCCCAATAAATATCTGCTTCAGAAAAATTAGGAAACAGCTCCTTGGCTTTTGCGATCGTGTTGACTGAATTGCAGCTGAGGCGTTTGCTGCGCCCTAGCGTCAGTCCCAAGCGTTTTACACCTTGTTCTTTCAAATAATTGATACTGGCTGTCACAGAGCCGACCAAGTCGATCGCAACGAAAGGAACGGCAGTACCGGTCGAATTTTCACAAAAAACAATCGGTCCTTTTTCCATGTAGGGATAAAATGTCTCGATATGATTTGCGCGGGTGATGACGATCAAGCCGTCAAATCCCTTTGCAGCGAATTCTTCTAGATATTCTAGCTCCAGCTTCCGATCAAAATTGGTCGGAAGCAACGTCACCTTGTATTTTTGGGCAAAGGCTTCTTCCATGATGCCATTTAAAATTCCATCAAAGAAGGCGTGATTGACAAACGGTACGATGACTCCAATATTATAGGTTTTCCCCGAGCTAAGTTTTTGGGCGATTTTATTCGGTTTGTAATCCAGTTCTTCCATCACCGCCAAAATCGCTGCTCGCTTTTGCTCATCAACATAAGGATGGCCATTGATCACACGAGAGACCGTCGTGATCGAAAAACCAGTAATTTTTGCTATATCGCGAATCGTTGCCATTTCTTTCATTCCTATCTGATTGTTTTGCTAATGACCTAAGTCTACCATAGAAAATTAGTTGTTCCACTTTCGACAATTTTCTGAAAAGGTCTCTTGATTGATTGTACGGTATGAAACGAGTTTCATAGCAAGACTATTGCCCACATTATTTTTCTTTAACTACTACCTAGCATACGAAAAAACTGCTCAACATTTCTAGAAGAGCAGTTCTCTTTGATAAGCGCTCAATTCATTTCTCTAAACTGCTTTGGCGAACAACCCGTTACTTTAAAAAAATAGCGATAAAAATTACTCAAATCGCCATAACCGACGAGCTCAGCAATTTCTTGGATGGGTAAGTTGGTTTGTTTTAAATAGACTTTGGCTTTGCTGATTTTCATTTCCAATATCAATTGTGAAAAAGTTTTACCTGTTTTATTTTTTAGAATACGTGCAATTTGTCGCTGGCTATAGTTGAACTTCTTAGATAAGTCGGCAATTGATACTTCTGCAAAATGATTCTGCAAATATTGAAGCATATCGATTATTTCTGACTCCTCTCCCGCTTCAGTATCTAGGCTGACTTGATTGGTTTGTAATCCCCTTAAAAGCCTGATAAAAAAAGTATCAAGAATATTCTTCAACATTCTTTGAGAATAACCATCTGTTTTATTGATTTCTTCTGTCATCAATAAAATTCCTTCTGATAAATCAGCAGCTGGCTTCGTATGAAAATAAAGAAATCGCTTGCTGTTTTCGTAAAGTGCATTTAAAAAGAAGTGCGATAAAATATCCTTATCCTCTAATAAACCGAAAAAAGAAGCATTGAATGTACTTTTACGAATCAAAATATTGAAAGCTTCTAAATCATCGGTAAATCCACTAATAGCATGGGTAGTCCTCGGTGCAATAATCACAACATCCCCTTTTTTCAATTCATAGGTCTGATTTTCAAAAAAATTATAACAGCTACCATTTAATACATAAATCATTTCAAAAAATTCATGTGCATGGTAATTTGCCGGTAAATAGCGAATGTGTCTAATCACTTGAATGTCAGCATCTTCTTCGATCAAGTAGTGCTCCGAGAGTTCTGGTCTGAATTCCGAGAAAATTTGTTCTAGGATCAACCGTTTGCTTGATGCTAAATTTTTGGGAATTACTTTGTCATGAAACGGTACCTGGAGTTCTAATTCTGGGCAAGCCAAATAAACTTCTTTTAATGCTTTTTCAAGAATCGTTAGTGTCGCCATTGTGAAATCCTCCAATGTCTTTTTTTACTAATCGGGTTGGCAATAATAGCTAAGACACAAAAAAGAATACCGCTTACAATTTAGGTATCAAAAACTTAGTAGTAATACTAGCAAGCCATTAAAAGAATTGCAAGCTTCATTTTTGGCAAATGTTGAAAAAAGGAAAGAAAATTTATGACAAAAACTTGGCAAGCAACTTGGATCGAACCGCAGCAAGAGCCAACTCGAAAAGAACCACCATTCAGTTTGACGGATATGTTTTCAGGAAAAAAAGTTGTGCAGGATCCCCCCGAAGAAAGGTTACTCCCACCACATTATTTAAAAAAGATATTCACTGTTGAAAACAAGTCTATCAAACAAGCATCCCTTACGATGACGGCACACGGCATCTACCAAGCAAAAATCAACGGGCAAGCTGTATCAGAAGCCTTATTTGCGCCAGATTATACCTCTTACACGCAGTATCTTCAATACCAGACATATGATGTGACTCACTTGTTAAAAGAAAAAAATGTTTGGTCAGTTACGTTAGCTGACGGTTGGTACGCCGGCAGGGTCAGTGTTAGTGGCGGCAGTGCTCAATTCGGTGATCGACTAGGTATCTTAGGAGAAATCGAAATCTACTATACCGACGATACGTATGAAACTATTGTGACAGACGAAGATTTTTTTAGCAGCCATGGCAAATATGTCTACAGTGATCTTTTTATTGGTGAAAAACAAGATTTGCGTTTAGAAAAGGAAAACTGGGAAACCGATTTTGACCTAACTGGATTTACGAAAGTATCAAAAGCAGATTATGGCTTCGATCAGTTGACTCCTCAAAGAGGACCGCAAGTCAAACGCCAAGAAAAGCTTGCAGCAAAGAGTATTTGGTGGGAAAAAGACGCAGTGATTGTAGACTTCGGACAAGTGATCGCAGGTCGTGTCCAGTTACAGATTCCATTGGCTGATGGACAGGAAATCACCATTGAGCATAGCGAAGTACTCGATCGGGAGGGACATTTTTTCAATAATATCGTTGGTAGAAATAAAGACCAAAAAGATGTATTTATTGGCGACGGCCGTGAAGCCTGGCTAGAGCCTGACTTTACCTTTCACGGATTTCGCTACATCAAAATTGACGGGCTTGACACCCTGCCTGATAAACAGTCTGTTTGGGCATACGCGATTTATTCTGATATGAAAGCAACCGGCTCTTTTACTACATCCAATCAAAAAGTAAATCAGCTGATTGAGAATATTCAATGGAGTCAAAAAGGGAATATGCTATCGATTCCAACAGATTGTCCGCAACGGGAACGGGTCGGCTGGACAGGTGACATTCAAGTGTTCGGTCCAACAGCAACTTTCTTTATGGATGTTTATGACTTCTTAGGTCGTTGGCTAGACAATGTCCGCTTGGAGCAACAAGCAGATGGACAAGTTGTCGATTATACCCCTGCCCCACGAGATTATTTTGAAGGGGAGTCACTTACTGGTTCTTTGTCTTCTGCTGGTTGGGGCGACGCAATCGTCTTACTTCCTTGGACATTGTATCAACGGTATGGCAAGTTAGAAATTTTAGCCGAGAATTATCAAGCAATGAAGCGTTGGCTCTCCTTTAGTCGAAAAAGCGCCGCTGGGGACAAGACGGATGACAAACAATATTTATGGGATACAAAGTTTCATTTTGGTGACTGGATGTTTCCTAGCTTTATGATCGGAGAAGATGCGAAAGGTCCGATGGAAACGGCACTCGTCACGAAAGACCTTTTCGGTACGGCTTTTCTAGCACACTCGTCTCAACTTTTTGCTCAAATCAGCCAGCTACTGGATGAAGAGGAAGAAGATTGGAATGATTTTAGTCATAAGGTAAAAGCTGCTTTTCAGAAATATTACTGGCGCGATGATCACCTTACCGCTGATTTTCAAGGAAGCTATGTGATCGCACTCGCGTTTGATCTTTTAGATGAAACAGCGTCAAAAGCTGCAGCAGCAAGACTATCCGAACTGATTATTGCAAACAATTATTGCTTAGACACTGGCTTTTTATCCATCCCTTATCTCCTTGACGTTCTTTGTGATTATGGCTATCAAGAATTGGCATTGAAGCTCTTACTACAAGAAGAATGCCCTTCTTGGCTTTACGAAGTCAATCATGGGGCAACCACGATTTGGGAGTCATGGGCATCGATTCAACCTGATGGTACAGTCTGTGATTTTTCTTTCAACCACTATGCATTTGGTTGCGTTGGGGATTGGCTAGTGAGACGTTTGGCAGGATTGCAAGTAACAGAACCTGGTTTCGCTTCTTTTACAATTTCACCGCTTGAGCAAAACGTGATCCCAAGTTATCACTTGAACTATACAACGGCATATGGTGACATTGAGATCGAACGAAGCAATGACCAATTCCATTTAAGAGTGCCACAAAATACGAAAGCAACCTTCCAATATGGAGAGACCTCAAGAGTGTTAACATCTGGCGAACACCATTTAACGATTAAAGGAGAGAAAATAGATGAATAAAACAAGACTAAAAATAGGAGTTCTCTGTTTGAGCTTTTTAGGCATGAGTTCTCTGGTCATCACAAATGCTTACAGTGCGATTATTTTAGATTTCCCCAATGAATCAGTGGCAAAAATCCAAATGATAGGTACGATTCCAAGGTTAGGATCAATGATCACAACGTTACTTGTCGGTATCTTAGCCATGAAATGTCCAAAGAAAGTTCTAGCTCTTTTAGGGGTTTTATTAACAGGAATTGGTGGATTAGTGCCTGTTTTCTTTCACTCTAGCATCAATATATTACTAGTATTTGCTTTTGTTTTAGGGATCGGACTTGGCTTCACGAATACACTTAGTCCAATGCTACTATCCGAGTACTTTGAGGGTGAAGACCGAGCAAGTTTGATGGGTATAGGTACATCTATTGGTTCTCTCGGATCGGTTGTCATGATGTTAGGTGGAAGCTTCCTCGGTGCCAATGAATGGCAAAATACGTATTACATTTTTCTAATCACTATATTAATTTTCTTTCTAATAGCAGTAAATCTACCGATGGATAAGGTAAAAACCAAGGATTCTACTAAAGCCGTTGACAAAGAAACAAATCCTTTCAACGTTTTGAAATCAATGAGTAAGCTTATTTACGTTCTTGCCATTTTATCATTCTTAATGACGTTCATTTATATAGTCTATCCAAGCAACCTATCTATTTTGGCTTATTCTAAGGGTATTGGGGGAACAAGCACAACAGGAGTGATTAATGCTGTTGGTACAGTCGGAGGATTTTTCGTTGGGTTCGCCTTAAAATACATTAACCGTGTGACCAAAGATAAAACACTAGCTTTAGGCTTCTTAGCAATGGGACTTACTTTCTTAGTTAGTCGTTTTTCTTCTACAATCTTTGGCATGTCAATTGGTGCAATTTTATCTGGATTTGCTATGGCAATGGTTATGGCTTCAATTCCGTTTTATATTTCATTGAAAGCTCGCCCATTTGAAATTGCTGTCGCTATGTCAGTATTTCAATTCCTTAGTTCATTGGGAGGAATTTTTACACCGATGGTCCTCGGCTGGTTGCAGATTGATCCGGGAGAGCAAGCTTTTCTATTTGGTGGAATTGTCTGCATAAGCATCAGCATAATAACTTTAATAACTCGTATTGGAAAACGTGCGTTAAGTCAAGAACCTGTAAATGAAAAATCACTATCCCAGAATCAAATTTAAACATCTCATGTACGAGTAATTGTTTTAACACCAAAACAAGCCTAAACCGACCATTTCGGGTTGATTTAGGCTTGTTTATTAGTTTTGCACTTTCTGCAGCGCTCGTTTCTTCGTATATCTTCGCATCAGCAGCTCGATGCCCTTATCCGCAAAGCGTTGCATGTAGGCGGAAAAATTCAACAAGGCAATCAAGAGGATGAGGTTGAGATAGCTGGTATTGCCTAGGTTAAAGAGGTCGCGACCGACGATCAAAGCAGCAAAGTACAAGATCTGAGTACTGAAAAAAATCATCGTTCGATAGCTGTTGATCGCTGGATAGACTTTTTTCTGGATCAAGCGATAGTTCCAAGCAGTAAAAATAATGCTCATGATCGATAGAGCTTTACTGCTGCTGTTGAACCAATAGCCAAAGTTGATGATCAGCAAAGTTCCTACCGTAATCGTCAAGGCTGTTGGAAAAGCATTTTTGAAAATCGTCGTCATAAAGTCCCCTTTGATCCGATTGAAATCTGGTTCAAAGTTCAAAAAGAAGGTCGGAATGCCGACAAAGCAGGCATTGATGATCGTTAATTGGATCGGCTCAAAAGGATAGGTCGTTCCTGATAACAACGTCCCCATGGTGATCATGATGGAGAATAAGACTTGCACTAGCACCAATGAACCTGAGCGGGTAATGTTATTGATCACTCGGCGGCCTTCATCCATGACCGATGGCAAAGCATCAAATTGATTTTCCAAAAGAACCAGATTTGACACTTGACGCGCAGCATCAACACCAGAAGCCATTGCGATCGAGCAGTCGGCTTCTTTCAGCGCCAAAACATCGTTGACGCCATCGCCAGTCATCGCGACAGTATGCCCTTGTTCTTTCAAGTAGAGCACCATTTCTTTCTTTTGTTGCGGCGTCACTCGACCAAAAATCTGATAGTTGCTGACAGCTTCTTTTAATTCGGTCGCAGTTAATTTTGACACATCGATAAAATCAGCTGCTCCTGGTAGATTGACTTTTTTCGCGATTTGACTGACTGTCACTGGATCATCGCCAGAGATGATCTTGCATTGGATTGCCTGTGAACGAAAATACTCCAAGGTCTCTTTGGCATCTTCACGGATCGTGTCTGACAGCAAATAAAAGCCCAGCGGTTCAATATCTGTCGGCAGTCCTGCCTCCTCATAGCCTTGCGTACTGTGCGCCAAAACGATCACCCGGTAGCCTTCTTCTGCCAGCTGTCTTTCCTGTTTTAAGACAGTTGCATGGCTAGTTCCTAGTAAAATCGACGCAGCCCCAATGAAATAAGTGCCTTGTCCTTCAAACGTGACGCAACTGAATTTACGATCTGATGAAAAGGGGACGACTTGCTGCATCTGGTACGTCGTTTTTTCTGGGAAAAAGGTTCGCAGCGCCATTGCCGTTGGGTTCTGATCGGGCAGCTGCGCCATTAAGTTACCAGTGATTTCTGCCAACGGTGTTTCTGAATGAAAGGAAATCGTCTTTTCCACCGTCATCTTGCCTTCGGTGATCGTGCCCGTTTTATCTAAGCAAAGAACATCGACCCGTGCCAAGGCATCAATGCAGTTCAATTCCTGCACCATCACTTTTTTGCGCGCCAGATAGACGGCACTGATGGTCAACGTGACACTCGTCAATAAAAACAAACCTTCGGGGAACATTCCCACAGCTGCCGCCACCGTCCGTAAGATGGCAGTATTGAAAGTTGCATGAGAGAAATAGAACTGTTTAACGAACAAGAGGGTACATAATGGGACCAAAATCAGACTGATCCAACGAATGATTTTGTTTAAACTGCCTTGGATCAAGTATTTTTGTCGTTTGATGGTTTTGGCTTCTTTGTTGATTTTTGCGATATAATTGTCAGCGCCTACGTGGATCACTTGGCATAACGCTTCGCCAGCAGTGATAAAACTACCAGAAAACAACTCGTCTGCTGGCTGCTTGTAGATCGTATCCATTTCACCAGTCAGCAAGGATTCATTGACCTCTAAAGATCCTTGAATGACTTTGGCATCCGTCGGCACTTGATCCCCGCTTTTCAGTCGTAACACATCATCCATTACGAGTTTGTGGATCGGCAAGTTCTCCAGCTTGCCATCCCGATAAACATCGGCTTTGGCAACTTTTAGCAATGCCAGCTTATCCAGCGTTCGTTTGGAACGAACTTCTTGAAAGAGATTGATGATCACATTGCTGAAGACAACAAAGACGAACAACCCGTTTTGGTAAGAACCCGTCAAACAGACGAGAAAGAATAGGACACAGTTGATCAAATTGAAAAAGGTAAAGATATTGGTAAAAAGGATTTTCGGGTACGTATTCGTCGTATCCTTTTTTGTCTTATTGACTTGACCGCGCTGCACCCGCGCCTTGACTTCTCCTGACGTCAAGCCAATGGTTTGGTTGTTTTCGATGATCCTCACCCTTTCTATTCTTAGTCATTTACTTTTATTTTGCTGAATATTCAGCAAACTTGCATCAGACTTGGGAATGGTTTTGTGTTTTTTCTATAAAACCAATTGGCGTCGATTGCGTAAGATACGCCATCGACTCCCCGCTTTTTTTCTGTAAAAAAACAAGTACTGTTTAAAATATAGCATACCCTTTTACGAATTGGCGTTTCATTTTTGTCACCTTCGCGTCACTTTAGGAATTAAAATAACAGTTTATTCCTTAACCTGAACCGACTAGACAATAAGCTATCATAGGCTTTCCAGGTGGTTTCTTGCGATGACACAAAACAAAAAAACAGCTGATCTTCGCAGATCAACTGTTTAACAATTCTTTAAGCCCACTGTTCCCTCAGTTGCTAAAAAACGCTCAACCAGCTTGCTTCGTTTATTGATCAATGCAGTGCTTCCTTTTTCCATTTTCGGATTTTCGTTCGGAAATTGGTAAACGGTGCTACTGTATTGATATGGATCCATTTATAGACTGGCCACTGTGCTTTGGTGGTTGCCCAATCCCGCTGCCCTGCTTCAAACAATTCCTGATCGGATAAGCCCTCGATCCACTGGCAAAGGGCCGTCACTTTTTGGTCTAAGAGCTCTTGTTGCTGAGCTAAGGTCAAACTGCCATATGTCTGATAAAAAGATTGATACAATCCGCCAAGGTTGTTCCATTTATACCCTTCAGCAGGTGTGTGAACGCTCATCCCTTGTTGTTCCTGTGCTTCCCATGACAATAACAAACTGACCCAGCCGATTTGGTAAGACAAGTTTTCTGAAGGGGTCTTATCGACCCCAGCTGTTCGCTGATTTCGTAACGCTTCGGGAATTTCAACAAATTCTTGGCGAAATTTTTGGTAACGTTCTGTGATCTCTTGGATCAGCGCTACTTTGCTTTCATACTGTCTCATTGTTTGTCCTCCTATTCAGGAAAATAGCTGCTCTTTGTCGCTTTCAGCAATGGCGATAAAAATCGTTACTTCGCCGTCTGGCGCATACTGTTCAAAATCAAAGGAATACCTGCGCTGCAGCTGCTGGTTTTCTTCCTCAGACCAGATTTGACGCCAAGTAGTCAAAATGCCCTGCGCATCGCGCCGATCGATCGGATACTTTTTCCAAGTATATTTTTCTGTATCAAAGTCTGCTTGCTCCGTTTCTTCGAAACAAAGCGAAACGGCATAGTCTCCTTGATAGTTTGACTCATACTCGTGGTAAACGCAAGCGATGACCGTTCCTTTTTCTGCGGCTTTCTTGACCGCCTCGCTGTTTTTCTCCCATAAGCCAGTGATTTTTGCTTGAATCGCTGGATCAGTAAAATTATTGGTTCTTTCCGTTGCTATTATCGAAAATTTCATTAGTGTTCCTCCTTCTTTGTCTTTATGATACGATAGAAACCTAGACACCTTCTGTCAGTGTTTTATCATCTTTTTATAAAAGGAGTAAACCAAGTGAGCACGACACGCCTGTTCGGCCTGATCTACCACCTGTTGAATCATGAAAAAGCAACCACTTCTGAATTAGCCAAACAATTTGAAGTCTCGACTCGCACCATCACCAGAGATATCAATACCCTAAGCAGTATTGGCGTGCCCATCTATACCGAAACGGGTCGAAATGGCGGCGTTTATCTGTTAAGCAGTTTTGTGTTGGATAAAGTGTTATTATCAGAGGAAGAACGGAAAAACCTGCTTTTGGCGTTGAAAGGGATTCGCCAGCTGACGCCACAGATCAGTGGGCAATCGCTGGCAAAACTGCAATCCTTGTTTAAGCAGCCCGATGCTGATTGGCTAGAAGTGGATTTTTCCACTTGGCATCGGCGAGAAAACGGCAACGACACGTTTGATTTATTAAAAAAGAGTATTTTAACGAACCACCTGATCACCTTTGATTATGTCAGTAAACAGGGACTGCAAAAACGCATCTGCCAGCCTTATAAATTGCTTTTTCGCTCGCAAGCTTGGTATCTGCAAGCCTTCGACCAGCAAAAGAATGCCTTTCGGACATTTAAAATCAGCCGCATGAGTCAGGTCCACGTCACTGACCAGCATTTTTTCCCAGTCACTGCGCCTGATTCTGCCATTGAGTTGACTGTTGACACCTATCCTGCGCGTCTATTCTTTCAAGCCGACGTTCTTTATCGGGTATATGATGAGTTCGATCATCAGGATATTACTTTGACGGAGGAAGGCACTGCTGTCGTTACCGTTGATTTGCCCGAGGAAAGCTGGGTAGTGCCCTATTTGTTCTCTTTTGGAAAAAGCCTACGCATTTTAAGTCCCCCTCGACTAAAGAATCGTTACCAAGAAGAAGTTGCTGCGATTTATGCCGATTTGTCCAAGAACGAGGGTGTAAACTGATTTTTCATAAAAAGGATCCCTATTGAAAGGAGTGTTTGATTTGAAGGAAGTGATCGTACAGTATGGCGGGGTTTCGCTAAACCGCCTTTGCCAGCAGTTGGAAGAAAATCAGATTCACTTAAACGCGTATGCCAACCAGCTCTTGCGCCATCCCCAGCTCTCCCTCAGTGCCGATAAACAGCGTGCTGCTTGTGTGATTGTTCCCCTTAAAGAACTGGGACTCCCCCAAGGTGGCTCTTTGACGGAGATTTTTGCAGCTGCGCCTTCTTATGGATTGACTTGTTGTACCTTGGAAATGGCCTTACACTTTCGTCTTAGCTATCGCCAACTGGCAAATAGTACCGGACTGAAATCCCAAGGAAAAGCGCCAGCTGCCGCAATCACGATCGCTTCTGTGCCTTTGGAAAAAACCGACGATTTCCCCAAAGGATTCTACGTTCGCCGCATCGATGGGGTTGACTGGTTGCGAGGCTATACTTGCGATGCACGACACCAGTTTGCACCGGATGACCTATTTTTGTTTCAACGACGAGAGCCGCTGCCAGAGCGCCTCAACTGAAGGGGAAACAAACCGTTTCATATCAAATGTCCTTGTTTCTCATTGCCTACAATCATTCTGTAGGTTAAGAAGAGCTGAAAAGGACAAAAGGAGAAATAGATGAACTTAATCCCAATGAAAGACAGCGACTACGCTGCCTACTTAACCAATGCAGTTTTCGAATACGCCAATGACAAAGTCCAAGCAGGCACATGGGCCAAAGACGAGGCCCTCGCCCTAGCCAAAGAAAGCTTTGCTTCTTTACTTCCTCAAGGGACTGCCACCGAAAACAATCACTTGTTTTCTTTATTTGCAGCTGATTTTAGTGAACCGATCGGGGTGATTTGGGTCAACACAGCTGCCCAGAAAGCCTTCATCTATGACTTTATCATCGAGGAAGACCAGCGAGGAAAAGGCTATGGCACCAAAGCGTTACAGGCTTTAGAAAAGTGGGCGATCCAGCAAGGCATCACTGAAATCGGCTTGCACGTTTTTGCCCATAATCAGTCTGCGTATCAGCTATACAAAAAAATGGGCTATTTGGAAACAGATATTACGATGGTTCGACGTTTCGCTGAATGAGTGGTGTTGAAACACGAAACCTAACGATCATTCTTGAACGATAAGAAAGGAGTGAGAAAACTTGTATTGGTTGATTTATCTTTTGGTCGTTGTATTTGCTCTCGGATGCTTTTTGTGTGGTGTTCAGTTTCGCAAACAAAAATGGGGCTTCTTGATAGCTGGATACAATGATTTGACTGAAAATCAAAAAGCACAAGCAGATAGTCAGGCAATCTCAAAATCAATGAGCAAATGCGCCTTTTGGACAGGTGTTTATGTTTTGTCTTTGGGTCTTGTGCTCTACCTGCTGCTTGAAGAAATCGGTGATTCGTCAATAATTAGGATAGTATGTGCCCTCCTTACCTTGCTTTTTGTTCTCTTCATTTTCAATGAAGTCCGAAAAAATCGTTCGTACTATTCGATAAATAAAGACTGAGATAAAGAGAGAATTTCTCGTTTTACTCATAAGGTATTTCTAAGCGATCACTGTAATCCAAGTTTTTTAACCAATGATTGGTTGTTTTAAACGAAAACATCTGAATGTGATCCCCCTAGGACCGTCATCTAAGACGGTTTTTTTTTAGGTTACTAGACGACAGTTCTTCCTTGTTTTATAAGAAGATTTCTCACATATCTTTTTGCAATCGAGCCAGCTGTCCTTACTGAATTCTCCCTTGCCTCTTGTTTTTCTTACACTGCACCATTATATTTATACTTATTAGTCATTTTTTTATAGAAAGGACGTTTCCCTTGAATTATCCCTTATTAAATGAACAAATGCCTCAGACCATCATCCGTGTTTGGCGGTTGCGGACAATTACTTCACTGATCATTCTCAGTTTACTTTTCGCTGCTTCTTTTTGGTTTTTATCCATGCAAAACTGGCTTCATTTCTGGGTGTTCGCCCTTTGGTCAAGCCTATTGGCACTGACTTTGATCAGTCATCTGCTTTCTTTTGTGCTGATGAGCTACCGTTACAAATTCCATCGCTACGAGATCCAAGAAAAGGATATCGCTATTCAACGTGGCTATCTATTCCGCAGCACCACGTATATTCCGATCCGTCGAATCCAGCACATCGAAACAGACCAAGGGATCTTTTTGCGAAAATACGCTTTAGTCTCCTTACAGATCCATACGGCTGCCACCAACCACACCATTGAAGGCTTGCCAGTGGCGCAAGCCGAACGCTTGCGAGAAACCATCATGAATTTAGTCGAGGTGGTCAAAGATGATCTATGAAAAACAACGACTGCCGTTGCTGTGTATCGGTCTTTATTGGTTCAAAAATTGCAAAAATTTTCTGGTACTAGCATTTCTGCTTGTATTCAAATTATTCAACGACGCCCCTTCTTTTCCGATGATTCTGGGCGGCATTCTGCTATTTTTACTGGTCTGTCTGATTTTTGCGGTACTGTCTTACGCCCGCTTTACCTTTCAAATCGATCAAACGAGTGTACTAGTCAACAAAGGACTCTTTATCCAAAAACAAACGATTTTGCCATTTGAACGCATCCAAACGATTCAAGAGAATCATTACTTTTATTTACGTCCGTTTAAACTAGCTGAAGTGAAGTTGGAAAGCGCCGCAAGTTCGAGTGGCGAAGCCGAAATTCTTTTCCCTGCATTGCCGCTGGCTCTCATTGCCTCCATCGAAGCGTCAAAAAAGGCGGCTGCGACACCACAACAGCCGACTGCCCAAACAACTAGTAGAGAAGAACCAACCGACGATTATGCTGCATTTTCAGCTGAGAAGTCAGCCAAGCCGCCGCTAGAAACATTCACTTTGAAATTCAAGGAGATTTTCTTGTTTTCTCTCACTGATTTTTCTGTTTTCACCTTGGTTCTAGTCATCGGCTACAACGTGATCGACAACATTCCCAATCTCTTTGCCTATGCATCGGAATTGCAGCAACTTGGCCTTTTATTAGGTGCTGCACTTTTACTCGGGCTGCTGATTTTGTTTTTCTTCCTTGCGATCGCCAGGAATCTTTTCCGTTATTATGGCTTTACGGTGGAAACGAACCAACAACAGCTGCTGATCACGCAGGGCTTGTTTTCTAAACGACACCAAACGATTCCCCTCGCTAGGATCCAAGGGCTGAGTGTCGAACAAAACCTTTATCGAAGAATCTTTCATCTAAGCTCCGTCAAATTACTGCTGGCTGCTGGCAGTTCGTCAGAAAGCGATGATACGGTCTATCTGTTCCCCATTTTGAAAGAGGCGCAGCTGACCGAAACATTGACCCGCTTTTTACCCGAATGGTCGTTTCAACAAACCGCTCTAGTGAAAAATCCACGACCCAACTTTTGGTACTTCTGCCGTTGGCAGCTGCTGATCGGACTGCTTGCTGTAGGAATCTCTGCCTTCTTTTTCTGGTGGTTAGCGCTGATTTTCTTCGTGTTCTTTGGCTCCTTCGTGTTATCAAGCATCTGGCGAGGCAAAATACAAGGCTATCAATTTTTAGATAACCACGTATTGTTGTGCCAAACGATCCGCGGTCTTACGAAGGTGACCGCTTATCTGAAGAAAAATAAAATCCAAGATTTCACTGTCACCACCACGCATTGGCAGCACAAAAGAGGGCTTGGCAAGTCACAGCTAACCATCAAAACCGAAGATACTCTCACCGAAAGTAAGCTGTTCTATTTTCCATTAACCGAAGCAGAAAACTTACGGCGCTGGTTTTTGTCTTAGTTCATAAAAAAGCGTCAAACAGCAGGACTGACACGCTGTTTGACGCTTTTTATACAAGATCTGAAAGGAATGAAAAGGAAGCATCAACCATTGATTCGCTGATGCTTCCTTTTTCTATCCCTTGACCTTCCACTCGACTATTTGCTGCTTGATTGAAGCAGCATCTAAGCCATATTCTTTTTGCAAAAAATCGGGTGTGCCGACTTGACCGAATCGTTCGTTGACACCAATACGTTTTAAGGGGACAGCACTGCCTGTTTCAGCAAGCACTTCGGCGACGGCACTTCCTAGTCCACCGGTAATAGAATGATTTTCGATGGTGATGACTTGCCGTTTCCCCTGAACTTCGCGGAGGATCAATTCTTTATCGATTGGTTTGATGATAAACATGTCGATCACTTCGCAGCTAATTCCTATTTCTGCTAATTCTTCTGCCACTTGCAGTGTTTCAGAAACCAATTGTCCGCTAGCAATCAACAACAGTTCATCGCCTGGTCTTAAAATATTGCCTTTTCCTAGTTCAAAGGTCGAGCCTTTTTCATAAATCATCGGAACCGCTTTCCGATTGCCTCGTACGTAATGAATGCCTGATAATTGGCTAAAGGTTTTTATGATCCACGCCATTTGGACTTCATCCGCTGCATCGCAGACGACCGATTGGGGAATCATTCGCATCAAAGCCACATCTTCCCATGTCGTATGGGTGCCGCCGTTTTGCCCGACTGCAAACCCTGGATCAGAACCGTAAATATTGATCGTATTGCCGCCATAGCCGCCAGAAATAAACAGCTGATCGAATACCCGACGCGTTGCAAATGGCCCAAAGGTGTGGATAAAAGGTGTATAACCAGTTAAACTCAAGCCAGCCGCGACACCAACCATATTGGCTTCCGCGATCCCCATGTTGATAAAGCGTTGGGGATGTTTGTTGGCAATCGTGGTCCAGCCGCTGGCAGAACCAAGGTCGGCATCTAACGCAACTAGCTGGTTATTTTCATCCATGAGTTCCACCAATGTGTCAACGACACAAGTACGCAGCTCTTTACCAGCAGCAGTGGTTTTGCTTAATGTAAACATGCCTTAGCGTCCTCCTTCGATTTTTATCGTCAATTCTTTGATTGCCGCTTCTGCCGCTTGATTGATCTCATCCGTGGTAAACTTCACGGAGTGATTGGCATCTAGTTCTTCAAAGAAAGGAACGCCTTGTCCTTTCACGCTGTCCAAGACAATGCAAACCGCTTGGTCTTCGATTGCTTTGCAGCGCTCGATTGCCTCATCAATGGCTTGCATGTCTGCCCCTGGAACTTTTTCTGTATAAAAGCCAAAAGCAGTCATCTTCTGCTGGATGTCAAAGGGATCAAGAATGTCTTTGGTTGGCCCATCTAGCTGTTTTTTGTTGTCATCAATAATGACGATACAGTGATTCAGTTTAAAGTGGGCAATGTATTGGAAGGCTTCCCAGCACTGTCCTTCATTTAGTTCGCCATCTCCAACGATCAAATAAACAAAATTGTCCTTGCCTGCCAAGCGCAGGCCTGTCGCGATCCCAGCAGCCATGGAAGTCCCCTGTCCCAGTGAACCTGTGGTGGCATCAACCCCTGGCGTTTTCCAGCGATCCGGATGGGAAGGCAGTCTCGTGCCGCCCTCATTGATCGTCCATAACCACGACCGATCAAAATAGCCCGTATTTGCTAATGCACTATACAAGGCGGCGCCAGCATGCCCTTTTGACAAGACGAGTCGGTCACGATCCGCCCACTGTGGATCTTGTGGATTGATTCGCAGCTGTTTGCCGTACAAAACGGCCAATAATTCAACAATTGAAAAGGAGCCGCCCAGATGGCCTTGTCCCATTTTCTTGATGCTGCAAAGGGTATCTAAACGAATCTTTGCCGCTAATTCTTCAAGCCCGTGGTATTTTTGTTCACTGATTGCCACTATTTATCCCTCCATCCTCTATTTATTCAGAAACAGATTTTGCCCGACTGTTTTTCTTGAAAATCGTCAATCCGATCAAGACCGCGACTACCGCAATTATCCCTGAGAAGATGGCGATTTGACCGCCCATATTGGCTAGGTTTCCTAGGAAGATCCCTGCAACCCCATAGTCGGTATCAGAGAAAGTTGATCCTTGGAACCCAAGATCCCCCATGACTGGCATCAACAAGATCGGCATAAAGCTGATAATGATCCCATGAATAAAGGACCCAATGACGGCGCCTCGCACACCACCCGTTGCATTGCCGTAAACACCTGCCGTTGCGCCACAGAAGAAATGGGGTACGACCCCTGGAATAATAACGGTTGTTCCTGTGAAGACCATGATGATCAAACTAACGATCCCACCGACAAAACTGGTTAGAAAACCAATCAGAACAGCATTTGGCGCATAAGGAAAGACGATTGGACAATCCAATGCAGGAATCGCATTAGGAACAAGCTTTTCAGAAATCCCTTTAAAGGCTGGTACGATTTCTGCCAAAATCAAACGGACACCAGCTAAAATCACAAAGACACCAGCGGCAAACGAACCTGCTTGCTGCAACGAATAAATGATCGAGTTCGTGCCATTGCTAAGATTTTCCGTAATAAATTCACTCCCAGCAAAAATTGCTACGATCACGTATACAACCGCCATCGTAATCGTGATACTAACAGTAGAATCCCGCAAGAAAGACAAGCCTTTCGGAAAATTGATGTCTTCGGTAGATTTTTCCTTATTGCCGACGTATTTCCCAATCAACCCGCTCAATGCGTAGCCGAAGTTCCCCGTATGCCCCAATGCGACGGAATCATTTTTAGTAATTTCTCGGGTAAACGGCTGTGCGATCGCTGGGAAAATCGTGTTACAGATCCCTAACGCTAAGCCCCCAAATAAAACTAGATTAAAAGTATTCATTCCAGTAACGCTCAAAATCACCGCAATCATGCAAGCCATATACAACGTGGCATGCCCAGTCAAATAAATGTATTTAAAGCGAGTGATACGGGCAATCAAAATATTGAAGGCCATTCCTGCTAACATAATAAGTGCGGTATAGGTGCCGTAAGTCGTCAACGCTAACGCAACGATCGCTTCGTTATTTGGTACGACCCCTTGCATGTTAAAGGCTGCTTGGAACATCTCCCCAAATGGCGCCAGAGAGCTTTCGATCACCCCAGCCCCGGCAGTGACCACGAGAAACCCAACAAAGGTTTTGATCCCCCCTTTGACGATCGTGGCAATGTCTTTTTTTTGCAGCACATTCCCCAAAACGGCGATCAGCGCAACTAAGATCGCTGGGGTACTCGCGATATCAACAAGAATATCTAAAAATTCGTTCATGACTGTCTACTCCTTTTTATAGTAATCCTTTTTCCTGACAAACGGCTTGAACCTTTTGCTTCAATTCATCGAGATCGATAATACTGTCTAACACTACGATCTCACCTAGATGCTGCGCACTATCGGCTAAATCGCCGCCAACGAAGAAAACATCCGCCATATCGGGTGCAGCACTTCCTAAATCATAATGGGACACTTCCACGCCTGAGACACCCAGTTCATTTAAAACAGAATTGATATTCATCTCCACCATAAAACTTGATCCTAATCCTGACCCACACACTGCTGCAAATTTCATTTTTCATCTTCTCCTTCTCTAATCACTTCAATTATTTGATCCGCATTGGTTGCGGAAAGTAACGCAGTTAGTTTTTCATTATTCGACAAAATTTTAGTTAAACTCGCTAACGCTTTTAGATGGAGTTCATTGTCAACCGCCGCCAAACATATAAACACGTGAATGGGGTGTTGCGGATCATCATTCAAAAGCACTGGTTCTTTGACTTTTAATAACGACATCCCGATGGCATTGACCCCATCTTCTGGACGTGCATGAGGCAAAGCGATGCCTTTTCCAATATGGATAAAAGGACCGTGATCCACCACTTTATTGATCATGGCGGTAATATACTGCTCCTCAATTTTATTGGTCTTTTTTAATGGCGCAGCAGCTTCTCGAATGGCTTCTTGCCAAGTCAGCGGCACCTCGGTAAATTGGATGGTTTCTGCTGTTAATAAATCTGATAACATCGGACGTTGGTCTTCCCTTCTATTCAATTCTCGATTGATTTTTCTTTGCAAAATTTTTCTCAGCTTTTGCTTACTGATTCCTGCTTTTAAATCAACATAGGGCAAAATCACTTCTAACACATCGTCAATGGAATGCAAGCCAGTTTTTGAAGGGAAAAATGCCGCTTGTACGTTTTTAACCAGTTCATCCTTCTCAATTGGTGTCATAATCGGATTGATCACATAACAGGGTCGTTTGGTTTTGATCGGCGCACTGGAAAAAATCAGATCAATCTCTTCATTAAACCGAACATTTTCATACTCTTCGATCGAACGAGCCGGCAAAAAATGGATCTGGGGAAACAGTTCCTTTAATTCTGATTCCAAAATCAAGGATGAACTGATGCCACTGGGACAAACGACTAATGCATTCAGTTGGAAGTAATCACGTTTGGCCTTTTGTTTACTGATTTCTCCACCAAACAAAATCGTAAAATAACCGATTTCTTCATCAGGGATCGTGCCGACTAGGTCTTCTAAGGAACCCAGTGCTCGTCTCGTCAGTTCAAACAGCTCATTGTATTGCAGCTTGATTTCTTCAATCAGTACATTCTCCAGTGGAAAACCGTAGCGGATTCGAAAATACGCTGGGACAAGATGATAGAATGTGTTCATCAAAAGGGTGCGATAGTCCACAAACTCGATAGCTGCCAGCCGTTCCATTTCATGAATGATCTTACTGGCACATTCCAATAAAAACTCTAATGAAGTATCTTCGATATCTCCTTGCAGAATCGTTTTCAACAGGATCGTTACATAAAGTTCTTCTGTTTTCCGATCTTTGATGTCAGGAAATTCTGCTAAAAACTGCTGACTGACTTGATGGACATGCAGCGACTGGAGCAGCGGTATTTCTGTCTCCGCTAAAGAAACAGCCGTTTCTGCCATCCGAAAGGATAGATAATTAAGAAAATAAAGCATTTCTTCGAAGCGACTCGGAACGATCACCAGATTGAAATCAGTCAGTGTTGCGGACAAACGATCTCTGATTTGAACATAGATCGTTTTATCCTGCTCATAGATTCCCTCAAATAAAAGCAAATTCCCATTTTTCGTATTGGATAACGCACTGACTTTTCGAAAAGCAAGAGCGCGAATCTGATATTCCTCTCCCTCTAGATAAAAGCCATATTTTCGAGAGTACAATAGTTGAATCTTTAAAGCTGCAAGTTCCTCTCTGATCCCCTTTAAATCTTTCAAAATCGTATTTTTACTGACATAGAACAGCTCTTGAAACTGATAGACGGATAAGTCTTTCACTGCTGAAAAAGTCAGAAGATAAATCATGGACCGCCGCTCTTCTTCCGAAAAAAACAACGTATTCTTCTGGATATCGAAAAGAATTTCCGGCCACTTTCGTTGAATCAGTGAAGGAATCAAAACTTCTCCCTCATGAATCATGATTCGTTGATTCAACCGCTGTTCAGTGATTTGATTGATTTTGGCAATCTCAGCCAAAAATTCCTCATCCCTCCACTTCGTCAAATCAAGAAACGCCTCAACATTTGGTTCTGAAAAAAGATACGTCAATTTGAAATGAATCATATTTGCTACCCCCACCTAAACTATAGCTTGCACAAAATGAAATCGCCATCATTTCTCGGTACAACTGAAACTTCGTTTTTTTTTAACGATGGACCGAAGAGGTGATTTCAAGGATTACCATAACATCCAATATAGTATCCGAGAAGGTTTTGTTGATAGAAACAAATGGATAAAAAATACAACATTAAAAAAAGCGAATCATTTACTGATTCGCTTAGATACTGATGCTATTTGTTGTTTTATTATTGAAACTATCAGAATCATTAAAAGCAATCGTCATTTTTCCAATATACTTTTTTAAAGTTATTTTCTGATACCTAAAAGACTTATCTTAATGAATGATGGAAAATAAGCTTTTTCTATCTACTCACTTATACTAACAGGAATCGTTGTTTCCGTTTCCTGTGTCTTTGCGGCTTCGTTTTTTACTTGCTGCTTTTCCAATATTTTGAAAAATGGCATATAAATAAAATATGAGATAGCAATTGATACAACAGACCAAACAGCTGCTCCAATACTACCATTAGTAGCTAAATAAGGACCAATAATAGGAGGAATAGTCCATGGAACTTGAATAACAATCGGTCCTACTATACCAATATTCATTAGGATATACGTACCGATACATAGGACCATAGGCGTTGCTATAAAGGGAATAAGCATTACAGGATTCATCACAATAGGCAAACCAAAAATAACCGGTTCATTGATACAAAAAATAGCTGACGGCAATGATAATCGTCCAATCGACTTATACATCTTACTTCTGGAATGGAGCATATTTAACACTAGACCTAGTGTTGCGCCAGTTCCGCCTAAACACATAAAGACAATCCAAAATCCATCGGCAAAAACATGAGGAACTTCTACACCACTTTGAAAAGCTGCCGTATTATCAGCAAGATAACTTAGGAAAACAGGGGTCGCAATTCCAGACAAAACATTGTCTCCGTGGATTCCACATATCCATAGCAAACAAACGAGAAGTGTGTATAGCAGCATGCCTGGGAGTGTTCCCATCCCTTGCATTAAAGGTTGGAAAACAATAGTAATGATTTCATTGATATCAACCCCTAATAAAGTTCTGACGATCCATATAACGGTCAGAATAAATGCTCCTGGGATTAACGTTGCAAAAGAAGTTGCTACAGTGGGCGGCACACCTTCTGGCATTTTTATTACAATATTATGAGTGACAAACCATTTAAAAGCATGAGTGACAAATACCCCAACAATGATCGCGGTAAACATACCACTAGCACCAAAATTAGCCAAATTTATCGTCCAGTCATCGTTTAATGTTGCTAGAAGAAAGCCGATAGTTGTGAGCATCGAATTAGAAATAGCATCAACACCAAACTCTTTTCCTAAATGATAGCCTATGCCAATTGCAGATATCAGTCCAAGGATTCCGAACGTAACATTGACTGGTGCATTCAACTGCGGCCCCCAATTTGACACAAAATCCATCCATGACTGTATTGGAAAGTTACCAATGATTAGGAAGATACTTCCAACAATAGTAAAAGGAATCGTCATGGAAATCCCATTTCTTATAGCAACTAAGTGTTTACTATTGCCTATTTTCAGCAATATAGGCAATACCTTGTTCTCAATGACCTGCATCGTTTTTCCTCCTTTTAGTTCACGACTTCCTTATCAACCACCAACACAGGATCTTTGTGCAACCATAGAGAAGTAACTGGACACTCTTTTGTAATCGTACCGCTTAGAAATTGTTGTATCGCAGACTTCTTTTTTGCTCCACTAGCTTGTACGATCATTGTTCCAGATTGTAATAATTGTCCTATCCCTAACGTAATTCCTTTCGTACGATCAACTTTCTCGTCTGAAAAATATTTTTTCCCAACACTTTGGGTTGATTCGTCTAAGTTCACTATATGAGCTTTATCTTCGAAGGACGAACCAGGCTCATTAAAACCTAAGTGACCATTTACTCCAACCCCAAGCAAACTCAGTGTTAATCCTCCATTCTCCTCGATAAATTTATCAGCTTTTTTGCATTCCTCATTTAAATCATCGGCTAAAGGATCAAATGTGTGAAGTTGCTTTAGGTCAATAGGAACCCGATTGAATAAGTTTCTTTTCAAATAGGATAGACAACTGCCTTCATTTTTCGGATCGATTCCAACCCATTCATCTAGTTCAATAAACTTTGCCTGGGATAAATCTATTTCTTTATTGATTGCTGCTTCTGCAATGATGTTAAGCGTTCCTACGGGTGTATCACCACCTGCAAAGCAATATAACCCATCTGGCTTTTCTTTCAAGACATCTAAAATGAGTTTTGCACAGATCTTACTGACTTCCTGGTAATTTGCCTCAACATAGTATTTTATATTCATTGTCATTCTCCTTTAAAAAAATTCGGCAGATATTCTTTGTGTGCCAAAAGCATTTCATCAAGTAGTTGCTTTGCTGTCCTATCACTTGGAACTAAGGGATTGATCGTCATCGCTAATAAAGCAGTGTTATAGTCTCCCGTAACAGCTGCTTGGGCCGCTATACGTTCAAAAGACTTAATTTGTTGAACTAGCCCTTTGATAGGAATAGGTAATTCACCTGTAGTCAAAGGGATCGGTCCTTGTTTTGTAATCAAACAATTTACTTCAACCGCTGAATCACAATCGATATCACTGATGGCTCCATTATTTCTTGTATTGACCGTTTGAATATCACGTTTGTCATTATAGATGGAATTAATTAAATTACATGCTGCTTCACTATAATAAGCGCCCCCACGTTCTGATAATTGAGGTGGTTTGATTGCTAGATGTTCATCTTTATAAAGTTCAAACAATTCATGTTCGATTTTCTGCACAACTTCTGCACGAGTTCCTTCTTTTTCTGCTGATTGTTTTTGCTCAGACAACATAGTGGCTGTTTGATAGTAATACCTTAAATAGCCGATGGGAATCATGCCAAGTGTTCGGAAAAAATCTGGTTCCCATTCTAAATCAGCAATGTTTTTCAGACCAACTGCATCACCAGCATCTTGCGTCATCAATGTAAGTACTTTTTGGGTCACATCAATCCCTTTATGATAAATCTTTTTCGCAAAAACCATATGATTTAGTCCAGTAAATTCAACATATAATTCTTCTTTGGGTACTTTTAATGTTTCTGCAATGCCACGTTCTATTCCAATTGGTCCATTACACAAACCTACTACTCTACGCATATTGCTATGGCGTAAGACAGCTTCTGTCACCATGCCAGCTGGATTAGTAAAGTTGATCAGCCATGCTTCTGGGCAAAGACGCTCCATGTCTTTCACTATTTCTAAGATAACGGGAATCGTGCGTAATCCTTTAAAAAGCCCTCCTGGACCATTCGTTTCTTGTCCAATCGTGTCATATGTTAAAGGGATTCTCTCGTCTTTCGCTCGCGCTTCCAAAAGACCTACACGAAATTGGGTCGTAACGAAGTCCGCATCCTTTAATGCCGCTTCACGATCAAGAGTCATATAAATTTTCATTGGAAGTTCCGCTTTTTTTACCATACGTTTAGCAAGTTCCCCAACAATTTCTAATTTCTCTCTTCCTTGTTCAATATCCACAAGCCATAATTCTGAAATCGGTAATTCAGCATATCGTTTAATAAATCCTTCTATCAATTCTGGTGTATAACTTGATCCACCGCCAATTGTTGCAATTTTTATTCCTTTATCCATCCTGAAACACTCCTTTAACTTAACTACATGGTCAGTATAGATTATTTTTATCTCCATAAATACCGCCTTTAAGTAAACGGTTACAAAAACAAACGATTGACACCGGTTACACTCCTGTTACAATTTGTAACAGGAGGGGATTACTATGTTGTTTCTTGACTATCAACCAGACTTAAATGAAACGGATATTGAAGTATATAAAGCAATAATTTCAGACGTAAATGCAGTTGCTTCCATGAGTATTCGTGAATTAGCTGAGAAAAGTCATACGAGTACTGCCAGCGTACTACGCTTTTGTAAAAAATTTCGCTGTACCGGTTTTTCTGAATTTAAAATTTACCTCAGTGCGTATCTCGAATCTCTTAAAGAAGAAAAAGAGGTAAAAACACTTGATTTTGAGAGTGAACTCTTGAATTTTTTAGTACGGACACAAGATAAATTCTTTGAAGATAAATTTGATGAGGCAGTTCACTTATTGATGGAAAAAGAGCTGATTATTTTTATTGGCGTAGGCTCCTCAAATGTTGTTGCTGAATATGGTTCTCTTTATTTCTCGTCACTATTTAACATGGCGATTCGCATTGAAGATCCTAGTAATTACCCTATTAATTACCTATCCACTGAGTTAGCAAAAAAAATGTGTATCGTCGCTTTATCCGTTTCGGGCGAGACCACAGAAATCATTCAATATTTAAATCATTTGAATCTATCAGAAAGCTCAGTAATAGGAATTACCAGCAGCTCTAATTCAACACTTTCTAAATTAGCTGATATTGCAATAACCTATAATATTTCACTAGAAAAAATTAATGAAGCTGATATTACAACACAGATACCGGCAATGTACATTATTGAAAAGTTAGCGAAAACCGTGAGAAATAGAATGGAAACTCAATAGATTTATAAAAAAATTCTTCAGGTAATTCTTTCCCTCTATTCACAAGTTCACCGATCGATATATCCACAAAAAAAAGAGACTCACATGTATCTATGTGGTCTCTTTTTGATATATAGATTTGTTCAATTTATTTGTTTCTCTTACCTTTGGTTTGAGAAGACTTCAAAAAATCTTGTGAAGTTTCCTCTTCTCAATCATTTGCCTCTTCATTCCCTATTGTTGAGGTAACTTTTTCATCGATACGTAAAAATGGTAAATAGATAAAAACACTCACAGCAATGATCGCAATTTGCAAGACTGATGCTCGCCAATCGCCACCAGTTGCTAAAAATCCAGATATGACAGGAGGAGTGGTCCAAGGTATCTGCACGACAACATGATTGATTAAACCAACAGCTGTTGCAAAATATGCAACTGTTAGGGAAAAAATCGGCGCCAATACAAATGGAATAATCAAACTAATATTGAAAACAATTGGTAAACCAAAAATGATCGGTTCACTGATATTAAATAGTGCAGGAGTTACGGATAATTTTGCAAAGTCTTTGTAGTCTTTACGACGACTAAAGATAAAAATAGCAATTAGCAAAGCAATAGTATTTCCTGATCCTCCCATAACAGCAAACGTATCTTTAAATGCCATGTTTATGATATGTGGAATATCTTCCCTATTCGCATAAGCAGCCATATTCTCTTGCATATTTTGAATTAAGAACGGATCGAGAAGTGAACCTGATATCACTGCTTGATGAATTCCAAACCCGAAAAATAGATTTGCAATTGAGGTAATTAAGAGGAACCCTGGTAAACCTGTCGTTACCCTACTTAAAGGTCCAGTGATTAGAGTAGTAATCAACGAATTAACATCCATATTGAATAATTGATTGACAGCAAATGAACCAATTGCGAAGGTAGTCACGGTAATCATGATTGGAATAAGGACGTTAAATGACTTCAACACAGCTGGTGGGATATTTCCTGACAACTGAATTTGTAACTTTTTGTTATTTGATAACTTAATAAAGAGTTCCGTAGCAGCTAAGCCCACAAAAATTCCAACGAACATTCCTGACGCACCAGTATGAGTGACAGGAATAACCCCACCTACCTCCAGCGCTTCTTGACTTCCTTCTGGTGTAAACATCGTCATCATAGGGGTGAGAACAATAAACGTTGAAATAGCGACTAGAACAGCAGCAATATGATTTGTATAATTTCTGCTAACACACATATGATAAGAAACTGCCGCAACAACTAATAGCGTCGTTATACTTAGCGTTCCATTACTGATGGAAGTCCCGATTTCTTGAATCGTCGTTAATGTTGCTGGATCAATGATATTTCCCATAAATCCTGTTGGCTCTAAAATAACATAGTTGATCAATGTAACAAATCCCGCCAACATCATAAAAGGCATAAAAGTGGCGAAAGCATCCCTTAGTGTTCGAAGATGAATCTGGTTCCCTAGCCTTGTGGCTATTACTCCGAACTTTTCAAAAATAGCATCTTTTTTACTCATAATCCCGATCAGTCTCCTTTTTTAGTTGTAAGCGATTGCTTATGGGATGATCATACACCAGCTTTTTAAAAAAGTAAATATCTTTATTTAAAATTATATATCTTTTTCAAAAGTCAAAAAAAGACCAACGAAATTCGTTGGTCTTCACTTCTCAACAAAAACTGCTTCAAAAATAAAATCTTTGTATAAATGTCTCGAAAGAGAATATTCAAACGGTACACCAGATGACAATGACACCACTTTGTCTACCTCTATCATAAACTCGCCTGGTTTTACAGAAAGAATTTCCGCATCGAAGTCATTTGCCACATCACCTTTGATCCAAATATGGGAAGATTTAATCTCTAGACCAAGCTCATTTGTAATGTAGCCATATACAGAACGTTTCAAATGCTTTGGTTCTAACCCCGGTATAACAGAAAGTGGCATAAACGTTTGCTCAATAGAATACGGTTGTTCATCAATAAAACGACTTCTAATAATATTATAGACATACTCTTTTTGATTTATTTCTAAAATTTCTGCCACTTCATTCGATGGCAACTCAATTGAGAACGTATGGATTTCAGAAGTCACATGTTCTTCCCCTACTAAATCAAAAAGACCTTCATTTGGTCCAAACACTTTCGAATTATCAATTGGTCTGCGTAGAACTTCCGTTCCGAATCCACTACGTGTTCGTAAAACTCCCTCTGATACTAGCATATCAATACCTTTCTTCACAGTGAGCTTACTTGTTTGATACTCATGCGCAAGTTCATCGCCTGTAGGTAATTTTTCGCCGATTTGATAGGTTCCATTGGCAATTTTTTTCTTTACCTCCGTATAAACCTCCATATATTTTGGCTGTTTCTTCATAACTTACTCCCTCATACTCATCTCTATTACTTATACTTTAACATAAAAAATTGTCTTTTTACAGCTAAAAACATACCCATCACGAAAAGATATATATTTTTAATAAAAAGTATTTATTTATACTAAAAGCAATGTTACACTATTAAAAACGAACAGGAGGAAACGATAATGTCAAGACAAACTCAGTTAACATTTCCAGATGACTTTTGGTGGGGCTCCGCTTGGTCAGCAGAACAATCTGAAGGGCGTGGAGAAACAGGAAAAGCAGAGACCGTATGGGATCGGTGGTTTCACGAAGAACCTCATCGTTTTTATAAACGAATTGGACCTAGTATTACGACAGACCATATCCATCGTTACCACGAAGATATTCAATTGATGAAACAAACGGGGCACAATTCATTTCGTGTGTCTATCTCATGGGCACGAATGTTTCCAAATGATGGGGTTGGTAAACCAAACGAGAAAGCGATAGCCTATTATCGAGATCTTTTTACCGAAATGAAAAATAATAATATCAAAGTTTTTGCGAATCTCTATCATTTTGATATGCCCGCAAAATTACAAGATAAAGGGGGATGGGAATCACGTGAAGTTGTTGATGCTTATGTAAATTTTGCTGATACCTGTTTTCTAGCGTTTGGCGACTTAGTTTATCATTGGTTCACCTTTAACGAACCTTTGGGGCCAATCTTGGGCTCTTATTTAGAAGATTTTCACTATCCAAATCTCATTGATTTTAAGCGTGGTGCTCAAGCAGCGTTCTTTACCATATTAGCTCATGCAAAAGCCATTCAAACTTTTAAAAAATACCAGCTATCTAGCAAAATCGGAGTAATTCTCAATTTGAGTCCGACTTTCCCAAGAAGCCAAAATTCAGCAGATAAAAAAGCAGCAGAAATTGCGGATCTTTTTTATACTCGTAGTTTCTTAGATCCCATGGTCAAAGGAGTATTTCCAGAAAAACTAGTCTCGTTGCTGGAGGAATACGACCAATTACCCGTTGATTTCAATGACACAGACCTAAAAATTATTGAAGAGAATACCGCACAGATACTTGGTCTAAACTACTATGAACCACGCCGTGTCAAAGCAAGAACTTCTGCCGTTAATCTAGAAAGTCCATTCTTACCAGAATGGTTCTTTGAACCGCATATTATGCCTGGCCGTCGAATGAATGAATATCGTGGATGGGAAATCTATGAAAAAGGAATTTATGATTTATGTATGGACATCAAAAATAACTACGGAAATATTGAATCCTTTATCTCAGAAAACGGTATGGGTGTTGCTAATGAAGAACGGTTCATGGATGAAAATGGACAGGTGATTGATGACTATCGCATTGAATTTATCCAAGACCATCTCGCCTATTTATGGAAAGCAATTCAAGATGGCTGTAATATAAAAGGATACCATCTATGGACATTCATTGATTGTTGGTCATGGATCAATGCATATAAAAACCGCTACGGCTTAGTTTCTTTAGATTTAGCCACACAGAAACGTACAATAAAGAAAAGCGGCTTGTTTTACAAGGAACTAAGTAAGCAAAACGGTTTTTCCTACGATCTCGAGCGACTGGTAGATTAGCATTCACGAATATGATTGATAGTGATCTGTATAGAAGAAACCTGTTGCCACAACTCCTCTTTCGCACCTTCTAAGAAGGCGACAGGGTTTTATTAGTAAAAAAATAACCGTTTCCCTGCTAAAGTCGACGGTTATTTTTTTGTCATATTTCACTGTGGCTAGGATACGAAAGAGCAGCATGGCAATAAATGTACCAGAATTTATCTGGAACTTATTAGCCGCTAGTTTCGATAATAATGCTTCCCTTTTCTTTAAACATTGCATTCGTTTTTAGTTGTTCGAACACTTTTCCAATATGACTACATCGAACACCTTATTTCAATTGAGAATAAGGTTTTGCCTATGTCGCTTATCGATTTTGTTTGAGAATATCCTTGTTAAAAGTTGAAAAATCACTCTCTTCTTGCTATACTAACTATGTAAAGAGGAGTTGTTGCCACAACCCCTCTGCAGCGCCATTTAAGACGGCGACAGGTTTTTTAACTTAAAAGATAACCGTTTCCCTGTTAAAGTCGACGGTTATTTTTTTTTGTCATTTTTCACTGCGGCTAGGATACCAAAGATCAGCATGGCGGTAAATGTACCAAAACTGATCATTAGCCCGATTGCTTCCGCTGTGGACAAAAAGGCTTCTCCTTTCTGAAGAGTTAGTACTTACATTCATAAGCACCACCACCTTTCAAAGATAGCCACCGTCACAAACTTTACTGCAGTCAAATGGTACCATACTTCCATCAATAAAACTTTCAAATGCCAAGGATTTATCATTATTTTTTCACGGCGCATGGTCCATCTGCTGTGATTCATTCCATAAATTCGTCAAAATAACCCGCTGTTCTCTCTTCAAGCCTGATCCACTCTTTTCCGACCTTCTCCAGCCCCTTTTCTCAGTCCCAACCAAGTGTCTTCCATCAAGAAAAATAGTCAAAAGTCAATATCATTCTATTCACCAAAAACCACTTTTGTTATAGTAACAAAAAGGAGAATGCAGATGAGAAATGAACGAAAAATCATTCAAGATAGCATCCTTGGTGTAGAAGCTTTATTATTTAACGGCATCCAGCAGGAGTTTCCTAACCATTGGCACGAATATTATGTGATTGGCTTGATGGAAGCTGGGACGCGTCAATTCACCTGTCAAAATACCTGCTATATCGTTGAAGCAGGCGACTTGATTTTGATTCCGCCAAAGGCTGCCCACCGCTGCCAGCAACTCACGGAGGAGAAGCTGGTTTACCGTAATATCCACTTAACCCCGGAGAACATGGCGGTACAAGTACAAAAAAATTTTTAACACTCAATTGACGCCCCACTTTCCTGAACCGGTCATTCGCCAAGTGAAAGAAAAAGAGGAATTTCATGCAGTTCATCAGCTGCTGCTGTCGGATCGCGGTGATGAGTTTGAAAAGCAAGAACGCTTTACTTGTCTGCTTCACGACCTGCTTGTTCAGTATGCGGATTTCACCCACGAACAAACGGACCCGGTGTCAAATAAAGCCGCAACGGCAAAAGCCTATATCGATCAACATTATGCCGAAAAATTGTCCTTGAGTGAATTAAGTGACGTTCTTGGAATGAATCAGTACGTCTTGATTCGGCAGTTTACCAAAGCGTATGGGCTGTCGCCGTTTCAATATTTAAGTACGGTGCGCATCAGTGCTGCCAAGAAAAGACTAGAAGCACAAGAAGCAATTGCAGAAGTCGCTTTTCTGACAGGTTTTAGTGACCAAAGTCATTTTACCCGTATCTTTAAAAGCTTGATTGGGGTCACCCCGAAAGCTTACCAAACAATTTACCAAGAAGATGGAGTGAGAACGTATGAATAACCAAGAAAAATGTGTCATGATTATCGATGAACAATTACCGATTGGCTTAGTTGCAAATACTGCAGCAATTTTAGGCGCAACCTTAGGCAAATTGTTTCCCGAAGGAATCGGAGAGGATATTTACGATTCGACGGGCAGAAAACACCTTGGCATTGTCAACTTTCCCATTCCTATCTTAAAAACGAACAAGGAACAGTTGCAGACCATTCGTGAATCGATCAGTCAACAAGCAGATCCAGAAGTAACCATCATTGATTTTTCCGACGTTGCTCAGACCACCAATTCTTATGAGCAATACCGCCAGACGCTTGAGACGATTCCCACAGAAACACTGGCTTATTTTGGTCTTTGTTTAAAAGGCAAGAAAAAGAGTATCAATAAAGTCGCTGGCAGCTTACCGTTGTATCGGTAAAGCGCTAATAAGAAAACGGTCGTTTAAAACAAGTTGTCTTTTTGTCGGCCGAACAGTCTTCTTGCTATATACGTTTTTTATAAACAGTCCTATAAAAAAACAAACACTTTTGAGGTGTTTGTTTTTTTGTAAGAGATTTTCTAGCATACATTTTCTTGCTCTTTGATTTTGACAAGATCAATTGAAAAATAAACTACTCTCCTTGATAAATATTCAGCCCCACTTCAGTATCTTCTACACAACTGTTCGCTGGTGCTTTAACAATCAGAAAAAGAAAGTAAAAGTCTCCCACACAAGCAGCGGCATGTGCGGCAGCAATCAAGGTAAAAAGAGATACCGTCAACCAGCCAAATAAATAAAATAGAAAGAGACCCACAGAAATGCCAAGGAATGGCGCCAATAAAATGATGGCAAATTTCCCTTTTGAATAAAAGGAATGGGGACTCGTGGCATATGCTACGCCATTTTTGAACCCAAACTTTACCTTCCCTTTAGGGTCAAAAAGCTTGAAGAAGGCACCATGGATCAATTCATGAATAATGATGAGAATAAAATATGCAACCATTAAGATCAAAAGATCGAAAATAAACGAAGTTTCAGCATTTGACCCATGACCACCTAAGACAAAGAGTGTAAAGAACACATAGAAAAAAATAAAACTAGGAATCGCCGCGAGATTCAATCTCTTTATTGTTTTTTTATCATCCATCAAATTGATTTGTTTGAGTAATTTCATCGCTGTTCTCCTCTTCTTTTTGTCATTCTTCTTAGTACATGATTTCTATGAATTCCCTTTACCCAACCAATAAGAGCAGCAAACACAAAACCAGTGCCGTTAAAACGAAGAGGAAATTGATCATCTCTGGCGCACTTTCAAACCTTCTCTTTAATGGCGGAGGACGAAAACTTGGATTCATGCTTTTCGTTTGGTAGTCCACGCTGCTTGATAAAAAGCTGTCGGAAGGGATCATAAACACTAAAAGAACGCCATAAATAATGGAGGCAGGAATCAGGAGTGAGCATTTGGCTAGGTAGCCAATCAGTAGACTCACGATCAAAGGAATAGCTACGTACAAAACACTTTGGTACAGTATTCGCCGAATTGGTTTCATGGGGAAGTCTCCTTAGTCAGTAATCGTTACGCACAGGTACAAAATAATTTTATTTACTTATCAAATAAATATACCATTGCTTTTAAAGACTGTAAACACGCCAGAAAACCAAGTCGATGCTGCCAAGCGCGACTGCCCAATGCTTGGTGCAAAAAAAGAAGTGGTTTCTTCCCACTTCTTAAAAAGCACTCTACTTGTTTTTTCCCTTCAATTAACCTCTCAAGATAATCGGTAAACCGTTATACTTACCAGATTGCTTCCTCTCTTCCTTTTGAAAAAGCTACGACGCTGGACAAAGAAGCCTGCGAACCTTGTCTCTTTATTAAAACTTCTTCTGAAAAATATTCGTCTAAAAAAATCATACGACCTTGTCTTTCCTTTTGGTTTCCTACAACACCCGATCTACTTGAGAAAAGACTGCGAAACCTTCTTTAGAAAAGCAAACGTCTCAAGAAAAAATAATCGTGCGGTTTCTGCCCTTCCTTTTGGCTTCGTACAATGCTTGATCTGCTTGGTAAAAGGTTTCTGAAATGTCTAACGCAGAGGCTGCTTCTGAAATCCCTGCCGAAAAGTAAAGGGTCAGTTGGGCGGTTTCTAATTTCAACTGTTCATTGCTTAAAAACAAATGGAATTCTTCAATAATTTTTTTCACAGCATCAGAAGTATTCTCTTTAAATAGGACTAAAAATTCTTCGCCGCCATATCGATAGACTTCGACTAAATGGGAAGGACTTTTCTGGTAGAGAAACGTCATCAGTTTTTCCGAAAAGAAGGATAGGGCTTGATTGCCGATTTGATGTCCATGGTGATCATTGATGCGCTTAAAATGATCTAAATCCATCATCACCACGACGAGCTGGTCCTTCTCAAGTAGCGCCAGCTTTGAAATATCCTCGTTCAGACTGCGGAAATTTTTCACCTTGGTCAACTCATCATAATTGCGTTCAATGATTTTTGTGTTAATTTTTTCCAGGAAATTTTTTTGATTCTGCAAATAATACTTCCATAAAGAAACGATCCCCACAGATCCAATGCCTAAAGACACTACATCCCAAACGCTAATTTCGCGGCGATAAAAAAGCAAGGCGTTGAGCATCGGCGAGACAACCGTAACGAAAATCGAAAATAGGTAAAATGCTGTGTGATTTGGTTGTCCATAAAATCTTTTCTTTAATAAGCCCGTAACGATTAAAATGATATAATTTAATCCGATAATAAAGAGCATGGCTTCCCATTCAAATTTATTGATCAATGCAAAAAAGGTCAGCAAAATGACGGGTACTAACCCAACCAGATAGATTTTTTCTTTGAGAATGCCAAAATAATAAATAAAGATTGGAATCGTATATTCATACGCAACATAACCGATACTGTTCAAAGAAAATGATATAATAAAGTAGACTTGCGAAATAAACAAAACAATACCAATAAGAATTTTAAACGACAGGCGTAAATTCAATTCTTTGAAGTTCTTGATAAACAAATCATACGAAATGAGCAAGCTCACGACTAACACAGAATAGATCGCAGCATAAATCAGATGGACAAACACACTACTCCTTCTTTCTTTCATAGATTTTTCTTTAAAATCGTTCGCCCATGATTTTGAAAGGCTCGATTCTTTAACGATGCAGCGCACGAAATAAGCTTTTTTCCTGCACTTCATGAAACCAAAAATAAAGCGACCCAGAAAGGAGCAGAAACCAATGTCTGAGAAAATAGAACAAGAACTCTTATCGATATTTCCCCAATTATATTTTGATGCCCAGCCTATCTTTCAAATGAAAGCAGATAGTCAGAAAGTGATTGGCTACGAATTATTATTGAGAAGTACCGAAAGAAATAGGTTTCCCCTTTCCTTCTTCCAGCAAGTGATCAAATACAAAAAATTACATACTCGTTTACTGCAGTGGTATCGAAATGAAATTTTCAGCTTGCTTCATCCGAACGAAGAAACAAAAATCAGTCTCAATATCCACCCGCAACAACTCAGCTACCCAGAAACCTTTTTGATGTTAGCTGATTTAGCTCCCTACCATGATCGTATTTTGATTGAGATCACCGAAGACGATACAGAACCTTCTATCGCTTGTGATCCCAAGTCCTTTCTTATGAACAAAATCAACCAAATAAAAAAGATGCACTTCTCTGTCGCATTGGATGATGTAGGGACAGGCATTCATTCACTGACAAATATTGCACCGATGCTGGATAAAATCGATGTGATCAAGTTTTCGCCTATCTCGTTGCGAGTGCTTTCCCAAAAGGAAATTTTCTTTTTGATCGACTTCTGGCGAAATATCGCCAGCAATCGTAAAATCCAATTTATTGTCGAAGGGGTCGAAACCTCGGATATCCATGAGTACCTGCTTGAAGAAGAGATTTTTCTTCAACAAGGGTTTTATTTGGACAAACCTGCCCCAGCTGATCAATTAAAGCGAAAAAAATAGTCCTCGCATCGTTTATTTTTCTCATTATACGCGATCAAAAATAAACGATTATTAAAAAAATGAACAGATGCCCTTCAAATATAACACAAATAATTTTATTTGCAGAATTTTTGCTGATTCGGCATCGTTTTAACGGTAATTTCACATGAGAGAAAGTAGAAATCAAAGAAAAGACCTTTTTTTGATAGGTGAATAGACAAAAAGCATTCAAGAAGTCAATTCCTGAATGCTTTTTGTCTATTCACTCTTTTTTCGATACACCCCTTCTATTTCAATCGCTCACCTTCCCTAATTGCAAAAGTATTAAAAATAGTCATCACTTCTTACCTACTCGTCTTGCTAGAAGTGATTCCTACCATTCCCCTCTTTGATTCATCTCACATTGAAAACCAGAGAATGTTTCGCTTTTGTTCCTAGATTGTAACCACACAGTTCTTTTAGATAAAAGCGGTAATCATTTTCAACGATTCGAATGATCTCATTGTCGGAAAAATCGTCGAATCGCATCATTTCTGTGACTAAGACCAGTTTGGCGTCGATGCCCAGAATATCTGGGGTGATCGCCCAAAATGTTTCTGGTGAAATGGCTGCTACCAATTCATCAAGGAGTGCCAATTGCTTTTCAACATACGCTGCTAAAGCGCCATTGGCGCGGTGTGACTCCGCAAATTTCTTTTGAAATCCATCAAGGTATTCTGTTTTTGAAGTAAATACCGTCATGCTTTTTTACTCCTTTCTTTGAGGGGAACAAGCCCCGTTATTTTCTTCCTAAAGCTCAGCTTGTTCTTCTAGTTATTCATTCACTATTTTTTCTAGCTGCTGAAAAATCACCCAGGTACAGGCGTCAATGCAGAATATCCAGCAATCCTCTGACCAACTGCTTGTAATGCTCTTTTTGATCTTTTGCTCCATTTTCTGCCTTGATTGACAGACTTTGCTCAATGGCTGCTTGAGGAATCAGCAGATGGGTGTTTAAGCTTGAGATAAAGGAAACACTTTCTTCCAATAATTGATACTCTTTTTGCAGGTTGCTGGGTAATTTATATTTACGTAAAGGAAATAAATAGCGAGCACTGGCTTTTATTTCTTCTATACGATCGTTTTCTAGTAAGTAACGCATGGTATCGAGTTGCTTTCCTTGGTGATACGGGCAAGTATCTGCACTCAGCAGATGGGTATAGTACCCGATGTATTCACTATTTATGATGGTTCTTTCAAACGCTTCTTTCTTGATTTTCATCTTCTGTATCCTTCTTTCAAAACTATCACTGACCTCACTTATGCAGCGTTTGTGGTATCACTAAGTACTGTTTCTTCTTTTGGTCCATTTTTTGTTAAATCTTTCATCAAAAAAAGAGAAACTGCAAGTTTTCCCCACAGTTTCTCCTATACGCTTCTAGCGATGCCTATAGTTAAGGAGCGACGCTTTCACCGTGTTTCTTTTTTCTTGTTACTGCGACGACAAACAGTACTAGGAGTGTATACCCAAGAATGATCAAACTGCTTGTGTTTGATGAACCTGTTTGTGGTAATTTTCCTTGTCCGATTTGAGAACCATCTGCTACGATCGTTTTCTTATTGTCATCGTCTGCTTCTTCCTCTTGCGTCACCGTTTCACCGATTCGACCGGTCACAGAGACTTGCCCTGTCGTCGCCTCTGCGACGCTGGTTTCCGATAGATCCCAGACAGTCAGAGTCAGTAACACAGCGACGAAAAGAACGATTCGTTTTCGTTTTTTCATACGATAGATCCCTTCTTTACTGGGATTTCAATTCTTAGTCTTCCTCTACATCCGGCGCAAAGCTCAAGACCAATTTGAAACTTGGATTTGATTCTTCTGATGCATCGGTCGGTGTTGCTTCACCAGTGAACGCAAACGTGCCTTCATTCGTACCTTGGTTGCCTTCAAGGGTAAATAATTCTGTTTCTGCTACGGTTGGTGTGCCGTTTTCAAACAACTCAATCCCGTTTACGTTTAACAAGTCTACTTCAGACATATTCAATGGTGTATCAACACCTGCAACAGAAGCGATCACACCAACTGCTGAGTTATTTGTCACAGTGTACGTAGGCGAAACGATCTCTGTATGACTTGACGCTTCTGTCGTATAGAACAAAGCAGTCGTTGGAATCGTTACATTGATCCATTGGTTCAAATCATCAGGATTTGGTCCAGGAGTTGTATTATCGAATTCACCGATGATCCCGTTTACTTGGACATCTCCTGACGTATCGCCTTCACGTCCGTCAATGGTTTGTGTCGCAAAAGCGGTGGTGCCGCTTGCGATTACTCCTGCGATCGTTGCTGTACTTAGAATAGCTGCTACAAATTTTTTCATTTTTATTTCCTCACTTTTCCTTTTTTTAATTCTTAACGATAATCGTTAATTCAGCTTCAGTGACCCCTTGTTTTTCTTTGCTTTCAGGGTCGTAAATATTGATGGTGGCTTTGGCAGGATACTCGCCTTTTGCCAATGGTGTCGCTAAGGCGACATTTTCAACAAATTGATTTGGATAGATCGCACCGGATGAATAGATGACTTCCCCGCTCGACAGTAAAGAGATGTCCACGGCGATTGGGTACACATTGGTGCCTGGATTAACGATCTCGATGGATCCCGTGCTTTGACCATCTTCAAAAATGGCTTCTGGATTGATTTGCAGGGTGAAATAATTCGCATCTGCAATTTCCTGCGCCCGTTCAGATAATCGCTGATCGGTGGCATCGCCAGATTCAGGCAAAAGGTCTGCACTGATCAACGGAACCGCTTCTTTTGATTGATAGAAATAGTACCCGAGTCCACCGGCAAGTACGGCCAATAGCAACAACCACCAGAGCCATTTCCGTCGTTTTTTGTTTTCGGTTTGATTCGTTTGCTCCAATGGATTCACCTCCTTCACGTTTGGTACGATCTTTTTTCTTTAATCTCGTGGGACAAAGCGTAAGACGATGCGATACTTCGGTACGAGCAAGTCTTCATAATACCCACCTTGATCGGCTTCTGTATCAACGATCCATTGGGGATAGTCTCCATAGAAGTCCCCCGATAAGGAAATCGGCACGCGGCTTCTTTCTGCTAGGCGAACCAAGTGTTGTTCCTCCATCGCCTCATAGAGTTGGATCTGGGTTTCTTCCGTTTTTAGGTTCAATCGCAACAGCGGGGTTGAGATATCGTCATAGGTCAGGGTTGGGTCTTCTTCTTCGCTTTCACTTTCGGCATAGTCGAGAGGATCTTCTCCCGCTTCTAATAAGACAATACTGGCACTATCATCGATCGCCAGTTGATTGACGTAGGTATCCACGGCAAGTGGCGATTGATTGCGGATCTCATACGTTTGGCTTTCAAAATTACGATTCGATTCCGCTGTGTTGTACAAGGATTCGAAGACCATTTTAGTCGGGATCGTCACCCGCAGATGTTCAAGTTTCGATGTCACATCGATACCGACGGTCAGCTGGTAGGCTTTATTCCCCACCTCAAGAACAGCGAAGTAGCTGCCATCTTCGTCCACTTCTCGTGTAAGATCCGTTTCTACGATGCGAAATTCTTCCGTCATATCCGCTTCCGTCAAGACGTTTGCGGCTTGTGCTCGGCTTTCTTGAAGGATCAAAGCATCCAATGCCTCTTTTGTAGGTAACTCGTTGATCTTATAACGATCTAAGGTGATATTGTACGCTTCAAGGTCTACCCCTTTGATAACGTTTTGACGAGCTGTGACATCGACATAGGTCTCAATCGAAGGTTTTGATAAGAAGATCGACACTTCTGTCTCGGTTTCCAATCGTTCATTTTCTCTTAGTGGAATACGGAAATAGCGATACAGCTGATTTTCATCACGATAGTCGCCCCATTCGATTCGTTCAGAGTTTTTGTCTAATTCAACGAGTTCTCCGTCAGTATTGGTATAGGTGATCACTGTGACATCGGTATCCTCGTACATAGAACCAGTGATTTCAGTCGACTGATCACTCAATGCATCGATTCGGGCAACGAGGCCTTCTGGTTCTGAAAAACGAATTTTATTGTAATTATTTTTCGCAATCACTTGATAAATATCTGTTTGTGTTTCAAGACTTTCTAAGGAACCATCGAATTGTTCGCCACTCAGCAATCTGGAACGTGCTTCGCCATTTCCTGTGCCTCCATAGGGGAAGGTATTGCCACCATTTCGATTGATTCTCATCGTTCCTGAAATATTGATAAATTCTTCCGTTGGTGCCTCTAAAGAAGCATTTTCCCAAACTGCTAGTTTTTGACTCGCCACATTGATTCGCAAACCATTCGCAACCGTATTTTGTGCGGAGCGGATCAAACGCTGCAATTGCGCATTGGCTTGACCAGTTCTTGTCGTAGGGTGACTAATTTCAAACAAATTCACATTGTTTATATTCAATCGTGCATTGGCTAGTCTGAAATAAAGAACTGCAGATTTATTTCTTATGGTTTCTAATACAACCGTAGCGTCTTCTTCTGCCGAAAATGAATTACGCACATTGACTAGTGGTCGATTGATAAATTCTGCTGATGTCCCCATGCCTGTTCGATTATCAGTCATGAAAAAATTAGCTCTGGCCCCTACCATGATGTTCGCAAATGAATTCGAATGATTGCTTGAGGCATTCCCTCCCGCTTGCGTATTTAATCCTCTCGCAACCCCTTTAAAGGTCGCGTCATCATTGAGAATGAAATTAGAGGAAGTCGTGACTCTAAAGATTCCTCCAGATTGATCCACGTCAAGGGTAGCTCCTTTGCCAATCCGAACAAATGAATTACTAGCAGTCAACCATATAAAGCGAGAATCTGAAGTCGTTCGATCTCTTCTTGACGTCATGGTGGCATTGTCTTGCAATTCCACTCTTTGTGACACTCGGATTCTGGCGTAATTTTGACTTGTAGCTGAATTTTGAATCGCCGTCGTTGTTGGCTCTGTCAAATGAACTTCAGCATGTTGTCCAAGCGTAACGGAACGAACAGTGGTGTTTCCTGTCATTCCCCTCGCTGCGTTGATTCTCGTATAGGAATTTTCGCCAAATAGCAGATCCGTCGTTCCGACGCCTTGTAAAAATCGTCCCCCCGTATCAACTTCGACTTTACTTGCTTCTTCCATCGTAAATTTCGAGTTCGCCAAGGTTAAACGAAAGACCGCTCGTGCTGCTTGTCGCGTAGTATGATTGACCGTTACTTTCGCTTCACGTCCGAGTTTGATTTCTTCTCTAAATCGGAAAAAATCAACATTTGCATTGCTTCGTCCAGAAACGGTGATCTCAGAGTGATCGCCCACATGCAACCTGCGAATGGTTGAAGAAGCAGCAGATGAGGTACCGCCAGTAAAGCCTTGTGCGGTTTGTAGGCTGATCGTATTTGCTTCACCAATATAGATATCTGTTGTGCTGCGACCAGTAACCAATGGTCCTACTTGATTGAGGGAGATGGTTGCATTTGCTTCTGATAGAAATTGGGATGCCGCCGACGTTGAACCCAATGCAATGAAAGGATTGGCGGCTGATGACGTGCGAGAATAGTTGATCGTCGCTTTTTCTCCTAGAAAGAAGCGTCGTTGCACGGAAAATGCATTAGCTGCTGCACTCGTTGAATGCTCAGCAATCGTGATTTCAGCCCCTTCAAGCAGCTCAAATTGATCGACCATCGTTCCAGCGGTGAAGCCATGACCTAACACACCAGTAAGTTTCGCGTATTTCCCTAAAGTTACCTGAGCCAAGCTTGCATTGACGAACGCCCCACGCTGATTCACAGCTATTTCTGAATAGTCACCAATGGTGATTTTTCCGTTGCTCGATGCTAAACCGATGACGACATTCGATGTACTCGCTGAAGAGGTCGTTCGCGTTCTCGGTACGTCAATTGTTGTATGACTGCCGACTTGAACCGAAGACGTTGCGAAAAAGGTGCGATACGCTTGACCAACAGTGGCATTACTAGGTTCACTGATGGCTATTTCCACCTGATCACCAATCGAAATACTGTCAACGGCTATGTTGCCATTAAACCCGTTGCTATGCTGATTGTTCATTTTCACATGGTCTTGGATCACGATCGTGGAACTCGCCACCCCTGTAAACATCGGTCCATGCTGCGAGACCTTGGTTTGTGTGTGCTCCCCCAAATCGATGGCAGAATTCGCACTTCGAAGTTGAATAAATGCCCCGGTCGTTGTGCCCGTCCGCGTTCCCTCGATGATGGTAGGTTGGTCTGCGGTACTATTTTCAACGACGAAGCGGCGTCCGACATTGATGGCGGGTGTCGTACTGACTGTTCCATACTCAGATAGCTTTAACTGACTACCTGCTTGTAACCGTATCTCTCCTAACGTACTGGTAGAGTTCCCGGAAAGTCCTTGTCCTGTACCAACATCCAGAGTTGCCCCTGTAGCTAACGTCAATCGGCTGTCTTGATTGGCATTTGGCAAGGAAACCATTGCACCAGATTGGCGAATCGTCGTCACACTTCCTTGACCAAAATCAAGGCTTGCTGTGGTACCCGTCATGTGAAAGACGGTGCCAGTATTGCTGTTGGTACTGCGAGTGACAGAAATTTCAGCTTGGCTAGCGACTGCTACTTGGTTCATTTCAAAAATCGGTGTGGCATTTGAGGAGCGATGATTGATCGTCAATTGCCCTTCAACCAAAAGCCTTTCCGCCGTGAACAAGGTTGGAATGGAAGACGTCGCTGTCGTCACCACATTGGTTCCTTTGAAATGAAGATGTGCTTGGTTGTTATTCACCACGCGTCCTGCGGTAGTGGTCAGCTCCAATTGGGTATCTTCAAAAGTGATCGTTGATGCCCCAGTTGTTTGAGCCAACCCTTGCGCTGACTGGATGCCTTGTTGCTGCACCCCTTGCCAAGCCAGTTGAACGGGTGCCGCAAACTGCATCAGGTTCTCGGCTGCCGTCTGTGAAACGATCACAGGTGTTTCTTGACTACGAAAGGTAACGTTCGTCCGTTGGATCCCACTGATTGGCTCAGTTAATGCCAAGTTGCTGGCAAAAGTAAGCACTAGCGATTGCTCATTAGCGATTTCTTCGTAACGATACTCCGTGCCCTCTTCATCGGTGAAGGGTTCCCCAAGTAAAATTGCCCGCAATTGCGCCTCACTTGCTACAGTCAGTTGGATGGTTGCAGCTTCTGCATCGAACCCTTCGACTTGCTCGTTTTCAGATTCAGGCTCCTCTTCATCTTCTGAGCTGTCTGGCGTTTCTGCTTCGGGCAGTGCTTCAGTTTCTTCTACTTCTTCTTGGCTAGCGGTCGTTGAATCATCGGTGGCTTCCGATGAGGTTGTTTGTTCCTCGCTGCTTTGCTCGGTTGACTCTTGCGTTTCCGATTGATCAGCAGAATTATTGGTTTCCTCCCCTGAAGATTGTTGCGTCCCTTCAGAAAGTGACTCTGTTTCTGCATAAGCAACTTGCTGGAACGCCATCGTCGTGTTGACGCCCGTGCTGCTCAGTAGTAATACGGCCGAAAACAATGTAAGTAATTTCATCATATCCTCCTTTCTTCAAGTCTTTGTTGCGTTAAGAAAGCTGAAAACTAGGGAATAGCTCCTTGCTTTTTCACACAAAGCTGTCTCAATATTCTTCGTTTTTGAGGGAACGACAAAAAAAGACATTTTGATGAATCAAATGTCTGGAGAAAGTTGTTAGATTAAGTTTTCATAAAATAATAACTACATACGAGTTCTGGATTCTCAAAAACGAAGGTTATTGGGACAAATTATTTGTAAGTATGACACGCGTGTTCCTTACTAAACTAAGAATAGCGTGCTCGTTTCTCAAAGGAAAATCATTATTTTCATAAACACCTGAAATAGATGAATAAATAACATACCTATTTAAACGCGTGAACAGCACAGCAATTGGTTTAAAAGAGCGGTTTTTGATGGGGATTTATTTTCCTTTCGAGGTGTTCCCAATCGCGATCATCCGGGAGAGATTTTAACAATAAGTAATCTGTTTTGACTTTATAATCAACAAGGTAGCGATTGTAATTGGTCACGATCAAATCGATATGGGCAGCATGAAGCGTATGTTTTGTTAAATATTGCAGTTGAACAAACGTCAATTTATGCTTGCTGCCAAATCGCTGGATCGCTCTTGTTTGGATATGCTGGCACACAAAATGATCCCCTTCTAAGAGGAAATAAATGGTTTTTGCTGGTGCATAATAATCGAAAATCAGCTCGCTATAAATCGTTAAACTGACACAGATGTCTTCTAAGTAGGCAGTAGACAAAGAGAGTTTTTTGCTCTGCTCCTTAAGAAATTGTAAGTTCTTTTGGTAACTCTCACTGTTGGAACGCATGATCACCTCTTTGATATCATCCATTTCCTTGTTCAAAACCGGCGCAATCGCATGGTTAATTTTTCTCGATAAAAAGAAAGAACGTAAAAAAGTCGCAACCGTTTTGGCTTGTGCTTGGGGAACCTCATGGTTTTGAAGAAACAAGTCCGTCACAGTTGTGATGGCTTCGCCTTGATGAAATTGTTGGTAAAATTTTTCCTCTCGTTCTTCTTGATCCAAGGTTCGCTTGCACAAGGTGACTAAGTAGATCCAAGCGAATTCTTCTTTGGGCAGCTGAACCTGATAGATTTTTTCAATGCCTTCCTTCAGTGCGTATAGCTTGGAAAAACTGTTCCCTTTATACGCCTGTCTAACCAGTTCTTTCGGCATAGTGATACGATAGCCGAGGCTCGCACGCTTGATGGCAATATAAAACGTGTAGTAAAACGCTGCGGGAGTCGCCCCAGATCCGATTTCATAATAGCCGAACTTGTCCTCCAATTGACCTAAGATCAAGTCATGCAAGGCTTGATCTGGAACCAACGTATAGATCGTTTCCACACCTTCGTAATAAAAATCTTTGAAAAACTTACGCAAGTTGGCTTCACTTCCTTCAATCGTTAAGGGATTTGATGCCCACTGCAAGCCATAGCTTTTTAAAATAGGGTTTCGCTGATTGAGTAGACGCCGAAACGTACTCTCTGAAAAATGATAATGATGTGCCAGCTCATCCACCTTAGATAGTTTGCCATGGAAAATATTCCCGATAATTTCAAATAAACATTCATTTTTTAACAAGCTTTGTTTTCTTTTTTGATAGTCTGCTGGCTTTTTCTCTTCGAAAACAAACCCGCTATTGCCCGAAACGAGGGCAATACTGTCCCCAAAATATTCTTTCATGTATTTGATATCATTGGCAATCGTTCGTTGCGTCACTTGATTGCGCTCTGCTAAGTCGCCAATCGTGAACACACGGTCTCGCTCAATCGTACTCAGCAGCCGAAACAAGCGCGCGGTCGTACGGTTGCTGATGAAGGCCAATTGCAACTCTCTCATTCATCCCACTCCTTTTTTTCAAGAAATTCTTTTCTATACTATTACATAAATAGCACACTATTTGGTAATTATATACTCAAATTTATATATTTTTAATCAAAAAACCTACTAAAAATGAAAAAAATAGCGGGCAGAAATTCACTTTTTAGACTTATCATATTCTTTTTTGCTGGAGGAAAAAGAAAAAAAGCCGCAAGCAGCGCTCGATGAAAGAGCTGCTTGCGGCTTTTTTGGTTTTCTCATTAAAATAAATACTGGGCAGTAATCGAGGACTGGCACTCGATCAGTTTTTCTGGAATCCCTTCGTACAACACTTCGCCACCGCGAATCCCGCCATCAATGCCGACATCGATCAGCCAATCCGCTGCTTTCATGACCTCAAGGTTGTGTTCGATCACGATCACCGTGTTGCCTTTTTCTACTAATCGTTCGATGATCGCCAAGATGCTTTTGATGTCTGCCATGTGCAATCCGGTTGTTGGTTCATCCATAATGTAGATATTGCCTTTTTTGCTTAATTCTTTTGCTAACTTCAGTCGCTGGCATTCCCCACCAGACAAGGTATTCAATGGCTGTCCAAGGGTCATGTATCCTAGTCCCACAGCCAAAATCTGTTTTAGTTTTCTTTGAATCGCTTTTTCCTCAAAGAATTCCACCGCTTCTGTGATGCTCATGGCAAGGACTTCATCGATCGACTTGCCTTTCAAGCGATACTGGTAGACTTCTTCTTTAAACCGTTTGCCGCCACAGGCCTGACACAAAACTTCGACGGAATCCATAAAGGACAGTTCCATCTTGATGGACCCGTGGCCTTTGCACGTTTCACAGGCACCTTCGGAATTGTAGGAAAAAAGACCTGCTGAGACCTTGTTTTCTTGGGAAAATAACTTCCGAATGTCATTCATGATCCCAGAATAGGTCGCTGGATTGGAGCGGATATTTCCCGCCACCGCTGATTGATCGATCGTAATGGCTTCGGTGTATTCTTTAGCAAAAACACCATTCACCAAACTGCTCTTTCCAGAACCTGCGACACCGGTCACCACTGTAAATACTCCTAATGGCACCCGCAGTGCTGTATTTTTCAAGTTATGCAGCATCGATTTTTTTGTTTCGATAACCTGCTGACTCTGGCGAGGTGCTTCTTTAAAGTCCACCATCTGCCCAAATGCTTTGCCAGTCAGTGTATCTGAGCGCAGCAATCCTTCAAAGGTTCCTTCGTAGGTAATATAGCCGCCATTTTTCCCCGCTTTAGGACCAACATCGATAATATGGTCAGCTGCTTTAATGACATCTGGATCATGCTCCACTACGATGACGGTGTTTCCTTTGTCCCGTAGTTTGACTAACAATTCATTCAATCGATGGACATCCCTTGGATGCAGCCCAATACTCGGTTCATCAAAAATGTAGATCACATCGTTCAAGCTAGAAGACAAGTGTTTGACCATTTTTACCCGCTGACTTTCCCCACCAGAAAGGGTCGTTGTTTCACGGTCTAAGGAAACATAATCCAACCCGATATTGATTAGATCAGTGATTCTCGCTTGGATGTTTTGAAGCAGCGGTTGGACACTCTCCTCCGAGATTTCTTGAAGAACCGTCAATAGTTCATCTACTTGCATCGCCAAAAAGTCCGCAATCGAATAGCCCGCGATTTTGCACGCGAGTACTTGTGGGTTGAAGCGTTTTCCCTGACAGTCAGGACACTTCTGCTCATTCATGAAAGAAGCGATTTTCTTCTGGGTAGCAGCGGAGCTTTCATTGCCACCCTTGATATTGGAGCGATTAAAACGAGCGACTAAGCCTTCATAGGTGGAACTCATCCCTTCCATATACAAGGAATCGATTTTTTCTCCTTGGGCATACAAAAAGCGGTTCATTTCTTCTTCGCTATATTCTTTCAACGGCTTGTCATTGTCAAAAAAGCCCGTGTTGGTGAAAGACTTCAGCAGCCAGGAGCCGACTTTGTAGCCAGGAAGCAAGATCGCCCCTTCGTTTAAGGACTTTTCAAGATCCAGTGCCTTTTCTAAATCTAACCCGACGATGCGCCCAATCCCTTCGCAAGTGGGACACATCCCATGAGGATCATTGAAGGAGAAATTCCATGCAGGACCTAAATACGGTTGACCAAGACGAGAAAAAAGCAAGCGGATCAAGGGATTGATATCCGTGATCGTCCCTAATGTGGAGCGGGAATTGCCGCCTAAACGGCTTTGATCGACCACTACTGCCATCGAAAGATTGTCGATGGCATCGGCATCGGGCTGGCTGTATTTTGGCAAAAAGTTGCGGACAAATTTCGAAAAGTTCTCATTCAGCTGTCGGCCAGCTTCTTGTGCGATCGTGTCAAAGACGATCGATGACTTGCCTGAACCAGAGACACCCGTGAAAATCGTGATTTTTCTTTTGGGAATCTTCAAGTCAAAGCCCTTCAAATTGTTCTGCCTGGCGTTGTGGATCGTAATGTATTCCTGCATGCTATACCCTCCCAGATTCTGTTGAATTTTTTTCAGTGAGCGACCATTATAGCACAAACATTCTCGCTGTTTCTCGGAATTTTGAAAAAAACTATGTTTATTTTATGTTTTGTTCTAAATGCTGGAATAGCAAGGATAGAGGGCTTATGCGATTTTTCGATAACTATTAAAAGTGAAGATAGTCAGGCCTGATCGATATATCTTAGCGAGAGGTTAGTGGCAAAAGAATCGATGAAGAAGAGTCAAAAAAACTGTCTGAAAAGAGGAAACCCGTTCGAATCCTTGAGCTAAGGTGATCGAAGGGGTTTCGTTTCTACTTGCGAGAATCCTTATAGAAATAAAAGCGAATGATAGTCATTTGTGTGTGTCATCCCATCCAATTTGAAAATCTCTTCATAATAAGAAGCGCTATCTATTTCCGATAATCGTATAATTTCTTGTTCCGACAACTTGAAAATGTTGTCTTCCATCAAACTTGAAAGAATTTGTAGTTTCGCATCCAAAATCATTAATTCCTTGATGGAAGGCAATGCATTAGCCGAAGAGATGCTCTGAATCAAACAAGTGAATTCTTTTTTTATTCCTTCATAATACTCTTGAATCTTTATAGAAGTCTGTTTTTCGATCGATTCATCAAAAAAATGAAAATACTCTTTTACACTATGAATACTCATTTATTTCCCATTCCTTTTCACTTTTGGCAATAGAAAAAGATAGACAGAGACTACACTTGTGAGAAAACCTAAAAGTGTAACGAATAAACTTGTCCTTTCCTCTAGTTTGCTGAATCCTGTTTGGGGCAAACTGGTGCTATCTCGCTGACTTAGCTTCGACAAGAGAGGAGCGGTCTTTATATTTCCATTTGAGATTGCCTTGTTTCCTTCAACCACTAACGGAACATGTACCTTTTTCACCTCTCTAAACTTACTCTGAATACCATCCAGACTGTCTTTCTTATTGTTTGTTAGTTTACGTAGCTTGATTGATCTATCTGGGTCGTTTTTACTTTTCGCTATTGCCACAGGAGCATTTTTTTCTCTTTCTTTTTTTGAATTATCCCCCTCAGGTTTTCCTGGCTTTGGGGCTTTTACTTCTACTTTCGATAGAGATGGGACTTTTTGTTCGATTGCTTTTGGCGTTGGAACTTCTACTTCTGGTAGTTCGGGCACTTGTTGCTCGATTACTTTTGATGTTGGGACTTCTACTTCCGGAAACGATGGCACTTGTTGCTCCATCACTTTTGGTGCTGGGACTTCTACTTCTGGTAGTTCGGGCACTTGTTGCTTGATTACTTTTGGCGTTGGAACTTCTACTTCTGGTAGTTCGGGCACTTGTTGCTCCATCACTTTTGGCGTTGGAACTTCTACTTCTGGTAGTTCGGGCACTTGTTGCTCCATCACTTTTGGCGTTGGAACTTCTACTTCTGGTAGTTCTGGCACTTGTTGCTCCATCACTTTTGGCGCTGGGATTTCCACTTCCGGAAACGATGGGACTTGTTGCTCCATCACTTTTGGCGTTGGGACTTCTACTTCCGGTAGTTCGGGCACTTGTTGCTCGATTACTTTTGGCGCTGGGATTTCCACTTCCGGAAACGATGGCACTTGTTGCTCGATTGCTTTTGGTGTTAATACTTCTACTTCTGGTAGTTCTGGCACTTGTTGCTCGATTGCTTTTGGTGTTGGGATTTCTACTTCCGGTAGTTCTGGCACTTGTTGCTCGATTGCTTTTGGTGTTAATACTTCTACTTCTGGTAGTTCTGGCACTTGTTGCTTGATTGCTTTTGGTGTTGGGATTTCTACTTCCGGTAGTTCTGGCACTTGTTGCTCGATTGCTTTTGGTGTTAATACTTCTATTTCTGGCAACGATGGCACTTGTTGCTCGATTACTTTTAGTGTTGGGACTTCTACTTCCGGTAGTTCGGACACTTGATGCTCGATCACTTTTGGTGCTGGGATTTCTATTTCTGGCAACGATGGCACTTGTTGTTCGATTGCTTTTGGTGTTGGTACTTCTACTTCTGGTAGTTCTGGTACTTGTTGCTCGATTGCTTTTGGTGTTGGTACTTCTACTTCTGGTACTTCTAGTGCTTGTTGCTCGATTGCTTTTGGTGTTGGTACTTCTATTTCTGGTAATTCAGGTACTTGTTGCTCGATTACTTTTAGTGTTGGGACTTCTACTTCCGGTAGTTCGGGCAGTTGTTGCTCGATTGCTTTTGGTGTTGGTACTTCTACTTCCGGCAACGGTGGTGTATGTGCTTTTATAAAGGCCTCTTGGAGTTGTTCTATCCTTTCATCTGTATATAGTGATCCTTCTATGTCGTACCATTTCTCGGTGTCTTTAGTTAAAACGGTACCATCAAGCAATGGTAAGGTATCTCCTGTTTCACTCGTGGGTATGCTGTCAGAAGAATTTTCATCAGCAAAGCCACTGACACTGTTTAACGTACTGATCAATACCACTGAAGTCGCAATAATCATCTTTTTATTCATTTTATCACTCCTATTTTTATCTAGTTACGTGAGCATCATACAGCCAAAAATTCTTTCATAATTATTTGGTCCTATTATCAGGACCAAATGGATTTCACCCAGTTAGCCGTTGTAAGATTTGCTTTGTTAAGAAACGCTATACTAGCTGTATTTTTTTACAAAATGCTATACTAGAAAAAAGATTACTTGGTTTAAACGTTTAATTATTTTTTCAATAAGAAGGAGAGATTAAAATGAAATTAGCACTCACTGATTCTATGGCACTAACAAAAAAAGAACGAAAAAGAAGTGTTACACTGGCTATTTTACTTGGAATTATCTTGGTGATCATTGTTCAAACCATTGTGACGGAAGTACCCAACCTATTTATTTCAAACATAGGTGCACAGGAAGTCACTGCTCTATTCGTAAATATCTTCGTAATTATTGCCATCCTCTTATTTTCTCGTTATTTTGAAAATCGCTCAGTAGCTTCCTTTGGTTTAACTGCGAGACACCCCCTAAAGAATATTGGCATAGGTTTATTGACCGGCTTTGTTTTTCTATTATTCGTATTTCTTGTTAATTTATTTTTTGGGTCAATTAAGGTTTCCTTTCATTTAGAATCAATTAGTTGGCTCTATGTCATTGCCTCTTTTTTCGGTTTTTTATTTCAAGGGACAATGGAAGAAGTCGTTTGTCGTGGGTTTATAATGAACACAGTAAGCGCAAAAACGAATGTTTGGATGGGTGTGATCATCAATTCTATTATTTTTACCGCTCTTCATGGAGTGAATGATTCAGTAACTGCGTTGGCGATCTTCAACTTATTTTTGGCTTCACTTATTCTGTCGTTCATTTTTTATCTTTCTGATAATCTGTTGCTCGTTGGTGCTTTCCATGCCATCTGGAACTTTCTGTTAGGCCCTTTTTTTGGAGTACCTGTTAGCGGACTACACATTTACTCTTCCGTCATTCAAACTGATCCTGTAACAGACAAAGCATTGATTAATGGCGGTGGTTTTGGTTTTGAAGGTGGATTGGGTCTAACGATTGGCGCCGTTTTGATGTTGATTGTCTTATTCTATTTTGTAAAGAAAAAAAATGACGTTGCTGATGCGATATAATCTGGCGATAAGACATATGGAATAACTATTCTATCAATAATGACCTTTTTCATTTTTGATTGTTCAACGAATAAATAAAGGAGAGAGACGGTTGAGTTACGGAGAACTGATTAGGAAAATCCGATTGGAGAAAGGTTTTTCACAAAAAGAAATTTATTATGATATTGTCACGAAATCCTATGCAATCGAATTCGAAAAAGGAAATCATGATTTATCTTTTAAGCTATTATTGAAGGTATTGGATCGTTTGATGGTTAATTTAGAAGAGTTTTTCTTTATTTTCAATTACGATAATAAACAAACCAAAACCAACTGGGAAAAATTCGAACTTGCTTCCAATAGCAATGATTTGCGACTACTCAAACAGTTATATGAAGAAGTTGCTAGTTCTCAAAAAAGCAGTGATCGTGTGTTTAGAGCAATGATCAACATGAGGTATAAGGTTATGGTCCATTTCAAAGAAACTGGAATGGTAGATAACAGCCAAGCTACGGTCAGCGATATTCAAATTGTTGCAGATTATCTTGAGTCCATTCAAACGTGGACACTGCAAGAAATACAGTTGTATTCGAATACAATGGGCTTTTTCAAACCTGAGCAACAAATCCTTTTCTTCGATAATGCATTGAAAAAAATTGGTATGTATCGTCTCTATCCTCCAGGAGAGACCATCTATGCAAAGCTGTTTATCAATAGTTGCGGTAACTTTATCGGCCAAGGAAATTTTACCTATGCAAGAAAAGCGGTAGCTCAGTTGCAGCCCCTGACTCTCGGACTACACAGCTCTGTATTTAAACTCTATCACTCGTTTTTTGAACAAGTCATTCTTTTTTGTACGGTAGAAAAAAATGCTAGTAAAACTGCAATAGAACAAACATTACAATTATTCGATGTGCTGGGTTTTACTTATTTGCGTGCACAATGTTTCGATTTTTTCACCCAAATTCAAGCGATTTATTAGAAAGTAGGCGCTATGTATGAACAAACTTTATGACACCCCGGTATCCCCTCTTCGAGTGATTTTCGGTTTAGTCCTTATTTTTTGCGGTTTTTTAAACTTATCTTTCGGATTTCTTCCCTTTCTAGCACCTTATTCGTTATTACTAGCTAGCTTGATTGCATTCTTACTTACCTATAGTCTGAAGGGAACGGCTCATTTGTTTTCTAAACCAGAAAATCCGTTCCGCAATTTCTTTCTTTTCCTCCTTGCTGCCTTTATCCTAAGTTTTGTCACTAGTTTTTTATTGGTTCTTATTTTAAAACTCGATTTAAAAGCCAATGACCTTAGCGGAAATATTCCATGGCTGCAACTGCCTTTTATGCTGTTAGGAGAAGAATTATTTAGTTTTTACGTTTTGATCATTTCTCTGAATTTCTTACAAAAAAACCCGCAACGAATGATCATTGCCACTTTGCTCAGTGCCTTTGTATTCGCCATATTTCATATGCTGACTTACTGGAATGGAAGTTTCCTGCTAACACTCATCCATGTCCTCTTATTGCAAGGATGTGCTCGAATTCTTTTCAATGCAGCAGGTGTTCGATCGAATTCTCTCTATGTTCCGTGGCTCATCCATATTGTGTTTGATTTGATTACACTTGGTGCAATTTCTTATTTCTAGTCCTTATTTCGATAAAGTTTCACCAAAACGTTGTATTGTGTTCTGATCAAAATATTTTCAATCCTTCATCCCGCTTCTGCCCTAAAAGGTAAATTAAAAAGTCCTAAATTTAGGACTTTTTAATTTACCTTTGATTGTCAAGACTATGATTATCTTGGATACTCTCTGAATATTTTTTTCAGAGGACCGACCATACTAAAATGACTCGTGCATGTTGGTTTGAGTTTCTTAACGATTGGAGAATAGAATGACTAATATAAGACACATCCTGTTTATAGGTTTCAAAGTAGTCTTTGGAATCATCGCAGCTATTGGTTTAGGTTATGCTTTGGCAAAAAGTGACCCGCTCCCTTTTATTATCCATATGATCTGGAATCGTTAAAGAAATCAGCTCAATGCAGTTAACGGAAACGTTTTGATCAATGTCACCGTTTCTTCAGCCCCGTAATCCCCTTCGGCATATAAAGTAAGATACTCTTCCAACAAATAGTCAGCAAGGTCTTGGGAAGATTGCGTAAAACCAGCCTTTTCGTAAGATTTGACTGCAGCAATATTTTTTCTCGATGGTCGCATCATCAATTTTTGAATGCCGAATGTTTCATGTAAATGATCACCGAGGGTGACGATCGCATCGGTGCCAAATCCTTTGCCGCAATGAATTTCCCGGTTCAACCAGATATCCAGTTCTGCTATGCCGTCTGTTAGATGAAATGAGGAGTAGCTAATAAAGCCAATCGGTTCACCTGCATGTAGAATCAAAAAGCCTCTGCCATCTTGCGGTTGGGCACCAGTAAAGTAATACTCTTGATAGTCCTCAAAAAACTCTGTTTCGGTGGCGATCGGTGCATTAGGATAAGAAGGTGGTCCAGAATGATACTTTGTGGTTTCAGAATGAAAACACCATTGATAGACCGCTTCTTTATCTTTGATTTCCGCAGGGGTTAAAGTGACTTTGTTGCCTGTTAGCATGTAGCACACTCCTTTGCTTAGTTAGTATATGATAGCTGCTGTGCTTATTTTAATCAAAGGTACTTTAGAAAACAACTGCTCGCCAATTCGTTTATTAAATATAGATTTCGTTTAGGAAAACAAAAAACCAATTGCTCTCTTTCATTTTTCAAAGACTTACTATGTAGGTTACATACATAAACAAAACCGAAACAGCAGACTTCCTCTCTGTTTCGGTCTTACTTCATTAGTCTACGAAAAATTCTTCTAACACTTCTTGCATTTCATAGGCATGTGCCGATTTGTTTGAACATACCGCGATCAACAACTGCTGATCTGGGTAGTAGACGGAATGGTAGTTGACACCTGGATCATAGCCCATCTGGATGTACTTCACCACTTTTTGTTCTACCACTTTCATCAAACCGCCATAGCCATAAAAAAATTCATCTTCCTTATAGACTTGTGGTGTCAAAAATATCTCGGTCATTGTTTTACTCAGTAATTGCCCGCTGATCAATGCATGCCAGAATTTTTCTAAGTCTTCAACTGATACATAAGCACCGCCATCCGGTCCGCCCTTGGCTGGGATGGAAAATATATTGGTCTTAAGTCCTGATTCCGTTTCAATATATCCTAATGCCGTATTGCGAGGCAGCATGTCTTGGGCAAAGTAACCAGCATCTGTCATTTCTGCTTTTTCAAAAATATTCTTTCCAATATAGTCGGTAAAGTGCAAGCCGCTAACTGCTTCTACAATCACTCCTAAGAGGATGTACCCTGCATTGTTGTACTTGACCTTGCTTCCCACTGGATCAGCCATGGCTTTTTTTTGAAAAAGCGGCAAAAAATCACGGGGGGTTCGCACTCGATAGGTCGGCAAATCTTGCCAAAGTGCTTCAAAATCATCGGATACTTCTTCATCAAAATAGTCAGGGATACCAGAGGTATGTGTAAGCAAATGATGAACAGTCACAGCTGGATCAAAGTTTGGCAATACATCTGGAACACACTCCTGCAGTGTCGTGTCAAAGCTCAGTTTGCCTGCTTCAACTAATTGGCAAATGGCTAGTGCCGTAAAAAGCTTGCAACCTGAGGCAATGCCAAAACGGGTATGGGCACGATTTGGTAATTTGTCTGCATCGTTTGCATAGCCAAAAGAGCGATCCACCAAAACCTTGTCAGCTTTGACCACACGAATATTGCCATAAAAAGCGTACTCTTTTTGCTTTTGTTCTAATCTCTTATCAATTAATTGGGTATTCATTTTCTCTTCCTCCGAATGTTTCGTACAAGGACAACTTGTCGTCAACACCAGCCTACCCTTTTCATATTTGGAAACGCAACATCCTTATCTCCTCCTATCTGTTATCAGAGTATCATAGAATAAAGCGCTTCACAATGGTGGTATCTTTGTACTTTTTGTGCAAAGACACCCAACCATTCTATCCATCTGTCATTTCATGAGCAATGGCAACCTACTCGCTGTTTCTCGGAATTTTTTAAAAAAACTATGTTTATTTTATGTTTTGTTCTAAATGCTGGAATAGCAAGGATAGAGGGCTTATGCGATTTTTCGATTGATAGATGAACCGAGGGTTAGAAGAATAACTATTGAATAAAAAACGCATGGCGCAAGTGGCGAATAGAAAAGACGAAAACAGACCAAATCCCTTTTTATAAGGATTTGATCTGTTTTCGCGTCGATGTGTTTAACGAAAAGTCATGATCGGCTACTAACCTTTATGCGAACAATTCCGTTTGATTACTAAACAACCATCAATTAATTGAAATGTTTCTTTGCACCCTTTACTTAAAAGTTAGGCCTTACGCGATTAGAATCTTGTAAGTAGCTTGCCACCTCTTCTTTTAAATCGTTAAACTCTTTTTTACTAGTAGTAATAGTCAGAATAAAATTGACCGCTTCATCTTGAGAAAAATTTGTCACATATCCATTAAGCTGCAAAAAAGTAATCATAGAAACTAAAGCGGTCCGTTTATTACCATTATGGAAAGGGTGTCTTTTTACTAAGTTAATTGCTAAAATTGATGCCTTATCAAAAATTGTCGGATATAATTCTTTGCCAAACACAGCTTGTGATGGTTGATTTATTGCCATATCCAACGCACTTGCATCTTTTACACCAATCATTTCTCCTTTAGAATACTGTACAATTACTTTCGCATTGATTCTAATCACATCTGCCGCCGTCAAAAAAATCATAAGTCAACCAAGTCTTTTAAAGCTTTGTCGTATTGATCCATGACTGAATCTACGATTGAATCAATAGAAACTTCTTCAACCGCTTTAATCATTTTTACAGATCCATCCCGTTCAAAAACATAACTGATTGATTCACCGGTCTGAACACCGATATACTCCTTTACTTCTGCAGGTATCGTTGTAATATCACTATTACCAGATCTTCTGACTTTATAATTTTTTGTTTTTTTCAATTTCTACCCTCCCAATGTATATACAAATGAATTTGTATATACATTATACAACAATAGATACATGCCGTCAAAATATGTCTTAAAGAGCATAACCTGCAACTCTATGATCCGACATACCAAAGAATAATCAATCCAATTTGAAAATATATTTCCTAATTTTTTTCCTACTCACCACAATTGTTGCGAATTCTTAATCACGCATTAAAACTCACTATAAAAAAACCGAAACAAAGAACTCACTCTCTGTTTCGGTCTTGCTTCATTATTCAACATTCAACGAAAAATTCTTCTAACAATTCTTGCCTTTCATAGGCATGTGCCCATTTGTTCCACCTATCGATTCACTGAGACGGCCATTCGGTGATAGGTATGGCGCTTGCCTCTGATGGCGATGGATAGTTGCAAGATGTTCTCGGGATCAGCGGTCCCAGAAAAACCTGCATCTCCGATATGATGAAGGTCGCATCCGGCACGTTTGCTAGTCAATGCCAAGGCACGGATCGTACCTGTATCTGCACCTTCCTGTGTAGTACCGATGGTGCCCATGACCAACTTCTCTTTTTGGTGGATAAAGGCCACTAGATCACTCATGTGTTGTTCACTCAGCCCAGGAATCGTACCCGCAATGGGTACAAGAATAACATCGGCTCCAGCTTGAATGAACGCAGACGCAATTTCTTCATCTAACACGGGTTCATTGACACCAGCACCGTGCATTTTTCCAGCAATAATGATCCCAGAGAAAATGGCTCTTGCTTGTTTGATTGCCGCTGTGATCTCTTTATTTGAAACGCCAGTGGAAGGATTTCCTGTCAGACAGATAAAATCAAATCCAAGTGCTTCTGCGCGAGCCATGTTTTTCTTTGTTGCCAAACGCCCAGTCGCGATAGTTGTCAGCTGTTCCATCTGCTCCGCACAATCGTCGACAGGCTCAAGATTGACCCCAACAGGCCTCCCCGTTAAGCACTGCAAAAAGCGAATGGGGTCATCCGTAGTCGGTAATCCTTTGATAGCGCTATTTTCGCAATCAAATAGGTTCAGTAAAATCAAATCCGCCCCAAATGCAGCGACGAATTCAGCATTGGTGATTCCTCTAGACATTGGATCGATTTGGACATCATTTTCTGCAACGATCGTCCGCCCCGCACTTCCTCGGATACTTTCCAATAGCTGGTCTTTATCAAATGATTTAAAATCAGCTGCCGTGCAATTCAATAATCGTTTTGTCTTCATTTTACGCCCCACTTTCTGAACCGAGTTCACTGGCTAATGTCCGATTATCCAGCATTTTGAAGAATGGATAATAGATGGCGATAGAAACCGTCAGATTCACCAGTTGTAAGATTGCCCCCGAAATATGTCCGCCTGTGGCTAGATAACCGCCGATGATTGGCGGCATCGACCATGGCACCAAAACAACGGCAGGTTGGACGATCCCCATGGCAACTGTCGTATAAGAGATGATATAACAAACGACCGGCGTCAGAATATATGGGAACAAAATCAAGGGATTCATGACAACGGGCAACCCAAACATGATGGGTTCATTGACATTGAAAACCGTTGATGGAAATCCGAGTTTCCCCAACTCTTTTAAATACTTGCTTTTACTTCTGACTAATAGCAAGATCGCTAAGCCCAAAATCACCCCACTACCACCAATCCAGACAAAGGTATTCATAAAGGTATAATTGATGATATGCGGAATCGTTTCGCCGTTTTGAAAAGCGATTCGATTCTCATCGATCATTTGAATCCATGTCGGCTGCAAGACGCTCAAAACCAAGTCCCAACCGTGGATACCTACTGACCAAAACAATGACGTAAACATGATGGCAAACAGACCGCCTATAAAGCCTCCGCCAATGATCGACAATGGTTGTCCCACAAGACTGTACAGCAGATCATGAACATTCGTGTTACCGAATGATTCCACTAATAAACGAATCACCCAGAAAAGCGAGAGGCAAAAGAATGAGGGGATCAATGCAATAAAGGAGCGACTGACCGCCGGGGGAACGTTTTCTGGCATGCGAATCACGATATTCTTTTGTACGAATAATCGGAAAATCTCCGCCGTGATTAGACTAGTGATGATTGCTACGATCAGCCCGCGGCTACCAAGATAAGACATTTGAATGCCGCCATCTTCAATCGGAGTGACTAAAAGAAAAACCGAGGCTGCCAATACACCGGCAGATAAACCGCTGACGCGGTAAGTGGTTGCTAAACTATACGCAATAGCAAAGGAATTGAACAGCGCCATCACACCAAAGGTCACTTGGACGACAAAGTCTAATTTGCTGCGCCATTCCCCGCCAAAAATACTCGTAACAAATAGGTTAAAGCCTTCCCATGGAACGTTAGATAAAATAACAAAAATGGAACCGATAATAATCAAAGGCATCGTGGTGACAAGTCCATCACGGATGGCAACTAGATGCTTTTCACCGCCAATTTTCATTCCCCATGGCAGCATTTTTTCTTCCATAAATTTCTTTAACGAATCCTTCATAAGCTTCCTCCTTAACCTTAAAAGAACGCTGACAGATTGCTTTCAGGTATCTTTTCGAAGTGTGAATAGAAACCAAGGCTTGCCACCTTCAAGAACCTAGGATTGAAGTGCTGATCGCCAGAACGCTATTTCTATGAACACAGTAAGAACGCATGGCATTGGATTTCTCAACTATGACTGCCTATTTTCCATGCGACTGTCCTCAACTGATCTTCACACCTGTTATTTGCCGCAAACGATCCTGCGCATGAACCGTTTCAAACGACAAAAAAGGCATTGGACAAGATTGTCCAATGCCTTTGGCATAGCAAAATAAGCGTCCAGCATCCCACGGTTTTTGCCCAAAAACCTGCCTAAATCTACTAGAAATCGACAAGGAAATCGGGTACAATAAACACGTTGATGCCTTTGGCGATCAACTATGGCAACTTGATTGGTCATCCTGCTTAGGGGTCTGACTGATCAGGGCCTCGTAAATCTGTTGGCGCAGAGATACGAGGTGCCTATTTTTTTGGTTTCTATTCGCTTACATTTTATAGAATGTTTTTGGGAAAAGCAAGCGAACATTGCAACAAAATTGTAAATAATGGTCAAAAAAATAAAAAACTATTGTGATTTGTTCGATTGAAACAGAAAATAGTAATTACTTTGCGTATTTATAAAAAAAGGAGGACCGAATCATCCATGATTCAGTCCTCCTTTTCGCGTTAGACAAATACAAATAAAATTCCGGAGCAGATCGTGCCTACCAATAGCCCACGAATACTGCCTTCTCCTTCATTGGGTAACTCAAATTTGATGATATTCACCAGCAAAGCGCCGGTGATCAAGGCTTCAATAATGACCACCAAATAGTAGGGCAATGAAACAAAGAGGGAGAACGCAGCTCCCGCGAAAATACTGAAGGAAAGCACAAAGCGGCCATATTTGTTATAGAGGGCACCATGATGGTGATAGAGCAGCCAATCGTTCATGAGAAAGTGCAAACCAAAGGCAATAAAGTAGGTCAAAATGTAAAAACGCTCTGATAGCGTATTGGCAATCACGATATAGCCGATCATGATATTGTAGATCACATGAAAAGCGATATCCGACCAAAAAAAGGCGTTTTTGGCACTGGTGATGTCTTTCTTTTCTAACACCATAAACGTCCGCTCATCGATTTTGTAGATCACGTAACTGAAGACTAAGCCAAACAAAACGATGCCATAGACCCCATGACTATAAAAAATCCCCGAATCCCAGCCAAATTCATCGATCAACACCGTTTGAAAATAAGCCAAATGGGGCAATAGATGAACGATCGCATAGGAGATCCCTACACCAGCGGCAAAGGAGCTCATGTATTGCACGTTTAGTTTTCTGGATGAGATAACATTTGAAGATAGATGGATGAAGATAAACCCTAAAGTGATCATGCAATTCACAAGATTGTTTGTTAGATACGTCATTGTTTTCTCCTTCTTACATTCCGTTTGCGGCATCGTTTAATCGCAATTTTCAATAACAAAGTCTTTTTAATTAGTTATTTTTGGTTATTTTCATGAAATATTCTTGTTTACTATACAGTAAGAGGGCTTGGGGGGCAATAGGTTTTTTAGGTTTTTGGGGAGAAATATTTTTGATAGAAAATGACCTTCATTATTGCCGATTTTTTACCGATGACCTTGCCTTCATTTTCGGATAGGATAATCTTGTTTTTGCTCTTGCAGACAGTAGGTCTAACTTCATTTTTTATAAAAAATTGCGCATATTTGAAGTTAACTTCAAATTTCCGAAAAATTGTAACCAATTTGAAGTTATCTTCAACTTTCTCAATTATGTCAGATTTTTGACGTTCGTAACCAATCACTGATGAATTCAGAAAGCCGTTGTTGCTCCTATTCCATCAAAAAAAGAAGCAAGAACTTGCAGCGTCCTTGCTTCTTTTTTGTTACAATTCATTATACTTCTTTTTCGAATCTTTACTTTCTTTCACCGGATACTTCATGTTGTTTTTTTCCAGCTTTTCTTTGATGATCTCATCAATATCAAGGCCCAAATTGTCTGCCAGCATATAGGAATAAATCAGAACATCGGCAATTTCTTCTTTTAGATGTTCGAAATCTTGAGTGGCTTCTTCAGGTGTTTTCCATTGAAAAATCTCCAACAATTCGGCAGCTTCGATGGAGATAGAAATAGCTAAATCTTTTTCATTATGAAATTGTCGCCAATTGCGATCATCTCGGAATTTATTGATCCGTTCCATTGAAGAGGGTTGGTTTCGCATGGTTGGACTGGCTCCTTTCGTTTTGTAGGGCTAAGAGTTTTTGGCGCAGATTGGGATTGATTGCATAGATGTAAAGCCCTTTGATTGCTCGTTTCATTAATACATTCAATGAATTAAGGATGATCGTTTCTTTGGCTTTCTTCGTCAATTCTTGGTTCATATCGTCACGTCCCGTAAACGCCCCTTTGTCCTCATATTTATCGATATCGATGACAAGCTGGTCGGTCTCTGGATCGTAATCAACGGAAGGGCCAATGACGACTCCTACATTGTTTAAATCAAACCCTTGGACGGTGTAGATTGATCCGACTTCACTGATTGTATCTGGTCTCTCCGCCCATGTTCGCTTCGTGTCGGTCGTATTCCATGGCAGGTTGATCCCACCAGGATCTACAAGATAAGAAGCTCCGTCTTTTTTATGAACATAATCGAATGTTGAGATGATCCGTGACAGACCTTCCTTTTTATCGAGAGAAAAGATTTTATTCTTTAACGCATCATGGGTTTCCATAATCTGAAGCTCAAAAGATGCTGTTGATTCTGGAATCGGTGTTACACGTTTTTCTACGATATCATCGATCCATTGAATAATTTGTGGACTACTTTTCATTCTTAATTGATCTTTTAGCTGAAAGCGAGAAGCATTGTACCTTTTCTGAAACTGATCCAATTTGTCCTGATCCCAATAACTTTTGATTTTCAATACTTGCTTCGGATCAAAGATACAAATCGTGATTTTTGCTCGCTTGATAATTTCTTCTAGTTGGTTTTCATAGTGAAAACTGTTATAGCTGTCTTTCTTCGTTAAAAGTAAATGGGCTTCATCCACAATAACGATGTCTGGGTGCAACTTCTGATTATCTGTTTTATTAATAAAGGAAGTTGGCTTTAACATATGATTCTTTTTTAAATTCGGCAAGCTTTCTGCCATTGTATGATAGGTTTTTAACATCTCTGAATGGTTGACCAGCAAAAAGTTATCGGTGCCTTTTAATACAGACTCTGACTTTGTATAGTCTTGAAGGGTGTTATAGAGAGATGCCAATAGGACGCTCTTTCCCGTTCCAGCTTCTCCTTCAATCATCAAGACTTTTTGTGTTTCATCCTGCTGAATCGCTTGTTTACAGTACTCAATGATTTCAAGTTTTATATCTAACTGTTCTGGCGTCAGTTCTTTAAAAGGAGATAATTTATATACATCTTTGTTGCGAATCGTATCGATTGAGTGCTTCGCCAATTGCCGTCTTTGCAATTCTTCCCATAACTCTTGGAAGACCACTTCATCATAATACTCTTTTTCATAATACTGATGTATCTGCACCTGTCTTGTTTGACTGACGTTTTGCAACTGAAACTGCTCATCCCCAATGAAGTGATTGATCAAATTGGTTTCGATATTGTAGGTCGCTGATTGATTGAATTTTTCATGTCCAATCAGCAAGACTTCTTTAATTTCTCTGCGCTTAGAGTTATTCAAGTGCTGCTTCAATCGTTTGTTCACTTGAACCGTTTGACCAATGTACGCAACAGGTCTTTTCTTTTCATTTCGGTTGTAGAGTATGTAAACGACTGGGTACTGATCGATATATGCCGTCGTTATGCTAGATAGCTCACCTTTCTTGAAATGATGATCTTCTATGATTAGTTGGTTGGTCATTTTTTAGAGTCTCCGTTTAGTGTCTATTCCATTAAGTTTATTTATTTTAGTATATCACTGCATATTTTGCTCTTAAAGCATTAAAGACAAAATTGGTAATTTTTTGTTTTAGCAAAATAACTATTATCTAAAAAATTGCTATTGATTAATCTACTAATTTCGTCCAAGGTGCATACTTTGCTAATGATTTAATAGACTAACTTATTATCCTGAAACTCTTTTCAAACGAATCCTCTCTAAGACGTTCTAAAATAAATAGCTGAAAATCCCATTTGACAATTCATTAAACATCCTCTGTTTAGGATATTTATAAATTGTTTATTAAATTAAAAGAATTTATTTTTCAATATTAAAATAAATAAATATTTTATAATTTTAATTTGACTAAATCATTCAATATGCGATAATCATTTACGAAAGGATGATTTGATGAACCATACAGTTACCAGCCTAAGATATCTACGGATCGCTCAAATTTCTTTGTTAACATACTATATTTATTTAGCCGTCCATGACAATATTTTCGAAGCAATTCCATTACTGTTTATCAGTGGTATTTTAGATCTCGTGTACCCGCCAGACTACGCAAACCAGTCATTTTGGTTCCCTTATAAAAAGAAAACAATATTTTTAAAAAGCAACAATTTGTTTCTAGAAAGACCATTGGAAATCTTAACCATAATTGTTCTTGGTGTTTTTTTATCGCTTGTTTTTTAAATTAAAGGAACAACTTGTGATTGCTGGTTCCCTTTTACCCAACAACTGAATTATGTTTCTATTACTCACTATTTTTTATTCATTTGTCTATTAAAATGGATTTACCAAATGAATAACGAATCCTTGACTGTTGAGATGACGCTAGTATTTAATAGAAAAGAAAGGTGATTTATTATGAAAAGAATTTGTTTTGTCTTAGTGTTGAGCAATGGATTATCTTACACACCATTAACTCCAGGTGTTCTTTATCAAAGAGACACAAGCCTCAAAGACTATTTTTCACCGTTTTACGATGTTTCAATCAATTATCTGAGAGATAAAGATACTGTTGATTACTTGGTCCTTCCTGAGCCATTCGCTCCTTTTGATAATGAAAATAACCTCCCCATCATAAAAGTTCCTTCTAAATTTTTTCTGACTAAAGATTTTGAAAAAATTAAGGCGTACATTGATGACTACTTTAAAGAAAACGCGGAGAAGTAATACTGATTCAAGAATATTAAATTGATACTAATGAAATTCATCCTAAAAAAACCGTAGTATTTGAACCATTCCCTGTCCACTTGATGGCGATGGCTAATCAAATACTGCGGCTTTGTCTTTTCTCTTAGTTATATTAACTTTTTTTCCACAAAAATATTTATACTAATCGGGACTCAATAGAAGATCATTAATCCAAGTTAGATAGAGAAAAGTATCTACCCAATTTCAAAATGAGTATTTTTTCATACCTTCCATCATTATGCACGATATCTAACGTTTAACTATATAAGTTGAAGCATTCCGTGGATTATCTATTAAAAATAAGAGAGGAAATCGACCCTTTACCAGTAAATTTCGCTTATATGAAAATTTTAGATTATGAATAAATTCATAAAAAATAAAATAAAATAAAATAAAATCAGGTTCATATATAAACAAAATATAACGGCAGACTTCCTGATATGAAGCGTATCTTCATCAAGCAATTAAATAAAAACACCCACCATACAGCTTATTTTCCTACTGTCAGTTGGTTACACTTTCGACTTGTAAAAGTTTTAGATGTAATCAATATTTTTGTGTCCTCTTCATCGTTAAAGCAATCAAATAATCTAATACTATTAACATAAAATATTATTGTTATATTTTTATTTATGTGTTACTATTTTTTCGTTGTCTAACTAACAAAAAAACAAGAAAGAAGGTTCAATATGTCGTTTCTGAAAAAATCAAAGATCGCTTGTTTTATCGCTTCACTTTTCATAGTAATTTCGCCCTTTTTTGGAACATTACAAATTGTAGCTGCAAACGAGATCAATACTTCTGTGGACACAGAAGCAATCGAACAAGAACTTATTAATCAATACGCAGAGGATTTAGAATTTATATATGAACACGCTGCTGTGACGGACCGTGAAGGAAATATTGTTCAGATCAACTTGACTGTGATGAGAGAAAAATATGGTAATAATGAATTCTATGATATGTTAGAAAGAGATTTTGGTCAGCAACAACCTCAATTAAGAAAAGCAAACTTTGTCGATTGTATGAAAAAAGAATTTGAAAAAATTGTAGGTTTAGATATTGCAAAACAAATTTTCACGCCTCAGGTAAAAAATTTAATAGCTAGTAAAGCATGGAAGAAAGCGTCTGAAGTAATCATTAAGACCTTAGGAAAAAAATTAGGAACAGCTGCTTTGAAAAAAATATTAGGAAAATTAGTCCCTGGTGGAATTCCAGCTCAAATTATTTTCAGTGCTGGAAAATGTGGGATAAAAGCGGTAATATAGATTTATGAAAAAAATAATTGGTTTTATACTTATATGTGTTGTTATAGCGGCAATTCTTCCAATCGGATATTTTTTAATCTCAACTATATTCTTGAGAACACCACTAAACGAAGCGTTCAGGGACTTCTTGCTTACCTTCGGACTAATGTTCATAGTGACTGTAGTAGGAATGTTTTTCAAAAAAGACTGAGTCTTTAGAATTGCTATCCAAAAAATTCAAAGCCTCAACATTTTGATTTTCTAGGTATTCCTTGATAGATGAAAAAGGCGAAATATAAATATTTCGATCATGCACAGCAAAAAAGTAGCCCTTTTCCACCATAGGCTTATAAATTGTGCAAACTAAAATCTGAGATAGAATGAACTTTATTCTACCTCAGATTTTTTGTTGTTCTCCCTCATTCAATGATTGATGAAAAGATTAATTCTAACTATATTACTTATTTCACTATTTTATTATCACATCTTTGTTTTCTATAATCTAGATCACTTCATATTTATATTTTTATTTGAGGTGATTAACTTGTAGTTATTTACCTCTATCGATGGAAAATATAATTTAGCCAGCAATGCTATGACAACAGTAAAAACTATTTTGTACCTATTCTGCTACCATTTATCAGACAAATTCAGAAATTACTCATTTGACTAGACAAAATCAAGTTAATCATCATATTTACATACTTATCTAATGATTAAACAGTTTATTTGAACTTAAATTAAGAATTATTGACATTGATGTCACCTAGTGCACACTCCTGCATGTTATAATTGTCACTATAAAAATTATAGTAGGAGCGTGATTAGCTATGGGTAAAATTGAAAAAAAGGAAGTCGTGGGAAATATTGTCGCATTCACTACTGTTCTTCCCAATCTGATGGATTTTCGCAATTCAAAACTTGCAACTTTTAGCTACTTCATTGATGGAAAATATTATATCTCAGAAAATAGTATTCCTGTTCCAATGAGATATGGTGTGGGCAATACAATGACCATCAAATATAACGTAGAAAAACCTACTGAGATTTTTCCAAGACATTATTTTGTCATTTAATTGCAGCGACGTATTCTGCTCCTTTTTTGGATAACCAATTCAAAATTTTCCGATTCCTACGAAAAAACTGAAAGAAGCGAGTAACTTCTTTGTGATACTATCAATAAAAAGGAGAATTTTTGTATGCTTATCCCAGCTATAAGTTTTCAAGGAAATTGTGAAAATGCAATAAAATTTTATCAAGAGGCGTTAGACGCTCAAATTAAGTCCATCGTTTATGCGAGTGAAGCACCGATAGATTCAGGTTTAGATCCTGAGATGCCTGATGATTTCGTTATGGACTCAGAAATCATCATCGACGGTCAGAGAATCATGATGACAGACGGCAGACTAAATAGACCAGCAAATGATTTTTTCTCCTTTTGTCTTGTGAAAGAATCCGCTGATGAAGTTACTACTATTTTCAATAGCCTCTCGATAGACGGAAAAGTGATTGACCCTCTTGCACCAGTGTTCTGGTCCTCGCTCTATGGCATGGTTGAAGATAAATATGGTATCACATGGATGATCATGACCTCGCCTTAGTATACTGCCTTTTACTTACTAGTCGTTTAGCTATTTTTTGTTTCAACAAATTGGGTGTTTGTTTATTTAGTACCATTTACTTTTGATATTATTTATTTATCGTGGTATTCTTTTTCTAGAGGTGATTCGATGAAAAAGAGTAGTACTCGGTTAAGTCTCTGGAAAATTTTGTTGATTACGCTTGCTTTTGTCGCTGGTTCCTTTCTTGCAAAAATGGTCTTTTCTTTATTTTTTGAACACGTCTAATAACTATTTCAGTCTATGATCATTGTTATCAAGGAGGCGTTTTTTATTTAGTAAAGTTCCTAAAGTATTCAAATGGGTAGGTATATTCTTGGCAGTCCTCTTTCTCCCTGCTTTCGCTACTTATGGCATAGACAGGAAGAAATAAACAGAATATATCGGAAAAAGGGGAACTCTTGAGTTGCCTTTTTTACTTAAAAAATAGTTTTTGAGTTTGATACCTTTATTGATACTGAATTTAAAAGGAGTGATTGCATGACCACCAATACAGAGTTTACAGTTGAAAAAGTCTATAAAAAAAGCACCAATGAAATCTTTGTTATTACCGATCCTGAGACACAAGTGCAGTATATTCAAACGATAGTTACAGGTGCTAGTGGAAAAAGTGTTGCACTTACACCAAGATTAGAGCCAGATGGAAGTATTCATTATAAAGAATAAGTGAGATCAACTTTTGTTGGTCTTTTTTTATCTTTTAGTTGGTAATTTCTTCCGTTAGTAAAGCAATCAAGCCCGTTCATTTGTTTGAGTTCCAGATAATTGATGATGAACGATTTGAATGAAATGAACGTATATAGTGAAGTAGTAATCGAAATCTTAATAACCAATTAGCATTGCAATTATTGCATATACAAAAGGTAATAATGATAAGTAAACATCACTTTTATCAAATAAAAAAGGAGCACTCTTAAAGAGCGCCCACTATAATTTGGGTTCTACAATATTTAGGACTGATAGAAGAGCGAAATATACTAGTCATTAAACTCCGACATTCCTTGTATATAACCTTTATCTGAGGCTTCCTTCAAGCAAAACAAAAATATTTTATATAGATTTTTTCAAAACTTATATACTTATATATTTACCTTTACTATTTTTGTTTGTGAAATAGATTCTCATGACTCTTCAGGTTTAGTGCTAGCTTGGATATTAATTTATAGAACTATTGTATTCTTTCTATGAACAATACTAATCGATAGTTAATTAATCTAATTCATAATAATATAATGTTACTTAAAAAGGACTTAAATAGTGTAACTTATATTCCCAAATATATTATATTCAGTAGCAATAATTTTTATTATTGAAAGAATTGTTTCAGAACTAAAATTGGTCTCCACAATTTCTCCACTGGATAATTTGCCAGGATTTCTTACTTCATTACCTGGACTAAACATTCTTTTTAGTACCTCTCGTCTCTTTAAATTAGCAAAAGTTTGGCTATCAATTTCCCACACATAATCTAAAAAAGAAATAAGTACTTTTTTCCAACTATCAACTTTGTAGTCCTTTTCTTCGATAGATAATAACTTAGGTTTACTTCCTGTAATAATGACGTCTTCATCTAAATAATGCTCGCCTGCGACAGAAGATTGCTCCTCCATTTGCGTTTGAACAGGAAATTTCCAGATTTCTAAGGCTTCTTTACTTAATCTTTCCGCTCTATCTTCAATTGTAGAGGCATCCCACATATCATATTCATTGGCTAATTCTCTCGTTAAAGTTATATTTGATTGTTGATACATTTTACTTTTTTCGCTAAATAACTTATTAGATAACTCTGCATTATATCCCGTTAAAGTCAGATTACCAATCGTATCCCCATACTTTATTTGAACATCATGAGCATTCTTAACGGAAACCTTCCAATCATTCGTTAACGTTTGCGGCATAATATGTTCTACTTGAATTGATTCAAAGTTAATTGGTTCTTTTGTCCTATAAAGTTCAAGCATCATCAAAATTAGCTTAACAAGGTTGTTTTTTCGATTATATAAAGCATCTGTTTTAAAACTATTTACAAATTCTGCATCTCTAGGAAAAATTTGCGTTCCTTTTTTATTTGTTAATTCAACGACTAGACGATCCTTTTCATTGGTTTCAGAAATGTCACGTGACAAAGCCGCAAACATTTTGTTCAATACATTTGTTCTTTTATCTGTAATTGATTAATTGTATCAAGAATAATAACAAATACAAACAAGTATTTGTAAAACTCTTATAAAGAGGGTTAAGAAACATAACAAACTTTCATAATTTTAAAATTCTTAGATTGCTGTTGATGTTCAAAAAATATTTTGACCAGACGATGCCATAGGTTTATTTTCATCTATAAATAGAAGCTATAGCATCCTCTTTTGTGTGCTATAGCATTTAACAAATAAGACTTATATCCATACTCATACTTTTTTCTACGCTCAATTCTTTTAAATTGAGTAAAACCAGACTTATGTAAATTAATAGATCTATCGTAAACATAAAAAAGCCAGAAACACCTGCAAATAGGCATTTCTAGCTTATTCAACTCCATTACCCCACAGACCCTTCCATCTCATAACTAATCAACCGGTTCAATTCGACTGCGTATTCCATCGGTAATTCTTTGGTGAATGGTTCGACGAATCCCATGACGATCATTTCGGTTGCTTCGCTTTCGGAGAGGCCGCGGCTCATTAGGTAGTACAGTTGTTCTTCTGAGATTTTGGAGACTTTGGCTTCGTGTTCTAGGGACACCTGGCTGTTGTGGATCTCATTGAATGGGATGGTATCGGATTTCGATAGGTCATCCATGATGATAGTGTCACACTCGATATGGGAGATAGAGCCTGCGCTCTTCTTGCCGAAGGTGACTTGTCCACGATAGTTTACTGCACCGCCGTCTTTAGAAATTGATTTTGAGACGATGGAGCTGGAGGTGTTTGGTGCGTTATGGATCATTTTTGCACCAGTATCTTGGATTTGGTTGGCACCTGCAAAGGCAATGGAAAGCATCGTGCCCCGTGCGCCTTTGCCATCAAGATACACACTTGGGTATTTCATGGTTGTTTTGGCACCTAAGTTGCCATCGATCCATTCAACGGTAGCACCTTCTAAGGCTTTGGCCCGTTTGGTTACTAGGTTGTAGACGTTGTCTGACCAGTTTTGAATGGTGGTGTAGCGGCAGTAAGCGTCTTTTAGGGTAAAAATTTCAACGATGGCTGCGTGCAAACTATTGCTTGAATAGGTTGGGGCGGTACAGCCTTCGACGTAATGAACGCTGGCGCCTTCGTCAACGATGATCAATGTGCGTTCGAACTGACCGGTATTTTCGGCATTGATCCGGAAATAGGTTTGTAATGGCACATCGACACGAACGCCTTTTGGTACATAGATAAAGGTACCACCTGACCAAACGGCTGAGTTTAAAGCAGCAAGCTTGTTATCGGTTGGTGGGACTAATTTTGAGAAGTATTGTTTGAACAGCTCAGGGTATTCCTTCAAGGCTGAATCGGTATCGGTAAAGACGATGCCAAGTTTTTCAAACTCTTCTTTCATGTTGTGGTAAACGACTTCTGATTCGTATTGGGCAGAAGCGCCAGCCAGGTATGCCCGCTCGGCTTCTGGAATACCAATGCGTTCAAAGGTCTCTTTGATTTTTTCTGGTACGTCATCCCAATCACGGGCAGGACGATCACTTGGTTTTTGGTAATATTTGATGGCATCAAAATCGATGTCAGACAGGTCTGGGCCCCAGTTTTGCATGGGCATCTTGTTGAAGGCTTCAAGAGACTTCAAGCGGAACTCAAGCATCCATTCTGGCTCTTGCTTGACCCGTGAGATTTCACGGACGATGTCTTCGGTCAATCCTTCGCCGGTACTAAAAACAGGCTGCACGTCATCGTGGAAGCCAAATTTATATTCTTCTAATTCGGGTACACCCATGGTTCTCACTCCTTTTGTAGTGCGGTTGTCTATTCGCTGGTTTCTTCAGTGTCAGATTCATTGGCGTGGCTGTGACTGACAGATGCTTGTGTACTGTCGGCAGCAATGGCTTTTTCTAATGCTTTCCAAGCTAAGGTCGCACACTTGATGCGTGCAGGAAACTTCGCCACCCCCCCAAGCATGGAAGCATCGCCTAAGCGATCGCTTTGGGGAATGTCGTTTCCTTGGACGAGCTCAGAAAACAAGCCTGATAGTTCACCAGCTTCTGCTAGTGTCTTACCGATAATCGCATCCCCCATCATGGATGCACTGGCGGTACTGATGGAACAGCCTTCGCCAGTAAACGCGATGTCTTTGATGGTGTCTCCTTCGACAGCGAGCTCCAAGTGGATCACGTCGCCACAGGTAGGGTTATTCAATTCGACTTTGTACGTTGAATCATCCAAGGTGCCTCGATGATGTGGGTGGCTGGAATGATCCAGAATGACTTGTCGATACAAATTATCTAATTTCGTTAGTGCCATGTTGGAAAAACTCCTTCGTCAGCTTGATGGCGTCAACCAGTCGATCGGCGTCCTCTCTTGTATTATACAGGTAAAAGCTGGCCCGTGCAGTCGCTGGGACTTGCAAATAGCTCAAGAGGGGTTGGGCACAATGATGACCTGCCCGTACGGCGATGCCTTCCATGTCTAAAGCGGTGGCAACATCATGAGGATGGATGCCAGCTAGATTAAAGGCGATCACTCCCGTGCGTTTTGCTGCTTCTTGGGGGCCATAGATGGTCAAGCCTTCAATGGCTTGCAGTTTTGGCAAAACGTAAGCAGCTAAGTCTGCTTCATGGGCGTGGATGTTTTCTAAGCCGATTTCTGTTAAGTAATCCACCGCTGCACCTAAACCGATCGCACCGGCAATATTTGGTGTACCAGCTTCAAATTTCCACGGCAGTTCTTTCCACGTGCTTTCTTGCAGATGGACAAAATCGATCATTTCCCCGCCAAATTCGACGGGCTCCATCTGATCCAGCCATTGCCGCTTGCCGTACAAGACACCGATACCAGTTGGTCCGCACATTTTATGGCCAGAAAAGGCATAGAAATCACAATCCAGTGCTTGGACATCAACTGCCATATGTGGAACAGCCTGAGCACCATCCACCACCATGACGGCTTGGTGCTGATGCGCCAATTTGGTTAGCTCCGCAATCGGATTGATCACGCCTAAAACATTGGAAACGTGAGCGATCGAAACGATAGCGGTTTTTTCTGTGATCTGTTTCTTGGCATCTTCCATGTCCAAGGTGCCTTCTGGCGTCAGCTGGATATATTTCAAGGTAGCTTTTTTTCGGGCTGCTAATTGTTGCCAAGGGATGATATTGGAATGATGTTCCATATAGGAAATCACGATTTCATCGCCTTCATTGACAAAACGGTCGCCGTAGCTGCGGGAGACCCAATTTAAACCAGTGGTCGTCCCTCGAGTAAACAGCACTTCCGCCGTTTCATTCGCATGGATAAAGCTGCGCACTTTTTCCCGTGCGCCTTCATAGGAATGGGTCGCCCGTTCTGCGAGGGTATGGACCCCACGATGAACGTTGGCATTGTCTTGATGGTAATAATCGGTGATCGCCTGCAGCACCGCCTCTGGCTTTTGCGTAGTGGCAGCATTGTCGAGGTAGATCAATGGTTCGTCATTTACGAGCTGATCCAAGATGGGAAACGCTTGTTTCACTTTTTGGGCATCGATCATGCGAGCAACTTCCCTTCGATAACGGCAACCAATTCTTGTTGCACTTCTTTGACTGGGATCGCGGTCAAGACGGAGCCTAAGAAACCACGAATCACCAAACGTTCCGCTTCTGCTTTGCGCAGCCCACGACTCATCAAGTAGTACATTTCTTCTGGATCGACCCGTCCCACACTGGCTGCGTGTCCGGCTGTTACTTCGTGCTCATCGATCAAAAGGATTGGGTTGGCATCGCCCCGGGCTTGGTCAGAAAGCATCAAGACCCGACTTTCTTGTTGCGCGTCCGCTCCTTTGGCTCCTTTTAAAATGTGTCCGATACCGTTAAAGGTTAAGACGCCGCGTTCTCTAATGACGCCGTGTTGCAGGATATGGCCAATGGAATGCGGTGCTTTGTTGGTAACACGAGTGTCGATTCCTTGTGTTTGACGCCCAGCACTGATGGCGACCGCTTTGACTTCCGAATGCGCGCCTTCGCCTACAAGATCAGAATCAAAGTCCGCCACGACGTCGCCGTCATTCATGACTCCAATTGCCCAATCTACCATCGCATCTCGTAATACGTAGCCGCGACGATTCATGTACGTAGTAATGTTGACACCTAACTGATCAATCGCAGAGAATTTGACCTTCGCACCTGCTTTGGCGATCACTTCCACTACGATATTGCCAGACAGTTTTTTCGCTTGGTCGCCTTTGGTTTGGAAACGTTCCAAGTAGCTGAACTCACTGTGCTCATCAGCAACGATCAAAATGTGTTTGAAGAAATGCGCTTGACTATTGCCATTGTGATAGAAAATCGCTTCAAGGGGTTCTTCGATCACCACGTTTTTTGGTACATACAAGAACATGCCGCTATTCATAAACGCCGCATGTGCTGCGGTCATTTTGTCTTCATCCATTGGTACTGCTTTGGTCATGTAGTATTGATTGACCAACTCTGGTACTTCTTTCATTGCTGTAAACAAGTCGGTGAAGATCACGCCTTTGTCAATCAGCTCTTGCGGTAATTGCTCAAAGATGGTGGTGTCATCAAACTGAACGAGAGTCGGATGGTTATCCATCGCGTCAAAGGCGGGAACTGCGCCTGCCACTTCTTCTTCTGACAAAGCGTACTCACCAGCAAGTGCTTGTTCGTCGATATTGAACAATGGCCAACGCTCGTAACGTACCCGCTCGATTTTTGGAAACGCAAGTTCATCCACTTTCGCAAGGGCTGCTTGGCGTAATTCCAACATCCATTCAGGCTCTTCTTTTAACGCTGAAAAAACGTTGACTTGTTCAAGATAATCCTGTAATTTTGCCATTTACCTTGCCTCCTTACGCTTCTTCTTCTTTGTAGTCGATCCCTAACTCTTTACTGATCCCAGCATAGCCTTCTGCTTCTAGGCGTTTGGCTAAATCTGCCGAACCGGTCATCACGACACGGCCTTCCATCATGATATGAACCACGTCTGGTGTGATGTAGTTTAACAGACGTTGGTAATGGGTGATGATCAAAGCGCCAAAGCCTTCGCCGCGCATTTCATTGACGCCTTTTGCTACGACTTTCAAGGCATCAATATCTAGACCAGAGTCGATCTCATCCAAAATCGCAAAGGTTGGATCTAGCATCAACAATTGTAAGATTTCATTTCGTTTCTTTTCTCCACCAGAGAAGCCTTCATTCAAATAGCGTTCCGCCATTTCTTCTGGCATATTCAATAAATCCATTTTTTCATCTAATTTTTTCAAGAAATCCATGACAGAGATTTTGTCGTCTTCGTCACGTTTGGCATTGATCGCTGCCCGCATAAATTCCGCATTGGTGATGCCTGGAATTTCACTTGGGTATTGCATCGCCAAGAACAGACCTAAACGAGCCCGCTCATCCACTTCCATTTCCAAGACATTTTCGCCGTCGAACAAAATTTCCCCTTCTGTCACTTCATAATTCGGGTTACCCATGATGGCAGCGGACAAGGTTGATTTCCCTGTACCGTTTGGTCCCATGATGGCATGGATCTCTCCAGTTTTTAACACTAAGTCAACGCCTTTTAAGATCTTTTTATCTTCGATTTGGACGTGTAGATTTTTGATTTCTAAAACTGACATTTCTTTCCCTCCAGTATCTTTTCTTTCTCACTATTTTAGACTAATTGAGAATGAACTTCAAACGCTATTCCCGACTTTTTTAAAATATTTCTAATCTGTACATTGGAATTATTATAAAGTATTACATAGAGATAGTACATGGTTATTGTCTGTAATGCTAGAAATTTTTTTGATTTGTTGTAAAAAAGAAAAAGGAATACGACATTGGCTGCCGCATCCCCTACCTTCACTTCTGCTGTGCCCATTCTTCTCGCAAGATGCCATACTTGATGGAATCATAATAGGTGCCTTCCCAGAAACGGACTTTGCGGATCTGGGCTTCTTTGGTCATCCCTAGCTTTTCTCCTAGTTTCATCATGCGGTGATTGCCCGACCACGTGGTATAACCAACACGCTGGATATGAGGCTGTGATTCAAACAACTCATTGATCCACTGGCGAATTGCTTGGCTGCCAATGCCTTGATTCCAAAGGGAAGCATCATAGATGGCTATCCCGAATTCCAACCACTGCTGCAAGGTATTGTCTTCCCAATAAGCGGTCGCGATCCCTACGATTCTTCCTTGATAGCTGATCGCTTTACGTAACGGGTTGTCGATACAGCTAGCGCCAAACCCCGTTCGAAATTCTTCCCACGTCAACACGGGGTCTTGGAAATACGGTCCGTCCCATTTTTTCCATTCTAAATCTGCCTTAGGCCCATAGCTGATCGACCAAAGTTCAGCAATCATTTCTTCCGTAATCGGTTGAAGTGTGACTGTTTCTGCCATCTTCAAGCCCCCCTTTCTCCTAAAAAAAGTCGTCTCCTTTATTCGTAGACGACTTTCTTTCTATTTTATCTGAAATTTCCGTAAGTTTAAATAAAGGAGTCCGAAAAAAAGGACTGGAAAAAGAGTAAAGCCAAATTGCGGCTTCAAAATCAAGGCGACAAAAACGGCAACAAACAAAAAGGTTGCTAACAAACTAACAGGCCATTTTTTCAAAGTGAAGAAAAGTGCGGTACGCAGGACATCTTTCTTAGCGGCTTTTGGATTACGCACTTGGAAGTACCAAGCGTTGATACTTAGAGCTATGGAAAGCATCCCTAACAAAAGAAAGAAAGGAACGAGCCATTTGCCACTTTCAAATTGAACCGCAAACAGAATATCCACGATCGCAATGACACTTCCCAGCCAGCCGATGAGCCAATAGAGAAACCCGCGCACGGCAAAGGTTCGTAAAAAGTAGCAGAAATCTTTTACTGGATCGATGTCTTTGTGTTCTGCAAAGCGATCGATCGCAGCCAGGAGGCTGATCATGCTTGGCCCAATCAGCAAGAGTGCCAACGCAAACCAAAGGAGGTTTCTAGGATCGACTGCCAAGAACATTGCCGTGAGGGTGTAGGGTGTATTCACGACCCAAAAACTGATATTCAGGGCAAAGCCAGTATATAGCCAGCGGAAGATCCGCATGTAAAGATTGTTTTCAAAGGTAGGTTTGGTAAACATGATTGATCACCTCAATTTTTCATTCCCGAAGTAGCGATTCCTTCTACGAAGTATTTTTGCATTGCTAAAAAGACGATCGCTACTGGCAAAATGGAGACCACAGATGCTGCCATGATCAGGGCGTACTCGGCATCATATAAGCCGACAAACATTTTCAACCCTAACTGAATGGTTTTGTTTTCGGTTGAGGAAAGGTAGATAAATGGTCCCATATAATCGTTCCACGTATTGACGAAGGTGATGATGGTCAGACTCGCTAAAGCGGGCTTCGTCAGTGGTAGAATGATTTTTCGATAGATCCCCCACTCACTCAAGCCGTCGATCCGCGCACTTTCACACAATGAATCAGGAATACTACTATAGTATTGTTTCAACAAAAAGACGCCAAAGGCACTGAAGGCTTGTAAGAGGACCAAAGACCAAAGCGTGTCTGTCAGCCCGAACTGGCGCATCATGATGAACTGAGGAATCATATAGGATTGCCAAGGAATCGCAATCGTACCGATGTATGTCAGAAACAACAGGTCGCGTCCTTTGAAATGCATCTTCGAAAACCCATAGGCCGCAAAGCTAGAGGTAAACAATTGGATCAAGGTAATGATGATGCTCAAAAAAGCTGTGTTCTTGAAAAAAGTCAGCAAAGGAATGCGATCCCAGATCACCGTATAGTTTTCTGGGTGCCAACTTTTTGGAATCCATTGGATCGGTACGCTAAAAACATCGTTATTGGTCTTAAAAGAAGCAGAGATCATCCAGAGAAACGGGATCAGTGTCACTAACGCGAGAAATGTTAATAAAAGAATCAAGGAGACACTGCCGACCGACAGCTTGGCTTTTTGTTTTGGTTTGGCTTGAACATTCTTTTTACTCAGTGTATTTTCCATCTGTACTCCCTCCTTACACCCGTTCTTGTCTTTGGTTCCACTTAAACTGGATCACCGTGATGCCCAAAACGATCACAAACAAGACCATGGCGATCGCAGATGCGTAACCAAAATTAAATTTCACAAACGCTTCGTTGTAAATTTGATACACCAAGACATTGGTGGCTCGACCGGGTCCGCCGGCAGTCATGACTTGGACCAAATCGAAGATCTTGAAACAGTTGATGACCAGCATGATCGAAACAAAGAAGGTCGTAGGTCGCAAGGACGGCAACGTCACGTTGCGAAACTGCTGCCACTTGTTGGCGCCATCGATCGAAGCCGCTTCATACAATTCCTTTGGCACACTTTGTAACCCTGCCAAGTATAAGATCATGTAATACCCCATGCCACGCCAGACGCTGACTATGATGATCGCCGTCAAAGCCCAATCAGAGCTGGAGGTCCAACCAGGAGGATTTTCAATAAAAAATTTCAAAAACTGATTGATTGGTCCCATCGTTGGGTGAAACAACATGTTCCACACGACAGCGATCGCAACTAACGAGGTGACATAAGGAAAGAAGAAGGCCGTACGGAAAAACTTCATTCCACGTACTTTTTTATTCAATAAAATCGCTAAGCCTAAGGAACATACTAACGTCAATGGAACGACGCCAATCGTATAGAGAAAGGTGTTCTTTAACGAGATCCAAAAGGTGTCGTCCCCTAGCATTTTGCTGAAATTTTTCATTCCCACAAATTCAGGCGAACTAAAGGAATCCCATTCCATGAAAGCCAGAATCAATGAGAACACAACGGGCACTAAGGTAAATAAGAAAAAGCCGATAAAGTTCGGTGCAATAAAAGACAGCGCGGTTAGCGTATTTTTGCGTTTCAACTTATTGGCTGCTTTTGATTTTGAGGTTATTTCCATATTTGTCTCCTGCTGCTTGCCAGCAGGCCCCCTTTCATTAATAAAGAGAAGGAACTTTTTTGCCCAAGTCCCTTCTCTCGTTAGGACTATTCTGTTTCAGATTTCACCCTTTTTTCCATATTCGCAATGCCTTCTTTTGGTGTTTCGTCCCCTACAAGAATCAAGTCATGTTCTTCTTGCAAGATTTTGTCGATCGCTGGTCCATTTTCATCGACAGGAAACTCGATCGCGACGGTTTCTGGATTGAAGGCTTTTTTCGATACTTCATCGGCGGGCATGCCTTCACGGGAGAAGTAAAGTTCATCAATGGCGTCAGTCTTATACGAAGGAACGACACCGACTTCTGCTAATACTTTGGCGCCTTCTTCACCAGAACAAAAGTCTAAGAACTTTTGCGCAGCTTCTTGATGTTTTGAATTTTTATTGATGGCAAAAGCAGTCGGAGAACCAAATGTCGTTACTTCCCCTTTTTCATTTTGCGGCATTTCCGCAATGCCCCACTCAACATCTGTCTTGCCATCGTCGATATTGGTCATCAACGCTCCCATATACCAAGTTCCCATGTACATCATGGCTGCTTTTTCATTTTCAAATTGTGATTGGTACGTAACTTTCGTTGATTTTGCTGTCCCAAAGTCCATTTGCGCCTTTTCGTCTTGCATCCGCAATGCACGATCATAATATTCTTCTAAATAGTCGTATTGAGGATCGATCAAGTTGGCGCCATTTTGGGCAGCTGCAATCGCTTGGGTAGTGGAACGCCACGTGTGTTGATACGCACCATAAATTTGTTCGTCTGGTTTTGTTAGCTGCTTGGCAAGCTCCTCATATTCGTCCCAGGTGATGTTTGATGGGTAGTCTAAGCCTGCTTCATCGAACATTTTTTTGTTATAATACAAGACCCAAAAATCCGTCCGATACGGTTGTGCATAGGTTTTGCCTTCTACGTCATACATGTCATAGCTTTCTTGCGCTGGGGCAATATCCAATGATCCGATATGGTCGGTGAGATCCACCAATTGGTCCCGCAACGCATAATTAGAGTAAGAAAGTAAATTTTTCATGGTCAAAATATCTGTCGTATCTCCTGAAGAGAGCATCGTCGTTAGCTTGGTATCATAATCATCTGAAGCAATATCGACAGGTTCAACGGTAATGCCTGGATTCGCTTCTTCAAAGGCACGGAATAGTTTTTCGAATTCAGGTGTCGTATCGTAATTCCAAGTGGTTACGGTCAATTTGATGTCGCCATCTTCAGAAGCAGCGGAATCATCTGTCGCTCCGCCTCCACACGCTGCCAAGGCTGCGATTGTCCCAAACATCGTTACTGCTAATAAACCTTTTTTCAAAAAGTGCATGTTCATTCCTCCATTAAACATTTTTTTAAAGGGTCGCCCCTAAAACTACCAATAGGAATACCAACTTTGTGACACCCGCATCAGCGCTTCCATGTAATAGTAATCGCCCCAGATCATGCATTCATCGACCCCTTTGAGGGAATTCTTGTCATAAACCCCATGCATCAATAGTCCGTTTGATTCGGGATGGTCGATCGTTGTATAGTTTTGGGCTAACGACGCCAAGATCGCCAAGGCGTTTTCCTGATAGGCGGCTTGGTTTGGCTGCGTGATCGGTAAATGTTTCGCCAGTTCTAGCAAGCCACAGACTGCGATGGCGGCGGCCGAACTATCCCTTTCTTCCTGACTACCATCGTTAAACACTAAATCCCAATAACTGACCTTGTCCGCCGGTAATTCAGCAATAAAGTAATCCGCAAGGTCTTGAGCAGTCTTCAAGAAACTGGTATCACCGGTGTAAAGGTAACTCAGCGTAAATCCGTAGATTCCCCACGCTTGCCCTCTCGCCCAGCAGGAATCATCGGCATAGCCTTGTTGGGTATTGCCGCCGATCGCCGCTCCAGTTTCAACGTCGAAGTAATAGGTGTGGTACGTCGTGGCGTTGTCTCGCACGATGTATTTCTGGGTCTGCTTGGCATGAGCATAGGCTGCTTGTTTGTAGGATTCATCCCCCGTCATTTGGGAAGCAAAATACAATAGCGGCAAATTCATCAAGCAATCAATAATGATGCGCCCTCGTTGTTGCGGATCATCGAGATTGCCCCACGCTTGAATGATCTGGGCTTTGGGTGAGTAACGGGCCATCAATAGATCGGCGGCGGCAATCGCGAGTTTTTTCGAAGATTCCCGTCCGTTCACTCGATAGTCGGCAATCGCAGTCAAACTATACAAAAACCCGATATCATGGGTTTCTAGTCCAATTCTTTGGTCCAATCGTTCTTGGAAAGAGTGCAGTTGTTTTTCGATGGTTTCATCAAATTCTGTTGATCCCGTCAGTTCTTTACTCAAAAACAACATGCCAGTCCAAAAACTCGCCGTCCAATCATGGTTGGCTTCTGGTCGATAGACAAGCTGTTCACTTGCTGCAGGTGGGACCAACGTGTCAAAGGTCTTAGTATTCTTTCTTACTTGATTAACGGTGAAGTCGATTTGCTCGGCTACCCATTGTGATAGCTGTACGTCATAGCTGGTTTCCATTTTTTCCTCCTATTCGCTCAACCTGGATCATATGTCCGGATTGATTGATCGTAATGTTGTTTGTTGTCACTTCGACGGTCACTGCTTGTTCTTGTTCTTGTGGAAGCAAGCCGGTGACGAGGGAAACGAACAGGTGCTTTCCTGCTTGTCGTTGAGCAGTTAAATACGGCAGCCACGTTGCAGGATACAAGAGGTTCGTATTTGGCTCCGTTCGTATGACATCGCTCGTTTCATAGCCAGCGATCGCCTCGATTTTCGAATAGCCGATCGATGTTCGTACCGCAGCGCTGCTTGCGGTTTTTTCAGTGATGGCAGTTGCCTCTTTCGGTGATGAAAACCCACCCTCATAGAAAGAAAGGGCGCGCTGAGAATTGATCTCATGAATGCGAAGGTGACTGCCTATCAGTGGAATGATTGTTGTTTTTATCTGGACGTCTTCCCATGGATTCCATTCATGAATGATCCGATCAGGTAAAAGCTGATACTGGCGATCCAATCCTTTGGTGCGAAAGTAATGGTCATCTTCTGATAAAGCCAATGTGTTGTCATAATTTCCTTCATAAAACCAATAATTGCTCTTGGGCACGCTATTGCCAAACGTCGTTGAGTAGACAAATTTGCTATATTTGCTGCTGGCATGACTTTGATAGTTGATACATTGTCCTGCAGGAAACATCAAGGCATGGGTCAAGTCTTGATTGTGTTGATAAAAGTTCTTACTGATGGGATGAGCCAGTGTTCTTTCAGTGATCACTAATGGCGCTGGGGTGGCTTGCCAATAGGGATGCTCCTTTGGTACCGCTAACAAAAGAAAGATTTTTAACGCCCAATAAGGTGAACCTGGTGCATTGTAGCCTTCGGCAAAGATCAGATTCTGGTACGAATAGCCGACCGTCAGTATCCCTTCGGAAGTAAAAATGTCTTGCTGCATCCACTGATGCAGGTGACGACTGATCAACCCTTTGATCTCTCCCCATGGCAATGCTTCAACATCCGCAAAAACCAATGCGCTGAAGAAAGAAACTTGCGCAAAGCGATACGTCAAACTTCGACCAAAAGGAACGGCAGCTCCACCTGCTGCAAACCAATGCTTGAAGGTTTGAGCAAACTCGGTGGCTCGTTGTTTGAACTTCCTTCCCCTTTCAAGATCCTCAGGGACAAATCGACAGTACAGAAGACTATAGTAGTGGATCGCAAAAGATACATAGTAATCGATTTGAGTGGCTACTCCGTCACAGTACCATCCTTCCCCTAAATAAAAGGTCTCGATCAATGCCAAGTCAGCATCGATCTTTTCTTGGGAAAAGCTGCTGCCACAACGCTTCATGGCTACATTGACGAGAACCCGAAAGAAATGCCAATTGTTTGCGGGAATTTCTCGTTGATTGACTTGGATCAGCCACGCATGGAGATTATCTTTTTGGCGTTGGGAGAAAACATCCCACGTTTTTTCCTTGTTTAATAATAAAAAGGTACTTAGCGAAGCCATTTCCACGATTCGTTGGTCGAAGTCTTCCACAACACCCCAATAATCGGGACTCTCTGGATCTGTACCAGCAATAATTCCTGAGAGATAGGTTTCCATGAATGAATCTTCTTGCTGGGTTAGATAAGGCGCGAGTCCCCAAAGCGGTCGCAAGAACGCTTCAAGTTCCTGTACCTCTTTCTCATAGACAGTCCCATGGCTGCCTAAAGCCAAATGACCGGGACGACTGCTTGCAAAAGCGGGTTTGAGTTGATCCATGATCGTTTTGAAGCCGGCTGCTACATCTTCATAACTTTCAAATTTATTCTTTTTCAATTGCTGCAGCTTCTGTGATTGCATCCGCATCCTTCCTTTCAATCAATGTCGCTTTAATAAAACCATAATATTCTCCGTAGACCGTCACCACATCTTGCAGTTTCAGTTGTTGACTTTGCTCATTGAATACTTGGTACTGTCCAGCCGCTGTTTCTAGAATAAATCGATCCCCTTTCTCAATGTCTGCTGTTTTCGCATCACTCTTTACGATGGTGCCAGATAGCTTCACGAATTCATGCAACGGGACGACACCTTGCGAAAAATCTTCGTCAGAATAACAAAGCGCTCGTTCTTTTAATTGCTTTTCGCTGCTTTGGGAAAATGCTTGCGTCTGCGTTGCTTCATTTGAAGAACAAGCAGTCAACCCTATAAGTAGACCCAGGATAAATAACGAATTAATCCACTTCATTCATGCCACCCTCATTTTTAAAACGCTTTCTTCATTTCAAATCATACTTTTTTTTAGGAAAATAATCAATAGTTTTTCCTAAAAAAAGTAAAATTTTTACTTGAGGGCAATTTCTCTCTTGGTTTTTTTACTAAAAAGAAATATACTGAAGAGGAGAAGCATTGGAGGAGGGATTCTATGGCTACGATTACCGACATAGCGACCATAGCTGAGGTATCAATATCAACCGTATCACGGGTTCTGAACTACGATCCTAGTCTTTCAGTGACCGAAGAAACCAAACGAAAGATTTTCGAGGCAGCTGAAAAACTAAATTATACGAAATACAAAAACAAGCAAAAGCAGCGTGAACTACCAGTGGATGTACCAAAAAAACACAACAAATCGATCGGGATCGTTCAGTGGCGGATGGATGATGAAGAATTGGAAGACATTTACTATATGTCGATTCGTTTGGGTGTGGAAAAACGCGCCGCCGAACTGGGTTGTGATCTGTTAAAAATCTCCAACCTTGATGAGTCAGTGATCCAGTCCGTCGACGGCTTACTGGCGATCGGCAAGTTCACAGAAGAGCGGGTCAAGAAACTCCATGAGCTACACCCCAACCTCTGTGTGATTGGCAGTAACTTTCCGCTGGATGACTACGATTCTGTCAATACCGATTTTACGCAAGCAACGGAGTTGGCTCTTTCTCACTTGATGGGACTTGGTCATCAAAAAATCGCCTTTATCGGCGCCGAGGAAAGTCAAAATATGTATGGGTATCGGCGGTACAAAACGCCAACGGTCAACACCTATGTCGATATGATGCAGCATTATCAGCTGTTTGATGAGGATTATTTCATCGTGAAAGAAAATAGTCGGTTGGATGTCCAAACGGGGGAAGAATTAACGGAGCAGGCTTTGGCTTTGTGGCAAGACCGCTTGCCGACTGCGATTTTGGCAGCCAATGATGCCTTTGCGATCGGGGTCATCCATACGTTAACGGCTCATGGAATCAAGATTCCTGAAGACATCAGTGTTATGGGCATCAACGATATTTCGGTGTCCCGCTATGTCTCTCCACCCCTTTCTTCAGTCCAAGCATTTACTGAAGAAATGGGTGAAACGGGGTTAGAGCTACTCTATAACCGCATCGAAAATCCTGGGATCGCCAGACGCATCTTTTTAAGTACACAGCTGGTGATTCGTCAATCTACCGCAAAACCAAAAGAAGGCTGAGAAGCTGCGGTGTCTTCTTGCATTGATCAACGTCATTGCAAGGAAGCACCGCATCCTTCTCACCCTTTTTTTATTTTAATGGTCGTTTTGATTTCCCCTGTCTGCTCAAGCGCGTATTCGGCTTGGATCAAATACGCTTGTGCCTGTACACCATGGTGGTCTTGATAAGTGACTGGCTGTATTTGGATCTTATCACTGGTAAAACCAAGAACACAGCGTGCTTTTTTTGTCATTAGTTGAACGGTCTTATCTTGCACCATTGGTGGTATGTTCGTAATAAAGTTTTCCACCACCAGATTCTTTGGTTGGTGCTCGTCAAAGACAAAATGGTCTTCGATCGTTACTTGTTGCTGCGAGACCACGAAGCGCCGCTGGTATTCAGTGACCGCTGCTTTCGGATAGAACGCACTGAGGTCTAAGTCAAATTGCTGGTCATTAACCTGCAGCACCGTTGCTTCCTCGGCTGTTGGGCGTTGGGTGTGCTGGTTGATGATTGGCAGCGAATGACTGATTGCGGCTGCGGAAAAGTAGTGATAGCGCGTGTTCTCGTCAAAATACTCTTTGGTGTACTCCCCTGCACCAAGGTCCGTCAGAAACAACTCCTCTGTCGTTCCTAATACAAAATGACCGACATCGAGATGATTGTGGCTTTCTTGATTGCTCCCCCCTTTGGCAGCAAAAAAGAGATCCTGCTGCACATCTTTTGCAACGAACCACTGCGCTTGTTCAAAATAGTGATGATACGAGGCATTCGTTTCTCGTGTGATCGCTTCGTTATGCCAATACAAATTTCGATAGATGTGGGCAAACCGGTAGCAAGGATCAAAATCTAACGGATTGACCCCCGATAATTGGGGAACCGCCACGCCTAAATGCTCGTAGCAATAACTGACCAAGCCGCTAGGCAGTTCGATCGCCGAGTAATCAGAAAAAGGAACGTAATGCCCTGGAGAAATCATCGTGTAATAAGGAAAAGCGGCAATTTTTCTGGTTTTAGGCTGTTTTAGGTAGGTATCTTCTTGCAATACTTCTGCCAACAATTGCGCATAATACAGAAAATAACCAAACCCATACGCCCAGTAACCGACACCTTCCACACAAGCACCATCTTCGCCAAAGCTGTTGAGATAGCTTTGCATTGCAGTATCCAATCGTTTGATCATCCGCAATTGTCGCTCGCTTTTTTTCGGCAATACATAGAGCGCCGTCATTCCAAGACAGCCACCAATAACTGCGGACCAATTGTTCTCTTTTGTCTCCCACTCCCAGGTTTGCTCCTCGAAGGGTAAAAAAAGCCGTTGATCGATCTCATACAACACTCGTTCTGTGATGACTGGTGAAAGGTCTCCTCCAACCAACATAAACAACTCTGCTAAGGATTGCCCAGTTTCAGCTGCAAAAAGATCGACTGTGTGGCGCGCTTGCGAAGAAAACTGGCCATCGACAATCGGCAGATGCGCTGGCAGACACCATGTATATTCATTGCAGATTTCCCAAATCACTTGCTCCAGCAGCACTTTGATCGCTGCCTTACGCTCCATTTCATAAGCAAGTCCTAAAACCACCAACATCCGTCGGCGGGCAAAATAATGGGATTCGAAGGCAACACGATTCCCCGATTCGAGATACTCTTGATAGCCTTGATAAGGCAAATAGGGAATCTCACCAGTGTCAAGATAAGCCTGTGCCGCCTGTAAAATTTCTTCTTTTACATCTGCTGGATTCACGCGTTTTCCTCCTGAATAGAGCGTCCGAAGACTTCGATTTGGGTCAACGCTGGAAATGGTGAGGGATCGTCATTTTGGATCAGCTCATGCAATTTCACCCAAGTGACCGTTCGCGGCTGGAAAGAAAACCGTTGAGGCTGGCTGCTTTTGACCGTCTGCAAGATTTCTTGACTCCCGTCGGAAAACGCCAACGTGACTCGTTGCCAATAGCTATCATGGGGAAAATCCGCCCGTAACGTAAGCGCACATTGGTCGATGCGGACCTCATGACCAAAGTCGATCGTCAAAGCGGCATCTGCTTGTTGATTGATCCCCCATGAGCCATAGGGATAATTGCCATGAGACGTATTGGCAAAAATACCATCAATAGCGTTACAAGCGAAAAACGTCGCATCATCTCTTGTTTCAACATTGGCATGGGCATGCGGATAGGCACCCAAGAATTCTTTTTGATCATGAGGGTTTAAGGCGACATTGCGGTAAGCCGCTAGTTCTTCTTTTGTTGCTACCCGCACACTCAAATAATGGCTTTTCCCAGCAAAACGGCCTTCTGGCGCGGCTTCTTTGGCATTTTCACTAAGATGTACGGGGTAGATCCACTCGTTGCCTTTGATGTACACCAAAGTAGTCGCCAGCGTTTCATCGAGTGTGACCCACACAAATTGTCCACTGCGTGAGAGCGAGACAACGATTTTATCTCCGTCCTCGTAACAATACTCTTGGGATGCCAACGTGACAAAGTCTTCCGCCGTCGCTTGAAGAAGGGTAGGTTCACTTTCAGGTGTTCGTTTGCCTTTTTTTACTTGATGCTTTTGGTCATAAATCGTTAAGGAAATCTGGGTCATTGCATGTAGCTCCTCTCGTATTTTCTCCATTATAGCGATGTCGACAAAAAAATGTAACTGTTTCCAGCGATTTTTTACTATTTTTTTACTTAAAATCGAGAAATGTAACAGTTTCCATTTCTTTATTTTACTAAATAAAGTAAAATAACAAATAAAAGGAGCTGTTTACATGAGAAACTTCCAAGAAGCATTAAGTAAGAACCCTCTTCGAACCAAAACCGATCTAGAAGAGGCCCTTGTTGATCTGGTCACTCCCGTATACGAATGTATGGCACGACAAGGAACTCCCGGGAGGGTCCACCTAGGAAATTCAGGAGCAGTGTACACCCAGGAAAAGAGTGACGTCGAAGGCTTTTTACGGGCACTCTGGGGATTGGGCCCATTGTTCAGCCAAGAAGAAGCGTGCCTTCGTTACCCAAAACTTTTTCAACAAGCCAATGCCGGGATCGTTGCAGGCACCACCCCGACCTCTCAGGAGTACTGGGGAAAACTGCATGACTACGACCAATTGTTTGTGGAAATGGGTGCCCTTGCTAGCTATTTGATTTTTACCAAACCCGTCTTTTGGGATCTCCTCACACCAAGAGAGCAAACAAATCTCTTTGATTGGCTCAATCAGATCAATCAGCACACGATCCCTAAAACCAATTGGCTCTTCTTTCGGATTTTAGTTAATACCTTCTTTGAAATGGCAGCATTGCCTTTTTTAGAAACGACCCTTTTGGCTGATCAAGAAGAGATCGAGAGGTATTACTTAGCAGACGGCTGGTATTTTGATGGCTATGAAAACCAAATCGACTATTATATTCCTTTTGGGATGCAATACTACGGACTCCTTTACAGTGTTCTTACTTGTCGTTCCCAATGCCCTTATCAGTTTAGCTACCGTCAAAGAGCCGCTACGTTTGCGCAATCCTTTAAGCAGTGGTTCACGAAAACCGGTGCGGCATTGCCTTTTGGTCGTAGTCTAACGTATCGGTTTGCGCAATCAAGTTTCTTTGCTGTCGGTGCTTTCGCCGATATAGAATATGAAGGCTTCACAAAAAATGAAGGAAAATATTTACTGTTACAAAACATGCGTTACTGGTTTCGCCAACCAATCTTTACGCAAGAAGGCTTTTTAAGTATTGGCTATGCTTACCCCAACCTAAATATGGCTGAAGGCTATAACGCACCAGGATCGCCTTATTGGGCTTTCAAAAATTTCTGTGTATTGTCCATCCCAGCGGATGCTGAATTTTGGACGCTTGAGGAGCAGGTGCCAACCTTTGCCACACCGGTGCGCAATCCCCATAGTCGGATGCTTTTGGTGCATAACCAAGAAGGGACAGAATTGCAAGCTTTCACTGCGGGGCAACATTCCCACGAACATGCTCACGGCAATGCCAAATACGAAAAGTTTGTCTATTCGACAACGTTTGGGTTTAGCGTACCGAAAGCAACCGTTTTATTGAAACAAGGTGCCTATGATAATACATTGGCGATCTCAGAAGGGCAGACGGATTTTAAAACGGCTTTTGGTTATGAAGCCTTTGCCATTGAAGATGACTACGTCTATAGTCGCTGGCGTCCCTACGAGCAGGTCGTTATCGAAACCTTTGTGATTCCGATGTATCCTTGGCATCTACGTTACCATCGGATTCAAACGGATCGAAGGTTGCAACTGGTCAATGGCAGCTTTGCAGCACCAGCTGATGGTGCTGCGCTTTCTAGCAAAGAAGGCACCTTTTATCAAAGCTCGGTTGGCTGTGTCGGTATCAAAAGCCTCCCGACGCATCAAGAAGGTACCCTCTTGATGCCAGAACCCAACACGAATCTACTTTATAGTCGAACAGTCATCCCTCAAATAAGCAAAACCGTTCTCGCCGGACAACAGGAATGGCTCGTTGCGTGTTTAGGCAATGCCTTTTCTGATCAGATTCCACCCTTTGATGTCACTATCACAGCGGACAAAATAACAATGAGCCAAGGGGATCAGAAAAAAACCATTCAGCTTAGCTACTAGCAAAAAATTACTGACAAATGCTAGTAGAAAAGCTACCGAAAACACCTTTCTGATTTACGGGATTGAAGAATGTCCCCCCAGAAGTTCGATTACGATCTAACGTTTCAGCATCGGTACCTTCTGATCCCTCTGTCTCTATTGGCAAAAAGCAAAAAAATACTTGTCCCACAAAACGGTGCTTCACGTATTGTGAAGTGCCGTTTTTTGGGTACAAGTGATTCATGTTTTGATCGACGATCAGTGCTTATTTCCCAAAAAGCTTTTGGAGAAACCCTTTTTTCTCAGAGACTTCCTTTGTTTCAGTCACCTGAAGCGGTCCAGTTTCCTTCATGACTTGCTGAAAGCCACGATTGTCTTGCAGCAACAGACCGTTTAGTTCCAGGATCCCAGACAGACTGCCAATCATCCGCCGCACCTCTCCCGCACTTTTGCCGAAAAAGCGCTGGTCGTCATTTGCTTCGGCTTCTTCCAAAATAACCAGCAGCTGCTGGATGCTTTGATTTTGTTCACCTAAGACGTACGACAACTGGTCAACTTCCACTGTTGTAGTTGCCGCTGACGGTACTAAATCCGTTACGAGCTTTAAGCTATCTAAATAATCCTTTAAGTCAAAAATGAACGTTTGTGCCGCTTCATTGTTCATTAATTGGCTTTGACTCAATTTCCTTTGTAGCGCTTCCAATTCGCTTGAACGTTTAGAAAGTTCGCTTACGATCGTTTCTGTATCCATACGCCACCTCCTAATGACATTGTCCCGTTTTCTCTTTCATCCGTCAAGAATTCGTCGGACTTTTTTTCTGCGTTTTTACCGATCAGACCTGCCTATTGCTCCTGTTGGTACTTTGTCGGTGCACAGCCATAGCGCTTCGCAAAGAGCCGATTAAAATGGTTGATATTTTGGAAACCAGATTGAAACGCCGCCTCTCGAATCGTTAGTGTTTCGTTGCTGCGTAAATAAAAAAACTTTTGAAACCGAGCTTGCAATAAATCTTCTTTGGGCGTTGTATGAAAAAACTGTTGATAGAGCTTATAGAATTGGCTTTTACCGATGGAAAGCTCTCGGCTAAACTGGTAAAAATCCCATTGCTGTTCGCAATTGACTAACATTTTCAACCGCATCGCTTGAAACAGTTGATAGTGTTCGTGTTGTGGTTGCGGGATGCTTTCTTCAAAATTGCGTTCAAGCAAGACCAATAGATTTGTCATATACGCCGCGATCAATTCTTTCGTGTGCCGTTGCGGCAACAAGGATTCATGATTGATCTTTTGGATCAATTTGTTGATTTGTTGAATATTTTTCGGCTGGAACAGTTGCTTACAAGGGATCGCATAGGTTTCTTCGATCACCTGATCCGTTTGAAACTCAACAAAGCTATTAAAAAAATCTTCTTTGCCACGATAATCTTGATAGACGGTTGGAGGAAAAAGAATGCAGCTACCTTTTTCACTAGTTTCTTGATGACCATCTTCAAAAGTGAAAACCATTGGAGACAACGTCAACACGAAAAGATAATGCTTTAAGCCAGAGGGGCGATAAATATGATCGGAAACAGCATTGTGCATTTGAAATCCTGAATAGGTTACGTTCAACTTCTCACTCCTTCCTACTTGCCTTTAGTATAAAGAAAACGGACAAAACGTCAATAGAATAAGACAGAATGTAGTGTTTATTTTCATGGACTATCGCTACAATAAAAGAAAAGAAAGGGGTTGCAAAATTGAAGAAAACTACGATGTATTTAGACAAACACTTTATTTTGGCACCAGTCGACGAACGGATCTACGGCTCTTTTGTGGAGCACTTAGGGCGCTGTGTGTACGAAGGGATCTATCAACCAGAAAGTCCTTTTGCCGATGATCAAGGCTTTCGTCAAGATGTCGCTGCCTTGATCAAGCAGTTGAATGTGCCGATCGTCCGTTACCCAGGAGGCAATTTCGTCTCTGGGTATAAATGGGAAGATAGCGTCGGCCCTAAAGAGCAACGGCCAGCAAAAATCGATTTGGCCTGGCGGGTAATCGAAAGCAATCAGTTCGGCTTAAACGAATTTATGGATTGGACCAAACAAGTCAATACGGCACCGATGATGGCGATCAATCTTGGGACACGAGGAATCGAAGCAGCGAAAAACTTGATCGAATACACCAATTTAAAAGGCGGCAGCTATTATAGTGACCTCCGCCGTGCCCATGGGGTGGCCGATCCTCATGACATCAAACTTTGGTGTCTAGGCAATGAAATGGACGGTCCTTGGCAAGAAGGACATAAGACAGCCGATGAATATGGCCGTCTCGCAGAAGAAGCTGGCAAAGCGATGCGTCTGGTGGACCCAACGATCGAAACCGTCGCTTGTGGTAGTTCTTCTCTCACGATGCCGACCTTTGGCATGTGGGAAGATACAGTATTAAGTCATTGTTACGATCAAGTCGACTACATCTCCATGCACCAATATTATGGCAACCGTAACGGCGATAGCCAAGACTATCTAGCAAGCAATGTCGCAATGGATCAGTTCATCAGTCAAGTCGCAGCAATCTGTGATGCAGTGAAAGCCAAACGCCGAAGCAAGAAGACGATCAATATTTCCTTCGACGAATGGAACGTCTGGTATCACTCAAATGAACAGGATCAAAAAATTGAACCTTGGAGTCAACACCCACCACAATTAGAAGACGTCTATCACTTTGAAGATGCGTTACTCGTCGCAAGCATGATGATCACGATGCTTCATCACGCAGATCGCGTTAAAATCGCCTGCATGGCACAGCTGGTCAACGTGATCGCACCGATCATGACTTCCGATACTGCCGCTTGGAAACAAACGATTTTTTATCCCTATGAAATGATCAGCAACTATGGTCGCGGTCACGTGTTGCATAGCATTCTTCGAGGGGCTGATTTCGATAGCAGCCACGGAAAAGCTTCTTATGTGGATGCCATTGCGATCGAAAACGAAGATGACTATTTGACCTTTTTCTTAGTAAATAAGGATTTGCAGGATGCCAATGAATTCACTTGCGACTTGCGTCAATATGATTCATTGCAAATCGCTACCCATCAAGTCTTGCACCACCCAGACTTGCATGCCGCCAATACCGAAGCAACCCCGAACAACGTTGTGCCCGTCAATGGAAAAACAGCGGAATTGAATGACGGCATTTTGCGTGTCGTCTTGGAAAAACAAAGCTTCCAGATGCTACGCTTGAAGAAAAACGGCAGCAAGTAACGAGTATATCTGTTTAAGCAAAAAAAAGCAGCAGCCTTGGTGACATCCTGAAAAAGCGAGACTTTTACGGAGTGGAGAAATCCACTCCTTTTTTATGATCCCCCCTGTTCACTTGCTATTTTTCGCATTCTTAACTGATCTGGGCAAAAAGGCGGCAACTGCCAGCTTGTTTTTCAAAAAAAGAGACGACAAAAGAACACCCTGCGGCAGCTAAGATACCGCAGGGTGTTCTTGATTCATTGTTTAGCCGTTATAGGCATCAACGATGATTTGTTTCAATTCAGAGATTAGTGGTTCTTTTGGATTTGCTGTTGTACATTGGTCTTCATAAGCCAATTCAGCCATGCGATCAACTGTTGTATCTAGTGTTTGTTGAGTGACGCCTTGCGCTTTCAAGCTCATATCGATACCAACAGATTGTCCTAATTCGTAAACAGCTGTTGCCAATGCTTCAACCAATTCAGCCGTTGTTTTGCCTTTAAGACCTAAGAATTTCGCAATGTCTGCGTAATCTGTATCGGCACGGAAGAAGTCATATTTAGGGAACATTGCATGTTTTTGTGGGTCTTTGGCATTGTAACGGATGATGTGCGGTAAAAGAATCGCATTTGTACGTCCGTGAGGAATACCATATTCACCACCGATTTTGTGGGCTACTGAGTGACAAATACCTAGGAATGCATTGGCGAAGGCCATACCTGCCATTGTTGAGGCATTATGCATTTTTTCGCGAGATTCCATATCAGGTGTTTTCACTGATTTTTCTAAGTAGTCAAAGACTAACTTGATTGCTTGTAAGCTCAATCCACGAGTGTAATCAGATGCCATTACTGACACATAAGATTCGATCGCATGAGTCAAAACGTCCATTCCAGTGTCTGCTGTAACAGAAGCAGGTACTGACATTACGAATTGAGGGTCAACGATTGCAACATCTGGTGTCAATGCGTAATCAGCTAATGGGTACTTCACGTGTGTTTCACTGTCAGTGATAACCGCAAATGGTGTTACTTCAGAACCAGTACCAGACGTTGTTGGGATACAAACGAATTGCGTTTTTTCTGGTTTGTCGATCTTGTATGTCCGTTTACGGATATCTAAGAATTTTTGTTTCGCGCCGAAGAATGAAGTATCTGGGTGCTCATAGAACATCCACATGCCTTTGGCAGCATCCATTGCTGATCCACCACCAAGGGCGATCACTGTATCTGGTTTGAAATCAACCATCATTTTTGTTCCAGCGTAAACGGTGTTTGTTGATGGGTTTGGTTCTACGTCAGAGAAGACTTCGATTTTCACGTCATTTTTACGACGAGCAAGTACTTCACGAACCGTATCGCAATAGCCGAATTGAACCATACCAGGGTCACAAACGATCATGACACGTTCAACGTTTTCCATTTTCTCCAAGTACATTAGAGAGTTCTTTTCAAAGAAGATTTTTGGTGGCAATTTAAACCATTGCATATTATTTCTCCGTTTCGCTACAGTTTTCACGTTGATCAAGTTCACAGCAGAAACATTTCGTGATACAGAGTTTTTCCCGTATGAACCACAACCAAGTGTCAATGATGGAATCATTTCGTTGTAGATATTTCCGATACCACCTTCTGCAGATGGTGTATTAACTAAGATACGGCAAGCTTTCATGCGTAGGCCGAATGCTAATTGCAAGTCTTCGTTTTCAGTGTGGATCACCGCTGTATGGCCTAATCCGCCTAAATCAAGCATTGCTTCACATTTTTCGAACGCGTCTTCTGTGTTGTTTGCTTTGATCATTGCTAAAACTGGAGAAAGTTTTTCTCTTGATAGTGGGTAATCAGCACCGACACCGTCAAGTTCAGCGATCAATAATTTTGTTCCTTCTGGTACGTTGATGCCTGCTAATTTCGCGATTTCCATTGCTGAATGTCCAACGATTGCTGGATTTACGGCATATTTCCCTTCGTTCATCACGGCATCTTCAAGTTTTTGTAATTCTTTTGCTTTTACAACATAGACTTGATGTGCTTCAAATTCTGCTTTCACAGAGGCATAGACTTCTTTATCAACGATCACTGCTTGTTCAGAGGCACAGATCATTCCGTTATCAAAAGTTTTTGATACGATCAAGTCATTGACTGCTCGTTTCACTTTCGCTGTTTTTTCGATATATGCAGGTACGTTCCCTGGTCCAACACCTAATGCAGGTTTACCAGTTGAGTATGCTGCTTTGACCATGCCAGCGCCACCAGTTGCTAATACGATCGCAATTCCTGGGTGGTTCATCAATAAGCCAGTCGCTTCGATTGATGGATGTTCGATCCATTGCACACAGTTTTCAGGTGCCCCAGCAGCGATGGCTGCATCACGAACGATACGTGCAGCTTCTGCTGAACATTTTTGTGCAGATGGGTGGAAAGCAAAAACGATCGGGTTACGTGTTTTCAAAGCGATCATTGCTTTAAAGATCGTTGTAGATGTTGGGTTGGTTGTTGGTGTTACCCCACAAACGACACCAACTGGTTCAGCGATTTCGATCAAGCCTTTTTGTTTGTCTTCATTGATCACGCCGACTGTTTTGTCATGTTTGATACTGTTCCAAATATATTCTGAAGCGTACATGTTTTTGATCGCTTTATCTTCATAGATACCACGGCCAGTTTCTTCTACTGCCATTTTAGCTAAAGGCATATGTTTGTCTAATGCTGCCATTGCCATTTCATGAACAATGTGGTCCACTTTTTCTTGATCAAAGCTTTCCATTTCTTTTAACGCCACATTTGCCTTCGTTGCTAAATCGTCAATCATTGCTTGTACGTCGATTGTCACTTCTTTTTCCAATGTCTTAGCCATTGTATGTCCTCCTAGTTTTTAAACATGTTTTGTTTGTTAATTACTTCACATACAGATCATACAACATCTTTTTTCGTTTGTAAATAGTTTTTGTGATTTTTTTCACAGTTTTATTAAACTCCCTTTAAATTAAGCGTTTTCAAGAACTTTTAAGGAAAAGAAGTGGACAAAAGTTTCGGTTTTTATTAAGAAAAATGTCATGTGCTAAGTTGAACAATAGGTTAAAAAACTTTTTGTTCACTTTTGAAAAAAATCACTCTTCCTTCTACTATTTTATCTAAGATTGCCGTATACTCCCTCTAGTATTCTGCCCTTCTTTCAATGGCTATTAGTGTCTATCGAGGACAAAAAAACGACCAGCCATCGCTGATCGTCTTTCTCTTTAAAACAAATCCTCTTGGTCTGCTTCTGTTAGAGGCTTCCCGTGGGCAAGCTGGGAAACAACGTGCGCCATCTTTTTGTAGGAATCATTCAATCCGATTCCGCCTTTTTTCGGCATCTTCAAGATATAGATGTCTTTGGCATAGATTGCCACTGCTGGGTTTTCCTCTGACATCGCTGCAGCCCCTGGAATTCCTTGCGCATTGAATACTTTCGTCAATCCTGCTGCCATTTCGCCAAAATTAGGATAATGCATCGCAGGTCCGCAAAGAACGGCATCGGCGTCAAATTTTTTAGCAAACCCCACAAATTTTTTATTCACTTCTTCTTGATGCTCGTGATAATATTGGTCACCACAATAAAGCGTTGCAACGATTTGTGCGTCTTGCTCTTGAAAAAGTGGATTCAAGGTTCGACCTGGACCAAGGGCAGCTTTTTTGCCGCTTGGCGGCAACTGAGCATTTTCATCACTTCCCATCCCTGCAGTGACATGATTGAGAATCAAAATTATTTTTTTCATGAGCGGTGCCTCTTTTCTTATAGATCATCAAAATCGAAATCATCAAAATTGATTTCCTCTTCTTCTTGTTCAACGGCATCCGCTTCTTCTTTTAGATATTGATTATCTAAGACTTTGATAAACGGATAATAAATAGCCATTCCTAAGAGGATCAACAAGACTTGTAACACGGACGCTTGCCAACCACTGACTAAGAAACCAGAAATAATCGGTGGTGTGGTCCATGGCAGTTGAATTCCATTGGTATAGTTGACTAACCCAAGATCCATACAGAAGTAAGAGATAATAATATTGATCGTTGGCACTAAAGCAAAAGGAATCAGCAGAACTGGATTCAAGACGATCGGTAACCCAAAGATGATGGGTTCATTGATCCCGAAAATACCTGGAATCAACGATAACTGTGATAGTTTTTTGACCCGTTGGCTTTTACAGACTAAGATCATGACTAAAATCAAAGATACCGTCGAACCGCCCCCACCAAAGGTCGCGAACATGTCTTGAAATTGACCGGTGATGATGTTAGGAATTTCTGCGCCATTCTTGAAAGCATCTAAGTTTTCAATAGATAATGCCCGTAAGATAGGGTTGAAGACAGCGCCGACCACACTGGAACCATTGATCCCAAAGAACCAGAAAAAATGCAAAAATAGGTAGGCTATGATCATGGCACCTAAAGTATTTCCTAAACTTAACAACGGTGTCTGTAAGAACTTAAAGAGGATCTCTTGCAGATTGCCATAAGACGTCAAGTTGGCTAACCAGTTGGCGATCATAAAAACCGTCACGATCACAAAGCTGGGGATCAATGCCTCAAAGGATTTCACCACAGTTGGGGGAACACCGTCAGGCATTTTGATCGTCCACCCTTTGCGTAATAACGCAACAAACATTCTGGTGGAAATCAAGGCAACGACCATCCCTAAGAACAAACCGCTAGAACCCATCCATCGTAATGGCAGGCTGCCAACTTCATATACTTCCGTAGAGCCTTCTGGTGTGAAAACGGTCGTAAATGGTGTCACGATAAAAAAAGAAACGAGTGAAATAATGGCTGCTTGCATGGCATCAACTTTAAACTGTTTTGCCAAACTATACCCGATCCCACCAACGGCTAAAATCGTCATAATGTCAAAGCTGGCTGTTGCTGGCATATTCAACATCGTTGCCCAGTTGTCTCCCAGCAAACTGCTCATCATCTCGTTCCAATTTGGAATCGGAAAATTGGTCAAGACTAAAAAGAGTGAACCCACGATCAACAACGGTGTGGATAATAAGAAACCATCACGAATCGCAATCAAGTATTTGTTTTCACCGATCGTCTTTGCCATCGGTGTTAACACTTTTTCTAACCAGTTTAAAAATTTCTGCATTTTTCTTCCTCCCATCTGCGTGCTATCTGGCAGATAACACGTAGTCCCCTGTTACTCCAACACTTTTATTACTTTGCTTTGGCTTTTTTGATCAAGCTTAAGGCATCTTTCAACGCTCGTTCGCCATCCATCATGCCGTATGCTTCTGTCGCGATCGTGCCGACTGGAATCCCCATTGGCTCGAAAGTTGCTTTCATTTTGCTATCTAAGTGTCGTACTTGTGGACCTAACAAAATAGCGACTGGTTTTTCTAGTTCGACTTTTTCTTCTGCATGGATTGCAGGGAATGCTTCGATCGTCAAAGGCATGTTGTGCTTTTTGACGACTTCCATCATTTTATTTACCATGATACTCGTTGACATTCCAGCTTCACAAAACAAATAGATTTTTTTCGTTGCCATATCCATTCCTCCAATGTTTGTTTTTCTCAATCGCGGTTGTTAGACCGGCGCTTTGATTCGTTTTTCATAAGCCTCCAACCATTCTTTCGTGATGGGTTCGATCACGGTTGTCTGCTCAGGTCCTGGCGTTGCCATAAAAATAGCAGGCGCTTGATTGGTGGTTGCGACACTAAAGGTAAATTCTACATTGGTTGCCACCCCCCAGCGACCCTGTTTATCTAAGGCGATCAGCGAGAAGGCGCCAGCTTTGCCGTAGCGCTTCTTCAATCGCGCTTCAAAGTCGTAAACGGCTTGATCACATGCTTCTTGCGGTGCTAGCCCTTCTCCCATCAAACGGACGATTTCGTAGGAAAGGCAGCCTTTCATCAAGTCTTCCCCTAACCCTGTGGCAGCGGCACCGCCGATTTCACTATCCACATAAAAACCAGAACCAGATAAAGGTGAATCGCCAACACGACCGCTTTTTTTCATAAATAAACCAGAACTAGAGGTTCCTGCTGCCATGCTTTGGTGTTCATCCAGCGCAACTACTCCCACTGTATCGTGGCCGTCATAGGGATCGAGGTTGTTGGCAGCGATCTCTGCTTTGCGCTTTTCCCAAATGGTTTTGGCTCGCGGTGTCAGCATCTCTTTGGGCTGGAATCCTTCGGCAAGCGCATAAGCGACCGCTCCTTGGCCGATCCGAAAACTATTGAATTTCTCCTCACTTAGGCTGCGTGCCACGGAAATAGGATTTTCCACATCGACGATCCCAGCGACGGCACCAATTTTGAAGGTATCACCATCCATGAAGGCAGCGTCCATTTCCAACACGCCTTCTTCGTTTGGTAGTCCGCCATACCCCACCGATTTATAAAATGGATAATCTTCCACTGCTTTAATGGCTGTTTCTACTGCATCTTGGCAGGAGCCTTGTTGCTCTAATATTGCTTTAGCAGCGAGCACGCCATCGTGTGCCATCCGCCATGTAGCAATCATTCCCCACATAAATATCCCTCCATTTTTCATAGCGCTTTCAAGTATATTCTATACGGTATATACTACTATGTCTATACTAAAAAAAGAGTTTCTCAAAAAAATTGGAAAAACTCTTCTTCGTTCGTGTCTTCGCTTATTTTGTCAGTGCTTGTAAGCTGCGCAGATAAATTTCAAGATTCATCCGTAGATCGGCAACCGCCATGTACTCATCTTGGTTATGAGCGATCCCTTTTTGCCCTGGAAAAGACGGACCAAAAGCAAGGATGTTTGGCATCTTGCGGGCGTAGGTTGCTCCTGTAGTGGTCACGGGGGTTGGATCATTGCCCGTTACTTGGTGATAGATCGTCGATAGCGTTTGGATTTCGGGGGCATCTTTTGATCGGCAGAACCCTGGAATGCTGCGAAGGATCGTAAGGCTTGCCCCTTTTGGCAATGCCTTTTGCACCCCAGCGAGCACTTGTTCCTCCGTTACCGATACAGGATAGCGAAAGGCCACTTCTAACGCTAGTCCACTGGCGGATTTTTGGAGAACCACAGGAGTCAAGATCAATTTTCCTGAATCAGCGTCTTCTAGTACCAAATCAATGCCTTCGCCATAGTGCTGCTGGTGAAAACTTTGGGTGATCCACTGCAAAGCTGCTTGCAATGACGGTGTCGCCGCCAGTTGCGGTGCCGCTTGCTGCGCAAGCTTTGTAATGGCATTGTCCCCTAGCTCAGGGGCATTGCTAGGGGAGCGTTTGCCTAGTGCTTCAAAGGACTGGCTGCCTACGGTTACCGATAGGTGGTCTGGCACATGATCGCGGAATTGATCGCCAGAAAACGCAGCTAACAGCTGCTGTTCTTGGACGGGCAATGGAAAATCAAGTTGCACATTGACGACACCTCGTTCGCCGTAAACCACTGGATACTTGCAGTCTGGCGTAAAACCAAAATGCGGTGGCTGCTCAACCGCTAGATAATGCGGAATATCCGACATGCCGCTTTCTTCATCTGTACCGAAAATGATCCGCAGCGGTAATTGCGGTTGATGACCAAGGTCTTTCAATAATTTCATGGCAAACAAACAGCTGATGATCGGGCCTTTGTTATCTAAGATCCCTCGGCCATAAAAGTTGCCGTCTTTTTCAGTTAGTGCAAACGGTGGGTAGCTCCAGCCAGAACCTGCCGAGACGACATCCAAGTGTCCTAACACACCGATATAGTCGGTATCCGTTGGTCCCCAATGGGCATAGCCGATCGCATCATCAATGACCGTTGTTTGAAACCCGTATGCTGCGCTTTTTTCCATGACGTATGCTAACACTTCTCGTGGTCCCTTGCCATAAGGCGCATGGGGCGCCGGCTCACCTTTGACGCTTGCAATCTGCATCACTTCGCTCAAAAGCGTGAGAAATTCTGACCAATTGGCTTCAATACTTGTTGTGAGTGGATCCATTGTCTTCACCTCTAAAGGATTGATTTTATTTTTGACGCACTAATGTATTTTTGAAGGTATATTTGTCTGCTCGGTAATAGGATGTATCGTATAAGATCGGTTTGGCTGATGCGGAATAGGTCATCGAATGGACCAAAAGCATCGGTTCCTCTTGAGGCACCTGTAAAAGTTTCGCAATATCGGCAGGACTTTTCACAGCTTCCACCTCTTGATGGGAATAACCAATCTCGATGTTGGCTTCAATGACTTGATACAAAGACGACTCTAATTGAGCTTTCGTGAGTTCTGCGGTGTCTTCTTGCAGATAGCGTTTCAATACGTAAAGATTTTCCACCGTCATCGGCTCATCATCAAAGTAACGCAAGCGCACCAAATAAACGATTGGTTCCTTGGCGTAATCGCCAAACAGCTGACCAATCTCTACCGGGAGCTCTTTGACGGTTTCGATATGCAAAACTTCCGTACGGGTCTTTTTCCCTTGGATTTTGGCAGTCTCGGTAAAACTTTGGAGTCCGCCAGAGCCGCTTTGGATCTTGGGCTGTTTCATGACATAGGTTCCTTTTCCTTTTTCTTTCACTAACAAATTCTGGCCAATCAATAGATCGATGGCTTTGCGCACCGTTAAACGGCTACACTGAAATTCCTCTGCTAAATCATAATCGGAAGGAAGCTTTTGGCTCGTCACATACGTACCTTCATGAACCCGTTGCGCAATCTGCTGGGCAACTTCTTGAAATACTGCTTGTTTTTTCAACGTCTCTCCTACTTTCTTTCACTTTGCTACCATTCATAAAACGATCGATTGGCACTGACGCCAGAAGAAACACTGACAAACGCTTGTTCATCGATTCCTTGGATCATGCCTTCGACAGTCTTGAGTTCTCTATGGGAAATGACAAGTAATAATAGTTTTTTCTGTTGATGATCAAATCCACCTTCGACATCGTTGATGACCGTGATGCCTCTCTGCAAGGCACATTGCAACGTCGTAATGACGGGTTCTGCTTTTTCTGTAACGACCAGCAGCTGTACACGCCGCTGCTTCAGGTTGACGTAGTCGACCATCCGCCCACTGATGAAGAAGGAAATGGCACTATAAAAAGCATAAGGCCAGCCAAAGATCAGCCCAGCTGCTAGCTGCAAACTGACATTGAAGCCGATAAAGAAACTGCCGATACTTCTACCAGTGGCTTTTTTCACTAAAATCCCTAAAATGTCAAGCCCACCCGTTGAAAAATCGTCGTTCAATGTCAAGCCCACCGACACCCCGTGCAGCAATCCGCCAAACACGGCACAGATCACCGGATCGGTCGTTAAAGCAATGACCGGAACCACCTTCATCATAACAGAAGACAGGACGACGGTACAAACCGTCATGATGGTAAATTCTCGATCGATTTTGACCCAAGCAACCGCTAACAATGGCGCATTAAAAAAAAGCACCAAAAGCGGGATCGAAAGCTGCAGATTCAACTGCTCATCTAAAAGCTGCGACAGCAATTGCGACAAACCAGTGATCCCACTCGCATAAATATTTCCCGGCAGCCAAAAGAGATTTAGGGCAATCGACGACAGCAATGCATAGATCAAAGCAACAAGCATTCGTTTTCTATAACGTGCCATGTTTTTCCTCCTCCACTTCGCTTTTAGTATATATCATTAAGTATATACTGTCACGCAGAAAAAGCAGGTGAAATGAGGGGGAAAACAGGAACGAAGCAAGGTAAAAATACGCCAAAATCAAGGAGTAAAACGTTGGTATCAAAGGTTTTTTAAGATTTTTTTAAAGCGAGTAAATCACTTGAAATTCGCTAAAAAATGAATAAAATAAAAAGTGTAAAAACAAAAGAATAAAGAAAGGATGATTCTTATGACACATGAGATTGTGCCACGCCGCTCAGATTCATACAGTATGACACCTTTTGATTTCTTTGAAGATTTTGGCCGCAGTTTTTTTGATGGGTTTCCATCGAACCTGATCAAAACCGATATTCACGAGAATGACAAGGAATTTCTCGTTGAAGCAGAACTGCCTGGCATCCCTAAAGAAAATATTCAAGTAACCTATGAAAATGGGGTTTTAACGATTACGGGACAACACCAGACGGATCATGCGACCGAAGATGAAAAAGGACGTCTGGTTCGCAGCGAGCGCAGCTTGACAAGCGTTCGGCGGCAATACCTGTTAGAAAACGTCAAAGAGGATGAAATCAAAGCCTCTTACGCTGAAGGAATTTTGAAATTGACGTTGCCAAAAGACCAAGGCAAACAAGCGTCAAAGAAACTGATTCCGATCGAGTAACGAAGGCAATCAAAGCACCGCAGCAAAACGAGCGATCTCTGTTTTGCTGCGGTGTTTGTTTTATTTTAGAAACTGTCCGACTACTAAAAAAATGCACCATCGCTTCTGAGAAAGAGACGGTGCGTTTGTGCTTATTCTTTGGTTTCGTCTTGGATGCTCGTTGCGTCTTCGACATCAGCTGGTTCGATTTGTGTCTCAACGGATGCAACAGTTCCGGGTTTCACTGTGCGGATCGCTGAACGATCAAACTCTAAGAAAATTCCTTCACAGTCGATGATCACGGTGCTTTTTTCTGTGTTGACTTCAGAAAGAACGCCGTGGAGTCCGCCGATGGTTACGACTTCATCGCCAGCTTTCATATTTTCTAAAAGATTTTTACGCTCTTGCTGTTGTTTCTTTTGTGAACGACTCATAAAGAACCACATTGCCACTAAAGCAACCAGCATAAAGAGCATTGGTAAAGATTGTGCCATTTTTTTCACCTCGATTTATTTTCTTTCCTATAAGATACTTTATCAGAATTCCTCTATTATTCCCACCATTTTAGTAGAGAATGTTAGAAATTCCTCGCATTTTCCTTGTTGAACCCATACTCTTCAATAAAATGCTCACGGAACTCCAACAAGTTGTCATCCATGATGGCTTGACGGACATTTTTCATCAGATTCAATAAGAAGTAGACATTGTGGTAAGACGTCAAACGCATACCAAAGGTTTCATCACATTTGATCAAGTGGCGGATGTACGCACGAGAATAGTTTTTACATGTATAGCAATCACACTTCTCGTCAATTGGTCGAAAGTCACGGGCATATTGCGCATTTTTCACGACTAAACGACCTTTTGAAGTCATACAGGTACCGTTTCTTGCGATCCGTGTTGGTAAAACGCAGTCGAACATATCGACACCGCGAATCACGCCATCGATCAAGGAGTCAGCTGCCCCAACGCCCATCAGGTAACGTGGTTTGTTTTCTGGAATCCAAGGAGTCGTAAATTCCAACACGCGATTCATTTCCGCTTTTGGTTCGCCAACTGACAGGCCGCCGATGGAATACCCTGGGAAGTCCATACTGATCAAGTCTTGGGCACTTTGCTTGCGCAAGTCTTCAAAGCCTGCACCTTGAATGATCCCAAACAAGCCTTGCCGGTCTGGATTGGCATGGGCTTTCAAGCCACGCTCCGCCCAGCGAGACGTCCGTTCCACCGATTTTTTGACGTAGTCATAGCTTTCATCAAATGGCGGACACTCATCAAAACTCATCATGATATCTGACCCTAATTTGTTTTGGATATCAATCGCTTTTTCAGGAGATAAAAACATTTTCGATCCATTCAAATGGTTTTTGAAATGGACACCTTCTTCGACGATGTTACGCATTTCGGCTAATGAAAAGACCTGAAAACCACCAGAATCTGTTAAGATTGGTTGATCCCAATTCATAAATTTATGTAAGCCGCCTGCTTCTGCAACAATGTCTTCTCCTGGACGTAACCACAAGTGATAGGTATTGCTTAAAATGACGCCTGCACCCATTTCTTTCAACTCTTCAGGGGCAAGGGTTTTGACCGTTGCTAATGTGCCGACTGGCATGAACATTGGCGTTGGAAAGGTTCCGTGAGGCGTGATCAGTTCGCCTAAACGGGCACCGGTATGCTTTTCTTTCTTTATCAGACGATAACGAATGGCTGGTTCCGTCATTCATTTCCCTACTTTCTCTCTATACTCGATTAACTGTGCAACGCTATCTATGATAAGGGTTGCCCTTACATTTTGCAAGGAAGTTTAAAGAAACTAAGAGTATTTTCTCCTAGTCATGCGAAACATCTATTACTTTTTTTTGAAGATTTAGCGAAAGTTTGCTATCATGTTATTTATATTGAAGGGAGGTTTTTTGAAATGAAATCAAATAGAGAACTAAAAGCAGAAGCAAAAGCAATGCTGCGAGGACGCTGGAAAGACAGTGTTTTGATGTGTATTGTACCGACTTTGATCTCGATCGCTATCGCATTCGTCATTATCGTCCTTACTGTTATTCCATTGTATCAAAGCGGTATGTTCAATGATCTTGGTTCTACCGATGCAGTCAATTCCGCTGGCGGCAGTGGTGGCAGTGGCGGCGGCGGTTTGATCAGCGGTCTATTTTCTGCCTTATTCGGTGCTGGGATCTCTTGGACTTTCCTTGATCTTTTACGCGGTAAAAAACAGTCGATCCAACCCTTTTCTGATGTCTTTCGTGGCTTCAGTGGTGCTTTCGTGTTAGGGATCATCGTCATTTATATTCTGTCGACTATTTTCACGACGTTGTGGACGTTCCTGTTTATCATTCCTGGGATCATTAAAGCTTATTCTTATTCTCAAGCATATTTTGTCTTTTATGATACCTATGAAGAAACGGGCATGCGGCCAGATTTTCTCAGCTGCATCACAGGTAGCCGTCATTTAATGAGAGGCTACAAAGGTCAACTGTTCATCCTTGATCTGAGCTTCATCGGCTGGCACATTTTGGCCATCATGACTGCAGGAATCGGCTACTTATGGCTGACACCTTACATCAGTGCAACCAAAGCAGCGTTTTATGACAATCTGCCTAAACGAGCACTTGCTTAAAAGATCGGTTCGCCGGTCTTTTTTTTGAGGAAAACGACCTTTTTCTTTTGCAAACGCTTCCGTTCCGTGTTATAGTATACGTGTAAGGAAGGTAGCAACTCTGTTGGTGGTTTTCGTAAATATCGCAAACTCAATCTACTAAAAGTTGTTGAACGTACAAGTTTCACCTAGTACCAAACGTGTAAAGTAACAAGAAGAAAAACGTAACAAGGATCGAACATTTCCATATCGAAAAATGATACGTCTCATTTTGTATCGGAATACACGAAACATGTGTAAGTTTGTAAATGAAAACAAATTTTCGAGAAACATTGCTTTGCATGGACCACAAAAAGCGACCACCACTTATACCTTCCTCTAGTAGTAAGCTGGGCGACAAAAAAGCAGTTCTAAAAGTTGAGAAGTTGTTTCAACTTAAAGAGCCGCTTACGTCGCTCAGTTTTTTTTGTTTATTTTAAGAACATCGCATCGCCAAAGCTAAAGAAGCGATACCGCTCATCGATGGCATGTTGGTAGGCAGAAAGTGTTAGGTCGCGTCCTGCAAAGGCACTGACTAACATCACTAAGGTTGATTTTGGTAAATGGAAGTTGGTAGAAAAAGCTTCCACGATTTTAAACTGATAGCCTGGCGTGATAAAAATACTCGTCCACCCACTATCGGCTTTGATTTGCCCATCAAACTTAGTCCCAATGGTTTCTAACGTACGGATCGAAGTCGTTCCGACTGCAACGATCTTGCCGCCATTTGCCCGAACCTCGTTCAATTGAGCGGCAGCTTCTTCTGTCAAACGGTAAAATTCGCTGTGCATCTCATGATCAGCGATATTATCGACACTCACTGGACGAAACGTTCCTAAACCAACGTGCAAAGTCAGATAAACCAGCTTGACGCCTTTTGCGGCGATCTGCTCCAGCAATTCTGGGGTAAAATGCAAGCCGGCAGTCGGTGCAGCAGCTGAGCCGTTTTCTTTGGCATAAACCGTTTGATAGCGGTCTGGGTCTTCTAGCCGTTCTTTGATATAAGGCGGTAACGGCATTTCGCCAAGTGATTCCAGAATCTCTAAAAAGATCCCTTTGTATTGAAAACGAATGATCCGGCCGCCGTGATCGAGCTCTTCTTCCACCACTGCCTCTAATCGTCCGTCGCCAAAGGTGATCTTCGTGCCGACTTTGGCTCTTTTGGCTGGCTTGATCAAGGTTTCCCACGTATCCCCTTCAATATTATTCAGTAAAAGGATTTCTAAATGGGCACCTGTTTCTTGTTTTTCGCCATAGATACGAGCTGGTAATACCCGTGTATCATTCATCACCAAAGCATCCCCTGGTGCCAATTCATCAATGATGTTATAGAAGTGCTTGTCCTCAAATTTGCCAGTCTCACGGTCAACCACTAATAAACGGGAACTTGAGCGATCGCTTAATGGCGTTTGGGCGATCAGTTCTTCCGGTAATTCAAAATCAAAATCTTCAGTTGTAAGCATGTTGTTCCTCTCTTTCCCTAAATTCTTCTCTATTCTAGCATGTTTTTATAAAAATTGAAAAAACAGCTTTTTATTCTGCCCTTTCTTAGAAAAAAATAAAGAGACTGTTGCCAAGGCGTTCTGCAAAAAAGCCCCCTTTTTCCCAATGAAAAATAACGGGGGATCTTCGCCGTTTCTTTTCTCTATGCATCGCTCCTTAATTTGGACTTGCTTATGGCGCTATTTTCGGTTTTGTCTATACAATTATGAAAAAAATGGGCAGATTATTTGAATAACAAGGGACTTTTCGGCATACTTAGTACAGATTCTAAGCCATTATTCAGATTGCTTAAATAAAAATAGAGGTGACATCATGATTGAGTTTCAGCAGGTATCCAAAATTTACAAAGGTGGTAAAGTCGCTGTTGAAGATGTGAATCTTTCCTTTGAAAAAGGCGAATTCATTTGCTTCATCGGGACAAGTGGTAGCGGAAAGACGACTTGTATGCGGATGATCAACCGTATGACGGATCCTTCTAAAGGAAAAATCTTGATCAATGGAAAAAGCGTTACAGAGATCAACCCAGTGGAATTACGCCGTCAAATCGGCTATGTGATCCAAAGCATCGGTCTGATGCCTCACATGACGATTCGGGAAAACATTACATTGGTTCAAAAATTGTTAAAAGTCAGCCAAGAAGAACGCAACAAAACTGCCGAGCGCATGATCGATTTGGTGGAATTGCCGCGAGAAATGCTCGACCGTTACCCCAACGAATTGTCTGGGGGACAACAGCAACGGATCGGTGTTGTCCGTGCCTTGGCAGCTGACCAAGATGTCATCTTAATGGATGAGCCTTTTGGCGCACTAGACCCAATCACTCGTGATTCCCTACAAGATTTGGTCAAAGACTTGCAAGAACGGCTTGGAAAAACCGTCGTCTTCGTTACCCATGATATGGATGAAGCATTGAAGCTTGCTAGCCGTATCGTGATCATGAGTGAAGGAAAAGTCATTCAATTTGATACACCAGAAAATATTCTGCAACACCCAGCAACACCGTTCGTGGAAGAGTTGATCGGTGAAGACCGCTTGTTACAAGCAAAACCTGACACGACACCAGTCAAAGACGTAATGTTAAATACCCCGATCGCTATCACCCCAGAAAAATCCTTACAAGAAGCGATTCACTTGATGCGGGAAAAACGGGTCGATACCTTGCTGGTTACCGACAATAGCAACGTGCTAAAAGGCTACATCGATGTCGAATCCATCGACCGCAACCGTGGCAAAGTTACTAGTGTCGGCGATATCTTGAACAAAGATGTCTTTTTCGTTCGTGAAACCGCCTTGCTGCGGGATACCTTGCAACGCATTTTAAAACGCGGCTTAAAATATGTGCCGGTAGTAGATGCCGACAAACATTTAGTCGGGATTTTGACCCGTGCTTCCTTAGTTGATATCGTTTATGACGTGATTTGGGGCGATGAGCCATCGATCATGGAAGCCATTGAGTCGGCGAAACCTGAAGAAACTGAGGAGGTCTAGCGCATGCAAAGCTTCTTTAATGAATATGGCGGCCAATTGGTCACCAAAAGTCTCGAACATTTGTATATCTCCTTTGCTGCTTTGCTCTTAGGGATTCTTGTTGCTGTACCGATCGGTGTGATCTTGACCCGTTTCCCCAAAGCAGCAACGGTCGTGATCGGCATCACCAGTGCGCTGCAAACCGTGCCTTCTTTGGCACTATTGGCATTGATGATCCCGATTTTAGGTGTCGGAAAAGTTCCTGCTATCGTCGCTCTTTTCATTTATTCCTTGTTGCCGATTTTGCGAAACACCTACATTGGAATGAAAAAAGTCGATTGGAATTACCGTGATGTTGCCAAAGGGATGGGGATGACCAACTTGCAGTCGATCATCAGTGTGGAATTACCTCTAGCGATCCCAACGATCATGGCAGGGATCCGCTTATCGGCCGTGTATGTTTTAGCCTGGGCTACCTTGGCTTCTTACATTGGCGCCGGTGGACTTGGTGATTTGATCTTTAGCGGACTAAACAACTACCAACCGCCTTTGATTTTTGCTGGGACGATTCCAGTGACGATCTTTGCTTTATTAGCTGACTGGTTACTGGGTTTGTTAGAAAACAAACTGACACCAGCTGCCTTAAGGGGGGATGCGTAATGAAAAAAACTTCAAAATTAGCGCTGTTGTTTTCCTTAAGTGTCGCTTTACTGTCCGGCTGTTCCTTTCCCGGTTTAGCCTCGACTTCTGATGAGAATACCGTGGCGATCACAGGTGGGATCACTTCCGAAGCCCAAATTCTTGGCGCGGTGGTTGCAGGTATGGTCGAACACTATACGGATAAAAACACAACCGTCATTAACAACTTAGCAACAACGACCATCAATCACCAAGCAATGATGAATGGCGATGCGTCGATCTCAGCTGCCCGCTACACAGGAACTGACTTGACCACGACGTTAGGGTTGGAGCCAGAATCTGATCCACAAGCCGCCTTTGACAAAGTCAAATCAGAATTTGAGAAACGGTACCAACAGACTTGGTTCCCTTCTTACGGCTTTGATAACACGTATGTCTTTCTTGTCAGAAAAGATACTGCCGAAGAATACGGATTGGAAAAAGTCAGTGACTTGAAAGATGTCGCAGATCAATTGGTTGCAGGGGTCGATACCGCGTGGATCACACGGGTCGGCGATGGGTACGATGGCTTCCAGAAAGCCTATGGATTCTCTTTCCAAAATATCCTACCGATGCAGATCGGTCTCGTCTATGATGCTGTTGATAACGGAAAAATGGATATCGTTTTAGGGTACTCAACCGACGGCCGGATCGGCAGTTACGATCTCGTGATGCTGGAAGATGATCTAAACTTCTTCCCTCCTTATGATGCCGCACCGATCGTCGATGACAAATTGTTGAAAGAAACACCTGAAATCGGCGATGCCCTGAACAAATTAGCAGGCAAAATCGATACCGAAAAAATGCAAGAATTGAATTACCAAGTGGATAATGACCTTCTAGAACCAACGGTAGTTGCCGAACGTTTCTTAGAAGAAAATAATTACTTCGAAGGAGAGTGACGAAATGGCAGACATGAATTTATTCCAACAATTTCTTTTCTATTTTCAAGAAAATGGCGGCTATGTTTTTGCCCAGTTCATTCGTCACTTCTTGATTTCAATCTACGGGGTACTTTTTGCCTCGATCGTCGGGATTCCAATCGGGATCTTGATTTCTAAAAAAATGCGTTTGGCAGATTGGGTGATTCGTTTCGCCAATATCATCCAGACGATTCCATCTTTAGCGATGATCTCGATTTTAATGATCGGCATGGGCTTAGGTGTGAATGTCGTGATTTTAACGATTTTCCTTTATTCTTTGTTACCGATCATCAAAAATACCTATACCGGCATGCGCCAAGTCGACCGCAATACGTTAGATGTCGGCAAAGGGATGGGGATGACTAGCTGGCAGCGATTGTATATGATCGAATTGCCATTGTCTGTTTCGGTGATCATGGCAGGGATTCGAAACGCCTTAGTCGTGGCGATCGGTATCACCGCTATTGGCGCTTTCGTTGGTGCTGGTGGACTGGGGGACATCATCATCCGCGGAACCAATGCGACGGATGGTGCATCGATCATCTTAGCCGGTGCTTTACCAACTGCCTTGATGGCGATCATTACGGATCTTGGGCTAAGCTTTATTGAACGCCGCTTAGATCCAGCCAGCCGTACTTCACGCTAAACTTATTTGGAAAAAGCAAAAGCCGTTGTGACCATTTATTGGTCGCAACGGCTTTTTTGGTTCGGTCATTTTCAGAAAAGCATCGCTTCAGTCGCTTTCCTTTTTAGGGTTAACGCCCTGCTCTTTTTTGCTATTTATCCATTCCGTATACTTCGACTTCATAGATTCGGGCTGCTGAGTCTGCTCCTTGTGTTGGTTTATCGATACTGATTTTTACATATTGCACCTTCTTGACGGCAAACGTATTGGTGCTATTGCCCGCTTCATTTTTCAACGTTCGTGAAACTGGCTCATAGTCTTTGCCATCTTCACTGACGAGCACCGTATACGCCCGCGTATTCATGTCTGGGCCTTCTCCACCAGCTTCCGCATGGGCGAGGCGTACTTCACTGACCGTCTGTGGTCGACCGAGATCGATCATCAACTCATGAGGCGCATTGCCTGTCGCACACCACTTCGTACTCAAATCACCATCGAGGGCAAAAGCTGGTGCTTCGGCATCATTGACAAACGATGAAGCAGTTGCTTCGGCATCTTTTGAAAGCAGCAGCAACTCTTTCGGCGCATCAGCAGAAATCGTGATCAATCCCGCCATTTCCAGAGGGGTCTCTCCTGCTTCGTTTTTGGCAACAAGTGTGACTTTGTAGGTACCTGGTTCCGAATAGGTCACTTGGGGATTTTCTTCTGTACTGCTGGTGATATCGCCGCCTTCAAACGTCCATTCAAATGCTTCGGCATTCGCAGATGAGGTATTCGTGAAGGTGATCGTTTCCCCCGGTGCCGCTAAGGTTTTAGAGGCTGTAAAGGCTGCTTTTGGCAGCTGATTGTTTGGCCAAGTAATCTCCACCGTATCGGATAGCTTGCCACGATTGCCATAGCGATCCACTGCCACCACCGCGAACTTGGTTTTCGTTCCTTTTGGTCGTTCAACGGCATTCAAATAGTGGTTGGTTGCTGGCGTAGCTGCTAAGAAGGAGCGTGAGCCGTCATCGTTCAATTGGTAGACCTCATAAACCGCAGCTGTCTTGTCCTTGGCAGCTTCCCACGTTAAACGGACCCCCGCATAGTTGCCCTCTTCTTCATCAAAGAGCACATCCTCAACCGTCAATGCTTCGGCAGCGAATTTCTCCGCTTTCTGATCTCCGATCGTTAATTGCCCTAGATTCAACTCATAGACATCACTGGTTTCTTTCGTGGTTATGTCATAACCGATCGCTGTCACTTCCCCTTTGATGTCTTTCAATGAGTAAGTGATCGTCGTCCAGTCTGTTGCGACCTCTTTGTCTCCTTTGATCGTTTGTGTCGAACCATCGGCTAAAGTCACGACCAAATCAAGAGCTGTCGGTACCGTTGCTTTGACAGTCGTCGTCAACTTCGTCTTTTTCGTCACAGGAAATGCTGTCTGATACAATGCCATGTGACTGGTACTGCCTTTTGTCATCTGTCCACGTAGTTTCAGTGCATTTCCGCCATTATAGGCATCCGCATAATTGATTGATACAGCCAAATCATTGTCTTTTCCATGGTCAAAGACCCAACGATAGGTCGGCAAAATAGCTTGCAAACTTCGGTTGTTCCAATTGCGGCTAGACACTTTTTCTCCCTCGATAAAATAGTTGTAGCCATTCCCCAGACTAAAATTCGTCACAAAAGGCAGCTCTGTGATAGCGGTCTGTTCCAGGGCATAGGTGGAGATCCCAGGCCACTCTGTCGCTTCTGGCAGCTGGCTTTCCCGAGGATCGCCCGTGTTATTGACCCAAAAAGCATTCTCTTTGCTTTGGAAATCATCCGGCGTACTAGCAGAAGAATAGGTCCAGCTAGGCACATACAGGCCCAATGAGGTATAAGGAACGCCTTTTTCATCCGTAAACAGATCCCAGCGTACAGGCGTTGAATAGCCATTTTCTTGCACATCGATCCCAGCAAAAAGATCGTAAGGATCGACGCCGATTTCACGGGCTTTTTCATTGGAGGCCTTCAACAGCTCTTTGTCCGCCAGTTTGTCAGTGGTCCACCAGAAATTCAAGAACATACTATCTGCCAATGGGTTCATCTCTGCATCCACCAAATAGGCTTTGTTCTTATCCGTCAAAGCGTTTTGCCAATCCATTTTCCCATCACTCGTCATGGAATCATACCACATGATCTCTAAATGCTCGTCGGCTTGTTCTTTGAATTGGGCGATCAATTCTTGCATCGCTTTGGCGTGGCTTTCATTTAGTCCTTTACCATCAGCCCCCGATTGTTCGACACCTTCCGCTGCATCATCAAAACTAGTGACCGCCGTATCGGTTTCTTGATTGATGAACCAGCCATCAAAGCCATACGTATTGGCAACTTCGATCATTTTTTCTACGATCGGAAAATTGCCGTCCTCATCCTTAGCTAAAAACGTATCTAGCCATTCCAACTTCCCACCATGGGCAGTTTGTGGAAAGAAGATCGTTCCTAAAACCGGCACGCCATTCCTATGAGCAGCATCTGTCACATCAGGACTTGGCGGTACGATGATCCCTTCGCCAGAAGAGCCGCCCCAATAAACCAATTGATCGATGTATTGCCAATAAGAAAAGACATTGGCATCAAAGGTATTGATCCCACGTGGTGCATTGCCGCTCGTACTGCTATTCATGATCGAAAGCGCCACGACTTTGGTTTCTGCCGTTTGCGTGTCATTCATCTTCGGCAACGTCTCTTTAGCTGCCCGCTGCGCTAATGGAACAACGCTGGTATTGTATTTCGCATCTGGATCTTTTTCAAAAGACCATGCCAACAAATCCTCTGGGAACCAATAAGACGACTCCGGTTGATTGTCCATCGCTTTTTCCAACGTACTTTTGGCTGTTTCTTGGTAAACGACTTTTCCAGTTGTCTTCGCCTCACTTTGGGTGCAGCCACCGATTGCCGTTGCCGCTGCCAATACCAACAAAGATGCGCCAACTTTACTGATTTTCCTTGTCACACTTCTTCCTCCTTGTTTTACATAAACCCGCCAACATTCCTACACTAAAACGATAACGCTTTCAAAGATAGGAATATAGGAACAAATTAAAGAAATCATGCAACAAATCCAAGAAGGTTGAGTTTAGAAAAAAAAGAGCCTCCTTTTTGGGAAGCTCTTGGTCAACTAGCTAAAAAATCAGCTCTTCACACTTCATTCATAATGTGTCCATGCAGAATAAATTTCCACAACTTTATTTTCCTCATCAACTTTGTAAACCACTCGATGTTGCCTATTCAGCCTACGTGAATATCTGCCTTCATGTGTAGGTCTCAGCTTTTCAAAAGACTGCGTGGGCATATATTGATCTTCCTTCAAGGCCTGAATCACTTCTTCAAACTGTTTTTTTTAAATTCGATTGTTTGATTTTCCTTAGATCCACTTTCGCAGAGTTTTTGATTGTGACTGTATCGCTCCTCATCAAAGAGCTTGTCAATCAATATCATCGATATCCGTAAAGCCACTGTCGTCTTTTTCGCGGTCTCGTACCTTTTCTAGAGTACCTGTTTGCTCAAGAAAAAGGGTTTCTTGAATCGCTCTCCAGTCTTCTAGCGCAATCAACACCGCATTGTTTCCACTACGATCACTAATAATCTCAATTTCAGTATGGTTTTCATTTACATCTTTCAATAACTGATAAAAATTTTTACGAGCAGTGCTAGGATTCATCGTTGTATTAGCCATTGCCACTCCTCCTTTTCTTGATATAATTATAGCGTACCTGATTGAGTACATCAAAAATACAATAACGTACTCATATACAGCGAACTTTTCCCGTTATTTTTACATAGAAAAAAAGAGCCTCCTTTTAGGGAAGCTCTTTGGCCCTGCTTACTTCTTACTCCTTTCCAACGAGCGGCAGCCAAACGCGCATTTCGCCTATGCCCCGGTTGCCCCATAAATGGTATGGGATCAGTTGCCACGTACGAGGTATGACCGTTTCCGCTCGTTCTTCGTAAAGGGGTGTTCCCGACCATTCTTCGCTTTGGTAGCCTTTGATCGCCAAACATAAAGTAGTTGGCAACAACGTATCCTCTTTCGAAAAGGTCGCCTCCAGCGCCTGTGGGTCGATGCGGCAACGCCAGAGTGCTTGACCATTGTCGGCTTCTTCTATGCAATACACGAAGGGTCCTCGTTGCAATGCGACTTGATTGATAGCTTGAATAACCTGAGGATTCGCACGCAAGATTTGCAATGGTTGTTCAAAACGGATATTGGCCGTCACGTTTTCGACTGCCTCAAAGATGATTGCCTCGTTCGTCTCCTGCCATTCGTGTTCACTATCGATTTGAAACTTACTTAGTCCGTTAGGTTTGTGGATGATGAGCGTCTTTGGAATACCTTGATAGCGAATCGTGAGGTCCTCTGTAAAAGGAAACCCGCCTGTTTGTTCAAACGTAAATTGGTCAGGTTCTTCTAAACGGCTTGCCACAAATAAATTCACGTAAAGCTTTTCTTGATCGCAAGTGTAAACCAAGCGCTGCAGCGAAGCGACCATCCGCGCAAAATTCGGCGGACAACACGCACAACCGAGCCAATCAGGTCGTTGGGCTTTGACGTGGCCTTTGTCAGGATTTTCTTGATCTCGTTGGGGATTGACCTCCAAAGGATTCACGTAGAAAAAGTGTTTGCCGTCAATTGCCGCACCAGAAAGGACGCTATTATACAACGCTCGTTCCATCGTCGCTAAATATTTTGGTTCCTTGGTTAGTTTGAACAGCTCAAAAGAAAATTGCACCAATGCAATAGCTGCACAAGTTTCACAATACATCGTATCATTCGGCAAATCATAGGGACCGACAAAGGCTTCCCCGTGAACGGTTGAGCCGACGCCACCGGTCACATACATTTTCTTACAGGCGATGTCTTCCCAAATCGCTTCGCAAGCGTCGATTAATGCTTGATCTTGGGTATGCTGGGCGACTTTTGCCATCCCGCTTGCCATATACAGCATTCGTACCGCATGACCTTTGGCTTCATGCTGCTTTTTAGGTTGATCGTAGGCTTGTAAATAGGTGAGGTCTACCCTTGGTGTTTCATCTGATAAGCCATCCGCTTGGTTTTTCAAGATTTCTTTTTCGTAAAAGGCAGGATCTTCCCCACGTACTTCAAGAAAGAAATCAGCTAATGTCAAATAGGTTTGTTTACCAGTGTATTCATACAAACGCACCAGTGCCAATTCGATCTCTTGATGGCCATCAGCACCTTGAATTTTTCCAGGCTCCCGCCCAAAATACGTGCAAATATTGGCGATATTTTTCTCTGCCACGGTCAGTAATTTATCCTTGCCTGTTGCTTGATCATAAGCGATAGCCGCTTCGACTAGATGCCCGGCACAATAAAGTTCATGACTGAAATACAGCTGACGGTATTTTAACTTCGGTCGGGTCAATTGAAAGAAGGTATTTAAGTAGCCATCCGCTTCTTGCGCAGCAGCAACTAAGTCAATCACTTCATCTACTGTCTTTTCCAATTGCGGATCGCTAGTATTCAACAAGCTATACCCAGCCGACTCGATCCATTTGTAGACATCACTATCTTGGAAAAACCAGCCAAAATGTTCCCCTTCCATTTGCCCTGCAGCGATGCGAAAATTCGCCAATGCATGGCTTTTCCCAGCTGGCAAATTGGGATCTTCCCGTTCTGCTTGAACATCTACATCGATTTCATCATTTAGGACTTGGTATTGGTAAGGAATCGTTTCTTTGCGAACAAGCTCTTGGTATCCTTGCCAAAACTCGTCCGTGAGCTGGATCTTGTTTAATGCGAATTCTTTCATTACGTTCTCCTGTTCTTTTATTTTTTTATGTTTGATCATTCGTTCTATATTCACTTCATTAATAGAAAGGCCGAATCATCTCCTGTGATATGTTGCCCTGCCTCCTCTTTGATCGTTTGCTTATATAAGAGCTGGTAGGCTTTAGGACTCATGCCTTTTTTCTGTTTAAAGGTATTGGTAAAGTGCTGCCTGCTGTTGAATCCTGCTTGAGCGGCAATTTCGACGATTGGCAGCTGACTATTGCTTAGTAAAAATGCTGCCTGTTTCAGACGCTCACTGGTGAGAAAATGGTTGACCGTCACTCCCAGTTGCTCATGAAAGAGTTTATGCAAGTAAGCTTTCGTAATCCCCACCGCCGCTGCGATTTGGGAGACTTGAATATCTTCATCAAAATGCTGTTGAATATAGTTGATCGCAGCGTTCACATAGCAATTGCCCCGTTTGGTTTCTTTCGTACGTAATGAAAAGGCTAATTCCATCAGCATCCGCTTAAACAAGAGCTCGATCGTAAATTGCCGTTCAGCAGACGGTTGCTCTTGAGTATCATCGATCATTAGCAGCTGCAGCAATGACTTGATCGCTTGTCCAAATTGGCGGACATCGCGACTTTTCGCGTAAGGCTCATTCCATTGTACATTTCCTTTGATGTATGCAAAAACATCACGAACACAAAGGGCGGACGGTGTCTCACTCAGAAGAAATTCAATATTCAGTAATGTGCAGGAATCTCCTTCAACGAGTAAGGCGTGTTCCACAAACGCATTTATGAAAACGAAATCATTTCTTTCCAGAACAATTACTTGATCTTGCACCTTTATCTTACACTTCCCTTTGGTCACAAACATGATCTCACACGCTGGGTGTTGATGTGGATTCATGGAAAAACGCTCAAGGGCAACACTATAGTATGCTGTAATCTTCGCATAGTTTGTTTCTTGTGGAAACACTATTGATCAACTCCTTTTTCATTCGTTGACGATTTCTTTCTTTTTTATTTCTAGTAGACAAAACTTTCCCTCTCTTTTTTATTGCTTACTATACTATAAGAAAAACGTACTAGGAGGAAATCGATGTCTTTTTTACATTTTGCACAAACACCCCCAATGGGATGGAATTCTTGGGACTGCTATGGCGCTTCTGTGACCGAAGCAGAAGTGATCGCCCATGCCGATTTTATGGCAGAGCATTTGAAAGCTTATGGTTGGGAGTATGTCGTCGTGGATATTCAATGGAGCGAACCAGAAGCAAAGTCTACAAGGTACAATGATTTTTATCCGTTGTGTATGGACGACTATTCTCGCTTGATTCCTGCTGAAAATCGTTTCCCTTCAGCAAAAGATGGCGCTGGTTTCAAAAAACTTGGTGACTATCTGCATCAAAAAGGGCTGAAGTTTGGTATCCATATCATGCGCGGCATTCCACGACAAGCAGTTCATCAAAATACGCCGATCAAAGGAACGGATAAACGGGCACGGGACATTGCTATGAATTCAATCTGCCCTTGGAATTCCGATATGTATGGGGTCGATGTTTCATTGCCTGAAGGACAGCTTTATTATGATTCTTTGCTCGAATTATATGCTTCTTGGGGTGTTGACTTTATAAAGGTGGATGATATCGGCGATTCGAAAATTTACGGTGATGCCCATAAAGCAGAAATCAAAGCGATTCGCCGTGCAATCGATCGATCCGGTCGAGAGATCGTCCTTTCTTTGTCTCCCGGACCAGCTGCCCTCAAAAATGGTAGTTTCTTTCAAAATCATGCCAATATGTGGCGCTTGACGGATGACTTTTGGGATCATTGGGATGCCCTTTACGCCATGTTTGACCGAGCAGCAGAGTGGGCACCTTTCGTCCGTCCAGGTAACTGGCCTGACTGTGATATGTTGCCGTTGGGTCATATCGGCATTCGGGCAGTTGATGGTGGCGGTGGTGACAGCTGGACACGTTTTACGGAAGACGAGCAATACTTATTGATGAGTTTATGGACGATCTTCCAATCTCCATTGATGTTTGGTGGTACTTTACCAGACATCGATCTCTTTACCTTACGTTTATTGACGAATACTGAAGTCTTAGAAATGTATCGAAAAATTTATACGAAAAAAGAGTTCTATCGTGATCAAGAGTGGATCATTTGGGAGGCGTTGAGCGACACAGCAGTCTACTATGCCATTTTCAATGTTTCTGATCAAACGCAAACCATCCCAAAATCGATCACTGATTTACTACCACTTAAAAACGGCACTGAGTTATGGCAACAAAAAGAACAAACAATTGCCAATGCTGAGGTTCCTACTCATGGTGTCCGATTATTCAAAGGCAGTATTTAGTAAAACCGGCAGCAGTATACGTTTATAAGCAGCACAATGCAACCTGCCCATTGTGCTGCTTATTTTTTATTCTTCGTACACTTTTCGACCAAGAAACGCAACGCCTTGATCATTGATTCCAGATAAAAACAACCTTTCTTTTTGGTCGATGTACTCATAATATGGGACAAATTCATTTTCTCCCCACAAGTAACTTCGTCCTTCTTTTTTTAATGCTGTTATTTCTTGCTGTTGAGAAGATATAACTTGAGACTCGTGATCAAATTGGATGATTTCCCACTTTCCTAACAGAGTTTCCTGCTCTGGCATTCGTGAAACACTTCCCTGATAGATTGAAGCAGAGATTACTGGCCAACCTGATTCTAGCCAATAGAGTTTACGTATTTGTAAATAGAATTGGTCACTGAAGGGTTTTCTCCGTGCATGATGCACAACGAAGCTTTCTTTATTGGATTGCGTAAAGATCGAATTATGACCAGGAGCGTATACAACTGGTTCTTCTGAGAACTGATAACTGCCCAACAGTTTGGTTCCTACTTCGGTTGGCGTCTTCTCTTGATCCGTCATGGCCGTACCATGCCAGTCCAGATATGGCCCCGTAATTTCTTTTGCTCGGGCGACACGGATATTATACGAATCGTTAAGGGAATCGAAAGAAACAAACAAATAATAATAATCGGTTTCAGGATGATAATAGACAAATGGGCCTTCAATAGCAGTATCAACTGTTTTCGGACGAAAAGCAATCCGTTGGCCATAGCTCTTTTCTTGAAGTTTTCCAGTTTCTTTGTTCAATGGAGCAATATAGATTCCGCCAAAGAAAGAACCATAGACAAACCACTGTTCACCCGAGCGGTCAAAAGCAATATTGGCATCGATCGCGTTATGCTGTGCAAGAGTAGCATTGGTTTTAATAACCTCTCCTTGATCTTCCCAAGGGCCCAAAGGATCTGTTGCTGTAGCTAAGCCAATAAAAGAAGTGGTACTGCCGAATGTCGAAGCAGAATAATACATACGGAATTCGTCCTTATAGCGAATAACTTCCGGTGCCCATAGTCCTTGAGCCTTGCTCCATTTTACTGCTGGTTCAGGCATTTCTGACAATGCCTGTTTCTCAAATTGCCAATGGATCAAATCTTTTGAACGACGAATTGGTACACCAGCCGTTTTGGGCTGTTGGGTGTCCGTTGAATATAAATAAAAGGTGCCTTCATGTTCAATAATCGTAGGATCATGAACCCCATTGATCGCTGTCATGTCTTCCCTCATCTCCTAATTGATTTATTCTATTTTATAAAAACAGGACAGCTACTTGACGAGCTGCCCTGTTTGTTCCCACATTCCTGCAGGACAGTTTTTCTTAGCTAAATTTGCGCGAAACCGATAAAAGCAGCCGCATTTGGTACAGGTATGATTCAATCGCAATGGACAAGTCTCACAAACAACGATTCTCCTACTGACGATCTCCGGCGAAGCCAAGTCGCTTTCTAAAGAAAGTTGTTCTGCAATCAAGGATTCAATGTCTTCCTGTGCTGCTGCCGCAGCATCTTTCACTTCGCATCCTTTACAAGTCATGGGATCAGACTGTCAATGAGATCGTTAGAACACTCATTGCTGGCACCCGCAAGCTGACTTTGTTCTCTTCAACATTGTAAGCGGTGAAGTCTTGGATCACCACATCTTCAGGATGATCAAAATCATTGTGTGCGTTCATTTTGTTTCCCACGATATAACGAGCTTCTTTCACTTCATTGATCGCTGTTTCAAGGGAGAAGGATAATTCTTCCGTGCCTTGGGTAGCAAAATTACAAACCGATAGATGGATCGTATCTTCTTTTTTCGAAATCGTATACGTAATGGTATCGCTGCTGGTTCCATGGCTATCAATGGTTTCAGCATCTTGATGGACTTTGTACAAATCAAAGACATGATAGCTTGGGGTTTTCACCATTTGTTCGCCATCTGTCAAAATCATCGCCTGCAGGACGTTGACGGTTTGTGCGATATTTGCCATATGCACTCGCTTGGCATGTTTATGGAAAATATTCAAGGTGATCGCTGCGACCATGGCATCACGGATCGTATTTTGTTGGTATAAGAAGCCTGGATTCGTCCCAGGTTCTGCTGAGAACCAAGTGCCCCATTCATCAACAATGATTCCCACACGCTGTTCTGGGTCATACTGGTCCATAATCGCGCTGTGGCGGGTCAATAATTCATCCATGTAGGCTGCTTTTTCACAGGTCACTTGCCACTCTGCCTCATCAAATTCCAAGGCGCTACCTTTTTCTTCCCAGCCTTGCGGATGAACGTAGTAGTGCAAGCTTAGGCCGTCCATCAACCAATGGGCGTTTTTCATCAGCGTTTCTGTCCAATGATAGTCTGCGACATTCGCTCCGCCGGCGACTTTGTAGATTTTTTTGTCGCCGTATTGGCGGACATAGGTTTGATAACGGCGATACAGATCCGCATAATACTCTGGCCGCATATTGCCGCCGCAGCCCCAGTTTTCGTTTCCTACGCCAAAAAATTTCATTTCCCACGCTTCTTCATGGCCATTTTCTCTGCGAAGATCAGCCATCGGAGAAATGCCATCCATCGTGATGTATTCCACCCATTCCGACATTTCTTGTACCGTTCCGCTGCCGACATTGCCGTTGACATACGCATCACATTCCAGTTGCTTGATCAATTCAAAAAATTCATGGGTCCCGAAATGATTGTTTTCAGTCACGCCGCCCCAGTGGGTGTTGACCATCGTTTTGCGGTTTTCTTTAGGACCAATCCCGTCTTTCCAATGGTATTCATCGGCGAAGCAGCCGCCTGGCCAACGTAGCACAGGGATTTGAATGTTTTTCAGTGCTTCAACCACATCAATCCGCATCCCATTTTTATTTGGGATCGGCGAATCTTCTCCAACGTATAATCCTTCATAGATACAACGGCCTAGATGCTCTGCAAAATGACCGTAGATATATTTGCTGATCGTTGTTCCTGATTTTGTGTTTTGAATGTTAATCGTCAATCAGTTCACCTTCATCTCTAATTTATTGTTTACGACCGGCTCACCAAAGACTGGGAATCCTTTTTCATCCCAAGTGAATGGTTGTGCAACTGCATGTCGATTCGGGTTTGCCAGAGGATCGCCTGCCTGATTTTTTTCTGGTCTTGCATGATAAACTAAAATGTCCTCACCATCTGCCCCTTTTGTAAAAGAGTTATGCCCCGGTCCATATTGAGAATTCCGTTCTGACGTTTGAAAGACTGGATCTTGGGATTTTTGCCAAGAAAACCCATTTAATAAATCACTATTTTCGTCTGTCCACAATAATCCCATAGTGTAATTTTCATCTGTAGCACTGCCCGAATAAGTGATAAAAATCTTACCATTTCGTTTAAGCACGGCCGGCCCCTCATTCACCATGAAACCAATCTGTTCCCAAGGATATTCAGGGATCGATAGTAAAAGCTGCTTCCCTTTTAGTGTCCATGGATTTTCCATTTCTGATAGATAAAGATTAGAGTTTCCTGGAATTCTTGGATCTTGTTGCGCCCAAACATAATAAAGTTTCTCCTGATGTTCAAACACAGTTGCATCCAAACTAAAGCTTTCAAATTGCGTGATGACTTGTCCTTTTTCTTCCCATTCCCCTTCAAAAGGGTCACTTGCATTATTTTCGATCACGAACATTCGATGATGATGATTTTCATTTCTGATCTCTTCATTATCACTAGCGGCAAAATAGATATACCACTTATCAGCGATGAAATGAATTTCTGGTGCCCAAATCAATTCACTCATTGGTCCCGATTCATGTGCCTGCCAAACCGTCTTTCTCTCTGCATCTTCCAGTTCATTGAGGCTTTTCGCTCGTCTAAGTTCAATCGACTGATATCCAGGAACTGAACCTGTAAAATAATAGTAACCATCGGAATGTAAATATACCCAAGGGTCTGCTCGTTCATACACGATTGGATTTTGTATTGTCTCTGCATTTGCTTTTGCCATACCTTACTCCTCATTCCTAACAATAAATAATGGTACTCCTGCTTCTGAGGTACCTGTAAATGTCATTACTTGCTTTTGCTGATTTTCATCCCAGCCGGAAAGAAACTTCCCTTTATAAACAGTGCCATCGATAACCACACTTGAATCTTCTTGACTATTCTTTTCCGCTAGTTCCCATGTTCCAGTGCGATCACCATTGATCGGGCCATTTTTTTCAACTGTAATTTCCTGTGGTTCTTTCAAATCATCCGTTAAAAACTTGTCAAAGGAAATCAGCGTATAGGCACCCGTAACTTGATTCTTTGTATAATCAGCAATCGTTTCTTCGCTGTATCTCAATGGAGAAACAACCGGCCACCCTGCTTCTGTGAAAAACATTTGATGGACTCTCACAGAATGATATTCTCCGCTATTTGGAAAACGTGTATGGAAAATCAAGTAATATTGATTGGTTTCTTCATCATAATAGGTCGAGTTGTGACCTGGCGAAACATAGCCAACCCTTTCATTGCTCGTATTTTCGGTATATAGGAAGTTCCCCATAATCTTAGTTCCGAAGTCTTGAATACTTACGTCATCAAAAACCGTTCCAAATTTCCCTTTGACCTCAGCCATTGGATTTCCTTGGCTGTCTTCATAAGGACCATCGGGATTCTTTGACCGCGCGACTCGAAGGTTGTATCCACCGTCTGCATCTAGCCCACCAAATGAAGTGAACAAGTAATAGTAGCCATTTTCTTGATTATATTGAATGTATGGTGCTTCGATGCGACTGTGATTTCCGCCCATCAAATGTGTTCCGTAAGAATTGCGATCTTTAGGCAAACCCGTTTCATCATCCATTTCTAGGATAAAAATCCCGCCTGAGTATGATCCATAGACCATCCATAATTTCCCTTCATTGTCATAAAAAATATGAGGATCGATCGCATTTGGATGAATCGCTGCATTGTACGCTTCACCAAACTGCGGAGAGGTTCCTGAATAAAGAAAAGATTCGACTTTTTCATAAGGACCTTCAATAGAGTCAGATACCGCCACTCCCATTACGGAGAGCGGTGAAGTTCCTTGACACAAACAATAGTACAAATAGTATTTTCCATTCTTAAACTGTTGGATATCACTAGCCCATAACGTATCTGTCTGTGCGTACTCAAACTCTTCTGCCAATTCTTCTCGAATATTCTCAAATAGTGTATCTTCAGATACTGAATTAGATATCTGCTCCCACTTCATCAAATCCTGAGACTTGGCAAATTGCATATGTGATCCAATAATATAAAACGTATCATCCGCTTTGATCACCGATGGGTCATGGACACTAACATCGTCAAACTCAGGAGGGGACAAGACTTCTTCAACTGCAGAAGCAGTACAGCCAGATAAAAGAACCATTAGAGGAACACACGAGAAAAGAAATTTTTTGATCATGATTTTAACAATCCTTTCTTGCTATAGCCTGACAACAAGCACTTGCTGGCACTGTACAAAAAGATTGAAATTGCGACAAAAAAGAACCAATGATACGCCATGCTAACAATTGAAAATGTGAGAACCATCAAAAGACAAAGAAGCGATTCTTTTGGTAACAAGAATGGACTCGTCAATGAAAAAACGGCTTTTTTCCGCCACTTATCTTTACTCAATCGAGTGACTAAGGATAAATTGATCAATACTAAAATCACATAACTGAACAAAAACAAAAGTGGCCATTGGAAAAATGCTCTCATTAGATCACTTTGCTGCACAATCAGCAATTCCAAATAGAGAATGCCTAGAATAAGTGGAAATATAAAGACCCGCCATTTGTATAAGCGAATGGCTGACACATAGTTTTTCCAAAATAAAGTCAATACTTCTATATAAGAGTAATAGCCTGTAAATAGATCCTCTTTATTTAGAATCGTTAAGACAGCAACAGTACTGGGAACAAAGCCGACCACAAAAAAACCAGCTAAAATACCTAGAAGCCACAAAATATTTAGTTCTATCAGAAGTACCAATGCATTTAGCCAGTTCATTGCTTTTAGAAACATCTACTCACCCTTTCATTCCAGAAAGTGCAACTGATTCAATAATTTGCTTTTGGAAAATAATAAATACGATCAAAACCGGAAGTAATGAAACAACGGAAGCTGCCATAATCAACGGATAATCCGTTTGAATTGCATAGGCGGCATTTAAGTTTGCGATCACTACTTGCAATGTTTGTTTTTCTGGACTATTCAAGTAGATCAATGGTGCTAAGTAGTCATTCCAAGCGCCCATAAACCATAAAATAAATTGAGCAGCAACCGCTGGACGAATCAACGGAAAAATCAGTTGGATAAAGGTTTGTAAATAGCCCGCACCATCAATTTTCGCCGCCTCAACGATCGAATCAGGAATATTTGACAAATATTGTCGTAAAAAGAAAATCATAGTGATATTTCCAAACATTCCTGGAATGATCAATGGTAATAACGTATCAACCCAGCCAATTTGGGAAAACATCATAAATTGCGGGATCATCACCGCTGGATAAGGAATCATCAAAGCGGCTAAAAGGATTAGAAATAGCGCATCTTTATGCGGCATCCGTAATTTGGCAAATGAGAAGGCGGCTAAACTGGATGTCAGAGTACCTACAACAGTCACAGAAAGTGAAACGATCACTGTATTTTTAATCCCTGAGAACAAAGTGTCCAGCTCAGATAAACGTTTGTACGCATCAAATTGTACTGGGGCTGGAATCCATTGAGGTGGCAGCTGGAAGACGCCAGCTCGGTCTTTTAGCGATGTTGAGATCATCCAAAGTAACGGCCCCACCATAATAACTGCTCCAAGGGAGAGAATTAAAATAATGAGTACGTTGCTTATTTTCAGGTTTTTCATTCTTTTCCCTCCTAATCTAATTTATAGCTTGAACGATTGTTCATATAGAATTGGAATGCTGTTATCACAAAAACCAATACTGCTAGAATCAACGCCATACTGCTTGCATAACCCATTTGCCAATTTCTGAAAGCTTTTTGCCAGATATACCAAACGACCGTAGCACTGCTATATTGTGGTCCGCCAGTTGGTGTCATAATGTTTATTTCCGTAAAGATTTGTGAGCCGCCGATAATATTCGTAACGACTAAAAAGAAAGTGACTGGTCTAACCATCGGCCAAGTGATATTGCGAAACTTTTGAAAAGAAGAAGCACCATCTAATTCTGCTGCTTCATAAAAGGTTTTTGGTACACTTTGAATCGCTGCCAAGTACAAGAGCATAGAATAACCCAAGCCCTTCCAAACAGACATAATAATAATTGCCGGTTTGACTGTTGATGGGTTTTGCAACCAGTTAGGACCGCTGATACCGAAGATATCCAAGACCTGATTGACTAAACCAAAATCACCATTGTAAGCCCATTGCCACAAAATCGAAATGGCTGCTAATGATGAGATGACTGGAATATAATAGATTGTTCGAAAAATCGTCGTTCCTTTAATTCCTCTGCTCAGTGCTGATGCTAGCATAAATGACAAAATCAAACCGATTGGAATCCCTAACATCAAAAAGACGGTATTAAACATCGTCTTATAGAAGTACTCATCTCTAAAAAGCTTCTGAAAGTTCTCAAGACCGATAAAATTCATTTGCCCTAGACCGTTCCAATCTGTAAAGGCAGCATAAACCGAATAGCCCAAAGGTATCAATGAAAACAAAATAAATCCTAAAACTGGAAGTAGAACGAACAAGAAAGCAACTTTGTGCTCTTTTGCATAAAGACTATTTTTATTTTTTGTTTTTTTTATTTCCACTTGTTCCATTACGCGTCCCTCCATAAAAATCTTTGGGGTCACATAGATATGTGACCCCAGTGAGTCTATCTTGCTGTTTCTTGTTGGCGAATCGCTGAGTCTAGTTTTTCTTGCATCTTAGGTTGAACTTCTTTTAAATAATCCGCTGCCGTTTGATCTCCATCTAACACAGGTTGGATATTGATAAAGAATTCATCGTACCATTCTGCATTGTAGGTTGTTGCCACTGGCAAAGCGCGACCATAATCTTGGACGATGTCAATAAATTCTTGTTTATTATTAGGTACACTGTCTGTATCAGAAGCCCATTCTTCAGCCATATCAATCAGGTTAGGAATTTGAATCTGTGCATCTACTAATTGTTGTTGTCCTTCTTCAGATGCACTTAAATACTCAACTAATTTCACTGCTTCTTCTGGATGTTTGGTTTTGCTGGCAACACCAATTCCTAAAGAACCGATATACGTTGCAGATTCGCCTGTAGAGCCTGCTGGCCAAGGCATCAAGTCATACTCAAAATCTAATCCTGCATACGTACTCATATCCCAAGGTCCTACAGGGAAGAAAGCAATCTCACCATTCATCCATCTTTGATACGTATCCAATGTTTGGGCATCAGAAATTGAAGGGGTGAGTTCATGCACATTTTGCAGATCCGCAAACCATTGCAATGCTTCCGCAAATTCTGGTGTATCGACTGTAACGGTATCTTTGGCTTCGTTGATCCAATCTGCTCCGTTACTCCAAACAAAAGCTTGTAAACTCCAGTTTACGTTAAATCCTGTTGCCCATTGGTCAAGATTTCCATCTCCATCAGAATCCTTCGTTAACTGTTTAGATACTTCAACGAATTCATCCCATGTATAAGGCGTATCTGTATCAGGCAAATCAATACCAGCTTCCTTAAACATGTCTTTGTTATATCCTAAAGCAAATGGTCCAACATCTTTTGGTAATCCATACAAAGCACCGCTACCAACTTTTTCACCATCATACCGATAACTATTTACCCCATATTCCCAAATGTTTGAAAGATCAAAATCTGAATTCTCAATTTCATCCGTAATATCTAGCAAAACACCATTATCAACGTAAGCCATGAGATTGCTTTGTTCTACATAGAAAACATCGGGCATATTACCGCCTGAGATTGCCGCTTGCAGCTTTGTTGCATATTGATCAGCATCTGTAGCAATAATCTTAACGCTTACATCATTTTCTTCCTCAAATTGTTTAATTGCTGTTTCATAGGCTTTCTTCTCGTCCTCGCCACCTCGAAACATAAACGTAATTTCTTTACTTCCGCTATCATCACCTGAACTATTATTGCTGTTTCCGCAGGCCCCTAATACCAAACTACTTAAACCTAGAACTGCTCCCGAAAAAATAACCTTTTTGATGTTCATCTTTTCCATCCTCTCAAGTTTTATAGATATTTGCAGGTACGTTATCACATTTGTTCATTGACATCTCTTAAAAAAGACCTTACTAACTGCTCATAATAATTCCTAACACCTAAGATATTTCCTATAAAGAAGCCTATAAACAATTCACAAAAACAAAACATAGAAATTGATGTTTGCAAACACTTTCAATTTACAAATAAATCATAACTTGATTTGTAATCGCTGTCAACAATATTTTGATTAATTTATTTATGATAATATCTACATTAATTAATAAATATATTAATAACTAGCGAAATAAACAACGCTATTTACACAAATTAGCAAATATGTTAACATTCAAGTAAATCAAACAGTTTAAGCGGAGGTGACACGATGCAATTAGAAATCAATCAAGAAGCATTGCCTGTCTATGAGGCACTTGCCAGTAACGTACGAATCAAAATCATTCAATTGCTGGCTAAAAACAAGATGAATGTCAAAGAGTTGGCACAGGAGTTGGGCTTAAGCAGCGCTATCATTACGATGCATATCAAAAAATTAGAAGAAGCCAAAATCATCAAAACAGAGCGTGTAGGGCAAAAAAAGATTTCCAGTTTAAGAGTGGATCATATCGATATCAACTTTCCTGAGAAAATCTTTAATGCCTTTGATACGAAAGAAACGGCGATACCGATCGGTCATTATACAAATTATTCGGTAGAACCAACGTGCGGGCTTGCTACTTCAGCTGATTTTGTGGGAATGGTGGATGAACCGAAGTTTTTCATGGATCCCCGACGAATGGATGCCCGCATCTTGTGGTTTACGAAAGGATTTGTTGAATACCAATCGCCAAACTTCTTAGCAAGAGAAGAAAAACTCGAAATGATGGAGATTTCAATGGAAGTTTCGTCTGAATTTCCTTTTTCCAATAACAACTGGCCGTCAGACATCACCTTCAGCTTAAATGGTGTGGAGCTTGGTACATGGACTAGCCCAGGGGATTTTGCAGATATTCGCGGCAAGTATACACCGGATTGGTATCCAGACAATCTCAATCAGTACGGGTTATTGAAGACGATCCGCATCATGGATCACGGAACCTACATGGAAGGTGTTCCTCTTTCCGACATTACGATCAAGGATATACCTGCCTACGAAGATACGTGGCACTTAAAAGTGGAAGTCAAAGAAGATGCCGAGCATGTCGGCGGTTGTACCCTCTTTGGCAAGGGGTTTGGGAATTACGATCAGGATATCAAACTAAAAATGTTTTATAGCTAAAAAAAACGCTAGTCTTAGCGGATGACCCAAACATTTCTTTTGGGAATCAGGTCACTAAACTAGCGTTTTTGTTATTTCTTCAAATGGTAACTGTACGTACTTACAATGATGTTCTCACGCCAAGAGAGTCTGAAACGTAAGCGCAGGCTTGTTTGGTTGTGCAAAATATTTTGCCAGCGACGTCTTGGGACAAACTGTGGAATGATGACGGTCGTTGTGTAATTGTGTTTGGCTGCATTGCGGCTGACTAGATCCACATAACGCAAGATGGGATTTTCAATCGAACGATACGAAGAATGAACGACGGAGAAACGCACGTCTGGGAATTTTTGCTTAAATTCTTGTTCGATCTCTTTTTCTTTCTTCACATCTTCATCCAATGAGACGTGCATCGCCACGACATAATCACCAATCGATTGGGCATAGTTCAATGCGCCGATATTTACTCGGGTAACATTTCCGACGAGAACGATCACGGTATTTCCTTCATAGACATGCAGTGCTTCTTGTTTTTCCAATCGCAGCTGTTCTGCGACTTTTTTATAATGATCATGGATCTTGTAAAAGATATACAAGAGGATCGGCATGATAATAAAGAATGGCCAAATATCGCCTAAGCGATACACGAACAAGATGGCAATGATCGCAAAGGAAATCAAAGCCCCAACGATGTTGGCGATCGATTTAAAGAACCAGCCTTTGCCTTCTTTTCTCCATTTGATCACCATTCCGCTTTGGGACAAGGCAAAAGGAATAAATACCCCAATGGAATACAAAGGAATCAAACGCTCGGTCGATCCTTGGAAGATAAACAATAATACGATGGAACCAGCAGCCAAGGTGATGATTCCGTTCGAATAGCCAAGACGGTCCCCACGGTCTTGATACATATGCGGCATATATTTGTCTTTCGCTAGGTTATACGCCAACACGGGGAAAGCTGAAAATCCGGTATTTGCGGCAACTGCTAAAATCAGTGCCGTAGCAAATTGCAAAACGTAGTACATAAACCCATGACCAAAAACGGCAGAACCGATTTGAGATAGGACGGTCACTTCTGTTTCTGGTACGATACCATACCAATAGTTGATAAAAGTGATGCCGACAAAGAAGAATCCTAAAATCGACGCCATGATTGTCAAGGTCGCAGCTGCATTTTTCGCCCGTGGTTTTTTGAAAAACGGCACCGCGTTACTGATCGCTTCGACCCCTGTCAAAGAAGAGGAACCTGATGAGAAAGCCCGTAAAATCAAGGCCACGGATACCCCAGGTACGACCGCTCCCGGTAGTGCGGTTGCATTTAACGGTTGCGCACCCGTTACGATATTGTACAAACCGACCACGATCAAGACTGTGATCACTGCGATAAAGGTGTAGACAGGAATCATCAAGAAGCTAGCTGATTCTCGCAACCCTCGCAGATTCATCATCATGATCAAGATTACGATCACGACAGAAATGGCCACTTGATGACCAAACAACGCCGGCACAGCTGAAGTGATAGCTTCTGCCCCTGCTGAGACGGATACTGCCACTGTCAGCATATAATCGATCAATAGAGAGCCGCCGGAAATCAGGCCCGCATTTTTCCCTAAATTTTCACTACTTACTACATATGCCCCACCGCCGTGAGGGTAAGCATGAATGATCTGGCGGTAAGACAAGGTCAATGAAATCAAAAGAATAATAACAAAAGCAGCGATCGGCAATGAATACCAGATAGCAGCAGCGGAAAGTGCCACTAATACGACAACGATCTGCTCTGTCCCATAAGCAATCGAAGACAAAGCATCAGAAGATAGCAACGCAAGGGCCGCCGTCCGGCTCAGTTTTTGTTCATCATTCTCTGCGGATTTCAATGGACGTCCGACCAACAAACGTTTCAAATACTCCACTTTTTCTACACTCCTTTTCATGAAAAAATCCTTCGTTAAACTTGTAACGATATCCTCACAAATATTGAATTATCAAGACTGTATGCTACTCTTGTAACCGCGAAAAGTCAATGAAAATCAGATGAAAAAACGACCCTTTTTCCCTCTTTTGATTATTAGAAATTTCACGTGATGGCACAAAAGCAGAAAGAACAAATGCTCTTTCTGCTTTAAGATTTTAGTGGAAGAAATGACTTTCTTTGGAAATGTCACTTAGTTTCTTCGTAGAGTTGACTAGATAAGGATACGCGTACGTACCGACGATCCCAAAGACTAGGAACAAAATCGTTAAAATGATCAACTGCGGGATAGCATTTGGCCAATAGATCCCACCGGCTGATTCTCTTAACAGATTGACCGCATGAGTAAACGGCAGTAGCGGATTAATGAATTGGAAGAACTTCCCAGAGACTTGGATTGGGTAGTTTCCTCCCCCACCTGAAATGGAGAGAACCAAAATAATGATGGCGATCCCTTTCCCGAGGTTGCCGAACAGTCCCGCCAGTACGTAGACGATCATCATAAAGGCGAGTCCGACGAGTAATGCGAAGAAGACACTGTACACAGGGTTGTGGACATCGACGCCTAATAAAAACATATTTCCTAGGGTCACGATCAAACTTTGGGCGACTGCCATCGTCAAGAACGTCAGCATCCGTGCCACAAAGGTTTCACGTTGTGTAAAGCGTTTTTTGTCTTTCTTCTCTAAATGATACTCCGTTGTAGCGACACTTGACAATAATAATGCCCCTACCCACAAACACAATGCGGTATAAAATGGTGTGCTAGCTGAACCATTGTTGGCGATTGGGTAGATTTCATTGCTTTTTAATTCCACTGGTTGTTTGAAGAAGTCGGCTTCATCCGTGGCATCAAGTTTCAATAATTTGATGACTTCCCCGAGATCGACTTCATTTTCTCCTGCTCGGATCGCATCAGCGGCTTTGTGGATGCCTGCTTTGATACTTGGCCAATCGTTATTGATTAAATCGACAGCCGCATCCAAGGCTTTTTCAACTTCTGGCAGTTTTTCATCCACCATCGCCATCGTAGAACTGATTTCTGATTTGATGGTTGGCCAATCGTTTTGCAAGAAGTCTACGGCCAGCCCTAATTTTTCTTCGACAACTGGCAATTCGTTGTTGTACAGGTCGGCTCCTTTGTTGATGGCATTGACGATTTCATCCATATGACCATTCAGCATCGTATTGGCATCGTGCAATTCTTGCTTGATGGCAGGCAATTCTTTTTGGTATTTTTCCAAAATCGTCACGGCATTGCTGACCACTGATTTGGTGGAAGACAGCAACGAGTCAAAATCGATTTCTTGGGCTTTTTTCAAGACATCTTCGGCAGTGGTGATGGTTTCGATTAGTTTAGTTAGAATGTCGTTGATGGTTGCAGTGATTGAATCAACATTGATGCTGTTCATGAGATTGGCAACGTTATTAGCTGCATCAGTAACTTGACTAAGGTATTGCTTAGCTGCTGTAACATCGCCGCTTTGCACAGCATTTCTAACCTGAGTTAACAACCCAGATACATTCGTCAAACGCCCTTTTGCGTCATTTAACTGACTGATCACGGCTTGAATTTGGGCATTTTCAGCTGAACCTTCAATATTTCCTAAAAATGCAATTAAGGCATCTAGCATACTTTGTTGTTGCTGAATGCTTTGTTGCAACCCATCAATTGTTTTTAAGATTGATTCTCGATCTTGTTCCAACTGCTCCTGGTTGATTGAATCGTTCAGAGCCTTCGACCATTTAGCAGTAGTTGTTGCCACTTGACTGATCGACTCAATCGTCACCTTCACACTGCTAGAAATACTTGGCAGGGCAGCTTGCAACTGTTGGGCCCCATCTTTGGTCGCTGTGGCGAAGCTGGCGGCTTGGTCGCCTAGTTGTTCGATCTGTGGTAACGCGGCTTGAACTTGTTCGATGACTTGCAGTCCTTGTTTGGCGGTATCGATGCCGTCCGTCATGGTGCTGGCAATGTCATCAAAATCATCATCGATCATCTTCAATTGTTTGCCGGCATTTTGGATCTCTGGGATCTTTTCTTGCAAGGTCAAAATGATGCTGGCTTCTTTCTTCAATGCAGGCAGCTTATCGTTTAAGCCGATCAGTTTTTCCCCCATGGCATCCACTTGTGGGATATAATCGGTGAATTCTTCGGCTTTTGCGATCTTTTCTTTGATTTCTGGAAACTTATCGTGCAAGGTGACGATCTCTTTCGTATAGCCATCGATCGTAGCCAAATTGTCATCGGTGTCTAAGATCATCGATTTGACTTTGTTGATGCTGACTAAGTTGGAATCAATGTCATAGCCGATTTCATTGAAGACTTTTATCAACGTGGAGCTGGCGGTTTCAATAAAGTTTTGTGAGATCTCTTCTTGAAGGCTGCTGGCTCCTTTATCGGTGATTTTTGGAGCGATGGCGTTGATTTTTTGGTTGCTGTAATACTCGATGGTCGGTTTTTCGATTTTCCCACTGGTAAAGCTGATCAGATCATCTGAAAAATCCGCTGGCAGGTAAATACCCGCGTAATATTTTCCTGACTTGACCCCTTCTACTAAGTCCTCTTTTGAATCCAAGAAACGCCAGCCCAACTGCTTGTTTTTATGGAGGGTATCGATGACTTCATCACCGATATCGATGTGCTTGTCTTGAAATTCTGCCCCTTTGTCCGCACTGTAAACGGCGATCGGCAATTCACTGGTGTTGCCGTATGGATCCCAGAGGGCTTTGATATTGAACCACGCATAAAGCGAGGGTAAAATCATTAAGGCAATGATCAAAAATGCAGAGATTGGATTGCTGAAAATTCGTTTCCAGTCCAGTTTATATAAATAGAAAACATTCTTTAGTTTATTCATTTTTTCTTCCCCCACTAGTTCTTCGTCGAAGGATAATTTACCATGTTTTTCCCCTGCCGCCAACGGCTAGGATCGACCAAGAAAAGTCCTTTTGACAAATGGACGTTTTTGTCAAAATGAAACCCCTTTACTTTTTGTTTTTTTTCGCTTATTGTTAAACTTTCTTTAACTTTACCATGATGGCGAAAAACACACCACTCATATCCTTTGATCTGTTTTTTTTACAGGCCTTTCCTATACAAAAAAAGCTTCCTTTTTCTGCAACGAAAAAGGAAGCTTTTTTTAGGTATTATTTCAGTTGATCCTTTGCCAATAACTCATACACATACTTCAATGAGGTAGCTTCGCCATATAACTGAAGATCTGCTTTTTCCTCTGGGGAATAGACTTGATCAAAACTTTGATCGGGAATCAGCACGACATCGATGCCCGCACGCGTCGCGGCTGTTGCTCCCACAAGAGAATCTTCCATGACTAAAGCTTTTTCTGCTGCGACTTGCGCTTTTTCTAAAGTCAGCAAGTACGGTGCTGGATCAGGCTTATGGGCGGAGACGTCATCGCCAAAGGTCTGATAGTCAAAGGCCTGCAACAAATCGAAATGCGCCAACAATTCAGAGGCTCTTTTTTTCATCGTCGAGGTGGCTAATGCCGTTTGGAAGCCTTTCTCACGAGCCAAGGCGATGGTTTCTTTCGCATAGGGTTTGGTTTTGAAGGTGCCATCGGTTATTTGCTGGGCAATATAGACTTCCCGTTCTGCTCGTAATTCCTGCACCCGCTGATGACCGCCTACGAGGTCGGCTAATTTAGTGGCAGTCTGTTGCCAACTTTGACCACGCCAACCAAAAATATCAGCGGCTGTAATCGGAAGCTCATACTTTTTAAATAGCGCCAACCACCCATCAAAATAGACTCTTTCAGTATCGACTAACAATCCATCAAAATCAAAAATCAAAAGTTCTTTCATAAACGCTCCTTCGTTTTGCTAAGATTTTTTTCTCACTCATTGGGGATCAAGACATCTCTCGACTTTTGTCAGCAGCTGCTTGCACTGCTTTGATGACAGCCGCACGAAAGCCATTTTCCTCTAAGGTTTTGACTGCTTGGATCGTTGTGCCCCCTGGCGAGCTGACACGATCCTTTAAGACGCCTGGGTGTTCCTTCGTCTCTAATACCATCTTCGCTGCGCCTAATACCGCTTGAGCAGCAAATTCATACGCCATCGGCCGCGGCATTCCTTCTGCCACTGCTCCATCTGCCAAAGCTTCAATGAACAAATACGTGTAGGCTGGTGAAGAACCGCTGACACCAATGACTGCATCGATCATGCTTTCTGGTACTTGCTCGGCTTTGCCTAGGCTTTCAAAAAGCTGTTTGACTTCGTTGGCTTCGGCTTCCGTCACTTGACCGTTGGGACTGATAGAAGACATCCCTTCCCCCACCAGTGCAGGGGTATTTGGCATGACCCGCACGATTTTGTGCGCACCGATGATTTCTTCCATTTGCGCGATCGTCACACCCGCGGCAATAGATACTAGCAAATGCTCCTTGGTCAAGCCGTCTTTTAAATCAGCAAGCAAGCGGGGAAAGACAAAAGGTTTGACTGCTAAGACGAGGATCTCCGCTTTTTCGCTGACATCTGCTAGCTTAGTTGTCCCAGTGATCCCGGTTTCTTTTTCTAATTGTGCCAAAGTCGGCTCGTAGCGATGGTTATAAACCAAGATCTCTGCTGGTTCATACAAGTTTGCTGCAATCAAGCCGTTGATGATGGCTTTTGCCATGTTACCGGCTCCTAAAAAGGCGATTTTTCTCATAGTTTTCACGCTCCACTTCTGATTTTGGTACCACTTTTTGCTAAAAAAGCCTAATCAATGACTAGGCTTCAAACTCGATCATATACGGATGCAAGGCGGTGTTATAGATCCCTTCTGTATATTCTACCACTTCTCCTTGTAGATCATACGAATAACGGGTTCGTTTCAAGGCAGCGACCTCTGGCGTGATCATAAACTTCTGTTGCTCTTCGGTCAAGGTCGTTGCCACGAACGCATCTTGAAAGCGATCGATGATCATTCGATGTTCATCCAATAGGCGATACAATGATTTTTCTTCAAAGACCTCGATGGAGGTACCCTTTAGCTGCTTTGGCAAATGGTACTCATAGTAAATAAAGGGTTGGTGGTCAAAATAATACATGCGACGTAAACGCATGACTTCTTTGCCCATCAAAGAATACGCGGGGTGCTCAGGCGCAAGTTCGACTAATTCATAGCTGAGGTTTTTCTTCGTGTATTCCTTGCCAGTCTTTTCAAGCAATTGGCTAAACGTCGTGCCTTTTGACAGCTTGTTATAAGGGCGATTGCTTAAAACCGTCGTCCCACGTCCGCTGCGTTTTTCCACATACTCATCTGCCGCTAACAATTCGATGGCTTTGCGGACAGTGATCTTGCTGACATTGAAGGTGGCTTCCAATTCTGTTTCCGTCGGTAAAAATGAACCAATCGGGTAGCGACCCGACATGATGTCTTCTTTGAGCTTATCGGCAACATCACGGTAAAGAATGTGTTTGCGTTTCATTGCTATCTCGCCTTTCTCTCATTGGATTGGTCTTGTTCTCCTTATTCATCAAAGGTAGGAATGTCTTCTGGTTGCGGCTCGATCAAGACTTTCCGCGGCTTGCTGCCTTCAGAAGGGCCAACGACGCCTTGATCTTCTAATTCATCCACTAACCGAGCCGCTCGGTTATAGCCGATGCGAAAACGTCGCTGCAAGAGAGAAACGCTGGCGGTCTGCATTTCCACCACAAGGGCTTTGGCATCTTCGAATAGCTCATCTTGCGGTTGTCCGCTGCTGCCAGTACTCGTTTCTTCCTCAGTGACCATCATTTTTTCTTCATAATTGGCTTCTTGCTGATCGGTCACGAATTCAACCACTCGTTCGACTTCTTGGTCGGAGATAAAGGCCCCTTGGACCCGAATCGGTTTGTTCTCACCCATCGGCAGATACAGCATATCGCCGCGTCCCAGCAGTTTTTCGGCTCCGTTCCCATCAATGATGGTCCGCGAATCGACACCGCTGGAAACAGCAAACGCCATCCGTGATGGAACATTGGCTTTGATGATCCCTGTAATGACATCCACACTTGGTCGTTGCGTTGCTAGGATCATATGGATACCTGCTGCCCGTGCCATTTGCGCCAAACGAATGATGGCATCTTCGACTTCGTTGCTGGCAACCATCATCAAGTCGGCTAACTCATCGACGATCACTACAATGAATGGCAAGATCGGACGATTTTCGCCGTCTTCTAAATTCTTATTGATCACTAAATCGTTGTAGCCAGTAATGTTTCGGACCCCAGTTGCCGCAAATTTTTCGTAGCGCTCTTCCATTTCCTTGACCACTTTTTGCAACGCTTGCGCCGCTTTGCGCGGATTGGTCACGACAGGTGTCAAGAGATGGGGAATCCCATTGTAAACATTTAATTCAACCATTTTCGGGTCGATCATCATCAGTTTGACTTCATGGGGTTTTGCCCGCATCAAAATACTGGTGATGATGCCGTTGATGGCTACGGACTTCCCGCTCCCGGTCGATCCGGCAATCAAGAGATGGGGCATTTTCGTTAAGTCTGCCGTTTGGACACGGCCAGAAATATCGCGTCCTAAAGGTACTTCTAATAGTTTATCTGGATGATCCGGTTGGGCTTCGATCACTTCTCGGAATGAAACCATGCTGACTGCACTGTTTGGAACTTCGATCCCAATCAATGATTTCCCTGGGATCGGCGCTTCCATCCGCACATCTTTGGCAGCTAAGGCCAAGGCGATATCGTCGGTCAACCCGACGATTTTGCTGACTTTGACCCCTACTGCTGGTTGAACTTCGAATTTGGTTACTGCTGGTCCTAAGCTGGCTTTGACGACTTTTGCGTCAACACCGAAGCTTTGGAAGGTAGTTTCTAACACACCGATATTTTGTTCGATCTTTTTGTACTCGCTGCTTTGATCCGTTGAAGGGATCGAATCGAGTAATTGCGCTGAAGGCAATTCATAATCACGATTTTCAGCTTCTTCCGAAATCTCAAATTCCAATACTTCACCATCATCATCGAGGATCTCTCCGTCTTCATTGACCTTTTTGCTTGGTCCCGGTTTGTTTCCTGCTGGATGTGGTGCTTGAGCGGCCTCTGGTCCCGCCGCTTGCGGCAATTCCTGGAAGTGGTCGATGGGTACAAAGCTCAGCTGCTCTGGTTCAAAATCAGCTGGCGCTTGCATCTGTTGTTCTTTTGCTGATTTTTCGTCTTCTGTCATTGGTCGGACTTGATTCTTTTCTTTGATCTCCGCCATGACTGCTGCTCGTTCGGCTTCTTTTTTGGCTTCTTTCGCAGCTTGTTTCTCTGCTGCTCGTTCCGCTTTGCGGGCTTCTCGTTCGGCTTGCTTTTCTGGAGAGCCTTCTAACAACCGCTGCAGCTTGTCACCAGCTGCTTGCAGGTGCTCGACTAACTCGTGGCTGCTCATTTGGCTGAACAAGAACGCCCCAATCATCATGAGTAAAACAGCGATGATGTAGCTGCCGATCTGGGAAACAAGAAAATAGGTCGCCCCATAGAGCATGGCGCCAATCATTCCGCCCCCGACATTTTGGGTCACTTGGCTGCGCCGAATATCGCCTAACAGCGTCATCCAAGTCGTTTGGAAGATATTGGCTTGTTCTCCCACCACATTACTAAAGATTTGCGCATGGAGGATGATCAGTAAACCAAAATACACCAATACACAGCCAATCACTCGCCGAATACTCTTAAAGCGAGCATCGGTCGTTTTGATCGCTAACCAGACACCATAAGCGGCTAGGGCAACACTCAAAAATTGGTACGTGTTTCCGCCAACGATCCGAAACCCGTTGGCAATCAAGGTTCCTAAAAAACCTAAATGGAAAAAGCCAAATATCGAAAACAAGACAAAGAGCAGGCCGACGCCGACCAGCATTAATTTCTCTTGCTGTTTTTGTTGTTTTTTTGTTTTGCGTTTCTTTGCGCGTTTTTTTTGCGCCATTTCTATCCCTCTTTTCATCTTTCCCTATTATAACGAAAAAAGAAGGCGAACAAAAGTTTTCCTGTGAGAAATTTTGGGTAGATGTTGGAATTTAAGCGAAAATTTCTTAAATGATGAAAAAAACACCAGCTGCTAAGCAGCCAGTGTATCTAGTTGACTTGTTTTAGTTTGGTGTGACGTCTTCGCCAAACCACTTTTCAGAGATTTCAGCAAAGGTGCCATTGTCTTGCAATTCTTTCAAGCCATCATTGATTTTATCTGCCATGGCTTGATCGTCTTTACGCACACCTACAGCAAAATCTTCTGCTTCAAAAGGGCTTTCGATTTCGTTGAAGTCATCGGTTTTGCCTGTTTGAGTCAAATAATATTCTGCGTAGACGCGGTCGATCAAAAGACCGTCGATCCGACCGTTTTCTAGATCGATAAAGGCTTCATTAAAGCTGGCATACAAGGTTGCGTCATTGCCGTCTACGAGATCCTTCAAAACTTCCGGTTGGTTATTGAAGGTCTCATAACCAGAAGAGCCTTCTTGGGCGCCTAAGACTTTGCCCTCCATATCATCAAAGCTAGTAATGCCGCTTGCTTTTGCTGTGACTAAGACTTGTTTGTTTTCCATATAAGTATCTGTAAACAATACTTTTTCTTCACGAGCTGCGGTTTTGGTATACCCGTTCCAGATCATATCGATGGTGCCATTGCTTAGTTCGGTTTCTTTCATGGACCAATCGATTGGTTGAAATTTGACTTTGGTTCCTGTTAGATCCAAGATCGCTGTGGCTAAATCCACATCAAACCCAACGATGTTGCCTTGGTCGTCTTTAAAGCCCATCGGTACGAAGGTATCGTCTAGGCCGACGATCACTTCTTCTTTGTCAGCGGCACTGGTTGTGGTGTCATTGCTGCTGCCACACGCCCCTAATAAAAATACACTTGCTGCTGCGATTCCCGTCAATAGTAATTTTTTCATTTTGTTCTCCCCCTTATTCTCCTGCTACTTTTAATAATTGATCACCGATATTTTCGGCAAAAACCAAATCATGGGTCACCACGATCTGGGTCACTCCTTCTTTTTTCAGATCCAAGATCAGCTGTTCGACTTGCTGTCTCAAGCCTGGATCTAAGGCGCTGGTAGGCTCGTCATAGGCCAACACTTTGGGATTCATCGCCATCGCTCGTGCGATAGCCACCCGTTGCCGCTGCCCCCCGGACAATTGGAAGGGATATTGGGCTAGTAGGTCACTTAACCCTAGTTTTTCTGCCAACTGTTCGGCTTTTGCTGTATACGCGGCCTTGTCTTGTTTTAGCACCATTTTTGGCGCCAAAGTGATGTTTTCAAAAACTGACAAGTGCGGAAACAATTGGAAGTCTTGGAAGACGACACCGACGACTTGTTCTTGTTCTTTTGTGTCGGTGGGATCAAAGGCTTTGCCATCCAGTAAAAAGCTTCCAGAATCGATCGTTTCTAAACCAGCCAGTGTCCGAAGCAAGGTGGTTTTCCCGCCACCGGAAGGACCGACCACCGCTAAGATACTGCCGTCCTCGATCGTCAGGTCTAATTGATCGATGACTTTTTTAGCGCCAAATGACTTTGATACTTGTTTTAGTTCTAACATATGTGGTTCCTCCTAACGGTAATAGTCCAGTTTGGTCTCGATTTGTTTTAACAATAACGTAAAGACGCCTGTCATCACCAAGTAGATCAAGCCGACCCCAACTAACGGAAGCAAGGTACTGTCTCGCTCCATGGCGATTTTTCCGATTCGCATCACGTCTGACAATCCTAAGATGTAGACGAGGGATGTGTCTTTGACAAGATTGATGACTTCATTGCCGACAGATGGCAGGGTGATCTTGACGACTTGTGGGATGATGATTTTTTGGATCGTTTGGATCGGGGACAAACGCAAGACTTTCGCGGCTTCGTATTGTCCGGCTGGAATCGATTGGATCCCTCCACGGAAAATCTCGGCAAAATAAGCAGCGTAATTGATAATAAAGGCGATCAAGGCTGCTTCAAAGCGGTCAAAGACGATCCCTAAGATCGGCAGACCGTAGAATACGAAGATCAGCTGTAGCAATAAAGGCGTTCCTCGCATCAACCAAACGTAGACTTGCACGATCAATTTCAAAATACGCAGGCGACTGGCTAAAACAAAGGCCAACAAGATGCCTAAGGGAATGGACCCGATTAAGGTCAGTGCGAACAATTTAACGGTGATTCCAGTTCCTGAAATCAGTTGGGGCATAACATTAACTAAATACTCAAACATGGTGACTTCCTCCTTGATAGGTTTCAATTTCGATTAGCAGCGCTACAGCTTCGCGACGGTTTGCTCCGACGCTTATGTGACGCTGGGCGTTGGCTGGTGAGGGGCAACTGGCAAGCTTCATTTTTTTAAAAAAGAAAAACAAAAAAAGCGCACACTGGCATTTGCCAGAGGACGCTTGATACGTGGTTCCACCTCAATTTGCCTTTCCTTCACAGGAAAAGGCCTCGTGCAGTCCTTGTGATCCTTCCACTTTCGGTTTTCGGTGAGATGCAAAAAAAGAGAAAAAAAACGTCCCCTAGCCATTACAGCTAAAGGACGTTATCAACGCGGTTCCACCTTTGTTTATCAGTGCTTCACAGCAACTGAACTCAGAAAGTCATCAATCAATGACTGCTGCTGTAACGGGCAAACCCGGTCTCTCCTACTTTTCTTTCGGAAAAACGACTCCAAGATGTGTTTCACAACCATGCGTTATCTCTTTGCACCAACCAGAGACTCTCTTCAAACAGCAAGCCTTGCTACTCTTCTTTTCGATGTCTGTTTCATTAAGTTGTGTCTTACTTTACTCGCTCTTAAAGAAAATGTCAAACATTTTTTCTGAAATTTTCGAAACTTTGTCAAATGTACCGGTTTCGAGGGGAAGATTCAGGGAAAAGAAGACGCAGCTGCTTAACCGAAGTACGCTTCAGCTAAGGCTTGTCCTTGCTTGATTTTTGCCCACTGCTGTTCAGTCGAAAGCTCATTGCCGCAGTCACAAGAGGCAAAGCCGCATTGATGAGAAAGATAAAGCCGCTCCTTAGGAATGATTTGGCTGGCTTTGTCTAATAAAGCGATCACTCGCTTTTCATCGTCTAATGTAGCGGTTTTGCTGGACAATAAGCCTAAGACAACTTCCACTTCTGGACGATCTTTCAGCACTTCTAAAGCCGAGATATCACCAGCACGGTCATCGTCCCACTCTAGGAAAAAGCGGTCATAATGCTGATCACGCAAGAATTTTTCGGCGATCGCTTTGTAGGTACCGCTGCCGGCCGCGCGGCTTTGGTAATTGCCGCGGCAGTTGTGGGTCCAGACTTTTAATCCTAATTCGTGGGCGTAGTCAGCGACTTCGTTGTTGATCGCCACGAATTCATCGGCTAACGCTTCTAAGCCGTCATTGCCTTGGGTGAAGAAGCTCTTGTCATTGTCTTCGGCGAATAATTCCCATAAACAATCATCGAACTGAACGATCTCACCACCGGCTTCTCGGTATTCCTGCAAGAATTCCTTGTAGGCGTTAAGCAGCCCTTCCCGCAAGGCTTCTTTCGTTGGATACACCTGACCTTCACCAACGAGGTCGTTAAAGACAGTCAGCTCGGTAAAGGCGTGGGCAGCCCCCCAGACGGTGATTTTGACTGGCAGGTCGCCAGCTTGGCGTTTGGTTTCTTTAAACAACGTCAAGTAATGATGGTTTTTGCCAGATAATGGTTCTGTGATTCGGATGCCGATGTCTTTACGTGTCTCAAAATGTCCACCGTCCAAATCTTCAAAGGCATACCCATGATCGGAGATATAGCGCTCAACGCCTTTTAATCCCCAGAGAAAATCCAGGTGCCACATTGAGCGGCCGTGTTCGCCGTCTGTGATGACTGTGATGCCGTGTTCTTTTTGCGCTGCAATGATTTCAGCGATCGCTTTTGCTTCCGTTTCTTGGTAGCTAGGAAACGCATCATAAAACGGGTAGCGGATATCCTCCCGATGCTCGATTTGATTTTTGTAGTCCAATAAATCTTGTGGTCGTAACAATGACCCCACAAGCTGAAATTTGTCTGTTGCCATATCCATTCCTCCTATACAAAGTTTTCAAAATTGTTAGATTTATTCTAGCAAACATCTTATACTATAGATAATACTTATAAACTTATATATTCCATAGGCAATACCTATAACATAAAAAGGAGGTTGTATCCCATGCGTATCCAGCAGCTTGAATATTTGGAAAAAATCGTAGAAACTGGCTCTTTCAATGAAGCCGCTAAACAGCTTTTCATCAGTCAGCCCTCCCTCTCTCAAGCCATGAAAGAGTTGGAAAAAGAGTATGATCTGCAGCTGTTTTATCGCAGTAAATTAGGGGTGACCTTGACCGATGATGGCCGTTCCTTTCTCAACTATGCTCGAAATGTTTTAGACCAAGTCAATCTCTTGGACGAACGCTTTCGCAAAGACAGCCATCGCAAGCATGTTTTCAGTGTTTCCGCACAACACTATGCCTTCGTCGTCCACGCCTTCGTGGAGCTGGTCAAACAGTTAGGGGAGGATGAATTTCAATTCACCTTGCGAGAGACCCAGACACAAAATGTACTGGATGATATCCAGACGTTTAAGAGCGAATTGGGGGTCATTTATCTGAATGATTTCAACACGACGGTCCTCACCCGTTTGATCCACGAAAAAGACCTGCAATTCATTCCTTTGTTTGAAGCCAAACCCCACGTCTTCATCGGCCGAGAAAATCCCCTGACTCAGAAAAAAAGCATCACATTAGCTGATTTGGAACCATATACCTATTTGTCGTACGAACAAGGGGAAACCAATTCCTTCTACTTTTCTGAAGAGATCTTAAGCACTTTACAGCGCAAAAAACACATCCGCATCAGCGATCGTGCCACGATCTTCAATTTGATGGTGGGTCTCAACGGCTATACCATCAGCTCTGGGATCATCAGCAGTGAGCTGAATGATGAAAAAATCGTTGCGATCCCTTTGGAGGTCGATGATGCGATGACACTAGGTTATCTAAAACACAAGAAAATGGAACTGAGTGAGATGGCTTTGGACTATCTCGCCTTGTTGAAGCAGCATATCAAAAACTACGGTTTCGACGTCTTTTAAAAAAAACGATCCGCAGACAGTCGGTCGGGCTACCTTAGTAAGGTGTCCCGACCCTGTTGCGGATCGTTTTGTTTCTTTTGTGCTTTTTTTGTTCTTAAACTGTCTTACGTTGGCGTTGTGGAGAATAAATCAACGCAATGGTTTCCATTCCCACTCTTCGACTTCGGCGATATCATAGCCGTTTTCTCGAATAAAGTCATGGTGATACGCAACGGTGTCTGCCATTTTTTGGGCAAAGTCCGTTGCTTTTTCTCCATAGACCCATTCGGCGGCGTCTTTGGCTAAGTGGAAGCGATCCAATTCAGAAAGGATCCGCATATCAAACGGTGTCGTGATGTCGCCATTTTCTCGGTACCCATGAATATGAAGCTGTTGGTTGCGACGGCCAAAGAAGATATCGCGAATCAGTCCTTCATACCCGTGGAAAGCAAACACGATCGGTTTGTCTTTCGTAAAGTAGGCTTCGAATGCTTCATCGCTTAACCCACGAGGATCGACTTCTGGACGACGCAATTTCAATAGATCGACCACATTGATGAAGCGGACTTTCAACTCTGGGAAGGCTTCAATCAGCAAGGAAACAGCGGCTAAAGCTTCCAAATTCGGTTCCGTCCCAGCAGCTGCGATCACAATATCGGGTTCTTGTCCTTCATCTGTCGATGCCCAGTCGATGACTTTCAAGCCATCTTTGACAAGCACTTTCGCTTCATCCGCCGAATAAAACTGCGGACGTGGGTGTTTTGAAGAGACCACTAGATTGATCTTTTCTTCAGAAGCGAGTGTTTCTGCCATGACAGCCATCAAGCTATTGGCGTCGGCTGGCAAGTAGACCCGCACAAAGTCGGCTTTTTTCTCTGCAATATGGGTCATGATCCCTGGATCTTGGTGGGTGTACCCATTATGGTCTTGTTGGAAGACCGTTGATGAAGCAATCAAATTCAATGAGGGGTACGGGTTGCGCCAGTCAAGATCATGGGCTTTTCGTAACCATTTGAAGTGTTGCGTGATCATAGAATCAACGACTCTTAAGAATGACTCGTAGCTGGCAAAGAAGCCATGACGACCCGTCAGCACATAGCCTTCCAAGAAGCCTTCTGCTTGATGTTCTGATAATTGTGAATCAATCACACGGCCCACTGAAGACAGCCATTCATCATAATCAGGATGTTTTGGCTCCAACCATTGGCGGTCCGTGACTTCAAACACATGGTTCAACCGATTGGATTTGGCTTCATCTGGGCCAAAGATGCGGAAGTTGTCGGGATTTTCTTTGATGATGTCACGGGCAAATTTCCCAAAGACCATCATATCTTGGGCAGTCGTTTCCCCTGGTGTCTCGATCGCAATGGCATGTGCTTGCCAATCTGGCAAGCGTAGCGGTTGCGGATCGATCCCCCCATTGGTGATTGGGTTGACCGCCATCCGCTGCTCCCCTTTTGGTGCCAATTCTTGAATCTCAGCTTTGATGCGGCCGTTTTCGTCAAAAAGCTCTTCTGGACGATAAGACTGCAGCCAATCCGTCAAAGCATCCACGTGTTCCATATGTTTCGCATTGACAGGGATCGGCACTTGGTGGGCACGGAAGCCCCCTTCAATCGGCTCGCCATCCCAGACTTTCGGTCCAGTCCAGCCTTTCGGTGTGCGAACGATCAAAACAGGCCAATGAGGCATAGTGGCTTCTTCCGCAGAACCTTTGCGGGCTTCTGCTTGGATCGCGTGGATCTGTTCGATGGCTTGATCCATTTTCTGTGCCAATTGCGGATGAACGGCTTCTGGATCGTCCCCTTCTACGAAATAAGGGGTCCAACCCATGCCTTCAAAATATTTCGTGAGATCTTGGTCACTTTTACGAGCCAAGATCGTTGGATTGGCAATCTTGGCGCCATTCAAATGCAAGATAGGCAAAATTGCGCCATCATTGACTGGATTAATAAAGGTATTTGAAAACCAGCTGCCCGCTAATGGTCCAGTTTCGGCTTCGCCATCACCGACCACTACTGCTGCAATGACATCGGGATTGTCTAAAATAGCTCCGGTAGCGTGGGCGATGGAATAGCCTAGCTCGCCGCCTTCATGGATCGAACCTGGCGTTTCAGGTGCCGCATGAGAAGCGATCCCACCTGGGAAAGAGAAGGTTTTGAATAGATGTTTCATCCCTGCTTCGTCTTGGGTGGCTTTTGGATAGATCTCGCTGTAGCTGCCGTCTAAATAAGCATTCGCAACCATGACTTGTCCGCCATGGCCTGGTCCTTCGATATAAAACATGTTTAAGTCGTACTTATTGATGACGCGATTGAGATGGGTGTAAATAAAATTTTGCCCTGCGATCGTTCCCCAGTGACCAATCGGATTCACTTTCAAATCTTTTTCTTCGATGGGGCGGCGCAATAAGGGATTGTCTTTCAAATAAATCTGACCAACGGAAAGGTAGTTGGCTGCTCGCCACCAAGCGTTCATTTTCTGGTAATACTCAGGTGTATCGTAGGTTGTCTTCATTGTGCTCCTCCTTTTAGTCCATTGTTCCACTCTTACATAAAAGTCTATGCCCCCTATATTTAAAAGTCAATTTTGCTGATTGCTGGTGCTTTCAGGGGTCTGCTTATCCGCACTTTGCAGATAGAAGGCAAGAAAGCTTAAGAAAAACGCAAAGAAACCGCCGACCATCGCCAACGGTTTCTTTTGTGATTGGGTACTTATTTGATCTTTACGTATTCTAATCCCACAAGCTTCGCCCATGTTTCGATCTGATCAGAATTTAGGACAAGTGAGACAACGGTGTGATGGCCACCGCCTGTTTCGATCCACTGTTTGACGCCATCGTGGAAGTTTGGTTTTGGTGTCCACATTACTCGTGCAACCGGTAGTTTTGGTGCTTCTTCAGTTGGCTCAAAGGCATCGACTTCATTGATCAATAATTTGTAGTGGGTGCCAAAGTCGGCCATCGAAACCACGACACCTTCGCCGCCTTGGCCGTCAAAGACGAGTCGGGCTGGGTCTTCACGATCCCCCATCGACAATGGCGAAACCACGATTTTTGGTTTGTTGGCTGCTAATACTGGATCGACTTCCATCATGTGGGATTGCAAGATGGCTTCTTTTCCTGGTGTCAGCTCATAGGTATAGTCTTCCATAAAGCCAGTCGCTTTATTGTGGGCCATGATTTTCATCAAGCGGTCAATAGCGGCGGTTTTCCAGTCCCCTTCACCAGCAAACCCATAGCCTTCTGCCATCAAACGTTGTACAGCTAAACCAGGCAACTGCTGCATACCATATAGGTCTTCAAAGTTCGTGGTAAATGCCGTATAGCCGCCTGCTTCAAGGAAACGGCGCAGACCGATTTCTTGTTTGGCTTGGGCTTTGACATGACGTGCCCATTCTTCTTTGTCGTAATCGCCATAATCGAAATCATACAGCTGGCTGTATTCTTCAAAGAGTGCATCGACTTCTTCGTCAGTCACCGCATCGACGACTTGAACCAAATCGCCGATCCCAAAATAATCAACGGTCCAGCCAAATTGGATCTGTGCTTCGACTTTATCGCCTTCGGTCACCCCAACGTTACGCATGTTGTCGCCAAAACGAGCGACTTTGATTTGGAAGCTTTCATTGTAGCCGACTGCCACGTCCATCCAAGCAGCGATTTCTTTTTGGATGGCTTCATTTTTCCAATAGCCAACAACGATTTTGTTTTGCTTTTTCAAACGGGCATTGATAAATCCATATTCTCGGTCACCATGAGCCGCTTGGTTCAAGTTCATAAAGTCCATATCGATGGTTTCCCATGGAATTTGTTCATTGTATTGAGTGGCAAGGTGCAGCAATGGTTTTTGTAATAATTTCGTGCCGCGAATCCACATTTTTGCTGGTGAGAAGGTATGCATCCAGGTGATCACCCCAGCGACTTCATCCCGATAGTTGACTTCTTTCATGATTTTCGTAATCGTATCGGCAGTAACAGCGAGTTCTTGTAAAACGACTGGATAAGGCAGCTTTGAGCTGTCATTTAAGCTTTTGACCATTTCTTCTGCATGGTCCCGTACTTCTTGTAATGCTTCTTCTCCGTATAAGTGCTGTGATCCTACGACGAACCAAAATTCTTTTTTCCCGATTTCTAACATTCTACTTGCTCCTTTTTCGTTATTTTTGCCCGTAATAGGCATTTTCTCCATGTTTGCGTAAATAATGTTTGTCTAAGACCCGCTGCGGCAATTCGGGTGCGTAACTGTTCAGCTGACGCGTGATAAAATTCATCTTAGCAACTTCTTCTAAGACCACTGCGTTCATCACCGCCGCATCCGCCGTTTTGCCCCAGGTAAACGGTCCATGACCGTGAAGCAAGACACCAGGAATTTCTTCTGGCGTGATGCCGCGTTCCTTAAAGGTTTCGACGATCACCTGTCCTGTTTGTGCTTCATAACCTTCATCGATCTCGGTTTGCGTCAAAAAGCGGGCACATGGGACAGCCCCATAAAACGTATCGGCATGGGTCGTGCCCATCGCTGGCAGATCGAGTCCTGCCTGAGCCCAGCTCGTCGCCCATGTAGAATGGGTATGGACGATTCCACCAATTTCTGGAAATGCTTTGTATAAAACGGCATGCGTTGGCGTATCGGAGGAAGGATTTTTCGCTCCTTCCACTACGTTGCCCTCAAAATCACAAACCACCATATCACTGGCTTGCATGGTTTCATAGTCAACACCGCTAGGTTTGATGACAAACAATTGCTGTTGGCGATCCACTGCTGACACATTGCCCCAGGTGTATTTGATCAATCCTTGCTTAGGCAATGCCAAATTGGCCTGAAAGACTTCTTCTTTTAATCCTTCTAACACAAAATTCCCTTCTTTCTTTTTAAATCAACGCATCGATTGCCGCTTGCTCGATCGGCAACCCTGCTTGGTAACGTTGGGTAAAGACGGTGAACCCCTGAATGTCGGCTTCTGTCGGGGCTAAGGTCACGCCGTGGTCATTTTTAAACACTTGATCTGCTAAGAATGCTGCCAAGGATTGTTCTGGCGTATGACGGCGAAGGTACGCTGCTAAAAGGGCGATCCCCCAGGCGCCGCCTTCACCAGCCGTTTCCATGACCGTGACTGGGGCTTCCATGACAGCTGCCAAGACACGTTGGGCAACTTCTGGCGTTTTGAAGATCCCACCGTGACCAACGATTCGATCAATAGCGACGTCTTCGGCTTCCAGAATCTTCATCCCGATCTTCATCGCACCAAAGGCACTAAACAGATGTAAGCGCATGAAATTTGCTAAAGTAAAAGAACTCTCTGGCGATCGGACGAAAAGCGGCCGTCCTTCAGGGATCTTAGTGATATTTTCACCAGAATAATAGCCATAAGAAAGCATCCCGCCACAGTCTGAATCCCCTTTCAATGCTTCGTTGAATAAGGTCGTAAACAATTCTTCCGTGGAGAGTTTCATTCCAGCTGCGTCGGCAAATTCGCGGAAAAGTTTGACCCAGGCATTGATCTCCGAGGTACAGTTATTCGTATGGACCATCCCCACCAAATCACCAGAAGGCGTCGTGACCAAATCGATCTCTGGATACACTTTAGTTAAGGGTTCTTCTAAGACGATCATGGCAAAAGCAGACGTACCGGCTGAAACATTCCCGCTTCGCTGTGCCACACTATTCGTGGCAACCATGCCAGTGCCCGCATCGCCTTCTGGCGGACATAACGGGATGCCAGCTTGCAAAGTACCAGTTGGGTCGAGTTTTTTTGCCCCTTCTGCCGTCAATGTGCCGGCTGGTTCGCCTGCTGTCAACACTTGCGGCAAAAGGTCTTTGATCTGCCAAGGATACCCCAGACTGCTGATTTGTGCATCAAATTGCTGCAGCATATTCGCATCATAGTTTTTTGTCGTACTGTCGATTGGGAACATCCCTGATGCATCGCCGATTCCGATAACTTTTTCCCCTGTCAGCTGCCAATGGACATAGCCGGCTAAGGTAGTAAAAAAAGCAACCTCTGGGACGTGGGCTTCTTGATTCAAAATCGCTTGATACAAATGCGCGATACTCCAACGCTGCGGGATGTTGTATTGGAACAATGCCGTCAAGGCTTTTTCTGCTTCTTCCGTGATCGCATTGCGCCATGTCCGAAAAGGTACTAACAGCGTGCCTTGCTGATCAAAAGCCATATAGCCGTGCATCATTGCAGAAAAACCGATACTGCCGATCGTCGTCAAAGGTACCTCAAATTGCCGTTGGATGTTGTGCGCCAACTCTTGGTAGCTGGCTTGCAGTCCTTGCCAAATCGCCTCTAGTGAGTAGGTCCAAATCCCTTGCTCCAATTGATTTTCCCATTCAAAGCTGCCTGAAGCGATCGTCTGAAACTGCTCATCGATCAAGACAGCTTTGATCCGTGTCGAGCCTAGCTCGATCCCAAGAGACGTGCGCCCGTCAATAATTGCTTGCCTTACTTGTTGCGTCATCTTCTTATTCTCCTTTTTGGTTATTGACTGAACCGCGAACGATCAGCTCCGGTTCAAAATAAAAGCGTTGTGCTTCTGTTGCCTTACCTGTAGTGATCCATTGTGCCGCCAATTCCCCCATCGCTTCTTTCGGGTGAGTTAGTGTGGTGATCGTCGGTGTGGACAAGGTGCTAAGGGGCGAGTCATCGTTACCCACGATCGAAAAATCAGTAGGAACGTTCTTCCCAGCAGCCGTCAATGCTTGAATCAAGCGATGCGCGATCTCATCGTTGTAACAAACGATGCCTGTGACTTGATTATCGGCAGCCGTCAAGCGCTGGATCGCTTGTTCAATAACGGCTTCTTTCGTCTCCGTCGTATACGTCAAGACGTCTTCTGCTGCAAACGTCCGCTTGGCTTGGGTCAAGGCTTTGACAAACCCTTTCATCCGATATTTCCCTTGTAAGTCATCGATTTTCGTGATCATCATCAACTGCTGATGCTGTTGTTCTAATAGATAATTGGTTGCTAAAAACCCAGAACGTGTATCGTTGACACAAATATGCGGCAAGTCTAGTTCTTCGTAATAGGCATTGATCATGACGAGAGGAATCCCGGCTTCTTGGAGGGCGACATAATAAGCAAGATTCGGGTTGTACTGGCTGCTCTTCGTTGGCTCAACGATCAACCCGTCTACCCCTTGATCCATCATTTGCTGCAAGCACGCTCTTTCTTGCTCATGGTCATTGTTGGTTGATCCTAGAAGCAGTGAATAGCCTTGCTCCCGCAATGTCTGTTCCACGCCGCGCATGATCGAAGGGAAAATATAATCAGACAAATAGGTCATGATGATCCCAATCGTTTTGCGGTTTTTATGATTGACAGTCTCAGGTTTTGAAACGTAGGTGCCTGAGCCTCGTTCTTTTCTTAAATAGCCTTCATTGACCAAAACAGCGATCGCTTGGCGCACCGTGTGGCGGCTATAATGAAATTCTTCCTGTAAGGTTGCTTCTGAAGGGATTGCATCGCCTTCTTGATAGGTGCCTAAGCGGATCTTTTCTCTTAAGATATCCGCAAGTTGTTCGTACTTATTCGCCATTTTAATCCCATCTTTCAAAAGTTGTCCGTACATCTAAGATACCAAGAAACCGCTTCCGTGTCAATTGCTGCTATGGCTTTTTTTCTAAAAAAACCTAACGAAAAGAAGATAAATGATAAATCTCCTTTATTTTCATCAGAATAAAACGAATCAAAACACTATTTGTTGTATAATTGAATAAAATGTTGCTTATTACGTTTGAGGAGGTAAGTATTTTGACGAGAACACCTAATGAAACCTACGAGGAACCCATTATTTTGTATTCAAAAAAATATCGAGAAAATCGCAGACATGATGCCAGCTGTCGTTGGCTCATTACGAAAAAAGGCGTCTGGATAAACAACACCCATCCAAAAATCCCAGATGAAAAGATTCCCATGGCAAAAATTGCCGATGTGGAATTACATATAGGCAAAGGTCTCTTAGTGGACTACCTCCGACTGCAGGTACCAGGTAATTCTCATCTGCTCTATTTCACCAATCGAATCTATGCCCAAAAAGCCTATGAGTTTTTAACGGATCATTTGGCAGCACTTGGTGGGCAATCAGCCAAAAGTTACGTGGATGAAGAGGCTGGAAAAATCAAATTACTTTCCTATCATTATCGTGATGCTTGGGTCATTTCAGAAGATACCCTCACGATCATCGATTACAAGAAGAAAGCGAAACAGGTTCTGCAGATTCCCCAAATCACCAGTGTCAATCTGAAAGAAGTTGCTGAATCAGGACTTTGGAAAGGCAATGGCTTTTTAGAATTGTATATTGGCGGCGGAGCGATCAGAGAAACCCATTCCTTCAGACGAATGGAACCGAATCACTCCCTTTGCTTTGCCGAAAAAGACCTGGTGATTGCTCGGATCATACAGCGCTACCTCACCAACTTCCCTCGGGAGCGGTCGGTCCCGTTAACGAACCCATCGCCACCACCAGCTGCGAAGCCGACGGAAGCGCTCATTGCTGAACTACGCGAACTAAAAGTGTTGGTCGACGAAGGAATTTTGACTGAAGAAGAATTTGCATTCAAGAAAAAACAACTGTTAGGATTATAGAAGCAATCGCTTCGGAGAAAAAAGCCGCCCTCCTGCCATGAGAAGACAGAGCTTTCGGTGAAGGGCTGTGCTTTTTTCCTGGGAAAATTTTGAACGGTTTTTTTAGAACATGCTATACTAATTGAAGAATACGTAGAGTATCTCAAAGGAGGTCTTTCTCATTTTTTCTTTTAATGACATCAAAGCACGTTTCCCCCAGGCAACGTTGCATGACAAAGTTGCCACAACGAAGGATATCGAATCCATCGCCTTCGGCAAAAAATATATTTGGCTGCCAACTGACCAATTAAGTGACAGTGAAAAATTGCTGATCCAACTGGGAAACGGCTCTTTGCAACCAGAAATCGATAACCGAAACCATCCATGGTATCCGATTTTATTTGAACATCAGCCCGTTCAAGAGCCAGAGTGGATTCGCTTGCTGCAAGTTCATTTCACCCGAACCATCGACTCTTTGCAATCCGAATGGCTCGCAGAGATTCAGCAAATGCTCCCTAGCGTGGTGGATCTTTTTTTCCTCACCGAAGACCATGCAGTGATCGTAGAAAAACAAGATGCTGCCAATTTGCCCATCGAAGATCTCGACGGCTTATTCGTCGCTTTGGATATGGATTTCGACTGCTATTCCCAGCTGTTCGTCGGTCCCTTCCATCATCCACGCCACGATTTCACTGCCTTATGGGCAAGTGAGTCTAGCCTGTTCAAAAATGAGTTAAAAACGAAAACCACCAGTAAAAGTATGGATCTGCCCAAAGTGGTCTTCTCTCTTTTTCGCAACGGCTTTTCCGAGTATATTTCCTTGTTTCGTACCTTGTATCTAGATTGGTTTGAAGAAGAGACCGAAACGATCATTCAATCCCTGTGGCGCAATCAAGGCAATGCAAGCTCCACAGCCAAAGAACTGTTCATGCATCGGAATTCTCTCCTATATAAGATCGATAAGTTTCAAACACTGACGCGCTTAAATTTAAAAAATATGGATGATCTGCTGCTTTGCTATTTATTGATCGATCAGTTCACCCATCAGAGCAATTAAACAACATGCACAAGAAAACGTTTTTTTCTTGTGCATGTTTCCGTTGCACCTTCGAAGCGTTTTCATTTATGATGTTCATGTAAACTAAATGGAAAGAGGTAATCCCAATGGTAGAAATGGCCTTAAAAAATATCCACAAAAAATATGATAATAATGATGCGTATTCGGTAACTGATTTTAATTTAGATATCGCGGATCGCGAATTCATCGTTTTCGTTGGACCTTCTGGTTGCGGAAAATCAACAACGCTTCGAATGATCGCTGGTTTAGAAGATATTTCTGAAGGCGAATTGAGCATCGGTGGAAAAGTAATGAACGATGTGGCACCAAAAGACCGCGACATCGCGATGGTTTTCCAGAACTACGCATTGTATCCCCATATGACTGTTTTCAACAACATGGCATTTGGTTTGAAATTGCGTAAATACGACAAAGAAGAAATTAAAAAACGGGTAGAAAATGCCGCTGAGATCTTAGGATTGACAGAATACTTAGATCGTAAACCAGCTGCCCTTTCAGGTGGTCAGCGTCAACGGGTTGCCCTAGGCCGTGCCATCGTCCGTGATGCCAAAGTCTTCTTGATGGATGAGCCGTTGTCAAACTTAGATGCGAAATTGCGGGTTGCCATGCGTGCGGAAATCGCAAAATTACACCAACGTTTAGAAACAACGACGATCTATGTAACCCATGACCAAACAGAAGCGATGACCATGGCTGACCGGATCGTTATCATGAAAGATGGCTTCATTCAACAAATCGGTTCACCAAAAGAAGTCTACAACACACCGAAAAACATTTTCGTTGCCGGCTTTATCGGTTCACCAGCAATGAACTTCTTCAATGTTACGTTGAAAAACGGTATGATCTCTGATGGACAAAGCTTGAACTTACGTATTCCTGAAGGCAAGAACAAGATTCTTGTGGAAAAAGGGTACGAAGGCAAACAATTAGTCTTTGGTATTCGTCCAGAAGATATTCACAGTGAACAAATCGCATTGGAAGCTTCTCCTGAAGCAACTGTACGTGCCGAAGTAGTCGTATCTGAATTATTAGGTGCAGAAACGATGCTTTATACACGCGTAGGTGCGACTGAATTTATCTCGAAAGTTGATGCTCGTGACTTCCACCGTCCAGGTGAAACAGTTGATTTGGCTTTCAACATCAACAAAGCACACTTCTTCGACAAAGATTCAGAAAATGTCATCACACTTCCTTAATTTGTAGTTACCATGCACTGTTCTCGGATTTGCCCCCTAGGCAGTCGCATTTAACTAATATCCACTTTTATTCCTTATTTGTATCCCCTAAAAACAGACAGTCAGCAGACTGTCTGTTTTTGGGTTTCGTTGTGTTTCCTACGAAACGCTTAGTTACGAACGAGAAACCAGAAGCGGTTTAATCAGCTCATTTCCCCCCTCCTACCGCCCACAGCCTCGATGCTTTAAGGGCGACACTCGCCCATCACTTGCCTTTAAACAGCATACGCGTGGTGTCAGCTTCGTCCTCTTCCCCCTCAACTTCTCTTTTGTTTGTCTATGATGCGATGTCCTAAACACGAGAAAACGAACCAACGGGCTTGCCACGCTTTTCTGCTTAATAGTGGCTTTCTTGGCTAGTGTAGGCAGAAAAGCACCGCAAAAAGAGTAGTGCTTGTGGGGGATGACAAGCACTACTCTGGGGAGCCTATTCAACTGCTGACCACCTAGCTTTTTGCCAAGCTGCTGGTTAGCGATCGTTTTGCAAGAGGGTCAGGCTGTCTGCAAGGACAGCTTCGCCATCTAACAACTCGTAATCTGTTTCTTTGATCAATTTATAAGGCACCGCTTTGACCATGAGAAAGTCTTTCAATCGATTGACTTCGTACTTCGACTGCGGACCGATCAGCAAGGCATCGACAGTCTGCTGCTGCAGGATCTGTTCAGCAATGATGGCTGGTGCCGAATAGATATGCACGGCTAATCCTTTTTCATCTGCAGCTCGCTGCATGTTTTTCACTAAGAGACCCGTAGTGATACCTGCGGTACAAATCAATAAAATCGTCTTTTGTTCTTGTTCCTCCATAAACAGGCCCTCCTACGATATTTTCTTTTTCTTATTGTAGATATCCAACACGACGGCCAGCAGCAAAATCAACCCTTTGATGGCTTGCTGCCAATCGACACCGACTCCTAAGATCGACATCCCATTGTTTAAGACACCCATCACGAGCCCACCAACGATCGCACCCATCACAGTACCAATACCACCTGATGTGGAAGCCCCGCCGAAATACACTGCGGCCATTGCATCTAATTCCATTGACGTTCCTGCTTGCGGGGTGGCTGCGTTCAACCGAGCGGCTAAAACCAAGCCCGCCAAAGCTGCCATCATCCCCATGTTCACGAAGACCCAGAAGGTGATTTTCTTCGTCTTGATCCCAGAAAGTTCGGCTGCTTTTTTGTTGCCGCCGGTTGCATAGATTTGACGACCAGCAACGGTTTTGTTAGTCAAAAAGCCATAAGCAGCCACGATCACCCCTAAGACGATCAAAATGATCGGATACCCTTGATAAGAGGCAAAGATATAGGTAGCGCCGAGAAATACGACCGCAGTAAAGACGGCTTTAAAGGCAAATGCTGCCATTGATTCCACTTCAAAAAGATTTTTTTTGCGACGCTCACGGGTCCGCCATTGGCCTAAAATCAGGATGCCCGTGATCACTACACCTAAAATCATGGAAAGTAAATGGATCTGACCGCCTGCAATATCTGGCAAATACCCAGTAGAAATTTGTTGGAATGCCTTGGGAAACGGCGCCAATGATTGACCCCCTAAGACGACTTGGGTCAGTCCTCGAAACATCAGTAAACCAGACAAGGTCACGATAAATGCTGGGATACCGACATACGCGACCCAGAAGCCTTGCCAAGCACCGATCACTGCGCCCATCAGTAAGCAAAGAGGCACTGCCAGCCAAGGACTGATGCCGTTATTGACCATTAAGACGCCTGCAATCGCACCGACAAACGCCATCACGGACCCTACGGATAAATCAACATGTCCTAACAAGACGACCAAGAGCATACCAGCTGCCAAAACGAGAATATGACTGTTTTGCAACACGAGATTGGTGATATTCAGCGGCCGCCAGAAAATCCCGTCGGTCATGAGCTGAAAGGCCACCAGCAGCACTGCTAAGATAATGATCATACTGTATTTGCTAAAGATTTCCAGTGCCTTTTCTTTCAGCGAATGGCTGCGTTCTTTTTTTAATTTATTGGTTGTTTCCATCTCAAACCCCACTCTCTTCTAATGTCATTAGATTCATCAATCGTTCTTGATCCGCCTCTTCCCGCAGGACCTCGCCAGTGAAGCGGCCTTCGTTCATCGTATAGATTCGGTCACACATGCCTAATAGTTCTGGCAGCTCCGAGGAGATGATGCAAATGGCTTTGCCAGCTGCTGCCATCTCTTCGATGATCGTATAGATTTCGTATTTCGCCCCGACATCGATCCCACGGGTCGGTTCATCTAAAAATAAGATGTCTGGTGTGGTCATCAGCCATTTTGCCAAAACGACCTTTTGCTGATTCCCGCCGCTCAAGCTGCCGACGTTTTGATAGATCGAATTGGTTTTCGTCCGCATTTTTTTGCGGAATTCTTCAGCCATCGTGACTTCTTTTTCTTTATCGATAACCCCTTGGCGGCTGATTTTGGCAAGACTAGCAATGGTGGTATTCTCGCGAATATCCATCAGCAGATTCAAGCCCAGCGCTTTTCGATCTTCCGACACATAGGCTAACCCATTTTTGATGGCGGTTGGCACGTCTTTGACAGAAATCGGTTGGCCGTCTTTATAGACTTCCCCCGAAATCGAACTGCCGTAGGAATGACCGAAGACACTCATGGCAAACTCAGTCCGTCCCGCACCCATCAAACCAGCGATGCCGATGATCTCTCCTTTGCGGATCATCAAGTTCAAATTCTCATTCACCACACGGGTATGGTCGATTGGATGATGGACCGTCCAATTTTTGACTTCAAAAAACGGTTCACCAATAGTGGGGTTCCGCTCTGGGTAGCGATTGGTCAAATCTCGCCCAACCATGCCGCGAATGATGCGCTCTTCAGAGATTTCGGCACCACTCAGCGTCTCGATCGTTTGCCCGTCTCGTAAAATCGTGATGCGATCCGCCACATTGACGATTTCATTCAACTTGTGGGAGATGATGATCGAGGTGATCCCTTGGTTGCGAAACTCTTTGATCAGCTCTAACAGATTGGCGCTTTCTTCTTCATTCAACGCCGCGGTTGGCTCATCTAAAATCAACAATCGGACGGATTTTGAAAATGCTTTGGCAATTTCCACCAGCTGTTGATGCCCGACACCGATTTGTGAAACCAGCGTATTCGGGTCTAATTTCAAGCCAACGATCTTTAAGAGGTTGTCTGTTTTCTTTTCGGTCAGATCCCAATCAATGATGCCGTGTTTGGCTTGTTCGTTTCCTAGAAAGATATTTTCTTTGATCGACAGGTAAGGACTTAATGCTAACTCTTGATGAATAATAACGATTCCTTTGTCCTCACTGTCCCGCAAATCTTTGAACTTGCATAACTCCCCTTCATAATAGATCTCTCCGTCATAGCTGCCGTAAGGATAGAGTCCGCTTAAGACATTCATCAGCGTGGACTTGCCAGCGCCATTTTCTCCACACAGTGCGTGGATCTCTCCTCGCTCGATCGAGAGGTTGACGTTATCAAGGGCGCGAACCCCTGAAAACTCTTTGACGATGCCTTTCATCATCAAAATATTATCTGCCATGTTCTTTCACCCTTTTCCTTTTTATGTAAAAGTGGTGCGCTGCCTTTGTAAGAAAAGCGGAAAGAACGAATAGTGGGGATGATTCGTTCTTCCCTACTGCTTTCGGGGAAACTAGTATCTTTTCTCGCTGGATCAGCGCTTCTTGCTTAAATGCCTAGCTCTTCTTCTGTATAGTAATCGGTATCGATCAGTTCTTCTTTGTAGTTGTCGCTATCCACAGAAACGGGATTTGACAAGTAGGTTGGTACGACTTTGACGCCATTGTCATAGGTTTCCGTATCGTTGACTGGCACTTCCTCGCCATTGGTGATGGCTTCGATCATTTCGATCGTGTTTTTCGCCAACACCCGTGTATCTTTGAAAATCGTTTGGGTCTGTTCGCCCGCGATGATCGATTTCACCCCTGCCACCGTCGCATCTTGACCGGTGATTACAGGTAGTGGTTTATCGGAAGAACCATAGCCAACGCCTTTAAGCGATGAAATGATTCCTAGGCTGATTGGATCATAAGGTGAAAGAACGGCATCCAATGTTTGATCCGTATAGTTGGCACTCAACAAGTTGTCCATCCGAGCTTGCGCAGTTGAACCATCCCAACGCAAAGTAGCGATTTGGTTAAAGTTGGTTTGACCAGAAGGAACGACTAGCTGTCCGCTGTCAAAGTATTGTTGGAAGACCGAAAGGACCCCATTATAATTGATCAGTGCATTGTTATCATCTGGAGAGCCGCCGAATAATTCAATGTTAAATGGTCCTTCACCGTCTTTGAGACCCAATTTGTCTTCAATATAAGACGCTTGCAGCACGCCGACTCCAAAATTATCAAAGGTGGCATAATAATCGACGTATTCCGAGTTCATCAGTAAACGGTCATAGGCGATGACTGTGATGTCTTCGTTATGGGCTTTTTCCAACACGTCTGTCAGTGCCGAACCATCGATCGAGGCGATCACTAAAGTATCAACGCCTTTGGTGATCATATTCTCAATTTGTGCCACTTGGTTTTCTACTTTGTCTTCTCCATATTGCAGGTCAGTTTTATAGCCGAGCTTCTCTAATTCTTCTACCATGTTGTCGCCATCTGCGATCCACCGTTCTGCCGATTTGGTCGGCATCGCGATCCCAACAAATCCTTTGTCTCCGTCACCGTTTGCCCCGCTGTCTGATCCATTCCCACAAGCTGCTAACAATCCGCCAACCAATAAGGTGGATGCTAGGACGACCAATTTACCAAAAGTACCTTTCATTGTGATCCCTCCATGTCTTTTTCTTACATTCTCAGTATAGCCATTTAAGGAATCGCTTACATTTAGATTTTTTCGAGGTTTCTTGGATTTCTTGAGAAAAAACGACTCAGTTGCCCCCTTTTCTTTTCGTAATCTTGGATTTTTTAAGATTCCCTTGGTTTTTATTTGATTTGATATTTTGTGTAAAGCGCTTCCGTATTTTTTAGTAGAATAGACCATAGAGGTGAAAAAAATGAGGAATATAAAAATTGGGTTACTCCTTTGGTTGTGTTTGTCTTTCTTGGCTGGTTGCCAAGCAGTCAAAGAAACGACCGCTGAAACATCGGAAGAAAGTATCGTGATCGGTTTTTCTCAATCGGGAACGGAAAGCAGCTGGCGCAAGCGCCACACCGAATCGATTCGCACTGAATTAGAGAAGGAAGGCTATGAAGTGCTCTATCGTAACGGCTATATGAATCAAGAACGTCAGATTCAAGATATCCGCAGTTTTATCGTGTATCAAGTCGATGCCATCGTCTTTACCCCGATTCAGGAAAACAATTGGGAACCGATTTTGGAAGAAGCTGCGCAAGCGGGGATTCCCGTTTTCGTGGTGGACCGTCATGTCAACGTCAGCGATCCCTCTTTGTTTCTGACTCATATCGGGCCAAGCTTCAAAGCCGAGGGCAATCGTGCAGGTCTCTACGTCAGCAATTATTATAAAGAACATCAAAATGAAACGATCAATGTTTTAGAATTGACGGGACTGGATGCTACTTCTCCGACGTATTTGCGCTCAGAAGGGTTCCGAGAAACCATCAAGCGTGATTATGCCCACAACAATGTAACGATCCAAGTCAAAGATGAGCTAAATGGTGACTTCATTCGCCGCAAAGGCAAAGAAGTCATTGAACAATACATCGCAGAAGGCAAAATGGAGCAGATCGATGTCTTGTTCAGTCACAATGACGAGATGACTCTTGGCGCTCTTGAAGCCCTCGAAAAAACCGATATTGAGCCAGGGAAGGATTTGGTGATCGTATCGATCGATGCCCAAAAAGAAATGATCGACAAATTGAAGCAAGGGATCGTCAATTGTGTCGTTGAATGCAACCCAGACGCTGGTGTGTTCGTCAAAAATGCCATCTCGCGCTACTTGGCTCGCGGCGCCGATGCCATTCCTCGTGAAATCTATGTCCATGAAACAGTTTTTTCCAGTGATATGGACTTTGATCAGATTCCACCAAGAAATTATTGAGGAGATGAAGATGAAAACAAAAAGTATCAAGGGCATTTTCCAGCAGACCAACAAACTGATGATCCTCGTCGCCTTTATCCCCCTTGTAGTAAGCAGTGTCTTTTACTCGCGGCAGATTTTTATTTACCAAAACACCATCAACAATATTGAAGAAGCCAATCAACTATCGGAAAAAGTCGACGCCATTGTCTTGGAGGAGATGTGGGACTTAGTCTTTGGCCAAAAAACCGTCGCACAAGTCCAAGAAACCAATGTGATCGATGAACTGAGGAGCGATCTGCAGCACATTCAAGAAAATACCAGCACTGCCAAAGAGCTCAATATTTTAGCAGTCGCCTTTCGGACGCTCGATTCTTTAGAAACCTATCAGCAACAGTTGATCGACAATATTCTCAAGGATGAGCCGGTGGAAAAAAACCAATACGTCATGATCCAAGTGGATTCGGTGATCGATTTGCTATCCGATATTTTGCAGCAGTTTGTCGGGGTAGAGATCAGCTTAGCCAGCCAAACCAATCACGAACTGGTCCAATCCGTGTTGCTGCTGATCCTTTTTCAGGTCGTGTTGCTTTTGATCATCTTTGCGATCATCAATAAAAACCGCCGCTTTGTTCGTGACAATCTGCAATACCCGCTGGATCGGTTGTTAGACCTTTCCAATGAACTATCCCAAGGACATTTGAGCTACCGAGCAGAACTGCCCGAAACCCCAGAGCTGCGGACTCTGACGAGTAGCTTGAATCGGATGGCAGATGACTTGACTCGGCTCTTGGAAGAAAATGCCTTGAAGCAGTATCACTTAGCCCAAAGTGAGGTGCGGGTCTTACAAGCCCAGATCACTCCACATTTCATCTATAATAGTTTAGATGCGATCGTTTCTTTGATTGAAGCTGCCCGTTACGAGCAAGCAACCGAAATGACTTATGCGCTGTCAGATTTTTTCCGCATCTCCTTAAGCAAAGGGCAAGACTGGATTCCGCTGGAAAAAGAATTGCGGCATGTGGACGATTACTTGAAGATTTTGCAGATCCGCTATGGCAGGATGCTGTCTTACACCATTGAAGATCAAACTGTCAGTCCAGAACTACAGGTTTTGAAGATGGTCCTGCAGCCCCTTGTTGAAAACGCCGTATATCATGGCACCAAATTTGTCCGTCGTGTCGGCATGATTCGAATCACAGTGTCAGAATTGCCTCACCAGATTCAAATGACCATCAGTGACAACGGTGTTGGGATCGACCCTGAGCGTTTGGAGGAGATTCGTCGTAACCTTAAAGAAACCACTGATCCCGCCTCTGAGAGCGGCTATGGCCTATATAACGTCTATCGCCGTCTCCAGCTGAACTACGGCAGCGAAGCGCAACTGACGATCCACAGTCAATACCAAGAAGGCACCACGATTAACGTCACAGTACCAAAAAGGGAGGAACCCAACCATGTACAAAGTGTTCATAGTTGAAGATGAACATCTGATTCGCGATAGTTTGCGCCACCAAATCATGACTCTTGCCAAACAATACCCGATCGTTTATAGCGATGAAGCCGCAGATGGCGAATTGGCGCTGGCTTCGATCCTTGATCTGCGTCCTGATATTATTATCAGTGATATCAAAATGCCGTTTATGGACGGCTTGGTCTTTGCGAAAGAAGCCAAGAAATTATTGCCGCAAGTTCGCATTATTTTCGTTAGCGGCTTTGATGATTTTGACTATGCAAAAACGGCACTGCAGCTGCAAGCAGACGATTACTTGCTCAAGCCCATCAAAAACGAAGAATTAGAACAAGCCATCAAAACCGTCGTTCAACATTTAGATGAACAACAAGCCACTCATCAACAATTATCCAAAGAAGACGATTTATTCGAAATGGAAATCAAAAAGAATCACTTTCTGAATCACCTCTTTAAACAAAAGATCACGATCTCAGAAGCCTTTTTACAAGCAGAAGAACTGGGCCGGCGCTTTTCAGGCAAACAGTTTTGTGTGCTCTTAGCAAAAACCCCCTTCAATCAAAGCTTTTCTGACTACACTCGCTTTAGCCAGCAGCTGACCAAAGCCTATGAACAAGACGATGCCGTCTTGTTCTCCAGTGTGTCTAGCCGCTTCATCAAGTTTTTGCTTTTTGACCATGACCGAGAACAAGTTTTAGAAAAAGCCTATCAGATCGCTCAAAGCCTCGTTCATGGTTCTGGGGAAGAAGTAGCAGTGGCGATCGGACCGGTAGCAGATCGCTTCTCGGGCATCTCTCTTTCTTATCAGAAAGCTCGTGACATGCTAAAAACCTATGGCAGCATCCGCAAGGAAAAAATCATCAGCTATGAAGACGACATTCGCGAAGGGGAACTGTCCCCCACCAATCCCTTCAAAACCGACCTTGCTTCACGGCTGGCAAATGCTGGGAAACAGACGATCCCTGAGCTGATCGCTGAATTGATGGCGCCTCATGGAACCGTTGAGCGAACGCAAATGTACCGTTTGTTCGTCTTAGTCGAACTGCTGGCATTATTGAAGAAAAAAGACAGTCATTCGCTGCCCCAGATCGTTCAGCACGCCCATGACTTAGACTATCTAGCGGCATTGACCCATGAGCCAGAGAACTATCAAACGACTCTGGCAGAACTGTTGCCATTATTGACCCAACAACCCATCAATCCTGCGATGGCGAAATATCAAAGCGTCATCAATCAAGCCAAAGCCTTTATCAGTGAGCACTTTTCTGATCCCAATATTTCCTTAAATGTAGTTGCTGAAAAAGTTCATTTGAGTCCAGCACATTTCAGCACCATCTTCTCGCAAGCCACTGATTCTACGTTTATCGAATACTTGACCGAGCAACGGTTGACCTTAGCTAAGGAACTGCTGTTAACGACCAATCTACGGCTATCTGAGATCGCCTTTGATGTTGGCTATAATGACCCAAATTATTTTTCCTTTTTGTTCAAGAAGAAAGAAAACATCTCACCGAAAGAATACCGTCAAAAAAATTCCTAGATGAGTGAATGGATGGATGCAAAAAAAGAGTGAAGGACAGCAAAATCGTCCTCACTCTTTTTCATTTTCTACCTCATGCAGTTATTTCTTCTCCATCGCAGCTTTTAAAGCAGCTGCTAATGGGCTTTCTTGCGGTTCTTCTTGATTGATTTTGTTCATCAAGCGGCGTTCTTCGTGTTTCGACAGCTTTTTGCTGCGTTCCTTTTTATCCGCCATTTTTTCGGTGGTCCCATCGAATTTACAGCGGAAATAGGCGCCGTTTTTGCCTTCGATGATCTCCATCTTTCGGTGGCATTGCGGGCAGCGTCGGTTTGAAACTTTCGGGTCTTTCCGACGACGGTACTTGCAGGTGCCACTGGAGCAAACATAGATCTTGCCATCACGGGTATTTTTCTCCCGCAATGGTTCGCCGCATTCGGGACAACGTTTTTGGGTCAATGAGAAATCTTGGTACTTGCTTTCGCTTTGCTTGATTTCTTTGACCAGTTGTTTTGTGTCTGCTTCGATTTGTGCAAGGAAGGTTTGGGCAGAATAGGTGCCTTTCGCAATGGCTTCCAGTTCCTTCTCCCATTTTTCCGTCAATTCTGGTGTCACCATGGATGGATTGACTAAGACTAACAGCTGCTTGCCTTTTGGCGATACTTGCAAGCCGCTTGGGGTCCGCTCCATCAGCTCAGATTTGATCAGCTTTTCAATGATCTCCGCACGGGTTGCCGGCGTACCGAGACTATGTTTTTCCATTTTACCTAAAAGAGTTCCTTCATTCAACGGTTTCGGTGGTGTGGTCAACTCTTTCTGGATGGTGAACTCAGGCTTGACGGTACTGTCTTTTTGCCAAGCCACATCACTGGTTTCTTCTTCAGAAGTCGTTTTCCATCCCGCTTCTAACACGGTATTGCGGTTGAATACAAAGGTTTCTGAACCAAAGGTCACGGTCACTTTCTGCTGCTGCTTTTTATGGGGTTTCGCAAAGAGCATCAAGAAACGACTAACGATCATTTGATAGATCCGTTGTTCATCGGTAGTTAATTTTTCATAACGTGCCCGCTGTTCCGTTGGCAATAAGGCATGGTGATCGGTAACTTTTTTATCATTGAAGACAGCTTGCTGCACCACTTGTCCGCCATTTTTCAAGTATCCTTTGACTTCTGGGGCAAAATCCGCAACTGCCTGCAGGCGTTCCTTCATGGTTGCCTTCATATCATTGGTCAAATACTTGGAATCCGTCCTTGGATAAGTGACGATCTTGTGGGTTTCATACAAGCTTTGAACAAGCGACAAGGTCTTCTTGGCAGAAAAACCATAACGCTGATTGGCTTCTCGTTGGATCTCGGTCAAATCGTATGGCAATGGTGCACTTTCTGTTTTGACCTTTTCTTCGATCGCTGTCACGCGACCATTTTGTTGACTCATTTGCTTGACCAATGCTTCGGCGTCGCTGCGTTCTTTTAGTTGATAGGGATTTTTTTGCTGCAGGCGGGCCTTGGCATCGCCTACGTTTAGGGTAATCACATGATAGGTTTGCGGACGGAAACTCTCGATCTGCATTTCCTGACTGCGCACCAAAGCTAAGGTAGGGGTTTGGACCCGACCCGCACTAAGATTGTCTTGATATTTGACCGTCAATGCCCGGGTGACATTCAATCCTACCAGCCAGTCGGCTTTTGCCCGCGCAAGGGCGGAGTAGTAAAGATTGTCGTAGTGCTTGGCTGACTGCAATTTTGCAAAGCCTTCTTTGATGGCTTTAGGGGTTTGCGAAGAAATCCACAAACGTTTGACTGGTTTGTCAAAACGAACCCACTCCAAAATCCAGCGAGCGACTAGCTCCCCTTCTCTTCCCGCATCGGTAGCGATCACGACTTCCCCGACATCTTTTCTTTGAGCCAATTGTTTGATGGCTTTTAGTTGATGACCGGTTTTTGGCAACGGCTTGATCCCGATGGACTTAGGGATCATCGGTAGCGTTTCCATCTGCCATGATGCCCAGTCTTTGTTTAAATCTTCAGGCATTTTCAAGCCCAATAAATGACCAAGGGCCCAAGTAACGATCGCCTTGGGTCCTTCGTAATAATTTTTATGTTTTTGCTCACAGCCCAAAACTTTGCTGAGGTCTTTGGCAACGCTTGGCTTTTCCGCTAGAATTAGTTGTTTCATAAAAATCTTTCCTGCTTTCATCGACGACTTGCTGATATTCTTTAAGCAATGCCAGTCCAATATATTGTTGGAGGTAATCGTCGCATTCTTCGCACCAGCGTTCGTCTTCTTCATTCCAAAAAGCCGTCATAAAGTTTGATTTTGCATTTATGTACGAATACTCTTCTCTGATTTCTTGCCATTTTTGTTCATAAAATGACTGCGCCTCGCTGAAAGTTGCAAATGTGAACGCCTCTTGAATATCTGACTGCCATCCCTCAAAAAACCACCACGGTTCATTGTCCCCATACATGACTACTACTTGATACATTCCATTGCTCCTTTCACGATTCCTTCCTCATATTAGTCACTTTTACTTAAACTTGCAAGGAATAAGTTTCAGCATTTAAACATTGCTTTAAAAATTCATTAAACCCTCGTTTTTTTGTACGATTTATCGGTTGTTTAAGATTACATCATTTCTATGCCCCTATAGTCTAGCACAGATGTTTCCTGTTGTGAATATAACATCAAAAGATTAAAAAAATATCAAACAAGATTTATTTTAACCTCGTAAAAAAAATTTGTCTGCGATGGATATGCTACAATAATGACAACCACGAAATTGCCAGGAGGTGCCCCATGTATCTCGAACAAATCACTTTTCCCGATCAAGAGACCGAGTTTGATTTTTTCCTTTCCATCAAACGAACCGTTTATGATTCTTACTACCCTTTTCAGATTCTCAGTGCCCGCCTTTTTCAGCAGATCGATTTTGAACCGGTCACGATCTTATATGGCGGCAATGGTTCTGGCAAAACCACCGCATTGAACGTGATTGCCGAAAAGATCCACGCGCAGCGCTTTGCTGCGTATAATCGCTCGAATTTTTTCGAGGACTACTTAGCCTACTGTACTACTGGCAGCATCGTCGAACCGCAAGAAAAAGTACTTTTGACCAGCGATGATGTCTTTGATTACATGCTGGCTATTCGAAACTTGAATCAAGGGATCGATCATCGCCGAGAAGAAGTATTCCAAGAATACTACCAAGCAAAGTATGCGGACTTTCGTTTCACGGGTTTTGACGACTACCATGAATTGAAGAAAATCAATCTTGCACGATCCAACACACAGTCCAAATTCACCCGCAAGCACTTGATCGACAATGTCCGAGAATATTCCAATGGTGAAAGTGCCTTTCGCTTCTTTCAAGAAAAGATTCGTCCCAACAGCCTTTACTTATTAGATGAACCAGAAAATTCTCTTTCTGCTGAGCGTCAGCTGGAACTGGTGCAGTTACTGGAAGATTTTGTCCGCTATGAACAGTGTCAATTCATTATTGCTACCCATAGTCCTTTCGTTTTATCTTTAAAGGAAGCCAAAATCTATGATTTGGATCAAACGCCCGTCGATGTTCGGAAGTGGACCCAGTTAGCCAGTGTCCAGCAGTATTACCGCTTTTTTCAAGCACACCAAGCCGAATTTGATGATCGATCATGAGCAAAGCAACCCAGTTTCCGCCAAAGATTTCTTTTGGCGGCTTTTTTTCCGTCGCACTCACACAAAGACCAAAATCAAATTGATCAGCGCAATACAGAAGGCGACCACTCCCGCAATTTTGCCCCACTTGACTTCTGCTTGGTTATACTGATCGGAATGCCCCGCAATCTGAGAGGACAAAAAGTAGAACTTTTTAAAAACAAGCAAATACCCGGCTAAACCCAATAGTACGGCTAAGGCAAGATGGTTGATTTGGCTTGAAATGACCTGAGTCTGATGAAGCATCACCACCCCTACGACACTAACGACAAACCCCCATTTCATGAGATTGGCTTTGGTACGATTCATGCTCCTCCTCCTTTCTTTTAAAAATGCCAATGCATCAAAAACATTCATTTTCTATCTAAATTATAGCATAATTTGACTAAAAAAATAAAATCCAAGAACTCGTAAACGAATGTTCTTGGATTTTTATCAATCGAAAAAGATGATTACTTGCTGGCTAATCACCACCAGCAAAAATTTCTTCTTTATTATAAATCGGTGTATGTTTTTTCAAGTCTTCAAGGGTTCCTACTTGTCTCCCTTTGGAGTAAAAACCATCTAACAAGCCTAAAGATTGGAAAATCGTTTGCTTATAGGCAATTTCCGCATTCCATTCCGTGGTATCTAATATTTGCAAAGCTTTATGGATTGCTTCGATGCCAGATGCTCCTGGCGCACTGATCAGTACCCCATGACTGTTGAGGAGCAACATATTCGGTAAGGCGAGTTGTTCTTTTTTCATATAATCAGAAACTAATTCTGCTAATTCTGGTGAGCAATTAGGTTCAAAGTCTAGTACAGGAATATAGCCAATTTTTTGGGTCGCTTCCGTTAAGTTAGGCATATCCAATCCGGCGGTTGCCCAAAACATCGAGTGAGGAGAATGGGCATGTAAGACTGCTTTTATCGCTGGATTCGTATCATAAACCGCTTCGTGTAAGTTGATTTCTCGTGTCAGCTGACCTACCCCATCAATCACCTTTCTCGTATGAGGCTCAACGACTAAAATCTGGGCTGGTGAGACTTCTCCTAAATAGGCTTCTGACATCATAGTTGGTGTCATAATAATGTATTCTTTTCCAGTTTCATCGGTTGTTTTAAAAGAAAAATTACCGCCTGCAACATTTGTATTCTTCCTAGTAAAAATCAATTTTACGATTCGTGCTAAATCTTCCCGTTCTCTTTCAAAAATCATCCGTCCATCTGACATATTCAAGACCACCTTTTTTATTTTTCAAACGTTTTGTTGCGTAAGATTGTTTGAACAGCTTCTCTTACTTTGGCTGCTTCTTCCTCTTTTTTCTTTTTCCGTTCATCATATTCTTTAAAAAGTACTGGACTGCCATATTTATACACACAGACTGCTAGACCAATCGCTACGACATTAAATAGGTACTGTTGTGTCACCAAAGCTAAGAGATAGCAGCCAATTGCTAGAAAAAGAAGCAATTGCCATTTTATTTTTTCGCTCTTTCCCATTCCTGTCGCCCTTTCCTTTTTGAAAATATTAGCCATTCGTCGCACGCACATGCGTCGATTGGGTCCCTTGTTCTTCATATCTTTGACTTGGTACCTTTACCTTACTCATATATTTATACAACCAGACAAACATTGCGATAAACACAACGGAACCGACGATACCCAAGATATTTCCTTTAAACGCTTCTGCAAATAAAATTCGAAATTCTGGTCCTTCGATCGAAGACCAAGTGATTTGCTGCCCTTTTTGTATCCCTTCTACTGCGCCGGTTCGATCTGCTAAGCCCGTTAAGATCGGCGTCAAATACGTAGCTGCATATAGATAGATTGGCATCGAAATAACCCCCATGATCAGCATACGAACCAAGTTTCCGCCGGTAAGCAATAATCCACCTACTGCGATCGAATAGTTAATGATTCCTGCTAAAGGCAACACAGCATTTCCTGGCAAGATGATGGCATAGCCAATAAATACAGGTACCAACAAGATAGCAGTGACCCAAATCTCAGAGCGACCAGCTAATACAGGCCAATCTAACCCAATGTAAACTTCCCGATCTTTAAAGCGTTTTTTCATCATTTCCGACATTGCATCAGCAAGTGGTGAAAGGGACTGCATAAACATTTTTGAGATCATTGGGAACAAAGCCATTGCCGTCGCGATTTGAATAGCTAAATTCAATGAACCTGACACGCCATAGGCTGCGGCTAACCCCAAGCCTAAGCCTATGAGAAAGCCCATCACCGAATTTTCAGAGAAGATGCCGATTTTCTTTTTTAAGGCTTTGGTATCGGCACGTCGATTAAAGAAAGGAATTTTATCCATAATCACATTGATCGGTAATAAAAGTACTGCTGAAATATTCATCAAGTGGGTCACTGTTACTAAAGGAATACCAGTCAAGTCCTCAATGTGGCGTTGGAACATATCCCCCATCTTAAGTTCCAAGATAACCTGTACGACGGCGGTGATAAACCCAGCAAGTAAACTCCCACTGATAAAGTAGACTAGATAGGCAGTCAGCGCTTTGCCCCATACATTCCACATATCGACATTCAACGTCTTGGTCCAGTTCAAAATCAACATGACAAAATTCACACCAAGAACGACGGCAAAGAAAACAAATGCATAAGACCATGACCAGGTGATACTTGCTGCTCCTGTCCAACCTAAATCTAGCGCAGGCAAGTTCAAGCCAGTATTTTTCGCCAATGCTTCGGAAGCTGGACTAACTGCATTTGACATAAAGCCGATGACCATCGACATCCCAGTAAAAGCAATACCTAACGTGATCGCAGACATAAAGGCTTTTTTGAATTTCATCCCTGCAACCAAGCCTAGGATTAAAATGATTAGCGGCACAAAAATAGCGGAACCTAAACCTAAAATATAATTGATAATGTCTTGAAATACTTGCATTTTTTTCACTTCTTTCTTTTGATAGGATGTTTTGTGCTAGCCAATCAATTCTTTGATTTCTTCATAAATCGTATCCATACCCATACCTGTAAGAAACGGAATTCCAGCAAAAACGTGTACACCTAGCTCAGCCGCTTTTTCCAATACTTCATCATCTGGCTGTGCAACATACACATAAATTCCTGTCGACGGCAATTCGTTTTGGATCGACTTGTAATCAACTGCTTCAACGGGGAAATCGATCCCGTCATCTTCAAGCATCCCAGCAATTTTACTTGCGATCGTTTGACTTGTTGCAACGCCACTTCCACATGCTACGATCAATCTTCTTTTCATCTTGAATCCCTCCAAAAATTTTATTTTGTATACTGTGTAACTAATTGATAAATTGCCTGTACTTCTTGTGTCCCAATGAATGCCTTTACAAATCCTTCATCCATAAATAATGCCATTAACGATTGCAGTAAGCCGACTTGCTCTTTTGGTTCTTTGATCCCTAGAAAAAAGAGATTCTTGACCTGCATTTCTTGACTGTCACCCATTTGCTTCATCTTCACCTCGTTTTTCAGACGCACGATCGCTATAAAAGGCTTTTCGACATACGCTGGTTCTGAATGAGGCAAGCCAATATTCAAATACTGTGTAATCAGCCCAGTTGGAAAGGCTTGTTCTCTTGCTAGTAATCCTTCTACATACTGTTCATTCACAAAACCTTGTTCCTGTAATCGTTTGGCTATCTCTTCAAATAGCTCTTTCAACTCCTCTCCTTCCACGTCGAGAAAAATCAGCCTTTCATCAAACATGCTCGTATAGCCCACCTATTCTTCCTCCTTGTTCAACTTTAATGATAAACATTGTTAAACTTTGTTATAATGTGTTTTACAATGTAAATATACAATAGTTAATTTTTCTTGTCAACGCTTTCTTTTCGTATTTTTTCCAAACTGGTTACTTTTATCGACACATAAAATTATCAAACTTTAACAAAGATGAACATTTATCCTTGCTTTTTCCAAAAGTAAATGCTATTAATTAATGTATAAAGAAGACAGTTGAAAAAGAAACTTAAAAAAATCGTTAATCAACCAGAGGTGAAACTATGTTAAAGAAAGAACGGCAAGAAAAAATTCTAGCGCTAGTGAATCAGCACGATTACTTATCCATTGCAGAAATAGCCAAAACATTAGACGTTTCCGATATGACCATTCGTAGAGATATTACAGAGTTAGCGAATCAATCTTTATTGGTAAAAATCTATGGTGGCGCCCAAAAACTCGAAAAAATCGAACACGAGCTTTCTACTCAAGAAAAAATCGATACGAATGTTGCTGAAAAAAAATTCATTGGAAAAGTGATGAACAGTATCATTTCAGACAACGATACTATCTATATCGGTGCTGGAACTACGATGCTTCACGCTTTACCTGAACTAAAAAAAGCAAACTTATTCGTGATCACAAATAGTTTGCTTGCTTTTAATTATTTGATTTACAACACAGACTATCGTGTCTTATTGACAGGCGGAGAATTTTCCCGCACGACGGAAGAATTTTATGGGGAAACGGCAGAGAAGAGTTTTGAAAATTTAAATATCGATATCGCTTTTGCTGCTACAAATGGGATCTTTGAAAATAATATCACCACTGCGAATCTTGTTGAAGGTTCGATTCAACGAGTCGCTTTCAAGCATTCCCGCAAAAAATGCATCGTTGCGGATAGTTCCAAGTTTAATCGCTCCGACGTTTACACCTTTTACTCACTTTCAGATATCGATTATTTGATCACTGATGATAAACTTTCTGAGACTACTTTTGAGTATTATCGCTCCTTTACAGAGATCCTCAAGGAGGAACAAAAATGATTTTAACCATCACAATGAACCCTTCCATGGACTACAACTATTTGGTTCCTTCGTTGAAATTGGATCAAGTAAATCGGGTAGATAACCCACATACATCGATTGGGGGAAAAGGTATCAATGCTGGCAGAGTCATCGCACAATCTGGGGAAGACGTTTTATTGACAGGTATTTTAGGTGGACCTGTAGGCAAAACGATCCTTGATTCTTTACTAGCCGAAGAACGTTATGTATTGGATTTCCTAACCATCGATGGTAATTCTCGCAATGCGATCACGATCATGCATGACGATAACACCCATACAGAGCTAGTAGAAAAAGGACTTTATCTATCGGAGAAAAACGAACAACTTTTTTACCAACACCTTGCAGCATTAATTGAACAACATCCCATCACGGTCGTCTGTATTTCTGGATCAGTAAATTCTGATAATGGGCATTTTCACGATCAATTGCTTCAATTCATCCGTAAGACATTAGGTGAGCAGGTACCAATCCTCATGGATATAGCAGGTGAACAACTAAAAAATTGTTTGACTCACACGAATGCTCGTCCGAATTTTATTAAACCGAATCAACAGGAATTGGAAGAGCTAATAGGTCAAAAATTACATTCATCTCAAGACATTTTCTCTGTCTTAGAAAGCACTCTTTTCGAAGGAATCGACACCGTCATGATATCTCAAGGCGGCGATGGGGCAATCGTTAAACATCAGTCGACTTTTTATAAGATCGAGATCCCTAAAATCGCCATCGTTAATACGACTGGCTGTGGCGATTCAACTGTTGGTGGCATGGCTGTTGCATTGAATAAACAGTATCCAATGGAACAAGCATTGACCTATTCGATGGCTTGTGGCATGTCTAATGCGCTTTCGAAAACAAACGGTACGATCAATCCTGCACAAGTCGCTACATTTAGCGAACAGATCCACCTTTTCAAGATCAAAGAATAATCGGCTACCTATTTTTTGGTTCTCTTGATTACGCAAAACATTCGTTGGTACAAATAAAAAAAGCCCTAGCTAAGTGCAACTGATTGGTTCAGTGTTCTTAGCTAGGGCTGATTGTGTTAGTGGTTAAACATATTGTAATTCTTTGGCTTCTTTATAGGCTGCATCGATCAAACCGCCGCCCAAGCATTCCACCCCGTCATAAAAAACGACTGCTTGTCCAGGAGTGATGGCGCGGACTGGTTCGTCAAAAATCACTTCTGCTCGATCTCCATCTAATAGACGCACCGTTACCGGTACATCTTGTTGACGGTAGCGGAATTTTGCTGTGCATGAAAATTCTGTGCCGCGGTCTTGTTCTGTAGTAAAGTGGATTTGGCTTGCTTCCAAGCGATCTGCATACAATGCGGGGTGATGGAATCCTTGTCCCACATACAAAGTGTTGGTCGCTAAGTCTTTTCCTACTACAAACCATGGTTCTTGGGTAGCACCGCCGCCGCCAATGCCTAAGCCTTGACGTTGTCCGATGGTGTAGTACATCAAGCCATCGTGTTGTCCTTTGACTTCGCCATCTAATGTAACCATATTGCCTTTTTTCGCTGGCAAGTAATTACTCAAAAATTGTTTGAAATTCTTTTCTCCGATAAAGCAGACACCCGTGGAATCTTTTTTCTTGGCTGTTGCTAGACCGGCCCGTTCAGCGATCGCTCGTACTTCTGATTTTTCCATGCCGCCTAGTGGGAACATGGTTTTGCTCAATTGTTCTTGTGACAATTGGCTTAAGAAATACGTTTGATCTTTGTTGTTATCCACGCCTCGCAACATATGAGTCACGCCGTTTTCATCAACGGTCACTTGCGCATAATGGCCAGTTGCTACATAGTCGGCACCAAGATCCATCGCATAATCCAAAAAGGCTTTGAACTTGATTTCCTTGTTACACATGACATCTGGATTTGGCGTCCGTCCGGCACGGTATTCTGCAAGAAAATATTCAAATACACGGTCCCAATATTCTTTTTCGAAATTCACTGAATAATAAGGAATCCCGATTTGCGCAGCCACTTTGGCTACGTCTTTGTAGTCTTCTGTTGCGGTACAAACACCGTTTTCATCGGTATCATCCCAATTTTTCATAAAGATCCCGACAACATCATACCCTTGTTCTTTCAGCAAAAGTGCTGTTACTGACGAGTCTACCCCGCCACTCATTCCAACCACCACACGGGTGTTTTCGTTAGACATGATCGTTTCACCATCATTTCAATTATAGATTCTGAAATCATCTACGATTTGAAGGTCGCAACTTTTCAGTAATTTGCATTATACAACAAAACACAAAAAAGTTCACTGTTTGCTGTCTTTTCTTATAAATTCCTTTTTTAGAAAAGTCATCTGGAGGATACCCGCTGTCCGTTCTTCCCCCCCATTCAGACCAATAGAAGAAGCGCTGCTTTTTGTGTATCTTATCGATAGCCGTCCAAACGACTCCCATTGTTCAAAGACAACTAGATAAGCGAATGCTAAGAAGCCGCATTTTACCTTTTAAACAGTCGTTTGTCATAAAATCGTATGGAATTCTTCAGGAAATGTAGAAATGCCGCTATCAGAAAAAGACTATACTTCTCTTAGATATTACTTTACGAGGAGGGGCATTTCATGAGATCACACACAGGGATATCGAAAACTAGGAGAAACGACGGAAAGAAAAGAAAGAGCCTTGCGCTACTACTTTTTCTCATCGGTGGTATTTTTGTCATTCATTACGTGATTGATCAGGTCAGGGATGCTGAATTTGATCAGACAGCGCTTGTCTCAAAAGAGTTCACTCGCCAAGCCAATCAAGCGATTCAACAAGCGATGGCAGACACGCAGCAAGTGCCGTTGATTGTACAAACCGATCAACGCTGGGGCAATAACACATATGGATATGGAGAAACGCAAAATACGTTTGCAGCAAACGGGTGCGCTATTGCTTCTTTAGCGATGATCGATTCTTTTTGGACGGATCATCCGTCGAATCCTGACAAACTATTAAAGTGGGCTGGCGATCAATTTTATCTTCCCAAACAAGGAACGAGTTGGCAAATCTTTCCTCAGTTTGCCGAAGCTTTTGGTTACCAATTTGCCGATTTAGGAAGTTCCTTTGCGGCTGCCTATGAGAAAATGACACAAGGCATCCCCGTTGTGGTCTCGGTTCAAGCAGGAACCTTTACGACCTCAGGACATATCATGGTATTGGCTTTGAACAAAGAAGGAGCGATTCAAGTATTCAATCCTAATGATTCCCCCGAAAAAGCCCATTATGAGAAAAGCTATCCTAACGATGTCTTTCAAGCAGAAGGAATCCATTATTGGAGCTTTTGGCTTTGATGTTCTGACCGGCTGAAGCTGCAAAAACACGCCATTTTTGCGACAAAAAAGACTAGCCGAAGCTAGTCTTTTGCTTATCTTGCTATTATTGAACGCGTGGTTCGTTGTTTTCTTGAATACGCGTCGTTGTCCGGTTGAAGGCACCTTTGGCTTTACGTGTTTGTTTTGACGCAAAGTCGCCAGTTGTTTCTGCCGCACTGCTTACTTTGTCTTGAACTGTTTCAGAGTCTTTTTCGAATTGTTCACGTGTTTTGACATCTGCTACGTTCACGTTTACTTCGATGACGTCTAAATTCGTCATTTTGTTGACTTGTGTTGAAACAACCTCTTTGATTTGGTCGTAGATCGTGGTCATGTCGCTGCCGTATTCTGCAACGATATCAAGATCGACTGCTACTTGTTTTTTCCCAACTTCAACGTTGATCCCTGAAGTCACATCATCGGTGTTGACTAATTTACCTGCAATATTTGAGAAGAAACCGCCATCGACTGTTAAGAGTCCGTCTACAGATTCTAATGCAATGCCTACGATTTTTTGAATCACTTTATCTTCGTAAGTTAATTCTCCTTTAACACCTGTTGTTGGTTTTGTTTGGTTTTCCATCGTACATTCCTCCTACTATAATCTTGATATAAATTAAACTAATAATGTTACCAAAGTTAACGGCGCGGTCTTTGAAATTGTTCAAAGAATCCGACTTCTTTGAGATAAAATCCCAGATACATACCTAGTGCCGTAAACAGCACCAGCAGTATGGTTTTCAAAAAGCCGATCGTTAGAAACAGGATCGCTAGGATCAAACCGAAACCTGCAAAGATAAGCGGGATCTTATAGTGGTAGAACCATTCACTCATACCTGTTCCTCCTAAACTACACGCGGCTGGTCATGGGCTGCTGGCGTTTCTTGCGTATCTTTTAAAACAACTTCCGTTTGGATATTGCTTTCGATACCGAAAAGCTGCTGCAGACTGCTGCTGATCTCACCAACCAATGCTTCTTGTTTTTGCGGGATGGCTGCTGTTTGTTTCATTTCTCCATCGATTTTTACGGATACTTTATTCTTGACGATTTTGATTTTTACGGATGGCTGATGGATGAAATCTGCTTGTTTCACCCGTTCAAGCACAAAATGCTCTAACGCCTTCTTCTGAATCACTAAATCGCCTGTCTTATGGGAAATGATCAAGCGGTCCGAACGTTTTGGATAAAACAAAACGACAAAGAGCGCGATCACGGTAAAAATGGCAAAGCCAACAGATAACCAAAAGAGCAGCATACTCATGGAAGATCCGACCCAAGGATATTCATCCAAAGGAATCAAGTAAACAGGCAATGAAGCCGCTTGCTGATTGGCGATGATCCCAAAATAAAAGACAAGTAAGAGTAAAAGCAATCCGATGATAAAAATCACTTTAGAAATCTTACGCATTGGCAACCTCCTTTACTGCTTTCTACTTAAAGCATACACATTTCTTAAATATCCATCAAATAATAACTCTTGGAATCGATTATTTTTTACATATAAAGTTTATTTTTATCAAAAAAATTTCCTTAATCAAAGCTTGCTGTCAAAGTCATCACAAAAAAAGCAAGCCGCCCAAATCTGTTTGGACGCTTGCTTTTTTTGTTATCTGTTAACGAGCCAGCTTAGTAAGTTCTTGTTGTTTTGCATGATACAACACCGCCAGTTCATTTTCGGAAACTGGCCGACCAAAAGGACGCGGCTGTGGCAGAAACGCCAATTCTGGTGCATCGACTCCTACGTTGAGATTCTCAGCGATCGGTACACTGTGATGATGAATATGCCCATGCAGATTACGGCTGTTTTTGGTGATCCCCAGCAGCATAGGATAATGGGTCAGTATAAATTGCTGATGAGCAAACTTCAGCAAGACACCGACATCTTCAAACGCATACTTTTCGGCTCCCAAACAACCAGGATCATGCTTGCGCAAGTACGCAAAGAAAGCTCGGGTATCATGATTGCCTTTGATAAAAACGATTTTGCCCTGCAGCTGTGCTAACAGCGCAGCAATTTCTGGAAAGCCCGCTTCGTAATCAGGGTGCATCGCGACATCCCCTAAATGATAGACGACATCTTTATCCGCAACGACCTCATTCCAGCTGGCGATCATCGTTTCATGCATTTGCGTCACTGTCTCAAAGGGGCGTGGGGCAAAGTCATTGTCCCCGAGCAAGGCTGCATGAAAATAGTGGGTATCAGACGTAAAAAATTTCATAGTCGCTCCTTACCTTGGTGCTTTTTCTGTGATCAGCGTCTTTAAATCATCGCTAGCGGCTGCTTTTTCGTCGGTGCAGGAAACCGCGCATCGATTGCTGCCAATTCGCTTTGGGAAAAAACGATTTTGCAAGCTTCAATGTTCTGCAGCATATGCAGCGAGTCACTGGTTTGGGGGATCGCTAAGACGTGGGGTTGTCGAAGGGTCCATGCCAAAAGCAGCTGAAAGATCGTGCAGCCTTTGGCTTCTGCCAGCTCTTTCAACACTTCATCATTTTTGAAGTGGTGCCCTAGCCGATCGCCTTGAGCAATGGGTGAGTAGGCAATCACAGGAATCTCAGCCTCTGCCTGCCAAGGCAAAAGATCGTATTCGATCCCCCGGGCACCTAAATTATAGAGTACTTGGTTGGCGGCACATTGATCGCCGTTTTCTAACCGCAACAGCTCCTCCATATCTGCCACGTCAAAATTAGAGACGCCCCATGCGCGAATTTTTCCAGAGGCTTTGGCAGCTTCTAGTGCGTCAACTGTTTCTGCTAACGGCACATCTCCTCGCCAGTGGAGCAGATACAGATCAAGATAGTCGGTGCCTAAACGCGCTAAGCTGCGGTCTAAAGCTTTCGGCAATTCATCTGCGGAGGCATTCCAGGGATAGACTTTTGAAATCAAATAAAGATCCCCTCGTGTAAAGGGCTGGATCGCCTTGCCAACTAGCGTTTCTGCGTTTCCCTCGCCGTACATTTCTGCGGTATCGATGACAGCCGCTCCAGCTTTGATGCCCGCTTGCAACGCATCGATCTCGGCTTTTTCCTTGGCTGGGTCATCCCCCATATGCCAAGTCCCCATGCCGACGGCTAGCACTGATTGCTTGTTTAAGGTTCGTTTCATCTTGATTCCCTCTTTCTCGTCTTAACTCATCCTGTTCCTGCGAACACCTAGGGTTTGTTTTCTATAGTATAAAAAGAAACCGCCAAAGATACAAAAGAAGTGTATCAATCCCATGCCTGCTTGGCGGAGTGACACACTTCTTGCCTTTTGAATGATATAGCTGCTTTTGGCAAAAGCTTACGCTTTGACAAACAACCCGCGGCTGATAAAACCATCCATTAAAAAGTAAAATTTTTCTTGCAGCATTTTGTGCTGTTCATCTTTGAAAATGTTGACTGCTTTTAACCCATTGGCTGTCGTGATGGACATCTTGAAGGTTTGCAGATCTTTTGCAACAGTGATTTTTAATTTAAAGCCTTCTTTGCTTTGGGGTGTTGCTTCAAGGCCGCGAATCAATTGGAAGTTGCCGCCGTTCGTTTCTGTAAAGCCATTGTCCCGCAACGTATATTTTTTTGCTTCAGGAGCAATGCGGTATTGGGTTGCTGCGCCTAAAACGGTTGCTGTTGTTTCAAATGCCATGTTCTTCACCTCTTTAACATCATTTCTTTCATTATAAATAGTTTTCAGCGAGATTGCTAGCTGTTCTCCTACTTTTTCGTTGCTAAGACAGTTTCTGCTAATAGCAGAGCAAATGCTTCGATTTCCGCCAATGTGTTGCCATAGCCAAAGCTGACTCTGACCGATTCCCGAATAGCTGGATGCTCTTTGCCCACCATCGCTTCGAGCACATGTGAGGGTTCAACATTGCCCGCCGTACAAGCGCTGCCTGTCGAGATCGCAGCCCCTTTTAAGTCCAATTTCATCAGCAGCAAGTCACTGCTGACACCTGGGAAACGCAGATTCAAAATATGCGGCAATTTGTGTGCTGGATCACCATTCAACTGAACATCGACGCCTTGTGCTGCTAAGGTCTCCATCAGTACATCGGCAAACGTTTGATATTGTTCCGCCGCTGCTTGCTGCGCTTCGGGGGTATGCAAAGAAGCTGCTTTGGCCATTCCCATGATGGCTGCTAAGTTTTCCGTCCCTGCTCGCCGTTTTTCTTCTTGCTCGCCGCCATGGAGTAGCGCAGGCAGCGTCAAGCCATCTCGTTTATACAAAAAGCCGATCCCTTTTGGTCCGTTGATTTTGTGAGCAGAAATGCTTAGAAGATCAATACTGTTTTCATTGATTTCAAGCGGGATCTTGCCATAAGCTTGCACGGCATCGGTATGAAACACGGCGGGATGCTCCCGTAAAAGGGCCCCAATTTCTGCAATCGGCAGCAAATTGCCCGTTTCATTGTTTGCCGTCATTATGGATACTAAAATCGTATCGGGACGTAAGGCAGCCTCAACTTCACTGACGGCCAACTGCCCCTTTTGATCTACGGGCAAATAGGTCACCTCAAAGCCTAAGCCTTCTAAATAGCGCATACTCTCAATGACCGCCGGATGTTCGATCTGGGTCGTAATGATATGTTTGCCTTGTGCTTGTTTGCTAAGGGCTGTACCGATGATTGCTGTATTATCACTTTCGGTACCACCACTATTAAAAATGATCTCATGTTCTTTGACTCCTAGCTGCTGAGCGATCGCTTGACGAGCCAATTCTAATTGGGTGTGGGCGTCTCGACCATAATGATGAATGCTTGATGGATTGCCAAAAAATGTCTGCATCGTTTCACTCATCACTTTGATCACTTCTGGATGCAGCGGTGTCGTTGCTGCATGATCTAAGTAAACCATTCTTTTCACCTATCCTTCATTACTGCCATTATAACAAATCTTCCTCAGACGTCTATCGTGAGTGTCCATACGAAAAAACCTGTCAGTCAAAAGCGGAAAAATCGCCAATGATGACAGGCAGCTGAACGAGTTCAGCCTTACGAAAAATCAGGAACGTGTGCTGTTTTGCTCGTGCGGATCACGTCACTTACTGATCGTTTTATTTTTTTCCAGGTTCAGAGGCAATGACAGTCAATTCACCAACCAATTCCCATTTCTTGATCGGGTTTGGCAAAATGCAACTCGTGCCCATTTTTAGTTCATAGGAATGACCGTCGATCATCAAATGCCCATACCCATCGATCACGGTCATCAAGGTATAATCGGCCTTTTGTGCCAACGATAATTTTCCACGTACTTCCCACTCATACACATTGAAAAATGGCGTTTCAAGATAGGTAACAACTGCTGATTGTCCTTGTTTGACCTCACGGATCGATAATTCTGGCGTCCGTGCAGGAATCGTCGTCACATCGATCGATTGTTGGATATGCAGCTCCCGAGTTTGTCCTTGATCATCGGTACGATCATAGTCGTACACCCGATAAGTCGTATCCGAGCTCTGCTGGGTTTCCAAGATCATGATCCCTTTTCCAATGGCATGGATCGTTCCACTTGGCACATAGAAGAAATCGCCTTTTTTCACAGGGACTTTTGTTAACAAATCATCCCAACGACCCGCTTCGATCATTTCCGCAAGTTCTTCTTTGGTTTGTGCATGGTGGCCATAAATGATTTCCGCACCTGGTTCGGCATCAATGATGTACCAGCATTCCGTTTTCCCTAATTCCCCTTCATGGGCTAACCCATACGTGTCATCAGGATGGACTTGAACGGATAGATCATCTTCCGCGTCTAAAATTTTAATTAATAATGGAAAGACTGGTTCGTCTGAATGACCAAATAGTTCTTGATGGTCTTGCCAAAGATCCGCCAATGTTTTGCCTTTAAACGGACCATTTTCAATGACGCTCACCCCATGAGGATGCGCACTGATCGCCCAATCTTCACCGATCTTGTCGCTCGGTAAATCAAAACCAAAAACAGAATGCAGGCGACTGCCGCCCCAAATTTTTTCTTGAAAAACAGGTTTCATAAACAATGGTTCCATAATTGTTCCCCTCTCTAGTTGTTCGTGCATATTATAGCATGAATCCGCTTATTCGGCAGTTTCTTTTAAGTAACATTGCAGGATTTCGTCACGATGACCCAAATAGCTTTCTCGATGATCCACTGGATGGACCCGATTCGATAAGAAAATAAACGCTTTTTTGTTAGGGATATCTACTGCGAGAAACGTGCCTGTATAGCCTGTATGAAATAATTGATACGGTGCACCTAACAAGTCCCAACCATAGGTGCGAGGCTTTGTGCTTTCAGGTGTCTGCCTGTGAGCCAGCGCCTGCATGACTTTTTCTGAGAAAAACGGCGCTCCTTGCTGCTGACCATTTGCCAGTAACAGTTGAACGAAAAGCGTCAAGTCATCCACGGTAGAAAACAACCCTGCGTTGCCGGCATGGTTTCCCAACACTCGTGCCTTAGGATCATGGGTGATTCCTCTAAGGATGCTGCCGTCTGGCAGCTGCTGGGTAGGAACGATCATTGGCAGCTGTGAGGGAGGAAAAGGCGGAAAGCCGCTGTTCTTCATGCCTAAAGGCGTCAAGACTTCTTCTTGAAAAATCTCGGTCACTGGTTTTTGATACAGCTCCTCCAATAAAAAGCCCAGCAAAATCGTCCCAGTATCCGTATAGCTGACCGTTTGACCGATCGTATCACTGCTTTCAAGCTGCAAATACGCCTTGCGCAAGGCAGCAGCATCCAATTGGTCTCGATGAGGAATCCACGTGTTGATGGCTGCCGTATGCGTCAGCAAGTGCTTGATCGTTACCCGATCGTCTTTAAACGCTGGCAGCCAACGAGTAAGCGGCGCCTCCATCTCGATTTTTCCTTGATCCCACAATTTTAACAGAACACTCGTTGTACAAACGACTTTCGTCAATGAGGCTAAATCAAACAAATGATCTTTCGTCATAGGTTCGGTTTTCGGAAGAAGCGCTGCCTGTCCGAATACATGGGTCTCTTGGGTTTCACCAGCGATAAAACGCAGCACCGCTCCTGGGAAAACGGTCGGCATTTTTTCTTGAATGAGCTGTACTGTTTTTGGGTACATTGTCATCGTTCCATACTCGCTCCTTTCAGGCTTGTCTTGCTTCTAACTTTAGCACTTTTTAGCAGCAAACAAAACTCGTTATCCTCTTTTTTCCTCCAACTATCCGCCTCGATCAGCTAGTCGATTCGCTTGCTTGGTTTCTTAGTCATCAAAAAACATCGACTACTCAAAAGAGTTTCCGATGTTTTTTCTTATCTATTTGGATTTATTTTTTAACGATAAACCACCATTCGATACCGATCGCATCGTAGGTCGTCAACAACTTCCGTTTTTTGTCGATGAAGAACTCTTGGTTCTTCTCAGACAAGTGCTTTTCCAATGTATCGATATCTTCTTGACTGATGGAGATTTTCAAGAAGTCTAAGCCAAGCACCTCATGGGTCGGCAAATCGATCGTACCACCTTGTGCTTCAGTCAAGCCGACTTGGAAGTCACCATCATTGAGGATAAATTCCTTCGTTTCGGCTTCTTTTGTTTTCAATCCTAAGCTTTCTTCTAAGAAAAGCTGCTCTTTGGCTAGATCACTGACGTTTAAATACAGCTTGCCAAAATGAGCTTCTTTTGATAAGCCAGCCGCTTTTGCAGGTGCCGCTTTGATCAATTCTGCTTCGTCTTTTGGTACCGCAGTTCCTGCGGGTGCTGTAAATAAGACTTCAATTTTGTTCCCTTCTGGATCAGCTATAATAAAGCCTAATTGATTCGCTTCATAACGAGCTTCTTCGAAAGCAATCGCTTTTTGTTGGGCATTGCTCGCGATAGTTGCCGCTTCTTCTAATGAGGATACGGCTAAGACGATGCGCTGCATTTTTTTGATCTCGCCGAAGTGATCGTTGGCACGCGGGCTTTCTTCCAACCATAAAACTTCTCTATCTAATCCTTTTAGACCAAAGATGGCCAATTCATTTTCTTCTCTTTTCAACTCAAAACCAAGTACATCCCGATAAAAGGCAATCGCTTGATCACGGTCTTTTACCCGGATTGCAACAGTCAGCAACTTCGTACTGCTCCCCAATAAGAAATCTGTCATTGTTTCTCCCCCTACTTACATATGTACTCATTGTACTGATAAAACGAAATTCTAGCAAATGAAATCCCTACCTATTTTATTCTTTTTTTAGAGAAAACAAGAAGAAAAGCACAGAAAAGTCAGAATTTTGCATTTTTATGAGTAGAGAAGAGGCATTTGGGTGTTGCTAATGGCTTCAGCTACAGACAGCTGCGGCTGGACTTGCCGCGAGGATCTGGGTTCCTAAACGATCGATTCGATCGGTGATACAAACGGCAGCTACCCCTGCTTTCAAGGCTTTCTGCGCACTTTTTAGTTTTGGCAGCATGCCGCCTGTGACTACTTCTTCGGTGATCAAACGGGGGATCTCTTCAAAAGAAACAGCCGATAACCACTGGCTTTCTTGCTTGATCCCAGGGACATCCGTCAACAAATATAGTTTTTCGGCTTGTAAACTGGCAGCAACCTGACACGCTACTTCATCGGCATTGATGTTCAGCCATTGCCCCTCTGGGGTAATTCCTAGCGGTGCTAGGATCGGGACATGTTTTTTCTCTGTCAAGAGCTGCAGGAAAGCAGCGTTGATTTGTTGAACCTTCCCCACCTGTCCTAATTTTTCTTCATCAATGACTTCTCCTTGAATCAGTTGATCACAGCCAGCATTCAGTCCTACGGCATGGAACCCAGCTTGCTGGAAAGCGGTCGTGATTAGCGGTTGAACTTGTCCCAAAAGGACCATTCTAGTTACTTCAAGCGTCTGGGGGTCGGTCACCCGCAGGCCGTCTTTGATCGTGACTGTCAACGCCATTTTCTCCATCATTTCTGAGATGTAGTGACCGCCGCCATGGACGATGACTACTTTTTTGCCCGCAGCTTGCCAGTCTGCTATCGTCTCAAAGAATGACGGGGTTAAATTGTCTGAGGCGACACCGCCGATTTTTACTACGATCGTTTCCATCTACTCGCTCCTTTTTGTCTAGTACCTGATTTCTTTCAGGTATGATATAGTGCGTTGATTTTCACATAGTCATACGTCAGATCACAGCCCCAAGCGGTGCCAACGCCTGCCCCTTCTTTCAGCTCGACAGCGACTTTGACTTCATTTTCCGCCAACTGTTCTTGCATGATGGTTTCGTCAAAAGCTACCGGTGTCCCTTGGACAAAAACGGGAATGTCGGCTAATGCGATCGATACCGCTGCTGGATCGATGGGTTGCCCACTATAGCCCACTGCACATAAGATACGCCCCCAGTTTGGGTCTTTGCCAAAGAGGGCTGTTTTGACCAGCGGCGAACCGACGATGGTTTTGCTGATCATGCGGGCTGCTTCATCGGTCACAGCTCCACTCGTGTGAGCTTCGATCAATTTGCTGGCGCCTTCTCCGTCCTTCGCAATTGCTTTGGCTAAGGCGGTCAGAACTGCTTTAAGCATCCCTTTAAACTCATGATAAGCTGGCGTATCGGCTTCGATCGTTGGATTTTTGGCTAACCCGTTGGCTAAAACTAACACCATATCATTGGTAGATGTATCACCATCGACCGTGATTTGATTAAAGGTGACATCGGTCAACTCTTTCAGCAGTGTTTGCAAGAGTGCTGACGAGATCGCTGCATCCGTCGTAACAAATGCCAGCATCGTGGCCATATTGGGATGGATCATACCAGACCCTTTGGCACAGCCCGCAACAGTCACCGTTTTGTCAGCGATCGTTGATTGGATGACACTGCTTTTTTCAGTCAGATCCGTCGTCAAAATCGCTCTTTGAAACCGGTGGGCATCCCCTTGCCTGTTTAGTTGCTGAATCCCTGCAGTGATTTTTTCCATCGGTAAGCTCTTGCCAATGATTCCGGTGGAGGCTACCGCAAAGGCTTCGGGACTCGTATGCAGCTGGTCTGCTGCCAATTCTGCCATCTCTTGTGCATCTTTTAAACCTTGCTCCCCGGTACAAGCATTGGCATTGCCCGCATTGACGATTACGCCTTGCAAGGTGCCTGCTTGCATTTTTTCCTTTGTAACGAGAATGGGCGCCGCTTGTACTTGATTGGTGGTAAAGACTGCCGCAGCACTGGCTGGCACTTCAGAGACGATCCAACCAAGATCGACTTTCTCTTTCTTCAGGCCGCAATGCAGACCGTCGGCAAAAAAACCTTTGGGGGTTGCGATCGTTCCTTTGATTTCTTTCATTTTCTTTCCTCCTACTGCCACCTTTTGGCGGGTTATCCACTGGCTGGCACGAGTATCCTCACGCGTCTGTTGGCTATTTTATGGATATAACGGTGCTTGCATAAGACCGGTCGTTTCTGGTATGCCTGCCCATCGGTTGAAGTTTTGGATTGCTTGGCCAGCAGCCCCTTTGCCTAAATTATCGATCACTGCGACAACGGTTAACACTTGGGTCAGTGGATTGAAGCATATGCCAATGTCACAAAAATTCGTTCCCGTCACTTGCCGCAGCTCTGGCAGCTTTCCTAACGGTTGCACTCGGACAAACGGATGGTTTTGATACGTTTTTACGTACTGCTCATAGATGTCCTCTTGCGAAATCGCGTCTTTGATAGGCGCATAAAGCGTCATAAAGATCCCTCTTTTGACAGGCAGTAAGCTGGTAGAAAATTGGATCGGCGGCATTGCCTGATCCCATTGTTGAAACTGTTGCATGATCTCGGGAATATGCTGATGCTGATTTGGCTTATACATCGTCATGTTATCCGCAGCGGTTGCAAAGTGACTGCTGTCAGTCAATTTCTTTCCAGCACCCGATAAGCCCGACTTGCCATCAAAAATCAACGTGCCGCTGAATAGTTTTTGCTGAACCAACGGCGCAGCCGCTAAAATGGCAGCAGTCGCATAACAGCCTGGATTGGCGATCAAATTGCCAGAAGTCGTTGCAAACTCAGGCAGCGAATAGGTCGCTTGTGCCAACAACTCGGCAGGTGCAGCTTCTTGGTGATACCATTTTTGATAGCTATCCCGATCCTTCAATCGCAGATCACCAGAAAGGTCAATCACTGGAAAGTCATTTGCGACAAAAGTCGCTGCGAGTTCTTTGCTGATTCCAGCAGGAGTCGCAAAAAACACGAGTTGATTTTCCTTTTGGATTTTTTCTGCATCAAAAGGTTCGATCAGCCGCTCTGTCAGTCCAATTAAATGAGGATACAAAACAGATGAATTTTCATGCATAGAATGACTATGCAAGGTGCCCACCTCCAATTGGGGATGTTGCTGGATCAAACGAATCAATTCAATTCCGGTATACCCTGTTACACCAACGATTGCTGCCTTCAAACACGTCACTCCTCAAAAGAATTTACTTAAGATTATAAGAAACTCCCATCGCTCTGTCAATGATTATTTATAAAACTATTCAAAGTTAATTCGCTATTATTCGGTTTTTATAAGAAAAAAAGCCCGAAAAATCTATTTTTATGCAATTATGCTAAGACTGCTTGTAAAATCGCCAAGGCTGCTTGCGTTTCCTCTTGCGAGATCGTTAAGGGTGGCAGCAAGCGCAAAACCTTGGTTCCCGCCTTTAATGCGAGGAGGCCTTGGTTCCGCAGTTGGTGCAACACGGATTGCAAGCTTTCCGAATCGGCTAATTCGATACCGATCATCAATCCTTTCCCACGAATCGCCTGCACCTTAGACAGTCCTTGCAATCCGTCGAGAAACTGCTGCTGGCGCAAGTGAACATTGACTTGAATGTCCTCTTCTTGCAACACACTGCAAACAGCACTAGCAGCGGCCATCGCTAATTTATTGCCACCAAAGGTCGAACCGTGACTACCGGGTCCAAAAGCCGTTTGCAAGTGGCTTTTGCCTAGCATTGCTCCGACAGGGATCCCGTTACCAAGCCCTTTTGCTACGGTAAAAAGATCAGGTTCAATGCCATATCCTTCAAAAGCAAACAGTGTTCCTGTCCGCCCCATCCCGGTTTGGATCTCATCCACCACCAGCAGGGCTCCCTGCTCCTGACAAAGGGCTGCCACCGCTTGGACCCACGCCACCTCAGCAGGGATCACGCCGCCTTCGCCTTGGATCAATTCTAAAAACACGGCTGCCGTCTGCTCATCTAAAACGGCTTGCAGTGCCTCAAGGTCATTAAACGGTACATACACCATCTCTGGTACTAACGGTCCAAACCCATCATGGATACTACTCTGCCCAGTCAAAGACATCGCGCCAAAGGTCCGACCATGGAAAGATTGTTCAAAACTAATAACCTTACTACGTCCCGTCGCTTTGCGAGCCAGCTTTAAAGCAGCTTCGTTCGCCTCAGCGCCACTATTGCAAAAATAAGCTAGATACGGCTCGTCTGAGGCGCTCTTTTGATTTTGGGTCAGCTTTTGGGCAACTTCTTCTTGCAACTGGCTGTCATACAAATTCGGCACATGCCAAATCTGCTCTGCTTGTGTCATCAATGCGGCTTGCACTTTGGGATGCCCATAACCGAGATTAACGACCCCGATGCCGCTTGTTAAATCTAAATATTGTTTGCCTTGCGAATCTACCACATAGCTGCCATTGCCTTGCTGGATATCGATGGGTAAACGGCTGTAATTAGGAAAAAGATGACTCATTGGGTTCACTCCTTGTCTTGGATTATTCGAAATTATGAATTAATATACATTTTAATCCAGTTAATTGCAATAAATATTTAAAATAAAGCGATAAAATTCATAAAAAAAAGAAAGCAGTGACAATCACTGCTTTCTTTCAGTCAACCTTTGGCGGTCTGTTTATCATCATTTGGGGAAGAATTTCTTTCATTACAAACAGTGGATCACGCCACTTCTTCTGAAAATTGACTGTTATACAGGTCTGCATAGAAACCGTTTTGTGCCATCAATTCCTCATGATTTCCAGTCTCAACAATGGACCCATGATTCATCACGATGATATTGTCAGCATCACGAATCGTAGAGAGACGGTGAGCAACCACAAAGCTGGTCCGATTTTCTAACAAACGACCCATTGCTTTTTGGATCAAGATCTCCGTCCGCGTATCGACACTAGAAGTTGCTTCATCCAAAATCAAAACGTCGGGATCCGCTAAGAAGGCGCGGGCGATCGTGATCAGCTGACGTTGACCTTGGGAGATGTTGCTGGCTTCTTCATTCAAGACCGTATCATAGCCTTCTGGCAATTTGCGAACAAAATCATCCACATGGGCAGCTTTCGCCGCAGCGATCACTTGCTCTTTGGTTGCTTTTTCATTTCCATAATGAATGTTGTCATAGATGGAACCAGTAAACAACCACGTATCTTGCAGCACCATCGAGATATTACTACGCAACTCATCACGAGTCAAGTCTCGGGTATCTTTGCCATCGTAACGAATGCTACCGCCAGAAACATCATAAAAACGTTCCAAGAGATTGATCAGCGTGGTTTTCCCAGCGCCGGTAGGTCCTACGATAGCCACCATCTCACCAGCTTTGACATCCAGATTAAAATCGGTCATCAATAATTTGTCTGGGGTATAACCAAATTGAACATGATCGAAACGAACTTTGTATTCACTGTCTTCCACTGGCAATCCAGAAGGCTCATCAGTCATTTCTTCTTCATCCAAGACTTCAAAGACCCGTTCAGCAGATGCAACGGTTGATTGGATGGTGTTCAGCAAGCTAGCGATTTGAGTGATCGGTTGAGAGAATTGATTGGTGTATTGCAAGAATGCTTGCACATCCCCTAACGTCATGTTCCCATTCGCCACTTTGATCCCACCAAGGACAGCCACGAAGACATAGCCTAAGTTTTTAATGAAGTTCATCAAAGGCATAATGATCGCTGAAATAAATTGGGCTTTCCAACCAGCGGAATACAGACGGTCATTTTCTTCTTCAAAAACGACTTGATCGGCGGCTTCATGGTTGAAGGTTTTGACAACGGTATGACCGCCGTAAGTTTCTTCGACTTGGTCATTGAGCAATCCTAAACTTTTTTGTTGTGCCGCAAAGAATTTTTGCGATTTTGGTGCGACGATCATCACGACGATCAAGCTTAAAGGAACCGTTGCTAAAGCAACCAAAGTCAGTTGCCAACTGATCGTCAGCATCATCCACAAAACCCCGATAAAGGTCACGACACTCGTAATAAATTGGGTCAAGTTTTGTTGCAGGGTACTTGCGATATTATCCATATCATTGATCGCCCGTGACATGATATCCCCATTTGAGTGAGTATCATAGTAAGAGATCGGCAAGCGGTTCATTTTTTCATCTAAGTCACGACGCAGCTCATAAACCGTCCGTTGCGAGACACGGGTCATAATAAACTGTTGTAGAAAGTTGAAGACGGCTGAAATCACATACATGCCGATCGCGATCAAAATGATTTGACCAACTTTCTCAAAATCGATAGGAAATTCTGTTACCTGTTGGCCGGCTTGCATCTGCTGCGCACCGATCATGACACCTTTAAAAATTTCAGTGGTCGCTTCCCCTAAAATTTTCGGTGTTTGGATTTGGAAGATCACGGCTGCGATCGCTAAAACGAAGACGGCAATGATAGCGATGGAGCGTTTCGACATGTACCCGAAAAGCCGTTTGACCGTCCCCCAAAAGTTTTTTGGTTTTGGTCCTTTGGCACCGATGTTACGGCCTGGACCGCCGCCCATTGGTCCGCCACGGTGTTGTGTTGTTGTTTTCTTTTCACTCATGCAAGATCCTCCTCTCTCAATTGTGAAGAAACGATTTCTTGGTAGGTTTCATTGTCTGCCATTAATGATTCATGGGTTCCTTTTCCTACGAGTTTTCCTTCATCCAATACTAAGATCGTATCGGCATCCATGACGGTGCTGACCCGTTGGGCAACCACGACCATAATGCTGTCTTGCATGTCGCGTTTCAGCGCTGCTCGTAAGTTAGCATCGGTTTTGAAGTCCAGTGCGGAGAAGGAATCATCAAAGACATAGACATCTGCTTGTTTCACTAACGCACGAGCGATCGCTAAACGTTGACGTTGTCCACCAGAGAAGTTGCCGCCGCCTTGTTCTACACGGCTATCTAAGCCATCTGCCAGTTCGGAGACAAAATCTTTGGCTTGGGCAATCTCTAGTGCTTGCCAGATTTCTTCATCTGATGCATCGGGTTTTCCGTATTTCATATTTTCACGAATGGTACCAGAAAACAGTACCGCTTTTTGCGGAACAAAGCCCACGACTTCTCGTAGATTGTGCTGGGTGACTTCTGCAATATTGACCCCATTGATTTTGATTGCACCAGACTCCATATCGTACAAACGAGGCAAGAGATTGACTAAGGTCGTTTTCCCTGAGCCCGTCCCACCGATGATGGCAACAAAATCACCAGATTTTGCTTGAAAATCGATATCTTCCAACGCCAATTTCTCAGCGCCTTGGTAGCGATACGCCACATGGTCAAAGGCCAAGGTTGCTTGGTCCCCTTGTAAGCTCAATGTCGCTGGTGTTTTTGGATCGAGAATTTCATCTTCTTCATTTAAGACTTCGTTGATCCGATCAGCTGATGCTTGGGCTCTTGGCACCATCACGAAGATCATGGACAGCAACATAAAGCTGATCAAAATTTGCATTGCATAGGTCATAAACGCAATCAAGTTTCCGACTTCTAAAGTCATTTCGGCAATATAATGACCCCCAAACCATGTGATGGCAATGTTCGTCCCACTCATGATCAACGTCATCAATGGCATCATCAATGCGACGATGGTGTTTACTTTAATCGCGGTGTGGGTGTAATCTTTGTTGGCTTCATCAAAGCGATTCGCTTCATAATCCGTCTTGTCAAATGCCCGAATAACGCGGACCCCCGTCAAGCCTTCACGAAAGACTAAGTTCAAACGGTCGGTTTTCTTTTGCATACTTTTGAATAAAGGAACGGCAAAATACATAATACCGCCGACCAATACTAGCATGATAGGAATAACGACTAAAAAGATTCTCGTTAATTGGGCATCTTTTTGATAGGCCAAGAAACTCGCCCCAATCAGTGTGATCGGTGCATTGATCATCATACGTAAAAACATTTGCGTCACCATTTGAATTTGGTTGACGTCGTTGGTGGTTCTTGTAATCAATGATGCGGTCCCAAATTTATCAAAAGATCGAGAAGAAAAATTCTCAACTTTTTGGTAAATGTCCGAACGTAGTTTTTGTCCTAATTTTTGTGATTCTCTTGTTGCGAAATACGTATTTCCTAAAGCGGCGATGATACTGATCAATGAAAAGCCGATCATGTAAAAGCCGGTTTTCCAAATGTAATCAATGTCGCCTGTCGCCACCCCATTGTTGATAATATTGGAAGTCAATGTCGGTAGATACAAATCAGAAACGACTTGGATCACCATAAACACCACTGCCATGATTATGGAAATGACGGATACGCGTTTTATCAGCTTAATCATAGGTTTCCCCTCTTTCTTTTTTTGCGCCCTCTCTTAACCAGCGGACTTTACTGTTGAAATCAGCGATCGCTTCGGCAGGATCATAGTCTGGATCAAACGCTGATTGGCGATAGGCTTCGGCAATCGTCGAAAAGACGGTATGCATCAGCAGCTGGATCAGCATTTTCAACTCATGGTCGTCTTTGACTTTCAATAAATCTTTGTCGACCTCTGACAAAAAGATGGCTTGCTGCTTCTGCCGATCGGCTTTGTTTTCTTGATGCATCTTGTGCTGCATCTCTGGCACGACTTTATGGAAGGAACGATAATCCATACTCATAAATAAATTGCGGTAAAAGTTTGCGTTTTTGCCTTTGAAAACCTCGGCGATCATCCGTGAAAAGTACCATTCGAACCCCGCAAACAGATCCCCGTTTTCATGTTGGATCGATTTCAGCAGATCTCGCTGACTATTTTTTTTCAACGTATGGAAATAATAGTAATAAAGATCTTCTTTGTTTTCGAAGTATTGGTAAAAACTCCCGCGAGGAATCTCGGCATCTTTGATGATGTTGGCGATCGAGGCGTCTTTGAGCGGCAGTCTTGAGAATTCTTTTTTCGCCGCATTTAAGATGCGCTTTTGTTTTTCTGGCGGCAAGTGAAAAAATGTATCGGTCGGCATCACAAGCAACTCCTTTCTAATTTAAAATAAATCACAGCTCTCGATATGACACGTTGTCATATGACACTGTGTCATTATACACCCCTCACCAGAGAATGCAAGAATTTAAATTTGACTTTTTTATGAAGGAATCGATTCTGGTCTTTTTATAAAGGGCGTTATTTGAAAAGAAATAACCAATGAAATTTCTGAAAACAAAAAACCTTCGTTTCCCTGATGGAAAACGAAGGTTGCTATTTTTTCATTCTGACGATTATAAATAACAATCATTTTTTCTTGCGGCGCCATAGAATCAAGAAAACAATCAGCAGCAGGATAACACCTGCGATCAGTAAGGTATAGCTTGGCGCTTCATTGGTTTTAGGTAATGTTTTTTCACCATCGGCAGTAGCGTTGGCCTCTTTCGAAGAAGTCGTTGTCGCTGTTTCTTGAGCACTCGTCGATGTTGCGGTCGCTTCTTCAGTCGTACTCGTTTGCGTGCCTGTAGGCAGATACATGGAATCATTTGCCGCTTGAATGATATAAGAGATCCGTCCTGGGACAAAGGCACCTGGATCGACTTGCATCTCCTGTTCCATCTGATTTAAATTGGTCAAAATTGAGATCATCCATTCGTTGGAAACGGCTTGATTCAAATGTAAAAAGACTCCGTCTGCTGGATAGACGACCCGTAAATATTCCTGCAGCTGATCCACAACAGGAATCAAGTCAGCAAAACTGGCGTAGCTATTTGCATCAAAAGCCAGTTGCGGCTCAATGGCTTCCCAGGATAACGTGTGATCGACAAACAAGGCACCGATGATTTTTGCTAAGTAAGCAATATCAAAGCCCATCGCATCACTGGAATAACGTAGCGCCAGGCGATTGCCATTGGTCAATTCTTCATCTGTCAACTGGTCCAACTGTTCTTGGGTAAATGCGGTCACACTTCCTTCAGTGATCCCTTGGGTTAAGGCGCTACGCAGCGAACTAGGTTCATCGGCTAACGTGTTGATCTCACTGACATCTTGCGTCCCCGTCTCTGCTTGGATCGAGGCAATAACAGCTTCGGAATCGACTGGTTCTTGATTCTCGGTAGTCGTAGTTTCTGAAACAGCGGATTGATCCGTCTCTTGATTTTCTACTGTACTTTCTTGGACAGCAGCTTGTGTCTGATCCGTTCCTGATTGCTCCTCTGATGAAAGCGTCTCGCTAACGGCAGCCTGATTGCCACTTTCACTCGTAGCTGTTTCATCTGCATGAACCATCAGTGGTGAAAAAGCCAGCGTCATTAGTCCGAACCAAATTATTTTTTTCATCCTCATTGCCTCCTCGAATGGGATCACTCCCTTTGTAACGAAACTGTAACATAAAGGAAAATTTTTCGCAATCTATTTAGTAACTTCTTAAAAAAAACCTCTATCTTTATCCGATAGAGGTTTTAACGTTATTTTATCGTTGCCACATGCATGACGGCTTGACCCGCTTTTGTTTCTGTTCCTGGTAACCCTTCGATATTGGCTACTTGCTCCATATTGGTGATGATCACGAGCATCTCAGAAGCTTTGCCTTTAGCCGTCAACTGTGCCAAATCGACTTGGGCAACTTGGGTAGCTGGTGTCACGGCTTGGCCTTCCTCCACCAGGATCTCAAAAGGTGCTCCTTGCAATTCGACGGTGTCAACACCCATGTGCAGCAGAATCTCTAGCCCGCTGGCAGTCTTGATCCCCAATGCATGTTTCGTGGGAAAAATCGTCGTGACGGTTCCTGCTGCTGGTGCATAGATCGCACCATTGTCTGGCAAGACGAAATACCCGTCGCCCATCATTTTTTGCGAAAATACCGGATCACTTGATGCACTGATTGCTTTTGTCGTGCCTGTGGCTACTGCGTATAAAGGGGTATCGATCGTTTCTTTTGATGGATTTGCTGTCGTTTCCTTTGCAGCCGTTTCACTCGTTTCTTTTGGTTGCGGTTGCACAGTAACGGTTGCAGCTGGTTTTTCTTCCTCTGCCTCGCTTTCTTTGACTGCTTCTAAGCGATCTTTCGGAATCCCAAAGAAGTAGGTGGCAACGAAGCCGCCAGCATAGCCTGCTAACAAGCCGAAAATATAGCCCATCCAACGGCCGTTGGCAATCAAGGGGATCAAAGCTAGCCCTGATGGTCCAATCGCCTTTGCGCCGATATTTGTCAAAGCGCCAATGACCGCACCACCGATCCCACCACCAATACAAGCAGTGATAAATGGTCGACCTAATGGCAACGTCACTCCGTAGATCAATGGTTCGCCGATGCCTAAGATCCCAACTGGCAATGCGCCTTTGATCATTTCAGAAAGCTCTTTGTCTTTACGTAGTCGTACCCATAAGGCTAAAGCTGCACCGACTTGACCAGCACCAGCCATGGCTAAGATCGGTAATAATTGCGTGCTGCCTGTTGCTTCGATCATTTGAATGTGGATCGGGGTCAAAATTTGATGCAAACCAAACATGACCATTGGTAGGAAGGCCGCCCCTAAGACAAACCCAGAGAAAGCACCGCCCACGTTCAAGACCCAAGTGATCGAACCGACTAAGCTGTCAGAGATCAGACCTGCCAATGGCATGATCAAGAAAATCTCCGTCAAACCGATGATCAGCAAACACAACGTCGGGGTCACGATAATATCGATCGCTTCAGGAATCACTCGATGCAGCACTGCCTCTAATTTCGCCAAAAGCCATACTGCGAAGATCACACCGATGATCCCTCCTTGGTTGGCAGCTAAAGCTTCGCCAGTGAACAAGTTTTGGATCGGGGCTTCTGGGTTCATACCTGTCAGCAAGATGATCGAACCGATCACGCCACCAAGGGTTGGATTGGCTTTAAAGACCTGCGCTGCATTGACCCCAGTAAAGATCGCTAAATAGGTGAACATCCCATTTCTGAGGACGTTTAAAATCATGACATAATAATTCCAAGTATCTCCATCTAATCGGCCAGCCGTGATCATGTTGGTCAGAACAGAAGCGATCCCTGCGACGAGTCCTGCACCAACGAAGGCTGGAATCATTGGAACAAAGATATTAGAAATATCTTTCAGCAGCGACTTTAATGGTGATGATTTTTGTTTGGCTTTTTGGGCTGCTTTCATCTCTGCCGTTTTTTCTGATAACGCCTCTTTGCCTGATTTTTGCGGTGGGATCTCTTGTCCTAAATCAACACCAGCTTTTGCCACCATTGCATTGGCTACTTTGTTGACTTTCCCTGGTCCGATAATGACTTGCAGCTGCTCGTCATTGACGACACCCATCACACCGGGAATCTCTTTTAACCCTTGTTGATCGACCTTATCGTGGTCGCGGACGGTCATTCGTACGCGAGTCATACAGTGATTGACTGTTTCTACGTTGTCCATTCCGCCGGCTTCTTGAAAAATCTTCTCCGCTAACTCTTCTACCGTCAGTGTTTCTTTTGCCATTACTTTTCTCCTCCTAACGCCGTTTTGACAAACCCTTGTGCCGTGGCAAGTTTTGCTTGTGCTTCGTCTTTCGTGCTATCAGTCAACAGCATCACGATCGCCAATTTGACATTCTGATCTGCTTCTTCAAATGCCGCGGCGGCTGTTTCATAATCAGCTTCAGTCGCCTGCATGATGATCCGTTTTGAGCGTTCCACCAATTTTTCGTTGGTCGCTTTCACGTCGACCATCAAATTATTGTAGACTTTGCCGATCCCTACCATCGATAACGTCGAGATCATATTCAAAATCAGTTTTTGGGCAGTCCCAGATTTCAAACGAGTCGAACCTGTCAGAAATTCTGGTCCACAATCGACCTCGATTGGAAAGCTGGCATGCTGAGAGATCTCCGCGTCTTTATTACAAGCGATCGTAGCCGTTGTGGCACCGAGCTCATTGGCATAGTCAAGCGCCCCGATCACGTAAGGGGTTCTGCCACTGGCAGCGATCCCGATCACCATATCATTTTGGTTCAACTTCAAATCGACAAGGTCTTGTTTGCCTAGCGTTAAGGAGTCTTCTGCTCCTTCGACAGCGACCGTCATCGCTTCTTCGCCACCGGCGATCAGACCGACCACCATCTCAGGTGATACCCCAAAGGTTGGGACACATTCGGCCGCATCCAAGACGCCTAATCGACCACTCGTCCCAGCGCCAAGATAAATCAAGCGTCCGCCCTTTTTAAAAGCGACGATGGTTTGTTCAATCACTTTTTCAATACTAGGAATTTCTTTTTCCACCGCATAGGCAACTTTTTGATCTTCTTGGTTCATTTTTTGACACGCTTCTAAAATCGTCATTTCATCTAAATTGCTCGTTTCACTATTGCGTCGTTCGGTCGTTAATTTGTCTAAATTGATTTTATTCATCGGAATCATCTCTTTCTAATTTAAATCGCATCCCTGCTTTGATTTGTTGGATCAACGGCAGATCGGCTGGTATCACCTGAGCGGCGAGGTTGACTTTTGGGTCTGCCGGCAAAGGTCGTTTGCACACCTGGATCTCTCCCATATAGCGCAAGTACTCTTGGTTATCGATCGTCACAGCCCCCACTGGCCGCTCTTGACTCAGTTCAGGTTTGACTTCTGGAACGGCATTGAAACGGGCATCGGCGCTGCGCAAGACATCCCGAGCTTCATCGTAACGATTTTGGTGATTCCCTAAGACGTGTTCAAAGTAAGTGGAACCAAGATCTTTGACCCGCAAAACGATCCGCGCTTCTTGCAGATACGTCGCAAACTGCTGGGCACTTTTTTCAGAAACCATGCCATCGCCAATGTAAACAGCATCGACTGAGCCAGTTGCCAATAAGTCGATCGCTGCGGCAAAAGGCGACCAGTTGCGGTGTCTTTCCAGTGTGGGTAATCCTTGAAATAACGGTCCGCGTTTTTTGGCATCCCCTGGAACAAAGGCTTGGACGAAAAAGCCTTGTGCTTTCAACCAGCGGTTCTTCTCCTGAAACCAGCCAACATCCAGTCCCGTTTCTGGTCGGGGGTAATAATTGTGCCAAGCTTCCAAACGAGTAAAATCGGCTCCATACGCCTGCAGTTCTCGAATGTCTTTTTCCGTCAATGTACTGGCATTCAAACTGATGGTCATTTCTTTTGAAAAAGCTGCGATTTGCTGATTGTCGATCGCATAATCCATTCGTAAACCAGTGACACCGATCTCCCTTAGTTCCGCCAGATTGTCGATGGAAAAGCCCGCTTCTGCTAATGCGTTTCCAGAAATATCTACCATTAAAGACAGCTGATGGTCTTTTGCGAAACCTCCCAAGTCCGTCAAACGCTGCCGATAAGTACTGCGATCATCTTCTGGTATGTGCATGGAGGTGAAAATCCCTTTAAAGCCTGATGCCATCGCAGTCATCTGCTCAAGTTCTGCTGCCGTCAAGTCTTCGTTCATAAATACAGAAAAGCCGAACATCTCTTTGCCTCCTTGGTGGGTCACTTTCGTGATACCGTTTTCTATAAAAGCATTATAACTGATTCTTCCTCTGTTCGCAACTATATTTCATAATTAAATCATTAATATAGAAATATCGTTTCATTTAATAAGAAAGCTTTACCGTTTAAACTTTCTTATGCCCTTCTTTCTACACTTATGGTACACTTTATTAGGAACGAAACTTGCTTTCGTCATTTTTACATAGTAGGAGGAATCACATCATCAATGATTACAATGGATGATATTATTCGCGAAGGCAATCCAACCTTGCGTGAAGTAGCAAAAGAAGTACCTTTTCCTTTGAGCGAAGAAGATATCGCACTAGGAAAAGAAATGATGACCTTTTTAGAAAATAGCCAAGACCCAGTCAAGGCAGAAGAACTTGAATTAAGAGGCGGCGTTGGTCTAGCAGCTCCTCAATTAGATATTTCAAAACGAATCACAGCGGTCCTCGTCCCTAGTAGCGACCCAGAAAAAACAGAACCTGATTTTAAAGATGTTCTATACAATCCCAAAATTTTAAGTCATTCCGTGCAAGAAGCTTGTTTGGGTGAAGGCGAAGGCTGTCTGTCCGTGGACCGTGAAGTCCCTGGCTACGTGGTACGCCATGCCCGGATCACGATCAGCTATTACGACATCAACGGCCAAAAGAAAAAAGTTCGTTTGAAGAACTATCCTGCGATCGTCGTTCAGCATGAGATCGATCATTTGAACGGGGTCATGTTCTACGATCATATCAATCAACAAAATCCTTTTTCATTGAAAGAAGGCATTTTAGTCATCGACTAACTAAAAAGTCTCTACCGACATTTTGCGGCAGAGACTTTTTTTCTATACTATTGACTATCTTCCTTCACGGTTTTGGCATTAATTGCCTTTCGCTAGGCTTTCTTGATGATCGGCTTTGATTTTTTCTAATAACGCTGGCTGCTCAAAAAGGTCTAATGCCGTCAGCGCTAAAAGTTCCGCCGCGATGGCGATCGATTGCAAGCCTTTTTCACTCTTGGCAGCGGCTTTGAATTCTTCCGAATGCCCCGCAATGTAATCATCTGAAATCGAAACAGTGGGTTGGATCGTTGGAATCACTTGGCTGACATTGCCGACATCAGACGAACCAAGGCTTGTTTTGGCTTCCGTATCGATCTCATCGGCAGGTACGCCCGCTTCTTGGGCATGGGCGAAGAAGATCTCATCAAAACTTGGTGTCACGATCACATCGTCGACGGAGTTTTGGAACAAACCAAATTCATAGGTCGCTCCCGTAGCTAAAGCGGCTCCTTTTACGATGTTTTCGACTTTCTCGTAGACATCATTCAAGGTTGCTCGATTGGCAGCTCGTAAATAAAAACGACCGGCTGCATATTCTGGCACGACATTGGCTGCCACGCCGCCATCGGTGATCACACCATGAATATTGACATCTTTTGGTAAATGCAGGCGCAACCCATTGATCCCGTTAAAGACTTGCAGCAATGCTTCTAACGCGTTGATGCCTTTTTCTGGTGCAGCTGCCGCATGGGAAGCCCGACCATAGAACTTGATATCCACTGGATCATTGGCTAATGAAGCCGTCGTTTTGCCATAGCGATGGGCTGGATGGACACAAAGAGCGGCATCGACATCATCGAAGAACCCTTCACGGACAAAACTGCCTTTAGCGGAACCATTTTCTCCACCTTCTTCTCCTGGCGTCCCATAGACTCGAATCTCCCCGCCTAGCTCATCGATGAAAGGTTGCAGAGCGCTGGCAGCTAAGACGGAATAAGTCCCGAAGAGATTGTGTCCGCAGGCATGACCGATGCCAGGTAACGCATCATACTCGGCTAAAAAGGCAATCGTCGGACCCGGTTTCCCACTGACATAGCGGGCATCAAAGCCGGTGCGATGTCCTGCGACATCCTTTTTAACAGCAAAGCCTTCTTTTTCTAATTGGGCGATTAGGGCATCGGCTGAGTAAAACTCATAGTTGCTGACTTCTGGGTGATTATGGATATCTAATGCCAAGGCTTGATAAGCGGCTAAACGCTCTTGGATAAATGGTTTGATGGCTGCTTTCGTAATAGTTGCTGTTGTCATAATCAAATCTCTCCTTTTTCTTACATGGTTTTTTTCAGTGTTTTTATCAAATTACATGGTGCTTATTTTGCCCCAAAGGTTTCCCAAGCAGGAACACTTGATCCTTTTGACGTTTCCTCGATGACTTTTTTCGTATCCTCTGTTTGGTAAGCAGCGACCACTTTTTGGTAAACTTCATTGTCTTCCTCTTCTTTACGGGCGGCAATGATGTTGACGTAAGGACGGGCCGTTTCATCAACAGGCTCTAAAAAGATCGCATCTTCGGTTGGTACAAATCCTGCATCCACCGCCATGCCGCTATTGATGACCGAAACATCGACATCCGAAAGTGCCCGGGCGGTTTGCGCTGCATCAAGTTCTGAAATTTCTAAGTTCAAACGGTTTTCTGTAATATCCGCGACCGTTGGTGTTTGTCCGGCTGCTTCATCCACTTTGATCAATCCAGCTGATTGTAATAAAAGCAATGCCCGACCACCATTGGTCACATCATTAGGGATCGCAACTTTAGCTCCTTCCGCCAAATCGTTGACATCCGTCACTTTGTCGGAATAAATGCCTAATGGCGCATTGACTGTATTGCCGATCGATACGAGATCAGTACCAAATTCTTCATTATAGTTGTCCAAGAAAAATTGGTGTTGGAATGAATTAAGGTCGATGGAACCATCAGCTAAAGCTGCGTTGGGTTGGTTGTAATCAGAGAATTGGACATATTCTAAATTGATGCCTTCGTCTTTCAAACGATCCTTGACATCATCCCAAACGTCGGTGTCCGCCCCGATCACCCCTAATTTCACCGTCACTTCTTCTTGGTCATTGGCTGCGGCACTACCATTGTTTCCGCATCCTGTAATAAATAATAATGCTGCCCCTAAGACGATTGATTGTACGATTTTTTTCATTTTTGCTTCCTCCATAGACTTGCTTGATTTTTTATTTGTACGTAAGTGGTGGTCAGTGTGATACTCGTTTAATGAGTAGGTTGCTGACAAATTGACTGATAAAAACGAATACTAAGATGATCAAGGTCGCCATGATCGTGACATCGGTCTGGAATCGGTTGTACCCGCGGGTGATGGCTAAGTTGCCTAAACCACCAGCGCCAACAGCTCCTGCCATGGCGGTCAATCCGATCACATTGATCACGGTCAATGCAGAGACCCGAATGATTCCCGCCACGCCTTCTGGTAAATAGACCCGAAAAATGATACCGAAAGGACTGGTGCCCATCGCTTCAGCTGCTTCTACGACACCGGGGTCAACTTCTAGCAAGGCGATCTCGATCTGCCGAGCAAAGAAGGGGATGATCCCAGCAATCAGAGGAACCAATGCTGCTGTTTCGCCGATGGTCGTTCCAACAAGGAATCGGGTAAAGGTTCCTAGTAACGTCAATAAGATAATAAAGGGGATCGAGCGGACCACATTGATGACTTTATCGAGAAATTCAAAGAGCGGTCGATTTTCTAAAATCCCATTCGGTCGAGTTACTACCAAGACGATCCCTAACAAGATACCTAAGATGCCCGCAATCAAAGAGGTCCAAAAAACCATATACAAGGTTTGGATCGTTGCTGTCACAAATTCATCTTGGATCGCAACAACATTGGGAAAATATCTTTCTAATAAGGCAGCCATCTAAAATCCTCCTTTAATCACATTGTTTAATGGTTCTGCATGATTTTCTTTTAAAATATTGGTGTAAACTCCTTGAGCCTTCAAGTATTCTAAGGCATGTTTACGCTGATGGTATTCGCCAGATAAGCTAACGACTAAGCTGCCGATCGGCACTTCTTGCAAGATCTCCACGTTGCCGTAAAGAATATTGGTGGTCACTTTGTAGCGGCTGTACAATTGGGCGATCAGTGGTTCATTGGTTTGATCGCCAACGTAGGACAGCTCCACCAGCCATTCATTTGGTGCCAAGGAAGAAAACTTCGAACTGCCAAGGATCGTTTCTAAGGCTTGGTCGATGTGCGTCGCCGTTCGGATGAAATCTTTGGTCAATGGTTTTTCTGGTTGACTGAAAATCTGAACGCTTGAACCTTGCTCAATAACTTCACCGTCTTCCATCACTGCCACTTTGTTGCAGATTTCTTTGACGACCTGCATTTCATGGGTAATGATCACGATGGTCAAACCGAGAGTCCGATTTAATTTTTTCAACAAAGCCAGTATCTGTAAGGTCGTTTTTGGATCAAGGGCGCTGGTTGCCTCATCACACAGCAAGATCTCTGGATCATTCGCTAACGCTCTGGCAATGGCGACCCGCTGTTTTTGTCCTCCAGATAGTTGGCTAGGAAACGCTTGGGCTTTTTCTTCCAATCCCACCAATGCTAACAGCTCGGTAACTTTTTGATGACGTTCCTGTTTGGACCGTCCCCCATATTTCAAGGAAAAATCCACGTTATCAAAAACATTGCGACTGTCCATCAAGTTGAAGTGCTGAAAGATCATTCCGATCGTTTTCCGTTTTTCTCGCAGGGCTTTCGCAGAAAGCGTGGTCAGCTCGGTACCATTGACGACGACGCTGCCGCTACTTGGGCGCTGCAATAAGTTGATCACACGGACGAGTGTACTTTTCCCGGCGCCTGAGTAGCCCACGATGCCGTAAACGTCCCCTTTGTCGATCTCGATCGATACGTTTTTGACCGCTTGGATCGCGGGTTTCTTTGGTTGATTGAATGTTACTGATATGTCTTTTAATGAAATCATCGTCTTCCCCCTAGTTCTTGTCTTTTTCAATAAAAAAAGGCATCCTCAAACAAGTCACCTGTGACTTGTTTGAGGACGCCTTTTTGCGTGTTACCACCTCAGTTTAAGCTGCACTCGCATACAGCTCCTTTTCGAGTACGATCATACTCTAGCCAGATAACGGTCGCTACCGTCGTCGCCTTGCAAACTACTGCTCGGAACGAATCACTCCTTGGCCATTTTCTAAAAGTCGTTTGATGCTTCTTTTCAGCTACCGAAGCTCTCTGTTGAAAAAACGTGCTTTTGTACTTACCAATTCTTCGTGTGTGGTGCTATTTGATTTTTGGGTATAAAAAAAATCCTTTTACCAGCGTTTGCTAGTAAAAGGACGAATACTCGTGTTACCACCTTTTGTTTAGAAGGTTTCCCTTCCCTCAACCCAACGTCTAGTCGTGCTAGAGATTGGTGCACTTTGTAACGGTAGTGCGCATCCGTGATTGCCTACTTATCGACAATCAATCCTCCAAGGCCATTTTTCATCGCTTCTGACTTGACTCTTTCCACCAACCAGAGTCTCTCTTTGAAGTATCCGCGGTTACTTTCCTTCTCAACAGATTCATTATTCTTGTTGAAGAGTACTTTACTGGAAAATGAACGCCTTGTCAACAAAAAATCACAATTTTTTCATCTGAGGATTTGCCAAGACTTCCGCAAAGCGTCCTTGCCAGAATGGTTTACGCCTCAATTTTGATAGAGCATGCCTTTTTCTGCTAACTGTTGTTTGGCTTTTTCCAGAGCCGCAGGATCGGTGTAGCGCAACGTATGCAAGTGTACCCCATTGGTTAAATCTGAGAGCAAGCGGGCTTCTGCATGTTTGGTTTTGTTGATGAAATCAGTCACGTCTTGGTCTGTTTGGATCTGCAAATTGCCAGTGATCTCTCCATAGATCTCATGTTCAACGATGACATCGACCACTTCCACACCACAAGCGACAAAGATTCGCAATTCTTCTTCCGTTTGTTCAGGTCGATGCTGCACTGCGAGCTTGCTGACATGTCCTGCCTCATCCAACAGCGCTTGCAGCCGATAGCCGCGAGCCGTAGCCACAATCGCTTCACCAGCTGCTCGCAATAAGGCAATGTCCCCAACGATGATTTGACGGCTGACTCCGAGGGATTCTGCCAGTTTGCTGGCACTGATCGCTTTGTCCGCTTGCTTCAATGCCGCTAAAATGTTTTCTCGACGTGTTCCTCCATCCATACTCATTCCTCCAATTGATTCTCTTGATAGGTTTTTGAGTGGTTCATAATTGATTGAAACATAGCCAAAATCGTTTCTTCATAGGTTTGATTAGAAATCGCCTGCCGAATGTTTTCCAGCACTTTCTCTTCACGATTTTCATCTAATACTGGCAATTGACTGCTTTTCTTCAATTGTACGATTTCGTTGACCGTGCTCATACGTTTTTCCAAAAGATGCGTGAGTTGCCAATCAACGTCATCGATCGCTGCCCGCTGAACAGCCAAGGGATCTTGCTGATTGTTTTCTTCTTCTAAGTCGATCGTCTTGATGACCCGTGCTGGATTTCCCGCCAACACGACATTGTCGGGGAATGATTTGGTAACGACACTGCCAGCCCCTACCACGACATTGTTGCCTAAGCGGACCCCTGGCAAAATCGTGGCCGCGCCACCGATCCACGCGTTATCGCCAATCACGATCGGTGCCCCTAATTCTAAGCCGCTATTTCGTTTGACCGGATGCAATGGATGAGTCGCCGTAAACAACCGAACATTGGGTGCCAGCATACAGTTGTCACCAAAGGTAATTGGACAAACATCTAATAGCACACAGTCGTAGTTCGCATAGAAGTTTTTGCCGACAGAAATATTGTAGCCATAATCAAAGCGGACATTCGGTTCGATATAGATTCGACCAGTCACAGAGCCGAAAGTTTCTTTTAGTAACTGCTCTTTGATTTTTGTATCAGTTTCTTGGTTGATCAGGTTCATTTGTTCACGGGCATATTTTCGATCTGCCACCAATTCTGGATCTGGGGAAAAGTACAATTCGCCAGCAATCATTTTCTCTTTTTCGGTACGTTGTGTCATATCATAAACTCCTTCATTCAATTTTCTGGAAAAACGTTTCGGCTGCTGCGGTCAACATGCCATATTCATTCGGGATCGTCAATGGTTCCTTATTGATGACCAACACCTGCTGGCTGTAATCGACTAGCCCTGCAAAAGGATAGACTTGCAGCGAAGTCCCCACGACCACCGTCAGGTCGGCTTGAGCAACGGATTGAATGGCTCCTTCAATGGTTTCATCCGTAAATCCTTCCCCATAAAGCACGATCGCTGGCCGGATCTGACCACCACATCCTGCATGGTGCCAATCCTCCAAATACGCTTGCCACGGTACCGAATTGCCGCATTTTCGGCAATAGCAGTTGTACAAGGAGCCGTGAAAATCAATTCTTTGGTGACTGCCTGCTTTTTCATGCAAGCCATCGATGTTTTGCGAAACAACCCAAACGGTTTTCTTCGCTTGCAGCTCAGCCATTTTTTGATGAATGATATTAGGCTGGGCTTGAGGATGGTAGAGGTGTTTGACGAACTGATAAAATGTTTCCGGTTCGTTTTCTAAACAGTCATGACTTAACAAATACTCTGGCTGGGCCACTCCTTGATAGACCCCTTTTAAGGAGCGGTAATCAGGAATGCCCGATGGGGTCGAAACACCGGCACCCGTCAAAAAGGTCACGGATGGTGCGGCGGTGACCGCTGCGATTGCTTGCTCAATAGATACCTTCATCGTTCTAACTTCCTTTATGGCTTTTCTCTTATTCTAACCGAAAAAGAACCGTTTTTGCGAAAAATCAGCCATTTTCTTTTTTAAAAGCAACTAATGCTTTTTCGTGCGGAATTGCTTATAATAGATGCAACAAATGCAAGGAGAATGGGAAAACCAAATGAAAATTTTGATTATCGAAGACAATCATGAGATCAGCGAAATGTTGGCTACTATTTTAGCAGCTGACTATACTGTCCAGCAAGCCTATTCAGGCACGGAAGGTCTGCTACTTTTTCAGCAAGATGCTTTCGACTTGATTTTGCTAGATCGAATGCTCCCTGGTAAAGATGGGACACAAGTCTTGCAAGAGATTCGCCAAACCTCCACGGTCCCCGTCATTATCTTGACTGCCTTAGATGAACCAGCCGATGTTTCCACCCTTTTGCTGGCGGGTGCCAATGATTACTTGACCAAACCCTTCAATGTCGAAGAATTAAAAGCCCGTATCATTGTTCAGTTGCGCACAAATAAACAAGCCCCTCCTGTTGCCAGCAGCCTCTCGTATAAAAACATTCAACTGTTGCCTGACTCGTTTCAGCTGCAACGAGGAGAAGCAACGGTTCAGTTGAAGAAAAAGGAGTTTGAGATTTTTTCCCTGCTCTTAGCCAACCCCAAAAAAGTTTATACGAAAGAAATGCTCTATGAAGCTGTTTGGCAAGAACCCTATTACGGTGAAGAAAACACGATCAATGTCCATATCAGCCATTTACGCAGCAAAATCAAAACACTCGATCCAGAGGAAGCGTATATCGATACTGTCTGGGGCATCGGCATCAAGCTAGCTTAAAAAGGAGGAACCTCATGCATATACTTCAGTTTTTCGCTGCCTTGATCGTTGCTTTATTGATCGGTTACTGGCTATTTTTACTGTATGATCTGAAAAAGTACCACCAACAATTAGCAAGAATCAGCGAAATCGAAACAAATCAAGAGATCCATTTGCAGACCCGAGTGCCCGCTTTAAAAGCGATCGCCTTGTTAAACAATCAGATACTTAGAAAAAATAAGCAGCAACACTATCAAATGCTGCAAGAAAACCAGCAATTGGAACAAGCCATTCAAAATATCTCTCACGACTTGCGCACACCTTTAACGGTCGCCAGCGGCTACACACAACTGCTGCAAGCCGATACGACCCTCAACAATCAACAGCTGCAGCTGTTGGAAAAAGTCAGCAGTAACCTAGAAAAAGTCGAAAATCATCTGGAACAGTTATTGACCTATCAGCGCCTCAAAGACAATCAACTGGCTTTGACCTTAGAAGAATTCGATCTTTCTCGTTTGCTGGAGGAGGAACTGCTCCAGCTCTATCCTTCTTTTGAGGAAAACCATTTATCACTGACGGTTGCGATCCAACCCAATATCATGATCATTTCAGATAAAAAAAGTTGGCAGCGTATTTTTCAAAATGTCCTTGGTAATCTGCTGGAACATGGCAATGAAACGGGAACGATCCGCTTGAAACAACAAGGAGATCGCATCGTTTTCCAACAGGAAAATCAGCTGAGGACACCGATTCAGCACCCAGAAAAATTGACTCACCGCTTTTATACGGAAGACCTTTCACGGCACAAACAGCAAGCTGGACTTGGTCTGTATATCATCGCGGCATTGACTCATGCATTAGCTGGCGAGATTCAACTGGATACAACCGAAGAGACGTTTCGTTTGACTTTGGCTTGGCAGCAGTCTGCTAAGTCCCATTAAACACTGGCTACACGGACAAAAACGCCCAACAGTCAGACCTTTTGCGGTCGGTCCTGTTGGACGTTTTTCTTTTCTTTATAATTCTTGTCTCTTAAACACCAGATGTGCAGCCAAAAGACAAAGCAACAAACTAATCAGACTCCCAACAAAAATTGGTTGAACCATTTCCCACGTTTTAAAAGTGGTCATAGTCACCATCTCTAATCCGCCTTGGAAATCCAAGTATTCTAAGAATTTCCAGGTTGGCAAAGAAAAACGTGCAATCGCAAAGCCCATCGGAATAAAGATCGTCGCCAACACGCTGACTGCTGTATTTTTGGTCAAATACAACACCAACAAGGCAAAGGATGAGGTAGCCAGTAAGATCAATACAAAGCCAGCAAAATAATACAATAAGTTTTCTAGCTGAGAGATGTCTTCAAAGCCGGTACCGCCAATGATCGTTCCCGCAACAAAGCTCACTAAGCAAATAGCCAAAATTTGCAAGACAAGTACCAACGCATACACCAAGAATTTTCCAAAGAGATAGGCGGGTTTAGAAACACCGACGGTAATGATATTCTTCATCGTCCCTTTCGTGTACTCACTCCCTAAAACTTGCATCACTAACGGCAGTGAATAATACAATAACATGGAAGACAGGCTGGTCTGGATCGCAAGAAAGCCCGTCATTTCGGCAAGGCTGCCTGTGGTTTGCGTACTATCTCCCAGGGTGACTCCCACGTCACCATTTGAAACAACCGCTAAAATCACCAACAATAAAATAATTCCTTCTGTGATCCAAAAACTTTTACTTTTAGATAAACGATACAAATCTGCTCGAATAAAATTCAACATCTTAATTTCCCCCTTCACTTGTCACTAACTCTTTGAAATACGACTCTAGATTTTCCCCTTCAAAAGAAATCTGGTCGATAGCGATCCCTTCATAAACCAATTGACGGATTAGATCACGAATCAATACATTTTCTTGGTAGATGTGGATCTTGTGGTCACTGACAACTTTATATTCAGAAATCAGCTGACTGTCCAGTAAGCGGCTAGCTGTGGCTACATCATCGACTTCTAATTGAATAAACCGTTTCGCCATCAGATCGAATTCGTGTTTGGTCATCTCTTTGATCAGACGCCCCTCACTAATGACCCCAAAGCGTGTAGCCACTAAGTACAGCTCTTCTAAAATATGGCTGGAGATCAAAATCGTCATGCCGCGTTCTTGATTCAATCGTAAAAGCAGCTCTCGAAATTCAACGATCGCGACAGGATCCAAGCCATTGATCGGTTCATCTAAAATTAGAAAATCTGGCTGATTCAACAAAGCAATCGCTAAGCCCAGTTTTTGTTTCATCCCTAAAGAAAAATCACGGTATTTCTTGTTGCCGACATTGGTCAAACCAACAAACGCCAGTGCTTTACTAACGGCATCAGGTTCCACCACCCCGCTGATTTTGCAATAATAGTTCAAATTTTGTTCAGCCGTCAATTGGTCGTAAGCGACTGGAGTCTCAATCACATTACCGACCCGTTTCAGCATCTGGACGTACGCTTTGCCGCCTTCAACACCAAACAATTGCAGACTGCCACTGGTGGGTTGGATCAACTGCACGATCGCTTTTAGTAAGGTCGTCTTCCCAGCACCATTTCTCCCTACCAATCCATAAATATCTCCCTTGGCGATCGTTAGATCGACATCATGCAGCGCCAGCTGCTTGCCGTAACGCTTGTTTAACCCTTTGATTTTAAGAACATTTTCCATTTCTACTTCCTCCTTGCTTGCTTCTGTGATCATTCTAGCAAGCAGATCTAAATCAGCTATTAACTAATTATTAATTGATTCTTAACTCGTAGTTTTTTGCAAAAAAACAACTTATTTCTATTATACACAGCTGAAAATGCACCTTTTGAAGAAAATCCCTCTTTGGCAGCAACCCCTCTAGCAATAAATATAGCAAACGATCATTTTGCTGCAGCTTTTGCGCTTTGTTTTTTGCCTCACAAAGAAAGAGATTCCTTCATGACAAGGAACAAAAAACGTGGTAAACTAGTCACGAATCAAAGTGAGGTGAAATACATTGGTAGCAGCTATTATTTATTGGGCAATGATCATTATCAGTTTCGGTTGGTTGGCAGTCAGCTTATATTTCTCTATCTTCTATTTAGCACGTAAAGAAAATGGCAATTTATGGGCATTTGGCTTTTTAAATGTCATCACAGCAATCATTCAAGCCATCGTCCTTGTGGTTTACCGTACCTTAGGACAAGATTGGGGCGTTACACAATACTCAAGCCTCATCTATCTAGCACTTGGCTTATTGCTTGGCTTGACAGTCATCCAAGCTGTTTTAGGCCGTGAACCAAAAGCGAAAGTCGCTTAAGGGTTCCAATAGACACTCGTAAAAACGATCCGCTTTCTCTTTGATAAAAATAGGGAAATGGTCGTTTTTTTGTTAAAAAGAATTGACATTTGGGTGCTTTTCTTCTAAACTCTGAGAAGAATCAAATTAAATACGAGTACCCTTTAACATTTAGGTAGAGGTCGCGAGGTTCATTAATCCTGCTGAGTGAAGCAACACGTTTACAGCAGAGCTAGGGAACATCGCCGAAACAAGATCGGTTTTGCTTGCATCGATTTTGTTGGGCCGCAAATGAACAATTTGCGGACTGTCTTAGCTTGTCTAAGTTGCGCTATGTTTTGTGAAAGGTTTGTCGACGATGACCTGTCAACAGCCGTTTTCCAATCATGGAGTACGGCTGTTTTTTTGCTTTTTCATCCTTACCTGCTTGTCCAACTCGTGAAAGGAAAGAGATAAAATGAAAAAAAATAATTGGATCTGGGCGGTCTTCGCCCTCTGTCTAACCCTCATTCAGCTGCCCCTAACCGTGCAAGCGGATGACCAAACGCCTGCGGAACAATTCCGTGTCGGTATGGAGGCAGGCTATGCCCCCTTCAACTGGACGCAAACGACGGACGCCAATGGTGCCGTGCCGATTTCTGGGGAAGAAGGCTCGGCGTTTGCCGGCGGTTACGATGTCCAGATCGCCAAACGAATCGCTGAAGGTTTAGGCAAGGAATTAGTGATCGTTAAAACCCAATGGGACGGTCTGCCGCCAGCTTTACAAGCGGGGACTATCGATGCCGTCATCGCTGGTATGTCACCAACTGCCGAACGCCGCGAGCAAATTGATTTTACCGATCCTTACTATGAATCCGACTTGGTGGTCGTAGTACGTAAAGATGGGGCATTCGCCGATGCCAAAAGCCTCGCCGATCTTTCGGGGGCAAAAATCACTGCTCAGCTGAATACCTTCCATTATACGGTCATTGATCAAATCCCTGAGGTCCAAAAAGAACAAGCCATGCGGGACTTCTCCTCCATGCGCGTTGCTTTAGCTTCGGGCATCATTGACGGCTACGTCAGCGAACGACCAGAAGGCGTCACTGCCGTCGGGGCAAATCCTGATTTGAAGATGGTCGAGTTCGATGAAGGGGCTGGTTTTGAAACCAACCCAGAAGACGTCCAAGTAGCAGTCGGGATGCGCAAAGGCGACCCCGATGTTGAAAAAGTCAATGAGATCCTTGCAGGAATCTCTGAAGAAGAACGGGTTTCCCTGATGGATCAAGCAGTCTTAGATCAGCCTGCAGATGCCAGCGGAGAAACGGCGGATCAAGGCCTGATCGCTGATTTCAAAAAAATCATTGATGATTACGGCATGCTCTTTTTACGAGGCGCTGGCTTGACCTTATTCATCGCGATCCTTTCAACGATCATCGGATTGATCATCGGTCTTTTAGTCGGTATCTTCCGGACACTGCCGCTTTCAGAAAATCCAGTAGGACGTTTCTTCCAACGAATCGTCAACGGCCTGCTGACCATCTATATCGAAGTTTTCCGCGGTACCCCAATGATGGTTCAGGCAATGGTTATTTTCTACGGAACGGCTCTAGCCTTTGGTGTCTCCATGAATCGCACGCTGGCAGCTGTGCTGATCGTTTCTATCAATACGGGTGCCTACATGTCTGAAATCGTTCGTGGGGGGATTTTTGCTGTAGATGACGGCCAATTTGAAGCAGCTCAAGCGATCGGAATGACTCATTGGCAAACCATGATCAAAGTCGTGTTGCCGCAAGTAATGCGCAATATTTTACCAGCTACCGGAAATGAGATCATTATCAACATCAAAGATACTGCCGTCTTAAGTGTTATCAGTGTTGCGGACCTCTTCTTCCAAGGTACATCAGCCGCTGGAACGAACTTCCAATACTTCCAAACATTTGCGATCATCGGTGTGATCTACTTAGTCTTGACCATCAGTGCCACCCAGATCTTGCGCTTTGTTGAACGCAAAATGGATGGTCCCAGTGCGTATGTCAAATTAGAAGACATCAACCCGAACGAATAAGGAGGAAGAACATGTCAGCAATCATTGAAATTGACCATTTAAAAAAGAGTTTTGGCGACAACGAAGTCTTAAAAGACATCAGTTTGTCTGTTAATAAAGGAGAAGTTGTCACGATCATCGGTTCTTCTGGTTCAGGAAAGTCCACACTTCTTCGCTGCATCAACTTGTTAGAAAAACCAACCAGTGGGCAAATCATCTACTTAGGTGAAAATGTGCTGGAAAAAGGCTATGATTTGCCGAAATACCGTACGCATCTAGGAATGGTTTTCCAATCCTTTAACCTATTCAACAATATGAATGTATTAGAAAACTGCGTGACGGGCCAAGTCACTGTTTTGAAACGTGATCGCAAAGAAGCAGAAGCGACTGCCAAAGAAAATCTGGAGCAAGTCGGTATGGCTCAATATGCCAATGCCAAGCCTTCCCAGCTTTCAGGTGGACAAAAACAACGGGTAGCCATTGCCCGTGCCTTATCGATGAATCCAGATGTTATGTTGTTTGATGAGCCGACTTCTGCGCTAGATCCAGAAATGGTCGGTGAAGTGTTGAAGACCATGAATACGTTAGCTCATACTGGCTTGACGATGGTGATCGTTACCCACGAAATGGGCTTTGCCAAAGAAGTGTCTGATCGGGTCATCTTTATGGACCAAGGTGTCATTGCCGAACAAGGGACGCCTGAAGATATCTTTATTCATCCAAAAGAGCAACGCACCAAAGAATTCCTTTCCCGTGTGTTGAATTAATTTTCTGTCTTGAAACACTTAGCGGTCTTCTTCCGAGCTTTTTCGTCCTTTTTCAGTACGCTTGGAAGAATTCAATGCTAAGTGTTTTTTTATTGCAGGAGGTGGAATTGTCAGAATTTATCAAAAAATCACAAAAAACCATTGCTATTTGTTAGAAACTTTGTTATTTTTTTTAAAACTAAGGAATTATAGGAGCTTTCATTTATGGAAAAAAAGTTACAGTTTAAGGATTATATGTATGTTGGATCAATGCTTTTTGGTCTTTTCTTTGGTGCGGGAAATCTGATTTTCCCAGTCCACATGGGACAAGAAGCCGGTGCGAATGTCGGCTTGGCCAATCTTGGCTTTTTAGTAACAGGGATCGGCTTACCGTTTTTAGGGGTGATCGCCATTGGGGTTTCCCAGAGCAGCGGTGTTTTTGAATTAGCTTCTCGAATCAATCGCCGCTATGCAATGATTTTTACGATTTTGCTTTATTTAGTGATCGGGCCGTTCTTTGCTTTGCCCCGTTTGGCTACCACTTCTTATGAGATCGGGATCGCTCCCCATGTTTCATCTGACATGCAAACTTGGTTATTGGCGTTGTTTTCTGCCCTCTTCTTTGGCGCTGCCTGGTGGTTTTCTCGTAAACCAAGCAAAATCTTAGATTATGTAGGGAAATTTTTGAATCCATTATTTCTGGTCTTACTAGGCGTTTTGCTGTTTTTTGCTTTTTGGCAACCTCTAGGAACCATCAGCGATGCGCCGATCTATCCTAGCTATCAAAGCGATGCTTTCTTTACTGGTTTCACCAACGGTTACAATACCCTTGACGCGCTGGCATCTTTAGCCTTCGGGATCATCATCGTCTCGACGATTCGCAATATGGGGGTTGAAAAACCTACGACGGTCGCAAAAGACACGATCCTTTCTGGTTCTGTCAGCATCGTGTTGATGGGGATCATCTATACCTTACTTTCTTATATGGGAACCAAAAGTCTAGGGCAATTTCCTATCAGCGAAAACGGGGGGATCGCTTTAGCACAAATCGCCAACCATTACCTTGGCACTGTCGGCAGTCTGCTGTTGGCTTTGATCGTTATCTCCGCTTGTTTAAAAACTGCCATTGGTTTGATCACGGCTTTTTCCGAAACCTTTGCTGGATTGTTTCCCAAGCAAAGCTACGGGTTCTTTATCGCTTTGACAAGTATCTTGCCAGCGATCTTCGCCAATGTCGGCTTGACCAATATCATCGAGTTTTCTATTCCAGTCTTGATGTTTATCTATCCACTGGCGATCACGTTGATTTTGTTGGCGATCATCAGTCCCTTGTTTCATCATCGTGCCAGTGTCTATCGAATGACGACATACTTCACATTGATCGCTGCAATCATCGACGGCTTAAATGCAAGTCCTGCAATGATTACCAACAATGCTTTCGTGCAAGGAATCTTGTCTTTTGCATCAGATTATCTGCCTTTCTTCCAAATCGGGATGGGGTGGGTCGTACCGGCTGCGATCGGATTTTTGATCGGTTTGCTATGGTCGTGGTTCAAAAAAGACCCTGTTTCAGCCTAAATTAGTTAAAAAGATGAAAATAACCTACCTTTTTTTAAAGGGTAGGCTATTTTTTTGATTAAAAAGACTGACAGTTTCGTAAAAAAAAGATACAATAGAGCCACAAAGGAGGATACCTATGTTTTATGAAGAACTTATGATGGACCCGCAAACATTAATTAAATTTAAAATATTCCGGCGTATGCTGACTCTGCAAAACCCTAGCCACCCAATCGCACAATTGGCAAAGGAAATGGAGTTAAGCTACCAACAAGCTTTTATAGAGTTGACTGAGATCGACCAAGATCTAACTGAGTTAACTCCGGATCATATGTCGATACTCGGTCGTGGCGGTAAATTACAGCCTCAGAATATCGCGGTAACGATCGATGAATACCGCTTCTATTTATTGAATAAAAGCGTTCCGTTCTTATATGTTCTTTACATGCTGAATGAAGACCATCCTACGATCACGGATTTTTGTGCAAAATACGATGTCAGTCGTTCAACGGTGTCTCGCAAATTTGAACATCTAAAAAAACATTTGAAGCAATTTCAGCTTCGCTTTACGTACACTGAATCAAACTTGGTGGGCGATGAGCGTCTTGTGCGGCTCTCCCTATTCAATATCATTTGGTTAGGTACTCGTGGAATAGAATGGCCATTTGCGATCGCTGAGAGTGAGACAGAAAAAATGGTGGATCGATTCACGGAGTATTTCCCAATGACTCATTCTTATCTTGGCCGATTAGAGTTGAAGTATTTCGCCGCCTTGATTCTTTTACGAATCAAAAAAGGAAATTTTGCCAAATACGACAAGCGGTACAATTTCCTAATGAAAAATAATCCATATTTCGATTTTGAGCGTTTGACACAAGTCGTTGATCCTGAAGTTTCAATGACAGACAAACAATTAAAAGGCGAATCAGGGTTTATTTACTTGATGGCGCAAATCTTCCCATTCTATTTGAGTCCTGAAGAAGAAGCGTTGCAACAAACCTTGCAATTCTTTTCAAGCAAACAAAACCCAGTTTATCCATTAGTCGCAGACTTGTTAGCAGAGATGAAAGCAACCTTCTTTGCTTCACAACCTGGCCTGTTAGACGAGCCATTGGTCGTGGGCAATTTAATCAATGTGACTTTCGGCAACTACGTTTTCCGTCAGCCGTTTCCAAATATCTATCGCTTGCTGACGCCATCGATCAATCGCGGGTCTGCTGAAGAGCAGCTGCAGCAAAAAATCGATGAATTCTTAACGAGCTATCGCGAAGAATCCGCGGTGGACTATATCAACGATGAAAACCAAGAGCAGATGGCAACGATGTATACCCACGCCCTGCTGCCGTTTTATGATCAAATCCGTTATTCGAATCGTTTACGGGTAGGGGTTGCGTTAGAAGACAATTTCTTAGTCGTTCAAGGATTGAATCAATTCTTACATGACTTGACCTTCGTAGCAGCAGAACCTTATGATCTAAACCAGCAAGAAAACTATGATGTCATCGTTAGTTCCAATCAGTTGATGAAAAAACTCAAACCAGAAAAAATGAGTTATATTTGGGATTATGCGGCAGATGATCGGCAATACATTGATTTGTATCGTACCTTGAAAAACCGTTTTGATGAAAAGAACCTTTCTCTGTAATCAAACCGTTACGGTTTCTTAAGAACTTCCGAAAAGATTTGTCACAAAATATTCATATTTATCTCGTATACTCTATGTATACCAACAAACAACCCTAACTAACACTTTTTCATTTTTAACTCCTTCCCGTCGGCCACCCACCGACGGGTCTTTTTTTGCTTCTTTTCGCAGCCAGCAAACTTAAACACTTTCCAATCTTTTCTCCACAAAAAATTCATATTTGAACAGTATAGTATACATAACCCAACAAACAACCCTAACTAACACTTTTCATTTTTACTCCTTGCCTGTCAGCTACCCACTGACAGGCTCCTTTTTTTCTTACGGGGTTTGCCGTATACTAAAGGCAGGAGGTGTCCTATGACAAAAGCCATTACGACAGTTGACCAATACATTGCAGCAGCTCCAGCAGAACGACAAGCGATTTTAAGAAAGGTCCGTCAAACCATCAAAGCCGTTTTACCTGAAGCGGTTGAAAAAATCAGTTATCAAATGCCTACCTATCATCAGGGAGAAACTATCGTGCATTTTGCCTGCGCCAAACAGCATCTTGGCTTTTATCCCACGCCTTCTGCGATCACGGCCTTCCAAGAAGACCTACAACCCTACAAAACCAGTAAAGGGGCGGTCCAGTTTTCTTTTGCACAGCCGATCCCTTACGAACTGATCGCTGTGATGACCGCTTGGCGACTCGCAGAAGTCAAAAACAAGCACGCTTAACCAGCAATAAAAAAACCGCTGTGTCTAATGACGCAGCGGTTTTTTTGCTATGCACAGGCTTGTTTACAAGCCAGGTTTTGTATTCAAGGTGCTAACTTTCAGCACATGATGCAGGGGAATAATCCGCAGCTGCTGACGGTCGCTTTGCAATTTCAAGACAACTTGTTCTTTTGCTACCGTTTTGCCGACGATCCAGCCGGTAACGGTTTCAAAACCACCCAATTTCTCTGTTTTTACTTGCAGCACGACCAGGTGCTTGGCAGCGGCTGCCTCTTGCAGCGTTCGCTGGATTTCTTTGACTTTTTCAGACTGATTCTTCTTGTCAGCATCATCACTGAAAAAGGTATCCAGCAACGTTGTGGATGTCATCACAATGAGTTTGCCCAATTGTTTGATGGGCGATGGTTTCTTTTCCATTGGACATTCCTTTCTGCGCGTTGCAGCAGTTTATAAAAACCACACATACGTTCGCATTTCCATGGTTCTATTTTAGCAAATTTTTGGTAAAATACAAGCGAACACGCCTTATTTTTCAGAAGAAATAACCTCTAGCCAAAAAGGAATTCCTTCTTGTAGCAGTTGATAGGTCTCTTCGAAATCTCCTGTATAATAAGGATCTGGTACTTCCGCGGTTTCTTTGCCAGGAACAACACTCAAATACGAACGAATCTTTGCGGTGGTATCGGCAGGTGCCAGCGCTTGAAGTGTTTCAACATTGCTTTGATCCATACCGATGATCCAGTCAAATTTGGCAAAGTCTGCTTCCGTGATCTGCCGTGAAATGAGTCCCTCGCTGGATAAGCCTGCTTGACGCAATCTTTTTTTGGTTCCGGGATGAGCAGAATGTCCGACTTCCCATGAGCTGGTCGCTGCCGAATCGATCTGCCAATCCAATTTGCGTTTTGCTATTTCTGCTTTATAAATAGCTTCTGCCATGGGGGAACGGCAAATATTACCTAAACAAACAAATAAAACTTTCGTCATCGCTCACTGCTCCTCTTTTTCATAGATTTGGTGGCCAAAAAATTCCACATCCTTCGCCAAACGAAACAATTGCGTTGCAATCTCTAAAGGGGTCTCTGGAAAGTCGTTGTGAATCCAATTTTCCAAAATGCCTCCGCAGCCGTAGGAAAAGAACCGGCTATAAAATAGAATGTCTTGTTTCGTCAATTGTTGCTCTTGATCGAACTCCAAGAACAAGCGCTGAAAAAGCGGTTCTGTGATCTGTAGAAATCCGTTCATTAAGATTTCGCGGTCATAAGCCAGTGATTTGCGGTAAAAGGCCGGCGCTTGTTTCATTGCTTTCAGCATGCGCAAGGCGGCTTCTTCCCAGTTATCAAGGGAGACATCTTCTGTCGTCAAAAAAATCAGGGCATCTTGCCGATAGATCCATTGGATCAAAGCTTTTTTATCAGGAAAATGGTAGTAAAACGTCTGCCGATTGACTTGCGCCTTTTCGGCGATCTCCTGTACGCTGATTTTATTCACTTCTTTGGTCTCACAAAGGGTGATCAATGTCTGGCCAATCACAGCCTTCGTTTGTTTCCCATCCATCATAGGGCACCTCTTTTTCTTCTCCTTCTATCATACCAAATTTTCCTGCAAAAAAAAATCCTATCAAATGGTCCTTTTTCACAGACCTTACCCGAAACCTTCATCAGAGCAATAGATTCTTGGCGCTTTTTAAATAGGACAGGTTTCTACAAAAAACGCCTGCCTCCATTTGTGGCAGACGTTGCTTTCGATAGTTAAACGGCAGGTTGCTCATTGTGCCATTTTGGTTTGAAACTGTTCTCTTCGAATCACACTGACTTTTTCAGTGAAATTGGCCCAGTCGATGGGTCTAGGTGGTGCCAGCCATAAGATATGGTCGATCCCCAATGCACCATAAAAGGGTAAGTTTGAAAGAATCAGATGCGTATGATCATCTGGGTAACTTTGGAATTGGACATTTAAATCGAGGATTTTTTCGATATTCTTTTGGATCATCTGATTGTAGGAATCGCCAAATGAAAAGTCCACGCAGACATACAAGGGAACCAAAATCTCTTTTAGCGGAATCGTGGAAATCAACAGAATCAGGTACCTGAAAAACAAAAACTCTTTATTGTTCCATAAGATCGGCCGGTTGCGGCTTTCTTCCAGATAGTTACGGCAAAAGGCAGCATATTCTGGATAGGTTTCAAGAAAATACGTCACATCCATATATTGGTATTCATAGCGAGAACTAAAGGAAAACGACAAGAGCTGATAATGGATCGTTGTCGTTTCAGCATGAAGAAGTGCCAACGTATCTGCGGTTAAGGAAAACTGCTGTTGGACGGCCTGAATAAAATGCTCGTTTAATTGTTGGATATAGGTTTGTTCTTGATCGATGTAGCTATTGTTGTCGATCAGCCAGCCCTCAACGATCAAAAAGCGCAAAATATCTCGAGCTTCACGCTCTAGCACTTCTTGATCGGTGATCGTCAAAATCTCCTGCAGCCAGCGTTTCAATTCCTCAATGATCACGAGATGTTTGGGCAAGACTAAATCATTTTCCACGCTGTTTTGCAGGTAATGACCATTCGTCATCCGTGCCAAAACGATTCCTAGATAATGTTTCTTGCGAATCCGCATGCGAGCAGACTGTTCTGGTTTAAGCCAGGTGCTTTCATTAAAACGATCAAAGGTCTTTTCTTTTTCCAGGATTTCTTTTGGAAAAGGGGAATGATTCAGATAGTATTCCTTCATAAAAAAGAGGAAAATAAATTCCCTGATCTCACTTTCCTCCCCAACCAGCTGAAATTCTTTCGTCACTTCAATATCATATTCTTTCAAGATCAGTTTGAACTGTTTAAATTCTTTATAGACGGGATTATGGCTTAAATAGTGATTGGTGGCAAATTCGTATAAAGAAGACAATTGCTCAAAAAAACATTCTTTCAACATGGAAAATTTCAACGCTTGATCCAAATAATAGGTCAGCAGTGTATCGGAAGTTGCCAGGCCCGAGGCATTCAGTTTAATGACCGTCCCATCGGTCACGATCTCAAATTCCTCGTTCAATCCGAGTTCATAAAAATCAAGATTCAATTCTTGAACGGTTTTGTTGATCAAAAATTCCGACATGGTCAATTGGTCCATCAATGTTTCCTTCGTTTCCGAAAGAGCGACTGCGTTTTCCAAATATTGCAGCATCACCAATTTTCGTTTGTCCGCCTTATTCAAAAATGTCACAAACATGCGTTTTCAAGCCTCCATTGTTTTTTTGGCCATAAAGGACGTTTCCTGAAAATAAGTAGCACAAGCTGGCAAGATAAGAAGGCTTATCATCGCCATCACCATCTGTATTATTTCCTGGCAGTGCTAGATCGACGTTCAAACGATCCGGCGCAAAGACATCCTCCAGCATGACTCGTTGGGCAAAATGTTTTTGCTTTTCCAAAAAACTGCTTTCTGACAGTGAGGATCGCTCCGGCTCTTTTTTCGGAACGGTTTCTGGTTCAGGCGCGGGTTGTTCTTTGGATTCTTCCATTTCAGTTGGCGGTTCCTCCACTTTTTCTGGTATTTCTTCTGGTGGGTCCGTCGGGACGATTTCTTCTGAGGGGTCCAGCGGATTATAAATGGTCGCAAAAACGACTTGTTCTGTAACAAGATCGATCATTCCGATAATCATGCACGCACCAATGACAAAGCCAAATCTGCGTTTCATTTTATTCACCCTCCTTATCATCAGCGCATCTTCTGATGATGTTTCTACGACGCTGAACGGTCCAACAACTTATGGGCGCCCAGCAGACATCCACTAATTATAAATAAAATAACAAATAAAATAAACCAATTTTTCATTGATTGTTGTTTCCATACCGTTTCTTGTTTTTCAACCATCACTTTTGCTGCTTTCGTCGTGCTGATTGTCGCCGCTGGTTTTTGTGGGTGATCGGCAGTTGCCTGCTCAACAGGAATCGCTGTCAGCACGTATCGTTCTTCTGTTCGAGTAGGCGTAGGACAAGTGATCAAGGTCAATTTTGGTGTCTGTTCTTCCTCTAGCACCGACAAGTCCGACTCGTCTACGATTTTTTTATCCGTGATGATATACTGTTGACTCTCCTCGAGATAGGTCACTGATACTTCCATCCCCACCTGTGCTTCTAGCAATTGACCAAATAACAAACTTTGTCTACCAAGATGATGCCCTAAAACGACAAAATTGCTATTTTTCAACGAACGTTCGGGAAACATCACGACGCCGCCTCTCAGCAGCTGTTGATTCGTTAGTCCCACCAACAGCGGCTGCTGGAAATCGATCGCCTCGATTGCGACAAAGCCGTACCCAGTGATCGTTGCCGACTGCGGAGCCAATACATCCCCTAGAGCCGGCATTTGAATCGTTTCTTCTTCTGGAATCGTTGTCGGCAGCTGGGTCGCTATCGTCAATTCGCTTGTGCGTAATTGCCAACTGACGATGCTTTCTTTTAAAAAAGGCAGTGCCAGCAAAAGGATACCTACGATGATCAAGCCATCGATCAAGCATTTCTCAAGGTGCTCACGCTTCATCCGTTTCATTTTTTTTCTTTCGTCGGTACCATAAAAGCAGCAGCAAGGCGAGTAGTAGCAACAGTCCGCCGATCAAGAAATAAAGCCATGTGTAATCTGTTTCGATCGTCACATCTTTCTTATTAAGATCACGTGCGACCTCTCCCGTCACTGTAAATTCTTTTTCGAAGGTCCATTTATAGAGATAGCTTTCTTCTTCGCCTTCTTCATTTTCAATTTTGTATTGCCCTTCATCGCTTTTTCCACCATAGGCAACGGAAGTCAACACGTAGGTCCCTGCTTCTAAACGTTGTCCTTCTAAAGAGATTGGGTACGAGAAGTTGGAATTAGGTGCCATTTGCATTCGTGAGGTATCCGAAGAATACAAGACGTCGCTATCACCTTTTTTCTTCACTTCATTGATCAGGCGTAATGAATTCAAGTAAGCTGCTTCAGGATTTTGAAGGGTGACATTGATAGTATTTCGGGCGTTGACTTGACCTGGTCCAACATCCAGCAGTTTTAGATCCGGGGAAACTTCTGTTGTGTTTTGACGCAGTAAAATCGCAACGACATAGGCATACTCATTCTTGATAGCTAACCCTTGCTCTTCTTCACTGTCAGCAGTATCGGTTTCCTCTGTCGTCTCTTTTAAAGTCAATCCGCCTGCGATGACCCCTTCAAAGGATTCTGAAGGCATGGTGATCTTTAAGGGCAAGGTGATTTGGGATTGTTTGGGGATCGTGATCTCTTCATCCACTTCAATCAAATCAGCCATATCATAAGGCAAGGTTTCGTCCGCTTCGATGTCGTTTTCGCCATATTCCACGACTCCGTTTAAGTTTGTGGTAGCTGAAGCGATCACTGGCGCGATGACGACCTCTTGATCGGTGTCATTACGCAATTGGACTTCAACGGTTTGTACCGTACCCGGCGCCATTTTCAAGTCAAAATAAGTTTTTTCTTTATCGATTTGATTTTCTGGAATTACGGGATTGACGGCAAAGTTAAATTCAGAAGCGGTTCCTATCGTTGGTACAAAAAAGAAAATACTTGCGAATAGGAGCGCCAAAAGCTGGTTGATTTTTTTCATGATGGATGTCCCTTCTTTCTATGTATTCTCCTTGAACCACGAAAGGGTTCAAGGAGAAAGCTGGTACTTATGGGTTTGTTGGTGTGTCTGTCAGTAACCAAGTAAACGTGGTGTTGTATTGGCTGGCATATTTTGTCGTTGAGCCTGGAACTTCCAACTCAATGCTATCCATAGCTGCAGCTAAACTATCGCCCCAGCTCATTAGATAGGTCCCTGCCCCTTCGCCATCTTGGGCACTCATCACTAAGGATTGGGCACCATTTGGATTCAATGTGATCGTTGAACTCACATTTGATGGTTTTGGTGACAAGGAAGGTGTTACTACAGTTCCCTTCGTCAAGCGAATTTGCGCGGCGGTCAATTCTTGATCTTCTGCTGTTTTGAACTGACCATTTTGGCGAACATTCAATGTCCAACCGCTCTCTGTTCCCCGATTGTCTGTCACTTGGACAAAATTTGGTCCTTCTTGATTATCACCAACTGAATCCACATATTTTTGGGTTTCCGCATGGTAGATCTCTGTTTTTGAGGTGATTTTTTGCGTGCCAAAGTAAAGGCTTGAAGCAAAATCAATCGATAGCGGTCCGTTGGTTCCTGGATTTGGTCCATCTGGGTCCGTTGGGTCAACTGGTTTGATCGGATTTTCTGGATCTGGGTCTGTTGGACTGATTGGATTGGTTGGGTCTGTATTTGGTTCAAAAGTGATCTGTCCGTTTGAATTGTATTCTGCGCTGTCCGCTGCTTGTGCCAGTACAGGAGCAGCGAAGCTTAGCCCTAATACTGAGAGAAATGCTAGTGTTTTTTTCATGTCTATACTCCTTATCCTTCCGTTCCTGGTGTATCTGATAATACCCAAGTTAGTGTAGTCGTGTAGCTAACGGCATCTTTTGGTGTGCTGCCGGGTACAGAAAGTGCGACTGCTTTGGTAACATCTGCTTGTACTTCTTGGCCATCCTTATCTATTTCAGTGACCATCTCAACGCTTCCCCAGGCGTTGACCCATGTTCCAGCACCCGTTTGATTTGCTGCGGTCATCACCACTGATTCAGCACCTGCTGCATCCAATGTGATCGTCGCTTCTGCCACTGGAGCAGTAACGCCGACCGCATTTGATTTAACGGCAGGACTTGTTAGGGTAATGACAGAACCAGTCAATTCTTGATTCAACGTCGATTCGTTTTTGAATTGACCATTTTGCTTCACAGACAACCGCCAACCGGCATTACTACCGCGATTATCCGTTACTTGAACATAATTGGCAGTTTTTAATGTAGAAGCTGTGTCATCGTCATTCAAATACCCTTGTGCTCGTGCATAATAGACTTCGTTTTTATTGGAGATTTTATTGACACCAAAATCTAAGCTAGAGGCATAATCGATCGATAACGGGCCATTTGTTCCAGGGTTTGGTCCATCTGGATCGGTTGGATCCACAGGATTGACTGGGTTTTCTGGATCTGGATTTTCTGGATTGACTGGGTTCGTCGGATCGGTATTTGGAATAAAATCAACCGCCCCATTTGAGGTGTAAGAAGCCGCTTCAGCTGCTGAAACCTCAGTTGCTGCACTCGCTGCTGCCAATACGGCAAGACTTAAAAAGACCCATGCTGTTTTTTTCATTTCTATTTGACACTCCTTTATCTGTTTTACTGAAAATCAGTGATTTTAATTGCTTTCAGGGACATTCTTTAAATTCCAAGTCAATGTCGTCCGATACTCTTTGGCTAATTTTACGGAACTGCCTGGTACATTTAATTTTACTGCCGTTGATCCTTCCGTTGCATCGTTCCCAAACTTGTAGATCCAAGTGCCCATTCCTTTTCCGACAGGTGCGTTGGCCAATGTGATTTCACTATCGGGTACAAAGGTATGATTTGCCGTAACCGTTGGTGCATACTGCATATCGGTGACCGAAGTTGCTGCACCTGAGGCGATCGATAATGAAGCCCCGACTAGTTCTTCGTCATCAGCCGTTTTGAATTGTCCGTTTTGCACAACGCTCAATGACCAGCCTTCTTGCGTTCCTCGTTTATCTGTTACTTGCACATAGTTTGGTCCAGCAGCGCCAGCTGTGAACTCTTGTAGCTGTGCGTAATAATCTTTTGTTTCGGAAGTGATCAGTTGGTTGCCAAATTGAAAGCTTGAAGCAAAATCGATCGATAATGGTCCAGCTGTTCCAGGGTTTGGTCCATCTGGATCGGTTGGATCGACGGGATCCACCGGTTTTTCTGGATCGGTCGGATCAACTGGATTGGTTGGATTCGGGTCCGCTTCAAAAGTGATTGCTCCATTTGAGGTGTATTCAGCGGCATTAACGGTTGTTGGTAACAGAGCAGTGCTCATCAATAGAATGCCTGCCGTCAAGAAAAGTTTTTTCATTTTTTGTTCTCCTTTTGATTAAAATGATTCCTGCTGCCAACAAAACGACAAGACCACTGCTTTGATAGCTATTAAAGTGATCCGACCCTGTTGCCGGCAGAATGTTGTTGCCTTTTTGATTTACTTGTTTATTCCCTGGCTGTTCTTTTACGGGCTCTTCTGGCTCCTCAACTGGTTCTTCATAGACACCGAAAAAGGAAGTAATGCCATTGCTGTCATAGGCACCTGCTTCGGCTGCTGAAACGAGCTGAGGAAACATTAATAGACAGCCAGCAATAATACCGATCATGATTTTTTTCATTTATTTTCCTGCCTTTATGGGTTGCCAGGTGCCGAAACTAGCTGCCAGCTCAAGGTTCCTTGATAGTCCCCGACTTTTTGCTGTTCGACTGGAACGGTAAGCTTGATTCCTTCATTCTGACTTTCGCCCCAGTGCTGATTCACGACGTATGTGCCATTTTCTGTCAATTCCGTTTCCTCGATGATCATTTCCCCACTGGTTATCATCTGTTCTTGACCGTTTGTCACAAAGCGGAAGACATCGGTTAATTGATCTGTCCCATCCGTTAATGGCTGTTGCTCTTTGACCGTCAAGCGCCATGGACTCCGTTCAGACCCTCTCGTATCTTTCACTGCTAGCTCGCCTGTGATCGTTGGCCAATAATCTTGTGTTTCTGTAGCAACTTTCTGCTGCCCAAAATCAAAGTCTGTTGGCACACTGCTTAAAATAAGCTCGCCGGCAACTGCGACATTGACGACTTTTTCTGCCCGTTGACTGCCTGCTTCATAATGGTAAGCCGTTGACACATTTTTCAACAGCTCATCTTCCGTTGCTTGCTGGATCGCGGCAAAAGCTTGTGGATCGACAGTCGGTGGTACATTTGCCCGATTATCTGCAAAAATCGTGGTTGCTTGGGTATAGTCTGCCAAAGCGGCTTCATCTGTCAGTGCCGTTGCTTCTGGTAAGGTCAAACGGACATCTTTTGCATAGACGGCAAATTGCCGATCAGCAGAAATGACACTTTCATTTTTGACCACCACCAGATTCACGGTAGTTTCTGCCTGATTCTGATCGTTTTCCCCTACGGAAAAAGTGACCGCTTGTTTGCGGTAGACCGCTGTTTCTAACGGTTCTTGAATCGCAGCTAAGACCTCATCTGTCAGCGTATCCTTAAAGAAAGGACGCCCGCTGGCTTCGAGATAAGTCACGGCTTGTTCTTTTGTCAGCGATTGTGCCTCCTGCTCTGTAAGGATCACATTGCGGGCTTGGACTTCCGCCTTATTTGAGTAGCGGACACTGATATCGTAACTATACTCCCCATCAGGACTCGTCCAATCAACTGGCTCTGAATCTGGTTGTTCCGTCAACTGCTGATCCGTGCTATCCAGCTTGCTGGATTTGATTTGACCCGCATAGACCCATGAACCGGACGTTTGGGTTTCCGGTGTAAACGTCAATGTTGGCAATTGCGTTACCGTGTAGGGAATCAATAAACGCCCTTTTTGCACCTGCGTCCCCGCCTGCTCAGTTCCCCATGCTTGCAAAGTCAGCGGCGTATTGTTCTCTTTGACTGCCGTTACATTGTGACTAATGGCACCGATCCCATTCGCGACTCCGGGTGTTTCGACTTCGTAGTTAATGATCGAACCTGGTATTGCAATACCGTACCCATTGGCTGCATTGGTCACATCGTTGTCCCCGATGAAGGTTTTCCCAGTCGCTTTTTCGATCCCGCTGAAATTGATTGGCGTGATCGCTGCAGCATTAGCAGCAGTTGGATTTATGGTCAGTACTTGATAGGCACTAACCGCCCCAAACCACGTTCCTTGACTGTTGACTCGAGAACCTGCATCATTGGTCGTCGTTTTCAGCCACGTTAAATGATCTTTATCCGTATCTGGTGTGGCGAAATCCGAGAGATTGATTCGCCCCGTTCCCGGCGGCGACTCGATCGTCCCTTTGTCTTCTACCGTTAACTTCGCCCCTGAAATCAAATTCGTTGCGGAAGAAATCCCGATACCAGCATCTTTGGAAAGATGGATGTCACCGAACTGATGATAGGTCGTTGCGTGATTGGCAGCAGTCGCTGAACGGCCATTTTTGATGTCTCCCCCATTGGCCATCAGCTTGATGCCGTTTGTCACATTCAATTCGGTAAAGTTGACGATCCCCAGACCCGTCACAGCGATTGGATCAGTTTGATAAGAAGCTGTCCCATCGACATTTTCACCAAAGTTCATCTTCACTTGATTACTGCTGTTGGCTACGATCGTGTTCGTAAAGTTATCTGACGCGTTTCCGCCTGAGATCCCATTGATACTTTTGGCTCCTTGAAGTCGCATCTCGACATCTCTTAAAATTTGATTGGAAGAAATATTGGAATAATACGTGGTGTATAAATTCCCGATACTTGATCCTTCCGCCTGGATATTCATATAAATTTTGCCGCTTCTCGTATTGCTAGCAGTCCGTCCGCCATCACCATAGATCGTTGCCCCATTCAGCGCATCTGACCCCGGCTTTGTGTAAATGTTCAATGTAATCGTATTGGAGCTGTCGGTCCCAACGATATTTGTACTGTTAAACGGATTACCGCCTGAGATGTTCGTTCCAGAAGGAAGGGCAAACTCACCATCGTAATTTCTCAAATCCAATGTCAAACTGGCATTTCCTAATAACCGTCCATTGTTCGTAACACCGCCTGAAAAACCATTAGACCCTGTACGCGGAGTACCTGAGAAGTTTCCGCCAAACACTCGATTATCTGAGTTTCCGTTAATGGTGTGGGAAGAAGCGACACCATAAGAGGCACCGAGTGAGGCATTGATCACCCCATCATAAACCGTTACTGCGACATTGCCGGTCACTAATAAGTCATCCCAGCCGCCACCAGATAAAAACCAGTCTACTTGCCCATTATTTACTGTCGTTCGTCCATCTCCGTAAACACGGCGTCCAGTATAGCCTGTTCCTTCTAGCGTATCGACGATCCCAGAGTTCAAAGTATTGGAAGAATTTCCCTCAATGACACCTGAGAAGGAACCACCGTAGGTCCAGCGAGCAACCGTGTTATTCAAGATCGTTTTGGTATTCCCTTTAATATAGATATCCCAAGCTGTTCCTGGATAACCGCCGCCACCAACGATATCCCATCCAGATGAATAACCTCTCGTTTTATTGCTCGTTGAGTAATCTAGATTTGTCGGTCTGGTGCCTGTGTAAGCAATCCCATCTCCCCCAGGACTACCATCCGAAGTGATCGTACCAACTTCAATCGTCGTATTTCCCTCAACATAGCCGCCTCGACCAGCTGCCGTCGAATAAATCGCACCGTTTGAAAAGGACCCGCTGACTAGATGAGAAGTGATATCGCCATAAACTTTAAAACTTGCCGCTGCTTCTGCCAGTGCTGCTCGTTGCTCAGGAGTATAATTGTCATACGTCGTCGTATTCGAAGCCCCCATTGAACTTTGAGTCAAGGTACTAACGTTGTTTCCCCCACCGCCGTTAAAATCACCAATTCCGCCAACGCTGGCACTCGGTCCCGCTTTCACGGTGTTGACGATGTTTCCTGTGATGGTACCAGTATTCCGGTTGCCACCTTCAAATTCACTCCGTCCAGTGGAATAGCTGCTGGCATCAAGGTTGGTCACGATGGCATCCTTAGAACGGTCAGAGCCGATGTTGCCATAAAATGAACCGCCTACAAACCGATTGGATATCCCTGACCAACCGCCAGCACCCGAGATCGTACTGCGGATCGTTCCATTGATGTTGCCATATTGAACGCCACCAGCAAAAGTACTTAAACGGAAGCTTGCATTGGTGGTTTGAATCGTCGTTTCAACATTGCCTGTCACATTGGCTGTATTGGAAGCGTTTGTTCCAAAACCACCGCCATAATAACTACCTAAGGTCCCATTCAAACGATTGATCGTGACACTGGTATTCCCATCAATCGTACCGATATTGGCACCTCCAGCGATCGTACTGATATTACCTACTGTATTATTTACGACAATCGCTGTATTCCCGGTCAACGTACCACCGTTTTGATTCCCCCCATAAATGTTCCAAGTTCCTGAACCTGTCGCATTCAATGTGATTGTTGGGTTTCCCGAAAGGTCGCCATTGTTGCTTCCCCCATAAATCGCAAGACCATTCCCGGTGGACCCACCGTTCAATGAAAGGCTATACCCATTCATGTACATCCTCGTACCACTATAATTGAGGTTTCGAATCACTACATCAGAACCGAAGTAAATGTCCGTGCCAAGTGCAACCGTGCGACTCCCAGTGGTCAACGTTGTTGCATCTGTGATGGGATCATCACTATGCCCTGTGATGATCAAGCGGCTGACTTTTCCTTGTAGCGCATAAAAAGTCATGTTCGTATTATCGACTGTGGCTGGAATCGTCTTTGAAGTCAGATTCGTTGGCAGTGATAGCGATCCACCCGAGCCAACATACAAAGCAAATTCTTGGCCATTGCCGTTTTGATACATATCAAACAACGCTTGACGAATGCCTTCAGCACTATTGGTGTATTCCGCATATGCTGATCCATCTCCAGCTGGGCTTGGTACAGCGATCACTTTCGTTTTATCGGCTTCTGCAATGATCTCTTTGATCGATTGCTCTGCCAATGAGATGTCCGCCGCTCTTGCCTTAACCGTCGGTTTAAAAACAGCAGTTAAGGTTTGGTTCTCCGTGAGAATCAATTCGGTCAACGCTTGACTTGTATAGACCGTGCCATCTAACGACCAGCCTTCAAAAGCAGTATCATCTTCGAAAACTGGCAACTCACTTTCTTTTAGTGCTTCCCCTTTGTTTTTGCTGATCTGAGTGCGGGTTTCCCCGGTAGCAAATAGATGCTCCGTGTCTGTCAGAAAGGTCACCTGTACTTCTTCTGCAGCTTCCGATGAAGCTTCTGTTTCAGATGAAGCTGTGTCAGTGGCTCCTGTAGACGAATCTGTCGAAGCAGGTTCACTAGATGCTTGCACTTCAGTTTCGTTCGTCTCTTCCAGACTGTCGATCGATGAAACGACAGGGTCAGAAGAAGACATACTTTGTTCTTCACTTGTTTTTGTAACACTTTCGGCTTGTGCCACTACCATTGCATATGAAAAACACGGACCTGATGTTAGTAGAAAAACAAGTAAAGTTGTTAAAAACCGTTTCACTTTATCCCTCCTATCTTAAAAAAATAAACGTATCGCGCAGTGCACGCCCTGTGTTACAACTCTTAGTTTAGCGAGTTGGCGAAAGAGAATTATAATTCTTTTTTTCTTCCATTCAAAATTATGATTATAATTGATTTTTCATAATTCTGATTTTTGTAACTTCCACATCTTAGAGCTATCTGTGACTCATCGATTGAAAAAAAGCGCAAATTATCAGGATGAACCATCGATTCTTTTCAAAAAAATGCTTTTCTCTTTCATAAATCATACAAAAAACGAGGGATAAATCAACACTCATAATTAAATTAAGATGAGAAAAATAAATAAAAAGTTAAAATATTTGACAAAATTCAGCGGCACAAAACTCTCTTCTAACGACCTAAAATAATAAGTTAAAAGAGCGCTTCCTATCTTCTGACTGTAGATAATGATAATGTTATAATCAAAAATGAATAAAAAACGTTATTTAAAAATTCCATTGCATATAAAATAACAAAATAAAAATTATTATTTTTTTTATAAATCACTGATTTTGATAAAATAAGTAAAGTTATTTTTGAAATAACGCAAAAAAAGCCTCAAACAGCGTTCTCTGTTTGAGGCTTTTTCAACTCTTTTTCCTTTAATGGATCAATTAAATAAATGATCCGCCATCCACAAAAGTGGTATAAATATGCTCGTCCGCCACTGGTTCCCCTTGGATCGATTGTACGATTTTCTCAGCTGCCACCATGCCCCATCGATGTTTCGAATAGGAGATCGTCGCTAAGCGCGGCTGCACAAAAGCGCCTAATTCCGTGTTATCAAACCCGATGATGCGGATCTCTTTTCCGATGCGATAGTCGGTCTCGCGGACATATTTGTAGACACCGATCGCCATTTCATCATTGAAAGCAAAGATATCAATGGGAAACTGGGGATCATTTGCTAAGAGCTGTTTTGCCGCTCGATAACCAGAAGGTTCCGTGAAGTCACCAGGAATGACTTCATAAGGAATACCAAAGCGCGTCAATTCTTTCGTACTGGCTTCCAAGCGCTCCCGACTGTCGTAGCCTTTTTCTGGCCCTGCTAAGAGGAAGACTTTTTGGCTTTGTCCAGCGATCAAGCGATCGATCGCCAGCGCCGCCCCTCCTTTATTGTCCAACAAGACTTGATGGATATTTTCATGAGACAAGACACGGTCTAACACGACGATTTGATGTCCTCGTTGGGCGTATTGCTCGATTTCCTTTGCTGGAAACGTCCAATCCAAAATGATGGCACCGTCCACCATCCGCTCAGGAATAAACAAGTGTGATTTCTTGCCGCTGCAGACGATCATTTCATAGCCGAAAAGTTCCAACCCTTTCTTGATGCCATCTAGCAATTCCCCATAAAAACTTCCGGCATAATCGGCGAGATAAACACCGATGATGTTGGTTTGTCTGCGTTTCAGCGTGCGAGCAGCCATGTTCGGAACATAGTTCAATTCGTTTGCGATCGCTTGAATCCGCGCACGGGTTTCCTCGGTCACTTTTGGACTGCCATTCAATGCATACGAAACGGTGGATATGGAGACACCCGCTTTTTGGGCAATATCTTTGATTCCTACCATGGCTTCTCCTTTCTTAACGATAAATATCGATCGTGTTGGTTTGGTTTTCGTTTAATTTGGCGCAAAGTGCTACTTTCTTCAGGACAAGCGCACCTTGACGGTAGCGATTTTCCGCAAACTCAGTGGACATTTCTTCCCCGTTGATCAATACTTTCGGTGTACTTGCCGAATGATAGACGATTTCGACCGGCCGATCAAAGAGTCGATACGTCAATGTCAATCCTGCTAGCTCCTCTGGCAAGACAGGATCAAGTTCAACGTGATCAACAAAGGTCCGAATGCCTAACACATTGCTGATCAACTGATTCATATAGATCCCTGGACCACTAGAATAGATGCGCCAGCCGCCTTTGACGCCGACTGCTGCCTCCTTAAGTTTACCAAAATTTTCTTGGGCTTCAACCCTTGTTTTGAAATCGCCATCAGAACTGCTGAAATACGCGTTTGCTTGACGGATCTCCGCGTTTTCGACCCGTTGAGCGATCTGGATCGGATTGATGACCCCAAGCGCTTGCCAAGTCTCTTCTTCTCGACCTAATTTCGCCATCGCTTCGGTAAAGCGGATGTGGGCGTGAACGTACTGCAAACCGATTTCTCGTCCAAAGTTGGCTGCTTGTTCTGCTCGCTTGAAATTGGTGCTGACACCTCCCGCATAAGTCGCTGGACGATTCATCAAGCGCACCCCATCTGGAAATTGCAAATGCTCCTTGATGATCGCCACATGATGATCGGCTTGTTCGGGAGATAACAGCTCACCGATCATGCTTTGTTGCATCGGCAGCAAGCGGTATTGGATACCAGTTTTCTTGTCAGTCGGATGGACCATCAGTTCCACGTGCTCGCTATTTTCCATATAGACAAATCCTGGCAAAGTGCCATCAGCTAACATGTATTTTTCAAAGTCGTGTTTGATGCCCTTAGACAGTTTTGTTAAATGTTTGGCATACTCTGGGTCAAATGACTGCAACTGGCTGGCTAATTTTTTCAATACTTCATAGGTCAAGGCAACGGTCCAACTGCTGGCCATTTGTTTCTTCAACTTACTGTTATTTGGCTGCAAGGTATCATCCCAATCGCCATCACCATAACAAGACAGGTACGTTCCTTCCAAGAAGTTCGCTTCGATATACGCTACTTCTTTTTTCAAATGATCAAACAACGAAGCTTTGGTCTTGGTTTTCAAGAAGGTTGCGCGATCCGTATAAGACAGTTCTTTTTCCAAAATCGCGAAATCTTTGGTTTTTTCGAGATAGTCACTAACGACTTTCATTGGCCAGACGATCACATCTCCGTGGCTCTCATCGGCTTTTTGTTTCTCATAGCGATCAAACATAAACCATTGTGGCCAGTTGCCGTCATCTGCAAATTGATTTTCAAACAAATGCTCGATGATGGACGCCACCATTTCAGGACGATTAAGTGCTAAGAAATACTCAGTCGGTCCTTGGGAAACGTCTCGAGTCCCCCAAGCAGCACCACCGTACTGTTCAAGACCATGAGGAGACAGGTAATGAACAAGCATATTGTGGGTGTACCAACGTGCCAAGTGATTGAAGGATGTAACGTCCGCCTGCGAATGTTTCAATTCAAACTGATTCAACAAATCATCGACAAAGGCCGTATAGGCAGTGTCTTCTTGCTGGCGATCTAACGTTTCGGAAACAAAGGGTTCACCAGTCAGTGTGCCTTGGATCACGAAGGAAACCGTCGCCTGTTCTGCAAAGGTCAATACGGTCGTGCTATCAGCAGCGGCCACATTGAAGATTGCTTCATCGGTCAGTTCAAAAGGCTGAGCTGCATGGAGATAATACGTCAATTCTGGATAAGTTTCCGCAATCGGTGAATCCGCTGTTCCTTTGATGGTGAGCAATTGTTGGTCTTGCGTAACAGCAGCAGTCGGTGCGGCTTCATCGATCCCCATCACAAATTGATTAGTGATGGCCCAGGTGTAGGCACGTCCTGCTTCACTGGTGATGGTGGTTGCGATCGTGCGTCCGTTTGCTTTCGTGAAGGTCGTTACTTGAATGACATCATCCGCTGTTTTGTAGTACCACGTCGCCGAATTCAAGCCCATTTCAAAAGCAGATGGCATCGTTAAAATCCGCCATTGATCGCCGTCTTTCAGGTAGATCCGCTGACCAGAACGTTTGAACAGATTCAATGAGTTGCGGCTATTACTCAACAATTTATTCATGTTCGTATTACCTAATACGATTTGGGAGTTAAACATCCCCGTCATGTAAACAGTCGTGCTCAAAATGGGGTGATCAACGATCAACTCTTGTCCGCTCATCAAAATATGCCCATGGGAGCGTTCCATCTGTGCTTCTTTTTCCTTCAACACGACATGGTGATAGTCAGGGGTAAAAAAGGAATAAAGCTGCTTATCAACGATTTCCACTGCTTCTTGCTGCGGGAACCGTTCGTTGATTTCTTCTGTGGAAAATGTCAGCCCTGTGAGCGGTCGACCGAAGTTTTTTCGTGGCTGCGCCGTTGCTTGCAACGAGTCAAAGGACAAGGCTTGATACGTTTCTTTCAGCGTTTCAAGTGCAAACTGCGGTTCATTGACTGCCGTCGCTTGATTGGCTTTGACCGCTGCGTAAAAAACGATTTCCGTAGGCGTCTCACTTACCGTCAACCATTGCGTTTGCAGTGCCGTATAGGCAAATTCGTATTGATACACTTCATTGGCTAACGTTTCTTGGCTAAGTGCAGCTGGTTGATTCGTTTCTTTGTAGCTGCGACCGAAAAATTGATAGCCATCCGTCGAGAAGCCTTTTAAGGCTTGGAAGCTGCCCTGTTCCACTAATGGAAATTGACCATTTTGTGGTTGATTTTGGCGCGAAGAAAGCACGATGCGACTCTTATCATGGCTAACATGATGGTCGATATATTGCGAAACATAGGCTTCATTGGATTGAACAGCACCTTTGGCGGCATTACCAAGATCTTGTCCGTAAACTAGTTCCGCTTCCCCAGAACCACTCAATTGAACCCGCCAGAACCAGCAATCTTGTGCCAATTGGAAATCAACTTGGTAATCGATGGACTGGTACGTCCCAGTCCAAGTCAGCTGTTTTTCTGAGTAGGCAAAGGCACTGTTAGCATTTGAACCGATCAAGGGAATAAAGGACAACTCCCCCGGCTCACGCAGACGTAGATAGATTTGATTCAAACTACCATCTAGCGCATTTCCGTTCAACTGATTGATCATCACACCGTGACTTTGGATCTCATATAAATCACCGTTTGGTAAAAACGTCACGGTCGTATTTGCGTTATTCATCACTATTTTTTTCGTCATAGAAACCTTCCTATCTTACCTAACTAATTGCAGGGTTGTTTGTTGGGTGTCTCGGCTGTTCCCACCAATCATGATGTGGAATTTCCCTGGATCACTGCTTAATTGTTGGTTGCTGTGGACATAGCGCAGCAGTTCTTCCGTGATCTCAAATTGAACGGTTGCTGATTCGCCAGCCTCTAGCCAAATTTTCTTAAAGCCTTTCAGTTCTTTCACTGGGCGAACCACTTCACCGACTAAATCGCGAATGTAGCATTGGACCGTTTCCCAGACCGCTGCTGTTCCTTGGTTCGTAACAGTGATGGAAGCCGTGACCGTTTGATCTTTGGTCATAGTCGGCTGATCCAACGTCACCGCAGAATACGCAACTGGGCTATAACTCAAGCCAAACCCAAATGGATATTTGGCATAATTGGAGACATCCAAATATTTCGAGACATATTTTTCATCCGGTGCACTTTCATAAGGACGACCGGTATTGTCAACGTTGTAATACACAGGAACTTGTCCAACGGTTTCTGGGAATGACATGCTCAAGCGACCGCTTGGATTGTATTCTCCCCACAGGATCTGAGCAAGTGCGTTTCCGCCTTCGGTTCCAGGGAACCAAGCCTCGACGATCGCTTTGGCTGCATCCACACCTTGCAAATCAAGAGGACGACCGTTATAAAGAGTTACGATCAATTGCTCGTTGTATTCTTTTAAGGTTTCAACCAAGGACAATTGGGCTTGCGGCAAACGAATGTCGCTGCGGCTGGCAGCTTCGCCGCTCATCCATTCCTGCTCTCCTAGCGCTAGGACCACTTTATCCGCTGCCTTCACTAATTCGATTGCTTCTTGGATCGCCGTTTCAGACGGTGCAAAATAATCAAAGGGCTCTTGACCGATCAACAGATCCGCACCCAAGGCTTGGGCACCCTCCACTAATGTCACTACTTCTTCTTGTTTCCCTTGCCAAGACCAAGCACCTAATAGATCACGGGAGTGAGCACCTGGGCCCACGATCGCGACTTTTTCGGTTTTCTGTAACGGCAGGACACCTTCATTTTTCAACAACACCATTGATTTCTTTGCGATATCGCTGGCGATCTCTCGGTGTTCTTGAGACAAAACAGTGGCTGCTTCAGCGGCTTCATCAGCGCCGCGGTATGGATTTTCAAATAGCCCCAGCTCATTTTTTAAGGTCAAGATTCTTAGCACCGCTTCATCGACTAAGGCTTCCTCAACGGTGCCTTCTGCGATCAACTCTTTCAAGTTATCGGTGTAGCAAGTCGTCATCATCTCGATATCGACCCCAGCTTTGATGGCTAGTTCAGCGGCATGTTTTTCATCCTCCGCTGCGCCATGAGCGATCACTTCTTTGATTGCTGCCCAGTCAGAGATCACAACGCCTTCAAACCCGAATTCTTCTCGCAAAACATCGCGGAAAAGCCAGCGATTGGCCGTTGCTGGAATGCCGTCTACCGTATTAAAGGAGGTCATCACCAGCTTGGCACCAGCATCAAGGGCTGCTTTATAGCCTGGCAAATAACTTTCTCGCAGTTGGCGTTCTGACATATTGACCGTGTTGTAATCGCGACCACCGATAGCCGCACCGTAAGCCGCAAAATGTTTGACGCAAGCAGCCACGCGGTTGAAATCCGTTCGCAGATCATCCCCTTGATAGCCTTTGACGAAGGCTTCAGCGAAGCGACTGTTCAAGTAAGGATCTTCCCCCGTCGATTCCATGACACGGCCCCAGCGTGGGTCTCTTACTAAGTCCACCATCGGTGAAAAGGTCACATGCAAGCCAGAAACAGCTGCTTCTTTGGCAGATACTTCCGCCATTTTCTCCGCTGCTGCCAAATCCCATGAACTACCTAATCCTAATGGAATCGGGAAAATCGTCCGAAAGCCGTGAATGATGTCCGCCATCAATATCGTCGGGATATTCAAGCGGTTATTGGCGATATACTCTTTTTGGACGCGGATCGCTTCTTTTGCACCAGAAACACCTAGCGTTGTTCCCGCATTGTTGATGTTTTCTTGTGTCAGTCCTAAGTCGCCCATCGGACCTGTTTTCTCTTCTGCTTTATCTGAATAAAAAGCCGCTGCCAGTTGCAGCAACTGATCGATTTTTTCATCTAAGGTCATTTCTGAAAGTAGTTCGGTTAATTTCTGCTGTTCCATTTTTATTCATCCTTTGCTTTCTTCAAATTGGACTTCTGCTTCTAAAGGGAAATGATCGGAGGGAAAACGACGATCACAAGAATCCGTTAGACAGGCGGTTTTGACCACCGTGAAGCCTTTCGTATAGATATAATCAATTTCTTCTAGTTCTTGCCATGGTAACGTATAAATAAAATTTTGATAGGAGCCTTTTGGCCCATGATGGGGCTTCTGTCCATGTTCTTTGGCATTTTGAAAATGCCGCTCTAAGTACCGATGCACCCGCTCCGTTGGCTCCGCATTCAAGTCGCCCATCAGCAATACAGGATAGCGTTCGATCTGATCTGCCAGCTGCTCAAGGATCACTTTCATCCCTTCAAAACGAGCCATTTCTGAAATATTATCTAAATGAGTCGTGATAGCAAGAAACGGCGGATTCTTTTTTTCCTGCAAGACTGCCCAAACACATAAGCGTGGATACGCAGCTTCTGGATGAATACTTGGTTCAGTCGGTGTCAATGACAACCAAAACGAACCTGAATTTAATAACTCGAAAGCCTCTTTTTGATAATACAGTCCGATGCCTTCGCCTAAGCCATCCCCGTCACGTTCAGCCGTGACGGAAGCATACTGCGCTAACTTTGCTAAATCTGCAAATTGGCTGGGACGAGCTTCTTGGATCGCCAGAACATCCCAGTCGTAGTAATCGATCAAGGAGCAGACCGCCTCCGATCGATAGTGCCATTGCCATTCTTGGTCATAGTCGGTATCGACTCGTAGATTATAGGTTGCTGCTTTCATCTGCATTCATTTCCTTTGAGTAATTTTGTGATTTGCTGCATCTCACGTCGGATTTGTTTCGCTTCGCCGCCGCCATGCCCTTTATTTAAGTAAATACGCAATTCTTTCGGTCCAGGAATCTTTTTATAGGAAACGAAGAAATCTTCCATGGGACAGATGGGATCAGCACTGCCGACCGATGTATAAACAGGACCAGTTATCTGATGAGCAAAATACTTCAAATCAAAATAACTCATGACTTGATAGATCGTTTCCCGCGTTTCTGGAAATTGTTCGATATACTCTTGAATCACCTGGTAACTTCCTGTTTTTTGTTCGATCCGATGGACAAGATTGGAGTGGCTTGGCACATCGGCAAACGTCGCAAAAATCGGGACGTTCGTTAATGCGTTGACCAATAAGGCGATGCCGCCTCCTTGTGAGCCGCCTCTTAAAATAATGCGCTGCGGATCGATTTCCGGTATCTGTTGAAGGACTTCTAGTGTGCGCAAACTATCTGCGACCAATCGCTTCATATAAAAATCTTCTTTTTTCAAGATGCCGCGTCCAAAAGGTGCTTCATGCTGCGTGGTTTCATAGGGAACCTGATCTTGCGTGCGTCCCCCTTGCCCGCGATTGTCGATGACAAGACAGCCGCAGCCGATCAATAACCAATGAGCAAATTGGAACGGTTCTTGCACATGATTCATATAGCCTAAAAAATCAATCACGATTGGACAATCTGCCGCTTGTTCTGGCAGCAGCAGATGCCCATAGATCGTTTCATTACCAAGACTTTGAAAAGAAATCGTAAAACAATCGATCCCTTTCAGCAAAGGCGCTTGTTTGGTTCTTTCAAAGGCTAGCGGAAGGGTGTCAAGTTCTTGTTGGACCGAAGCCCAAAAATAGGATCGATCCGTCGCGGTCGATTCAGTCATTTGTCTCTTCTCCCTTCGCTAATACTTTATTGAAAAACAACACTTGTACAAAGGCTGATCCTGAAATGCCTAAACAAACAAATAAGAATAGGTTTACTTTGCTGCACAATACAAAAACAATGATTGGGATCACCAGTAAAATGATCGCATTCGCCGTACTGCTAAGAACCGCATATGCCGTTTCTTTCGCTGTTTCTTGCAATGATTGCGCAAACAAACTGTACAAGAGAACGAACACGACGAGATACAGCGCAGCCAAGCTGACGAGGATCACGGCTAAAACGCCAAAGTAAGGTGTAAGCATCATCAAGGAATAGATCAAACCGGCAAAGACTGCGACATACGCAATAACAAGACCTTCTAAGAAGAGACCACGTTTGAGGTTGCTTAAGAATGCTTGCTTGTATCGTTGCCAAATCGGGACATCCCGTTCCTTGTACAATTGATCGATCGTCTGATACAGCGCGATCAATGCTGGTCCTGCGAGAATCAGCGTCATTGCTGGAATCATAAAGAGAAAACTAACAATGATCATATCTGCTAAAAAAGCAAAGACCCGATAGTACCATCCTTCATAAGAAAATAGTCGATTCATTATGATCCTCCAATCAAAACTTGCTGATTTGTGCTGCGGGTGCTGCGTAAACTTGTTTCTTGCCTTCTTGTGATTTTGGGTCGTTTCTCAACGTACGGGTTTCTGGGTTGCAGGTCTCACTCAGTGAGCCAATCGCAGTGATTCTTTGTACGGACACTACGCTCCCTGCAGTCGCCTAGTACTTTGAAACATCAGATTTTGCGCAAAGTGCGCGCAAAACCTGTGTTTCAAAGCAAAGGAGAGGAAAGGTCTTTTTTTTGGCTTCCTTTCCTCTCCTATGGGGGTTATTTTAGTCGTTCGCGGTTTTCGGCCATTTTTTCAGTTTTAATGTCTTTGATTGCATCCCAGTTGTTTGAATCTAAGAAGCCTTCAAAGTCGGTTAGTGTGCTGTCAAATGTTCCTTCATCTTTTGAACGAATCAATGAGATGATCGTACTGTTGATTTTGGTTTTGATTGCTGTGTTTGAACGTGCTTCAGCAGTTCCGGCATCTGGATCCGTATTTTCGATCACAAAGTGTGGATACAATTTGCCTTCGCCCCATTCTTGCATTTGGGTCAACGCATTTTCGGTTTTGACTTTCAGTGCATTGACACGGTCGTTGTTAAAGTAGTTGAAACGGCTGATACCATATTTTTTGTTGTAGCCTTCGTTGTCGGTTTGTTCCATTTCTTTGATTTCTGGCAAGTAATCGATTTTGCCTTCATCGTTGTATTCATACGTCACGCCTTCAACACCGAATTTTGTCAAAATTTGTCCTGGTTCATCGATCAAGTACGTGAAGAGTTGGGTTACTTTTGCTGGATCCGCCGCATCTTTTGTGATGTAGTTGATCAACCAGCCAGAGATTCCTGTTTGGTTCAAGGTTGCTTCACGACCAGAAGTGCTGGCAGGTCCGTCGATTGCGATGTAGCGTGTGTCAGAGTTTTTCATGAATTCGGTGAAGTTCCCACCTTGTCCGCTCGTTCCTGCTACTAAGATCGTTGCATAGTCCCCTTGTTTTACTTTTTCATCATAGGTTGGACCGTCATCGGTAAAGCTGTCATCACTGATGTTGCCGTCACGATACACTTGATTAAAGGTTTTCAACCATGAGATATATTCTTCATCTAAGTTACGATCGTAGAAAGCACCATCTTCATCTTCTAACGGAACACCTAAGAAGTCTTGCAATTTATCTAAGAATGGTCCTGCTGTTTCGCCGATCGTTGTGAAGCCCATTGGTGTCAAATCAGGGAATTTCTCGCTGATTTCTTTCATGACTTTCACATAGTTTTCTGGAGTCGAAACATCTGGTTTGCCCAATGCTTCATAGACATCTTCACGGATCACAAAGTTATCGTTGACGGGAATATTGCCGCTTTCGTAGTCCGCTGCTGTGTTGGAATAGTTTGGATAGCCATAAGTTTTGCCATCATCTAAAGCAAACCATTTGAAGGTATCTTCGGTCACGACATTCATCAAATACGGATCGTATTGTTCCGCTAAATCGTTTAATGAGTATGCCCAGCTATCAGCTTTTGTGGCTGCTTGACTGGTTTTATCCATCAACGTCACGATATCAGGCATATCACCACTTGAAATCAAAGCATTTAATTTCGAATCATCACCTGAAATAAATTCAATATCAATGTTCAAATCTTTTTTGATTTGGGCTGTCGTCACATCTTCACCAAATGGCAAAGCTGTCCAGTCTGAATTGATGTACCATGTGATCTTGGTTGGTTCTTCTTTGGTATCGAGTTTCCATGCTGGTGTCTTTTCATCTAACTCATACCGATCTTTGATAGAAAAATCCGAACTGCTGGCATTGTCTGAGCTGCCGCCACATGCTGCTAAGCTAAGTAATGCTGATGCTGCCAATAAACCGCCTACTACTTTTTTCATGTCTATCCCTCTTTCTATTCTTTTACTGCACCGGCCATCATACCGCCGATAAAGTGTTTTTGAAGCAATGGATATATAATTAAAATTGGCACTGTCGTGATGACGATCGTAGCCAACTGAACCCCACGGGTCGTTGCTTGAACGATAAAGTCGGTACTACCGCTTTCAGTCATCGTACTCAAGTTGGATTGGACGATGATTTCATAAATCTTCATTTGCAGCGGATAGAGATACTCTTTTGTGATATACAGTTTTGTTGTCATAAAATCGTTCCATTGGCCAACCCCGTTGAACAAGATGATGGTTGCCAAGGCCGGTTTCGTTAATGGCAAGAAGATTTTATAGAAGATTTGGAATTCACTTGCACCGTCGATCTTTGCCGATTCTTCGAGTGAAGGCGGAATCTCACGGAAAAAGTTCATTAAAATCACGACATCATAGTAGCTGAACAAAGCTGGAATAATGTAGACCCAGAAAGAATCCAGTAATCCTAGCGAGCGAATCAGCAAGTACGTTGGAATCATCCCACCACTGAAGTACATGGTGATGACCCCCATCGTTGTATAAATGTTGCGGCCAACCAAGCGTGATTTACTCAATCCGTAAGCCACGATCGCACAAAACAAGGTATGGGTCGCAGCCCCAAGAACCGTTTTTAACACTGAGATCAAGAAGGCACGGGGGATACTTGCGTCGGAAAAAACTTTCCGATAGTTTTCCCAGGTAAAGCCTTTGGGCCATAACACGAGGCCGTTGCCCGCTAATCCAGAACTAGAAGACACGGAGGAAACCAAGATATTCCAAATCGGTACGATGATCATCAATGAGAATAAAATCAAGATCACGGTATTGAAGAAGTAAAACCACGTGTTTTCTTTTGCTTTTCTTTTGATCATGTTTTTTCCTCCTATAAGATAACTGAATTGCCGTTGTTCAACTTGCGGGTCACTCGATCCGTGATCACCAATAAGATGACGGAAATGACCGCGATCCCCAAGCCGACAGCAGTTGCATAAGAGAAATCACCTTGCGTCAACCCCATTTTATAAACGAAGGAGTTGATGACTTCTGAACGGTTTTGGTTCTGTGAATTCATTAAAACTAATGTTTGATCTAGGTTTGACCCTAAGATACCGCTCACATTCAGAATCAAGTTTAAGGAGATGATCGGTGTCAGTAATGGCAATGTGATCGAACGAATCTGTCTTAGCTTGCTGGCACCATCGATTCGTGCGGCTTCATAAAACGTTGGATCGATCCGCGACATACCTGCCAAGTAAAGGATCGTTCCCCAGCCGACTTCTTTCCATAGATCAGAAAGGACCGCGATCCACCAATATTTGCTTGGATCCAATAGATGATTGACCCCTTTGTCCATCAATCCTACAGACATCAGCACTTGGTTGATAAAGCCGTTCGTTGACAGCCAAGAAATCATCATCCCACCTAGTACGATCCATGAGAAAAAATGGGGAATGTATGAAACCGTTTGAATAAATTTCTTCAAGCGGCCATCTTGCATTTCAAAAATCATAATGGCTAACACAATCGGGATCGCAAAACCTAATCCTAATTTCAATAAGCTGATGGCTAACGTATTTCTAACCGCTTCCCAGAAAAAACTGTCATTCATAATAATACGGAAATTCTCTAATCCCACCCATGGTGCTGATGAAATCGTGTCAATCACCGTATAGTTTTTGAAAGCGATTATAATTCCGTAGATCGGAATATAATTAAATACGATCATAAATGCCACGCCGGGAAAAACCATCCAGTGAAGCTGCCGTTGACTATAAAACTTTTGCAGTTTACTCATACACAAAATCTCCTTCTTTCTATCCTCGCAACACTACCTATATCTCCACATTTTGGTGAAACGTTTCTACAAAAAGATTATATCCGCTGCCAATCGAAAATGCAAGCCTTTTCAATTAATTTTTTCAGCTTTTCTTTTTTCACAAATTTTGTTGGGTTCCTCACAAATACAAAAGCTTTCATATCAGCTTTTTCAGAAGAAATCCTTTTTCCAAACACTTCCGTTTAATCAAATTTCACAAATAATGTATTTTTTCAACATCGATTGACCCACAGAAATTATTAAAAAATAAAAAGAAACGTTTCACCAAAAGCACAAAAAAGCAGCAATCATTGCTGATTGCTGCTTCCTTCTATTCACTTCTTTGCGGATAGCCAAAATGGTCATAGGCTAACGGCGTTGCGATCCGCCCACGCGAGGTGCGTTTCAAAAATCCTTTTTGGATCAAAAACGGTTCGTACATATCTTCCACTGTTTCGGTTTCTTCCCCGATATTGACAGCGATCGTACTTAATCCCACCGGGCCGCCTTGGTACAATTCGATCATCGTGCGGATCAATTTCTGATCGATATAATCCAAGCCAGCATGATCGACTGCCAAAAGCGCCAATGCCTGGTCAGCAACGGTGCGATCGATCAATCCATCCGCTTGAACTTGCGCATAATCGCGAACTCGTTTAAGCAAACGGTTGGCGATCCGTGGAGTGCCTCGGGATCTGCGGGCGATTTCGATCGCCCCTTCTTCCACGATATCCGTTTCAAAAATCGACGCAGTCCGCTGCACGATCTCTTTTAAATCATGGTCTTCATAATATTGCATATGAGAAATGATCCCGAAGCGATCCCGTAATGGCGCCGAGAGCATCCCCGCCCGCGTCGTTGCGCCGACTAAGGTAAATGGCGGAAGCGGAAAATGAACCGGGTGAGCCGTTGTTCCTTGCCCCACCATGATATCCACATAAAAATCTTCCATTGCCGAATAAAGCATTTCTTCGGCGACACGAGGCAAGCGATGGATCTCATCGATAAACAGAACATCCCCTGGCTGTAGCTCATTCAAGATCGCAATCAAATCCCCTGGTTTTTCGATCGCAGGACCACTGGTCGTCTTGATTTGGACCTGCATCTCGTTGGCGATCACCATTGCCATCGTTGTTTTCCCTAAGCCTGGCGGACCATATAAGAGGACATGGTCCAACGCTTCTTCTCGATTTTTCGCCGCTTGGATATAAATCGAAAGCTCCTGCTTGACTTTGTCTTGTCCGATATATTGGGCAAGGGTTTGCGGACGCAAGGATTTTTCGATGATCTCTTCTTGTTCTGTGCTTTCTGGCGAAACAATTCGTTCATCCATCGTCTACTTGCTCCTTACTTTTTCATCATCAATCGGAGAGCTTCCCGCAAGTACTCATCCGTCGATTTTGTGGTATTCGCCGCTAATTGTTTTTCGGCTTTCTTGACTTCTTTTTCGCTATAACCCAATGCTTTCAAGGCTTCCATTGCTTCATCTAAAGCAGTCGTTGCCACGCTTAGAGGAACGATCGCTTCTTCTCCAACCAGTTCAGCCACTTTGCCTTTCAAGTCTAGGATCATTTGCTGCGCCGTCTTTTTACCGACACCTGGGAACTTAGTCAAATAATTGACGTCCCCATTTTCGACTGCCGTGATCAACCCTGTATGGTCTTCATTGGCCATGATTGCTAACGCACTCTTTGGTCCAATACCTGAGACACTGATCAATTTTAAAAACAACTGCTTGCCTTCGATCGTGGCAAAGCCGTAGAGACTATGAGCATCTTCACGAATCACTTGGTGCAGATAGATTTTTACTTCTTGGTTCAACTTGCCGCTAAATGAATACGGATTGCCAAAAGCGATCTGATAGCCGATGCCATGGGTCTCAACGACGATATACGCCGGAAAGATATCCGTTACTTTTCCTATGATATATTCGTACATGTGCTTTCCTTTCTGTACATATGTTCCCTTTATTGTAGCACAGACGAGAGGGCAAAAAAAGGACTGTGAACGAAGGAAAAGGCTTAGCAGGAAACAAACGGAGGAAAAACCGTTGTTTCAGTCGCATTTTTTCAAACGAGACATGCTGCTGCGTCTTTTTTTCGCACACAGTTCCTAATACTTACTCAACGAGTGATTTGAATTCGCCATAGCCTTTTTCATCCATTTCTGCTAAAGGGATGAACTTCAATGCTGCCGAGTTGATACAATAGCGCAAACCGCCTTTGTCCTGAGGACCGTCTGAAAAAACATGTCCTAAATGAGAGTCAGCTTCTTTGCTGCGGACTTCTACCCGATGCATGCCGTGAGAAAAATCGGCTTTTTCTTGAATATCTTGGCGACTGATCGGCTTCGAAAAGGACGGCCAGCCACAACCAGCGTCATATTTATCAGTAGAAGCAAACAATGGTTCTCCGTTGACGATATCAACATAGATCCCTTTTTCATAAAAATCATCATACTCGCCAGTAAAGGGGCGTTCGGTTGCATTTTCTTGGGTCACCGCATATTCGATCGGCGACAATTTTTCTTTTAATTCTTTTTTATCTATCATTTTTTCACCTGCTTTTCCTCTAGACTCATCCTGTATGCTCTATCATGCCTTTTTTCTTAGCGAATGTAAAATGACTTGCTCAAATTATTTAAGGGTTTTGCAGCTTTTCCCAACGAGTCGTTGGTTCCGCAAAATGGTAAAACTGCGGTTGGTCTTCTGTATAGATTTCTTCGGTTAAGACAGCTTCTGGCAAGTTGCCAAATAACCCAGCCGCAAAAAAATAGGTGTGTGTTTCTTTGAGGTAAAAGAACAGGCTCGAGCCGCATTGACTGCAAAATCCTCGCTGTGCCCACTCAGAAGAATCGTAACGTCGCAGCCACTTCGCTCCTTGAAGAGCCATCTGGTCCTCAGCGCATGGCGCAAGAGCAAACATCGGTCCGCCGTGAAATTTCTGGCAGAGACTACAATGACAAACCGTGATTTCTTTCGCAACTCCCGTCAAGTTGATCGTGACTTTGCCGCAAAGACAACTACCAGAAACATCCATCCTTATTCCTCCTCCGTAAACTCTTGCAACAACTGATAGACCGTAGCGACAGGAAATCCTACGATCGTATAAAAATCGCCGTTTATCGATGAGACAAATATTTTGGCTGCCCCTTGGATCCCATAGGCGCCCGCTTTGTCTTGGTACTCATCTAAGACAAGATACTTGTCGATCTCTTGATCCGTCAAGGGACGAAACACAACTTCCGTCGAAATCACTGCTTGGCGTTGCTGTTTGCCTTTTTGCAAAACGACGGCGGTATGCACCCAATGGGTACGTCCGCTCATTTTTCGCAACATCGACCGAGCATCTTTACGGTCGACTGGCTTTCCTAAGATTTCTTCACCCACCACGACCGTCGTATCGCTCGCGATCACCAGATCTTCAGGATAGGTTTGCGCAATAGCCGCCGCTTTTTCGGCTGCCATCCGTTGGACATAAGGGATCGCAGCTTCGTTTGGTCGGACCGACTCGTCGATATCTGCTGGTATGACCGCAAATTCCGAGACTAACTCTGCTAATAATTCTTTGCGCCGCGGCGACTGTGAAGCTAAAATAATCATTCCATGCCACTCCTTGCTCGATGAGGATCTTGAATTCGTTTGAACATCCGTTCCATGTCGCTGTTGGTAAAATGGATCAGCACCGGACGACCATGGGGACAGTTGAAGGGATTCTCGCATTTCGCTAAATCTTGCAACAAGATCCTAGCTTGTGCTTCATTCAAATAGTGATTGGCTTTGATGGATCGTTTGCAGCTCATCATGATCGCGGTTGCTTCACGAAACTTTTTGACACTGACACTTCCTGTCGTCAATAACATATCGATCATTTCGCGGATGATGGCTTCTTCTTCACCGCTAGGGTACCACGTCGGGTGCGCTCGGACGATGAAACTATTGGTCCCAAAAGATTCCAGATGGATCCCGACTTCCGCCAGCTTTTCACTTTGTTCTTGTAATTGCAGTGCATCGCTGTTGGGATAATCCAAAACGATCGGCACTAACAATTCTTGCAGGTCATTGGTCACTTCGCCGATTTTTTCGCGGTAATACTCATATTTGATTCGTTCTTGTGCCGCATGCTGGTCGACGATATATAGACCCGCCTCGCTTTGGGCAAACAAATAGGTCCCATGCATCTGCCCAAAATAATCCAATTGGGGAAAACGCTCCTTCGCTGGTTCTTCTTCCAGCAACCGTTCGACCGTTTTTAGGTAGTTGCGGTCATCCCCATGCATTTCAGGATGCAGAGTCGCTTGACTTTGCAGATCTTGCGCCGTAAGCTCTGGCGTCTCATCTGGGAGAAAGACTGGCGCTTCTGGCAGCGGTGCTTTTGTTCCCATCTGGTCTTCCACAAATGGTTTTCGGACAGGCTTATTTGGCAGCGTCTCTTCCAAACTGCGAAAGGTTTCCTCGGTTTCTTCCAACAGGTTTTCGCTAGATTCCTGTGGCATTTCTGGAAGTTTTCCACCTTCCTCCACAGGTTTTTCCACAGAGTTATCCACAGTCTGTTGATAAGTATTGCCCTGAACCTCAAATTTCCCTGTTTCGCGATTATAAGACAACCCAGAAGTCGAATTTCCTGCTGACTCCAGTTCCAAGCCAAGCTGCTGGGCTTTTGGCTGATCGGCCACTTTTTTCTTGAAACGCAGATTGTCAGCGGCGTTAGGAATCAAATTGATTTCCCGCAGCGCCTCATTGATGGCTTTACTGATTAGCTTGGTCAGTTCGTCTTCTTTTGACAAACGAACTTCTTGCTTAGTCGGATGAACGTTGACATCGACTAATAAGGGGTCCATTTTGATTTCAAGGACAGCTAATGGAAAACGACCGACCATCAATTTTGATCCGTAACCAGCAACGATCGCTTTATTCAAAGCGAAATTGCGAATATAACGACCATTGATGATCGTGGATAAATAGTTGCGGCTGGCTCGGGTGACTTCTGGCAGTGACACAAAGCCAGTGACTTTAAAGTCGAGGTCCTCAGTATCGATCGCGATCATTTTTTTGGCGGTTTCCACCCCGTAGATCCCTGCGATGGTTTGCTTTAACTGCCCACTTCCAGTGGTGCTCAACATCTTATTGCCTTCATGAACGAGACGAAAAGCCACTTCTGGGTGGCTCAGGGCGATCCGATTGACGATATCGCCGATGTTCGCTAGTTCCGTTTGCAGCGTCTTGACATATTTCAAACGTGCCGGTGTATTGTAAAAGAGGTTTTCCACAGTGATCTTGGTTCCTTGCCGCAAGTTGGCAGGCAGATGCTCTTCAACAGCGCCGCCTTTTAAGCGCACAAAGGAGCCTTGTTGGGCGCCTTTGACTGCCGTTTCAATCGAGAGGATTGAAACCGAAGCGATACTAGGCAAAGCTTCCCCGCGAAACCCGAGGGTACGTATTCGAAACAAGTCATCCCGATTGTGGATTTTACTGGTGGCGTGGCGTTTAAAGGCAGTCAAGACATCCTCTTCTGCAATTCCTTCGCCATTATCGATGACTTGGATTTTACGCAAGCCCGCTTCTTCAATAAAAATATCGATTTGGGTACTGCCGGCATCCACGGCGTTTTCAACTAATTCTTTGACGACAGAAGCCGGTCGCTCAACGACTTCTCCTGCCGCGATTTGGTTCGCCAGACGTTCGGATAACTCTTGGATCTTTCCCATCTGCTGACCTTCTTTCTAAATTCGTTTTTGCAGCTCGTACAATGTATTCAGAGCATCCATCGGGGTCATTTCCAACAGATTCAATTTCTTCAACTGATCGATGACGCCGATTTCTTCCGTAGATACTTCACTAAACAACGACAACTGCTGACTTTCTTCGACGACGGGTTTTGGTTGTACCGTCGGTTCATGTTCTTCCAGCGCTTTTAATATCGTGGCTGCGCGCTGTAAGAGTGCACTTGGCAGTCCAGCGATTTTAGCTACATGGATCCCATAGCTTTTATCTGCGGGCCCTTCCATCATCTTATGCAAGAAGACGACTTCGCCTTCTTTTTCAACGGCACCGACATGGACATTGCGCAAGTGCGCCAATTCCTCATCTAAAACCGTCAGCTCATGATAATGGGTGGAGAAAAGTGTTTTGGCATGAACTTCTTTGTGGATATATTCAATGATGGCTTGTGCCAATGCCATGCCATCATAGGTCGCAGTCCCACGCCCTAACTCATCAAACAAAATCAAGCTGTTAGGCGTTGCATGACGCAGCGCTTGGTTGGCTTCCATCATCTCCACCATAAACGTGCTTTGACCGGCGATCAGGTCATCGCTGGCACCGATGCGAGTAAAGATCCGATCAAAAATCGGCATCTCTGCAGATTGTGCGGGTACGAAACAGCCGATCTGCGCCATAATGACTAGCAAGGCAAACTGCCGCATGTACGTACTTTTCCCAGACATATTTGGGCCTGTGATCAACAAGATCTCTGTTTCTTCATCCATCACGATACTATTCGGAATGTACTCTTGGTGACCAAGGACTTTTTCCACTACAGGATGACGGCCGTCGATGATCGATACCGCTCGTTTTTTCGCTACTGTCGGCCGCACGTATTGGTAGCGTTCCGAAACTGTGGCGAAACTTTGTAAGACATCGACCGCACTGACGGCTTTGGCTAACTTTTGCAGACGGGTGATACTCTTTTTCACTTCTTCACGGACGTCAAGAAACAGGCGGTATTCCAAATCCACTGATTTCTCTTCGGCTTCTAAAATCAAAGTCTCCAGTTTTTTCAACTCGGGGGAAATAAACCGTTCCGCATTGGCTAACGTTTGCTTGCGCTCGTAGCGAGAGGTATCTAAATTCACTAGATTGGCTTTCGTGATCTCAATGTAATAGCCAAAGACGCGGTTGAACCCAACTTTCAGGTTTTTGACTCCCGTCGCTTGGCGTTCGTTGGCTTCTAATTCCGCCAGCCATTGCTTGCCGTTACGCATCGCTGTACGGTATTCATCTAATTGTTGATGGAACCCGTCTTTGATGATGTTGCCTTCTGTGATCTGTAACGGGGCATCTTCATCGATCGCAGCTTCGATCAGTGCAACCAAATCATCTAGGGGCGTTAATTCCAGCAGCAAGTCATTCCACTCGCCACGGTTGATGCCTTGCAGCAATTGCGCGATCAGAGGCACTTGCTCCAAAGAAGATTTCAACTGCAGCAAATCGCGGCCATTGACATTTCCGAAGGCGACCCGTCCGACTAAGCGTTCCATGTCATAGACTTTCGTCAACGCTTCTTGCAGATCTGCTCGCTCAAAGAAACTGTCCAGTAACGATTGGACCATTTCTTGGCGGGCAGTGATTTTCTTTGGCTGGATCAAGGGACGGTCCAACCATTGCTTTAACAAACGGCCACCCATTGCGGTTTTTGTCTCGTCCAACAACCACAAAAGAGTCCCTTGTTTTTTGCCAGTTCGAATCGACTGCGTCAATTCTAAGTTGAATTTGGAATAATGATCCATTTTCAAGGCATGATCGGGCTGATATTCCACGGCTTGTTGAATATGCGCTAAACTGCGTTTTTGGGTGATCGCCAAATAACTTAGCAACTTCCCTGTGACTACTTTTTCTAACTCTTGGGAGAGAGGTTCTGTTAAAAATTGAAATTCGGCATTTTCTTCCAACGTTTCTTGCTTAGAAAACACGACATTCAAGCGATTGGTCAGTGTTGTTCGCAATGACTCAGGGATCTCGCTGCACAAAACGACTTCTTTCGTTTGCAGAGCGGCGGCCTCATTGACGACAGCTTCTTCATCTTCCAATTGCGCTGCTTTTAATTCACCGGTACTTAGATCGACATAGGCAAAGCCAAAACGCTCCCCTTGCTGCAAAACAGCTGTCAAAAAGTTGTTTTCTTTGGCGGATAGGCCTTTGCTATCCATCACCGTTCCCGGCGTGATCAGTTGAACGACTTCGCGTTTGACCATTCCTTTGGTGGTTTTTGGATCTTCCACTTGCTCACAAATCGCTACTTTGTAGCCTTGCTCGATCAAGGTGTCGATGTAATTGCTGGCAGCGTGGTAAGGCACCCCACACATAGGGATCGGTTCCTCCGCATTTTTGTTGCGGCTGGTTAACGTAAGTTCTAAAATTTGTGCTGCCTTGACAGCATCCTCATTAAATAATTCATAGAAATCCCCTAAACGATAGAATAAAAAAGCATCTTGGTACTGAGCCTTGATGCTTAAATACTGTTCCATCATCGGGGTATTTTTAGTTTTTTGAGGCATTGGTTTCATCCTCCTCGATGGCTTTATTCATTTTCTTTTGGATCTCCGTCGTGACATATTGCAGCAATTCATCTGCTTGCAGTAACGCTTGGCGATAAGCAACCACTAAAGGATGCTGCTCGTATTCGTTTGTCAATGACGCATAACGCTGCTCGGCAGCTTTTTTTGCTTCGGGTTTCTCATAATGCTCAAATTGAACGATCTCTTTTTGCGCTTGCTTCAGCGCTGCTTCCAGCTCCAATAGCCCTTGGTTTTGCAAGGCTCGTGCTTGAATTTCTTGAAATTCTTGAACGATCGGATGATCAGACAAGAGCCTTTGCAAAGCAGCCAGCTCTTGGGCAACGTGTGGTTCCTTGGCTAATTGCTCTTCCATGCTTCTCCTATTCTGTAAACGGGCGATCTTCACTGATTTGGATCGGACGGATCGATTTTGCTTTACCAGTGGCTTCATCAATCTCAAGCAAGCAAGCCGACAAAATACTGCGGCCTTTTTCAATCACTTCAAACCGTTGCGGCAACGCCGTCAAAAATTTTTCAATGACTGGTTCGCGTTTCATCCCCAAGATCCCATCATAAGGACCAGTCATGCCGACATCTGACAAATAAGCCGTTCCTTGGGGCAAAATCCGCGCATCATTGGTCTGGACGTGGGTATGCGTGCCGACGACTGCCGAAACACGGCCATCCAAATACCAGCCCATCGCTTGTTTTTCGCTGGTGGTCTCCCCATGAAAATCCACAAAGATAAACGGTGTACGTTTGCGGGCAATCGCAACCAGTTCATCCATTTTGCGAAACGGATCATCAAGGTCTACCATGAACGAGCGAGCTTGCATGTTGATTACCGCTAATTCAATGGTGTTGACTTTCACAAATACCATGCCGACGCCCGGTGTTCCCTCTGGAAAATTGGCTGGACGAATCATTTTCTTCGCATCGCCAATAAATTCAAAAATGTCACGGTTGTCCCATGTATGATTGCCTAGTGTCACGACATCGACACCATCTTGCAAAAATTTCTTATAGATTTTACCAGTGATCCCACGACCCGCCGCAGCATTCTCGCCGTTTGCGATCGTCACCTGTGGCCGATACGCCTTTTTTAATTTTGGAAGGTACTCCGTGATCGTTTCTCTTCCTAATGAACCAACTACATCTCCAATGAATAATACCCGCACACATTTTTCCTCTTCTCTTTTAGCTTCTTTTCTATTATAAGGGTTTTGGTCCAGAAAAAAAAGGTTCTTTCACTTGCGGTTCTTCCCTGCAGCAGAACAAAAAAACACGCTAGACTCTTTCGCATCAGTCTAGCGTGTCGCTTAATTCTCTTAGGAAACAGTGGTGTCCTCTTGTCCTACATGTTCTACGATCGCCACGATCAAATCACGGGCTTTTTCCATCGCTTCCACGGTAATAAATTCATACTGGCCATGGAAGTTTTCACCGCCGACAAATAAGTTCGGTGTTGGGATCCCTTTATAGGTGATTTTCGAGCCATCGGTCCCGCCACGAAACGGTGCTTCGATCGGCGTCACGCCAATCGCTTGCATCCCTGCTCGGGCAGCTTCGATACTGCGGGGATCTTTCTTGATCAAATCCCCCATATTGTAATATTGATCATACAGCGTATAGGTGATACGTTCTTGCCCATAGGCTGTGTTCAGTTCATCAATGATCCCCACGATGTTAGCTTTTCGCTGTTCAAAAAGCGTATGATCGTGATCACGAATGATATACGAAACTTCTGCTCGACCAATATGTCCCGTCAAATTGTGCAGCAGGTAGAAGCCTTCATACCCGCGGGTGCGTTCAGGAACTTCCTCTGCTGGTAAGGCATCATCGATTTGATGCGCGATTTTCAAGGCGTTGACCAAACGACCATAGGCAGTCCCAGGATGCACACTCGTACCGTCGATCGTTATATCGATACGAGCCGCATTAAAGGTTTCATACTCCATATGGCCCACGCGACCACTGTCCATCGTGTAAGCAAATGCTACTGGAAAATCCGCCGCATCAAAGCGATCAGCGCCAGTCCCGATCTCTTCGTCAGGACCAAAAGCGACCCAGACATCGCCACGCTTATGCGCATCCATCGTTTGTAAGATCCGCAGCGCATCAATGATCTCTGCGATACCAGCTTTATCATCTGCACCCAGCAGGGTCGTTCCATCCGTTGTGATCAACGTTTCGCCGACATAGTCTTTGAGATTAGGAAATTCAGCAGTTGTCATATAAATGGCTTTTTCTTTATTTAAACAAACATCCTTGCCATCGTAATTTTCATGGATCTGCGGTTGAATATTTTCAGCTTCGAAATCTGCCGTATCTACATGGGCAATAAAGCCAATCGCCGTTTTTTCAGGATTACCAGGTAGACGTCCGATCACAAAACTATTCTTTTCATAGTAAGCAACATCCGCTAATCCCATCTCGATCAACTGATCTTTCAATAAAAGAGCCAACTCAACTTGTCCCGGCGTCGTTGGGATGGTCTGACTCGTGGCATCCGAGCGAGTATTCATTTTTGCATAGGTCAAAAAATCCTTTAAGATTGCTTTCAATTCTGCACGTCCTTTTTCTTCAATTCTTCTACTATCTTTATAACGACAGGGGACGATTGTCCGTTTCGTGGATCACTTGTCGAAAATCAGCAAAGCCAGCTGCTAACCCGCGCAGCAAGATCTCTGCCGTTCCCATATTGGTGGCTAAAGGAATCTCGTACACGTCTGACAAGCGAATCAATGCCGTTACATCTGGTTCATGGGGTTGTGCGGCTAAAGGATCGCGCAAAAAGATCACCATGTCCAAGTCATCTTGCGAAATCATGGCGCCAATTTGTTGATCTCCTCCCAGTGGTCCTGATTTGTAGCGGTGGACAGGCAACTGGGTTGCTTCTTCGATCCTCTTCCCCGTAGTTCCTGTTGCGAAAAGTTCATGCTGCGCTAAAATTTCTCGATAGGCAGTCACTAATTTTACCATTACATCCTTTTTTCGATCATGAGCAATCAATGCGATTTTCATTTGCTGCATTCCCCCTTTTTTCTATTGTACCAATTTATTTTCTTTTCGACCGAGAAAAAACAAAAAAACATAGCACAGATGCCGCAAATCGACTGTGCTATGTCTAAAGGATTCCTTTTTAAATCAGTTGTAATTCTTTCAAGGCTAACCAGATGCCATCTTCATCATTGCTAGCAGTCACCATATCTGCGACTTGTTGGATCTCAGGGACCGCATTGCCCATTGCCACACCGACACCTGCGGCAGTCAGCATTTCACGATCGTTTTGGCCATCACCAAAACAGATCACATCTTCTTGTGCTATCCCTAATTGTTCTGCGACACACAGGATCGTTGCTGCTTTGGAGCCTTCTTTTGGAACGACATCCACACTGTTTTCATGCCAACGTACAAAACGCAGTTTGCTGTATTTCTCGTCAAAGAAATGCTCATACTCTTTTCCGTAAAAAGCCAATGCTTGATAGACTTCTTTTTCTTCAGGAAAGTCCATGTCCAACTCAGGAAGTTGGGCACCAAAGGAATGCATCGCTGCTTCCATTTTAGCAATATCCAACGAAGACGCTCGTTTCGCTGTATCCATCCCGACAAATGCCGTATCGATCCCAAGCTCTTGGGCTTCTGCCACGAAAGCAGCCAATTGCGTTTCATCGAGCAAATTTTTATACACCTGCTGATGCGAAAGAAAGGCGGCTGCCCCATTACATAAAATGTAATTATCAAAGGACAACGAACGAATAATGTCTTGGGCGTGAAAACGACTGCGCCCAGTGGCAACGGTCACGAAATGGCCAGCATCTCGCAGAAGGTCAAGGGCTTTTAGCGTACTGTCTAGTGGCTGTTTGTTCGAGTCAAGCAAGGTTCCATCAATATCAAAGGCAAAGAATTTCCGATTCATAAAAGGTTAAGGCTCGCTTTCTATTAAGAAGTAACTAAGATTTTGGTCTTGGTTGCGGTCATTTTTACAAAAAACAGCAAGAAAAACCGTACATACTTATTCTTAACACAAATGACCGCTGATTTCAACGCTCCGTTAAGGGATGATAGCTTCTTCCTAGAGAAATGTTAGAGAAAAGAAAAAAAGAAGCATCGCTGCTTCTTTTTGTAGGTTCTGATTAGTCGACATAGGTCGATTTTGAGTTGTTCAACCATGCATAGCCAAGTCCCATGACCAAGCCACCGCCGATATAGTTACCGATAAAGGCAAAAACTAAATTATGGATCACACTGCCGACAGTCATGCCTGCCAAGTGTCCGCCTGAAGCCCAGAAAGCTAAGGTAAACGCTGGGAAGTTAGCGATGACGTGTTCGAAGCCTAAGAAAGCAAAGATAAAGATGATGAAAATGATTGCTGCGACTTTTCCAGCATCGTCTTTCATCCGCATGCTTACCAACACGGCTGTGTTTACCACGATATTAGCGAACATCGCTTCCACTAAAATTTGGATAGTGGATTTTTCTAATTTTGCAGTGATCGAGGTCAGCATAAAGTTGTCTGCGGTCAGCCCTTGAAAAGGTCCCGTTAGCGCAACGATCGAGCCGAAGATCACCCCGCCGATCAAGTTGAATAAGACACACGTAAGCAAAATTTTCAATGCCAAAGGAATACTTAGACGTTTACGGTAAACCCCAACAGTCATATACAACATATTCGATGTTCCTAATTCTGCGTTCATATAAAGAATCATGACTAAAGACCAGCTAAACATAAATGCATACAAAATTTTTCCTAACCCGTGAACCATTGATTCACCTTTCATAGCGATCGCAAAAGCAATAGCTGTTCCGAGGGTCAAGAATAAACAAGCCATCATCGCACGTACAGCGTAACGCAAATAACTACTCTTGATCAAATCGATTTTCTTTTCTATGGATGAATCGATCTTCTCAAATAATGGGGATACTGGATTCATTTTTCTACTCCTTTTATGAAAAATTTTACTTCGTTATAATTTGCACAATACTTCCATATTCTAATGACGAAATGCTGATTTGTAAAGAGATATTTGAAAATATAAGTAATTAATGAAAAATTTCAAGCTTTGTTTTCATCAAATCCAAAGCCAGCTCCATCTTGACTTTTGCCCCTAGTTTGTCGTATACTATTCCTTGTGTAAAATAATGCAGCAGGAAAATAACAGCTCGTCACCAGTTCGTTGCCCCTCGGGTGCAATTGCGTAACCGCGGCTGCAAAGGTGAAGATTGAAGAACGAACTGCACGAATGTGAGTTTTTCAACGGATTATTTTACTCCAAACTATTTTATTGGAGGAACTAAATTATGTCTCGTTATACAGGACCATCATGGAAAATTTCTCGTCGTTTAGGAATTTCTTTATCAGAAACTGGAAAAGAATTGGCACGTCGCCCATACGCTCCAGGTCAACACGGACCAAACAGCCGTGGCAAAAAATCAGAATACGGCATGCAATTAACTGAAAAACAAAAATTGCGTCATATGTATGGCATGAACGAACGTCAATTCCGTACATTGTTTATCAAAGCAAGCAAAATCAAAGAAGGTAAACACGGTGTTAACTTCATGATCTTGCTAGAACAACGCTTAGATAACGTTGTTTACCGTCTAGGTTTAGCAACTACTCGTCGTCAAGCACGTCAATTAGTAAACCACGGTCACGTTTTAGTTGATGGCAAACGCGTTGATATCCCTTCATACCACGTTGAAGTTGGACAAGTCATCAGCGTTCGTGAAAAATCACAAAACATCTCAACAATCAAAGAAGCAGTTGAAGCAACAGCTGGCCGCGCGTCATTTGTAAGCTTTGACAGCGAAAAATTAGAAGGTTCATTAACTCGTTTACCTGAGCGTGATGAATTGTCTGCAGAAGTTGACGAAGCACTAGTCGTTGAATTCTACAACCAAAAACTTTAAGATTTCAAACGACACGATTCCTTTTTGGAATCGTGTTTTTTTGTGGACTCAACGGATTTACGGATCCTTTAAGAAGACCCTTAAAAAATACCAAAAAAACCGACAATGATACATCGCTGTATTCATTTGCCGGTTTTGTTCCTATTTTAGATAAAGTTCGCAACAGATTCGCCTTCTTCTTGCTTTTGGCGATAATTAAACATGAGCAGCTCTGTTTGGCGACGTTTGAAAATGATCTTTCGTAAGTTTCGTGGCACGAATTTACGAATGTCTTCTTCATTGTACCCCACTTGGAGCTTGTTCTCATCTAAGATAATTGGTCGTTTCAATAAGTTCGGGTATTTTTCGATCAATGAAAGTAACTCTTCTAGCTTCAACTCTTCTAAATCAATGTCTAGCTTTTGGTACACTTTCGAACGAGTAGATATAATGTCTTCCGTTCCATTTTTCGTTAAAGAAAGAATCTCCATTAGTTCATCACTATTTAATGGATCGCTAAAAATGTTTCTCTCTTTAAATGGTAGTTCATTTTCGGTCAACCATGCACGGGCTTTACGACATGACGTACAGCTGGGTGTTGTATACAGTGATATCATTTGTTCATTCTTCCTTTCTCTTTAATGTACTTCGATTTTTTGTCTGGTGCTCAACCTTCGATTTGATCGATCGTTTCCTGTTTGACGATATCGGCGATTCGAATATTGATCTCTTTGACTTTCAAAGAAGTCAAGCGGCTAATTTCTTCTAAGACCACTTCTTGGACTTGCGCAAAGAGTTTGGGGATATCTTTGCCGTAAGCCACGATTACTTCCAAATCAACTGCAACCTCTTCTTTGCCAACTTCCACATCAATGCCAGAAGCGACTTGCGGCTGTTCTTCAAGGTTTTCGGTCATATCTGAAAGAAATCTGCCATTTACACTAATCAAGCCATCAATTGACTGCAAAGCGACACCAACAATTGTTTCAATGACTTTCTCTTCAAAGGACAGTGGACTTGCTTGCGCTGCTTCATTAGACACATTCGTTGTTTGCTGATCGTCAGTCATTTTTCACACTCCTTGGTTAAATAAGAAAGGATACTAGAGACATCGCAAAGTCGCATACACGACCTTGTCTAAAGTGGACATTCCTCTTGGGAATTTTTTTCCCTACCTTTCTAGCATAAATTCTTTTTGTTTTTTTTACAAAGAAAAACACTTGTTTTCGGAATAAATTTATCGCGCAAGATAAAATGAATGCGCTAAAAAAATCTCAAAGCATAATTTTCCTGAAATGATTCGTTTTTCTTGACAAAAAAAAAGAAAGCATCTACAACGCTCTCTTTTTTTCGTGTTATTTTGACAAAACTTCCAACGGATCAATCAGTTGGTGTCGCGCTAAACTTGGTGAAAGACTGACTTCAAAATGCAAGTGCGGGCCTGTACTGTTCCCCGTACTTCCCATAGAAGCAATCACCTCGCCTTGTTCGACCGTTTGACCGACTTCCACTAAATTGCGATGATTGTGGGCATACAATGTCGTCAGCCCATCTTTGTGCTCGATGGCAACATAATTTCCCCATGAAGAATGATATTCTGAGCGGATCACCGTTCCTGAAAGACTAGCCATGATTGGCGTTCCTTGTGGTGCGGCGAAGTCCACTCCACGATGAAACCCATTGCCTCGCGGACCAAAGACAGAGGAGACAACTGGATTGCTGACAGGATAGATCATCTTTTCGCTGCCTGTCGGTAATTCTGGTTTCTCTTTGTCATAACTCGTCAGGGCATACGCTTCGATCAGCGCATTCAGCTTCTCATTGTATTGTGTATCTGATGCATAACGTCCGGTCAGATATTCCGTGGCGTCTTCATAAGATTTCGTTTCTGATTTCCAAACACCTTTATAAAAATTCGGATTGTGGTCCAATCCTTCTTTCAACAATTTCGCATAATCTTTCAAAGAAGATTCGATGCTGTCATATTGGCGAAAAGTGGCATGAACTGTGTATAAATTACCAGAGCCATCGTCTTCTTGCGTTTGGAAGGAAATCCCATTCCCTTCATAAAGTCCCTTAATACCAAATAAGTTATAAAAAGGCTCTTGGCTCAGACGGCTTCTTCCGCTGCCAGATTCTAAAATCGCTTGGGCAATCATGACCGATGCGTAAAGATCTTCTTCTTGTCCAACTTTACGAGCATCTTCTCCAATCTCCATAATAAAGTCCCATGTTTCTTTGACTGGCGTGACTTCAAATTTTGCTGGCTCATCTTCTTGCGGCGGCGTTACCGTCAACTCTGGTACATTCGGTACTTCTTTGATGTCAGGCGAAGGCTGGCTTGGTGTTGATTCTGGCTCGGGATTTGGTGTTGTCTCTGGTTCTGGTTCTGGATTTGGTTCTGGATTTGGTTCTGGTTCTTCTGGTTCTGGCGCCGGCTCAGGTGTTGGTTCTGGTTCTGGATTCGGCTCAGGATCAGGATTTGGTGTCGGCTCTTCTGGTTCTGGTGTTGGTTCTGGTGTCGGGGTTGGTTCTGGTTCTGGCAAAGGTTCTGGTGTTGGCTGTTCAGGAGCAGGTGTTGACTCTCCTGGAACTACTTCGCCGTTTTCTCCTGGTACCGTTGCGGCATCTTCAGGGACCAAGCCCATGGTTGGCCCGTTCACTCCCGGAACCGTTGACTCAGCTGTATTTTGACCTGCAGTAGACTCGTTCGTCAAAACAGATGCCGCAGCCGATACTGGCAGCATTGTTGAAAATTGACTGGTAATAATGGCAATCGCCATCCATTTTTTTATTTTCATTCGTGAACTTTCCTCCTTTATTCCTCCCTCTATCATACAAAAAATGCAAGAAACTTTGTAATCAATTTTTGCATTCCTATATGAAAAACGAGAAAAACTTGATTTTTCTAATGAACGAATGAACCAAGCCATTCATTTGCTCTCTAGTAAAAATACGCAAAAACGGCTCAATTCTCCTCTTTTCGAGTGTCCAAAACAAAAACAGCAGCGAGCTTCCTCCCTGCTGTTTTGATCTATCTTGACTCTATATCGATATATTCCCGATCATTTGACACTTCTTTGTAGGCGGGACGCATGATTTTTTGTGCGTTGACCAGCTCTTCGATCCGATGGGCGGACCAGCCGACGATCCGCGCGATAGCAAACATTGGTGTATACAGTTCTTCTGGCAGATCCAACATGTTATAAACAAACCCGCTGAAAAAGTCGATATTGGCACTGACTCCTTTGTAGATTTTGCGCTTTTCATTGATGACTTGAGGAGCAATACGTTCGACCATCGTATACAATTGATATTCTTGCCAAGCTTCTGATCCTTTTTCTTGGGCCAGTTTTGCCACATAATTTTTAAAAATCGCCGCACGGGGATCGTTGTCGCTGTATACCGCGTGGCCCATGCCATAAATCAATCCTTTACGGTCAAACGCTTCTTTATCTAAGACTGCTTCCAAATAGCTGCGGATCGCCTGTTCATCGGTAAGATCAGCAACGTTGCGCTTCAAATCTCCCATCATTTCCGTCACTTTGATATTAGCACCACCGTGTTTAGGCCCTTTCAAAGAACCTAGCGCTGCAGCAATCGTTGAATAAGTATCCGTCCCACTGGAGGTAACGACTCGTGTCGTAAAGGTCGAATTATTCCCGCCTCCATGTTCCATATGCAAAACCAGTGCCATATCCAATGTTTGGGCTTCTTGGAAGCTATATTCTTTCGTTGGACGTAGCATAGTCAAAATCGTTTCAGCTGTACTCAACTCTTCGGTCGGACGGTGGATATACATACTCTCCCCTTGATTGTAATGATTGTAGGCATGATAGCCATAGATTGCCAAGAGCGGAAAGACACTGATCAGCATCAGACTTTGTTCCAATACATTTTCAATGCTGATGTCATCTGCTTGTGGATCGTAACTTGCCAGTGTCAAGATACTGCGAGATAAGCTATTCATGATATCAGAAGAAGGTGCTTTCATAATGACGTCACGAACAAAATTGGTCGGCAATGTACGTTTTTCTGCTAATAGGCAATGAAAGGCCGCAAGTTCTGTTTTGTTTGGCAGTTCGCCGAAAAGTAATAAATATGCAATCTCTTCAAAGCCAAAGCGTTTTTCATTGACGAACCCTGCAACTAACTCGTTGATGTCAATTCCGCGATAACGCAGCTCGCCACAAGCTTCAATTGGCTTGCCAGCAATGATTTTTTCTGGATAAATGGTTGAGATCGTCGTAAGCCCTGCTAAGACCCCCGTGCCATTTAAATCCCTCAGTCCACGTTTCACATCATATTCTGAATAAAGATTCACATCTATCAAATTGTATTTCTGACATTGCGATGCAAGATAGGACATCTTCTCTTTCTTTTCTAATCTTTCCACGGTGATGTTACCTCCAATCTTTCTACAAACTATCGACTACAATGTTATTTAACCGTATACAAACATCGTTAAAATAGTCATCCTATAAAATCGTTGCTTTTTAACAAACTTTCACACATTATAGCACGATGTTGAGAAAATGAAATATTTTTCATAAATTTAATTGATTTTTTAAATTATCAACGTATAATTATTCCTAATAAGTACGTTTATCTTCGTAAAAAGGAGGATTCTTATGAAGTGGCAATCTCAACTCACCGTCAATGATACGCAATACACGTATATTGACTTAGCGAAAATCACCCAAGACTTAGGGGCTGATTTATCTCGCTTACCCTACTCCATTCGAGTTTTATTGGAAAGTGTTGCTCGTCATCAAGACGAGGAAATTACAGAGGATTATTTACCATTTTTAGCGAACTGGCAGGCAGAAACCCCTACTGGTGTCGTGCCGTTCAAACCAGAGCGGGTCGTTTTGCAAGACTTTACTGGGGTACCCGCAGTCGTTGATTTGGCTGCCATGCGGGATGCGATGGTCGCTTTAGGCGGTGCCGCAGAAGACATCAATCCTGAGATTCCCGTCACACTCGTCGTCGACCACTCTGTGCAAGTCGATCAAGCCGGTACTCCTGGGGCGATCGCTTTTAATACGGAGCGGGAATTTGAACGCAATGCAGAACGCTATCAATTCTTGAAATGGGCGCAAGGTTCTTTCGACAATTTCGAAGTCGTTCCACCTGAAACAGGGATCATTCATCAAGTCAACATCGAATCGTTGTCTGATGTGATCTTGCAAAAAACACACGAAGATCAACGACTGCTGTTTCCTGATACATTGCAAGGAACCGATTCTCACACCACGATGATCAACGGCTTGGGGGTTCTCGGTTGGGGGGTTGGCGGTATTGAAGCGGAAGCTGCGATTCTTGGCGAACCTTCTTTCTTCCCTACGCCTGAAGTCATCGGGGTGAAATTTATCAACGAGATGCCTGCAGGTACCACCGCCACCGATTTAGCACTAAAAGTAACTGAAGTGCTGCGGATCGAAAAAGTGGTCGGAAAATTTGTCGAATACTTCGGTCCTGGCTATCGTCATTTAAGTTTAGCTGATCGAGCAACGTTAGCAAACATGGCTCCCGAATATGGTGCGACTTGCGGTTTTTGTCCGATTGATCAAGAGACCTTGAACTACTTAGCAACGACCGGTCGCTCCAGCGAGCTGATCGAACTCGTTGCCGCTTACGCCAAAGCCAACCATTTCTTTTATGATGAAACGATCGTGCCGACCTATACTAAGACGATCACCATCGATCTAGCAGAAGTTCAGCCAGCATTAGCGGGCCCTAAGCGCCCGCAAGATCGGATTTTGCTTCCAGCAGTCCGTCAGGATTTTGAACAATCGGTCACGGCTGCCGTCGGTCCCAAGGGCTTTGGTCTTTCAGAGGACGAATGGCAAAAAGCAGCCAGCGTTACCTGGCCAGATGCTGCACCTGACAAATTAGTGACCGGCGATATCGTCTTGGCGGCGATCACTAGCTGTACGAATACGAGCAATCCCTTCGTCATGCTCTCGGCAGGCTTATTGGCTAAAAAAGCCATTGAAAAAGGTCTGACCGTCTCTCGTACGGTCAAAACCTCCCTTGCACCTGGCTCCCAGATCGTGACCACCTATTTGCAAAACAGTGGTTTGCTGCCGTATTTAGAGCAACTCGGCTTTTATTTGGTGGGTTACGGTTGTACCACCTGTATCGGAAATTCAGGTCCTTTAGAAGCGCAGGTCGCTGAAGCAATTGAGGCAGAAAATCTACTGGTGGCATCGGTTCTGTCAGGCAATCGAAATTTTGAAGGAAGAATCCATCCACAGATCAAAGCCAATTATTTGGCTTCACCGCCATTAGTTGTTGCCTATGCCATCGCTGGCAGCATTCGCAAAGATCTCACAAAAGAACCGTTAGCTATCGTCAATGACGAGCCGGTGTATTTGTCTGATATTTGGCCTAGCAATGAAGAAGTCAATGCTTACGTTCAAGAGTACGTCGGACCAGAAGCATTTCGCGCTGCCTATGAGCATCTTTTTGATGCCAATGAACGCTGGAATGCGATCGAAACCACCACGAGCGCATGTTATGAATGGGAGGAGCAATCCACTTACATCGCTCATCCGCCCTACTTTGAAACATTGACCAAAGAGTTGCCTAAACCAGATGTCTTAGCTGATCTGAAAGTCTTGGCAAAATTGGGTGATTCCGTCACCACTGACCATATTTCTCCTGCTGGCAGCATCAGTATGGATTCTGCAGCTGGAAAATTTTTACAAGAAAAAGAAGTTCCGTATCGTGAATTCAACTCCTTTGGTTCGCGACGCGGCAATCATCAGATTATGATGCGGGGGACTTTCGGCAACATCCGTCTGCAAAACCAGCTAGTGCCTGGCAGTACTGGCAGTGTCACGCATTATTTTCCAACAGGGGAAACCCTGTCGATATTTGATGCAGCTATGAATTACCAAAAAGCTGGTCAAAGCTGTATCATTTTAGCTGGTAAAGATTATGGCATGGGTTCTTCTCGCGACTGGGCCGCCAAAGGAACACAATTGTTAGGCGTTAAAGTCGTCTTAGCAGAAAGCTTCGAACGAATCCATCGCAGCAACTTGGTCATGATGGGGATCATTCCGCTTGAATATCTTGCTGGTGAAAGTGCCGCATCGTTTGATTTGGACGGCAGCGAAACATTCTCGATCGCTTTGCCAGAAGAGCCAGTGGTCAAGCAGCTGATCGAAGTCACTGCGCAACGGATCGACGGAGGGACTGTCTCCTTTATGACCCGCCTGCGCTTTGATGCCCCTGCAGATATTCGCTATTGGAAGCATCAAGGAATTTTACCGATGGTCATTCGAAAAAAAGCTGAATTAGGAGGAACTGCCCATGCCTAACCAAACAACCCATGAAGCAACGACGATCACCATTCCTTACATTGCAGGAGACGGCATCGGTGCCGAGATTTGGCAGGCTGCGCAACCTGTGATTGATGCCGCTGTAAATAAAGCCTATGACAATCAACGCCACATCGAATGGCTGGAAGTTTTAGCTGGAGAAGCCGCCTTTGAACAGACGGGGGAATGGCTGCCGCAAGCAACCATCGATACGATCAAGGCTCAACAATACGCCTTAAAAGGACCGTTGACTACCCCAATTGGCGAGGGCTTTCGCTCCTTGAATGTCACCTTGAGGCAAACGCTGGATCTTTATGCCTGTGTCAGACCTGTTCGCTATTTTACAGGGGTCCCTTCGCCTTTAAAGCAGCCAGAAAAAACCGATATGGTGATCTTTCGAGAAAATACTGAAGATGTTTATGCTGGCATCGAATTTGCCAAAGACGACGACGCAACGCAGCGTCTGATCCAGACATTGCAAGCAGACTTTGCTGTCAAGGCGATTCGCTTTCCTAAAACTGCCGCTATCGGCATCAAGCCGATCTCTTTAGAAGGCAGTCAGCGCTTGATCGCTGCTGCCATTGAGTATGCGATCGCTCAAAAGCGGCCCACGGTGACACTGGTGCATAAAGGCAATATCATGAAATTTACAGAAGGCGGCTTTAAAAACTGGGGCTATCAGCTTGCAGAGACCACATACGCCGACCAGTGTTTTACAATGAATCAATACAACAAAATCAAAGCAGAAAGCGGCTCAAAGGCAGCCGAAGCCGCCCTTGCCTCGGCAAAAGCGGCTGGGAAAATCGTTGTTAACGACGTGATCGCAGACAACTTTTTACAACAGATCCTTTTGTATCCAGAAAAATTCGACGTCATTGCCACTTGTAATTTGAACGGCGACTACATTTCTGATGCACTTGCTGCACAAGTCGGCGGCATCGGGATCGCCCCCGGTGCCAATATCAACTACGCTACTGGGGCAGCCATCTTTGAAGCTACCCACGGAACAGCACCGGATATCGCAGGACTTGGCAAAGCCAATCCCTGTTCGCTGCTGCTGTCAGCGTGCATGCTTTTAGAACATTTGAACTGGCCAGAAGCAGCTCAAATCCTAACACAAGCCATTGAACAAGCCTTGCAAAGTCAACACGTCACTGCCGACTTCGCGCAGTTGATGCCAGAAGCGGTCTGTTTAACGACACAAGCGTTTGGTGAACACCTCCTTCAGTTGATCCATTCGTAAACTCAAGCTGTGATTGAGTCGGCATTTGCCTGCTCAATCACAGCTTGATTGCGTTTTCACCTTTTGAGAAACTATACTTAGAGCATGAAAGGGGGAATTCATTTATGAGTGAATTCAACATGAGAAAAATCGGTCAGCAGATCGCTGCCAAACGCAAAGAAAAAAACCTGACCCAAAGCAACTTGGCCGACCAGTTACTTGTCAGCTATCAGGCGGTCAGTAATTGGGAGCGGGGCAACTCACTGCCGGACATTGAAAAATTGCCGCAGCTAGCAGCGATTTTAGACCTATCCATCGATGAGCTGTTAGGAAAGCCAGCAGCTGCGGTGCAACATTATCAAGCGGGAACCGCACAGCCAGAAGAAATCGCCGAACTAGCTCCGCTGATCAAACCGCAAGAATTGTCAGCGTTGATTCAAGAAGAACCGTTTCAAGAAACTTCTTTAGATTTAGACTTATTGCCTAGGCTAGCACCTCATTTGACCAGCGCAGACTTGCAGCACCTGCTAAATGGTGCCGAGAATATCCCAGAAGAGGTACTGGAAGAACTCCTGCCGTTTTTGAAAAAGTCCCAAGTAGAAGAGCTCCTGAAAGGTAAGCACTATTCCATGGCTTTTTGGGAAGAGGCGGCGCCCTTTTTACCCCCCAACTTTTTGGCGGGAGAAATCAAAGGCTGGCTTGAAAATCCTGACTTCTGCTTTTCTGAGATTGAAGAACTGCTGCCCTTTTTACCTGCGCCGTATCTGGATGAACTCCTGCTGACCGCCCTGGAACAGCCAAACGTTGCCGCAGCAGAACGCTTGGCTTATGATGAAATCGAAGAACTGCTGCCGTTTCTGACAGAAGCAACGATCTGCCGGCTCGTTCAAGCACTGCCCTTCTCAACAGATGAGCTGGAAGAGATCGCCCCTTTCCTCTCCTCAAAGAACTTGATTGTCCTTTTTAAAAAAGGACACTAAAAAAACAAGATTCTTCTTTACTTTTGGTAAACCACCGTTTATAATTTCGTTAACCAAATAAATTAATTTCAGGTTAACGAAATTATTATTAGAGAGAAGGATTCGATGAAATTATCATTACGTGAACAAATCCATGCCGCTTTATTTGCGATCATTATTGCTGGTCTTTCCCAACTGACGATTCCATTAGGTTTGATCCCATTGACAGGACAAACCTTTGCGATCGGGCTGGCGGTGACTTTCCTCGGCACGCGAACTGGAACGATGGCGATCGTCATCTACTTGCTGTTAGGATTGATCGGTTTGCCCGTTTTCGCTGGTTTTTCCAGCGGTGTCGGTGTTTTGTTAGGACCAACTGGCGGCTATTTAGTTGGCTTCCTCTTTAATGGATTGCTTACTGGATTGATCGTAGAAAAAACAGCGTTTCACTACACAGGAGCAGTGATCGGCAATATTGTCGGTGCGCTGGCAACTTTGTTGTTTGGTACATTATGGCTGAAATGGAGCACGGGCATGGCATGGCCGGCTGCCTTTAACGGTGGCTTTGTTCTGTTTATTATCCCTGGGATCATCAAAGCCGTTGCCGCAGCTTATCTAGGTATCTTTTTAAGAAACCGCTTGGCGCAACCATTGGCTTTACGTTAATAAAAAACACTCGCGTCATATGCAGCGATTCCCATCAGTTAGCTTTTTCGTCTAACTTCTGGAAATCGCCGCATCACGCGAGTGTTCTTTTTTATTTCTTCCCCTCTTCATTCGAGAGCTGCGGCCAAATTTTCTGCCACTGCTTCATCGCTTGGCGTTGTCGATAAACCGCAAGATACTGTTCATTTTGGGCAAAATGCGGTGTTGGACGCACCCGAAAACTGCAAATATCCTGCCAGCCAAAAGGCGCCATCAATTCAAGCTTGCCTTGATTCATTCGTGCCGCTACCGCTGTACAACGCTCTGGAAACTTCGTTAAAGCATCGAAGGTACTTGTATAAGGCGGCTCCTCGGCAAAATTGTGCTGGTGCATCAACGCTTGGTTACGAACCTCCCAAGGAAATTCGGGAAACGAGCGGCGCAGTTGCTCTTCGATCGCTGCTGTTTCTTCTATGCTTACAGTCGGATCATAAAACACGACATCAATATCGGTCAGCGGCACCTCCGCTATTTTCCCACTGAGAAACCCCCATAAATAATTCCGCAGGTACCCAGCACACAGCCAGCAATCCGACAGCTGCAGCGCTTCAATGATCGTAAGCAGTTGTCGACATTCACGATTTTTTGCAAACAAGTTCTGGATCGCTTGTTCCTTCATTGGCGTCCTCCTCTAATGGGTTCAGGCTAGTTATTTCAAGGTCCAACCACCGTCGATGGGCACGATCGCCCCCTGCAAGTAACTAGCTTGCGGACTGGCTAGAAAAAGGGTCAGTGCTGCAACTTCTTCTGGTTGCGCCCAACGCTTGACTGGCGTCTCTTCTGCTACCCATTGCGCCATTTTCCCGTCACCGGCAAAATCAGCCGCATTCATCGGCGTTTGAATCGCACCGGGCGCGATGCCCTTCACCGAGATCCCTTGATCTGCAACATCCAATGCCAACTGTTTGGTAAACCCGACGATCGCGTGTTTTGCGGTTGTATAGGCGATCCCGCCCCCACCTGCGACCATTCCAGCGATCGACGCCATATTGATGATCGTTCCGCCGCCATTGGCTTGCATCAGCGGCAAAATTTCTTTCGTTAAATAAAACATGCTGGAGACATTGGTTTGAAATATCTCCTCCCACTCCATTGACGTCGTCTCAGCGATCGTATGATAGCCGTCAAGCTTTCCTGCTGTATTTAACAAGACCGTGATACCGCCAAAGTGCGTCACACAAGCTTGGACCGCTGCAAGACAATTTTCTTTCACCGCTAAGTCACAACATGTGCCGAAAAAGCGGGGCTGGGCTAAAAGCGAATCAGGAAACGATTGGCAGTCAACACCAAATACTTGAGCGCCTTCTGCAAGAAACGCCTCTGCTTGCGCTTTACCGATGCCTGAAGCAGCCCCTGTGACAAACACAATCGTTTTGCCATCGATCCACGCTGCCGTCATTCCACGATTTTCCAATCTTCCGCAAGAATGTCGCAAACAGTCGGTGCGAAACTCGAGAATCCCTCATCTGCTGTTTTGATCAAAAAGTAAGGGGTGACTGGGGCATTGTCGTAGACTTCGCCTTCAACGAATGTCACATAAAGTTCAAAGCCGCCCCAACCTTCACGAATGATTTTTTTGCCAGCTTTTAATTCTGGTAAGATTTCTTCAAATGTCATGATTTTTCTCCTTTGTGTGTTTCTTCTAATGGTTTAAATTGCTTGGAAAATCAATTACGAAAACAAGCAGAACTCGTTTGCTGCGCTAATACGGCAGCAGCGTGATCGCTTGCGCCAATTCCTCTACAAGATGCGCCGTTTTATAGTCCTCAAATGCCTCATGATGGTTTCGCAGCAGCGTCCGAACTTTCGTTGGAGAATATGCTTCTGCTAAGTGATTTTCCAAAACGAAGCGTCGGGTCAACTGCCATTCATAATAGTAGCCGAAGGGACGGCAATAGTAGCTGGTTCCCGCAAGTTCTTTTTTCTCAAAGCGTCGATGGGTATGCCCAAAGACGACTGCCCGCACATTGGCGTACTGGTCGATCACTGCGCCAAAATCAGGCGACCCCAAAAAAGCATTTAGGTGGTTCCAGCGGGCGTACTTGCCGGTCTGCCGCACAATAAACGCTTCTTGGGGCACAAAATGCGTAGAAAGAAAAATTTCTTGGTCTTGCGGCAAATGGGCCAATGTTTCCGCTAAACGCTCATTGATGGCTTGGCTGATCTCCTTATCCGATCCCTTTCGTTGAATCATGCGGTCATACCAAAACAAATTTTTCAGCCGCAAGATCTCAGCTTCACTGGTCAGATCAGAATATTGGTAGTCATACCAGCCATTGATTCCCAACAGCTGTGTTTTTTCTGATAAGCGATACGTCTGAAAATTAAGAAAGGCGGGATCATCGAAAGCCTCGATCTCTTGTTCCGTCAAGTCCACCATTTCATGATTGCCCCAATGAAAGGTCGTTGGCACCTGTCGACTTTGAAAAAATGCGACCACGTCTAATAGCCGTTGCTTTTTATTCGCCACATCTCCTGCCAGATGCAGATGGGTCACCTGATTTTGCTGCAAATAATCAGCGATCAGCTGCAGATGGGGATCAAATAATTGGTTGATATCGACGTGCAAGTCGCTAATAACCGCCAGCGTGCCCATCTCAGCGGCCCGCCGTCTGCTTTTCGATCCGTAACAATTGGACATCGTTAGCTAAGATCCCGCTATTTCCCACCAATTGCAACCGTTGATAGGTCGGTTCCACCTGCATCCGAGTCTGTTCTTCTAAATACACCTGAGCCCCTTGCTTCAACCAAATCGTGCCTAATGGTGTCGTTAAAGGGGTGTCGTAGATCGCCAATCCTTCTTCTGGATAGCTTTGCGGCACGATGATCAGGCGAAAATGGATGTCCAAACGGCAGGTGATCTCCGTTGCAGGAAACGGACCAACGCCGTCTTCAAAATCCAAGTAGAGACGATCATCTGGCTGCACATAAGGGGTTATTTTTTCAATTGCTGCTGGCTCAATGTTCAGTTCCATGACGAGAGCCCTCCTTTACATGATACGTTTTTTCCATTCCTCAAGGGTGATGCCACGCGTGACTTCATCGATGATTTCTTCACCCGATTTGCGGGCAGCTGGGATCGTTGCTTCCAATTTCATCCCAATTTTCTCCATGACCCGTCCAGACTTGGGATTTCGGGCATCATGTCGAGCAAAAATTCGAATCAATTCGAGTGTTTCAAAACCGAAATGCAGCAGCGCCATTGCCGCTTCTGGCATAATCCCTTGCCCCCAATAATCGCGACTCAATGTATAACCGAGCTCAGCGATCTCTTTTTCTGATTCTACCCGCAAATCGATGGTCCCGATCATTTTTCCTGAGTCTTTTTCTTCGATCGCAAATTTTCCTAAGGGTGCAGCAACAAAATACTCGGCGATGCGTAGTTTTGTTTCTTCAACCGACCCATGTCTAGCAAAGACGAATGTCGTCGTTTCTTCATCATTTGCATAGGCAAACATGTCTGCTGCATCTGCCAAGGAAACAGGACGCAAGAGCAGCCTCGGTGTCTCCAACCGTTGATTTTCTGCTAACAATAGCAAATGTCGTTCTTTTGTTGTCATAGGATCCCTACTTTCTGTCAATACTCTCTCACGATCGCACCCCTCTTTTGCTATTTGCTGGATATGCTATAATAAGCATAAGTAAACGCTTTGAGGAGGATACTTCAATGTCAGACGAATTAGAAAAACGCCTTGATACAGGAATGTATGGGACGCCTCGCGTCAACCCAGATGAACAGCGCAAGTATTTAGGCACGTTTCGTGAACGGTGTTATCTTAGTATGACAGTAACAGAAATGAAGAAGAAGGACAACCAGAAAACGCTCTTGAACGCCTTACCAGATTATCAAGGAGCGCTCGTGCTGCTTAACGGAAAATTGCCAGAATCGATCCAGACCGATTACATCACTTTACTGACCAAGCAACAGATGGAATTTCGGATCGTCTCCGATGCCCAAGATGCTGGTCCAGACAGTATCGGCTTGCTGATTGCTGGGAAAGAAGCCGTCAATGAAGACGTCATCGATATCGAAAAAAAATTCCCTGCAGCTGCCGCTCCATCGGATAAAGAGCAGGAACAACCAGAGAAAACGTCATTTTGGAAACGTCTTTTCCATTAAAAGGAGGAACTATCATGGAACAATCAACACCGCCCTACCTTTCATTAAAGAAAGAACTGCTTGATGCTTTGGATCTGCATATCGATTTGTTAAAAACGGCACCCACGATCGAATCCAGCCATCTAGATGGCGTATTGTTCATGATGCGCAGCTTGGGTTTTATGCTGGATCGCGCTCCGAAAGTACTCCTGCTGGAGGATAAGAATGAAATGAACTTTATGATGTTTCAATATTATAGCCTCCTGTCGGAACTGAAGTACAATCTGGTTTTAAACTTTCCCTACGCCTCGATTCAAGGCGTACCGTTATTAACCTTGATCCAACGTTTTCCTACCACGTATGAAAAAGAAATGAAACAATGGTGGGAAGCCCGAACGGGTCTCAAGGTGGAAGAAACAAAACAAACGATTGAGATCGCTGCTTTTGAATCCTAATAAAAAAAACTGCACACTTTGAAAGGAACTCTCCTTCCAAAGTGTGCAGTTCTTTGCTTTTTGTACTTCCATCAGCTCTCGAAAACTTCAGGGAACAACAGGCGTAAAACAGACATAGTTAAGCGTCGGCCTTTCCCGCTGTATGGATAAACGTGCATATGCATCGCTGGGTTGAAATTGGCTTCAATGATTCCATAAGCCCCCGGTTCATTGGCTGGCTTGGTTTTGTCTGGAATAATCAGATCGATTCCGCTGATAGATGCTTGTAATGCGGCTACCGCATCGACTGCTACTTGTTTGTAATCATCGTTGAAGTCATCCGTCACATCGATAGAATCACCGCCAGTACTGATATTCGAGTTTTCTCGCAAATAAACGATCTGCCCCTCTTCGGGTACTGAATCCACTTGATACCCTTGCTCTTTTAACATCAGTTGTTCCAGTTCCCCTAATTGGATCAGCTCTAATGGGGTCCGATGATGGGTGCCGCGCAATGGATCAAGATTTTTCTCTGCGACGAGTTCCGTGATCGTGCGCTTGCCGTCACCCACGACATTGGCAGGGATACGTAGTAAAATCGCATCGACTCGCCCATCGATCACGAAGAACCGATATTCCGTCCCTGACAAAAAAGTCTCAACGAGGATCGAATCATCTTCCGCAAAGGCAATGGCGACCGCCGCTTGATAATCCGCTAAAGAGGCACCTTCTTTGAAAATCGAGATACCGATCCCATAGTTGGTGGTTTTCGGTTTTACCACAAACCCGCTGTGGGCAATCTGAGGATAAAACGCGATCGCTTCTTCTGCCGAAGCGAACTCAGCGCCACTTGGTACATGAAAGCCATTTTCGGCTAAGATTTTTTTAGTGACCGTTTTATTCGCCATGATCAATGGGACGATGTACTGATCCTTACTGGTCATATTGGCATTTTTAACATATTCGATGTGGTCTTTCACGGCTAATTTCAAGAATTGATCCGTTTCATCCAGTACCGACACTTCGATTCCTTTTTGGATCGCATCGAACAAGAGGATCTGGGTCGACAATTCCATTGCTCGAAATCCAGCTAACTGATATGGTTTTTCCCAAGCAGCTTGATGATACTTTTGTCCCAGCACTGTTGCTGTCTGCGCTTGACTGGTTGCTTGACTTGCTGAGAAAAGACGTCCCGCGAAGGTTCTTTCTGGTTCAGCCAGCATTTCTGAGAGCTGATCTAAAAATGGTGGATGCGGCAGCTCAAGGGCTTGGGCAAAGTCCATCATTTCAGTAATCAGCGCTTGCGCTTCTTGCTGATAAGTCAAAGGTGCAAGCGGATGTTCTAATGCGACCTGATCATTTTTCTGATTGCCCTCTTCGATCCACGCATCCGCATCGCTGCCTTCTTCTTTTGTACTTAAAAACAATAAGAAGAAATGCAAGAATGCGACTTGCTCTTTGGAAATCCCATAGCGGGCAAAGGGATCGATGTCAATATTTCTTAACTCAATATAACGGATACCCGCTGAGGCTAAATCTGCGACCCGTTTTCCCCCACGTAGACGCACTGGCGCATAAAATTCTTTTTCTTCTGAAAGCTTTCCCGTCTCCACTAAGTTGGCAATATCTGCAAGATAGGTCTCTAACGAAGCGTAAGATACCTTGACGTCTTCGTGATTCGTGTACCCATAGCGGCTATTGCGAATACTACGGACTGGTTCTTGCGGTCCGTTTTCTGTCGTAAAATAATTGGCTTCTGAAGCAGGAGTCGCCCCAAAGAAATACGTCAAAAACCAGCGATAGTGCAAATAATTGCGAGTTACTTTCAAATAAAGTGCCGTTTTAAACGTCTGGAAGCTTTCCTTCGTTTCAGACAAAGCATACAGCTGCTGCAAAAAGTCTTCCGCAAATTCGAAATTGAAATGAATCCCACTGACCATTTGCTTGCGGCGACCATATGTTTTGGCTAAATAGCGGCGGTAGAGCACATCTTCAAATTGGTCTAATTTAGCAATGACGATGTCTTCTTCTTTTTCTGGTAAAGCCGGTGGCATACTCAATGGCCAGAGCATTTCTTCTGCTGACATCGAACGATACGCTACATCATGAATAGCCCCTAAAAAACGGAACAATTCATCCACGGAATCAGCGACGGGCGTAATCAGTTCCAGTTGGTTTTCGGAAAAATCCGTTTGGATATACGGATGGAAGCGCCGATTGCCTAATGTTTTAGGATGATCGGTACCTGCAAACGTCCCATCGAGCCGCACCCGCTGCGCTTCACGCTCAATCCCGTAGCGTCCTTTCAATAAATAGGGAAAAAGCTCTTTATGTGATAACAATGTTTTTATTTTCATTCGACTGCCCTCTATGTTCTTCTACTAATTTTTTTCTCAAATGCTATTTCTTTCCATCTATTATAGTGAAAACTGGTGAAAAATGCAGAAATTTGCTCCTCACTTGTAATATCTCTTACTAAAATTACCAAGAATTTATAAAATACTTGAATAAATTTGATATTTACCTTCAAAATAAAGTATACTGCTTATAGAACAGTAAATTATTATGTCCATATTACTCTTTTTTGAAAGGAAGAATAGTGAATGAAGCCACTTAATCTTACCAAACGCGAACGTCAAATCATGAATATCTTTTGGAATTCAGACAAACCTCTTTCTGCAAATGACATTGCTGTCCAACAGCAAGATCTAAGCAAGAATACCATTCAAGCAGTCGTACGTAAACTAAAAAACCACGACTTATTGAAAGTAGCGGATATCGGCTACAGCGGTACTGTTTTGACTCGGTTGTATTCTCCGAATGTGACCCAAGAAGACTTCTTAGCAGCAGAATTGTCTGATCAATCTTTATTGAATTTGATTACGAACTTTATCGAAACCAATAAAGATATCGATACATTGAACAACTTGGAAAAAATGATCACTGAGCGCCAAGGGGAACTTAAGAAATAATCTTTCCCTACCGTTGAACTCGTTGTATTCTGCCTGATACTTCCCAAAGTTTTTAGACAGTGCAGAAGAAAACGAAGCCTTCAAACTGCTTTTCCTGATTTTTTGGCAAAGTCGTGCATCGCTGTACCCACATTTGCCACGCCAAGTGTTCTCAGCTTTACGTCACAAGTCAAGCTCGTGGAAAGAGACGACGACCCGTTTTCTCTTCCCTTTGATCTCACAAAAGCAACAATAAAGGAGAGCCATGTGTAGGTGTATCACCTAACACAGGGCTCTGTTTTTTTATTCTTTGATCAAGCCTTTGAATAAGCCAACGACAAATTCATTTGGATCAAATGGTTCTAAATCATTGATGCCTTCTCCGAGTCCCACTAATTTGACTGGCAGCCGCAGCTCGTTACGGATCGCCAAGACGATCCCCCCTTTGGCTGTTCCATCAAGTTTCGTTAAGACGAGACCAGAAACATCCGTCGTTTCTTTAAATTGTTTTGCTTGATTCATCGCGTTTTGACCCGTTGTTGCATCCAACACGAGCAGGACTTCATGAGGGGCCGTTGGGTCCACTCGTTGAATGATCCGTTTGATTTTTTCTAGTTCGTTCATCAAATTGACTTTGTTTTGCAAACGACCAGCAGTATCTACTAATAAAACGTCAGCATTTTCTCGTTTTGCGCGCTCCATCGCATCAAACACGACTGCTGCTGGATCGCCTCCTGCATTGCCACGAACGACTTCAACACCAGCCCGTTCACCCCAGACCACTAATTGATCGATGGCACCGGCACGGAAAGTATCCGCTGCAGCCAATAAGACTTTCTTGCCTTCGGCTTTGAATTGGTGGGCTAATTTCCCGATGCTGGTGGTTTTTCCAACACCGTTCACGCCAACAAATAAAATGACGGTCAACCCTGACTGCATATTCAACTCGTTGACTTCACCGACACCCGCTTCCCCATATAGGTCAACCAATTTTTCGATGATGACATTTTGGACATCTGCCGTTTTCTTCACATTACGCAATTTGACTTCTTGCCTCAATGCATCCGCGATCTTCATCGCCGCATCAAAGCCGACGTCTGCGCCGATCAGGGTTTCTTCCACTTCTTCGAAGAAGTCTTCGTCCACCGTACGGAAGTTGGCAAACAATTCGTTCATCCGTTGCCCAAAGGTTTTCCGTGATTTCGTCAATCCTTTGGTGTATTTATCCTGCACACTTTCCGTTTCTGGCGCTGGTTGAAGGATTGGTTCAGAAGCTGGTACTTCCTCTGATGGTGTATCCTTAGCCACTTCTTCTGGAATACTTGGTGCTTCTTCTCCTTTATTCGCTGTCGTTGCTTCTTGCTGCGGGGACGCTTCAGCAGTTTCTTGCTCTGGGTCCAAATCACTTGATTCATCGGTGGCTTCTCTAGGGGCCACTGGTTCTGAAGCGCCTTGTTCAGCAGGTGTTTGTGCTGGCTGGCTTTCTTCTGAACGCTGTGCCTCTGGTGAGTCAGCATCGACTAACGGTTTGTCGGTTTCTTGCTCTGCTTCTTTGGTTTCTCCAATCAGCGCTTTTTTGATTTTGTCAAAAAATCCCATCTTACGCACCTCCTTTTAAGACATATTCTTCAATCACTGCTGCCACACCGTCTTCTTGGTTTGAAACGGTGACAACGTCAGCTGCCTCTTTAATGATTGGCACGGCATTGGCCATCGCTACGCCAATCCCTGCATAGCGAATCATCGGCAAGTCATTTTCTTCATCACCGATCGCCATCACTTCTTCTTGCTTGATCCCTAAATCTTGCGCCAATAGGCTGATACCATAGGCTTTGGTGATTCCTTTAGGCATAAATTCCAACAGGTTATTCCGGCTTTTGATGATTTCATATTTCTCGCGGATCTCTGAGGAAATCTCAGGGATCTTAGGATCCAAAACTTCCTGATGGTAGGCGATCACCGCTTTATTATAGAGCATCGATTCATCCAGATCAGCTACGGCAAAAGGACGACAATCCAATAAAGGATTCAAGGAGCCATAAATCGATGGATGCGCTGCTGAAGTCGGCAAACTCAAGACGATCTCTTCGGATACCACGTCTAGAGGCAAATTTAAGTCTTCCGCCACTGAAACCAATTCATGGATATCTGCCAGCTGCATCGCTGCTTTTTCAATGATCTCGCCAGTCTCATTTTTTTGAACCAAACCGCCGTTAAAGGTGATACTGTAGTCGCCGGGTTCTTTCAGCGATAATTCTTCTAAATAGGGACGGATCGCCCGCAACGGACGTCCCGTACAAATGACGATTTTTACGCCTTGTGCTTTGGCACGAGCAAGTACCTCTTTGTTGCGAGGAGTCACTTCTTTTTTGTCATTCAATAACGTTCCGTCTAAATCGATCGCAATCAGTTTAATCATATCATTCCTCCTCTATGCTTGATCTGCTGCAAAACTACCGCCTTCACGCACTTCTTCTAAGCGCACGGACACGGTCTTCGACACTCCAGATTCTTGCATGGTCACACCATACAACACATCTGCTGCCTCCATCGTTCCTTTACGGTGAGTTACGACGATAAACTGTGTATCATTTTGGAAAGCACTCAAGTAATGACCGAAACGAGAGACATTGGCTTCATCCAATGCTGCTTCCACTTCGTCAAGCACACAAAACGGTACTGGACGAACTTGAATAATGGAAAACAATAACGCAATCGCAGTCAGTGCCCGTTCGCCCCCTGATAGCAAGCTGAGGTTTTGCAATTTCTTGCCCGGTGGTTGGGCTTCGATCTCGATCCCAGTGTTCAATAAATCTTTCGGATCTGTTAAGACTAATTCCGCATGACCGCCGCCAAACATATTAGGAAATACTTGTTTGAATTGCAAACGGATCGCATCGAAGACTTCGCCGAAACGGGTTTTGACTTCTTCATCCATTTCAGACATCGTATCAAACAGCTGTGCTTTAGCCGACAGCAGATCGTCTCGCTGACTCGTCAAGAACAAATGCCGTTGATTGACTTGCTCATATTGTTCGATCGCATTTAAATTGACTGGACCAATTTGCTCGATCGCTTGTTTTAGTTCCTGAATGTCGACTTTGGCTTGTTCTGCATCCTCGATTTCAGGGAAATCTTGCGCTGCCTTTTCAAAGGTGAGATTGTATTCTTCTTGTAAATACAACAAACGATTATCCATCACCAATTCTGCGCGATTTTTTTCGATCTCAACTTCGGTTTTTTCTGACAGCTTTTCTTTTTGCGTTAAGTTTTCAGCACTCAGGGCTTCGTCTAATGCGCCGATTTCTTGTTGAACGACTTGACGTTGTTCACGAATCACCGTCAATTCCGCTGTTACCTGCTGCTTGGTTTTTGTGAAGGTTTCAATTCGCTGAAGAATGCTTTCTTCTGAAAACTCATGATCGCTGACGTTGCTTGTCAAGGCAGCTAACTGCCGTTCTAAGGAGAGTTGACGCGCTTCGTTTTCTTCTAATGCTTGATTCGTAGCGGCAATTTTTTGCTGCAAATGCGCCACTTGTTCTTTTTGAACTGCGAAAGCTGCCTGCAAGCGCGCACTTTCTTGTGCTAAGGTTTGGCGTTTTTCCTCGATCAAGTCTTCTTCGGCATTCATTTGATGAATATCTTGGTCGATTTTCGCCAATTGCGCTGCAATATTCTTTTGCTGTTCTTCCAAGCTCGTCTTCTTCTCATCATATTCCTCAAAGAAGGCTTGCACTTCGCGATGTTCAAAATCAAACACTTGCTGCTCTTGCTTCAAGCGGCTCAGGTCATTCTCAAGATTTTGTAAGCGGCTTTGCAGCTCATGCTCCGTCATGCGAGCCTGTTCTCCTTGCGTCCGCAATTCTTCTAATGCTGCTTGTGCTTCTTTGGTCGCTGCTTCAAAATGCTGGACTTGCTTTTCCGTTTTTAAAAGCCGCTCATCCAGTTGCGCCGCTTGTGCCGTCAATTGTTGCAGCTCGTTGCTTTGGCTAAACAAACTACCGGCATTTTTCTTCGTTGCGCCACCCGTCATGGAACCGCCAGCATTCATGACATCCCCTTCTAAGGAAACGACCCGATAGCTATAGTTCAATGCCCGTGCTAACGCATTGGCACTTTGCAAGTCTTCGGCAATCAAGATACTGCCTAACAAGTTATCCGTAATCGTTTGGACGTGTTCGGGCGACTGGACCAATTCGCTGGCAACGCCGATAAATCCAGACACTTGCTTGGCTTGATTGCGGGCATAATCTGGCAAATGACGGGCTTTGATGGTCGTCAGCGGTAGGAAGGTTGCACGCCCCCCTCGATTTTCTTTCAAATACGTGATGGCTGCTCGCGCATCCCGCTCATTTTCAACGACGACATGCTGTGCAGCGGCGCCTAATGCGGTCTCGATCGCCACGGTATAGTCTTGCGGCACATCGATCAACTCCGCTACTGCGCCAACGATGCCGCTGATCTGCTGTTTGTTTTTCAAAATCAAGCGAACGCCTTGATAAAAGCCGCTATAATTTTCTTGAATGTCTTGCAGACTGCGCTGTTTCGCTCGTACCTGCTGCACTTGACTCATTAACTGATACATTTTCTTTTGTTCTTCATCAAAGCGTTTTTTGTTGGTCTGAGCTTTTTCTTGAAGATGGATGTATTGCTTGCGTTGTTCTTCTAAAATCGCTTTAGCCTGCGTCAGCTGCTCTTCCACGATTTGCGCTTCCGTCGTCTTTTCTTTCAACGACGTATTCATTTGCGTCTGCTTGCTTAGCGCCGTTTGATTTTTCGCGGCTTCTTGTTGGTATTGACGCTCCAAGTATTTCAATTCGTTTCCAATCGTTGCCTGCTCCTGCATGGCTTCAACATATTGGCTACGCAACTCTTCAATGATTTCTTTTGCTGAACGTTGGTACTTTTCCTGCTCTTGCTGACACGCCAGCATCGCTGCTTCAACTTCCTGCACACTACGATTCTTTTGTGAAAGCAAGCCGATCAGTTCCGTTTTTTCTTCATTTAAAAGTGTGACCCGCTCTGTGACTTCCTCTAAAGTTTCTTGGTATTCGGCAGAGCTTTTTTGCGTATGCTTTGAACGTTCATCCAAGACTTCTTTTTGCCCTTCGGCTTGCTTCAGTCCTTCGGTGACCTCTAAAAGCTGCTGATTCAAACGCTCCAACGTTTCATCAAAAGCAGTACGTTGTTGCCGCAAAGAATGTAGCGACAGTTCCCCTTGGTTGATCTTTTCGGAAATCTGCGCCAGTTCTTGGTTAAAGGTACTCAGTTGAGCTTTGGCTGTCTCCCACGCTTCTTTTGCTTTCGTGATCTCTAAGACCGCATAGGCCACATCGACCGTCGTCAATTTTTCTTTTAACGCTAAAAAGCGGTTGGCTGCTTCACTTTGGGCTGCCAGAGGCACCAACTGATCTTCTAGTTCATAAATGATATCTTGTAGACGGCTTAAATTGTCTTCAGTTTCAAACAATTTTTGCTCGGCTTTCTTTTTCCGCTGTTTGTATTTCAATACCCCCGCCGCTTCTTCAAAAATCCCACGACGGTCTTCTGGTTTGCTGCTGAAAATTGCTTCTACCTTGCCTTGGGAAATGATCGAAAATGATTCTTTCCCCAACCCAGAGTCCATAAACAGCTCTTGGATATCCTTTAAGCGGCAAGCTTGTTTATTTAAGAAAAAGTCGCTTTCGCCGGTTCTTCTCAAGCGGCGAGTCACGCTGATCTCACTGTAATCCATCGGCAAGTAATGATCGCTATTGTCTAAAACGATCGTCACTTCCGCTATATTTAGCGCTCTGCGGGTGTCAGAACCTGCAAAAATAACATCAGGCATTTTGCCACCACGTAGATTTTTGGCAGATTGTTCTCCTAAAACCCAACGAATCGCTTCGGTAATATTGCTCTTGCCGCTGCCATTTGGTCCGACGACTGCAGTCACTCGATGTTCGAAATCAATGACTGTGCGGTCGGCAAAGGATTTAAAGCCGGCAATCTCTATTCGTTTTAAATACACTCCGCCAGTCCTCTCTTACTGTTCAAGATCCGCCAAGGCATTCGCAGCGGCGTCCTGTTCTGATAATTTCTTCGATTTTCCTTGTCCTTTTCCGATCAAGGTATCATCGCAATAGACTTCCGTCCAAAAAATCCGTTCATGGGCGGGGCCTGCTTCTTTGATCAAACGATAATTGATGGAAACATCGCCGCCACGCTGCAAGACTTCTTGCAAGCGGGTCTTGTGATCCATCTCATGGGAAAAAGCACCTGCTTTTACTTTTGGAAAGACAACTTTCGTCAAAAAGCCGCTGACACTTTCCAGTCCTTGGTCCAAGTATAACGCACCTAAAAAGGCTTCAAATAGATCACAAAGCAAAGAAGGTCGTTTACGACCGCCAGAGTTTTCTTCCCCTTTGCCTAGACGAATGTATTCATCGAATCGGCAATCTTTGGCAAACATGGATAAACTGTCTTCGCGAACGATTGCCGCCCGTAGCTTCGTCAGCTTACCTTCGGGCAGATCTGGCAATTCACGATACAAATACCGTGAAACGATCAACTCTAAGACAGCATCGCCCAAAAACTCTAAACGTTCGTTATCTGACAAGTGCAAGTTGCGGTGCTCATTCACATAAGATGAATGCGTAAACGCTTGTTCAAGCAGATCTACATCATGGAACACAATATCAAACTTTTCTTTTAGTTCTTTCGTTAATTGTGTATTCATTTGTCACATTCCTTCATTAGTTTATCGACACTTCCCTATTATACTGGTTTTTGCCGAATTATGAAATGTTTCCTCCAAATTCTTGGAAAGACTGTAATAAAATTTTATTTACTTAATCTTCTCCTGGATAAAAAAGCCTGTTTTCCTCAGATACCCGCAAAAAAACAGGAAAAAAAGACGTCCTGGAAAGGACGTCTTTTCATCGATCATTGATTAACGAGATTCAGCTGTAACTGAAACTGTTGCCCATCTGTTGTGGTCAATGTCATAAGCCCATGAGAAGTCTTTGACACGGTTTGAAACAGGCATTACTTGGTTTCTGTAAAGAGTAGGGATAACAAACGCTTCGTTTGCTGCATACTCTTGCCAAGCATCAAATGCTTCTTTACGTTTTGCATCATCAAATGAATCTTTTGAGTCGATTGCATCTAGAAGTTTTGTATTTTCTTCAGATTCAAAACGAGTGTAGTTGAATGCTGCGTTCGGGCCGTAAAGTCCGCTTGGAGAAGGATCTGAACCAGTTCCCCATGCTGCTTGGAAGACATCGATCTCAGGATCATCGTTTTTCAGCTTGTCATAGAAAGCTTGGAAGTCGATCAAGCGACCAGTTGTGTATTGTACATCAAGTCCGATTTCATTCCATTGTTGGATGTAGTAATCAGACAATGGTTGAGCCGTTTCGCCACCTGACATTGAAGCAAAGTTGATGGTTAATTTCTCACCATTTTTGTCTTCACGCATGCCGTCGCCATCGACATCTTTGTAGCCAGCATCATCAAGCAATTGATTTGCTTTGTCGATGTTCAATGTGTAGCCTTCTACTTCGGTGTTGTGCAGTGTGCCGAATACTGGTGGGATCAATGTCGTTGCATTTGAACGCAAGCCATTGTAGAAACGGCTTCCGACAGCATCGTTATCGATTGCGTAACCCATTGCTTGACGCAATGCTTTATCCGCCATTTTAGACTCAGGGTTGTAGTTTACTTTGTTTTCTTCTTCATTCCAAGTACCTAATTTAAAGCCTAGGTAAGTGTATGCTTGTTCAGGACGACCTAAGATTTGGTAGCCATCTACATCTTTGTAGGTTGGATACGTATCTGTTGGCATTGAATAAACAACGTCATATTGTTTTGCATTCAATCCTTCTACGATTGATGCTGAAGGAACAGCTTTAAATGACAATTTATCCATTTTAGGTGCGCCGCCGTAGTAGTACTCATTCGGTACGTATTCAACAGACTCTCCCGCAACGATATTTGACATTACATAAGGACCAAAGACAACTGGATTTTTACGAACTGGATCGCTTGATTCCATATCTTTGACTTCGATACCTTCAAATGCATGTTTCGGTAAAGCAGATTCATACACTCCGCCACCAGCTTGCAACATACCTGGGTGAACTTCTTTGTATTGGATTTTAACGACTTTGTCACTTTCTTTGGTGATACCAGAAATAGTATCAGCTTTGCCATCATGGTAATCTTCCATACCAACGATATTGGTAAAGTTGTTATCATAACGGATACCTGTGTAATCTTTATGACCGATTACTTCATAAGAGAAGATCACGTCATCAGCGGTAACATCTTCGCCATCTGACCATTTCAAGTTATCACGTAATGTGATCGTTGCTGTGTTGTTGTCTTCATCTAACTCAAGATTTGCTGCACCGCCGTCAACGATTTTGAAGTCAGAATCGTATAAGAACAATGTTTCATTACTTGGTTCCATGAAATAACTGTCATAACTGTCTTGATAAAACTCAGGTACGAATAACCCTTGGAACTGCGTATCCATCACTACTGCAACATCCAATGTACCGCCTTCGATTGCTTCTTCATCATTGCTGACTTCGACTGGCATTGTGCTGATATCTTCTGTTTCTGTCGCTGCATTACCGCCACCAGAAGAATCGGTTCCGCCGCCGTTGCTGCCACAAGCTGCCAATGCTAACACTGACAAAAGAGTGACCATACCAAAAATATTTTTCTTCATCCTGTATCCTCCTTGTTTATCCTAGTCGTTGACGCGCATCCGCTGAACGCTTAAATGCTTGACCAACGTAATTGATACTCAACATCAAGACTAAAATTAGAATTGATGCGGGTAACCAGATCCACTGTCTGTTGACCAGCACATCACCGCTGCTGGCATATCCGATCAGTGTTCCCAAACTTGGAACATTGGTCGGCAGACCAAAACCTAAGAATGTTAGTGTCGTTTCAATACCGATATTCGCTGCAAAGTTCATTGTTAAGTTGGTGATGATCAATGAGCTAAGGTTCGGCATAATTTCGCGGAACATGATGACGAAGTCATTGGTTCCGAGGGTTTTCGATGCACTAACATAGTCGCGACGGCCTTCTGAAAGGGTCTTACTTCGGAAGAGCCTTGCTTTTCCGACCCAGTAAAAGGCACTCATGACCCATATAAAGGTCCAAACGTTGTAACGAGGTACGATCGATACGATAACGATAATGATCAACATGATCGGCAAAATCATAACGAAGTCAACGATACGCATCAAAATGTTATCAATGATGCCACCATAGTAACCTGAGATGATCCCTAGTCCGACCCCAACGATCGACGTAATGATCGTGATTGAAAAACCAATCAAGATTGAGTTACGCGCACCGATGATCAATTGTCCCCAAACATCACGGCCACCTTCATCCGCCCCTAAAAGGTAGGTGCCGCCGTTTGGCGAAATCGCGCCGGGTACAGCGTATTTATCAAGGATGCTGACACGCATCACTTGTGATTGGTCGATAACTGCTGAGCCGATAAACACGAACAATAAAACTGCGACTAACAAAACTAATGAAAAGATCGCCATTTTATCTTTTAAGAATTCGCGAAAAATCATTTTTAATCCCATAGGCGGGATGCTCTCTTGTTTTAGTACTTTTTCTTTCTTTTCAGACACATTTATCCCCTCCTATTACTGGATTCTGATTCTTGGATCGACAATACTCATGATGATATCTGATAGTAGCGTACCGATCAAGGTCGCTAGTCCTAAGATCAATGTCAGTGAAGTGATCACGGCATAGTCCCGTTGGACGATACTATCGATAAACAGTTTTCCGACACCTGGGTAAGCGAAGATTTTCTCAATGACCACAGAACCTGCGATTAATGAAGTGATCTCGTAGCCCATTTGTGATGCGATCGGCAACGATGCATTACGGAAAACGTGACGTGAGAAGACTTTATTCGTTGGTACCCCTTTTGAACGAGCGGTACGAACGAAATCCAATGATTTCGAATCAATGACTTCACTTCGCAAGTATTGGATCGTCACTGCTGTTCCTAATAATGCAGAAGTGATCGCCGGTAATAGTAGGTGATACAAGCGACTCCAAAACTCAGCCATGCCACTGACCCCCGGTGCAACGGAACCACCCGTTGGGAACCAAGCCAATCGGTAACCGAAGATGAACAATGCGATCAACGCAAAGATAAACAACGGTACGGCGAAACTGAAGAAGTTGTAAACAACGACGACTTTATCAAGCAATGAATTTTGGTAACGTCCTGCCCACATCCCTAAAGGAATGGCAATCACGTAAGTCAAAATGACCGTCAATAAAGATAACCACAATGTATTGCTGATACGTCCTGCTAATAACGTTGAAACAGGTAATTTAAAGATGAAACTTTGACCAAAGTCCCCTTTTAAGGCATTTCCGATCCAACGGAAATACTGGGTATACCATGGGTCATTCAAACCAGCGGCTTCACGCATCCGCTCAATAACAGCTGGATCTTGGTTTGGATTGATCAAACCGGTAAATGGATCCCCAGGCATTGCTTGTGCGATCAAGAAAATCAAGATACTCAAAATAATGACTTGCGGGATCATCAACAACAAACGACGTAGAATTGTTTTCCACATTATTCAGCACCCCCGTTTTTCAATGCGACTTGGTGCGACTCGGTGATTTTACGCAAGTCATACACTCTGCCAGTTTCGTCGTAGTAATCTTTTTGATGGGTCACATATTCCAACTCGACCTTGCGGCGGTTTTCTTTGTGAGCATCGCGATTTTTTACGTCGATTTGAGGAATCGCTGATAATAAACGTTTTGTATAGATGTGACGCGGGTCTTGATAGATGTCTTCCCGTGTCCCAATCTCAACGAAGCGGCCTTTGTACATGATGGCGATATTGTCACACATGTGTTTTACGACCCCTAAGTCATGAGAGATGAATAAGAAACTTAAGCCAAATTCTTGCTGGATCCGTTTCATAAAGTTCAGTACCTGCGCTTGAACGGATAAGTCAAGGGCTGAAACCGGCTCATCGGCGACGATCAGTTTGGGATTGGATGCTACCGCGCGGGCAACCCCTAACCGCTGACGTTGTCCACCAGAGAACTCGTGAGGATATTTGTATAGGGCATCTTCTGGCATCCCAACGATATCCAGAAGGCTTTTCACTCGTTTTTTCTCTTCTTGATCGCTTAAGCGTTCAAAGTTGCGTAATGGTTCGGCGATAATGTCTACCACGCGTTTTTTAGGATTCAAGCTGGACATTGAATCTTGGAAAATCATTTGGACATCTTTGTTGTAGTTCATTTTTTTGCGGATGGAACGTTTGGTCACGTCTTGCCCGTCATAAATGATTTCGCCACTGGTGATTTTTTCTAATCCAACGATGGCTTTCCCCGTCGTGGATTTACCAGAACCAGACTCACCAACCAATCCGTAGGTTTTTCCTTTTTCTATGATGAAGTCCACACCGTCAACGGCATACACATGGTCTGTGACGCGGTTGAAAAATCCGCTGCGAATAGGATAGTGGACTTTCAGATCTTTAATTGTAATTAATTCTGTCATCTACACTTCTCCTTCTTCGTCTCTAAAATGAAAATGCTTGTAGCATGTGCAACGGACCAAATGATCAGGTGCTACTTCATGCAAGACTGGGTTTGCTTCGTGGTCGCTTTCAGGAATCCAAGGAATCCGTGCGGCAAACCGACAACCCGTCCGTGGCATATTTTTCAATGAAGGAACTACGCCTTCGATCACGTGCAGTTCACTGTCTTGTGAATTTTCTTGAGGGATCGAGTTAAGCAATGAGCGGGTGTATGGATGTTTCGGATTGGCAAACAACTCTTCGGCTGTTGCGACTTCCACAAACTGACCCCCGTACATCACGGCTACTCGGTCGGCCATCTCTGCTACGACACCTAAATCGTGGGTGATCAAAATGATCCCCGTCTGTGTTTCTTCTTGCAAATCTTTTAGTAGATCAAGGATCTGTGCTTGGATCGTCACATCCAACGCGGTCGTTGGTTCATCGGCAATAATGATTGGTGGTTTACAAGCAATCGCGATCGCAATGATGACCCGCTGACGCATCCCACCAGACAATTCATGAGGGTATTGACGTCCTACTCGCGGTGGATTGGGAATCCCCACTTGTTCTAATAATTCTAATGCTCGTGCTTGACGCTGTTCGGCGGTCATATCCGTATGGTAGGATAACCCTTCTTTGATTTGATCTTCGATCCGCATCAAAGGATTCAGTGCAGACAATGGATCTTGGAAAATCATCCCAATATCATTTCCGCGAATTTTGTTGTACAGCGTTTCGTTTAAGTTTGACAAGTTTAAATCTTTATATAAGATTTCTCCAGTGATTTTCGTGTTGTTTGGGTCATGCAGCCCCATGATCGTTGTAGCTAACGTACTCTTGCCGCAACCAGATTCTCCTACGATCGCTAAGATCTCATTGCGATCCAGTGTAAAAGAAATACCATCTACTGCGTCATAGTAATCGTCTTTAATACGAAAACCTGTGTGAAGGTTTTGAACATCTAGTAATTGATTATCTCTGGACAATCGAATACCCCTCTCTACTTTCTAAGATGTCTTGCAATTTAATGTAAAAAAAGAAGGAACATGCATTTCATTTCCAAAAGCTTTCTTAACATTGTATAATATATTCTTAATAATTATATAGAAATGCCACCAATAATGCAAGTCCCAGAAAAGTTAATACACTGAATTTTCAGAAAATTTACATTATGCTTTCAACGCCGTCATGTCAGGTTTAACGACCGTTTTTTAGATTTCACTACCAAAGAAAAGCCGCTCAAAATCACTGCGGATCAATTATGAGAAAGAAAGAGCTAAGTCATCTAGGACTTAGCTCTTATGTCTGTCTTAAGCAAGATGGCTTGAAATATAATCAACCGCTCCACCGACTGTTTCGATCTGCTCGGCATCTTCATCAGAAATCTCGGTACCAAATTCATCTTCTAGTTCAAGGACGAATTCCATCACACTGATCGAATCAGCGTTCAAGTCGTCTTTAATGCTCATCGTATCCGTTACGTTCTCTGCGTCAATTTCAAAATGATTGGCGATCACGACCGCAACTTTCTTGAATACTTCATCTCGTGTCAACTGGCTTCACCTCCACGCGTTTGCACAAAACATAGAATGGCTAACAAACATTGTACTGCTTTCTATGCTTTTTGTCTAGATATTTTTGCAATTTCATTACAATCATTGCATTATGATTGCGTTTCGTCTTTGTCAGTCGGCATTTCTTCAAAATGGGCGACCAATTGTGCCACGACATCTGTCGCTAACATCGTATGGATCTGCTTGATGGTGTACGCCACCGCTTCTGGTCCTGTCGCACCATGGGTTTTGATGACTGGTGCTTTCAAACCAAACAATACGGCACCGCCGTGTTTCGCATAATCCATTTCATTTTTCACTTTCCGCAACGCATCTTTTAATAATAATGCGCCTAATTTCCCTTTGGCACCAGAATCGAGAATCGATTGTTTCAACAGCGCCATCAAATTCAAGGCGGTTCCTTCGATCGATTTCAAAACAGCATTTCCAGTAAAGCCATCTGTCACGACGACGTCAGCTGCACCATCCAATAATTCCCGAGCCTCGACATTGCCGATAAAGTGGATCGTCGGGTCTTGCGAAAGCAGTTCAAAGGCTTTTTTCGTTAATTCACTGCCTTTGGTTTCTTCCGTTCCGTTATTTAACAAGCCGACCCGTGGTCGATTGATCCCGCGAACTTTTTGGGCATAAAAGGACCCTAAGACGGCATAGTTTGCCAAATGTTCTGGTTTATTGTCGGCATTGGCACCTAGATCCAGCATATCAAAGCCAGCATCTTTGCCGATCACTGGCATCGTGGACATCAATCCGGGACGGTCGATCCCTTTGATCCGACCGACGATAAACAAACCAGCCGCTAATAAGGCCCCAGTATTTCCAGCTGAAAAAATCGCATCTGCCTCACCATTTTTGACCGCTTGTGCTGCCAAGACCATTGAGGCGGTTTTTTTTCGTCTGATCGCTTTGACAGGCTCATCATCACTATTGATTTTTTCATCCGTGTGGATAATGGTGACATTTTTATCATCCGTCTTGTATTTTTTGATTTCATTTTCTTTTCCGTAAAGGAGGAATTCAATCTCTGGAAAGTCTTTTTTTGCCAGCATGACTCCTTCTACGATCGCTTTTGGGGCGTTGTCTCCGCCCATTGCATCAACAGCAATCCGCATCTCGCTGCCACTCCCTTCATTTTCCCAATCAGTATAGCATATTCTTTAATCAAAAAATTGTTTGTCTGCTTTTTTTGCTGCTAAATAGTTTGCCAATGCCGAAAATTCTGGCAACAGCTGCCAGCCATTTTTTTGCCAAAGCTGGGCAGCTTCGACTTGTGCCACTTCTAGAATATGGGCATCTGCGACCAAATCGGCAGCCGCAAACTCTGGCAAGCCCGATTGTCGATTGCCGAAGACTTCTCCTGGTCCTCGCAACTGCAAATCTTTTTCGCTGACTACAAAGCCGTTGGTGGTTTCTGTCATGATCTTCATTCGCTCGACCCCTGTTTCATTCTTCGGGTTTGCGATCAATATACAGTAAGAAGCATCGGCACCGCGCCCTACCCGTCCACGCAATTGATGAAGCTGGGCTAACCCGAAGCGATCGGCGTCAATGATCAGCATCACTGTCGCATTGGGGACATTGACCCCTACTTCGATGACCGTCGTGGAAACCAAGATCTGCAGTTGATTTTCTTTGAAAGCTTCCATGATGCTGTCTTTTTCTTGATTCTTCATTTTCCCATGCAGCATCCCCACTTGATAAGTAGGAGAAAAGTAACTTTGCAGCTGCTCATAAATCTCCGTGGCATTCTTGACATCCAGCATTTCGGATTCTTCGATCAAAGGACAGATGACATACATCTGATGCCCTTGTGCCAATTCTTTTTGCGCCCACTCTAAGATCGATTCAAACTGCGGCGGACGGACCCAGCGAGTCTCTACAGGAATCCGTCCTGCTGGCATTTCATCGATCACCGAAACATCCATTTCGCCATAAGCCGTGATCGCTAACGTACGAGGGATCGGTGTGGCGGTCATAAAGAGCACATCAGGCAGATAGCCTTTTTCTCGTAAGACTTTTCGCTGATTGACCCCAAAACGGTGTTGTTCATCGGTGATGACTAAGCCTAGATGTGCAAAATCCACCCCTTCTTGAATCAGCGCATGGGTCCCAACGATGATGTCGATCTCCCCAGCTGCTAATTGTTCTAAGATGACCCGCCGTTCTTTTGGTTTGGTCGAGCCTGTCAAAAGAGCGGTGGTCACTTCTAAGGGGTCAAAGAGCTGATTCAAGCTTTCTAGGTGCTGCTGAGCCAAAATCTCAGTCGGCACCATCAGTGCGCCCTGAAAGCCAGCCGTCATCGTGGCATAGAGGGCGATCGCCGCCACGACTGTTTTCCCGCTTCCTACGTCTCCTTGCAAGAGTCGCTGCATGTGCTGCGGACTTTTCAGGTCATGGCAGATTTCATTGGTCACGCGCTTTTGCGCATTCGTCAATTCAAAGGGCAGTTTACGAGTAAACTCTTTCAAGCGTTGCACATCATAATCGATCGCCAAGCCGTTTTTCTCGGCTTTTTCGCTTTTCTTCAGTCCTTGGATCTGCATTTGGAACAAAAAGAACTCTTCAAAAATCACCCGACGCTTCGCTTGATGACTCTCTTGCGGATCTTTTGGAAAGTGCATCGCAAACATCGCGGATTTCCGATCCAACAAGCGATATTTTTCGATCAATGACAAAGGCAAGATCTCTGTGATCTGATCACCAAAATCAAGGAATGCCTGTTTGATCAGTTCGATCAACACACTTTGACGCACGGCTTTATTGACATGATAAATGGGGGCAAAGTCTTCTGCGCTCTTGCTGCCGAGAATTTTCATCCCCGTCAGTCCTTTGCGTTTGGCGTCCCATTTGCCATAGACGGCGATCTCTTCTGAGACCTCTACTTTATCCTTCAAATAAGGCTGATTGAAAAAGGAGACATTAAAGACATCGTGGTCTTGCATCATGCGAAATTGCAACCGACTTTTCTTATAGCCAAAGCGATTGACGACCGGCGGGGAAACGACGATCCCCTTGATCGTTACTTTTTCTTGGTCTTGAATCTCCGCTAATTGCCGTTCTTGAATGTCTTCATAACGAAACGGATAATACTTCAGCAGGTCTTCAATGGTTTCGATCCCTAAACTCGCCAAGTCTTGGGCGCGTTTTTCTCCGACACCCTTTAATACCGTAAGTGGCTGATTCAGCATAGGTACCCTCCTTTTCCAAAGTAATTTTGTTTATTGCAGAGATTCCTGCATTCATAGAAAAAGACGGAGCCAAAAATCATCTACGATTTTTGCCCCCGCCGCCTAATTTGTTTATTCTGCTGAGAAAAGATACGGATAAACTGGCTGATCGCCTTGATGGATCTCTACTTCGATCTCAGGATGCAGCTCAACGATCGCTTCTTCAATTTTCGCTGCTTCTTTGGCTTTGCCTTCTTCACCGATAATGATGGTGACGATCTCAGTATCTTCTGTGATCATTTTTTCTAAGGTAGTCATGGAAGCAGAGAAACGATCAGGAACAGAAACAACGATTTTGCCGTCGACCATTCCTAAGAAGTCGCCTTCTGTGATTTCGATGCCATCAATTGATGTATTACGGATCGCATGAGTCACTGATCCGCTGACAACACTTGCTAAGACATCGGTCATAGCTTGCTGATTTTCAGCTAGTGTGGATTGCTCGTGGAATGCCAGCATCGCTGTCATCCCTTGTGAGATCGTTCGTGTTTCAACAACCGCTACTGGAATCTCGGAAACTTCCGCTGCTTGCTGTGCAGCCATAAAGATGTTTTTGTTATTTGGTAGAACGATCACTTGGTCGGCATTAACTTCATTGATCGCCAACAAAATGTCTTCCGTACTTGGATTCATCGTTTGGCCGCCACTGATGACATATGAAGCACCCAGGCTAGTGAACAATTCTTTCAAGCCTTCGCCAGCCGCGATCGCGATGATCGCAAATGGTGTCCGTGGACGTTTCACTGGTGCAGGTTTTGCACCTTGCTGGTCGTGTTCCAAAATCGTTTCATGCTGAAGACGCATGTTGTCAACTTTGATTTTCACCAATGAGCCGAATTTTTGACCATAATTCATGACTTCGCCAGGATGTTCCGTATGGACATGGACTTTGATGATCTCATCGTCGTTGACCACTAATAAGGAATCCCCTAACTCGTTTAAGTAATTACGGAATGTTTCATAATCAAATTCACTATCTACAGTCGGACCTTCACCGATCTTCACCATGATTTCTGTACAGTAACCAAAGGTGATGTCTTCTGTCGCTAAGTGCCCTTGAACGCTGCGATGATGTTCGGCATTGACCATTTCGTCCATAGCCGCTGGGGAAGGTTCGAAGATTTCATCGGCTGGGTATTCCCCAGTCAATGCATTTAAGAAGCCTTCATAGATAAACAACAATCCTTGACCGCCGCTATCTACCACGCCGACTTCTTTTAAGACGGGCAATAGATCAGGGGTTTTCGCCAATGAACGTTTTGCGCCGTGAACCACGGCTTTCATCACTTCGATACAATCATCGGTAGTTTGTGCTTTTTTCTCGCCATATTCAGCTGAGATGCGTGCCACAGTCAAGATGGTTCCTTCCACAGGCTTCATGACTGCTTTATAGGCGGTTTCTACTCCATGAGTAAAGGCTTGAGCCAATTCTGGTGCAGTGAGTGTTTCTGCGGTCGGGATAGCTTTAGAAAAACCGCGGAATAATTGAGACAAAATGACGCCGGAATTCCCACGTGCGCCCATCAATAGTCCTTTTGAAAGTGTAGCGGCAAGATCGCCGACGTTTTCTGAAGTCGCATCTGCGACAGCTTTTGCTCCACTGGTCATGGATAGATTCATGTTTGTCCCGGTGTCTCCATCTGGAACAGGAAACACATTCAATGAGTTGACAAACTCTGCATTAACTTGTAGACGAGCCGCGCCTGCCTGCACCATTTCTTGAAACTGACTTGCGCTGATATTCGTTACCTTCACTTAGATAGTCCTCCTTAAAATCATCCGCCATGAACGGATCCCTTGCCTAATCTGGCAGTACACGTACGCCTTGAACAAATACATTTACCGAGTTCGCAGATACACCTAGCATCGTTTCTAAGTTGTATTTCACTTTTTCCTGCACGTTGCGGGAAACTTCGGAAATTTTTGTTCCATAGCTAACAATCGTGTATACATCCACTGCAATGCCGTTTTCTTCTTGGCGGACAACGACACCGCGAGAATAATTTTCTTTTCGTAAAATTTCATTGATGTTATCTTTGATTTGTTTCTTGCTAGCCATACCAACAATGCCGAACACATCTGTTGCTGCGCCTCCGACCACTGTTGCAATGACTTCATTGCTGATTTCAATAATACCTGATGAGGTTTGAATTTTTACAGCCATTTTATAGCCTCCTTCAATGGGCATGACCCATCTTTCTTCTTACATATTTTATCATAGCTGTACCGCAAATAAAAGGATGAGACATATGAAAAGGGGCTTTCTGACCAAACGTCTTGCATTTCGACCTTGTTTAATTTACAATGTTTACTGGGAAAAGTCAATGTTTCTTGAAAATTACTCTTGCTTTTTTCACCTTTCTGTGATAAATTCAGATGGTATGAGCTGAAATAGCGCTCCAACATCAAGGCAAAGGAGGAAATAACCACATGGCTAAAGTTTGTTACTTTACTGGACGTAAAACTGCAAGTGGAAACAATCGTTCTCACGCAATGAATGCGACAAAACGTACTGTGAAACCTAACTTGCAAAAAGTTCGCGTTATGATTGACGGAAAACCTAAAAAAGTTTGGGTGTCAACTCGTGCTTTGAAATCTGGAAAAGTTGAGCGCGTATAATTAGACCTTTTCGGCCGTTCGTTTTGAACGGCTTTTTTTGTACCCTTTTTTCTTTGGTGCGCTTTCACTTAGGTTTTCATTAAAGAAAACAGGTCTTTGTTTTTTTAATCGATTCACCTGTGGTAAACTAAGAAAAAATTGATAAAGAACAGGTGACTTCTTGTGACGAAAATAAAAACATTTGCCAAACAACATTGGCCTTATATGCTTGCTAGTTTCTTCTTGCCGTTTCTTATCATGGCAGTGATCTATTTGACCATCGGCATCTACCCTGGCAGCAGCCGCAGTGTCTTAGCCAGTGATGCCTTTTCGCAATTCTCAAACTTTCATGCCAGCTTTCGCAATATGCTCTTAGGCAAGCAAAGTATCTTTTATACATGGAATGCCTCTTTAGGCTTGAATTATCTGGCACTGATCTCCTATTACTTAGGCGGGATCTTCACTCCTCTGGTCTTGTTTTTCCCAAATCAGCTGATGCCAGATGCGTTGTACTTCTTGACCTTGATCAAGATCGGCAGTGCGGGCTTGGCGTTTTGGTTTTATGCCAGCCAAACCTTTAAGATCCAACGTTGGCAGCATGTGACCTTAGCCGTCTGTTATGCCTTGATGTCCTTCATCACCGCCCATTCGGAACTGATCATGTGGCTTGATGCCATGATCTATCTACCGCTAGTGATTTTAGGTATTGACCGTTTAGTGAAAAAGAAAAAACCAGTCGTGTTATTTATCAGTTATCTGCTGTTATTTTTATCCAGTTTTTACATGGGCTTTATGATCGGTCTCTTTTCCGTAATGTATTTCTTGGTTCAGTTGGGGCGCAACTGGAAGCAAGCTCGGGGGGCGATCATTCCTTACGGCATCACCTCCTTGTTAGCTGGCGGCGCCTCAATGGTGATCATCTTACCTGCCTTATTGGATTTGCGCTCAAACGGGGAAGAATTAACAACGATTTCTTCCTTTAAAACCGAAGCCACCGATGTCTTTGACCTCGTGATGAAAAACATGATCGGTGTTTACGATACGACAAAATACGGCTCCATTCCCTTCATCTATATCGGTTTATTGCCGTTGCTGTTGTGTATTTTATATTTTGTTTCGAAGAAAATCCGCTTGAAGGATAAATTCTTATACGCTGGCATGTTTGCTGTTTTGATCGCCAGTTTTTATATCGTGCCGATGAATCTTTTTTGGCACGGGATGCATGCCCCAAATATGTTCCTTTTCCGTTATGCCTATTTGTTCTCCTTCTTAGTGATCATGCTGGCGGGATACGGGTGGGAGCAGCTGCAGCAAAAAGATCGCGGCTTGTTTCTCATTATTGGTCTTTCTACGATCGTGGTGTTTGCCCTCTCCTACGCATTGAAAGGACCTGGAACCTATGAATATGTTTCCGCTACTTCTTTTGCGCTAACGATCGTATTCTTTGTTCTTTACTTGTTATGTATTGGGTTCGGGCAATTAGGTCTTTTAACACAAAAACGAGTGACGATCTTGATGCTGATCTTCGTCTGCGGAGAAATGGCCGTCAATACGAGCGGTATGGTTCGCGGAATTTTGAATGATTGGAACTATGCTTCTCGTAGTTTGTATACAGAACCTTATCCGGACATCAAAAAACTAGTCACTCAAGCCAACGAAGACAATGATACCTTTTTCCGATTAGAAAACCTTGATCCTGTTTCTTCCAACGACAGTATCAATTATGGCTACAGCGGTGTCAGCATGTTTTCTTCGATCCGTAACCGCAATTCCTCAAGCTACCTGGATAAGCTGGGCTTTCGGTCCCGCGGCACCAATTTAAATATCCGCTATCCGAATAATACCTTGCTGATGGATGCTTTTACAGGGATCAAATACAATATCTCCAAGCCAAATCTCACCAAATACGGCTTTCAACGTGTCGGGGAATCTGGTGAATACAAGCTTTATGAGAATCAAAATGCGTTACCGCTAGGTTTCTTGGCTGAACCAACCATTGAATCGATTGAACAGCCGCAAAATGACAACTTGACGAGCCAGAAAAATCTTTTCAATGGCTTGGCCGATTTAAATTTAGAGTATTTTGCCTTTCAGCCGATCACGGTGATCCATAGTAAAAATACAGATATCACCAATGACGGCATGTATATGAAATTTACCGAGCAAGAAAGCAATGTCGCAAAAGAAGTGACTTGGCAAGTGGAGGTTCCAGCGAACTCGCAAGCATACTTGAGTCTTTTCCCTGCCAACTTTGGGGAATTGGAAAGCTCATCTGCCACCGTGACAGTCAACGGTCAGCAGCGAGAAACGCAAATCAGTATCAACGGTCAATACTACGACTTAGGGCACTATGAGACCGATACGACGGTTCAATTCACCGTCAGCTTCTACGGAACGCCTGAAATCTCCTTCCAAAACCCGCAAGTCGTGACCTTGGATACCAACGCTTACCAACAAGCAATTGATGCGATCCAAGATCGAGGGGTCGCTATGACGGTCGGCAAACGCAGTGCCAAAGCCGATATCACGACTGAAAAAGAGCAGCAGCTTGTAACGACCATCCCTTATGACAAGGGCTGGACTGCTACGCTTGACGGCAAAGAAGTTCCAATCACCGCCTTTCAAGACGGCTTTATCAGTGTGACGATCCCAAGTGGCACCCATCACTTGGAACTGTCCTTCTTGCCGCAAGGCTTTGTTATCGGTGTTTGCTTGTTCTTCGGCTGCATCGCATTGTTTATCCTGTTTGCTTGGTTTTACCAGAAACAAGTAGCCAAAAAGCAAGTTTTAGACGACCAACGTCAACTCATGGATCAACCACCAGAAACCTAATCGAAAAAGAACCAACTCGTCTTTTTGAGGCGCTCCCCATAAGTTAGAGCAAACGCTGACTTATGGGTGTCGCTCAATGATCGGTGAGTTTGGTTCTTTTTTTGTGCTGGCGTTCCGCAGTTGTTCGCTCTAGTGGCCTTAGCCTCCACTACCGACTAGATCCCCTTCGATGCGGGGCCAAATGCCTAGCCCGTTAGCCCTTAGAGCGTTTAGCGAAACATAAGATAACTGTTAGGTTCTTCCGCATTTTTCTTGATGGAGTGCAACGATCGCTCCCATAAGTTAACCATTTTGGTTTGTTTCAAGACGCGAAAGATCGAAAGCCCTTGATCGATTTTCAACAGTCCTTTTTCTTGATCGCCATAAATATACCAGTACCATCCTTGATAGCAAAGAAGATGCGTACTGTTTAGCATGTCTCCGCGATCTGCCAATAATTCCTCTGCAATGGTCAACACCTCTTTTGCCCACTCCAGGCGGCGAAAATTGACAAACGTCGTAAAACAACTAAAAATCAAATCCATTTGAATTTCTCGCATCAAGGACAAACCTTGTTCTTTTTTTGTGCGAGAGATAGCGATCTGCAGTAAGTGATAGGAGGTTTCGACAGGAAATAAGAATTGAAAATAACGAAAAAGCAAAATCTCATAAACGCCCCAGTTGTCTACTTTCGTAAGGTAGGAAATGACGGGGCGAGTTTTGGTGCGTAGCTTTTCCATATAGTCACCAGAAGAGTGATTGAGTTTAGGACCTGAGAGATTGATTTCATGTATCTCCTTTGTGATCTCAAGGTACAGAAAAACAAAAGAATGCTGTTTGGAAGCGGCGATCAGTTCGCTACGCATTTCCTCCAGCCCTTCTTTGCTTCTCTGGGCGTGGGCGTTACTCAAATAAGCTTCTTTGTTGATCCCTAAAATTCGATCCAGTAAATCCATAAATTCGCTCGTCATATAGCTGGGAAAGCTCATCAGGTTGTCGTGCCCTTTTACGCCCTTTTGCTGCGCACGCAAATAATAAAACTCCTCCACTGTGACATGGATATTTTCTAATAAGCGTTCCAATCGATGAATACTGATACTTGAAGCACCTTGCTCAAATTTACTGATAAACGAGCGACTGTTTTGTTCATCCGCCACTTGAGCGATCGTATAGCCGCGCTCTTTGCGCAATTGTCGGTACAGTTTTCCTTCTTCCATAACCATCCTCCTCACAACGATCGGTCTACAAACGCCAAACCAATCCCACTTCACGAATGAAGCTCCGCAATTAAATTTTCCTGTTCTAGATTCAAGTTTAGATTCAAACCTATAAAATGTTGAGGAGCAAAATCTGCGGCACCTTATTTACATGCCACTCTTTTAACTGCTAATCACTCGTGACAGTAACCTCTGGTATGCTCCTGGTACATTTAAATTCCACTATAGTGGATTATTTTCTTCTCTTAGTATAAAGCATCCTATACTGATTTTACAACGTAGAACGTGAAAGGATGATTTCGATGAAAGAATATCAACAAAACAACGGCTATCGTGCCTTAGTCAACGCCGCCTTACTCAGCGGTATCGGCATGAGTTTATTTAATATCGTCTTTGTAGTTTATGCCAGTACTTTACCCTTTAATGCCCTTGCTGTTTCCTTAGCCTCCATGGCACTGCTGATCCCTGATCTCTTACGGATCCTGACCGGCTATCTAGCCGATCGTACCAAAAACAAAGTGCAATGGATGATCAGCAGTCGACTATTACAAGGAGTCCTTTTCGTGGCACTCGCTTTTTTGATCCAACTGCCGCCTAGTTTATGGTCTTTCTTCCTTTTGCTAGGCATCAACATTGTATCTGATTGTTTGGGCGCTTATTGTTCTGGGTTACAGCTGCCCTATGTTCGCCGTCTTGTGCCTGCTGATGCCTTAGACAGTGCCATGGGCTTTCAAATGGCGTGTCAAACCACCGTTCAAATCGTCTTTCAAGGCATCGGTGCTTGGGGGATCATTTTACTGAATAATAACTTTGCGGCTTTTGGTTTGATCAATGCCGTGACGTTTTTCTTAGCCGCGATCGTGATCTTCCTGAACCGCTCGCTCTTCTATGCGGTGCCAGGGAAAATCAATCAAGCAGCAACACCACTCTTTCAGAATTTCTCGGATACTTTTAAATTATTGACTGGTACGGCTTTTCTTAAAAAGATGATCCTCTTTGCCTTACTGATCAATACCTTAGCTGCTAGTACGAGCGGTCTACTAAATCTCCAGCTGTTGGATGACCTTGCGCTTTGGTTTGCCACTTATGGCAACACCGTTGCGATGGCAGGCATCGCTACTTCGATCGGTATGGTCGCTGGCGCCTTGTTTGCTGCCGACTGGTTCAAGAATACCGGTCTGGTTCGCTTGATTGCGTATACCTCTTTCGTTTTATGTCTGTTGACCTTGAATTTTCTCTTCCTGCATAACCGTTGGCTCATGATTGCGCTGCTCTTTGCTGAAGGCTATCTGATTGGAAAAATCAATCCTCGTTTTTCGGCACATCTGATTCGTGAGATTGATGAAGAACATCTCGCCATCAGCAGCGGGATCTTTTCCACCATTGTGATGCTAGGGGGACCTGTCGGACAAATGGTCTTTTTAGGCATCGGCAATCGCTATCACGTTGCTTGGAGCTGGCTGCTTTACTTGCTTTTCGCATTTTTGGTAGCCATCGCCGCCTTAGTCGCTGCCGGTACCTTGGAAAAAACACCCACCACTGCTGCGCCTAAAATCGCTGCGGAAAGGACTGAAGATTGGCAAGAAACCACCTCTGTTTTACCTGAGAAAAAATAAAAACACAAGCTTTCGCTATCTCTTGTTGTGTAAGAGCAGCGAAGCTTGTGTTTTTCCTTATCCATAAGCAACATGAACCAAATACAATCCTTCTGGATGAGCCGTGGGACCTGCCGCATTTCGGTCTTTTTGCGCAATGATTGCAGGAATGCTGTCAGGTGCGATCCGTCCATTGCCGATTTTCAGCAATGTGCCCACCATGATCCGGATCATCTTGTACAAAAATCCATCGCCGCGAAAGGTAAAAATCAACTCATCTCCAGCGTCATTGACCGCCATGGACGCCTCATGGATCGTCCGCGTCTTGTCATCGACTGAACTGCCCGTCGCACAAAAACTGGTAAAGTCATGGGTGCCTAAAAAATCTGGCAACGCCCGTTGGATTTTTTCCAAATCTAGCGGATACGGATAATAACTTGCATAATGACGGCGGAAAGGACTGCGGGGCTTCCCAATGTCTACCCGAAACTGGTAGGTTTTTTCAATGACTAAGTAGCGGGCATGGAAGGTATCGTCAACGATCTCCACCGATTTTACCGCAACATCTTCTGGCGTTTGGGTATCTAATCCAAAGCGCATTTTTTCCAGTGGACGCTTTTGAGGGAAATCGAAGTGGATCACTTGCCCTTGCGCATGGACCCCCGCATCGGTGCGGCCAGAGCCATGAATCTGGATCGGTTGCCCATTGTTCATCTTCGTTAATGTCTTTTCAATCTCTTCTTGAACCGTTCGTCCATTGGGTTGACGCTGAAATCCTTGAAAATTCGTACCATCATAAGCGATCGTCGCTTTATAGCGGACCATTGAATCACCTGTTTCTTTCTATTTTTTCAAAAAAAGGCCTATGAGAAAAGTCTGATCGATCGACAGGCCTTTTCGAACCAGCCGCTGGGATTGCCAGCAGTCTCGTTGCTTCGTTAAGAACCTTTCGTGGGTTGACTTCAATCATAGGTCTTCGTTTATCCTCTTAAGAACACTAATGCTACTGTAAAGAGCGCAAAAACGATGACAACCAATGTGTCCCGTTGGTGCCAGTGCAAAATACGATACTTGGTACGCCCTTCGCCGCCTTGATAGCCTCTGGCTTCCATAGCGGTAGCTAGATCTTCCGCACGGTTAAAGCTGCTGACAAATAAAGGAATCAATAAAGGAACGATCGCCTTCATCTTCTGCAACAGTCCCCCTTCGCCGAAATCGACCCCGCGGGCACGCTGAGCATTCATAATTTTTTCTGTTTCATCCATCAAGGTTGGCACAAAGCGCAACGCAATCGACAGCATCAGTGAGATTTCATGGACAGGGAAACGGATCGCTTTTAAAGGACGCAAAATGTATTCGATCGCATCTGAAAGCTCTAATGGGGGCGTCGTTAACGTCAAGAGCGTCGACATGAAAATGATCAAAACAAAACGACAAAAAATAAAGATCCCGTTTTGGACACCAAATTCTGTGATGTTAAAGATCCACCAAGACCAATAGACGTCACCGCCGGTAGTAAACAAAATCTGTAACGCCACGGTAAACAAAATCAGCCAAATCAACGGTCGAACGCCTCGAATAAAGAAGCCAAAATCGATTTTTGAAAAGGAGATACAAAAGAGCGTAAAAGCACCCGCTAATAAATAGCTTTGCCAATTATTCGCCAAAAAGATAATCGCAATAAAATAAAAACTAGCAATCAATTTGACTCGTGGATCTAAACGGTGGATCAAGGAGTCTCCGGGAATAAAACGACCGAAAATCAGTTTATTCATCATGGGCAGTCGCCCCCTTTGCTACTAAAACATCTGCCAGCTCATCAGCTGTTAGTGGTAACTGCTCAAATGCCAGTCCTCTGGCTTGTAGTTGTTCCGCAAATGCGGTTGCTGTCGGTACCCCCAACTGCTTTTCTTGCAGCCAAGCAGTGTCTTGAAACACAACGGACGGCGTGCCGGCTTTGACGAGACGTCCCTTTTCTAACACATAGACATAATCAGCATAGTTCGCCACATCATCCATCAAGTGGGTCACTAAAATGATCGTCATGTTCTTTTCCCGATGCAGGCGATCAAACATTTCCATCATCTCTTTGCGTCCTTGTGGATCTAAGCCAGCTGTCGGCTCATCTAAGACCAAAACTTCTGGTTCCATAGCTAAGACTCCAGCAATCGCTACACGGCGCATTTGGCCCCCTGAAAGGTCAAATGGTGAACGTTCCAGAAAACTTTCATCTAAACCTACCAATTGAATGTATTCTTGGGCTAAACCTTTGGCTTCTTCTTCGGAGATGCCAAAGTTTTTCGGTCCAAAAGCGATATCTCTCGCAACGGTTTCTTCAAATAATTGGGATTCAGGAAATTGAAAAACGATCCCGACTTTTTTACGTAACGGTTTTAGATTTTTGTTGTCTGACTCGGGTTTGATGACTCGCTCACCGATCGTGACCGTTCCAGTCGTTGGTTTTAATAATGCATTCAAGTGCTGCAGCAACGTAGATTTTCCGCTACCCGTATGACCGACTAAGGCGGTATAAGAGCCTTCTTTGATCTCTAAATCGATATCGAACAAAACCCGTTGTTCAAACGGAGAATGCGGTTGGTAGGTGAATCCTACTTGTTCAAAACGGATGTCCATAGCCAATCCACCATCCCTTCTTCAGTTAAGTACGCTTGTGGTACCGTGACGCCCCGCTGTTTTAGTGCCGCTTTTAATTTTTCAGGAAACGGCAGATCTAAGCCTAGCTCAATCAGTTCCGGACCTGCAGAAAAAATCTCTGCTGGTGTCCCTTCGCGGACGAGCTCTCCTTGACGCATCACCAGCACCCGATTGGCGTTAGCTGCTTCATCAATATCATGGGTGATCGATAGCACGGTCAAATTGTTTTTCTCTTTGATTTTTTTGATCGTTGCGATCACTTCTTCACGGCCTTCTGGATCTAGCATACTAGTGGCTTCATCAAGAATGATGATATCCGGGCGCAGTGCAACGACACCGGCAATGGCTACCCGTTGTTTTTGACCACCAGAAAGGCGCGCGGGTTCCCGCGTCGCAAACTCGCTCATCCGTACTTGTTCCAGAGCGTCTTTGACACGAACCAGCATTTCTTCTCGCGGGATTCCTTGATTTTCTAAACCGAAAGCCACATCATCTTCCACCGTCGAACCAACGAATTGATTGTCAGGGTTTTGAAAGACCATACCGACCATTTTTCGAATATTCCAGATATTTTCTTCATTCAAAGGCAATTCGCCGACAGAAACACTGCCTTCTTGCGGCAAGATCAAGCCGTTGATGGTTTTTGCTAAAGTTGATTTTCCAGAGCCGTTATGGCCGATCAACGCCACCCATTCCCCTTTGTTGATGGAAAAGGATACGTTATTTAACGCGGCACGCTCTTCTTCGCTATAACGCACAGTAATAGCATTCAATTCAATGATTGGCTTCATGATAGACTCCTTCATTTGCGATTAATTCTTTCTAACACTACCAAAAAAGCGCACGTTTTTCAATGATTCGCGCACGATTTGTCTCCAGATCTTTTTTTCACTTGCCATCACCTGTCTTGACAGGTAATCGAAAGTAAAAAAAAAGCACTTTATGATGAGTGCGTACACCTCGAAATACATCGAGGTGTAGGCGCTGAGCTAGACTCGGAAAGTTTCTTCCAACATCATAACACTCTTAGTAAACATCTATAAAGTGATGATAAGTGTGATTTTAAACAAGTTCTAGGATAACCATTGGTGCAGCATCTCCGCGTCTTGGTTCTGTTTTCAAGATACGAGTATATCCACCTTGGCGATCTGTGTAACGAGGAGCGATATCATTGAATAATTTTTGTAATGCTGATTCAATAACTACTTCTTCGTTTTCTTCACGTACACTTGCAACTTCATTACGAACGAATGCTGCTGCTTGACGACGTGCATGCAAATCACCACGTTTACCTAAAGTGATCATTTTTTCTGCAGTTGAACGAACTTCTTTCGCACGAGCTTCAGTCGTAACGATACGTTCGTTAATGAATAAATCAGTTGTCAAATCACGCAACATCGCTTTACGTTGGCTAGATGTGCGTCCTAGTTTACGATAACTCACGTGGTTTCCCTCCTTCACTTTCGAATGTTGTATCGGTCAGACGAACCGAACTAACGTAATCGAAAACGGTTTAATCGTCTTTACGTAGTCCTAAACCTAAATCATGTAATTTCACTTTGACCTCTTCAAGAGATTTACGGCCTAAGTTTCTTACTTTGATCATTTCTGGTTCAGATTTGTTTGTCAATTCTTGTACAGTATTGATTCCTGCACGTTTTAGACAGTTGTATGAACGAACAGATAAGTCTAATTCTTCGATCGTCATTTCCAACATTTTTTCTTTTTGTGTTTCTTCTTTTTCAACCATGATTTCAGCGTTTTTCGCTTCATCAGTTAGGTTAACAAAGATGTCTAAATGTTCAGTCATGATTTTCGCAGACAAACTCATTGCTTCCAATGGTTCGATTGAGCCATCAGTCCATATTTCCATCGTTAATTTGTCGAAATCATCTCGACGACCGACACGTGTGTTTTCTACTTGATAGTTGACACGACGTACTGGTGTATAGATTGAATCGACTGGAAGAACGCCGATTGGCATGTCTTCTTTTTTGTTTTCGTCCGCTTGAACGTAGCCGCGGCCAGGTTTCACTGTTAAGCGAGCATGGAACGTAGCACCTTCAGAAACGGTACAGATATACATATCTTTGTTAAGGATTTCTACATCACTATCAACGATGATATCGCCAGCAGTTACTGTAGCAGGTCCTGAAATATCAATTTCAAGGGTCTTTTCTTCATCCCCGTACATTTTCAATGCAAGACCTTTAATATTCAAGATGATTTGAGCAACGTCTTCCCGAACACCCTTAACAGTTGAGAATTCGTGTAAAACTCCATCGATTTGAATATTGGTGATTGCCGCACCAGGTAAAGAAGATAATAAAATACGACGTAGGGAATTTCCTAGTGTAGTTCCGTAGCCTCTTTCAAGAGGTTCCACGATGAACTTGCCATAATCTTTGTCTTCATCAATCTTTGCGATTCTTGGTTTTTCGAATTCAATCATTCTTATCTATTACCCCTTTCAAAACGAAAAGTGTCTTGTTCAATGACGTATTTGTTACACTCAAAATGAGCAGCACTCATTAAACACGACGGCGTTTTGGAGGGCGGCATCCATTATGAGGGACTGGAGTCACGTCACGGATCGCACTCACTTCCAAACCTGCTGCTTGTAATGAACGAATTGCTGCTTCACGTCCAGAACCAGGTCCTTTAACTGTTACTTCAACAGTTCTTAATCCGTGTTCCATTGCTGCTTTGGTAGCTGTTTCTGCTGCCATTTGAGCGGCAAAAGGAGTAGATTTTTTGCTTCCTTTGAAACCTAATGAACCAGCTGATGACCATGCTAATGCATTACCATGAGTATCAGTGATCATTACGATTGTATTATTGAATGTTGAGTGAATATGTGCAATACCCGCTTCAATATTCTTTTTCACACGGCGTTTACGACTCACTTTTTTTGCTGCCATGAAGTTTTAACCTCCTTCACTTAGGAATTATTTTTTCTTGCCTGCGACTGTTTTAGACGGGCCTTTACGAGTACGTGCATTGTTTTTCGTGTTTTGTCCACGAACTGGCAATCCACGGCGATGACGGATTCCACGGTAAGAACCGATTTCCATCAATCGTTTGATGTTTAAGTTCACTTCACGACGAAGGTCACCTTCAACTTTTAATTTATCAACTTCCGCACGGATAGCATCTGTTTGTTCATTCGTTAAATCACGAACGCGAACTTCTTCAGACACGCCAGCGTCAGCTAAAATTTGTTTTGCAGTCGTGTTACCAATACCATAGATATAAGTAAGTGAAACGACCACACGTTTATCACGAGGAATATCTACTCCTGCAATACGAGCCATATTTGTTACACCTCCGATTATCCTTGACGTTGTTTATGTTTTGGATTTGCTGGGCAAATCACCATAACGCGTCCTTTACGACGAATTACTTTACAATGTTCGCACATTGGTTTTACTGATGGTCTTACTTTCATGATAATACCTCCTGTGGTTTTACGGAGTACAATTATTTAAAGCGATAAGTAATGCGGCCACGGTTCAGATCATACGGGGATAATTCCACCGTCACTTTGTCTCCAGGTAAAATACGAATGTAGTGCATCCGGATCTTACCAGAAACGGTCGCTAGAACTTGGTGTCCGTTTTCCAATTCTACTTTAAACATTGCATTCGGCAAAGTTTCGACGACTGTACCTTCGACTTCAATCATATCTTCTTTTGCCACGCACAGTACCTCCTTGTACTTGTGATTTTCACACGATAAAATGGCGGAAACTCGGTTCCCACCTGATATTCTCAAACTATGCTCCTACTTAATAAAAAGTAGAAGTCGGACTGACATATTCTATCATATCCTGTCAAAGATTTCAAGAGAAAGTTTTAAGCTGCAAGTTGGACTCGGGCAATCTATGATTAGTCAATGATCTTTTGAACATCTTCGAATACAGCGTCGATGTCGCGATCCCCATCAATCGATTGCAATAACCCTTTGTCTTTGTAATAAGTCAAAATTGGTTCACTGCTTTTGATATTGACAGCTAGACGATTTTTGACCGTCTCAGGCTTATCATCTTCACGTTGGTAGAAGTCATGACTTCCACAACGATCACATGTTCCTTCCTCTTTTGGAGGATTGAACAATTTATGATAAGTTGCCCCACAATTGCGGCACATGAAGCGGCCGGCTAAACGTTCTACAAGAACTTCTTCAGGAACATGAATATCAATAACGGCATCAAGTTTTTTGTTAAGGTCAGCTAGCATCTCATCTAACGCTTTTGCTTGATCCAATGTACGAGGAAAACCATCTAATAAGAAACCTTTCTCGGTATCAGGTTCAGCTAAACGTTCTTTAACGATCCCATTTGTAACCTCATCAGGAACTAATGCGCCTTGATCCATGTATGATTTTGCTTTAAGGCCTAGTTCTGTTTCGTTCGCCATCGCAGCCCGAAACATATCGCCTGTTGAAATATGAGGAAGACCGTATTCAGCAACGATACGTTCTGCCTGAGTACCTTTTCCAGCACCAGGTAATCCCATTAAAATGAAGTTCATTCTAATTCCTCCTGTAAGTTTTTGAATAGTGTTGAGGAAATCCTCAACACTTCAATAACTTTAATTGATGAAACCAGTATATTTCCGTTTCAGCATAAGCCCTTCTAACTGCTTGGCAGTATCAAGTGCCACACCGATAATGATCAATAGACTCGTTCCACCTAGACCGATCGATTGCGGTAGATTCCAAGCCATCTGAGCGATGATTGGAAGTAAAGCAACCAATCCTAAAAAGATCGATCCAACCGTGCTTAATCGCATCAACAAACGTGATACATATTCTTCGGTTCCTTTACCAGGACGCACACTCGGAATGTAACTTCCTTGTTTTTGCAAGTTTTCCGCTAATTTCTCAGGGTTCACTTGAACAAATGCGTAGAAGAAAGTAAACGCAACGATCAAGACAGTATAGATGATCGCACCCGGTACAGTGTTGTAACTAAAGATCGTTTGCACCACTTCGTACCAAGTTTCTCCTCTATATGAACTACCTAATGCTTGAATGATCGCATTTGGTGTTGTAATAAAAGAACTGGCAAAGATAACTGGGATAACCCCGGCAGCATTTACTTTCAAAGGAAGGTAACTGCTGGTAGGCGCTCCTGCTACCCGTTTTGTATATTGGATCGGAATCTTGCGTTCTGCTTGTTGAACATACGTTACTAAAGTAATGACGATCAACACAGCGATCACAAGTAGCGCCATAAAGATAGCATTTAGCCAGATATCCGATTGATCCACGTTAATGAAGTAATCTTCAATCAATTCTTTGATGCTTGCTGGTAAGCGTGAAATGATCCCTGCAAAGATGATCATTGACACACCGTTTCCGATACCACGCTCGGTGATCTGCTCTCCTAACCAAGTGACTAACATCGTTCCGGCTGTTAAAATCAGACCGATCACGATATAGGTTGCCATATTAGGATTGTTTACAAACCCGAGTTGAGTGTAATAGTTAAATCCAGCCGTTAATGTCATGGATTGGACAAAGCCCAATACCAACGTCAAGTAACGTGTTGCCTGATTTAGTTTCTTACGACCCACTTCACCTTGTTTCGACCATTCAACAAATTTAGGGACGATATCCATCTGCAACAACTGAATAACAATTGAGGCAGTGATGTAAGGCGAAACCCCCATCGAGAAAATCGAAAATTGTTGCATGGCGCCACCACTTACCAAGTTTAACATGTTTAAAAATGGTAGATCCGCGATGGTGTTTAGGCGACTTGCGTCTACGCCTGGCACAGTAATATGTGTTCCCAGACGAAAGACAAACAAGATTAAGACGGTGAACAATATTCTGGATCTAATATCCTTAACCTTAAAGGCATCCTTCAATAGTCTGATCATTAGATCACCTCGATTGATCCACCAGCAGCAACGATTGCTTCTTCAGCTGCTTTTGAGAATTTAGCTGCTTTCACAGTCAATTTCTTCGTTAATTCTCCGTTAGCTAATACTTTGATTCCAGCTTTTTCGTCTTTGACGATTCCAGCTTCGTGTAAAGCAACAGGTGTTACTTCAGCACCGTCTTCAAAGCGGTTCAAGACATCAAGATTGATGACTGCATATTCTTTGCGGTTCACATTTGTAAAGCCACGTTTTGGTAAACGACGGAACAATGGTGTTTGTCCACCTTCGAATCCTAGACGTACTCCGCCGCCTGAACGAGCTTTTTGACCTTTTTGTCCACGTCCAGCTGTTTTACCGTTACCAGATGAAGTTCCTCGACCGACACGGTTACGTACTTGGCGTGAGCCTTCTGATGGTTTTAATTCATGAAGTTTCATAGGTTTGGCACCTCCTTAATCAAACTAGATCTGCTGATCCTTAGACCTCTTCAACGTCCACTAAGTGAGAAACAGTGTTAACCATGCCTTTGATTGCATCATTAGCAGGTTTTACAACTGTTGAATTCAACTTTGTAAGACCTAACGCTTTTACAGTATCACGTTGGTTTTGGGGACGTCCGATAATACTGCGTTTTAAAGTAATTTTCAATTCAGCCATTATAGTGTCCTCCTTAACCGATTAATTCTTCTACTGATTTGCCGCGAAGTGCTGCCACTTCTTCAGCGCGTTTTAATTGTTTTAAACCTTCAACTGTTGCGCGAACAACGTTGATTGGTGTGTTAGAACCTAAAGATTTAGATGTGATATCAGCTACCCCAGCTAATTCCAATACGGCACGAACTGGTCCACCAGCAGCTACCCCAGAACCTTCTACAGCAGGTTTCATAAGGATGCGTCCGCCGCCGAATACACCGATAACTTCGTGAGGGATTGTAGAACCAACCATTGGTACTTCCACCAAGTTTTTCTTCGCGTCTTCGATTGCTTTACGGATTGCTTCTGGTACTTCTTGTGCTTTACCAGTACCGAAACCTACGTGTCCGTTTTTGTCACCGACAACAACTAATGCAGCAAAACGTAGACGACGTCCACCTTTAACAACTTTAGTTACACGGTTGATCGCAACAACGCGGTCTTCTAATTCCAAATGTTTTGGATCAATATAAACCATGAATGGTGTTCCTCCTTCTCTTAAAATTCCAGTCCATTTTCGCGAGCTGCTTCAGCTAAAGCTGCTACACGGCCATGGTAAAGGTATCCACCACGGTCAAAGACTACTACTTTAATACCTTTTGCTGCTGCACGTTCTGCGACTAATTTACCGACAGCTTGTGCTTGTTCAGTTTTTGTTGCACCTGAAACTTCTTTGTCTAAGGCAGAGGCACTTGCTAGCGTCACACCCGCTACGTCATCAATTACTTGTGCGTAGATGTTTTTGTTCGAACGGAACACGTTTAAGCGTGGGCACTCAGCAGTACCAGAGATTTTGTTACGTACACGACGATGTCTTTTCTGACGTGTCTTGTTTTTATCTGGTTTTGTAATCACAATTTGTCACCTCTTTTAATTTTGCTAGCCTAAGCTGCTAGTCGTAAAGAATTACGACTATTTACCAGTTTTACCTTCTTTACGGCGTACAAATTCGCCAACATAACGAATTCCTTTGCCTTTATAAGGTTCTGGAGGACGAACGCCACGGATATTGGCAGCCAATTCGCCAACGACTTCTTTATCTGATCCTTTAACGATCACAGAAGTGTTTGAAGGAACTTCGATTTCGATTCCAGCTGGCGCTTCGATTTCAACTGGATGAGAGTAACCAACGTTCAATACAAGTTTTTTCCCTTGTAATTGAGCACGGTACCCAACCCCGATTAATTCTAACGCTTTTTGGAAACCTTCAGAAACACCAACAACCATGTTGTTGAAGTTTGCACGGGTAGTTCCGTGGATAGTTTTCATTTCTTTACTATCATTTGGACGAGTGAATGTTACTTCGTTTCCTTCGATATTCATTGTGATATCAGAAGAGAAAGTACGTGTTAATTCACCTTTAGGTCCTTTAACTGTAATGTCGTTTCCGTTTTGCTTGATTTCAACACCAGCAGGAAGAACGACGATCTTATTACCGATACGACTCACTTAGAGGCACCTCCTTGTGGAATATTTTAAATTACCATACATAAGCGACTACTTCGCCGCCAACATTTTTTGCTCTAGCTTCTTTGTCAGTGATTACACCGTCAGAAGTTGAGATAATCGCGATTCCTAGACCATTCAATACTTTTGGTACTTCGTCAGCTTTGACATAAGCACGCAAGCCTGGTTTAGAGATACGTTTTAAGTTTGTGATAACACGTTCACCGTTTTTACCGTATTTAAGAAATACGCGGATCACGCCTTGTTTGTCATCTTCAATGTATTCAACATCGCGGACGAAACCTTCACGTTTCAAGATTTCAGCGATATCACGTTTGATTTTTGAAGCAGGTACTTCTAGGCTTTCGTGTTTAACCATGTTTGCGTTACGCACGCGCGTTAGAAAATCTGCAATTGGATCTGTCATGACCATGGGATAATTTACCTCCTTTATGCGAGTATAGTTTACCAGCTAGCTTTCTTCACGCCGGGAATTTGTCCTTTATAGGCAAGTTCGCGGAAGCAAATACGGCAAAGATGAAATTTACGATAAACTGAATGTGGACGTCCGCAACGTTCACAACGAGTGTATTCTTGCGTTGAGAATTTAGCAGGGCGTTTGTTTTTAGCAATCATTGATTTTTTAGCCACGTAGTTCGCCTCCTTTTTTTATTTTTGGAATGGCATGCCTAATTGTGTCAACAATTCACGAGATTCTTCATCTGTGTTTGCTGTTGTTACAATCACGATATCCATACCACGTACTTTGTCGATCAAATCATAATCTACTTCAGGGAAAATCAATTGTTCTTTGATACCTAAAGTGTAGTTTCCGCGTCCGTCGAACGCTTTTTTGCTCACACCGTGGAAGTCACGGACACGTGGCAATGACACACTTACTAGTTTATCTAAGAATTCATACATTCTTTCGCCGCGTAGTGTTACTTTCGCACCGATTGGCATTCCTTCACGTAAACGGAATCCTGCGATAGATTTTTTCGCTTTTGTGATCAATGGTTTTTGACCTGAGATCAATTGTAATTCTTCAACAGCTTTGTCTAAGTTTTTAGCATTAGAAACAGCGTCACCGACACCCATGTTGATAACGATTTTATCAACTTTTGGTGCTTCCATGATTGAGCTGTAGTTAAATTTGTCCATTAATGATGGGACAACTTCTTTTGAATATTTTTCTTTAAGGCGGTTCATCTGTTAGCCCCTCCTTCCTTCATCAGATTATTTATCAAGAACTTCTCCGGTTTTCTTAGAAACGCGGACTTTTTTGCCGTCAACTTCTTTGTAACCGACACGCGTAGCTTCACCGTTCGATGGATCAACCACCATCACGTTAGAAACATGAATTGGTGCTTCCATTTCAACGATTCCGCCTTGAGGAGCAGTTTGAGAAGGTTTTTGGTGTTTTTTGACAACATTGACACCTTCAACAACGACTTTGTCTTTTTTAGGAAACGCTGCTAGCACAACGCCTTCTTTGTTTTTGTCTTTACCAGTGATAACTTTAACTTTATCGCCTTTTTTAACAAACATGTTTGTTTCGCACCTCCTTTAGATAAGAATCACTATTACAATACTTCTGGTGCTAGGGAAACGATCTTCATAAAGTTGCCTTCACGCAATTCGCGGGCAACTGGGCCAAAGATACGAGTTCCACGAGGGCTCTTATCGTCACGGATAATAACCGCAGCATTTTCATCGAATTTGATGTATGAACCGTCTGTACGACGAGCTCCTGATTTAGTACGAACGATAACGGCTTTAACGACGTCACCTTTTTTGACAACCCCACCTGGCGTTGCTTGTTTAACCGTAGCAACAATCACGTCACCAATATTGGCAGTTTTACGACCAGATCCGCCAAGGACTTTGATCGTTAGAATTTCACGGGCACCTGAGTTGTCCGCCACTCTTAATCGGCTTTCTGCTTGGATCACGATGTGTATCCTCCTTTCAGATTTTGCAATTCACAATCTATATAGGAAAATCTCGTGTGATTAGATAATCACTGCCTTTTCAACAATCTCTACTAGACGGAAACGTTTCGTAGCTGATAATGGACGAGTTTCCATAATTTTCACGATATCGCCAACTTTTGCTTCGTTGTTTTCATCGTGTGCTTTGTATTTCTTAGAATAGTTCAGACGTTTGCCGTAGATAGGGTGGTTTTTCTTTGTTTCAACGACAACAGTGATAGTTTTATCCATTTTGTCTGATACCACGCGACCTTGGTAAACTTTGCGTTGATTTCTTTCTTCAGTCATACGCTAAATGGCCTCCTTCCACTATTACTTAGCTTGTTCACGCAATACTGTTTTAATGCGTGCAATCGATTTACGTACTTCTTTGATACGTGCAGTGTTTTCTAATTGACCTGTTGCTAATTGGAATCTAAGATTGAACAATTCTTCTTTCAATTGTTTTTCTTGATCTAGCATTTCGGCAGTGGTTAATTCTCTGATTTCTTTAACCTTCATTCGATTCACCACCCATTTCCTCACGTTTTACGATCTTCGTTTTCACTGGTAATTTGTGAGAAGCAAGACGTAGCGCTTCGCGCGCAACTTCTTCAGGTACACCGGCAATTTCAAACATGATTTTACCACGTTTAACTGGTGATACCCATCCTTCAGGAGCCCCTTTACCAGAACCCATACGTACCCCGATAGCTTTGGCAGTATAAGATTTGTGAGGGAAAATTTTGATCCATACTTTCCCGCCACGTTTCATATAACGAGTCATTGCGATACGGGCAGCTTCGATTTGACGGTTTGTGATCCAGTGTGATTCGACAGCTTGTAAGCCGTATTCACCGAATGCTACTTCTTTTCCGCCTTTCGCTTCGCCACGCATTTTTCCGCGGAACTCACGACGGTGTTTTACACGTTTAGGTACTAACATGTTTATTTCCCTCCTTTCTCAGTGTTCTTTTTAGTTGGAAGAACTTCTCCACGATAAATCCACACTTTAACTCCTAGTTTTCCGTATGTTGTATCTGCTTCTTCCCATGCGTAATCAATGTCCGCACGTAATGTATGAAGTGGAACGGTTCCTTCTGAGTAACCTTCTGAACGAGCGATATCCGCACCATTTAGACGGCCAGAAACTTGTGTTTTGATTCCTTTAGCGCCAGAACGCATTGTGCGTTGGATCGCTTGTTTTTGAGCACGACGGAAAGCAACACGGTTTTCTAATTGACGTGCGATTCCTTCGCCTACTAATTTAGCATCTAAATCTGGTTTTTTGATTTCAACGATGTTGATGTGAACTCGTTTGCCAGTTAGGCTATTTAATTCTTTTCTTAGGTTTTCGACTTCAGATCCGCCTTTACCGATAACCATACCTGGTTTAGCTGTGTGGATTGAAATATTCACGCGGTTTGCTGCACGCTCGATCTCAACTGTAGACACAGCGGCATCAGCAAGTTTAGATGCGATAAATTTACGGATTTTCAAATCTTCATGTAGAAATTCAGCATACTCTTTTTCAGCATACCATTTAGCATCCCAGTCACGGATGATGCCTACACGCATTCCAATTGGATGTACTTTTTGACCCACTGATTGTCCCTCCTTATTTTTCTGATACGACTACAGTAATATGACTTGTACGTTTGTTGATCGGTGAAGCTGAACCTTTCGCACGTGGACGGAAACGTTTCATCGTTGGTCCTTCGTTTACGAATGCTTCAGAAACAATCAAGTTTTCAACATCTAAGTCAAAATTATTTTCTGCATTGGCAATAGCTGACATCAAGACTTTCTCGATGATTCCAGCTGCTTTATTTGGTGTGAACTTTAAGATCGCGATTGCTTCAGCAACGCTTTTCCCTCTGATTAAGTCAATAACTAGACGAGATTTACGAGGAGAAACGCGGACTGTTTTAGCAGTTGCTTTCGCTGATGTGATTTGTTCTGCCATTTTTGGATATCCTCCCCTCAAAATTAGCGTCTTGTTTTCTTATCATCGGCAGCATGTCCGCGATAAGTTCTTGTTGGTGCAAATTCACCTAATTTGTGTCCTACCATGTCTTCTTGGATGTAAACTGGTACATGTTTCCGTCCATCATACACAGCAATTGTAAATCCGATAAAATTAGGGAAAATTGTAGAACGACGTGACCAAGTTTTGATCACTTTTTTCTTTTCAGCGCCTTCTTGTGCTTCGACCTTTTTCATCAAATGGTCATCGACAAAAGGTCCTTTTTTCAAACTACGACCCATGGTGTACCTCCTCTCAAAATGTGCGACACACGGTCAAGTATATTACTTAGTTTTACGACGACGAACGATAAGTTTGTCTGATTTTGCTTTTTTGTTACGTGTTTTGTAACCAAGTGCAGGTTGTCCCCAAGGAGAAACTGGTGCTTTACGTCCGATTGGTGCTTTACCTTCACCACCACCGTGTGGGTGATCATTAGGGTTCATTACGCTACCACGTACAGTTGGGCGTTTGCGCATCCAACGAGAACGACCGGCTTTACCGATGTTGATCAATTCGTGTTGTTCATTACCAACAGAACCGATTGTTGCACGACATGATGCTAAGATCATTCGTACTTCACCAGAGTTCAAGCGGATCAATACGTATTTGCCTTCTTTACCAAGTACTTGAGCACTTGTTCCAGCTGAACGAATCAATTGTCCACCTTTACCAGGTTTCATTTCGATGTTGTGGATAACAGTACCGACTGGAATGTTTTCTAGTGGTAATGCATTCCCTACTTTAATATCTGCATCTGGACCAGAAACGACAGTCATGCCAACTTCTAATCCTTTAGGTGCTAAGATGTATGCTTTTACTCCATCCTCGTAATGTACTAACGCAATGTTAGCAGAACGGTTTGGATCATATTCAATCGTTTTAACCGTAGCAACGACGTTGTCTTTGTTACGTTTGAAATCGATCAAACGGTATTGACGTTTGTGACCGCCACCTTGATGACGAACCGTGATACGTCCGTTGTTGTTACGACCAGCATTGTTTTTCAAAGGAGCTAACAATGTTTTTTCTGGTGTTGAAGTTGTGATTTCAGCGAAATCAGAACTTGTCATATTACGACGGCCGTTCGTGGTAGGTTTGTACTTTTTAATCGCCACGTCTTTTTCCCTCCCATGTAAAGTTTATGCGTGAGTTGCTTATTCAGCAGCTTCGAAAATTTGGATTTCTTTAGAATCTTCAGTTAAAGTCACAACAGCTTTGCGACGTTTTTTTGTATATCCTGCATATTTACCCATGCGTTTGAATTTTGGACGAACGTTGATGATGTTCACGTTTGCCACTTTCACTCCGTCAAAGGCAGCTTCTACAGCTTGTTTTACTAAAGTTTTGTTAGCTTTTGTGTCCACTTCAAAAGTGTATTTCTTGTCATCCATGGCAAGCATTGATTTTTCAGTGATCACTGGGCGTTTAATAACGTCTAGTAAGTTCATTATGCAAGCACCTCCTCGATCTGAGTAAGAGCAGTTTGTGTCACTAACATTTTGTCGTTAGAAACGATGTCTAAAACACTAATGTTATCAGCAGTAACTACAGAAACTTTTGGCAAGTTGCGCGCAGATAAAGCGGCAAAGTCGTTTTCAGATTCTAAAACTACCAATACTTTAGAGTCAATTGTCAAGTTAGCTAAAACTTGTTTGAATTCTTTTGTTTTTGGAGCATCAAAGCTTAATCCTTCTACTGCTACCAAGTTATTTGAAGCAACTTTTTCTGACAATACAGATTTCATTGCTAAGCGACGAACTTTTTTAGGAAGTTTGTAGCTGTATGAACGTGGTGTTGGTCCGAAGACTACGCCACCTCCACGCCATTGTGGTGAACGGATTGAACCTTGACGGGCACGTCCAGTTCCTTTTTGGCGCCATGGTTTACGGCCACCGCCACGAACGGCACTGCGGTTTTTCACAGCGTGTGTTCCTTGTCTTAATGAAGCGCGTTGCATGATGATTGCATCATAGACAACTGATTCATTTGGTTCGATTCCGAAGATTTCTTCGTTCAATGTAATTTCGCCATTTTGGCTTCCATCTTGTTTGAATAATGCTACATTCGGCATTCCTTAGTTCCTCCTTTCTTCCTATCTACTTATTTAGCTTTCACAGCTGATTTGATTGTAATCAATGATTTTTTCGCGCCAGGTACATTACCTTTGATCAAGATAACGTTGCGTTCTGCGTCTACGCGTACGATTTCCAAGTTTTGGATCGTGATGCGATTTCCGCCCATACGTCCAGCAAGACGTTTGTTTTTGAATACACGGTTAGGTGCAACTGGACCCATTGATCCAGGACGACGGTGGTAACGAGAACCGTGAGCCATTGGTCCGCGGCTTTGTCCGTGACGTTTGATAACGCCTTGGAATCCTTTACCTTTCGAAGTGCCGGTTACATCGATGATGTCTCCTGCTTCAAAAATATCAACTTTGATTTCTGATCCTACTTCTAAGCCCTCTAGCTCTACATTCTTGAATTCGCGAATGAAGCGCTTAGGAGCCGTGTTTGCTTTTGCAACATGACCTTTCGCAGGTTTGTTAGACAAAACTTCACGCATATCTTGGTAGCCGACTTGAATTGCTTCGTAGCCGTCATTTTCGATTGTTTTCACTTGTAGCACTACGTTTGGTGTAGCTTCTACTACAGTTACTGGAATCAATTCGCCAGATTCAGTGAAGATTTGAGTCATTCCCACTTTTTTCCCTAAGATTCCTTTGGTCATGATTACACCTCCATCTTAATTATTATAGTTTGATTTCGATATTAACACCGCTTGGCAAGTCTAGCTTCATTAAAGCATCAACAGTTTTTGGTGTTGGATTCACAATGTCGATTAGACGTTTGTGTGTACGCATTTCGAATTGTTCGCGTGAATCTTTGTATTTGTGCGTCGCACGGATGATCGTGTACAAGCTGCGTTCCGTTGGTAATGGAATTGGACCAGATACGCCAGCTCCAGTTCTCTTTGCAGTTTCTACGATTTTATCCGCTGATTGATCTAAAATACGATGTTCATACGCTTTTAAACGGATACGAATTTTTTGTTTTGCCATTGTTTTCCCTCCTTCGCCTATTTTGAAAAGTAGACATAGCTCCACGAAAATTTTCCGTCACGCTCGTCCATGGCAAAGCGTCCGGGCGTGTCGCAACCTCTCGTTTCGTAGCCGGCAGAAAATTTCTTTGCTGCCAGTGTGACTTACGTATTTACGTAAACAGCACCTTTATGATTATATTACGGATAAACATTGATTGCAAGCTTTTTTTATGGAAAAACCGGGATTCTTTTGCATTTCTTTCAGAAAATTTTCTTTTGGTTTCGTAACACAAAAAAAGAAGCGTTGACCGCTTCTTTTAAGCACTTCTTCATTTCCTATTTATTATAGAAGAAAACCTGCTATTGCGGCGCTTCCTCCTGCATACGGTCTCGGGCGTGGGTATAGGCACCATGCCACACATGACCCACATAAGGATTGATCACCACTCCTTCTTTGATTGCCGCTGTGACAAAGGCTTTCGCTAACCGAACGCTTTCCACGACGGGTTTGCCTTTTGCAAGACCCGCAGCGATCGCAGCTGAAAAGGTGCAGCCTGCCCCGTGATTGAAATCGGTAGCGATTTTTTCACTTTCTAACAAGAGGAAGGATTGCCCATCATAAACGAGGTCAACGGCTTTTGCTCCTGGCAAGCGATGCCCCCCTTTGATCACGACGTATTTAGCACCTAATTCATGGATTTTTTCAGCAGCTTGCTTCATGGCCTCCACACTCGTCAAATCACCCAAACCTGAAAGAATCCCCGCTTCTACTAAATTAGGGGTGACAACATCTGCTAACGGCAACAAATGCGTGATGATGGCATCGACGCTTTTTGGCTGTAAGATTTCTGCAGTCCCTTTGCAAGCAATGACAGGATCGATCACCACATTTTTGACTTGCTGCTGTTGGATCATCTGCGCAGCTTGGACAATATTGTCTTCATTGCCTAACATGCCCGTTTTTAGAGCATCCATCGGATCACCTGCAAAAGCAGCGATCAATTGTTTTTCGACAAGCGCTGTTTCCATCGCCGTTACTTCATGGCTCCAACCTGCTTGCGGGTCCATCGTGACGATCGAAGCGATCGTGGCAAAACCAAAGACACCATATTCCTGAAATGTTTTTAAATCTGCTTCGATACCGGCACCTCCGGTTGAATCCGACCCAGCAATTGATAGGACTTTTTCCATCTTCCTCATCTCCTTGTGCTTTTTGCTAAGTATAGTCAATCTTCCCCTTGACGAAAAGAGCCATTTGGCTTATTTTTAAACCATCCAATTGAAAAAGGTGGTGCAGGATGGCTTCATCAAGTATCGACAAACAGAAGAAACAACCGATTTACCAGCAGATCGTGACTCATTTTATCGAAGAGATCCAAGCGGGAACCTACGGACCTGGGGATCGTTTGCCACCAGAGCGCAGCCTCGCCCAGACTTTTGGCGTCAATCGTTCCACCGTCGTCAAAGCGTTAGATGAATTGAAAAGCTTAGGATGGATCGAACGAAAACAAGGCAGCGGCTCTCGTGTATTGGAAGGTCGTTGGGGGAACCGTCAAACGCCACTTTCTTATTTGCGCTCGTCTTTAAGCAGCCCTTATCTGCAGCAAGACCCTTACGTTCAACAGATTCAGCATTTGCGCACCGAGAAGGATGTGCTGGATCTGTACACAGGTGATCTACCTGCCGATCTGATCCCCGATTTCACGTTTCCTGCCTTTACCTGGGAAGAGATTCGCAAGGAAAGCACCAAAGTATTACCGACGGGTTATGAACCTTTGCAAGAAATCTTATTGCAGCACCTTGCTGATTCCTTCAATTTGCCCACCAACGGACAAAAACTAGTGATCACTGCTGGATCGACACAAGGAATCACCTTGCTAATGCAAGTCTTATTGCATGCGGGGGATTGTATCGCGACAGAGGACCCTTCTTTCTTGTTCTCTCTCCCCTTGTTTTCCACGATGAATGTCCAGCTGATCGGGATCAAGCAAGATAGCGAAGGGATGCGGCCTGCGGCATTGGAAAAAGTGTTGAAGGAAAAGAAGATCAAATTCGTCTATCTGAATCCCACCTTCCAAAATCCAACGGGACATACTATGAGTGACCATCGGCGCCAAGCGATCATCCGCCTTTGCCAAACCTACCAAGTACCGATCATAGAAGACGATGTTTTTAGCGAGTTGGCTTTTGATAAAGTACCGCCCAAGCTAAAATCCATGGCTCCCGAAACCGTCATTTATTTAGGCTCGCTTTCAAAATTACTAGGATCATCCATCAAAATCGGCTGGCTTTTGGTGCCAGAAGCGTTAGCCGACCAATTTGCCCACGCGAAAAAACGGATGGCGATCGATACCACGATCTTCCCGCAAGTCCTTGCCAACATCGCCTTACGCTCCTCTGATTACCACCAGCAGCAGCGGACACTGCTTGCAGAAATGGCCCAGCGCCAGCAAGACTTACTCCAACTCTTGCAGGCATTTCAGGAGGATTGGCAATGGCAGCCGACGAAAGGTGGCCTTTACCTGTGGTTGACTTGGCGTCACCGCACATTGACTCGCAAAGATTGGTCACTCTTTTTGGCGAACGATTGCTTAGTAGCACCTGCGTTTCTTTTCAGTAACGATACGAATGGCTTGCGTTTGAACTATACCCGCTTAGCCAAAGATGATTTACCGCTATTTCAAGAACGATTCACAAAAATCACCCAACAGTTAAAGGAGCAAACCTATGAACGAAACCATTGAGCTTTTGCACAATCACCGCACTTACCGACAATTTGACCCTGACTACCGCTTGAGCCAAGAGCAAGTAACCGCGATTTTGACTGCGGCTCGTCAAGCACCTAGCTGGATGAACGGGCAAGCCTATTCGATCTTAGTGATCGACGACCCGCAGATTCGCCAACAAATGGTCGAATGGAATCCTGGCAATCCTCATATCGCAGCAAGTTCACTCTTTCTGCTATTTTTAGCTGATTTAAATCGAACCAAAAAAGTTGCTGACGAAAAACAGACTCCCTATCCAATCGATGAAGGCTATCAGCCATTATTGATCGCCACCACTGATGCCAGCATCGCTTTGCAATCTGGTGCGATCGCTGCTGAATCACTGGGCTTAGGCACCGTCATTTCCGGCAGCGTCCGCAAAGACAGCGCCAAAATCGCTGAATTGTTGCACTTACCGGAATATGTCTATCCTGTGGCTGGCTTGAGCATCGGTAAACCAATCGTAGAAATGAAGGTCAAACCTCGCTTGCCAGAAGAAGCGGTCATTCATTACAACCACTATCAGGACTATTCTTATGAGGCGATCGAAGCCTACGATCAAACGATGACTGCTTTTGGGGAAGCTCGCGAGACCAAACCGTGGTCAGAAAAATTTGCTGGGTTTTACAGCAATCGTCCTGACCAAGGATTTGACGCCTTCTTGAAGAAGCAAAAACTAATAAAATAAAAAGCACCGCTCTCTCTAGCGTTGATGAATCCGTTACGGTTCATCGCAGCTAAAGAGAGCGGCTTTTTTCTACAAATGTCAAAAAAAGAGCAAAAGCGCGTACGCTTTTGCTCTTCGATCAATCAAATTAAGCTTGGATTGAAGTTACAACGCCTGAACCAACAGTACGTCCGCCTTCACGAATTGAGAAACGAGTTCCGTCTTCGATAGCGATTGGGTGGATCAATTCAACGTCGATTGTTACGTTATCACCAGGCATAACCATTTCAGTTCCTTCTGGTAATTCAACAACACCAGTTACGTCAGTTGTACGGAAGTAGAACTGAGGACGGTAGTTAGTGAAGAATGGAGTGTGACGTCCACCTTCTTCTTTTGTTAAAACGTAAACTTCAGCTTTAAATTTTGTATGAGGTGTGATTGTACCAGCTTTAGCCAATACTTGTCCACGTTGGATGTCTTCACGAGCAACACCACGTAGCAATGCACCAATGTTATCCCCTGCTTCAGCATAGTCTAACAATTTACGGAACATTTCAACACCAGTTACAGTTGTTTTAGCAGTTTCTTCAGCAATACCAACGATTTCAACTTCGTCACCAACGCGAACTTGTCCACGTTCAACACGGCCTGTAGCAACAGTACCACGTCCAGTGATTGAGAATACGTCTTCGACTGGCATCATGAATGGTTTGTCAGTGTCACGTTCTGGAGTTGGAACGTATTCGTCAACTGCAGCCATTAATTCCATGATTTTTTCTTCGTATGAAGCATCGCCTTCAAGAGCTTTCAAAGCAGAACCAGCGATTACAGGAACATCGTCGCCTGGGAAGTCATATTCTGACAATAAGTCACGAACTTCCATTTCAACTAATTCTAGTAATTCTTCGTCATCAACCATATCCATTTTGTTTAAGAAAACAACGATGTATGGTACACCAACGTTACGTGATAACAAGATGTGTTCACGTGTTTGAGGCATAGGACCATCAGCAGCAGATACTACTAAGATCGCGCCGTCCATTTGAGCAGCACCAGTGATCATGTTTTTAACGTAGTCCGCGTGTCCTGGGCAGTCAACGTGAGCATAGTGACGTGCTTCAGTTTCGTACTCAACGTGAGCAGTTGAGATAGTGATTCCGCGTTCGCGTTCTTCTGGAGCGCCATCGATTTGGTCGTAAGCTGAAGCTTGAGCCAAACCTTTTTTAGATAATACAGTTGTGATAGCAGCTGTAAGTGTAGTTTTACCATGGTCAACGTGTCCGATCGTACCAATGTTTACGTGGGGTTTAGAACGGTCAAATTTTTCTTTTGCCATTTTAAAATGTTCCTCCTAAAAATGCAGTTTATTTTTTATATTTGATAGGTAGGGAGCCGCAGCTCCCCATCCCTTATCATCGATAATATTGTACACGAAACTCAGAAAAAAATATAGCTTTTTACTTAATTTCCTATACTTCCATCAATTATTCAGCTTTGCCGCCGTTTTTCTTGATGATTTCTTCTTGAACAGATTTAGGTACATCTTCATAGTGATCAAATGTCATCATGAACGTACCGCGACCTTGTGTTGATGAACGAAGTGTTGTTGCGTAACCGAACATTTCAGCTAATGGCACGATTGCGTTCACGATTTGTGAGTTACCGTGTGCTTCCATTCCTTCTACGCGTCCACGACGAGCAGTTACGTGACCCATAACATCACCTAAGTAATCTTCTGGTACAGTGATAACTACTTTCATCATTGGTTCAAGAATTACTGGGTTTGCTTTCTTCGCTGCAGCACGTAAAGCCATAGAAGCTGCAACACGGAAGGCAGTTTCACTTGAATCGACATCATGGTATGAACCATCATAAAGTTTTGCTTTGATGTCTACTAATGGGTAACCGGCTAAGACACCGTTCGCCATTGAGTCTTCAAGTCCTTTTTCAACTGCTGGGATGTATTCACGAGGAACCACACCACCGACAATCGCGTTTTCGAATTCGAAGCCTTTACCTTCTTCGTTTGGTGTAAATTCGACCCATACGTGACCGTATTGACCTTTACCACCAGACTGACGTACAAATTTACCTTCCGCTTGTGTTGCTGCACGGAATGTTTCACGATAAGAAACTTGAGGCGCACCTACGTTTGCTTCAACTTTAAATTCGCGACGCATACGGTCAACTAAGACGTCCAAGTGAAGTTCTCCCATACCAGCGATAACAGTTTCGCCTGTTTCAGCGTTTGTTTCCACACGGAATGATGGATCTTCTTCAGCAAGTTTTTGTAAAGCAACCCCCATTTTATCTTGGTCAGCTTTTGATTTAGGCTCAACAGCGACTTCGATAACTGGTTCTGGGAATTCGATTGATTCAAGGATTACTGGTGATTTTTCATCACATAGTGTATCCCCAGTTGTTGTGTCTTTCAAACCAACAGCAGCGGCGATATCGCCTGAGTATACTGTTTGGATTTCAGCACGAGTGTTGGCGTGCATTTGTAGGATACGACCGATACGTTCGCGCTTGCCTTTTGAAGCATTCAATACGTATGATCCAGAGTTCAAGATACCTGAATACACACGGAAGAATGTCAAACGACCTACGAATGGGTCAGTCATTACTTTAAATGCTAATGAAGCAAATGGTGCTTCATCGTCAGCCGGACGATCAGTTTCTTCGTCTGTTTTAGGATTGATCCCTTTAATCGCAGGAACATCAAGTGGTGAAGGCAAGTAGTCGATGACTGCATCCAACATCAATTGAACCCCTTTGTTTTTAAAGGCAGATCCGCAAAGAACAGGGAAAAAGTCAACAGTCAATGTTGCTTGACGAATACCAGCTTTCAATTCTTCTTCAGTGATTTCTTCACCTTCCAAGAATTTCATCATTAGTTCTTCATCAGTATCAGCAACAGCTTCGATTAATTTTTCGCGCCATTCTTCAGCTAATTCTACGTATTCTTCAGGAATTTCAGTCTCTTGGATTTCAGTTCCTAAGTCATTTGTGTAGATTTCAGCTTTCATTTTTACTAAGTCGATAATACCAGTAAAGTCATCTTCCGCACCAATTGGTAATTGGATTGGGTGAGCATTTGCTTGTAAACGATCATGTAAAGTTGATACAGAGTATAAGAAGTCTGCACCAATTTTGTCCATTTTGTTACAGAATACAACACGCGGTACGCGGTAATCTGTCGCTTGACGCCAAACTGTTTCTGTTTGAGGTTCTACACCTGATTGTGAGTCCAACACAGTTACAGCACCATCAAGTACACGCAATGAACGTTGCACTTCGATTGTGAAGTCCACGTGTCCTGGTGTGTCGATGATATTTACGCGGTTTTCTTTCCATTGCGCAGTTGTCGCAGCAGAAGTGATTGTGATCCCACGTTCTTGTTCTTGTTCCATCCAGTCCATTTGAGAAGCACCTTCATGTGTTTCACCAATTTTATGGATTTTACCTGTGTAATAAAGGATACGTTCAGTTGTCGTTGTTTTACCAGCGTCAACGTGGGCCATGATCCCGATATTACGAGTTTTTTCTAGCGAAAATTCTCTTGCCATTCTAGGTTGTTCCCCTCTCATTCTTACTTAACTTAAGCTAAGGTTGTCTCAGTACCTTCCAATAAAAAGCAGTGAGGATCTTACCAACGATAGTGAGCAAATGCGCGGTTGGCTTCCGCCATTTTGTGTGTGTCTTCGCGTTTTTTCACAGAAGCACCAGTGTTGTTCGCTGCATCCATGATTTCTTTTGCAAGACGTTCTTCCATTGTGTGTTCGCCACGCAAACGAGCGTAGTTTACCACCCAACGAAGACCTAGAGTTGTACGACGTTCAGGACGTACTTCTACTGGTACTTGGTAGTTAGAACCACCGACACGGCGAGCTTTAACTTCCAATACAGGCATAATGTTTTTCATTGCTTGTTCGAAAACTTCCAATGGATCATTTCCTGTAGATTCTTTGATAATGCCAAAAGCATTGTAGATAATATTTGCAGCAACACCGCGTTTACCATCAACCATTACACGGTTGATCAAACGAGTTACTAATTTTGAGTTATAAATAGGATCTGGTAAAACATCACGTTTTGCAACAGGACCTTTACGAGGCATCCGTAACTCCTCCTTCCGAGATATCAGTTCTGATTTAAATAAGATTCATTTGATCTGTTTGTCTTAAAGATTAAGCTTTAGGACGTTTTGTACCATATTTAGAACGAGATTGTTTACGATCGTTAACACCGGCAGTATCCAATGCACCACGAACGATATGGTAACGTACCCCTGGTAAGTCTTTTACACGTCCACCACGTAACAAGACCACGCTGTGTTCTTGTAAGTTGTGTCCGATACCTGGAATATAAGCTGTCACTTCAATCAAGTTTGACAAACGAACACGCGCATATTTACGTAGAGCTGAGTTCGGTTTTTTCGGTGTCATAGTTCCCACACGAGTAGCTACCCCACGCTTTTGAGGTGAGTTAACATTCGTTTGAGCTTTCTTGAAACTGTTATATCCTTTGTTCAATGCTGGTGAATTTGATTTTTCAACCTTGGATTTACGAGGTTTACGTACTAATTGATTAATTGTAGGCATCCCTAGTTGTCCTCCTTCCTTGATTCGCTTTATAGTCCCACACATCCAGGTGGTTCTTTTTTTGCGATAAAAAATAATGCATTCTCTGCATTCATATCAACTATGCTTTGATAGACAGTCAGCACGTCTCCAACGAGAGACCTGTAGATAAAGCACCTTTGATAGAATATCATGCTTATTCTTACCTGTCAAGTATCCTCCTAGGCTTTTTTCAAAAGAAATCTGTTACGAAAAAATCCGCAAATTTTGCGCTTCTTCCTATATAATAGAGACAAAGCATTTATTTAAAAAAGGCGGGAAGAAAATGAACCTAAAAGAAATGGTCGGCATTGAAGCGGCTAGTTATGTAAAAGATGGCATGGTGGTTGGCTTGGGCACTGGCTCAACAGCCTACTACATGATTGAAGAACTGGGTCGACGTGTAAAAGAAGAAGGTCTATCGATCACGGGTGTCCCAACTTCTTGGGCATCGAAAAAACAAGCAGAAGGATTAGGTATCCCGATTCGCACCATCGATGAAGTGGACGCTGTGGATCTAACGATCGACGGTGCAGATGAGATCAGCCAGGATTATCATGGCATCAAAGGCGGCGGTGCAGCCCTTTTATTCGAAAAAATCGTGGCGTCTAACTCCAAAAAAGTCTTGTGGATCGTTGATGAATCGAAAATGGTCGAAACACTTGGTGCCTTCCCGTTGCCAGTGGAAGTGATCCCTTATGGCAGCCAACAGCTGTTGCGTCTGTTCGAGAAGAAAAACTACCATCCAAAACTGCGTCTGAATGAAGAAGGCGAACCGTTAAAAACCGATTGCAGCAATTACATCATTGATCTTCATCTAGAAACGATCACCGCCCCTACTGAGTTGGCACAGGAATTAGATGCTACAGTAGGCGTGGTTGAACACGGTCTGTTTTTGGATATGGTCCATACGATCATTGTTGGATTGCCTGAAGGCCCGAGTACCAAGCACGTTAGATAAAGGAAACAAAAAAGAGGAGCGATAATGCTTCTCTTTTTTTCGTTATTTTTCTTCAATCGACTTAATTTTTATTATTTTTTGTGCAAATTACCCTATCATTTAAGAAATAATTATGATACATTCAATAAAAAGGGAAAGGTAGGAGGGTTTATGAAAATCATAGGCTATGCTCGTTCAACGATCACCGACAACTCAACAAGTGAACAATTAAACAAGCTCGAAGAATTCGGGTGTCATGAATTTTTCCATGAGACATTTAGCGTGGAAGAAAGTGAAGAAAATCATTCATTGGAGTCAGTGGTGGCACAAATGCAACCCGGCGACACCTTAGTCGTTACGGAACTGCATCGTTTAGGGAAAACCACCAGACAGCTGACCGATCTCACTGATCTATTAAAACAGCGAGAGCTTCATCTGGTTTCACTGGCAGAACAAATCGATACCCGCGGTCCGATGGGACAGGTTTACTTCAATTTAATGGAAGGACTTGCGATCATGGAACGCTCACTCATCAAAGAGCGCACGCTGGTCGGCTTAAATAAAGCCCGCAAAAAAGGCAAAATTGGCGGTCGTCCAAAAATCGATCCGAAAACGATCAAAAAAATCCGTCAATTGTACTACGAGAAAAAAGAAACGATTCAATATATTTCTGAAAAATGCGGTGTTTCTGTAGGTACATGCTATAAATACATAAAATTATCCGAAGAAGAATGGAACAAGTTACGTTCATAGTTGTCGACTCCCCCTGGAACAGCATGAAACAAAAGCGGTCCTCTTTTTAATGATCCCCTTTTGTTTTTCCTTAAGAATGGCGTTTTCCCCCAGCTTTTCCTCCAAAACCATGGAAATTCTTTGAGAAAGAGTGTACAATAAATACGGAATTGAAAATTTCAGAAAAATATCGAATATCTAAAGGAGAGTTTTACATGCCAAAATTAGTATTTTCTCGTCATGGACTAAGCGAATGGAACAAATTAAACCAGTTTACCGGTTGGGCTGATGTTGATCTAGCGCCAGAAGGTGTCGAAGAAGCAATCGAAGGCGGACGTAAAATCAAAGAAGCAGGCATCGAATTTGACGTTGCTTACACATCTGTTTTAACTCGTGCCATCAAAACTTGTAATTACATTTTAGAATATTCTGATCAACTTTGGGTACCAACGATCAAATCATGGCGCTTAAACGAACGTCATTACGGTAAATTACAAGGTTTAAATAAAAAAGAAACTGCTGAAAAATACGGTGACGAACAAGTACACATCTGGCGTCGTTCTTACGATGTTTTACCTCCATTGATGGAAGCTTCAGATGAAGGTTCTGCTGCAAACGACCGTCGTTATGCAATGCTTGACCCTCGCGACGTACCTGGTGGAGAAAACTTAAAAGTTACTTTAGAACGTGCATTGCCTTTCTGGCAAGATGAAATCGCCCCAGCATTAAAAGACGACAAAACTGTCTTAGTTGCGGCTCACGGAAACTCTCTACGTGCATTAGCAAAACATATCGAAGGTATTTCTGACGAAGATATCATGGATCTTGAGATCCCAACTGGTCAACCACTTGTTTATGAATTGAACGATGATTTGACTGTTGCGAAAAAATACTACTTATAAGCCTCGCTTATCGCTGCCCTTTTTTAAAAAAGGGCAGTTTTTTTATTGGCATTTCCTCCCCCCTCTTTTATAATTGAGGGCGTACTCGAAAGGAGCTTATTATGAAACTAGTCAAAAATGATACCGTTTTATTTTTAGGTGACAGCATCACAGATTGCGATCGTGATCGCCAAGATCCCCACGATTTAGGACATGGGTTTGCCCGTCTCGTTGCCGATCAGCTGGCAGAAACATTCCCCACTGCAGGATTTACCTTTTATAATCGGGGGATCGGCGGCAACAAAGCTGCCGACGTCTTAGCCCGTCTCCAAGAAGATTGCCTTCAATTAGCGCCTGACGTCTTGGTCTTTATGATTGGGATCAACGACACGTGGCACAATGCCGGTGGTCCCGATTTTGGTTCAGAAGCTGCGGCAACGTCCTTTGAGGCAACCTACCGTCAAATTCTGGAACAAGTGACCCAACAGGGGATCACGCGTATTTTCTTGCTGGAACCTTTTGTTTTGCCATATCCTGAGGATCGCCAAACTTGGCGAATCGATCTTGATCCGAAAATCCAAATCGTTCGTCGCTTAGCTGCCGCCTTTCATTGTCAGCTGCTGCCGCTGGATGGCTTGTTTGCCGAAGCAGCCGTTGCTAGCTCCCCGCAGGCACTGACAGGCGATGACGGGGTGCACCCCACTCCTGCTGGACACGCCTTGATTGCAGATCAGCTAATGGCGCGTTTGGCTTTTTCTTCTGAAGGGTAAATAAACAGACCGCTCCGCGACAACCAAGTCGCAGGAACGGTCTTTTTTATGATTAAAGATAGGTTGAAGGAGTCAAGGAATCTTGGTAGATTGCAATCACGTCTTCTTCTTGCAGCGGTACATACGCATTTGTTGCAATAGAGCTGAATTGAACTGCTTGAGCCGCCATTTCAGCAAAATGGGTGTCATCGGCGATCCCTACTTCTGGCAAAGTCATCGGAATATCGCAAGAAGCAAAAAAGTCATACAGTTTTTGAATCCCCATTCGGGCAGCTAATTCTGGCACTGCTTCTTGGACACCAAAGACTTCTCTGGCAAACCGCGCAAATTTCGGCGCCGTTTCTTCATTCAACACATGAAGCATCCAGCGTGGGGTCAGGATCGCTAAGCCGATACCATGGGTAATGTCATAAAACGCACTCAACTCATGCTCCATCGCATGACAAGACCAAGCACCACCCTTGCCGCTTCCAGTCAAACCATTTAAGGCTAAGGTGCTCGCCCACATCAAATTCGCCCGTGCATCATAGTCTGTGGGGTCATTTAATGCGATGGGCAGATTTTTAATGACTGCTTTTAGCAATCCTTCTGCTACACCGTCTTGGACATCTGTTCCTTCTGTTTTACTGAAATAATTTTCAATCAGATGGCTCATGATATCCGCTGAACCGGCAGCCGTTTGATAGCGACTGACACTAAAGGTCGTTGTTGGATCTAAAAAAGATACTTTCGGTAAAAATTCGGGTCCGTGAACACCAAGTTTTTGTTTCGTTTCTAGATTAGAGATCACCGCGCCGCGATTCATTTCACTGCCAGTAGCCGCAAGGGTCAAGATCGTTACTAATGGAATCGCTGGTCCTTGATAGCTTCTGGAAAGAACTAAGTCCCAAGGCTCTTGCTCACTGCAAGCCGCCCCAGCGATCACTTTGCTGCAATCAATTACAGAACCGCCGCCAACAGCTAAAATGACGTCGATCTTTCCTGAACGACAAAGAGCGGCTCCTTGACGAACGGTTTCGATTCGTGGATTTGGATCGACACCAGTCAATTCAGTGACTTGATTGCCGTTGGCAGTCAATTGCGCCATGACTGCATCGTACAAGCCGTTTTTCTTGATACTGCCGCCACCATAGACTAGCAAGACGTTTTTTCCAAATGTATTCAGTACTTCTGGCAGCTCGTTCAGACGATCTTTCCCAAAACGAATGTCCGTCGTTACATGAAACGTAAAATTATTCATTGTCTCGTCTCCTTTTTACACCTTTTCTTTTCATTAAACCATTTTCTGGCAAAAGTGCAACGCTTCTTCGTGGCTTTTTGCCAACAAAAAAAGATAACACATTCTCGGTTGCATGCAAACCAATACGATTTGACTGCTTGCTCTATCAAAAGCAAGCAGCCTTCGCATCGTTCATGCACCGATCCTGTGGTATCTTTTTTACGCGATCGCTGTTTCTAAGCCAACTTTGATCATGTCGTTAAATGTCGTTTGTCTTTCTTCTGGCGTTGTTTCTTCTCCAGTGATGATGTGGTCGCTGACGGTACAGATCGCTAAGGTTTGAACGTGGAATTTCGCCCCTAAATAGTATAAGGCTGCGGCTTCCATCTCAACACCCATCACCCCAAGGTCTGCCAACTGTAACGTTTCCGTCATGTCATCTTTGTAGAAGGTATCTTCAGATAAGATATTACCGACGTGAGTCGTAAATCCTGATTCAATCGCTGTATCATAGGCTTTACGCAACAGTGCAAAGTCAGCGATTGGTGGGAAATGGAAACTTTGGAAGTTTTTTGCTACCATCGATGAACTTGTTGCTGCCGCTTGGGCAATCACAAGATCACGCACGTGGACATCTTTTGAAATGGCACCACACGTACCGACCCGAATCAATTTCTTCACGCCGTAAGAGTTGATCAATTCATGGGCATAGATACTCGCTGAAGGCATGCCCATGCCAGTTCCTTGGACAGAGACCCGCTCGCCCTTATAAACGCCTGTATAGCCCAACATTCCCCGAACATTGTTGTAACAGATCGGGTCTTCTAAAAATGTTTCAGCAATATATTTTGCCCGCAGTGGATCACCTGGTAACAAGATTTTGTCTGCGATCTCTCCTGCTTTTGCTTCGATATGAACGCTCATTCGTTTTTCTCCTTTGGTCTGCTTTTTATAGTACTGCTAACGTTTCTTTGATCAACGCTTTAAATTCTGCCTTGACCCGTTCCGTCGTTTCCACGACTTCTTCATGATTCAAGCTCGCTTGCATACCAGCAGCCAAGTTTGTAATACAAGAAACACCTAAGACTTTCAAGCCACTGTGAACAGCAACGATCACTTCTGGGACAGTCGACATACCGACAGCATCGGCACCGATCGTCCGAGCAAAGCGGATCTCTGCTGGCGTTTCATACGTAGGACCTGAGAAGCCCATATAAACGCCTTCTTTTAAGTGCAATCCTTTTGATGCACCAACTTTTTGTGCCGCTTCCCGATAAGGCAAATGGTAGGCTTGGCTCATATCTGGGAAACGTGGCCCCATTTCTTCTTCGTTTTCACCAATCAGTGGGTTGTCCCCCATAAAGTTGATTTGATCGGTGATCAACATCAAGTCTCCAGGCTGGAAGCTTTCGTTTACGCCGCCACAGGCATTCGTCACGACTAAAGAATGAGCTTTCAATGCCGCCATCACACGGACGGGGTAAGTGACCGTCTGCATCGAATGGCCTTCATAATAATGGAATCGTCCTTGCATCGCTAAGACTTTTTTCCCAGCTAATGTTCCATAGACCAATTGTCCTGCATGACCGACCACTGTCGAAACAGGAAAATGCGGGATATCGTTATAAGGCAATACGATTGGGTTTTCGATCTCATCGGCTAATTCACCTAAGCCAGATCCTAAAATCAACCCAAATTCCACTTCACCGACGCCGCTTTCTTGGATAAATGCCGTTGTTTCTTGTAATTTCTCATGTAACGTTGTCATTTCATCACCTCTAGTTTAAATGTTGTAAAAAGCTTGTTCCGTTTTCTGTAGCTGAAACACCAAAGTTTTCAGCGATCGTTGCGGAAATATCCGCATAGTAGCCTTGTGGCAATTTGCCTTGGCCTTGGAATTTCTTGCTGTACGCTAATAATGGCACATATTCTCTCGTGTGATCCGTTCCCGTAAAGGTTGGGTCATTGCCGTGGTCAGCTGTGATCAACAACAGATCCTCGTCTCCCATTGCTTCTAAAAGTTCTGGAATACGCAAATCAAAATCTTCAATGGCATGGGCATACCCTACAACATCGCGACGGTGACCATAAAGCGCATCGAAGTCGACCAAGTTCGTAAAGCTTAGACCCGTAAAGTCTTGTTTCATCACCTTCAGTAACTGATCCACACCGTCCATGTTGCTCTTCGTCCGTACAGAATCGGTGATTCCTTGCCCGTTGAAGATATCATTGATCTTTCCAACGGCGATCACGTCTTTTCCAGCTTCTTTCAAGGAATCTAACACTGTATGGCCAAATGGATCAAGTGCGTAGTCATGACGATTGCTCGTACGAGTAAAGTTTCCAGGCTCACCGACATACGGACGCGCGATGATGCGGCCGATCATGTATGGCTCATCTTTCGTGATGTCCCGAACGTACTGACAAATACGATACAATTCTTCTAATGGAATGATTTCCTCATGCGCGGCGATCTGCAACACTGGGTCAGCCGAGGTGTAAACGATCAGATCGCCGGTCTTCATTTGATGTTCGCCAAAGTCATCAATGACTGCTGTCCCAGAATACGGCGCATTGCAGACGATTTTGCGTCCAGAGAACTCTTCGATCTGTTGCAATAATTCATCGGGAAACCCATCTGGAAATACGCGGAAAGGCTTTTGGATATTCAAGCCCATGATCTCCCAGTGCCCCGTCATCGTATCTTTCCCAACAGAAACTTCTTCCAATTTGGTTGCATACCCATCATGGTCAGCTACCGCCTTTACGCCTTCTAAAGGACGAATCGTACCTAGGCCTAATTGTTCCAAGTGAGGGATCGTTAAGCCTGCTTCTTTTGCAATATGGCCTAATGTATCTGAACCGACATCACCAAAAGCTGCCGCATCAGGTGCTTCACCAATTCCGACTGAATCCATCACGATCAAGTGTACACGTTTAAACATTCTATTCCCTACTTTCTTTATTTTATGCTTTTACAAGCGGATCTACTACCTCTATCATACTAAACTTAAGCAAAAATTGCGCTGGGTTGCTTTGGAAATTTCCTGACGCGTTCCTTTCACCCAGAGGATAGAAAAAGGGCAGGACACAGCAACACATTCATGTCCCATAGCCCCACCCTTTCATACTGAAAAAATTATTTAGATTTAATGTAGTTCTTCCCGTTAGCTTTCGGACCAGCAGCTTTTCCAAGGAAAAGAACGAGCACGATGATCGTCAAGGCATAAGGTGCAGCTTGTAAGTAAACCGCTGGAATGGAAGAGATGATTGGCAGCTGGCCACCTACGATACTGATGTTTTGCGCGAAACCGAAGAAAATCGCTGCTCCCATCGCACCAAGTGGATTCCATTTACCAAAGATCATCGCAGCCATCGAGATAAACCCTTGACCGGCGATCGTTGTCACGGCAAAGCGACCCGCGATCGATTGAGCAAACAAGGCACCGCCCATCCCACCAAGGAATCCAGAGATCAAGACGCCTGAGTAGCGCATCACGTAAACATTGATCCCTAAGGTATCAGCTGCTTGAGGATGCTCACCGACAGAACGAAGACGCAACCCAAAGCGTGTTTTGAAAATCACGAACCACGCGATCACTGAGATCAAAATGGCGAAGTATGCCGGTAGGAACGTTTGATTAAAGAAAATCGGGCCAATGATAGGAATATCTTTAAGAATCGGGAAGTTGAAATACCCCAATGTCCGTTGGATGTTATCCGTTTGCCCTTTGTTGTAGATCGCTTTAACTAAGAACACAGCCAAAGCTGGTGCCATCAAGTTCATCACCGTACCACTGATGATGTGGTCGGCACGGAAGTTGATGGTTGCCACCGCATGCAGCAAGGAGAAAACCACACCGACAAGTCCGCCGACGAGCATCCCTAACCACGGTGTCCACGCACCAAATTGTGACGCAAATTCAATATTGAAAACAATCGAGCTAAAAGCACCCATAACCATGATTCCTTCAAGACCCACGTTAACGATCCCGCTGCGCTCTGAGAACACGCCACCTAGCGCCGTCAAAATCAGAGGAGACGCATAAATCAATGTTTGAGTGACGATCGAAGAAATTAAACTAATATCCATTAGATGGTTCCTCCTTCCTGATCTTGATCGTTTGGTTGGGCTTCAATCTCCTGTACGACCAGCGCTTCTTTTTTGCCGTCAAAGATTTTTGCCAACAAGAAACGAATCACAAAGCTGATCGCTACGAAGAAAATAATAATTGCGATATTGACATCGACTAATTCAGATGGAATACCTGCAAACTGCATGCCTTGTCCACCTAATTTCAAAATACTGAACAAGAGGGCTGAAAGCAAGATTCCGATCGATGAGCCGCTTCCTAACAAGGATACAGCCATACCGTCAAACCCGATGCTCAATGATGACCCTTGAACGAAGAAGTTTTCAAACGTTCCTAGTCCTTGAACGACTCCACCTAATCCAGCAAGCGTTCCAGAGATGATCATGGAGATAATGATCGTCCGTTTGCTGCTCATCCCCGCATATTCAGAAGCGCTTGGGTTCAAGCCCACCGCGCGGATCTCATAACCAAGAGTGGTCTTTTTCATCAAAAACCAAACCAAAACTAAGAAGATCAAGGCTAAGAAGATCCCTAAGTTCAAGCGAGAGTTGCTCGTGATGCTTGCTAGAAACGGCGTCTGCATGGAGGCATTTTCCCCCACCATTTTTGTGACCCCTTTTGTCGTGATCATGGATTCGCTCATCACATTATTGACTAAATGGTTCCCCGTATAAAGCAAGATATAGTTCATCATGATCGTCACGATGACTTCACTTGTTCCAAAGAATGCCCGTAGGAAACCAGGAATCGCAGCTGCGATCGCCCCGCATAAAGCCCCTACGATCACGGCTAATGGCAAGACCACCAACCGAGGCGCATCTGGCATCGCTAGTGCTACCCAGATACTGGCAACCCAACCTGCTAGCGCTTGACCAGAAAGACCGATATTGAAGAATCCGGCTGAGTTTGCAACGGCAAACCCCAGAGCGGTAAAGATCAATGGTCCTGCTGTAACAAAAATCTCACCAATGTTGCGGGCATTTAACCCACCTGTTTGTCCGTTGATAAAAACGGTCCGAAACATTTGTGTATACCCTGTGATTGGGCTGTAGCCGAAGGCCGCCATGATGATCCCGCCAAGGACGAATCCCAACAAGACAGCGATGATCGGCACTAATATATTGCGGATCTTTTCTTTGCGGTTATTCAACCGAACCACCTACTTCCTCCATTTGCAGCTCTCGTCTTGCTTCCTCCAAGGAGTACCCTGCCATCAACAAGCCAAGCTCTTTCTCTGATGTTTCTTTCGGATCAACGACCCCAACGATCTCACCAGCATGAATAACAGCAATGCGGTCTGATACATTCAAAATTTCATCTAATTCAAAGCTGACTAACAATACCGCTTTGAACTTATCCCGCTGTTCAATCAAGCGTTTGTGGATAAATTCGATCGCTCCAACATCCAACCCACGGGTCGGATTGGCAACGATCAATAGATCAGGATCGCGGCTGATTTCTCGTGCGATGATCGCTTTTTGTTGATTCCCGCCGGACAATGCCCGTGCTGGTACGATCTCGTTGACTGTTCGTACGTCAAATTCTTGAATCAAGTCACGAGCAAACTCGTTGATCTCTCCGTAATCCAAGACACCTGCATTACTCAAAGGTTTTTTGTAGTAGGTTTGCAAGGCGATGTTTTCTGATAACATCATATCCAAGACAAGTCCGTATTTATGGCGGTCTTCTGGCACATGACCAACGCCGGCTTCGGTGACTTTCCGAGGCTTGAAGTTGGTGATGTCATCACCATTCAGCAAGACCTTGCCGCTTTCGACTTTCCGTAAACCAGTGATGGCTTGTAACAGCTCTGATTGCCCATTGCCATCGATCCCAGCAATCCCCAATACTTCACCTGCACGTACTTCTAAGCTTAAGTTTTTGACTGCTTCTAAGCCACGGTTTTCTTTTACAACTAAGTTTTCAACAGAAAGCACGACTTCTTTTGGTGACGCTTCTTTCTTCGGTGTCTTGAAGGACACAGAACGACCAACCATCATATCGGCCAACTGTTGTGAGCTGACGTCTTTGACATTGACGGTGCCGATCCCTTGTCCCCGACGGATAACTGTACAACGGTCTGCCACCGCTTTGATCTCATCCAGTTTGTGGGTGATCAAGATGATCGATTTGCCTTCACGCACCAATCCGCGCATGATCTCGATCAGCTCTTCGATTTCTTGCGGTGTCAAAACTGCCGTTGGTTCATCAAAAATCAGTACATCTGCGCCGCGGTAAAGAGTCTTCAAAATCTCTACCCGTTGTTCCATCCCGACAGAGATGTCACGCACATAAGCATCTGGATCAACCGATAAACCATATTGTTCAGAAACTTTTTTGATTTCTTTGCGGGCTTTCTTGCGATCTAACACACCGAGATGATGTGGTTCGCTCCCCAAAATGATATTTTCTGTTACAGTAAAGGCGTCTACCAGCATGAAATGCTGATGCACCATCCCGATCCCCAATTTGTTTGCTGCGGTCGGACTCGTGATATTCACTTTTTCACCATTCATCCAGATTTCACCAGATGTTGGTTCCAATAATCCTGACAGCATATTCATCAAGGTCGACTTGCCCGCTCCATTTTCACCAAGCAATGCGTGGATTTCTCCTGGCCTTACTTGCAAGTTGACATCGTCATTGGCTTTGAACGTTCCAAACTCTTTGGTGATATGACGCATTTCTACAACATATTTTTCCTCAGCCAAATTACTCACATCCTTACTTTCTAATTCGCTTATACAAACCATTCATCATGTCAAAAAAATAATTGCTATTGCTTAGGATGATTACTATCCTCATGAAAACCCGTAGCTTTCATCAACATAGTAATCCAACAACGATCATCTTGCCCTAAACTAGGGCAAGATAACCGAAAAGCACAACTTTATTTTTCAGGTGTTTCTGGTACTTCTACTTTGCCGTCGATCACGTCTTGTTTCGCTGTTTCGATCGCTGCTTTGGCATCATCTGAAAGGAACCCTTCAGTAATGTCTACACCGCCATCTTTCAAGCCGTAAACAATATGTTCGCCGCCAGGGAAGTTGTCTTCTAACGCACGAGTTGAGATATCTTGTACCGCTGCGCCAACACCTTTCAATGTTGAAGCCAATGTGAAGTTATCTTCTTTGCCGTCAGCAGTTGTGTATTTTCCTTCGTCTTGTTGATCGCTATCCACACCGATGACCCAAACTTTTTTGTCTTCTAGATCTGCTTCGTTCAATTGTTCATTGATTGCTTTTGCTTCTTGGAAGACACCTGCACCAGTACCACCAGATGCGTGGAAGATTACGTCAACGCCACTTTGGTACATTGAAGCAGCCAATGCTTTCCCTTTAGCAGGATCACCAAATGATGCTGCATATTGAGGATCAACCGTGATTTCTTTGCCTAATTTTTCAGCTGCGTCTTGAACGCCCTTCATGAAACCAGCTTCGAAACGGTCGATAACGACGCCTTCTTCACCACCGATGAAGCCGACTTTGTTTGTTTTGGTTGTATACGCTGCGGCAAAACCAGCTAAGTAAGCTGCTTCGTTATCTTTAAATGTTGCTGAAACAACGTTGTCTTTGCCTTCGATCACATCATCGATGATCCCGAATTGTGTATCAGGGTTTTGGTCAGCTGCTGCTGCGATTGAATCTTTCAATAAGTAACCTACACCGAAAACTGTTTTGAAACCATTTTGAACGGCACCATTTACGTTGGTTGTGTATTCTGAAGCTTCATTTGATTGCACGTAGTCATAACCACCAGCACCGCGAGCGATCCCGTGTTCCTCACCCCATGCTTCTAAGCCTTCCCACGCTGATTGGTTGAATGAACGGTCATCCACCCCACCGATATCGGTAACGATTGCGACACTATGCGCTGCATCAGTCGTACCGTCTGCAGAACCGCCGCCAGTTGAATCAGTTGAACCTGAATTTCCTCCGCCACAAGCACCAAGTAAAGTCAACCCAGCTACTGCAACAATACCTAAACTAAATAATTTTGCTTTTTTCATTGCTGTAAAGCCCCCTAAAAATATAGTTTTTTTCAACAGCCGCATCGACTGAATGAACATGGTTTATAAATCTTTGTTCGTGAAGTAATAAGGCAATAGACCTTCTACCGTGGTTTCTTTGATGACACCATCATCGCCGACTAAGGTCACCGGCATATCTGGCGCACAAAATTCCACCATGACCTGGCGGCAAGCACCGCAAGGAGAGATCGGTTCTGGCGTATGACCCGCCACAACCAAATGTTGAAACTCTTTTTCGCCTTCAGAAACGGCTTTGAAAAAAGCGGTTCGTTCTGCGCAATTTGTTAAGCCATATGAGGCATTTTCAATGTTGATCCCTTGATATATCGTACCATTTTTGGCAACGAGACAAGCACCGACCGGAAACTTAGAGTACGGCACATACGCTTTATCTAAGGCGGAAACGGCGGTGTCGATCCACTCTTTTTTCGCTGTTGTCATTGTCTTCCCCGCTCTTGTTTTTATTTTTTGCTACTTTACTTAATAATGCTAAGCTTAGTAGCCAGCACCTGTTGAGCCAGTCACGATAGCAACACTTGCGCTTGTTCCTAAGCGATTTGCCCCCGCTTCGACCATAGCTGCAGCTTCTGCTTCGTTGTGGATACCACCAGAAGCTTTGACACCCATTTCTGGTCCTACTGTTTCACGCATCAAGCGAACATCTTCAACGACTGCCCCACCAGTTGAAAAGCCAGTTGAGGTTTTCACGAAATCTGCACCAGCTGCTTTGGCTAATTCACAGGCTTTGACGATTTCTTCGTTGTCTAATAACGCTGTTTCAATGATTACTTTGACAAGCGCTTTGTCTTTGGCTGCTTCAACGACTGCTTCGATGTCTGCTTGAACTTTTTTGTATTGTTTTGATTTCAAGGCACCTACGTTGATTACCATATCGACTTCATCTGCGCCGTTTTTGATCGCATCAGTTGTTTCATAAGCTTTGACCTCAGATGTGTTTGCCCCTAAAGGAAAACCGATCACGGTACAAACAGCCGTTGGTTCGCCTTGTAATTTTTCTGCTGCTAATGAAACCCACGTTGGATTGATGCAGACAGAATAGAAGTGATAGGTTTTTGCCTCTTCGATGATTCGTAAAACATCTTCCTCCGTTGCGTCTGCTTTCAAAATCGTGTGGTCGATCATGCGATTCAATTCCATTTTTATTCGCTCCTTATTCTGTAATAATGTCATGGATCAATGGCGGTTCTGCGCCATCTTCCCCAATTTCAATATTTTGGTCGATCAATGCTTTGACATCCTCGATTGCTTCGGTATTGCTATAGATCGTCAATAGCGATTCCCCTTTGCTTACGGATTCGCCAACTTTCTTATGCAATTTGATGCCCACGGCATGGTCGATGTCTTCGTCTTTGGTCTTACGACCTGCCCCTAACATCATCGCCGCGATCCCTAGCTCATTGGCAACTAATTTCGTCACCACACCGCTAGTTTTCGCTGGGACTTCCACTTCATATTTCGCTGTCAAAATCTTGCTCGGGTCATCGATCACTGTAGCGTCTCCGCCTTGGTCTGTGATCATCTGTCTGAATTTTTCCAACGCTTTGCCTGAATGCAGGGCTTCTTCCAACAGTTGGCGTGCTTCTTCCAATGAATCGGCTTTTTTCGCTAAAACGACCATTTGACTGCCCAGTGCATAGCACATTTCTTCCAAGTCTTTCGGTCCTTTTCCTTGCAGCGTCTCAATAGCTTCCACCACTTCCAAACTGTTGCCGATCGCTTCCCCTAAAGGTTGTGACATATCAGAAATGACTGCCATCGTTTGGCGATTTGCCAATTTTCCGATGCGGACCATCGTTTGGGCTAAGCGTTTGGCATCCTCCAAGTTTTTCATAAAGGCGCCATCGCCTGTGGTTACATCTAACACGATCGCATCGGCACCTGCCGCGATTTTTTTACTCATGATCGAGCTGGCGATCAATGGGATCGAACTAACCGTTGCCGTCACATCTCGTAAGGCATACAGTTTTTTGTCTGCAGGAGCTAAATCTCCTGATTGACCGATCACGGCCACTTTGCTTTCGTTGACTAATCGGATAAAGTCAGCTTCAGAAAGCTCGATTTTAAATCCAGGGATCGCTTCAAGCTTGTCTAACGTCCCACCGGTATAGCCTAAGCCGCGGCCAGACATTTTCGCAACCGGTACGCCAACACTAGCCACTAATGGCGCTAAGATCAATGTGGTCGTATCCCCGACACCGCCAGTCGAATGCTTATCGACTTTGATTCCTTCAATTGAAGATAGGTCGATCACTTCACCAGAATTTGCCATTGCTAGCGTTAAGTTCGTGATCTCTTCATCTGTCATATCTACATAAAAAATAGCCATCAACAAGGCACTCATTTGATAATCTGGAATACTTCCTTCAGTATACGCAGTTACAATGTAGTCAATTTCTTCCTTCGTCAATGACTTGCCGTCACGTTTCTTTTCAATTAAATCCACCATTCGCATCGAAATGACCCTCGCTTCCTTTAACATTATACAATAATTTTTCGTAGGGTAAACCACTTTAGTAAAACAGTTTACTAAATATCGCAAAACTATGAAAACACTTACAAGAAGAAATATACCGCATTATTTCTCGCTTGTCAATGTCTTCACGCTCTCACGAATAATTAATTTTGTATCAAAAATCTTATTTGGAATTCGCCGTGTCGGAAACTCAATGGCGTCCACTAAAAACTTCGCTGCGGTAAACCCGATCTCAAAAGTCGGCTGCATGACCGTGGTAAGCGGTGGTGTGATGTATTCCGATAATTTCAAGGCATCAAAGCCGATCACCGAGTAGTCTTCTGGTACTTTTTTGCCCGCCTCATAAATCGCTTGATAACAGCCGATCGCCATGGCATCGTTGCCACAGAAGAACGCTGTGATCTCTTTATACTTCAATAATTCCTTCGTTGCTTCGTACCCGCCGGTAACCGTTAATTCAGCATTTTCTACATATCGGCCTTTAAAAGGGATCTGATGATCCTTTAAGGCATGGCGATAGCCATTGAACCGTTCCTCTAATTGATAGTAGCCGGTGATTTCTTTGAGCATCGCAATGTTGCGGTGACCATTTTTGATCAAATAGCTAACAGCTTGGTAGGCGCCTTCGTATTCTTTCACGATCAAACGACCATTGTCCCGCTGATTGATCCCACGATCAACTAAAATAATTGGTCGGTCATCAAAGAACCCGCTCTTCAAAGAATAATCCTCTGGCAGCAAATGCGGCGTCGCTAACAAGATGCCATCTACCGAACGATGAGACAGTTCATTCAAATATTGAACCTCTTTTTCTTGGCTGTGGCGCGAATTGCATAACACTAACATGTAACCTAGTGGATTGAAATAACTTTCCGCCCCTTCAATGACTTTAGAGAAAAAGAAATCCGTCACATCAGGCACGATCATTCCGATCGTTTTTGAATGGCGGTTGATAAGATTCGAAGCAAAAAAATCCGGCTTATAGTGATATTTATTTACGATACCTAAGACCCTCTTTCGGGTTTCTTCACTAAAACGGCTGCCTTTATTGTTTAGGATCTGCGACACGGTCGTGACAGAGACGCCAGCCATTTCAGCAATCTGTTTAATCGTCAATTTCATCTGCTTCTCTCCTCTCTTGCCTAAAGTGTAGCAAATTTTTCTCAAAAAAAATAGCACACTTTCAACAAGTGTGCGACTTTCTTTTTCGTTGTTCAAAAATAGCCTGACGATACAGACAGCTCTTTTAGCGGAGCTGCGATTGCCCGAAAGGCTGATGACAACAGGCTTTTTGAGAAACCAACTGCCCAGTTGCCGCTAACCAGCGCTTGTCTTGGCGATGCCTTTGATCTATTGAGAATCAAAGAGCAGCTACGCTTCTTTTACGCTTTGAATGATGTAATAGCCTTTGTCTTTTTTGATGATTTCGGCATTGCCAAAGGTCTCTTGCATTTTCTTTTGAGCACTGGGCGCCCCTTGTTTCTTTTGGATCACGATCGTTAAAGTCCCGCCTGCTTTAAGCAAAGGAAACGCCCCCGTCAAAATCTCATGAACGACTTCTTTTCCTGCCCGAATCGGCGGATTGCTGAGGATCGCCGCATAAGCAGGTTGATTTAATTGGGCATAGACATTGGATTGATGGATATCTACCTGTTCAATGCCGTTACGCTGGGCATTGCCTTTTGCCAAATCCACTGCCCGCTGATTGATATCGATCATCTCGACAGGTCGTTGACTCGCATGAGCTAACGCTAAACCAACAGGTCCATAGCCGCAACCAACGTCCAGCAGACTTCCTTCTGGCAGCTCCCCCCACTCAAACGCATCGATCAGCACCCGCGAGCCGTAGTCCACCGTGTCACGGGAAAACACCCCGCTATCTGTCACAAAATGAAACTTCTTTCCTCTTAATTCAAACGACCACTGTTCAAAATCATGGGCCGTATCAGGATTTTCTGTATAGTAATGATTACTCATGTTTATGCTCCTTTCTTCTATTTCCTCTTCGCTTGTTTTTTCTACTGGCTTCTACTGGTTTTTTCCTTGTTTCTTCTATTAGAACGAGTGAACGTAGTGAAAACACCAGTAAAAAAGCCGTTCAAGATTTGCCTGCTGCTTCTTTCTAATCATACCGAAAAACAGCCAGAAGTAAACGCCCAGCAAAAAAAACAACGAAAAAACAGTTTTTTGTTGTTTCTGCAAAGGAAATCATGTCTTTTTTCCAAGTTCTGTGGGTTTCTATGGTAAAATACTTTCGAACAGTGGCCTATCGCTTCTAATAGAAACCGATGATGCCGCAAAAAAGGAGCCTACTATGCAAGAAACCATGAATTTTTATCAAATTCCTCGTGAGCAATGGCAAGGGTTTTATACGAATGGCATGATGCCTTTCACTCAAGAAGAATTGGATAATATCAAAAGTTTGAACGACCGGATCTCGGTCCAAGATGTGGAAGATGTTTATGTGCCTTTATGCCATCTGATCCATCTTTATATGAAAGAGTTTGAATCATTGACCCTCAGCAAGGGACTCTTTTTACACCGCTATGTTAAAATGCCGCCTTTTATCATCGGCATCGCTGGAAGTGTCGCCGTCGGCAAAAGCACCACCGCACGGCTCGTCCAAAATTTGTTGGCCCGTTTGTTTCCCCGTAGAACCGTCCAACTGATCACCACTGACGGCTTTTTGTACCCAAACGAAGTCTTGGAAGAACGCGGCAGCTTGAATCGCAAAGGATTTCCAGAAAGTTATGATATGGAAGCCTTGATCAACTTTTTGAATGCGGTCAAATCAGGAGAACCAGACATTCAGATCCCTGTCTACTCCCATGAAGTCTACAATATTATTCCTGATACGTATGAAACGATCAGTCAACCAGATATCTTGATCGTAGAAGGCATCAATACCCTACAACTGCCTGCCAACCAACAAATCTATATCAGCGACTTTTTTGATTTTTCAATTTTCGTGGATGCCCAACCAGCACTGATCGAAAAATGGTATTTGGAACGATTTGAATCATTACTAGACACGGCCTTTCAAGATCCCAGCAATTATTATTACCAATATGCGATCGGGGATCGCAAGGAAGCGATTAAAATGGCAAAAGAAGTATGGAAAAATGTGAATTTAAAGAATTTACACGAGTATATCTTGCCTACACGCAGCAGAGCCGATATAATTCTTCATAAAACAAAGCACCATTTGATTGATGAAGTGTTCTTGCGCAAGTATTGACCGCTTCATTTTTATGATTATGCTGTTGAAAAGGCCCAGCCTTTTTTCAATAAAAACTAAAAGAATTGAGGTAATTTATTGTGACAAACGTTGACACTCTGCCAAACGTCGAAAAAATTATCGTACTTGATTACGGTAGTCAGTACAACCAGCTGATTACACGCCGTATTCGTGAGTTCGGTGTTTTCTCAGAATTATTGAGCCACCGCATTACCGCTGAAGAAGTAAAAGCGATGAACCCAAAAGGGATCATCTTATCTGGCGGACCAAACAGCGTCTACGACGAGAACTCTTTCGGCATCGACGAGAAAATTTTTGAGTTAGGCATCCCAGTTTTAGGGATCTGTTACGGCATGCAGTTGATTACTTATAAATTAGGCGGAAAAGTTGAACCTGCCAAAAACCGTGAATACGGCAAAGCAGAATTGGAAGTCACTTCTGATGCAGCGGCCCTTTTCCAAAACACGCCCGCAACCCAAACCGTGTGGATGAGCCACGGAGACTTGGTCACTCAAGCACCTGCAGGCTTTGATGTCGTGGCAACGAGCAAAGATTGCCCGATCGCTTCTATCCAAGATGCCGAGCGCAAAATGTACGGCATCCAATTCCACGCAGAAGTTCGCCATTCAGAATACGGCAACGACTTATTGCGTCACTTTGCCATTGACGTTTGTCAATGTACAGGTGATTGGACAATGGACAACTTCATCGATATGGAAATCGCAAAAATCCGCGAACAAGTGGGCGACAAAAAAGTCTTGCTTGGTCTTTCAGGCGGGGTCGATTCTTCTGTCGTTGGTGTTCTTTTACAAAAAGCGATCGGCGATCAACTGACTTGTATTTTTGTTGACCACGGCCTCTTGCGTAAAGGTGAAGCCGAGCAAGTAATGGAAAGCTTAGGCGGCAAATTCGGCTTGAACATCATCAAAGTTGATGCCAAAGAACGTTTCCTATCAAAACTTGCGGGGGTTTCTGATCCTGAAGAAAAACGCAAGATCATCGGAAATGAATTCGTGTACGTCTTCGATGATGAAGCAACCAAACTAGCTGGCGAAGAAGGCGTTTCTTTCCTTGCCCAAGGAACCCTTTATACCGACGTCATCGAATCAGGGACCGAGACTGCTCAAACCATCAAATCACACCACAATGTGGGTGGTTTACCTGAAGACATGCAATTCAAATTGATCGAACCATTGAACACCTTGTTCAAAGACGAAGTCCGTGAATTAGGGACTCAACTTGGTATGCCAGACAGCATCGTATGGCGCCAACCATTCCCTGGACCAGGTCTAGGCATTCGTGTCCTTGGCGAATTAACAGAAGAAAAACTAACGATCGTCCGCGACTCGGACGCCATCTTGCGGGAAGAAATCGCAAATGCCGGCTTAGACCGCGACATTTGGCAATACTTCACCGTCTTACCAGGCATCCGCTCCGTCGGTGTCATGGGTGATGGCCGGACCTACGATTATACCGTCGGCATCCGTGCAGTCACTTCAATCGATGGCATGACCGCTGACTTTGCCCGCATCCCATGGGAAGTCCTACAAAAAATCAGCGTCCGCATCGTCAACGAAGTCGCACACGTCAATCGGATCGTGTACGATATTACGAGCAAACCACCTGCTACTGTGGAGTGGGAATAATCTTCAAAAAGACAGAAACCCTCTGTATCAAGGGTTTCTGTCTTGTTTTATTTTGATTCTGTTCAACAGATAATCAATACACATCAAAATATTAGTAGACGAGCAAAAAGGGAATGACAATTTTATTTTTTTCTATGTTTCCAATTGAATTAAATTCTTTACGAGTAAAAACGTACAAATTATTTTATAAAAAAAGAGTGCGGAAAAATATTCCACACTCTTTTTCTATTTACATATTCTTATCTATCAGTTATTACTGCTAATCCTAACCCAAAATACCAAACGCACTCAAAACGATCGATAAGATCAAGATGATCCAAATTACTCGAGTGGAATTTAGTTTCTTTTGGCCTAACATCCAGTAGGTCAGCAAGACGAGCAAGATAGGTACAAGGGATGGCAAGATGGCATCCAACGTGTCTTGGATCACTAATTCGACACCGTCTTTTTTATAGACAAAAGGAACAGTTGCTTTGACCACAGAGGGAATCAAGGCACCAATCACTGTAACCCCTAAAACGGTTGCGGCATTGGTGAAGGCAGATAATTTGTCTTTCAAGGTCGTCACTAATTTGACCCCTTGTTTGTAACCTAGAGGTAGCAACGCTGCCCGACCGAAAAGTAACGCGATGTTGGCGATGATCCAGATGACACAGCCAACGACGGAACCATTTTGCGCCAATGTGCCGGCAACAGAGCCAAAGATTGTTCCCCAAATCACGTGGAACAAGGAGTCACCGACACCGGCTAAGGAACCCATCAAGGCCGTTTTCAAGGCGATGATCGTTTCTTTGGCTTTGTGTCCGTCTTGTTCTTCAATCGCGACATCGATCCCCATGATCAAGTTCCCAAAGATCGCATTGGTATTGAAAAATTGATTGTGGGTCCGCAGCATATCTTGCAGCTGGGTTTCATCGTGGCCATAGAATTTTTTCAAGACGGGCAGGATGCCGTAAAGGTAGCCTGAACTCATCATTCGCTCATAGTTCCAGTTTAATTGGCTTGCCAAAATATAGCGCCAGCTAATGGTATTCAACTCTTTTTTTGTCAGTTTTTGATCACTCATCGCCATCATATCCTCCTTCAAAATCTCCAGCAGCTGCCGTTGCAACGGTGCCTTTTTCGCTATCTCGTTTAAAGACTAACATTGCTGCTACGAGCCCAATGATGGAAACGCCGAGCATTGGCACTTGCAGATACGCAGCTAAAAAGAAGCCTAATAACAAATAAGGAATATAGTGCTTTGTTGGCAAGTAGCGCAATAAGATCGCTACCCCGACGACTGGCAAGACGCCACCAGCGGTTTTTAGTCCAGTCATCAGCCATTCTGGCGTGTTATCGGTAATCGTCGTAACGACTGCATCTCCAGCTAAAAGCATCAATAAAATCGGAATCGCCCGTGACAATCCCCATAAGAAAGAACCCGATAAAACTAACCGTGGGATTCGTTTGACTTGCATGTTGTCGATGGCTCTATCGATTCGGTGTAGTAGAAATACGTTACAAAAACGAGCCACGACGTCCAGTTGCAGCATCAGTAAGGACACTGGAACTGCTAAGCCAATGCCGTATTCCGCGCCGTTTCCTGAGATCACGGCAAACGCCGTTCCCAGTACTGCGCCGGTAAAATAATCTGGGACGGATGCACCACCAAATGCGGCGATCCCTAAACGCATCAACTGCAAGGTACCGCCGACCATCAAACCGGTCTTCAAGTCCCCCATGATCATTCCAGAAATCATTCCGGCGATCGCTGGTTGGGTCAACGTATTGGAAATAAGTGAATCATTAATAGCAATAAAAGCATAAACAGTAATAAGAATGATTTGATACGCTGCTAAATGCATGAATTTTCCTCCTAATTGTATGAACGAGTCTTAACTGGCTGGTTATCGATCGTTGTGTCGCCTCAGATAAATCGTGAAAAACACTCGTTTTTCGACAAATCTTCTGCTACATATTCTCCTCGATCGAAGCGCTGCCCGATTTATCCTCGTAATTTCTTCATAAAGTCGATCGATGGTTCATTGGGTACAAGCTGTGCCGTGACGGTGATTCCTTTTGCGGCGATCGCTTCAAAGATCGGCTCTTCTTCTGGCAGCACTTGAATGCTTTTGGTCACTTCCCGTGCGCCTTCTTTGTAGCTCATGTTGCCGACGTTGATCGCTTTGATCGGTCCATCTGCTTCAATATAACGCAAAACATCTTGGGGATTTTTGAAAAGTAAAAACAACCGTTGCTTGCCGTAACGACCAGCGCGAATATTCTTGGCTGCAGTTGCCACTGGAAGGACGGAAAGTCGCATCGAAGTTGGCGCTGCCATTCGTAAAGAAGATTTTTGTAATGGGTCTGCGGCGGCTTCATCATTGGCCACGATGATCCGTTGCGTGTTTAAACTGGTGGACCAGATACCAGCAACTTGTCCATGGATCAAGCGCTCATCGATCCGACTATTGACAATATTTTCTTGTCCAGCATACGCACTGTAATCCCCTAGTTCCTCTTGCTTTTCTTCTAAAATTTCTTGTTCTGCCTGGTTCATCCCTGCTTTGACATCAACGATGTTTTCTTTGGCTAAGCAAAGCAGCTCGTTGATCGTCGCTCGTTGATTGACGACTGCCTCGATCACTACGGACAATGTCATTCCAGCGAAAATCGCCACTTCGTCATCCTCTAAATAATTCTTGACTGCAACGTTGCACGGGGTTCCTCCTAATAGATCCGCAATAATCAATGTTGAACCGTTAAGGGCTTTCATTTTCTCGTTCAAATCTTTTTCAAACTGCAGATTGTCACTATCTGGTCGTAATGAAACGGTGTGAACGTTTGCTTGCTGGCCTACGATCATCTCCAGACTGCTTTTGACCCCTTCTGCCATGCCTCCATGACTGATCAATACAATGTTTTCCACTAATTTCCCTCCTACTCCGTAGGTCGCCCTACTTAACATGTTATGTTCCTTGTAAGCATACTATACCACATGGCAAGCCATCCGTAAACCTAATATCTTAACATATTGAATTTTATTTTTTAGGCCTGTACAGACTGGAAAACAACATATTTTCTACAATAATTAAGTGGCAGGAAAGGATTTAACATGTTATGCTTGATGTATTCATATGGAATGGAGGGAAACCACTGTGTTGCCAAAGTATGAGCAGATCAAGCAAGATCTTTTACAAGAAATCAAAGACCATAAATTCATTCCCGGCGATAAGTTTTATTCAGAGGCGGATATCAAGCGAAGGTATTCTGTTAGTTCGATCACGGCAGTCAAAGCATTGAATGAATTGACGAGTGCTGGCTATCTGTATCGCATCCAAGGCAAAGGGACCTTTGTTTCAAAAGCAAAAGTATCTCAAAGTGTGAAGTTTTCCGACATCGAGCTGCATTCACTGGACCAAGAAAAGGTCAAGGTCCTTGCGGTGGAAGAAGGAAATGACCCCGAGATTTTGAAAGAATTAGGGTTGGCTGCCAGTGCTTCCTACTACCGAATCAAACGAGTCCGCTATTTTGGCGATGTTCCTTTCTTGGTTCACATCACTCATCTTCCGAAGAAACTGATGAAAGAACCGATCGCCAAAAACCTCAACCGGTATGCCAGTGTTTATGAGCGGGTCCGGAAAGACTTTGCGATCGACCTTTTCTCATTGGCTTCTGTTGAGACCAATGAAATCGTCTTTCCTGATGATGCTGAATTGTTGAACTTATTGCAACTGAGCTTCCGAGAGCCTGCGGTCAAACAAGTCAAGCACTCCTATTTAGCAGATGGAAGTGTCGCTGAATACATCGTCAGCTACAAGCATTGGAAATATTTCAAAACAAAAATAGAAGTAGAGCCCGCGTAAATTTGGGTCTCTACTTCTATCTTTTTATTCCACGACAGGTTGATCACAGAAAACGAGCTCCTTGATCTCCACGCCATCGGTTTCAAATACTACGACTTCGTTGCTGCCTTTTTTCAAAAATTCTTTCGGACAGTATAAGGAATGCACGGGGCCACGTTGCCAATAGCGACCAAGATTGATACCGTTGACGATAACGACGCCTTTGCCATACCCACGGCAATCGATGAACGTATCTCCTACCTCTGTCAGCGTGAAGGTCGTTTGATAAAAGGAGGGGTGTGTCGGATTTTTTCCTGCTTGATAATCGATGGCTTGTAGCTGCTCTGCGGAAAGCGTCAATGGGTAATGACGATAGCCTTGGTGGAAATGAATGTCTTGCATGATGCCCCCACGGATACCTTTGGCTTGTGTAGGCCCATTCAATTTAAACCCGTAATTCACGCGCCCTAGGTTTTCTACTAAGACATCTAGCTCGATGGTTTCTTTATCTGGTGTCCCTTGGATCAACAGCTCCTCACCTAGCGTTTCTTGGTATTGGATCGCCTGTAATTGGCCGTCGGTAAAAATATGCAACCGATCGCTAGCTTCTACCACTTTTAATTTGTTTTCTCGATGATAGTTTTTTAACTGAACCGAATAGAGCAAATAGCCGTAGCCTGTGCTGGCAGTTTCCATTGTTAGTGGATACATATTTTCTTGCGGTATCATCAGCTGGTCTTTGATGGCCAATAACGAGACACTGTTTTCGATGGGAAAGGTTCCTAATGCGGCTAATTGCTTGGTCCGTGGGTTGGCTTGCCACACTTCGGGACAGGCTTCTTTTATGGCTTTTTGTACCTGATAGTATTTGTCGGTAGGTTCTCCTGCTTCTGTCAGTAAAGCATCGTAATCATAGCTGGACACTTGTGGTAGATCCAGCGCCCCCCGAGCGGAACAGCCATTGTAAAAGCCAAAGTTCGTGCCTCCATGGAACATGTAAAGATTCAAGGAACCGACTGCTAACATCTCTTTGACTTCATTGGCTAAGTCTTGACCGTCTCGCTTGATGATCGGCTCGTCCCAGCGGTTGAACCAGCCATCCCAATATTCCATGCACATGATGGGCCAATTTTTGCCATGTTTTGCCATAAACTCTTTCATCACAGCCGCATTTTCTTTGGAGCGACTGCCGAAATTGCCTGTGACAAAGACGTCGTCTTCAATCAATGTCCCAGCGTCCAAGACTTCTTCCCATGCCCCATCTGAAGTAAACAAGGGTACATCGATGCCGTATTCTTCCATCAACTCCTTGGTCTGGCGCAAATACGCTTTTTCCATGCCATAAGAGCCGTACTCATTTTCCACCTGCATCATGATCACTGGTCCCCCATGGGTGATCTGCAACGGCACAAGCTTTGGCAGCAAGACCTGGAAATAGTTACGCACCTTTGCCATGAAGCGTGGGTCGGTTGAGCGCAACCGCATCGGTTCGTTTAACAGCCAAGCTGGCAGCCCGCCAAATTCCCATTCAGCACAAATGTAGACGGAAGGCCGCAAAATGACCATCAAGCCTAGCGCTTGGGCTTGCTTTACAAAAGCACAAATGTCTTTCATTCCTTCAAAGTCGTAGACTCCTTCACGAGGTTCGTGGAGATTCCAAGGAATGTAGGTCTCAACTGTGTTGGCTCCCAGTGCTTTTAGATTGTAGAGGCTATCTGTCCATTGCGCCGGTGTCATACGGAAATAATGGATCGCTCCGCTGATCAATTTGATTGGTTTTCCATCTAACAAGAAATCTTCTTTTATCTCAAACGTTCGCATGTCGTCTTCCCCTTTACCAGTATCTTTGCCAATTAGGCAATGCCAATCGGATCAATGCTTCTAAATAGAAATAATCACCCCAAAGATTGGGTTCATCGATGCCTTTGCCTTTCGCATGAGCATACACACCATGCAGCAATAAGCCCTCATTTTCTGGCACTTGGCTCGCTGCATACTGCTCGCCTAATTGGTAAAGCATCCCTTTAGCGATTTTTTGGGCATCAGGATATGCCTCCATTTTCTCTGCTTCCAACAAGCCACAAGCCGCGATCGCTAAAGCTGAGCTGTCTTTTTCAGCAGGATGTTGGTCGTTAAAATCAAAGTCCCAATACGGCACGAGATCTGCGGGTAAATGAGCCAAAAACACCTCCACGATCTGCGGATAATTTTCTGGAAAAGGCTGGCTATGCAAGTAGCTTTCATTCAAAGGAAGCCCTAAAATCGCCCAGCTTTGCCCTCGTGCCCAAATCGATTGGTCGCTGTTTCCTTGATGCGTCGCACCGTGACTTGGCTGCCCCGTCTCTGGATCGAAATAGTACGTATGAAAGGTGGTGGCGTCAACTTTGATGACAGTCTTTCGGACTGTCTGATAATGCTTACTCGCGGCCTCTGCATAGCGAGTCTCTCCCGATAATTGGGTTGCTGCAAATAAAAGCGGCAAGTTCAGTAGCGAATCAATAATCAAGCGGTATTCTTGTGGGTCGCCATAAGTGCCCCAAGCTTGAATAAATTCCCCCTTTTCTTGAAAACGTGCCAACAAAACATCTGCTGCTTGAATGACTTCTTGCTTGCAGTGTTCATCGCCAGTGATCTTGTAGCCCGCACCGGCAGATAAGCTATATAAAAATCCAATATCATGATGATCTAATACAAAATGGTCGTCTAAGCGCGTTTGAAAACTGTCGATATTCTCCATTGCTCGAGTCAAAAAGTTCTTCTCTTTGGTCCACTCATAGGCGAGCCACAACATCCCCGTCCAAAAGCCATTGGTCCAATCATCGTTGCCTTTCAGCCGATATTTGCCATTGGTGGCACAGGCTGAAGGAAACTGTGTGCCAAAGCGCTGACTATTTTTTTCGATCTGTTGGATGCACGCGGTGATTTTATCCGCTAACCACACATCGGTCACTTTTTCTCCTAACAGGATCAAGCGTTGTTTGTTCTCTTGCAGACGCATGTTTCCCCTCCTCTTAACTTGTTAACATATTAACTTAAATCATTATAACGTAAACGAACAAAAAAAGCGACCTTCCTTCATTGATTCCTAAAAAAAGAGCATGACAGCTGCCCACAAATGCAGACCTGTCATGCTCTTGTCCTCTTTTTTTTAACAGTTCCAACCAAATACTTCGATTTGTGTAAGAGCTGGAAATGGGGAATCATCCTCTGCTTTTTGCAGCTCTTTATAGGTTAGCTTAGTCGTTTCTTTTTTCGGAAAACGAACTTCTTGAAAAGACGCCGTATTTGTCGTTTCCACCACCAGCTCTTCTCCATCAGCAAAGACCAAGGTCCCTTTGGTCCAATAGCTATCATGGGGATAATCTGCCCGTAATAGAAAACGAACCCGATCGATCAAGACGGGACGACCAAAATCAATGGTCAATGCAGCATCGGCTTGCTGATTGATGCCCCAAGAAGCAAACGGATACGACCCGTGGGATCGGTTGCCATATTTTCCATCGATCGCATTCTTGGCAAAAAAGACGGAATCATCTCGCGTCTCCACATTCGCTGAAGCATGAGGATACGCCCCTGTCGCTGACTTTTGATCATGGGCATTGAAAGATAAATTTTGATAATTCGTGATCTCAAACGCATGGGCTTTACGCACCATCAGGTGATGGCGCTGCGAGGCAAAGGCCGTTTCCACCGAGGACTTTCGATGAGATTCCGTCCAAGGGATCTGATATTCCCAAGTGGATTGGGAAAGATAGATCAGTGATGGCGCTAAGGTTTCATCAAGCTGAAGGACATAATACGGATTTTCCCCCGTCACCTCAACGACGATCTTATCCCCTTCCTCATAGGGATAGTTTTTAATGGCTAATACGGCCAAATCATCACCAGAAACTTGAAACGGCGCGGGTTCTTTTTCATGGTCGATGCGACCGACGATCACCTGGTCCTGCTTATTTTTTATTGCTAGCGTAATCATTTGGATCGCTCCTTTCTTTTTCTACGATACCACCGACTAAACAAATCAAACGGTGCTTCCCTGGTGGAATATGTTGTGCTAAGTATGGAAAACTAGTTCTTGGAAAAAAGACGGAGGTATTGGCTTCTGGCTGAACAATACTGGCTTGTTGATAGCCTTCGATGTTGATGATTTGAGAACAAAAGCCTCCTTCACTGACTCGACTCCAGGTCGGTCCTGTTTGGGCCTGAGGCAACCGTCCAGTCAGCGGTACACTAAACCCGCCCTCACGGAGGTCCAACGAAATCGTCGTCGTCAACTCGTGCACGCGCACATGCCACTGACCAAAGGGATAAATCTCAGTTTCAATCACTACCTCTTCAAAGGGTGCCCATTGGTAAAAGACCCCTTTTTCCGTCACTCGATAATCCCTGACTGCGCCCTTCGTGCGAAAATAGCTGCCATCTCGAGCAATAGCTAATGTGCTATCGAAGGCGCCTTCGGCATACGTGACGCCAGCTTTCGGCACACTGAAACCAAGTTTGCTCGAATAGACGAATTTGCTGTATTTTGATTGAGCATGGGCTTGCTGTTCAAGCATCAAGCCTGCAGGATACCCCAACAGATGATGGCTTTTTTCGTTGTGCACCAGCAACATATTGCCTTTTTCAATCCGTTTTTGCGGCTCTCTTTTGATTGGCTCAGGTTCAGCCCGCCAAAAAGGATGCGTTTCTGCGACCGCTAAAAGCAAAAAGGTCTTCAGCCCCCAATAAGGCGAGCCTGGTGCATTGTACCCTTCTGCCATCACATGATTTTCATAGTGGTACCCGATAGACAAGCGACCATCGAAAGTGAAAATTTCTTGTGCCATCCAATTGCGCAAGTGCTTCGCCAGTAGTCCTCGCACCTGTCCCCATGGGATCGCTTCGACATCTGCAAAAACCAGTGCCGAGAAAAACGCCCCTTGTGCAAACCGATAAGTCAAGCTGCGGCCATAGGGCAAGGCTTCGCCGTCTTCATCAAAATAATAGACGAAGTCTTGCGCAAATAATGTGGCTCGCTCTTTAAAACGCTGCGCCCATTCTGGGTCTTCGTCTTGCATAAATGTAGCGTAAATCAAGCCATAATAATGAAACGCGAAAGGAATGTAGTAATCTCGCTGCGTCGTTTTCCCGTCTACGTACCAACCATCGCCAACGTACATGGAATCGATCAATGCCAACTCTTGGGACAATTCTTCTTTTGCCAACGGTTCCCCACAGTGAAACAAGGCAACGCGTATCAACACTTTGAAGAATGTCCAGTTGTTCTTAGGAATCTTGCACTCAAGTGCTGGGGAAAGCCAAGCCACTAGCTTTCGCTGGTTCTTCTGCGGCAACGCTGTCCAAAAAGCGTCCTTTTGCAACAATAGGGTCAATGACAATGCGGCTGCTTCCACGATGTATTGATCATAATCCGTGATCCTTCCCCAGTAAAACGCGTGTTCAGGATCTGTCCCTGCTATCACTTTTTCTACGTAAGCTGCTCGTAACGGATCATCTGGGCAACCTCTCCAATAAGGCGCGAGCCCCCACAAAGGACGCACAAGCGCTTCCATCTCAGCCCGTGTTCGGTCATACACGGCCCCACTGCTACCTAGATTCAATCCTGGATAGTCATCTGCCAAGATCGCTGCTTGCAAAGGAGCGATCATGTCTTCCAATGCCCGCTGATAATCCAGACGCGTCAAAAACGGATTCTCTTTGATTGCCATTTGCTTCATATGCCATCTCCTTCTGTCAATTTACAGAACAGAATAGCAAGCCACGGCTTTTTTATCAAGCGATCTTCTACTGGCAATACTGCTGAAAAATGAGAAAAGATTTCGAGGGATTTTTGACTTAACCTGTTAACAAATCTTTTAGGATTGATTTTCTTCCCTTCTTTTTCTTTTAACTAGCAAAGTTAACTTAGTCTATATGAAAAAATTATGATAAATCATCCATAGTGCTCTGACTTTTTTTCATAATTTTTTGCTAACCCTTTTTTGTCTAGATGAGGGCAGCGTCCGTTATACTATCAACCTTTTTTCACTAGAAAAAGACACCCTAGAGCCTTAAGTCAGAAGCCTACCACTTCTTCTCAAAAGCCCTTAAGATGTCTGATTACTGGCCATTTCTCTTGTCAAACAGCGAAAAAACTATTCTTCGACCGTGACTTTGTCCCACCAAGAAGTGGCGGTCTTTTGGATCACTTCATTCAAGTCTTCGATGTGCTGTTTTCCAGTACTTGCTAGCCATTCTTTGGCTGCTTCTGTTCCTTGTTTTACAAAGGGTTCAACACCATCTTTCCACGTTGCCCGGCCGCACAAGACGCCATTGAAGGTGGAGCCAGCTTCTTTGGCAAAAACCAGCGTTTCTTGGAATAAGCTGGCTGATACGCCTGCACTGAGAAAAATAAACGGCAGATGCGTCGCGTCGCTTTGCGCTTTGAAATACGCGGCAGCTTCTTCCTTGGTATACACGGCTTCTTCCTTAGCAAAACCTGCCACATAATTCATGTTGACTGGTACTTCCACTTTTAACACATCGACTTTGTACTGCGGTTTTGAAAATTCCTTCATCAATCCAATGACTTTTTCTGGTTTGCGTTGCGCATATGCTTTTGAGTCGACTTCAGGCAGCTTAGCATCATAGGAAAGGACTTCTAAAAAGAAGGGCAGATCAGCCGCTTGGCATTCACTGCCGAGTCGTTCCACAAAGACATGTTTCAACTGATTGATCTGGGCATCTTCATCTACATCATAGTAAAGCAAAAATTTGATGGCATCTGCGCCAGCTGCTTTTAATCGCTCAACCGACCATTCCCCTAATAAATCAGGCAAACGTCCCGGCGTAGTCGCATCATAGCCGGTTTTTTCATACGCCAGCAAAAGCCCCGCCTCTGGATCACGGCTTTGCGCAGCTGCCAACCCATATTCTGGATCTAATAAAATAGAAGACGCGTAAGGGGTCAATTCTTGTGAGACTAGCGTTTTAAACTGGCTGATTTTCTCTGCATCAGCCTCCACGCCAAGTGCTGCCATCATTTTTTTCAAGGCACCTCGTTGGTCGATCGCTAAAGCTGCGATCACTCCTTCTTTCGTTGACAGGCGATCCATCGCTGCTTTTTTGGCTTTCGTTACGGTTGCTTTCATTAAAATTCCTCCTTTTTTGTCCATGCCAAAGAATCAACCGCTTTCACTTTTTTCAGCGTTGGCGAAACGGTTGTCAGCACGTATAAAAATGTCTATTGATGAAGCCGTTCGACTGATTGACCACCGCACGTATCGACTTCGTACACGAAAAGATACGTGCTCGTGGTGGGCTTTCTCAGTCATCGTTAGTTGTTATACGGATGAATCGTCACGCCTTTGACCACCCGATTGACGGTACGCGTTGGCGAAGGTGTGTCGGGTGTATTCCCGACTTTGATCGATGCCAGCAGTGCGATCGTTTGTGCAAAGACAATGTCTGCTAAGGCAAGATAACCGTCTGGCAATGATGTGTCATCTGGAAAGAAAAAGTTTGTTCCTGAGAAATTCACAGCTGTCGGCTGTCCGATAGCAGTCACTGCGGCGGCGATGCCGTCGCTCTTTAATTCTTCCAACATATCAAGATCATACTGCCGCGTATAGGACGTATTGCTGACAAAGACAAAGACGAGGGTTTGATCATCTACGAATGATTTCGGTCCATGACGGAAGCCCATCGAAGAATCGAACACGGTGGCGATTTTTCCCGCAGTCAGTTCCAATACTTTTAGCTGTGCTTCCCTGGTCAACCCCGACAACGTGCCTGACCCAAGGTAAACGATCCGCTTAAAGGAACGGTCCGTCAGTACTTGGAGTTCTGTTTCTCTGTCGATCACTTCTTGCCCCAACCGGCTAAGGGTTTCAACATAATGCCTCTTTTCTGTCAGAGGCGTCTGGTCAAAAATCAGCAGTGCGGAAAGAGCCATGCAAGAAAAACTTCCCGTCATTGCAAAGCCAGCATCATTTGACCTCTCAGGCATCAATAACAGATAGCTCGTTTCATCAGCGGCAGCTTGTTGTGCCAAAGACCCGTCGGCTGCACAAGTGATCGTCAAATGATAGCTATCGGCAACGAATTGATCGACGATTTTGACCGCTGCTAAACTTTCTGGTGAATTGCCGCTTCTAGCAAAAGAAACGAGCAGTGTTGGTTCATCCGCAAATAAAACTTGTTCTGGAGCTGCGACAATATCCGTCGTAGCAATACTTTCAAAAAGATAATCCGCAGTTGCGCCGGTCTTATTCAAGTAAGGAACGATCGTATCTCCAACATATTGCGACGTCCCCGCTCCCGTGAAGACCACCCGAATGCGTTTATCCGTCTTTTGCTTGATGGTACGTAAGAAAGTCGCGATCGCCTCTTGCTTTTCTTGATAGATCGTCAAGGTTTCTTGCCAAAGTTCTGGCTGTTGTTTGATTTCTCTTGTTGTAATCTCCGCACCTAATTCTGCTAATTCCTTTGTTGACAGTTGAAACATCTTTCTTCCTCCTAGCTACTGTTTTTCCAGTATGTATTCCCAGTGACGGTGCGAGGAGCGCTTGTCTTGGATGAATGCTTAGCGATCACCCAAAGGGCAAACTTCCTCGACCTCACTGGTTTTTAATACACGCCTTTTCTTTGCTCGAGTGGATCATTTCAGACTGTCTAGGAAATGCGCTACTCGTCGTTACGCAAGTGGCGGACTTTGTATCTAAATTGGTCTGCTCGGGCAACACTCAAGGTGTATTCGATCACTTCATTTTCAATATTGAACGTGCTGCGTACCAGGTTCAACACCGGCGCACCTTCGTGGATTTTTAGCAATGCCGCATCTTTTGCACTGGCAATGCTGGCAAAAAATTCTTCGTCCGCGAGGCGGATCACTTGATGAAAATCTTCATGGAAGATATCGTACAATGGTTTTTGCTCGATCATCTCACTCGTTAAATGCATGAAGCGTTTGACCGGCAGATAAGAACGCTCGATCATCATCGGCTGGCCATCAGCAAGACGCAATCGTTTTAACTTGTAGATCGGCTCGCCGATGGAAACTTGCAACTGAGTGGCAAAATATTTTGTCGCTTCCATTTTTTTGAATGCCAATACTCTAGTTTCCGGTTGTTTCCCCAGTGCTTTCATCTGTTCGGTAAAACTATACGAACCTGATAAATTGGTTGCCTGCTTGCGGATATCCGAGACAAAGGTGCCTTTGCCATGTTGGCGATAAATATAGCCTAATTTTTCTAACTCCTGTAGAGCCAAGCGAACGGTGGTCCGACTTAATCCGTAGCGCTTTGACAGCTCTCTTTCTGAGGGAAGCATTGTGTCTGCTTCCATTTCATTTTCGATTTTTTCAATCAGTAAATTTAACAATTGATCGTATAATGGTTGTCGATTTTTATTGATATTCATAAGCCCCTCCAAACTGGTTACTACCACATAACGAGTGTACTATTTCCCGATAGGCGTGTCAAACAATCGTCTACAGGGGCTCTGTTTCCTGAATTTACGTCTTTTCACGCAGGAAAATGAACCAATTGCCAGCACGAGCTAAGCTGAAAAGTCAGCTGTTGCTTGCTTAGCAAAACTCCTCCTACGTGTTGCGTCGTTTCTTCTGCTAGCTTGCTTATTGCGGCCAAATGGATGGATACAGGCCAAAGCCAGAACCGATCAAGCCGATCACTAGCAGCAAAGCGATACATTTCAACGGCGTCCAGCCGCGTTTTGATAAGAAGAAATACAGCATCAATGTGATGGTCAATGGAATCACTTGCGGCAAGATCCCATCGAGGATTTTTTGAATATCGATCGTCACAGGCACTTCGTTGACTTTGTTAAACGTCAATTCATATTTGCCGTTAGCCAGTTCATTGACCGCAGCATTTTCTTGCAATGTGTCGGTCAATTGACCATTCTCATCCGTGGTATACAGCATGTCTTCGTAAGCGGCAATGGCTGCTTGATCATCCACGATCGTCGTCGCTTGCGTCACTTCATTGGTAGTGCCGTTAGGGATCTGAATATCCAAAGACGTCGCTCCATACACGCAGGTCAAGGAACCGACAACAAAAATCCCTAAAATACTCGCTGCTCGGGTAAACTCTTTGGCATTTTCCGTTAAGATGCCAATTGCATCTGTCCCTAAACGATAGGACCAGTGCATCAAGAAGTACCGCAAACCAAATTGGGCCGCATTGAATACTAGTAAGAATATAAACGGTGCAGCGATATTGCCGCTGATCGCCATATTGGCTGTGATACCCGCCGTGATTGGTACCAAGGTAAACCAGAACAACGCATCACCGATCCCGCCTAACGGTCCCATCGCGGCGACTCGCACTGCCCGAATCATGGGAATATCGGCTTTGTTTTGTTCCATCGATAAAATGATCCCCATCACAAAGTTCACCAAAAATGGATGAGTATTGAAAAACTCTAAGTTATGGCTCATTGAAGCAGCCAAATCCTTTTCATTTTTATGGATCTTTTTCAATCCCGGTAAAATACTGAATAACCAGCCTCCTGCTTGCATTCGCTCATAGTTGAAAGAGGCTTGTAGAAATAAGGAACGCCAGACCATATTGTTCAAGGTCTTTTTATCCAGTTGTTCTGCGGGCGCTTGTTCGCTATAAGAATCGGGAATATTATATGCCATCTTCATCGCCTCCGAAATCATAGGTATTGGCTGCTGCTACTTTAAATTTGGACTGGATTTGATAATCCCAAAAGGCTAATGCGAAGCCGATAAAGGCTAGAATGATCAAGGCGGGTCCTTGCAAGGAAGGTGCCGCCATCACGATCGTGGCTAAACCAAACCCCATAAAGAAGAAGCCCCACATTTCTTTGGAAACCATCACTTTTAGTAAAATCGCAAAACCGACATACCGCATCATGCCCCCAGCTGCGCCGAGCCCACCCATCAACCATTGAGGGATCGCTGCGACCGCCTGATTCCCGAAGGCAGCACCGCCGATAAAGAATAAGACCACGATCAAGCCGAAGATCGTTCCAAGACCCGCCATCGCTAAATAATTGATTCGATCAATGCCCTTCGTATTGGCATCATGGGCGTAGCTGTCGGCTTTTGACATCACTGGCGACATTAGTGAGAAGATAATCGTCACCCCATATTGCCCCAGCAAAGAAAACGGAATCGCCGTAGCAACCGCTACTGTGGGTTCCAGCTGCAGCGTGATTGCTAAGATTGCTGCCATAATTCCGCCAATCACCGCATTTGGCGGTTGCGCGCCGCCCACTGGCATATTGCCGATCGTCATTAACTGATACGTTCCGCCAACGATCAAGCCGGTTTGAAGATCTCCAAGAATAAGTCCGATAACCATCCCAGTAACAATGGGTTGGTACAATGATTCTAAAAAACTAAATTGATCGATCGCGGCAATGAATGTGACTATGAAGACTAAAATGATTTGAAAAATCGTGTAATCCATTTTCTTTCTCCTTCCTTACCTCTGCATTACTGAAATAATTTCTTTTCATCTTCAACAGGTGTCGTTGGAACCCGCTGGATCACTAATTGCACCCCCATTTCCTTCAGTTTTTTAAAGGCATCGACATCTGCTTCATCGACGGCAACTGTCGTAGCAACCTGTCTTTTCCCTTCTGACATATGCATATTCCCAATGTTCAGTTTCTTGATCGGCACCCCACCTTCAGCTAATTTCAACGCATCTTGCGGATTTTCAACCACCATGAAAATCTTTTGTTTTGGCGATGCTTTATGAATGATCTCGATGGTTTTTTGAAGCGAGAAATACCTCGTTTGGACGCCAGCTGGCGCCGCCATATCCATCAACCCTTGTCTGACTTTGTCTTTGGCGACCTTATCATTTGCCACTAAAATTAGATTTGCCCCCAACGTACCGTTCCATTGGGTGGCAACTTGCCCATGAATCAACCGATTGTCGATTCGCGTCAATAAAATATTTGGTTCTCCCATAAATATTTCCTCCTTTTATTTACTGCATGATTTCTGCAACCGCACTACGTTCTACTTCGATCACCGTTCCCGATTTCACCCTTAGATCCACTGTCTCTTTCCCAAGTGCTTGAATCTCCCCAATAATGCCGCCGTATAATTTGATTTTCTGCCCCTTTTTCAAGGACTGCTGCAATTCAGCGAAATAGCCTTTTTGCTTTTTCAGATGTTTCCCATTCAAGAAAGACGAGACCGCCAAAAAGAGAAAGAGAAAAACAAGTACCACGATTGAGGCTGCTAAGATCATTTCCCACATCGTTAAATCCCTTCTTCCTCATTGATTTCCTCATGGCCTTTGATCTTTCCGTGAAAAATACCGGTCTTGCCAATCTCTGCCAGCTCTTGGCAAAAACGCTCTGGATCAGCTGCTGTATATCTAGTCAACGAACCTTCCACTAGCATCAGCAGATTGCTACCGCCGATGACCTCGACTTGCGGGTCCTCATTGGCAGCGGTCATCGCAACATTAAAAGGGGTCCCGCCCACAAGGTCTGCACAAATCACGACCCCATCACAGGTTTCCTTTAATTGATCGATTGCTCCTTGCAACTCTTTTTCAAAGTCAGCTAACGGATTTTCCTCTAAAAACGGCACTGTTAGAAACTGTTCTTGCGGCCCTGCAATCATCGCAAGCGCATTTTCCATCCCTTGCGCAAATCCTCCATGACCTGTTAAAACCAAACCAAGCATCTTATGTCCTCCCCTTACTCTCAACTGGTAGTAACCACATATCCAATATAAACGCTTTCATTTTGTCTGTCAACAAAATTTTTGTTTTTATATAAAAATGTCTTTGTTATCTTTAAATACGAAAAATAGCGCCAAAACAATGATTTTAAAACAACAAACCACTTGATAAAGGTATTGAAATTCATCAATAGTACGATAACAACGTTATTTTTAACTAATAAATCCACTGATTTTTGCGCCCTGGTATCTAAAGAACCATGAGTCACTCCACCATTCACCGATACAACAATCAACGTTGTTAAATAAAGGAACTATCAACAAATTTGCTGCCTTAATAAAAAAACCAGTTAGGTATAATCCCTAACTGGTTTTGATCATCGCCAAACTCATTTTCCATTATGCGTTTTATTAAATTGTATTTCCAACATTACCAATACCACTCAGATGCCATCCTGTTTTTAATTCGGATAGATGATTTGCGTCAGTTCTCCAATCTTATCGTTATAAGCATCAGAAATAATGACAACGTCTTCTGTACTAAAAGCTTTTACCGCGGCGATTTGTCCATATTTCGAGCTGTCACACAATAAATAGGCGGTTTTGGCATTATTTAGAATTTCACGCTTTTTGTTCGCCTCTACCAAGTTGGGGGTGCTTACACCTTTTTCAGCATCAATACCATTAGCACCTAAAAAAGCCGTTTGAAAGTTAAACGTTTGTAAATTTGCATCCGTCAATGGACCATTCAAGGATGAAATAACGGGATTGTATCGGCCACCAAGAAGTAAAATCTCGGCAGGAGTTTCTTGTTGAATTGTAAAGACACTCGTATTGGTAGTAATAATCGTGATTTTTTTATTAATGATTTTATGCAGTAACGCTGTACAAGTCGAACCAGAATCTAGGTAGATCACATCGCCATCGTGAACCAACTCAGCAGCCAAAGTAGCGATCGCTTCTTTCTCTTGGGAATACAAAGCAGCCTTAGCTGCAATCGGCATTTCGGAAGCCGTTGAACAAATCTTCACTGCGCCACCAGCCAACAATTCAACCCTTCCTGATTTTTCTAATTCTTTTAAATCCCGCCTCAATGTTGAGATAGAAACAGTAGGCAAAATGCTTTGCAATTGCTCTATTTTTAACAGTTCATCTTGAGCCAAAGCTTCTAAAATTCTTTCTTGTCTTTCATATGGAATCATAGCAACCTCCATTAATTGGTCAACTTCACTTTTTTTCAAATTATACCATACTTTTTCTCTTGTCATGAGCAAGGACTTTCATTGTTCGTCAATTTGATCTCGATTATAAAATAAATTTCTCATTAACAAAAAAAGACGAGGATTCGCTAATGCGAATCCTCTAACCTTTGATCATTCTACTTCTAACTGACCAATCATTCCTACCCGTTTTTGGTGACGACCACCTTCAAACTCAGCAGCCAGCCATTCCTTAGTAATCATTTTCGCTAGTTCGATGCCCACGACGCGCGAACCAAACGCCAGTACGTTGGTATTGTTATGCTCTCTTGAGAGCTTAGCACTATAGGGTTCGCTGCACACCACGGCTCGGATGCCCTTGATTTTGTTGGCAGCAATTGAGATACCAACCCCTGTGCCACAAATCAAGATTCCCAAATCACACTTTTGGGTTACCACCGCTTCTGCAACAGCCGCCGCATAATTGGGATAGTCAACGCGTTTAGCACTTTGTGTCCCAAAATCTTGTACCGTGTGCCCCAACGACTCCAAATAAGTAATGATATCAGTTTTTAATTCAAACCCAACATGATCACAACCGATTGCTAGTTTCATGCTTGATCCTCCTCTTTAAATATTGAAATCAGTTCTTGATACGATTCCTCTTTTCCAAAAAGAGCGGAGGTCCCTAAAACAAACCCATCAACGTCTAAGGCGCTTAAGCGAGTCATTACGGCAGGCGAAATCGCTCCATCTGCCATCAATTGGTAGGAATAACGTTCCTTAACTGCAGCAAGCTGCTTTATTTTCCCTTCCACGTGTGTCAAATATGCTTGACCTGAAAAACCGGGATCAACAGTCATTACCATCACGTAATCGATCAATGGCAGCAGTTCTTCGATCATTGCTACACTTGTTCCAGGATTGATGGCGATTCCGGCTTGTTTTCCCTTTTGCTTGATTTTGTTGATAGTTCTTGTAGGATGGCGATCTGCTTCAGGATGAAAATAAATGATATCTACACCCATATCCGCAAATTTCTCTACATGCGCTCCCGGATCTTCAATCATCAAGTGGACATCAACTAAGGTTTCTGACCATTTGCAAATAGCTTCGATATCTTGAAGTCCCATACCAAAATTTGGAACAAATCGTCCGTCCATAACATCAAGATGAAAAATATCGATTTTCGCCGCTTGTAAAGCGGCAACCTCGTCCTTTAGCATTGAAAAATCAGCACACATCATAGATGGACACAAGATTTTTTTCTTCAAAACACTACCTCCTGTCAGCAAATGCTCTCACTCATTAATAACGCCAATCGCTTGTCCACAACGCCCTTGCTTCTCTGTCATCACTAAGGTTCGCTGTGCGGAATTAGTGAAAACAACGATTACATCCGTTTCTTTGCCCTGTGATGCCAAAAACGGAAAATCAACGTTTGCCAGCACACTCTCGGCAGTAACTTTGTCACCTTCAGAAACTTTGGTATCGAACCCTGCGCCATTTAGCTCCACAGTATCGATCCCAATATGGACTAGAACTTCTAAGCCATTTTTGGCTTTTAACGAAATCGCATGTTTTGTAGGAAACACAGAGACCACTGTTCCTTCAATCGGTGCTGTAACAAGATCATCTGTTGGTACCACAGCAAACCCATCGCCTAATAGTTTGGTTGAAAACATCTCGTCCTTCACTTGTTCAATACTTTTCACCACACCCTTAGCTGGTGCATAAATAACATTTTTCTTCTTAAATAGACCCATATTCCCCCTGCTTTCTACGCCAATGTCTCGTATCGATTGGTAAATACAAATGCTAAGACTGCTGAAACCACCATTGAAATCAGTAAGCCGATCATCGCTTGTATGAAATTCGAGGAAGTTGAGCCTACAAAGGCGGGAAAAGTGGTGACACTACCAAAGACAAAGGCATTCGTTACAACTTGCATCAACCCTAAATAGGCACCACCCACAGCACCACCAATAATTTGCGCTAAGAAAAGTTTTTTATTTTTTACAAGTAAGCCGAACAAAGTAGCTTCGATAATCGCTGATAATGCGATCGTGACTAAGCCAGTTAAAGCAAAGCTTCGCAGTTTTTTATCTTTCGCTTTAAAGTAAACACCAATCGTTGTACCTATCACGGCGAAGTTGCATGCAAAAGTAAAAGGAACGATGTAATCAAAGCCATAGGTCGAAACGTTATTGATCATGATTGGATTGACTGCCCAGTGGATGCCCAAACTTACGAGAACACTCCAACCACCACCAACTAAGATTCCAGTTAGCACACTACTACGCTCGATCAACCAATTCACCACATTAGCAACTGCTTCGCCACTATAGACCCCGATTGGTCCAATAACGATCACTGTCAATGGAACCATAATCGCTAGTGAGACTAAAGGAACGACCACTAATTTTAAAGTCTCCGGTATGTGTTTGTCTAAGAATTTGTAGAGATATGAAAAAGCCCAAATCGAAAGGATGATTGGTACGACAGTCGAATTGTAGTTCATCAAAACGACTGGAATCCCAAAAAACTCCGTCGTTGCACCGTTGCCTGCTCCTCCCATCAATGCAATAAAATCAGGATTGATTAACGCAGCCCCGATCAATGCCGAGATATACGGACTGGCACCAAACCGCCGCGCTGAAGTAAACGCTAACAATACAGGCAAGAAATAAAATACACTCATAGAAGCAACAAATAAAATCGAATAAGTGCCGCTGTCTTCACTGATAATCCCGAGCTGAACAAACAAAATCAGCAGTCCTCTTAAAATCCCTGAGCCCGCCAAAACTGGGAGTAGTGGCGCAAAAATAGCAGATACAGCGGAAAAAATATTGCTGATAATACTGCCAAAAGCTTGTTCTTCCGTGATAGGGCTACCAGAACTTTCGTTACCTTTAACTAACGGCTCAAACTCATCATAGAGCTTTCCAACTTCTGTCCCAATCAAAAGCTGGTACTGGCCCGCCTTATTAATGACATTGATCACTCCGTCGATATTCTCGACGGCTTGATCATCCGCTTTTGCGGTGTCATGTAACGTTAGGCGCAACCGGGTGGCACAATGTGTCATATTGCGAACATTTTCCGCTCCGCCTATTTTTTCTAAAATATTTTTTGCCATCACTTTGTAATCCATCTTCCCCACTCCTTTTATTTTGATTGATTTGTTGGTGACAAAAATTCAAGCAGCAACTGATTGGCTGCGACTGCATCGTTTTGATCGATCACAGCTTGAATCGCAGCCAAGCCTACGTTATCGATCATTTGATCCATTTGCTTGATCATTTTCATGTTTTGTTCGCACTCTTTTGAGGCGTGTTCAATTACAGGGAACGTATCAAAATAAATCACACCGTCATAGTTATGTTTTTTGACATAATACAAGAATTCTAATGTTTTGAAGGGTGTTGCTGAACCGATCATCAATCCATCGTCGTTTAACCCATACCCATCATTCAGATGCACCCCGTATAATAACCCTTTTCCCGCGAACAGATCCGCAGCAAAAGCAGGATTTTCGTGTTTCATTAGCATATGGCAATAATCAAGGGTCACACCTACATTTTTGCGGTTGATCTCATTAAGCATCATTCCAGTGACACCCATACTATCAATGAACGCATAGGCTCTTGGTTGAAATGGTTTGTACTCGATACTGATTTTCAAATCTGGTGCGTAGTCAGCAATTTCAATAAAGGCATCTCGAATCTGATTCCAAACCTTTTGGTAATTGATTTGAAAACTATAGTCAAAGCCATCAAAACCAAGCCAAATGGTTATGACTTCTCCACCTGCTGCACGACAATAATCAGCAGCTTCTTTGCATAACGTTAAGGCATGCTGCGCAACCTGTGAGTTAGCATTGCCTAATTCACCGTTGATAAATTCTTCTCTAAATCGCAATGCAACACCATTCAATTTCAAATCAGCTTGTTCCAATCTCTCTTTCATTTCAGAGGCAGCCGTCCCACCGACGTGCTCCGGATAATTTAAATCTACATAATCAAGCCCCAATTCTTTGAATGCGCCAAATACATTGTCTAAATCATTTTCGTAAATTGATAAAAATGAATTGATTCTCGTTGCTAATTTCATCTTCATTCTCCTTAGCCATTTATTATAGACCCAGAATAGCACAAACTTTTTTCATTTACAACCACTTTATTTCATATTATTTCAAATTAATTCACTATGAAGCATTGCTTTTGTTGAAAGAAATACTTAAAAAAAGTGATTTTCAAGCATCTATTTTGTTAAAACTCACTTTTGAAATCATTTGAAATAAATTGATTTTTTATGGATTATTTTAAAACACATTGTCTTGATTCACTGATTATGCTGATTTGACTCTATTCGTTTCAGAAAAAGGATCATTTGGTAAATCCTTAGTTGGCTGCTATTGAACTAGGCGCCCCTAGTAATGTATCCCCTCTCACTCTTTCGAATTGTTTTCACGTGAAACAAAAAAGCCTAACCAACCAGCAGGATCGCTGTTTGATTAGGAAAGAGGCACTGCTTTATTGTTCGGTCAACCACGTGCGCGAGTGTTCGACTTCTTCATACGTTAACTGATGACTTGGGGTCCAAACGGTTGAAAGGACTGCACCCCGGGAGGTGAAGATCTCTTGGACGTAAGCACTGTCGGCTAGGGAAACGATCGGGTCGTTTCTGCCAAAACTCAGAAACACATGAGTGTCAGGCAAGGAATTCGTCGGTAAATTCTCGACTGGATACATGGCGTGGTAGAGGATCGCTTTTTTGAAGTGGTCGCTATCATTTAGTAATAAGCGAATGGCAATGTTGGCGCCATTGGAATAACCCACCAGTACCACTTGGGCTAATGAAAAGTTGTATTCTTTGGCGGCTTGCCGAATGAAATCGGCTAATTCGTCGCCGCGAAGTGCTAAGTCGGTTTCATCATACACCCCTTCAGCTAGACGTTTGAAGTAACGAGGCATGCCGTTTTCTAAAACGTTCCCGCGAATACCTAATAGTGATGCTTGGGGATCAAGGGTTTTGCCTACTTCCAGCAACGACTGTTCGTCGCCACCAGTGCCGTGGAGTAGCACCAAAACTGGTGCATCGGCTGCTCCTTGTTGGTAGATTGCTTTCATTGAAGTTCCTCCTTTAACTTGGTCGTTTGATATCGAAAATCTCCCCAATCGTTGCGTAAGAATTTCCCGCTAGCCGGCTGACTGCTTGTAACGCACGGGGATCGATCTTGCCGTCTTGATAGACATCCTCTGCAATCTGGTAGCCGACGACTTCCAACAATAAGAGATCGGCAGTGGTCTGCTGGTCTTTTTTGATGGGTACGTGCTGATGCAGAATCGTTTCTAGGCGTACACTGGCTTCGTTCAAGCCAGGAACGGCAATCGTTTTCGATGTCGTTGTGGTAAACCCAGAAACCGTCAACTCGCTTTGGTCTGCGGGCAATAATGCCGCGGTTTTATTGGCCTCTTGGACATTTGTTTGATCCAAAATATGCACGACGGCTTCTTTCGTCGCCAACAGATTGCGGGCGGTGTCTTTCAGTTCCCCCTCTTTGCGCTGGATAGCCAACGAGAGGATCACGGGTTCTGAGCTGACGATGTTAAAAAAACTGAATGGGGCGATGTTGACGATACCATCGGCTGATTGCGTACTGACCACTGCCACTGGCCGTGGAATGATGGAGCCAATCAGTAGTTTATAATTTTCTCGTTGGGTCAAATCCTTGGGATCTAAATAGTGCATATAGCGTCTCCTTTTCTAAACCGATAAATCTGGCAAGCGATCCTCGATCTCTACACGGCGGCTTTCAAATTGGGCTGGCAGCATCAACTGCTGTCCTAACGTTTCTAATGGTTCATCAACTAAAAAGCCTGGGGTTTCTGTTGCGATCTCAAAGACGATGTTGCCCCGCTCTTGGAAATAGACGGCTTTGAAATAGTTGCGGTCTTTGATTTCAGTGACTCCGTATCTTTGATCGTACAAGTACTCTTGCCACTCTTTTTGCACTGCTTCCGTTGGCACAGACCACGCGATGTGATGGACGGTACCGACACCCCAGCGCCCTGCTGGCAGTGCTTCATGGGGCACGACGATCTCATGAGCGAGGGTGCCTGCGGTATGAAGATGGGTGCTTTTCTCTGTTTTGTTAAAAATGTTCAGTCCTAGATCATCTGCCAGCGTTTGAATGGTCGCTTCTGGTTGTGCCGAAAGCAAGACGGCCCCATGAAAGCCTACAATCGCTGGTGTTTCCGCCGATTCTTCGGCTTCGACTAACGCCAAAGACAGGTCATGCTGATCATGAAGTTCTAAAGTTGGTCGATCAAACAATGTACTTTCTTGAACAGTTACTTGATGTTTCGCCAAATGTTCTTGCCAATAGGCACTGCTGCCTTTAGGAATACGAAAGGCGATCGTGCCGACTTGTCCGCTTCCTACTCGTCCAGGATGGGCATTTGCCCAGGGGAAGAAGGTGATGATGGTCCCATTTTCTAATGCTTGATTGCTGTAATAAAGATGATACGTGTACGGATCATCAAAATTGACGGTTTGTTTGACGAGGCGCAACCCCAACACGTCGCGGTAAAAGGCAACGTTCGTTTGCGGATCGCCTACGATGGCTGAAATATGGTGGATCTGTTGAATGGGTTGCATACTGTGTGCCTCCTTAGGCGCGTTTTGTATTGAAGGGTTTGATGACTCCTTCGATGTATTCACGGCGATTTTCTAAAAATGGTGCCAATGATAAGGACTCACCCAATGTTTCGTATGGCTCATCCCCCATGAACCCTGGTTCATCTGTTGCTAGTTCAAAAAGAATATGGCCGATGCGCACATACAAGGATTCAAAATAGTAGCGATCCACATAGCCGGAGTTGGCCAATCCCAAGTTATCAAAGATTTCTTGCCAAACTGCTAATGAGTCGTGGTGAGCTAAGCGAAAAGCGACATGATGCACTTCGCCATCGCCTTGTTGCGCTTGCGGGCTCGTGGTATCTTCCACTAAAACGACTTGGGCGCCATTGCCGCCTTCACCGACTTCTAACAAATAACGATTGTCTACTTGATCAATGGTTTTGAAATCAAAGACGGATTCCAGCAACCCTTTGAAATCTTGCAAGTAAGATACAGACATTTCGACAGGACCTAAGCCGTAAATCGCAAATTCAGTAGGAACGGGTCCTTTTTTCCAAGGAGTACCAGCTTTCACGCCAGTATTGTGTTCATCAGAGATCAGTTGATAAGCTTGCGTATCAAAATCCCAAAAGCGCAACACTTTTTTCCCAAATTCGGTGGTGATTGCCTCGTGTTTTACCTCAAATTCATCAAAGCGTGCGGCATAATAATCAAGGGCTGCGTCACTTGGCACTCGGAAACTGGTACGGGTGATTGAATTGGTTCCTTTGCTACCACGAGCGGTATTGGGAAAATCAAAGAACGTCATGGTCGTTCCCGGTGTCCCTAAATCATCCGCAAAGTAAGTATGATACGTATAAATGTCATCTTGATTGACGGTTTTTTTCACTAAACGCATCCCTAACACATCTGTAAAGAAATGGTAATTCCGTTCCACATCACTTGTCATAGCCGTCACATGGTGTACCCCTAATAATTGGTCTTGTTTTCTCATTTTCTTTTCCTCATTTCTGATCGTAAGTTATTTTTCGTAAAATTGTTTTTAATTGTTGCAATTCTTCACTGCTGAGTTCGGAAAAACTCGCCGCAATCTTTTGTGCATGACTGGGAAAAATTTTCTCCATCAACGCCCTGCCTGCTTCCGTAATACTGACGTATGTTACCCGTTGATCTTCTTGGCTAGGTTCCCGTTGCACGCAGCCTTTTTTGACTAATTGATCGACCACGTAGGTTGTGGAGCTACTGGCGATCAAGATTTTTTCCTTGATGGCTTGCGTCGTATGGGTGCCTTTATGGTAAAGCAACTCCAGTACGGAAAACTCTGTGATATTTAAGCCATAACAACGGACATCCTTTTTTGCCACTTGTTCCAAACGACTCGCCGTACGCAGCAAACCGATGTATGCTTTGAGCGCTTCTTCTTGATGCGCCATTTTCCTCACCTCTTTATTTCGAATTCGAGATAATCATAACTTACTTTTTGTAAGTTTTAAAAGGATATGCTTTGGTTATTTAAGAAAATCATTCAATGCTTATTTTTGTAGAGATAAAGAACGCTTAGACACTAACGACGGTCCTCGCCTTTTCTCTATGAACCCGCCAAATCTAAGAAAAAAAGCGGAACTTATGAAAGGTTCCATAAGTTCCGCTAAATATATATTTCAATGAAAAGGATTCGATCCATTCCATGTACCGATCAATGAAGCGCTGATTCCGACGCATACTTGTCCTTTTTAGATCATTGTGGTCGGCTGGACCTGCTTTTCCAAAGCCAGCAACCACTTTTTGCGTTCGACACCGCCGCCATAGCCGCCGATGCTGCCATCGCTATTGATGACGCGGTGGCATGGAACGATCAATGCCAATTGATTTTTTCCGTTGGCATTGGCAACAGCTCGGGTGGCTTTTTCATTGCCGATTCGCTGTGCCAATTGTTTGTAAGAGTATGTTTCTCCGATCTTCATCGCCAACAGCTGCTGCCAGACGGCTTTTTGAAAATCAGAGCCGATCAATGCGATGGGTACCGTGAAGGCAGTTCGATTCCCTGCAAAATATTCCGTCAGTTCTTGTTTGAGTTGCTGAATGATTGCTGTTTGCTGCGGAATGATCACTGCATTCAAGCGGCTTCTCAAAACAGCAATCTCCGTTTCTAGCCCTCTGCGATCCACGAATTCTAACAAGTAAAGCTGCTGCTGGTCGCTGATCGCCAACATCGATCCCAGCTTGGTCTCAAGCCAAGCAGAAGAAAGAATCGTTTTTTCGCGGCTGTTGGAAGGCAACTCCCCCATAATCCGAGAAAACGCATCTCGAAAGCCGTTGCCAGAATCGAAACCGGCTTCTAATTGCGCTTGGATCAGCGGTTCTCCTTCACGAATCTGCTTAAACGCTAATCCTAAGCGGCGTGCACGGGAGTATTCGATAAAGGTCATGCCAAAATATTTTTTGAATTGTCGGCGTGCGGTATTGGGATGGATCGCTAGTGCTTCAAAATCTTTGTCGGTCCACTTTTTCTCTGGGTTACTCTCCACGGCTTCCACCAGGCTTTTCACGTCAGGGGATAAGTGGCTAGGCGAGCTGAGCGGGCGACATCGTTTGCAGGGACGATACGCCGCCAGCAGCGCTTCTTGTGCCGTCTGAAAAAAATCGCAATTTTTTTTGAGCGGTTTTTTCGCTGGGCAGGTGGGACGGCAAAAGACGCCGGTGGTTTTTACCCCAACGTAAAAAATCCCTTCATATTGGGAATTTTTTTCAATCAACATGTCGTAATAGTGGTCCCGTTGTCGGCTATCTTCAATCACCTTGCGTATCCCTCCCTCTTTTCTACACTTACAAAAATACTTCGTGCCTGTCCAAACACACGATCAACCAATGCAGCAGTCTGCAATGGCAGTTCGAAAATTTGCCCACATCCTTCTGATGACATACGATCACCCTTTCCTTTGAATGACCTTAGTGTACAAAAAATGGACTTGGCACATCCCATAAAAATTAACACCAATTTTTTAAAAAGGATCGAAGGCAGTTGCCCTCCGATCCTTTTGATTTCCAGTTTGCCTATTTTTCAGCGAATCTTAAAGCGGCACCTACAGGAACCTAGACCGTCGCCTTCTGCTTGACTTGCAGGGCACTTTTTTTCCGCAAGACTCGCTCCAAACGGGGGCGATTGTAGCGTTGGATCATGATGAATGGGCAATTAGCCAATAACGCATAGACGATCATCACCCAGCCCGCCCACGCAGGATTCCAGAGGAAAAAGAACGGTGCTGGAACCATCAGCAGCCAATGGGTCAGCTCTGCTCGGCGTGTCTCAATGACGAATTTTTCCAGATAGTCCTTTTGCTGTTGAGCCAAGCGGGATTTGTCAAAGCCTTTTTTGGCAATCACAGTGCCGTCGGGCAATTTGTCTTTCCACTGACGAATACGAAACACCTCCGACCAGATCCTACCGCCTTTTTCAAAGGCAAAAGAACGGAACCAGTTGGCATGACGTTCAAAAAAGGCATCGCTGACTTTGCGCAAGCCAAAGGAGATGCCTAGATGAAACAGCAGCCAAGCCAAACTGTCTGTAATGAGCAAGAGCAGGGGAGATAAGGTGATCAGCGGCATGTGCATCGCCTCCTATAAATTGATTTTGCGTCCTTTCCAGGTCACGGATTTCAACAATTGGGTTTGGATCCACGACCAACCAAATAAGCCTAGGAAAAAAAGAAAGTAACATGGGAAAAAAAGCAGCAGGATTCGGTTGAAGTTGCCGACACGGCGGGCAAAGCGCAGAGTTTGTCCAAAATAAGCAGCATAAAAAAGCAGTCCTAGCCAAAGCGGTTCCATCAGAAATGGTGCCGCCAGTACCCCAATGCCGCCGCTGATCCACAAGATGACGCCCGCCATAATCAAAGGGTGAGTGGATTGCGAAGCAGTGGCAAAGTCCTTCGTCCAGCCTTGAACAAGTTGACGAACACCAGCTGGATACATCCGAAAGGCCACCAAGTCTTTTCCACCATACAAGGCGATCGGCAAGCGTTTTTTCTTAAAGCGTCTCGCTAATGCTAGATCATCTAAGATTCCTTGTGGCATGTCCTGATGTCCATTGGCTTGAAGGTACGCAGTTTTGCTGCACAAAATACACGGACCAAAGGCGCCGCCAGCTGAGAGTTTTTCGCCTACGATAGAAAAGCGGTTCAACCCGACAGGTAAGACGACATTAAAGACGGCAGACAGTTGTTCATACAGGCGCTTCGTTTGATGATAGGGCTGCACCGAGAGCAGTCCTTGTCCCGATCGCTCCTCATACGCAGCGAAAAGACGCTCTAAGCCATCTTCTGCTAGAAAGAAGGTATCGGCATCCAAAAATAATAGATACTTGCCCACCGCTTGTGAGGCGCCTAACCAACAAGCCGCCGCTTTCCCAGCAGAATCAGCAGTGGTTTGCAAGACCGTCGCACCGAAGCCCTTGGCACAGGCGATCGTCTCGTCTTCCGATCCGTCATCAACCACCAAAATCTCCACAGGATGAAGGGTTTGCTGCTGCAAGGACGCCAACAATTGCGGCAAATTTTCTGCTTCATTGCGGGCGGGAATGATGATCGACAGTTCTCCCCTCTCCGTCAAGTCTTTGGATGCGGCTGTCTCCTTGCGGGTGGGTATCGTCGGCAGGCGGAAAAAAATCAGCCAGCCTGCCAGCCAAGCAACGCAAATACCAGCGAGCAGCAGGTACACAGTCATCATCCTTTCTTGTCTTAGTGTTCTCTTTGGGTGATCATCTCACTGACTTGCTGGCCACTGAGGGTCACCATCGGCATGCCGGCACCTGGATTGACCGTACCGCCAACGAAGTATAGATTGTCGTAGCGTTCGCTGTGTTTCGGGTGTTTAAAGCCATGATTTTTCTTGCGATTAGAGACCGTGCCGTAGATGGCACCTCGATGTGACAAATAATTCTTTTGGATGTCTTCGGGTGTCCAGCGGTCTTCATACACGATGTGCTTACGTAGATCCGTTAAACCCATGTTTTCCAGCTTGATCAAGATCCGTTCACGAAAAGCATCGTATTCCGCTTCCGTAAAGGGCTTATCCTGCAAATAAGGGATATGAGGCAAGATTTTGATGTTCTCATGCCCTGCCACTGTTTGCGAAGGATCGGTTTTGTTGGCATTGACCAAATAGATCGTTGGATCTTCTGGCAGCTGATGCTGATGGAAATTTTGATCAAAGTTTTCTTTTGAGGCATTTGAAAAGAAAAAGTTGTGATGGGCCAATTGCGGATAGGAGGTTTTGACCCCTAAGTGCAAGACAAAACCAGAACTTGCTGGTTCAAATTTTTCTTCCAGTTTTTGAGTAAAGGTCGGCGCTTCTTCTAACAACTCTTCATAGGCCGGGATCACTTCCATGTTGGAAACAAAATAGTCGGCTTCGATCAACGTGCCATCATCCAAACGAGCGGCACGAATCTGTTCCTGTTCAACGATCAATTTTTCCACTTTGTGTCCCGTGTGGAAGGTCACACCGATCTCTTTTGCTAAGCGAACGATGCCTTCGGCTAAACGATGCATCCCGCCTGGCACGTACCAGACACCTTGGGCATGCTGCATATAGATCATCATGTTCAAGACGGCTGGAGCGTCATAAGGAGATGAGCCGACATACTTGATAAAATAGCTCAGCATGTCTTGCAGCTGCGGATTGCTGACACGTTTTTGAATGGCATCATGCATCGAAGAGAAATAATCAAAGCCTTTCAGCGCTTTGATCACGCCATGATACTTCAAGATTTCTTTCGTGGTATCTAAGCCTTTCTCAAAATAGCCTTTTTCTGTGATTGCATAAATCTTTTGCGCATAGTCCAAAAAGTCTTGGTACTCGGCCATGTCTTTTTCCGACAAGTGCGGGTTTTCCTTTGCCATGCGTGCAAGATCGCCATAGAGATCGATCTTTGTTCCGTCAGGAAAAAAGGAGCGCCATTCCAATGGCAATCGGCGAATCGCAACATAATCCGCCATATCGCGATTGCTGCCAGTAAATAACTTTTCGAAAATCTGCGGCATCGTCAAAATCGAAGGACCTAAGTCAAAGCCGAAGCCGTTTGTTTCCAGTCGGTTCAACTTGCCGCCTAAGTGTTGATTTTTTTCATATAATGATACATCAAAGCCATTTTGGGCTAATGAGACCGCCGCTGATAGACCACCAAGTCCGCCGCCGATCACTACAACTGTTTTTTTCTCTTTCATTGAATTGCTCCTCGTTTGCTTTAATGAACGACCCTATTTAGCCAAACCTTCTCGTCAAAACAGACGGTTGCGTCTCACTGCAACTGCGTGTCTTGGCACTGTTTTGGCATTGGCAGCTTGAATCAAAGGATCGTTTTTCTAGATAATTCTATAGTATCACACCTTTGAAAAAATGACGGGGATGAGCCTATCGGTCAATTGATACTGCTTTATCTGCGACCATGATTTCAGCAAATGAAAAAACAACCTGCTGGCAAAGAATGGAAACCCAGCAATCTCGCCCATTTAAGAAATATTCCTTTTATAACAATAATTACCAGAATATTTAAACATTTTTGACGTTAATACCAGCGAAAAACAAATCTTCGTATGGTTACGAAAAAACGCGTTTGAGCCGATTTGGAATATCCTGTACATTGAATGTAGCGAAAGTCCTTCCCCCAATCATAAAAAAAACAAAAGGGCCTTCTCAATAAGACATTGCTTAACAGTGACTCTTTTTGATAATGACACGTATTGTCGCCTTTTCCTAACACTTATAAGGAGTATTGATATGAACTTAAAAACGATCCAATCAGCCGAAGAATATTTAAACTTTTTTGACGAAGAATTTATCCACTCGCCCTGTTCTTATACACACCCAAAAATCTTTAATTTTTATCTCTCTTTGCGCCAAAGATTCTTAGCGATCTATGAACAAGACGAGGGTACTTTTTTCGAAAAAATGTCGTTGCTCTTAGATATCGACGCACAGCTGCAAATACTAAAAGAACTTTATGTTTTAAAAATTTCTTCTCTAAACGAGTATACGGAAGAAGAAATCATTCAGCTGACGGTCAAAGACAAAACCTGTTTCTATCGGGAATTGACCGGTCTTCAGCTAAACCAAAAGGCGCCTTGGAGTTTGATTTACTTAAGTGAAGCCCAATGATTCCGCCCAAATCGATCGATTGAATTGAAAACTGATGGTTCCAAAGGCTTGCATCCGTACCTGATGCACTCCCCACTTCCCCTCCACACACTCCTGCACAGCTGCGGAAAGTCAAGCCATTAAAAAAGAAAGCATCTTTCCTTACGTCTGTCTATGCAGTGAAGGAAACATGCTTTCTTTTCATGTAAAAGGCCCTTTCTAGCAACTCTTTAGGTCAAAACATAATGGGAAACTAGAAGAGGTCTTTTAGGGCAAATTGGCGGGTGACGTTAGGATTGATCCGTTCAAGCAGCCGATTCCAGTCAGAAGAAGACGGGATCGTTTTGAAGACGATACATTCAACGATATCTCGAAATTCGGTCGCATGCTCGGCATAGTTCGTCACTAGCAGATCAATGGTATTTTGTTCTAAATACTGAGCATTGACTTCCCCTGAGTCAGGATAAAAGACTTGATGGGATCGGCTAAAATAGCGGTTAGACCAGCCTTCAATGTACTGAACGATATTGTTATTTCCTTCGAAGATAAAGGCGATATTTTTTCGGGGAAACCAATGACGTTCTCGAACAGATTCAATAAAAATCACTAAGTTTGCACAAAAATCCGTCAGATACTCCTCAGAATAAAGGTTGTGGTACTCGCGACTATTTTCTAAAAACTCTCGGTAAGCAGCAAATTCCTTAGGAAAGGTTCTCTTAATAAACGCATTCACATCATAGATATTGCGATTGGCAGAAGTGGATAAGCACTCCTTCAATTTGGCAGAGGTAAAAAAAGATTCGATCAGAATCCGATCTTCTTTGGGCTTTTTCGACGATACCTTCAACATCTGATAAAAATCGTTGGTCAACGTGCGAATCTCAGTCCAATGATTATAAGAAAGACAAAATTTTTGTTCGACGATCACATTTTGCAGTTTTTTCTTTGTGATAATACTAACAAATAAAAAGATAAGTTCATCGTTCGTCAATCGACATTGAAAGTACTTGTCAATAACGCCATTGATTCGTTGAAAGTGCATCAGCTGAATACTGTGTCGCAAGGCGTGGTACAATTCAGCGTTGATTTGCACAGTCTTACCTTGCATAAATCGCTCAAGCGAAATATAGAGCAGATACGTGTATTGTGAAAACGAAACGGTGTGGTAACTATTTTTGTCAAACATCCTGCCGATTTCCGTTACTGCCTGCTGGACCGCAGCTGGCGGAAATACAGTGTGGGGGGTGCTGTCCGTTTCATAAAAAAAGGTACAGAAGAAATTGCGGATATCTGCTTCTTCCCCAACGATATTCACAGGATCTAATGCTAGCTGGAGATCAAAACGTGCCAGTTGTTCATGAATGCGCTGCAAGTACTTCGATAAGGTACTCTTGGATAAAAACAAGCAGTCCGCCCACTCATCGATCGTCTTTAACTCTCCAATAAAAATATTTTCCAATAAAATAAAGAGCGGTTCATTCGCTAAAAGCGAGGCTTTTTTCTTTTCATACTGTGAATAATCAAATAGTTCAAACGAATAGCCTTGATTGGTGGAAGTGATCAGGATCAGCCCACAGAAATACTCGTTGATCTGACTGATGTCTTTGCCAATCGTCCTCGTGGTACTAGTTGTTACTTCAGCCAATTGACTGGCACTACAAATTTCATTTTTTTCAAATTCACTTAGAATCTGCAGCCATCGGACGGTCGATTTGCTTGTGACAAAACTCAATTGAAAATTTTTCAAACATAAGCTCCTTACTAAAAAGTTTCTTTTTTGCGGCTAAATTACGCATGAAAGGCGCCTAAGCAGTCTCATTATATCGGTTTTCATCCTACATAAAAAATCGGTTTTTTCATAGCCTGATGAAAAAAAGCGTGGGTTCCAGACTACTGTTGTATAACAATTATTTTATCGGCTATTGAAAATAGTGCAAGGATTTCGCTTTTGCTTTCATTAGAGACCACCTAGAGCGGATACGCATCTTGCTTCATGTTTGAAAAAGCTACTGCGTGAAAAACCACCTATGTTTTCTTTATTTGTCTAAATGTGTCTGACATGATGTTTAAAAGCTGCTCATATTGAGATTCTTGACTTGCTTTTTTCACCCGTACGTTAAAGTCTTGCTCAATAAATTGTTTGGGTATCAACTGATCCATTTCTATTTTTGAAAGCCGCTCGGTACACTCCGCTAACAGTTGGTAATCCTTTACGAGTGTTTCAGGTAATTTATATGCTTGTGTAAAAAAGGAATAACTCACATTCTTTTGAATCGTTAGTGCCACCTGCTTTTGAATCAAATAGTGTAATTTTTCTAATTGCGTATCCGTAACGGATCGTTCACCGTTTCGTTCAAATAATTGACAGTAATAGTCTAAAAATTCACTATTAGCCATCACTGTTTCAAAATCCGTTTTATTTATTCTCATCCGTTGTTCTCCTCTTTCATTTTTCCATCAACACTTGTCATCTTGGATTCGTTTTGACCGAAAAAAAAGAAGCAGTTTGGTTGTTGCTACTGCTTCTTTTTTGATTTCGGACAGTCATCTCTTTTTAGTTCCTTCTTAATTGCCTACTACTAAACAAGTAAAAAGAAATGATTAATAAAAATAAACCCACGATTGATGCTATTTTTGCTTGCTCACTTCCCGTTTTAGGTAATGAGCCTTTGTTAATAGCCGAAACATCTGCGACGATTTTGGTTCTCCCATCGTCTCCAACGGCATCCGAATCTAGCTGTTCTTCATCCAGCTTGTCGTCAGTTTCTCCGATACGCCCTTGGACTTGCACAGAACGAGTGCCTGCATTGCCACTCGCAGTCTGTGCAAAGCTTTGGCTAGGTATCACAAACAAAACAAACAGGAGGACGATTAGTACATATTTCCAATGACCATGTTTCACACAGTTCCCTCCTCGCGTTTCCGTTTGTCTTACTCAACCACTGGGGCAAAGTTTAGAACCAATTTAAAACTTGGATTGACCTCTTTTTCATCTTGTTGAGGCGTCGCCGTTCCAGAAAAAGTAAACTCACCTACATTTCCAGATGTTTGATTTGATCCTAATTCAAATAGGTCGGTTTCTAACACATCCACGACTCCATCGGTAATCAAGTCAATCTCATTGACTGCTAATTGTTTGATTGGCTCGATTGTTACCGGGTCAATGACATCCGCCACTGTAGCAATCACTCCTTTTGCAGAATTATTGGTGATCGTATAGGTCGGAGACACGATTTCTTGATGTCCTGATTCTTGCGTCGTATAGAACAAAGCGGTCGTTGGAATCGTTACATTGATCCACTCATTAAGGTCACCAGGGTTTGGTCCAGGGGTTGTGTTGTCAAAGCTGCCGATGATCCCGTTGATTTGAACATCCCCGCTGGTTTCCGCATTGATGGATTGTGTCGTCGCTGCCGCGGTTACACCTCCAGCTAATAAAGTCAATACTGCGATGCTTCCTGATACAATTGCGTTGATTTTTTTCATTTTTCATTCTCCTTTTGATTTCAATTAATTCTGAATTTTTATCGTTATTGCTGCTTCTGTGACTCCTTGTTTTTCATGTGTTTCTGGGTCATAAATGTTGACTGTTGCTGTGGCTGCATATTCGCCTTTTTCTAAGGGTTGAGCAAGCTTAGCAGTCAAAATCTGCTGATTTGGATAAATTGCACCCGAAGAATAAATCATTTCTCCGGTTTCATTTAAATGAATATCCACTGCGATCGGATAGACATTAGTTGCCGGATTGATGATCTCAATGGATCCTTCGCGATCGCCTGCTTCAAAAACCGCAGAAGGATTGATAGTCAGCGTAAAATAATTCGCATCTGCTACCTCTTGCGCTCTTTCAGCTACTTCACGATCGGAAGCATCGCCGATTTCCGGTAAAAGATCGGCGCTGATCACAGGAACATTCACTTGTTGCTGATTCAAGTAATAAAAACCGATACCGCCCAGAAAGGAGAGCAGTAACAAAAGGAAAAACAGCTTATTTCTCTTTGGATTTTCCATTGTCATTACAACCACTCCTTTGTATTATTTAGGAACGAATCTTAAAACAAAGCGATATTGAGGGCGTAGATTGTCCTCGTAGTACCCGCCTTCTTCGTATTCTGAATCAACGATCCAAAGCGGGTAATTGCCGTAAAAGGTTCCGCCTAAGGTCATCGCTGATTGATTGCGGGCAGGCATGGAAAGCAAGTCCGCTTCAGGCATCTGATCGTATAGGCGAACCGTCGCTTGCTCTGTCATTAAATTCAACGCCAACAACGGTTGCGAAATATCTTGTTCTGTCAAGATTGGGTGTTCTTCTTCCGAGTCTGGATCTGGCTCAGCATAATCCAATGGATCTTCTTCCTCTTTCAACAGTACGATCCCAGCAGAATCTTCAAGAATTAGTCGGTTGACTTTGACATCTACCCCTACATACGAGTTGTTGCGGATTTCGTATTCAGGGCTCGTGAAGACACGATTGCTTTCTTGACTGTCATACATTGATTCAAAGAGCATGCGAGTCGGTATCCGCACGGACAGTTGCTCTAAACTACTTGTAACATCGATCCCAACCGTAAACTCATAGGTTTTTCTACCGACTTCTAATACGGCAAAATACGTACCATCTTCCGTCACGTCTGTTGTTAGATTGGTTTTCGCCAGACGAATCTCTTCAGACAAATCTGCATCGCTTAGTACATCGCGTGCCGAAGCTTCACTTTCTTCGACAATCAATTTATGCAATTCTTCTTCCGTGCCCAATTGGTTGATCGTCTGCCGATCGAGGGTGATGTTAAATGCCTGGTATTCTACCCCTTGGATGACGGTTACTTCTACATCAATATCAATGTAAAAATCGTGGTCCGGTTTTGTAAGAAAAACATTCAGCTTGCTGCCCGTTTCTAACCGTTCATTTTCTGCTAGTTTGATCGTAAAGTAGCGATAAAACTGATTTTCATCACGATAATCTCCCCATTGGATCATGCGTTCGCCACTTTCAGAAACCGTCTCATTGGTGATGATCACCGTTTCTCCCTCAGTATTCTGATAAGTGATTCGTGCTTGAGCATCCTCATACATGAACCCGGTGATTTCCGTGGATTGGTCACTCAAGGGATCGATCCGAGCCATCAAGCCTTCCGGTTCAGAAAAGCGTAACCGACTAAAATTGTTGCGGGCGATCGCCGTTTCAATCGGTGTATTATTGCCAGTGGAGGTCACTGACCCCGTTACTGATTCAGCGGTCATCAGAAAAGCCTGCGAAACAGCATTCATTGCGCCTGACCAGACGCCTGCTGGCAACCCATTCGCATTTGTCCCATTATTTCTGTTGATACGGAACACACCAGACAGATTAATAAACTCTTCAGCTGGTGACGAAGCGGCTGTCTGATTCGCCCCTTGCCATAGCGTGAGTTTTTGATGCATCACATTGATGCGTAGCCCATTTGCTAAGAAGTTTGTTTGGGAACGAATCAACCGTTGCAGATTGCCGTTGCTTCCCCCCGACACTGCACTTGGATGCGCTAATTCGAAAGATTTTACATTCGATAGATTCAACTGGGCATTCGCTTGTCGGAAAAACAGCACCGCACTTGACAGGGATTTATTGATCGTCGTTTCAATCAACACCGTTGCATCTTCTCCAACATTAAAGGTACGACCAACATTTACTAAGGGCCGATTCGTAAATTCTGCTGTCGTTCGTTGGTTTTGGTAGCCATCTCTGACAATAAACTCCGCATTTTTCCCAACGTTGATCGTCCCAAAAGCATTGGTTAGATTGAAACCACCAGCACCACCAGTCGCTGTATTCAACCCACGTTCCGTCAATACATTGAGCTTAGCGCCCTCGTCTAAAGTCAAGGTTGAGGTGGCCTGTACTTGGAAAACGCCACCCGATTGGCTAATGTCGAATGTAGAATTTTTGCCAAGGAAGACCGTAGAATTCGCTGAATTCAATAGAATAAAACGTGAATCCGCAGTCGTCCTCGCTCTCGTTGCTTGAAAATCTGCCTCTTCTCCAAGTACAAAGCGTTGTGCGACTCGAATAGAAGCGTAATTGGTTCCTACAGCCGGCGCGGTACTACCACTCGTTGGCTGTGTGTAACGATACGTTCCTTGATCTTCTAAGACGAACGAACGAATTGTATAATTGGCGGTAAACCCCCAACCCGTTTGGATCGTATTGATGGAACGCTTCCCAAGAGATACATCGGTCGTTGTTACCCCACGCAACGCCATTCCTAATTGACTGACTGTCAATTTACTTCCCTCTAATGTCGTAAAGCGTGAACTTGATCCGGTTAAGCGAAAGGCTGGACCATTCACATTGCTGGTTCGTGTGACAGTCACTTCCGCTTCTTCTCGAATCAAAATTTCTGTGGTAAAGGTAAAATATTGCAGATTCAGTGCACTAGTAGACGGTTCAGTCACGTTGATCTTCGCACCTGGTCCTACGTCTAAACGACGCATCGTTGTATTTCCAGTAAACCCGCTTGTTGTATTGAGCGTCACTTCTGATCGCGCCCCTATGAAGGCATCCGAGGAGGTATTTCCAATGACCAATGGTCCTCTTTGCGTTAGATGGATCTGCGCCTCTTCTTCTGTCACAAAACGGGCATTAGCCGAGGAAAACTGCACCATGCCCTGAGTTCCTGTAGAACTGCGGGTGGATGTCAGTTTGGCTCCTCGCTCCATCAGAAAACTACTTTGCACATTGAATCTTGCTACAGCTTGTTGATTGGCCGTGTGCTCTGAAAGCACCATTTCCGCCCCTTGCTTCAAGGTGAAGTTTCTGACTGCAGTGCCGTTGGTGACCCCTCTGCTCAGGGCCGCTTCGACACGACTATTTTCCTCAAAAACAACTTCGGCTTGCTGCGCATGAAGCAAAGCGCCGCGATGGTTTGCTTCCAGTGTACTGTGTTTGCCAAAGACGATCCTGCCGCCAGCAAGGTTTAAGCGGATCACAGCATTTGTTGTTAAGGTACTAACCGTTCTTCGTCGTGGAACACTAATGCTGCTGTGCTCGCCGACCGTAAAACGGCTTCTAGCAAAAAAGGTATTGTAGGCGGAACCTGTCGTTGCATTTGTCGGTTCTTGAATGTTCAATGAAACGTGATTCCCAATATCGATCGCATTGACATTGACACTCCCGTTGAAGCCAAAACTATGGGTATTATCGATCACGGCATGGTCGCCGATGGTGATCGTACTGGTGGCGACCCCTGTAAACATGGGGCCTTGTTGTTGAATCGTCGTTTTCGTGTGACTGCCTAATTCAGCAATTGAATTGGCACTTCGCAAGTGAACAAATGCCCCAGTTGTTCCTCCGGAGCGATTCCCCTCAAGAGTGACTGCTTGAGCTTCTGACGAGGCTGCTTCAGTTTTAAATACTCGTCCGATATTGATTGCTGGAAAAGCAGACACAGAGCCAAATTCACTAAAAGTTAGTTTACTACGACTGGCTAAGTGCAGTTCGCCAATTGTTGATGTAGTGTTTCCCGAAAATCCTTGGCCTAACCCACCGTCGAAGTGCGCACCGTTTTCCAGATGAACGATGCTGTCTTGTGTTGTGTTCGTTACCGTCACAAACATTCCTGTTTGTCGGACGTAGACGTGACTGTCTTGTCCCAGCGTCATCACAGGCGCACTGCCTGTTAGCCGAACGACTGCGCCATTGTTGGCATTGTTGTTCTTTTCCAAGCGAAAATCGGCTTCTTCTGCAAAAACAATTTGATTCGCTTCGAAAAATGGATTCGATCCGCTGCCGGCGATCGTTGCGTGAAAATGATCATTGACCATGATCCGATTGGCAGAAAAGAATACGGGAATCGCTGTTGTACTAGTCGTTAAGCGATTATTCCCCGTGAAGGTGATCGTCGCTTGATTGTTGCTACTGAATCGACCAGTCGCATTGCTGCTCACAAAATTCACGTTCGTAAACAACAGGTTTACCGATCCTTGCGTTTGAACAAGTCCGCCGGCGCTCGTAATATTTGAGAAGGTCAGATTCTCAAATTCTAGTCGTTGTGCACCAAGAAAGACCATCGTGTTTTCAGTATTGTTTTGCGCAGCTGCTTGGGAAATGGTGACTCCTTCATTGCCGCCAGCAAATGTGATGGCTTTTCTGGCGATTCCGCTAATCGGCTCGGTCAATTGCAGACTTTGGAGGAACGTCAGTACAAGATGGGTCTCATCATCAATTGAGCTGTAATTTTGACTGCTGCCGCTCCCTAACGTGTAAGTTTCTCCTAATAAAACTGCTCGGAGATGCTGCTGGTTTTCAATCGTAATATGCAGAACAGCTTCATTTTCAGAAAAAAGTTCTGGTTCTTCCGAATCTTCTGGTTCTTCCCACGAATCGGTTGATTCTACCGTTTCAAGGTCATCATTTTCTGGTTCTGACGGCAGCTGAGAAAACTCATCCGTTTCATTTTCTGGTGCTTCTTGACTGCTTTTATCATTGTTTGAGTTGCTTTCCTGTGTCTCTGGCTGCAACACCTGCTCTGACTGATCATCACTGGCGGTATCATCAGTCTCACTGCTAGGCAGCCAATTTTCCGAATCGGGTGTTCCTGTTGCTTGCGGATCGACCTGCTCACTTAAAACTTCCGTTTCTCCTTCATAAGCTTGGAGAGTTGACGTCGTCAATAAGGGATGCAGTAGTGCAGACAGGCACAAACTAAAAACAATGCTCTTCTTTAATTTCTTTGAAGCAATAGCTCATCCTCCTCTCTCACTTCTTTGATAACAATCACAACCACGTTCCATCTAAACTAGCTTGGAATAGCAACTGTTATTGTTATGTGAAAATTATATAAAATCGTCTTACGCTTTTTTTAAACTTTTTTTTTATTTTCTTGAAAAAAAATTTAAAAACTTGCTGTTCCAATAATTTCAAAAAAAAGGCAAAAAAAAAAGAAAGCATCTCTGATACTCTCTTTTTTGACTATTCTTATTTTGTTAAAAAAGCGATTGGATCGACCAATTGCGCTTGGCTCAAGCTAGGCGATGCACTGACTTCAAAGTGCAGATGTGCTCCTGTGCTATTGCCTGTACTGCCCATGAGGGCAATCGTTTCTCCTTGTTTCACTTGTTGGCCAACCTTTACAAGGTTCTGTTGATTGTGGGCATAGAGTGTCGTCATCCCGTCCTCATGGAGAATCGCTACATAATTCCCCCAAGAAGGATGTACCTCTGAACGGATGACCGTTCCAGATTGACTCGCCAGGATTGGGGTCCCAAACGCTGCGGCAAAGTCAACACCTCGATGAAAGCTTCCCCAACGTGGACCAAAAGTAGAAGTGACAACGGCTTTTTCAACAGGAAAAAGATACGTCTCACTTACGGTCACATCAGGTTTTTTCTGATCATAACGGGTCAACGCATAGGCTTCGATCAATGCTTTCAGCTTTTGATCATACGTCGTATCTGTGGCATACCGACCAGTCAAATAGCTGGCAGCCTCTTGATAAGAAGCCGCTTCTGATTTCCATACGCCTTTATAAAAATCAGACTGCTGCCCGACCCCTTCTTTCAACAAGCGAGCATAGTCCATCAATGACTCTTTGTAGCCAGTATATTGGCGGAAAGTTGCTGTGATTGTATAATGATTTCCCGAACCATCATCTTCTTGTGTCCGAAAAGCGACACCCTGTCCCTGATAGGTTCCTTTGATGCCAAAGAGATTGAAGTATGGCGCCTGACTCAGTCTGCTTTGCCCGCCACCTGATTCTAAAATAGCCTGGGCAATCATGACAGAAGCGTACAAATCATTTTTCAAGCCGATTTCTCGGGCATCTTCGCCGATTTCTTGGATAAAATCCCACACTTCTTTTACTGGTGTGACCGTCAAGCTCGTTTCGCTGCCTTGCTGCGGTGTCGGATCGGATTGACTTGGCCCGCTTGGTGCTTGGGTACTTGGTGGCATGATCGGTGACACAGCCGCCGGTGTTGCTTGACTTGCTTCACTGTTTGCTTCTGGTGTCGGTTTCGTTTCTACAGGTTTTGACGGTTTGGGCTTCTCTGGCTGCGTTTCAGGTTTGGGCGCTACAGGCTGTGTTGGTTCTTCTGGTTTGGGTGCTGGCGTTGGTTCTTCTGGCTGAGAAGGCTCTGGCTTACTCGGTAGCTCTGGTTCTGGTTCTGGCTCTGGCTCTGGGGTCGGTTGGGGAACTGGGGTCGGTTCTTCGGTTTGCTCTGTTCCCTCCGGCGCTGTCTCAGATCCTTCTGGTACACTTTCTACAGGTGCCGATCCTTGCTCAGAATCGGACACTTGTCCTTCCACTGCTGGAGCAGTTTCTTCGCTAGTCACTTCTGTGCTGCTACTGTCACTTGCTTGTGCAGCTGTTTCTGATGTTTGGGCAACGATCGTACTTTCCGATGCAACAACCGCAGCTGAAACTGGCACACCAGCTAAAAGTTGTCCGCAAACCAAAAGAAGCGCTACCCCTTTTTGCGAATGCTTCATAGGCGAAATCCTTTCTCTTCCTTTTTCCTCTTAACAACCTCTATTGAAAAAACATCTTGCCATCCAATTAGTAAATAAATATCAATTCTCTTTTATTATACTACGCTTCGTTTTTTCGACTCAAGCAAATGACTCCCTTGCTTGTCAAAGAGAACGAGTTGTTGGAAGAATGGGTCTACTGATAAAGGACCACGTTTTGCATCCAACGCATTGTCGATCCTCGGCTTCAGCAATTTTTTTGTGTTGCCTAAGATCCTCTGGCGTCATCAGAAAAAAACACTGTTTTTCAAATGGGTGGCTGCCAGTTGAACAACAGTGTTTCAATCGTTTTTTTTGTCCTTTGCTTTCAATCTTGTACTGAGTGCCTCCCTATTCGTACTTCATTTTTCGCAAATCGAGGATTTTTTCTGTGAGAATCGCCCAATCTGTCGGCCTTGGTGGTGTTAACCAGCAAACTTGATCGATGCTGCTGTTTTCTGCCAAAACAATATCCGAAAGTATCAAATCGGTTTGCAACGTGGGACTACGTTGGAATAAAATATTCAGATTGACGATACGGGAAATCGATTCTTTAATAAAGTGATTGTAGGCTTCCCCGAATGAAAAGTCGACGCAGACATACAATGGTTCAATAATTTCATTCATCGGAATCGTGGTAACTAGTAAGAGCAAGTAACGATAAAATAAAAATTCCTTTGCTTCCCATAGAACCTGCTCCTTTTTATTTTTTTCCAAAAATGTCCGACACCATTCCACATATTCAGGATACGCTTCGAAAAAGTACGTCACCTCCGTCATCGTATACTTGTATTTCACGTACAAAGGAAAATGAACCAACTCATAGTGGATCTTCATTAGCTGATCTTTTAGGCGAACCTCATATTGGCGACTGTTTTCTTTCAATCGTGGCGTCAAAAAATCCATAAACAGCTGATTGAGGCGAAGAATCTCTGGGCAAGAGTCTTGCATGAACCGTTCCTCCTCAAGCCAACCTTCCACAATCAAATAGTTTAACAATCCGAGACTTTCTTGTTTGATGAAATCTTCCTCCATGGTCTTTCTACTGCGCAACCATGTTTGTATCGTTGGGAGTTTCTGGCTCGCCACTTGATTTGCTAAAGAAGTGTTTGAAAGTTTCGCTAAATAATGCTGATTTCGAATTCGAACCGTCACAATCCCTAAATATATCTTCAATCGTAAAGCCAGAGACGAAGAATAGTTATCGGAAAAAGCTGACCCGAAAAAGAGTTGCGCAAAATGATTGATTTCTTTCGCGCTCTGAAGGGTCCGTAATGGGTCTAAGCGCTTCATCATACTAAAAAAAAGCAAGGCAACTTCTCGGATGCGCCATTCATCCCCTACTAACTTAAACTCTTTATTGATGTCGATCGCAAATGCCTGCAGCGCTTTTTTCAGCTCCTTAAATTCATTGTAGACGGTTGTATGGCTTAAAAAGTGGTCCAAAGCAAAGCTGTTGATGGAATGCAGCTGTTCACAAAAAATGGCCGTAAACAGTGAAAATTTGATCGATTCCTCAGCGTAATAAGAAAAGAGGAGCTCAGAAGTAAATCGACCATTCGTGTGCAGTTCAATTGATTCCCCGTCCCAGCTGAGTGCTACTTCTTTTTGTAAGCCAAACTGAACGAAATCAGCAGCTAATTCTTCCACTATTTTGCCTACTAAAAATGGAGACATGCCGAAACGATCCATTAATTGCTCCCTTGATCTTGTCATGAAGGGCGCATGCTCCAGTTCTTTGTATACATTCAGCTTACGCTGATCTTTTTTATTCAAAAACGTTGGAAACACAAATGGATGCCTCCTCCCTTCGCTGACCATAAAGAGCGATTCCAGATAACATCATGCTGAGCTGGCCGTGATACGTCGTCGGGTAGTTGCTTCGCATCATCTGATCGGTCATCTTTTGGGAAGCTGGTGCCATCTTTCCCTTCTCAAAAACCTCCTCTAGCATGATTCCCTGGAAGGACTCGACAGATGGTCTCGCTCTTTCTGCGGAGAAGTCATTTTCGTGTTCGGGATGTTTTTCATCAATCAAAGAAGCAGCATCGGCGGATCGATCAGCAAAATCGGACATGTTTTTTACTATATTGACTTGGGAACCAAAAGAATGTTCTGTATGAGGAAAAGCCAGTGGAACCTTCACCATCCCCAATACAACATAGGTACTTGCTAAAAAAATAATTCGACGGTCCATTTCTTTTTCCTCCTTTATGTATGATTTTTGGCAATTGGTTTCTCAGGTCCTTGCTATACTTACCGTGAACGATTGATATTCCCGGAAATGTTTTGCTGGTAGTCAGAGCCTTCAAGGCACTGTGGCAAGAACGCCTAACAGTTGAACGTTTCATTCTCTGTGTAAATGATTATGCTATAATTATTTAAACTTATTTTGTTGGAGGCTGACATGAAAACATTTCAATTAAACTTCATGCGAAACCGCACGTTGATTCGCTGGCTGCAATTGTTGAATGAATTTGAGAAAAGTCCCTCCCGTACACTGGGAGAACTCGCTGAAGTGACCGAGAGCAGTACGCGTACGTTGATTACTGACATTGCTAGCTTGCGAGAGTATTTTAAAGGGGCTATGGCGATCCATACAGCAAAAATCGGGTATCTTTTTGAAGAAATCGATCATGATAGGTATCGAAAGCAAAAGCAAGAATTGATAAAAGATGAACCGATTTTCCAGATTTTAGAAAGTATTTTTTATGATGAGCAGCAAACCCTCTTTGATTGGAGCTTAACGCTTAATATTTCTGAACAAGCGCTGATCAGCTACTTCCGGAAAATACAGCCATTTTTATCCCCTTTCTGTTTAAAAATCAAAACGGATCCCGTCTCTTTGGCAGGTTCGGAGATCGATATACGAAAATTTTTCTGTCTTTTTTACTACGAGTCTGACATTAATGTCCACACGTTATTTCCCTCGATCCATGTACAAGATGCGGTGATGGAAATCACTGACCTTTTGGAAACGAAGGCCTTACAGAGCTCTTCGTTTTCTTATTTTGCTTATATCCTTTATATTAGCGTGGAGCGCAGCAAACGCGGTTTACTTGCTGCCCCCTCTCCAGAACTAAGCGAGTTAGTTAAAAAAAATGGTTTACTTTCAAATTATGAGGACCTTAAAAAGATTATCCAGCGTTATTTTACCTTTGAGTTTCCTCAAGAAGAAGCAATCTATCTTTTGACTTGCATCATTTGTCGTCGCAAACTCAACACCGATCTAGAAACAAGCAAAGTGTTTTGTCTTAACTATAACCACTGGCCCGCGATCAAACAGATCACTGCTGATTTCTATGCCCAAAATCGCGGCAACAGCTTTGATGAACAAAAAGATTTGCTTTGGTTAGAGTCATTCTTCACTATTTTCAAGCTTCGTGAGTTGTTATCGCCAACGATGAACGTCAACATCGATGATTTGAATGCTTTCGTCAAAGAAAAATTTGCGGCTGAATATAAAAAAAATCGCCAGTTTTTGCTCTCACATCCTCTTGTGAAAACACTCTATTCTTTCGACCATTTGGATGATTTTTGTGCAAGTCTCACCTTCCACATGGAAGCCATCATTGAAGAGAATTGGGGCACACGGAGAACTATAGCTGTTATTTTTGAAGGTAACGAGTATGTTTGTGAGTACGCCGAAAGTATTATCCGAAAATATCTTGGCGTTTATCATGAAATGTACTACCCTGATTCAAACGAACTCTCCCACGAGTATTTAAAAGAAAAAAACATTAATTTTCTCATTACTAACTACTCCGAATACGCCACTGAATACTTACTGGATGTTGAAAGTGTCTTATTAAAATCAATACCCGACGCTGCCGATTGGAATTATCTTTTGAATCGAATCAATCCGAGAATTTTGCGGTTGGTCGTTCTTGATAATACGTAGTAATTCCAATCATTCACGCCGCTTCTCCAAAGAAAGAGAATTGATATTTCCTTGTCGCCTTTAAACGAACGCCTGACTAATCCTCCCATATAAAGCTGTTCTTTTTTAGTGGAAGCAGCTTTATATGGGACTTTTCCAATGAATCAAGTACGCTTTTTCCTTCTACGCCGCTACTATCAGCAATCATTGCTCTTTGGATTGATCTGCACTTAAAAATGTCCGTTTCGTAAAAGCCAGTGCGCCTACGAGGGTCATGAGTACGATGATTGGATGAGAAGATGCAGACAAGATCCCCAAAATCGCCGTCAACAGCGTGCCCGTATAACTCAAACCGACTGCCCATTGCTGAAGCCTTGAAAGCTCTCGCAGCTGCCCTTTAAAGGCCACCCCCAGCATCATTGCTCCGACAAAAGATAAAAGACCAAAAACTACATGTAAAAGTAACATTCTTTTTCCTCCTTTCTTAAATGTTCACATCGATCGCTTCAGCGATTCGTCTGCCGTATTCTGGGTCCGCACGGTAAAAATGCATGACCTGCCGTTCTTTGATCTGTTGATTTTGAACCTGTCCCAAACTTCCCGCAATCGTTTGAATTAAACGTGTTCGTTCTTCTTCTGAGAGCAAACTATAAAAATCACCTGCTTGGCTATAATAGTCTTCATCGTAATCAAAGGAACCGATCTCTCCTTCTAACGAATAGTGGATGCCCTTGGCATGCGGGTTTTCTTTGATGCCATCGAAACTGTTCGGTTCATAATTGATCCCTGAAGAATTCGTTTTGGTATTCATGAAACCGTCCTGTTGGTGATTATGGACAGGCGCTTTTGGCGCATTGATCGGCAACTGGCTGCTGTTGGGTCCAACTCGATAACGATGCGCATCACCATAAGCAAACAGCCGACCTTGCAATAGTTTGTCCGGTGAAAAATCGATCCCTGGAACGATATTGCCCGGTGAAAAAGTGACTTGCTCGACTTCGTTGAAATAGTTCTCTGGATTGCGATTCAAGGTCATGCGTCCCACTTCAATCAGCGGATAGTCTTTTTGTGAGACTGTTTTGGTCACATCAAAAAGATTGACGGCAGCTGACCAGCCTTCTTCAAAGGGAATGATTTGAACATAGAGTGTCCAAGAAGGATACTCCTTTGCCTCGATTGCTTTGTATAGATCTTCAATATGATAATCAGGATTGCTTCCCGCAAGTTCTGCTGCGAGCGCTGCACTCATGTTCATAATGCCTTGATCCGTCCGAAAATGATATTTCACCCAAAAGCGTTCCCCCTCTGCGTTAATCCAAGCAAATGTATGGCTCCCATACCCATGCATATGGCGAAAGGTTGCCGGTAACCCCCGATCCCCCATCAACAGGCTGACTTGATGGAGGGATTCCGGTGAATGGGACCAAAAATCCCACACCGCTTCTGGATTTTTCAAGTGCGTTCGCGGGTCTCTTTTTTGGGTATGGATAAAATCAGGAAATTTCAACGGATCACGAATAAAGAAAATCGGGGTATTATTTCCCACGAGGTCATAATTCCCCGCTTCCGTGTAAAATTTAACCGCAAACCCCCGAGGATCGCGCAACGTATCCGCAGACCCCAGTTCTCCGGCAACCGTTGAAAAGCGAATAAACAGGTCTGTTTCTTTACCGATGGCTGAAAGAAAAGCCGCTTTCGTGTACATCGTTACGTCGTTTGTTACTCGGAAGACACCATGAGCCCCCGCACCTTTCGCATGAACGACTCGTTCGGGAATCCGCTCACGATTAAAATGTGCCAGTTTTTCTAGCAAATGGACATCTTGGATCAACACTGGTCCACGGCGCCCCGCCGTCAAAGAATTCTGGTTATCCGCTACACTGGCTCCTTGCGCAGTCGTCAACTCTTTTTTCATATCCTTCCTCTTTTCTCTATAAAATCAGTCAAGTGTAATTACTCTCAACAAAATACTTCTAATTAGTACAAAAATTATCATTATTCTTCAAATATATCAATTTATTTGCTCATAAATAAGAATTATTTCAGATTTTTGACTATTTCCCAGCTTTTTTATCGAAGTATCCAGGTTTTTGCAGCAACCCTCACGATTAGAAGGAAGCACAAAAAAAGCAGTGAAGCGTTGGCTTCACTGCTACTTTTGCGCTCAATTCGATCCGAGACCACTCTACTGGCGATCAATTATTTTTTTCTGCCTGCTACTTATTCGGCAGCTTCAATATCCTTGGCGATTTTTGCGACATCGATCTCCCGCTGCAAGTAGTCTTGGTTGTCGATAGGAAAATGCTGACGAAATTCGGCTAGTTCCATCAATTCGACTTCACCAGCTGCCACTTCAAAGTCTAAGACATGACCAGCAAATGTGCGATCATCACTAATAAAATGCAAATGGAAACCGGCGGCCGCAGCACCGTGGAACAACAACGGGGTAAAGAACCCGACGATCGTTCCGCTGATATCTTCTGCTTGAAATTCCGGCTGATACTGGATGATCTCAATGAATTTTGGGTACGGTTTTTCTTGCTTTGGGGCAACGCGGACGTGCATCTTGGTAAATACCCCATGAATCTTGACAGCGGAAAACAAATTCGGGCTGACTTCTGTCAGGACTTGGTTTTTCACTTCTTCATCGGTCATTTCTTGGCTGACCTGCAGGTGCTTCGCCGCAGAAAAATCAACGACTGCCGCATAGGGGGTTCCTTCATTTCCTTGGAGCACTTGTACCTTGCCCGACTCGTCTACATGGTAGATTTCACCATCTAAAATAATCACTTCACCATTGGAACCAGCCAAAGTACCAATCCCAAAATTGCCATATTCAAGCATTTTTCCGATTTGCTCCGTGCCATCCATTAAATCCTGCATCAACCCACCTAGGGTGCCATGCTGATATAAATAACTTTTGTTTTTCACTTTCATCTTGATGCTCCTTTGGTCTTAATAAAATTGATCAGGTAGGATCGTTTTGCCAAGATCGGCATTGTCTGAATAATCCACAGGGATATCAATGATCACTGGACCATCCGTTGCAAAGCCTTCTTCGATGGCTGCCATCAATTCTTGTTTGGTAGTTGCCCGTAGGCCTTTGGCACCAAATGCTTCGGCATATTTCACGAAATCAACTGGTCCAAAATCAACCCCAGAAGCACGATCATATTTCATCTCTTCTTGGAATTTCACCATATTGTAGGTACCGTCATTCCAAATCAAGTGAATGATGTTTTGTTTCAAACGGACGGCTGTTTCTAACTCTTGGGCAGAAAACAAGAAGCCACCATCGCCAGATACAGAGATCACTTGAGTATTTGGTCGAACGAGCGCTGCAGCGATCGCCCATGGCAAAGCGACTCCTAAGGTCTGCATGCCATTACTAAAGAGCAGGTGCCTTGGCTCATAGCTGCGGAAATGACGGGCCATCCAAATGTAGTGGCTGCCGACATCCACCGTCACCGTCATGTCATCGGTCACTTCTTGTTGCAAAGCATCAATGATTTCCAGGGGATGCAAGGTATTGTTGCTGCCTTCGACATCCGCTGGTTTTTCATTGAGTTTGGTTTGCAGCGTCGTTAAATAGTTTTGAGCGTCTTCGGTCAAGTGATACTGATCGATGGCTTTTGATAGTTGTTCAATAATTTTCGCGATACTGCCCATCAGTTCAACTTCTGGCTGCATAAATGGATCGATCTCCATCGGTACTTCATCGATGACGATCACGCGGGCATCTTTTTCCGCATTCCAGTTGCGAGCTTCGTATTCGATCGGGTCGTACCCCACAGCGATCACTAAGTCGCTGCGTTTCAACAGCATATCACCAGGCTGATTGCGGAACAAGCCGACGCGGCCAAAGAAATGCTCTTCTAATTCACGAGAAATGATCCCGGCGCCTTGGAAGGTCTCTACGACAGGCAACCCAGTTTTTGCAACTAAATGACGAATCGCTTGTGTTTCTTTCACGCCTGAAGCCCGCATCCCTAAGAGTAGGACAGGCAGTTTGGCTTCTTTGATCCGATCGACGAGTGCCTGGATATCTTCTGCATCGGCACTGCCTAATTTAGGCGAAGATAGAGGTTTGATCGCTGCCCCTTGAACGGTTCCATCTGTCACATCTTGAGGAATGGATAAAAAGCTCGCCCCTTTTTTCGCTGTTTTTGCGATGCGAAAGGCGTTGGCAATACTTTCAGAAAGGGTTTCAGGATCTTGGACTTCACTGCTGAATTTCGTGATCGGCGCAAACAATGCCGCATTATTCATGCTTTGGTGGGTCAATTTTGAAAGGTCAGAACGCTTCACTTGGCCTGCTAGTGCCAGGACGGGATCACCTTCGGCAGTTGCCGTGACCAACCCAGTCGCTAAATTACTGGCTCCTGGTCCACTTGTCGCAATGACGACTCCTGGCTCTCCTGTCAGGCGACCGATTGCTTGTGCCATAAATGCCGCGTTTTGTTCATGTCGCGCCAAAATCAACTCTGGTCCCCGATCACTCAACACATCAAATACGCCATCGATTTTTGCACCGGGAATCCCAAAGATATAAGGCACCCGATGATTTTCTAAACTTTCAACAATGATTTCTGATCCTTTTGCACTCACTGTATTACCTCTTTTCGAAAACTGTATTAATCACAATACATATAATAGCACTTTATATTTATTTATCAACGAAAAACACTTATTAATATCTGTACTATAAAAACGTAGTTTTTTAGAGAGCGTTTGCATCTGCTTCAGACTGCAGGTGTACGTATTTCAATTTTTCCGACAAAAAAAGGAGTGGATCGCTCCACCCCATAAATCCTTTACTGTATCAGAACACCTCTAAAAAGAAGCTTCTTTTGTCGGTTTTTTATTCTGCTGGGACATTTTTTTCCGTCAGCCAACCGACAGCCAGTGTCATGGCCGCTCGTGCAGCTTGGGTCTGATCCATCGCATTAACCATCACAAAATCATGGATGATTCCTTGCAGACGTGCTTGGGTAACTTCCACGCCAGCTGCTCGTAAATGCTGCGCATAGGCTTCCCCTTCATCCCGCAAGACATCTGCTTCCCCTGTAATGATCAACGCTGGTGGCAGATCGGCTAACTCCTCTTTGGTCGCTCTTAAAGGAGAAGCGGTCATTTGATTCCGCTGTGTTTCATCCGTCGTGTATTGATCCCAGAACCATTGCATCCCTTCTTTGGTCAGAAAATAGTTTTCGCCAAATGCTTCATACGAAGGCGTATCAAAGCGGGCATCTGTCACAGGATAGAACAATAATTGCTGTGCGATCGGAATGCCACCACGGGCTTTCGTTAACAAGGTCATAACAGTCGCCATGTTCCCACCTACGGAATCGCCAGCCACGGTCAAACGGGTAAGGTCTAAGCCTTTGACATCGACAAATCCCGGTAATTGCTGCAAGACCGCATAATTTTGTTCGATCGCCGTTGGGTATTTTGCTTCTGGCGAACGACTGTATTCAGGAAAAATGACGATCGAGTTGGTTCGTACCGCCAATTCACGGATCAATTTATCATGAGTTGCGGCACTGCCGAAGACCCAGCCAGCACCATGGAGATAATAAATAACAGGGAGAATTGCATGATTTCCTTCAGGACGAACAAAACGAACATTGATGGTCCCCCATTCGCCTGTATCTACGGTCTGATCTTCTATCTCAACCGCCAATTTATTGACGGGCGACTCTTGGACTTGTTCCAATAGTGCGCGCCCTTCTTCTGGCGGTAATTCATAGATCCGTGGGTGCGGTGCATTTGCCTCACTAAATTCAACGGCTGCTTTTTCCAACGAAATTCTATCTGTCATACGATTCTCTCCTTTTGTTTGAAATCGTTCGTGTTGATCTTAAGGGTACCACCAAGTCATTCTGATGCAAAGAATCTTGCTTTCTTCTGTTTCCAAGCATTTTGTTCGACAAAAAAGGTGGTTTTTGCACTCTTAACTGCCTTGCCTTCATGACCGATAACTGTAAGACACTCGCTGTGTAAACTTCCCAAAAAACTGAAAGGCGTAGGTAAGTACGTATGAAATTCACATTAGATGAAACACAAAATAACCGTCTGCTCGCTGCTATTTTTCAAGAACTCGCTGTCATAGTCTTTGATCCGCAAAAAGAAGTTGTTTTCGCCAATGCCAACATGACTGATATCCTAGGGTACAGCCAAGAAGAAATCATTGGCTTGCCGCATCGGACCTTTTGTTTTGACCATTATGCTGCCAGTACGGATTACCAAGCTTTTTGGAATCAACTGCTGTACTCAAAGCAACGGTTTCAAGACAAAATCATCCGAAAAAACAAACAAGGAGAAAAACTGATTTTAGAAGGAATCTACTTCCCCGTCCTCGATGAGCAGCAAGAAGTCGTCAACGTCGTCAAAATCGCTTTTGACATTACCCAAAGAGAACAAGCCTTAGCGGTCACTATCAAAAAAGTGCAAGAAAGTGCTGCTTCCCTGACACGACTTTCTGCCAACGGGCATCAGCAAGTCGATCATTTGTCAGAGAACTTGGCGCAAGTCAAACGGCTGTCTGATCAAAATCAAGCAACGACCCATGCCTTAGAAATGGATAGCCAACAGGTGACAGCGGTGCTGCATGACATCGACCGCATTGCACAACAAACCAAACTGCTATCCTTCAACGCTTCCATCGAAACAGCACGGATCGGCGAACAAGCAGCTGGCTTTCGGGTAGTTGCCGATGAAATGCAAAAATTAGCCGAACAGACCAAGCAGTTGACCCAAACCATTGCCGCAACCATGCAAGCCATCAATCAACAAGCCTTAGTCGTGTTAGATAGTGCCGATTCGACGACCATGAAAATCAGTGATTCGCAAAAAAGCCTCGCTGCCGTTTTGCATTCTTACGACACGCTGCGAACGACGGCCAGTCTTTTAAACGATGAAGCCGAGTATTTATCAGAAACCAACGACACTGAGTTGGAAACCTAGAAACCAAATGAATAAAAAAAGAGCGCCGCTGTTTGCGACGCTCTCTTTGTTTTTTTGACCAATAAATTGATCCATTATTTGATTTCATCGATACTCAGCACTAGCCAGTCTCCCACTCTTGCAACAACTGCTGTAATTCTTGCAAAAATGATTGGGTCGCAAAGCCCAATGCTTGGAGAGGAATGCGGTATTCCTGTTGAATCACCAAAAAGCTACTAAACATTTTATGCTGGACCTCAAAACTGAGGTTTTTCCAAACACTCCAGGAAAAACTGGCTATTCGTTTTTCTTTCTTTTCGTACGTGCACAAATACACTCGTTCAACGCCAAAAAGCAGCCCCGCATTCGCTTTCTTGCCAGTCATCTTTGCCGTTAGCAGTGCCAGAAGCGTCTCCGTTTCAGGTACTTGAAAACTGGTAAGGACTTGTCTTTGCCATTGCCGTGGCAGCACTTGTCTTTCTCCAGAAAAATAGAACAAAAAATCTTGCTCTTGCAAAAAAGCATTCAAACGAGTTTGTCGCTCCTTGACTGGATCGCGTGGCGCCCGCTGAATCAAAGACGTCTGATTCATTGCCGATTGCTTTGACTGCTTGTGATCACTTGAACCCCCTGCCGCTGAGGAGTTTCCCAGGGGAAGAGGATCCATCGTTTGGTTGGCAGCAGCTGACTGACTGATTTTCTTCAACAAAGCAGCAAGGTGCGTCAGCGCAAGCTGTTTTTCTGTCATAGGATTGGCATGCGGGCTTTTGGTATGATCGAAAGATTGTTTAATGACCATTTTCCCACGACAATACAGACAAATCGCCGTGCCAGCGTCCCAATTGACTTCTAGTTCTCCTAGGCAGTGGGGGCATTGAATCGGAATAATATCCATTGAATCATCCTTTCGTTTCGATACAGGTATCGGAGCTTTTTGTTGTAAAAATACGGATCGTATTCCAGGTGACAAACGCCAGCAGCACTAGAAACGATAAGCCATAAAAACTGAAATACCAAGTCAGGATTGCTAAAAAAAGGATCAAGGCAAATTCATACGCCATGTTTTCCAGACTGCTGTAAAATACTGTTTTTCGAACGAGTTTCTTCCTCCGCGTTTCAAAAGCTTTCTTCGCTGCAGCCGTTGATGCATCCGACTGACTCAATGCCTGGGAAAGTTCTGCTTTGAATTTGCCGTACTCTGAGAAAAACTTGACCTCTGGTACGAGCAAGAAGTACCAAGTCGCAAGACAAGCAATCAGCAAGATGACCGCTGAAGCAAGCAGACTAAAGGCAACAGCCGGTAATAAAAAGCCATCAAATAGAAAACTCGAAGCAATTCCAGAAAATAATCCGACAAAAAAGAAGGTATAGCAGAACTGCCAAAGGACACTACTGGTCTTCGAAAAACTTTTCTTCACTTGCACCAGCTGTTCACATTCAGGAAGCTGGGTTGGAAAAAGACGTTCAGCATCGGTGCCATCAGCCACGAAAGAATAGGTTTGGTTTCCATACTTGAATTCGCCAATGTAATAAGGAAAATACAGTTTTTCCGTATCACATTGTTTCGGAAAAAGAGTCAGTTGAACCTCATTGGCAACCTCTGCTCCCACCAAATGGTCTTTGGCTTTTGCTTCAAAGACTTCCATTAGATGGGTATCAGAGAGTGCCGCTTCTCTGGAAATATCAAAGGGCAGCACCTGAGCGCCTTGACTAAGTGCCGAAAACTGCTGCATATCCGTGCAATAGGCGGCTCCTTTTTGAAGATGCAGCGGCAGCTTACCATTGATACTGTAATCCGCTTCTTTTTGGGTATCCGTAGGGAAATATTCATTGAAAACCGTTGTGTTCCCGCTGTTATGTAAAGAAATGTCGGCAGTAATGCGCCCACGCCCCCTCTGCTGTTCCTCGTGGACATAGCTTCCTCTCACTTGCGCATCATAAGCAATTTGAAAATAATACATCGGGATAAATACACGTTTGAGATAAACCATCTCTAGCTCAAAAAAGATACTTTCCGAGATGGTCTCTTGCCAAGCTAGTTTATTTTTCAACGCCGCTTCACATGCCTTTTCATCATAGGCAAACGGATAAAACCCTTCTTTGACGGTCCCTTGAATGCATGGCAACTCTTTCAGCGAGACGACTTGGTTTGTTTGTTCCTGGTTTGTTTGTTCCTGGTTTTTTTGTTCTGGTTTGATCAACAGCTCATTCAAGCAATACTGACAGACTGCTTTTCCTGAGTCCCAATCAACTTCTAGACGCCCTAAGCAACTGGGGCATTGGATTTGTGTGATTTTCATTTTTTCTCCTTTTTATGAATCGTTTTTTCTTTTCAACAAGATGGTTTATCAAAGAAACCGAAGAATGTTCCAAATAAGGGTAACGACCACGACCACATAAGCGATCGTATCGAGCCATTCATAAAATTTCCTCATTCTTGCAAGCTTCTTTCCACACTTCTCGTAGTTTGCTAACAAAGCGGTCCCAACTGTTTTCTTACCTAATAATTCTCTTTGGAGCTCATCTCTAAATTTTTGGACTGTTTTGAGGTACTGTTCTTTTAGAAAGTGCAACAATATCCCCGATACTACCCAATAGATTGCAGTTGGCAGAGAACTCATGACAATCCCCCCTATGACAGCCCTAAATACTCTTCCTAGAGGGATCCATTCAGAAATGAATAGCGCCAAGATCATCAGGATCACACCTAACGTAAAAAAGAGTACGGAGGACCAGCCAAAAACCTTACGAGCTTTTGAAAAATTCGCAACCGTTTGTAAGGTTTCTTGGCACTGTGGGATAATCGGCAGCTTCATTCGGTCAGGATCTTTGCCGTCGATCGCAAATTCAAAGGATTGCTCTTGGTACTTGAAGGTGCCCATATACAGGGGAAAGTAGAGCTTTTCTGTAGCACAGCTGATCAGGGAAAGATCTAGGTGCAGCTCTTTTAGATGATCGGCAGATTCTTTCTTCTGGATCACCGCATTCGCATGGGCTCTCAATTCCGCTTGTTTTTCAGAACCAAAGAGCGCCTGCTCTTGCTCAATATCAAAGGGAAAAGCATGAATAGCATGTGCTGAGACTAGCTGTTGAAATTCCTTTTGATCGGTACTAAAGTGCGGTTTTCTTTTCATTTCATCATTGACCTCGAAGCTTTGAGGAATTTCTTGCTCGATCACCTCCGAACTGCCGCATTGATAGAGTATGACCGTCTCATCTGGATGGTCGCCGCGCTTCTTTTCCCATGTGGTCGTATGCGAGCCTTCCCATGCAATGGAATGGGTATCGTAGCCAAAGGCCCCCTCCCAGTGCATCGTATAGGTCACCTGAAATTCATAAATCGGAATAAAATATCGTTTTACCTCGCTGACTTCAAGATGAACGACAATGTCCTCAGGAACTGATTCCTGTTGGATCAGCCATTTTTTCAAGGCATTTGCTACCTCGTCTTCATTAAAGGTAAACGAATAAAACCCTTCTTTGACTTCTTGAAAAACTACGGGAACCTGTTCATTCGAAGCTGCTTGCGTTTGTTTTGGCGGCGAATGTAGGACTGACTTCGTTAAGCAATACTGGCAAACTGCTTTTCCTTTCTCCCAGTCAACGGTTAACTGACCCAAGCAGCTGGGACATTGGATTTGTGTGATTTTCATTGCTTCTCCTTTTGCGCATACTGATTTTCTTATCAATGAAATGGCTTGGTTGCAAGTGAGGGGGAATCTCTTTTTTATGGTGTTATTTGGGGGAAGCAGCGAAGGAAAGCTGCTGGTTTGCAAGTAGTTGCTCGCTCTCAACCGTTTGTTCGAAACATTTTTTTACAGTGATGAAGCAAACAAGTGGATTTGTACCAAGAGTTGTTTAACCAAAAAAACAACCGCAAACGAAAAACAACTCTTTTATATATCATTTTATAATAAAAAATACCTTAAATCTATTTATTATTGATAAAAATATCTGATGATTTACTAATTAAACTCCCTCCGTACGCTCAGCAACCCTTACTAGTCGGTTATTGATGGCGGATACGTTAATAAAAATGTTATAATTAAAATATTCACAAGAAAGGAAATGAAAAAAGTATGGGGATATTTATTTTTGTTGTTGGTTTTTTGACAATGGTTGTAAGCGGAATCTTTTTTGTTCTTAGTTTGATCAAGAAAAAACCGCTTCGCAACAAAATCGTTATTTTTATGGGTGGTTTTCTCTTATTGATCGGCGGGGTATTATTGACTCCTGCAACAACACCGGAGCTTCACGTAGATGAAGCAGAACTGGTTACCAACGAACAAGGCGAAGCGGCGATTACTGGGCGAACCAACCCAGAAGCGCAACTGACGATCAACGGGGTGGAGGTTTCGCTGGCGGACGAAACATTTTCTTACACCGTGCAACTTGAAGATGAAGAGGAACAGGAATTTACCCTCCAAGCCTCAATGGGTGGAAACACCAAAGAAGAAGTCGTCACCGTCAAACCTTCTCGCGCATTTCTAGCGAGTTTGCAAGCTGAAAAACAAGAACAAGCAGCACTGGAAAAAGCCGAGACGGCACTGGCGCTTGCCGCAACCCAGCCAAACCAAAAGAATTACGACGAAGCCGTGACGATGATTCATGCTTTGAGTAAAACCTACGGAGATCTCGCTACTCGGCTCGCGGTAGTTGAAGAACACCTTGCCATCGGCAAAGCCCTTGATACCGCTGAAGCTTCTCTTGAGCGCAGGGATTTCGATCAGGCAAAAGAATTGGTCGCACAAGCGGTTTTGAACAAGGAAACGTTTGAAAGTCGGTTATCCACTGTAGAAACTAAGATTTCTGAGAAAGAAGCAGAAGCACTCGTTGCAGAAGCTGTCCAAGCGGTGGAAGCGGCAGAGGCGGAGCCGACAAAAGATACCCTTGCTCGTGCAGAAGATGCTGTCGCTCGTCTCAAGACCCCCGATGAGGAATTAGCTGCTCGAACAAAAACAGTGGCGCAAACGATCGCTGCCAACGAACAAGCAGCCGCTCAAGCCAAGGCGGAGGAAGAACGGCAGGCAGCCGCCGCTGTGCCAGAACAAAGTCAGCCAGCCGCTGCTAGCAATCAAGCCCAAACGTCGGTCCTCGTTACACCAACAGGTTCGAAATATCATACGAGAAAATGCGGCAACGGTACCTACACGCCTGCCACTTTAGCAGAAGCGCAAAGTCGCGGACTTACTCCTTGCGCAAAATGTTTTCCGTAATAGCCACTAAATTTTGCAACGAAAAAAAGACAAACCTCATTTTTGTCTAAGGTTTGTCTACTGTCTGAAGCGGTTGTCTCGTCGGAGGCAGCCGTTTTTTTGTCACTTGCTAGTTTTCCTCATACGAAAACTCGTACTCGTTTTGTTCGTCATCGATCAGACGCTCGTCATTGTTGTCCGCCATTTTGAATACTTTCTCAAAATCATCGCCAGTCATGCGCACTTCCCTTTTCTCTTGATCAATGATCACTTGGGCATTTGTCACTTCAAAGGTGTGCATAGGACCGATGTCTGCCGCAGTCAGTGCTTTGCTTTTGGGAAACTCTGCTTGCAGTGTTTCGTTGATCTGCACTAATTGCGTCTCTTGTTCTTTTACCAAGTCCGCAGGTTCCTGATTCGGATCGACCAAAAAACTCAGCGTTTTATTGACGGTGAGCTTTCCATCTTCCAAAACGTACAAGGCATTTTGTTGATGACTGTTGCTATTGGTCAATACTTGATTCGCAGCTGCAGAGTCAACCCCTGAGCTGCTACAGCTTGTCAAGAAAAATAGTGTCACTAAACAAACGGCAGCAAATATTCCTCTACCTAACATGCTTTTCGTTTTCATTTTTTCCTCCTCGTTGCCCCTAATTTTGTTTCTTTGATGATTTTTCCGCAATCCGCGGATTTGGTTTCCTACAGATTAAAGTGCTTTTAGTATAGCATAAATTATTTGCTTTTATAGCTATTTTTTATAGTAAGATTAATTTTACGCACAAAAAAACCAACCTTGTTGAAACAAGATCGGCTTTCTTTAGGATTGATTCGTTGAGACCTTTGAACGCTCTCGCTGGGGTATGATCGTTGCTTACTGTCCAATCAAGCCAACAACAAGTCCTAAAACGATCACTCCTAGAAACCCGTTCACAAGGTGCAGCCCGACTAATTTGCGGGACTGTCCCGAGTAAACAGCCATCACGAAGGTGGCGACCCCATAAACCCCTAGCCACAATAAGCAAGCGACTTGCAAGGAGGTCATCAGCCAACCATCATGATCGAATGTTGCAAACCAATAGACGACTTGATAGGTCGCTGCTGATAAGAGAATCCCACCAACGATCGTGCCGCCAAAGGTAAAGAGCATGTCACCGGTCGTCATCTGCTGATCAGCCATCTTCTCTGCCATTCCTGATTCTTTCGCCCAAAACTTGCCCCACTTATGCATCGGATTGTAAAGCAGACTTTCCACCACGACCCAGCTGAGGGTGCCGAAAATCAATGTCCAAAAATTAACCATTTTCGTTTTCTCCTACACTTTATTTTATCGTCACATTCCTGAGAACCGAAGAAACAACCGAACGCAGGGTTCCTTCCCCATCAGTTTATGTCTTAAGGGACGTTTCTTCAACTTTTTTCACTGGTTTCCCCTATTTTTCGATGGTTCCAATAAAAACTAAGAAAAATGATCGTATACAATAGTGCGGTGAAGCCAGTGACCGCCAATGGGTTAGTGATCAAAATACCGACAAACAGCAAAATCAGAGCAAGGATCGCCCCACTCAAGAAAATCGTATAGCCCATTTTCTTCTGCTTGCGTACCAAAACAAACGCCGCCGCACTGATCAGCAACCAGATCAGCAATACAGTATAAGACAGGGAGCCTGCTAGATAATTGAAGAGTTTGTCGCCTAAAAAGTAAGAAAGAACGACCCCAAGATATAAAGTACCGCTGCAAAACATGATCGCTCGTTGGGGCACGCTGTTTTTATTCAGCATCGTAAAGCGGCTTTTTTTCTGGCCATTGTTGCTTAATCGGAAAAACAACGTTCTTGAAGAAGCATAGACTCCAGAATTGATCGACGAAAACAAAGCCAAAATAATCACTAAATTGACGATGTCGGAGGCAAATGGGACATGGATTTTTTGAAACACCATCACAAAAGGACTGACATTTGGATCGGCTAATTGATTCCACGGATAAATGATCAGTAAAAGAAACAAGGGAATGATGTAAAAAGCGGCAATCCGAGTCATCACTCCTTTGATTGCTTGCGGGATCGCTTTTTTGGGATTTTCCGCTTCACTGATCGTAATGGCTACTAATTCAGAACCGCCGTACGAATAGATTACGACCAATAACGAATTGATAAATCCTTTGAGACCATGAGGGGCAAAACCACCATAGTCTGTCATTTGTCTCATCGTCGGGAAAAAGCCCCAATCAAAGACTTGCGTGGCAACCAGATAGAGACCCACCAAGATCAACGCGATCACCACACTGATTTTGGCCCAGGAAAGCCAATATTCCGTTTCCGCAAACAAGCGAACCGAAAACAAATTGATGATGGTCGTGAGCAGTGCCAAAATCAACACAAAGATCCAAGCTGGAATATTGGGAAACCACAACTGCAAAAAGCTTGCGGCAGCAACTGCTTCGGCGATGATGTTGATCATCCACATTGACCAGTAGATCCAGTCAATGAAATCGGCTGTATGCACGCCAAGATATGGCTGGACTAAGCCCGAAAGACCATGTTGTTTTTGGTCAGATAAGACCAACTGTCCCAGTCCTGTCATGACGACAAATAAGATCAGCCCACAAAAAATAAACGCCAGCAAGACCGCAGGCCCCGCTAACTGGATCGCTTCACCGCTGCCCTTGAATAGGCCAGCACCGATGGCGCCACCTAGTGCCAACATAGTGATATGTCTGGTTTTCATCTGCTTTTTTAATTGATTTTTTTCTGTCATAGGTTCCTCCTTGAAAACCGTTGATCCTCCATACAAGGTGATTCTCTCATTGTCGCTATTTTTAATTATATGAATGATTTTTTTTAACTACCTCATAGAGAATACCAGACGCTTCTGCTATTGCAACTAAGAATTGAAAAAATTATCTATTTTTTCTGAAAATTCTATCATCCTCTAATCTTTTTCACCTAAATCAAATCTTGGCGAGCTTTTATCTAAGTGAATGCACGAAAAAAGCCATCTCCCAACTTGCGGGAAATGACTTCCTGTCCTTTTTTCAAGCAGGCATGATGATCAATGAGTCGTAACCAACTCGTCTTTGACGGCGTCAGGGAGAGCCTGCTCGGTCACCTCTTGATACGACTCCACATGTTTGCCCTTTGCATCAAGCTCTAGGTAGGCATTTTCTTTTAATTTTTGTGGTGCCCAAAACGTGATTTTTATTTTTTGTCCATCTTCATTGATTCCTTCTTGCGTATATTCATAGGCATCATGTTCTTGCGGCACGCCATACTCATCGGATGTTTTGACATAAACCTTTTTCTCCGGTACGAAAGGATTGAAACGATCCACCAGCTGAACCAGTTCGCTGGAAGCATCTTTCGTAAAATAAGACCATGTAACCAATGTGACGGTCCCTATCGTTAACACGAGCAGGATCATACTAATTGCTTTCTTCAAGTGATTGTCCTCCGTTTTTTCTATCTACCTTCAGTATAAAAAAACAAGCGATAAATATAATCAAACTTAAGGCGTATTTTTCCGTCGGTCATTGTGACTAAGACAAAAAGGGACCACTTTTTCAAAAGAAGCAGTAGTCCCTCACTTAGATGTTCCGTTTGTTCGTGACCCTTAAACCGTCACTGCCACATCGATCAGCTTGCTTTGCAAATGAACGAGGGTCTCTTGCGCGACACCAATCGTCCGCAAATAATGATACGCATCGGTATAGGTTGCTTCCAGATGCGTTAAGACGGAAAGATTATCCGTCTGCTTTTTTCTTCAGCGATAGATACCACTTTGACTTGTGACCAGTCAGTTCTTCGTATAACGGGCTCAGTTCTTGTCTCCTTTGATCAATGCCGTCATTTCATCGATAAAACCAGCCAACTGTGTCTGAGAAATCACTTCTTGATTGACAAAATAAGCTAGTGATCGCTTTTGATGGTCCCTTACGTTGCTGCTGGAAAATAATTTTGACTCAGCAAATCGTTGCTTTGCTCGCACATACATCAAGGGGGTTTGTTGGATCTCCCCTAACGTAGTTTCAGCAGAAATGATTGGTTTTTGATAGGCTGCGGCTTTTAAATAAAAATGATTTTGCCCTGCTTTTAATGGTGTTTCTTCAGACCAGCGGTCGGTCAGCTCCTCGTCGGTGTAAATCTCCACTTCCGGTAGATGAAGGATCGCCTGCGCAAGCGTCGGTATGGTAACGTCTAATTTCACGATATCTTTGGCAACATAAGCCCAAGCGACCTCAATCCGTCCATTCGGAGTGGCGATGCCGCCGGAGGCATGATTGATACTCCAATGGATCTGGGGCTGTATGTGGACGTGCCGAAACCCGCTGCTGGATGATGCTTGTTGAATGCCTAAAACACCTTCAAAGAACCACTGGCCAATTGCTCCATAAGCATAATGATTGAACGAATTCATGCCTTGAGGATTGATCGATCCATCTGGTAACAGCGAATTCCAGCGTTCCCAAATCGTCGTTGCGCCTAAATCGATCGCATAAAGCCAGCTGGGATAATCATTATTTAACAGGAGCGTGTAGGCTATCTCGTTTAATCCATAATTACTAAGAACTAAATTTAAAAAAGGCGTTCCAACAAAACCTGTTTTCAAATGATAGTCATCTCGTTTTAGTCTCTCTTTTAACTTCTGCACGATCCCCGCAACTTCATGATCGGCAGCCAAATCAAATGCCAGTGTTAACACATAAGCCGTTTGCGTATCGAGTGCAAGGCGCCCATTCGGCGTGAAATATTCTGCTCGCAAGGCTTGTTTGAGCATTCTTTGACGCTGATCGTATTGCTTAGCTTCAGAAGTATACCCTAAAATAGCTGCAGCCTGCGCAACGATTTTCAAGGAATGCCAGTAAAAAATATTCGCAACAAACTTTGCTTCGGTTCCTCCAATCGGAGAAGCTGGATCATCACCATCTAAAGCTAACCAGTCCCCAAATTGAAATTGTTTGTCCCATAAACCGTTGATATGCGTCTTACGGCCAATGTGTTCGACCCACGCTTGCATGCTAGAAAATTGTTGTTTGAGAATTTGTGGTTCACCATAATAGCGGTATAAATGCCAAGGAATGATCGTGGCGGCATCTCCCCAAACCCCCACTGCTGCCCCAGACTGCTGGATATCTGTCGGAACATGCGGCACAGTCATTGGTGGCGCACCATCAAAATGTGGTTGTTCGCTAGCTAAATCATGTAAATATTTGCGAAAGAACGCATATGTGTCCATCGTATACATCGCTGTCTGGGAAAAGAGCTGTGCATCTCCTGTCCACCCCATGCGCTCATCGCGTTGAGGACAATCCATCGGCACATCAAAGAAGTTGCCTTTTTGTGACCATAAAATATTCTGGTACAATCGATTCACTTTTTCATTACTCGTGCGAAAATCCCCTGTCGTTTCTAGATCCGTATAGATCACCTGTCCGATAAAGGCGTCTTTAGCAAAGGGACACTCTAACGGCCAGCCACTGATCCGAACATAGCGAAACCCAAAGAATGAGAAGTGCGGACGAACCCACTGTCGGTTGCCATTGGAACGATACGTGAATGCTGCTCGGGCGGCTCGTAAATTTTCCCGATAAAACTTGCCATTGACCAATAGCTCGGCATGTTCGAGTTTGATATGGGCGCCAAGAGGTAACTGATCATAAAACGTGACCCAACCGACCATATTTTGACCAAAGTCCAACACCCAATCCCCCTCTTCTTGCCAACAAGCAATCGCTGGGCGCTCTTCTTTTATTTTTACAGGCAAGCTAAATCGTTCAGTTAGCTTCCCTTGTGGGCCTTGGTGTTCCTTCACCGCTTGAATAGACTGGTGAGGAATCGTTTCATCGATATCTTCGCCATAATAGATGCTGTTTTTCCCAATCGAACCGGTGCGAACCTGCCATTCCTGATTGGTTCCATGGATCTCTTGTGTGCCATCCACGTATTCTAGATGCAGCTCTGCCCTTAATAAAAAGGCATCGCCATAGATGTTTTCTTTTCCGCCATGAAACCCAAAATTTCCTTGATACCAGCCTTTTCCCACGAGAACCTTTATTGTATACTGTGAATCAACTAGATCATCAGTCACATCATAGGTTTGATATTGGAGCCATTCGTGATAATTAGTGTAACCGGGAGTAAAAAACTCGTCTCCAATTTTTTGCTCATTCAAGTATGCTTCGTACAAACCTAGCCCACAAATATACAAACGGGCTTGCTTAATCGGTTTAGCGAGGTCTCCTTGATAAGAAAAGATCGCTGATTCAAGTGGCGTTGTCACAGGCGTGATCCACTTACCCTGCCACGCTTCTTGCAGCTTCCCTGTTTCAAACCAGCTCGTCTTTTGATAGCGATCACCTGCTGCATCCCAAATCGTGACACGCCAGAAATAGCGCTGTCGAGGTTGCATTGGAAAGGTACAGGAAAAGCGATACGCAGCGAGCTTTTGTTTGGGTACTTGGCTAACGATTGCTTGAAAATCAGCATCTAGCGCCACTTCTAAGGCATGAAAGACTGCTTTCGATTGGTCCGTTACTTGATACCGAAAGATAGGATCGCTTAGATCATAGCCGAGCGGTTCAGTGTAATAATTGATTGTCATTTGATTGATTTCCATGTTATCATCGCCTTTTACTAAAAATTGGAGTTGTGTATATGAATAAACAGCAGTTGCGCGAATTGCTTTTTTCCATGACGGAAAGTGAATTGAATTATCAACAACAGCCGAAAAAGAGTGCCCCGTTTTTCCAACGCTTTGATGAAGAGATCCCTACGTTTAACTTGATGAATGCCGGTCATAACAATAAATTTTTTGCGAATGACAAGCGCAGCCTTTTTAAAAATAGTACGATCGAGTTTGTTCAACATACGCGTTTTAGTAATCCTCCCCTACATAAGCATGATCATCTTGAAATGACCTATGTTTATCGTGGAAGTTGTAAACAAGTCTTTACGGATAAAACGTATGAATTAACGGAAGGAGATTTTTGTCTTTTAGACTCCAACATCGTCCACACGCTTTATGAGGTCGAAGAAGAAGACATCATCATCAATATCGTTTTGCAAAAACAGTTCTTCACTGATTCTTTTTTAAATCGCTTATCGGAGCATAGTATCTTGTCACAATTCATCATTCAAGCGCTATCAGAAAACCAACAGGAAAATTTTTTGCTTTTTCGCTCCATCGTTCCACAAGAGCTTCACGGCTTGATGGAACAAATGTTGATCGAATATTTTCGAAATGATAGCTATACTGCGGAAATGTTAAAATCGTACCTCTTTTTATTCTTAACTACCTTGATTCGCCGATTAGATCACGTGACTACGAATGAACGTTTTGACCGATCCGATCATACGATCATCTTACCGATCTTAAAATATATCGCCGATCATGCTGCGGACTGTACGCTGCAACACATTGCAGATCTTTTTGGCTATCATCCGAATTACATCTCTAAATTGCTAAAAGATCACACGGGCAGTAGCTACCAAGAGTTGGTCGTGGCGCAAAAGATCAAAAAAGCCAAGTATCTATTGTCCTATACAGATGAAACGATTCAGAACATCGCTGAAGAAGTTGGCTACCATAATCTCAGTTTTTTTTATAAGAAATTTTATGCTCAAACGCAGATGACACCTCGGGATTATCGCTTGGCAAGTCAGCAACGGCTAGAAACGATGTCCCCTCATAGCGATCAATAAGATACCCTCAACCCATGAAAGTGGATTGTGGGTATCTTATGAACTATTTTGGATCGGAATTTTCTAGTTGGTATTCTTTTTGATCCAATATTCTAAAGAACGGATAATAGATCGCAATCGATAACAGGGTCGCTACGATCTGAAAGGCCAATAGACGCCAACCGCCATTAAGAAGTGCATTTAAGAAAATAGGCATCCCCATGGAACCAGCACCGTTTGACGGTGGGAGAATCTCCATGACTGTTAGGGCATAACCTAACAAAATATTGATTACCGGGGTAAAAATAAACGGAATCGCCATCAAGCCATTCAATACCATTGGAAAACCAAAAATGACTGGCTCGTTTATATTAAATAAAGAGGGGACAAACGCAATCTTTCCCATGGATCGATAACGCTGACTTTTGCTGAAAAAGGTCGCTAATACAATTAACCCAATCGTTGCGCCCCCGCCTCCTGGTGAAGAAACAATGTTGATCCATGAGAAGGTAATAATATTAGGCGCTGCCTCTCCTGCAGCCAGCGCAGAAATATTCGCTGCATCGGCTGCGATCCAGATTGGCATCACTACCCCAATCACTGCAATCCCATGGATACCAAAGAACCAACACAAACCAGAGAGAAAATAAATAAGCGCCGCTGTCCAAACATTATTTCCGATATTGCCTAGTGGTTCTTGAATCAGTGAATAAATGGTATGATGGACATCATTGTATGGTGTCAATGAAAATAGAAATGCAATCAATCCAAAAAGAATCACCATCAAAAAACCAGGAACAATAGCTGCAAATGCTTTTGATACAAAGGGAGGTACTGACTCAGGCAGTCTGATCGTCCAATTTTTCTTGACACTGAGATCAAATAATCTGGTTGTCAAAATGGCAACGAGCATTGCCGTAAACAGTCCCTTTGCCCCTAACCATTCAATCGGTAGATTCGTTGCTGCAGCAAATCCTTCACCAATAACGATCATGGGTGTCAATAAGAAAAAGTTCATCAAAGCTAATAAGGAACAAATAAATCCATCAGAATTTCCTAAAATTTTACAATAGGTATAACTGATCGCTGCCACCACATAAACCGCTAACATATTCGTGGTCACATTGACGATCGTTGTCAATAATTGACCAAAGTAAGAATCGGAAAGAAAAGATTGATACGCTGCCAAGGGAAAATTTTGAAAAATCGAAGCAATTGCGCCTACCATGATGATAGGCATAGACATCATTAACCCTTTTGAGATGGCTTGGATCACTTTGTTGTTGTTTAGCCAAGAAGCAGCGGGGGAAACGATTTTCTCTATTCGTTCTGTAAATCCATTCATGTTACATCCTCCTTTTTATGATAACGCTAACAACACCATTAAACCCTATTTCATGTCGCGCTCCAATGACCTATGAAAGAAAAAATACTAACCAAATCAAAGAATTAGATGTTAATGATTTTGAATAGAATGTTGCGCATTGATCCGCGTTTTTTAGGAAGCCAAAAACATTCGATGGTCTTCTCGTGAAGAATACCATGAGATGACCAATAAAAATCCATTATTGTGATGACGCAAATGCATCGAGTTCAACAGATCGTAGGAAACTAGAAAAAAACAATGGTGCTTATCCAGTCACTAATAACTAAGAGAATCTATAGAAAATCGAGGTGCCCCATGCTAGAAATCAAACTGATCGATCAAAAACATCAAGCTGACATTCGCTTAAAAAACGAACCCTTCTCCTTATGGGGGAAAATGCTGCCATCTTATAATGAGGGCAGCTGGCAGTACACGATCTGTAAATTTGCATCCGAAGACATTCAGACGATGTGTTTCCCAGATGAAAATTATTCCTATGACGAAATGAGCCGAAACAGTCTGTTTATCGGTGCTTATGATGATGGAAAATGCATCGGCTTAGCGATTGTTCAAGACGCTTTTTTCAAGTATCTGTACCTCTATGACTTAAAGGTCAACACAGACTACCGTAAGCAAGGAGTCGGTCAACTACTGATCCACCAGGCACTGAAAGCGGCCCTTGCCAGAGGTTATCGCGGCATCTACACGCAAGCACAGGACAACAATCCTTCTGCCTGTCTGTTCTACTTGCGAGCAGGCTTTCGTATCGGAGGTCTGGATACGGAAGTGTACAAAGGAACCAATCAGGAAGGCAAAAGTGACATTTTGTTTTATTTGGATGCAGCGGAAACGGCAGGCAAAAATTAGCTAAAAAAAGAAAAAAATTCCTCCTGCCAGATGGTACACTTAAGGCAACAATGTTTTAGAAGGTGAGGAAGAAGAATGTACGTAGGATTTGATATTGGCGGAACAAGTATTAAATATGGTGTTTTAGATGAAAGCGGAGTGATCCTTGAAAAATCAGCGATCCCTACTAGCTATGAACCAGCCCAGTTTTATCAGGATCTACTCACGATCATCGAAGATGCCCAGAACCGCCACACGATTGATGGCATTGGGATCAGCGCCCCGGGGATCGTTCAAAAAGACGGCTTTATGTTAACGGCGGGCGCCATCAAATCGTTATATGGCGAAAATTTCAAAGCAGTCTTGGAAGCGCGTACAGGGTTGCCTGTGGCGGTGGAAAATGATGCCAATGCAGCAGCGATCGCTGAAAAATGGATCGGCAATGCGCAAGAGGCTGCCAACTATTTGTGTCTTGTCCTAGGCACTGGTGTAGGCGGTGGGATCGTGATCAATAATCAAGTTTACCGAGGTGCTCATGGCATGGCGGGTGAATTTGGCTGGATGGTGATCGATCAGCTGCCAGAAGAAGGCAATATCGAGGAAAGTTCCATCAATAAAAAAACTGCCGTCGTAGGCGGCTTGATTCGCCTCTACAATTTAGCGGGGGCAGCAGTTCCTGGCTTTGAACCCACCCAAGACGCCAAAGAAATTTTTGACCGCGCACAGCAAGGCGAAGCGTTGGCGCTGAAGCTGACGGACCAATTTCTGACGGATCTGTCTGTAGGGCTGATCAATTTGATCAGCTGCTTTGACCCAGAATTGGTATTGATCGGCGGCGGCATCAGTGCCAATCCTTATTTCTGGGAACGACTGCAGGCTCGCTTGACGATCACGGAAACACGGCATGAAGCGATCAATTATTTGCGCGGACAAACCATCGCACCTGTGCGTCCAGCGAAGCTGAAAAACGACGCCGGCTTGATCGGCGCAGTCTATCAGATCCATCAACAGCTGCACCGTTAAAAGTTCGGATATGCTATACTGGTGTAAATTGATTATCTAGGACAGCGAGGAACCAGCATGGCGCTTTTTGAACAATTAAACTTGAACAAGCTCTCTGCGGTAGAACAAGAAATCTACCGTTTTATCGTCAATCACTTAGAAAAGATCCCGTATATGCGTGTGCGCGACATTGCCGATGATGCTCATGTCTCTTCGACTTCGGTCTTTCGTTTTATTCAAAAAGTCGGCTTTCAGTCGTTTCCAGAATTTCGCTTCTATATCAAAAATCATTTAGAAAAAGCCCATTTTGATGCGCACCCTGAACACTTAGGTTTAGAAGCGCGCATCAAAGGCTTGAATATGCAGATCTTCCACCCTGATGCGGAATACCAAATACGAAAACTCGCCGAAGCGATGCGGGATGCCGATTTGATCTTATTTATGGGGATGGGGGCATCTGGTGCGATCGCGCAATACGTTGCCCGCAAACTAGCCAGCCTCGGTTACTTTAGCATCAGCATTGATGAGCTGACCTACCCGATCAAAAGCTTTTTACGAAAAGATCAAAAGAATGTTTTGGTTTTTTTGAGTGTCTCTGGTGAAACCAAAGAACTGATCGAAGTCATTACCGGTTTAGACAATCAGGCGATCGTGCAGAAGTACTGCATTACCCCAAATCGGGAAAGTACGTTGGCACGCCTGTGCGATTATTCGATCGAGTATGCGATCAAAGAGGAACGCAAAGACATCTTTCTTGATTTGACTAGTCAACTGCCTTCAGTAGCGATTTTAGAAACGCTGATCGGCTATTTGCAAGATTATCGTACCCATTCTTGATGGTTCAGTTTACTGAACCATCTTTTTTTGTAACACTGTGTTCCATCTGCGGAATTTTTTTCATTTCTTGAGAGATATGTACGGAATCCGTATCCGCTTACTTTTAGTCGTTTTCATTCGCTATAATGATGGCATCAATTAATGAAAGGTGTTATTATTATGCAAAAATTCAATGACCTGTTAGACCGCTCGTTGGTACCAATCGCAACAAAGTTGAACAATCAACGCCACGTAGCAGCGATCCGGGATGCATTCATGCTGATTTTCCCACTGACCATCGCTTCTTCTCTCGTTATTTTGGTCAACAATATTTTATTTTCCAATGAAAGTTTCATCGTGCAATTATTTCAACTGAATCGGCTTTTTCCTAATCTGGAAAGCGCCCAGCAAGTTCTAGCTTCCGTGGCGAACGGGACCATCAACATCATGAGTTTATTCATTGCGTTTCTTGTTGCCCAACTTTTAGCCAAGCATTTCCAAGCAGATGCTACGCTAGTTGGTTTGACAAGTGTCGCTGCCTTTATGATCTTGTACCCGACCTCCTTTGCAGTAGATGATGTCAATGTGATCTCCACACAATATTTAGGCGCCCAAGGGTTGTTTGTAGCTATGATCGTGGCTTGTTTGGTCGGTGAATTCTTGCCGAAGCTTTTCAAGGTCAAACGATTGCAGATCAAAATGCCTGAAATGGTACCACCAGCAGTTTCTCGTTCCTTTTCTGGTATGATTCCGATCGTGATCATCGTGGCAGTCACTGCTTTGATCAATTTCTTAGTTTTAATGATTGCACCAGAAGGCATCAATGAACTGATTTACAACGGGATCCAAAGTCCATTGCGGGATCTGGGGGGCAATGTCGTCGGTGTCTTGATCTTGGCATTCTTGCAAACCACGTTGTTTGCGATCGGGATCCATGGACCAAACACATTGAATGCGGTTCGTTCAGCGATTTTTACCGAACAAGATCTAGCTAACCTAGACTTTATCAACCAGGGCGGCTCCTTGTGGGACGTTCCTTACAAAGAAACCTGGGGCGTTTTAAATGATATGTTCGCAAATATGGGCGGAACTGGTATGACATTGGGCTTGATCATTGCGATCTTCATCGCTTCAAAACGTCCAGAACAACGTGAGATCGCTAAGATGTCCTTAGTTCCAGGAATTTTCCAAATCAATGAACCGATGATCTTCGGTCTACCGATCGTCTTGAATCCAATCATGATCATTCCGTTTATTTTGACACCAATGGTCAATATTTTGGTGGGTTATTTTGTCACTGTTGTCTGGCCGATCATGCCGACCCCAGCGATTGGGGTACCATGGACGACCCCAGGAATCATTAATCTCTTTTTAGGAACTGGAGGAAATGCGATCGCTGCGGTTGTCGGTGTCGTTTGTCTTGCGATTTCGGTCTTGATCTATTTGCCTTTCGTGATCGCCTCTAACCGTTCCCAGAAAGTAGAATTATAAGCAAACGAATGAGTCGAGGAGGAATGAAATTTATGTCCGCAAAAATGCCGAAAGATTTTTTATGGGGCGGCGCGATCGCTGCCCATCAAGCGGAAGGCGCTTGGAATGTTGCTGGCCGTGGAATGAGTACCGCCGATGTCATGACGGCCGGTGGCAACGGTATTCCCCGTAAAATCACCAAAGGAGTCATTGAAGGGGAATATTACCCGAACCATGAAGCCATTGACTTTTATCACCGTTACAAAGAAGATATCCAGTTATTCAAAGAACTGGGCTTGAAATGTCTACGGACATCGATTTCTTGGAGCCGGATCTATCCAACTGGAACAGAAGAAGAACCAAATGAAGCCGGTCTCCAATACTACGATGATCTTTTCGACGAATTGCAGGCAAATGGCATCGAACCCGTCATCACTTTGTCTCACTTTGAAATGCCTTATGCCCTCTATGAAGAATTTGGTGGGTTTGCTAACAAAGAAGTGATTCCCCTCTTTGTCAAATTCGCTAAGACTGTTTTTCAACGGTATCATGACAAAGTGACGTATTGGATGACTTTCAATGAGATCAATAATCAAGCAGATGGGCAAGAGCCGCTGCACGTTTGGACCAATTCTGCCATGATCATCGAGGATGACAGTCAAAAAGAAGCACTCGTCTTTCAAGCGGGCGTCAATGAGTTGATTGCCAGCGCGGCAGCCGTGATCGAAGGCAAAAAAATCAATCCAGAGTTTCAGATTGGTTGTATGATGGCCTATGTCCCGGTCTACCCCTACTCTTGTGCGCCAGCTGATTTGATGGCATCCGTCAAAGCCAATGAACGGCGCTATTTTTACAGCGACGTCCACGTACGAGGCAAGATCCCAACCTATGTGCAAAAATATTGGGCAAAAAAAGGCATCACGATTGAGATCACGCCCGAGGAACAAGCGCTATTAAAAGCAGGAACCGTTGATTATATTGGGTTCAGCTATTACATGTCAGGAACGATCTCAACCCTTGATGAAGTGGCTGGCACACCAACTGAGGATATCCCGGGAGCAAAAATCGTGAGTAATCCTTATATCAGTGCTTCTGATTGGGGCTGGCCTATCGATCCAGTCGGGTTGCGCTATGTGTTAAATACGATCTATCAACGCTATGACTTGCCGCTATTTATCGTAGAAAATGGCTTTGGTGCTTACGATCAATTAACCGATGAACAGCAAGTCCATGATGATTACCGCATCACTTACCTGAAAGAGCATATCGAACAGATGGAAAAAGCGGTGGTTGAAGATGGTGTACCGCTATTAGGTTATACGCCTTGGGGGATCATTGATATCGTCAGCTTCGGCAGCGGCGAAATGGAGAAACGCTATGGCATGATCTATGTCGACAAAGACAATACCGGCAAAGGAACCTTGAATCGTTTGAAAAAAGATTCCTTTGCGTGGTACCAGCAAGTAATCGCCTCTAATGGTGAAACGCTCTAATTACTGCTTCCATGACTAACACAAAAACCGCCCCCTCGTTTCGCCATCCTCCTTTTTACATTAGGAGCCTGGCAACGAGGGGCGTTTTTTTTATTAAAGAGGTGCGCCATTGCGAGGATGGCTTTTCTTATCATCACTAAACACTACCTCGATGCTTGTGGTACACTATAGCTATTCATTTACTTTTACGTTAAGGAGGAACTGCATGAAGCCGATATTTCGTCCGATCCAATCTCAAGATGATGCGCCATTAGCTGCTATCATTCGCAAAAGCTTGACCGACCACCAGTTGGCGGTTCCAGGAACTGCCTATTTTGATCCCGAGTTAGACCACTTAAGTGAATTTTATGCAGCAGATCCTGCTAGCCGCCATTATTTTGTCGTCACCGATGAATCGGGTATCCTTTTAGGCGGCGGTGGTCTTGCCACTTATGATTCAGAAGGGCAAATCGCCGAGCTGCAAAAATTTTATCTCAGTGATGCCGCCAAAGGGCAGCGCCTCAGCTATCCCCTGCTGGCGAAGATCGAGGCCAAAGCTTTTGAACTAGGCTATCGGCAACTCTATTTAGAATCCCATCATTCTTTAGAAGCTGCCTTGCATGTCTATCAAAAAGCCGGCTATCGCGCATTGTCCCAGCCACTATTGGCGGCACAGCATACCACGATGGATCGCTTTTATGTGAAAACACTAGAGCCGCAGCAACCAAATCAATGCAACAGCACCCACGGTTTGGACGGCGCCAACGGAAAGACCATAGAATAAAAAGCGCGGGCCTTCTTTTAAAAACTTGCGGAAATCCAGGCGCAAACCGATGGCTGCCAACGCCGTCGTTTCAAACCACGTACTGATAAAATGAGCGCCCTCATTCAACCAGCTAGGCAGCGGCAAGAAGCTGTTCAAGATACAGATGGTCAAGAAGCCCAACACATACCAAGGGATCGGCAGCCGCAGCTTGCCTTTGGCTTTGGTTTTGGTGGGGGTCTTTGTCGTCATTCGTTCAAAAACAATGACGACGACTGCCAACATGATGATGCGCGCGATTTTAAAGAGCATCGCGTATTTGACGGTGTCGGCATCAATCAAACTAGCCCCCGCCACGACTTGTCCGACGGATTGCAGCGTGCCACCAAGTAAGGCGCTTTTTTGCAACAGATCATCGCCGTATAAGGCCAAGCCTAAAAACGGCAGCGTCAGCATCATCACTGTTCCTAAAAGATTGACCAAGGTGATGATCTGCCCTTTTTCTTCATCATCGGCATCAATGGCTGGTGCGATCGCCGCAATCGCAGAGGACCCGCAGACAGCGTTGCCGCCTGCCATCATCAGGCTCATCTTTTGATTAAAGCCCATTTTTTTCCCTATCAAATAAGCAGCGGTAATGACCAAACTCATCATCAGCAATATAAAGAGAAAGCCCCGAAGGCCCATTTCACTGATGGTCTGGAAAGTGACGGTAAAGCCCAGCAAAACCACCGAATATTCCAAGAGCCGACTTTCCGCAACCTTCGTTCCGACTTGATAGCGTTCTTTCTTGAACAGTGTATTTCCTAAAATGATTCCTAATAAAATAGCAAGGGTTGCTCCCCCTAATTTTGGCACAGCCAAAGCCATGATTCGGGCGATGACGGCTACCGAAAAGGATAGGAACAAACCGGGAAGTATCAAAGCTGTTTGTCGTTGCTTCATTGCTTTCATCCTTTCATATAACATCCATTATACACAGATTGACCGATCAGTAGGATTTATTGGTATAATAGTTATGATTGAATTTTCTAATGGAAGGGATTGCAATGTTAAAATTACTGGAGACCTTCAAGATGGTCTATGAAACGAAAAATTTTTCGAAAGCTGCCGAATTGCTGTTTATTTCGCAGCCCACGGTTTCTGCTCAGATCAAGCAGTTGGAACAAGACCTGGATACACCGCTTTTTTTACGCAATGGTCGCAAAAACGTGATCGCCACGCCCCAAGCAGAGTACCTTTACGAAAAGGCACTGAATTTATTGGATGAGTGGTCGACGATCGCCAGCGAGATCCATACCAACACGCAGCATCAAAGCCACTGTGCCCTAGGCATCTCTCATACCTATGCGATGGCCTTGATGCCTGACTTGATGATTGCTTTATACAACGCCTTTCCCACGGTGCGTTTTCGGGTATCGATGATGAACTCCGCTGAAGTCTTAACAGCGCTTGAGCAACATCAACTAGATTTAGGGATCATTGAAAAACCCTTATCTGCACCAAGTATTTTGCGTTTCCCGATTTTGAAAGATCAGCTCGTCTTAGCTGGTGATCCCCAAGTCGGTCCTTGGCTCGTCCGAGAAGCGAGTTCTGGTGTCTACTATTACACTAAGCGCTATCTAGAGGAACAAAATATTCAAGGACCGATCATTGAGATCGCCAGCAATGAATTGATCGTCGCTTTACTGAAACAAGGCTTCGGCTGTTCGATCCTTTCCAAGCGAGCCGCCCACGGCATTGGCTATCAACTGCTGGATAAAAATTTTGAGCGGCAATTTTACCTCATCCAGCGCAAAGCCGTCACAGAACCAGCCATCGAGGGATTGCGGACCTTCATTCAGGAGTGGTCGCAAGAGGATTCCTTGCAAGCAGAAAGCAAATAAATTCACTTGTTTTTAAGGGAGGAAACCACCGCCTCGTGGGATTTCTTAACCTTTTCTTACGATTACGCTTCCTCGCTGCCGATCTGGTCCGTTTGATTGTTTCTTAAGAAATTTGTGCTAAAATGAAGAGTACTGGCTATGGGCTCTAATGTTCCCCTTTTCGGTGGATCTTAGACCGCCCTTTGACTACTTTTGCAGTTCGTGAGCAAACCAGTAAGAAAGGATCTTGAAATGAACGAACAAATCAAGAACAAATTAGCGCTGCTTCCTGACCAACCCGGTTGTTATTTAATGAAAGATAAAAATAACAAAATCATCTATGTTGGGAAAGCCAAAATTTTAAAAAATCGTGTCCGTTCGTACTTTACCGGCAGTCACGATACGAAAACCGAACGGCTCGTTCAAGAAATCAATGATTTTGAGTACGTCGTTACCGAATCAAATACGGAAGCCTTATTGCTGGAAATCAATTTGATTCAAAAGAACAAACCGAAATACAATATCATGCTAAAGGACGACAAGTCGTATCCTTTTATTAAAGTAACCAAAGAGCGCTATCCGCGTCTGATCATCACTCGTAAAGTTTTAAAAGACGGGGCTTTATATTTTGGCCCCTATCCTGATGCACGAGCAGCCAATGAAACCAAACGGGTGCTGGATCGCCTCTTTCCTTTACGAAAATGCGGTCCTTCTCAAAAGCGGCCTTGTCTTTATTATCATTTGGGTCAATGCGTCTGTCCTTATGTCAACAATGTAGATCCCAAGGATTATCAGAAGATCGTTGATCAAGTCAAACACTTTTTCCACGGCGGTCACGTCGATATTTTGAAAGACCTGAAAGAGAAGATGGGCGAAGCTATTGAAACGTTAGAGTTTGAACGAGCGGCTGAGCTGCGGGATCAGATCCAAGCAATCGATACCGTCATGACGCGACAAAAAATGACTCTGACAGATCTGATGGACCGTGATGTCTTTGGCTACAGTGTCGACAAAGGCTGGATGTGTGTCCAAGTCTTCTTTATCCGTCAAGGAAAGCTGATCGAACGAGAAGTCTCTTTGTTTCCTTTCTACAATGAAGCGGATGAAGATTTCTTGACCTTCGTCGGCCAGTTTTACCAAAAGAATGAACACTTCATTCCCAAAGAAGTCTTTGTTCCGCAAAATGTCGATGCCGCCCCATTAGAAGCGCTGCTGGAAACCAAAGTCCTGCAGCCCCAACGAGGCGACAAAAAGAAATTGGTCGATTTGGCCAATAAAAATGCCCGCATTGCCTTGGCACAAAAATTTGCGTTGATCGAGCGTACCGAAGAACGGACGATCGGTGCAGTGGATCGTCTAGGCGAAGCCATGGGGATTGCGACACCTTATCGGATCGAAGCCTTCGATAACTCCCACATCATGGGGACCGACCCGGTTTCTGCAATGGTGGTTTTTGTCGACGGGAAGCCGTTTAAAGATGATTATCGGAAATATAAGATCCGTACCGCACAAGGCGGCGACGATTATGGCTCTATGCAAGAAGTCATCTACCGCCGATACTCTCGTGTCCTAAAAGAAAACCTGCCTTTTCCTGATCTGATCATCATCGATGGTGGGAAAGCCCAAGTCGGTGCTGCCCAAGAAGTGCTGCATAACCAGCTAGGTTTAGATATTCCCGTTGCCGGTTTAGTGAAGAACAACAAACACAAAACCAGCGAGTTGATTTTCGGGGAATTTTTAGATCCGATCCAACTGGAACGCAATTCTGTAGAATTCTTTTTGCTCCAACGGATCCAAGATGAGGTCCATCGTTTTGCGATCACCTTCCATCGCCAACTGCGCAGTAAAAACAGCTTTTCTTCCAAACTGGATGAAATTCCTGGCTTAGGACCAAAACGCAAGCAACAGCTGATGAAAACCTTCAAGTCGTTAAAAAACATCCAAGCAGCTTCCGTGGAAGAGATCCAGCAAGCTGGCATCCCCAAAGCCGTTGCGGAAACTATCTTAGCCAAACTAGGCGATCAAAATCAACCCACTTCTTAAGTCAAAACAAAAACGCTCCATAGCCAACAGTAGCTATGAAGCGTTTTTTCGTTGAAGAAGCATTTTGTAAGCCGTTACTTTTTGCGGTGCTGCAACAGATCAGGCTTCATGTCTAACATGGAATAGCCACGAACATCATACCGATTGCGGCTGCAGGAATAGTCCACTGGACGTCCCGATTCTAAATAGATGATCTGTTCTAATTCCAATACTGGATCATCTGCTTGGCACGCTAAATAGGTTTGATCGTATTCATCGCTTTTGGCAGCCTGAAAGGTCCGATAAGCACCAGCAAATTTGTAGCCTAAATCTTGCAGCAGGTAGTCATAGACGGATTCTTCCAAAATCTCTTTCGTCAAACCGCTGACTAGATCCAACGGCATATAGGAATGCTCGAGTATGTATGGATTGCCTTCTAAGATCCGCAAACGGATCACATGATAGATTGGTTGTTCGGCAGTGATCTGAAGCATCTCTTGAATTCTTGTTGTAGGAAAACAGACTTCAAAGGTGATGACTTGGCTAGTCAACGTCCGTTTTTCTTGTTTCATCTGATAGCTCAGGCCTTTGTATTCTGTCACCGATGAGGTATCTTTGCCCCAAAAGGAATGATTCAAAACTTTGGTCCCTAAGCCGCGCTTTGTCAGCAGCAAGCCTTCCATAATCAGGATGTTCACCGCATTTTTAATCGTCATTCGGCTGACGCCAAACTCTTTCACTAACTCTGTTTGATAAGGTAAAAGACTGTCTTTCGGATAAGTTCCGTCCTTGATTCTTTTACGCAGAACATCTGCGATCTCCATATATTTGGGCATTTTGCCACCTCCAAAACGTGTGTTGTATTGTATTGATTGAAAAACGAGAAAAGAACCGGCCAAACGAAAAGAGTGTCATCACACCACTGCACCTTCCAATGAAGCAGTGTGATAAGGGGTATTGCACTCTGATCGCGGCCGGATAAGGTCTATTACGTTTGGCGCTTGTTTCTAATCGACTCGATCAGACATTACGCATTTTTTAAACGGCGTGTTTCTTGAATTTGCGCCATTTTCACGAACGGCAAGTAGATAACGATTGACAAGATCAAGTTAACAGCTGCCAAAATTCCGCCAGCAATACTTTGTGTCGACAAAATACCGCCGATGATTGGTGGCGTCGTCCATGGTGCGATGACGGTACTTGCAGGAACTAAGCCAGTTGCGGTTGCAAAATAAGCAGTCGTTACTAAAACAAGTGGGGTCAACACATATGGGATGAACAAGATTGGGTTTAAGACAACTGGCAACCCAAACATCACTGGTTCATTGATCATAAACACACCTGGTGCAACGGATAGTTTTGCGACAGTCATATACGCTTTATGATGACGAGCAACTAAAAAGATCGCAATCAAAAGACCTAGTGTCGCACCTGTTCCGCCGATGTTCACGAAAGAATCAAAGAATGGTTTGTTCACGATATAAGGCAAATCTGTTCCTGCTTCTAATGCTCGTGCGTTTGCTTCGATCGCAGGCACATTGATCGTTTGCATGAACGGGTCGATGATGTTGGCACCATGTAAACCAAAGAACCATAAGAATGCAGAGATAAAACCTAATAGCAAAGCAGCTGGGTAAGAGTTTGCCAAGCCCATGAATGGTTGTTGCACCAATTCATAGAAGGACAATACGATACTTGTCACACCAAATGCTTGGAAAATTGCTGTAAACAAAGCAAAGATCGATACGGTGATCATTGCTGGGAATAACGCAGCAAATGAACGTGATACTGCTGGTGGTACGCCATCAGGCATGTTAATGACTAAGCGTGGGTTGCCAGCTAGACGACGGAAGATCTCAGTAGAAATGATCGATACGATTAATGCTAAAAATAATCCTTGAGAACCAAGTCCGGCAGCTGTTAACAAACCATCTGGGCCTGTCGCCATTGCACCTAATGCGAAGAAACTTGCAACTGAGATCGCCCCAGCACCTAATGCGTCTTGATTGTAGCTTTTAGCTAAATTATACGCTACTGTGAAAGCGATTAACAGACCAAGTATTGAAAAAGTACCTGCTGACAAGTTGTTCCCAAAGGCTTGCCATGTTCCTTCACCAAAAATGCCATTCATAAAATCAATATAGGCAGGGATTGGTAAGTTGTTGATCAATACCCCAAAAGAGCCTAAGATCATCAACGGCATCGTTACGATAAATCCGTCACGAATGGCCACTAGATGTCTTTGAGAGCCTATTTTAGAAGCGATCGGAATAAAGTGCTTCTCCATAAATCCAATAAATTTATCCATTGTTTTTTCTCCTTTCAAACCCTAACAAAATAATGAAACCGATTTCTACTAAAGAATACCACGAGAACGTTTCCATGTCTAGTCTTTTCTTTATCAAAACTGTGCTTTTATTTAACCCAGCTTATCATTTGCAAAAACAGGTGGTTTTTTAGTAGAATACCCCCTTTGAAATCAGCCAGAAAAAATCCGCGATTTTACACAAAAAAGCAATGCTGATTCCTACAGCATTGCTTTTTTCATTGTTATTAAAAGCCGTTATTATCTGAAACTTCTTTAAACCAACGACCTGATTTTTTCACCGTTCGTTTAGCATCATTTGCTAAGTCAACGGAGATAAATCCGTAACGGTTCTTGTAAGCATTGGTCCATGACCAGTTGTCCATGCAGGTCCACATATGATAGCCAACACAATTGGTTCCTTCTTGGATCGCTTGGTGGACGTACTTCAAGTGGTCAGAGACAAATTCGATGCGGTAATCATCTTCGATCACGCCATCAGCATTGACGAAACGTTCTTCTCCTTCGACACCCATGCCATTTTCAGAAATGTAGCACTTGATATTGCCATAGTTTTCTCGCGTGTTCGTCAAAATATCATAGATCCCTTTTTCATAGATTTCCCATCCACGATACGGGTTCATTTTCTTGTTCGGCATATCATAGTTATCAAAGTAATCATCAGGCATTGGACTTTTCGCTTCATCGATCGGTGATTCTTTCTTCATGATACGACGAGGTTGATAATAATTGATCCCCAACAAGTCGATCGTATTTTCGCGAATCGTTTGTAAATCATCGGCTTCCATCGCTGGTACCATATCCAATTCCTTGACGATAGTCACTAATTCTTCTGGGAACGTGCCTTTGACCGCAGGGTCTAAGAAAGAACGATTAAAGAAGGCATCCGCGATTTGCGCTGCTTTGACATCCTCTGGATCGTTCTCATCTCTTGGATAGCTTGGCGTCAAGTTCAAGATGATGCCGATCTCCCCATCAAGGTTCATCTCATGATAGACTTTGATGGCTTTAGCACTCGCCAACGTTTCGTGGAACCCAACTTGGACTGCATGTTTCATGTTGATCTCATTCGGATAATGGAATTGGTAAAGATAGCCGCCTTCAACAGGGACGATCGGTTCATTATGAGTGAACCATTTCTTGACACGATCACCAAATAATGTAAAGCAGGTTTGCGCAAATGCGACATAGGCATCCACGGTCTCTCGGTTCAACCAGCCGCCTTTTTCTTGCAGCGCCATCGGCATATCGAAGTGGTAAAGGTTCATGAAAGGTTCGATCCCATTGGCGATCAACTCATCAATGTAGGCGTTGTAAAAATCAACGGCTTTTTGATTGACTTCTCCTTTGCCTTGCGGGAAGAGACGACTCCATTGGATCGACGTCCGAAACGTCGTATGGCCGGTTTCTTTCATTAGTTGAATATCTTCTTGATAGCGTGTGTAGACTTGCGAGGTTTTTTCAGGACCTACCTCATTGAAAAATTTCTCTGGTTCTTGCTGATACCAGTAATCCCAGATGCTTGCCCCTTTGCCATCGCCTTCAAATACACCTTCTGTTTGTGGGCCACTAGCGGCTGACCCCCACCAAAAGCCTGCTGGAAATTGATAATCCATCTTCATTCACTCCTCATTTTTTCTTTGCTGCCCTAATCATAAAGGAAGCAGTTACAAAAATCAATCTTTTTTAAAATAAATGTATAGACATTTAAAATAAAACATGATACATTATCAATGTAATCGATTGCAAAAAGAAATTTAAGGAGTGAAATAATAATGAATGGTTTTATGGACAAGTTATCTGAAAAGATTTTGCCCTTGGCGAATGCCTTAGGACAAAATCGCTACCTGACCGTCTTGCGGGACGCGTTTATGCTTTCGTTCCCAATCACTATGTTTGGATCGATCGTGGTCGTTTTAAACAACCTGCCCTTCTTCAGTGATGCCACTAAAGGAACATTAGGAACACTGTTTGGCAATGGGCAAAATGCAACAATGAGTATCATGACTGTTTTCGTTACTTTCGGTATTGGCTATTATTTATCAAAATCATATGATGTGGAAGGGATTTTTGGTGGTGCCGTTTCGTTTGCCAGCTTTTTGATCTTGACTCCTTTCTTTATGACTACTGAATCTGGCGAAACGATCTCCGGTGTGCTGTCTCTTGATCGTCTTGGCGCAAAAGGGATGTTTATCGGGATGATCGCAGCATTTTTGGCAGCTGAAATCTATTGCCGCATCACAAAACGCGGCTGGCAGATCAAAATGCCTGATGGGGTACCACCAGCAGTTTCTAAATCTTTTGCAGCTTTGATTCCAGCAATTATCACCTTAACGGTATTCTTAGTGATCAATGCCATCATGACGGGTGTCTTCAATGCCAACTTGCATGACCTGGTTTATGAATTGATCCAAAAACCATTGACTGGACTAGGCAGCAGCTTGCCAGCAACTCTATTGGCTTTGTTCTTTGTTCAATTCCTTTGGTTCTTCGGTCTACATGGTCAAATCATCGTCAACTCTGTGATGGACCCGATTTGGAATACATTGATGTTAGACAACTTAGAAGCGTATCAAAATGGGGATGCACTGCCGCATATCGTCACAAAACCATTTATGGAAACCTTTACTGTTGGATTAGGCGGTTCTGGTATGACGTTAGCCGTTGTTATCTTGATGGCTTTCGTATTGAAGAAAAAACAATACCGCGATGTGGGTCGTTTGGCTTTAGCACCAGGGATCTTTAACGTTAACGAACCAGCCATCTTCGGTATGCCGATCGTCTTGAATGCGACGATCCTGATTCCTTGGGTCGTAGCACCTCTTGTGGTAACGACCTTCAACTACTTAGTGATGGCGGCTGGACTTGTTCCTGCACCAACTGGTGTTTCTGTTCCTTGGACCGTTCCAGTGGTCTTCAGTGGTGTCTTAGCAACCAACTCTTGGTTAGGTGGTTTGCTGCAAGTCATTGACGTGGTGATCGTCGGCTTGATCTGGTATCCATTCTTACGTGTGTTAGATCGTCAAGCAGAACCATCAATCGATTAAGCGCAACGGCTGGCTGAATTTTTTCAGTCAGCCGTTCTTTTTATAAAAAAACCAAGGTTTGATTGTCGAAACCGCTTTTTTCAGCTATACTTCTTGCGAGGTGATCAGATGCCAAAATACCAAGAAATTGCCAATATTTTACGCACACGTATCAAAAACAAAACGTATCCGCCTGACAGCTTACTGCCGAATCAAACTGATTTAGTCGAGGAATTCGGAGTCAGCCGGATGACCGTCAAAAAAGCCATCGGTATTTTAGCCATGGAAGGACTGGTTTATTCTCAGCGGGGCGCTGGAACAAAAATATTGAACCACCCATTCTTAAAAAAAGACACCACTGCTTTAACGGTCTATGAAGGCTTGTCAACGGAAATGGGCAAAGCTGACCGCAAGCTAGTCAGTCAGGTCATCGATTTTCAAGTCGAATTTCCTGACCAAACGATCCAAGAAAAGTTGATGTTAACGGAAGAACAACCGATCTATAGTATTGTCCGCTTGCGGATTCTTGAAGACCAGCCGTTTATTTTAGAATATACCTATATGCCCGTCCATTTGGTGCCCAATTTAACTCGTGGCCATTTAGAAAGTTCTATCTATCGTTATGTCAAAGAGGAACTAGGGGTCCAGTTTGCTGGCGCCTACCGCACCATCGCCGCTGATAAAAGTACTGCGTACGATCAACAGTATTTGGACTGTAAAGCCGATGATCCGGTCTTAGAGATCGAACAGATCGTCTATCAGAAAAATGGCTCACCCATCGAATTTTCCCGTAGTCGCAACCGTTATGACGTGCGGGCCTACTCTTATTTAGATGTCCAGCACTAAAAAGACCTGCCCACGGTTTTCTTCCATCAGAAACCGTGGGCAGGTCTTTTTGTTGGTGCATTCGTTGCTTCGGTTATTTTTTCGCTGAGGGTTGGAATCGTTTCAGCCGCAAGGCATTTAATAAAACGGATACCGAGCTGAAGCTCATGGCCGCCCCAGCGATCATTGGATTGAGCAAGGGGCCGCCGAAAAGATGCAGCACACCCATTGCAACAGGGATGCCTAAGACGTTATAAGCAAAAGCCCAGAAAAGATTTTCTTTGATGTTTTTGATTGTTGCCCGACTTAACTCGATCGCGGATGGGACGTCCATTAGATCGCTGCGCATCAGTACGATGTCTGCCGATTCGATGGCGACATCGGTACCAGAGCCGATCGCGATCCCTACATCGGCTTGGGCTAACGCGGGCGCATCATTGATCCCGTCACCTACCATCGCAACCTTTTGGCCTTTGGCTTGCAGGCCAGCTACTTTGGCGGCTTTATCTTCTGGCAAGACGTCACTGATCACTTCATCGATACCGACTTGTTTGGCGATGGCTTGGGCCGTTCGGGCATTGTCGCCCGTGATCATTGCTACGTACAAGCCCATTTGATGCAACCGTTCAATGGCTTTTCGACTGCTTTCTTTGATAGTATCTGCCACAGCGATGATCCCGATCGCTTCGCCGTCTTTGGCAACATACATCGGTGTTTTCCCTTCGTGAGCCAATTGTTGGGCTTGCTCGATCAGGCCATCGATGGCAACGTTTTGTTTTTCCAACCATTTCTGGTTGCCTAATAGGACTGGACTGCCAGCGATCGTTCCTTGAATCCCATGCCCTGGGATCGCTTCAAACCCGTCAACTTCTTGTAGGGCGAGAGCTTGCGTTCGGGCTTCGATCACAATGGCTTCGCCTAATGGATGTTCTGAGCCTTTTTCAACAGAAGCCGCCAGCTGCAGCAATTCCGTCGGCGTGTGATTGCCTGCAGGCAGGAGATCTGTTACGACTGGTTTGCCTTCTGTGATCGTGCCCGTTTTATCAAAGACGATCGTCGTCACGTTTCTAGCTGTTTCTAACGCATCGCCGCTTTTGATCAAGACGCCATTTTCTGCCCCTTTGCCCGCACCCACCATGATGGCGGTCGGTGTCGCTAATCCTAAGGCACACGGACAGGCAATCACTAATACAGAGATCGTAATGGTCAATGAGAAGATCCAGGTTTCTTGTCCTAAGAAAAACCAGGCAAGTCCTGCAAAAACCGCCAAGACCATGACGATCGGGACAAACACACCCGAAACTTTGTCAGCCATGCGAGCAATCGGCGCTTTGGAGCCTTGGGCATTTTCTACTAACTGAATGATTTGCGCTAACGTTGAATCTTCTCCCACATTGGTGGCTTCATATTGAAAGGAGCCGTTTTTGTTGATGCTGGCGCCGATCACGCGATCACCGACTTGTTTTTCGATAGGTAAGCTTTCTCCAGTAATCATTGATTCATCGATGGCAGAGCGGCCTTGGGTAACGATCCCATCCACAGGAATCTTCTCACCAGGTCGTACGATTAAGATATCGCCAGCTGCGACTTCTTCAATACCCACTTCGACTTCTTCGGCTTGATTCCCGCTGCCGCGGAGCACGCGGGCTTTTTTCGGTGCGAGATCCAACAACTTCTTGATAGCTTCGGAGGTTTTGCCCTTCGAGACCGACTCAAGGTATTTTCCTAAAGTAACTAATGCCAAAATAACGGCGGCCGTTTCATAGTACAAGTGCATCGCATAGTGGGTCGTGCCCAGGTAGACCATCACGGTCCCATAAATACTATAAAAGAAGGCAGCACTGGTTCCCAATGCGACGAGGGAATCCATATTGGGATGGCCTTTCCAAAGCGCTTTGAAACCAGCAATGTAAAAGGCGCGACCGAGGACCATCACCGGTAAGACCAAAAGCAATTGAGTGGTAACGAAATTGACTGGATAGGCCATCGGATCTAAAAAGCCAGGGATCGGCAAACCGATCATTTCCCCCATCGTCAAATAGAACAAGGGGATCGTAAAGAGCGCTGAAAGCCAAAACCGTTGCCATAAAGCACGAATCTCTGCCTGTTTTGAATCCGCCTTGTCGGCAGAAGCGGTCGGCAGCTGTGCATCATAGCCCGCCTCTTTCACGGCAGCTGCGATCTTCGCGGCGGTCACTTGATCTTGTTGATAGCTGACCGTCAGTTTTTCTGTTGCCAGATTGACGGAGGCTTGCTCCACACCCGCTAATTTTTGGACAGCTTTTTCTACTGTTTGGGCACAAGACGCACAGGTCATGCCCGAGATGGCAAAGGTCTCTTGTCTTTGAGAGCCGATCAGTTGATAGCCCGCTGCTTTGATGGCCGCAGCGAGTGTTTCTTCGGTGAGCTGCTGCTCATCATAACGAATATGTAATTTTTCAGTAGCCAAATTGACAGCTGCTTGGTCGACCCCCGCCAGCTTGCTGACAGTTTTTTCGACGGTCTGGGAACAAGACGCACAGGTCATCCCTTTTACTCCATAATTCTTTTCGATCATTGTTTCCTTCCTCCTTGCTTGCTATGCAAACCCATTAACCTTTTATGTTTACAGTTGTAATCTTCTTCTACTTTACAATTATCGTTTACACTTGTCAACGATAATACTCAAAAAAAGGACGTTCTCCTTTGAAGCGGCCCAAAACGCGAGACTTTTGGTCTACCTTTGGGCGGTCGCTACAGGTGGAACGTACTTTTTTCTAAGAAACGATCACTGCCGTTGCAGGGGTCGTTTCGCTTATTCAGGTATTGGTTTTAGGAGGCTAGCACTCTTGCCCGTTGGTTTTGATCAGCTCTTGGTACCAGTAGAAGCTGTCTTTCTTGTAGCGTGCCAAAGATCCTTCTTGCGTTTCATCTTGGTCAACATAGACAAAGCCATAGCGTTTTTGGTAGCCGTTCAACCAGCTTAGCAAATCAGTGAAGGACCAGGTGCAATAGCCAAGAACTTCCGCGCCGTCGCTGATCGCTTCTTTAATGGCATGGACATGCCCTGCTAAATAATCGATGCGGTATTGGTCATGGATTTGATGATCGTCGGTTAGTTTGTCGTATTCACCAAGTCCGTTTTCGGTAATGATCACAGGCACCCGATAACGGCTAGTGATTCGTCGTAAAGCGATCCGCAGCCCTTGAGGATCGATCTCCCAATCCCAATTCGTCCGTTCCACAAATGGATTTTCGGCTTTTTTGAACATTCCTGGTGTCCCGGTTTCTTCGGAGCTGCCTTTTTTCCCAGTGGTGTTCATTTTCCCCGCTCCGACTCCATCTAATGGATTGTAGGCATTTGTTGCTGTTTGGTAATAGTTGATCCCTAAGAAATCTGGTTTTGCTGAACGCAGCAAGTCCATATCTCCTGGTTCGATCGTTGGTGCGATCCCTTGCTCTTTCAAGTAATTCATTGCCGCAATCGGGTATTCGCCCCATAGATAGACGTCTAACCAATAATGCGCCATCAAGTCTTCCGCGTTTTCAGCTGCCAAAATATTTTTCGGGTCGCTGTTGATTGGGTAGTTCGGTGAGTAGGCGAAACTTGGTCCGATTTTCCCTGGGATTTTCATCTCATGGAACTTGTTGATCACCGAAGCATTCGCCAAGTTAGCGATATGATTGACTTCATACATCCGTTTAGGATCGGTCACTCCTGGTGGATGGGCAGCTAAAAGATAGCCTAACGAAGTAAAGATATTTTGTTCATTCAAGCTGACCCAATAGTGGACTTTGCCGCGAAAGGCTTCAAACAATACGGCCGCATAGTTGGTGAAATCTTCAATGATTTTGCGAGATTCCCAGCCACCATATTCTTCTTGCAAAGCTCGTGGCAGATCCCAATGGTACAAGGTCACCATCGGTTCGATCCCTGCTTTTATCAGTTCATCGATCAATGCTAAATAAAAGTCTAACCCTGCTTGATTGACTTCTCCTCGTCCTTCTGGAAAAATCCGTGTCCAAGCAATGGAAAAACGATAGGTTTTCAATCCTTGTTCTTTCATCAAGGCAACATCTTCTTTGAAGCGGTGGTAATGGTCGACTGCGACATCTCCGTTAGTTGCTTTAAAGGTTTTTCCTGGAATGCGGACAAAATCGTCCCAAACCGAAGCTCCTTTGCCGTCTTCTTGCCATGCGCCTTCTACTTGATAGGCTGCTGATGCTGAACCCCATAAAAAATCATTGGGGAATTCTTTTAGTTGTTTGTGATCCAATTGTTTCCCTTCTTTCTGTTTGATGATACCCCTTTCTTAAGTATACCGATAATTGCCTGATTTGTCATAAGAAGATTTTGTACCTATGCCAAGAAAGTCGATGGCACGCAAAAAACATCCTTGCAAGCAGTGGCGTTCTCCTTGCAAGGATGTGGACTAGCTATGGATCATGCATCAAATTGTGCCTGATAGAGTGCGGCGTAACGCCCCTCTTTGGCTACTAATTCTTCGTGGGTCCCTTGCTCTACGATATTCCCCTGTTCCACCACGAGGATCGTATCAGCATGTCGAATCGTGGACAAGCGATGGGCGATCACAAAGGAGGTTTTGCCTTTCATCAATTTGGTCATCGCTGCTTGGATCAGCAGCTCTGTTTGCGTGTCGACATTCGATGTGGCTTCATCAAGAATCAACAGATCGGCATCCAACAGCATTGCTCGTGCAATCGTCAACAGCTGTTTTTGCCCTTGTGAGATACCGGTTCCGTCTTCAGAGATCAAAGTATCATAGCCTTTTGGCAGGCTCATAATAAAGTCATGGATATGGGCGGCTTGTGCAGCAGCTTGGACTTCTGCCAACGTCGCATTCGCCTTGCCGTAGGCCAAATTGTCGAAAACCGTTCCCGTGAACAACCAGGTATCTTGCAGCACCATCGCATAGCTTTGCCGTAGGCTGCGACGTGTCGCTTGGCGGATATTTTTACCGTCTAACCGAATCGCTCCTTGGTCAGGGTCATAAAACCGCATCAAGAGGTTCACGATGGTGGTTTTCCCGGCTCCGGTCGGTCCGACGATCGCGACCAAGCTGCCAGCTGGTACTTGTAGCGAAAGGTCTTTGATGATGGGCTGCTGTGCTTGATAGCCGAAGGTCACATGGTCAAAGGCGACATCACCAGACACCTCGTGGTATTCGTAGGCTCCAGGAACATCAGAAACTTCAGGTTCTTCATCCAGCAAACGGAAGATCCGTTCTGCCGCCGCCAATGCTGATTGCAAATCGCTGAAGATGTTGGCTAACTCATTGATTGGTCCTGAGAATTTTCTGGAGTAAAGAACAAAGGAAGAAACATTCCCTAATGTCAGATGACCGAACAAAAACAGCAAAGCGCCAAACATACTGATCAAGGACAACGACAGATTGTTGATAAAGTTGATGGAAGGACCAGTCATACTGCCGTAGTACTCAGCATTGTAATAGGCATCCACCGCTTCTTGGTTTTTTTCGTCAAAACGGCTGATGATCGCTTCTTCTTGGTTATACAGCTTGATCGTTTGCTGACCAGAAATAATCTCTTCCACAAAGCCGTTCAGTTCGCCTAATTTGCGAGAACGACGGCGAAACAATGGTTGAAATTTGCTCATCAAAAAGCGGGTCAAAAAGATCGAAGCGGGAACCGTTACGACAAAAATCAGCACCAGCAGCGGCGAAATCAAAACCATCATCACAAACGAACCAATGATCGTCACAAGACTGCTGAGGACTTGAATGGCATCGCTGGCCAATGACGTATTGATGGTATCGACATCATAACTGATGCGGCTGATGATATCCCCAGTGGCGACTCGGTCAAAATACCCAACCGGCAGTTCGGTGATTTTATCAAAAATCGCCTTGCGCATCGCTGCCACCACCCGCTGACTCAAGCGGATCATCATGAGCGAAATCAGATAACTAAGAAGGGAAGACGCAAGATAAAACAGCAGCATCAGCCCACAATAAAAGAAGACTCGGTCAAAAATGACCTTGCCGGGACCCGGTTGAATGGCATCAATGGCGTACCCTGAAAGCAACGGTCCCACCAAGGCGAAAATGTTGCTGGCCATCATCAATACAGCGGCTGCCAGCAGGAGACCTTTGTACTCGTAGAGATAGCCCCACAAACGCCGTAGTGTTTTCTTACTATCCTGCGGTTTTTCCGTTTTTTTCTTCGGCATCGTCGGCACCTCCTGTCTGACCTTGATAAATGGCTTGGTAGATCGCATTTTCTGCTAGTAATTCTTGGTGACTGCCAAAGCCGTTCATTTGCCCGTTTTCCAGTACCAAAATTTTGTCGGCATGCTGGATCGAGCTGATCCGCTGCGCGATCAAGACCGTCGTCGTCTGTTGAAACTGCTGTCTCAGGACCTTGCGCAACTGAGCGTCGGTCCGATAATCCAGCGCACTGGCAGAATCATCCAAAATCAAAATCTCTGGATCCCCCGCCAAGGCCCGCGATAACAAGACCCGCTGCTTTTGACCCCCGCTTAAATTGCTGCCTTTAGCATGCAGTGGATGAGCTAAGCGCTTGGGTAGTTGATTGATAAACTCCTTGGCTTGGGCGCGAGCCGCCGCTTCTTCGATCTGTTCTTTAGAAAACCGCCGACCAAAAGCGATATTTTCTTCGATCGTTTCCGCAAAAAGCACGTCTTTTTGTAAGACGACACCGAATAACTGATGCAGCTCCGTCGGATCGATGGAGCGAATGTCGCGACCAGCGATGCGAATCATGCCCTTCGTTGGGTCATAGAGCCGCAGCAGTAGTTTGACGATCGTTGATTTTCCACTACCAGTCGCACCGATAATCCCTAAGGTTTCTCCCGGCTGCAAGGAAAAATCGATGTCTTTCAGCACCTGGGTACCGTTAGGATAGGTGAAGGAAACTTTTTCAAAAACAATATGCGCAGACTCTTCTTTGACAGGCGCCTCAATGACTTGCATATTTTGCGGCAGGTGCAAGACGGATTGGATTCGATCGGCAGAAGCCAGCCCCTTCGACACGATCACAAAGATGCGCGTGATACTGAGCATGGCATTCAAAATGATCGTAAAATAAGTCAAAAAGGCGATGATGACGCCTGGTTGGGTCAATCCTTGATTGACGCGAAAGGCACTGACGACGATCACTAGCGTCAGTCCGATATTCAAAAATAGGTCCATCAGGGGCGGTGTCGCAGCCATCGTTCGATTAGCGGTAGTTTCCGCAGCTACTACGTCTTGGTTGACGTGGTCAAAGCGCTTTTTCTCGTAATCTGCTTTGGACAAGGCCTTGATCACCCGAGCCCCAGTCACATTTTCACGGACAGTTCGCACCAACACATCCACTTGCTTTTGCAATGAGGCAAACAAGGGGATCCCCCGTTTCGAGATCGTGACTGCCGCCACTAAAGTGAAGGGCAAGACGCCTACTAAGACCAGCGTCAACACGGGATCTAATGTGGCAGTGATCATGATCCCCCCTAATAACAGAATCGGGGCACGAATCCCCATCCGTTGGATCATGCCTACCGTTTGATGGATGTTGTAAGTGTCTGTCGTCAAGCGAGACACCAAGGAAGGGATCCCGACTTCTTCGACTTGCGGAATCGACAGATAGGAAACTTTTTCAAATAAATCATGGCGTATACTGCCGGTGGTATCGCGAGCAACACTGGAGGCCATCCGATTGGCGATGATATTGGTGACGACTGCGATGATGGAGCAGACCACCATCGCCCCACCCCAAGCAAAAATCGCAGATACCTGCTTCGTGGGGATCACAGAATCGATGATATACGCCAAAATCCAAGGCAATAGCAAGTCCATCAGGGAGCCGAAGAATTTGATACTGACGCCAAGGGAGATGCGGCCGATATAGGGTTTTAAATATTGAGTCAAAAGATTCATTCCATCGCCTCATCTTTCGCTAAAAGCCGCTGGGAATTTTCTTTGACGATTTCCAGATCGGCGATCAACTGCTGCTGTTGGGCAGCAGAAAAACCTGCTACGACTTGTTCATTCCAGCTTTGAAGCAGCTGTTGGATCGCTGGTTGGACGGCGAGTGCTTTTTCGGTTGGATAAACCAGTAATTGTCGTTTGTCGGTGGGACTGCTGGTTCTAGTGACAAATCCTCGTTCTTCTAGGATTGCTAGTTGACGGGCAACATTGCTTTTATTCACAAAAATCTTCTTGGCTAATGCTTCTTGACTGATCCCCGGTTGGCGGCAAATGTTTAAGATATAGGTATGATGCATCCCGCCTAAACCAAATTTTTTCAGTTCTTTTTCCCGATAAAGGGTGGCGAGACGGGCAATATGATTGATTGAGCGGATAATGGCTTCCATGAGCACTCCTGCCTTTCTTAGTTCTTCAAAGTGTCTAATCTATTATAAGGAATAATCGTTGCGTGCGCAACGATTATTGTTTCTGACGAAAAGCAACAGGTCCACTGTTGTTGATCAGCAAAAAAAGAACTTCAGCCCTCTCGCTGAAGTTCTTTTCTGATTCATTTTATTCAGATTCTTTCAATAAAGCTTGTACGACCTTACGACGACGGTACAGCTGTCTGGTTTTCCAGCTGATAAAGCCGATGAGTAAAGCGAGCCAAGAAATGATCGTCAGCCATAAAGCTCCGTCGAAAAACCAAGGCGCGTCGTAATCAACGACTAAGACATTCTCCCCTGCTTGCTGTTGGACAGAAACGGCACCAATGGCACTCAAAGAGACATCTTTTTCAGTTAGTGGCTGCTGATTGAGGGTCAATTCAGTATATCGGTAATTGATGATCGGTAACGCCTTCCACGTCTCTTGATCACCTTGCCAACGTAAAGTAAGCTTCCCGTTTTCTACGGTTTTTGCCACGGTATCATTCTTTTCAATGATTTCTTCCCCGTACAAATTGTACTTGTTCTTCTTGGTTTCTTGATAGAGGGGCAGATAATCTGGCGTAGAACGTTGATACAGCGCTAATGCTAAGGACTTGTCTTTACTAAAATAGGCTTCCTTCAATTGCGCTTCAGATTCCGCCGACAGATAGGTGTGGTTTCGCAGTGAAACCGCAGCTTCATCGGAGTGCCAGTCCTGCATTTTGACCGTGTTTTGGATCAGGATTTGACCAACACTCAAGACTAAAACGAGGACAAACCAACGCGGATTTGCCAATGGCTTGCCCCGATAATAAGGAACTAGCAGGCACAAACCGACTAAGATCAAAATCGTGGCAGGAACAAAGAACCGAAAAGGAAATTGCAGTAAATTGATCACACCATTGTCCAGACTGCCTAGCCATTGCCAAGGAACAGCGTTCGATGATAAAACGAAAAAGACTGCTGCAGCTGCCGTCATTAATTTGAAGCCGCCAGATAGACGTGGCCATACACGGATCGCACCGCAAAAGAACAAGGCACATAAGATGGGCAGCAGGTACGGAGTCGTCCACCAATAGCTGCTGGTTCCAGTAATGGTATTGTTCTGCATGTTGCGATTCACAAAAGGCGCGATCAACGTGTTACTCGTATAAAGATCCAACATCCCTAACCAAATATTGGCGGTCAGTAGCAAGAAGATCCCGATCGCTCCTGCTAAGCGCAGCACCAATTGTCGTTTTTCTTCGCCAGAAGTCCCAACAAAAAAGGCGCGTAAGAAAAAGGGCACGTATAAGAACACTAACAAGATGCTTGAAAACACATGGATTTGAAATAAGACCGCCACGGAAACCCCTACCGCAAAAGGCCGTAACCGTTTATGTTCCCCTAGTGCGATCAGTGGAATCAGGCACAGCGGCAGCACAGCCGCCCCCCAAGCAGAAAAGCCCTGTCGCTCAATCCAATACTGGACAGAATAGGTCGCCATAAACAGGACGCTCATCCCCACTGACAGCCAACCATTGACTCGTAATTTCTTTAATAAGCCAAACATCGAAAACCCTGCTAACAAATAGAGCAGCCCGTTGGCGAGCAGCTGGTAGGAAAACCACGAAGGACTCAGCAAGACCAGCAGTCCTTGGAAATAAGCAAAAAAGGGCCCGTATAATGCATTGACGATACGAGCAGATTGCTGAAACCCGTAAATAGAAAGAAAATATTGAAAATTGCCCTCTTTGATCTGCTGGCTGGTCTCATAAAAACGATTGAAGTGAAAGACCACATCAGAGCCCAAAATCATGCCTTGGCCTAAGATCTGCGGTAATAAAAAAACACCACTCATTGCAATCAGAATCACCACTTGCCAGAAAAGCGGCTTTTGTACTATTTTTTGTTTCAAAAAAAAACCTCCTTGCACCTTTTCGGTACGCTCATAAAAAGAGTACCAGATAGGGACGAGGAGGGGAAAAAGAAAGCTTAGTGAAAAGGGATACATGGTAAAAATTTAACCAATTACTAAACTTTTCTAGGTTTTAGGTGGTCATTTCTTTGCTTTTTCTCAAATTTATTGGGTGATCGTTTGCCAGCTTTCCAGTAGTTCGCTTAAAAGCGGGACGACCGTTTCTGCAGGGGCTGCCTCTTTTTGGACATTGGCACTGACTAGCTGATCGTACATATAGCCATACAGAGAATCGAGATCTTCAGCGATAGCGCCACCTTGCTCACGGTCTAAAGAGACCCGTAATTCCAATAAAATATTCTGCGCCTTGACAAATTGCTGATGAGCTTGGCTCAAATCTTCTTTTTCCAATGCGATCACTGCTAATTTGATATTTTTGATCGCTGCTTGCAACAGCATTTCAATCAGTTTGTTGGGGGAGGCACTCATTACTTGGTTCTGCAAATAGTTGTTTTGCATTTTTTGATAATTCATCTTTTTTTCCTCACTATAAATCAAATTCGACGAAGGCGGCACTGTCTTCTTGCTGCAAATACGTTTTGACAAGATTGTTTTTGCGGTTCAAACGCCCCAATTCTTGTTTGATCTCTTGCTGCTGGGCTTTGACCTGGTCTAGGAACGCTTGATACGCTTGGATCACTTGTTGCGCCAGTGCACTGGTTTGTGGACTATGGCTCTGTTCTTCTGCTTGCATGGCTGCTATGACCGCTGCATTGGCTGCCATCAAACGACCGGCTTCTTCGCTGTCGCCGCGCCATTTTGCAAACCCAGTTAAAATCTGATTCAAACGTTCATCTAATGATACGTGTGGCTCCATAGGTTGTTTCCTTTCTTGTTGACGAGGGTTTCTTATGCGAATGAAAAAATGACTGCTTTAATCGGATATCCTGCCTAGTTTGACGTATTGGCAAACTGATTGCTTAGGTAACTCAGCTGATTTTCAGCCTCCATCATCACGGAGTCTAATTTGGTAAACATTGTGATGTAACGCTCTTTTTTCATTGCTAAAATATCATCAAACCGTGTAATCTGTTTGTTTAAATCCTTGATGGTACTGTCATAGGTCGCAGATTTGGTGGCAATGATCCCTTTATTGGCTGAAGTATTGACGACATAACTGTTGGCTAATTCTTTTAGCGCTAATGTATAGCCGGTCTCTTTCGTACTCGCAGTGCCATCGGCTTCTTTGGTTTTCGTACTTGCATAAAAGAAGGACTTCACAGCAGCGGGATCTTCCGCTAGGGCTTCTTTTAACTTGGTCGTATCCAGTCCCAATGTACCATCATTATCGACGGTGGAGATGCCTAGCTTATTAGCGGTCAGCTTTGAGCCGCTGACGGCTGGAATGGTGATCAAATTTCGCAATTGAGTCTGTAGACGGGTCAACGCACTGTCTCCCACCAAGGTCCCCGTCTTGTTGTTTTCACTACTAGGATCTCCCACGGTCAAATTGTCGCCGATAAAACTCATCAAGCTATTGTATTGATCCACTAATCCTTGCACTGCATCAACGACTTTCGAGGTATCATTGGCTAAAGAAAGCGTCACATGCTCCTCGCTTTTTTTCGCTAACGTCAGAGTGACACCATCGATAACATCCGTCACACTGTTGCTGTCGCGAGTGATCTTCATGCCGTCTAGCTCAAAAATAGCCGGTTGGCCTTGCGTCGTTGTCGCAGTTGAACCGATCCCTAACCCTTCGGCGGCATTGCCGTCGATCAAGAAATTTTTGTCGCCCATTTTGGTATTCGTTAAAATCAAACGGTTATCCACGATGCTCGCCGCGACGAAGGTCGTCTTGCTTTGGCTATTGATCTTGGCTGCCACATCTTTTAAGCTGTCTTCGGCCGTGATCTCGATCGAAGCGGTGATCGGTTTGCCATCTTCATCGACTTCCGAACTGGTCAATGACAGCTGACCACTGACATTTAGGGCCGTTTTGCTACTTTGAGCTACTTGACTCCCCGTCACCTTCGTGGCTGTTGCTAGTTGGTTGACTTTTAGATCATAGGTGCCTTCTGGAGCTTCCGTTGTTCCTGCAATTGAAGCGATGCTGCTATTGGTGGTCGTCGCTTTTTTCGTTTGATAAGCATCATCTTTTTGTAATGCATCGACTTTTGACAAAAAGTTAGTCAAGCGAGTGCTGATATCACTCCACGCCGTTTTTTGTGCTTTTAGCGACGTGATTTTATTCTCAGCGCGGGTCTTGTTGATCGCATCTGCCGCCAATAATTTTTCAATATCTTCTGAAGTCACGCCAGAATAACTCCCTAGCGTTGTACTGATTCCTGAACTGCTGGTTACACTTGCCATGTTTTCATCCCTTTCGATCGACCGCGATGCCCATGTCATCCCATATTTTCCCAATCACGTCTAGCATGTTGGCGGGCGGGATCTCTTTGATCACTTCGTTGGTCTGCATATCCACTAAACGCACCATCGTACGCCCTGTGCGCTCATGTACTTCATAAGCCAATTTCATATCTTTGCCAAGTAGTCGCTGATTCACTTCCTCCACGGAGGCTGCGATCTTGTGCTGATCGGCTACTGAAAAATAGTGGATCGGCGGTTCAGTGGCCACTGTCTGTTCCTTTTTCTCCGCCAGTTTCCCCTCTTGGTGTTGCGGCTGAAGGTTGGCGTTCTCTTGATCTAGGGATTCGATCGGACGTGCTTTAGCGACCGACGCAACGGCTTCGATCGGGTGTATTCCTGACATTGGCTGAATATCCATCAGAGCTTCCTCATTTCTAAGCGTTTTTGTGCTGCTATGTAAAACACAAGAACTGCGCTTCCCCTAGGCAGTCCTTGTGTCAGTGGTTCACTTGATCAAAAATTATCCTTGTAACAAGCTCAATACGCTGTTAGGCATTGAGTTTGCTTGTGCCAACATTGAAGTTGCTGCTTGAGAAAGGATGTTGCTCTTCGTAAAGCTCATCATTTCTTGCGCCATATCAACGTCACGGATACGTGAGTTTGCTTCAGATAAGTTTTCTTGCGTTGTACCTAAGTTGTTGATTGTGTGTTCTAGACGGTTTTGCGCCGCACCAAGATCCGCACGTTGTGCAGAAACTGCTTTGATCGCTTCATCGATTTTTGTGATTGGGTTGTTTTCAACGCTGACAGTTGCCGCTGCTGCTTTGCCTTCATCAGAAGCGGTAAATGTTGCTAAAGCATCATCGTATGTTTTTTGAGCTGTTGCTTTTGCTGTATCATCCGCTGCTGTATCGATGGCTGTTTGTAATTCAGCAACTGTTTTACCAGCAGCCGCATCAACTGTTCCGTCCGCTGCATATTTTGTTGTAGCATCTGCTTTGAAGGCAGTCGCTACTGCTTTATCTTTTGCTGCAGCAACAGCTTTGGCATCGCTTGTATCAATGGCTTGTGTTAAATCTAAGCCTTTTACTTTCAAGGCAGATGAGCTCATGTTGTTGATCGAAACGCTCATTGTTTGGTTTGCGTTGGCACCGATTTGGAAAGTGAATGATTTCGCATCGTCGCCTTCACCAGTCAACAAGCTTTTTGTATTGAATTCAGTGGTATTGCTGATACGGTCGATTTCATCAGACAATGCGGTGTATTCTTTGTTGATCGCACTGCGGTCGTCATCACTTAACGTACCATTTGAACTTTGAACCGCAAGATCACGCATACGGCCTAAGATGCTGTGGGTTTCATTTAATGCACCTTCTGCTGTTTGGATCAATGAAATACCATCTTGTGCGTTGCTTTTTGCTTGTGACAAACCGCCGATTTGGCCTTTCATTTTTTCAGAAATTGCTAAGCCAGCTGCGTCGTCCCCAGCTTTGTTGATGCGTAAGCCTGAAGATAATTTAGACAAAGAATTGCTTTTAGAAGCATTTGCTGCCGTTAGGCGTGAGTAAGTATTCAATGCTGAAACGTTTGTATTGATTCTCATGTGTAGTTCCTCCTAATTTTTATTCGCTAAGGTTTCCCTCTGCTACTATTTATCGGAAGAAACCGTTCAGGGTTAAGCCTTTTTTCTAAAAAAAATAAAAAACTTTTGCTCTCAGCAAAGAACAAAAGTTTTTGGGTTAATTTAAATAATCTAGAATGGACATCTGCATGATCTTTGTTCCCATCGCTAATGTTGAACGGTAGGCAGTCATTTGATTTTGATATTCCATATACTTTTCCGCAATATCGACGTCTTGTTTGTTGGACAGTGTTTCGGTCAAGTTCAGCTTTTCCGTCTCATTTCGATCAGCTGCCGCCTCCAAGCGATTGTAGAGGGTGCCGATCTGCGCCCGTACATTCACCACATTAGTGGCATGCTGGTCATGAGCGGTTAAAAGCTCGCCCCCTAAGGCATCTTTATCATCACTGCGCAATGCAGACAACAAATCATTGAAATAGGTGCTTAAATTTTGGGGATCCGCAGCTGTGCCCGTCTCGTTCATCAGACGATCACCGCTGGCTAACAGATCCACTGAGACCCCATTTGCGATTTCTCGCGGCAAGTCTTCGCTGGTGCCATTGTATTTGATACCGACGATGGCGTCATTTTCTTTGACGATCTCAAAAGGCGCCGTCGTCGTATTCGTTCCGCTAAATAGATAGCGGCCATCAAAGTTGGTGTTTAATGATTCAACGATGCCTTCGATCTCTTGCTCGATCTCTGAACGATTTGCCCCTAATTCCTCACTGCCAGCTGTCGCATTGGCAGAAGATTGAACCAACGAGCGAATCCGCAGCATCGAAGTACTGACGCTTTCTAAAGCAGAATCTTGGGCTTTTGTCCAAGAAATACTGTCTTTGATCGTATTGTTGTAAGTTTTGTTTTGATTTAACGACACATTGAGATCCATGATTTTTGAAACCAGCAGCGGATTATCCGAGGACTTGCTGACTTCTTTTAAGCTCGATAGCTGATTCAACGTGGATTGGACTTTGGAGGCGTTGGTTCCTAGATTTCGTAAAAAATCATTGTAGGTGATTGAATTGGAAATACGCATGGTCTACACTCCTGTTCGATTGATCAATGTGTCTAACATTTCAGAAACGACCGATAATATGCGGGCATTGGCCTGAAATCCTTGTTGGAAACGAATCACATCTGACATTTCTTCATTTAATGAAACCCCAGACACCGATTGATTTTTGTATTCTAGTTGATTCAGCAGCGACAATTGGGCACTGACTGTATTGTCGGCTTGCTGTTTTGAGATCCCGTTTTTGGTGACGATGCTGTTAAAGTAGCTGCTGACACTCATGCCAGATGCTGCATTGGCAAACGTCAATGTCTCAGAATCAAAAGAAGCGATCGTCTTTTCTGACAACGGGAAGTCCAATTTGGCACTGCTGAGTTTCGCCATTGCAGCAGCTCTTGAACCATCTCCTGCTGCATTGCTCGTTCCGCCGGTCACCAGACTTGGGTTATCTAACAGTGCTTGGCTGACCCGAATCGTCGTCGCTGTACCAGTATCATCTTGGCCGATCTCAAATAGTCCGCTTGTACGAGAAGCGCCGCCGGTAAAGACCATGTTCATGGCTTGCGCGATCGTCGACGTAAAGTTGTTCAATTCCGTCAGGCGACTGCCGATCTCCCCAGATGATGCTTGCAGGCCTCCGATCGCGCCTTCTTTGATTGGCAATTCTGTATAGGCGGTTTCGCCCTTGTCGGTGGTTTTCGTCAACAAGACGGTTCCAGCTGGATAAGACCCTGTGATGGTTTCGGCAGGATTCAAGGCGTTGCCATCTTTGGAAACCAAGGCGCCTGTCTCGCTTTGTCCCACCACCACACTAAGGGTATTGCGTTCCTCCGCACTTAAAATCGTTTGTCCGCTCATGGATACAAACCCACGGCCATACTGATCGGTCTTGGTTTCGATCCCTGCTAGACCCGAGAGATCTTTCAACAGACTGTCTCGACGATCTAAAAGATCATTGGGTGTCTCACCACTTGTCGTCAACCCATAGATCTGTTCATTCAAGGATTGTAGCTGTTTGACCTTCTCATTGAAGTCCAGCGCGGATTTTTCGATGGTATCCAGCGTATCGCTTTGCAGCTGCGTCATTTGTTTGCCCATTTGGTTGATGGTATCGGCAAACGTACTGCTGTTTTCCAGCACAAGGGTCTTAGACGTATCCAGTTCAGGATTGTTGGCTAATGCGGTCCAAGAATCAAACATCGTTGCCAGCTGTTTGGACAGTCCGTTGTCAGAAGGCTCATTCATTAAACTTTCCAGCTGTCCTAATATGTCTGCTTTTTGTTCATAATATGTATAGGTAGAATTGGCATTGCGTACTTGTCCAATGACAAAATCATCGACGATCCGTTCGACACTGCCGACTTTCACACCCATACCGATGCTGCCGACACCCGCTAAATGATAAGACGCTTCGGCTTGCAAGTTGACTCGTTGTCTAGAGTAGCCGTCTGTATTGGTATTTGCAATGTTATGGCTGCTGGTTTGCAACGCTGCTTGATTGGCGGTCATGCCCCGGGTTGCGGTGCCTAATGAACCAAATAGTCCTGTCATAGAAGTACTCCTTACATTTTTTGATCGATGATCGCTGTTGAGACAGCTTGTTTTTCTTGGTATTTCGAATACGTATTTGCCGGTGTCTTGATATTTTCTTTGACTGCATCCATCAAAACAGTTTGGAAACTAATGGCTTGCTCCGTCAGCAGGAGATTCTCGGCTTGCTGCACTTGGATCTGGCGGATGAGTTCTTTGATCGCCACTGAAAGAGTTCCTTCATACGTGGAAAAAATGGGTACGAAGGCGGTTTTTTTCTCGACGAGTTCTGGTAATTTTTCTGCTTGATTTTTGATCAAGCAGGTCTTTTCTTTTTGCAGCAACCGCAAGAACTGCTGAAGCTGACGCTCAAATTCCCGTTCTGTCATCTAGTCGACCTGCTTTTCATCTTGTTGCAGCATTTTATCTGCGATCGTTTCGGCAGAAACTTGGTAGGTGCCTTCTTTGATCGCTCGTTTCAATTCTGCCACTCGCTCACTGCGACTGGCTGTTTGATTGGCACTCTTTTGAATGGCTTGAGCTGTTTCGGACAATTGAACATCGACGGTTTTTTCTGTCTGAGCAGCAGATGGCTTTTCTTGTTTGACCGCTTCACGTTTGATGGCCTTGTCGCTGTATTCTGCGTAACCTCTTTCGATTTTCATAGGTTCTCCTCCGTTCTCATTCTTCTACCCTCTACTATCGGTCAAATCACAAAAAAGTTAAACCCATATGTTTAACTTTTTGCGATTTCTTCAAATTAATGCAAATTGTGGATGCGTTGTTTTTGCGAAAGAATGTTGGTGATCCGCACACCAAAGTTTTCATTGATGACCACGACTTCCCCAGTGGCGATCAGTTTGCCGTTCAACAAAATCTCTAGCGGTTCATCCGTCAGTTTTTCCAGCTCGATGACGGACCCCGTATTGAAAGATAAAATGTCTTTAATGGTTTTTTTGCTGCGGCCTAACACGACACTTAGATCCAGTGGCACATCAAGAATCAAGTCCAAATTGTCCCCATCGCTCACCCCGCTAGAGGCCAATGTTTGAAACGCCGGTTTGCTGACTTCCACGGGCTTTGATGCAGCCGCTGGTTCTGGCGTAGGCGCAGCAACGGGTGCCGTTGGCTGCGGTGTTGGTGTTTCCCGAGTAACGACAGTCGCTTCGTCTGAGAGCATCGCACTGGCGATATCGTTGACCACAGGATCCGTAAAGATCTGCATGATTTTGCTTTCGATCAAACCTTCGACGCGCAAAGAAAATGAGATACAGTAAATCTCTTCCTCTGCCTCGATCCCGCTATACTCAATGTTTTCTGGTGTCTCCCATAGTTTGACGATCGGCGGCAAGATATCCACTTTGCGGCTGATCATCGTTGCCATCGAAGTCGAGGCAGTCCCAATCATTTGGTTCATAGCTTCTGCCACAGCACTTAGCTCTAATTCCGTAAATTGAGTGTTGCTGGTTTCACCAGTTCCACCCATCATCAAATCGGCGATCACGATGGCATCTTTGACTTCTAATAGCATCAAATTACTGCCTAAAAGGCCTTCTTTAAATTCAACTGTCGTCGCTACTTTTGGTGCAACGAGGTCGTTTAAGATCTCACCAAATTTGATTTTAGACACCCGGGGAGTCGTGATGCTGACCCGACGATCAAGAATGGAAGACAACGTCGTCGCCGCTTGCGACATGGAGATATTGCCAACTTCGCCGATAATGTCGACTTTGACTTGCTCTTCTAATCCTTGTGGCTGGGCTGGGGCACTTTGATTCAACAATGCATCGATTTCTGCTTGGGATAAACGTTCACTCATAGTTCTTGCTCCTCTTCTAACTTGTCTAATAATTCAATGGCTAAACGGTCCTCTTGCTTCCCAGGTTTTGCTCGGAAGTAAGGTTTTCCATCGATGAAAGTCTCCAATGGTTCAGTAATTTTTTTGTCTAGTTTGATGACATCGCCTTCTTCTAAGTGGAGAAACTCAGAAAGACTCATTTGAGCATGGCCCAGCAGAACTTCTAAATTCAAACCGACGCCATTCAAACTTTTTTGCAACTCGCGGCTATCGTCTTGGTTGACTGGCTGATTGCTATCAAACCAATTGCGGAAACTTAATTTATCAATGATCCCTTCAAAGAAGACATAAGGGATACATAGATTGATAAAATGTTTCACTTCAAAAATTTTGATAGTAAAGGTCACTAACACGACGGGTTCGTTGGGCGACATGTTTTGCATCAATTGCGGATTCGTATCGATTCCATCCAAAACCGAATCCAAGGCAACGATGTCCTTCCAAACATTTTGGTAGACCCGTACAAATTGTGCCACCACTTCTTCCAAGATTGCTGTTTCAATATCAGTAAAACTTTTTTTCTCGCTAAAATCCATTTCGATCGGCTTGTTTTGATAGACATCCAAGCCGCCGCACAACAACTCCACCAACATCATACACAGTTGTGGGTTCATCTCGATCATTTGAATCCCGCTCAAAGGCTGCGAATGAAAGAGCCCCAACAAAGTAAATTTTGGTATCGAATGGATAAATTCGTCATAACTGACTTGTTCGATAGCTGCCAACTGCAAAGAAACATTGGTCCGCAGTTGGGTAGAAAGCATGCTGCTGCTCATCTTCGAGAAATCCTCGAAGATCATGTGCAGGGTATTGACGTATTCTTTCGACAGCTTTGTTGGTCGGCGAAAATCGTAGGCTTTCACTTTGGCTTGTTTGTCTTCTATCTCAATAATTTCTTGATCGATCTCTCCGCTGCTCATCGCATTCAACAATAAATCAATCTCTTGCTGCGTCAATACCTGATCCACACTAATCCCCCATTTTTTTAAAAAATCATGTGATCGATTTGAATCACACTGGCTACTTTTTCACCGATCGTCACGACCCCAACGGCATGTTCTGTCTCTTGATTGCCCAGTTGGATATCGTCTTCAGTGATATCAAGTACTTCAATTACTTCTTCTACGAGGACCCCTTTGGTCTCCTCTTGCTTCTTCATGATCAATATGTTTTTTTCGTAGGCTGGTTCCATGATGGGAATCAATTTTGCCAAACGAATCACCGTTACGACAGACCCCCGCAGATTGATCAACCCTTCCACCCACTCTGGTGCTAAGGGCACCTTCGTAAAGGAAGGGGCATCAATGACCTCGTCCACCGAGTCCGCCGAGATCAAATAGTACTGCTGGGCCATTTTGAAAAGAATCATCTGCATGTCGCTATCCTCCTAGGCATTAGGCAAAGGCTTTGTCGATGGCAGTGATTACGCGGTCCGTGTCAAAGGGCTTCACGATAAAGTCCACCGCACCGGCGCGAATCGCATCCATCACCATTCCTTGTTGTCCCATGGCACTGCACATTACGACTTTGGCCTGCGCATCAAACGTGCGGATCATTTTTAATGCCTCTAAGCCGTCCACTTCTGGCATCGTGATATCCATAGTCACTAAGTCTGGTGTCGTTGCTTGGTATTTTTCAAAAGCCTCTTGGCCATTTTGGGCTTCCCCCACGACTTCATAGCCGTTTTTTTCTAAAATATCCTTTAATTTCATGCGCATAAATACCGCATCATCCACAATCAATACTTTTTTTGACATTGTATTTGCCCCTTTCAAATTCCTAATGAATCAAATATGTTTTCTAGTACACCGATTTCTGGAATCAAAAATAACGATGCGTCTAATGTTTCTTTGGCGTAGACGAACTCATTACGGATCACCATCACCTGCTCATCATACTGGGCCATCGCCAAATAGATGGAGCTGATCGCTGCGCCAAAGAAATCATAGCTGGCGCTTGGTAAAGACGCACTCAGCTGGGTTTCCAACAGTTGCCCGATCGCGATCAAAAAAGAATTGGTAAGGATGTTGGTCAACTCGTTGATGACCGATTGCTTCAATTCTTCAGACGGATCGCTTTCTTGGATCATCAACTGACGCAATTTTGCGGCGGATTCATCCGTTAAGACAAACAAGAAGATCCCTCGAAATGCCCCTTCGATCTGGCTCATCACCACATGAACTTCTTTGTCTTCCGCCATGATCTGCTGATACAGGTCCTCATAAGCTAGAATCTCGACTTCCGGTACCCGCATATCGATTGGTTGTTGGACGAGCTTTGATAAACTAGTCGCAGCGTGACCACCGCCGATATTGATCAGTTCTTTTAGGCCATCGATCTGCAGCGCTGTATAAATCATAAGCGGTCATCCTTTTTTTCCTGACAGATGGCATGAATGTCTAGGATCAGTGCGATCGAGCCGTTGCCCATAATCGTTGCCCCTTGATAGCGATTCAGCTTTTGCAGCAGCGGATCAATTTTCTTGATGACGATTTCTTGCTGGCCGATCAGCTCATCTGCCAAAATGCCGTGAAATTGCTGGTCATTGTTGACGATGATGGCGAATTTTTTCTCAGATGGATCGCCTTCGATCGCTAAGAGTTGATCGGTCCGAACCAACGGAATCAACTCCTCTTGAAAACGATAGACCTCATCCGAGACCGTCTGGATGATCTCTTCTTCTTTGACCATCACCACGCGTTCGACGAGATTTAGTGGGATCGCAAAGGTTTCTGCTCCGACGCGAACCATCAACGCTTGAATGATCGACAGAGTCAATGGCAGTTTGATCACAAACTGCGTGCCTTTATTTGGCTGGCTCTTCATTTCGATCGTGCCCCCTAGTTGGGTGATCTTGGATTGCACGGCATCCATCCCGACACCGCGCCCAGAAATGTTAGTCACTTCTTGTGCCGTTGAAAAACCAGGATGGAAAATCAGCTGCTGCAACGCTTCATCGGAAAGACCTTCCGTTGCTAAGCCTTTCTTTTCAGCACTTGCTTTGATTACTTGCGGATCAAGGCCTTTGCCATCATCCTCTAAAGTAATGATCACGCGATTGCCTTCTTGATAGGCCGCCAAGCGAATCGTGCCCTTGCGCGGTTTGCCCAGTTTTTCCCGAACATCGGGTGCTTCGATGCCGTGATCGACAGAATTACGTAACAGATGGACCAGAGGTTCGCTCAATTCAGAAACCACTGTTTTATCCAATTCCGTTTCTTCCCCAAAAATGACAAGTTCCATTTCCTTTTGCAGTTCATTGGATAAGTCCCGAACCATTCGTGGAAAGCGACTAAAGACGACATTGACTTGCTGCATGCGGATCCGCAAGACCAAATCTTGCAGCTCAGAGGTCAATCGCGAAACTTGCTCTAAGGGGTCTTTGACTGCTTCGATGTTTTCCCGCTCACTGACATCTTCCAATTGATTGCGATAGACCACCAATTCGGACACGAGATCCAAGAATGAATCTAAGCGATTCAAGTCGACTCGGATCGATTGATTTTGGGCGGACGCATGATGCGCGGGCGCCGGCGATTTTTCTTTCGCTTCTGTTGTCGCTTGCTGAAGAGCAGAAGTCTCTGACTCTGGGGTCGGCACTGGTTGAAGCAGCTCTTCTGCCTCCTCCAACACAGCAGCTGAAGGATCAAACGGTGCCACCACGAAGGCTTCGATCTCACTGTTGCTGGCGATGTTTTGCTCGACATCAGCCAGTGTTTGCTGCGTCAAATACAGCAGTGAAAAATCTGATTCAAAGGTGCCTTCTTCAAGTGTTTGGGCATCTGGTTCTGTATAGAGAACATCCCCTGCTTGGCCAAGCTTTTCCATGATCAAGAAGGCACGAGCACCTTTTAACATGGATTGGGCATCTAAGCGAACAGCAATTTGGACCGCTTGATAGCCATCTCCAGCCGCTTGCTCGATCACATACAGATCAGAAGGATCGATCTGTTGAAGCTGTGGGGTTAACGCGCCCACTGCGGTGGGGTTTTGGCTTGCTTCTGTCTCGGTTGATATACCGCCAGAATGTTCCGTTTGATCAAGTTCGGCCAATAAATCGGCAATTTGAGCTGGCTGCAGGTCGCGTTCTTCCCGCAAGTCCTCCACAAGTTCTGACAGGCGATCCAGACATTTGAAAATCAATGAGATCGATTGCTGGGTCACTTGCAAGGTCCCAGTTTTAAATAACTCAAAAATATTTTCCATTTTATGGGTCAGCTGCGTCATGACGTCATAGCCCATCGTTGCCGCCATCCCTTTAAGGGTATGGGCAGAACGGAAAATATCATTCAGCAAGGCGCTATCTTTTGGATCGTTTTCCAATTGCAAGACATGATCATTCAACTGTGCTAAATGATCGTCTGTTTCTTCAAAGAAAAGGGTACGATAGACACTATTGTCATCCAAATGGGTCCCTCCTTTACAAAATTATACTTTTTGATAGATAAACGAATCGATTTTCTTGAGGCCGAATTGTTCCGCAAAATTGATCGTTTCTGTCGCTCCCGTAAACAAAATGCCCCCTGGGACCAATGCATCGCTGAATTTTTGATAGACGGCATCCCGAGCATCACTTTTGAAATAAATCGTCACATTGCGGCAAACGATCACATCAAAAGGCCCATTGTACGGGTCTTTCAAAAGATCGTGTTGCTTAAAATGAACCCGCCGTTTGATTTCCGGTTTGATCTGATACTGGTTCTTTTCTTTTGCATCAAAAAAACGGGTACGTTCTGCCGCTGAGACATTCCGCAATTCGTGGTCTCGATAGAGTCCTTGCTTGGCTTTTGCCAAAATTTGCGTATCGATATCGGTAGCCAAGACATTGGCTGCGGCAATTTGGTTTTTTTCTAGCAGCATCGCGATCGTATAGGGTTCTGCCCCAATCGAACATGCGGCACTCCAAATTTTGGGCAGCGTGGTTTTCGGGAGAACAATGGTTTTCAAGACGCGTTCAAAGGCGTCAAACAGTTCTTTGTTGCGATAAAATTCCGTTACGTTAATGGTGATATGGGCTAAAAAAGCCGCCCGCACCCCGTCATCGCCTTCGATCAATTGCTGGTATTCCCTCAACGTTTTTGCCCCGCTGTTTTCCATGATCGTAAGGATGCGGCGCTGCATTTGATTTTCTTTGTATGCGGCTAAGGGAATCCCTAATCGGCGATCCACCCACGCATTAAATAAGGCAAATTCTTCTTCCATCTTCTTCACCTGACCATCTGTGCAATTTTTGCTTCAATGCCCTGCAATGGCAGGACTTCATCTACGACTCCTTGTTCAATGGCATACCGCGGCATCCCAAAGACTGTACACGTTTCTTTGTCTTGAACGATCGTATAGCCCCCAGCCGCTTGGATCTGTCGTAAGCCAGCGGTGCCGTCTTTTCCCATCCCCGTCAAAACCACTGCCGCTAGTTGCGGGCCATAGTAGTCAGCTGCTGAGGAAAAAAGATAATCGACGGTTGGCCGCGTCCCATGCCGTTTTTCTCGCTGGTCCAGCTGCAGGTGCCCTTGTTGGACCGTCATGTGGTAATCCCCTGGACAAAGATACACTTGATTTTCGATCCGCATGCCGTCGACTGCTTCTTGTACTCGGACGGTTGTCTCTGTGTCTAAGCGTTTTGCAAAGGAAGCCGTGAAGCCCGCTGGCATATGCTGAACGATCAAAATCGGGCAACGCAAACGTGCAGGCAGACGGCGAATAATTCCCAGCAAAGCACGGGGTCCGCCTGTTGAAGCACCAATGACTAGCGCATCAAGTGATACCGGCAAGCTGTTTTGTGTCAGCTTAGTGGGCTGGGCAATCGTTGGTACTGGCGGGTGAACCGTACCGACTTCATGATCCATCGCCAAAATCTTTTGATGAAATTCAGCGATCCATTCTTTTTCGATCATCGATAGACTGACGGGTTTTTCCACAAAATCTCGGGCGCCAAGCGCCAAAGCCTCAATCGTGGTTTCTTGATTGGTTAATGAACTAAGCATGATGACGGGAATGGCTGATTGCTGTTTCATCCTCCGCAAGGTCTCTAATCCGTTCATCACTGGCATCTCCACATCCATTACTACCAAATCGATCGCTTCTTTGGTCAGATAGTCCAATGCTTGTTTGCCATTGCGGGCAGCGACGGTCACCTCGATATCAGGCAGCTGATTCAATAAATCTGTCACTACTTTCCGCATGAATGCCGAATCATCGACGATCATTACTTTTTTCATGTCCCTGTACTCCTTTTACAAATAAACGATTTCTTGTTTGACTTGCCGAACCATGGTCTTGAAATCCTGAAGATCCACGATCATCGTTCGACCAGCGCTGCCGCCAACATGTTTGGCTACGATCGGAATGTTTAGCCGAGCCAAGACTTCCTCGACGGCTTCAATATTGCGCTGACCAATATTGCTGGCAGCGTTAAGCGTCTGGAACTGAAACATATTGGCGCCGCCAACGATTTTCGCTTGAAAGCGAGGCCGACGGATCTTTTGTTCCAGCTCAGCCACCATCGCTGGCAATGCCAAGTCCGCAAACTTCTCGGGCTTGATTTCCCGCTTGTGCAAAAAAGGCTGACTATCTGGCAGCATAATATGACTCAAGCCGCCGATATGACTGGCTTCATCGTAAATGATCGTGCCGATGCAAGAACCTAAACCCACCGTGATCAAACGCGTCGGCGCTTGGGCGATCTTATACTCCGAGATCCCCACATGCAGTTCCTCATTCACGGTCATCATTGTCATGGTCATTGACGGCTGCCAATTCCTCTGTCTGATAGGCGTCTAACTCCGCCGTCATCTCAGCGGCTTGTTCATAGCTGAAGAGAAACGGCAGCTCCAATGCCAGCACAAGTTCATCGTCTTTTTTCAGAAAGGCTTCGATATAGTTTTGCTTGAGTCCTGATGTATTTAGTTCCGCATTGCTAGGACTTTCAACTAGCGGTAAAATGCCGACGATCTCTTCCACGTAAAGGCCGATCGCCTGCTCTTGCCAGTGACACAACAAGACCACATTTTGCCCAGTTTCCGGTGTAAATTCATCAAACAGCTTTTTGCGGATGTCAATGATCGGAACCATTGCCTCTTCAAAAGGCTGGATCCCCAGCACGAAATCCGCCACTTCCGGCAGCTGGGTAAAAGAAGCAGCCTCAATGACCCGTACCACATAGTCGATACGCAAGGCAAAGAGTTGTTGATGACTTTTAAATACAACGTATTGTTCCATTGGCGTCACTGCTCCTTTTTAGAATTTGAAACTATCCACTTGGAATTTAAGGATAGTGGCGATCGTTTCGATCTCTTGCACATTCCGTTCAAAGTCTTCGATGACTAAGTAGAAGTCTTCTAAGTTTGCCGTTACTTCTTGGGTGCCGGCAGAGGTTTCCGAAACAGCAGCCGAAATGTTGCTGACGGAAACTTGAACCATGTCTTTTTTCTCAACGATCCCGGTAATATGGGCTTCCACGGCTTGAATACTTGAAACCAATTTTTCGACAATATCAGAGATCTCATTGGCTGACTCGATCGCTTTGTTGATATTGTTGGTTTGTTTTTCGCCGCTTTCAAAGGAATCCGTCACTGCAGAGACCACTTTTTCCGATTTTTTGCGGATCGTTTCAATGATCGAACGAATGCTTTTCGTTGATTGACTGCTTTGTTCCGCCAAGCTGCGGACTTCTTCCGCAACGATAGCAAACCCTCGGCCCGCTTCTCCAGCTCGAGCTGCTTCAATGGATGCATTCAATGCCAGTAAGTTGGTCTGATCAGAAATGTCATTGATCAGCTGAACGATCTTACCGATGCTTTGGACATCTTCGTTCATGTCGTTCATGCTTTCTACTAATTCTGCTTGGTTTTGCCGTTCGATCTCCCAGCTTTCAAACACATGGAACATCATTTCTGAATTGTGGACATTGCTGCTTTGGGATTGACCGACATAGCCGTTCATCAATTCGATCTCTTTGTGGATCTCTTCGATACTTAAGGCTAGCTCGTCCATATCAAAGGAGGTTTGTTCCGCTTCGGAGGCTTGTGAACTAGTGGCATCTGCGATGGCATTCATCGTCTGACGCACATTTTCAATTGAATTTTTGGCATTTTTTGAGGTTGTCGTTAGGCCGCCTACCATTTTTTCCATTCGGCTGCTTTCTTCGTGCATGCCAACGATCACCGCTTTGAAGGTGTTTAAAACCCCTTGAAAACGATTTTGAACTTGCCCAAAAAGAGAAGTCTGGTCGCTGCTGCCGATCTCATCGATATGCGACAGATCGCCAGAACCGACTGCTTCTAGTTCTGTCAATAACGTATCCATGCCCGAGTGGGTCTCTTTTTTTACCAAATAGGTCATTCCTACTAACACTGCGATTTCTAGCAGCAGTACGATTACTGAAAAAATAAAAAAACTTTTTGCTGCTTGTCCGTCTCCGTGGGTGCGGATCACGAAGAAATAGCATCCTAATAATACGATCAGGGTAAATCCTAGCGGAATCAACGCCGCCAAGCGGATTTTTTTGATGATAGCTTGTACCTTCTTCTTCATAACAGTATCCTTTCCTATGCAAAATGATCAGTCGTGCTGTTTATCAAGATTCGCTCTTCACTTGATAATCGTTGGGTCACTCCTTCTTTATCCGATTATGAAAACAATCTTCTAGTTCTTTAATCGGATCTTTTGCTAGAAAAGTTAAGCATCTTCACCAGACATATGTATCTTTTGGATCAGCAAAGCGCGTATAGCCGCCTTGATATTCATCACGAACCAAGCGACCGTTTTGCAGCTCGACCACCCGATTACGGACCGTATTGACCATCGTGCTGTCGTGAGTCGCCAAGAGGATCGTGGCACCGACTTGATTGATCCGCAAGAGCAGTTTCATGACTTCAACGGCTGATTTCGCATCCAGATTGGCGGTGGGCTCATCGGCGATCAAGACTGCTGGCTCTGTGACGATCGCCCGCGCAATCGCTACTTTTTTGCGCTGTCCCACGGAAAGCTCTTCAGGATAGTGATCCTTTTGAGGAAACATGCCCACCAGTTGCAGCGCTTTGGCGGTTTTTTCCTGACGCAGCTTGCGGGGAATGCCTAGTACTTGCAGCGCATAATCGACGTTTTTGGCAACCGTCAGATAAGGAAGCAAAAGATCTTCTTGTCCGACGATACCGACTTGTCGTCGAACCATATAGAGATGACGGTCTTTGAGTTGTTCCAACAAGACATTGCCGACTTGGATAGAACCAGCCGAAAGCTCTTCTTCTTTCAAGAGCAATTTGAATAAGGTCGATTTGCCCGCACCGCTGGGACCCACCACATAGATAAATTCTCCTTGAGGGATCGCAACAGAAATATCGGCCAATGCCAACGTGCCATTGCTGAATTTTTTACTGACCTTGGTTAAGCGAATCATGTTCTTTCTCCTCTAATCTGTAAAACGATTGATCACGGACCACATCTCATCGGATGTCTGCATGGCTTTCGTGTTCAATCCATACGCACGCTGGGTCGTTAACAAGTCTGTCATGGAAGTCGCTAGATCCACCGTCGACTGTTCTAACTGTCCTTGCAAGACGCTGCCAAAGGCTGCCGGATTGGTTTGCGAAGTAAGCAACGCTTGATCACCGGCACGATACAGTTGGTTGCCTACTGGCGTGATGTTTCCTGTATTCGTCGGCTGATAAAGGGTCAGCTGTCCCAACACGCGAGTCTGACCATTTTCTTCCGTCGTCAGCTGACCGCTGGCATCTATTGCGATTTGCTGCGCATCTGGCCACTGAGGGGTCGGTACGTTTGTGGTCATTGCCACAGGGTACCCTTCACTATTGACTAATTGCTTGTTCTCACTTAAATGAAAATTGCCTGCTCGACTCAGCAGCAATTGACCAGTTTGGTCCCGGACCCCGAAAAAGCCATTGCCTTGGATCGCGAGATCTAATGGCTGAGTGGTGCCCGCCAGATTGCCTTGGGCAAAACTGGTAGTCGTAGTCGCTTTTGCCCCCATTGACGCACCATATTGGGCGGCGTTGCCATTAAATAGCGTTTCTTCTGCACCGATGGCATTTTCCATCAATGCTTGAAAATGGGTCGTTTGTGCTTGGTAGCCATTGGTATTGACGTTGGCGATGTTGTTGGCTGTCGTGTCTAAGTTTGTCTGCAAATGATTCAACCCAGAACGGCTGATTCCTAATAATCCACTGATATTCATTGACTCATCCTCAAATCTTTCCTAATTCGTTGACCGCTTTTTGCAATGTCTGATTCGTTGAACTCAAGGCTTTCTGATTGGCTTCAAATTCGCGAGAAGTCTGGATCATCGCCACCATTTCATCGGCAACCGCTACATTGGCTTGTTCTAAGGCACCTTGCTGGATCACGGGTGCATTCACCGTGGTTCCTGCTGCGTTGCTAGTCACATAGTTTTGACCAGCTGTAGTCAATGCTTCTGGGGGGAATGTTTGGATCTGAAAGTTCGCTGGTCCCAAGGCGCTGACTGCTTGTCCATTGGCACCCAAGACAAGATAGCCTTCTTGTGTCACGTATTGATTCTGCTGATTGACGGTAAAGTCGCCATTTCTCGTATACAACCGCTGCCCCGCATTGTTTTGAACGACAAAGTAGCCTTCGGAAAGCAGTGCAAAATCGCTGGCTTGTCCCGTCTGTTTGATAGCACCTTGGTCTTGACTGATGGTACTGCCTGCCAATTGGGTCCCTAAAGACAATCCACCGATATCACGGCGGGTATCCGCATTGGGCCCGCTTTGGTAATTATGCAATGCGACTTCATCTAGCGCCGACTGGAACAAAGTTTTTGCTTGATACCCTGTTGTATTGACATTGGCAATATTGCCGCTCGTCGTCTCTTGTCGCTTTTGTAATAATGAAATGTTCCGTGATAAGACATCCAATCCTCGAATCATGCCAGTTCCTCCTCAATCAATGTGCGCAATTTGGCAATCGTTTTGCCATGAATTTGTGAAACTCGCGGAATCGAGACTTCTAAGATTTCAGCGATTTCTTTTAACGTCAGTTCTTCGGTATAGTACAAACTTAAAATCAATTGTTCCCGTTCCCCTAATTTTTTGATGCACGCCACCAATGCGGTGCGTTTTTCTTCAGCGACCAAGGTCTCTTCGACATTTTCGGCTGGATCCCGAACCATATCTTTTAAGGTCATGCCTTCTTCTTGGTAAGCAAACAAGGTATCTTCCAAAGAGACGCTGGCTAAGTAGTGCAGACTCTCATAAATATCCGCTAGTTGACTTTGGTTGATTCCCAGCTGTTTGCAGATCTCGGTGTCGGTCGCTTCTCTTTTGAGGCTTTGCTCCAACTCTTGCCGTGCTTGATAAAACTGATTGACTGCCGCCATTTTGTATCGGGAGATTTTGGCGTGCTTGCGTACTTCATCAATAATTGCCCCTTTGATGCGAATCGCTGCATAGCTTTCAAAAGGAACTTTTTTTGAGGGATCGAATTTCCGCAAGGCATCCATCAGCCCAATCACCCCAATATTATAGAGATCGCCTGATTCATAATCGGCGGTTTTGATAGACAGGCGCTGAACCACCCGTTCCACTAGCGGCAGATACTTGATGATCTCCGCTTCTCGATCGACTTCATACATCGGCGATGCCCCTTCCTAAGAAAATTCTGCTTAAATGTCAATACTGCCCACCGTTTCGATCGCAATTTCATTGGGAATCTCATTTAGAGAAAGAACGGCGATATCTGGAAAATTAAAAACGATCATTTTTTTGAATGCTAACCGGATCTTAGGCGATGCCAGAATCACGAAATTGATATTTTGAGCGATCGCCGCATGTTGGATCCCACTGATGGAATCCAACAGCTTGGTCACGGTATCTGGTTTTAAGACCGGGTACGAGCCAGTTGCGGTTTTTTGGATACTTTGAGCGATGATTTCTTCTAGTTTCGGCTGGATCACCGCCACTTGCAGCTCGTGGTTTTCATTGGCATACTTGGCAGCGATCGTCCGTTTCAATGCTTGGCGGACATATTCTGTCAAAACTTCTACATCTTTCGTGACAACGCCGTAATCGGCTAAGGTTTCTAAGATCGTTGCTAAGTCATTGATGGGAATTTGTTCATCCAATAAATTTTGTAAAACTTTTTGGACCTCGCCGAGCCGCAAAATATCAGGGATCAATTCATCGATCACAACATTGTACTGCTCTTTGATGCCCTCCAATAATTTCTTGACTTCTTGGCGACCTAACAGCTCTGGTGCATGGGCATAGATGATTTCTTTTAAGTGTGTTGCGATCACGGTCAACGGCTCGATAATCGTAAACCCTTGCAGATCCGCCATCTCCTTATCGGATTCATCGATCCACATAGCATCCAGATGAAAGGCTGGTTCTTTTGTTGCGATTCCTTGAAAAGGAAACGGCTCTTCATTCGGACTGATCACCATGACTTTATTCGGGTAAATATCGCCGCGGCCGACTTCGTTGCCGCGGATCTTGATCACGTAATCGTTGGCATCCAAATAGAGATTGTCGCGAATACGAACGGGACTGACTAAGATCCCTAATTCTCTAGCACTCTGTTTACGGATCGCCACGATGCGGTTCATCAAACTGTTGTCGATCGAACTATCCACGATAGGGATCAGACCATACCCGATTTCCACTGAGATTGGTTCCACTTGGAAGGAAGCCACGGAATCGTCTTCTTCCTGTGCTTCTTTTTTGCGTTCCAGTGCCAATTTTTGTTCCCATTGTTTTTGTTCCACTCGCTGCTTTTCTTCTTTTTGCGTAACCAGAAAGCTGGCTGCGAAAAGGCCTAAGCCAATCAACACAAAAGGCACAAAAGGAAACCCAGGAACTAAGGCTAAGACGAAGAGAATCGCCCCCACGATCCGAAACAGTTGGGGATTACGCATCACATCTGCCGCAATATCTAAACCAAAGGAACTATCGTTATCAGAACGAGTCACGATCACCCCAGAAGCAATCGAAATCAATAACGAGGGAATCGAGCTGACCAAGCCATCCCCGATCGCCAGTTTCCCGAATTGGGCGAAGGCTTCCATGACGGTCATTTGTCCCCCCATGGAGAAAATGATCGCCCCGCCGACTAAATTGATGACAGTGATCAAGATCCCTGCGATCGCATCCCCTTTGACAAACTTGCTGGCACCATCCATCGAACCAAAGAAATCAGCTTCTCGCTGCAGATCTTTTCGTCGTTTGCGGGCATCCGCTTCCGTGATCAAACCGGCATTTAGGTCGGAATCGATCGCCATTTGCTTGCCGGGCATCGCATCTAATGTGAAGCGAGCAGTCACTTCTGAGACACGCCCTGCACCATTGGTCACGACGACTAGCTGAACCACCATGATGATCACGAACAAAATGATCCCCACGATGTAATTGCTGCCGGCAACGACATTGGCGAAGGCATCGATCACGTGTCCGCCATTTCCTTGGGTCAAGATCAAACGAGTGGAAGATAGGTTCAAACCTAAACGAAACATCGTTGTGATCAGCAACAAGGTTGGAAACGTAGTGAATTCCAACACTGATTTGGTAAACAGGGTGATCAGTAAAATGTTGATCGCGATCGTCAAATTGATAATGATCAAAATATCTAATAATGCACTCGGTAATGGAATAATAATCAAACCAATAATAGCTAGGACGATCACCGAGATTAAGATATCCGCCAGACCAATGCCTTTTTTCGGTTTTGAGGCAGCCTCATTCATTTTTGTTCCTCCTGTTTCCTTAAATCTTGCCGCGTTGGCTTTCTTCTAACTGATAGACCAAAGCGATGATTTCGGCAATGGCTTCATACATTTCAACAGGGATCAGATCCCCGGGTTCTACTTGACGATAAAGGGCCCGTGCCACTTCACGGTTTTCGATCTGTGGGATATTTTCTTTCAGGGCTTCTGCTTTCATCCGCTGCGCCAGCTGATCTGCCCCTTTGGCCAAGACCCGCGGCACCCCTTCACTGCTGGCATCGTAACGAATCGCAATGGCGAAATGGGTCGGATTGGTGATCAAAACCGTCGCTTCTTTGACGTTGGCGATGGCATTTTGGGTCATCGCACGGTATTTCGCTTTGCGCTGTGCTTTGACTTGCGGATCACCTTCCATTTGCTTGAACTCTTCTTTGACTTCCTGCTTGCTCATCATCAAGTTCTTACGATGGCTATAGCGTTGGTAGCCGTAGTCGACTACGGCCAAAATGATCAAAAAAATCGAAATCTGTAAAAACAATTCTTTGGCACGCAGTAGCATGAACAGGATCGTTTTTTCCAACCCCACTTCACTCAAACCCAGTAAAACAGGGACGGCGGCTAAAAATTGTTGATAGCACAAGTAGACGATCACGCCAAATTTCGCCAATGTTTTGCCTAAATTCATCAACGAGCGCAAACTGAATTGCTGCTTGATCCCGCTGATAGGGTTGAGCTTTTTAAAATCTGGTTTGACGGCCTTGCCAGAAAACAACAGACCGACTTGGGCATAATTCGTGATAAGCCCGACTCCAAGCGCGACCAAAAAGACGGGCGCACACAACAAAAGCAGCAGCAAGATACTCTGCACCCCCAGTTTCGGCAGATCCGCCAAGCTGGTTTGATAATCAGCCAGCTGCGCCAAACTTTGGGAAAAATAAGGCAAAAAAGAAGCGGCGAAAAACTGCCATAAAGACAGGATCAAAAACGAGAAGACCAATAGCGAAACAGCTGCTGCTAATTCCTGGGTCTTAGGGACCTCCCCGCGTTTGCGGGCATCCCGCAGCCGCTTGGCACTAGGTAGTTCGGTTTTTCCATCTTTTTCTGCCATCTTCTCACCTCCTGCTGGCTACCTGTTACTTTATTGAAAGGACTCGATAAACTCCTGCAAGTAGCGGACCGTATCTGGCAAGTGTTTGCCTAAGTACGAAAGGACATTGGGTAATAGCAAGAGAAACACCACAAAACTGATGGCAGTTTTCATCGAGAGACTCATCATCAAAATATTGATCTGGGGGATCGAACGAGAGATCACACCTAGCACCAGGTCCACCAACAGCAGCGCAATGATCATTGGTGCCGCAAGATTGACTGCCATCACCATCATTTGGCTGAAAAGTTTGACGATGCCTTCAACCGTCGTGCCTTGGATCACCACAGAGCCTAAGGGCACGATCCGAAAAGACAACAGCAGTGCTGTGATCAGTCGATGATGCAGATCAAGACCAAAAAACACAGCGATCGTCAGCCAATAGTACGTTTTGCCATACTGGGAAGAGGCGATTTGCAACGTCGGATCATAGGCTTGCGCCATCGAAAAGCCTACTTGAAAGTCGATCAGTTGCCCCGCAATTTCCACACCAGTAAAGACCAGCTGACTCAAATAGCCCATCGCCATCCCAAACAGTACTTCCTTGATGACGAAAACCGTCAGCATAAAGAGGGAAAGCTCGGGAATCGCAGGTGCCGTCGGCAGACATAGGACCGTCAACGCCATGCCGATCACGATTTTTGCCAGTGACGGAAAATTTTGCTGTGAGAAGATCGGACAAAGGACAACAAACGCCAATATTCGACAAAAAATCAACACCGTCGCTTGAATCGGCGCCATCAGGTTTCCTCCTTACATTGCCGCAATCATCTTGAAGATCATTTTGGTAAAATTCAACAAGAGATTCAGCATAAAATTCCCCGCCAAGATCAAGGTCAAAAAAATCGCTAATAGTTTCGGCACAAAGCTCAACGTTTGTTCTTGGATTTGGGTAGTGGCTTGAAAAATACTGATCACCAATCCGACGAGCATGCCGACCAATAAGGCAGGACCAGATATCGCTAAAATTCGAAGAAAGGCTTCCCTTAGCACATCAAGTACCATTTCTACTGTCATTTCCTCTTGGCTCCTTTCTTAGCGGCTATTGAAAGCTCTTGATCAGCGACTCCACGATCAGATACCAGCCATCCACTAAAACAAATAGTAAGATCTTGAAGGGCAGTGAGATCATGATCGGCGACAGCATCATCATCCCCATCGACATCAAGATACTGGAGACGACCAGATCAATGATCAAAAAGGGGATAAAAATCAAAAAGCCGATACTGAAAGCCGTTCGTAACTCACTGATAATAAACGCCGGTACCATAACGGTCAGAGGAACATCGTCAGAAGAATGATACTTTTCGGTCTCCCCATCAGCTTCCGCAAACAAGGCAATGTCTTTTTCCCGTGTCTGTACCATCATAAAGGCCTTGATCCGTTTTTCTGAACGGTCAAAGGCTTCGGCTTGGCTGATCTCTTGGCGATCAAACGGTTCGATCGCTTGCTGGTAGACGTCGGTATACACAGGTTTCATAATAAAAAATGTCAAGAATAAGGCCAACCCGATCAACACTTGATTGGGCGGGTTTTGCTGTGTACCTAACGAACTGCGCACAAAGGACAAGACCATGATGATACGAGTAAAAGAAGTCATCATGATCAGCAAGACTGGTAAAAGGGAAAGCAGCGTCAGCAACAAGAAGGTATTGATCGTATCACTTGAGCCATTCCCATTCGACAATAAATTGTTGATGGTGGAACTGACGTCTTCCGTGTCTAGCGCAAATGCCGTCTGCGGAAGCATCAGACTGCTGAAAAGGACCGCAGCCATGATCTTGATATCTCTGCCTTTGATCTTCATTTTTGCTTGCCTCGTTTTCCAGCAATTTCCGCCTTGGCTTTGTTGAGCCATTCAGAAAAGTCTTTGCCAGCTTGCACTTGGGTGCTTTCTAGGCTTTGCTGTAAAAAAGCGGCCGTTTCTTCTGGCGTCAACTCTTTGATGATTTGGTTTTGCTGTTCAGAAAAGCTCATGACATAACATTTGTCCATGATTTGGACGATCCCGATCGAAGACGACTTGCTGACGGCGATTTTTTGCAAAATACGCAGCTGGTGATTGTGCTGGTTCGTGTAACGATTCAAGTATTTCAAACTGATGTTGATCAAATAAAGAATAAGCAGCAAAAACCCAATCATTTTGACCAGCGATAAAAATGTTTCCATCAACATGCCTCTTTCTATTGGATCACTAAATCCGTCACATAAACATCCTTGGCGATTTCTGATCCGTATTCCTGATTAATTGTTTCTTTCAATGCTTTTTTTAAATTCGGTACACTTTCGGCGGAGCTCAAAATACCGCTGGCCTTTTGTTGGCGCAATAAATTCACGACGCTGTCACGAATGACGGCCACATTTTTCGTGGCTTCCGCGCTTTTTTCCTCATCCGCCACTAAAATCGATAAATTGACCTTCATGTATTGCTGCTCTTGGTTGTCTTCTTTGGCCAGATTGACTAAAAATTCATCCAATGCCACGATCGCTTCGTCTGAGGAGATTTTGCTGCTGTCTTTTGCTGTTTCAGCAGCTGCTGTTTTTTCCCCCGTCAAAAAGTGATTCGTCACTAAGGTCCCGCCGATACTGCCGCCGACTACCACGATCAAGAGGATCGGCAGTAAAACAACCATACTCAAGCCTTTTTTCTCTTTTTCTGCTTTTGGTGCTTTTTCTTCTTTTGCCATCTTTCCCACCCTTACGTTTTCACTTGGTTCGAATGGATCACCGTATGATACTCGATCACCCGCTGCGCAACTTCTTGCGCAGCTTCCGTCACCACTAATGTTTTGCCATCTGTCAGTGTGATCAATGTATCCGGCATTTCTTCGATCCGATAAATCAATGTTGGATTTAAATAGAATGGCTTGCCATTCAATGCTGTCACTAGAATCATGGTCAAACTCCTCTCAATGATGAAGCGTCACGTTCTTAACGTTTTAGATTCAATAATTCTTGCAGCATTTCATCAGAAGTCGTAATACTTCTTGAATTTGCTTGATAGGCACGGCTCGCAATGATCATTTCGGTAAATTCTGTCGAAAGATCGACATTGGACATTTCCAAGGCACCTGCTTGCAGCGTTCCTGCGCCATTGTTGCCAGGTCCTGCAACGATCGGATTCCCTGAGTTGCTGGTTTGGATATAGTTGTTGCCGCCGACTTTTTCTAAGCCTTCTGGGTTATTGAAGGTTGCGACACCGACTTTTCCCATCACAAAGGTTTGATTGCCGTATTTTGCCAACACTAAGCCATTGGCATCGATCGCCATGGAGTTATAGGTCAAGGTTTCCCCATTGACGGTCAGTGTGCTTGGGATCGACAAGGGAGATACCGCACCTTGTCCGCTCAATGCCGTGTTTTCATCAAAGTTGTCATCATAGACAACTGGTTGACCGCCATTGACTGAACGACCTAAGACTTGCATCCCATCACTATTGGTCAAGGTTCCGTTGCTGTCGCGCACGAATGCGCCATCTCGTGTGTAATAGGTTTCGCCATTTGCTCCTGGTCCTTGTACCATAAAGTAGCCCTGTCCGCTGATATAAAAATCCATGCTGCGACCTGTCGATTGCGGGGCACCGACTGTATTGATAGTATCGATGGAGCCCGTCTGAACCCCTAAACCGATCTGCGTTGCGTTGATCCCGCCTAAGCCGTTGCCTGGCGCAGTTGCGTTAGACATCGTTTGGCTCATCATGTCTTGGAAAAGGACTCGACTTGATTTGAATCCAACCGTATTGACGTTGGCGATATTATTGGAAACCACGTCCATTTTCGTTTGAAGATTTTTCATTCCACTGACACCTGAATATAATGATCGTAACATGCTTGTTTTCCTCCTTATGGTTGGCGTATTTTCCTCTGTCATTCAGAAAATACTTGCAGCCCCTTTTCAGTCCAGCTGCTATTTGATAAATGTGGCGCTGTCAATATTGGTGACGGTGTGAAGCTCATTCATCCCCATCGCCGTAATGATGGTTCGTGAATGGACATCGGCGATCAAGCCCATATCTTTGTACACGAGCAGTGATTCTTTGCTGCCTTTTTCCGCGAGCTCACTAAGCGCCGTTGAAAGGGATTGGTAATCATCGTCTTGTAAGGTCAATTCTCTTGCGGTCAAACGCTTTTGCGCATGATGGGAGACTTTGATGTCGCTTTGTTTTTGTTCAAGCATTGAAGAGAAGGCTTGTTTGTCCACGGCTTTGCGGGGATGTTGATAAGGCTCCCCGGCAACTTTTTGCAGCCCCTGTTGAATCGTCAAACTCATTTTGCTTCGCCGCCAATCTCTTGGATCGCACTCATACTGTATTCTTTGCCATTTACGACGATCGTGGCGTAGCCATTGGCAAAGCGGACCTTTTCGATGGTTCCTGACAATGTTTCTGTGCCGTCCATCAGAGTGACTTGTTTATTGATCAAGCTAAAGGCTTGCTGCTGTTGCTGTAAAATCACCGAGGTCGTCAACGTTTCGCTCAATTCATTCAAGCTCTCTAAGGTCGTAAATTGAACCAGTTGCGAGATATAGTCGGTGCTACCACCACCAGAAGAATCGCTGCCTCCCATCGATGGGTTGCTCATAGATGCGGCTAAGATCTTCAAAAAATCATCCATGGAGATATCTGAAGATTTTTTTGTTTGCGTTAATGCCGATGTATTGGCAATACCGGCCGCAGCTGCTGTAATTTCATCTGCCATAGGTCTCCTCCTTTACACTAAAATACTGATCGCATGATCGATCGGTGCTAATTGCGGCTCTTCTTCAGCCGTATTGCTTTGATGAAATGGCTTTTTGCTTTGTCCTTTTTGAGCCTGTAAAAAACGCTGTTGGCTTAACTGACTGTCACTTGCCATCATACTGCCGGCAAAGGATTGATTTGACAGCGGACTAGCCTGCTGGACAGAAGCTAATGTAGGTTCTTTGATCGCTAGGATCGGCTGCTCTTGCTTTTGCAAAACTTGCTCTAGCTCATGCTTGATGGACAGCAATAATTCTTTGGCTTGCGGCTGCTGAACGGTCAGTTCTAAGCGGCTGCCTTGGGCATTCGTTTCTAGGGAAAGCTGGATCGTGCCTAATTTTTCGGGAACGAATTGCAGCGTGATTTTTTTCTCGCTTGCCGTGCTGCTCGTTTGGACGAGTTGGGCAGTCGCTTTTGCTAAGGGTAGGACCGCTTGTTCCATACTCGCTTTTGTTGGCGCCGGTCCTTGCTTGGTCAAAAAGGGAGAAACATCAAGCAGCTGCGGTGCTGATGCCGCCATTTCATTGTCAGTTACTGCTGAAGAAGCAATGGCTTGTGCAGAAACAGCTTCCGCTTTTTTGGCAACTATTTCATTCGTGCGTTGCAAGGTGCTAGTCGTATCCGTCGCTTGGTTGGTCACTGGCGACACTTGATCCAATGGTCCCGTTTGGCCCAATTGCGCGGTCCCTTCGGTGGACTGTTTCAGCTGTGCTGCTGTCGTCTGCGCAATCGCGGCTTTTGTTACTGAATCGATTTCCTTGAAAGTCGCGATCCCTTTTGCCGTGGACTGCTCTTCGCCTACTAAGTCTTCTGGCAAAGGCGTTTCAAGCGTTGGTGCAGCGGCTTCACTTCTGTCATTTGTCATCAAAGCTAGACCTTCAAGCGCAGGCTCGGAGGGGTTGATGACTGTGGTGGCTACGTCTATTGGTGCTGGAAAAGCTGCTGAAACACTGTCGAGAGAAGCTGCTGTGGCGCTCGTTTGGTTCTGCTCCGTCGTTGCCATTGATGCCTGTGGCGCTTCTTGAACCAAGCCTGCAAAAGGTGCCTGGCTGATCTGGCTCATTTCTGGCGCTTGTGTCGTTGCAGGTTGTTCGACTGCTGGAGTGATTTCTGGCTCCTGTGGCAGATGTTCCATACTGCTGGCAATCCCCTTTTCTGGTGCGGTGGCGGTTTGCTCCGACATACCTGATGGTTCGAAGGATGCTGACAGGTTGCTTGCGCTCTGTTCCGTCAGCTGTTGCATCAGCAGACTGAAGACTTCTGGTGACGCCTCCGTCTTTTTTGATTTGCTACCGACAGGTACAGCGGTTGCGGCACTTGTTGTGATCTCTTTCATTGTTCACCTCCTCTCAGCTGATGCTTTGAAACCAAGGTCGTCTCATCACTAAAACCATTAGTGCTTTAAGAAAATATGGCGCGATTGCCGAACTCATCCAATTGTTTTTGCTCTTCCAATTGCTGTTCATAGGTGTATTCAGCAAATTGTTTTTCTCGCAGCTTTTCCACGATCTTGCGTTCCTGCTGCGCTTCTACCACCACCGATAAAGACTCTGCCAATTCTTGCTTCACGTGAAACATTTTGTTCTGAACCTCATCGATAGTGGCATTCAACGCAAGCAAATAGCGTTGCTGCACTTGCATCCGCCCAATGGTCATCTCATTGACATCAAAAAGTTGGGCTTTTTCCTGTGTCAGCGTATTCAGGTGCTGTTCTTGCTGAATCAACAATTGTTGTTTTTGGGCGTAAGCGCGTTTGGCTTCTTGCTCAATGGTTTTTCGGTGATCCAATACTTTTTCTAAGGAAAAGTGAAATGCTTGCATAGCTGCTCCTTTATGATCTGTTTTACATGGTCGAACGCTGGCGCTCGATCAGCGCTTCTTCACTGAACAAATGCGCCAGTTCAAAAATCGCTTGTTCAAATGGGATCCGCTCATCCACTTTTTGCTGTAAAAACCGCAGGATGGGGTGATGCAGCGCGATCGCTTGGTCGGTCAACGCATTGCTGCCGCTTTTGTAGGCACCGATATCGATCAAATCCTTGGCCTCTGCATAAACGGCCATGTTTTCTTTTAGTTCCCCCGCATGTTTATGCTGTTCCTCAGAAACAAGGGTCTTCATCAAGCGGCTGAGGCTGTTTTGAATATCGATGGCAGGATAATGATTTTGAGCGGCGATTTTTCGGGACAACAGAATATGTCCATCAAGAATTCCCCGCACCGCATCAGCGATCGGTTCATTCATGTCATCCCCTTCTACCAAGACAGTATAAAAGGCCGTGATCGAGCCTTTGTCCGACATCCCACTGCGTTCTAACAACTTCGGTAAAGCTGTAAACACAGAAGGGGTATAACCTTTGGTCGTCGGCGGCTCGCCTGTCGATAGACCGATCTCCCGCTGCGCCATCGCAAAACGGGTCACCGAATCCATCATCAATACGACTTTCTTCCCTTGATCGCGGTAATACTCAGCGATCGCTGTTGCCACATGAGCCCCTTTTAATCGTACGAGGGGCGGCATATCGGAGGTAGCACAGACAACGACCGACTTGCGGTAACCTTCTGGGCCTAGATCATTTTCAATAAATTCTTTGACTTCTCGTCCCCGCTCGCCGATCAAGCCGATCACGATGACATCGGCTTCGCAATAACGAGCCAACATCCCCAATAAAGTACTCTTACCGACCCCGCTGCCGGCAAAAATGCCGATCCGTTGGCCAAGGCCGACGGTCAAAAGACCATCGATCGCCCGGACACCTGTCGGCATGATCTCAGCGATTTTTTGACGGCGAAAGGGGTCAGGAGAATCTTGACTAACTGGATATTCTGGCGCACTTTCCAGCTCCAGCGCCATATCTAACGGTCGCCCTAGTCCATCTAAGGTGTGCCCTAGCAGCGTATCATCGATTTTTACCGTCAATGATTTGCCAGTTGGCCGCACCAAACAGCCCGGTCCGATGCCTTCTAGCTGATCAAGGGGCATCAGGAGCACGGTTTTTTTCACAAAGCCTACGACTTCAGCTAAGGCTGTATGTGTCTTGTTTTGCAATGCGACTTCACAGATTTCCCCTATGAAAACCGCCAGCCCTTCGACTTTGATCAGTAGACCTACGACTTCGCTGACTTTGCCGTAGGTGGTAAAAAACGGCTGTGCTTGCGCCGTTTTGCGCAGCGCTGTGATCGGTAATTCAAACGTCATTCCTTCACACTGCTTTCTAGAAATTGGCTCAAAAAGCGAGCGATTTCTTTCCTCAGTTCAAAAACCACCAAGGCATTTTCAGATTCGATACAAAAATCGTGTTCCGCCAAGCTGTCATCTGCCATGAGTAAATAGCGAAACCCGCTGATCGTCTGCTTTTTGGTTTCCAACAATTCTCGCAATCCTGCAAGATGCTGCTCTTGGCTGCGAACAGTCACAAATTGATCGGGTTGTTCAAATTGCCATAGCACAGACTCCACAAAAGGCAAGAAGCCTGCTTGCTCATCTGTAAAACGTTGATTGATCAAGGCTTCAGCGATTGTCGTGCCATAAGCGATCATTTCTTGCTTTTTCTCTGAGCGAAAGGTATTGATCTCAGAAACGGCTTCAGCGACATTGGCTTGGGCTTGTGCCATCAATGCTTGCGCGGCTTCTTTGCTGGCATTGAGTCCTTCTTGATAGCCTTGTTGAAAGCCGTCTGCTTGTCCTGCTTGAAAGCCTTCCGTTCTCGCTTCTGCTAGAATTTGCGTTGCTTGTTCTTGTGCATCGGTCAAAATCTGCTGCTTCAAGGCTTCCATTTGCTGCAGATGCCGTTCCTGCTCCAACTGGCGTGCACGTCTAGCCGCTTGCAGTTCTGGGTCTAAGCTTGGTTTCTCAATCGGCGCTTTGATGGTCGTATCCGTCAAAATACTGCGCGCAGCTTCGGTCGTTTTGACCGCCTGCTGCTTCAATAAACTGCTATTTGACCACTGCATCTTGGTCGCCCCTTCCGATGTAGATCTCACCGGTTTCATCTAGCCGTCGAATCACAGCCACCACACTTTGTTGGGCTTCTTCTACAGCAGACAAGCGGGTAGGACCCATAAATTGAATTTCTTCTTGCAGATTTTCCACCGCCCGTGATGAGAGGTTGGAGAAAATAAAGTTCTTGATGTCATCGGTCGTGCCTTTAAGCGCTAAGACTAACACATCGTTTTGAACATCTCGTAAGACTTTTTGAACATCCAAGCGATCGAGGGTCACGATATCCTCGAAAGTAAACAAGCTGGATTTCACTTCGTTGGAGAGTTCTGGTTGCCGCTTTTCTAAGTCGTTCAAAATGTTCTTTTCGGTGCTGCGGCTGACTGAGTTCAAGATCTCAACCAGAGTATGCACACCACCGACATTTTCCGTATCGTTCTCAATGTAATTCGAGAATTTGTTCTCGATCACTTTTTCGATCCGTTCGATCACCAAAGGCGACGTACTGGAGATCGTCCCGATCCGTTCAGCGATCTCCACTTGCAAATGATCGGGAAACTGCGACAAGACGCTGGCCGCTTTGTCCGGCTGCATGTAGCACAAAATCAACGCTACCGTTTGCGGATGTTCACCGATCAACAGATTGGTCAACTGTTGAACATCGGCTTTGCGAGCGATATTAAAGGGCCGTTCCCGCAGCTGAATCTGAGTCAATACGTCAATGACTTCTTTGGCTTTTTGAGGGCCTAATGCTTGGTTCAGCAAATTTTTGGCATAATCGATCCCGCCGTCTAAGACATATTTGCGGGCCGTTGCGGTATGAGAAAATTCCTCCAACACTTGATCCCGCTCTTCGGGACTGACAAAGTCGATATTGGCGATCTCATAGCTCACCTTTTGTATAAATGATTCTGGCAGCAGCTTCATGATCTTTGCAGAGGTATCTGATCCTAGAGAGATCAGAAGAATCGCTGCTTTTTTTACCCCGTCTATTGTATCCATGGCTGCCCCCTTATTTTTCTTTCATCCAAGCTTTGATCAATTCCGCCGCTACTTCAGGATTGCTTTCGGCATAATTTCTAGCCGTTTGATCCAATGTTGGTTCTCCTGAATGTTCTGCTGCGGCTTCTTGTGTGGATGCTTCTGGCACCGCTGGTTTCGTTTCAGCAGACCGATTGCCGACACCGCCAAAAACGACTTCTTGTGCAACTGACGGACTTGCTCCAGTGCTAACTGCTGACGGTTGTGCAAAAGTGACCATTTCCTCCGTCACATCGACTTCCAGCTCGTCTTCTTTACGACGACGTCGGATCACGCCAACGATCATTAAAATCACTAAGAACAAGGTCAACACGATGCCGCCGATGATGGCATACTTGAGATAACCTTTGGCAGCTGCAATCGGTTCATTCCCTTGCGGATCAACGGCTGGATCAACCTCTGCTTGGGCAAAGTCAAATCCTTGGATCGCGATTTGATCACCACGGTCATTGTCATAGCCGACGGCACTAGCAATCAACTGCTGCAATTCTGCTTGATCCGCTTGCGAAAGGTTCGCATTGATCACGATCGAGCTGGTCATTCGTTCGATCATGCCAGGGGCCGTAATGGTCGTGGTGGTCTCGGTATCCAATTCGTTTTCCACCGAACGGCTGTAGGAATTGTTTCCCTCTCCATCCGTGCCCGTCACATTGGAGACATTGTCATCCACCGTCCCTGTTTGGGCTTCTTGGACGGTCCCTTGCGAACCAGCAGCCTGCACTGTCTCACTCTTGATCTCTGGGTCATCATAAGTAACTTTCTTCCGCTCGATCGAGTCAAAATTCAAGTCTAAATTGATCGACACTTGGAATTTGTCTGCGCCATAGATCGGTGTCAGCAGCTTCGCTACTTTTTCTTCTAGTGTTTTTTCATAGGAATCTTTGATGGCAATGTATTTAATGTTCAGGCCACTTAATTGACTGGCTTCATCTTCGGTTCTCGTCAAGGTATTGCCCGCGCTATCAACGACTTTTACATTTTCTGGCTTCAGCTTTTCCACTGCCCCTGAAGTCAAGGTAACGATCCCTTGCACGGACTCGTCTGCAATCTGCTGATTTTTCAAGGTCAACACGATAGAAGCAGTTGGCGCACTTTCCTCAGAAGAAAAGACACTTTCTTCTGGCATTACGAGTAAAACTTTGGCGGATTTGACCGCATCGATCGACTCGATCGCTCGTTGCAGTTCGCCCGTTACTGCCCGCTGATACATGATCTTGCGGTCTTCGTCGGTTGTCATCATGTTGGCATCATCAAATAATTCAAAGCCCGTACTGGTATTTGGTAATTTATTGTCCACGGCAAGATTGATGCGGTATTCATCGACTTGGTCTTTATCGATCAAAATAGTCGTCCCATTGTCGGCTAATTTGTAGGCGATCTGCTGTTCCTCCAAATCCTTGCTGATCGTTCCCGCATCGGCATCGCTTAGATCCGTAAACAAGATACCGTATTCAATTCGCGTATTTAAATAATAAACAGCTGCTGTGATTCCGAGAACGCTGATAACGGAAAGAACAACGATCATTTTCTTTAAAGAGCTTTGCATTTGCCAACGGTCTTTGAGTTGTTCTGTCCATTCTTTCACTTTATCCATCATTTATCCTTATTCCCTCACCCACTGCTAAAACTGCATATTTTTCACGTCATTGTAAGCTTCTAAACACTTGTTTCGTACTTGAACGGCTGTTTGTAGCGCCAGTTGCGCCTCCGTCATGCGAATCATCACATTCCCTAGATCGCTTTCATCGCCGGTGATCAAATTTACAGTATCTTGATCCATGACCGCCGTTTTTTGATTCAACTGATCGACCGCATTGGTCAAGTAAGAAGAAAACTGATTTTCCTCGGCGCCTGCAGCACTGGTCTCGTTTGAAGCAGCCCCCGTGCCTAGTGTCCGCAAAACGTTTTGGTAGTCCGTTAATCCTGTCGTTAAAAGTCCATCCATTTTCTCGTTACCCCTTTGATATTTCTAATGCTTTTTTCAAGATCGTTTTATTCATTTCTGAAGCAGAAACATTGGCTTCGTACGTTCGAACCGCTTGCAACATTGCCACCATTTCATCGGCAATATCCACATTTGATTGACCGACATATCCCTCATCGTTGGCAGCGGGATTGGTAGGATCATAGGTCAGTTTTTCCGTCTCATCGGCAGCGATCCCCGTCACTTTGACACCATATGTAGCCGGTGTTCCTTCGCGACTATTTTTTAAATTTTCTGAAAAAAGAATACTCTTTTTTTGATAAGCAGCGGTTGTTTGTGTTTGATTCGTATTTACATTTGCGATATTGCTGGAGATCGTATCTAGTTTTAACCGTTCCAATGCTAGACCGCTGGCGTTGATCGTTAGTCCATTAAACATACCCATTTGTTTTTCCTGCGCTTTCTATCAATTACTCAATACAAGGTTCATCATTTGCAAGCGACCGTTGACTTGTGCGGTCAATGCACTGTAATATAACCCATTGGCTGCTTGATCCAACATCTCCACTTCAAGATCCACGTTATTGCCGTTGTCTTTGATGCTGGTAGTTGCATTTTCAGTGATTTTCGGTTTTACTTGAGAAACTGACGCTTCGGTTGCAGCGTCCGTCCCTGATGAAGTGAGTGCCTGCTTTAATTCGCTTTCAAACACGATGCGTTTTGCTTTGTACCCATCCGTATTGACATTGGCGATATTAGACGAAATCAATTCTGCGCGTTGGGCAGAAACGTTCATGGCTGTTTTTAATAAATCATAGGTATCCAATAATAATTGCTCCTTCCACCTTCTGTACCAAACGTTTTTTTCAGCGATGGAACAGAAACAAATATATTTATTTATTTTTTTGTTATAGATTAAAAAAACAAGAAGACGTGATGTCATTATAGTAGAATTATTTTTATTTTACAATTTGATTTTTGCAACTTTACGGATATGACATTTAAGTTACAAGCATGTTATGTTATTTGTTAAACACTGTTTCATCGCAATTTCGTCCCCAGTTATAAAAAGCAAACGATCGATATAAAGCGTTTTACAAGCATATCTATGCCTTTTGATCAAAATCAGTTTTTTGATAAAAAAACAAGCATTATTCGAAAAATTGATTAAAACATTTTCATTTGTGCTGAATGACATGACAAACCCTGAGAAACGCTTCACGAAAAAAAACGGTACCATCTATAAATATTCACAAAAATTGCAAGCTGTACCATTTCAAAAATTTGCCGCAACTTGTCCAAAAAACAACAAAAAAAGAAGAAGTTGAAAATTTATTTTAGTTATTTTTAGGATTATTTTTTTTTGCTATTAAGAATGATTTTAATTCACCGATAAAATAAATGAGGGTTTAAAACCTGGAAATAGAATTTAGGAGGACGCAACAAATGGATTTTTTCTTGCTGATCGGTATTATTTTAGGATTGATATCTGTGGTGGTTGGGATGATTGTAAAAGGTGCCAATGTGGCCGTTTTGATCAATCCGGCAGCCGCGATCATCATTTTCGTCGGTGTGATCGCAGCCGTTATCAATTCATTTCCCAGCAGTGATATCAAAAAAATCCCGAAGATCTTCGGCGTTCTGCTGAAAAATAAAGAATACGACTTAAAAACAACCATCAATACCATCGTTGAATTGGCCAACCAAGCCCGGCGCGATGGCTTGTTATCTCTTGAAGGCGCCATCCAAAACTTAGAAGATCCTTTTTTAAAAAAGGGCTTAGAAATGGTGGTCGATGGTATCGCTGCCGAACAGATCCAAGAAATCATGGAAAATGAGATCTATGGGATCGAAGAACGGCATCGCATCGGCTCGGCTATTTTTAAAACCGCCGGCACGAGTTCCCCGACCTTAGGGGTGTTAGGAGCCGTGATCGGGCTGATTGGGGCGCTAGGCAATTTAGAGGATGTAGAAGCACTGGGTCATATGATCTCGGCGGCTTTTGTGGCGACCCTTTATGGTATTTTCTTCGGCTATGTCCTGTTCATTCCCTTTAGCTCACGACTGACCTTAAAATCGGAGCAAGAGGTCCAAATGATGTCGATCATCGTGGAAGGGGTCTTGGCGATCCAAGCCGGGCAATCGCCGAAAAGCATTGAGAAAAAATTATACAGCTTGATCGATCCGAAAAAACGGCAAGAACAATTATAAAGGGTGAAGCGACATGAAGCGAAAAAAGAAACATGAAGAACATGTAGACGAAGCGTGGCTTTTGCCTTACTCGGATATGTTGACCTTGCTGCTGGCTTTGTTCATCGTCATGTTTGCCATGGCGAAAGTCGATGATGAGAAGTTCCAAGAAATCAAAAGCGAATTTGGCACCATCCTTTCCAGCCACCACAGCAATTCATCTGTGATTGGGTCGGTGATCGATATGGGCGAGACCACGCCGCGAAAAAAAGCAGCCACTTCTGCCGAAGCACAAGCGCAAGAAGCAGCGGTTCGGACCCAACTGGAAAATCAGCAACTAGAAAAAATCAGCGACCAGCTGTCACAAGAGCTGGCAGCTTCTGGCTTAAAAGAGCAGACAGAAGTCCGCTTGGAATCCGATGGCTTGCATATCACGCTTGCCAGCAGTATCTTGTTTGCCTCTGGCAGCGCCGAGATCACGGACACCACTCGTCAGTCACTGGATCTGCTATCGGACTCACTAAAAAAATTAAAAGCCAACAAAATCGTGATCGCTGGGCATACCGATAACGTACCTGAAAAAGGCAGTGGCCGCTACCAATCTAACTGGGATCTTAGTTCCGCTCGGGCCATTACCGTTATGGAGTACTTCATCAGCAAAGGCGCCGTTTTAGAAAAAAATGCTGCCATCCAAGCCTTTGCCGATACCGAACCGAAAGCCGATAATAACACCCCCCAAGGCCGCTCGGAAAACCGCCGCGTGGAGATGATCATCCAGCGGACCGAAACGACACAATAGCCCGTAATAAGGTTTTATAAATATCATTATGAAAAGCCAAGATGAGCAACATTCGTCTTGGCTTTTTTGTAGTCTCCTCCTCAACAAACAAAAATCACTCATCAGCCATTCTTGCGAATAGCTGATGAGTGATTTTTTTGCTTGATTTATTTCTCCACTTCAAAACGATTGGTCAATCGCTTCAACTCTTCTGCAATGTCTCTGAGGTCTGCCACATGGTTGGTAAATTCATCCATGGTTGCCAAGACTTCTTCTGCATTTGCGGAAACTTCTTGTGTGCCAGCGGCATTTTCTTCCGTTGATGCGGAAATGTTTTCTAAGTTTTCCAGTACACTGTTTTGAATATTTTCGATACGGGCACTGGCTGCTTCAATATGATGGATGCCTTCGATCATATAGCTGCTGCGTTGGAAAACTTCTTTTGAAGATGAGATCGCTTCTTTGATCAAGTTGGTTTGGCGAACGCCGCCTTTGACAGACGCCGACGTTTGTTTGACCATTTGACTAGACTGCTCACGAATTTCTTCAATGATCGCTTCGATTTCTTTGGTAGAAGCTTTGCTTTGTTCCGCCAATTTACGGATCTCAGCAGCCACGACGGCAAAGCCTTTGCCAGACTCGCCAGCACTTGCGGCTTCGATCGATGCATTCAAGGCTAGCAAGTTGGTTTGGTAAGAAATATCGTTGATGACCCCAATGATCGAGTTGATATTTTGGATACTATCATTCATTCCCGTCATATTCGACATCAAGCGCTCCATCTGTGCCAACTCTTGTCGCCAACTGTCATCGACTTGATCCATGATCGTTAAGTTTTCTTGATTGATCTTCGTAGATTCTTGCGACTTGCTGCTCATGCCGCCAACATTTTCTCGTAATTCTTTCACGACTTGCGACAGATTTTGCATTTGAGACACGCTGTATTCTGTTTCTTGGGCTTGAGCACCGGTCACTTCAGCAATACCCGTAATGGTTTGAGAGACTTCTTCTGTCGCAATATTGGTTTGTTTTGACAATTCTAATAAAGAATCCGACATTCCTGCGACACTGTTGCTTTCTTTTTGTACTTTTTGGATCAATGCACCCGTGCCTTCGATCATCACATTGTAATTGTCCGCCATTTGCTGGATCTCATTGCCTGCTTTGTCTGGATAAACAACTCGGCGTGCCCATTGATCCCATGTCCATTTTTCGCCTTTGGCTCTTTTGGTTTTGCTCATCTTCTCTAGTTTGCCTTCACCGACTTTTCTAAAGTAGCGATTGAAGCAATCGATGATTGCTGCGACTACTTTGATCGCGGCATAAGAAACCAGTCCTACAAAGAGCAGCATCAAGATCGTAACGATAATGGTGGTGCGGACTAACGCTCCTAACTCTTTGTCTAGATCACTAGCTTTGACTTCGGAGTACGCCCAAACATTGGAATCAGCAGACTTGTCATACAACACATCGTTGACTTTATTCGAGTCGCCTAAGCCAACCATGCCTGTCGGGTTTTTAGCTTCTTTGATTTTTTGGAACACTTCTTCTTCTTTGATATTCTTACCGATTTGTTTGGTATTTTTTGAGGTCACGATGACCCCAGATTCTGAAACTAAGGTGACATTCCCAGTCCGCCCTACGGTAAAGGAAGACAAGATGTTTTGAATGCTTTCATAGGAAACATCGACGCTTAAAACCCCCACTTGATTATGGGAATTTTTGACCCTGATCGAAGCCGACGTCACAAATTGATTTGACACTGTATCTAAATAAGGTGCTGTCCAATACACTTCTCCTTCGGCTTTTACGGCCCCTTTGTACCACGGCCGAATCGTAGGCTTATAATCATCTGGTAAGGGATTGAAGGTCACATACTCATCATCTTCTGTTCCAAAAGTCACCGCTAAGAAGCTGTTGCTTCCAGCAATCGCTAAAGAAAGATCTGAACGGATGCGTCCCATGCTGAATTCTGTTTTCATCGCTGGCAGTTCAGCCATTGATTTCAATTTGCTTTCCGTCGATCGGCGCAAACTCTTTTCTTCCGCCAAGATCAAATTGACGGCACTTTCTTTGTTCAAATCATTTCGTTCAATCAATAAGTTCTTGGTGGTTAAATAGGAACTTGTCAGCATGACAATGATCGGGATCCCCGCAACCAGCATCAAGGTGATCATCACATAAATTCCTATCGTCTTTTTTCTTTTTTTCACAACTGTGCCACTCCTTCATTTCCAATTTCACACGATCCAATGAAGACTCGTCCGTAGACGACCCTTAGTAAGGATAATCGGTTATTTCTTTGAATGATTAAGAGGGTTCATTGGTAGAAACGGCTGCAAGCGCATTTTCTTTTTTGCTAAGGCTTACGGTTGCTGATCTAACGAATAGAAAAGCTCCTCAGTCATGAAGGAGCGTTGCGACTGCATAAAAATAGCCAGCACGGAAGTTTCCGCACTGGCTGTAGGGGCCCCTTTAATGGGACTGCTTTTTATTGCCTATAATTCTTTGATGACGGCCTTTTCTTCCGCAGTCAAAGCGAAATCAAAGAGCGCTAAATTTTCGGCTTGATGTTTTTCTGAATGGGATTTCGGAATCACGATCACCCCACGCTCGATTTGGTAACGCAAGACCACTTGGCTCCAGGTTTTTTGATACGCTTCACCGATTTGGGTCAAGGTTTCCCGAGCCGCTTCTGAAATCCGTGAAAGTGGCCCCCAGGCTTCTGGAACTACCTGATTGGCTAAGGAATAGGCGATGATCGCATCGTTCCACTTGCCTGGATGCGATTCGATTTGATTGACCGCTGGTTTGATCCGACTGTTTGCCAATAAATAGCTAAGTTCTTCTTCTTGGAAATTGGACACCCCGATCGCTTTTAAGACTCCTTTATCGACATAAGCCTCAAGAACCGCCCAGACAGCGGCGATCTCTGCCAAGTTGTCCCACGGATGATGGATCAAATAAAGATCGATCGATTCCGTCTGCAAGGCTGCTAAACTCGCTTCGACAGACGCTTTCACGGCAGCTGCATCTTGCGTATGCTCTGGTTTGCCAGGAATCTTAGAAGTCAGGAAAAATTCGCTGCGGTCGATCCCGCTTTCCTTGATGGCTTTGCCTACCACGGCTTCGTTGCGGTAAGAAATCGCCGTATCAAAATGCCGATACCCAAGCTTGATAGCAGTCAACAGCTCTGTCGTATCATCATTGATCGCACCTTGGTATTCTCGGTTTTCTTTCCCAAATGTATTCGTCCCACTGCCGATCACTGGAATCTGAATACCGGTATTCAATTCAATCGTTTCCATGCTGCTTCCCCCTTTGTGTTGTTTCTAGTCTATCAAAAAAGCAGGAGTATGGGGAAGAAAAACTCTTATTGTCGCTAAAAAACGGGGAAAAACACAAAACGCATGTTCAAGCTGCCCCTCCTCCGTTATACTGAGGGTAAGACACGAAACACCCAAATAAGGAGGGTTACTTTTGAAAAAAACACTATTTTTTCTTTGTGGATCACTGACATTCGGTCTAGGTACTTTAGGAATCTTCTTGCCTTTCTTACCTACAACGGTCTTTTACTTGCTGACGGCTTATTTCTGGCTGCGGAGTTCCGATACCTATTATCAACGCTTGGTTCAATCAGAAAATTATCAAAAATACATTGAAAAACCACTCGTACAAAAACAGCTGAGTACCAAGGGAATGGTTCGGATGTTTGCCATGATGCTGGTAGTCTTTGCAATTCCTGCACTATTGATCCCTAATCTGCTGGTACGTTTCGTCCTCGCTGCCATCTACCTCGCCCATGTCATTGGGATCACTTGGTATTTAAAAGGACGCAAACCCGCGATTCAAAAAACGGATTAGCCCCTGTAAGGCGAAGCTGCACGAACACACCGTAATCCACCAAGCAAGCGAGTCTTGCTAGTGGACTGCGGTGTATTTTTTTCTCCTATTTTAGCGGGAGCCCACTGACGCCTCTTCGATGATGGGGGCGGATTGGGCGATCGCTAACCAGGCAGCAGGGATTCGGTATGGGGAGCAAGAAACATAGTCGATGCCGATCTCTCGCAAAAAAGCAATGGAATAGGGATCACTACCGACTTCGCCACAAACACCGATCGAGTGCTCTGGCTGACAATCTCTTACGCCAGCGATCGCTTGACGCATCAATGTGCCAACGCCCGCCTGATCTAAGTGCTGGTAAGGATCTTCTTGTAAGATCCCCGACTGCAAATAGGCTGGAATAAAGCTGCCTGCATCATCCCGCGAAAAGCCAAAGGTCATTTGGGTCAAGTCATTGGTACCAAAACTAAAGAATGCCGCATCTTCAGCACACTCCCCAGCGATCAAGCACGCTCTAGGTGTCTCGATCATCATGCCGATCTCGATGTGCAATGGTTGCTGCAGGGTTGCTTCTGCTTGAGCGATCACCTGCGTCAACGTCGCTTTCAACACCTGCAGCTCTGCTGGCAAACTGATCAGGGGCAATAAGATCGCCGCCTCTACCTCGACTCCTTGCTGCCGCAATTCCACAGCCGCTTCACAAATCGCCGCTGTTTGCATTTCATAAATTTCTGGATAGCTCAGTCCTAAACGGCTGCCGCGATGCCCCATCATGGGATTGACCTCTTGCAGCTCGTCAATTCGCCGCTCGATCACTGCCAATGATTTTTGACTACGGCGAGCCATTTCAAGGCGTTCATGCTCATGGGGCAAAAATTCATGAAGTGGTGGATCTAATAAACGAATCGTGCACTTCTTTCCTTGCGCGGCCTGCAGCATTTCTTGGAAATCGGCTTTTTGATAAGCCTTGATCTCAGCCAACGCCTTCAATCGTTCCGCCTTCGTTTCTGCCAAAATGACTTCTCGCATTTTCCACAAACGCTCTTCCCCAAAAAACATATGCTCCGTCCGTGCCAGACCGATGCCCGCTGCCCCAAAGGCCAGCGCAGCCTCAATGTCATTTTTCGTTTCCGCATTTGCGTAAACCTTTAGATCTGCCTGGGCTTGTGCCCACGTCAAAAGCTGATCCAGCAAGACCCGCTCCTGGACACTGGTCATAGGCAGCTGCCCTTGATACAGTTTGCCAGTGCTGCCGTCTACCGAAAGCACGTCACCTTCTTCAATCAGCAGCTCACCACAGCGAGCCTGCTTCAAAAATACATCGACACTTAATGCCTCGCACCCTACCACACAGCAGACCCCCAGACCACGGGCGACCACCGCCGCATGCGAAGTCATCCCCCCACGAGCGGTAATGATCGCTTCACTCACCACCATGCCTTCAATATCTTCAGGTGAGGTTTCTTGTCGCAGCAGCAGGACTTTTTCTCCTGCGCGGTTGGCTTTTTCCGCCGCCTCTGCAGTGAAATAGACATGTCCTGAAGCTGCTCCTGGACTAGCCGGCAAGCCCTGCGCAAAGGCTTTGGCTTGCTGTAAGGCTTCGGGGGCAAATAACGGGTGCAGCAATTGATCGATCATTTCTGGTGTGATGCGATCTAGTGCTTGCCTGATAGTGATCCGACCTTCTGCGACCATATCCGTTGCGATTTGCGCTGCGGCAGCGGCGGTTCGTTTGCCGTTTCTTGTTTGCAAGACAAACAGCTGGCCGTCATCGATGGTAAACTCAATGTCTTGCATGTCTTGATAGTGATCCTCCAAACGCTCAGCCAGTTGCTTTAATTCCTGATAGATCATGGGATGCTGCTGTGCCAACGCTTGGATCGGTTGCGGTGTACGAATCCCTGCAACCACATCTTCCCCTTGGGCACACACTAAAAATTCGCCGAAAAGTCCCGGTTCCCCGGTTGCTGGATTGCGGGTGAAGGCGACACCCGTCCCACTATTTATCCCGCTGTTACCAAACACCATTTCTTGAATCGTTACGGCAGTCCCTAGATCGTCAGGGATCCGATGGAGAGATCGGTAGGTCTTGGCCCGTGGGTTGTTCCATGAGCGAAAAACCGCCGTGATGGCTGCCAACAATTGCTGAAACGGGTCTTGGGGAAACGCTTCTTGAGTATGTTCCATATAAATACTTTGAAACACGCGGCAGATCATTTGCCAGTCATTGCCGGTCATCATTTGGTCTGAGGCATAATTTTGCTGTTTCTTATAATCTGTCAAATAGGCTTCAAAGTGTTCTTTTGCTACACCTTTCACCACATCCCCATACATCTGGATCAAACGGCGGTAACAATCATAAGCAAAAACGGGGTCCCCCGTCTGCTGAGCCAAGCCTTGGACGGTTTCATCATTCAACCCAAGGTTTAAGATCGTATCCATCATCCCTGGCATGGAAAACTTAGCCCCACTGCGGACAGAAACCAACAACGGCGATTGCAGTCCGCCAAATGTTTTGTTCCTGCGGACTGCCAATTCTTCGATGGCAGCTTTGACTTGCTTGATGATCGCCTCAGGAAGAACCTGTTCTTCTAAATAGGTCAGGCAAATAGTCGCAGGGACGATAAATCCCTGGGGAACAGGCAAACCCAAATTGGTCATCTCCGCAAGATTTGCCCCTTTCCCACCTAATAGTGCTTTTTGCTCTTTTGTGCCTTCTGAAAACCATACGACTGCTTTTTCCATCATGTTCCTCCTTTTAAATGTTATATACTATTTCGATTAATTAGCAGTATATAGTATGACACATTTAATCGTCAAGCTGAAAAAAGAAAACTTTTAAGGGATTTATCCTTTTTAAAAGAGAAGGATTGCCTTTTTATTCGGAAAATCATATAATCAATAGCATAGCACATAAAAGAAAGAAGGTGACACATTGGAATTAAGCCAAAGACAAATGAAAATCATTGAGATCGTCAAAGAGCATCAGCCGATCAGTGGGGAGACCATTGCGAAGCAGTTGGGTTTGAGCCGCGCAACCTTGCGGAATGACTTATCGATTTTGACCATGACCGGTTTATTAGACGCCCGACCGAAAGTCGGCTATTTCTATACAGGACAAACCGTTGAGCCTTTGCTTTTCGAAAAACTCTACCATACCAAAGTTGCAGAAGTCATGATCCCACCGTTGCTGATCTCACAAACGGTCTCCGTTTATGAAGCAGTCACGACTTTGTTTATGTACGATGTCGGTTCCCTCTATGTCAAAAATGACCAAGACGAACTGATCGGGGTACTCTCCCGCAAAGATCTACTGCGCTTTGCGATCAGCAATGCCGCACCAGAAAAAACACCCGTAGCGATGATCATGACTCGCATGCCAAACATCGTGACCATCACACCGACAGAAACGATTTTGACGGCTGGTACGTTGTTAGGACGACATGAAGTCGATACCTTGCCAGTGGTCGATCCGCAGGAACCAAAAAAAGTCATCGGCAAAATCACGAAGACGCGGCTGATGAATTACTTTATTCAAGCAGGTAATGACAGTGACAACACACACTTTTAGGGGGCAAAAACAATGAAGAACGTTCGAATATATTTGATTTCAGATTCCGTAGGCGAAACGGCACAAAAGCTGATCGCCGCCGTTTCCGCGCAGTTTCCCACGATCGACCTTTCAGATATCCAGCTCTTTCCCTTTACTAATGATGAAGAGAGCTTAGGCGAGATCCTCAAAGATGCCTTACTAGACAAATCGATCGTCGTTACCACCTTAGTCAATAAAGAATTAGTCGCTTTTGTTGATGCCTTTGCCAAACGGACTGGTTTGCAGTATGTCGACTTTATGTCGCCCTTGACCACGATGCTGGAAAAAACATTCGGTGTAGAAGCCGTCCAAGAGCCTGGTGCCTTGCATCGCTTGAACCAAGCATATTTCAGTCGGGTGGCAGCGATGGAATTTGCGGTGAAATACGACGACGGCAAAGACCCACGGGGATTTCTCGATGCTGACTTTGTCCTCTTAGGGGTTTCGCGAACCTCGAAGACCCCATTGAGTTTATACATGGCAAACCGCGGCTACAAAGTGGCAAATCTGCCTTTGATTCCTGAAGTTGCTTTGCCAGCCGAAGTGCACCAAGTCGACCCGCGGAAAATGGTCGGTTTGACCACGAATCCAGAATCCCTTACCGAGATTCGGCGATCCCGAATGCATTCATTGGGCTTAAAAGAAGAGACCCATTACACCAATTGTGAACGAATCGAAGCAGAATTAGCTTACGCGAATGAATGGTTCAAAAAGCTGAACATTCCGGTGATCGATGTCAGCAAACGCTCCATTGAAGAAAGCGCGATGCTGATTGAAGAACAAGCCAAAGAACAGGCCCATGTTCAATAAAGACGCCTTGGCAAACCTGACCGAGATCATCAACTTGGAAGCCATCCAGCAGCTGCCGAAAGCCACCGAGCACTTTGTCAGCGATCTGCATGGTGAATACGATGCCTTTGACCATATTTTGCGGAATGGTTCTGGCAGTATCCGAGAAAAAGTCGAGATTTTGTTTACTGGCGTCTTGACGAAAGAAGAACAGACCGAACTTTGTTTTGTCATTTATTATCCAGAGGAGCTATTACAAGAACAGACCTGGACCCCTGCCGATTGGCGCTTAAAGATGGCACAGCTAGTGAAAGTTGCCCGCTTTACTTCCAGTAAATACACACGCTCCAAGGTACGCAAAGCACTGCCGTCTTCTTTTGCTTATATCTTAGAAGAACTGTTGTACCAATATGATGCTGACTTCAATAAAGAAGCTTACTACCGGGCGATTTTTGATAAGATCATTGAATTAGAGGCAGCCCCGCTTTTTTGCCAAGAACTGGCGTACTTGATTCAGCGCTTCGTAGTGGATCATCTCCACGTCTTAGGCGATATTTATGATCGCGGACCAGCGCCAGACAAAATCGTCGATCGCTTGATGACTTTGCCCTCACTGGATATTCAGCTAGGCAACCATGATATTTTGTGGATCGGCAGCTTTTGCGGCTCGCTGCCCTGTTTGGCCAATACGATCCGCATCGCTGCTCGCTACGGCAATCTGGCATTATTACAAGATGGTTATGGCATCGATCTATCAAAAGCACTGGCTTTTAGCCAAAAATATTACACAGAAAATGAAGGCTTTTATCCGCAAAAAACAGTGGACCCTTTATCAAGCCAGCAAAAAAAAGCAGCCATGCTTTTGCAACAGGCGTTTGCCATCATCCAATTCAAAGTCGAAGCAGCCGTGATCCAGCGGCGTCCAACATTTGCGATGGCAGAGCGCTGCTTGTTGCATCGCTTGTCTCAAGATCGGCAACAAATCCAGCTAGACCAGACCTATCCTTTGATCAACAGCTGTTTTCAACTAGTAGATCCCGATGATCCTTACCGTTTGACAGCAGAAGAACATGAGGTACTGCAAGATTTGCTGAGCCAATTTCAACGCTCGCCCCGCTTAGCTGCGCATATGCGCTTTTTAGTTGAGCATGGCACATTGTACCAGCGCTTCAACGACAACCTGCTGTATCACGGCTGCCTGCCTTGTCAGGAAAACGGCGATTTCCTGGCCTTTACTTTCCAGCAGCAGCCCTTAGCAGGCAAAGCGTTGATGGACTTTTTTCAGCAATGTTTGCAGGAAAGCTTTGCCGCACCAGAAAAGCAAACAGACCTTGCCACCGATATGATCTGGTATCTTTGGTGCGGCGAAGGCTCTTCCCTCTTCGGCAAAAAAGCCATGAAAACCTTTGAGCGCTACTTTATAGCAGATCGCAACACCCATAAGGAACCAAAAAATGCCTATTATTCTTTAAGGGAAAATGAAGACTTCTGCTGCCGTGTCCTAGCTTCGTTCGATCTGCCGCCGACAGGCCACATCATCAATGGCCACACCCCTGTCAAAGTGCGTAAAGGTGAGACGCCCATCAAGGCAAATGGTCGTTTATTGGTGATCGATGGCGGACTCTCTCGCTCCTACCAATCCGTCACAGGCATTGCCGGTTACACGCTGTTGTCAAATTCCTTCGGCATGACCTTAGCAGCCCATCAACCCTTTACAGATCGCCAGCAAGCCATCCATCAGCGACGTGACATCGTCACTCAGAAAAAAATCGTCGTGCGGCAAACCGAAAGAACAACGGTAGGGCAAACAGATATCGGCAAGCGGCTGCAGCAAGAAAGCCGAGTGCTTTTTGAAGAATTAAAAAATCATCCGATCCCTTGACGAGTCATTCGTCAACCAATCGGATGATTTTTTTTACAGTCCTTTAGAACTATGAAAGGCTTTGAGTTTTTCCAACGCCTGCAGCACAATGATCAAGACCAAGATCGCTAAGGCCAAAAAGAGCGTTTCTAACCCTTTTCCTTGTGCCAAAAGCAGCTCTCTTAAAATTGCTGTGATACTGATCAAAATCAAGTAGCGCACCGGAATATGGTGACCTTCTTTTACGTAACGCAATAACATCAAAATAATTTCCAGTAAAATAAACAATGTCGCGATCTCTTCGATCAATAAGGAAAGATCACTAACTTCATGCAGTGGGATCACATGGACAACGATTTTGTAGATCGCTTCCGCCATCACCACCAAAACCAAAAGAACCAACAGTCCTAACATAATATCAACAATCACACTAATCATTTTTTCGAAGTGCTTAAAATACTTTCCCATAACACCCCTCCTCGCACTTATTATAGCGAAACTGTTCAAAATCACTTTACGATATGCTTGCAAGTGCAGCTTTTTTTAGGAAGGAAGGAAATAAACACGCAGGACTGAGGGTAGTCGCTTTTTTCACTAGTCAAAAGGGATAGCTGCTTTATGGGGACGCAGCCACGAAAAAGCCTGTTTATAGCAATGGAGGGGCGGGACTCCTTCACACAAGCAAATAAAAAAGCTAGGCATAAAGCCTAGCTGAAATGGTGCCTTTGGATTGGACTGGTTTTCCTTATAAACTGGGATCAGTTGACCCCTTCGACTGTTAGATCAACGTTTTCACTCGTATCTTCCGCAGCTTCGTCATCGCTATTGGAGGTTTCCGAAGACGGTTCAGTCGTTTCACTGCTGGAGCTGCTTGTTGTAGTACTGGTCGAACTCGTACTGGAAGAGCTTGAAGAACTGCTGCTAGCGCTACTGCTAGACGTATCGCTGGTGGTGGTTGATCCGCCACTCGGCGCGGTACTCGAACTGCTTTCGCTACTTGCAGAAGTGCTGACGCTAGGCTCTGTCTCTGCTTCACTTACGGAAACAGACGTGCCTTCATTTGTCGACGCTTCGATCGAGCGACTAGTCGTTGAAGACGGTGTGTAAGAACTAACACTGGCTTCATAAAAAATCTGACTGGAATCAGAGGTTTCTTCGATACTGCTGCTTGCTGTCTGGTAAGGTGGCTCAGAGGAACTACTGGAAGAATCTCGTACAAAGGGCGCGGCCACAAAGGCATTGGCATCTTGATTGATCGCCACACTCAAAAAAACCGCAACAAAACAACTGACTAATGCCGACTGCATATTGAACTTGAATTTCATCGCACTCCCCATCCTTTCCCCAAAAATGTGGTTGGACCTTCCGATAACGCTCTATCTCATTCTTATATTATACAAAAAAAAGCAATCGTCAACAAATTAAGTTTTATTTTCAAAGATGACAAAGACATGAATGCCCGTTGCGCAACAAAAAAAGCCCGAGGGCGACGGATGCTTGTTCCTCTGGCTTTAATGATTCCTTTATTGTTTAACCCCTTCTATTTATAAGTTACGCAGATGGTTGGGGTCATGGATCGGTGCTTCAATATCGCTGTCTCCCATGCGGGGCGTTGGATGGACGGACTCATCTGGCATTGCTGTTTCGCCTGGTAACGGTTGATCGATGATCGGACCAGTATCTGCATCACGATCGGTTATTTTGTCCATCGGCTGATAATCGTAGACGCCGACAACGAGTTTGTCTCGTTCAAGGTCATCACGATAACCATATAACGGATCATGCTCATCATGCCTATGATCGGAATCGCCGAAAGAAAAAGCATCTTTGATTTTTTCCCAAAGCGAACGATCTTCATCCTCACTAGCTGCCTGCTCCACTTCCACATCATCGATGGATTCTAACCCAAATTGATCGATGACTGTTTGATTCGCAAACAGCACGATATCCTCTTTGCCATAGCCTTCGTTTGTCAATTGCTCAATAACCGGTAATACTTCTGTTCGAGTGTCGTAACTGCCAATAATCGTTAGGTTTCTGTTGTGCATGTGAAATCCTCCTTATTTTGTGTACGCTTCGATCGTTCTGGTTCTGAAGCAATTCTTTTAAAACTAGCAATTTCTATTGCTTCTTTCATTCTAACGCAGGGTTCTATGATTGACCAAATAGTTTGATTGCGCTTACGAAAAAAAAGTAGTTTCTTGAAAAACCGCTAATAGCTTAGTAAAAGCTTGATCCATCATAAAAAAACCGCGTGAGCCAATGGCTTGCACGCGGTTTTTTTGCTTGTTACTTGGAAACGATCAGTTTTTGACCGACAAAGATCGTATAGCTGCTGTTGATGTTGTTCCATGATGCGAGTTGGCTGATGCTGGTGTTATATTTTTGTGCCAGTGACCATAAGCTGTCCCCTGATTTCACCGTGTGCGTCTTCGTTGAACTGCTGCTGGTATTCGTATTAGAAGACCCACTGCTAGCAGACGTCAAGTAGGCACCACTGACCCAGCCTTTGCCAGAAACATAATACCATTTGTTCGTGCCATTGACGGTCGTCCCGGTTTTTGTTGCGGTAACCGTGACGGTTGCTCCTTTACTTAAAGAACCAGTAATACTACTGCTGGTAGAAGCATCGGAACGAACATTTAAAATCTCGGTGGTTTTCATTTGCTGATTTGTGGTTGTTGAACCGTTATTATTGGAAGAGCTGCTGGTTGTTGTCAAGTAGGCACCACTGACCCAACCTTTGCCAGAAACGTAGTACCACGTTTTATTGCCTTCCACTGAAGTGCCGTTCTTTTTCGCTGTCACGGTAACGGTCACCCCTTGACCAAGCGTTGTCACGACACGGCTGCTGGTAGAAGCATCGGAGCGGACATTCAATGCGGCCGTCGTTTTCATTTGTTGATTGATACTTGAACCATTGTCTTCTTTTTCCGCTTCAGAAGAATTATTGTTGGTCACTTCAGTAAGGTAGGCACCGCTGACCCAACCTTTGCCAGAAATCTTATACCACGTGGTGTTGCCATTGACTGATGTGCCGGTTTTCATGGAAGTGGCAGTAAAGGTCGTGCCTTTGCTAAGTGACCCTACCACTGATCCGCTAGTGGACGCGCTAGAACGAATATTCATCGCTTCCGTCGTCTTCATTTGCTTGTTGATCGTCGTACCGGAATTGCCATTGTCAGAACCGGTGTTGCCTGATCCGCTATTGTTGTTTGAAGAGTCGGTCGAAACCTTCGTCAAATACGCGCCGCTGACCCAACCTTTGCCAGAAATCTTATACCACGTGGTGTTGCCATTGACGCTGGTGCCGGTTTTGGTCGCCGTTGCCGTAAACGTCGTATTAGCTGCTAACGAACCAGTAATAGAGGCACTGGTGGAAGCATCGGAACGAATATTCATAGATGACGTGGTTTTCATCTGCTGATTGATCGCTGTTTCATCACTGACGATCGTTTCATTGCTATTGCCGCCACCTGTGTTTGAGCTGCCAGTATCATATTGCGTTAAATTATACGTACTGATCAAATTGTTTAATTTGCTGGCATAAGAAGTATCGGTTGCATACCGCCCTTGTAGCCAAGCGGTTGCTTGCGTGTAAGAGGTCGTATTGCTTTTCCATGCACCGCTGTAATAGTAGTTGCCGCTAGAAAAACTCGTGTTGCGCAACACATATGCATTGTCTTCAAAAGACTCTTTTAATGATGGGTATTTCCGAAACTTAGCGCTGATCAAATAATAATTGCCGGAACCATCATCTTCATAGGTATCCATCGTCACGTATTGGCCGTTGTAGCTGCCTTTGATCCCAAACATATTGTTGGCTGTGGTCGTCAAAGTCGAGGCGCCCCAACCTGATTCCAAAATCGCTTGTGCCATCATAACAGAGGCATACAGATCGTTTGCTGCCGCCACTTCCGTTGCATAGCCGCAAATCTGACTGATAAAGGCAGCCGGATCGATCGTTGCCCGTGAAAATAATGCCCGACTAGTCAAATCAGAAAGGGCTGATGGTACTTCATCTGCTTCTAAGACTTCATCACTAGCGACTGTTGTGCTTTCTGTCGTCGCTGTTTCTGATCCCTCAGTAACTGCTTCAGCTCCTGACTCCTCCGTTATTTCCGAAGTTTCTTCGGTCACAACAGGTGCTGTCGTCGATTCTGTCGTTTCCTCAACCGGCGTGCTGTCGGTTTCTGGTGTAGTGTTTGTTGTTTGTTCAACGACCTTAAGGTCATTGCTGGTCTCTGTCGTTGCCGTTTCAGCCGCATGCCCTAAGGTCGGGATAAACGTTGATCCCGCTACTAAAGTAGTAGCCATCGTAATACTTTTTTGGGTATATTGCGTGCGCTTCAAGCGCTTTTCTAAGCGGCGTCGTTCTTTACGAATTGTCATTTAATCCCTCCGTCGTATTAGCCTTTTTTTATTGTAACACGATTTATTAAAAAATGGGGGGTTAAGATGAAAAAACAGTGAAATCAACGAGATAAATTCTTGCTATGAAACAGTTTTCTCTTTTGCTTCATCAGCCAATACTCTGTTCTAAAAAAAGAAAAAAGAGTTGTTTTAGCACCAAAAAAGCAGCCTTTATCAAAAAGACTACTTTTGGTGAATTGTTATTTAATAACAGGTGCGGGCTTTTTGGCTTTTTTTAGCATCGCATAGCCTATGTTGAGAACAAGCCCAAAAACGGCCAAGAAAATTGCCGTATAGAAGGCTTTTGTATAATCTCCTTGGTTACTTTCTGCGATTGCTGCTGCCACTCTGGGGCCAAAGAATGCCGCCGTAGAATAACCAATAAAGACGATTCCATAGTTGACCCCTTGATTGATCGGTCCGTAATTTTCCATAACGATCGATGGGAATACCCCCATCACGCCCCCGAAGCACAGTCCTAAACCGATGATCCCGACAGTGAAGATCACAGTTGTTTGACCAAGCGTCAATAAGAATAAGGACAATGCCACCACGCCATAGATGATCATCAACGTATTCGTCCGACCAATTTTATCAGAAACGGTGCCCCAAAGGACACGACCAAAACAGTTGCTCAATGAGTACAAGCTGACATAAAAGGCAGCGGCCGCTGCCGTCAAACCAAACATACTTTGCCCGATCACTGAGGCGTTGGAAGCAATCATCAAACCTGAGAAAGCCCCTACCCCTAACATAACAATAATCAAGTAAAAAGTTGGTGTCTTCAGCATGTCCAACCAATTTAGATTGATTTGAGGACCATTTTTTCCTTGATCCGCTGGTTGCCAACCTGCTGGACGGTAATTTTCTGGTGCTTTACGAATAAATAGACTAGCCACCAAGACGATCACGATATAGGCAATTCCTAAAATCCGAAACGCCGCTAAGACATCTTGTGATTCGATCAAACGATTCGCAATCGGTGCGGCAATAATCGCTGCCCCACCCATACCTGCTGTGATCAAGCCCGAAGCCAGTCCCCGTTTATCCGGGAATAACCGAATCGTATTGCTTAAACAAGCCGAATAGGCAAAGCCTTGCCCTAAACCAGCAAAGACTCCATAAGTCAGGTACAGCATAGCGGGTGAGTTGACCAAACCCGTCAGGAAGAAACCTGCTCCGAACAACACGCCTCCACCAGCGATGACCCATCTAGCGGCTCCTCGGTCTGTCAGCAAACCACCCAAAATCATGGTAATCGGGCCAACTGCGGCATTGATGGTAAAGGCTAGCATGATCTCTTCCATGGACCAACCTTTTAATTGACTAAGAGGTCCTGCAAAGACACTAAAGGCGTATACAGCGCCCGTACACAGCAACACTGCGGTCGAAGCGATCAGAATCAGCCAGCGATTGATTTTTGTTTCCATTTTTTCTCTCCTTTATTTTAAGCATGTTACTTTATTCACATGTTTTTTCAAAAGCTAGCGCGCGTGACAAGTCACAACGCGCAAGGCTTTTTATTCGAGATGTTCTGCGACTGCTGTCTTTCCAGCAATCCGGCCAAAAGTAAAGATGTCTGTCAACGAATTGCCGCCTAAGCGATTGCCGGCATGGATCCCCCCAGCAACTTCTCCTGCTGCATACAGTCCTTCAATGATTTGATCTTCCTTCGTCAACACATGGGTTTGCGGATCGATCTTCAATCCTCCCATCGTGTGGTGAACCGCTGGTTTTCTTGGTGTGGCATAGAAAGGCGCTTTTTCCACTTTCAAGTCGAAAACATCTTTGCCAAACTCTGGGTCTTTCCCAGCATCCACATAGCTGTTGTATTTCGCAACGGTCGCCTCTAAGACGGCTGGATCAACATTGATCTGCTCTGCCAGGCCAGCCAAGGTCTCACTGCGGAACAGCGTACCAGCAGCTACTTGCTTATCGATTTTTTCTTGGCTCGTATTATAAGCGGTTTTCTTGATCTCTTCATCCGCGATCAAATAGAACAATCCGCCATTATCGATCGCCGCTTGGGTCAATACATCGCGGCTTTCGTACTCATTAACAAAGCGCTCACCCTTTTGATTGACCATCACAAAGTTAGCTGGCGGCACTTGCAGCCCACTGAATAAAGCCCCTGTGTTCGGATCAGATACGGGCATCATTTGTGAAAAGCCCATGCCAACAAGGTCCGCGCCAGCACTTTCCCCTAGTTTGATCCCGTCACCAGTGATCGCTGGTGAATTTGACGTTTTGATATCGTCTTCGATCTCTGTCCAATAGGTATTGTATTGTTTCAACATTTTGGTGTTCGCTCCGAACCCGCCGGAAGCCAAAATCACTGCTTTGGCATGGATTGTGATTTTTTGACCGTTACGGCCTTCCCCGATGATTCCAGTAACCTTACCATCTTCGATCAATAATTCTTTGACAGGCGTATCGGTTAAGATCGTTCCGCCATGTTCTTTCACGAATTGATGCAAAGCCGATACAAAGGCATACCCTTCGTTTTTGACTGGTTTATGCCCACGGCGCCATTTCGCTCCTACTGGCATATCGACATTGTTCATATCAAATTCTACGCCGATTTCTTCTAACCATTTCACTGAGGCCAATGCTTGATCCGTCAAGATTTTCACTAGCTCGTACTTCCCATAGATCGGTTGCCCATTCAAATCTTTGCGTTTTCCGCCTAGATAAGTTTGGATTCGATGCCACAAAGCAGAATCAAACAAGTATTCTTTTTCTGGCGTCGTTTCTGAAAGATACGCAGTGATTTGTGCCTTCAAAGCTTTGAAGTCTGGCAAGTATTCTGCATCGATGTCTTGTTCATCGATCGTCAGCACTTCTTCTAAAGCACTGCGTTCGCCAGGCAATGCGGAGAAGCCATTTTGCCATTTTGGATCCGCAGCATTCATCGGTCCGCCAGTACGTACGGTATTGCCGCCGATCGCTGGGAATTTTTCTACTAAGATCACGTCTTTATTGGCTTGCAGCACACTGGCAGCTGCACTCAGACCTGCGCCGCCGCCACCTACGACAACGACATCGGTAGTATACGTTTCATCTTCTGTTTGTAAAGCACTGGCGGCTTTTGGACGTTTGCGCAAGACATCTGGGTTCGCACCAGCCATTTTCACGGCTTTTGCTACCCCATCGACGACACCGTTACTAGTAACCGAAGCACCAGAGATCGCATCGACATTTAAGGTTTGCCCTTCAATAATCTCTTGAGGGATCCGTACGAAAACGACATCAGCGATCCCTTCTGATTCACCAGACGTATCGATATCGATGGCTTCGATCCGTTCTTCGCTCAATTTGACGACCATTGGTAGATCCCCGTTATGTCCTGGTGCTGTGACGGTGTATTCACCAGGCTCATAAACGACTTCTTCTGGTACGTTCAACAAATTAGCGACTTCCGTAAACCGAACGAACTTGCGGAAACAGCTTTCCAAAAAGTCGATCGTTCGTTGATCTTTTAAATTGCCTTGTTCATCAAAGGCTTGATGCGCACGCCCCAGCAAGAACTCATTTCCTGGCATGACTGTCGCATTGACACCTGGAGCGTCAAGGATTTGGCGCAAATGAAGCTGTGCTCGGGAGGAGCCTTGCACATCGTAGGATGCGCCGACGATCATCACTGGTTTGCCATCAAAGGGATGGAGATTGAAGGAGAGCCATTCCAAGACGCTTTTCAATGCGGAAGGAATCGAATGGTTATGCTCTGGTGTTGCGATAATCACTCCATCGGCTGCTAAAATCTTGCTATTTAACCGTTGGATCACTTCACTATTGGTTTGATCTTGTGTTTCATTGAACATTGGAACATCCTTGATTTCCAGCAGTTCAATTTCTGCTAGGGCAGCAAATTCTCGCTGCATAAACGCTACTAATTGGCGATTGGTCGATTTTTTGGCGTTCGTTCCGATTAGGCCGACAAATTTCATGACTAGTTCCTCTCTTTCTTATGCTTGTTCCCACGAAAATTTCTTTGCTCGTTCTTTAGCCGTTGAATATTCACTGACCAGACGGTTCGTGATTTCGACGAACAAGACAAATTCATTGAAACAGTCTTCTAGTTCGGCAACTTTTTCGTTATCGATCAAGTTTCCTTGTTCATCGAAGGCTTGCATGGAATGCCCTAACAAAAATTCCGCACTCGGCATGATTCGGGCTTTTACTTCAGGCGCATCTAAGATCTGACGCAAGTGGGCTTGGGCTCTCGATGAACCTAATGCACCAAGAGAAGCACCCGTGATCATCACTGGTTTATCGATCAAAGGCCGCGTCGTATAAGAAAGCCATTCGATCATGCTTTTTAACACCGCTGGGATCGAGTGGTCGTATTCTGGTGTACTGATGATTACCCCATCTGCTGCTTCGATCTTCTCTGACAAGGCTTGGACTGCCGCTGGTGCCGTCCGATCTTCTGGTTCATTAAATGCCGGCAGATCACTGATTTCGCAAAGTTCGATCTCCGCTTGGTCACTAAAATGGCTTTGAATAAATTGCAGTAAGCGACGGTTGGTCGAACGCGTCGAGTTGGTTCCTACGATTCCAATCAATTTCATTATCATCTCTCCTAATTGTGAATAATTTAACATTTAACAAAAAATAAAAAGTTTTTGACCATTGGCTTTGATTTCTTTTTTCAATCGTTTCTCAAGTTGATTTTTACGACCTACTGAGATGAAAGGCTTCTTCCTAAACAAAAAAATCTTCCCCAAGTACCCATTTAGTGTACGACCGAATTCTTTATTTGTGAAATATTTATTTAATTATCCATCGATAACAAATTTGTTATAATAAGAAAAATGACTAGGAGGACCACGCAATGGCACTTAAAGATTCCCATCTGATGCTGCAATACCTCGATACCTTGCTAAAACATAGCAACTATACCAAAGCCGCCAAAGACCTCTACATCTCACAGCCTTACTTGACACAAACCGTGAAACGTGCCGAACAAGAGCTAGGGACCCCCATCATCAATCGGCAGCCGGGTCATTTTCAACTGACGGAAGCTGGTAAAATCTATTATCAATATCTGGAAACCTTGGAAACAGAGTCTGCCAAATTGAAAAGTCGGCTGTCTTGGTATACCGCGACCGAGAAGCGTTCTTTGCGCTTAGGCATCTTGCCCAGCCTTGGTTCCTATCTGCTGCCACTCTTTTTGCCTGCATATTATGAACACTATCCCAACGTGCACTTTTTCTTGCGGGAAGACCTGCCGAAGCACAATGAAAAACGACTGTTGAATGGGCAGCTGGACTTTTTTATCGGACAAAATCCTGAGACGATCGCACCGAATCTAACAGTCCACAGTACCAATCAAGAACGGTATCTAGCGATCATTCCGCCTTGTTCTCCCCTGTATCAACCAGAGAAGCGGTATTTAGCACCTGATTCATTGGCAGTCAAAGACTTGTTGCAAAGTCCGTTGATTTTGACTGCCAGCGGCTCGGCGATTCGGCGCCAAATCGATCAATTGCTGCAAAAATACAAAGTAGAGGCGACGGTTCTCATAGAAAGCAGCAATATTTATACAGCAGCAGCATTGGCAGAAAACAACCTTGGGATTGCGATCGTACCCGAAAGCGTGCTACAAGCAGCGACTGCGACTCCTTTTAATCTTTATCCGATGCCAGAGGAACTCTTGTCCCTCACCTATTTTATTGCCCATCAAGCCGAACGGGCATTGTCAAACAGCGAAGCCGACTTGATCGAGACCTTTTTGCAACACGTCTAGCTTTCTTTTTACAAAAAAACAAGCAGCCACCACCTATATTCCTAGGTGATCGCTGCTTGTTTTCATTCTGCTGTTGGCGTTTCGATCAAACGGGCTAATTCTTGCGGATAGATCAGCTCTCCTTGTTTTGTAATGACTAATCCAGTGATCCCTTCTAACGGCGCCAGCTCCTGCAAGATGGCTTGTGGCTCTTTGCCGAACAAGCGGGTCGTCCAAATCTCTCCATCAACCGATTTGTCGGAGAGAATCGTGACACTGGCAATGGCTGACTCTAACGGATAGCCCGTTTCTCGATCAAAAATATGATGATAGGTCTTGCCCGCTACCTGATAGGTTCGTTCATAGATCCCTGATGTAACGACTGATTGATTATGCACCTTCAACGCAGCAACAAAATTCCCTCTTGGTAAGAAAGGGTTTTGGATCCCGATCCGCCAATAGCCATCTTGGTGGCTCGGGGCATCGCCGTAAGTCACCACATTGCCTCCAAGATCGATCAAAGCGGCTGTGACACCAACCTGTTTGAAATAGGTCATCAACAAATCAGCAAAATATCCTTTTGCCACAGCCCCTAGATCAAGCTTCATGCCAGCAGCTAACTCGACGGTCTGCAGCATTTCATCCAAAACGATTTTGGCAGGATCAGTCTTTGGCAGCAGCTCCGCGATTTTCTCAGGCGTTGGTAGATGGGCATCTTGGAACCCGATCCGCCATTCCTGCACCAAAGGACCGATGGCAATATTTAAGTAGCTATCTTTGGGTACGCTATGGGCTTTCCCTAGTGCGATCAATTCAAACAATTCCTGTGTGGCAGCGATCGCTCCTTGTCCTGCCTGCTGATTGATCTGCATCAACTCAGACGTCGGGTCATTGGCACTAAAACGCTGTTCAAAGGCCGCAGCTCTTTTGACTGCTTCCTCTAAGATCACTTCTGGGGTTTCATGCTGCACCCAAATCGTGATCACCGTTCCCATTCCCTGTAACACTCGTTGGCCTTCTGGCATTGTCCTTGCTCCTTTGTCCTGTTCTTTTGGCTATCATAGCAGTTTCTGGGAGAAAAAAGTAGTCTGCGGGATACCACTGCTGCTTTTTTTGAAAAAAAACTGCGAGGTCACCCTCGCAGTCTGCTGTTTCTATTGCTCAATGATAAAAGTCGAAGCGGCCTTTCGCCAATACTTCTTTGACCCCACCGGTTTGGTACAAGGAACGGTCCATAATGGCTTTTTTCACCACGGAAGCGGGATAGCCTTTGATGCCCATTTTCCCTACTAAGCCAAAGGCATGGGTATTGCCGATCGATGCCACTGAACCTAATGATTCAAAGTGGAAATCTGCTGGTTTTTCCCCGTTCATTTGACGTAAGATGTTTTTACCCGCATGCTGCCCCATCTTCAAAGCGATTTGAGCCGTTGTTGGATACGGGCGATTGGTCGCTGGGTCCATGACTGCTGAAACATCACCGACAACATAGACGTTACTATGATCAGGGTCTGTTAGGTCTTGATTGACCATCACGCGACCCCGACGAGCAGAAAAGTCTGATTCAGCCATCACATGGCTGCCGCTGACGCCTGTTGTCCAAACGATGGTTTTGGCTGATAATTCTGCTGTTGCTCCTGTATCGGCATCATTTTGATAGACAACGACACCTGGTTTGATTGCTTTGATGGGTTTACCAGTCAGGAAGTTTACGCCCCATTTAACGAGATTTTTGATCCCGTAATCCGATAGTTTTTCATCAAACATCGGTAATAAACGAGTCACTGCTTCGACACAGTACAGTTTGATGTCTTCTGGTTTGACACCTGCTGCTTTCGCGAAGGTTTTACGGTTTTCCACCAATGAACCTAGCAATTCGATTCCAGTGAAACCAGCACCGCAGACAACGATTTTTAGGTAGTCAGGATTTTGTGTTTCTTTGTATGCCTTCATTTGTTTCAACAAATGATGATAGATGTTTTCTGCGGAGTCGACATCCACCATTTCCAACGCATGCTCCTCGACACCAGGGATCCCAAATGATTCTGATTCAAAGCCTAATGCCACGATCAAATAATCATAGGTGCACGTGGATTGATCTTTAAAAACGATCACTTGCTGGTTACGATCGATCGACGCCACTTCCTTTTGAACAAAGCTCGTCTTTTGGGGACGAACGACATCATTGATGGGATAGCAAATGCGGTCTCTTGGTTGCGTACCGGCCGCAACTTCATGAAGATCGGTTGCCTCATAATGATAATCGTTTTTGTCGATCAATGTGATGTGAAACGCTTCTTTTGCTCCTTGCAGTACGTGCAATGCTCGCAATCCAGCATACCCTGCTCCTAAAATGACAACTTCCTTCATGTTTCCTTACTTCCTTTCTTTGCTGTAAAAATTATAAAATCAAACCAATCGCAAAACTCAGCACTTGTACGCATGCTCCGACCGCAAGGATCCGAACGGCACAAATGAAGGTCTCTCTTTTGATTTGTTTTTGCATAAATCGTTTTGTCTGTTGCCAGACAAAGGGCGCCGCGAAAAAGGTCAGAACCAGTGACCAAGGCGCAATGTTGAGGGCAACTGAGGCAATGATCGCAACAAACGCCAAGACGTTCATCGCGATAAATAATTTCAACGCACGGGCTTTACCAAGGTAATGCACCAGCGTATAGCGCTCATTTTTTTCATCCTCTTCCAGATCACAAATGTTGTTTGCCAGCATCAAGTTGGCGATCCATAATGTGTTGGGTAATGAGATCAAGAAAATACTGCCAATCGTGGCAATATTCCATTCAAAGGTTTGATAGGCATTAAGGTAGACACAGATCAATGAGATCATAAAGCCCATCGTAAAGCCAGAAAAGAACTCGCCTAAAGGCAAACTAGAAAGCGGCCGTGGACCAGAGGAATAAAAGATCCCGACTAGGTAACAATAAAGTCCCATCCAAAAGAGCGGCCAACCAACCACCATTGCCAAGGCGATTCCCATGGCGGCGGAAACGATGATCATGGAGACCATCAACCAAAAAACCAATTTGACAGACAACTGTTCCCGACCAATGATATTGGTTTTTTCTTTGTAATCATGCCCTTCTGTGGCATGATGGTAATCGTTGTAGTTATCTAAAATATCCACCGCCATATTGAAGATCAGCATGGCAATGAAATACAATAGGACATAGCCAAGATGAATCGTTTGATAATTGTACCAGCTGTAGCAGACACCAATAAAAAATGGCAAAATACTGGCGGTTTTTGCTTTAAATTCGACAAGTTCTAAAAATACAGGTAGCGTCACAACTTCACCTCCTTTAGTGAGTGCATTAAACTAGTCAATCACGCCCCTTTACGCTAGAATAAGGGCTGAATGACTGTTAGAAAGGGTTATACTATGTTTGACTTTTGGATCGATTATCCGACGATCGAACAACGATTGAAAACCGTATGTTCCATCATTGAAGAACACGTTACTGTTCGTAACAAAGAGATACAAGATGTTTTGATCGACTTTACTTATTCAGGTGGAAAAATGCTGCGGCCAGCGCTCTTTTTTTTGTTTGCTGACTTAGGCGATCCCCATTATAAAAAAACCGACCAATTAACAAAAATTGCTGCTTCTCTAGAAATTTTACACATGGCCACTTTGATCCATGACGACATCATTGACGATTCGCCGTTGCGGCGTAGTCAAGTCACTGTTCAAGCCAAATATGGCAAGGATATCGCGGTCTACACGGGTGATCTTTTGTTCACCCAATTTTTTGAGCTTTTGATCGAAAGTATGAATGGCTCCCCGTTTTTAAAAACCAACGCACAAGCCATGAAACGACTCCTTTTAGGTGAACTTGATCAAATGCACACTCGCTACAACATCCATGAATCGATTGACGACTATCTGCAAAGCATCAACGGCAAAACCGCTGAACTGTTTTGGCTCGCTTGTCTCGAAGGCGCTCATTTTGGCGGCCTCGACACAGAAAACCAAGAGCGGGCGGGTGAGATCGGTCGCAACATCGGGATCGCCTTTCAAGTATTCGACGATATTCTCGACTACACCTCTGATAGCGGCACTTTGAAAAAACCGATTCTAGAAGATTTGGCACAAGGAGTCTATACCTTACCGCTGCTATTTGCCAAAGAACAGGCACCTGCAGCATTCGCTCCTTATTTGAATAAAAAAGCAGCACTCTCCTTGGCAGAAGCCCAAGAAGTTGCGGATCTTGTCGTCCGTTACGGCGGTGTTGAAAAAGCGCGCGCTTTCGCGGTCACCTACACGCAAAAAGCCTTAGACGACATCGATCTGCTGCCCGAAGCACCTAGCAAAGCCAAAATTCGTTCATTAACTGAACTGCTCTTGCAGCGCAATTACTGAGCCATAGAGCAATGAGAAGAAAAGCGTCCATCACTGATTGATGGACGCTCTTTTTTTATCGTCGTCCTTGGTCAATGGCCAATAAGTGTTGAAAATGTTTGTTTTCTGCTGCCAATTCGGCAGGTGTTCCGCTCATGGTCAACTGACCATCTTCAATAAAGAGCACACGATCCATCATCGAAATTCCTTGCAAGTGGTGGGTGATCCAAATGATCGTTTTGTTCTCCAGCACTTGGAAAAAGGTTTCAAGTACGCCTTGCTCCGTGATTGGGTCTAAGCCGACGGTTGGCTCATCCAATAAGATGATTGGGGTGTCTTTTAGCAAGATTCGCGCCAATGCCAAACGATGCCGTTCTCCACCAGAAAAACGCAAGCCGGCTTCATCCACCATCGTCGCCAAACCATTAGGCAAAGCTGCCACCATTTCTTTCAACCCGACTTGCTCCAGTACGCGCCAGACTTCTTCTTCCGAAGCCGACTCATTGCCTAGCCGAATATTATTCAAGACGGTCGTATGGAAAAGATAGGGACTTTGATTGATGACACCGATCAAGTCACTGATTGACTCACTCAATGCCGTCACTGGCACGTCATTTAAGGTGATCGCCCCTTGCGTCGGTTGCAGATCGCCTCGCAACAAGGAGGCAAATGTACTTTTCCCAGAACCGCTGCGGCCAAGGATCGCTAGTTTTTGATGTGCAGGAATCGTTAGATCCAGCCCATGAAGCACTTCTTTGCCTTCAGGATACTGAAAATGCAAGTCCTTGACTGTGATCGACACGAGGCCCGTCACTTCAGGTACTAACGGTTGCTCCATGGAGACCTCTTGGCGATTTTCTTCTGGCAATGCATTGAAGCGATCGATGGAGTCTTTGTAGCGATTGGTTTCTTGAGCAGCTGACGGTAATGGCGCAAATGCATCAACTAAAGGAAAGACACACAGGACAAAGGCAGCGATCCAGTTGGCTGCTCCTCCGTGGTTACCTGGAAAGCGAATGCTGGTCCAAAGCAGCAATGCGACAGCGATCACCCCAAAGATGCTTTGTAAAAGAAAATCACGCCGGCGATCAAAGGACAGCATCTGTTCATCCACCGCCCGCAACTGTGTTTCCAGTTCCTTATGGGCAGCCACGTACTCGCTGCCTCTTTGAGAGAAGACCCAATCAGAAACCCCTAATACATTATCCGTCAGTGTCGTATACAAGTTGTTTTTCATATGTTTTTGCTTTTCTTGCCGCGCGCCGTTGATGATCACCGACCAAAGTGGCAAGACAAAGACGATGATCCCTAATAGCAGCAGCATCACCAAAGCAAACCACCAAGAAAAATAGCCGAGTCCAATGATCAAGAACGCATACAAGATCCAAGCGATCACGGTAGGAAAGATCGTCCGCAAATACAGGTTTTGAATATGGTTGATATCTTCTGCCAATAAGCCCAAGATATCCCCCGTGCGATGCGCTTGCTTAAAGAAGATCGCATCTTTTTCTACTACGTTGTACAATTTCAAACGTAAATTAGAGGTCATGCGCAAGACCCAGCTATGACTGGTCAACCGTTCCAAATAGCGAAAGACTGGACGACCGATCCCAAACGCTCGGGTCAGTACGATGGGGATGTAAACCAATAGAATGTTTTCTGGGATCGATGCCGAGCGGCTGATCAGGTACCCAGAATTAAACATCAGTGCCCCACCACAGAAAAAGGTCAAGAAGCCTAGGAATAAGGCCAGCGCCAAAACGTTTTTGTATTTTGACAAGAAAGGCTTGACCCACGTATCAGTTTTCAATGAGCGCAATAAGCCGATTTTATTCAAGCTGTTCCCTCCTCATTCCATTGACTAGTTCTGTAAAAGCACCTTGCTTTTGCTGCAGTTGTGCCAAGGTTCCTTGTTCCACGATTCTTCCTTGATCCATCACGATGATTTCATCCATTTCTTCCATCCAGTGCAAGCGATGGGTTGCAAAAAAGACTAGACGGTTTTCCATCAGCGGCAGCATCCGTTCCTTTAAGGCAACTTCGGTTTCAATATCCAAATGAGCCGTTGGTTCATCAAACAAAAGAATCTTTCGTTGCTGGTCTAAAAAGGCACGGGCTAGAGCGATCCGTTGGGCTTGTCCGCCACTTAGATGCCGTTCCCCTTCTCCTAACATCGTGTCCAACCCTTGCGGCAGCTCCGCCAAAAGCTCAGTCAAGCCTGCCACTTCAATGGCTTTCAGTACGGCTTCTTTGGTAGCTGTCGGCTGATAAAACGCGACATTTTCCTGCAAGGTCAACCGATAGATATAAGGATTTTGCGGAATATAGATCAGCTGTTCTTGCCAGCTTGCTTGGCGAAAGGCCGTGGTCTTCGCCCCTCCGAGAGTGATCTCGCCACTGTCTGGCACGAGAAAGCCACTCAAAGTATTGATCAAGGTAGACTTGCCAGAACCGCTCAAACCGATGATCCCGATCTTTTTGAAGCCAGTCACGTTCAAGTTGATATCCGTCAAAGCCGCTTTTTCCTCGTAGGAAAAAGCCAGCTGATCGATCGTTAACTGGGCGTCTTCCTGCCAACGAGGCACCGTTACTGCTGGTACTTGGGCTTCGGGCTGATGCAAGATCTCCGTCACCGCAGTCATCGCATTTTTTCCGTCTAAGGTTGCATGGTAATCACTGGAAAAGTCGCGGATCGGCAAGAAGTATTCTGGTGCTAAAATCAAGATGGTTAACGCTGGAAACAGCAAGATTCCTTCATTGATCAGCCGCAAGCCTAGCAAGACTGCCACGACGGCAATCGATAAGGTCGTGAAAAAGTCTAAGGCGAAGGTCGATAAAATACCGACTTTTAATGAAGCCATCGTCGCTTTCCGAAACCGTTCGCTGGAAGCAAAGATACTCTTGCCATATTTTTTACTGACCCCAAACAATTTCAGCGTGTCGATCCCTCGCAGGGAGTCGATGAAATGATTGGACAGTAATTGAAACGTTCGGTATTGTTTTTCCGCTTTGCTTTGCGCGGCATAGCCCAAGATGATCATAAAAATGATGATCAAGGGGAACACCAACAGCAAGACCAAGCCGGATTCCCAATCCAGATAAAAAACGAGTGCCAAAATGACCCAAGGAATGATCGACATATTCATGATTTTGGCAAGAATCAATTTCAAGTAGTTTTCGACTTGGTTGATCCCTTCCAAGACCATCGTTGTTACATTCCCCGTCCCTTGCTGTTGTGCGATCTGAGGACCGACCCGAAACAATTTCTCCAACAATTGATCCCGCAGATCGGCGGCTTGCTGGTAACTGTAATCATCGAGTCTTTTGGAACGGAAATAGATAACGGCTTGTCGGGCGATAAACGAACAAAAGAACAGCAGAATCCAGCCCCACTGTTCCTCTAATGGTCGTCCTTCCCATAAGCCAGTGATGGCACGTGCCAATCCATACGCCTGCCCAATAATGAAGAGCGCCTGCAGGAACGAAAGTCCCGCAAGCAGCCCTAAAAGTTGTTTCATTCCTGGGAGCTTCATGATTTGTTTATCAATCATTTATACCCCTCCAACGCCTCCGTATGACTGATCCGTTTACGGAAGATATAGTAACTCCAAGCCGTATAGGCCAAGACGAAAGGCAAGATCGTCAGTGAAAGATAACTCATGATCTTCAATGTGTAGCGGCTTGAAGACGCATCAGCGATCAACAGGTCATAGCTTGAATCGATCGAACTGATCAAGACTCTTGGGAATAACCCTGTGAAGATCAATGCTACCAAAGCGATCAACGTCAAGCCGCTCGCAATGAAAGCCATCATTTCTTTGCCTTTAAAGACGCCGATATTTGCAATCAGAGTCAGTACAACGATCACGAGCAACAAACCAAGCGTTGTCGCAAAATGATTCTCGAAGAAATCCGTTTGGAAGTAAAGCATCACAGCAAAGACGAGTAAGCCTGCATATAAGATGCCATAAAAAATACTTGCATAGTTGCGTGCCCGTGCCCGAATCGGACCTTCCGTTTTCAAAGCGATATAGTTTAATCCGTGCAAATAGCACAACAAGGTCAACGCGATCCCGCCAACGATTGAAAAGGGATTGACGTAATCCGTAAAGGTTGCGGTCATGTTGCCATCTTCACCCAAAGGCATTCCTTGGATCATGCTGACAAACATCAGACCGAAGAAAAACGGTACGATCGTACTGCCGATCGTCAACGTCCAGTTCCAAATGTTTTTGTGCTCTTTCGGGAAGTTCGCTCGAAACTCAAAGGAGACACCACGAATGATCAACCCGACTAAGATCAATAACAAAATCAAATAAAAACCGCTGAACAAAGAAGCATACCAGTATGGAAATGAGGCGAACATCGCTCCGCCAGCGGTCAATAGCCACACTTCATTGCCATCCCAGACAGGCCCGATCGTTTTAACGATCTGGTCTTTTTCCTCTTCATTGTGGGCCAATGTCTGCACAGACATCCCCACACCAAAGTCAAACCCTTCTAAGAAGAAGAAGCCAGAAAATAAAAGCCCAATCAACGTGAACCATAGTAATTGTAGACCGGTCATCCTTCAAACGCCTCCTTATCAAATGGGTCTTCGTACCCTTCTTGGTTGTCTCCTTGGCTGATTTCGCCGAAGGCTTCTTTTTCAGGTCCATGATCCATTTCCCGTTTCACCAGATAGACCATCGTTCCGCCTAAGCCAGAGAACAAGAGGAAGTAAACGATGTTTGAGATCAAGAGTGAGGTCACGGAAACGTTTGGTGACACACTATCTTCGATCGTAAACAAGCCGTAAACCGTCCATGGGTAACGCCCTAACTCCGTGATCAGCCAACCAGCTGTATTGGCAATAAATGGGGTGAACAAAGTGATCGCCACTACCCAAAGCAGCCAGCGTTTTTCAAAGAGCCATGGTTTCTTCTTACGCGTAAAATACAACCCAAGACCAGAAACCAACAGCATCAAGGCACCAAAACCAGCCATGATCCGGAAGCTCCAAAAGAGTGTGTTGACCGGCGGGTAGTAATTACGGTCGCCGTAGGTTTCAATCAATTGCTGATTGACCGTATCCATCCCGTCGATGGAGCCGAAGGGTTCATTGAAGGCTAAGATACTCAACATATATGGAATCGAAACACCGAAGACTTGGTGATGTTCTGCTTCATTCGCCCAAGCAACGACGGTCCAAGCCGCAGGACTCCCAGTATCTTCATACGCCCCTTCCATTGCGGCAAATTTCATTGGTTGTTCTTCAACCAAGTATTTCATTTGTTCATCCCCAGCTAGCAAGACGGTGAATGAACCGAACAATGCCACCGCAAAACCGATCCGCATTGATTTTTTGAAGAAATCACGTTCAATGTCTTTGTCTTTCTTCAATAGACGAAAGGCAGATAAACCAGCAACAATGATCCCACCCATCGTGATGGCAGCGGTGATCACGTGTAAAAACTCATACCACACCTGTGGATTTGCCAATAATGCACCGAAGTCAGTCATTTCTGCCCGGCCATTGTTCAAGGTATACCCCACTGGATGCTGCATAAAACTATTGGCAGCTAAGATCCAAAACGCCGATAGCATCGAACCCAGCGTCACCAACCAGAAAAAGGTGGCGTGCAGCTTGGGACTGACCCGATCCCATGTAAAGATCCACAGTCCTAAGAACGTCGACTCTAAGAAGAACGCCAACAAAGCTTCTAAAGCCAAGGGCGCACCAAAAATATCCCCGACAAAACGAGAATAGTCAGACCAGTTCATCCCAAATTGAAATTCTTGAATGATCCCTGTCACGACCCCGACAGCAAAACTCAATAGAAAAATATTCCCCCAAAACTTCGTCATCCGGCGATATTTTTCATCTTTTTTGATCACATAAAGTGTCTCCATAATTGCAACGACGACACCAGTTCCGATCGAAAACGGTACAAAGAAAAAGTGAAAAATCGTCGTCATCGCAAACTGGATTCGCGCTAGTGTCACAATATCCATCCTACATCCTCCTATTTCATAAAAAGTACATTAAAATAATTCTAAATAAAGAAAAATTCCAACTTCGAATATACTCCTCTAATCAGTAAAAAAGAAGCAAATTGCTTGCATTTACTGTTTTTTAATCACTTCCTCTCCGATTCTTAAACATAAGGCGCTTTCATCGGCGGAATACAGCTTATTCTAGCTAGTCCCAGCCAAAACGGGTTCCTTCAGAAAGCAATGGATCACTCAATAAAATCCCCGGAAACTCTTCTTTCAATACAGATGTGCTTAATAATTGATACATAGCAAACGTGTTCTTCATGCCTAATCTTTCCAGCTGATCTAACGTTTGCTGCATCAAGTCCGCCGCTTGTGCCTTATTTTGTTTTAATAGATGCGTCCAGCCTTCAAAAAATGGCATAAAGATCGCTTGTTCAATGTGCTCTTTTTCATAAACATGATCTCGCCATAAATGAAAGGTCTTTTCCGCATAATTTGCCTCGTCGAAAACAGCAAAGACAGAAAATACCGTCTCAAACGTGTTGTACAAAATATCTTCATTGCCAGGAATTTTTGCAAAGCGCTGACTCTTTTTGATGGCGATCGTCAAGCAGCGCCAAAGCAAAGCTGGCTCCATCGAAATTGCTACGCGGGCAAACAGCCGCAGCTCATAAACACCCCATGTATCGGTATTCAGCAAGTAATGCTTGGCAGAGTCCAAACAGTAATTGTGTTTCAGGTAAGCCTCCTCGATGGGCACCCCTTTAAAAAGCTCCTCTTTCATCAAGTAGTCAAAACGGATCAGTTGTAAGAAGTGGTCCAGCTCCAAGGAGTAATGCTGTTGAAAGTACGTGGTCAGCTTTTGATATTTCTTTTTTAATTTAGGTACTTCATCAATGGATTCGATCCCCATCGAACGGACATAGTCAACCATTAGCTTTTGAGCCTCCGAATGATGCTCCCCCGTATGTAGCAGCTGAAATTCGGCAAAACTAACTTCTAGTTTATCTAGCAAACGATGAAATCGTTCGCAGGAAATCGTCGTTTTGCCATTTTCAAATTGCGATAACAAAGACATCGACAATTGTTCATCCACTAATTCCTTCAACAGCAAGCCTTTGCTTTTGCGAAGCTCTTTCACTGTCGCACCATAATTGTTCATTTTTTCACCTTCTTTTTCAATATATTGAAATAAGCAGTTGCTTTTCCCAAAGAGCCTTTATAGTTGAATTATCTTATAGAAACGAGGGAAAAGCTATGGATACTCATATAAAAAAGAAAATGCTTCACGTGAAACATTTACAAAAAAGCTTCAAAGACAAAACAGTTTTGAAAGAGGTCACTTTTGACGTCACTCCTGGCGAAGTATTTGTCTTACTAGGATCAAACGGCGCTGGAAAAACCACTTTAGTCAAAATTTTGTCCACTATCCTACCTTTTGACCAAGGAACCGCGCGGATCGATGGGATCGACTTGACCAAAGATCCAGCAGCGATTCGCGAAAAAATCAGTCTGACAGGGCAATTTTCCGCCGTCGATCAAGAACTGACCGGACGAGAAAACTTGCTGATGATTGCTGCCTTGCGCCATGTCAAAAACAAACAGTTTATCGTCCAACATTTGTTAGAGCGTTTTGATTTGGTGGATGCCAGCAACCGACTAGTCAAAAATTATTCTGGTGGCATGCGACGACGCTTAGACATCGCCATGAGTTTTATCGGCGAACCTGACCTGCTCTTTTTGGATGAACCAACGACCGGGTTAGACCCGCAAAACCGCTTAGCCACATGGCACATGATCAAAGAGATCGCCGCTCAAGGACGAACGATTTTCCTGACGACTCAATACCTCGAAGAAGCTGAATTTTTAGCAGACCAAGTCGCCATCTTGCATGAAGGGAAAATCATCTTGCAAGGAACACCAACGGAAGTCAAAGCACTGCATCCTTCACAAACGATGGAAATCAGCGTATTGACGAAAGAACACTTGCAGACCGTGCGACAGCATCTGTCTGATTTTCCGCTGCAAGTCAATGAGTCCAGTCTCTCTCTGGCATTTCCCGTCAGTCAAGACTTCCAGCATTCCTTCACGCTGTTGCAGGAACTCAATCAACTACCGATCACCATCACCAGTTTTAATCAAAAGAATGCTTCGTTAGAAGATATTTTTCTAACACTTGTCCAAGGAGGAAACCAATGAAAGCAATTATAGAAACCAACACCTTATTCAAACGCAACCTCTTGCTATCGATTCGCAGTATGGAGACTTTGCTAAGTGGGATTTTGACCCCAGCGATTTTAATGATCCTCTTCGTCTATGTTTTCGGGGGAGCCATGAACGTCGGCGATACCTCTTATGTCGATTTTGTCGTTCCTGGTGTTCTCGTCCAATGTATCGCCCAAAGCGCCTCCTCCGTTGGGGTAACGGTGACGGAAGATTTGAAATCCGGCATGGTGGAACGGTTGATGACCTTGAACATCTCTAACTCAGCCTTTTTAAACGGGCATGTCTTCGCCGCGACCCTTCGGAGCTTGATCAGCACCTTGGTCGTGTTGATCGTTGCCATGGTCATCGGTTTTCGCCCCCAAGCCACAGTTGCTGGCTGGGGACTCGCTTTCCTATTGATCTTTTGCTTCACCTTCGCCTTTACTTGGGTCTCCGTTCTGGTTGGTCTCATCGCCAAAAGCCCCGAGACAGCGACCTTGTTTACTGTCTTGATCACCCTTTTGCCCTACTTAAGCTCTGGTTTCGTCCCTACGGAAACCATGCCGCGTCCGTTAGCCATTTTTGCTGAATACCAACCAATGTCGCCGATCATCCATTCTTTGCGCGGGCTTTTGTTAAACTTAAAAGATACCACCTTGATCAGTGCCTTTAGCTGGTGCGGCGGTATCGTAGTGGTGAGCTGGTTCTTGGCACGAATGCTTTATCAGAAACGGTTACGCTAGGTAAAAGGAATCAGTGGTATAATATAAGTAGTTTTCTATTATAAAAAGGCAGGGATACCCATGGATCTTAAAAATCGGCTGATCGCCTTCGCTCAGACCTTCAATGATGTTCAGGTCGACCATCCATTTGCAAAGTTTCCCGAGTACCAAGTCTTGCGGCACCGTAAAAGCGGTAAATGGTTTGGCTTGCTGATGACTGTAGAAAAGCAAAAATTAGGCTTGGAAGGAACGGAAATGATCGAAATTTTAGATGTCAAAGTAGCGCCCGAAATGGTTTCGATCATCAATCAAAGTCGCGGCTATTTACCCGCTTATCACATGAATAAAAACCATTGGCTCACCGCATTACTAGATGGCTCTGTATCAGAAAAACAACTCCAATCTTTGTTACGAGACAGCTATGAACGTACCCGTTAAAACCAAATATCAAAAAAACCGATCAACGATGCGCCTGTATAGGAGCACCGTTGATCGGTTTTCTTTTATAACGGATCCTGTGTCATCCGTGAGTCTAACGAAACACTTAGGCCAACTCTTCTCCGTTTGTTGCAATGACTTGTTTGTACCAATCGAAGGATTTTTTCTTGGAACGATCCATCGTGCCGTTGCCTTCGTCATCAAAGTCAACATAAATAAAGCCATAGCGTTTGCTCATTTCGCCTGTTGAAGCACTGACAAGGTCGATACAGCCCCATGGCGTGTAACCGATCAAGTCTACGCCATCAGCGATCGCTTCCCCCATTGCTTCAATGTGGCGGCGCAAGTAATCGATACGATAGTCATCTTCGATCTTACCTTCTTCGTTAAAGGTATCAATGGCTCCTAAGCCGTTTTCCACGATAAACAACGGTTTTTGATAACGATCATACAATTCATTCAACGCGATGCGCAGCCCTTCTGGGTCGATTTGCCAGCCCCATTCACTTGCTTCTAAGAATGGATTGCGGACGCCGCCCAACAAGTTTCCTTGCACTTCATCGGCTTCTTCTGTGGTGATATCCACGGCAGAAGACATGTAATAGCTGAAGCCAACATAGTCAACAGTATGTTCAGCGATCAAGGCTAAGTCTTCTTCAGTAATCTCAAGATCCTCTTTATTGACGCCGTGTTCTTTGTACAAACGATCCGTAAAGGATGGGTATTTTCCACGTACTTGCACGTCGGCACAGTAGTAGTTGAAGGCTTGATTATGAATCATCGTCGCCACTTGGTTGACTGGGTTCGCATCAATGCTGTAAGTCGTTGCATAAATGATCATACAACCGATCTGTAACTCTGGGTTTAATTCATGGCCGATTTTGACTGCTTTACTGCTGGCAACAAATTGGTTGTGCCACGCTTGGATCACGTTTGTAAAGTCGCTGGCACCCGTGCTGTTGACCATTCCTTGACTCAATGCGGAGAAATGGAACGCAGAGTTGATCTCATTGAAGGTCATCCAGTATTTGACTTTACTGTGGAAACGTTCCAAGACGACTTTTGCAAAACGTTCATAGAAATCGATCAATGCTCGATTTTTCCAGCCACCATATTCTTTGGCTAAATGCAAGGGCATTTCATAGTGGGAGATCGTAACCACTGGCTCGATCCCGTATTTCAAACATTCATCGATCAGCGCATCGTAAAATGCTAGCCCAGCTTCGTTTGGTGTCGTTTCATCGCCTTTTGGAAAAATACGTGTCCATGCGATGGAAAAACGATAGCTCTTGAAGCCCATTTCTGCAAACAACGCAATGTCTTCTTTGAAACGGTCATAATGGTCGATCCCGCGATGATTTGGGTAGGTGTATTTGTCCTCATCGATCGTCCAATCAAACGTATCACTGCCTAAAATCGCTAAACGCTGTTTGCCGCCAGGCATTGCATCCGCCACTGACAAGCCTTTGCCATCGCGATCGAACGCCCCTTCTAATTGATTCGCTGCGGTCGCGCCGCCCCATAAGAAATTTTCTGGAAATTTTGCCATTTGCTCGTTCTCCTTTTGTTTTCTTTTGATAAACCTACCTAGCTGATTACTGAAAAATCCCCGATAAAAAACAAAAAACCTAAATAAGAGCCGCTGCTAAAACGAGAAGAGCGCTTTCTTATTTAGGTCTTGCCTGATCGAGTCAGTAACAATCCACGTGGGTTTTCTTTCTTTAACTATAGCACTAACTCGTTGGCTTGTCATCATAAAATCGGTTTCTTTTAACCAGCGATCTTTTGAAAAAAGGGGAAATTTAACCAGTAAACCCTGTCAAATTAGCTTCTTTTAAAGAGTTTTTTATGAGTAGCCATTAAACAATTTCCTAACAATTACTGTTGACCCTTTCTATACGTTTAAGCAACTCCCTTTGATCTTCAACCATCAAGAAATCACTCGATCCATGCTTTGTTCTGCTGCTTTTTCTTGCGTTTCTTGCGCCAATTCTTGTTCGGCATTTTTCTTATCCAAAATGCGGACAAATGGGTAATAGATCAAGGCACACAAAGGAATCATCAGTAACTGAGCTACCCCGAGTTTCCAACTTCCTTGCAGAATACCTGAGAGAACGATCGGGGCACCAAAAGGCACTTGCATCCCGATAGGAATTGGTAAAATATTCGTGATGGTTAAGATATAGCCAATCACCACGCAAACAACTGGGCTTAAAATGTAGGGAATCGCCAGAATCGGGTTCATTACGATCGGTAATCCGAAGATCAGCGGTTCATGAATCCCGAAAAGTGCTCCTGGTGCTCCCAGCTTCCCGATAATTTTGAATTGTTTACTCTTTGATAAAAAGAGTAAAACTACTACTAGACCAAGCATGGCGGAAAAATTAGCATAAATACTCCAAAAAGAACCAGTCACTAAGTTAGGCATCGGTTCTCCTGCTTGATAAGCAGCCAAATTCTCAAGATCCAGAGCAGTCATTATTGGACGAATAACCGCTAATACAACGATTGCTCCGTGAATCCCAAAGACCCACAACAACTGCATGATCAATAAGGCGATACAAATCGACCAAATCGAACCTCCAAGACTTTGCAGTGGAATTTGTAGAATCGTGTATACAAATTGATGGAAACTACCGAATTCCGTCATCTTCCACAAACCGGCTGTTATCGTAAATAAGACTGCTACTAACACTGCTGGAACCAGTCCCGAAAATGTTTTGGCAATCGTTGGTGGTACACCCTCCGGCATCGTGATAACCAAGTTTTTATCGACAAAAAACACATACAAACGGGCAGTTAAGACACCCACGATCATCGCCGCAAACAACCCTCTAGCCCCCAGCCAGTCAAAGGTCAAGGCATTGATTACAAGCTCTCCATCATCAAAAACACTGATTGGTGTTAAGACTAAAAAGGAGAACAAGGAAACAAAACCAGGGATCAAGCCTTCTTTTCCATACAAGCCTGCCAATTTGTAAGCGATGGAAAAAGCGGCATAAATAGCCAATGCATTTGTCGTAAATTGAGCCGGTAAGGCGATAATATCGCGAAACGGGGCAATCATTGATTGATAAACCCCGATTTGCATAGAAGACAACAGTGTACTGAATGCGCCGATGATCATGATTGGCAGTAGGGTCATCAATCCAATTGAGATTGCTTGCATATACTTATTTTGCTGAATCTTACTTGCGTAGTACTGGCCTTTTTCGGTGAACTTCTCTGCGAAAGTCATATAATACACTCCTTTTTAATCTGTGTCCGAGAAACAAAACGTCTTGATAGCAATTGTGGGGGAGCAGCTTGTATCTTTTTTAAAAAGACCCATACTGAGTAAAATCAAAAATCAGAAAATCTATTTGTGTCACATTTGCATTAGGATCATCGGCGTTTCCCCGAACCATTCGATTACTAAGTAGATCAATCAGAGCCTATCTGCTTTCGGGAATGGCCGATCATTGACTGGATTCACCGTCTTAAGAAATCAAGTGTGCAAAAATTCACCTTGTCCCTTGTTGAAGAAGAACAAGGGCCTGCCTTTTACGCATTGTTCCCCTGAAGTCAGACGGTTTCTCCAGCTGGATCGATACTTTCAGTTTGAACCTCTGCTTGCGCTGCTTCTGCTTCTGTTTTTAATTTTCCTTTATCTAATATTTTGACAAAAGGAATGTACAGCAAGCAGCCTGCCAAAACGCAAACGACTTGTAAAACTGCGACCTGCCAGCCTCCAGCTAGAAACCCATTTAGAAAAATCGGTGTGCCAAAGGGAACTTGTACGCCACTAAGTCGTGGGACGATCCCACTCCAGATCGCTAGGTATGCTACAAGCACTTGAACCAATGGTGTTAATATGAACGGAATCGCCATGATTGGATTCAAAATCAGCGGTAAGCCAAAAATCACCGGCTCATTAATGGTGAACAATCCAGGAACGGCACTCAGGTTAGCGACTGTCCGTGATTGTTTTGATTTCGCCAACAGCAAAATAACGATAATCAATGACAATGTTCCTCCAGCCCCACCAATACCAGCAAACAAATCATAAAACGACTTGCTCAAAATATTCGGCAGTTCGGAACGCGCAACACCGCTAGCTAAAGCATCCATATTTTCCACATCCATTGGTAAGTACAAAGCGGTGACAAAGCTACCCACCACCAACGAACCATGGATACCGAAGAACCATAGCACCATTTGGATCAGTACAATAAATAACAACGAACCTACACTAGAAGACAAGCTTTGCAGCGGCATTGCCAAGATTCGATAGATGAAATCTGAGAATGAGCCATAAGAAGTAAAACTGAATGCCCAGCTAATGACAATCGCGGTAAACCCAGAAATAATTGCTGGAATCAAACCGGCGAAGGTATCCGTCACAAATTGCGGCACGCCTGCTGGCATTTTGATGGCGATATTTTTTTCTAAAATAAAGCAGTACAAACGAGCAAAGACTAAGCCACAGATCATAGCGGTAAACAAGCCTTGAGCGCCGAGTTTGCTCATGTCGAGGGTCGTTGTTTCCGCTAAGGTAACCATTGGCGTCATCATCAAAAAGGCAAACAGTGAAACGATGCCGGCAGGAACCGCCGATTGCTTAAATTCTGTCGCTAAACGGTGACCGACCAGAAAGGAAGCGTACACTGAGATAACCCCGACGGTCATACTGTAACCGACGGAAAAATAGCTGCCAATATTGATCGAATTGATAAAGTCTGTCCATCCTTGAATCGGCAAAACTGCTAACAATAAGGCGATCGAACCAATAATGTTGATCGGCAGCGTCGCCATCAACCCGTTTGAAATTGCCTTTAAATACCGATTGTTGGAGATTTTATCTGCAAATACTAACACCTTATCCATATACTTATCCATTTTCTTTTCACTCCTTTATTTGGATGACAAACAATACATCTTCATGACAATTGTGGGGATGGAAAACAGTGATACCATCGGTAACTGTCAGTTTTGGTTTCAAGAAACGATTGGTATTCAAATCGATCAATGTGACGGTCGCTGTAGAAAGATCTCCTTGCAGGCGAACTGTTGTATTGCTTGGCAAGTAAAGCAAGGCATCATTCGATCCTGCGATGGCTGCCATACGAATCTGTTCATCTGCATCGATCAAGCGCTCTTGGCAAGGCACAAGCTCCTGAATATTTAATAATTCGAATAATTGCTTGATAAAGCCATAGTCATCTGCCCCAGGAAAAGATAAAGCTTCTGGCCAAATCATCGGACGATCAAACGCTTCCCCGATTTCTTCCGCAAAGGTTGCCGTCGGGGTTTGCCAACTCCAGATGCCGTGGGCACCGTACGTGATCCCAGCCGCGCCGCCGGCTAACAGTGATTGCCATGCCGCTTTGCGGACATCCTTTTGACCAAATCGGCCGTATACGTGACGGGCATAGCCCATTTGTTCATAGCAAGGTTCTGAGTTGATGATCGGCAGCTGCGGTTGTCTTTGATAAAAACGCTCTGCCAAATAATAAGGCATATTCAAAAAGGCGCTGTTATGACCTGATTGGTATAAAAATAAGTCCAACTGTTCGACGATAGGTTCAGGGATTTCTTCAAAACGTCCCTTGATATGAATCGTTTTCAGGGTATTGGGCGAATGCTTTTCAAAGAAAGCAAAGGCTTCTAGATACGTATCGATGGTTGGCTGTGTCGGGAAATCCGTATCGCCACCAATAAAGTAGATCGGATGGAAGGCATCAAAAGTCGCAATCACTTTTTGATAGTAGGCCTGGCGGCAATCCTCCGGCAACACGTTGCGTTCTTTGTCCAACTGGCTAGCCCACGTGCCGGCGACATAGTTTGACCACAAGACGACCAACGCTAAAGTAAAGCCTTTCTCATCGGCAATTTTACAAAGACGCTGAGCCCGTTCGAAATAGGCATCCTCCCAAACAGTAAAATCAAAGACGCCCGCATCAAGAGGAAACGGCAAGCAGTCAAATTGACCACGGCTGCGATCCCATTGCGGTAACACATTGATTTGAAGGGTATTGAAGCCCTGCTCTTTGCGTTTGTCTAAGTAAGTGATCCAGTCATTTTCTTGAATACTAGTAAAGGCACTCCAACAAGTGTCAGCTAAATAAAAGAAATGCTGGCCGTCTCGCAATAAGGTGCGTTTATTTTGGCTTACGGTGATTTTCACGGTGGTGCTCTCCTTTCATCGGCACAAGTTGTGCACTGGCGGTTTTTTAATCAATATAACTGCTGAGCCAGCCTTCGCACAGCTCAAACCATTTGGCGACATGGGTATTGAGGTGACTTGGCTTGCGTGCCGTTGTTCGATCCGCTAATGCCAGTCCGTGTTCGCCTTTTTCAAAAATATGCAGTTCAAATGGAATCTCTGCTTCTCTTAATTTGACCGCCAGCTTCAACGAGTGTGCCACATCAACTAAGACGTCTTCCGTCGTATGCCAGAGAAACATCGGAGGTGTCCACTGATCGACATGATGCAAAATGTTCATGGATTGAATGGCTTCTTCCGTCGGTTGTTTACTCCCAAAAAAGCGTTCGTTGGCAGTTAAAGGTGCTTCGATCAGACTAGCGGCAAAGCCTAGCTCATCGATTGGGAAGGCGTGCTCTTGATAAACCAATGGGTAGCCGGCGATCGCCAGATTCACTTTCAGTAAGTCACTGCTAACGCCCAACGCTTCTGCCAGCTCAGCATCGTGCCAGCGCGTCGCTAACTGCAACGCTAGATGTCCGCCTGCTGAAAAACCGCAAACGATGATTTGCTCCTCATCCACCAACCATTCTTGGGCATGCGCACGAATGATTTTGACGGTTTGGGCGGCTTCCATCAAAGCATTATGGGGAACGTTTTTCACTTGGTCACCGGTGGTGTACCATAAAACAACGCTATTTAGCCCGATACTATTGAATTTCAAGGCAATGACTTCCGCCTCTCGATCACTGGTAAATGCGTAGCCGCCGCCTGGACAGACGATCACTAGCGGTCGTTTCTTGCCGACATTGTACTCTTTGGATTGGTGCAATAAATAGGTATCCACGTAAGCCGTTTGATTCAATTGGATTCGTTGGGTCTCCATATAGTTCCTCCTTTATCCTTCACTAAAAGCAGCTGACTTCTCAATGAACCGTTTCCATTTTTCATATTTCAAACGGATCACGGCCTGTTCGGCTTGCGGAACGATCGTGGTTTGCTGAATAGCTGGTTCATTCATGGTTGGATTGGCAACAAGCATCGTGCCGATGGCTGAAAATTCTTCGACTTCGCTGACGATGACGGGTTTATTGATCAAAGTCGCCAATAAGCTCATCAAGGCGCGGTTTTTCGAAACACCGCCATCGATCATTACCTGATTGATCAGTCGTTCAGCGACTTCTTCCATCACATCGATCACTGCTTTGATTTGAAAAATGATGCTTTCTAAAACGGCTTTCAACAGCTCATGAGTCGTCGTCGTGCGTTTCATGCCGACAAAGCTGGCAGTCATCGTATTATCCCAAAAAGGGGCACCCATTCCTTGCAATGCTGGGATAAAATAGATGTCTTCTTGACTGTCATTGGTCAGCACTTCTTGACAGATCTCAGCTACATCTGGTAGCGGAGCCACTTGCTCACTGAACCAGTTGATGGCGTCACCACAGGAACGGATGATGCCTTCTAGCGCAAACGCTGTTTCCTGGCTAGTTTGCCAGCCGACCGTCGTCAAAATGCGGCGATCTCGCAACGTCTGCTCCTGCTGCACTTGCATCATGATCGAACAACCGGTACCCATCGTGATTTTTACATCCCCAAGGCTTTGACAACCTTCCCCGAATAATGCCGCTTGTGAATCGGCTAAGATTCCTTTGATAGGGATTCCGTGATAGTTACCGAAAACCGTATCAGCAGGTTTGATCGCTGGCAAGTCTGCTAAATGGATGCCAAAAAGTTTGACGAGTTCTGCATCCCAACGGTCCTCTTCAATATTGTAAAACAATGTTCGGCAAGCGTTGCTGGCTTCTGTCGCAAATACCTTCCCTTGCGTTAAATTCCACAACAGCCAGCTGTCCATCGTACCGATCGCCAACTCGCCAGTTCCCGACTTTTCCTTGATAGCCGATAATTCTTGTGCCAGCCATTTCACTTTGGTGCCAGAAAAATACGGGTCTAAGCGTAAACCGGTCTTTTGATTGATCGTCCTTTCCCAGCCTTGTGCCGTCAATTCTTCACAAATCGCGGCGCTGCGGTTGCATTGCCACACGATCGCATTGTACAAGGGATTACCAGTCAATCGGTCCCATGCAACGATCGTTTCTCGCTGATTGGTCAAGGACAAGGAAACGATTTGACCTGCAGTGATCGCTTGTTCTTGAAACACTTGTGCCAGCAATTCTTGGACATTTTGCCAAATCTCGAGGGGATCATGTTCGACCCACCCGACTTTTGGATAAATTTGGCGGTGTTTTTTATCGTAACGCTGCAGGATTTTCCCTTCTTGAAACAGTAAGAGCTTGGTACCGGATGTACTCTGATCTAAAACCAGCTGATAGGTCTTGTCCATCTTAAGCTCCTAGAAACGCAACCGCTGTTTTCGCTATGGAGGCACCGTCTAATCCATAATGGGCAAACAGTTCTGACGAAGAACCAGTAATCAAGGCTTCATCCGGAAAAGCAATGATTTTTTGTCGAATGTCCGTTTCTTCTGTCAGTGTTTCCGCCACGGCAGCTCCTAAGCCGTTGTATCGGCTATGTTCTTCCACAGTGATCACGGTGCCTGTTTCTTTCGCCACTCGTTTGACCGTTTCTGAATCAAAGGGCTTCAAGGAATGAACATTTAAAACGGCAGCAGTGATACCTTGTTTTTCCAATAGCTCAGCAGCATCCAACGCTTGGCGCACGGTTTCGCCGGTGGCGATCAATGCGACATCTTGGCCGCTTCTCAGCTCAATGGCTTTGCCGATCTCAAAAGGATAATCTGCAGAATCATAACAATCTTCAACAGGATTGCGACCGAGACGGATATAGGCTGGTTCATTTGATGCCGCTAAGGCTTTAAACATTTGGATCGTTTCAAAGCGATCTGCTGGCAACAGCACTTGCAAATTAGGGATCGCTCGTGCCACTGCGATGTCTTGCAAGGAATGATGACTCATGCCTAATGCCCCATAGCTGACACCGCCGCTGATGCCTACGAGTTTGACATTTTTATTCGAATACGCGACATCGACTTTGATCTGCTCGATACTGCGCATGCTGAGAAAACAAGCTGGAGAGGCAACGAAAGGGCGTTTGCCCATATGGGCTAAGCCAGCCGCAATACTGACGATGTTTTGCTCTGCGATCCCTACTTCCACCAATTGTGTCGGTAATTCCTTGGCAAAAGGTGCTAACGAAGCGGAACCACGAGAATCACTGGTCAACACCGTGATCGCAGGATTCTTTTTTCCTTCTTCAATCAATACGTCGCACATTGCTTGGCGATTGGCAATATTATTTTTTCCCATGAGTCAAAACCTCCATTTGCTGATCAAGTTCGGCAATGGCTTGTGCAAGCTCTTCTGCCGTTGGCACTTTATGATGCCATTGCGCTTGATTTTCGGCTGCAGAATAGCCTTTGCCTTTGATGGTTTTAGCAATGATCAGCTTCGGTTGATTGGGCTGATGCGGTTTTTCTAATGCAGCCACCAAGGCAGCCATATCATTGCCATCAACGATATGCACATCCCAACCAAAGGCACGCCATTTTTCATCTAGCGGCTCCACTGCCATCACATCTTCCGAGGCTCCAGTGATCTGCAAGCCGTTGCGATCAATGATGGCGGTCAAATTGTCCAGCTGGTAGTTGGCAGCCGCCATGGCTCCTTCCCATACCGAGCCTTCTGCTAATTCGCCATCTCCTAACAACGTATAGGTTTGATACGTGCGGTGATCCAGTTTGCCTGCCAAAGCGATCCCTACTGCGACGGGTAAGCCGTGACCTAGCGAACCAGTATTCATCTCAACACCAGCTACTTTATTGTTTGGATGACCGATCAGTCTTGAACCAAATTGCGAAAAGGTGGCTAATTCTTCTTTCGGCAAAAAACCTTTGTCCGCTAAAACGGCCCATAATACTTCTGCAGCATGTCCTTTACTTTGGATATACTGGTCACGATCTTGCTTTTGAGGATCTTTCGCATCGACATTCATTATCCGATAATACAAGGCCACTAAAATATCGGTACAAGAAAGATCCGAACCAGTATGACCCGTTTTTGCTTGATAGATCAGCTCTAACACGGATTTTCGAATCGTTAAAGCCTTCATCTCTAGCTCGTTTATTTCCATGATTGATCCCCTCTCAAGTATGCTTTGACGTCTTCTTCGATTGGATCATAAAAATCTGGCTGCACACCGATGTATTTGCACGCTTCGTACAAGATCGGCACCACATTTTTTCTGACCGCCGCAACGTGATGAATATAAGGGCCCTCAACGAGTTTGAATTCCAAGCGATTCAAATTCGCAAATTCCAGATAGAGATAGGTTCCTTGATTGTATGGTCCATCGATCCCTTTACCAGTACCCATCAGCAGTGAGTACTCGCCGTTGTCCCCATCAAAGCGACACAGCGTATACTCGTCTTTGATTGCCCGAAAAGCGACTGATCCTGGATAGTCAAAAACAAAATGTCGTTGCGGCAAGATCGGTTTGGTCTCTGCGGTGGAATAAGCAAAAACTCCTAAGTGCTGCAGCAATTCGCCATTCTCATTTTCTGGATGGCGGCAGTTGACATCCGCAAAGATCGCACGGTGTTCCCCCAACGAAGCGGCTTCGACCAACAGTTCCGAGATCGCCCCATGGACATCCGTCTCACAGACAAAAGGTAAGCCTTCTTCTTGTAACAGCGACAAGGAGGCATACGGTAAAATACCGATTTCGTCTTGTAAGGCCGTCCAACACTGGATGACCCCTGCATTGCAGCCGTAGCTTTCACATAAGTTTTGCAAGGCCACTTTAAGGGCTGCCACCATCTCCAAATCTTTCGCCGAAATTTGGACTTCCGTATTGGTTTCGAAATAATCAATGACTGCTTGCAATCTATCTGGCTGTTGTTCTTTGACTTTCTTGATTTCTTGCACCACTTCTTGGATCGGTACTGGTGATAGCGAGATATTGAAACGCTCCAATAGTTCGCCTTCGTTGCAGATCACGGTCCAAAAATCAAAGGGGCGTGGGCCTACTTGCAAGATTCGTGTTTGTTTGAAGGTCTTGACGACATTGCAGACTTTGATAAAGTCTTGCAAGCCGCGGGTAAATTCTGGTGAATCAATATCAGAATTTTTGACATAGGTGAAAGGTACCTTGAAACGGCGCAAGACTTTCCCGATAGCGAAAAGACCGCATTGCGTATCCCGCAAACGTGAACCGTCGGCGGCTGGCGTCTCATCTTTAGGTCCCCACAGTAAGACGGGGACATCTAGTTTTTTGGCTAAACGAGCACAGGCATATTCCGTACCAAAGTTTTCATTGGCTAGAAAAAGACCGTCGATCTTTGCTGCTTTGAATTTTTCGGCGATTTTTTCAACCCCTTCATCATCGTATAGCAAGCCGTCTTCGTTGATATCTAAAATATCTACATAATCAATGGCCAGTTCGTCCATTTTTTGTCGTGTCAGATTGGCGTACTCAATGGCTGCTTCTGCACTAAACAAATTTCTTCTAGTCGGGGCGAACCCGATGGTTACTTTATCCATAAAACCACCCTTTGCGTTTTAGTATATTTAGCTAAATTTTTATTTCTTCGACGATTCGTGCTACATTTTTGCTCAGAAATTCCTCATCCGTCAGTAAAACGATTTTTTTATCAGGAAAGGCTGCTGCGACTTTCGCTTGATTGAAGCGGGTTTGAGGAGCTAAAATCAAAAAATCATAGTCATTCCCCACCATAAATATTTCTGAAAAAGGCGCGGAATTGACTTGGTAATGCTGATCATCCGCTAGTTGTTCTTTGATCGCTTTGACGAGCAGTGCGCTGGAGAGCCCAGTGGCACAAAAGAGACCGATCTGTGTCATCTATTCACTTCCTCAAAATGTAATCCCTTACTTTTTACACCTTAAATATAGCACAAGCTAAATATTTTGCAATAGTTTTAGATAAATATTTTTGTTAAATAACTAAAAAAAGGACAAAACGCTTGCTAAACGTTTTGTCCTTCTTCTTATTTTTTTTCTTAATTGATGCTTTCGCGTTCGACGATCGTCGTGGCGACCAGCATTTTCAGATGGTTTTCATCTTCACTCGTGATTTTCTCGATCAAGCGTCGCACGGCTTGGCGACCAAGGTACACTTTATCTACTTTGACGGTGGTCAGTGGTGGGTTGCAAAATTCCGCCAAAGGAATATCATCGAACCCAACAATGGTCAACGGATGATCGGGAAACACTTCGCGAATGGCTTTCATGGCACCGATGGCGATATTGTCATTGACCGCAAAAAAAGCGCTTGGCAACGGTCGCTGATCGGCACGCAAGGATTCCAAATAGACCTTCATGTCTTGATAGGAGCCTTCCAAGGTGGGTTCTACTAAGGCTTCCGTCTCTTCATAATGGATCAGATCATGCTCTTGGATCGCTTGGATGAACCCTTGCTTGCGTTCACGGAAGTTGTTGATTTGAAAGGTTGAATTGATGATGCCAATGTCTCGGTGGCCTTTTTCGATCATCTTTTCAACGATCTCATAGGCACTGTCACGATTATTGATGGCGACAAAATCAAAGTCCTGCGAATTAAACACCGTATCTAAAATCACTAACGGTACTTCCAAATGGCGAAAGACTGCTAAATCTTGTTTTTCCAATTCCGTTCCTAACAATAGCAAACCATCTGCTAATTCTGGACGGATCTTTTCGATCGGGTCTTCCTCTGGCGCCAATGTGATATGGGAAATGACCAGTTCATAGCCTAACGTACTGCACTCCATTTCGATTCCTCGGATCAATTCAGAAAAGAAAGGCGTATCCCCTACGACATTTCCTTGCTTGTTCATTACGACAAATTTGATTTTTTGGCTTTCCGTTTTTTTAATTTCTCGCTGATCAAAATACCCCATCTCACGAGCGATCTTCAAGATCGCTTGCCGTTTTTGTTCACTGATCCCCTTACGATTGTTGATCGCATTAGAGACTGTTCCGCTGGAAACGCCAGCTTTTCGGGCAATATCAGAGATCACAACTTTCATTTGCTCACCGCTTTCTGCTTCTCATTCTGTTAAAAGTATAGCAAAAGAATTGTTTTTTTACTACCAAAAAAGCTAAAACAAACTAAAATTTTTAGTTTGTTTTAGCTTCTACTTTAATTAGTTACTTTGTTCCGCCAAAATGCAGAAGGACAATGGGGCGATGGTTATCCTTGACGCTGCTACGCCGCGAGAAGCGATCCCAGCTCCTTTGGGGTCAGCAACGAGGTGCCAAGAAGTATTTTCTGTTGCCGTCGGTAAGTCAAAGGACCAGCTTTCTTCCGTGCTGTTGAGTAAAACGAACAAGGAACGCCATGGATGCTGTTCGTCACGATTGGGTACTTGATACGCCAAGCGATTTTCATCCTTTGTCTCATAAAAGACCATGCTTCCAGCCGTTTGGGTCGTGGCATCTCTCAATGGTGCATAGGACTGCCGCAATGCCCACAAGCCCCGATACAGCTCGCGCAATTCTTTGAAGGTTTTGGCACGTGCCCAATCCAGCTGATTGACTGCCAGTGGCGAACGGAAGGAATTTTCATCGCCTTCTTTGGTACGGCCAAATTCTTCCCCAGCTTGGGTCAGCACGGCTCCTTGGCTAGTAAACAAAATGGCTGCTGCTAGTTTGTTACGAGCTAAAAGCTCAGGATCAAAATCATAATTTCTTTCCTTCGCTGAAGCCTGCATGGTTGCCACCAGTTTGTCCCATAAGGTCAAATTATCATGGACTGACGCATAGGCGATCACTTGACGGGGCGATTTTGCCCAGTGCTCGGCGCCTTCTTGCCCAGCAACTTTCGTATTTCCTTGAATCGCCGTTGCCAAATTTGCTGCATAAAAGGTTTGCTTGACTTGCGGTTGACCATTCATTCCTTGAATAAACGCGCCGTCTGTTTCTTCAAAGACATCGCCTTTGATACTGTCTCTTAAATCATTGCTAAAAACCGCAACGCCTTCTGACAGTGCCCAAACATTGCTTTTATTCGCTGGGATATTCGGCTGAATAATTTGATTGCTACCGGCATCCCATGGCTCGCCATATAAAATCACATGGCTGAAGCCGGCAGCATCTAGGCGTTGCCGCAATTGGTTCATGGTTTCCACATCGATCAAGCCCATCAAATCAAAACGAAAGCCGTCGATTTTGTATTCTTGCGCCCAATATAAAACTGAATCAATGATAAATTTGCGCATCATTTTCCGTTCAGAAGCCACTTCATTGCCGCAAGCAGAACCGTCCGCAAAATTCCCCACATCATCTTGGCGATAGTAATAATCAGGCACCGTCAAATTAAACCATGATTCTTCTGTGATCGCAGTGTGATTGAAGACCACATCCATCACAACGCCGATGGCTTCTTCATGCAGCGATTGGATCATTTGCTTGCATTCACGAATCCGCGCCTTGGGATCACTAGGATCAGAAGCGTATCGTCCTTCAGGGACATTGTAATTCTTTGGATCATAGCCCCAGTTGTAGGCAGAAGAAGTTTCATCATTGTCAAAATCGAAGATCGGCAGCAGATGAACATAATTGATCCCCAACTCTTTTAAATAGGCCATGCCAGTTGGTTGACTTTCATCTCCCACCAGATGGGTCTTTTTTTCAGTGAAGGCTAAATATTTTCCGCGATTTTCTGGCGAAATCCCGCTGTTTTCGGCGCCGCTGAAATCTTCGACATGCAATTCCCAAATATAGGCATCGGTGATCGATTGCTGACCGACGCCGTGAGTCTCCTGCCAGCCTTCAGGATCTGTTTCCTTTAAATCAATGATGGCCCCACGGTTTCCGTTGATCCCTACTGCCTTGGCATAAAGATCCACCGCTTCGACTTTTTGACCGTCTCGTTGAAACTCAAAGGTATAAAACAGCTCCTTGACGTTTTCTTCCGTCGTGACTTGCCAACAGTTGTCTTCTTGGACCATTGGCAGCGTCAGCAGGCGATCATCAGCCCCAGCGACACCGCTTTGATAAATCAATACTGAAACGGCCTCTGCTTCTGGTGACCAGCATTTGAACGTGGTTTGCTGTCCTTGAAAAGTCACACCAAGATCATTCCCGTGGTACGTATGTTCTTCTAAAAAACCGATCCTGCGATCGATCGCAATCTTTTTTTCTCCATACTGCGTGTTTTGTCCCATCAAAATTCCTCCATTCAACGTTGCTAACTATAAAACCCAGTTACTTTTCTGCTATTTCTACCTTCTCATATTTCTTGAAAATTGCCAACAATAACTGACAGCGTACATACAAAAAACAGCTAAGACCAAAAAAGCAGGCAATGTACATGCTGAAAACCAGCGCATAGGGTGAAAGAAGCATGATGACAATAGGGGCTGCAGTCAGAAGATGAAGACTAAGTATTTTAAAAGGGTGCTTTGCGGCGACTTTGATGCTGTTCAAAAGGATCGTTTTGATTTCGCTATCGTAACGTGCGAGTAAGAAAAACGAAACTTGGAAAAACTGAAGCCACATGAACGTACAAATTACTAAGCCTACGGTAAAAAGATCAGGAGTCCCTTTTAGTTGGAAATAATACAACCAATCAGCAGTCAAAAGCCACAAAGAAAAAAGTAGACTAAGCCAGATGAGAGTGCTCTTTCGAAAGCTTTGGCAAAAGACCGACCAAAACTGCTGAACAACAGTCGGTGCTTTTCCTTCTATCAGATCAGTCGCCACTTTAGAACCCGCAGTGATGGCTGCGCCGATCGTGAAGAGCGGCAAACTAAAAAACAAGAGCAGTACATTCAATAGGAGCAACTGGCTGAATTTCCAAGCGATTCGTGCGAAGAAGTTTTCTGAATGAAAAAAGTGTATCATGTGGGTTTACTCCTTTACTGATCCGACAACGATTCCTTGAACGAAATATTTTTGTAGAAGCGGATAAATAATCAATAACGGCACCACTGCCACCACGATCTTCGCTGCATTCAAGTTTCGATCAGAGACCGCTAGTAGACTTTGTAGCTGCTCGGAAGTCAAATTTCCGGCTTGTTGCATTGTTTCAGCAATGTTGACTGATAGTGTTTGGATATAGGTCATTAAAGGATAGTTTTCAGTCTTGGTCATATAGATCAGTCCACTGAAAAAATCATTCCAACTGCCGACAATACTGAATAGAGAAACTGTTGCCAAACAAGGCAATGACATTGGGATATAGATTCGTCCCAAAATCTGCAGTGGGTTGGCACCATCGATCCGAGCAGATTCTTCCAATGATTTGGGGATTCCCCGAAAGAAATTCATCACCAAGATCACACTGCCGATAGGGACTGCACTAGGTAAAATCAGGGACCAAATCGTATTCAATAACCCTAGATTGCGAACGACTAAATACGTTGGGATCATGCCGCCGCTGAAGAGCATAGCAAAAACCATCACGCCCATGAATAATTTTCTCGTTCGAAATACTTTTTTTGATTTAGACAGCGGGTAAGCCATCGTTACGATCATCAAGAGGTTCAACAGCAGCGAAACGATCACACGAATGACCGAGATCCCAAAGGAACGCCAAAATTGCTGATCGCTCATGATGCGCTCATAAGCTGCTAAGGTCAGATCCACTGGCCATAGCCCCACAGCATTTGCCGCGACCGCACTGCTGCTGCTTAAAGAAAGTGCCACGACATTCAACATCGGTACTAAACAAGAAAGAGCTAAAACAATGACGATCAAATAAATTACTGCATGCCGTATACTAAATTTTTCTTTCATCTCTTTTTTCCTTTCCTTAAAACATCACTCTGTCAGTCTTCTTCTCCGCAATTTTGTTGGAAGACCAAATCAAGAATAGACCGATCACCGATTTAACCAGACCAACGGCAGTCCCTAAGCTGTAGTCTCTACCGATCAGACCGATTCGGTAGACATAGGTATCGATAATATCACCGCTTTGATACACAACCGGAGAATACAGGTTATAAATTTGGTCGAAGCCGGCATTTAAGATATTAGGCAGCGACAAAATCGTCATCAGCAAAATAAAAGGCATCATCCCAGGCAGGGTTACGTGCCAGACTTTTTTTGACCAAGAAGCACCATCCATCGTGGCTGCTTCATATAACCCTGGATCAATCGAGGTAATGGCAGCAAGGTACACGATCGAACTGTAACCGAAACTTTTCCAAACATCGGTCCCGATCAGCAAACGCGGAAACAACTGATTACTACCCAAAAAGTTTAATGGTTCTACACCAAAGTTTTGTAAAATCTGATTCACCGTTCCATCAAGGCTGAATAAATTGACCACTACTGAAGCCAGTATGACCCATGAAAGAAAATGGGGCAAATAAACGATGGTCTGAATGGAACGTTTCATCCACTTTACACGTACTTCATTTAATAGAATCGCAAAAAGAATCGGTACGATCGTATTAAAGATAATTTTCCAAAAAGCGATAAAAATCGTGTTTTTAGTCACTAAGAAAATATCCGGTAAACTGAACAAATAGCGAAAGTGCTCGAATCCCACAAATTCAGAACCTAATACACCTTTCGCTGGCACATAATCTTGAAATGCCATCAACAACCCAAACATAGGACCATAAGAAAAAATTAAAATAAAAATGATGCCTGGTAAAATCATGCCTAAAAAGAAAAGCTGGTCTCGAGAAAACCACTTTTTCTTTTCTTTTTTGCTTTCTTTTTCAACAGAAAGTTCCATTTACTTACTCCTCCATAAATTTTTTGCCTCACCAGCCGCTTGATGAAAAAATTCGAACAAAGAAAAGGCACCTGCAGTCGATTTCCCTGCATACAATCTTGCTTTTCTTTGTTCGAAAGACGAGTGTCAGAACCGCTGGAGTGGCCGCTTAATTATCTGCTCGCTGATCTACTACTTCTTGCATTTCTTCAAGTATGGCTGTCCCACCTTGGCTATTCCAGGTTTCAACATAGTTATCGAAGTTTTCCAGAGGTTCTTCTCCAGTGATAAACTTAATGAAGGTCTCTTCCTCCAGTTTCCCTACTTGTGCGCCGTTTCGTTCATTGGCTTTGATCGAATCAAAACGCGGTGGTTTCACTTCATTCAAACGTCCTTGCTCTCTGATACCGCCCATCACATTATTGACGGCTAAATAGCGGGAAGCATAGCGGGTCCAGTCCACCGGATCGGTTTCTTCAGGGCTATCCAGATATTGCTTGATTTTTTCGGCGTTTTCTTTGATGAAGAAGTTGGAGATATCATCGATAGATGTTTCGCCAACCGCCGCCTTGGAAGCTTCTACTGCATCATCAATCTCACTATAGGCTTTTAAGAAAACAACATTCCATGGACGAACCGTCCCATCGACATCCACTTTCGCATAGTCATAAATTTCTGGAAACTCGGTTTCAATATCTTCCGAGTTGGCAACTTCACCATAAATCAGATTGATCATCTCCATGATTTTTTCCGGCTCAGAAAAACCTTTGCGCACCACGATGTATTGCCCAGTGCCGCGGTTAGCCACGGCATTGACCTCGCCATCGCCGTTAGCATTTTCAAGGGCATAAGGAACAAATTCAGCATTCGGATCATTTTGTTTAGCTTGTACTAACCCCCAGTCAGGCATGTGCCAAGGACCAAAAGCGATGCCCGTTTCTCCATTAACCATCATGGCATGGATATCGTCATACGTCCGGGTACCAAATTGCGGATCCATGAACCCTTCATCTTGCCATTCCTTCAGCAGCGTTAGTGCTTCTTTCATTTCTGGCGTATTGGATCCATAAAACATCTGTCCATTCTCATCTTGGAGATACGATTTTGGGTAGGCTCCAAACGCATTCATAATGGCTGTCCCTGTATATGCCGTGCCGCCATGATTTGGCGAGGACAACCAGAAGGCCAATGGCAAACCAACCGCTTTTCCGGTGTTGGCTAAATCATTTTCTTGAAAAGCAATCGCTGTTTCCTTCAACTCTTCCAATGTAATTGAGCGATTGCCATCTTTATCCAGTTCAATACCCAGCTCATCTAGCCAGTCCTGGCGCAACCAGACAAGATTGGGCCCGAAGTCATCGCTAGTAGATGGGATCGCCATCAAGCGATCATCAAACGTAGCTGCTTCTAACTGAATCCCATCAAACGAATCATAGATGTCTTTTAGAAAATCGTCGGCATGCTCCTCAAATACTTCGGTCAAGTCTTCCACTAAATCATTGTTAACTAATTCTTCCAATTCATCTCTTGATCCGACGATCATTGTATCCGGTAGTTCCCCTGAAGCGATCGCTAGCGATACTTGCCGATCGTAATCTTCCCCGTGGGCTTCAAAGGCACTCTCCAGTTCGATGCCCAAACGTTCTTGAATCAATCGAGTATACGCGTTGTTGCTGTAAGAGTCCCCCTCCGGCAGTTTTGAGTTCGGTGCGGTTTGGCGTCCGATCGTAATCACGGTATCCCCATTTTCATTGGTCTTTGCTTCTTCTGAACTGCATCCTGTCATAATAAGTGCTGAAGCCATGGCTGTTAAAATTGCTGTTCCCCGCCTGAATTTCATTGTTTTCCTCCTCAAACTTTTTTGATATCCTTATTATACGCAATCGCTTCCATAGAAAATATAGCACTTTTTTCAGATTTATAGCACGATTTCCAGAAAATAAAACGTTTACAAATTTGTTCTGTTGCTTTTTTTGTTTATCGCTTACTATAGAAAGAAGAAGCGACTGTGTAATTTTCTCTATACGAAAGGACGGCGAAAACCATGTACCGACTGCTGATTGCTGATGACAGCTACGATCAAAGAGAAGTGATCAAATACTTCTTGAGTCAGCATGAAAAAGAATGGCTGATCGAAGAAGCCAAAAATGGCCGCGAAGCCTGGCAACTTTTTCAGAAACAGCCCTTTGACTTGATAATTACCGACGTAAAGATGCCCTTTATGGATGGACATGCCCTCGTAGCGAGAATCAAAGAAGCAGCTCCTGAAATTCCTGTGATGTTTATCAGCGGCTTTGAAGATTTTCATTATGTAAAAAAAGCCATACAGTTACAAGCGGTTGACTACCTCTTAAAACCAATCGACCCTGATGATTTTTATGAACAAATAAATAAAATCATTCTTTTTATTGATCAACAAAAGCAGCGCTCTTACACAAAAACAATCGCACAAACCCATTATTTGAAAGAGATTTTGAGTAAACTTTTTTATGGCTATCCTTGGCATTCACTGCCGAAGGAAGAGCAATCGGTTGCACAAGATTTTTTTAAGACTCATCCCTCTTTTTTTCTCGTTACTTGGCCGCTGGATTCTTGGAATGCGCCGGATTTCGTCCCTTCACTGTCTGCTGCATTTCCTGAAATGTTCAGTTTGTTTTTAGCTCCAGCACAACTGCTCTTTTTTAACGAACCTTTGCCAAAAAGGGAAATCGAGGAGCGAAAAAACAACTTGACTACCTATTTTTCCGAGCAGTTTCAGCAAAAAATAACACTTTTTGACAGCGGACCAGTTCCCCATCATTCCGGGGTGTACGGCACCTATCATGACTTACTGAAGACCAGTCAGCGGTCTTTTTATCAGCAAAACAAAGGGAAAATCTGCCAGCTGCTTCCGGGAGATCACTACATCGTCAAGAAAGCTCTTTTTGAAAAAACCGTTTCGTATGTGAATCAATATGAAAGTAAAAAAGCACACGCGCTTGTGAAAACAGTTTTCGACTGCTTTGAAACAAATGGACGTGAGGAACCAACCAATACCAAATTTTATTTTGCGACCTTTTATCAAACCATCATCGATCAGTGCACGATCGCCTTTGAAGCGGAGCATGGCGCTAATCAGATCGGAAAAATACTGGAAGCGTCAAGTCTACAATTAATTGCGGATATTTTTGATGCCCTCTTCCGTTATATCCATGATGCACTGCTTCAAATCAACGGGAGTCAGTCAAATGACTATGTGCGCCAAGTAAAATCCTATATATTCGCTCATTTTCACCAAGAGTTGAGCTTGGAGCGCTTAGCAAAGGAAGTCAATATCAATCCTAACTACCTAAGCGAATTATTCAGTACTTCTGAAGGCATGGGTATCACCAAATACATCAAGTCTTACCGTATCAAACAGGCTCAGAAGCGTTTAAAGAACTCGAACTGCAGCATTCGAACTATCTCCAAACAAGTTGGCTTTAATCATTATTCCTATTTTTGCAAAACGTTCCGAGAAATTGTCGGAATGACGCCGGATGCCTATAGAAAGAGAGGTCCCTCTTGTTAAGAAAAGTCCACGATTGTTTTAAAAATTTTCGTTTTCAAAAAAAGATCGCCCTTATTTCGATTCTTTCAAGCATTGTTCCTCTGATCGTTTTGACCTTTGTCGGGGTATCTATCATCCGAGCCTTTATCCAACAGCAGGAAAAAAGTGCTTACTCCGATAATCTCAAAAGTATCAGCTATCAGTTAGAAAGCAAGATCCATACCTATCGGGACAGCCTGCTTTTCTTAGCCAACAATACCGCCTTGACGCAAGAACTTTCTAGTCAACGCTTCTCAAACTTTGATCAATACAATCTCTTTCAAAATACGATCGTGCCTTTGTTTCACAGTGTTCGTTTTCCGCAAGCAGATATTAAAGGCATCACGCTATACACCACGATCGATCTTTATGATCATGGGCAATACGTCAAAAAAATCACGGCTGATACAGCACTGCCTTTTCTAAAAGAAAAACCCTCGACTGAAATTCGCACGTATTTTGACAAAGAACGGGAGGAACTTTCTTTTTATACCAACCTTTTTTTAAAAGGCCATACCGCAGATTCCCTAAACTACATCGTTTTGACCATCGATCGAGCAGCATTGTTCACGAATCTTGATGCAGTCACTGAGGAACCATACGATTTGACGATCCAGTCAGAGACCGGGCAGACGCTTTACCGCATTGATTATTTGACGAAGCAGCAGCGTACTCAAAAACAGTGGTTGGTTGGAAGCGCAGTTATTGAAGAAGCCCCTGTATTGCTGGATAATCATTGGCAAATCGTTTTTGTTAAAACCGCACAGTCATTTTTCAGCAGTCTACTGTATCTAGTTGGTGCGGCACTCATTATCTTTGGTTTTGTATTAGTGATATTGGTTTTATCCAGCTGGTGGCTAGCAAAAACAGTGGTACAGCCGATCAATTCTTTGGCCCAGCAAATGGCTTCTTTATCAATGGATCAATTCAAAATCGAGCATAGTTATTCTTCAGAAGATGAAGTTGGACAGTTATACACCAATTTTCAAAAAATGCTAGATAAAATCGCTGAGCTGATCAATGAAGTATATGAAGCCGAACTGAAACAAAAAGAATACGAATTGCGGGCTCTGCAAGCCCAGATCAATCCGCATTTCTTTTATAATTCCTTAGCATTGATCAGCAATACTGCCACACTAAACGGCAACCACGAAATCCGTGAGATGGCTCAGCTGCTGTCTCGATTCTACCGTCTCAGCCTAAACCAAGGATCCAATCGGTTATCCGTCAGCAAAGAACTCGATTTGACGATCACTTATGCTAAAATTCAGCAAAAAATGCATCACCATTCCTTTGACTTAGTCCTCGAAATCGACTCAAATATCGATGAATATCCGATGATCAATCTACTCTTGCAGCCGTTTGTCGAAAATGCCGTCTTTCATGGGCTGGATCATATTGAAGATGACCGCAGAGGTGTATTGACGATCCGCTGCCTCAAAGAAGGCCAATGGCTGCGGTTTGAGATTCAAGACAATGGTCCCGGGATTGATCCTGAACAGCTAAAACAACTGGAGCAACCTTCTGATCAACATTATGGTATCAACAATGTACGCCAGCGGCTAGCACTGTACTATGGCACGCAAGCTTCCTTAGCAATTCAATCAGTAAAAGGTGAAAAAACCACAATTGTTCTACTCATACCGCAAGACTTACCTCCTCAAAAAAAACCGTTAGTGAAGAATGTTTGATCACTAACGGTTTTTTTGTGTCGAAATATTCAGATATTTATTTTAATGCTTGATTTCAAGTACCTATTCTTCTACAGCAAACGCACCAGCCTCTAACAATGCTTGCGGTCCCCGATCACGTGGCGCGCTTTCTGGTTCCTTTAGCATTCGTTCCCAATACTCAATGGTATCTTTCATAAAATCATTCTTGCTGTCACTACACCCTTCACGAATAAACAGCAATACCAACCCACTAAAAAAGATCAAGGCTTCTTCATGATATTTTCTCAGATCGCTTTTATGCGCACATTGAAAAACAGCTGATTCAGCGATTGCTTCTTGAAAATAAGCAAAAGAACGCTCTTTTATGTAAGGACCACAGCCAATATCATTTAAAAAAAGTGCGAAAAAGAGGTTGCGATTGCGGCTGGAAAATACGTAATAGTCCTGCCAAAAGCTGTATAAGGAATCGAGTGTCTCTTCTGACTCTTTTTTTGTTTCGTGAATGTCGCGAAACACATCATCAACCATCGCCTGTTTATAATTTTGCATGTTTGAAAAATTTAAATAGATCGGTTGGGTCGATGTTCGTGCATATTTAGCAATGTCGCGGACAGTGATTGGTCGATAAAGATATTCCACCAGATATTTTTTTAAGCAATTGATCAAATATTTTTTCGTAATCGTTGCTTTTCTCATAATACCCCTTCCTTTCTTGAGGCAATCAGCTCTCGCTAACGCACCTCTACTCTCACTTGATTTCTTCCAGTGAAACACCACCAACATCCAATTTTCTTACTGAAAGTAATCTTTATACTTCTACTTTAACAAAAAAGAGAACGTTAACCTATACTTTCCGCCGATTTTCTTAATTTTATTTTTTATTTTTGACCATTTTCACGAAAAACCTTCCTGTTTTCCTCGGCTAAGTCTTAAGACTGATTTTTTTGATACTACTTGTGGAATGATACTATGTAATGTATAGTATGAGTATGAACAGGAGGAGAGCCTTTGGATGCCCAATTAAAAAAAGGATTATTGGAAATTTGTGTTTTGGCTTATTTGCAGCATGGTGACTCTTATGGCTATGAATTAGTCAAAAACATATCTCCTTTACTGCCAATCTCAGAATCAACGCTCTATCCTATCTTGAAGCGCTTAGAAGCCAGCCGAGCGGTTGAGACTTATAATAAAAGCCATCAAGGACGGACCCGAAAATATTACCGCTTGACCAAAATCGGAAAACAGCGGATCGACGATTTTTTAACCAACGACTGGCCCCAATTGACATTGATCCAGCGATTTATTAAAGGAGGAACATTAGATGAACAGAGTTGATTTTATCAAGGCATTGGCTGCGGAATTATCTGAAAAAGTCAGACCTAGCGAGATTCATCAGCTGATCAACTATTATGACGAGATGATCGAAGATTTGATGGAAGAAGGATACACCGAAGAAGAAGCCGTGGCACGCCTTGGCTCCCCAAAAGAACTGATCCAAGCAGTCACCGAAACGGAAGAGGTCGTAGTAGAGATTCCTCGCCGCTTTCATCCCTTCTTGCTCTTGATTTTAGTACTGGGCTTCCCATTGTGGGGCAGCCTCTTGTTAAGTGCCGCTTTGCTGATCCTAAGCTTTTTAATAATCATCTGGTGTGTGCCTTTCACCACTGGCATGATTGGTGTCACTACGTTTATCGGTGGGATCGCCAGCGTTGTCTTAAGTCCCATGCTGATGGCGGATGGTTTCTATCTCTTTTTAAGTCAGTTAGGCGTGGGGATTTTCTTATTTGGTTTAGGGCTGCTTTGCCTGATCGCCACTTATAGTATGAGCCGACCTTTTTCACGTCTTACCCACTCCCTTGTCATTTGGCCGAAATCATTTGTTCAAAACTATCGAAAGAAGGCAGTCCTATGATCAAAATCAATAAGCGCTTTTTCGTTTTTCTCAGTCTGTTGTTTATTATTCTCGGACTGGTCATCACCTTTATCGGTTTTTCAATGTCAGGCTACTCACCTGATGCCTACCATATTGAGCATCGTCGCTGGTATCAACTCGTTGGTTTCTATACGGAATAACAGACGGAAAATAATTATAAGTTGATTTTTTGGTCAGAAAAACAATCGATTTGCATTAATTTCATGTATCGGTGAAAAAATTGAACTTCTCTTTTTGACGGAACCATATTACTATATAGGTACATCCTGTATCCTATTTCATAGGGTAACCAGAAAAACCCATACCATCCTATGGGTTTTTTTGCTGTCTATAAAAGCAAAAAAACGTGCCGCAAGTCCAGGTATCGCCAAGCCAGCTGTTTTAGCTAACCTTGGCAGAACCTGTCTGCAGTACGTTTTTTCTAATGATCGATTATTCCCCTAGTACTGGCTGTTCTTGCACAGTGCCAATAGGAAACAAGGCGCGAAACACCCGGCGAACGATTGGACCTGCAATGAACAATTGCAACGGCAATGCGACGATCACATTTTTCCCAATGTTGCTTAGCCAATTGACGAACACCGAGTGATCAGGGTTTGGGTGCATCAACGCACCAAAGAGTGACATACAGATCACCATGCCGGCGATCATCAATGAAGAAATCAAACCGATTTTTTTCCAAGTAGCTGATTGATGGTCCAAAAATCGAAACGCCAAACCTTTTGCTGGGCCAGAAACAATGAACCAATCCAAAATAAAGGCGACACAAAGGGCTAATGGTAATTCATTCCACGCCAATTGGAATGCCAATGCCGAAACACCGACTTGAAACATGAGGTTATAAACACTCATAAAATACACCATGAAAATACACATAAGTGTCGTATAGATCAAACTTTCTTTTTTGTTGATGGGCATGTAACAACTTCCTTTCTCTTTTTCGTACTCGACTATTCTAGCAGAAGAAAATTTTTCGTGTAAGCAAAAGATTGAAAACTTTCAAAAAAGTTTTTTGCTATTTTTTTATCCACTTCTCTTGACACTTTCTTATGAAGTCAGTAGAATAGCGATAGATTAAATCGTACAGATAACAAGCGGGTTCGCTTGTCGAGAGAGAGGCGGTTTCTATGAGAATAGAAACGGTCTCTTTTTTTGCGAATTTTTAGAGGTGAGAATATGGAAAACAACAAAAAACTCGTGGGGGCGATCCTCGCAATCGGATTGATGTCATTTGCAGGCGTGCTGATTGAAACAGCCATGAATGTAACGTTTCCGACATTGATCGATCAATTTACGCTTTCAACATCCGATGTTCAATGGGTGACGACCATCTACTTACTGGTCATCTCCATCATTGTCCCAATATCGACCTACCTTTTGAAACGCTTCTCATTGAGAACCTTGTTTCTAGCTGCCAACGCCTTTTTCCTTGTTGGCTTGGTGATCGACTTTTTATCGCCGACGTTTGCCATTTTGCTGATTGGCCGCTTTTTCCAAGGTGCCAGCACAGGGATCGCACTGCCTTTGATGTTCCACATCATTTTGACTTACTCCCCCTTTGAAAAACGGGGAGCGGCAATCGGCTTAGGGAATTTGACCACTTCTATCGCTCCAGCGATCGGACCGACATATGGGGGCTTATTGACCGCCCATTGGTCTTGGAATGCGATCTTTCTTTTCTTGATCCCAGTCTTGCTGATCTCCCTAGTACTCGGCCTTTACTCGATCCCTAAAACGGCTGGGGCAAAAGACACTTCCCTGGATTTACTGAGTGTATTAGGAATCGTCTTGATGTTCAGCGGCTTCTTATTGTTCTTGAATCAAGTAGGCACCTTAGCAAGTCTACTGCCGCTGCTTTTCGGTTTCATTGGTGCTGGCTTGTTTTATCAACGCTCAAAAGGCCCGAACCCTTTGATTCGTTTGGCTGTTTTGAAAAACCGCAGCTTCAGTTTGTTTCTGTTTGGCTTTCTTGTTTGTCAGTTCCTTTTACTGGGCATTTCCTTTGTCTTGCCGAACTTTGTCCAACTCGCCTTGGGAAAAGATGCCTTTACTGCAGGATTAGTTATGCTTCCTGGGGCGGCGATCGGGGCGATCCTTGCGCCGATCTCTGGTCGGTTGCTGGATAAAGTTGGACCGAAAAAACCGATCCTGTCTGGTTTGACGTTGATTGCCATCGGTTGGCTTGCCTTAGCCCTCGTTTTGCGTTCGCCTTTCATTTGGAGCCTAGTTGCTGGACATGTCTTTTACATGATCGGGATCGGCTTAGCCTACAGCAATATGATGACCACCGGCTTAAACAAGCTGACTCCTGCGTTGTACGCGGACGGTAATGCGATCTTTAATACGCTGCAGCAATTTTCTGGTGCAGTGGCGACGGCTGTGGTGGCGACCATTATCAATTTGGCACAAAATGCGGCGACCGATTACACCCAAGGGACGGTCATCGGCTCTCAAATCGCCTTATTCTTTTTGTGGGCCTTAGTCTTACTGACTTTCCTATTAACGATCAACTACTTCCGCAAAAGCACCGACAAAAAAGCCGTCAGCTAACTGCGGCTTTACCCATTGAAAACCAAGAAAAAGCCGCTCTCCCTTGAGGGCGGCCATAAAAAAATCCGCTTCCGATCCCCCTTCTTAGTCAAAGGGCGCTCTCGGAAACGGATTATTTTTTTAGTTTAATTCAGCTGAACCAACCGCTGTTTTGGCTGTCACTGTGCCTGTAGTCGTCAATGAAAGCTGACGCACTTTTTCGGCATTCGTGATGACCGTCAAAACATCTGTCTGTTTGCCAGCTGCGGTCACTGCATCTAGATCCATCACTGCAATCTTCGTTTCTGGTGTGACCGTGTCACCTTCAGCAACAAGGACCTCAAATGGCGCACCTTTTAATTCCACAGTATCTAATCCCATATGAACAAGAACTTCCGCGCCACCAGGCGTTAAAATCCCAATTGCATGCTTCGTTTCAAAAATGCTAGAGATCGTACCTGCAACAGGAGCATAAATCGTTCCATTCGTTGGCTGAACAGCAAAGCCGTCACCCATCATTTTTTGAGAAAAGACAGGATCAGAAACTTCAGTGATGGCAACTACTTTCCCATCAGCTGGAGCATAAAGGGTTTCTTCTGAAACTTGTGCTGCTTCTGGGGCTGCAGTTGTCGGTGCAGCCGTCGTTGGTGCAACAGCCGCTGCTGCAGCTGTATCAGCAGCCAATTGCGGTTCTAATTTATTTAAGAAGGTAACTTTTCTAAAGATGATGGTGCAAACAAACGTGATCGCAATCGTCACCGCCATCGAGATGAAGACCATTGGATAGTTTTCAATTTTAAATGATAAGAAGCCAGGTAGTCCCCCTACACCAATACCTAATGCACGGGTATTCGTTGCAGTGATCAGCATACCACCAAAGGCAGAACCTACCATTGCTGCGACAAATGGGTAAACATATTTCAAATTGATCCCGAACATCGCTGGTTCAGTAACCCCCATGTAAGCAGAAATCGTTGCTGGAACAGAGACTTGTTCTTCTTTTTTATTGCCACGGTGAAGGAACCAAATCGCCAATACTGCCGTACCTTGCGCAATATTTGACAGCATGATCATTGGCCAAAGGTTGGTTGTCCCAAAATCCGCTACTAATTGAGAGTCGATCGCTAGCGTTGTATGATGCAATCCGGTAATAACCAAAGGCGCATACAAGCCACCGAAAATGAAACCAAATAACCAGTTTAATGGTGAGGTCAAGCCAGCATTTACGACCCAAGAAATGCCTGATCCGATTTGCCAACCGATTGGACCTAACACCATGTGGGCTGCTAAAATAGTTGGCAGCAATGAGAACAATGGAACGAAGATCATTGAAACCGCTTCTGGAATCCATTTCCGGAAGAATCTTTCAAGATAAACCAATAAGAAACCTGCCAGCATTGCTGGGATCACTTGTGCTTGATACCCAATTTTATCAATAGTGAAGAACCCGAAGTCCCACGTATAATTTTGAGCAATTTCTGCAGCAGAAGTTGAACTTACTGAATAAGCATTTAATAATTGCGGTGAAACCAATGTAATTCCTAAAACAATCCCTAATATTTGCGTGGTTCCCATCTTACGTGTAATACTCCAAGTAATCCCTACTGGTAGAAAGTGAAAGATCGCTTCACAGGGCAGCCATAAAAAGCCGTTGACACCGTTCCAAAAAGTAGAAGCTTGTGTAATGGTTTGTCCACCTAGGGCTTCTAGCGGTACACCTTCTAAGAAATTTCTCAGCCCTAGCATCAAACCACCGACAATAATCGCTGGTAATAACGGGGTAAAGATCTCAGCTAACGTAGCGATCGCTCGTTGCACGATATTTTGATTGTTTTTTGCAATCGCTTTACTTTGTTCTTTAGAAACACCTTCTATTCCTGATACATCGGTAAAATCATTGTAAAACGTTGAGACATCATTGCCGATAATGACTTGGAATTGTCCCGCATTGGTAAACATTCCTTTGACACTTGGAATTTCTTCAATTGCCTTTTCGTTTGCTTTTGACTGATCGTTCAAAACAAAACGCATCCGTGTCGCGCAATGTGTTACTGCGGCGATATTTTCTTTACCGCCAACATATTCCAGCAGCTTCTCAGCATCATCACGATACTTTCCCATAATTAATAAACCCCTTTCATATCCACTTGTATATATATGTTTTGATTACGCACTAATCATAACTTGATAGTTTTGATATTGCAAGCGTTTCAAACCAATTTTTTTCACTTTTTCTATAAACAATACAAGCAAATAGCAAAGGCACCATATAAAAACCTTGATAAATAAAGGTTTTTTAAAATGTTTCATTAATATAAAATAATATTGCCAATAACTTTATTTACTGTTTATTTGACAAAAAAGAATAAAAAAACAGGCTAGATAAATTGAAATAGCTTACAATTTACGTTATAATCATTTTGCATGTATAGACAAGTTTAAAGGAGGACAACTACTGTGAATACGATTATATTGTCTAAGGAACAATGGCTGTTAACGGATCAAACTGGTACGACCTATCCGTTTTCTGGGACTGACAGTGAACGCGTTGCCGCACTGACCGCGCAGCTTCAGCAAATGGAAGGTGGCGGGATCGTCTCTGACTCGCTGGTGTTTACGAATGAAGAAGGGACTTTTTCACTGGACCAATGGTTGACAGAAAAATTGAATCGTCCCTTTGTTTGCACTACGAAAGAACAGTATGAAGAAAAAAGTGCTGAAATTCCTTGGCGCCTCGAATACTATGGCTACACCCCTGGTAAAGATGAATACTCGGTGGAGTCACTTTTAACCGTCGGTAACGGCTATTTAGGGCTGCGAGGCACAACGCCTGAGATGACCATTTGTGAAGCGAACTATCCAGGGCTGTATTTAGCAAGTCTTTACAATACGGTGGAATCGGATGTTTCTGGTCATTCCATCAGCAATGAAGACTTCGTCAATGCACCGAATCTGCAAAAAATGTACGTAAAGATCGATGATGAAGTGATCGATATCGCCAACAATCAGCTCCTTTCCTTTAAACGGACATTGGATTTGAAGACCGGCTTGTTCCAATCAGTGGCAGAAATTGAAACAAAAAAACAAAAGCGTCTGCGAATCGAAACGAAGAAAATCGCCAATATGCAAGACGTTCACCAATACAGCTTGGTCTATCAGTTTACCCCGCTGAACTTTTCTGGCACCGTTACCTTCGTCAGTGAAGCCGACGGATCGGTCTATAACTATAACGTCGCTCGTTACCGTAGTTTAACCAACCAGCATTTGACCGTGAAAGAGGCAGCAGCTGAACAAAACAAAGCGCATTTAGTGGTCACCACTAACCAATCACAGATTACCGTTGTCCAATCCTCTGAACTGTTTTCACAGGACCTGCCATTGGCTGAGCTGCAAGCTGAAACAAACGACCAGCTCGTCCGTCAGCAAGTAACCCTTGAGGTGACGGAAGGACAAACTTATCGGGTCGAAAAATCAGTCACTGTTGCCGCTTATCGCCAAGAAGAGCCGCAACCGGCATTTACGTTTTCTTCCTTAGCATTACCTGATTTTGCGACGATGTATACCGCCTCAAAACAAGCCTGGGCTGAATTATGGGCAAAAGCGGCCATCGAAGTCACTGGTGACTTGATGTCGCAAAAAATGCTGAATCTGCATACGTATCATCTGCTGGTCTCCGCCGCACCGAATGCTTATCAGGAGTCCTTAGATGCCAGTATCACTGCCCGTGGCCTACATGGTGAAGCCTATCGCGGTCATATTTTCTGGGATGAACTGTTTATCTTACCGTTTTACATTCTACATTTTCCTGACACCGCCAAAGAAATTTTGCTGTATCGCTACCGCCGCTTAGCTGCTGCCAAAAAAGATGCCCAAAAAGCTGGCTACCAAGGCGCCATGTTCCCATGGCAATCAGGATTGGATGGCAGTGAGCAATCCCAAGAACTGCATTTGAACCCTATCAGCGGCGAATGGAAAGAAGATCACAGTCGCTTGCAACGCCATGTCTCCTTAGCGATCGCTTATAACATTTGGCAATACTGGCACAACACGCAAGATCGAGTCTTCATGGAACAATATGGGTTAGAATTGATGTTAGAAGTCGCTCATTTCTGGCAAAGTGCTGCCACCTGGGATGATGCTGCTCAACGTTACTTTATCGATAAAGTCATGGGACCAGATGAATTTCATGAAAGCTACCCAAATAGTGAACAAGGCGGCTTGAAAAACAACGCCTATACCAATATGATGGTAGTATGGTTGTTTGAAGAGATCGAGAACCTTCAACAACAACTTTCCGCAGAGAGCTTCCAAGCGGTATTAGAGAAAACGGCTTTAACCCCTGCAGATATTGCTGCTATGGCAGATATTCGTACCAAGCTGGGCTTAGAGATCGATCCAGAAGGCATCATTGCACAATTTGAAGGGTACTTCCAGCTGGAAGATCTGGATTGGGCTCACTACAAAGAGAAATATGGCAACATCTATCGGATGGACCGCATCTTGAACGCTGAAGGCAAGAGTGCTGACAGCTACAAAGTCGCGAAACAAGCGGATAGTTTGATGATTTTCTACAATTTCTCAAAAGAGCAAGTCAATCAGATTTTGGCGGATCTTTCTTACCAACTGCCAACAGACTATATTGAAAAAAATCTCCATTATTACTTGGCTCGTACCTCCCACGGCTCGACTTTGTCACGCATCGTTCATGCCCAGTTGGCGGCAATGGTAGATGATCAGGAGTTGGCTTGGTCATTATACCAAGAAGCCCTCTCTTCTGATTACCGTGATATCCAAGGCGGGACTACAGCAGAAGGCATTCACGCCGGTGTCATGGCTGCTACGTTGTTTATTCCATTAACCACTTTTGCTGGGATCGATATTCGAGAAGAGCAGCTGCAGATCACACCAAACTTGCCGAAAGCTTGGGACAGCTTAGCCTTTCAGCTAGAAGTTCGCGGCACCCGCTTTGTAATGAATGTTACACATGAAACATTGACGATCACCGCTGATCAGCCAGTCACAATCTTAGTGAATGGGCAACAAGTTTCTCTAGAAGCAAACAAAGAAGCAACGATTACTTACTAAAAGGAGTGTTACACATGAAAAAAGGATTTGTTTTTGATTTAGACGGCGTTATCACGGATACGGCCAAATACCACTACATTGCATGGAAAGAATTAGCTGCGGAGATCGGGATCGAGATCGATTTGAAGTTCAACGAGCAGTTAAAAGGCATCAGCCGCATGGATTCTTTAGAGCGAATCTTAACCCTAGGCAACAAAAATGATGCCTACACAGAAGTCGAAAAAGAAGCGTTAGCGACGAAGAAAAATACCCACTATGTACAATTATTACAAAGCTTGACTCCTGATGATCTATTGCCAGGGGTAAAGACATTCCTTGATGAAGCCAAAGCAAAAAACATTCCTTGTGCGATCGCTTCAGCATCCAAAAATGCGCCGTTTATTTTGGACAAACTTGGGGTCATGCAAGACTTTGATACGATCGTTGACCCAGCAACCTTGAAAAAAGGCAAACCAGATCCAGAAATCTTTATCCAAGCAGCGCTGGCACTAGGCATTGAACCGGCAGAAGCAGTTGGCTTTGAAGATGCTCAAGCAGGGATCGACGGCATCAAAGCTGCTGGTATGTATGCGGTAGGCGTTTATTCAGGAGAAGAATTACACGGTGCAGATGTGATCGTTGAAAAATTAACGGACCTAAACATTGACGAACTTTTGGCGAAATAGTCGATTGCATTTCCAAATTGGCCTCGCTATAATAGCCAAAGAGGGGGCAATCCGATGAACAAGTTCAAAGAAATATTTTTAGATTTAGAACAAAAAATTCTAGCAAACGAATACCCTCCGCATTCTTTGCTGCCTAGCGAAAACCAATTGATCAAAACTTATGGTGTCTCCCGCGAGACTGTCCGTAAGGCATTGAATTTATTGCGGGATGCTGGTTATATCCAAAAGAAACAAGGGAAAGGTTCAATCGTTTTAGACTTGAATCGCTTTGATTTCCCGATTTCTGGCTTGACGAGTTTTCGAGAGCTGCAAGATACCCAACGCATTCCTAGTGAAACAAAGGTTGTCGAGATCCGTAAGATCGCCGTCTCGCCAAAGCTGCACGAGACTACTGGTTGGCCTGTCGCCTCTGAGGCATGGAAACTGATCCGTCAGCGGAGAATCGATGGAGAAGTGGTGATTTTGGATAAAGATTACCTTGATGCTTCTATCATCGAAGAGTTGCCAGAAAACCGAGCGAAAGTATCGATTTTTGATTACTTTGAAAATGACCTTGGCCTTGAGATCGCTTATGCACAAAAAGAAATCACTGTTGACCCCGTCAACAAAGAATTGCGGGATCTAATGGATCTGCGTCCTGAAGATCAGCATGTCGTTACGGTTCGCAGCCTCGTGTATCTAGAAGACACCCGCTGTTTTGAATACACCGAATCGATCCACCGACTGGATAAATTCCGCTTTGTGGACTTCGCCCGTCGGCGCAAGATTTGAAGGACGTATAGACGTGAAAAACATAAAACAGACCCAGACTTCACCGAGAAGTCTGGGTCTGTTTTATCTTTCAATCCCCCCTCTCGAGATGATGCTGGATCGATCCTTCCTCTTTTCGCCTCTGTCGCTAACGATTCATCCTTTTGCTTGCTCGTTTTTCTATTGCCGACGAATAAAAAAGGCACGATCATTTATGGGACTGATGAAATAGTGTTGAATTTGCACAACTCAGCCGTCCTTATTGACAATCAGCCACACAAAAAAAGCAGTATCCTCTGAGAGGATACTGCTTTTGCTTGCTATTTGGCGTAATCCGTTGCGCGGGTCTCGCGAATAACGGTTACCTTGATATGACCTGGGTAATCCAAATCGTCTTCGATCTTCTTGCGGATGTCGCGAACCAATCGTACAGCATCCAAATCAGAAATCTCTTCTGGTTTGACCATTACACGGACTTCACGTCCGGCTTGGACTGCAAAACTGGAATCGACCCCTTTGAAGCCGTTGGCGATATTTTCTAGGTTTTGCAAGCGGCGAATATAATTTTCCAATGATTCGCTGCGGGCACCTGGACGGGCTGCTGACAAGGCATCTGCGGCTGCAACTAAAACAGAGATAACCGATGTTGCTTCAACATCTCCATGGTGAGAAGCGATCGCATTGATCACCACACCATTTTCTTTGTATTTGGCAGCTAACTCAGCCCCGATCTCAACGTGAGAGCCTTCGATTTCATGGTCAAGGGCTTTCCCGATATCATGCAAGAGTCCGGCACGTTTGGCTAACTGGATATCTTCGCCTAATTCTGCGGCAAGAACACCGGTTAGTTTTGCAACTTCGATCGAGTGGTTCAAGACGTTTTGTCCGTAGCTGGTACGGAAACGCAAACGACCTAAAATCTTGATCAAGTCTGGATGAAGGGTGTGGGCGCCGACTTCAAAGGCTGCTTGTTCCCCATATTCACGAATATGCTCATCCATTTCTTTCCGAGATTTTTCGACCATTTCTTCAATTCGAGCTGGATGGATCCGGCCGTCTTGAATCAGTTTTTCAAGGGTCATACGAGCAATTTCACGGCGAATCGGATCAAATCCTGATAAGACGACTGCTTCTGGCGTGTCATCGATGATCAAATCGATCCCTGTCAATGTTTCAAGGGTCCGAATGTTCCGACCTTCTCTTCCGATGATTCGACCTTTCATCTCATCATTTGGTAATGATACGACCGATACCGTGGTTTCAGACACTTGGTCTGCGGCACAACGTTGGATTGCTAAGGACAAGAGATTTTTTGCTTTTCGATCTGCTTCTTCCTTCGCACGCTGTTCAGATTCTTTGACCATGATCGTTAATTCATGGTTCAATTCCTCTTCCGTTGATTTCATGATCAACTCTTTTGCTTCATCTCTAGACAGCGCAGCGATGCGCTCTAATTCTTTCTGTTGTCCATCGATTAAGTTTTCTACTTCTTTTTCTCGCTCGTCAATTAATTGTTGTTTCTCACTAAGTCTGCCTTCTTTATCTTCAAGTGAGCGTTCTCGTTTTTCCAAAGAATCGTCCTTACGATCAAGAACTTGTTCTCTTTGGAGTAAACGATTTTCTTGTGATTTTAAATCAAGTTTGCTTTCTTTCAACTCACTTTCAATCTCTGACCGATACTTCTGATTTTCTTCCTTAGCTTCTAACAATGCTTCTTTTTTAAGAGTTTCTGCTTCTTTCTTAGCGCTTTCGATAATTCCAGCTGCAGAATTTTGGGCGCCGTTGATTTCTTTCTCATGACGAGATTTCGTCACATAAACTCCTAATCCAAGACCGACAATTAAACCGATGATAGCGAGGAGAATGTAAAGTAGTTCCAATGAATCCACCTCCATACTATCTTTTTAAATATTTTGTAATTTTGATTAACAAAGGATAACAAAATTATCAATTCGCTACTTCTTATGTGGAAATCCACATACGTTTATTCTAATGTTTGAACACAAGAGTGTCAACTTTAAATAATAAAGTAAACTTTCGCAACCCTTCCTTTTTACGGATGTTTTTTCAACAATGGACGAATCTAGCAAAAAGCCACAAAAAAGCCAAACAACGAGGTTGTTTGGCTTTTTCAAGACTTAGTCGTCTAATGGTAATTCTTCTTGCGCTTCCTCAAGGGTTACGGTCTCTCCTGTTCCAATCCCGTAAGCATCGCGGACGCGAGCAGAAACTTCTAACATCATTTCTTGGTGTTCACGCATGTAGTTTTTGGCGTTTTCACGACCTTGACCGATACGATCCCCTTTATAGGCATACCACGCACCGCTTTTATCGACGATGTCTTGTTCCACGGCCATATCCAGCAATTCGCCTTCTTGGGAAATCCCTTGACCATACATCATGTCGACTTCTGCTACTTTAAATGGTGGCGCTACTTTGTTTTTGACTACTTTGATCTTCGTGCGGTTCCCGATGATATCTGTACCGGATTTCAATTGCTCAGCACGACGTACTTCCAAACGGATGGTTGAATAGAATTTCAACGCACGGCCACCAGGCGTCGTTTCTGGATTCCCGAACATGATCCCAACTTTTTCCCGAATTTGGTTGATAAAGATCGCGATCGTTTTCGTTTTGTTGATGGAACCAGAAAGTTTCCGTAATGCTTGTGACATCAAACGAGCTTGCAAACCAACGTGGGTATCACCCATTTCACCATCGATCTCCGCTCGTGGGACTAAAGCTGCTACCGAGTCAATAACTACGATATCAACCGCACCACTTGAAACTAAGGCGTCAGCGATCTCTAATCCTTGTTCCCCTGTATCTGGTTGTGATAACAAAAGATCATCGATATTTACACCTAATTTTTGCGCATACTGCGGATCTAACGCATGTTCGGCATCGATAAATGCTGCTGTTCCGCCATTTTTTTGGACTTCCGCAATGGCATGTAAAGCAACTGTCGTTTTACCAGAACTCTCTGGGCCGTAAACTTCTACGATCCGTCCTCGTGGGTAACCACCTACACCTAATGCAACATCCAAGGCCAATGAACCACTTGGGATCGTTGAAATTTGTTGATCAACTTTTTCGCCAAGCTTCATGATGGCACCTTTACCATAGTTCTTTTCAATCTTCTTTAGTGCAGCATCTAAGGCTGCTTTACGATCATCTGCCAAACGGATAATCCTCCTTATATTCATCACTTTCGTGTGTCGTTCATAAGATAATAATAGTCCTTCTGACGGGAAATTGCAAGAAAAAACGAACAAACATTCGCATTAATTTAATAATTCCTTACGTATTTGATTTAAGCCCGCCATGACGGCACTATGCCGAATATAGGCGCGGTCGCGGTTGAAGTGATACAGCTGGCTCGAGACGCCTTTGTCAGAAGCTAAGGCGATCCAAACGGTGCCTTTAGGCTGACCTTCTAACTCGTCTGGACCAGCAACACCAGTAAACGCCAACGCATAATCAGTCTCGGCTTGTTTGCGGGCATAGACGGCCATTGCTTCCGCACATTCCTGACTAACAGTCCCATAGCTTTCCAAAAGCTCTGGATCGATGCCTAAGAGCTTGCTTTTTGTTGCAGCAGAATATGTCACGAACCCACCGGGAAACACCTCAGAGACGCCAGGAATCCCTCCTAGGGTCGCTTGGAACAAACCAGCGGTCAAACTTTCCGCTGCGGTGACGGTTTTCTTTTTCTCGATCAGTCGCTCGACGACTGTTTCTGCCAGCGAATTTTGTTCCCCATACCCATAGAAATACGCACCGACCCGTGCTTGGACGGTTTTTTCTAACGCATCCAATTGTTTGATCCCTTGCGCCTCGTCTGCAGTTTTGACCGTCAGACGCAGCGTGACCTCATTGGGTTTGGCATAAGGAGCGATGGTGGGATTGACTTGATTCTCGATCAAATCGGCCAATTCTGTGACCAATGCCGATTCCCCGATCCCGTAATAGCGCAAAACGCGAGATAGCAAGACCTCTTCTTGGGGAAACTGCTCTAACAGAAGTGGTTTTGCGTGGGTAAGAAACATCGCCTGTAGTTCACTTGGTGGTCCTGGCAGCAGCAAATAACTGGTAGCGGCTGTCTGATAAAAGATCCCGATCGCTAGTCCATTGGGATTTGGCAAAGACACACCGTCTTTAAAAACGAGGGTCTGCCGCAAATTGTTTTCCGTCATCCTCCGTTGACTGTTTTCAAAGAAGGCTTTCAATTGGTGATACCCTGGTTCATCTCTGACTAACTCTTGTCCCACATGACGGGCAGTGACTTGTTTCGTCAAGTCATCGTCGGTGGGCCCTAGGCCGCCGCACAATACGATCAAGTCGCTGCGTTTGTCGGCGATCGTCAGTAATTCTTCTAAGCGATTGGGGTTGTCCCCGACAACACTATGATAAAAAACATCGATCCCAAGACTTGCCAGTTCTTCTGACAAGAAGGTCGCGTTTGTATTCACCACCTGTCCTAAAAGTAATTCGGTCCCGACTGCAATAATTTCTGCTTTCATTCGTTTACTCCTTCATTTATCAGATACGTAAAAGTCTTTCATATTGACAAAAAAAGTCCAGAAAACTTCTGAACTTTCGTGACTTGTATCCTTGTTTTTATCGCTTCTTTATCTAGATCTAGAAATTTTACATAGAATCTTTAAAAACATTCGTATTTTTTATGAAATAATCGACCCCGGAATAGATCGTGAAGATCAAACATAGATACAACATGATTTGATCGATAGGCAAACCGATCATTGAAAAGGGAATGTTGTTCAAGAACAAGAAAATGATCGCAACCATTTGTGTCGCGGTTTTGATTTTCCCTGGCCACGCAGCAGCCATGACTTCCCCGCTTTGTTCCACTAACAACAAGCGTAAACCTGTCACTGCCAACTCGCGGCAAACGATGATCGAAACTACCCAGCCTGGGGCTTTGTCTAATTCAACCAGCATGATAAAAGCCGTCATGACGAGCATTTTATCTGCTAACGGGTCAGCAAACTTCCCGAAGTTGGTAACAAGGCCTCTGGAACGAGCGATCTTGCCATCTAGCCAGTCTGTAATGCTGGCTGCCGCAAAAAGGATCGCTGCAATAAGGTGCGTGTTTTCTAATTGTGTCGTACCAACGGTCAGCGTGCCAAGATCGATTGGCAAAACCAAGACCAAAATAAAGATGGGGATCATAATGATCCGTAATACAGTTAATTGATTGGGTAAATTCACGAAATAGACTCCTCTCTGCCGACTATTGTACGAAATAACGGCAAATTATGCCACTACTTCTGCTTTTCAATGGTCGGATGCAACAGATAACTTTTTAGCTAATGATACCTCAATAAGGCGCATTTGTCAGATTTATGCCGCATCGTCTTGGTATTCAATCACGAGGCGGACTGTCTTTTGTAACAATTCAAATTGCGGGTCAGAAAAGTCCACGTCCTGACCATTGGCAGTGATGGAGATATTTTGGCTTGCGCCCAGGGTCAAGGTCGCATTCGTGGCGCCTTCTGGCAGCGTCATCGATTGCGTTTCTCCCGCTTGAACAGTGTATTGGTACACATAAGCGTTGTCGACTTGTACACCGACCCAACAAGAAGCATCTAGCCCAGTAAATGCTAATTCAATAGGATTTTCCGCATCTTTCATCGTGATCGTGATCGCCGATTGCGTCGAATCACTGACAGTCATCGTCATTTTCGCTTCGCTGGATTCCGTCGTACTTGAAGACTCAGTCGCTTCACTCGAAGTACTGGTTTCTTCCGTACTTGACGTGGTGGAAGCGGTAGACGCTGAATTTTCTACCACAAGAGAAGAGCTTCCTTGGATCATCGGCGTTGTATTCCGGTCTTGCCAAGCCATGTAGCCCACGATACTCACGATCGTAATGGCCACCAGACCTAATAGAATCATCGGCAAATAGCGGACGACAAATGAGCCGCTTTTTTCTTCTACGTGCTGTGCTTTTCGTGAGCCGCTGACGGTTTCAGGCTGCGGTCTTTTTGGTAAGGGGGCGTCTAACGTATCTTTGCCATCAAAAACGGCTACCAATTTGTCGCCGTCTTCTCCAACCGCTGCTGCATATTGGCGAATAAACGCACGGACATAAAAAGTGCCTGGCAATTGATCAAAACGCTCTGCTTCAATTGCTTCTAAATAGCGTTTTTGGATCTTTGTCATTTGTTGTAATTCAATCAATGAAATGTTTTTATCTAAACGGGCTTGCCGTAATTTTGCTCCAATCGTTGTTTCGTTGGCCACTCGATCATCTACTCCAGTCTTTTATTCATCTTTAAAAAAAGCCCTAAAATCGCTTCGCTACTTGTCGTAAGGTCAGCAAAGCTGCTCTATCATTTTAAAACAGGGGTTCCCTGTATACGTCAATAAAAAAAACTCCGTCACGCCGATTGCCATCTGGTCGCGCCGTCTACTAAATATAACATTTTTTCCGTGATTTTTTGTAAAAAAACAAAAAAAGATTTTGCTTCAATAATTAAAGAATACCATAAAAGAAAAAGTCTGAGGATAGCCTAACCACAACTCGCAAACAAATTTTAATACTTTTCGCCAAATTGGCATCAAATTGCAAGAAAAAACCACCCTTTGACGCAAAAAGAAAACACTGAATGACTCAGGAGTTGGCCAGCCCTTGTTCTGTTGGGCGTTCCTCCTTGAATCAGTCAGTGTCGCTTAGATGACAGCTGTTTGACAAAACCAGCCTTCGCTTAGGCTTTTTCCGTTGGATACATGTAAAAACGACTAAACGCTTTGGGATCGATAAAGGAACGAGCCGCTTGCTGGACATCTTCCAAAGTGATCGATTGGATCACTTCTGGCAGATCAAAGAGCGTCGTTTCACCGAATAAACTTTGGGTAAACTGGTTTGCGATAAACTCCAGTGAGTTCAGTGATTGGAAATATTTCCCTAGCATTTTCTTCTTCAATAACGTCAAGTTTTCTTCATTGATCTCTGGATCTTGCGGGAAATTCATTACGATCGCTTCGATCTCTGCCAACATTTTTTCTGGCTCTTCAGAATCCCCCGAGAAGTCGGCAAAGTAAAAGCCGCGATCCAAGTTCACTTCAAACCCAAATGTGTCGTCGATAATGCCTTGATCATACAAACGCAAATAATTGGCGGAAGTATTGCCTAACACCAATTGGCAGAAAAGATTCAACGCATTTTTGAAGCGCAAGAGCTCTCTTCCTGATTTCGGCAGTTTGTTCAAGTCCCCTTTGATCCCTAATACGCCTTTGGCACGTGTTACTGGCATGGTAAGACTTGATTCTGCTTGAATATCGGCAAAGGTTTCTTCAGGAAACTGGCGAATGATCGCCTGCGTTTCTGGAAAGGTCTTGGCCGCTTGATTGGTCCGAATCCACGCCATCGTTTCTTCAGGATCGATATTGCCTACCACAAAAAGCGTCATGTTGCTTGGGTGATAGAAGGTATTGTAGCAAAGATACAAGTCTTCTGCGGTGATCTGCGCAATGCTTTCCACCGTACCAGCGATATCGATATGCAAGGGGTGCTTCGGATAGAGATTTTTGATGATGCCGAAAAACTGCTGCCAGTTCGGATCGTCATCATACATTTGGATTTCTTGACCAATGATCCCTTTTTCTTTTTCGACGGTTTCTTCTGTGAAATACGGGGCTTGAACGAAATCGATCAACGTTTCAAGGTTCAGCCTGATTTGATCGGTTGCCGAAAAAAGGTAGCTGGTTTTCGTGAAACTGGTAAAGGCATTGGCAGAAGCCCCCTGCTGACCAAAGGTTTGAAAGACATCGCCGTCTTCTTTTTCAAACAGTTTGTGCTCTAGAAAATGGGCAATGCCATCAGGGACTTGATGCAATGCTTCGGGTGAAAACCCGAAATGATTGTCGACAGAGCCATAGTTCGTACTGAAAAGTCCGTAAGTTTTATGGAAATCGGCTTTTGGCAGCAGATAAACTTTCAAGCCGTTTGGCAATACTTCTTCATAAAGGGTCTCATTGATTTGCTGATAGACTTTTTTATTCATGGGTCGTCTCCTTATCCAGGAAGAATACAGCTTGCAAGGACACGTTTTTGGCCAATGCTTGGACATCTGCCACGGTCACTTGTGCCAATTTCTGCATAAATTCATCTTCCGTCATTTTCGTATTCGGTACCCACTGATTCAGATAGGCTGTTTCGATCAGTGCTTGTGGGCTATCCAATGAAAGCAAGTACTGGTTTTTCAACATCGCTTTTGTTTGTGCCAGTTCTTCCGCGGTGACTTCGCCACGCTGCAAGCTTTGCAGCTGCTGTTCGATCAATTTGAAGACCTTGTCGCGATTTTTGCCATCGATCCCTGTTTGGACCGACAAATACCCACGAAACGTATCGATACTGCTGGAAGCATAATACGCCAAACTTTCTTTCTCTCGGACATTCATAAACAGTTTTGAATGAGGGAATCCGCCAAACAACCCGTTGAAGACCATAAAGGCGATCCGCTCGGCTTGGTCATAATACACGCCAGTATGATAGCCTAAGTTCAATTTGGCTTGGATGATTGGTTCTTGCAAGATTTTCTCGCGAATGATGTTTTCCGCCGCTTGCTGATAAAAGACCGGCATTGCTTGGTCTGGCCGATCGGTAAAGGCCATGTTTTGGAAGAGCGCCGCAACTTCTGCTTCAACCACATCGCCGATCACGAAAATATCGATTTGGTCATTGTCCATCATTGAGCGATAGGTTTGGTAAAGCTCTTTTGCGGTCACAGCTTCTAAGTCTTGGGGACGGCCAAAGCTCGGATACTTCTGATTCTGATCGTTTTCGAAATACAACTCTTGCAGCCCTAAAGAAGCCAATGCTTGCTTATCTTCTGCCACGCTGTTCATATAGGCGATCAAGTTGTGCTTTTCGATGGTGAAGTTCTTTTCTTCAAACTGTTCCTCGTGGGCATTCGGATGGAACAAAACTTCTGCTAAAAAAGCGGCTGCTTGCGGCAATACTGCTTCATCTGACACGTACTTCCCGTTGACAAAGGACATCGCTGCATTGATTTGATGCAGATTGCCCCGTTTGTTAACATTCATACCAAAGCTGGCACCGTAAAGCTCTGCCAGCTGACTGCTAAATGCGGTCTGTGTCGGATAAGCCAAACTAGTCGTTTCTAATAAACTGGTCAATAAGGTCCGTTTGGCGGTCATTTCAGCCTGCAATGGTGCAGTAAACCGAACGAAAAAACGGATCGTTTTATACTTTTTGGTCGGTAGCACCGTTAACCGAACACCTTTTTTTAATTCAATAGACATGTGACACCCCTTCTAGAAGCAAAATTATCTCTTCAATTATAGCATAGCTGACAAACTTTCTCCTCGGCTCACTGATCAAACCTGTTGCAGCGAGCGTTTTTTTTTATAAATCCCGCGTTTTTCGCTATACTGTCAGTAAGATTTAGAAGGGAGGATACAGGATGATTAAAGAATTTAAAGAATTTATTTTACGAGGAAACGTCATTGACTTGGCGATCGGGGTCGTGATCGGGAGTGCCTTCACCGCAATCGTCACTAGTTTAGTTGAAGGATTGCTGACACCATTGGTTTCATGGATCTTATCACTCTTTGGTAACGCAGATGCCTTTTCTGGCTTGGTCTTTGAACCAGCCAAAAATGTGGTCTTTGATTTCGGCCGCGTAATTACTGCCATTATTACGTTCTTGATTACCGCATTTGTCTTGTTCTTGATTGTCAAAGCAGTCAACAAACTACGCAATCTGAAACAACAACCTGAGGAAGAAGAAGTACCAGAAGTCACTGCAGAGGATTATTTAGAAGAGATTCGTGACCTTCTAAAAGCGCAAACGCCTCCTGCCAACACTGTGGATCCACGTCCAACATCATTGGATGATACGATCCGATAAAAAAACGGCTCTTAGTCAATAAGGTCGAAAGAAGCGATTCGGATTCATCCGATCCATCAATCATAGCGCTAAAAGAAGCAAGCACGCGAACCTCGCTAGAGAGTCGCTGTGCTTGCTTCTTTTTTCATCCCGACATGCAGGATCCCGTCTTCATAAAAAGGCGGTGTAATGGTTTTAAAGCCATATTGGCCGTAGAATTTTTCTAAGTGGGCTTGTGCTTCGATCTCAATAGGCAAAGCTGGATAACACTGCTCAATGCGATGCAAAACTTCTTTGATCAGACGATGGCCTTCTTTTTGCCCCCGGTATGCTGGTGCCACAATGACCCGACCAAAATGCACCGTTTGTTCCTGCTGGAAAATACGGGCGTACGAAACGATCTGCCCTTCCTCATCAAGGGCCCATAAATGTTTGGCTTGTGCATCGATCGCATCGATCTCTTGATACGCACACGCTTGTTCCACCACAAAAACCGCTGTACGCAAACGGGCAAGCTGATAAAACTCCACCCCAGTCATTTCCCCTAACTCTTTTAGAAAAAACGCCATCCCATCACTCCTTATCTTATTGAACCAAAAAAGAGTCAACAAAGTGTCAACTCTTCTTGTTTCAAACAGCTTCTGATAAAAATTCAATCTCAACAGTTCTAGTTAAAATATCTGAATAACTATAAGAAACCCGCTCGAATGAATTCTCATTTGGATCCAAATCTACAACAAAAACTGAAGGATAAGTTTCTGTCAAAACGCCGCGACGTTCAGTTTGACGCTTACGTCCAGTCTGAGCAACTAGCATAATCTCACTACCGATACGGCCTTCTAAATCTTTCTTGATCGTAGCTAAAGTTGTTGGCATCGCATTCACCTCGAGCATCATCATACCACGAAAAGCAGAAAATTTCAAGTTTACCATAAAATAATTCTACTTTCAATAAGATTTTTGTTAAACACCCTTGATAAGCGCTATCAACTTTGTCCGACCGCGATTGAAAGCGCTTTTTATTTTTTCATAAGGCAGCTTTTCTTGAACGGCAATCTGATCAAGTTCTAATCCTTTTAAATAATTCATTATAACCATTCGTTCTAAAGACGATAAACTTTTCGGATACTCTGCCAACGATTCATTAACGAACAAGTAGGTCTCTGCAGTTTCCGCACAGCGATTATGATCGGTCAAAAACCGATTGCCTTCTTGTAAAAGCTTTTCTTCCAGCGAGCAGGCATCGACTTGAGCTTTGCGTTTTTGGGCATGCTGCGCCCGCAACAGGCTGCAGATACGGTTCTCAAAGGAACGCTTAAACAAGATACCGATCGTCGTTCCTTTGTCCTTATCGTAAGTCTTTAGACACTTATTAAAAACGATCCTGCCTTCTTGCAGCCAATCATCTAAGTCATAATCCCGCAGATAATATTTTTTATGCAAAATCTCAACGATCGGTCGATATTTTCTGAACAACTCTTCAAATCTATCTGAACGGTGCGATACTTGTCTTTCCTTTGTGCGCATCGAGATCACTCCTTTTGTTTTTGCTTCATTTGCTACAAAAGGAGCGTATCATAAATGGCTGGGACATCTTCTAATTTACCAGACCAACTTTGTCCCTAACTAAGGTCTTGCAATTTCTTTTCAAGTTCGGCTAATTGTTCAGGTGACCAAGGGGAATTGCGTCGGAAATTTTCAAACCGCAAGTCGGTTTGATGCTCGTGGATGTCTTTTTCCGTTTTTTCCACGCTTTTGTACAATTCCCGTGCCGAAGTTCGCAAAGCACCTTGAGAGAAGATCACCCACTGTTCGGCTAAATCGCTGGTAGCGACGGTGACTTGGGTCAATCGATTGTTTAATTCACCAGCGATTCGTTCGATGTAGCTGTCGGCGGTCTCTCCTTCTTCGGTAAAAATAACTTCCAGCTGATATTTGGTGTAACTTTGGGTCACACCAGGCACCAGTTGAGCATCAAAAACAACGATGATTTTCAACCCTTCATATTTTGCATAATTCGACAGCCGATTCAGTAAGGCTTCTCGGGCATCTTCTAAACGGTCCTGATTTTTCAAAAGAACCAGCTCCGGCCAAGCGCCAATCATATTGTAGCCATCCACGATCAGCAAAGGGGTTTTCATTGGGACGCCCCATTTCGGCTAGTAAAGGCCTGATACATCAACAAACCTGCCGCCACACTGGCATTTAAGCTCTGCACGTGCCCAGTCATTGGGATCGTCAGCATTTGATCCACTTCTTTTTTCAAACCTTCCCCCATGCCGCGACCTTCGTTGCCGATGATCAAACCGACCGCCCCTTTGGCATTCCATGTGCGGTAATCACTGCCACTCATATCCGTACCGAAGATCCAAAAACCAGCTTTTTTCAGCTGCTGGACTGCTTGGGTCAAGTTGGTCACGCGGGCCACAGGGATATGTTCCACTGCGCCGGTCGACGTTTTCACCACGATCGGCGTGATCCCCACCGCACGGTGTTTTGGAATGATGATCCCGTCTACGCCGCTGGCATCAGCGGTTCGCATGATGGAGCCGAAATTATGGGGATCTTCTAGATTATCTAAAATCAGATACAGCGGCTGTTCTTTCGTTTGGGCCAACAATTCATCCAAGGTCAAATACTGATAAGGGGTGATCGCCAAGATCATGCCTTGATGGACCCCTTGGTCACTCATCGTATCCAGCTTTTGTTTTGGCACCCATTTGACCGGAACTGCCTGTTCCCGCGCCATTTCTTTCAAACGATCGATTTTTTCTCCCCGTGCTTCTTCGGAAAGAAACAGCTTGTTGCCTCGCCCTTCTTTCAAGGCTTCAGCAACCGCATGATAGCCGAAGACAAAATTATCTTCGATGGCTTCTCCAGCGGCTTCTTTGCGGCGATCCGGTCTATTTTCTTGTCTGGCTTCTGATCGGCCAGCTGTTTTTTTATTTGGACGCTTTCTTTGCGGTTTTTCTCGCATCTTCTTCTCCTACTTTCTTTATACACCAGTCTATTAGCTCGTCTAAGCGTTCTTGTTGCTGCGTGAGGTGCAAATACCCGATCAGCGATTCAAAGCCAGTAGCGATACGATACGTCGTGACATCGGCATTTTTGGCACCCGTATGGCTTTTACTATTACGGCCGCGGCGGTAAAAATCATGTTCTTCTTCGGTCAGGATCTCTTCATCCAACATCTTTTGGATCAATGCCGCTTGGGCTTTGGCCGACACATAGTGGGTCGCCATATGGTGCAGTTGGTTCGGGCGGGTTTGGCCTTGGGCGACTAAATAATCGCGAATATAGACTTCATAGACCGCATCCCCCACATAGGCCAATGCCAAACCATTCAATTGTTTATAATCTCTCATGCTTCTCGTCTCCATCGGGTTCCTTGCGGGGTATCTTCTAAGATGATCCCTTGATCTTTCAACTCATCACGGATTTGGTCGCTGCGGGCAAAATCTTTGGCTTTGCGGGCGGCGATCCGTTCATTGATCAGCTGTTCGATTTCTTCATCCAGCAATTCTTCGGATACAAAATAAATCCCGAAAATCGTCAGCCATTCGCTGAATTTGGCTAATCCAGCCGCTAATAAAGCCAAATCTGTTTCTGGGTCTTCGCTAGCTAAGTTCAGCCACTTCGCCAATTCATAGACCACAGTGATCCCGTTAGCCGCATTGAAATCGTCGTCCATTTCTTTGACGAAACGTTCTTCAAATTCTTCCAGAACCGCTGCATTGACGTCCTCATCGCTGGCTTGATAATGACTGCTATTCAAGCGGAATTTGGCATTTTCATAGGTCGTCCGCAATTTTTGCAGGTTGGTTTGTGCTTCATGCAAGGTAGTCTCACTGTATTTGATTGGTCGGCGGTACTGGGTCGTTGCCAAAAAGAAACGCAGCACCTGCGGATCAACTTTTTTGACCATCTCATGCACCGTGACGAAGTTGCCCAGTGACTTACTCATTTTTTCTTCGTCTTCACCGATCGTCACATAGCCGTTATGCATCCAATAGTTGGCAAAGGTCTTGCCAGTTTTCGCCTCGCTTTGGGCGATCTCATTTTCATGATGCGGGAAGGTCAAGTCTTGTCCGCCTCCATGAATATCGATGGTCTCGCCTAGGTGTTTGGTCGCCATCACCGAGCATTCGATATGCCAGCCAGGACGACCGGCTCCCCAAGGAGATTCCCAAGCGATCTCATCGCCTTTTGCCGCTTTCCACAAAGCAAAATCCAACGGATCTTCCTTGATTTTTTGTTCTTCACCGGTCCGCTGGCTTGCGCCGACTTCCAGCTCATCGATGGATTGGTCGCTTAATTGCCCATAGTGAGCAAATTTACGGGTACGGTAATAAACATCGCCATTGACTGGATAGGCATAGCCTTTTTCTACAAGAGCAGCAATAAAGGCAATGATGTCTTCGATATGATCCATCACACGAGGGTTCATCGTAGCAGGTTTGACGTTCAGCGCTGCGGTATCTTCATTGAAGGCGTTGATAAAACGCTCTGCCACTTCTGGGGCCGTCGTGCCTAATTCTTTTGCTGCACGAATGATTTTATCATCGACATCGGTAAAATTCATCAAATAGTCCACTGTATAGCCGCGGTATTCAAAATAACGGCGCACGGTATCAAACGACACAGTACTGCGGCCATTCCCGATATGGATGTAGTTATAGACGGTGGGTCCGCAAACATACATTTTTACTTTCTTTTCTTCTAATGGCTGAAACACTTCTTTTTCCCGTGTCAGCGTATTATAGATTTTAATCATCGTGGATAACCTTCTTTCCTTTGATTCGAACGATCTTTGCTGGGATTCCGACAGCAGTTGCTTCTGCGGGGATATCCTTCAAAACCACTGCATTGGCGCCGATCTTAGCACGCTCACCGATCGTGACAGGGCCTAAGATCTGCGCATGGGCTGAGAGAAACGCACCGGTTTTAACCGTGGGATGACGCTTGCCCCGCTCTTTACCGGTTCCCCCTAAGGTGACCCCGTGAAACAAGACGACATCATCTTCAATGATCGCCGTTTCCCCGATCACGACGCCCATCCCATGATCGATAAAGACCCCTTGGCCGATCTGCGCACCAGGATGAATCTCGATCCCAGTCAAGAAACGCCAAAACTGGGCCGTCAGTTTTGCCAAAAAATACCAGCGATGCTGAAACAAAAAATGCGACCAACGATGCCAAAACAAGGCATGAAATCCTGGGTATGTGATGATGATCTCCAACGTTGATCGTACCGATGGATCATGTTTTTTTGTTGCCGCAATTGCTTTTTTGAACCAAGTCATCTTCTCACCTACTTTATCCAAACTTCTTGATACGAAAAAAGCGTCTTTCAAATAAGTTTCCTTATTCAAAAGACGCTTTTTTGCGTGGTCCCACTTTTGTTCGCAGTTCGGCACTGCCTTCAAGCGGGTAACGTCCGCTGCTTCGTCTTTGACTTGCGCCAAAGCCACTCCTAGGTGCATTTCCTAGCCTTTTTTGACCACTCTCACCTTCCGTGGTCTCTCTGAAAAAAATCGGCTAGTACTTCGTCTATTCGCTGTGTTTATAACACGTTATTCAAATGATCAAGGGCTTTTTCTTTCCCTAATAATTCAACGGTATCTGGTAGTTCTGGTCCGTGGGTTTGGCCTGAGACCGCCACGCGGATCGGCATGAATAAATTCTTGCCTTTGATGCCTGTTTCTTTTTGGATCTCTTTGATGGCTGCTTTGACTGCCGCAGCCTCAACGACTGGCATCGCCTGTAATTTTTCTTTAAAGGCTGTCAAAACCGTCGGTACAGTTTCTCCTGCTAAGACTTCTTTGGCTGCATCATCTAATTCAGGGTGTTCTTCGAAGAACAATTCCGAAAGGTCGACGATTTGTGCCGCAAAACTCATTTGCGGTTGATACAAGGAAACGATTTTTTTCAACCAGGCAGCTTTTTCTTCGGTCAATGTTTCTTCGATGCGACCGGCTTTTACCAAGTAAGGGACGCACATTGCCGTCAATTCATCCAGATCCATTTGTTTCATGTATTGGTTATTGACCCATTCCAACTTCTTGGCATCGAAGGCAGCTGGTGATTTGCTCAACCGTTCAGGATCAAAGATTTTGATCAATTCTTCTTGAGAGAAGATTTCTTCTTCCCCTACTGGTGACCAGCCTAAAAGTGCAATGAAGTTGAACATAGCATCTGGCAGATAACCCAACTCACGGTATTGCTCGATGAATTGGAGAATCGATTCGTCCCGTTTGCTTAATTTTTTCCCGGTTTCGCTATTGATGATCAACGTCATATGCCCGAATTCTGGTGCTTGCCAGCCAAATGCTTCATAGATCATCAACTGTTTTGGTGTGTTGGCGATGTGGTCATCTCCACGCAGCACATGGGTGATTTTCATATGATGGTCATCGACTGCTACTGCAAAGTTGTAAGTCGGCATACCGTCACGTTTTTGGATGACAAAATCGCCACCGACATTATCTGATTCAAAAACGATCTCGCCTTTGACCATGTCGTGGAATTTGTATTCAGTATTGCGAGAGACACGGAAACGAATCACTGGTTTCAAGCCTTGTGCTTCTTTTTCGGCTTGCTCTTCTGGTGTTAAGTTGGCACATTTCCCTGCATAATGGGGCATTTCGCCACGAGCTCTTTGGCCTTCACGTTCGGCTTCCAGTTCTTCTTCCGTACAATAACACTTATACGCACGATTGCTTGCAAGCAATTGATCGATCAGTGGTTGGTAGATATCGCCGCGTTCTGATTGACGATACGGACCGTATTCTCCTGGATTTTCAGGTGATTCGTCCCAATCCATTCCTAACCATTGCAAGTTTTCAAGCTGGCTTTTTTCACCATCTTCAATGTTTCTTTTTTGATCGGTGTCTTCGATTCGGATAATAAATTCACCGTCATTATGACGAGCAAACAAATAATTGAATAAAGCCGTCCGAGCATTCCCGATGTGTAAATGTCCTGTTGGACTTGGCGCGTAACGTACACGTACTTTTGTCATTGTTTTCCTCTTCCTTCATCTGATTTCCAAGCCAGCCAAGCTGCTTGGGGCTTATTGTTCAGTTTAGTGGGAAAGACCCGCGTAAAAAACAGAACCCTCAAGTTGAATTGTACAATCAATAACCCAATTAGTAAAGGCAGCTGGCATATTTTACGCCAGCTGCCTAGGATTATTTCTCTGATTTCGATCCTTCTTTGTTGTCGATGCCGCGACCAGAATGGGCTGGTTTGGCAAAAATCATCCGCCCAGCTGCCGTTTGCAAGGCGCTGGTGACGATCACTTCGATGTGTTCATTCATGTAATGCTGGCCATCTTCCACCACGACCATCGTCCCGTCATCTAGATAAGCGACCCCTTGCTGGCGCTCCGTGCCAGCTTTCACCACTAAGACGTGCATGCTTTCTCCTGGAATCACCACTGGTTTGACCGCATTGGCTAACGCATTGATATTCAAGACAGGCACATTTTGAAATTCAGAAACTTTGTTTAGATTGTAATCATTGGTCACGACGACACCATCCAGCATCTTCGCTAACTTGATCAGCTTGCTATCGACTTCGGAAATGTCTTCAAAATCGCCTTCATACATCTCAACTGCGATGCCTTCTTCTTTTTGCAAAGCATTCAAAATATCCAAGCCGCGGCGGCCCCGAACCCGTTTCAAACTATCGCCAGAATCTGCGATGTATTGCAATTCGTACAAGACAAAATTCGGGATCAGCAAGACGCCTTCTAAAAAGCCCGTTTTAGCAATGTCATAGATCCGACCATCAATGATCACGCTGGTATCCAAAATTTTGTATTTGTGGAAATGGTCCGCGATCTTTCTTTCCAGCATCTGCTGTTCATCTTGCTCTTGGGGCTCTGCCTTTTTGTTTTTCGGGGCAAAGACTTTTTTCCATTCATCGATCCGTGTCGTCCCGATCTGAAAACCGAGATACCCTAACAGGACCATCACTAAGATTGGGGCGATCCCGTTGATAAAAGGAATATCCCAATTGTAAAAAGGAATCGACACGATCACACCGATCATCAGACCGATGATCGAACCAATTGCGCCAAACAAGAGATACGTTAAGCTCAATTCACTTAGTTTTTCTTCAATTTTGCGAATACCGGCTGCAATATATTTCGCTAATAGTAAAGATAATAAAAAGAAAATAAGGGCTCCAAGCAAACTATTAGTGATGTTATTATTCAGCCATTCATTTTGGGTTTGCCCAATGGCTTGCCATGCGATAGGCATCAGTGAGATCCCCAAACTTGCTCCGGCAAGTACCATTAGTGCGGTAATGACTCGTTTCTGCATACATGTTCCTCCATACTCCAGTAGGTTTCTTTTGTTCAAAAATCCGTGCTGCCAGACAGGCTCCTTCCGCCAGTCAGCGGCTGTCGGTCGGTTGGTTCAAACGAATGAATCAGCAGCGTCAGGGCAAGAGGAGAGGCGATTGCCCCTTGCTCTTGCATTGACTCCACTTTAACGGAAGACTTTCCGCAAGGTTTCGGCTAAGGTAGACACGCCTTCGACTTCGATGCCTTTGGGCGGCTGCCAGCCAGTCAGATTATTTTTAGGCAAATAAACTTTCGTAAAACCTAGTTTTTGCACCTCTTTGACCCGTTGCTCGATCGCGTTGACTCGGCGAATCTCACCCGTCAAGCCAATTTCACCGATAAAACACTCCGTCGGGCTGGTGCCTTTTTCTTTGTAGCTAGACGCGATACTAACAGCGATCGCTAGATCGATCGCAGGTTCATTTAATTTGACCCCGCCGGCTGCTTTTAAGTAGGCATCTTGATTTTGCAGCAGCAAGCCTGCCCGTTTTTCTAAAACCGCCATGATCAGCGAGACGCGGTTGAAGTCTAGCCCCGTCGTCGTGCGTTTGGCATTGCCGAACATCGTTGGCGTGACCAGTGCTTGGATCTCCACCAAGATTGGCCGACTGCCTTCCATTGCTACTACGATCGCCGATCCAGTTGCGCCTTCTAAGCGTTCTTCCAAAAAGACTTGTGACGGATTGGCGACTTCTTTCAACCCGCCTTCTTCCATTTCAAAAATCCCGATCTCATTGGTGGACCCAAAGCGGTTTTTGACGGCCCGCAAAATTCGAAAACTATGGTGTTTTTCGCCTTCGAAATACAAGACGGTATCCACCATATGCTCCAGCATCCGCGGTCCTGCGATCGAGCCTTCCTTCGTCACGTGGCCAACGATAAAGATGGCGATGCCATTGGTTTTGGCGATTTTCAGCAATTCTGCGGTCGTTTCTCGCACTTGGCTGACACTGCCTGCCACGCTAGTGATATCCGGTTGGGTCATGGTTTGGATCGAATCGATGATCACATAATCTGGGCGGATGTTTTCGATCGCTTTACTGATCTCTGACATGTCCGTTTCCCCATAGAGATAAAATTCTGTGTCGATGGCGCCTAAGCGCTGCGCCCGCATTTTGATTTGTTCGGCACTTTCTTCTCCTGACACATACAAGACCGTCCCGCCGATCGCTGCTAATTGCTGGGAAACTTGCAAGAGCAGCGTCGATTTTCCGATCCCTGGATCCCCACCGATCAAAATCAAGGAGCCTGGGACCACGCCGCCGCCTAAGACGCGATTCAACTCAGCGAGTTTCGTTTGGACCCGCGGTTCTTTTTTCGGTACGACATCGGCGATTTTCGTCGGCTGCATCTTTTGCCCCGTCAATGTCGTACGTACTCGACGATCGGCGGTTTCTTGGATCACTTCTTCCACCATTGAATTCCAGCTGCCGCAATTGGGGCATTTCCCTAAATATTTAGGGGAACTATACCCGCAATTTTGACAGACAAATTGACTTTTTGCTTTTTTTGCCATTGATCTCCTCCACTACTTCTATCAAACAGACCCCAGGCAGGATTTACTGATTCGAGGAGCCAAAGCCGCCGGTTCGGCTGGCAGTGGTTGTATCTTGATCAGCTTTTAAGAACGGCAAGAAAATTCCTTGGCCGATCCGTTCGCCTTTTTTAATGACGACATCTGTGGGGCCGAAATTGGTAAACTGAAACATGATATGCCCTTCATTATCTGGATTGTCATAGTAATCGCTGTCGATGACGCCGACACCATTCGTCAAGACTAAGAAACGTTTCAAAGGATTGCTGGAACGATTTGTCAGCTGCAAATACTCGTCTTCCCCCATATAGGCTTTGATCCCCGTGGGAATCAAGGTTGGCTTCAACTGTTTTGCGGTCTCTTTCGCAAAAAGCGCTTTGACCCCGTCGATCACGCCCGCTTTCCAAATGCTTGGCACCACGATTTCTTCCGCTGCTTCAAAGTCGTAACCAGCCGCATGATGGGTGGCACGTTGAGGCAAGGTGATGCTTTTTTCTTTATATGCTGTAATAATTTCAAATCCTCGTAATTTCATGGGTTCCTCCAATAATAAAACATATAGCTATTTTAGCATAGGAAGAACTATTTTCTTCATGGAAAACACAATTATCGAAAAGTCTTTACAATTTCTTCGTTTAAAAATAGACCAAAAAGAAAAAAGGACATGACGAAACGCCCGTTTGCGAGTACAATAGAAAAAATATCAAAAAATAGGCGGTGGCATATGCGCGCAGATCTTTCAAACAAAAACCGAATCGTTGTAAAAATCGGCACCAGCTCGTTGATTTATCCCAATGGTGCCATCAATCTAGCTGGCATTGATGAATTAGCCTTTGTCTTAGCAGCTTTGCAAAACCAAGGCAAAGAAATCATCTTAGTTTCTTCTGGTGCGATCGGTGTTGGCATGAACAAGTTGAATTTGAAAGAACGACCCGTGGAGATCCCGCAGCAGCAAGCCGTGGCCGCCGTTGGCCAATCGGAACTGATGACGATCTACAACCAGCGTTTTCAAAGCTATAGCCAGCAGACTGCACAGATCCTGCTGACCAGAGACATCATCGAATTTCCCCAAAGTCGTCAAAACGTTAGCAACACCTTAGAGCAATTACTTACGATGGGGATCATCCCGATCATTAATGAAAACGACACGGTGGCAGTGGATGAATTGGACCATCTCACCAAATTTGGCGACAATGACCAGCTGTCAGCGATCGTCGCTCAGTTGACGAAAGCCGAGCTTTTGATCATGCTTTCTGATATCGACGGCTTTTATTCCGCCAATCCGCTGAATGATCCTGATGCCGTTTTGTATTCCGAGATCAATGAAATCACCCCAGAACTTTTAGAACAAGCTACGGGAAAAGGCAGTCCTTATGGAACCGGCGGTATGACCAGTAAACTAAAAGCCGCCCAACGTATCTTAGACTTGAACAGTCACATGCTGCTGGCTAACGGCAAGCAGCCGAAAATTATTTTTGACTTGCTCGCAGGGGAACCTGTCGGCACCCACTTTTATCAACGAACGGAGGATGAGCAATGAGCAATTTACAAACGATCGGTCAACAAGCACAAGCAAGCGCCCAGGCATTAAGCTTACTGAGTGCCAGTGAAAAAAACCACCTACTGGCAGCGATGGCCGATGCTTTAGAAAAAGCTACTGAGACGATTTTAGCTGCTAATCAAAAAGACCTAGCCGCCGCAAAAGCCAAAGGAACCAGCCAGACGATGCTGGATCGTCTGTTGCTGACAGAACAACGGATCACCGAGATGGCTAACGGCATCCGAGAAGTCGCCCAATTGCCCGATCCAATCGGTGCCGTGGATAAAATGTGGCGCAATGCTGACGATCTTTTGATTGGTCAACAGCGAGTGCCTTTAGGGGTCATTGGCATCATCTACGAAGCCCGCCCTAATGTCACCACTGACGCGGCTAGTCTGTGTTTCAAATCAGGAAATGCCGTGATTTTGCGTGGTGGAAAAGAAGCCTTCCACTCCAATCAAGTCCTCGTGACTATTTTACAAGAGGCATTAGCTGCCAACGGACACTCCCGCCATGCGATCCAGTTTATCGAAGACACGAGCCACGAAACAGCGGCTGAGCTGATGCGGCTGACAGATTACTTGGATGTTTTGATCCCTCGGGGGGGCGTCGGCTTGATTCGTCGTGTCAAAGAGACCGCCACAGTACCAGTGATCGAAACCGGCACCGGCAACAATCATATCTACATCGATCAAGCAGCCCAGCTGCCGATGGCACTGGCGATCGTCACGAATGCAAAAACGCAACGCCCTTCTGTCTGCAATGCCATCGAAACGATCCTCGTCCATGAAGCAGTGGCAGCGGACTTTTTGCCAATGGTAGAACAGCAATTTGCCGATCAAGTCGAATTGCGAGGAGATCAAAAAGCGTTGGCGTTTTTAAACAATGCACAGCTTGCCACTGAAGACGACTGGGCAACCGAGTTTTTAGACTATATCTTAGCGATCAAAGTGGTGGCTTCGCTAGAAGAAGCCATTGCTCACATCAATCGCTACAATACGAAGCACTCCGAAGCGATCATCACCGATGATTATTTCGCTTCCCAACGCTTCTTGAAAGAAGTTGATGCGGCGGCGGTTTACGTCAATGCCTCGACCCGTTTCACCGATGGCTTTATGTTTGGCTTTGGTGCCGAGATCGGCATCTCGACGCAAAAACTCCATGCCCGTGGGCCAATGGGGTTAGAAGCACTGACTTCTACCAAATACATTATTTATGGCGAAGGCCAGATCCGTAAGTAACGATACGAAAAAAACAACCACTTGCTGTCATGACTCCCAATAGTTAGACTAAAAGCTAACTTTAAAAGGTCGGTACATGCGCAAGCGGCTTTTTTTCGTCCTCTTATGCTTGTGCAGCCCGCAGAACGAAGGAAAGCGGTTCGATGCCAAACAATTCTGTCAGCACTCGATTGGTTGTGGCAAAGACGTCAGCTTCACAACTCTTTTTCGGACAAGCAATCGTCTGTCCTTTGCTGGAAAACGTATCCTGACGGCTGCCCTCTACGAAAATTACTTCTTGCGTTCCTTTTTGATAGATCAGTCCTTCGTCTTCTTCTAATAATAAACGAGTCTGCCACTGATTGATCTGGGCAATTGGCATCACCAATGCAGCAACATCCAAGTTTTCTAACGAAAAACTACGACCATCCGATAGCTGCAGCGTGAAGGTATTGAGTTCATAAGGCAAACAGGCATTGCACCCTCCTTCTGTGATGACTTGGCTCGTGAGAATTTCTGCGTTCATTCTTTTTGACTCCTTTCATGATTCATTCATGTTTAGTTTATCACAAACCTATGGCCCACGGCGGAGCAATTATTCCGTCTTAAGTTGGATGTGTTTCTTTTTCTTTCTTGTTATGCTAGGGATAAGAAAAAAAGTCTAGGAGGAGTCACAATGAATACAGAAAGTTTATTAGGAAGAATCGTTACTGTCGTGGCAGTTTTAATCGCAGCATCCCTTGTTTTATCCGTTGTATTAGGCATTATTGGTGGGTTGATCGGATTGGTCTTCCGTTTCGGGATTCCTTTGCTGCTGGCCGTTTTGATCGTTCGCTGGTTAACATCGATTCGCCAAAAGCCAAGAAAATATTATCGTTAATTACAAGTAAATCAAAAACACCTGACGTTTGGAAAGTCAGGTGTTTTTTTATCGATCAGCCTAATGCTACATCTAAAACCATCATTAAGATAAAGCCTAGCATGACGCCAAAGACCGCAAAATGGCGGCGACTCGTCAAGGTTTGCTGCGCTTCTGGAATCAATTCTTCCACCACTACATAGATCATAGCACCCGCTGCAAAAGCCAACGCATACGGCAAGACAGCGGACATACTCGTTACCAGCAAAGCTCCGATCACACCGGCGATCGGTTCTACGATCCCTGACGCTTGCCCGTACATAAAGGCTTTGGTTCGGCTTAACCCTTCTTGGCGCAAGGGGATCGAAACGGCTGCGCCTTCTGGAAAATTCTGGATCCCGATCCCGATCGCTACCGAAAGCGCCGCTAAGATCGCTGCTCGCGGATCATCGGCACTAGCCGCCGCCCCAAACGCTACCCCTACCGCCAAGCCTTCTGGGATATTATGCAGCGTGATCGAAAAGACCAGCAAGATCGTTCGCTTCAAATGACTGGGCAAACCTTCTGTTTCATGATTCGGACCAAAATGCATATGCGGGAGCGTCTTATCTGCTGCATATAGAAACAAACCACCCAAACCAAACCCGATGCTGACCACAAGCCACGGAATGTCGCCATTTTCTTCGGCTCGTGCGATCGCAGGATCTAATAACGACCAGAAACTAGCAGCGATCATCACGCCAGAGGCAAACCCCAGCATCGTATTCAGGACATTTTTATTGATTTCTTTGAAGAAAAAGACTAGCGCTGCTCCAAGCGCCGTCATACCATACGTAAAGATTGTCCCCGCCAACGCTTGCTGCCATGGCGACAATCCAACCAACCAATCCACCATTCGTCTGCTCCTTTGTCTAACTATTCTACCAATACTCTAGCATAGGAAGCCGTCAGGTTCTACTAGGAAGGCAGCAGCAGCCAAAATTTTTCTTTCACCAGCCCTAAGCCTTTCCTGATGAAATCCTCGGCTTTACTTGAAAGTTTCAACATTCATCGCTATAATGCTAGGAGACTCCATGTCAATTTATATAAAGTGAGGAAAAGAATTGATTACAGTAAGTGATGTAAGTTTGCATTTTTCAGACCGCAAACTGTTTGATGATGTTAATATTAAGTTTACGCCTGGTAATTGTTATGGTTTGATTGGTGCAAATGGTGCTGGTAAATCAACTTTTTTAAAAATTTTATCTGGTGAGATCCAACCTTCAACCGGGAATGTGTCTTTAGGTCCTGATGAACGGATGGCTGTCTTGAAGCAGAACCACTATGATTACGAAGAGTTTCCAGTGATCGAAACGGTCATCATGGGCCATAAACGTCTCTACGAAGTGATGAAAGAAAAAGACGCGATCTACATGAAGGAAGACTTTTCTGATGAAGATGGGATTCGTGCCGCCGAACTAGAAGGCGAATTTGCGGAACTTGATGGCTGGGAAGCAGAGCCCGAAGCAGCTGTTCTTTTGCAAGGCTTGAACATTCCCGATGAATTGCATCATGTCTTGATGAAAGATCTAACTGCTGGTCAACGGGTGAAAGTCTTACTCGCACAAGCCCTTTTCGGTAAGCCAGACGTCTTGCTCCTAGATGAGCCTACCAACGGATTGGATATCCAATCTATCAACTGGTTAGAAGAGTTTCTGATCAACTTTGACAACACCGTCATTGTTGTTTCCCATGACCGCCACTTCTTAAATAAAGTTTGTACCCATATGGCCGATCTAGACTTCGGCAAAATCAAATTGTTTGTCGGCAACTATGATTTCTGGTTGGAATCAAGCCAATTAGCTGCGAAATTACAATCCCAATCAAATGCCAAAAAAGAAGAGCAGATCAAAGAACTGCAAGACTTTATCGCACGCTTTAGTGCCAATGCATCAAAATCCAAACAAGCAACATCTCGGAAAAAAATGTTGGATAAAATCACTCTTGATGATATTCAACCTTCGTCTCGCCGCTACCCGTTTGTCGGTTTTAAACCAGAACGTGAAATCGGGAATGACTTGCTGCAAGTCGACAATGTCAGTGTGACGATCGACGGCAAAAAGATTTTAGACAATATCTCTTTCACCTTGAACAAAGACGACAAAGTCGCTTTTGTTGCCAATAGCGATATCACCACCACAACGCTATTCAAAGTCATCATGGGGGAAATCACTCCTGATACAGGTAGTGTTCGTTGGGGCGTGACCACGCAGCATGCCTACTTGCCAAAAGATACGACCAGCGAATTTGATACGGATACCCCGATCGTTGATTGGTTGCGTCAATACGCAAGCAAAGAAGAAGACGACAATACCTTCTTGCGCAGCTTCCTAGGTCGCATGTTGTTCTCTGGGGATGAAGTATTAAAACCCGTCAATGTTCTTTCCGGGGGCGAAAAAGTTCGCTGCATGTTGTCGAAAATGATGCTTTCAAAAGCCAACGTACTGGTATTGGATGATCCAACCAATCACTTGGACTTAGAATCGATCACCGCATTAAACGATGGCTTGATGGCCTTCACCGGCTCATTGTTGTTTGCTTCTCATGACCACCAATTTATTCAAACCCTTGCGAACCGTATCATTGCGGTCTCTAGCAAAGGCGTGGTGGATCGTGCCGAAACGACCTACGATGAATTCTTAGAAAACAAAGATGTCCAAAAACGCGTAGCAGAAATGAATCAATAAGCTGCTTTTGAAAAAAAGAACGCTCCAGTTGCCCGCCACCAAGGCTGCAACTGGAGCGTTTCTTTTATTTTTCCTAGGTGCTTCGGGTATTTTTGGCAGGTTACGCTTGTTCTAAACGGGCTTTGCCGAATGAAAACAGCGCCAAGCAGCCGTAGCCGGTATGACTGGAGATCGTTGGACCTAATGGATAATGATGAATAATAATGTCAGGAATTTTTTCGGTCAAACGTTTGATGACTTTCTCCGCCGCTTCGGCATCGCCAGCATTGGCAAAATAAACCGTATTGGTTTTTGATTCGTGAAGATTGGCGATGGTTTGATCTACGATTTTTTGGATCGCTTTGTTGCGTCCCCGCACTCGATCAACGCTGCGTAATTTTCCCGCAGTATCGACGGTAATAATTGGTTTCACGTTTAGCAATCCGCCGATCGCTGCCGCCGTTTTAGAGATTCTGCCGCCGCGTTCCAATTGTTTTAAATCGTCGACGGTGACCCATGAATCTAAACGCAGTTTGTTTTCTTCTACCCATTGGCTGACTTCTAGCAACGAACGTCCTTGGGCTTTTTGTTGGGCTGCTTCAGCCACTAAGAAGCCTTCGCCTAAACTCGCAGAGCGCGTATCGATCAAGGTGATCGCAACTTCTTTGTATTCTTCTTTTAGTAAGGCTACGGCTTGGACGGCACTTTGGAATGAGCCGCTCATTCCTGAAGAAAAACCTAAATAAAGGACCGGTGTGCCCGCTTCGACATACGGCCGAAAATACTCCATATAACGTCCGACATTGATTTGAGAAGTTGTCGGCTGCGCATGTTCTTTTAGTTTTCCTAAAAACCATTCCGTATCAAATTCTTTGCCCATATCATCGATATATTCTTTGCCGTCTAATTCGATCAGCATCGGAATATACGCAACATCTAGCTCCGCTAATCTTGCTGCTGGTAAATCACAGCAGGAATCTGTCATGATTTGAAACATGGTTTCACCCCTCTCGTTACCCCCTATTATAGCAAAAAAAGAACAAGACAGAAGAAATTCTCATCAAAAGCAGCCAAACTTATCGTTGACTGCTTTTGACACAGGAGTTCTTCGTCTTGTTCTGAAGCTTTTGCGTCAGATTAGATTTGCGCCCAAACACTTTCTAAAATGTTGGTTTGGCTGCGGTCTGGTCCTACCGAGAAGGTCGAAATGCGGACACCGACTAATTCAGAGATGCGGTGAACGTAATTGCGTGCATTTTCTGGCAGATCTGCTAATGTTTTGCAGCCAGTAATGTCTTCAGACCAGCCAGGAAGTTCTTCGTAGACTGGTTTGCAGCGGTTCAACTCTTTCAAGCTTGCTGGGTAATGATAGATCAATTCGCCGTCTAGTTCATAAGCCGTACAGATCTTCACGGTTTCTAAGCCGCTCAAGACATCGATCGAGTTAAGGGATAGGTTCGTGATCCCTGAAACACGTTTTGAATGGCGCATCACGACGGTATCAAACCAGCCCACACGGCGAGGACGTCCTGTCGTTGTTCCGTATTCACGACCGATCTTACGAATTTGTTCACCTGTTTCATCAAACAGTTCCGTTGGGAAAGGACCATCTCCTACCCGAGAGGTGTAAGCTTTGCAGACACCAACGACTTTGTTGATTTTTGAAGGACCCACACCACTACCAATAGTGACTCCCCCAGCAACGGGGTTGGATGATGTCACGAAAGGATAGGTTCCTTGGTCGATATCCAGCATCACGCCTTGTGCCCCTTCAAATAAAACCCGTTTGCCTTCATCTAAGGCATCGTTAAGGATCACCGAAGTATCCGTCACATATTTTTTGATTTGTTGGCCATATTCGTAATACTCTTCAAAAATGTCTTCAAAAGCGATTGGCTCTGCGTCAAACATTTTCACGAATTGACGATTTTTTTCTTCTAAGTTGATACGCAGACGTTCTTCAAAAATTTCTTTGTCTAAAAGATCAGCGATCCGAATGCCGACTCTGGCAGCTTTATCCATATAGGCTGGTCCAATCCCTTTGATCGTGGTACCGATCTTGTTGTCACCTTTGGCATCTTCTTGCAGCTGATCCAAATGGATATGGTAAGGTAAAATAACATGAGCACGATCAGAGATCTTTAAGTTTTCTGTTATTATATTGTTTTCTTTCAAGTATGCTAATTCTTTAACTAATGATTTCGGGTTCACAACGACCCCGTTTCCAATGACACTGATTTTATCTGCATAAAAGATCCCAGAAGGAATCAAATGCAGTTTATAGGTCACACCGTCAAATTTAATCGTATGGCCGGCATTGTCTCCACCTTGATAACGTGCAATGACTTCCGCGTTTTCACTCAAAAAGTCCGTAATCTTTCCTTTACCTTCATCGCCCCATTGTGTACCTACTACTACTACAGATGACATATAATGACCTCTTTCTTTAATTAGTGCATTCCTTAAGTATTGTAACAAGATTCGCAAGCTCTTTCAATCTAAAATCGAATAATCGTTTTAAATTCTCATTTTTCAGGGGTAAAAAACGAACTATTTTCTTCTCAATAATTATTTATACACGTAAAAACGAATAAAGTCAGCACATAAAAAAAGCCCTGCTGCCATCAGCGCAATGCAGACGGCAGCAGGAGCCTTGGTTTCTCACATCGTTGGTGTCTTACCCGAACTCTTCTCGCGGCGAGACCGAGGAGAACTTATTGTATTCTTTGATAAATAGAAGTTCGACGGTCCCCCGGGCACCACTCCGGTTTTTCTCGATAATGACTTCGATCACATTGTTGTTTTGTTGTTCTTCTGGTTCATCGTCATCGTCGCCTTCGCTGCGGTAGTAGTCATCTCGGTACAAGAAAGCAACGATATCGGCATCCTGCTCAATCGATCCTGATTCCCGAATATCACTTAAAACAGGACGCTTGTCTTGTCGTTGTTCCACACCCCGAGAAAGCTGAGACAGTGCGATCACTGGCACTTTTAATTCCTTCGCCAGTTTCTTTAATTGGCGAGAGATCTCAGAGACTTCTTGTTGGCGGTTTTCGCGACCCGTTCCTTCAATCAGCTGCAAGTAGTCGATCAAAATCAAGCCGAGATTACCTTTTTCTTGCGCCAGTTTCCGACAACGTGCCCGAATCTCAGAGATCTTGATCCCAGGGGTATCATCGATATAGATATTGGCGTTAGAAAGACTGCCCATGGCAACGATCAAATTCCGCCACTCTTCTTCTGAGAGCTGCCCCGTCCGCAAGTGACTGGCCTCAATCGAGCCTTCCGCACACAGCATCCGATTGACCAATGATTCAGCCCCCATTTCCAGACTAAAGATCGCTACGGAACGATCGGTTTTCGTTCCGACATTTTGCGCGATATTCAAGGCAAACGCGGTTTTCCCTACCGCGGGGCGGGCAGCGAGAATAATCAGCTCTTCTTTTTGCAGCCCCGCCGTCATTTTGTCTAAAGCCGCATAACCCGTAGGTAATCCGGTGATTTCTTCATTGTTTTGCGCCAACTGATCGATCGTTTCGATCGTCCGATTCAAGACTTCCGCTATCGATTGGAAGCCATTGCTATTGCGCTTTTCGGATACTTCTAAAATACTTTTTTCTGCTTGATCAATGATCGACTGCACATCTTCATCTTGTTCAAAGCCTTTGGTTACGATGCGGCTCGCTGTTTGGATCAGATTGCGTAACGTGGCTTTGTCGTCAACGATCTTCGCATAATAAGCAATACTTGCTGCTGATGGTGAAGCTTGACTCAATTCAGTCAGATACGTCAGGCCGCCAACATCTTCAAGACTGTTGCTTTTTTCAATTTCTGCTTTCAACGTAATCAAGTCGATCGATTCACTACGGTCGTTCAACTGGATCATTGCTTGAAAAATTATTTGATGGCTGCGGCGATAAAAATCTTCTGGGGCGATTACTTCCATTGCATCGATGATCGCATCGGCATCTAAAAAGACTGCCCCTAGGACCGCTTGTTCCGCTTCAATATCTTGTGGGGGAACTTGATTTTGCCAAACTTCATTCATGCCATTCGCTCCTTCGTCCATTCATTCTACAAGATTCCCATCCAAAGTACAAGATTGCTTGGACGTTTGCCGAAAAAAACCCCAACATGTGACTGTTGGGAGTAATGCTTATTCTTGGATGGTATGAACATTGATCGTTGCTGTTACTTGTGGGTGCAATTTTACAGGTACTTGCGTAAAGCCTAATGCACGGATCGGCTGATCCAATTCGATTTTGCGTTTGTCGATCTTGATTTTGTATTGCTTGTTCAAGGCATCGGCAATTTGTTTTGATGGGATCGAACCGAACAAGCGGCCATCTTCCCCTGCTTTGGCATTGATCTTCACAACGGTTTCTTCCTTTTCAAGAAGTGCTTTTAACTCTTTCGCTTCTGCTAAGACTTCTGCGTCTTGTTTTTCTTTGGCTTTTTGTTTGCCTTTTAATTCTGCCATGCTTTCATTGTTGGCAGGTTTGGCTAAGTTGTTTTTGATCAGAAAGTTTTGTGCGTAGCCATTAGGGACTTCCTTGATATCGCCTTTTTTGCCTTTGCCTTTGACATCTTGTAAGAAAATAACTTTCATCTTGGTCACTCCTTGTTATTGTTCATTTTTCGTTAATTCCGCTCGCAGCTGGTTTTCTACATCACCAATGCTGCTGTTCTTTATTTGCGTGGCTGCGTTGGTAAAATGTCCGCCGCCGCCTAATGCCTCCATCAAGGTTTGTACATTGACTTTACCAGTGCTTCTAGCACTGATACCGATCAAATCTCCTGGTTGTTTCGTAATGACAAATGCGGCATGGATCCCGTTGATCGATAGCAGAGTATCGGCCGCTTTCGCAACGGTGACACTATCGTACACCCGATCTTCATCCGCTGCAGCAATCACGATATCTTCTCGGAAATGCTGGCTGCGAGAAACCAGTTCACTGATCATCAAATAGGAATCGAGATCCGTACTCAACATGTATTGAACCAATGACGTATCTGCGCCTTGGTTTTTCAAATAACCAGCAATATCAAAGGTCCGACCAGTGGTTCGCACCGTGAAGTTCTTCGTATCCACGTAGATGCCCGCTAATAAAGAAGTCGTAATAAATTTCGGGACTTGCGATCTGCGAGAAGCACGATACTGGATTAATTCTGCTACCAGTTCCGATGCCGAAGACGCGGAAGATTCAATATACGTCAATAGTGGCTTATCGGGAAACTCATCCCCGCGACGATGGTGATCGATCACTGCGATTTTGTCAAATTCATCATAGACCGCTTGCGAGATCGACATCGACGGCTTATGGTAATCTACCATCACTAGCACACTTTCTTCATTTGATAAATTAACTGCTTCTTCCCCAGTGATCACAAATCGTTCCAGCTCGGGGTATTTTTTCAATTCTTCCAATGCCCGTTGAATGTCTGCGGTGATCTCTTTTGGATTTAAAATGATGTAGCATTCTTTATCGCTCATCATCGCCATGTAAGCCACCCCAAAAGCCGAACCTAAGGCATCCATGTCTGGGTAACGATGACCCATGATAAAGATCCGCTGGTTTTCAGCAAAAATCTTTCTCAACGCCGTACTCATGGCACGAGAACGAACACGCGTTCTCTTGGGTGTGCCGTCTGTATTGCCACCAAAGAATTGCGGTTTTGCTTCTTCTTTGGCTTCTTTTAAAACGACTTGATCACCGCCGCGAACTAACGCAATGTCGAGATTGTTTTGTGCCACTTCCCCGATCTCTTCAAAAGACTCTTCCCCATAGGAGATCCCCATACTGATCGTTAATGGCAGATCATTTTTTTCCGCAACTTGCCGTACTCTAGTCAAAAATTGGAATTTTTCTTCCTTCATCCGCTCAATATCTGAATACTTCGCGACGAAAAGAAACCGCTCGGAATTGATTCGTTTGTAAAAAACATGATTCTCACTTGCCCAATCAGAAATCAATGTCGTGATCAGCGAGTTCAAATAAGAAACTTGTTTGTCGTCTTTTTTCTCAATCAAATCATCGTAATTATCAATTGAAATCAACCCAATTGCTGCCATCTTTTTTACCCCTCAATGTATCATCCCATTTTTTTGAAGCTTTGTTCCTTATTTTACCACAAAACAATCAAATAGGCGATTGATGCAAAAAAGTTCCACGTGAAACTTTTTTGGTGAACCAACTAGGAAAAAATTTCTATCATTCGTTATTCTATCTATATATAAAATAACAAGTTTATCTTCGATGGATAAAAAAATTGACAAGCTTCAAAAGAAACTTGTCAATGAAAATCATTTGATTTATTCGTCTCGCAAAACCTAATTTCATATTTACTATACTCACAAACAAATCGCTTCAATTACTTTCATTTAGTTAATGTAATAATTTTCTAAACTTTTCATAATGTGTTGAAGCTGAGCTAATTTCTCAGATGTTCCTTCTACAAGTGCATATTTTGTTGATCTTCCTTTTCCTTCTTGCGAAATCAAATTTTTCTCAATCAATACTTTAATTCCCTCGGTTACATAATATCTACTTAAACCTGTCTTTTTTTGTATTTCCATACTAGAAATACTATACCCAGCTTGCATTATACACTTATATACACTTTTTTCCTCTACAGTTAATTCTGGATGAGCTTCAGCAAGGTCTATTTTCCATATTTTTAAACATGTTTTTTCGTTTTCGGATAGGATATCTGGCATCTTTAATTTGTTTTTAGCCGCGGATTGGACAATTTTAGGACCTCCCGTGCCCGCACGTTCACATAGGCCAACTCTTCTAAACAAAGTTGTGATCGTATTATTCCGAGGCTGAGAATCTCCACCTCGAATAAATTCTTCTATCGAAATTTTCATTTCACCAGGATTTTCAAAAATATAAAAGCCTCTATATGCCTCTATTCGAATTGATTTCTTACAAAAGTAATCTGCATGTATAAGTGCATTTGCCAAAGCTTCCCTCAATGCGATACCTATGTCATTAGTTGAGGAATTTCGAGTATAATCGTTCGTTAAATCAAACTTGTCTTGAATGGTCATTCGTAATTTTTCTAAAACGATTTGAAAAAAAGAAAATACATTCAGATCCGGATAATTTGGATCACCAGTTGCTACTCTGTCGCTCCACCGATCACTCGATCCAGTTCGATTAAAGTAATCTAAGTGAAAATGCGGTATATAGTCTACAATAGAACTATATTTTCCAAAGAATAAGAGCCCACCGACAGTCAGTTGATAGTCAATCTTTTCTAGATTCTCTCTATTTCTTTTCATCGCACCTATATCGATTAAGAGCTCTTGTATCCCCATATCAATGTATTGGGAATCCTCATTGTTACCAATCAATAATCTTCGATAATTTTCTATAGAGGCTTTATTTAAATCATTTATATCATACCTCGGTAGGGTATCAGAATCTAGATCTCTTTCTGAATTTCTGAGCATATACTTTAATTCTTCAGGTGTAGCTTTGTAGTCACCGTCATTTTTTCTTTTGTAAGTTTGTCTTAGATCCCTATTGATATGGATTGGTTTTTTCGAAGCAGGCGCTGCTGGAACAAGTATTTCAATGACAGCTTTCTCATCAAAATACCTTACATTAACTTGTCTCTCAGAAATTAGGTTATAGCTTACTTTCCTATCATCTTGTAGAGAATTAAATAGTTCTTTTTTCACTTTTTCTACATTTTGAACACCCGTTATAGAAAATACACCCGGTTCTGTTTCTGAAATCCCTAAAACAACCATACCACCTTCTGTGTTTGCGAAAGCCGAATACGTTTCCCAAAAATCTTTAGGTAATTGTTTCATTGATTTTTTATACTCGATTTGAGCGCCTTCAGGTTTTAAAGTAAATTGCACCATACCTTCATTCCTTTTCTGTTAATCTGCAGATTATCTGCAGATTAACCACTATTTTCTGCAGATTATCAACTACTATATATCCTACGATAAACCATGATAACATACCATATATTGTGTTTTTTTAGAAAATTTATTTTAATTATCCTTTATTCTCTGCAAATTAGCTGTTTTTTCTGCCGATTATTTTCTATTTCATGAAATTCAGTTATTATCTTCATAAAGAATGTACATTAAAACTGATAATTAATCAATGGGGGTATTTTCAATGATAAGAGTATCATGGATCATACAAAAGCTGTTAGCTACTCTTTATCTTTCATCCATTCTAGGATCTATAACCAATTGCTTGATTGCAATAGGTACCGCTGCTATTGTTGTGTATTGCACGCAAAGAAGAACTGTCTATAAAGATTATAGCAAGTAGCTTTATGAGAATGTATTAAGATTGCAGAAAATTCGATAGAGGCGCAGTAAAAATGAAACAAAAGAACACCTTATACAGATGATTCCTCAAACAATCTTGCCTTCGCTACGTTCCGATTTTAATGTAAAAAAATTGACAAGCTTCAAAAGAAACTTGTCAATGAAAATCATTCGATTTATTCTTCGCCTACGAATGGAAGTAATCCCATGATACGCGCACGTTTGATTGCAATGGTAAGTTTGCGTTGGTTTTTCGCACCAGTACCAGTTACACGACGTGGTAAGATTTTACCGCGTTCTGAAATGAAACGTTTTAGTAATTCAATATCTTTATAATCGATATGTTCAATATGGTTTGCAGCAATGTAGTCTACTTTACGACGTTTGCGTCCGCCTCTTCTTTGTTGTGCCATCCTATTTCCCTCCTATCAATTTCTTAGAATGGTAAATCATCGTCTGAAATGTCGATTGATGAGTTTCCGAATGGATCGGAGTTGTCTCGATCAAAATTAGGCATTCCTGATGGTTGAGAGGATTGAGTTTGATTTGAGTTATTGTTACCAAATCCAGAAGAACTGTTTGAGTTATACGTATTGTTACTGCCAGATCCGCTATCAGTTGTGCGTCTTTGCTCGGAAGCATTCCGCGACTCTAATAATTGGAAGTTGTCAGCAACGACTTCTGTTACATAAACACGTTGGCCTTGTTGGTTGTCGTATGAACGGGTTTGAATACGTCCAGTAACCCCTAATAAAGTTCCTTTGCGTGCATAGTTTGCTAATGTTTCCGCTGGTTTTCTCCAAATAACACAGTTGATGAAATCAGCTTCGCGCTCTCCACTTTGGTTGGTAAAATTGCGGTTTACCGCCAAGGTAAAGGTTGCGACACCAGTGCCATTAGAAGTGTAACGTAAATCAGGATCTTTGGTTAGTCTTCCTACTAGTACAACATTATTAATCAAAGTTCATCATCTCCTCATCGCTTTTGTTTCATGTGAAACAATATTATGCTTCTTCTTTGACAATCATGTGACGGATAATGTCATCATTGATTTTCGCAAGACGGTCAAACTCGTTGATTGCACTTGCAGTTGTTGAAGAAGAAACTTTAACGATGTGATAGATACCCTCACGGAATCCATCCATTTCATACGCTAGACGGCGTTTTTGCCAATCTTTTGATTCGATAACTTCAGCGCCGTTATCAGTTAAGATTGAGTCAAAACGAGCGATCAATGCGGCTTTTGCTTCTTCATCAATGTTTGGACGAATGATATATAAGATCTCATATTTCGTGTTTTCCATTGATTTTTCACCTCCCTGTGGACTTTGGCCCCTAGTTTTCTAGGAGCAGAGAGAGTGGTCTAATTAGACTACTCACAAATAATTATTATACACTTTTTTCGTCCCTACTGCAAGCTATTTTTTTGCGTCCCTGCATCTACCCATCACTGCAAACAATCGCTTACACTGATAAATACGTCAGCTGCTGCCGATTTTTTGAAAAAGAGTAAAAAGACAGCAAGCTGCAGGTTCGCAGGTTGCTGTCTTCCTAGAAAATGTATTGCTTATTCTTGTGTATCCGTGGTGTCTTCCGTTGTTTCTTCCACAACTGGCACGTCTTGTACCGCTGTTTCTTCGGCAGTCGTTAGTTCTTCTTCGACTTCCGGTTCAACCGTTGCCATCGTCACTACTTTGGCATTGTTTTCCATCTTCATCAAACGAACCCCTAAGGTTGCCCGACCAGTTTGGGAAACAGTCGCTACATTGAAACGAATCAAGACGCCTTTATTGGTGATCACCATGATGTCTTCCTCACCGCTGACCGTCGTCAAGCCGGCTAATGGACCGTTTTTCGCCGTAATGTTGGCTGTTTTGATCCCTTTTCCGCCACGACCTTTGATTGGGTATTCAGAGCCTTTGGTGCGTTTGCCATAGCCGTTCTCAGTGATGACCAAGACTTCACTGTCTTCTGTGATCACAGCGGCACCTACGACGTAGTCTCCATCTCTTAGACGAATGCCTCGCACACCAGCAGCTGTTCGGCCCATATCCCGAACAAGGGCTTCTTTGAAAGTCACAGAGTAGCCATCGTGGGTGCCGATGATCACGACATCTTCGCCATGGGTTTCGATCACGTTAACCAACTCATCATTTTCCCGAAGACCGATCGCAATCAGACCATTGGCACGGATATTTGAAAAGGCCGTCACTGAGGTCCGTTTGACCACACCTAGACGCGTCGTGAAGAACAAGTAGCGTCCTTCTTGAGGCCCACCTGAAGCCGAAATGATCGCTTCGATCCGTTCGCTAGAATCGATCCCTAGGAGATTGATCACAGGGATACCTTTGGCTGCCCGACCATACTCAGGAATTTCATAGCCTTTGGCTTTGTAAACTTTCCCTTTATTGGTGAAGAACAGTAATGTGTCGTGAGTCGAACAAGAAATCAACGTCTTCACGAAGTCTTCATCGTGGATCCCCATTCCTTGAACGCCACGTCCGCCGCGACGTTGTGCACGGAATTCAGACTTAGCTACTCGTTTGATGTATCCATTGTTCGTCAAAGTAATGACGATTTCTTCTTCTTCGATCAAGTCTTCATCTTCAAGACTTAAGACTTCCCCAACCAATAATTCAGTCCGGCGATCATCGCCAAAGCGTTGGCCTAATTCTTGCAACTCCGTTTGGATGATCTCTAGGACTCGTTGTGGATTTGCTAAAATGTCTGTCAAATCAGCGATAAATTCTAACAAACCTTGGTACTCGTTTTCGATCTTGTCGCGTTCCAAACCAGTCAAGCGACGCAAACGCATATCTAAAATTGCTTGCGCTTGGCGATCGGACAATTTGAAGCGCTCCATCATGCTATTTTTTGCTTCATCATCAGAATTTGATGCCCGGATCAAAGCAATGATCTCATCGATATGATCCAATGCGATCCGTAACCCTTCTAAGATGTGGGCACGGGCTTCTGCTTTGTTTTTATCAAACTGTGTCCGACGAGTTACCACTTCTTGTTGATGCTCGATGTAATTTTCTAAAATTCGTTTCAAACTCAAAATCTTCGGCACGCCTTTTTCAATGGCTAACATATTAAAGCCAAAAGAAGATTGCAGTGCAGTCATTTTGTAGAGATTGTTTAAGATCACCGACGCACTGACGTCGCGACGAACGTCGATCACGATCCGCATGCCTTCACGAGACGATTCATCCCGCAGATCGGTGATTCCTTCGATCCGTTTGTCACGGTGCAGCTCAGAGATCCGCTCGATCAACTTCGCTTTATTGACCATATACGGCAATTCAGTCACTAAGATCCGTTCTTTACCGTTGGGCATTTCAGTCACTTCGACTTTTCCGCGAACAGTGATCGACCCTTTCCCTGTTTCATAGGCACGGCGAATACCGGATTTTCCCATGACGATCCCGCCGGTTGGGAAATCTGGTCCCGGCAGGACTTCCATCAATTCACTTGTCGTGACTTCTGGATTTTCCATCAATAGATCGATGGCTGCAATAACTTCATTCAAGTTATGAGGTGGGATATTGGTCGCCATCCCAACAGCGATCCCCGTCGTCCCGTTGACCAAAAGGTTCGGGAAGCGTGCTGGTAATACCGCTGGTTCTCGTTCTGTATCATCATAATTGCTTTGGAAATCAACAGTATCTTTGTTGATGTCCCGCAGCATCTCCATCGCCAGTTTGCTCATGCGGGCTTCGGTATACCGCATCGCAGCGGCACCGTCACCATCGACTGAGCCAAAGTTTCCGTGGCCATCGACTAACATGTAGCGATAGCTGAAGGGCTGTGCCATCCGCACCATTGATTCATAGATCGCACTGTCACCATGGGGATGGTATTTCCCCATGACATCGCCGACGATCCGGGCTGATTTTTTATGGGGCTTGTCTGGTGTGACCCCTAATTCATTCATTCCATATAAAATTCGGCGGTGAACCGGCTTTAAGCCATCCCGCACATCTGGTAAAGCCCTAGCAACAATTACACTCATTGCATAATCGATAAAGGACTCGCGCATTTCACTGGTCAGATTGACGTCATGAATATTTTGTTTTGCTTCTTCACTCAAGCTGTTTCCTCCTCTACGATTGGCTAGATGTCAAGATTTTTCACGTAGTGCGCGTTTTCTTCGATAAAGGCCCGTCTTGGTTCGACGCGATCCCCCATCAGCATTTCAAAAATTTGATCGGCTTCTATGGCATCATCTACGCTGACCCGCAGCATCATCCGGTTTTCAGGGTCCATCGTGGTTTCCCATAACTGGTGGTCATCCATTTCCCCTAGACCTTTGTAGCGTTGAACCGTTGGTTTTGGTGTCGCAGGCAGTGATTCAATCGTATTTTTCAAATCTTGTTCGGCATTCTTGCCGGGTTGGATATAGTGGATATTTTTCCCTTGTTTGACACCGTACAATGGCGGTTGTGCGATATAGACATAACCAGCTTCAACGATTGGACGCATATAACGATAGAACAGCGTCAAAAGCAGGGTCCGGATATGGGCACCATCGACATCGGCATCGGTCATGATGACTAGCTTGTGGTAACGGGCTTTTGCTACATCAAAATCAGCACCAAACCCAGTTCCCATTGCCGTAAACAATGAACGGATCTCTTCGTTTGCTAAGATTTTGTCCATGCTGGCTTTTTCGACATTTAAAATCTTCCCACGGATCGGTAAGATCGCTTGGAATTCGCGACTGCGGCCTTGTTTTGCTGAACCGCCGGCAGAATCTCCTTCGACGATAAACAATTCGCATTTTTCTGGATCATTACTGGAACAGTCGGCTAATTTCCCAGGTAAGTTACTGATTTCTAACGCACCTTTTCGGCGAGTCATTTCTCGGGCACGTTTGGCTGCTTGACGGGCTTTTGATGCCAAAAGTCCTTTTTCCACGACTTGACGACCCACATTCGGGTTTTCCATCAAGAATTTCGTGAAATGTTCGGAAAAGAGACGATCAGTGACTGTCCGCACTTCCGAATTTCCTAATTTGGTTTTCGTTTGTCCCTCAAACTGAGGATCTGGATGCTTGATAGAGATAACTGCCGTCAATCCTTCCCGAACATCTTCTCCGGTCAGGTTTTCGTCGTTTTCTTTCATCAATTTTGACTTGCGGGCGTAATCGTTGATCACCCGTGTCAAGGCAGTCTTAAACCCGAATTCATGGGTTCCGCCTTCATAGGTATGGATGTTGTTGGCAAAACTCAACAGGTTGCTGTGGTAGCTATCGGTATATTGCATGGAGACTTCAACCGTGATTCCTTGTTGTTCTCCTTCTAAGTAGATCGGATCTGGGAAAATCACTGTTTTACTCGCATTCAAATGCTCCACATAGCTCTTGATCCCGCCGTCGTAATGATATTCTTTCAAGACGGGTTTTTCTTCCCGTTTGTCTTCGATCGAGATTTTTAAGCCACGGTTCAAGAAGGCTAATTCCCGAACCCGCGTCGCTAATTTATCAAAATTGAATACGGTTGTTTCCGTAAAGATCTCTGGATCTGGAACAAAGTGGACGGTCGTTCCGTGGCGATCGGTTTCATCGATCACTTTCAAGTCATCAACGACTGCCCCACGATGGTATTCTTGATAATACACTTTGCCTTCTTTATAGACTTTTACGTCTAAAGTCGTGGATAGCGCATTAACGACGGAGGAACCTACCCCGTGCAGTCCACCAGATACTTTGTAGCCGCCACCGCCGAATTTCCCGCCGGCATGCAGGATCGTAAAGACGGTTTCTACCGCTGGACGGCCTGTCTTGGCTTGGATATCAACGGGGATCCCCCGACCGTCATCGACGACCGTAATGCTATTATCTGGTTCAATGATCACTTGAATACTTGAGGCAAAGCCTGCTAGTGCTTCATCGATCGAGTTATCGACGATTTCCCATACTAAGTGGTGCAAACCTTCTGAACTGGTAGAACCAATGTACATCCCAGGTCGTTTGCGGACGGCTTCTAGTCCTTCCAGCACTTGGATCTGACTGGCATCATAGGCTTTCGCACGTTCAACTAAGCTTTTTTCTTCTTCTGTCATTCAGTCTATTCTCCTTTAATATGTCCTTGCTCTACATAAAAAATCTCTGCTTCCACAGACATTTTGTCTTTCACATGTTCTAATGTCGTCGTTGTCAGAAAGGTCTGAACTTTTCCTTCAATGGTCTCCAATAAATGCAGTTGTCGGGAATCATCCAGCTCACTCATGACGTCATCTAATAAAAGGACGGGATATTCCCCCGTTTCTTCTTTCATCAAATCGATTTCTGCCAATTTAACACTTAAGGCGGTCGTTCGCTGCTGTCCTTGCGAACCAAAGGTCTGAACATTTTTCTCATTGATCAAAAAATCCAGATCGTCTCGATGGGGACCTGCCAACGTGACCTGCCGAAATCGTTCACGGTCTTTGACTTGTGCCAAGGCTTTGACAAATTGCTGTTGGATCTCCTCCAGCGAGGTCGCCTCACCGGGCACATTTGATAAGTAGTCGATCTGCAAGGTTTCTTTTCCTTGGCTGATCTTTTGGTGCAGCTGATTTGCCCAATACGCCAAGCGCTGAACAAACCGTTGTCTGGCTAAAATGATTTTACTGCCGAAAGCCACCAGCTGTTCCGTCAAAACATCTAAATAGATCTCATCGGTCTGTTTTTTTTCATTCAGCTGTTTTAAGTATTGATTGCGCTGTTTCAAAACGGATTGGTATTGAACGAGATCATAGAGATAGATTGGATCGATCTGCCCAATTTCCATATCGAGAAATTTGCGGCGGACTTGGGGACTTCCTTTTACAAGGGAGAGGTCTTCTGGAGCAAATAAAATGACATTCAACTGCCCTATGTAACTACTGAGCTTTTTTTGCTCAATGTGGTTTACTTTCGTTTTTCGTCCTTTTTTTGACAAAAACAGTTCTAACGGGATAGTTGAGCTTCCCCGACTGACACTGCCAGAGATCCGCGCACCTTCTGTGTCCCAGCGGATAAGCTCTTGCTCACTGGAGGTGCGGTGGCTTTTGGTCATCGCCAATACATAGATGCTTTCTAAAATATTGGTTTTTCCTTGCGCGTTTTCGCCTAAAAAAATGACCAGACCTTTCTCAAAAGTCAGTGTCAGCGAATCATAGTTCCGATAATTGCTTAAATGCAACTCATTCAGCCGCATCAGCGTCTTCCTTCTTCACCATAAAAAAAGTACCTTCATCAGGTAGCTCAACACGCATTCCCGCATACAATTTGCGCCCTCGTCGATTTTCCGGCTCGCCGTCGACAAAAACGGTGTGCTCTGCAAGGTACCATTTCGCTTGGCCGCCGCTGCTGATCACACTGACTTCTTTGAGCATTTGTCCAAGTGTCATATATTCCGTTTCTAACGGTATTTGCATTTTCATAATTCCCCTCAATTCTATCAAAGAGCGTTTAGCTCTATTATACTCTTTTTTTGCCAAGAAAACAAATTCATCGGCATATTTTTCATTCTCAGAAGACTTACTGCTTTTAGACAAAAAAGAAGCCAAAATAGAAAAAAGGGCTTAAAAACGATTTTAAGCCCTTTTAACTCATTTATTCATTTTCAGATGATTGTTTCAACTTTTTTCAAAAGACATGAAAAATTAGTTGGTTCGCACCGGTGTGATCAGCTGGATAAAGCTGCCTTTGCTCTCTGTCGGCTCCAACGTAAATGGACGGATCGCTGAGATAAAGCGGATCACGATGCTGGTGTCACCAAATGCTCGTAGTGCTGCTTTCATATAGTCAGGGTTGAAAGAGATCTCTAATGGGTCGCCGGTCACTTTTTCAAAAGAAAGATCTTCTTCGACTTTCCCGATTTCTGGTGAGTTTCCATATAAGACAACGGCTTCTTCGGAGATCGCCAAACGAACGATGTTGTTACGGCCTTCATGAGAAAGCAATGACGCCCGTTCGATGGCTTGTAACAATTCTGGCACAGAAAATTCAATCTCAGTATTGAAGCTTGAAGGAATCAGACGGTTGGTATCTGGGTAAGTTCCTTCCAATAAACGAGAATAGAATTTCATGGTTTTCGTTTGGAACAACACTTGGTTATCCATAATGCTGATTTGGATCGCTTCTTCTTCATCTGTTAAGGAACGAGAAAGTTCCGTTAAGCTTTTGCCAGGAATCACGATGTTGAAGGCTGTTTCTCCGCTTTCCAATGGAATCACCCGTTGGCTCAAACGGTGTGAGTCCGTCGCAACAGCTAATAATTTTTGATTTTCTAAGACAAAGTGGACCCCAGTCAAGATCGGACGGCTTTCGTGTTGCGAAACCGCAAAGACTGTTTCACTAACGACCTTATTCAATACGTGGGCTGGAATCTCGATCGAATCTTGACTTTCGACAACTGGTAAATGTGGATAACTATCGGCATCCAAGCCGTTGACGGTAAAGTTGGCTTTTCCAGAAGTGATCGCTACTTGATTATTGTCTAAAACTTCTAACGTTAAGGTACTTTCAGGCAAACGACGAACAATTTCGCTGAAGAAACGTGCTTGTAAAACGATCGCTCCTGTTTTTTCGATTTGCATTTGCGCTTTTTCGTTTTCCACACTTAAAAAAGTTTCAATGGAAATATCGGCGTTGCTCCCAGTCATGGTCAATCCTTTTTCTGAAAGGGATAATTTTACTCCAGTTAAGATCGGGATGGTGGTTTTGGTTGAAATCGCCCGTTGGACAGTTTGTAATTCTTGCATGAACTCTGTTCGGTTTAAAGTTAGCTTCATAGCGATACTCCTTTAATTTATAGTTATTAAATAAAAGTAATAGTAGTAATAGGCTTGTTAGTAATGTGGATAACTCGAGAAAAGAGTGATTAGACTAACGAAAATGCCTGTGAATAACTTGTGGACAACTTTTTTGGTTCTTCTTTTCTTATCCACAGATCAGCTGAAGAGGATTTGTTTGATTTCAGCGATCTCATTTTTGATCGTGGGATCTGTTTCGACTAAATGCTGAATTTTTTCATGGGCATGAATGACCGTTGTATGGTCTTTGCCACCAAATTCGCCGCCGATTTTTGGTAAAGAACTATCGGTCAATTCTCGAGAGAGATACATCGCGATCTGTCGTGGGACAACGATGCCTTTGACCCGTTTTTTCCCTTTTAGATCATTGACATGAATGTGATAGTATTTTGCGACTTCTTCTTGGATCTGCAAAATCGAAACTTGGGTCGAGCCATGGCTTGATTTCAAGGCTTTGATGGCTTCAGCTGCCAAGCTCGTTGTAATGTCTGAGTTTTGCATCGTAGCAAAAGCTTGCACCCGCACGAGTGCTCCTTCAAGTTCTCGGATATTCGAATCGATCTGCCCAGCGATATAACTTAACGTATCGTCGGGGATCTCCAAGCGTTCGGCTTCGGCTTTTTTCCGCAAAATCGCAGTCCGCGTCTCTAGATCCGGCGGGGTGATATCAACGGATAAGCCCCAAGCAAAACGGGAAACCAAACGTTCCGGCAAAGTCGGGATCTCATTTGGCAAACGATCACTTGTCAGGACGATCTGTTTATTATTGCGATACAGTTCTTCGAAGGTATTAAAGAATTCTTCTTGGGTTCCTTCTTTATTGACTAAGAATTGAATATCATCCACCAGCAAAAGATCAACATTGCGGTATTCGTTTCGAAAATCTTCCATTTTGTTCTTTTGAATAGAAGTAATGAAATCATTGGTGAAATTTTCACTACTAACGTACTTGATTTTGGCATTGGGACGTTTCAGCAACATTTGATGACCGATCGCGTGCATCAAGTGAGTTTTCCCTAAACCAACGCCACCATAGAAGAACAGCGGATTATAAATAGACCCAGGATCTTCTGCAACAACTAAAGCAGCAGCGTGGGCCATCTGATTGCCTTTCCCGATGACAAAGGTATCAAATGTGTATTTTTCATTTAAGATCGATTTCGGCGGCCGCTCGTTTTCTTCTGCAGCTGTTTGAATAGTAGAAGGGGCTGTTTTTAAAGCTTCTGCTTCTTCGACAGTCACAAAACTAGGAATCAATTCTTCACCAGTTTTCATAAATCCCATTTCAACAATTTTGGCAGCTAGATTTTTTTCCCAATAAGATTTATGAAGATCGCTGGGTACTTCGATCAGCAGCTGATTTTTTTCAAACGACAAGACATTGGCAGTCTCGATCCAAGCACTATAACTGGCCGGATTCAGCTCTTCTTTAAAGGAACGTTGAAGATCTTGCCAAATAGAATCAGCAGATGGCAT